>CAVRAV010000002.1:0-83461 GCA_963719165.1 uncultured Actinomycetes bacterium | reverse complement strand
TCAGAGGCCCTTTCCCTCAGGGGGAGGGGGTCGTCGGCGATGAGCCGGTCCGCTCGATCGAGTTCCTGGGCGCCGCGGCGTACGCGTGAACGCGTAGCCCAGTCGATCCGAAGCCACCTCTGCCACTCGGGATGCTCCTCGAACGACGAGATGGCGGAATTCGCACACGTACATCGCGGGTGGCCGCCTCGATCGACCTCCGCCGGTCCTTGGAGCCAGCCGAGGACGGTAACATCTGCGGTCGGCCAGGAGCGGAGGAACATGATCAGGCAACATCGAAGGATGACGGGCGGGCTGATCGGCCTCATCGTGCTAACGACGGTGCTGGTGTGGGCCGACAACGAACGGACCTCGGCGGCCTCGGGTATCCAGCCGCAGAAGATCGCCTTGGTCATCCTGGAGAACGCCTCCTACGGTGGGTACCTGAGCTGCGGCGCCGGTGCCGTGGATCCGTTCGTCTGCGCGCACCTCGCCGTGGATACGGCGCCGTTCCACGCCACGGTCGTCAGCGGCAAAGGCGCCGAGCACGCCGGCTACTACGCGGGAGTCACGGGATCGGGTGGGTACGGGACCGGGCGGCACTGCGGGGATGGCACGTCGGGCTGCTTCGCGAGCTCGGCTCAGCAGTACGGGTTCATGACGTCCGGCGACAATTGTCACGGTGGGGTCGAAGACGGCAGGTTCAACCGTGGTGAGGCACCCCCTGGCTGGCGGGCGCGCCCGACTACTGCGGGACCGACATCTACCGCCAACTCGACGACGCCGGGCTCAGCTGGACCGACTACTACGAGGGGTTCGTCGCCAACGCCCAGATGCATGCCAACGGCGACTGCCTCTCGGGGTTCTCCGATTCCCCCAACGAGCCCACCGCCGTGGGCCACCAGCAGTACGCGCGGCGCCACGCGCCCGCCACCTTCTACGCCGACGTGGCAGCCGACTGCACCCCCAACGGAAGGCGGCACGTGCGCGACTTCCCGCTTCCCGTAGGAGACACCGGCAACTCGAGCACGAGCCTGGACGAGAACCGGGGCGCCTTCGCGGGGATGGCCGACGGATGGCCCGCGTTCTCGGTCATCGTTCCCGACCTGTGTCACGACGGACACAACGCGATCCACGCGTGCGACAACAACGGCTTCCACGCGCTCGCCGACGCCGGTGGGTCGCCGGCCTGCCACAGCCTCGCAGGCGATCCACCGGGTACCGGGTCCGAGGATGTAGCGAAGCACGGGACCGTGGACTGCTGGTTGCAGGAGAACCTGCGCGACATCGCGATGGACGTCGGCCCCAACGGGGTCGTGATCATCACGACCGACGAGGGCACCTCCGGCGGTGCCCAGCTGCCGATGATCATCGTGCCGGGCCAGAACGGGAACGGGATCGCCTCCGCGTTGTCCTGCACGGACGGCGCTCCCTGCGCGACCTCGACCTTCTACGACCACGGCTCCACGATCCGGGCGCTCGAGGACGCCTTCGCCGCTCAGGACACGACCGGGAGCATCGGATGCTCACGAACTGTCCGGGCCGGTGGACGGCAGTTCCGACACCGGGTTCGGCTACGACAACTGCATCCACGCCACGCCGCTGCCCATCGAGTTGGCCTAGGGTCCCGTCCCATCTCCGGCACGTCCATGAACCCGGCCCGCACCTTCGGAAGGCGATTCATCCCCAAGTGGCCGATCAGCGGCGACCTCGAACGTAACGTCGCAGGTCAGAGGGGTGGTCAGGCTCCTCCTCTCCCCACCATCTGACGAGCGCATCGATTCCAGCCATGACTGCCAGGTGTTGCTGACCGGGATCGCGGACTTAGGGCGGCCGTGGATCGTTTGGTACGTTGGAAGAGCACTCACGACTTCGCAGGGCTCCGAGGTGCTTACCTCCCTCGGACGCGGCGGGACTCTGTCGAGGCGATCAAGGCCGCCGCAAGGAGGACTCATGCGGGTTGCCCATGATGTCGAGTGGATGACGCAGGGTGTTTCGAACTTCTACGTCGTGAGTGACGAGGGCGGAGTCGTCCTCGTCGACGCCGGCACGCCGTCGGATTGGGAGGACATGCTCAGCGGTCTATCAGCACTCGGTCGGTCGGTGGCTGACATCGATGCCGTGCTCCTGACCCACGCGCACGCTGACCACACGGGATTCGCCGAGCGCGCCAGGACGGAAGCTGAGGCCCGGGTATTCGTTCCTACCCCCGATGCCGACGGGGTACGCACGGGGAAGCTCGGGACCAACGAGGGCAAGATCTCCTCGTATCTCTTCCGCGCCGAGTTCTACAAGACCTTCTGGCGGCTGTGGAGATGCGGGGCCGCGAAGGTGATTCCGGTCGCGGAGGTCTCCTCATACGCGGATGGAGAGGTGATCGACGTCCCAGGAAAGCCCAGGGTGACCTACGTCCCGGGCCATACGAAGGGGTGTGCCACGCTCTCGTTCGAAGACCGCGATGTTTTGTGCAGCGGAGACGCCATCGTGACCCGGAACCCGCTGACGGGCAGTGTCGGCCCACAGATCATGCCGGCGGCGATGAACGCCGACTCGAAGCAAGCGCTCGAGTCACTCCGCGAGCTTGAGGGCCTATCTGCCGGCCTGTTGCTCCCCGGCCACGGGGACCCCTGGACGGACGGGGTCCCAGAAGCGCTCCGTCGCGCGCGACGCGCGGGGATCTCGTAGCCCGCTACACGTCACCCCGATCGCGGGCGACAGGAACAGAAGGGAGGGATCGTGGAGTTCTCAAACTCGATCGCCATCCAGCGACCGATACACGACGTGTTCCGACACGTTTCCGACCTCGAGAGAGTCCCAGAGTGGAACTACGCGCTCGTTGAGACTCGGAAGCTAACAGACGGTCGCGTCGGTGTGGGCACTACCTATCGCCAGCTCCGCTCGGTTCCCTCGAGAAGGAAGAAGCGATCAAGGTGACCGAGTTCGATCCGGAACGACGCCTCGTCGTCGAAGGCGATCCGGTCCCTTCGAGGCAACCCTGATCTACGAGTTCGAGGATCTGGACGGAGACACCCTCGTGACGAACACCGCCCACCTCAAGGCCAACGGCTGTTGAGAGCCGTCGCCCCGGTTGGGTCGGGTCGGGTCCGCGAAGCCGTGGCGAGAAACCTCGGGGCCCTCAAGCGGCAGCTCGAGGATCGATAGTTCCCGAGGAGGTCGGGGTGGGGATGTCGCTCCTCTGGAGACGAGTCCCCGACATGGCGCTAGATCAGCACCAGGCGTGCGCCGCAGTTGCAGGGGTAGTCTTCGCGGTCGACGCCTCATCGTTTCAGTTCCCGCCTGGCGGCTCTTAGCCGGAACTTGGCCGTCAATCGGCCGACGCTTCGTCGCTCCGGGCTCCTGCCTCCTCGCGGAGAGCTGCCTCGTAAGCATCGAGCGCCCTTTGGTATTGACGCCGCTTCGCCTCCGGGATGATCTGGAGGAATACGACCACGACGACGCCGGTCCACAGTGCCCAGCCGAACGCATAGAGCAGGTCGCCAGCCAATCCAAGGAGCTTCGTTGTCGACGACGATTTGATCAAGTACCCACCGACATCTGCGACCAAGCCGACGATGAGGCCGATCCCGAGGATCCAATAGAGGGGTCGCTGGCCGGCAGCGGTCTGCCGCACGTATGGCAGGTTCTCGCCTACCCACGCGAGCAGTGCGCGACGTTCCTCCTCCCCGAGACCACCGAGCGGATCTTGCCCTTGATCGCGGTCCTCGTCACTGAACCTGTGCGGGGCGTCCTTCGCTCTCGGTTCCCCGCTCATGGTCGAATCCCTCCCGATAGCCGAGCTCAGCTCTGATCCGCGCCGATCGAACCACGGTAGCGCGCGTCACGCCGTCGCCGCGAACTGGTTCCGTCGCTACGACGAGGTCTTCAAGATTGGGATCGGCATCGCGACCGGATCGGTCGCGCGACATCACCGTGAACGACGTTGTCCCGATGTCACGAACGGCGCGCGGATGGACAAGATCGTGCGCACGAAGGCCGAGCGCCCGGGCACGACGCCCGAGGCTGTCTGCGAGGACTTCGCATCGCGGACGGCGCTCGGGCGCTTCGTCGAGGAGGAGGACATCGCCGCCGCCATCGACTTCCCGATTTCCGACGGCGCGGAGACCATCACGGACCGACATCCCGGTGGGCACCGGCTGAGACGTTGAGCCTACCGCCCACGGAGCCGCGGCAAGACGCTCCCCACCTCCACCGGCGCCCCCGGGCCGCCGCCGGACCTCGACACGTATTCCCCCACGCCGACGCAAGTGAACAGCAGGGTCACCAGGTCATCCGTCTCCCCCAGCAAGACTGACACCTCCGAATCGACGAACGTCATGCCGGTCGCGGTCGCGCCGAGGGCGTAGGCCGCGAGGTGCAAACGACCCTCCACCATCCCGGCCGCCAGCTGCGCGTCGCGGTAGCCACGGTCGTCGACCAGCGCACCGCCGATCGCGGAGATCACGACGTAGGCGGCGTCCGCCGCGAGGTCCTGGTCCATGCAGATCCTCGCGAGCTCCTCCCGCGATCCGCCGGGGCGCACCGGCGCCCCCAGTTCCGGCCACCGGTAGACGCCGGGAACGACGTCGTCGACGCCGTGGACAACGACCCAGTGCGGCACGTCGATGCCGCGCAGCGCGGCGCGCATCGGCCACTCGAGCAGGGTTCGGGGGAGCGTAGCCTCGCGGTCCATCAGGCGCTGCGATCCGCGCCGCAAGATCACCTCGTCGAGCGACGCGGACCCCGGGACCTCGGGCACGACGGTTCCGGCGGGCCACGGCTCACCGAGTTCGTCGCGTTCTCCGGCCCGCTGCGCCGCCGTGCAGAGCGGGAACTCGACGTGGGGGAGCGTTCCGGCGGCCGCGGGGCCGGAGGCCTCGACTGCGGGATGCCCGTCGCCGAATGACAGCAGCGCCAGGGGGTACTCGAGGACGCCGTCCGCGCCGACCAAGTCGCGCACCCGCGTGTCCGGGAAACGCGTCCGCAGGCGGGGCACGAACCCGGCGCTGCCCGAGGCGGCCGTGAGCTGGGACAGCAGGGTTCCCGCGTCCCAGTAGAGGTGCCGCCACCCGCGTTCCGCGTAGCGCCAGCCGGTCCGCCACGGCACGCCCGTCACGATGAGGGTGGTGGCGGCCCCTCGAGCGGGCGGTCCGACCTGAACGAGGTTGTGCGCGACCGGGTCATACCAGTGGACGCCATCCGGGACGCCGGCGACCCGACAGGTGCTTGCATAGATCTCCAGCGGGAACTTCCCGCCTGCGGACCCCGATGCGCGGAACAGCAGCCGCCCGCGGATCGCGTGCTGCGACGTCCGCACCACCCCGCCACCAAGGAAGAGGACGCGCCCGAGCTGCCCCGCGTCGAGGGGCTGAGCCGCCGCAGGCGCACCCGCGAGGACGGCCGTCGCGCTCACCCCCGGCTGGGGGAGATCACGCGGCAGGGGCGTGACCGGCAGGCCCGCCGGATACGTCTTGACCTGGGGCGGGAGCGTCGCAGGGTCATCCGGAACCAGATCGTGGCGTACGCGCGGGTCATCGCCCAACGAATCCCATTCGGGGGCGCCGGCCGGCGTGAAGGAGGTCAGCCGGTGCAGCAGCCCTGCGCCGCGGTCGAGATCCATCGGGTCATCCTGTCAGGCCGATGGCACCAGGGGGTAGCCCGGCGCCAACCCGTATCTGAGGGTGCGATCGGCGATACTCGGCCGTGATGGTTCCCGCGGCGTCTTCGCTCCTGCTGCCCCTCGCTCTCGCTGGCCGGTCGCAGCGCTCCGTCAGTGCGCTTCCCCCTTCGCCCTCCGCTCCTCGCTCCGGCGGGAAGGTACGCTGCACCGCGCCCCAATGGTTCCACCACACGTGGGAGGCCGATATCGTGAGGACGCGACCCCACTTCCCGTCAGGTGCCGGCAATGACGTCTGACGCCACGGACGCGAAGGCGGACAAGAACCGGGCCTCCGCAGGTGCGAGCGTCGTCCTACTAGCGCTCTGTGCAGGGCAGTTCCTGATGGCGCTCGACAGCTCCGTGATGAACGTGTCCATCGCGACGGTCGCCAAGGACCTGAACACCACGATCACCGGGATCCAGAGCGCGATCGTCCTCTACACGCTGGTGATGGCGATGCTCATGGTCACGGGCGGGAAGATCGGCTCGATCATCGGTCGCAAGCGGGCGTTCATGATCGGACTGGTGATCTACTGCTCCGGTTCGCTTACCACCGCGTTGTCGCCCAACCTTGGGGTGCTGCTCGTCGGATGGTCGCTCTTGGAAGGCATCGGCGCGGCCCTGATCATGCCCGCGATCGTCGCGCTCGTCGCGGGCAACTTCCGGCCCAGCGGCCGTCCGCGCGCCTACGGTCTGGTCGGCGCGGCCGGCGCGATCGCGATCGCCGTTGGCCCGCTGATCGGTGGGCTCGCGACGACGTACGCGTCGTGGCGGTGGGTCTTCGCCGGCGAGGTGGTCGTGGGGGTGGGCATCTTCCTGTTCGGACGCCGCATCGCCGATGCGCCGGTCACGGTCCGGTCCCACCTCGACCTGCTTGGCTCCTTGCTCTGGGCGTTGGGTATGGGTCTCGCCATCGTCGGTGTGCTGTTCTCCTCTGACTGGGGATGGTTCCTGCCGGCCGAGGGTGCGCCCTCGTGGCTCGGGATGTCGCCCACGTTCTGGCTGATCCTCGGGGGGCTGGTCGCGATCCGGCTCTTCATGGTTCACATCCGTCGGGCGGACACAGCCGGCGGCGAGCCACTCGTGACGTCGTCGCTGTTCAGGAACCGCCAGATGACGGGCGGTCTCATGATGTTCTTCTTTCAGTTCGTCGTCATGATGGGCCTATTCTTCGTGATCCCCCTCTACCTGTCGGTTGCCCTCGGTCTCTCCGCGATCGACACGGGGCTGAAGATCACGCCGCTCTCGCTCGCGATGCTGCTGGCGGCCGCGGGCATACCGAGGTTTCTCCCGGCGGCGTCGCCCCGGCGTGTCGTCGAGCTCAGCCTCGTCGCGGTGGTGCTCGGTATCGTGGCGCTCTTCAGCGCGATGGACGTCAACGCCACCGCGTCGATCGTGACCGTTCCCCTGCTCCTGATCGGTCTCGGGATGGGCGGTCTCGCCTCGCAGCTCGGCAGCGTCACCGTCTCGGCCGTCCCCGATGACGAGAGCCCCGAGGTCGGTGGCCTGCAGAACACGGCCAGTCAGTTCGGCGCGTCGCTCGGGACCGCGCTTGCGGGCTCGGTGCTGATCGCAACGCTCACGGCGTCGTTCCTGAGCGGTATCGCGAACAACCCGGCGGTCCCGGACCAAGTCGTCCAGCAAGCCAACGTCAACCTCGCGAGCGGTGGGGAGTTCATGTCCGACGCCCAGCTCGAGGCCGCGCTGAACGATGCGGGAGTCCCTCAGGAGACCAGCCAGACGATCCTCGATACCAACGAGCAGGCTCGCATCGACGGGCTCCGTTCGGCCCTCGCGCTCCTCGCGTTCTTCGCGATGATCGCCCTCTTCTTCACGCGGCGGATCCCGACGGAGCAGCCAGGCGGGGTCACGGCGGGCGGTGATCCCAAGGGCTGATGGCGAAGATCGAGCGTCCTCCGGAAGTCCCCGGAGTCGTGCCGAAGAGCCCGGCCCCCGGGACCGGGCTCGTCGGCGAGGTGCGCTGATCAGTTCGTGGCGTTCCCCACCACCAGCGTGTGATCGTCCATCCATTGGGGATTGCCGCCGCCCTCGGCGACCTTCGAGGTCGAGCCGCTCGCGACCGTGAGCACGTAAGATGCCGTCTTCGAACGAGTAGGAGATCCGCGTAGAGTCAGGAGACCACCGCAGCCAGCTTGTGTCTTCCCCGCGGAGCAGGGCTCGAGGTGTTCCGCCGTGGACGCTCGCTGATAGAGGGCGGGGTCTCGCCCGATGACCGGTGAGACGTAGGCGAGCCGCTTCCCGTCCGGGGAATAGACGCCGTCGCCGGCGTTGCGTCGTACGAGCGTTGGCGTCCCGCCGGTGGCCGGCACGGACCAGAGGTCCTCGATCGGATTGTCGGGGTTGCCCCTCGGGAGCTGGAAGAGGACGGACCGAGAGTCCGACGCGAAGCTCGGCAACGTTGCCCAGGAGCCCCAGCTCTGCGTCTGATTAAGTTCGTGAGTTTCGGCCGCTGACCGGTGCTGACGTTCAAGACGAACAGGTTCCCGAGCGCCTCGGTAGTGGCGAGCCGTCGTTGATACACGAGCATCGAGCCGGCCGGAGACCACTGCACGCCGTTGGCATCCCACCCGGACGGCGTGAACTTCTCAGGATCTGGGTTCCGTCGGCGTTCGCCAGGCGGACAGGCCCCGTGGCGCTGCACATCTGTGGAACCTTAGGGATGAGCGCCTGCGTCCCGCTCTCGCATCGATGTGCGCGCGGGGGAGGATCGTCCCGGACGAGGATGGGAGCGGCGCGCGGATCAGTTTGAGCCTCGAGAACACCTCCATGCCGGACCTCCAGCCTTGTCGGCCGTCGACCG
The DNA here is from genome assembly GCA_963719165.1 of uncultured Actinomycetes bacterium. Classification (GTDB taxonomy): domain Bacteria; phylum Actinomycetota; class UBA4738; order UBA4738; family HRBIN12; genus JAOUEA01. Next base: position 75,005 of record CAVRAV010000002.1, on the reverse strand, counting down.
AAATCGCATCCGCTACGGACTCATCGATGCCTTGGACGATCTCCTCGGTGGGCCGCGGGCGGAGGAGGTGCCGTTCATCGTCGCATCACTCAGCGAAGCGCTCCGCGAAGTGGCGATGGAGAATCGACGAGCGTTCCGGGGGTCCGGGACGAAGGGTGTGCTCCGGTCACCGCGGTTCGGCGTCTCGGCGATGTCTAGCGGCTCCGGCCCGCTCCCGCTATGGGGAGCGCCCACAGGTCGTACGAGCTCACGGCTTGCATCCCCGCCCGTTCGTACAACGCCACGGCTCCGGTCAGGTTGTCCGAATCCACGTTGAGGCGCACGCGCGGGAGCCCTCGAGCTTCGAACACGACGAAGGATGACGCCAGGAGCGCCGTCGCGAATCCTCGATTTCGGTGCGATCGAAGGACACCCAGCTCATCGATCCAGCCTCGATCCGTGTGGGCGCTTCCCCACAGCACCCCGACCGGGACGCCGGCATCGACCGCGACGAGCCACAGAGCGGGATCGAAGTCATCGCCGCGAACGCTGACCTCGAGAAACTCCTCGTACGAGGTCGGCGCGTGATCCCAGTGAATCCGAGAACGCCTCCTCGAGGATCCGGTGGACCGCGGGCAGCTCCCGGTCGGGATCGAGCGCCCGCAACTGGACTCCGGACGGTGGCGTGACCCGCGGCACGCCGTCGAGTTCGATCTCCATATGCCAGAACCGGCGGGCCCACGCATACCCTCGGGCCACCAGCAGTCGCGCGCCGGACTCGTCCTGCGTCAGCACGGCCGAGAACAGGCGAGCATCGCCTGGGACCTTCGCCGCAGCTCGTTCCTCGATGCGCGCGGCCAGCGCGCTGCCGATCCCGCGCCCAGTGTGATCGGGATGGACGATCGCGAACGCGGACAGCCGGGTCGAGTCCTCGTCCCACACTTGTGCGTACCCCACGAGTCCGTGGTCATTCTCGACGACCCACGCGTCGGTCCCGAGTTCGAAGTGAGGCCGACGCCACATCGACCGGATCAGACCCTCGGTGAGGGACGGCGCCGAGCCGACGGCCGCGTCGGATGCGGTGCCCAGCCGGTCGACGTCAGACGCCTCGTAAACGGTCGGCGGTCGCAGCGCGTATCCCGGGGGAACGCCCGATGGGCCCATGTCTCGAAGTGTGGCATGCCCGTACCGCGCATCGCGAGCCACGCCGGGGATCACGCAGGTCATCGCCCAAGGGAATCCCATTCGGGGGCGCCGGCCGGCGTGAAGGAGGTCAGCCGATGCAGCACGTCGCCGGCGGTCGCGATCGAGGGGCGCGTCGGCGGCAACCTCTTCGTGCGCGGGCCCCTTGAGCTGCGCGAGAGCCGGTCGCCCAACCTTGGAGCGAGAGGCCACGGGCCGGTCTTCACCCGTGACCGAGCGTCGCGACGTAGACGGTATTGGCGGCCTCGCCGCCGATCAACGGGTTCGGGAAGGTAACGACGTGCGCCTCGCAGGACGCGAAGACGCGTTCGACGACGGCGATGTGATCTTCGTCCGGGGGGTCATCCGACCACAAGGCATGGAGGCCCCCCGGCCTGAGGCGATCGGCGAGTCGGCGCTGCCCCTCCGCGTCGTAGAAGGGGGCGTGGCTCGGATCCAGGAGGCGCCGCGGCGTGTGGTCGATGTCGACGAGGATGGCGTCAGAACGGTCCGGCATGCCGGAGCCGAAGCTCGAGCCGGTCGCGACCATCGCGAAGAAGTCTCCTTCGACGAGGGTGCATCGCCCATCTGAGGTCAGCGCATCGCTCAGCGGAAGCAGTCCCCGTCGATGCCACTCGATGACCTCGTCGAGCGCCTCGATGACACGAAGGGAGCGCACCCGGGAGTTCCGCAGGACCGCTCCCGCCGTATAGCCCAGGCCAAGTCCCCCCACCACGACGTCGAGGTCAGCACCAGGGATATCGGCGAGAGGGATGTCGGCGAGTGCGATCTCGGCCGCCGTGAAGAGGCTTGACATGAGGAAGTCGTCGTCGAGCTTCGCCTCGTAGACATCGATCTGCAGGGTCGGTTCGAGCCGACGGCGGAGGCTGATCTCGCCCATCGATGTCTGGCGTCGGTCGAGCTCTTCGAAACGGGCGCTCATCGGGTCATCCTGGCTCGACGATAGTGCCAGACCCGGAGATCCGAGCCGCCCTGACTTCGCCAAGCGGCGCAAAAGAAATCGCCAGATCGGAGTCAGCGCGATCGAGGGGCCGGTGGAGGTCGGCCGGCCACGATCAGACGCGGAACGAAAGCTGAAATGCTAGTGCTTGCAGATCACCCTCACTACGAAAGGAGACTGACATGGGCGTACGCGTCGACCTGAACGTCTCGCTGGACGGCTACGCCACGACCGAAGGCGGCACGCCGGACAACCCGTTCGGGGAGGACTGGAACAAGCTCACCGCGGCTTATGTCGCCACGCGCACGTTCCGCGAGCGGGTCCTCCACGACACGTCGGGCGAGGGCACGACCGGCGTCGATGACAGGTACGCAGCGGCCTACTTCGACGGCGTCGGCGCCGAGATCATGGGCGCCGGGATGTTCGGGTTCCACACATTTCCTGACGAGCCGAACTGGAAGGGCTGGTGGGGCGACGAGCCACCGTTTCGCGTACCCGTGTTCGTGCTCACGCACCGCAAGCTCGAGTCGATCGAAATGGCCGGTGGCACGACGTTCCACTTCGTCGATGCGACTCCGCCGGACGTTCTCGCCCAGGCCACAGTGACCGCCGACGGGAAGGACGTGCGAGTCGGGGGCGGCGTCAGCACCGTGCGCGAGTTCCTGAAGGCCGGTCTTGTCGACCAGTTGCATGTCGCGATCGCGCCCATTCTGCTCGGTCGCGGGATCAATCTGTGGGACGACCTCCGCGGCTTCGAGGACGGCTACCAGGTGCAGGCCGAGACCGCCGAGAGCGGTACGGTTCACGTCACATTCGCTCGTAAGCCGGGTGGATCTCCGGAAGTGAGCGTGCCAGCGACGTCCGCAAGCATGGGCCTCCGTGTAGAGGGCGACACCGAGGTCATGAAGGCCGTCTGGATCGCCGCCCAGGACAGCAAGTTGACGGCCACGACGCCCCCAGAGGGTATTGACCGGTAGACGATGAACCGTCCCGCTTCGATCACCATCACACCGGTCCGCGTTGCCGACCTGCTCGCCGAGGGCGAGCGGATGCCCGTCTACGTGCACGTCGTCGACCATCCCGATGCGCGCGTGCTGGTCGACACTGGCATGACGGAGCTGCATCCGGCGGTGGCCGACCTCGATCCCCGCCTCCTTCCGTTGAGCAAGCAGGACTTCGACCTCGCCGGCATCGACATCGTCGTCAACACACACCTGCACTTCGACCACTGCGGCGGCAACAACCTCTTCGCCGGCAGGCCGATCTACGTCCAGCGTCGGGAGCTCGACGACGCGCGCAGCGAGGACGACTACACCATCCGCGAGTGGGTCGAGGCGCCCGGCGTGCGGTACGTGCCGGTCGACGGCGAGCTCGAGCTGCTGCCCGGGATCCGGCTCGTCCCGGCGCCGGGCCACACACGCGGCATGCAGGTGGTCGTCGTCGAGACGGGCGAGCGCCCGGTCGTCATCGGCGGCGACGTGGCGGTTTGGTTCGGCGAACTGGATGAGCCGCTCACCGAAGGCCAGCGGCTGGTGCGCGCGCTCGATCCCGAGCTTGTCTGGCTCGCGCACGAGCACGAGCCGTGGCGACCCCCCACCGCCTGAGTCAACCCAGGATCCCTCCCACGGGTTCGTGCGCCTCAATGAAGGCGCGACACTCCTAAGATGAGCGCCATCCGGTTCTTGCGGTGCAGCTCGCGATCTCTGGGATGATGCGGTCGTGGACACGGTTTTCGAGGCCGTCGGGGGAGCAGAGGGGCTGCTGCGCCTGGCCACCGCATGGCACGCCCGGGTCATGGCGGACGAAGTGGTGAGCCACGCGTTTAGTCACGGTTTTGATCCTCGGCACACCGAACGGCTCGCAGCGTATTGGGGAGAGGCGCTGGGAGGCCCGATGAAGTTCTCGGCCGAATACGGCGACGAAACCTCGGTGGTGAGGATACACAGCGGCAACGGCCCTCACGAGGAGATGGACCGTCGAGCGATCGCTTGTTTCGATGAAGCGCTGGGAGACGTTGGCCTCGCCGACGACGCTCGCCTTCGGCAGGTGCTCCACGACTACTTCGCGTGGGCGACCACGACCACGATGGCCCGCTATCATCGCTCAGCCGACGATGTGCCGGAGGGTCTGCGCATCCCGCGGTGGTCCTGGAACGGGCTCGTCAGCGCTCCGTAGCGAACAGGTGTCCAACAGGTCGAGATCAAGGACGCCCGGATCCTCGTTCGATGTCGACCTCGTGCGCCTGGCGGTTGGCGTCGGAAGTCAGGGCGGTGCGGGGCCCCGCTCGTAGAGCCTCATCGACCAGCGGAAGCCCACGAGGCCGATCAACACGAGTCGACGACGCATGCCGCCGGAGTAGGTGGCGGCCGGCTTCCGAGCCGCCTCGACGAGGTCGAACCGGTCGAGCAGTTCCGCGATCCGTCGTTGGCCCTCTGCCCGTTCGATGTGACACAGGTCGGCCATGAGCGCCAGGTTCTCCTCACCGGTCAAGAGCGAGTCCACGGCGGAGAACGGGCCCGCGACCCCGCACCCTTCCGGAGTCGGGATCGATCAGCGTCGACAGGATGTGCACGGTCGTGGTCTTGCCGGCGCCGTTCGGCCCGAGCAGGGCGAAGGTCGAACCGGTTGCGACTCGGAAGTCGATGCCGTCCAGCGCGACCGTGTCGCCGAACGACTTGCGGAGGCCCGCGACCTCGAGGGCCGCAGCGGTGGCGGTGGCGGTCACGACGCATCCCTGCCCGCACGGGTCGAGAGCGAACGGTGGATCTCGATGTCGCCGAACGAGGTCGACGCGCGCACCTCGACCGTGGCCGTCCCCGCCTCGGGACCCTCAGAGTCCTCCAGGGCGTTGTGCACGTTGCCGAACTTGGTATGAAGATCCAGCCAGGCCGCGATGCCGTCGAGGACGCCGACCTCGATCTGGCCGAAGGCGGTCTGCGCGACGGCGGTCCCACGCGCGATCTCCCCGATGCGAACGTCGCCCCTGGCCGTCTTCGCGACGATCCCATCGCGCACCTCGTCGACGGAGATCGAACCATTGGCTGCGCTCACGCGCGCTGCACCAGAGACCTCGCCGATCCAGGTGTCTCCGCTCGAGTTCTTCACCGCGGCGCTCCCGTCGATGCTGCCGATCCGCACGGCGCCGGCGCCGGTTACGATCTCCGCTTTGCCGGCGGCCCGTTCCATCGTGATGTCGCCGGCGCCGGTCTTAAGGGTCGGGCGGCCCGTCTCACCGAGCCGGATCTCGCCCACACCGACCTTGCATTGACACTCGCCGAGCCGGCCGCGGCCGTGCACCGCCACCACGCCGGCGTCGACGCGCACGCGCGACCCCTCGGGCAGACCGATCTCCACGTCGATCGATCCGCCGCCCCGATGCGGCATCCATTGCCGCCAGCCGCTGGACGCCTTGACCAGCAGGTGTCCGTTCGCGTGATCGACGCGGGTCTGTTCGGCGGCGGTCACGTCGGCCGTCTTGGTCGGATCGCTCGGTCGCACCTCGACGGTGGTCTCGGTGCGATCGCTCGCCTCGATCCGGAGGTCCCCGACGCCGAGCTCCACTTCGAGGGAGATCGGCTCGGGGGTGTCGAACGTTGTCATGTCGGTTCCTCCTATGTCTATCAGCGGGCCCAGCCGGAGTAGCGCTGGGCGCCATGCGGGGCACGTCGTTCGCGGCCGCGGATCCCGTCGCTGCGCTCGAGTCGCGCGGCGGCGGCCCGCACCAACCACGCGTTGAGCGACAGCCCCTCGCGCTCGGCGGCCTGCTCGATCCCGGCCTTGAGTGACTCGGGCATGCGGACGTTGATCCGCGAGATCGTGCCCTCGTCGCCTTCGCCAGCAGGGCGCGAAGCGACCCAGTCGTTCAGGTCCTCGTGCTGCCCGTCGTCCTCTTGCTGGACAGCCAGATCGGCAGGCGGTGGTGTCACCACGAACTGCGGCTCACGTCCTCGGAGTCGGAGCTCGACCGAGCCGGGGGCCAGCTCGACCGTGATCTCCTCCGCCGCGGCCGCCAGCGCGTCCTGGATCGCGAGCCGGATGGCGGAATCCAGCGGTTGGGCGAGGCGTCTCGCGAGCTCGCGTGCCTCCTCACCGCCCGCCTGAGCGACGGCGTCGAGCTGCGCGTGGATATTCTCGATGTACGGTTGGAGTTCCATGGCATCAGTCTGGCATCAATATGATGCCATATCAACGCCGTTCGTGTGCCACAGTCGCCAGAGGCAGCGACGTTGTTGGCGAAGTTGCTCGTCACCATCCGCTCAACGGGGCGCGCGAAGGAGCGAGTTCTGGGAACATCTCACCGCGAGTGGGATGGATCGAGGAGCCTGCGATGCGACGCAGATGAGTTGCGCAAAAGGAGACGCCCGGTCGGGCGTTGACACGGTGCGCCGAGCCGCCCCCCGCCATCGACAGCTAGGTACGACTCGCCTCAGCAGGTCGGGTAGTCCAGGGCAACTCGGCGCCTCCGATCCCAGTGATGACCGAAGGAGGACTCGAGGCATGACTGCTGCATCCGTCGAAGACAGGTTCGTAGGCGACTCGGTTTGGCGCCGACGGGAAGGGTCTCGATGACTGAAACACTGATGGTCGGAGCGGTCGCCTACGATGCCAAGGTCGTCCCGATCTGGGAGGGCATCCGGGAGTACTTCCGGGGCGCCTCGGTCGAGATGGATTTCGTGTTGTTCTCGAACTATGAGGCGCAGGTCGAGGCGTTGCTCGGAGGGCGGATCGATGTGGCGTGGAACACGAACCTCGCCTACGCCCGCGTGTACCGCGCGACGGAGGGGACTTCCCGCGTCCTGGCGATGCGCGATACCGACGTTGAGTTCCACACGCTGCTCGTGGGGCGACCGAGCGAGCTCGCGTCGGTCGCCGATCTTCGCGACAGGACCCTCGCGCTCGGAAGTGCCGACTCCGTTCAAGCGGCCATCATGCCGGTGCACTATCTACGCCGCGAGGGGCTCGGGCTCGACGAGGAGGTGAGGCTGTTGCGGTTCAACTCCGACGTCGGCAAGCACGGGGACACCGGGCGCAGCGAACGAGAGGCACTCGAAGCCGTGCTCGGCGGTGATGCCGACGCATCGGCCGTCGGCGCAGCGAGCTGGGACGCCTTCGTGCGTGCCGGCGAGGTGCCACCCGGGCGGTTGGAGCCATTCTGGACCTCGCCCGCGTACTCGCACTGCAACTTCACGGCGATGCCCTCCATCGAAAGCGAGGTTGCTGATGCGTGGACCGCGCACCTTCGCGCGATGAACTGGAAGGATCCGGAACATCGAAGGATCCTCGAGCTCGAAGGCCTGCGGGAGTGGGTCGCCCCGCAGCTGGACGGCTACCGCGACGTCTTCGAGGCCGTCGAGGAGCAGGGGATGGCAACGCGGTGGTGAACGAACCAGACACCGGCTCACCGGCGGTCGCGTTCGACGCGGGGGACCTCGATCTGGCCGGGGGGCTCACGTTCGTGCTGGACGTGCTGCTCTCCGACGTGCATGCCGGCGAGACGATCGAGATCACGAGCCGCAACCGGGGATTGATCCACGAGCTCCCGGCATGGGCTCGTGGCACCGGCAACGAGCTCGTCACGAGCGAGCCTGACGGCGCAGGGCGGATCTACCGCATCCAACGAGGCGAGCTGGCCTCGCTGATGTTCCGAGACCGCCCGGAGCTCGGCGTGGAGGTGCCCGATCGCCGAGACGGGTTCGGGACCCGGGACTGGCTCGTCGGATCGGCCGCACGGATCCAGGAGCGAGCCGATCCGGCAACCGGATTCGCGCCCCGCGGAGCCGATGTGGAGCCAGGTGCCCCGGTGTTCCCGTTCACGTTGAACGAACGCGACCGCGTATGGGCGGCGAACGTGGCGTCGCTCTACGACCAGGCGACCGCCCAGCAGTGGGACGCCAGCACCGACATCCGCTGGGATGCTCTTCCACCGCTGCCGAACCACCTCGAGCGCGCCGTCGCTCAGGTGATGACACACCTCGCGGAGAACGAATACGCGGCCTTGTACGTGCCGGCGCGCTTCATCCCCAGGATCCATCCGCACTTCAGCGAGGTGGTGCTGTTCCTCTCCACCCAGATCGCGGATGAAGCGCGACACATCGAGGCGTTCACGAAGCGGGCGCTCGCCAACGGCTCCGGCCTCGGACGGTCGGCCGCGATCACCCAGCAGTCGCTGAAGTCACTGCTCGAGCAGGAGGACTTCTCGCAGGCATCGTTCCTGCTGTCGGTGCTCGGTGAGGGCGCGTTCCTCGAATACCTGAGCTTCGTAGAGCGTTATGCGCCGGACCCCGTCACGGCGGACATCGTCCGGCGCGCCCGCGCTGACGAGGCTCGACATGTCGCGTTCGGGGTGGAGCACGCCCGGTACTTCCTTGCGGCCGATCCGGATCGAGCCGATCAGCTGCGCGCCGCGGTCGAGCAACGGGCCGAGTTCCTTTCCCAATCGAGTGGAGCCACGCCGCACGTCGAGGAGGCGCTCGTGATCCTCGCGGCGGGTGGGCTCAGTCCTGGCGCGCTCCCGGACGGGGTCCGAGCCGTGCGCGAACTCCATGAGTCGATGCATCGACTCAGGATGGGACGCCTGCGATCGCTCGGCTTCGATCAGGAGGCGGCCGAGGCGATCTCCGAATTGCACACGGCCAACTTCATGTGACCCACTGCCAGAAGGTGGATCGATAGCAGCCCCTTGGTCGATGCCTGTGCCGTCGACTCAGGACTCCGGTGTGGAGACCTCGATCGGTCTCTCGCGCATCTCGCGTATCGGGCTTCGCCTATCATCGCTCGATGTCAGACGGGCGGATGGACCCGGACACCTGCGCCGCCGCCCTCGTCGCGGATCGGTTCGGCGACGCCCGCTCCGCGATCTTGGCCGGGAGCGTCGTCACGGGCCATGCAACCGCTGCATCGGATCTCGACATCGTTCTGATCGGCGACGATCCCGACGCGCCGTTCCGCGTATCACTCACCTACGAGACCTGGCCCGCCGAGGTCTTCGTCCACACGGAGGAGACGGTCCATGGCTTCTGGGCGCTCAAGGATGAACGCCTTCGGCCAGCGCTCGCGTTGATGTGTGCACGGGGTCGGATCGTTGTGGACAAGGATGGAAGCGCTGCGCAGATCCGGGCCGAGGCCCGAGCGCATCTCGATGCTGGGCCGCCGGATCTGTCGGCCGTCGAACGGGATGGCATCCGCTACGGCCTCACGGATTCGCTTGACGACCTCCTCGCTGGAGCACGGGCGGAGGAGTTGCCGTTCATCGTGGCATCACTCACCCAGGCGCTCTGCGAAGTGGCGATGGAGAATCGCCGAGCGTTCCGGGGGAGCGGGAAGTGGATGTACAGGATGGCCCACGAAGCAGATCCCGCTTTCGCGGCGGAGCTGTCGACCGCACTCGATGCCGCCGCCGCCGGCGACCTGCAGTCACTCGCGGCCCTTGCTCGCGCCGAACTCGAGGCGGTCGGCGGTCCGCTGTTCGACGGATACCGGGCTGACGGTCGTCCCCTGTTGGCCGAGGGATAAGCGATCTGGGTGCGCCTTCCCTTCGGATATCTTGGCGTCCTGGATCACGCGGTGAGTTGGCTCGGACGACCCTGAAACATCAGCCCAAAGGCGGGTTTGGCGGGCGTTCCCAAAGCGCGGACCGAGTGCGATTATCGTACGGGCTCCGCCGCACGACCGTGTTCCGCCCTCGGGGACGCAACCGGCCGAGCGATACAAGGGCGCGGTCGAACGAGCGGTGGAAGGGAGCACGGATGACCGGCAAGTCGGGGTCGGTGTTGGGCATGCTCCTCGCGAGCTGTTGCCTGGTAGCCGTGTCGTGCAGCGGCGGCACGAGCGACACCAACAGTACGGGCGTCGCGACGGTTCAGGCCGGGGGTGGCTCGAGCACGGCGGCACCGACGTCGTCCGCCAGCGCCGGTGGAGGCACGGGCGCCTCAGTGATCGACGGCTCCTGGAACGGGACGTGGACCAGCACCGCCGGGGACGGCTCGTCGGGCACCTTCACCGTGGTCTTCGCGGCAACCGGATCGGCGGTGACCGGGACGCTGAAGATCTCCGAGCCCTGCCTCGACGGGGCGAAGGTGACCGGCACTCTCAACGGCGGTTCTATCGACTTCGGAGCTGTGCAGGGACAGTGCCAGGTGGCCTACAAGGGCACGGTCAACGGCGATCAGATGTCCGGCACCTACTCGCTCGGCGCCGCGGGCGGGAACTGGGAGGCGGCGCGGAGCTAGCGCGAGCCCCCGATGGAGATCCGCGACGTGCGACTGTCGCTCGGGAGCCTTCGGGGAGCGTTGCAGGCGCAGGTCCTCAGCGCCGCAGACGCGCGAGCAGGTACAGCACCTCCAGGTAGAGCCACACCACGGTCGCCAGCAGCCCCCACGCCGAATACCACTCCATGAACGACGGAGCTCCGTTCGCGACGCCCTGGTCGACCACAGCGAAGTCGATGAAGAGGTTGAGCGCCGCTACGACGCAGATCACCACGCTGATCGCGATACCCGTGGGCGACGGATCGGTCCAGAGCCGGAGGCTCACCCCGAAGATGCTCAGGATCCATGCGGTGAGGTACATCAGGCCGATCCCCATCGTCGCTGCGACGACGACCAAGACGAAGCGGCGGGTCACCTTCACGACGCCGAACGCGTACAGAACGAGGCACACGAGGACCGTCGCCATCGTGGCGAGCAGAGCCTGTGCGACGATGCCGTCGTACGCCGCTTCGTAGACCTTCGAGATCGCTCCCACCCACAAGCCCATCAACACGGCGTAGACGAACCCGCCGAGGGGAGCCAGGCGAGGGTTCGCGATGGCCAGGAACGACAGCGCGATGAGCACGAAGTAGCCGAGGAGCCAGGACGGCCCCGACGTCGCGCGGATCACGGTGCTCGCGCGGCTCCAGCCGACCGCAGCGAACCCGCAGGTCAGCACGAACAGGACGAGTGTCTTGAAGGTCGTTCCCCCGACCGACATCCGATGAGATACCGAGCCCTCGCGGGTCAGCTCGCCGATCGACTCGGGAGAGAAGGTGCGCTCGTTGATCATCTGCTGTGCCATGCAGTCCGTGACCCTATCCCACGGTGCCGGCGGCCGCCTCGCGCCGAGGACGAGATGACACTTGGAAGGCCAAGACGGCAGAGACGAGGTAGCTTCGACAGCGCCCCACGAGACGTAACTCGACCTGGTAGCCATCACTCAGGCGCGCCGAAGCGAGGCGGGGACTTCCTCCACGGTGATCGCCCAGCGTTCGTGGTCACGCCAACGAGTGCCGACCTTCAGGTATCGCGGCGAGTACCCCTCCAAGCGGAACCCGGCGCCCCGGACAAAAGCGATCGACGCATCGTTGCGGCTTCCGCCGGTCTTCCGTGGGGCGGTCGCAGACGTGCCCACCGCACCTCAGGCTCGCTTGTACGTCCCGCCGATATCACCCTTTGTCTCGCGAGGATGAAACCGCCGCGCTCCGGGCCAGACTGTGGCCGGGGAGCCGTACCTGTGTGCCAACATGAGGCATGCGGAGCATCGACGTCGCGGAGCGGCGAGCCCGGATGGCTCGGCGTCACCGGTTGGCCAGGGACCATCGGGCGACCGACGTGGTGGATGCCTGTCGGAGCATGGTCTGTCTGCATGCGACCGACCCCGCGACCGTCTACCTCTCGGCTTGGGCGCGTTTCGATGGCATGACCGTGGGTGACCTCGACGTGGCCATGTACGTCGACCGGTCGCTCGTCAAGCATCTCGCGATGCGCCGCACGCTGTTCGTCTTCCCCCGAACGACCCTGAGCGCCGCACAGGCGGGTGCCAGCAACCGCGTCGCTGAAGCCGAGGCACGCCGGCTGATCCGCGAGGTCGAAAAGGCGGGGTTGCACGAGAACGGTGAGCGCTGGCTATCGGCGGCTCGAGAGCAGGTGCTGAGTGCGCTCTCCGACGGACGGGAGGCCACCTCGTCGGAACTGCGCCAGGAGATCCCCTCGCTGGAAGGTTCCATCACGTACGGCGAGGGGAAGTCCTGGGGCGGGCAAGTGCCGGTCGGTCCGAGGGTCCTAACCACCTTGTCCGCCGCGGGCCGGATCGTGCGCGCTTCGAACGACGGAGCCTGGACGGCCTCAAGGACCCGCTGGACCTCGATGGCGTCCTGGCTGGGTCGAGAGATCGAGCCTTCTCCCGAGTCCGATGGAGTGGAGGATCTCGTGCGGTTGTGGCTCGGAACGTTCGGCCCCGGCACGGTCTCCGACATCAAGTGGTGGCTCGGTTCGACGATCGCGGCCGTGCGCCGTGCGCTGGTCGAGCTCGAGGCCGTGGAGGTGGATCTTCAGGGACAGACCGGATTCCTGCTTCCCGCGGACCTCGAGGCGACCGAGCCGACGGCGCCCTGGCCCGCCCTCCTGCCGTCGCTGGATCCGACCACCATGGGGTGGTTCGAACGAGACTGGTACCTCGGAGGCCACAAGACACAGGTGTTCGACAGGAACGGGAACGGTGGGCCCACCGCGTGGTGGGACGGACGGATCGTGGGCGGTTGGCGCCAGCGTGAGGATGGCGAGGTGGTGCTGCAGATGCTCGAGGATGTCGGATCGGAGGGCCAAGCCGCCCTCGAACAGGAGGCCGCGCGACTGACAGACTGGCTCGGCGGCACTCGGATCCTCCCTCGATTCCCCTCACCCTTGTCGAAGGCGCCGTCGGCCTCAGACCGATAGCGCGCGCGAGAGCCGCAGGGCGATCCAGATGCGAGCGCGGGTTCCCGCGAAGGCAGCGAGGGTGCCGCGATCGCGCCCTAGCTACCAGAGGGCGGAGAGCGCACGGGATACGTCACGCCCGCGATGTGGTCGGCGGGCGGACGCGCCCTCCGCGCCTCGACAGGTTCGGCGTACGGACCGGCTTCGTGCGTCGCCGCCGACGATGTGATGACGACCTGCCGCTCAGAAGTCAGGCGGATCGGTTGCAGCACCCGTTCGACCCTCGCGGGGCGCGTCATCGCGAACGCCACGACGCAGATGCTGATCGCGAGCATGAGGATCGCGGCGGATCGCCAGCCAGCCTCTGCGGTTCGGTGCGTGCCCCATCCAGACTCCCGCACGTGTTGCATCGGCCTTCCTTCCTTGAGGAGCCGCTCCTCGATGGTTCCACCGACGGTGGAAGCGAAGGCGGCGGGTCGTGTTCCCGACCGGGCCCGGCGGGTAGATCGGCACATGGATGCGCGAGTGGCGCGAATCGTGTAGGCGAGGATGCCGCACGGCGTTCGACCTGCGGCGAGAGACTCCCAACCCTTCACGGCGAGGCCGTTTCGTGCATTCATGGAGTCGGGAGGGGCTCGGGAACCACGGAGCGCTCGAGACGGCGCGGCCCGAGAAAGTCGCGATGGTGAGCCGTGTGGTCCGCTCCGCGTCGAACGAGTCGGTGCTCGCTGAGGGATTCCGGGACTTCTTCGAAGCCACGTACCCGGGGCTATACGGCGCGATGTGCATCGTGACCGGGAACCGAGCCGATGCGGAGGAGCTCGTGCAGGACGCGTACCTGAAGGTCTGGGAACGCTGGGATCGGGTGCGCCAGATGGAGAACCCAACGGGCTATCTGTATCGCACGGCGATGAACGCATTCAGGATGCGGTACCGCCGAGCTGCGATGGCGGCTCGGCGCTTGGTCCGGGACATCGCTCGCAGCCCGGAGCTCGACGTGTTCGAAGCCAAGTTCGAGATCGACCAGGGTCTCGCGCAGCTCACCAAGCGTCAGCGAGCGGCCGTCGTACTCACGGAGCTGCTGGAGATGAGTTCCGTCGAGGCCGGCGAGGCGCTCGGCGTGCGACCCGCCACCGTCCGGAAACTGGCCCAGCAGGGACGCGAGTCCTTGCGCCGTGCGATCGGAGGCGACGGTGCCTGATCTGCGGCGTGTGCTCGAAGCAAGGCATGAAGCTCTTCGCCCCGAGGCAGGTGGATACGAGCGACTGAACCACCGCCGCCGTCGCAGGGAGATGCGACGCAGGGTGGCCGCGGGCACCCTCGCCCTCGCGTTGATGGCGGGTGGGCTGCTCGTCGTCGCTTCGGTCCGGCGGGGAGCGCAACCCGTCCCGGATGAACCTGTGCCCCTCGATCGCTCCACGGTGGGGTCCCTCGAAGTGGCGTGGACAGCCCAGGTTCAGGGCGATCCCGGCACGCCGGTCGCCGCCGATGGTCTCGTCTTCGTGAGTGCCGACCGGCTCTATGCCTTCACCGAGTCCTGCGGATCGCAAGGTTCTTCCTGCTCACCTCTCTGGGTCGGCGCCGTCGGCAGTGATCTACCGTTGACGACGCCGGTCGTACTTTCCGGCGTCGTGTTCGTGAGTGCCGATCGCGTGTACGCCTTCGACGAGCAGTGCGGCACAGGCGGGGCGCGTTGCGCTCCCCTGTGGACGTCTTCGGCCCCGGCGCGTGCTCCGGCCGGGCTCTCGGCTCCGGTCACGGGACAGGGCCGCATCTACGTGGCGCACGGCGGTGATCTGTACGCGTTCGATCCGCGCTGCGGCGCAACCGTCTGCGCGCCTCTGTGGATCGGCAGCGGTGTTGGCACCGGGGGTTCGCGGGTCGTCGTCGGCCGATCGGTGTACGTCCGGCTCCACGGGTCCCTCTCCGCATTCCCCTTCGCATGCCCCACGGGGGGATGCGGGCCAAGATGGAACGCGCCCAGTTTGGATGAGTACCCTGATCCGCCGGTCGTCGCTGCAGCAGACGAGCTCCTCGTCGGCCCCGACGCCTTCGACGCCAACTGTGGGGAGGGCGGACGCTGCTCACCGCTGTGGGTAGCGGGCCTCGACGCCCCAACTTCTGATGATCTCCAGGCCAGGAAGATCGCGGGAGCAGCGGTAGCAGACGGTGTCGCCTACATGAGCGCCAGCCGCCTCTATGCCTTCCCCATTCGCTGCGCCACGGACGGCTCGATCTGTCCGCCCCTATGGGTGGGCCCTCGCGAGGCCTCCGACGTCATCACGGGATTCAAGACGCTGGTCGACCCCGACCGTGAGCGGGGGGTTGGTGTTTTCCGCCACCGACCGCTTGTATGCGTTCGACTCGACGTGCGCGACCGACGGCGTCGAATGTCAACCGATCTGGGTGGGACCCGTCGCCTCGGGAACGATCATGACGGGCGCCGCCGTGACGAGCGGGCGCGTCTTCGTGGGGTCATCGGACGGGACGGTCTGGGGCTATCAGACCAACGGCGGCATGGAAAATCCCTGAGCGGAAACATCCACGAAACGGAGTCGTGGTGTCTCATGTCAAAGGATCCGCCACAGGACCCGGATGGCGCGCTCCGTCAGCCAGGCGAAGAGCTCGTCGACATCGACCCATGTTTCGGCGGGAAAGTGCGGGTGGCGCATGCCGACGGCTTGCGGTCGAGGACCCTCATCCTATTGAGGTCCCCCATGCGGCCGATGGGACCACGGGCCCATGAGGGTCATGGTGGGTGGACCGCCCGCGTCAAAGGTGGAACGACGAGGCGAGCCCTATGCCAAGGAGCGGCATCTTCATCAGCTACCGGCGGGACGACTCCGCCGGGTTCGCGGGGCGGCTCTACGACCGGCTCGTCGCGCAATTCGGCGCGGACCGCGTCTTCATGGACATCGATGCGATCGCGCCCGGCCACGAGTTCGCCACCGACATCGAGAAAGCTCTCACCGAATGCGAAGCGTGCGTGGTCCTGATCGGCCGCGATTGGTTGAGCATCTCGGACCCGGACGGGGGACGGCGGCTCGACAAGCCGACTGACTTCGTGCGGCTCGAGGTGGCGACCGCGATCCGGCGCGGGGTCTCGATGTTCCCGGTCCTGGTCGACAAGGCGACCCCACCGCCGTCGACATCGTTGCCCGACGATATCCGGCCGCTCGCCGGACGCCAGGCGATCGAGCTCACGAATGAAAGATGGAACTACGACGTGGGCCGGCTCCTGCTGGCGCTCGAGGAAGTGGTCGGATCCAAGCGGAAACCATCACCACCGCCGAAGCGGAGGCATGCGGGCTCGACGGGTCGCGACGCGATGGAGGTCGAAGATTCCGCATGATCGCCTTGGGTGTCGCGGCGCTCCTGCTGGTCGCAGCTGCTTGCCGGGTGGCTCGCCAGCCGATCCGCCACTAGCTCGGATCTAGCGCGCTCCGCAGCTCGTCGGCCACTATGACGTCAGGATGGTGCTCAGGAACGATCCCGGCACGCTCGCATCCAACGATGACCTCTGGGGTGAACACGATCCACACCCCGGTGGGATCCGGCGACGCATGGTCCTCCCAGCACTGGAGCTTCACATCGGCCGAAGGATGGAAGGTGCAGGAGCGGCCCCAACCTCACAGGGGCGATCCAGCCCGACGGAGCGTACGAGGATGATCAGGCCAGGGCGCACTGCGGTACACCTTCAAGCGGCGTGGCGACGATCGACCGCCGTTTCGTGCCCACGACAGGCTCATCCTGAGGGCTCGCCTGCCCAGAGCCTTCGCTGGCGTGCTCACCATCCGGTGGGACTGCGTCGGCACGACGGGGCCTGTGAGACGCCACGTTCGACGTTACCGGGATGAGGAGCAGCTAAGGACTCGGTTCCTCGCGCGGAGGGTCTGCCACAGGATCCGCGTCCTCGCCCGCGTCCAGGTACCTGCGAACCTCTCGATCCTCCTGCTCGCTGTCCTCTGGCTTCTCCTGGACGATGCGCGTGAGGTACACCTCCACGTCCCGGCGCACCAGTTCCTCCACCTTGGTAGCGAACAGCGGGAAGACGCGCTCGTGGAAGTCGCGTCGATGCTGGTACTGCTTGTATCGGCCGCCGCCTTCGATGAAGAGCCAACCTTCCGTCTTCAGCAGTTCGGCCGTGCGTCGGAAATGCCGCCATCGTTCGCCGTAGTGGAAGAATCCGTCGAGCCCAACCGCAGCAGCGACCATCAAGCTGACGACGAACGCCGTTGGTCTCACCCAATCCCATAGCGCGTTCGTGCTGCCGGCGGGGGACTCAACGAGACCAGAGCGGGCACGAGAACACCGCCCGCGATCGCGACCACCCTGAGCGCGGAATACCTCAAGTTGGCCGCTCTGGCTCGTCCATCGAACCACAAGACCTGATCGAGCCATCGGTCCCGCATCCACTCCTTCTTGTCCTCGTGCATGGACAGCACCTGGATCGCGCGTAGGAGCCGGTCCCCGGTCGAATCCGCCGGCCGTCGCGGGGGCTTCCACTGTCGCTCATCGCGAGCCATCTCCCCTCGTCCGCTGCGACCGAACGTACGCCGGGCATCCGACCCGTGCAACGCGAGCGTATGCTCGAGCCCGCCATGGCCTCGGCGGTCGGACGCGTGCCCGTACGTTTTCGCATCGGCGTCACCGGACATCGAGCGCTGTCCGACGAGCGGGCGATCGCCGCTCGCGTGGATGAAGTCCTCGGACGGCTGCGGGGGACGCTTCCGAGCACGCGCGCTACTCCGGTGCTGTTCGAGGTCGTGTCTCCCCTGGGTGAAGGGGCGGACCGCATCGTCGCCGAACGCGTGTTGCAGATCCCCGATGCGATCCTTGAGGTTCCACTCCCGCTGACACGAGCCGACTACGAACGGGATTTCACATCCGTGGACTCGCGTGCAGGATTCGATGCGTTGCTGGAGCAAGCCGAGCGCGTCTGGGTCGTGGGCGATCACGATCGATTGGACGCGTACCGCGAGACCGGCAACTACGTGGTCGATAGCTGCGACGTGCTGATCGCTGTCTGGGACGGATTGCCGTCTCGCGGTCCCGGTGGCACGGCAGAGGTCGTGGATCGGGCCAAGGACCAAGCGATGCCTGTGTATCCGGATCCACGCGGATCCCCCCTACGACATCGAAGATCCGGCGGTCCCCCTCGGTCTGCATCTGATCCCGGAGATCGCGTGGTTCAACGACGCCGTCGCACCTGCCGCAACCGAGCTTCCGCGGGAGGTGGCGTCGCCCGCGTCGCCCTCCGGTGAGGAGGAGGCACGGCTCCGAACATGCCTCGAGTGGGCGGGGCCGTACCACCGTCGTGCAGCCGCGATCGCGAACGGTGCCCGCCGTCGCTTCACGTGGGGCAGCCGGGCGCTGTTCCTGCTCTCCGCCTCGGCCCTCCTCGCCGCCGCTCTCTCCGCGACGTCGGAGCCACGGGGGGGCGCACGGCTCATTTTCGGGCGGATCGAGGTCGGCCTGATCCTGCGTGGCCCTGAGCCCTATGGTTCCTGGTCCGGCAGCGGTTGCGCGACCGGTGGATCACGCTCGAGGTTCCTCGCGGAGCGCCTGCGCTCCGCCGGGTTCTTGCCTTCGCGGGCAGAGGGGCTGGCTTCGGTTCGACGTCGCAAGGCCAGCGAACCGATCGATCGCAGGAGTGGATCAACCGCGTGTGCCGTGAGATCTGGCGCACGCGCCCCAGCAACTCCGACGCGGGTCGCGCCGGACGATGTGAAGGCGTTGTTGATCATGCGCTGGGTGGCTCGGCAGGTGACCTACTACGAGGGCGGGCGAGGGACCATGCTCTCGCAGCACGGGTCCTCTTCGCCGGCGGCGTCCTGCTCCTTCGCGGGTACGATCGCCGCGGCGGCGCTTCACGCTTCCGCGCAAGCGGAAGGCCGATCGATCGTCGTTCTCACGATCGCGTTGCCGGCCTTCGCGGGCGCGCTGGCAGGCATCGCGGGGTTGGAGCTTCACGGACGGCATGCGGCTCAGTTCCGCCTGATGGCTCGTCGCCTCGGCGACCTCCAAGATCGCCTCGCATCGGCGGCCGACCTGAGCGGCGTCCGAGAGATCGCGTTCAGTATCGAAGCCCGACTACGAACTGAGGGCGAAGCCTGGATCGACGTGATGCGCATCCAGGAGGTCGAGCTACCGTCCTGAAAGCCCGGGGCGAGGCCCGGGAACAACTCTCCTGACCGCGGACTCCGACGATCGCGGCGCACCTAGTCGGGCAGGAGCGGGACCTGAAGGCCCTGCGGGCGTCCGAGGAGGACACCGCGCGTGATGGCCGCCGATCCGAAGCGGTCGTGCACCGCGTCGAGCGTGGCGTCGATGGAAGGAGCGAGGCCGTCGAACGGCAACGCGAGCTGGATCGCGCCGTCGTCGAGCAGGTTGGTGAAGCTCACGCCGATCAGCGTGATGCCTCGATCCCGGATCATCGGCAGGGCCGCCGCGAGCAGGGCCCTCGCGGCACCGAGCACCATCTCGGTGTCCGCCGTCGCCTCGGGAAGGGTGTGCGACCGTGTGGCTCGGGTGAAGTCGTCGAACCGCAGGCGGAGCACGACCGTGCGGCAGACCCGGTTCGCCGACCGCAGCCTGCGCGCCAGCCGATCCACCAGGGCGATGAGGTCCGTGTCGAGCGCCTCATCCGACCGCGGTCGTCGGCCGAGGGCCCGCTGGGTTCCGATCGAGCGGCGCCTGCGGCCGACGTCGACGCGCCGAGGATCCCGGTTGTGGGCGAGCGCGTGGAGATGGCGGCCGGTGGCGCGACCCAGGATCCGCACGAGCGAGGGCTCGCCGAGCTGCGCGACCTCGGCCACGGTCGTGATGGATCGACCCCGCAGCTTCCTCGCGGTCACCGGCCCGACGCCCCACAGACGCTCGACGGGGAGCGGGTGGAGGAACGCCAGCTCGCCGTCGACGGGGACGACCAAGAGGCCGTCGGGTTTCGCCACGCCGCTCGCGACCTTGGCGAGGAACTTGGTCCGTGCCACGCCCACGGTGATCGGCAGGCCGACCCGCTCGAGGACCTCTCGGCGCAGTCGCACCGCGATCTCCCTCGGCGTACCCGAGATCCGTCGCAACCCTCCGACGTCGAGGAACGCCTCGTCGATCGAGAGCCCCTCCACGAAGGGGGTCGTGTCGTTGAACACGGCGAACATGGCCTTGCTTGCCGCGCTGTAGGCGTCCATGCGCGGCGCGACGACGACCGCGTCCGGACACAGGCGGGAAGCCTCGAACTGGCCCATCGGGGTTCGCACGCCGTAGGCCTTCGCCTCGTAGCTGGCGGCGAGCACCACGCCGCCGCCCACGATGACGGGGCGTCCCCGCAGGGTGGGATCGTCCCGTTGCTCGACCGACGCGTAGAAGGAGTCGGCGTCCGCGTGCAAGATCGTGCCTTCGTTCGACACCGATGTAGGCTCGCACGAGCCTCCGACATCGAGGAGGCGGCCAAGCCGCGGACCGCTATCATCGGGACCTGCACCACCGAGGGGGGGATTCCATGAAGCGCTTCGAGGATCGGATCGAGATCAACGCGCCGGCCGCTCGCGTGTTCGACTACGTCGCCGATTTCACCCGTCATGGCGAGTGGGGAGGACACGGCCTCGAGGCGACCAAGACGAGCGAAGGTCCCGTGGCGGTGGGAACGACCTTCTCGACGACGGCGAAACAGTTCGGGACGCAGCGTGAACAGAGCACGATCACCGAGATCGTCCCCGGCTCGTCGTTCGCCTGGGATTCCAAGGGCGCGCTCGGCCGCGCCCATCACGGCTTCTCGCTCTCCGAGGACGCAGGGTCGACGACGGTGACGAAGAGCGCGGAGATCGTCGAGCCGACCTTCCTGGCGAAGCTCACGGGCTGGAAGCTCTCGAAGGACATCCCAAAGGGCCTCCACAGCGACCTCGCCAACATCAAGGCCAACCTCGAGGGGTCCGCGGCCTGACCGACGCCCCGCGGCTGCTCCGATCGCCGGAGCAGCGTCGTCCATCGATGTGCCTCACGCCTGCCACCCCTTCCGCCTTCCTCACGGCGCGATGGGTCGGCCCAGGGCCACCCGCCAGGTGTTACGCGCGGCGGAACGCCAGCCCATCGCGCGGGCGGCGGGCGAGTACCCGATGGCGCTCGCCGGAAGCCGGACGGACAGCGCCCGCGGCCGGATCGAGAACGTCAGCGGCGGATCCATCGCGAGCGTCTCCCCGTCCAGCCCGACGTCGACGGACGAGCTCGAGGAGACTTCGAAGGCCGGCGCCGACCACCAACGCAGCCCCTTGAATCGTTCGGGGCGTCCGGTCGCGAGCGCGGCCAAGAACCTCCCCGCCTCCGCATCGCTCCGGATCTCGAGCGCGAGGATCCCCAGATTGCCGGAGTCCAGACGCGGACGACTTCCGAGGGTGGCGATCGTGGAGCCGTACGGGTTGTTCGAGACCTGGATGACGTGGGCTCCGTCGTGGGGCTCGCCGTCGGGACCGACGTAGCGCAGGGGGAAGGGTTCCGTGTCGGGGGCGAGCACGGTGGGCAAGGTCGTGAGCGCGGTGTCGACCTTGGCGTCTCGGTACGCGGGCGAGCGGACGATGGCGGCGTAGAGGCCCAGCGACACGTTGTTGACGAAGACCTTGCCGTTGACCTCCCCGAGATCCATCGGGCGCATCCTCGCGTCCCCGAACGCATCGAGCGCCCCGATCACGTCGTCCCTGTCGATCCCCAGGTCGAGCGCGAGGTGATTCCGCGTTCCCGCGGGCACGACCACCATGGGGATCCCGTGTTCGGCGGCGACGCTCGCGACGAGCGCCTGCGACCCGTCCCCGCCCGCCATGCCGATGACGTCGGCGCCCTCGCTCGCCGCCCGGCGGGCCAGTTCGAGAAGGTCGTCGCCCTGCTGCAGGATCACCGGCTCGATGCCACGCTTCTCGCATTCCTCGACGAGGTGGAAGCGTTGCGCCTTCCCGCCTCCGGACCGCAGATTCATGATCAGTACGCCGTGCGTGGCGGGGGGCACGGGGAGCCCCGGCGTCTCGGTCCGTTTGAGCGCCCTCGCGTTGCGGCCCAGTGCGACGCGCGCGCAGGCGACGCCGAGCAGCAGCGCGACGACTCGGACGAGCACCGACGCCGGGCCGCCGCCCCGTTCCGCGGCGCCGACGAGGACGAATCCCGTGAGCGCGGCGAGGGCGATGAGGACGGCGAGCGCCCGTCGGCCACCGACGCGCGTCAGGCCGAACCACGCGGCGGCCGCCGCGGCCGCGAGCGCCACGAGCTGGACGGCCACGCGGGCCGCGTCGTGGACGACGATCACGAGCGTCGCCACGATGACCACGCCGACGAGCGCGATCGCGGCGACCGCGGCGAACCGTTGCCCGGCTGCCGGCTTCTCCGTCGACGCGATCACCGTGCGAGCTTAGAGCGCCAGGCATGCAGACCGCTACCATGGACCCGTGAGCGGCGCCGATCCGATCCCGCAAGGACCGCCGGAGGAACGGATCGCCCGACGCCTCGAGGTGAGCGCCACGCCCCGACGCTCGGCGGCGGTGGCGGCGCTGCGCGAGCTCGCCCAGGTCGACCGCGCGGTCTATCGCGCGATCGCGAGCACGCCGACGCCGACCATCGATGAGCCGCTGCGACGGCTCTCGGGCATCGCCAATCATTCGAAGCTTTGGCTGGGTGCGGCCGGCGCGTTGTTCGTGCTCGGCGGGCGGAGCGGACGCCGCGCCGCGCTGACCGGCGTGGCGGCCATCGGCATCAACTCCGCCGTCGTGAATCTTCCGATGAAGTTCGCGAGCGGCCGCGCGCGCCCGGACCGCGAGACTGCGGGCGTGCCGCTGCAGCGCTGGGTGCCGATGCCGACATCGACGTCCTTCCCGTCAGGACACTCGGCGGCCGGGTTCGCGTTCGCCGGGGCCGTGGCCGCAACGATGCCGGGGATCGCGGTCCCGCTGCGCGGGCTCGCCGCCACCGTCGCATACTCGCGGGTGCATACCGGGGTGCACTATCCGGGCGATGTCGTCGTGGGATCGCTCGTCGGCGCCGCGGTGGGCGAGACAACCGGCGCTCGCCGCTCGGGCCCTCTCCCGCCGGCGCGCGCGGGCGCGAAGCATCTCATCGGCGTGAAACCCGGCCTTCATCTCACGCGAGGCGAGGGCGGTAGGCGCTCAGATGTGGACGGGGTAGCTGTACCGGATCTTGGCCGAAGCGATGGCGCATTCAGAGGTGGGCGGCGCGTGCACGCGCAGGATCGACTGGGTGCGCGTGTGACGCAGGGTCTTGTGGCACCCGTAGTAGCCGCCGTCGATCCCGAAGGACACCGACTTGATCCGCTGCCCCGCCTTGAGACCCCACCGCCAGTAGAGCGCGACCTCGGCGTTGGCGCAGAGGACGCGAGCCGTGTGGCTCGCCGCGCTGCGAGAGATGACGCATTGGCCGCCGCGCCTCGTCGCCCGCTCGTCCCCGACGCGCGCGTACGCGCTCCCGTGCTTCAGCCGTGTGGCCGTCTTGCGGAGCACGCCCCTCGCGATCTTCACCTTCAGTGCCTTGGACGTGGTCGAGACCGCCGACGCGTCGATCGCCTCGATCTTCACGAAGTACGTGCCCCTCGGTTCGGTGGATCCGCCGGCGCCCGCACCGTCCCAGACCCAGGAGCGCGTGCCGAGGGGGAGCGGGCCGAGGTGATCGTTCCGGATCTCCGCCCCGCAGCAACGGCCGTAGACGTCATCCGCGAAGACGCGCGCGACGGTTTCGACGGTGTCGGCTCCCAGCGAGAAGCCGATCCTCGTGTGGTCCTTGTATCCGTCATGGACGAGCGGGTAGAAGGGGGAGGGCGTCGCCGAGAGCCCGGAAACCTGGTTCACGGCCGTGGCACCTGAGGTCGCCGACGCCCGCGCGGCCGCGATGACGCCGATCAGCGAGAGTGCGACGAGGTAACACGCCGTCCTGCGCATGCCAATAGGTATCGGCATCCGCGACCGATCTCTCGACCCCGGCGGCGGGGGGTCGCCGGGCGTCATCGACCGGCGACGACCACCCCCGCGGACCACCCGGGGGCCCGGCCGTCGGACGGCGGCGCGACGTCGGCCGTGTCGACCCCGGCGCGGGTGAGCAGCCACGCGATCACCGAGTTCGAGTTCCACATGTCGCCGGTCCGCAGTTCGTCGCGTCCCCACACAGGGGTGGGCACCGCCGATACGAGCTCGAGGATCCGTCGCGCTTTGTCGGCGTCGTCGGCAACGCGAACGGGACCGGTGATCGCCGCCGCAGCGTCGGGGATCACCCCGTCCCGCCACCGGCGGATCTCGTAGCGAAAGAGCCGGAACCGCCTCGCCCATCTCGTTCCCACGGGCCCCTCGGCCACGACCCCGCGCCGCTCGCGACCTCGAACGTCCGGGATCGGAGTCATCTCGATGGTGAAGCGGCCGTCCGGCAAGACGAGCTCGAGGGCAGAATGGTAGAGATCCTGGCGCGTGCGTCGCTCCCGCAGCGCCGTCATGGCCTCGTACGCCTTCCCGTTGAACCGGACCGAGCGGGCCCCCGCGCCCAGAGGAATCCACAACAGATCGACCACGGCGGACCCGGTCCCCTCCACGGCTTCGGTCACGGCGCGATCTCCTGTTCCGGTGCCCAGAACGGTAGTGAGCCCCCTGGCCGGCCGGGAGGGTCGATAGCCCCCGCGCGATCGGGACCGTCGGCCCCGATCCCGGAGCGAAGCTATCGGCGCGCGGCCGCACGATCGGTTGCGCGGATCAGTTCCCGCGTGAGGGCGGGTTCGTCGGGCGCGTGACCGGCGCCCGTGGCGACCACGAGCTCGGCCCGCGGCCAGGCTTTCGCGAGTTCCCACGCGTTCGCGATGGGGGCCATCAGGTCGAAGCGACCTTGCACGAGCGTGCCGGGGATCTCGGCGAGCGTTGCCGCCTCACGCAGCAGCACGCCGTCCTCGAGGAAGTCGTCGTGACCGACGTAGTGCGTCACGAGACGCGAGAACGCCAGCGCGAACGCGGGGTCCTCGTAGCGCGAGTCGAGGTGGGACTCGGGCGGCCATCCCAAGGTGGCGGACTCCCAGGAACACCAGGCGATCGCCGCTCGCCGGCGCACCGCGGCGTCGGGATCGCGCAGGAGGCGCGCGTACGCCGCCACGATGTCCCCCTCGCGCTCGGCGGGGGGTACCCCCTCGCACAGCGACTCCCACTGCGCGGGGAACAAGGGAGCGACACCGCCGCGGAACCACCAGTCCGCTTCGGCGCGCCGTCCCGTGGTGATGCCCCACAGGACCATCTCCGTGACCCGATCCGGGTGTGCCTCGGCGTACGCGAGGCCGAGCGTGCTGCCCCACGACCCGCCCCACACCAGCCACCGGTCGACGCCCAGGTGCCCACGCACGCACTCCATGTCCGCCACCAGATGCTGGGTGGTGTTGGTCGACAGGTCGATGTCCGGCTCGCTCGCGTGGGGCGTGCTCCGTCCGCAGCCGCGCTGATCGAACAGCACGAGTCGAAACGCGGACGGATCGAACAGCCTGCGGTGCCAGGCGGTGCATCCGGACCCCGGGCCGCCGTGGACGACGACGGCCGGCTTGCCCTCCGGGTTGCCGCTCGTCTCCCAATACACACGCTGGCCGTCGCCCACATCGAGCGCGCCGCGGTGGTCGGGCTCGATCTCGGGATACAGCCCGTTCACCGTGGATGCCCCCTTCCGACGCGACGCGGACTCCCGGCTCGGCGTAGCCTCTCACAGCGGTAGGGTTCGATAGAGCCGAAGAGCGCGCATCGAGCGCGGGAGGAGGGTCCCATGACGAAGGGTTCGGATGTCCCGGTCGACCTGTACATCGCTGCTTACGACGATCCGGATGCGGCGCAGGCCGACTTCGACGCACTCAAGGAGCTCGTCCGGGACGGGGTCATCTTCGTGGACGCCGCCGTGCTGGTGAGCCGCGACGCCGAGGGCAAGATCTCGGTCAAGGAGAACGCCCACGAGGTCGCCAAGGGTTCCATGGTCGGCGCCGTCGGCGGCCTCGTCCTGGGCATCATCTTCCCTCCGGGCATCATCGCGGCGACCGTGGTTGGCGGGGCGGCCGGCGCGGGCATCGGCGGGCTGATGTCCCATCACCGCGAGCGCGAGATCAAGAAGGACGTCGAAGAGGTCCTTCCCGTGGGCAGTTCGGGAATCGTCGCTGTCTTCGACGAGGTCTGGGTGGCGCAGGTGGAGAAGGCGCTCGCCAAGGCCGCGAAGATCGACAAGGAGAAGGTCGACCCGGACAGCGTGGAGCAGGTCAAGGAGGCGGCGAAGACCACCTCCTAACCGCCCGCGACGTCTACTTGTTGGTGGAGCTCCAGTCGGAGGACCCCGATCCGCTCTTGCCCTTGGCCTTCTTCGCCGCGCGCTTCTCCTTCAACGACTTGCTGGCAGCGGTCTTCGAGCCCTTGCCGCCGCCCTTGTCCTTGCTCGCCATGCTTCCCCCTTCCTCTGGCCCCATCCTCGCGCCCTCCTCCGGGCGAGATGTTCGCCCACCATACGGGCAAGCGCGCCAACGCGATAGGAGCAACACATGCCGAAGCGAACCATCGCCGGCGGTCTGCCGGCCCCGATGCTCGCGAAGATCCAGCCGGAGATGCCCCTCGGTGACGGATGGACCTACGAGCCGAAATGGGACGGGTTCCGTACCATCGCGGCTCTCGACGCAGAAGGCCGTGCCCAGCTGGCGAGCCGCGACGGTCGCCCGCTCGGTCGCTACTTCCCCGAGCTGATCGCGCTGCTCGAGGAAGGGGCATCGGGGGCGTTCGTGGCCGACGCCGAGATCGTGCGTGTCGCCCCGGGCCGCATGGACTTCGACGAGCTGCAGCTGCGGTTGCACCCGGCGGACTCGCGTGTCCGCAAGCTCGCGGGCGAGATCCCGGCGACGCTGATCGTGTTCGACCTGCTGCGGGCCGCGAGCGAGGAGCTGACGGCACTCCCGCTCGCCGACCGCCGCGCGCGGCTGGCATCGCTGGCCGCTTCCTCGGGGTGGCAACCCGCGCCGGGGCGCCTCGACGACGTTCCCACGGGCCCCACCGTCCTACTCGGACCCAGCACGGACGATCCCGACGTCGCGCGGGCGTGGTTCGCCGACGACGCGGGCGTCGGCCAGGACGGCATCATCGCCAAGCGCGCCGACCAGGCCTACCTGAGTGGCGAGCGCGGCTGGGTGAAGGTGAAGCACCGCTCGACGCTCGATTGCGTCGTGGGCGGCTACCGCCTATCGAAGGCCGGGGACGGCATCGGAGCCCTGCTCCTGGGCCTCTTCGGCGACGACGAGACCCTGCACTACGTAGGACACACGTCGTCGTTCAAGGCGAAGGAGCGCCGGGAGATGCTGGGGGCGCTGCGGCCGCTCGAGGGCGGCGCGAGCTTCGAGGGCGGACGCGCGCCCGGCGGGCAGAGCCGGTGGAGCGCCGGGAAGGACACGGCGTGGGTGGCGCTCGAGCCGGTCCTCGTGTGCGAGGTCACCGTCGACCGCATGCAGTACGGGCGGTTCCGCCACGCCGCCACGTTCGTCCGCTGGCGCGAGGACCGCGACCCGCGCTCCTGTACGTTCGCGCAGCTCCCGGGCGCGGAGCCGCCGACGTGGCCGGGGGAGGACGCCACTAGCTAGCGCCGGGGCGCGCGTCCGGGGGCGAGGGCCAGGCACGCTTCGCGCGCGACGGGTTCACACGCATCGGCTCGTCGTCGCCCTTGGGGAAATGTGGGGGCCACGGGGCATCGCCCAAACCGCCCGCGGCATCCGCGGCCGCGAGGTCGAGGAGGCCGTCCAGACTCCCCACGTGCCCGTCGATGTCCGCGCCGGGGTCGCCGGTACGGCGCAGGCGCTCCGGCACGGTGCGCACCGTGAACCGCTCGGCCTCCACCTCCGCGACCTCGTCCCAAGCGAGCGGCGTCGATACGCGGGCGTCGGGCATCGGCCGGATCGAGTAGGCGCTCGCCACCGTGCGGTCGCGCGCGTTCTGGTTGTAGTCGAGGAACACGCCCTCGCGCTCCTCCTTCCACCACGCCGTGGTGGCGACCCCGGGCATGCGCCGCTCGACCTCTCGGGCGAACGCGAGGGCTGCACGACGCGTCGAGGTGAACCCGTTCCCGCGCTCGACCCGTGCGTTGATGTGGATGCCGCGCTTGCCGCTCGTCTTCGGGAAGCCGCTCAGGCCGTGCTCGGCCAGGACGTCGTGCGACATCAGCGCTACCTGGCGCACGTCGTCCCATGGGACCCCGGGTGTCGGGTCGAGGTCCACGCGCAGCTCATCGGGGTGATCGACATCGTCGGCCCGCACCGGCCA
This sequence comes from uncultured Actinomycetes bacterium, assembly GCA_963719165.1. Classification (GTDB taxonomy): domain Bacteria; phylum Actinomycetota; class UBA4738; order UBA4738; family HRBIN12; genus JAOUEA01. The sequence goes on along the minus strand of CAVRAV010000002.1, from coordinate 46,932 downwards.
CGGGTTGCACTCTAGGCAGCCCAGCGTCGCCGCCCATACGAGCGCGGCCGCGTCGCGCATCACGGGCATCTGCGCGTGGCGTCCGCTGGGGAACGTGATCGTCGCGATCGGCACCCACTCGGGCGCGCCTTTGGGAAGTCGCTTCTGATAAAAGGACCCCTCGCCGCCGTCGGCCACGCCGGCGGGGAAGCGGTGCAGGATCGCGGGACGGTCGCGGCACCCGGCGAGCGCCGCCTCGGCCACCGTGGCCCAATACCGCACGACCTCGAGCTTCGTGACGGGGCCACCCTCGGCCTCGGGGAAGTACACCTTGTCGGGATTCGTGACGCGGACGTCGAACCCGTCGACCTCGAGGATCTCCACGGGTGAGCGCATAGAGGAAACGCTAGCGCGAACGGGACGTGTTGACGTCATGGGTCGCCGATGGGACTCAGCTGCCATCGTGGGTTAGAGGCGAGCCGCGACGGTGGATTCCTCGCGCTGGAACGCCTTGGGGTTGCGCAGGTCCACCGAGATCGTGTCCCCTTCTCGCGCGCTGCCAAGCTCGTCTTGGGGCACGTGGGCAACGATCACCGTGCCGTCGGGAAAGCGGAGTGACAACCGCGCGAGCCACCCGAGCGAAGCCACTCGTTCGATCGTGGCGTCGATCGAGCCCTTCGGTGTGCCGGTAGCGATCCGCACGTCGTGGGGGCGGACGAACGCCGTGGCAGCCGAGCCTTCTTCCAGGTGCTCGGCACCGGGGACGCGGATCGCGCCGAAATGCACATGACCGTTCACCACCTGGCCGTGCAGGACGTTGGCCGCGCCCACGAAGCCGGCCACGAACGCTGTGGCAGGCTCGTCGTAGATCTCGTCGGGCGATCCCACCTGTTCGACGTTGCCCTGGTGCATCACCACGATCTGGTTCGCGAGCTCCAGAGCCTCCTCTTGGTCGTGCGTGACCAAGAGGCTCGTCACGCCGAGCTCACGGTGTAGCTCGTCGAGCCAGCGACGCAGATCCTGTCGCACGCGCGCGTCGAGAGCGCCGAAGGGTTCATCGAGCAGCAGCACACGCGGCTGCGGCGCAAGGGCCCGCGCGAGGGCGACCCTTTGGCGCTGCCCGCCCGAGAGCTGGTCCGGGTACCGCTTCGAGAAGGGCGCGAGCTGTACCAGTTCGAGCAGTTCCTCCACACGCTTGCGCTGCTCGGCTTTCGGCTCCTTGCGTACGACAAGACCGTAAGCCACGTTGTCCGCAACGGTCATGTGGCGGAAGAGCGCGTAATGCTGGAACACGAAGCCGACCTCACGTTGCTGAACGCTCTTGTCCGTGAGCTCCTCGTCGCCCACCCAGATGCGCCCAGCCGAGGGTGTCTCCAAACCCGCGATCGCGCGCAGGACCGTGCTCTTTCCGGAACCGCTGGGGCCCAATAGGGCTGTGATCGACCCTGCGGGCGCCGTGAACGATACGTTCGAGACCGCCTCATAGTCTCCGAAGCGTTTCGTGAGCCGTTCGACGACGATGGGCTGCGTCATGCGGTCCGCTCCCTTCTGATCCGATGCTTGGCCGCCTCGATCCCGGCAAGCAGGAGGATGGAGATCCCCGCCAGTGTCAGTGCGACGATGTAGCCGGTTGCCTGCTGTCGGTGTTCGAACGCGTTGTAGATGGTGAGCGTGGCAGTCTCGGTCTTCGCCTGGATGTTGCCGGAGACGAGCAAGACGGCGCCGATCTCGCCGATCGCCCGTGCGGTGGACAGTGCGATGCCGTAGAGCAAGGCCCAGCGGATGTTCGGGAGGGTCACCTTACGGAAGGTCTGAAAGATCGAGGCGCCGAGCGTGCGCGAGGCGTCCTCCTCGTCCTTGCCGACTTCTTGGAGCACGGGCTGTACCTCGCGGATCGTGAACGGAAGGCTGATGAAGATCGTCACGAGCACCATGGCCGGCAACGCGTACATGACCTGGATGCCGCGCGCTGTGAGCCACGGCTCGAACCAGCCGCCGCGCCCGAACAGCAACACGGCGGCCACCCCCACGGTGATGGGAGACAGGGCGAACGGCAGGTCCACGAGGGCGTTCAGGAAGCCCTTGCCCCAGAAGTGCTGGCGCACGAGGACCCAGGCCACCAGCACGCCGAAGAACGTGGTCACCGCGACCGTGGTCACGGCGATGATCCCGGTAAGGACGAACGCGTGCTGGACGTTCGGGTTCGTGAAGGTGTCCGCGATGGTATGCAGGCCGGCCCTCATCACCGCCCACACGATCCCCAGCAGCGGCAGGAGGAGAAGCAGAGAGACATAGGCCACGGCCGCCGAAACGAAACCAAATTTCGTCAATTGCCGCTTCCGCAGGTTGGTGCGCACTTCGCTCATGATTCCTCCTTCCGACGAAGGATCCGCGCCGTGGCCATCACCATCACGAAGGAGATTGCGAACAGTAGGGTCGCTACCGCCGCCGCTTCCTCGGTGCGAAACTGGCTCGCGAGCTGGAAGATGTAGACCGGTGCCGTCAGGGTCTTGTTCACGATGTTGCCCGAGACGATCACGATGCTGCCGAACTCGCCGCACGCGCGCGCGAACGACAAGAGCGCGCCCGCCGCGATGGCCGGGCGGATGGCCGGCAGGACGATCGTGCGGAAGGTCCGCCAACCGCTCGCCCCGAGGGTGGCCGACGCCTCCTCCTCGGCGGGATCGAGCTCCTGGAGCACGGGTTGCACGGCCCGCAGTACGAACGGCATGGTGACGACGAGCAGCGCGAGCTCTACGCCGAGCGGAGCGAAGATCACCTGGATCCCCAAACTGTCAAGGAAGTGTCCGATCGGGGCATTCGGGCCGTAGATCGCCACGAGCATCAGACCGGTCACGAGGGTAGGGATGGCGATGGGCAGGTCCGCCACGGTGGAGAGAAGGGCGCGGCCGGGGAACCGGTAGCGGACCAAGACGTAGGCCAGGAGCGTCCCCAGCACGGCGTTGATGATGGCCGTGAGGGTCGCGGTGATGAGGGTGAGCCGGATCGCGGCGATCGCTCCGGGTCCCGACACCGCGTCGGTCAACGCGCCCAGCCCGTCGCTGAATCCCTTGAAGATGATCGCGGAGACGGGAAGGAGGATCATCCCGCCCAGATAGACGATGGCAGCTCCGCGGAGGCTCAGCCGGCGCAGCTGCGCGGCAGAGCGCGGGGACAGTCTCCGGGTCCGGCTGCTGGTCGTGATCGACGCGGCGCTGCTCATAGTCGTCGTCGGGATCGGCTGGTCACCGGGCTACCGTCCGCTGTTCGCGACCGCCTGGGTCGCGATGCCGTCATCGCCGAACAGCTTCGTGTCGACTGCGGGCCAGCCGCCGAGGTCGTCGACCGTGAAGAGATCCTGGATCGCGGGGTAGCCCTTGGCGGGGTCGCCCGCTTGGGCCTCAGCGATGTCCGTCGACCGAAGGAACCCGGTGTCGGTGTAGGCCGCTTTCGCATCCTTGCTGTGGAGGAAGTTCACGAACGCCTCCGAGACGTCACGCACGCAGTGCTCGTCCACGTTCTTGTCCACGATCGCAACCGGATTCTCGACCATGATCGACCCCTTGGGATACACGGCCGCGTCCGGCAGCCCCGCGGCGTTCGCCGTCTTCACTTCGTTCTCGTACGTGATGGCCACGTCGCCGTTGCCGTCCTCGAAGTTCTGGACGGAGCTGCGTGCGGAGCTGTCGTACGCGATGACGTTGCCGGTCACGTCGTTCATCAACGTCGTGGCGGCTGCCTCGTCGCCCTTCGTGATGCCGGGCACGTCGCCGCGCAGGGCTGAGCCCCACAGGGCCACGAGGTTCCACCGCGCGCCGCCGCTTTGGGCGGGGTCGGGCGTGAGCACGTTGACGCCGTCGCCGGCGAGGTCGTTCCAGTCCCTGATCTGCTTCGGGTTGCCCTCACGGACGTCGAACACCACGACCGAGGACGAGACCATGCCGCCATCTGGGGCGTCCGTCCAGTCGTGCGTAATCAGGCCGGCCTGCTGGATGGTGTCCACGTCGGGAGCGAGAGAAAGGGCCACGACGTCGGCGCCCTGACCGTTCACGACGTTTTGGGCCTGCGCAGTGGAGGGGCCGTACGGACTCGAGGAAGTTCACGGTCTGGCCGTCGTGCTCGTCCTTCCACTGGGACTTGAACTCCGGGATCAGCTTGGCGTCGTAGACCTCCTGTGGAGTGCTGTACGCCAGGAAGGTGATGGTGGGGCTATCCGACGGCGTGCACGTGCCGCCGCTGTCCCCGGCGGACGAGCCGCCCGCGCTCGAAGAGCAGGCGGCGAGTGCCAGGGCGACCGCGCCGGCGAAAGCCGCGCTGCTGAGGCGTTTGAGACGGGGGGACATCCGAACTCCCTTCGATCGACCGGCACGTACCGGGCCTGGACTTACGGCCTCCGGTGGTCCGGTCAACCGAACAGGATTCGTCGCTTCGTCACCCTCTCACGAGGAACGACGCATACGGATGAAATGATCCGCAGTCGACCTCCGGTGGTCCGGTCGATCGAGCTGCCAGCACAGGCTTACCGACCCGGCGGGGGAGTGTCAAGCAGCGGGGGGCGATACCCGCGCGATGACGTCGAGACGTCACAACTCCGCAACGTGTCGCGCGGTTCAGTACCGCCCGTAGAGGTCGCTCGCAGGGTCGAAGAACGCGTTCGCCGGTCGGGCGTGCGCATGCCAGTGGTCGGGGATCCGGCGGCGTTCGCCGTCCACCCAGTAGGCGCCGGGGCCGTAGCGCTCGGTGGCCACGCGCTCCAGCTGCGCGAGGAGACGCGCCTCCTGATCGTCCTCGGGCAGGCCGTGCGTGCGCCACACGACCATGGGCGTGCGACACACCATGCACTCGGCCACCCAGCAGTCCTCGTCCTCGTGGAACCAGTCCGTCACGCGCTCGGCCGAGCACAACAGGCAGTCGGCGGAGGCCTCACTGGCAGTGGGACGCATCGAAGCTCCTCACACGGTCGCCCGCCTCGATCCCGTGGCTCGCGAACCACCCCCGGTTCGCCTCGACGGCATAGGTGTACGGCGCTCCCGCATCGTACGTGGGACACGGATCGTTCGTGCAGGGCTCCATCTCGCGGATCGCCACGATCCGGTCGCCGTCCACGAACGCGATCGAGAGCGGGATGAGGGTGTCCTTCATCCAGAACGCGTCCTCGGAAGAGCCTCCGAAGACGAAGACCATCCCATCGTCGGACGGCAGCGACGTCACGCCCATCAACCCCTGAGCGCGCTCGTCCGAGGTGTCGGCGACCCTCACGGTGAGTGCGTCCGCGTGCGTGAACCTGACGTGTCCGGGGTCGACGGTGGTGCAGTCGGCGCCGCGCGTGCACGCTGTCAGGGTCGCGAACGCCAGCGCCAGACAGACGATCCCTCTCACGCCCAGCATCGTCGCACGGGCTCGGGGGGAACGGCCGGTCGCCGGTTGCTATCATTCGCCGCACCGCCGGAGTAGCTCAGGGGTAGAGCAACGCCATGGTAAGGCGTAGGTCCGGGGTTCAAATCCCCGCTCCGGCTCGAAGATGGAGCCGGCCGGCACGATAGGCTCCCACCCGAGCGGGCCTGCGATCGCAGCAGGCTCGCACGAGGGGGGCTCATCGCTACGTCGGGATCGCGCGGGGCCGCGGACGCCGGCCGGCTGGCAGCGCTCTCCCTGATCGTGGTGGCGTTCCCCTGTTCGCTGCTCTTCGCCGACGGCGATCGGTTCCCGTTCGGCCTGGACGCGGCCGTCTACCTCTGGTGGATGCGGCTCGGCGGCGAACAGGGGATGTCCGTCGTCGGCGAGCGGGCCGGCTCGGTGGCCGGCCTCACCGCGATCGGCTCGACGCTGCACCTGTCGGCGGTGAACGCCGTCGGAGGTACGTCGATCGCCCTCGGTGCGTCGATCGCCCTCGCGGCCGCCGCGCTGCTGCGTTCGGGGAGATCGCCGCGGGCCGCGTGGATGCTCGCGGGCGTGCTCGCCGGCGCGTTCGCGATCCACATCGTGGCCGGCTACGTGGCCACCGTCTCGGCGGTGGTGCCGTTCCTGGCCGCCGCGACCCTGATCGCGGTGGGAACGCGCCGGGCCGTCATCGCCGCCGCCCTCCTGCTCGGCGCCGCGGGCCTCGCCCACCCCGTCTTCTTCCTCGTCGACCTCGCGATCCTCGCGGCGGCCGCCGCGTGGGGCGTCCTCGAGGGCGAGCGCGGCGCCGGATCCTCGGTCCGTGCGATCGGCGGTGCCGTCGTGGGCGGCGCAGCGATCGCCGCCGCCGGGGCGTTGACAAGGATCCTCGGCCCGGGTCCGCTCGTCGTCGACACGTCGCGGGACGCCTTCCTGCGGCGCGCCGGGTTCTCCGAGCTCCTGCATCGTTCCTACGTCGAGCGGTTCGCGCCGGTGTGGCAGCGGTACGTGCCGTGGGCGTCCGTGCCGCTCGCCGCTGCGGGGCTGGGCGGCGTGGCCGCGTTCCGCCGACGGTTCCTCGGCGCGTGGGCGGGCCTGACGATCGTGGGCGTGCTCATCGCGCTCGCGTCGCGCGCGCTGCCGCCCTCGCGCTTCGCCACGTACGGGCTCGCGATCCCGATCCTCGCTGGGGCGGGCGCCGTCGCGCTGTGGCGGCTGGGCGGCGTCGTGTATCGAGCCCTCGCGGTGGCGCTCGTCGCGACGATGATCGTCGGCGCCTTCATCGGCCTGCGTTCGCAGGCGGTGCTCATGACCCCGGAGGAGGCCGCGCGATTGGAGGCCGCGACGCGGATCGGGGAGACGACGACCCCGGGCACGCCGCTCGTGTTCGTCGTGGATACGGACGCGTCCGGAGCCGCCGCGACCTCCCTGGCCACGCGCGTGGGGAACCTCGCGCGCGCCAGCGTGCCTCCCGACCGCGTGCGCGACGTGTACGTGTACGTGGGGTCGCCGCAGCGGTTCCTCCTCGGACGCCCCAGCGCCACGGGCGACCCGGAGTACGACGCCCTCTCTCTCGCGTCGCTCGACGCCGTTCCCACCGACGCGTCGGGGCCGCCCTTGGCGATCGTGCTGGCGCCGTTCGACGAGACGGCGTCGGGGGGTCCTCCGCGGTCGGAGGGGCTGTTCCGATGGGACGAAGGGGTCTTCGCTTCGGTACCCGGCACGATCGGCGAGGCCCCGAGCGCCCGCGACCCGCTCGCCCCCTCGTCGCCCCTCGCGATCTCGTTCTCGGCGCTGGCGGCGCTGGGGCTGCTGGTGATGCTGGGATACGGCTGGGCGCGCGCCGTCGTCGAGGACGCGGTGGACGCGCTCGCCCTGGCGCCGGCACTCGGCATCGGCGGCATCATCCTCGTCGCCGCGGTGGCGGACGGCCTCGGTGCTCGGCTCGGGGGATCCGTAACCGGCACGCTGGTGGCGGCGCTCGTCGGTACCGGCGGTTACCTGCTGTGGCTGCTCAGCGCACGAGCAGCACAGGGCACGTCGCGTGGTGCACGACCTTGGTCGCGACGCCGCCGAGCAGCAGACTCCGCCACTCCGTCATCCCGCGCGACCCCAGGATGATGAGATCGGCCTCCACCTGCTGAGCGATCTCCACGATCTGCTGAGGCGTCTCGCCCGAGCTCACCCGCCGCAGCTCGCCACGCGCCTCCAGCCCGGCGTCGCTGAACCTCTTCACCACGTCATCGACGAGCTGTTCGCCGCTGATGGGCGGGCCCATGTCCACGTCGGAGCCTTCGTAGCGCTCGTACTCGCGGACGTGCACGACCGTCACGCTCGATGCATAGCGCTGCGCCATGTCGGTGGCGATGGCGATGGTCTGTTCGCTCCTGGGCGACCCGTCCACGGCGACGAGGATGTGCTCGAACACGGCTCAGGCCCCCTCTTCCGGGATCGGCGCGCCCGCCAACGACGAGGGCGGGCTCGCGACAGCCGTGAAGGCGGCCTCTAGCTGGGGACGGATCCGCGCGAAGTAGCCGATCGCCACGGCGAAGCCGATGCCGCACGGCGCCCCGAAGGCCATCCACCTGATCCACGTTCGGCGGGGCTGGCCCGCCGCGTTCCAGAGGTTCTCGGGATGCGCGGCCGCATCGACGGCGCCGTAGATCGCGAGCCCCACGAACATCACGCCGAGCAGGATGAGCCCCAGCAGCCCGGTGGACACGCCGAGCAGCTTGAGCGAGGAGGCGAGCAGGACGAACACGAGCATGGGGCGGATCACGCCGTCGGGGGCCTTCGAGGACAGCCGCGCGCCGACGTAGACCGCGGGGAGCGCGCCGATCAGGATCGAGGTCGTGAGCCCGAGCTCGAAGTCCCCGACGACCATGTGCGCGATGGCGGCCGAGGTGACGAGCGGGACCGCCTGGACGAGGTCCGTGCCCACGAGCTGGGCGCCGCGGAGCTCGGGGTAGGTGAGCATCAGGCACACGATGATGATGGATCCCGAGCCCACCGAGGTCAGTCCCACCAACAGGCCGCCGACGGCCCCGATGACGATGGTGAGCAGGATGCGGACGCGGATATCGCCGCCGGGTCCCAGCGTGGTGCGGTTGCCGGCACGGGCCGCCGCGCTCCGCCGCGCCTGCAGCCACGCCTTGAACACCATGGCGCCCGCCGCGATGGTCAACGTGACGCCGAGGAAGATCCTGGTGGTGTTCTCGACGGCCTCGCTGTCGCCGCTCGCATGCAGGAGCAGCACGCCGATGAACGCCGTCGGGATCGAGCCCAGGCACAGCCACTTCACGAGCTCCCAGCGCACGGTGCGGCGCCGCACGTGGACGCCGCCGCCCACCGGCTTCATGATCATGGCGGCCACGAGATCCGAGGACACGGCCGCCGTCGGGCTGATCCCGAAGAAGATGAGCAGGATGGGGGTCATGAGTGCCCCGCCGCCCATCCCCGTCAGTCCGACCGTGAACCCCACGATCACGGAGGCGACCGCGATCCCCCAATCGACATGCATCTAAGGAACTCCTCGTTGACGGAAATGGTGAACGCGGGCTGATGGTTGGCCGGATAAGCCTACCCCCCGGCGCCCCAGCAGGGTCGCGAGGCGGCCCGGCTGCCACTGGGGGTTCCGGCTCGATACACTGATGGACCGCACGCGGCGGCGTAGCTCAGGGGCAGAGCAAGCGGCTCATAATCGCTGTGTCGGTGGTTCGAGTCCACCCGCCGCTACCGGCCCAAGCTCACGGGGAAGGGACCCAAGAGATGGCGAAGAAGAAGTTCGAGCGCAACAAGCCCCACGTGAACATCGGCACCATGGGCCACATCGACCATGGCAAGACCACGCTCACGGCGGCCATCACCAAGCGCCAGGCCGAGATGGGCATGGCCGACTTCACGCCCTTCGACCAGATCGACAAGGCCCCCGAGGAGCGCGAGCGCGGCATCACGATCGCCATCGCCCACGTGGAGTACGAAACGCCCAACCGCCACTACGCCCACGTCGACATGCCCGGTCACGCCGACTACGTGAAGAACATGATCACCGGCGCCGCCCAGATCGACGGCGCCATCTTGGTGGTATCGGCGGCCGACGGCCCCATGCCCCAGACCCGCGAGCACGTGCTGTTGGCCCGCCAGGTGGGGGTGCCCTACATCGTGGTGGCCCTCAACAAGGTCGACATGGTCGATGACCCCGAGCTGTTGGAGCTCGTGGAGCTCGAGGTGCGCGAGCTGCTGAGCTCATATGAGTTCCCCGGGGACGACGTGCCCGTGATCCAGGTATCCGCGCTCAAGGCCCTGGAAGGAGACGAGGCCTGGACCCCCAAGATCGACGAGCTGATGGCCGCGGTCGATGACTACGTCAAAGAGCCCACCCGCGACACCGACAAGCCCTTCTTGATGCCCATCGAAGACGTGTTCTCCATCACCGGGCGCGGCACCGTCGTCACGGGCCGCGTCGAACAAGGGGTGCTCAAGAAGATGGAGGAGGTCGAGATCGTGGGGATCCGCGACACCTCCAAGACCACGGCCACCGACCTGGAGATGTTCCGCAAGCTGCTGGACGAGGTCACGGCCGGGGACAACGTCGGGATCTTGCTCAGAGGCGTGAACAAGGAAGACGTCGAGCGCGGTCAGGTGCTCGCCAAGCCCGGGTCCATCACCCCGCACACCAACTTCAAGGCCCAGGTCTACATCTTGAGCAAGGACGAGGGAGGCCGCCACACCCCCTTCTTCAACGGCTACCGCCCCCAGTTCTACTTCCGCACCACCGACGTGACCGGCTCCGCGGCCCTTCCCGAGGGCGTGGAGATGGTCATGCCCGGGGACAACGTCGAGATGACGGTCGAGCTGATCAACCCCATCGCCATGGAAGACGGCCTGCGCTTCGCGATCCGCGAGGGCGGGCGCACCGTGGGAGCGGGCCGGGTCACCGAGATCATCAAGTAAGGATCGAACATGGCCAAGGCCGACAACCGCCCAAAGATCACGCTCGCCTGCACCGAGTGCAAGCGGCGCAACTACAACACGGTCAAGAACAAGGTGAACGATCGCGAGCGCATCGAGCTGAAGAAGTACTGCCGGTGGTGCCGCCAGCACACGGCGCACCGCGAGACGCGCTGAGGCTCAGCGCTCGGGAACGACGTCGGGCACGACGTCGGGCACGACGTCGGGAACGACCACAGGGTCGTCGAGGAGATCGTCCACGGCGTCGCCCTCACGCGAGATCTTGTTGGTCCGCACCTTGCCGTAGCGGATGGCGGCGACGATGGCCTCGAGCTTCGAGTGCACACCGAGCTTCGTCAGCACGTTCTGGGTGTGGGTACGCAGCGTGTGCCGGCTCATGCCGAGCTCGTCCGCGATCTGCTCGGGTGGATCGCCGTCCGCCATCCGCTGGAGGATCTCCAGCTCGCGCGGAGTGAGACGCTCGATCCGCTGGGCGAGATCGCCGTCGACGGCGCGACGACGCCGAAGCTTGCGCAGCGCCGAATCCACCTCTTCGCTCGTGTGCAGCGGCTCGCCCCGGTGCGCGCGGCGGATCGCGTCCGCCAGGCCGCCCACGGCCTCCGTCTTGGGCAGGTAGCCGCGAGCGCCCGCCTGGATCGCGCGCGCGAGGGCCACGTCGTCGTCCTGACCAGACAAGATGATGACGGCCGTGCCGGTGTTGCCCTCGTGGATCTTGCGGGCCGCCTCGATCCCGTCGACGCCGGGCATCTGCATGTCCAGCAGCACGACGTCGGGGTGTTCTTCCATCGTGGTCTCCACGGCCTGGGCGCCGTCGGTCACCACCTCGATGACGCGCAGATCCTGCTCCTTGCCCAGGGCGACCTCGAGGGCCTCCCCGAAGGAACGGTGGTCGTCGGCGATCACGACCGTGATGGGATCCTTCCCCCGCTGCGTCGGCATTCCGAGCGCATCCTAGGCGTTGGCCCGCATAGAATCACGCATCTGTCGCAAGTTGCCGCCCGGACATCCCCCAAGTAGCGTCCCCGGGCGTGAACGCGGCCAGTGAGGGGAAGGTCTATCCGGCAGTCGAGGTCGAGGTCGATCCGCGGCGCCTGAAGGACTTCCGCGCGGTGTTCGACCAGGCCGAGGGCGTGCCGCCCACCTTCGTGACCACGATCGAATACCTCGCGTTCGCACAGGTCGTGGACGACGATGAGCTCGGGCTCGACTTCGCGCGGGTCGTGCACGGCGCCCAGGAGTTCGTGCACCGTCGCCCGGTGCGCGAGGGAGAAACCGTCACCGCCACGATCCGGATCGACTCCATCCGCGCCATCGGGGAGAACGGATTCATCGTCGTGGTGACCGACATCGTGGACGAGGACGGGGATCTCGTTTGTATCGCGAAGTCGACGATGGTGGAGCGGGGGTCCGTGTGAGCGTGCGGGCGTTCGAGGAGGTGGCGGTGGGCGACGACCTCCCGCAGCTTCGACGCGTCGTGGAGCGGGAGGATGTGAAGGATTACGCCGACGCGGGGCGCGATCAGAACCCGCTGCATCAAGACGACGACTTCGCCCGGCAGGTCGGGTTCGACGGGATCATCGCCCACGGGATGTTCACGATGGGGCACATGGCCGCCTGCGTCAGCGAATGGGCCGGCGATGCGGAGGCCGTCGTGAAGATCGGCGGCCAGTTCCGCGCCCCCGTGGCCATGGGGGAAGAGATCGTGACCGGAGGCACCGTGCGCAGGATCGATCCCGAAGCGCGCACGGCGACGCTGGAGACCTGGGTGTCGGTCACGCGCGCCGACGGCACCGTGGACATGCCGCTCAAACGCGGCGAAGCGGTCGTCCGCCTCGGCTGAGGGTGGACCTCGACGTCAGCCCGTCTGTTCGTAGCGCCCGCGACCGGCCAGCGACATCGCGCGGATCGCGTCGCTCATCCGATCGATGACCACTTGGAGATCGTTGCCGTAGCCCTCGTCCACGCGGACGCTCAGTCGATCGATCTTGGACCCGAGCACCTCGGCGACCTTGATCATGGCCTCGGCGGTGGACTGCGTCTCCGTGTGGAGCTGGTCCGACACCGCGCGGATCCGGGTGTCGATGGACCCCACCACCTCGGTGGCCATCCCCGCCTGTAGCTCCTTCATGGTGCGCAGGGTCTCCCGCATGAGCTCCGGGTCGATGGGAGGAGCCGATGGTTCCGGGATCACGACCGGCATCTCGGTGACCTTCTGTGCGAGCGCCTGGTTGTCAGACCGGATCAGCCGCGCGATGGCGGTCATCCGGTCGTCGATGTGGTTCATGAGCCGATCCTCGGCGGCGGCCTGCGTTTCCGCGATCATCGAGTCGATGCCTTCCATCGCGCCCACGTTGATGTTCATGCGCTCGAGGCTGGAGCCGAAGCTCGACGCGATGGCCACGTCGGCGGCCTCGGCCGCCCGCAGGGCGACGATCTCGGCCATGCCGGAGAACCGCGCCTCGAGGTGGTCGCTCAGGCGCGCCTCGAGCTGCTCGCCGATGCGCACGAGCTGTCGATCCATCATCTTGTCGAGCCGGTCCTCCAGGCGGAGCTCGCCCGAGGTCAGCCGCATGGTCACCTGCTGCGCCACGACCTCGGCGATCGCCTCGCCGTCGATCCCGTCGGTGACCGCTCCGGCGGAGGCCTCGCGTTCCTCGATCAGTCGGCGCAGCGCCGTGGAGTCCGAGCGGATCAGCTCGGCGAGCCCGCGCATCCGGGCCTCGATGAGCCGCTCGAGGCGCACGCGGACGTCGTCGGCGGCGCGACCGTGCAGCCCCACGCGCTCGTCGATGAGCTCGAGCCGCTCGGCGAGCGGCTCGGCCTCGGCGTGCATGGCCGTGCGCACGTCGTTCGCGATCTGGATGTCCTGCGTGGCGAAGGCCTCGGCGTGCTGCTCCACGCGCTGGGCCAGGTGACCCATGGCCTCCGTGCCGCCCTGGACGTAGCCCTGCATCGATTCCACGATGCGCGCGGTTTCGCGGCTGATGAGATCGCCGTGGTCGGTGACCTGGCGCAGGATCGTCTCGGTGAGGTGACGGTCGCGCTCATCGAAGTGCAAGAAGGCCTGCGCGATGTGCGCCTCCACCTGCTCGAGCTGCGTGCGCACGGTCTCGACACCTTGAAGGGTGGGGGAGTCGGCGATGTCGCGCGCGGCCTCCGCGGCGGCCTCCATGGCGGCGCGAGAGGCGCGGGCGGCCTCAGCGAGCTCGTTCAGGTGATCCTCCAGACGCGCGGAACGAACGGCGAGGGACTGGAACCGCTCGTCGCTGCTGGCCAAGAGGCTGCGCAGCGCCTGGTCGCGGGACAACAGCGCGACGATGCGTTCCTGCTCGGGACGCGCGTCGCTGCCACCGGCCCGCCACACCTCGCCGGCGATCTCGCGCATGAGGCCCGTCGCCTCGTGCTCGAGGTTGCGCAGGCCCGACTCCATGCGTTCGTCGATGGTGCGCTGCAGCGCCTCGGCCACGCGGCGCTCTTCCGAGGTCATGCTCGGATCCTGCGCAGGGTCCTCGGGGCGGCGGAAGAAGCCACGCCGGGGGGCTCCGGAGGCATGCTCCGGCATGTACTCGTCGTCGATCTCAGCCATGACGTCTCTCCGCGATCCGGGGCCGCCGCGGGATGTCCGCCGGAGCATAGGTCACGACCTGGGCGGATACACGCAAGAGCGTAGGGAAAATCGGGGGTGTCCGAGACCTTCGCGCCGATGTCCATCGGGCTTCTACCCGCGCCCAAGAGGCAACGGTATACTGGTCGTTCCGAAGTCCCCCCAATACCGGGGCGACCAGGGATGGCGGAGGCGCGTAGCTCAATTTGGTAGAGCACCGGTCTCCAAAACCGGCGGTTGGGGGTTCAAGTCCCTCCGCGCCTGCAAGGGAGCACCATGAACCGACAGATGAAGCGGATGCAGGAGAAGGCCGAGCGCCAGCAGAAGAAGGCCGGCACCGACCGGGCTTCGGCGCCCGCCGCCACCGCTCGTCGCGCCCAAACCCAGGAGAAGCGCAAGCGCACGGGCACCCGCCAGTTCCTGCGCGAGGTGCGCCTTGAGCTCAAGAAGGTCGACTGGCCGAGTCGAGCCGAGCTCGTTTCCTATACCGTCGTGGTGCTCGTCACCATCACGGTGATGACCGCCTTCGTCTTCGGACTGGACTATGCGTTCACGAGGACGATCGTCAGGCTGCTCGGCGGTTAGCGACCCGAAGGACCCCATGAACGAAGACCAGAACCCAACGATCGATGACGCCGCGCCCCTGAGCGATGAGCTTGACGCGGCGGCGGAGCTTCACGAACTGGCCGACGAGGCCGCGACCGAGACCCTGGTCGAGGCCGCGGTGGAGGCGGATGCGGTGGAGGAGATCGCGGACGAAGCCGCCGGCGAGATCCTCGACGAGGCCGCCGCCGAGGCCGATGCGCTCGACGCCTCCGGGGATCGACGAGGCCGCCGAATCGGTTTTCGAGGAGGGCCTGGAAGAAGCGCTCGTCGTGGAGGAAGCCGGCGAAGTCGTCGCCGACGAGATCCTCGCGGATGCCGCCGTGGAGGCCGAGGTGATCGAGACGGTGGCCGACGCAGTGGTGGAAGAAGCCGTGGAGGAAGCCGTCGTCGAGGCCGTCGTGCAGGAGGAATACCTCGAGATGGAGGCCGCCCAAGGCGACGGCGAGCTCGCCCCCGAGGCGATGCACGCGTCGGAGCCCGAAGCCGAAGTGGAGGCCGAGGGCGTCGCCGAGACCGAAACCGAGGTCGCCGAGCCGGAGCCGTCACCCGAGCCCGCCCCGGAGCCGGAGCCCGCCGCAGAGCCGGAGCCCGTCGCCGAGCCGGAGCCCGTCGCCGAGGCGGCGCCCGTCGAGACCGTGGCCGAAGAAGAGGCGCCTCCCGCGCGCGATGACCCGTTCCGCGGACCCGGCGACTGGTACGTCGTGCACACGTACGCGGGCTACGAGAACAAGGTGAAGACCAACCTCGAGCAGCGCATCCACACGATGCAGATGGAAGGCAAGATCTTCCGCGTGCACATCCCCATGGAAGACGTCATGGAGATCAAGAACGGCAAGAAGCAGGTCGTGCAGAAGAAGGTCTTCCCCGGCTACCTGCTCGTCAAGATGGAGTACGACAACGACTCCTGGTACGTGGTGCGCAACACGCCGGGCGTCACGGGGTTCGTGAGCGCGGGCACCGGCTCCAAGCCCACGCCGCTGTCCAAGCGCGAGGTGGAGAAGATCCTCGTCGTGAAGAAGGAGGAGGTGAAGCCCGCGTTCCGCCTCGGGTTCGAGGAGCAGGACGTGGTGCGGATCATCTCCGGCCCCTTCGCGGACTTCAACGGCACCATCAGCGAGATCAACCTCGATCAGTCCAAGCTGAAGGTGCTCGTGAACATCTTCGACCGGGAGACCCCGGTCGAGCTGGGCTTCGACCAGGTCGCGAAGGTCTAGCCCGATCGAGATACGCGGGAGGCCTCGCGGCCGTTCGTACCGCAGGAGGTGAAAGCTTCATGGCACCGAAGAGCAAGAAGGTCATGGCGCTCGTCAAGCTGCAGATCAGGGCCGGCGCCGCCACCCCCGCCCCGCCCGTGGGCACCGCGCTGGGTCAGCACGGCGTGAACATCATGGATTTCTGCAAGCAGTACAACGAGGCCACGCAGCAGTACAGCGGTCAGGTCATCCCGGTGGAGCTCACGATCTACGAGGACCGCTCGTTCTCGTTCATCACCAAGCAGCCGCCGGCCGCCGAGTTGATCAAGCAGGCCGCGGGCATCGAGAAGGGCTCGGCCATCCCCAACCGCGACAAGGTCGCGATGCTGAGCGCGGCGCAGGTTCGCACGATCGCCGAACGCAAGATGGACGACCTCAACGCCAACGACGTCGACATGGCCATGCGCATCATCGCGGGCACGGCGCGGAGCATGGGCGTGGAGGTGGAGGCATGACCATCGGACACGGCAAGCGCTACGAGAACGCGCCCGCATGTTCGACCTGGAGCGCGAATACCAGCCCGGTCGAGGCCATCGATCTGTTGAAGAAGTTCCCCGACGCCAAGTTCGACGAGACCGTGGAGGTCTCGTTCCGCCTGGGGATCGACACGCGCAAGGCCGACCAGGCCCTGCGCGGCACGGTGTCGCTGCCCAACGGCAGCGGCAAGTCCGTGCGCGTGGGCGTGTTCGCCGTGGGCGAGAAGGCGCGGGAGGCCAAGGAGGCCGGCGCCGACGTCGTGGGCGGCGAGGAGCTCGTGGAAGAGGTCATGAAAGGCGAGATCGACTTCGACGCGGCGGTCGCCACGCCCGACATGATGGCGGCGGTCGGCAAGGCCGGGCGCGTCCTGGGTCCGCGCGGGCTCATGCCCAACCCGAAGACGGGCACGGTGACGAACGACATCGGCAAGGCCGTCGCGGACATCAAAGGCGGCAAGGTTGAGTACCGGGCCGACAAGGGGGGCAACATCCACCTCATCTTCGGCAAGAAGTCGTTCGAGGCGCCGGCGTTGCTCGCAGAACTACCTCGCGGTGGTTGACGAGATCGTGAAGGTCCGCCCGGCCTCCGCCAAGGGCCGCTACATCAAGACCCTCGCGGTGTCGTCAACGATGGGGCCCAGCGTGAGGATCGACGCCTCGCACGCCAAGGACATCGAGGCCGCCCACGCCTGAGATCCGGGAATCGGCTCCGCGACGGAAGCCCCACACTCCTCGTCTAGGCGGCGGCCACGTCTCGCCGAGCCTCGCCGCCGTTCGAGGATATGCTGATGCGTTCCAAATCGCCGTCCGGGGACGGGAGCAGATGCAGACCGATCATGAGGAGCCACGCCGGCCCGTCGGACGGATGACATCCCTCGGTGACCTCATCCACGGAGGGCCGGTGGGGCGCGAAGACCTCGCCGACCTCGCGGACAAGCTCTGGTTCGACCGGGAGGGCGGCCGCGATCCCTACGTCAGGTTCGCGTCCTGCTGGTGCTGTCGGTGGTTATCGCTTCCGGAGGCGTGATCACGGACTCCACGGCGACGGTCATCGGCGCCATGATCGTCGCGCCCCTCATGACCCCGATCATGGCCAGCGCCCTGGCCGTCGTGACCGGCGATCTCGCCCATCTCGGCCGCGGCCTGCTCACGGTGCTCGCCGGCGTCGCGACGGCGATCGGGCTGTCGTTCCTGTTCGGCCTGGCGAGCCCGGCCGTGGTGGACGCCACCACGAACGCCCAGGTGGCGGGCCGCGTGAGCCCCCGGCTCTCCGACCTCATCGTGGCGCTCGCCAGCGGGGCCGCGGGCGGGTTCGCGCTCAGTCGTCGCAACGTTTCGGACACGCTGCCGGGCGTCGCCATCGCCATCTCGTTGGTGCCGCCCCTGTGTGTGGTGGGCATCATGCTCGCCAACCACGACCCGAGCGCGTCGGCCGGCGCGATGCTGCTGTTCCTCACCAACTTCCTTGCGATCCTGATCGCCGGCGGCGGCCTGCTCGCGATCATGGGCTACGGCCGCGTGGCGTTCGCCCAGCGTCGAACGAGCCGACGGCCCGCCGCGATCGTCATCGCCGTGGCCACGGCGCTCATCGCGATCCCGCTCGCGATCACCGGATCCCGCATCGCCGGCGACACGCGGATCGAGTACGCGATCAGGAGCAGGGCGAGCAGCGCGTTGGCCGGTACCGGCGTGCAACTCGCATCCGTCGACGCGAGCGGCGACGTCGTGAACGTGACGCTGGAGGGACCTCCGTCGAGTGGCGAGGCCATCGCGCGCGATGTCGCCTCGAGGATCCATGCGGCGCGCCCCGACCTCACCGTGCACGTCTCGCTCGTTCAGAGCGAGATCGTGGTCATCCCCGCCTCAAGCTGAGGGCGTCGCGAGGCCGCAGTCCATGTCGGCTGCGGCCGACGTCAGGGCACCCCACGCCGTCCCCACCGCGGGAAGCTCGGAGGCCAGCTGCGTCGCAGTGGCCGTTGCGCCTGCCGTCCCGGCGTTCGAGATCGTGTCCGACATCGCCTGCACGGCCTGCTTCAGCGCGTCGATCTGTGGCGCGAGCTCTGAGGAGGCCGCGCTCGCCGCCGGTCCGATGTCGTTGCCCACCTGGGTCAGCGCGTCCTGCACGCCCTGGGTTCCCTGTTGGACCGGCTGGACCGCCAGCAACGAGCGGATCGAGTCCTGGAGCGTCTGGAGCGCTGCGCACTCGTCTGCAGCTGGGGACGAGGTCGACGAAGACGAGGCGACCACGCCGGTGGGAGTGGCCGAGGAGTTGTCGTTTGAGGAGGACGAGCAGGCGCCGAGCACCATCACGGCTGCGACGGCGAGCGCCGGTAGCGCGCCGTGCCGGGCGAGAGCTCGGGTCATGGACGGGACCTCCTGGACTAACGGGCCGGTGCGAGGCTAAGCGCCGGTGATCGCCGTGATGCGGATGGGATCGGGTTGCCGGCCATGGTATCGCACGGCAGGAGGGCTCCAGAGACCCTCGCTCAGCGGCCCTTGACGGTTCGCTTGATCTCCGTCTTGACCTCGGTCTTCGCATCCTTGGCCTCGTCGGGCTCGCGTTGTTGGTGCGCGTCGTTTCTCCGACGGCTCTGGACGCGCTCTTCACGTCGCGCTGGCCGCTTCCTTCGGCTGCGTTCGCCTTACGACGGTGATCGCCCCCTCTCGCGGGGTGCGCGCGTCGAGCATGGCGTGCATGTGCTGCCGCGTGTTCACGTCGTGCCACCTCCTAGCAGGACCTATGCCCGCTCGATGCAGACGATCAGCCGCTACAACCCAATTCGCCGTCGACCGCTGCAAGCGGCGACAGGCGCTCGGACGCGAGTACTCGGCGTCGATCGGCGCTCGCCCTCCAGCTCGTCCGCCACGACCCAAGCCCCGCGCTCCGAGGGTCTCGGCAGTACAGCCAGCGCCACGACCAACCGCGGTCGATCGAACGTGGGGGATGGATCGGCCACGGGATCGGGCGAGGGATCGGACCAGGCCTCAGGCAAGGGCTAGGGCAGGGGACCTGGCCAAGGCCTCCGGCAAGAGCTCGGGCGCGGGCTCGGGTAGGGGACTCGGCAAGGCCGCGGTCATGGGCGCAGGCTCCGTAGCTCGGGAGAGCTCGGCCATAGGCTCAGGCTCGGGGCCGGCTCGGTAGCGGGTCCCGTCGGGTCGCAGCCATCGCAGGTGTCCGCCGGCTTCCCGGCGCACCGACCAGCCCAGCTCGTGCACGAAGCGGTGGTGGAACGAGCAGACGAGCAGCAGGTTCTCGAGGGTGGTGGGGCCCCCGCGGGACCAGAACACGAGGTGATGGGCCTGGGTGAAGGCCCGGGTGCCGCAGCCGGGGAACCGGCACCCCCCGTCGCGGTAGCGCACCTGGCGCGCCATCCACGCCGAGGGCTCCCGGCCCATGGGGCCCAGGGCCACCACGTCGGCGGCTTCGTCCTCGACCACGATCTGGGTCCGAGCCTCACACAGCAGGCGGCGCACCGTGGCGGGGTGGATCGCGGTGGCCCCTTCGATCTCACAACCCCCGCGCTCGGGCACGATCTCCCCCAGCTGGGCATGGATCACGACCGTGGCCCGGTCCGGATCGGGATCGGCGCCGATCCGCGCAGAGCACAGCCCCACCAGGGCATCGGCGCGGCGTGCATCGGTGCGGCCGCCCTCTTCCCCGGGCATGAGGGGGATCTTGCCCGGCCATGCGATCGAGCGCTCGTGCCACGACGGCTCCTTGGGCCGCCGGGAGCTCGCCTTGGATCCCGAAGCGGCTGCCCTCTGCGGCATACCA
The DNA here is from genome assembly GCA_963719165.1 of uncultured Actinomycetes bacterium. Classification (GTDB taxonomy): domain Bacteria; phylum Actinomycetota; class UBA4738; order UBA4738; family HRBIN12; genus JAOUEA01. The sequence continues at coordinate 26,889 of CAVRAV010000002.1, read as the reverse complement.
CCACCGCAGCGAGCGGTCCTGGTGGGCCTCCACGGCGTCGTGGGCCTCCACCCGTGCCGCATCCGCGCGGCGGCGGATACCGGCGGCGCTCACCCCTTGGGCCCACCGGATCAAACGGGCCTCGCACTCAGGTGTGGCGAAGCGGGTGAGCTCCACCACCTTGTCGATGCCCAGCTTCCCCTCTTCGAAGGCCCGTGAGAGCCGAGGCAGGGACTCCAAGGCCCCTGCTGCTTCGACCCAGCGCTGGGCCTTCCACACGGAGATGTCCAAGCGGATGGATAGCAGGTGGGCGAGGTCTCGGGCACCCCAGTCCTCCCAGGACTCGCGGGCATCCGCCTGGGCGATGAGCGAGAACATCCGTCGCTGGGCGGCGCAGACCGCTTCGTGGGCCCGATCCACCGCTCCGATCGCTCCCTCGGCATCGAACATGTGTTCGAACCTACCGGACTCCGGGCCCCCCGTCCGTGATGGGCGTCACGATTCCCGTGGAAACCCTGACCTCGAGCCGGGAGCGTCGACGCCGGAGGGTCGTGAGCCGGAAGTCGCGACAGGACCAGCCGGGAGGCCGAGTGCCGTGGGGAGCCCGATTGCCGGATGCCGGGCAGGAGCCGGGCGGGAGCCGGAGCGGGCGGTAGCCGGCCGACAGCCACCCGGAGTCAACTGGAACGACCGAGATGGATCCAGGACCGGCGCTACACTCGCGCGGTGGCGCGCAAGCCCTGGAACGATCCGAGCCGGCTTCCGCTCTACGTCGTCGCCGCGGCCGTTGGGTTCGGGCTGGTGGTCCTGTGGCCCGAGCATCGCGACGTGTGGTACTTGAACGACTCCGCCGTCCATCGGTCGATGACCACCTGGGCCGCGGACCGGATCCGCGACGGTCACCTCCCGTTCGACGGCTGGTACCCGTACCTCGCGCTGGGGGCGAGTCGCTTCCACCACTATCAGTCGCTGCCGCACATCTTCACGGGCGCAGTGTCGATCGTGCTGGGGCCCGGGACGTTCCGGTGGTCGCTCTACCTGATGCTCGCCTGCTGGCCGATCTCTGTGTACGCGGGCGGGCGGCTGCTTGGGCTCGGCCGCTGGCCCGCCGCCGCGGCCGCCCTGGTGTCGCCGTTGCTCGTGAGCCAACCCGGCCTGGGGTTCGAGTGGAACAGTTACGTCTGGCGTGGGTCGGGGACCTGGGCTCAGCTGTGGGGCATGTGGGCGCTGCCGATCTGCCTCGGGCTCACCTGGCAGGCGGTCGCGCGCGGACGCCGGCAGTGGCTCGCGGCGCTGGTGCTGGGGCTTACGATCGCGCTGCACCTGCTCACCGGCTACTACGCGCTGCTGTGCCTGGGGGTGTTCGTGCTGGTGACGCCCTCAGAGTTCCTCCGCCGGCTCGGGCGCGCCGCTGTGGTGGGGATCGGGGCGCTGCTCCTTTCGGCGTGGGTGCTCGTGCCGCTGGTGCTGGGTGCCCGATGGACGATCAGCGACGAGTTCAGCCGAGGCACGTACTACTACGACTCCTTCGGGGCCAAGCGCGTCATGGGCTGGCTGATGACCGGAGGCATCTTCGACAGCGATCGGCTGCCGGTGGTCTCACTCCTTGCGGCGGCCGGGCTCGTCGTTGCCGTCCGAGGGTTCCGGGCGCGCGAGCAGCCGCGCGTGATCCTCGGGGTTGGCCTGCTCAGCCTGTTGCTGTTCTTCGGGCGACCCACGCTCGGCCCCGTGTTGAGGTTGCTCCCCGGCGGGGGTGACCTGTTCCTGCGCCGCTACATCATGGGCGTGCACCTCGCGGGGCTCTACCTCGCCGGCCTCGGGATCGTGTGGCTGGGCGGTCGGGCGAGAGCGCTCATGCGCGAGCGGGCCCCTGAACGCGTGTCGCCGGCGCTTCAGGCCGCGGCCGTCGCAGTCATGGCGCTCGTCGTGCTCGCGCCCGCCCTGATCGAGCGCGTCGCGTACGAGAGCAAGGACTGGACCTGGATCCCCGGACAGGTCGCCGCCCAGAGCACCGACGGAGTGGGCTATGTCGCGCTCCTTCAGCGCGCCGAAGCGGAGGGGCCGGGTCGGGTCTTCTCGGGCCTCCGCGGGGCGCCGAACTCGACGTACGACATCGGCGCCGTGCCCGCCCACCTCGTCCCGCTCAACCTCCAGGCCGATTCGCTGGGTTTCACGCGGCCGACGTGGTCGCTCGCCTCCGGCGCCGAGGCGCGCTTCGACATCGCGAACCCGACGCATCCGCCGCTGTTCGGCGTGCGCTACGTGATCTTCCCCTCCACCTGGACCCCGCCACCGGACGCCGAGAAGGTCGCCGAGATCGGGCGGCACGTGCTGTACCGATACCCCGACGCCGACTACGTCGAGCTGGTGGACACCATCGCCCCGATCGCCGTGGATCGCACCGACATCGGCGGCCAGATGGCCTCCGTCCTCGACTCCGGCCTTCCGGGCCGGCGGTTCATCCCCACCCTCGCGTTCGGGGGCGCTGCCGGCGGCGAGGCCCACCCTCGGCCCGAACCAGGCGCCCGCGGGCGGGCCGGGGAAGGTCGTTTCGAGCTTCTCGAGCATCGCGGACGGCGTGTTCGGCGCCACGGTGGACGCGAACAGGTCGGCGGTCCTGCTGGTGAACGCCTCCTACGACCCGGGGTTCCGAGCGCTCGTGGACGGCGAGGAGGTCGTGCCACAGATGGTGGCGCCGGCCTTCGAGGGCGTCCCGGTACCGGCCGGGCAGCACGACGTGGTCCTCACCTACCAGTCCTATCCCTGGTACGGGCCGCTGCTCGTGCTGGGGATCGGGGCGATCGCCGTGCTTTGGGCGGCGGAGCGCACCCGTCGTCCCCGGTCCACCCGGGGGCGATGAGCCGCCGGTTTACGTCATGTTCCGTAGAACCAACTCACCAGCCTTCGGGCCCGAAAGATCGCGGATGTGCTTGAGAAGCACCCCGGCTGCCTAGAGCATCTCTCGTGTGAGGATCCCGTCGAAGGGTCCCGTTTGTTTGTGTCAGCACGTCGAGGGGGAGCATCGTGAAGATCATCCGAAGGTCCGCCACCTCGCGGATCGCGTTGTTGATGGGGCTCGTGCTGGTGATCGGGAGCCTCGCGGCCGCGTCGGCCTTCGCGGGCGGCGGTGCCGCGAAGTCGAACAACGTGAAGGGCTGCGTGAACAAGAAGACGCGGGCCGTGCGGATCGTGAAGCCGAACGCCAAATGCAAGAAAAAGGAGATCCTCACGACGTGGGCCATCAAGGGTCCCAAAGGCCCCGGAGGCACCGACGGGGTCGACGGCACGGACGGCGCCGACGGAGCGACGGGTGCAACCGGCGCCGCAGGCGTGAACGGGACCAACGGCACGAACGGCGTCGACGGGATCAACGGCATCAACGGGACGAACGGCATCAACGGGACCAACGGCGTGAACGGAACCAACGGCACGAACGGCGTTGACGGCCTGAACGGGGCCGACGGAGCCACCGGCGCGACGGGGGCGACAGGGGCCAACGGGATCAACGGCACCAACGGGCTGAACGGGGCCGACGGCGCGACTGGAGCCACTGGAGCTGACGGATCGAACGGAGCCGATGGGGCAACCGGCGCTACCGGGGCCGATGGCCTGAACGGACTGAACGGAGCCGATGGGGCGACGGGAGCTACAGGAGCAAACGGGCACGAACGGCACGAACCGGGCACGCCCGAGCAACGGGACCACGAACGGAGCCGATGGAGCCACGGGAGCGACCGGGCGCGACGGCGCTGATGGCCTGAATGGAGCCGCCGGCGCGACCGGAGCGACCGGCGCCGACGGCCTGACGGGCTGAACGGAGCCGACGGCGCTACCGGCGCCACAGGCGCCGTTGGCGCGACTGGACCGGTAGGGCCGATGGGCGCAACCGGGCCCGCGGGCGCAATCGACGGGCCCGCTGGACGGAACGAACGGCATCAACGGCATGGACGGGGCGACGGGCCCGATGGGGCCGGTCGGGCCTCCCGGAGCCGTCGGCGCGACCGGAGCAACCGGCGTGGACGGCACGAACGGCACCAACGGCACCACGGTACTGGACGGGGCGACGGGGCCGACCGGTCCTTCGGGTCCCGCCGGCACCGACGGAGCAACGGAGCAGACGGAGCGACGGGACCAGCGGGGCCCACGGGGCCTTCGGGCACTGCGAGCGTCACGGTCGTGACCAATACCTCGCCCAACAACTCTTCCGAACAAGTCGATCACCGCCACCTGCACGGGCGGCAAGCAGGTCCTCGGCGGCGGCTACGTCATCAACAACGACGCAATGTCATGGCGCAGACGTCCTTCCCCTCCTCTGCGACCGTTTGGACCGTCGCTGGCAGTCGAGTCGCGCTCCACAACGCTCGTTCTGGACGGTGACGGCCTACGCGCTCTGCGCCTGAGCCACGGAACGGAACCGATGCGAAGGGGCGGCCTCGACGGGCCGCCCCTTTCGCGTGCCGGCTCCGGCCGGGCGTAGCATGCGATCGATGAGCCGACGGGCGCGCACGTTCCTCGTTCCGGTGCTGGCCCTCGCTCTCGTCCTCTCCGCCTGCAACCGTAACCATGTCGACCCCGACGCGCGGCTCCAGGAGGGGCTCGCCCAGCTCCAGGCGGGGCAGCTCGATCCCGCCCAGGAGGCGTTCCTCGACGTGTTGAGCGTGCGGCCCGGCGACCAGTACGCGAACTACAACCTCGGGGTGATCAGCACGAAGCAGGGGCAACCACAGCTGGCCGAGGGCTATTACCGGGCCTCGCTCGACACGGCTCCCAGCTTCGAGCCCGCCTTGTTCAACCTGGCGATCCTGCGGACAACCGCCGGGGCCACCCAGGAAGCCGTCGACCTCTATGGGCGGGTCATCGCGGTCGACCCGAAGAACGCGAGCGCCCACCTCAACCTCGGGCTCTTGCTCCAGCACGCGGGCAAGACCGAGGCGTCGACGAAAGAGCTGAACGCGGCGCTCGCGCTCGATCCCTCGCTCGCGAGCCGCCTGGGAGCCACCCCGGTCGCCCCCACGCCGAGGGCCACCCCCAAGCCCTCGCCGAAGGCCACGCCCACGCCCTCCGCAACCCCCTAACCGCGGGCTTTGTCGGTGCGCCTGCGCCGCCCGTATCCTTGGCGTGCCGCAGACAGCAGGGGCACCCGCACAATCCGGCTCGCCGGTACCTGCCGAGGCTGAGAAACGAAGACCCGCTCCGGCACCGTCGCGCGCGTCTCCGCTGTCTGCGGGGACGCGTTCATTCGTTAGGAGGCGCGATGCCAAGTCCGGAGAAGGTCGCACGGGTCGCCAAGCTCAAGGAACGGATCGATGGATCCAACGCCTTGCTGCTCACTGAGTACCGCGGTCTCTCGGTGTCTCAGATCAGCCAGCTCAGGCGATCCCTCGCCGAAGGAGGCGCGAGCTTCGCGGTTGTCAAGAACACCTTGATGCAGCGGGCGGCGGCCGACGCCGGTGTCGAGGAGCTGGATCCTCTACTCGAGGGGCCCTCCGCGATCACGTTCGTCGACGGCGATCCCGTAGCGGCGGCCAAGTCCGTTGTCGCCGCGCAGAAGCTCTATCCGAGCCTCGTCCTCAAGGGTGCGTACATGGACGGCCGCGTGCTGTCGGCCGACGAGGCCAAGTCCCTCGCCGACCTCGACAGCCGAGAGGTCATGCTTTCGAAGATCGCCGGTCTGCTCAAGAGCGACATGAGCAAGGCCGCGGCGCTGTTCGTGAGCGCGCAGTCCAAGTTCCTGTCGCTGCTGGAGGCCTACAGGGCGAAGCTGCCCGCGGAGGATGCCCCGCCGGACGCCGAGGCCGAAGAACCGGCGTCGGCGACGAACGAGACAACCGAGGCAACTGGGGTGGCCGAGACGTCCGAACCCACCGAGGCCTCGGACCAAGCACCCGAGCCCACCGAGGCCTCGGACCAAGCACTCGACACGACCGAGGAACCAGAGGCAGCGGCCTCCGAGGCCTCGGCCGAAGACGAACAAGAAGAGAAGGAGTAACTGCCATGGCGAAGCTCAGCAACGACGACCTCCTCGAGCACTTCAAGGAGATGACGCTCCTGGAGCTGTCCGCGTTCATCAAGGAGTTCGAAGAGACCTTCGACGTCACGGCCGCCGCGGCCGCGCCCGTCATGATGGCCGCCCCCGGCGGTGGAGCTGGCGGCGAGGCCGCCGAGGAGCAGGACGAGTTCGACGTGATCCTCACCGCGGCCGGCGACAAGAAGATCCAGGTCATCAAGGAGGTGCGCGCGCTCACGAGCCTGGGCCTCAAGGAGGCCAAGGACCTCGTGGACGGCGCTCCCAAGCCGGTCCTGGAGAAGGTCAAGAAGGAAGACGCCGACAAGGCCAAGGAGCAGCTCGAGGCCGCCGGCGGGAGCGTCGAGGTCAAGTAGGCTCCCGCTCTTCACCCCTATTTGCTAGGGTCGCCCGCACGAGGTCGCCAGCCCGCGCCTCGGCTCACCTGTCCGTCGCACGAGGGGAGATCGAACAACCATGCGTGAAGGACGTCATTTCGGTGTCAGGCTCCGCGAAGCGCGCCTCGGAGCGGGTTTCAGCCAGTCCGAGCTCGAAGAGCTATCGGGCATCCCCAAGGCCCGGCTCTCGCGCTACGAGAACGGGCATGTGGAACCCTCCATCCAGACGCTCGCGCGCCTGTCCAAGGCACTGAACGTCTCGGAGGCCTCGCTGCTCACCGACGAACGGGGGGCTCAGGAGCTGTTCCTTCAGATCGTTGCCGACGGCGGCGCAACCATCACGACCAAGGAACAGGCCGAGGCACTTGGGGCCGCCGTTGTGGCCCTCGTGACGTCCTCCGGCGGCATGGCCCGCTTCGGCGGCACAGGCGGCACAGGCACAGGCGGCGCGGGCGGCACAGGCACCGGGGGCGCGTCCGCTTCCATGGCAGGCTCGCGCTAACCCGACTCCTCACCGACGTCCGCAACCCCGCGGCCCGACGCCGCGGGGGTTCGTGCGTTTCGGTGCGAGCGTCCGTGGAGCCGGTGGGCTCGCCTTAGTAGACCTGATCGAGCAGCTCGTCTCGGAGTTCGTTCGTCGCCACGAACATCGCCGCCTCCAACCGCGAGTGGACCTCGAGCTTGCGGAGCAGGTTCTGGACGTGCGTCCGCGTGGTGAAGGGGCTGATGTACAGCGTGCGCGCGATCGAATCGTTGCTTCTTCCGTCGGCCAGCAGGGCCAGCACCCCGCGCTCGCGGGCCGTGAGCCTGTTGATCCGCCGCACGGCCTCGTCGCCCAGCACGGATCGGTGCACGAGTCGACCGATGAGGTCGGACAGCATCCCCGACGGGATCATCATCTGGCCGCGGGCTACTCGGCGCAGGGCGTCCATCAGCTCCTTCAGCGGGGTCCCTCGCGTGACGAATCCTCGTGCGCCGGCCTTGACGGCATCTTCCAGGAAGCCTGGATCGTGGCGTTCCATGAGGAAGAGGACTTTGCACCGCGGTTGCTCCACTGCGAGGTCCTTCGACAGATCGACGGGGTCGGAGCCCGGGAGGTCGGCGTTCAGCAGCGCGACGTGGGGCCGGCTGCGGCGTGCCTCGGAGACGACGTGCGTGGTGGCATCGAGCTCCGCGACCACCCGGATGTCCGTTTCTGTATCCATGGCCACCCGCAACGACTCGCGGAAGAGCTCGCGATCGTCGGCGATCAGGACGTCGCAGCGTGTCGTCGGGGCCTGCCCGTTGAGGTCGAGCACGTCGTCGGTCACCGGGGTCGGCGATGAGGCGGGGCTGTTCAACACCGGTTAGGCGCTCCGTTCTCGGTCGGCGCCTTCTTTCGGCGGCGGTTCGAACATCCCGCTCTTGAAAGCGAACGCGGCCGCCTCCAGTCGTGAGTGGACGTGGAGCTTCTGGAAGATGCTCTGCATGTGGCTGCGCACGGTGTTGCGGCTGATCCCCAGGCGCTCGGCGATCTCGCCTCCGCCCATGCTCTGCACGAGGAGCCCGAGGACGTCGAGCTCTCGGCTCGTGAGTTCTCCGGCATTGCGTCCGTTGTCCGAGGTTCGGGCGCGGCGAGCCCGCGGTGCTCGGATCTCGGTTCGCCCTTGGCTCAGCGCTTCCTCGATCTTGTCCAGGAACCGCGGGACGGTGTCGTCCGCCGTCACGATCCCCTGGACCCCGAGATCGGACGCGATCGTCACGAGCGACCCCCCCGGGGAGCGGACCATGGCGAGCACAACGGTTTCGGGGACCTCGACGTGAATGCGGGCCGCCAGGGACCGACCGTCCTCGCCCATCGTTTGGGCGAGTCCGAGCGAGATCAACGTGATCGCCGGACGCAGGTCCCGCGCGCGGCGAAAGGCCTCGCGCGGGGACGCCGCTCGCGCGAGCGCGTAGCCGCGACGGGCGAGGACCGCACTGATCGCATCGGCGAAGAGTTGGTCCTCGTCCACCACCAGGATGGCGGTGAGCGCGGGCTCCGATATTCGACTTGATGCACCGTTGCGCCGAGCCCGTTCTGTCGTAAGGCTACGGGCCTGCGGCGAAGAGGAAGTGCTGGTCACGGCCACCTCGTGACGTTGGGGGGATGTGCGACTCCGATGCTAGGTCACGGAGAGTGACATGTAAACGGTTGGACCTACGACGGTTGGATGAATATCCCTCGGCCGTTCGGCGGATGGGATCGCGCCGGCGACGGGGCGCGGATGCCCCCTCCGTGGAGTACCCAACCTGATGCAAAGATGTCCCACATCCGCGTGCGGAGTCCGATACCATCGAACCGCGCCTCCGGCGAGACCCGGCGGGAGGGGACCCAGGGGCGCGGAGGGTCCGCATATCGTGGCGCAGCGGGATGATTTCGCGGTGGATCTGGGCGGCGTGCTGCGGGCTATGCGCCTGCGGCGAGGATTAAGCCTCCAGTGCCTGGCTGAGACGTCCAACGGCCGGTTCGGCTCCTCGGTATTGGGGGCCTACGAGCGGGGCGAGCGCGACATCTCGGTGCGGCGGCTCTGCGAGCTCGCCCGCTGTCTGGGGGAGGACGCGCCGGGGATGCTCGCGGAGGCCCTCGCGACCCCGCGTCGGCGGGGCCTCACGATCACCGAGACCTCGGCCGAAGGCTCCGTGAGCGTCCGGACGGACGACCCCGACCGGGCCCAGCGTTCGGGCCCCGACCCAGGGCGACCTCGGAAGAGACGGAGCGACCGCTCGCATTCGCGCTGAGGCGCCAGCCGCCCGTTCCCGCCAAGGCGATGAGCGCGAACAGGAGATCGGCCGACCCACGGTAGGTGAGGTGCGGGTCGATGATCATGAGCACCGCGATCACCACGAGCCCGGTGGCCACGGCGAGCGCGGCAACCGCCACGGGACCCTCTCCGCGCGAACGCGGGATCGTCAGGGACAGGTGCAGCCACAGGAAGTAGAGGAAGGCGCCCAGCAACGGGATGCCGCCGGCCCACAACAGCCAGGTGTAGCCGCTCTCGATCCAGATGTAGCCAGAGGCGATCGCCGCGGTAGGGACGCGCGCGGAGACCCGTACGCCCAACAGGAAGTTGAAGTGGGAGAACAGGGACGGCCAGAAATAGTTCGTGAGGTTGAACCAGCGACCCTGCCAGCTCACGGGAAGGCCGCTCGCCGTCTGGAACCCGAGGAGCCGCTCCTCGATCACGGGGCGGAGCAGGATGCCCGCGACGATCGCGGCGGGCACCGAGGCGGCGAGGATCCGACCGCGCCGGGTCAGCACCGCGAGGGCCACGAGTGCGAGCGCAAGCGCGAAGAAGGCGGAGATCTGCCCCGAGGAGAGCACCCCGGCGACGAACACCCCGGACGCGCCGATGAGCCACGCTCGATGCCGCCGCGAGCGCAGGAAGAGTCCCACGGCGATGGCGAGGTTCAAGATCATGAGGTCGGCCACGGCGATGGGCAGCGACAGCGTGGAGCCGCCGCGGCTGTTGCTCAGCGATCCGACGTCGCCGTAGGCGGAGTAGAGGCTCGCGAGGAGGCGCGGGACGCCGAACAGCTGCAGGGACTGCAGCACGGCGATGACGGCCACGACCGCGGCGCTCGCCATCGAGATCCAGAGGCACCGCCCGACGTCGACGCTCGAACGCACGCTGAATCGCACGATGAGGTACACGCCGTAGTACTTCCAGATCATGAGCGCGTACAGGAGGTCGTCCTGCGTGAGGGCCACGTGCCGGGCGGCCATCCACGCGAGCGGGAGCAGTGAGCTCGTGAAGGCGAGCAGCAGGATCGACACATCCACGCGCGAGAGGTGGATCCGCGGCACCCGCCCCGTCCTCACCTGCAGCGCGCCGCGGACGATCAGGGCTCCGGCGAGCGCGAGGGCGAGCGCCTCGGCGGGACGCAGGACCGGGAGGAGCCGGCCACGGTCGATCCCCGCGACGAGCGGCGTGATGCCGATCAGGGCGTACGCGGCGACGGGAGGGTGGGCGACCGTCGCGATCATGAGCGCGATCGCCGCGGCCCCCAGCAGGACCAGAGGCGCCGGCGCGAACGGGATCGCGGCGCCCACCAGGATCGCTCCCAGCACGACGCCGGCCGCTGCGGCACCCACCCGCCGCGACGGAGCGGGCCGCGGCAGCACCGTGGCGATCCGCGCGCTCACGACGGCTCCTCCGGGATCCCCTCGCCGAGGTCGCCTCCAGCCGCCGGCTGCGCGCCGGACTCGCCCAGGCCGCCCAGGCCGCCCAGGCCCGTGCGCAGCCATCCCAGCTCCGGCGCGTGCCAGCGCGCCTGCAGGCCGAAGTAGACGGCCGTGCCCGCCATTGCCGCGCCGAGCATGGCGAGGACCTCGCCGAGCTGCCGGTTCGTCACCCTGCCGACGCCGTAGGCGATGCCGGCTGCCGGCACGACCATGACGAGCGAGGCCGCGACGACCCGCCGCCACGAGGAGGACCTCATCGCGCCACTCGGCGCGGCGGGCAGCTGCGCGCGGAGGCGCCGCCAGGCGTGCGCGGCGCCCGCCAGGCTCCCCGCGGACAGCGACAGCCCCAGCAGCGGGAGGACGGCCGGGCCCCGCACCCCCCACGTCAGCGCCATGATCCCCACGCTCACGCCGACGCGCAGAACCATGGAGCGCAACGGCGTGTGCGCGTCCAACCGCGCGTAGAACGCGTACGTGCCAAGGATGAACCAACTCTCGGCGATCACCCCGGGCGCGAGCGAGGCGAGCGAGAGCGCGATGAGCCGGACGACCTCGGGTTCGCCGAGCTGTCCGAACGAGATGGCGCGGGACATGGGTACGGCGAGGACAACGTAGGCGATCGCGGTGGGCACGGTGATGAACGACGTGAGCCGAACGCCGCGCGCGAGCTCGTCGCGGAACCCCTGTTCGCGGCCGGTGCGATGGAGCCGGGCGAGCTGGGGGAGCAGGGCGCGGGCGATGGGCCAGGTGACGATCGCCGCGGGAAGGATGAAGAAGCTGAAGGCGAGCTGGAACGCCACCAGGCCACCGCGCAGCCGGTTGGCGACCATGAAGACCACGAACACCTGCATGGCCTCGAGTCCGGTGAACGCGAGGGTCGGCACGACCCTGCGGACCACGGCGCGCACCTCGGGTTCGCGCCAGCCCGCGCGCGGAACGAGCGTGAGCCCGTTGGAACGCGCGCCGAGCCACACCGCGGCCGCGTGCACGCCCACGGCCGCCGTGGTCCCCAGGCCCAGCAGGAGCAGCTCGGCGTCGGTGACCGTCCCCACCCCGACGCCCGTGCCGAAGATCAGCGCCACCAGGAAGAGCGTCGTGATGATGCCGAGGTTCTCCAGGGTCGGTGCTCCCGCCGCCAGGGCGAAGCGCCCGTGTGCGTTCAGGACCGCGCCGCTCGCGCCCGCCACGAGGTACAGGAAGATCTGCGGCAGGAACAGCACGAGGAGGATCATCTGCACGCGGGTCTGGGCGGCCGCGGCGGCCTGACCGGGCACCCCGAGCGTCAGCAGCCGAACGATGATCGGTCCCGCGATCAGGAGCAGCGCGGCGAGACCGGCCGCCGCCGCCAGGAGCACGCCGAAGAACCCGCCGGCCAGACGGCGCGCCGCCTCGGAATCGCCCGCGTCGACGTGATGCACGAGCGGCGGCACGAGGAGCGAGACGAAGAGCGACCCGGCGAGCAGCTGGTAGTAGACGATGTTGGGCAGCGCGTTGATGCTCTGGAAGCTGTTCCCGAGGTAGGTCGCGCCCAGCACCACGCCGACGGCGACCGTCTCCGCGAGGCCGCTCAGCCGGCTGAGCGTCGTCCAGATCGAGCCGGCCAGCGTGTTGGCGAGGAACCTCGAGGCCCCGTGCGCGATGCTGGCTTCGATCCTCGGCCTCGCTCTGCTGCGTCGCATCGATGAGGGTCGCCGTGGGAGGCCCGCCGCCGGAGCGCTCAGTAGGCGCCATGGCGGGACAGCACCTTGGGGATGGTCTCGGCGAGGATGGCGAGGTCCACGCGAAGGCTGCGGTGCGCCACGTACTCGGCGTCGAGCGCGAGCGCGTCGCGCATCGACACGTGGGAACGGCCACTCACCTGCCACAGCCCCGAGATCCCCGGCTTGGCCTCGAAGCGTACGAGGTGCCACGGCTCGTACAGCGCGACCTCCCACGGCAGTGCGGGGCGCGGGCCCACGAGAGACATCTGCCCGCGAACCACGTTGATCAACTGCGGCAGCTCGTCGACGCTGAGCTTGCGCAGGTGCGCGCCCAGCCTCGTCACGCGCGGATCCTGCTCCAGCTTGTGCGCCCGGCGCTCGTCGGGCCTGGGGTACTGGCCCGCCATCTCCGCCGCCACGAGCGCCCGGTGGGCCGCGTCGTCGTTGTCGATCCGCATGGTGCGGAACTTCAGCATCACGAACGGTTCCCCGTGCAGCCCGATCCTCCTCTGACGGAACAATGCGGGCCCGCGGCTGGAGAGTCGGATCGCGAGCGCGACGAGGAGCATCAGCGGCGCGAGGAGCGCGAGCGTGAACGTGGCGATCGCGAGGTCGAGGCCGCGGATCGCGGCCCGCGTCGACGGGCCGAGGGCCGCGGCCGCCGGAGTGCGCACGTCCGACCCGATCGCCGCACGGGCCACGTCTGTCGAAGTCGCGGCGCTCGCCATGGCTAGGCCACCGTGTCCGGAACGCGCGCGGTCGCCGGGTCCCGCGTGCGCGCCCGACGGAGCCGGTCCTCGATGTCGCCGAGCCCGGAGACCTCCCCGCGCGCGAGGGCGGGGGATTCCGTAGGCGATGGTGCCGGGGGCGATATCTCGGGTCACCACGGCCCCAGCGCCGACGATCGCGCCCGCGCCGATCCTCACGTACGGCAGGACGGTGACGTTCACGCCAACCTGGGCGCCGGCCCCGATCCGGGGTCCGCGCATGGCGTCGGCGGATCCGGCCCTGCCGGGGTAGAGGTCGTTGCCGAGGATCACCCCCGGCGCCAGGAAGGCGTCATCCTCGATCTCGCTGAACTGGGCCACGTAGCAGCCGCAGTGGATCTTCACCCGATCGCCGATCACGCAGCCGTAGTCGATGACCGCGTTGCTCCAGATCGCGACGTCGTCCCCGATCCATGACTGCTCGCGTACCACCACGTTGTGCCCGGTCTGGAACCGCTCCCCGATGTGGCTGCCCTCGTAGATCACCGTGCCGCTGCGAAGCCGGGCGTGGGCGCCGAGCGCGAGGGCGTCGGTCTCGGCCCGCGACGTGGGGTAGCCGAGGATCACGCCCTCGTCGATGCCGTGCGGCTCAGCCTCGGTGCTCAGCGGCCACCTCCACGAGCTCGTTGAGGCGTTCGCACACGTAGCGGATCTGCTCCGTCCCGAGGTGCGGGAACAGGGGGAGAGACAGGATCTCGCCCGCGGCGAGCTCGGTGTTGGGCAACGGTCCGTCCGCGTAGCGGCGGAACGGCTCCTGCTCGTGACAGGGGATGGGATAGTGGATGCCCGTTCCGACGCCGGCTTCGTCCAGGCGCGCGCGGACCCGGTCGCGGTCCGCCACGCGCACGACGTGGAGGTGGTGCACGCCGCGGCTTCGGGGATCCTGCTCGAGCGTGCCCACGAGGTCCGGGTCGAGATGACGGTCGTAGGTGGCCACCGCGACCCGTCGCCGGTCGGTCCACTCGTCGAGCTTCCCGAGCTTGATCCGCAGCACGGCCGCCTGCAGGGTGTCCAGACGGCTGTTGCGGCCCGCGATCGGGTGCTCGTGCTTCGAATCCGGCGCACGGCCGTGGTTCGCCATCGACCGCACCGTGGCCGCCAGCCCGGCGTCGTCGGTAACCACGGCTCCGCCGTCGCCGAACGCGCCGAGGTTCTTCCCCGGGTAGAAGCTGAAACAGCCGACGTCGCCGAAGGAGCCCGCCGGCGCGCCGTCCCAGGTGGCCCCGTGGGCCTGCGCGGCGTCCTCGATGAGCGCGAGCCCGCTCGCGCGAGCGAGCTCGACGATCTCATCCATCCGCGGCATGTTCCCGTAGAGCTCCACGACGATGAGCGCGGCCGTCGAGGGCGTGATGGCCTCCGCCAGCGTGGAGGCGGTGGCCAGGAGCGAGCGCGGGTCCACGTCGGCGAAGCGAGGGGTCGCCCCCGCCAGGACCACCGCCTCGGCCGTGGCGATGAAGGTGTTCGCGGGGACCACGACCTCGTCGCCGGGGCCGATGCCGAGGGCCCGCAGCGCGAGCTCGAGCGCGTCGGTGCCGTTGGCCACGCCGACGGCATGCCGTGTGCCGCAGTACGCCGCCCACTCGCGCTCGAAGCCGTCGAGGGCCGCTCCCCCGACGAACGTGGAGTGCTCGCGAGCCCGCAGCCACGCCTCGTCGAGCTCCCCGGCGACCTCGCGGCTCATGCTCGTGATGTCCAGGAACGGGACCCGCCAGGTCGTCGCGGGTCTCACGATCTCCAGCTTCATCGCGCTCGGCTCTTCACAGGGCGCTCGCGAGACGCCGGCCGGTGTCGGCGGCGCCCACCTCAGGCATCAGGGCGACGGGGCGATCCTCGGCGAGAGAGACCTGCGCGGCCTCCAGCACGCGGACCACCGCGGTCCCGTTCTCGCCGCCCGTGAGCGGCTCGGTCCCCTCGCGGACACACGTGACGAAATGGCGGTCCTGCACGTCGAGCGGCTCCTGGGCCACGAGGTAGGGGGAGGAGATGTCGCCGTAGCGGTAAGACAGGGGGATCTTCCCCGCGTCGCCCGACTCCTTCGCGAGCGTGATGCCCTTGTCGAAGACGCGCACCGGCTCGTCGGCGGACAGGTCGTTGTACACGACCATCCTCCGGCTCCCCACGGCCGTGACGCGGCGGACCTTGCAGGGGTCGAGCCAGCTGACGTGGATGTTCGCCGTCACCCCGAGGTCGGGGTAGTTCAGGCGGAGGTACGCCACGTCCTCCAGGCTCAGGTGGGCGTGCCGCGAGCCCCAGGCCTGGACCGACGCGGGGCTTGAGCCGAGGATGTAGTTGAAGATCGAGACGTCGTGGGGCGCGAGGTCCCAGATCACGTTCACGTCGCTCTGGTACAGCCCGAGGTTCAGCCGCGCCGAGTCGAGGTAGTGGATCTCCCCGAGCTCGCCGCCCTGCACGAGTTCGCGCAGCTTCCACACCGCCGAGTTGTGCTCGAACGTGTGCCCCACCATCAGCGTGACGTCGCATCGCTTGGACTCGTCCACCAGGCGCTGCGCGTCGACGCTGCTCGTGGCGAGCGGCTTCTCCACGAGCACGCCCTTGCCGGCGAACATGGCCGTCATGGCGAGGGGGACGTGCGTGCGGGGCGGCGTGGCCACGATGACGGCGTCGACGTCGGGAAGGGCGGCCTCGAGGCTGCGGTGCAGGAGCATGTTGGGGAACGAGCGCTTGAGCTCGAGCAGCCGTTCCTCCGCCGCGTCGATAGCCACCACGCGCTCCACGTCCTGGATACCGTGCAGCACGCGGACGTGCTTTGAGCCCCAGTATCCGCAGCCGACAACCCCGATCCTCACGTCAGTCCTCCCCGAGCGAACGGAGCGCCCTCGCGAGGACCCAGACACCAGTCCTCCGACGGGCGCTCCCCAGCGGTGAGCTCATGCTAGGAAGCCCACCCCGAGGGTTGATGCGCCGTTCGACGTAGGTTGAGGCCTGCGTCTGCATGAGCTACCCAAGGCCGCGACGTACGAGACTTGGGACTCGATGCGTCCACTCGATCTCGCGGCGTGAAGGAGCGATGCATGCCCCCCGAACACGACGATGGCAGCCATGCTTTCCTCGGCGCGAGCGTTCTCTGGCGACGCAGATGGACGATCGTTGCCGTTGCGTCGATCGTGACGGTCGTGGCGCTCGGGGCCTCGTTCCTGCAGCACCCGGTCTACACGGCTGAGGCGACGGTCCTGGTCGACCTCCCGCAGCAGGGCACGACGCCGGTGCTCCCGGACATGGGAACGGAGAAGAAGATCGTCGACTCCGCCTCGGTCGCGGACCTGGTGCTCGAGGCCGATCCCGTGAAGCCCAGCGTGCGAGCGCTGCTGGCGGGGCTGTCGGTCAACGTGCCCGTGGACACCAGCATCCTCGACATCTCCTACACGGATGCCGACCCCCAGATCGCACGACGTGGCGCCCAAGGTTTCGCCGATGCCTACCTCGGGTTCCGCCGCAAGCAATTGCTGCAGGGATCGCAGGCGACCAAGGTGTCGGTCGAGCGGAACATCGCCGACGTCACGCAGCGGCTGGACCGAGTCGAGCGACGGGCGGACGCGGCCACCGACGCACAGGTCAAACTGATCCTCACCACGCGCGCCAGCACGCTCGTGAGCGAGCTCACCCAGCTGGAGCAGCGGATGCAGGCCCTGCCCACGCCCGAGGCCATCGCGGCCGGCGAGGTCATCCAGCCGGCCGTGACGCCCGACGCTCCCTCGAGTCCGAACCGTATCCTCGATCTGATGCTCGGGCTGTTCCTCGGGCTCATCCTTGGGGTGGGGGTCGCCCTCGTCGTCGACCGCGCGGACGATCGCATCCGCGAGCCCGGGGATCTGACCGCCGCGCTCGGGGCGCGCGTCATCGGGGTGGTGCCGCCGCCCACCCATCTCGATCACGGCGAGCGATGGCCCGCCCTGTTCGCGCCCGATGCCGATCCGGGCATGCTCGAGGCGTTCAGGAGCCTCCGCTCGGACTTCCTGCTCGCGGCGGCGCAGCGCGGCGTGAAGTCCGTGCTGATCTCCAGCTGCCGCGCGGAGGAGGGCAAGACCCAGACGCTCGCGTACCTGGGCGAGGTCCTCGCGAGCTCGGAGAAGCGGGTCGTCATGGTCTCCGGAGACCTGCGGTTCCCGCGGCTCGACTCCCTGTTCGGACGGGAAGGCTCGCCGGGTCTCGCCGACGTGTTGTCGGGGCGCACGCACGTGGCGGACGCACGGCAGGACGTCGGCGCCAGCCTCCGGCTCCTCACGGCGGGCACCCTGCCGGCCGACCCCGCCCAGCTGCTCTCGGGTGGGGAGCTGCCGGCGGTGGTGAGTGCCCTCGAGAAGGAGGCGGACTTCGTGCTCGTCGATTCTCCGCCCATGCTCTCGGTGCCCGACACGCGGGTGATGCTGCCCGCGTGCGACGCGGTGGTGTTCGTGGCGGACGCGCGTTCGACGACGAGGTCGGAGCTCGCCGAGGCCCGTCGCCAGCTCGAGTGGTCCCGGACCGAGGTGATCGGGGTGGTGCTGCTGAACGCGAAGGTCGATCGGGCCCGGAGCTACCCACCCAACCCCGAGCCGCCGGCGGAGGCGCCGGCCGGCGACGCAGCGTCGCCGGCATCGGTCGAGACGCCGGACGTGTCGGAGGCCGAACCGGTCCATCCGCTGTAGGCAACCTACGACGGGTGCGCCATGCCCCGCGCCCCCGGCGGGCCTACGTTGCACCGGACGGCGCGGATCGGGAAGGGGCTCGGTGATCATGGGTGTTGGTCGATGCTTGCGGCTGGCGGCGTTGGGAGCCGCGGCCGTGCTCCCCATCGGGCTGCTCGTGCCGGCGGCGTCGGCCGCGCCCAGCACCGTGGTGACGTTCACCTTCGACAACGGGACCGCGAGCCAGTACGCGCTGGGCTACCAGCAGGCGCTGGCGCCGCACGCCATGCACGCGACGTTCTTCGCGAGCTCGGGCACGGTCGGGGCCGGGCCGGGCTTCATGAGTTGGACGCAGCTGCAAGACCTGCAGGCCGCCGGGAACGAGATCGGGGGGCGCACCACGCACTTCACGGACCTGACCGCGGTCCCGCCGCAGACCGCCGTCGATGAGGCCTGCGGCGACCGGCAGGCCCTCGCGCAGCACGGCCTCGACGTCTCGAGCTTCGCGTACCCGTTCGGGGCCTTCAACCAGGCGGCGGAGGACGTCGTCGCGGGGTGTGGGTACGGCGTGGCGCGCACGGGCGGCGGTATCGCCCCGGGCGGGGCCAACGTCTCGGGCCCGATCCCGCCTCCCGACGCCCTCGCCGTGGCCGCCTACGCGCCGTCGGGCCAGATCACGGCGGCCGACCTCGAGTCCCTCGTCTCCGACGCGTCCGCCCAGAACGGCGGATGGATCCCCGTCGTCATCCAGAACGTGTGCTCCCAGACCCTGGACGCCGGGAACTACGCGAGCTGCAAGAGCTCCGGCGGCAACATCGAGCTGAGCGAGCTCAACGCGTTCCTGGACTGGCTCGCCGCGGCGGGCCAGAGCGGCGGCGCGCCCGCGGACGCCGTCGTGCAGACGATGCGCGCCCTCGCGACCTCGGTCGACACGATCGCGCCGTCCACCACCATCACGTGTGACGGGGCACCCTGCACCACCGACCCGTACGGGAACTTCACCGACGTGGCGCTGTCGAGCACGGACGTCGGATCCGGGGTGAGCAGCACGCACTACACCACGGACGGTTCGAACCCCACGCTGTCCAGCCCCGCGTACGCGGCGCCGTTCCGGCAATCGACCTCCGCCACGATCAAGTTCCGGTCGTGGGACCTTGCCGGCAACGCGAGCGCGATCGGGTCGCAGGACCTCACGATCGTGCCGCTCGGCCAGGACGTGGATCCGCCCGTGAGCTCGATCGCGTGCAACGGCGCGCCCTGCGACGCGGCCGCCTACAACCGCGCGGTCACGGTGTCGCTCTCGGCCACGGACGGGCACGGCTCGGGGGTCGACGCCATCCGCTACACCACCGACGGCAGCCCGCCCACGGCGGCGAGCCCGATCTACGCGGGCCCGTTCGACGTCGAGCAGACGAGCACCGTGAGATTCTTCGCCACCGACCGCGCGGGCAACGCCGAGCAGCCGCAGACGCAGCTCGTGCAGATCACGCCCGCCGCCGTGACCGTCTCGTTCGGCTGGGACGACGGCAAGTACGCCCTGTACAACCTGGCCTGGCAGCGCGCCCTCCAGCCGCACAACGTGCGCTCGACCTTCTACATCAACAGCGGCAACGTGGGCACCGGCGAGTCGGGACCCACGACGCCGGGGTTCATGACGTGGGCGAACCTCTCGGCGCTGTATGCCGCCGGCAACGAGATCGGCGGGCACACCGTGGATCACATCAACCTCGTCACGCTGCCCACCGACGCGGAGCGGATCCATCAGGTGTGTGATGACCGCCAGACCCTTCTCACCCACGGGCTCAACCCCACGAGCTTCGCCTACCCCGAGGGCGCCCTGAACGCGAACGTGCAGAACATCGTGAGAGGGGTGCGGATACGCGAACGCGCGCTCCGGAGGCGGCCTCACGCCGACGGGTCCGACGTACGCCGAGACCGTGCCGCCGCTCGACCCGTTCGGGACCCGCACCTGGGCGTCGCCCAACGGGCAGGAGATCACGCTCGGCGACCTCCAGCAGGTCGTGCTCGCGGCGTCCTCGCACGGCGGCGGGTGGCTCCAGATCCAGGGGCACGTGGTCTGCTCGCAGCAGTACTTCCCCTCGGACTACGCGGATTGCACGCACTACTACGGGTATATGGAGCTCACCACGCTCAACGCGTTCCTGGACTGGCTCCAGAGCAGCGGCCTGCCGGGCGGCGCTCCGGCAGGGGTCACCACGGCGACCGTGCGCCAGGTGATCGGGCCCGCGGTCACCTCCGACGCCACGGCGCCGGTCACCACCAGCACGTGCAACGCCGCCACGTGCACGTCGGGCTGGTATCGCGCCCCGGTGAGCGTCGCGCTGAACGCCACCGACGCCGGGGGTTCCGGCGTGGCGTCCACGCACTACACCACCGACGGCACCACGCCCGCGCTCTCGAGCCCGCTCTACACGGGCCCCTTCGCGGTCGCTCAGACCTCGACCGTGCGCTACGCCTCGTGGGACAACGCGGGCAACAAGGAGGCCACGAAGACGCGGACGATCCGGGTCGATGCGGCCGGCCCGACGGTCGCGATCACGGCCCCGCTGAGCGGCGCGACGGTGCGGCGCAACGTCACGTCGGTGGTCTCGGCCACCGCCGCCGACGTGGGATCCGGCACGGGCGCGGCCTCCGGCATGCGCAGGGTGGCCTGGTACCTGGACGGCAGCGCCACGGCCCTGCGGACCGACACCTCGAACCCCTACTCGTTCAACTGGCGGCCGAGCGCGACGATGGCGCTGGGGACGCACACGATGGTCGCGATCGCGACGGACGTGGCGGGCAACACCACGACGTCGGCGACCGTCACGTTCACGATCTCGACCTGACCCGGCGCGCACGCCGCCGCCGGGTCAGGTCGAGGACCACTTCGAGGTAGCCGCGGGCCTGGCGCTCCCAGCCGAGGCCGTCGCGGACCCGCTCGCGTCCCGCGCGCCCCAGGGCAGCGCGGCGCGGGGGATGGTGCAGGAGGTCGTCCACCACGCTGGCGAGCTCGCCGGCGTCGCCGGGGGGCGCGAACGCCGCCGCGCCCTCGGCGATCGACCGGGTCTCTCGCAGGTCGAACGCCACGAGCGGGAGACCGTGCGCCATGTACTCGAGCGCCTTCACGGGCGACACCTCCTCCTGGAGGCTCGAATCGAGGCCGAGGTCCGCGGTCGCCAGGTAGCGGAAGACCTCAGCTTCCTCGACCCAGTCCGTGAACGTGATCCACTCGTCGATCCCCATCTCGCGGGCGGCCGCCTTGGTCTCCTCGAGACACTCGCCGTCGCCGAGGATCGCGAACTGGCAATCGGTGCGGCCCAGATCGTGCACGTAGGAGCGGATCGCGCCGAGCAAGATGTCCAGGCGGTCCTGCCGCCCCATCTTTCCCGCCCAGCAGCACAGGAACGCGTGCCCCCGCCTCAGGGCGGGATCGGGGCGCGTGTCGCCGACGCGCGCGAGGACCGGACCGTTGCGCACGATCGTGACCCGGGCGGGGTCCACGCCGTGCTCGAGCGCGCGCTCGCGCAGGTAATCGTTCACGACCACGACGCGGTCCGCGCCCCGGTAGCTGAGCCGCTCGAGCAGGCGCAGGACCCGCAGCACGCGACCGTCCGCGCGGCCGTAGCGGGCGCGGAAGAGCTCGGGGAGCAGGTCCCGCTGGTCGAGCAGGACGGCGTAGCCGGCGGCGCGCAGCAGGGCCGCGAGCGGGAAGTAGATGTCGGGGGGCTGGCAGAACTGCACCACGTCCACGCGATCGCGCGCGAGCGCGCGCACGCACAGCACCGAGGCGGCCAGGAACGACGCCGCGTACTCCATCGCGTACCCGGCGAGCCCGGAGACCTCGGGCGGGGAGGGGTACTCGTAGAGGCGGACGCGGGCGTCGCCGCGGTACCGCTCGTTGCTGGGGTCGCGGCGCGTCACGATCGAGAGCGTGTGGCCGGCGGCGAGGAGCGAGTCGATCTGCTTGCGCAGGCGCGTGTCGATCGCCGCCGGGACGTTCTCCACGACGACGAGCACGTGCGCGGCCGCCACGGCCGGATCCGCCGGAACCTCGCCGCCCTCGGCGCCGGCCGGTTCGCGCAGCCGCACGCGGCCGCGGCCCGTGGCCGGTCCCTTGACGACCCAGCCGGTGGCGGTCTCCTCCAGAGACGAGGCGGCGCGAGCACGCCACCACTCGTCGACCTCGCGCGGGAGCGCGCGCCACGCCTCCGGGTCCTCCCGGTAGGTCTCCAGCAGGCGCCCGTACCCCTCGACCATGTTCGCGTCGTCGGCGTAGTCCGGATGCGTCAGGACGAGCGCCATGCCTCCGGCCGCCCGAACGTGCGCGGCCTTGTTCAACCACAGCGCGGCGTCCGCGTGGCGCAGGATCGTGAAGACCGTGTGGTCCTGGGGCAGCGTGATGGGGAGCTCCACCATGCCCTCGTCGAAGAAGGGATAGAGGCTGCAGCTGCCCCCCGGCGTGGGCTCGTAGGGATCCGAATCGGAGAACGAGGAGTCGTAGGAGAACCCGAGCAGCGGCATCCAGTCCCAGCTGCGTTGCGTGGCCGGCGACCTGAAGCCCTGCGCGCCCCATCGCTCGGCGTAGGACCGGATGGCGGGCAATCGCTCCCGAAGGCCCTCGAGCGATGCCAGGTCCCGTCCGTCGTGTCGCAACCCGTGCACGCCCACCTCGCAGCATTCGTCCGCGAGCCCGCGGAGCACGTCGTCGCCGACCTCGTAGCGCTCGGTCGCCGGCTCGCGCAGGGGCACGAAGTTCCACGAGGAGCGGTACCCCGCCGCGCGCTCCACCTCGCGCAGCCGCTCCATCCGCGCGTACCCGCCCTTGGCCTCGACGTCGTGGGTGAGCACGAGCGCCCACGTGTGGCCGTCGGGCCACACATCGATGCACGGCACCGGCGCGCCGGCGAAGCTCGCCACCAGGTCGAAGAGCCAGTCATAGAGGTCGTGCAGGCTCGTCTCCACGGGCCACGCGGGGAACGAGGGCGCGCCCTGGATCTTCGCGAAGGCCTGCCGGAGCAGGATCTGCGCCGCGCGCGGCAGCAGGGGCCGGGCGAGGTAGTACGCGCGGAGCGCGGCCGCGCGCGCCCCCGCGGCGAGCGCCGAGCGCTCGACGTCGCGGTATCCCTCGCTCCAGTACCGCCACATGACCTCGCCCGGATCGAACGGGAGGAGCACGCTGCCGCCCGCGTCGCGACGCACCGAGGCCACCGCGCGCCCCCGGCCGTCGAGGATCGGCGCGACGGACCTCCACCGCGAGCCGAGGCCGCCGAGGAGCTCCTCGACCGCGGGGCCGCCGAGCACGTGGCCGAAGATCGTGCTGCGGTTCAGGCGGTAGCGGCCGGCGCCGGCGGTCGCGAACGGGGGGCCGTCGATGGCGGGCCACAGGAGCGCCCGATCGGGCTGCCCGGCGAGCCACAGCGCGGCCCAGCCCTCGGGAACCTGGGGACCCTCCCCGGTCCCCGCGAGGGTGTAGGGGACCCGGAAATAGTCGAAGAACGCGAACGGGGCCGTGGCCTCGAACATCGGCCGGCGCCCGCTAGAGCCCTCGCCGCAACGCGAGGTACGGCAGGAGCGCGAGCTCCGCCAAGCCGGGCAGCGGGTCGCGCAGGGAGAACACGGCCTCGGCATCGACCCCGCGCAGCGAGCGCAGGTAGGGGAGGGGCCGCAGCGTCCCCGCGCGGTAGTCGCGCACGGCGTTGGGGACGTCGGTCGCCGCGCGGACCCAGCGCACGCCGGGGCGCGCGTGGACCTCCGGGACGCGCAGACCGAGCTGCTCGCGCCACAGGAGGTAGGGGAAGTCCACGCCCGCCGCCGCCCCGAGCGTGTGGTAGCCCCAGGTCCGCGCGTTCACGTCCAGGAGCTTGCAGACGCCGTCGCGCGGGTCGCGTTTGTACTCCAGCTCCGCGAGCCCGTGGTAGCCGATCGCGCCCAGGAACCGGATCGAGGGCGCCTCGACCTCCGGGAGTTCGACGGTCTCCACGAACGTGCTGGCGCGGCCGAAGTCCGAGGGATGCTGCCGCAGGCGGCGCACCGTCATGCTCGCGAGGGCCTCCCCGTCCTTGAAGAGGCAGCAGTACGAGAACTGCTCCGCCCCGCCGCCGGGCACGAGCTCCTGCACGATGACCTCGTCGGGGCCGACGATCGAGGCGGCTGCCCGGTACCGCTGCCCGAGCTCGTCACTCGTGTCCGCGCGCCACGCTTTCGCGTGGGTCTCGTAGAAGAAGCGCTCCTTGATGGCGGGCTTGATGACGAGCGGCCCGTCCATCTCGATCCGCTCGAGGTCCGACTCGTCCGCGGGGAACCAGGTGCGCGGCGTGGGGATCCCCAGGCGCTCGCCCAGGCGATAGGTCGCGCGCTTGTCCCACGCGCTGCGCACGGCGTCCCAGCCGGGCGTGGGAACGCGGAACGTCTCGGACAGCTCGGCCCGGTTGCGCGCGAGCGCCGCCACCGTCTCGTCCCGGGTCGGGAAGAGCACCCAGCCACGGTGGCCGCGCCGGGCGGCCGCGAGGGCCGCGAGCGTTGAGCGCTCGTCCCGCAGGCTCGGCACCCGGATCGTGCGGGCGGCGTAGCGGGATGCGCCCGCGATCGACCGCTCGTCGTCGATCACGCAGACCCGGATCCCCCGGCGCCCGAGGCTGCGGGCGATCCCCAGGCCCTGGTAGTCGCCGCCGAGGATCACGCCGCCCACCGTCCGGGGGTCCACGGGCCGTGCAGCGGCCTCGACGGGCCGTCGGCGGGTTCGGCTACTCAAGCGCGCCACCGCCGGCGGCGACCGGGGCACCGCGGCTCCCCGTCCCCGGCAGCGGGACGACCCTCCTGTTGCGCCGATCGGTGCCGCGGCCCGCGGCCGCCGCGCGGGCGACCTGTGCCCCGGCGTACCAGCTGCCCGAGACGAAGCGCATGGTCGGGCCGAAGCTCCGGGCCGCCGGCGCCCCGATGAAGTGCAGGCCGGGCACCGAGGACTCGAGCCGCCCCCGCAGCACGGGGTACCCGTCGACGCGCTCGACCGAGTCGAGGAGGCTCGGGGCCAGGAACGGATACCGCGCCACGTCCACCCGGTACCCCGTCCCGAAGAGCAGGTGATCCACCACGCGCACGCCGCCGCTCGCGAGCCGCACCTCCACGCCCTTGCCGGAGGTGTCGGCCGACGCCGCGGTCTCGCCCAGGCGGATCGGCACGCCCTCCAGGCGCGGGATGAGCCACGCCGCGCCCGCGGGGCGGATCGAGCGTCGGGTGAGCGGATCCTGCACGGGGTGGGGCAGGCGGCGGTAGCCCTCGGTGAAGCCGATCAGGCGCGAGAGCCCGAGCGGGCCCACGTCGTGCGGCGCGTAGACGAGCGGCACGAGGCGCGGCCCGAGCATCCGGTGGTACCTGCCGCCGTGGAGCCAGTTGATGTGATCGGCGCGACAGACGACCTCGACGTCGGCCCCTGCCTCGTGCATGAGGGCCGCGGATTCGAGGGCGCTCTGACCCCCGCCCACCACGAGCACGCGCCGTCCGGCGAACCGGGAGAGGTCCGCGTGCTGCCCCGTATGGGAGGCGACCTCGGCGGGAAGGTGGTCGAAGCGCGGCGGCCGCCAGGCGAACGGCGCGATCCCGCCCGCCACGACCACGCGGCGAGCCCCGAGCCGCTCGCCGTCGCCGAGCGTGAGCACGAAGCTCCCGTGGCGCGCCTCGAGGCGCTCGACCGGGCGCCGATCGACGTCGGGGACGGCGCGCCGCTGCACCCACGACCCGTAGTCGATGAAGCGTCCGAGCGGGATGGGCTTCTCGGCCTCGAGTCGCTCCTCGCGCAGGTACGCCTCGAGGGAGAGGGGGCCGCGATAGCCGACCAGGCAGGTAGCGGTGCGGTTGGAGCGCAGCAGCATGCCCTTGGGCATCGAGCGCCAGAACGACATCGGGTCGCCGAACGCGCGCGTCTGCGCGCCGGCGTGGCGCAGGTGGGCCGAGGCGGACAGCCCGTAGGGGCCGGCGCCGATCACGGCAACGTCGGTGGTGTCCACGCGTCGCAGAATCGGTTGCGAGCCCCGCACGGGCAACGGAAGAACGTCGTAGCAGCCCTACTGCCGTTGGATGAGCGCCGCGCGCCGGGGCAAAGCCCGCCTGGGCACGGCCGGCCTCAGTGCGGGCACCCCTTGACGGGATCGCAGTGGTACTGCCCGTGGCGGAACGAGGCCTTCCGCCAGAGCGTCCGGCGCATCTCCAGGCGCACGAGGCCGATGTAGTTCCGCGCGCCGGGCGAGAGCCACGCCCCCGCGTACCAGGCGCCCACGCAGCCCCACAGGCGCCCCTTCGCGTAGGAGCTGTGGTGCCCCCCCAGCCAGGGCTCCCAGCCCTCGAAGCAACCGCGCAGCTCCGCGCCCAGGTAGTCGAGCGCGAACGCCGTGGAGTCCCGGTTGAACGGGAAGGTCCCGTTCTGATTGGACGGGTAGCGATCCCAGGCCGGGGCCTGCCACGACATCACGCCCGCGATGGAGAAGGTCTCCGGGCATCGTCCGTCGCCGAACTGCGCCTGGTAGTCGTAGCCGTGGGTCGCCTCCATCGCGCAGAACGTGTGGGTGGCGGCGGTGGCCGAAGCCGATCACGTCGCCGCAGCCGCGGTCGACGTAGCACGAGCCGTCGGTGAAGTGCAGGGCCTGGTACCACGTGGACTCGCGCACCGCGATGGCCCGCAGCAGGTTGTCGGGCAGGCCCCACTTGCAGGCCGCCCACTGGAAGATCTCGTCGGTCGTCCCCGTGTACTGCCCGTCCACGCGCGGCAGGAGCCAGTGATCCCAGCGTCGCCGGTAGGCACCGCCCTTGGAGCGCGGGCGCGCGCGGAACGACGCGTGCACCGCCGCGGCGTTCGGCTTGGTGTGGTTGGGCTTCCAGTTCTCGGGCCGGGGCTCCCACGCGGACCGGTGGACGCGGCCCGCGCAGATCCGGTCACCGGGGAGCTTCGACCAGCTCCCGACGCCGCGCAGGTGGAAGTACCCCGTCTTCGGCGGTTTCCGCGAAGATACGGTCGCGGCGGCGCGTCGCCGGTCGGGTGGGCGGAGGAGGCGAGCGGGGCGTTGAGCGTCAGCGTGAGCGCGAGCGCGGCCGTTGCGGCGACGAGGACGCGCGACCTCAGCGCCACATCTCTTCGTCGGCGGCTCGCGCCGGCGCCTCGGGCATGATGCGGGGATCCTCCTCGGGCGCGGTCGGCGTCCCGTTCCCGTTGGGCGAGT
>CAVRAV010000001.1:0-2663370 GCA_963719165.1 uncultured Actinomycetes bacterium | reverse complement strand
GGTGTTCTCAAAACTCCCTGACCACACGGAATGGACGCTGTTTCGAGGAGTACCCACGGGTTAAGAGAGGTAGTACCCACAGCAGGTCAGAGGCCCTTTCGGGCTCCATCGCCCGTCCGTTACGCGCGCATTGGGCAAGCGCGAGCGACCACAGCGAGGACTGATGATCCCAGCAACTGCCCGAACGAACCACGAGAAGCCGAGCGCCTCGCTGCCGGCGCCAGCGCGGGATCGCTCTTCGATCGGATCCAACCCTCGTCGCGAGCAACCCTAGGATCCGGTGAGTGAGCTGAGCTGTGGGCCGCCCTCGAGCCTCGCGAGATGGACTCCACTGACGCACCCGAAGCCCCCTCGAGGCAACGATGGGGTAGAGGGGCGAGGGAGCATCAGCGAGGAGGGATCGATGGCGGCGTCGACACGCTGCCCGCGATCCGTCACATCGTCGTGCTCATGATGGAGAACCACTCGTACGACGCCTACCTTGGGTCCTACGGCGCGGAGACGACTACCCGCGAGATGCCGACGCGAACCCGCCGGGCTCCAACGCCGGGACCGACGGCCTCCGATCCCGCTCAGCCCGCGAGGGGGAACGTCCCAAGGGCGCGGGTTGCCGAGCCAGTCGTGGCATGCGAGCCACGTGCAATGGAACTCAGGGGCGAACGACGGTTTCGTTCGAAGCTCCGAGCCCCTGCTCCCCGAACTCCCATTCGGTGTGATCGCGTGCTAGCGATGCCGATGTCATGATAGATCAGAAGGTGGAAGGATACCGGACGTCTTCCTCTTGCTTGACCATCCGCTGATCAGCCACAGGCCGCCGTCGAGGGCCCTCCAGGGGGCTTGGGGGGCCGCGTCTTTTTGGCCGAGAATTGTTGGGCGGCCTACTCCTCCAGGTGATCCTGCTCCGCCCTGCTCAGAGAATCCCATGCCGCGTTGTATTGCGCCCGCAGCTGAGCGGCTTCCTCGGACTCAGGCACCGCGTAACCCAATTGAGTCTCAAGCCGAAGAACGACGAGCTCGGCGTCCGTGAAGTCTCCCCCATTGATCAGTTTGGCCGAAACCACGCGGGCAGCGAACACGGAATCAGGATTGTTGGAGGCGACCCCCCGGAGGCAATAGGCGATTCCGCCCTTTCCAAGAGCCAGGACAGACCCAGGCAACGCGTCCGATCCGCAACGAGTGAGAACGGGATCTTGACCTGATCTAATGTCAAGGACCGGCTGTTGATTCGGCTGGCCACTCCATGTTATCTCGTCAATCTGGAACGCACTCGCGTCAACGACTGCGGGAGCGGACGATAAGAGATCGTGCCGGCTTGTGCTCCCCGCGGCACGCTCGCCTCCAAGCGCCATCGCGGCGAGCACTCCAAGCAGCAACCCACTTGCTATCGCCGCAACAGCCAGGCTCTTCCCCCACGGGAGCCGATATGCGTTCGCCATGATGTTTCCCCTTTCGGGAACCTTAGGAGGATCAGCAGGAGGTCTGGATCTCGACGTCACTCGCGCAGAAGTCGGACCCGGAACCACCTTCACCGAAGTCTGAGGTCCCGCCTCCCCCATAGATATTGTCATTGTTGTCGTCACCGAAGAGGTTATCGTTGTCGTTGCCGCCCGAGATGTCGTCGTTCTGAGATCCACCGTGGATGATGTCGTTCCCCCCGTTGCCAGAGAGCTTGCTGACAGGCACAGTGTTGTTCCCGGGATCGCGCTCTGAGCCACCGTTGATGTAGTCGTTCCCAGCTCCAGCCTGGATACTGTCTTGGTCGGGGTTACCACAGAGGTCGTCGGGTCCACCAAGGCCCACGAGATCGTCGTCCCCGGTGTCCCCCGCCATCACATCGCGCACGGATGTGCCTGTTAGGTTATCGGGGCCTGGCCCACCGCCTTTGCCTGGATCAACAGGGTTGCCATTACAAGACGACGTCGCGAGTGCCCCCGAGTGCCCCCATGGGACCCCGAGTGCCCCAACCGTCAGTAAGAACACGGCCGCGAACTGTGCCACCACAGCGCGTATCCTCATGACGCCCCTCCCCACGGCGTACCTCCCGCCTGCGCAGTTACCCTTGCACAGATTCCTGCGGAGGGCAACGCGCCCTCCCCCCTGAACCGGGTGCGGTGGACCCCAACGACAGCATGCGACACTCATATGGAGCCCGAGGGTCTCCCCCAGGTTCGGTTGACTCCTGATGTGTGAGGATTCACTCCTCACGGTCAACATGCCCAAAACGTTCCCCGAGGAGTTCCGCCGCGACGTCGTGGCCGTGGCCCGGCGACGGGAGGCCCCGATGAGCCGGATCGCCAGGGACTTCGGCATCTCGGAGTCCTGCCTGGCTCGCTGGGTCCACCGAGCCGAGATCGAAGACGGCGTCCGGGATGGGCTCACCCTGGCCGAACAAGCCGAGATCCGCGAGCTGAAGAAGCGCAACCGTCTGCTCGAACAGGAGAACGAGGTGCTGCGGCGAGCGGCGATCTACTCGGGCAAGGCGTGAACCCAAAATGATCTACCCGCTGGTCCGCGAGCTTGCCTCAGACGGGATCCCCGTCAAGGTGACCTGCCGGGTGCTCGGGTTCTCCCCCCAGGGGTTCTACAAGTGGCGGAAGGACCCGGTGAGGGCCCGGGACTTGTCCAGCCTGCTGACTTGGGTGTTGAAGTCGAACCGGTCGATCACATCGCGCGCGGCGTCGGAGAACCCTCCGATGTAGGAGCGGAGGTTGGGTGCGATGTTGTTCGGGTCGTCGAGTAGGCCGCGGAGGTTCAGCGGAGACGTGTTGTAGAACTGCTGCCCGGCGGCCGAGCGCAGGACCGGCTCGACGTTCTCGACCTTCCCCTTGAGCGACTTGGCCCTGGTGAGCACCGCCTCCTTGGTGGGGTCCAGTACGCAGTCCAGCCGGCGGATCACGACGAGCGGCAGGACCACCTTGCCGTACTCGGACTGCTTGTACGTCCCGCGGAGAAGATCGGCCACCGACCAGATGAACGCCGCGTGGTTCCTGATCTCGCCGTTGCTCACACCTGGTCTCCCCTACTCGACCCGGCCGGTCTTGCGCGCCCACGCCACGATCTCTGTTCGGAGCCAGAGCCGCGGCCGCCCGCGACCCGAGGTCGACCGCCGGTCGAGGCATGTCCTGTATCGCCTGGTAGGTGCTGACCGCTCTGGAAGTGGCTTCAGCCCGAGGATCTCGGCTACGCCCGTCGCATCAACAGGTCTTCGGTGTCCACCCGCCGTCCCACGTGTCGGAGTCTAAGCATATTGACAGACACGGTGACGTAGTTCTGTCTTAGGTTATAGACATCCACCTGACAGGAGGACAGCTTCGGGACCATCGAAGACGCCGCGGATCGCGGCAGGCACAAGCCAGATGGCCCCGGCGGCGCGTAACGCCCCGGGGCCCGGCCGGACCTACTAAGGAGGCCCGACATGGAAAGCGTAAGGCAGCACCGCCAGGGGCCAGCTCAAGGCGCCCCGCAGAACTCGCTCCCGGCGAGACTCGTCTTGGGCAGGACATCGTGAACGGCATCGAGAACCCGCTCGCGCGCGGAAAGGCGAGGCCGGTCATCCTGGTCGAACCGAGCGGCTGGGCGTGGCACACCATCGGACTCACGACCCGTCCTCGCCACCACGACGGGACCCCCAGGGTTGCCATCCCGGACCCGCACGCGGTCGGTCTCAAGTTCCCCGGATGGCTGTGGAGCGGCAAGTTGTGCTTCACGTCCGGCATCGACATCCAGGACCACATCGGATGGGTCGACATGCCGTTGGCGTTCGAGGTCATCAAGCTCGCCGGCCTCGGCGGACCGACCATCCGCGAGCTGCTCGCGGCGGCCCGTGAACACCATGACGACGCCGGCTCGCGCCGACCTCTCCGTCATCGAAGGGGGGTCGGCATGAGCGGCACGAACGGATCCCCCAGCGTCGTGAAGCTCGCGCCGAGCAGCCTGACCTTCTTGTGGGACGAGTGCCAGAGGTGCTTCTGGCTCTACGCGCGCGGCGTGCTGAAACGCCCGGCGGCGATCCTTCCCCAAGGTCTTCACCATGCTCGACAACCAGACGAAGGACTTCTTCTACAACAAGCGCTCGGAGGAGATGGCCGAAGGGCTGCGCCCTGGTCGCGTCGCCTTCGGGGATCGCTGGGTTCGCTCGAGGCCGCTGCACGTTCCCGGGACACGACACCAAGGTCACGCTCCAGGGGAAGATCGACACGGCGCTCGCGTACGACGACGGCTCGTTCGGGATCGTCGACTTCAAGACGTCGGAGCCGAAGGCCAGCCACGTCGACTTCTACGGCAGACAGCTCGCCAGCTACGCCCTGGCAGCGGAGAACCCCGTCGAGGGCGCCCTCGATCTGGCGCCGGTGACCCAGTTGGGCCTCCTCTGCGTGGAGCCGGTCGCCATGATCGGTGTCGGGGACGACGTCGCCTACAAGGGAGTGACGCCACTTCCTCGAGATCGAGCGTGACGACGACGCCTTCATGGCGTTCCTCTCCCAGGTCCTCTACCTCCTGGAGAAGCCGGAGCCACCGCCGGCGGGGGCGAAGTGCGGGTACTGCGCGTACCTCGCGAACGGATCGCTCGTGCTCCTGACCGGGAGCTTCGGTCCCGGGGGTGATCGGACCGGGCTCGTGGTCGTTAGGCCGAAGGCGCCGAGTCGCTCATCTCTATTAGAGGCCCCCTCGAGGCCGCGGGCGCCACGGAAGAAATCTGGCTGGCCGTAGTGCAGTGCACCAGCTGAGTCGCGAAGCGGTGAGGGGCACTGCGCCCCCAAAGCGAGGACCGACGTGACCGAGAAGAATCAGGCGAAACGCTCCCGGGTGGGAGCACCGGCAGGGCCAAAGGCCCGGCCGCAGCGCGCCTGATCCTCATCGACGACGGGCTCACCAGGACATCGAGCGCCGCATCGAGGGGTACATCCCCTCGCGACATCCCCACGCCCGTGTGGGAGGAGAAGCTCCGCCCGTTCGTGATCCCGGCCCTCCACGCCGCGGCCCCCGCCGGCCTGCCGCAGATGGAGCGCGACGCGAGGGTCCTCACCCTGATCGCGCGCGTGGTGCGTGAAGGAGGGGATCCCGCTCGACATCGAGCTCGTGCTCGACCCCGACACGGTCGAGCGCTTCTGCTCGACGGGGCTGAAGAAGACGGCCTCGCGCCCCTCCTACCGCGCGACGCTCCGCAAGCTTGGCCGTGAGCTGACCACGATGGCACCGTGGGAGCCCCGCCCCGAGCCGATGCCGGCCCGCAAGGTCGCGCCGCCGTACTCGCCGCCGAGTTGGTAGCCCTCCTCGAGGACGCCACGCCGCCAGTCGACCCCGGCCAGGCGGCGCAAGGCCGCGGTCGCGTCGAGCCTCTTGGGCGTCGGCGCCGGGCTGGATGGTCGCTGGGCCAGGAAAGTGCGCGGCACCGACGTGCATCAAGATCGGCGGGGTTGTGGGCGTCAGGTCGGCGCGCCCCGCCCACGTGAGGTGCCGGTCCTCGCCGCTACGAGGATGAGTTCGTTGGCGCTCGCTGGCCGAGGAGGCCGGCGACGAGTACCTCGTCGGCGGCAACACGACCCACAGGAACCGCACGAACGAGATCGCGGCTCGCTTCGAGGACGGGCACAACCACCAGAAGCTCTAGTCTGATCGCCTGCGCTCCACGTGGATCGTCACGCACCTGACGCATCGGCACTCGCCTGCCGGAGCTGCTCGCCGCCGCCGGGACGAGAGCGCATCGAGACCTTCGACGCGCTTCTCAAGTACGTGCCGAAGATGGACCGCGGCGCGGTCAAGCGCATGCTCCGGGGGCTGTCGTGAGCGACGCCGCCCCGCGCGACGTGATGGCGACCGTCGAGCGCCGCCAGCGCGAGCCCCCGCGCCCCATCCGACACCTCCGGGGCTCGCCCGCCGACGGCGGCCGAGTTCATCACGGCCCGCCGCATCGTGCGGTCCTCGGGCGTCCTGTACCGCTGCCGTGCCCGCCTCGACCATGCCGATGGTCGCCCCCGCTCGCTGAGCGTCGAAGGCCTGTTGGTCGCGATGCAGGTCAACGGCGCTTCGTCGCCACCACGTCAGGCGAGCTCGCCGAGGTCGCGCGCGTGCTGAACTCCTTCAGCAAGCACGCAACTCGATGAGCTCGGCATCAGGAACTGGCAGCCCCACGAGGCGTACGACCGCACCGACCAGTTGTTCAACCTGCTCTTCGAGGAGCTCGAAGAGGGTTGGGAGGCGCCATCGACGGCAGCCCGCTCCACATCGATGTCGACTGGTTCGCCGATCGCCTGCTCGCGCCTCCCTCGAGCACGTTCCCGCGACCAGCAGTTCCGCGCGATTGACGGCACCGACATCGAGACGTGGGGCAAGCTGCATGGTCGAGCTCGACGACGAGGACTTCGACGGCGAGAGGACGCGCAGCCCGACGACGACGTCGAGGCCCAACGCCGCGTCAGGCGATGCGGAGCCATGCCCGGGTGCTCGGAGTCGGTCCCGACGGCAGGAACATCTACACGAAGGACCCCGACGCGCGCGCGGGTCACCGCTCCGCGACGAGGAGCCGCGCGGCCGGGCGAGAGTCGGCTACGAACTCCACCCGCCGTCCCGCTCGCGACGCCGGGTGGTCAGACGGCATCGACCGCCTGAACCTCGGACCCGACGTCCCGCCCGTGATCACCACGATCTCGCTTGTCCCCGCGGGATCACGTCGCGACGACGCCGTGGTCCCCAAGCTGATCGCCGCCAAGCCGGCGGCTTCGACGTCGACGACGTCGTCTGGGACCGCGGGTACTCGCAGCTCCGCCCCGAGACGACGTCACATCCGCTGAACCGGTCGGGGATCCAGCCCAGACCTTCAGCCGAAGGACACGCA
Source organism: uncultured Actinomycetes bacterium (assembly GCA_963719165.1). GTDB lineage: Bacteria > Actinomycetota > UBA4738 > UBA4738 > HRBIN12 > JAOUEA01. Next base: position 2,656,535 of record CAVRAV010000001.1, on the reverse strand, counting down.
GCGCGCGGCGAAGCCGTTCTGAAGACTCGCTGATGGTTGAGGGGCAGCTGGTCAGCGCGCACGCGCCCGACGAACTTCGTCGACTGCTGCCCATGCCTCCGTACAACTCGACGGAGAGGAGTGCCGCGAATACGAGGCGGCCTTCAACCGCTTGGCGCAGCTACCGCTTCGAGCGCAACGCCAGGCCCGATGCCGACGGCGCGACAAGATGGAAGTGCCCCGTGTGCGCGCGGGTCGCCTCCGCTCGCGCCAGGTCCCGAAGTCGATGCGCGGGTCCCGCAACAGCGCCGCTGGTCGCCCTCCCCGAAGGTGCCTCTGCTGCAATGGCATCGGTGACGGCATCGGCCGCCGAGCTCCCCCACGGCAGCGCTTCTTCCCGGGCACCACCGCTTGGCGCATCTCCTACCGCAGGCGTCGAGGTGGTCGAAGGCGTCAACGCGAGCTGAAGGGCGCCTTCGTCAACATCCAGCCACAAGTTCTTCCACGTCTTCGGTCTCGCGAAGATGAAGCTGCTGCTGGCGTTCACCTTCGCCGCTTACAACCTCGAGACCATCCGCTCGTTCACCGCGAAGAAGGAGGTCGACGAGGCACGCAGGCGAAGAAGCCTAGGCAAGAAGCGTCGCACGCAGACGTGGACCGACCTGTCGGCCGTGATCGCCCGGATCCGGCCGCTCACCGCCTCAACCTGATCAGCGCGAGTTCCAAGAACACCACATCTCTGAACAAGGGCGTCATCGGCATGTTCCGGTGACGCCCTTCGCGCGTTCGAGGGCCAGTTCCGCGGCTGATCTTCGCCGGCCGCGCCTCCAACCGACCCTCGATCGCGCGGAACATCGGTCGAACCTTCTTCAGTGGAGTTCTGAGATGTCAGGGGCCCCAGTTTTGAGAACACCCCTGTGTGGGAGGAGGAGGATTCGAACCTCCGTAGGCTACGCCGACGGGTTTACAGCCCGCTCCCTTTGGCCACTCGGGCATCCTCCCAGGGACTGTCAGGATAGCGAACGGCGGCGGCCACCTCCATGCCGAATCGCTATCCTGCCTGCATGGCCAAGGATCAGTTCTCTTTCGACATCGTCTCCGAGGTGGACCTGCAGGAGGTGCGCAACGCGGTCGATCAGACCTCGCGCGAGATCTCGCAGCGCTTCGATTTCAAGGGCACGGGGACCACGGTGGCGCTCGCCGAGGAGAAGATCGAGCTGCATTCCTCCACGGAGGACCGGCTCAAGGCCGCCTGGCAGGTCCTGCAGGAGCGCGCCGTCAAGCGCAGCGTGCCGCTCAAGTCGCTGAAGCCTGGGCCCCTCGAGGAGGCCGCGAAGGGGACCACGCGCCAGAGCATCGAGATCATCACGGGCATCCCCGACGAGAAGACCAAGGAGATCTCGAAGTTCGTGCGCCAGGCCGTGCCGAAGGCCCAGACCCAGATCCAGGGCGCGCAGGTGCGGGTGCTCGGCAAGTCCAAAGACGATCTGCAAGCCGCCATCCGCTCGGTGAAGGAACACGACTTCGGCCTGGCCCTGCAGTTCACGAACTACCGGCCCTAGCCGACGCCCGCCGCCGCCGAACACCCGTTCGCCCCCTGCATTGCCTGCGACGACGGGCGCCGAGTAGATTGAGCGTTCCTCAGGAGGAGGTAACCCCTTGGACCTCGAACGGTTGAAGGCCCGCGCGGCGGACATCGCCGAGTCGGAGACGCAGGTGTGGTTGAGCCGGACCCAGGGTTCGGAGAAGCTCTTCCGGCGGGCGCTCAAGTCGCTGCCGAGCGGGGTGGTCTCGAACTTCCAGGTGGGTGACCCGTACCCGGTCTACCTCGCGCACGGCAAGGGCGCCACCGTCACCGACGTCGACGGCACCACGTACACCGACTTCCACGGTGGCTTCGGCGTGAACGTCGTGGGCCACGCCCACCCCAAGATCGTCGAGGCTATCCACGCGGCCGCCGAGGATGCGATCCACTTCGCCGTTACCACCGAGACCACCGTGGCGCTCGCCGAGGCCGTCTGCGAACGGTTCGGATGCGATCAGGTCCGCTTCGTGAACTCGGGGACCGAGGCGACCATGGACGCCATCCGTGTGGCGCGCGCCGCCACGGGACGCGACAAGATCGTCAAGATGGAGGGGTCCTACCACGGCCACCATGACTCGGTGCTCTTCTCCGTGGTCCCCGAATCCGACGTCCTGGGCCTGCGCCACAACGTCGAGCACGAGGGCAAGAGCTGGTACACGACCGAGCCCACCTCCAAGGGCGTGCCGCGCGCGCTCTGGGACACCACGATCATCGCGCCGTTCAACGATGCCGCGGCCGTTGATCAGGCGTTCGTGGACAACCCCGGGCAGATCGCGGCCGTCATCTTGGAACCGGTGATGATGAACATCGGCATCGTCGTGCCTGCCGACGGCTACCTCCAGGCGCTCAAGGATGTGTGCGAGAAGCACGGCGCGATCTTGATCTTCGACGAGGTGAAGTGCGGCGGCACGATCGCCTACGGCGGGGCCGCCGAGCGCTACGGCGTGATGCCGCACCTGGCCGCCTGGGCCAAGGCCATCGGCGGGGGCTCCACGATCGGCGCCTTCGGCGGCGACGCGGCCGTGATGGACTTCGTGACCAAGGGCGCCGCGCAGCAGGGCACGTTCAACGGTAACCCGCTGTCCGCGAGCGATCGGCCTGGCTGCCCTCACACAGGTGCTGACCCGCGATGCGTACGATCACCTGGGCAAGCTGGGCACCCTGCTCGCCGAAGGATGCGACCGGGCGATCAGCGGATCGGGCATCCCCGCGCACACGGTGGATCTGGGCGCCAAGGGGTGCGTCTCCTACCGCGCGGAGCCGCTCACGAACTACCAGGACTTCCTGGAGACCATCCCCGAGATCTACTGGGCCTCCTACCCCTGGATGGTGAACCGCGGCATCTTCATGACCCCCGGCGACGAGGAGCAGTGGACCATCTCGGTGCAGCACACCGAGGCCGACATCGAGACCTACGTCGAGGCGTTCGGCGCCTTCTGCACGGAGCTCACCGCGTAGGGGTTCGCCCGACCGCCGCATGCATCGCTACACCGAGGAGACCGACGACCTGTCGCGGTCGATCGTCGCGCTACGCCCGCAACCGCATCGCGAGCCCCCAGCCGCTGGACGGCTCGGCGGACGGGGACGAGCTCGGCCGCCGCGCCGGCATCACCATCACGCCGGAGGGGCTGGGGGGCGACGAGGCGCTGCGGATCTGGTCCGAGGTGCTGGCGCCGGCCACCATCTCCACCGATCACCCGTCGTCGATGGCGTTCGTCCCGGCCGCGCCCACGAAGGCCTCCGTTCTCTTCGACCTCGTGGTCGGCGCGTCGTCCACCATCGCCGCGGGCTGGCTCGACGGCGCGGGGGCCATCTGGGCCGAGAACCAGGCCCTGCGCTGGGTGGCCGACCTCGCGGGGCTCCCGCCCGAAGCGGGCGGCGTGTTCGTCTCCGGAGGATCGGCGGGGAACCTCTCCGCCCTGGTTGCGGCCCGTCACGCGGCCGCATCGACGAGGGAGCGTCCGCCATCGGGCTGGAAGGTGGCCCTCGCCGAGAGCGCGCACTCCTCGATCGTCACCGCTACGCGCGTCATGGACGTCGAGGTGTTCCACGTGGACGGGGACGAACGCGGGCGGCTGACCGGCCCCGCCCTGCGCGCCGCGCTCGACGCGCTGAGCGCCGAAGAGCTCGCCGGCGTGTTCGCGGTGGTGGCGAGCGCCGGCGCCACGAACGCCGGCACCGTTGACGACCTCGCTGGGGTCGCCGACGTGTGCGCCGAACGTGGTCTGTGGATGCACGTCGACGGCGCCTACGGCGGCGCCGGTCTCGTGGCACCCTCGATCCGAGCGCGCTTCGACGGCATCGAACGCGCCGACTCCTTCATCGTCGACCCGCACAAGTGGCTCTTCGCGCCCTACGACTGCTGTGCCCTCATCTACCGCGCCCCCGAGCGCGCCCGCGGGGTGTTCCGTCAGGAGGCCGGCTACCTCGACACGGTGAACCAGGAAGGCGCCGAGTGGAGCGAATGGAACCCGGCAGACTACGCCTACCACCTCACGCGACGCCCGCGCGGCCTTCCCTTCTGGTTCTCCCTCGCCACCTACGGCACCGACGCCTACCGCGACGCCGTCGAGCAGGTCCTCACCCTCGCGCGCCGGACCGCTGAAGAGATCCGCCGCCGCGAGCGCCTCGAGCTGCTCATGGACCCCGAGCTATCCGTGGTCCTGTTCCGCCGCACGGGCTGGGCCGACGCCGACTACGAGCGCTGGTGGAAGCGCCTGCTCGAAGCCCAGATCGCCTTCGTCCAACCCACGACTTATCGAGGGGAGCGCGTCGCACGTCTGTGCTTCGTTAATCCGCGCACGACGATCGATCACGTGCTCGCCGTCCTCGGCACGATGACCTGATCGGGCGGGGCGGGTCCCGCGGCGATCTCGCCGGCGGCGGGGCTGACCTACAGCTCGCGGAACTGCTGCACGGCATCGGGGCGCGCCGGCGGTACGCCGGCACCGTCGATCCGGGCTTTGATGGACTCCAACCGGGCGATCCGCTCGGCCGTGGGCGGGTGGGTGGAGAACAGCCCGCTCATCCCCTTCCCGCGGAGCGACGCCATCGGGTTCACGATGAACATGTGGGCCTCGGCCGGGCTCACGGTCGCGGGCGCCGGGATCTGCCGAGAGGTCTGCTCCAGCTTGCGGAGCGCGCTCGCGAGCGCATCGGGGTCCCTCGACAAGAAGGCGCCGGACTCGTCCGCTTGATATTCGCGTGAGCGCGAGACGGCCATCTGGATCATCATCGCCGCGAGCGGCGCGAGGATCCACGCGACGAGCATGCCCATGCCGCCGCCCTCTCGATCGCTGCCGAAGAAGAACCCGAAGCGGGCGATGAACGTGATGCTCATGCCGATGGCGGCCGCGATGGAGGAGATGAGGATGTCGCGGTTGACCACGTGGGACAGCTCGTGTGCGAGCACCCCGCGCAGCTCGCGCTCATCCAGCAACTGCAAGATGCCGGCCGTGACGGCGACGGAGGCGTTGGTCGGATCGCGGCCCGTCGCGAACGCGTTGGGCTGCGCCATCGTGGAGACGAAGATCTTGGGCATCGGGATCTGCCTCATCGGCTGCGAGCTCCCGCACGATCCGGTAGAGCGCCGGCTGGTCCTGCTCGGTGACGGGCTTGGAACGAGTGGTCGCGATCGCGATCTTGTCCGAGTACCAGTACATCGCGGCGTTGAACACCAAGCCGATCCCCAGGAAGATCAGCGCCCCGGTGCTGGCCCCCAGCTTCGTGAAGGCACCCACCGCCCCGCCGACCAGGACGAACAGGCCGCCCATCGCCGCGATCAGGGTCCAGGTCTTGATCCGATTGATGCCGGGCGTCATCTCGCGCTCCTTGCTGCCGTGCCGCTGTCTCCAGCGTCTCAAGGAAGGTTCGCTACGTCGACCCAAGAGGTTCGCCCAGAGGGTGGCGCGCGAAGCGAGGGAAGCGTTCCCGCAGCGGGCCGTCGCGGGCGACGCGGCGCGCCTGCCCCCCCACCGGCAGCCGGCTACACAGGGATGAGGGTCGAAAGATCGGCCAACCGCGCGAACGGGTTCGGCAGGATGAAGATGGCGAGGATCGCGAGGGCCGCCACCCCGACCACGGCCGTGACGAGCCACGACGTCCGCAGCGGCGACTCGTCGGTGGCGGGCTTGAAGATCATCTGGCGCGGGACCGCGAAGTAGTAGAACACGCTGATCACGGAGTTCACGAGCATCAGCACGGCGAGCCACACGCCGAGGGAGCCGCCGCGGTCGATGGCCGCTCGGAAGATGAGGATCTTGGCCCAGAAGCCGCCCGTGGGGGGCACGCCCGCGAGCGAGACCATGAACAGCGTCATCGCCACCGCCAGGAACGCCGAGCGGCGCGCGAGCCCGGCGAAATCCGCGATGAGCAGCCGCGGCGACGTCCGGCTCACGGCCACGGCCACGGCGTAGGCGCCGATCGTCATGACGCCGTAGATCAAGATGTAGGTCACGGCGGAGGAGAACGCCGTGTGATCGTTGGCGGGGTCGGCCGTCACCAACGCGAACGGCAGCAGGATGTAGCCCGCCTGCGCGATCCCGGAGTACGCCAGCAGCCGCACCACCTGCGTCTGCTTCAACGCGATGAGGTTCCCCACGAACATCGTGGCAACCGACAGCAACGCGAAGATCGGCACCCAGAACTCGTACTGGTGGATGAACGCTACGAACATGAGCTGCAGGAGCCCCGCGAAGCCGGCGGCGCTGGACGCGACCGCCAAGAAGGCCGCCACCGGCACCGGCGAACCCTCGTAGGTGTCGGGCGCCCAGAACTGGAAGGGCACCGCGCTCACCTTGAACGCGAACCCCACCACCACGAACAGGATCGCGGCCAGCGCCATCGTCTCCTTGCCGCCGGAGATGTCGGCGAGCTTCGCGGCGATGGCCTCCAGGCCCGTCGTCCCGGTGAGTCCGTAGATCACGCTCATGCCGTAGAGCATCACCGCGGTGGAAAGCACGCCGATCAGGAAGAACTTGAGGCCGGCCTCGTTCGAGCGCAGGTCGTTCTTGCGGAACGCCGACATCAAGAAGCCGGGCGCGGACACGAGCTCCAGCGAGATGAAGAGCATCAGCAGGTCGCGCGAGGCCGGCATCAGCAGGCACCCGAGGAACGAGGTCAACAGCAAGAAGTAGTACTCCCCCTGGTAGAACCCGCCCTCGCGGAAGTAGCGCAGCGAGATGGCCAGCACCACGATCGCGACGATCAGGAAGAAGACCTGGAACAGCAGCGCGAAGTTATCGAGCACGAACACGCCGCCGAACGCCACGCGGGGAGTGCTGCCGATCAAGGTGAGCGTGGCCACGAGCGTCGCGATCACGCCCACGAGCGCCAACGGCATGGCCAGCCACTTGCGTCGCGCCGACAGGAATACGTCGACGATCAACACGAGCAGGATCGTGCCCGAGAGGATGAACTCCGGCAGGAGCGCGTGGTAGTCGATGTTCACGGGCCGGTCATCCGCCGAAGAGGCCCGAGAGCGCCTGCGCTCCGGATTGAGTGAGGTTGAAGATGATCGCGGGGAACAGCCCCAGGATCAGGATGAAGGCGAGCAGGGGCAGCCACGAGACCCACTCCACCGCGAGGATGTCCCGGAAGCCCTTCGCCTGCCAGCGATCGGGCATCGTGCCCATGTCCACGCGCTGGATCATCCACAAGAAGTAGCCGGCCGTGAGCACGGTGCCCACGCCGCCCGCGATCATGAAGCCGCGGAACAGGGCCACGTTCAGCCCCGGCGCGGGGCTGAACGAGGACAGGAGCGCCATGACCTCGCCCCAGAAGCCGGCGAGGCCGGGAAGGCCGAGGGAGGCGATCGCCACGAACGCGAAGATGCCGCCCATCTTCGGCAGCTCGGCCATCAGGCCGCCGCCGATCTCGGCGATCTCGCGCGTGTGATAGCGGTCGTAGATCGAGCCCACGCAGAAGAACAGCATGCCGGTGATGATGCCGTGGGCCACCATGCCGAAGACCGCGGCCTGGATCCCGATGGTGGTCAGCGTGGCGATCCCCAGCATCACGAACCCCATGTGCCCCACCGAGCTGAACGCGATCAGCCGCTTGAGGTCCTTCTGCGCCAGGCAGGCGAGCGAGGCATAGATGATGCCGATCGCGGCCAGCAGGCCTATCCAAGGCGCGTAGGTGCGCGCGCCCTCGGGCAGCATCGGCAGCGCGATCCGGATGAACCCGTACGTGCCCATCTTCAGCATGACGCCCGCAAGCAGGACCGATCCGATGGTGGGGGCCTCGGTGTGGGCGTCGGGCAGCCACGTGTGGAACGGCCACATCGGCACTTTCACCGCGAAGCCCAGGGCGACGGCGCCGAACACGATGAGCTGGAACGCGTGGCTGAACCCGCCCGCCGCCCCGAAGGCCGTGAGCACCTGCATGTCGAACGTGTGCACGCCGTCGACCGTGGGGCCGCTGAAGTACATCGCCAGGAACCCCAACAGCATGAACACGGAGCCGAACAGCGTGTAGAGGAAGAACTTGATGGAGGCGTACTCGCGGTTGGTGGAACCCCAGATCCCGATCAGGAAGTACATCGGCACGAGCACGAGCTCCCAGAAGACGAAGAACAGGATCAGGTCGAACGCGATGAACGTGCCGGCCATGCCGGTCTCGAGCAGCAGCATGAGGGCGAGGAACGCCTTGGTGCGACCGGCCTCGGGCACGTACTTCCACGAGTAGATCGCGCACAGGAACGAAAGGAGGAAGGTCAAGACGTAGAGCGGGAGCGAGATCCCGTCGATGCCCACGTGGTAGCGCGCGCCGATCACGGGGATCCATCGCACGTCCAGGACGTATTGCAGGCCGTCCTTGCCGTGCTCGAACCCCAGCGCCACGGCGACGGCCAGCACCAGCGCGGCCCCCGTGAACACGATCGCGAGCCCGCGGACGGCCTTGTCTTTCTCCTTCGGCATGAACAGGATCACGATCGCGCCGAGGATGGGCATGAAGGTGGTGATCGTGATCGCCGAGTTCTGCCAGGTCATGGGTTCGTTCTCCCTCTCACGCGATCTTGATGAAGACGACGGCCAGCGCGACCACGCCCACGAACAGGCCCGCGGCGTACCACTGGACGTTTCCGGATTGGATGAACTTCAAGGCGCCGGCCGCCTGGCCGGTCAGGTCGCCGAGCCCGTTCACGACGCCGTCGATCACGTTGCGGTCGAACCAGATCACCAGCCTCGCCACCCCGCGGGCGAGCGCCGCCACGCCGTTCACGATGGCGTCCAGGACGTTCTGGTTGAACCAGTACACGCCCGCCGAGAGCTTGTCGCGGGTCGGGAGCACGATGGCGCGCATGTAGAAGGCGTCGATGTAGTAGCGCTCCTGGAACACGCCCCACAGCGGGCCGAGCTTGGCCTCCATCGGGTCGGGCTCGCGGTAGGTCTTGTACAGCGCGTACCCCCCGAGGATGCCCGCCACGGCCAGCACGGTGCCCAGCAGCCCGATCCACGGGACGAACTTCGCCGCCTCGATGACGTCGTAGAACACCCATTTCCCGAACACGGCGCCCAGCTGCGGCGCGCCCAGGAGCCCCACGAACGTGGTCGCGCCCGCCAGGACCACGAGCGGTCCGGACATGGAGGGCGGCGACTCGTGGGGGCTGGCGTGACCGCGGTAGTCACCGTAGAACGTCAGCAGCACCATGCGTGCGGTGTAGAAGGCGGTGAGCAGCGCGGTGAACAGGAACGCCGCGAACAACCAGTAGTGGTGCGTCTCCTGCGCCACCACCAGCAACTCGTCCTTGGACCAGAACCCCGCGAAGGGGAAGATGCCGGCCAGGGCTAGCGAGCCGATCAGCATGGTCCAAAACGTGATGGGCATCTTCTTGCGCAGTCCGCCCATGTCGCTCATGTTGTTGGAGTGCACGGCGTGGATCACCGAGCCGGCGCACAGGAAGAGCAATCCCTTGAAGAACGCGTGCGTGAACAGGTGGAAGAACCCGGCCGTGAGGCCCGCCGCGCCGAGCGAGAGCCCGCCCACCATGTAGGCGAGCTGGGACAGCGTTGAATACGCCAGCACGCGCTTGATGTCGTCCTGCACGATGGCGAGCAGGGCGGCTCCCACCATCGTGATCACGGCGATCACGCTCACGACGTTAAGCACCCACGGGCTCGCGTCCAGGAAGATCTCGAAGAGCCGCCCGATGAGGTACACACCCGCCGCCACCATCGTCGCCGCGTGGATGAGGGCCGACACGGGCGTGGGCCCCGCCATCGCGTCGGGCAGCCAGACGTGCAGGGGGAACTGCGCGGACTTGCCCACGGTCCCACCGAACAGGAGGATCGCGGCCATGGACACGTAGAGCGCCGAGACGCCGGGCATCCCGATGGCCTCGGTGACCCCGCGGATCGACGTGGTCGTGAACCCGGTGGCCGCGATCAGCGCGAAGATCCCGAACATGAACGGCACGTCGCCGATGCGCGTGGTGATGAACGCCTTGATGGACGCGTTCGAATTCGTCTTCTCCTCCCACCAGTGACCGATCAGGAGGTACGAGCACACGCCCATGACCTCCCATCCGATCAGCAGTTGGATCAGGTTGTTGGAGATCACCACCGTGAGCATCGCGGCGGTGAACATGGACAGCACGAAGTAGAACCACGTGAACCGCTTGTCGCCGTGCATGTAGCCGAGCGAGTAGATGTGCACCATGAGCGAGATGAAGCAGACGACCACGAGCATGATCGCCGTGAGCCCGTCGACGAGGATGCCCAACTCGAGGTGCAGCGGCCCCACCTGGAACCACGACATCGCCGACTCGTAGGGTCCCCCGCCCTGGATGAAGTGCCAGAGCACGCCGAACGACATCGCGCATGCGGCGCCCACGAACACGATGCCGTAGACCGAGCCGCGTCCCGGTGTGCGCTTGCCGAAGAACAAGGTGATGACGGCGGAAACGAACGGCAGCAGGGGGATCACCCAGGCGTACTTGAGGAAGACGCTCACGGCGCCGGTGCTGACCGTGACCGTTTCGGCTACCACTTGAGGAGGCTCACCTCGTCCACGTTGATCGACTGACGGTTGCGGAAGAGCAGGATCACGATGGCCAGCCCGATGCCGACCTCGGCCGCCGCCACGGCGATCACGAACAGCGCGAACACCTGTCCCGTGACGTCATTGAGGTACGCGGAGAACCCGACCAGGTTCACGTTGACGGCGTTCAACATCAACTCGATGGCCATCAACACCATGATCGCGTTGCGGCGCGCGAGGACACCGTAGACGCCGGCCGAGAAGAGCAACGCGGAGAAGAAGAGCACGAACGGCAACCGGATCATGCGCCGTCGTCCTTGCGTGCGAGCACGATGGCGCCGATCAACGCCGCCAGCAGCAGGAACGAGATAGCTTCGAACGGCAGGATGTAGCTGCGGAAGATGGCGTCGCCGATCACCGCGGTGCTCCCGGAGAACGAGCCGTAACCCTTGGAGGCGTCCTGCAACGGCCACGCCTGCTGGATCAGGAAGACGAGCCCGGCGAACACGCCGGCGCCCACGATCGCGCCGACCCACCGCTGTTGGTTGTCAAGCGTGTCGCGTCCGATGGGGGCCTTGGTGAGCATGAGACCGAACAGGAACAAGATGACGATGGCGCCCACGTAGATGAGGATCTGAACCCAACCGACGAACTCGGCCCCGAGCACGAGATACGTCGCGCCCACGCAGAGCAACGTCACCACGAGATACAGCGCCGCGTGCACGACGTTGCGCGCCGTGACGACCGCGACGGCACTGACGCTGCCGACGACCGCGAGCACCAGGAACGCGTACTCCTGTGCCGTCACGAAGCCGCCTCCTCGGGAGCCTCTTCCGGGGCTTCGGCGCCTTCTTCCAACGCGGGGGGCGGCAGCACCGTGTAGGTCCAGTCCTCCAGCCGCTCCTTCTCGTGCACGAGCTCGGCCTGCCCGTACTCCGCGTATTCGAACTCGGGGCTCCAGAACAACGCGTCGAATGGGCACACCTCCACGCAGATGCCGCAGTACATGCACAGGGCGTAATCGATGGCGAAGCGATCGAGGATCTTGGCCGAGCGCGCCCTGCCACCCGCCGCGGGCTCGTGCTGCTCCTTGTGCGCGTCGATGTAGATGCACCAATCGGGGCATTCGCGCGAGCATTTGTAGCAGACGGTGCAGTTCTCCTGTTTGAGGGCGATGACCCCGCGCGTTCGCGGCGGCAGGTCGGGCTTGACGTGCGGGTATTGCTGGGTCATGGCCGGGCGCAGCATGGTCTTGAGGGTCACCCCGAGCCCCTTCAGGAGGCCCTGCCCGAACCCCGACTCCGGCTGGTCCTTCTTCTCGTTCTCCACGCTCCCCCGCCCCCTACTTCGCCGCGACCTTGACGAACGCGGTACCCAGGATCCAGACCAGCGAGACCGGGATCAACGCGAGCCAGGCGAACCGCTGGAGCTGATCCTCCCGCAGGCGTGGGTAGGTCGCCCGCAGCCAGATGACGAAGAACGATAGCGCGATGATCTTGCCCATCATCCACACGGGCGGCGGCAACGGGATCAAGGGCAGCCCGAGGTAACCGCCCAGGAACAGCACCGAGGCGACCCCCGAGAGCGCCACGATGCCGCCGTACTCCGCCAGCAGGAAGAAGGCGAACTTCAGCCCCGTGTACTCGGTGTAGGCGCCGAAGATGATCTCCGAGTCCGCCACGGGCATGTCGAAGGGCGGGCGCGTGAGCTCGGCGATCGAGGCCATCATGAAGATCAAGAAGAGCGGGAACAACGGAACGACGTTCCACAGCCCGCGTTGCGCCTCCACGATCCCCACCAGGGAAAGCGTGCCGGCGAGCATCACGACGCCGGCGGCGGCCAGGACGAGTGGGAGTTCGTAGGCGATGAGCTGCGCGGCGGCGCGCAGCGCCCCGATCAGCGAGAACTTGTTCGCAGAGGACCAGCCGGCCATCAGCACGCCGATCACCGATACCGACGACATCGCCATCACGAAGAAGATCCCCACGTCGAGGTTCAGCGCGAACGCCGACGGGCTGAACGGCAGCACCACCAAGATCGCGATGTACGGGATCATGGCAACCGCGGGCGCGAGGGTGAACACCGTGCGGTCGGCGGCCTCCGGGACGATGTCCTCTTTCTGGATGAACTTCACGCCGTCGGCCACGAGCTGGGCCCACCCGTGGAAAGCGCCTGCCTCCATGGGCCCCACGCGGGACTGCATGTGGGCCAGCACCTTGTGCTCGATGTAGCCCACCACGAGCGGCACCACCAGGAAGAAGAGCATCACGACGACCGTCTTGAGGACGAGGGCCAACCAGAAGTTGCCGGTCCAATCGTCGAAGATGGACACGCCGGTGGTGGCGATCACTCGTCCTCGTCCTCCTCGCCCTCGACGGCGCCCGGCCACGGCTTGGCCTGGCGGGTCATCAGGGCGAAGTCCTTGCGGAGCGGATGGCCTTCGAACGGCTCGGACAGCAGCAGCTTCACGGGCTGGGGATGCCCCTCGAAGCGGATCCCGAACATCTCCATCGTCTCGCGCTCATGCCAGTTGCACGTGGGGTAGAGGTCCGAGACGGTGGGGCACACCGGGTCTTCGTGCGGCAACCGGACGCGGACGCGAACGTTGTGATGGTGCGTGGTGGAGAAGACGTGCGTGAGGACTTCGAAGCCACCCTCATCGCCGCGGTCCACGGCGCCCGTGAAGTCGCAGTAGTCGCACGCGAACTCGGGCTCGTCGCGCAGGAACCGAACCAGGTCGTGGTAGCGCTCCACCGTGACCGTCACCACGGGGTGGCCGAAGGCGTCGGCGGTCTCCGTGACGTCCGCCCCGAACCGAGCGCGGAGCCGGGAGACCACCTCCTCAGGAGGGAGCGGGCTGGGCGTGATGGCCACGGAACTTCTCCTGGATGTCCTCGTCCTTGATCTTCTCCTGCAGCTTGATGATGCCGTGGAGGAGCGCCTCGGGGCGCGGGGGGCAGCCGGGCACGTAGACGTCGATGGGAACGATCTGGTCGACGCCCTTGGTGACCGAGTAGGAGTCCCAGTACGGACCACCGCAGTTGGAGCACGAGCCGAACGAGATCACGTACTTGGGCTCGGGCATCTGGTCGTAGACACGCTTCAGGGCCGGGGCCATCTTGTCCGTGAGCGTGCCGGCCACCACCAGCAGGTCCGCCTGGCGGGGACCGTGCGCGAAGGGGATCACGCCCAGCCGGATGAAGTCGTTCTTCGACGTGGACGCGGCGATGAATTCGATGGCACAGCAGGCGAGGCCGAAGTTCATGACCCACAGGGAGTACCGGCGGCCCCAGTTGAGGATGAACTTGACCGGTTGGATCTTGGGCAAAGGGGTCTTGTCGGTGATCAAGCCCACTTCAAGACCCCCTTCCGCCATGCATAGAGCAGCCCCACGGCGAGGATCAAGATGAACAGCGCCATCTCGAACACCGCGGTGTAGCCGAGGTGCAGGAACACCCGGGCCCAGGGGAACAGGAACACGCTCTCCACGTCGAAGATCACGAACAAGAAGCCGTAGACGTAGTAGCGGATCTGGCTCTGCGACCAGCCCTCGCCGACCGGGTCGATGCCGCATTCGTACGTGGTGAGCTTGCTGTAGTTGGGGTTGCGCGGGGCCACCAGCCGGGCGGTCCCGAAGGCGACTCCCACCAACAGGGCCCCGGCGACCAAGACCGCGAGCACGACCGCGTAGGACTCGAAGTAGTTAGGCATGACCCCTCTCTCGCGCGCGGATCCTAGCAGGATCCCATGGGTGGACCGGCCGCCCGATCACACTGGTTGCTCCGCGCCGCAGCGCGCCGCCAGGAAGCGCGCGAGCTGGATCAGGGCGTGGCGAGCGGGCCCGGCCGGCAGCCGCTGCGCGAGGCCGATGGCACGCGCAACCTCGTCCGTCACGGCGGCCCGGGCGTGTTCGACGGACCCCCCGTTTCGCACGATCTCGAGCGCGCGATCCAACATCTCGCCGTCGGGAGCTCCGTGGCCGAGGATCCGCGCGAGCTCCTCACGCCGCTCGTCTTGGGCGAGGGCGTGAAGCACCGGCAGGGTATAGACGCCCTCCTTGAGGTCGACGCCCGGCTCCTTGCCCAGCTCCATCTGCGATGCCGTGATGTCCATGATGTCGTCGGAGAGCTGATAGGCCATCCCCAGGGCGTCGCCGAAGGCCTCCAGGATGTCCGTGCGTTCGGGCGTGGTGTCGGACAGCATGCCACCGAGTCTGCACGAGGTGCCGATCAGGGAGGCCGTCTTGCGTCGGATGATCTCCAGGTAGTTCCCCACCGCTTGGTCCACCTTCGCGGAGCTCTCCACTTCGCGGATCTGACCGTCGCACAGCACCGCGATCGTTCGCGCGAGGAGTCGGCAGACGTCGGTGCCGAGCTCGGTGGAGATCTCCGAGGCGCGCGCGAACAGGAAGTCTCCCGTGAGGATCGCCACGGTGTTGTCCCACCGGGTGTTGGCGCTCGGGGCGCCTCGGCGCGCCTCCGCCTCGTCGATCACGTCGTCGTGGTACAGCGTGGCGAGGTGTACGAGCTCGATGGAGACCGAGCCGGGGATCAGCCGAGGGTCGGCGGGGTCGCCGAAGTACCCGGCCAACAGGACGAGCATCGCTCGGAACCGCTTGCCGCCAGCGGCGATCAGGTAGGAGGACGTTTCCGAGAGCATGCCCGAGGACTCCACCCGCACGGACTTCTCGAGCGCCTGCTCGACCTGGTCCAGGTGCGTTCGGACCTCCGCCTCCAACGCGGCGTCGGGGGCCTCCAATCCGGGGATCACACGGCGGCTCATCGCATCCTCACCATCTCAGCACCGAGGCGTCCCGCAACAGGCCGGTGATGAGCCCGGGCAGCACGCCGAGCAGGATCGTAGCTCCGGCGAGGACGACGAGGGCGACCCGAGGCACCAACGATCGGTCCTCCTCCTGGGCGCCCTCGGGCTCACGCATGAACATCAGCACCACGACGCGCAGGTAGAAGAACGCGGCGGCCACGCTCGCGAGCGTGCCGATCAGCACGAGGGGCCAGTAGCCGGCGCTGCTGGCCGCGGAGAAGACGCCAACCTTGGCGATGAAGCCCGCCGTCGGCGGGATGCCGGCGAGCGACAGCAGGAACACGGTCATCAGCCCCGCCAACAGGGGACTGCGCCGGAAGAGCCCCGTGTAGGAAGAGAGCGACGTCTGCTCCTCGCCGCGCGCGGACACCAGCATCACCACGCCGAATGCCCCGAGCGTCATCGCGGCGTACGCCACCAGGTAGAACATCGCCGCGCTGATGCCGACGCTGTTCGCGGAGGTGAGGCCGGTGAGGATGAACCCCGCCTGCGCGATGCTCGAGTACGCGAGCATGCGCTTGACGTCGGTCTGCGCGATCGCGAGCACGGAGCCCACCACGATGGAAAGGGCCGCGAGCACCCAGATCACCGGCGTCCAGTTCCAGGTGAGGGGCTGCAGGGCCACGTCGATGACCCGTATCAGCGCCAGGAACGCGGCGGCCTTGGTCGCGGCAGACATGTAGGCGGTCACCGGGGTGGGCGCCCCCTGATACACGTCGGGGGTCCACATGTGGAACGGCACGGCCGAGACCTTGAAGGCGAAGCCCACCACGAGGAACGCCATGGCGAGCAGTGCGATCGCCTGGTTGCCGGTGGTGCCGGAGAGCGCGCGGGCCATGGCGGTGATGTGCGTGGTATTCGTCGCGCCGTAGGCCATCGCCACGCCGTAGAGGAAGAAGGCCGAGGAGGCCGCGCCCAGGAGGAAATACTTGACGGCGGCCTCGTTCGAGGCGCGGCGCCCCGTGATACCGGTGAGCACGTAGAGCGACAGGGACAAGATCTCGAGCGCCAGGAACGTCAGGATCAGGTCGGCCGAGGCCACGATCAGGGTCATCCCCGAGGTCGCGAACAGCACGAGCGGGAAGAACTCTCCGCGGGGCTGCCCCTCGGAACGCTCCAGGTAGTGCCTCCCGTACAGCACGCCGAACGCGGCGATCGTGATGATCAGCACCCGGCCAACCACCGCGAAGCGGTCCGCGTTCACCGTGCCGCCCAGCACCGTGGCGTCCCCCGACCAGTTCCACAGCACGATGGAAGAGGCCGCGGCCATGGCGAGCCCCGACATCGCGATGAGGAGGTGCACCATCCGGTCGGACCGCTTCGCGACGGCCTCGTACAGGAGGCCCACGATCGCGAAGCCCACCAGGAAGAGCTCCGGCAGGACGGGACCGAACACGAGCGTCGGGGTGTCGATCACGGCGTGCTCTCCTGCTCCTGCGCCTGCACCAGGCCGACCTGCGTCGGCTGACCCTGGGGGTCCACATGCACGACGACGGCTTTCGCGGAGGGGTCGATCCGATCCGTCAGGATCTTGGGATACACGCCGAACACCAGCAGGAGCGAGAGGATGGGCACCAGGACGGCCACCTCGCGCAGGCTCACATCGGGCAGGTAGCGATGCTCCTCACGCACGGGACCTTGCGCCATCCGCTGGTAGCTCCACAGGAGGTAGATGGCGGCGAGGATGACGGCGAGGGCGGCGAGCGACCCGAACCAGGGGCTCACGGCGAACGTCCCCACGATCACCAGGAACTCGCCCACGAAGCTGTTGAGCCCGGGCAGCCCCACCGATGCGAAGACGGCGAACAGGAACGCGCCCGTGAGCCACGGCATCACGCCGGCGAGGCCGCCCATCTTCCCCAGATCTCGCGTGTGCGTGCGCTCGTACACCATCCCCACCAGGAGGAACAGGGCGCCGGTCGCGAGACCGTGGTTCACCATCTGCAGGACTCCGCCGGTCATGGCCTGCTCCGTGAACGCGAAGATCCCCAGCACGACGAATCCCAAGTGCGACACCGACGAGTACGCGACCAGCCGCTTGATGTCCGTCTGGATCAAGGCCACCACCGCCCCGTAGATGATGCCGATCACGGCGAGGATCGAGACGAACGTCGCGAAGTACTTCGCGGCGTCGGGGAACAACGCGAGGTTGAACCGGATCAGGCCGTACGCCCCCACCTTCAACAGGATGCCCGCGAGCAGCACGGATCCGGCCGTGGGGGCCTCGGTGTGCGCGTCGGGGAGCCACGTGTGCAGCGGGAAGATCGGCACCTTCACCGCGAACGCCACGAAGAACGCCAGGAAGAGCCAGCGGGTGGTCGCCACCGGCAGCCCGTGCGCCACCGCTTGGAGGTCGCGGATGTCGAAGCTCACGTGGCCGAGACTGTTCCCGGCCTGCGCGGCCAGGAACAGGGTGGCCACGAGCAGGAACGCGGAGCCGGCCATCGTGTAGAGGAAGAACTTGATGGCCGCGTAGATCCGCCGCTCGCCCCCCCACCCACCGATCAGCAGGTACATCGGCACGAGGATCGCCTCGAAGAACAGGAAGAACAGGAGGAGGTCGAGCATCAGGAACGTGCCCACCACGGCCGTTTCCAACGCCAGCATGGCGCCTAGGTACAGCCGGACGTCCTTGTCCACCTTCCAGCTCGCGAGGATCGCGACCGGGAACAGGAACGTGGACAGGATCACCATCCACAAGCTGATGCCGTCCACGCCCACGAGGTACTGCAGTCCGATGCTGGGGATCCACGACGCCCGTTCCACCATCTGGTAGGCGGCCAACGAGCTGTCGAAGCGGCCGAGGACCACCATGGAGACCACGAACGTGGCGAGCGCCGTGACGAGCGCGATCCAGCGTGCGGCGTTGTTCGACAACCCGCGGCCGAGCAAGAGGACAACGAGTCCCGCGAGCGGCAGGAAGATCGTGACGCTCAGCAGGTGCGTGCTCACAGTCGCAGCCCCACGTACACGAGGATCCCCACGGCCCCCGCGAACAGGGCGAGCGCGTAGGTCCGAACGTACCCCGTCTGGATCTTGCGACCCACCGCCGCGAGCCGCCGCGTGGAGCCCCCGACGGCGTTGACCGTACCGTCGATGAACCCTGCGTCGAACCGGTAGGCGAGGATCGCGGAGGCGGCCTTCCCGGGCGCCACGAGCACCGTGGCGTAGTAGTCGTCGATGTACCAGCCGTGCTCGAACAACCGTTGGAGCGGCGCCAGCCGCACGCGCAGCGCCATCCAGTCGACCCTCCCGGACGCGTAGATCACCCATGTCGCGGCGAGCGTCCCCACAGCGACCACGGTCGCGATCGCGATCAGAAGGGTGACGGGGAGGCCGAGCGGGCCGCGCGGGACGGTGCCCAGCGCCGACTCGACCCACCGCGAGAAGGCGCCCTCCGGCGACTGCTCCACGACGAACCCTAGGGCGAACGCCCCTAGGGCGAGCACGACGAGGGGCACCGTCATGATCGGCGGGGACTCGTGCGCGCGTTCGGCCGCCTCGGTCCGGGGGCGTCCGAACAGGGTGAGGAACACCAGCCGGCCCATGTACGCGGCCGAGATGACCGCCCCCACGGTGCCGAGCACGTAGACCCACTGATGCCCGGTGTGGTTCGCCACCTCCAGGATGGCGTCCTTGGCGAAGAACCCGGTGAACGGGGGCACGGCCGCGAGCGAGATCGCGCCGATCAAGAACATCGCACCGGTGAGCGGCATGCGCCGTATCAGGCCGCCCATCTTCTTCATGTCCGTTTCCTCGTGCATGCCGTGCATCACCGAGCCCGCCGCCAGGAACATCAGGCCCTTGTAGAAGGCGTGCGCGACGAGCATGAAAAGCGCCAGCGAATAGGCGCGCAGCCCCGCCGCGATGAACATGTAGCCGAGCTGGCTCACGGTGGAGTACGCGAGGACCCGCTTGATGTCGTCCTGTCCCAGCGCGCAGGTGCCCGCGTACAGCATCGTGATCGTCCCGATCACGGTGACGACCACGAGCGCGACGCCGCTGACCTCGAACAGCACGTGGGTGCGCAGTACGAGGTAGACCCCCGCCGTCACCATCGTTGCGGCGTGGATGAGAGCGGAAACCGGCGTGGGGCCGGCCATCGCGTCGGGGAGCCACACGTGAAGGGGGACCTGGGCCGACTTGCCGACCGCACCCGCGAATAGCAACAACGCGATCGTGGTCGCGGCCCCCTTGGACAGCGCGGCGTTGGCGGTCCCGAACACGACGTCGAAGTTCAAGGTCCCGAACTTCATGACGATCATCGCGATGCCGACCAACATCGCTGTGTCGCCGATGCGCGTGGTCACGAACGCCTTCTTCGCCGCGTTCGCGTTGTCGGTCTTCTCGAACCAGAACCCGATCAGGAGGTAGGAGCACATGCCCACTCCCTCCCAGCCCAGGTACAGGATCAGGAAGTTCGCGCCCAGCACGAGCATGAGCATGAAGAACACGAACAGGTTCATATAAGCGAAGAACCGCCCGTATCGGGGATCGCCGTGCATATAGCCGATGGAGTAGATGTGGATGAGCAGGCCGATGCCCGTGACCACGAGGATCATCGTGGCCGACAGCGCGTCGAGCCGCACGGACGCGTCAACGTTGAACGATCCCACCTGGATCCAGTCGAACAGGTGCTGCACGTAGAGCCGCTCGTCGCCGCCGAAGCTCGACAGCTGGCGCACCATCAGGACGGCCATGGCGAACGACCCCGTCATGGCCCCGACCGCCAGCCACCCCGCGAACCGCCCGAGGCGCCGGCCGAGGAACAGGTTCACGACGGCGGCCGCCAGCGGCAGCGCCGGCACGAGCCACAGCAGGGGGAGAACCCCCAGGGCCCGGTCGCCGCTGAGCGGCGCGAGCTCGGCCGCGAGCGACGTCACCACCGCAGGGACCTCGCGTCGTCCACGTTCACGCTCTGCGAACGGCGGTACACCGAGACGATGATCGCGAGGCCCACCACGACTTCGGCCGCCGCCACCACCATCGAGAAGAATGCCAATACCTGCCCGTTGAGGTTGCCGTGCAGCCGCGAGAACGCCACCAGCGAGAGGTTCACCGCGTTGAGCTGCAGCTCCACGGACATGAAGATCAGTAGCGCGTTCTTGCGGATCAGCACGCCCATCGTGCCGAGGGCGAACAGGATGCCCGAGAGCAGCAAGAAATAGGCGATCGGGGTCCTCACGGGGCGAGGGCCTCCGACGGCGCGGCCGCCGAGCGGGCCTGCGCGTTCTCATGCGCGTCCAACTCGGCCTGCGTGATCGCGCGCGCCTTACGGTTCGCCAGGACCATCGCCGCGATGGCGGCGATGATCAGCAGGACGGAGGTCACCTCGAAGGGGAAGAAGTATCGGGTGAACAGCACCTTGGCCAGGGCCTGCGTGTTGGCGGGGGCGTTCACCTTCTCGAATCCGGCCGGCGCCCGCGTCGCGAACCCGATCCCGGCGCGCAGCGCGAAGAACATCTCCAGCACGAATCCCGCCGCGAGGATCCCCGCCATGGTTCGCATCCCGAAGAGGCGCTCCCCCGGTGCCTCGTGGCGATCGACCCCCAGGAGCATGATCACGAACAAGAACAGGACCATGATGGCGCCGGCGTACACGATGATCTGTACCGCGAACAGGAACGGGGCGTCGAGCAGCAGGTACATGACCGCGATCGTGAAGAAGTTCACGATCAGGAACAGCGCCGCGTGCACGGCGTTGCGGCGCGTGAGCATGGCGATCGCCGAGGCCACGGAGACGGGCGCGAAGACCCAGAAGACGAGGTTGTCGAGCGGCACCTAGGTGCCCTCCCTGTCGATCTTGTCCTTGCCCATCTCCGGCGGGGGCTCCAGCAGCCGCTCCTTGTTCCAGATGGCCTCCTCGCGGCTCGTGAAGGCCATCTCGAAGTGACTGGTGAGCGTGAGCGCCCGGGTGGGACACGCCTCGACGCAAAGCCCGCACATGATGCAGCGCAGGTAGTTGATCTGGTAGTCCTTCGCGTAGCGCTCGCCGGGGCTCACGGCGTGCTCGGGATCGTTGTCCGCGCCCTCCACCCAGATGGCGTCGGCGGGGCACGCATACGCACACAGCTCGCACCCGATGCATTTCTCAAGCCCGTCTTCGTGGCGGTTCAGCAGATGTCGCCCGGTGTGCGCCCGCTCGGGGATCGGGGCGATCTCCTTGGGGTACTCCTCGGTGTTGTCGGCACGGAACGTCTGCTTGAAGACCGTGCCCATGCCCTTGGCGATCGCCCACGAGGCGTCGAGGAACCCCCCCGTCTCCGGCGTCTGCGGCGTCTCCGGCGTCGGCGGCGTCTCCGGCGTCTGCGGCTCGTCGCTCACGACGTCACCTCCTCGTCGGCGGGTTCGGGAGACCCCGTCCTCAGGGCGGGCAGGAGCAGGCTCGCCAAGGCCACCACGCCCAAGATCGCCGCGCCGCCGATCAGGATCGAACGGCGTTGGAAGTGATCGGGCAGCACGACGACGGCGCCCGTGATCAGCACCCACACCAGCCCGAACGGGATCAACGCCTTCCACCCGAAGCTCATCAACCTGTCGTAGCGCATGCGCGGCATCGTGGCGCGGATCAGGATCAGGACGTAGATCACGGCCGTCAACTTGAGCAGGAACCAGAGGAAGGGCCCGAGCCACGCCCATGCCCCGTGGAACGGCCAGTAGCCGCGCCACCCGCCCAGGAAGAGCGTGACGGCGACGGCAGACACGGTCACGGTGTTCACGTACTCGCCTAGGTAGAACATCGCGAACTTGATGCCCGAGTACTCGGTGTGGAAGCCCGCCACCAGCTCCGTCTCGGCC
Organism: uncultured Actinomycetes bacterium; assembly: GCA_963719165.1. Taxonomy (GTDB): domain Bacteria; phylum Actinomycetota; class UBA4738; order UBA4738; family HRBIN12; genus JAOUEA01. The sequence continues at coordinate 2,634,367 of CAVRAV010000001.1, read as the reverse complement.
TCCGCGAGGTCGAACGGCGGCCGGTTCGTCTCGGCGAGCGCGCCGATCAGGAAGACCACGAACGCCGGGAATTGGGGGATCACGTTCCAGAATCGATCCTGAGCGGCCACGATCTCGGACATCCGCAGGTGCCCGCTGTACATGATCACGGCCACGATGGCGAGGCTCATGCCCACCTCGTAGCTCACCATCTGCGCGCTCGAGCGCACCGCGCCCAGCAGCGGGTAGTTCGAGCCGCTCGACCATCCCGCGAGCACCACGCCGTAGACGGCGATGGAGGTCATGGCCAGGACCCACAGCACCCCGATGTTGAGGTCGGTGAGCTGGAACGGAACCACGCGGCCGAAGAGCAGGACCGGCGCGCCGAACGGGATCACCGCGAACGCGAGGAAACCGGGGAACATCGCGAGGATCGGCGCGAGGTTGTAGACGCCGCCGTCCGCGCTGGTGGGCGTGATGCCCTCCTTGAAGAAGAGCTTGATGCCGTCCGCGAGGGTGATGAGCACGCCCCGCGGCCCCGCGCGCATCGGCCCCATGCGGGTCTGCATGTCCGCGATCACCTTGCGCTCCATCCAGATGTAGAGCATCACCGCGATGAGCAGCGCGAAGAACACGATCACGACCCGCACGAGCAACAGACCCCAGTCGAAGAAGCCCATCAGACGGACACCTCGTCGCCGACCGCCTCGAGGGTGGCCCGGGTGTCGAACGTCCCGCTCAGGAGCGTGTTCGCCGCGAGGCCGGGCTGGTTGAACGGCACGAACACGGTCCCGGCGGCGATGTGCGGCGTCACCCGCACCGGCAGCTCCGCCTCGCCGGCCTCCGTGCGCACGCGCGCACGGCCGGCGTCGGCGATCTCGAGCGCGGCGGCGTCCTCGGGATGCAGCTCGACGAACGCGTCGGGCTCGAGCGCCGCCTTGAGCTCGTCGGCGCGCTCGCTGAGCCTTCCCTCGTCCACCAGGAGTGGGTAGGTGACGAGCGCGAGGCCCTCCGCCGCCGCCGGAGTCGAGCCCTGGCGGGGCGCGACCGCGAGCGTGATGGGGCGCGGCCCGAGGAGGCGGCCCATCTCTTCGTGCACCTGCTCGAGTGTCTCGAACCCCAGGTCGCCACCGCAGGCAAGGGCGAGGCTCGCGGCGATCTCCCAGTCCGGCCGGGACAGCCCCGGTGCCCCGCGCAGGGGCCGAAGCATCTGCCCGCGGCCCTCCCAATCCGTGACGTGACCGGTCTTCTCCAAGAATGCGGCGGCGGGCAGGAAGGCCGACGTGAAGGGTTCGAGCGATCCGAGCTCCAGCGACTGCACCACGGTGTATGGCACGTTCTGCAACGCTCGCAACGCCAGTGCCGCGTCGGGGGCATCCCGCAAGGGATCCACCCCCACCAGGAACAGCACGTCGATTTCCCCGTCGGCGCAGCCCTGCAGGATCGCCCGCGCGTCGCGCCCCGGTTCGCGATCCATCACCGGACCCCAGACGGCCTCGACCTCCTCCAGGCCATCCGCGGACGTGCGCCCGCCCGGGAGCAAGCGGGGATGCACGCCGGCGCGCAGCGCTCCTCGATCGTTCGCGCGGCGCGTGACGTAGGTGAACCGAGCCCCGGCATCGAACGCCAGCGCCATCGCCTCCTCCGCGCCGCCCGCGGGCCCGGCGAGCCGCTCGCCCGCGATCACGACCGCGTCCTCGCCCGCCTCCCGCAGCGCACCGACGGCTTCGTCGAACGCGGCGTTGCCGGTGGGGGCCTCCCCCGGCGAGGAGCCGGGCGGCCTCTTCCGGGCGAGGCGAGGATGTGCGCGGCGACGTCGTGCAGGCGCGTGCGGCGCGGGTGCAGCACCCAGAGGCGCGCGCCCCGCGCTGCCGCCTTGCGCAGACGAAGGTGCAGGATCGGGATCTCCTGCTCCGCGTCGAGGCCCGCCACGAGGATGACCTTCGCGCGTTCGACGTCCTTGTAGGACACCGATAGGGGCTGGGCGGCGACGTAGCGCTCCGCCTCGCCCGCCCCCGGCGAGCGACGATGGTCCAGGTCGTTCGTGCGCAGGACGGTTCGGGCCAGCTTCGAGAGCGCGTAGTAGTCCTCGTCCATGAGGCGGCCGCCGGTGAGGATCGCCACCCGAGCGCCCGCCGCCCGCCCGGCCACCTGCGTGAGCACCTCGCCGAACGAGGCGGGCTCCAGCCCGCGGTCCCGGATCAGCGGTGTGGTGAGACGCTCCGGCGCATCGGGGAAGCGGAACGCGAAGCGGCCCTTGTCGCAGAGCCACGCGTCGTTCACATCGTAGTCCGAGCGCGCGAGCTGGCGGACGACCTCACCTCGACGCACGTCGACCTTCACGTTGCATCCCGCGCTGCAATGCGGGCACACCGAATCCACGGTGGACAGGTCGAACGGGCGAGCGACGAACCGGTAGGGCTCCGCGGTGAGAGCGCCGACGGGGCAGATCTGGACGGTGTTGCCGCTGAACGGGCTTTCGAAGTCCTCGCCCGCCGCGATCGAGACGCGCTCCCCCGCCCCACGCGCGAACAACTCGATGAAACGGTCCCCCGAGATCTCGTCGCAGAACCGCGTGCACCGGGCGCACAGGATGCAGCGCTCGCGATCGAGGTTCACGAGCGGGGAGAGTGGGATCGGCTTCACGAACGTGCGCTTGGCCTCGATGAAACGGGTGTCGCCGGGCCCGTACGCGAGCGCCTGGTCCTGCAGCGGACACTCGCCGCCCCGGTCGCAGATCGGGCAGTCCAGGGGGTGGTTCAGCAGCAGGAACTCCAGGTTCGCCTCCTGCGCCTGCGCGACGGTCTCGTCCGTGTTCTGGGTCTTGACCACCATGCCGGGTGCCACGCCCACGGTGCAGGATGTGGCGAGCTTGGGCTGCCCCTCGATCTGGACGTAGCACTGACGGCACGCGCCGGCCGGCTCGAGCAGGGGGTGATCGCAGAACCGCGGGATCTCGATGCCGAGCTGCTCTGCCGCGCGGATGATCAGCGTGCCCTTGGGCACGGTGACCTCCTTCCCGTCCACCGTGAGGGTCACCCCGCCCCTCACGAGGCCACCTCCGCCGGCGGTGCCATGGCGAGGGCGTCGGGGTCCGTCCCGGCGTGAGGACCCGGTGCCCGCAGCGGACAGCGGCCCAGACGAACGTGCTCCTCGTACTCGTCGCCGAAATGCTTGAGCGAGGAGGTGATCACGGCAGCGGTGCCGTCGGCGAGCGCGCAGAACGCGCGGAACAGGATGTTCTTGCCCATGTCGTGCATGAGGGGGATGTCCCCCTCGCGCCCGAATCCGTCCTCGAGCCGCCCCAGCACCCGGGTGGCCCACCAGCTCCCCTCGCGACACGGCGTGCACTTGCCGCAGGACTCGTGTGCGTAGAACCGCACCATGCGCTCGGCGGCCTCTACCACGCAGTCGGTGTCGTCCATCACCATCACCGCGCCGGTGCCGAGCAACGAGCCCGCCTCCGCGATCGATTCGTAGTCCAGGGGGACGTCGATCGACGCCGCCGTGAGCAGCGGCGTGGACGAGCCGCCCGGGGTGAACGCCTTGAGCGCCCGACCGTCGAGCACGCCCCCGCCGAGGTCCTCGAGCAGCACGCGGAAGGGCGTGCCCATGGGGATCTCGTAGTTCCCCGGGCGCTCGACCTTCCCGCTGATCGTGAACATCTTCGTGCCGGGCGACTTCTCCGTCCCCTGCGAGCGGAACCAATCGGCGCCCCGAGCCACGATGTCGGGGACGTTCATGAGCGTTTCGACGTTGTTGATGACCGTGGGGCTCGCGTACAGGCCTTCGACGGCGGGGAAGGGCGGGCGAAGGCGGGGCTGCCCGCGGAGCCCCTCGAGCGAGTTCAGCAGCGCCGTCTCCTCCCCGCAGATATAGGCGCCGGCGCCCCGGTGCAGGACGATCTCCAGGTCGTAGTCGCTGCCGGCGATCCCGCTCCCCAGGTAGCCACCCGCGTAGGCCTCGTCCAGCGCTCGCTCCATCACCATGCCTTGCCACAGGTACTCACCGCGGACGTAGATGAAGGCGAGGTGGCACCCGATGGCCTTGGCGGCGATGGCCGCGCCTTCGATCAACCGGTGCGGGTCGCGCTCGGCCAGCTCTCGGTTGTTGCACGTGCCGGGCTCCGACTCGTCATAGTTCACGGTCACGTAGGTCGGCTTGCCCGTGTCCTGGGGGACGAAGGACCATTTCATGCCCGTGGGGAAGCCGGCGCCGCCGCGCCCACGCAGTCCGGAGTCCTTCACCACCTGGATGAGATCCGCCCCGGACATCTCCAGCGCGGCGCGCAACCCGCCGTACCCCCCCTTGGCCACGTACCCGGCGAGCGTGGCGACGCTCGGGTCGTCCCAGTCGCGCGTGAGGCGCGGCTCGAACTCGAGGCTCATGCCCCCATCTCCTCGGGCCGTTCGAGGCCGGCGAGCACCCGGGAAGCGTGGCGGAAGCTGCGCATCGCCGGCCCGCGTGAGGGTTCCGGCGTGCGGCCCGCACGCAACTCTCCGATGAGCTCGCCCATCCGCTCCGGCGTGACGTTGTCGTGGTTCGCGAAGTCGATCTGCACGGCGGGCGCGAAGTCGCACACGCCGAGGCATTCCTCTTCGTGCACGCTGAGCAAGCCGTCCTCGGACAGCTCCCCGCCGTGGGTGACGCCGGCCGCGCGATGCGCGGCCTCGTACACGTCCTTACCGCCTCGGAGCAGGCAGGCGAGGTTGGTGCACACGTTGATGAGATGCTCGCCCGTCGGGCGGAGGCGGTACATCGAGTAGAACGTCGCCACGGACTCCACCTCGGCGGTGGTGAGCCCCAGCAGGCCGGCGACCTCCTGCAGCCCCTCGCGCGTCACCCGCCCCTCCTCCGACTGGGCGAGGTACAGCAGGGGCATGATCGCCGAGCGCTCGCGGCCCTCGGGGTAGCGGGCGATGATCGATTCCGCCTCCCGGCGCACCGCGTCGACGAACACCGTCATCAGCGGTCCACCCCACCCATGACGGGATCCACGCTCGCGATGGCCGCGATCGCATCCGCCACCAGCGAGCCCTCCACCATGGCCGCCGTGGCCTGCAGGTTCACGAACGAGGGGTCTCGGATCTTCACGCGATACGGCCGGTGCTCTCCGTCGGAGACCACGTAGAAGCCGAGTTCGCCCCGCGGGGACTCCACCGCCTGGTACACCTCGCCGGGCGGAACCTCGACCCCCTGGGTCACCATCTTGAAGTGATGGATGAGCGCCTCCATCGACTCCTCCATGATGTGCCGCAGGTAGGCGGGGTCGTTCCCGATCCCGTCCGGGCCTACCGAGAGCTTCGAGGGCCAGCCGACCTTGGGGTCGTCCACCATCACGGGGCCGGGCTCGTCCAGCCGCTCCACGCACTGGGCGACGATCTTCATGGACTCGCGCATCTCGGCCAGGCGCAGGACGTAGCGGCTGTAGGCGTCGGCCTCGGTCCGCACGGGCACCTCGAAGTCGTAGGTCTCGTAGCCGCAGTACGGCGCGTCCTTGCGCACGTCCGCGGCCACGCCCGCGGCCCGCAGCATCGGGCCCGTAACGCCGAAGGACAGCGCTTCCTCGGCCGAGAGCTTGCCCACCCCGACGTTGCGTTCCAACCAGATGGGGTTGTCGTTCAGGATCGACTCGTAGTCGTCGATCCTCTTCGGCATGGCATCCAGGAACGCCCGGATCTTCGGGAGCCCCTCGTCATCGACGTCCATGATGACGCCGCCGATGCGGATGTAGTTGTGGTTCATGCGCAAACCCGTGGCGCCCTCGAAGACGTCCAGCAGCACCTCGCGCTCGCGGAATCCGTAGAGCATCACGCTCACCGCGCCGAGCTCGAGCGCCCCCGTGGCGAGCCAGACGAGATGCGACGAGATGCGATTCAGCTCGTTGAACATCACGCGCAGGACCTGGGCTCGCGGCGGCGCCTCCACCCCCAACAGCCGCTCGACCGCGAGGCAGTAGCCCAGCTCGTTGAAGAACGGCGACAGGTAGTCGGCTCGGGTGACGAACGTGATGCCCTGGCCCCACGTTCGGTACTCGGTGTTCTTCTCGATGCCGGTGTGGAGGTAGCCGATGACCGGCTTGCAACTGATCACGGTCTCGCCATCGAGCTCCAACAACAGCCGCAGCACGCCGTGGGTGGAGGGGTGCTGCGGCCCCATGTTGATGATCATCGTCTCCTGCCGGATCTCCCCGGAGGCCTGATCGACGAGCTGCTCGAGCGGTGTCTCCCGCATCGCTCCCCCGTCAGGTACCGAGGCGCGTGTCGACGGGAGGGATGAACGCGCCCTGGTACCGGGTGTTGACGCCGCCCAGCTCCTCGGTCTTCAGCAGCGGGTGACCCTCCCACCCCTCCGGCAGCAGGATCCGCGTGAGGTCGGGATGACCGTCGAATACGATCCCGAACAGGTCGAACGTCTCCCGCTCGTGCCAGTTTGCGGTGGGGAACATCGACGTGACGCTGGGCAGGTGCGCGTCGCCCTCGCGAAGCCCCACCTTCACCCGCAGCCGGTGATGATGCTCCATCGAGCGGAGCTCGTAGATCACCCAGAAGCGCGGATCCTTGCCGGGCCAGTCCGTGGCGCTCACGGACGAGAGGAAGTCGAAGGAAAGCTCCGCGTCGTCGCGCGTCGAGCCCAAGAGGTCGAGCAGTTCCTCCCGGGCGACCAGGACGGTGACCTCCCCCCGAGCCACGACCGAGTCGGGCCAGCGGTCCGCGAGGCGCTCGGCGATGGTGGGCGGCATCACTTGAACGGCTCCGCGGTGCGCACCTTCTCCTGCAGGGTGAGGATCCCGTACATCAGCATCTCGGGCTTCGGCGGGCACCCGGGGACGTAGACGTCCACCGGCACGATGGTGTCCACGCCCTGAACGATCGCGTAGTTCGTGAACATGCCGCCGGCCGAGGCGCACACGCCCATGGAGATCACCCAGCGCGGCTCGGGCATCTGGTCGTAGATCCGTCGCAGCACCGGCGCCATCTTCTGGCTCACCCGGCCCGCCACGATCATCAGATCCGCCTGGCGCGGCGACGCTCTGAACAGTTCCATCCCCCACCGCGACAGGTCGTACTTGCCCGCGCCCGCCGACATCATCTCGATGGCACAGCAGGCCAACCCGAAGGTGGCGGGCCACATCGACTGCTTCCGCGCCCAACCCACCGCTCGGTCGAGCGAGGTCAGCAAGACACCCCGGCGGACCTCCTCCTCGATCTCCTCGGGCGTCTTGCCGAGGTGCACACCCTCGACGCGTTCAACGGGCACCGACGACTCCCAGCTCTTCGGGCGCGTCCCCGACCGCCTCCGTCTCCGCGCGCGCGAGGGCTTCGGTCTGCACCGGCGTCACCTCATCGGCCCAGTCGAGCCCGCCCTTGCGCCAGATGTAGAGGTAGGCCACGAACACGAGCGCGATGAACACGGCCATCTCCGCGAGGCCGAACAACCCCAGCTGGCGGAAGGTCACGGCCCACGGGAAGAGGAAGATCACCTCGACGTCGAAGATGATGAAGAGCATGGCCACCACGTAGAACTTCACGCTGAACTTCTCGCCGCGAGGTAGCCGCACGGGATCGTTGCCGCACTCGTATGCGGAAAGCTTCACGGGGTTCGGGCGATGAGGTCGCAGGGCCCTGGAGGCGACCATCGAGACGGCCGCGAAGGCGATCGCCAGCGCCCCCATGATCGCGATGGGCAGGTAGTCGATCAGCACGCGCGGCATCCTACTGTCACGACGCCTTCACCAACCGTTCCATGATGTAGAAGACCTTGTCCTTCGCGTCCCCGTCCTTGCCGTCGGTGAGGTTCGCCATCATGCGCATCGCAAAGTTCATGACCCGCTGGTTCGGCAACAGGTAGCGGGTGGCCGCGCCCATGATGGCCGGGCGGCCGACGATCTTGGCGAACCCCCTTCCCAGCGTGAAATACGCGCCGTAGCGCTCACGCAACACCGTGGGATACATCATGGCAAGCCCGGGGCGGTCCTTCACGAGGGCCTCGTGCGTGAGCTCGGCGGCGATCTCGGCGGTCTCGATCGCATAGGCGATGCCCTCGCCGTTGAAAGGGTTGACCGCCCCCGCCGCGTCGCCGACCAACAGGAGGCCCGCAACGGCCTGGGGCACCCGATTCATGCTCATCGGAAGCGGCCCGGACAGGACCTTCCCTTCGGCATGCTCTTCGTCGATCTCCCAGTCCGCGGGGAGCATCGTCGCGAATGCGTCGAAGAGGCGCTGGGCCGAGATCGATCGGAAGTCTTTGAACGTGTTGAGCAGCCCCGCGCCCAGGTTGATCCGCCCGCCGGCGACGGGGAAGAGCCAGCCGTAGCCGGGCAGGAGCAGATCGCCCTCCCACAGATCGAGCCATGATTCGAACCACGGTCCCGGGTGATACGGGCTGCGGTAGTAGCGGCGCGCCGCGATCCCCAGCGGGCGCGAATCGTCGCGCACGACGCCCGCCGGCTTCGCGAAGCGGCTCGCGGCCCCGTCGGCGGCGATCGAGAACCGCGCGCGGATCTGCGAGGGTTCCGCATCCTTGTCCCCCGCCGGACGCACCATGGCGCCGCGCACCCACCCGTCCTCGATGATCGGCCCCAGGACCTCGGACCGCTCGATGAGACGTGCTCCCGCCTGTCGCGCTCGATCGACCAGCAGCGCGTCGAAGTCGTGGCGGGTCATCACCAACCCGTAGCTCGGCCAGCTCGACAGCTCGGGCCACGGAAGCTCCACGGTGGCCCGACGCGAGTACACGCGGAGGCCGAGCACCCGCTCGAAGCCCGGCTGATCGGGGTCGATCCCCATCCGGAGCATCGCGCCGACGCTTCGGGGCGTGAGCCCATCGCCACAGACCTTCTCGCGCGGGAAGGAGGACCGGTCGACGAGCGTGACGTCGATCCCGTGCCGCGCGAGGTGATAGGCGGCCGCCGACCCGCCCGGGCCGGCCCCCACCACCAGGACGTCGGTCTCGATGCGTTGCGAACTCACGCGTCCCCCCGGTGGTCCCGACCAGCGGCCGGGACTCAGCTTGTGAAATCGTTCACAAAGTACCTCTCCAGGCTACCGCGGAACGCCTCGGAACACCCGTGCGACCCGTCCCGGCGGCGGCCTCCTGCGCCTGCGCGCACAGCGATCCCGCACGCGGCGACGCCGGGTTCAGCGCAGGGGATCAACGGTGGTCCCAGGCCTCCATCCGTGAAGGGGGGACGCGCAGGAACCCGAGGGCGGGAACGGCTTCCGTCAAGCGCTCGAACGAGTCACCGCCGAGCATCGTTCGGTACTTCTCGTGCCACGCGGACATGGGGGCGCGCAGGTCCGGATGCTCGGCCGGCAGGGCCTCGGCGACCCCTTCCACCCGCACCCCGGCGAGCTCGGTCCAGTCGCGACCGCGGTCGATGATGACGCACACGCGGGGGTCGCGCATGCCGTGCTCCCAGGTCCGGCCGCCCATGCGCGTGGCCACGTACAGGGCGTCGTCGCGCCACACGAACCACCGAGTGGAGACGTGGGGACCTCCGTCGGAACGCACCGTGCCCACCCGGCAGGCGGGGATGTCCTTGAAGGCGCGGCGCAGGGATTCGAGGTCGTCGCTCACGTCATCTCCAAGCGCTCGGCCATGGCCCGCAGCGCGATCACGGCCTCGGGATCCAGGACCGAGGTGGCGTCGAGCTCCGCGCGGGCGCGCGCAACGAGCTCGTTCACATCCCGGGGTGTGGCCGCAGCCGCGCCGTCGCCGTCGTGAATGTCGTCCTGCAGCTGGAAGGCCTCCCCCAACGGCCCGCCGAACCGCGCGAGCGCCGCCTCCTGGTCCAACGAGGCGCCCGCCAAAGCGGCGCCCATCAACAGGGGCCCCTCCGTGGTGTAGGCGCCCCCTTTGAGCACGGCCGCCCGGCGCGCCGAAACGGGCTCGCACGCGAGCCCCGCGACGTCCAGGAACTGCCCCTCGGCCATCTCGGTGCGCATGCGGTGGTACCGGGCCTGCGCCGCCACGATCCGCTCGGGTGCGAACCCGGACGTCAGGAGCATCCGGTCGGCCAGCACCGCCGCGAGGTCGCCCGCGAGGATCGCCGCCGAACGCCCGAAGGTCTCGGCGTCGACGGGGAGCCGCAACCGTCCGGCCTCCGCCTCGAGGAACGCCGCGCTCGCCGGAACCCCCCGGCGTTCGGTCGCCCCGTCCATCAGGTCGTCGTGGATCAACGCCATGGTGTGCAGGAGCTCCAGGGCCGCAGCGGCTCGCAGGATGGATTGCCCCTCCGGGCCACCTGCCGCGCGGTAGCCCCAGAAACAGAACGCCGGGCGCAGACGCTTGCCGCCGGCCGCGATCAGGCGACGGATCTCCTCGAGCGGCAGCGTGGCGCGCGGTTCGTCGGCCACGGTCTCCTCGCGGCACTTCGACAAGAAGGCCTCGAGCACCGCCTCCACGCCATCGATGGGTGCGCGTGGAAGCGGGTCGTCGGGAGCGTGCACCCGACCAGTATCGCAATCGACGGGGGCCGCGCGGCGTCTATCATGCGGGCATGGCTCGGGCCTCTCGGTTCCAGAAGCTCTCGCTCGCCACCGCTGCCTGCACCATCGTCTTGTTCAGCGTGGGCGGGCTGGTGCGCGGGACCGGCTCCGGGCTCGGGTGCGTCACCTGGCCCAACTGCTTCCCGGGCCAGCTCTTCCCCGAGGGCACCGTGCACTCGCTGATCGAGTTCTCCCACCGCTTCCTGGTCTTCGTGTCGACCATCCTCGTCTTCGTCACGGCGTTCTTCGCCTGGCGCGGCTACCGGGAGGTCCGTTCCATCGTGTGGCCGGCCCTCGCCGCGATCCCCCTCGTGTTGGGACAGGCCGTCCTGGGCGGCATCGTCGTGAAGACCGATCTGAACCCCTGGTGGGTCACGATCCATTTCGCGGTGGCGCTCGCGTTCGTGGCCGACGTGACCTACCTCGCGGCGAACAGCTTCCTGCGGATGGGGCCGCCGCGAGCGGCGACGCGCGACGACGGATTCGCCCGTTTCACCCTCCTCACCGTGGGCGCAACCGCCGTTCTCCTGCTCGTGGGCACCTACGTCCGCGCCAAAGGGGCAGGGCTGGCCTTCACGGACTGGCCCCTGATGGACGGCAAGCTCGTGCCCGCACTCGGAGGAGCGGCTACGGCGATGTTCCTGCATCGGATCCTCGCGGCCCTCGTCTTCCTCCTCGTGCTCTTCGCGATGATCCGGGCCCGCACGATGGCACGGCGCTCCAAGGACCTGGTGGCGCTCTCGACGTTGGCGGTCGCACTGTTCGTGGCGCAGATACTGGTCGGCGCCGCCCAGGTGTGGACGCGACTGAAGCCGTGGGCGGTGGTCATGCACGTGGCGCTGTCCGTGCTCGTCTGGGCGAGCCTCGTGACCCTCGCCACCGTGGCGAGCGCCCGGGCGGCCGGCGCGAAGGCCACGGAGGGCGACGACACGCAGGCGGAGGAGATGCCGTCGCCGAGCCCCACGTCGGTGACGGATCGCATCACCGCGTACTACCGGCTCACCAAACCCGAGATCATCTTCCTGCTCCTCGTCACCACGGTGCCTGCCATGTTCCTGGCCGGCCACGGGATGCCGCCGCTCCGGCTGGTCCTGGCGACCCTCCTCGGCGGCGCCCTGGCGGCCGGCTCCGCGAACGCCACGAACCAGTACCTCGACCGCGACATCGACGAGGTGATGAGGCGCACGCGACGGCGCCCCCTGCCCTCGTCCACGGTCACCCCCGAGCAGGCGCTGCGCTTCGCGTTCGTGCTGGGGGCGATCGCCTTCTTCTTCCTCGCCATCGCGGTGAACGTCCTGGCGGCGGAGCTCGCGTTGGCCGCCATCGCGTTCTACGTGTTCGTCTACACGATGTGGCTCAAGCGCACCACCACGCAGAACATCGTGATCGGCGGCGCGGCGGGCGCCGTGCCTGCCCTCGTGGGCTGGGCGGCGGTCACCGGGTCGCTCGCGGCGCCCGCGTGGATCCTGTTCGCGATCATCTTCGTGTGGACGCCGCCGCACTTCTGGGCGCTCGCCCTGCGCTATCAGGGGGACTACGCGGCCGCGGGCGTGCCCATGCTCCCGGTGGTCAAGGGGGAGGACGAGACCCGGCGACAGATCTTCCTGTACTCCCTGGTCCTGTTCGGGACATCCCTCGTGCTCGTGCCCGTGGCGCACATGGGCATGGTCTACCTATTCACGGCCCTCGGGCTCGGCGGCGCGTTCGTCTACCGCGCGCTGCGACTGTGGAACACCGGCGACCCGGCGCGCTCCTGGGGCCTGTTCAAGTTCTCGATCTGGTACCTCGCCGCCCTGTTCGGGGCCGTCGCGGTGGACGCGCTGCTTCCGCTCTCACGCTGAGGGGGAACCTTCCGCGAGGAGCTGGTCGATCAGCCCGCTCAGCTCCTGCTCACTCGCCTCGCCGAAGATCCACCACCGGATCGTTCCCGAGGCATCGACGAGGTACGTGTCGGGTAGCGCGGGAAAGCCGAGCTGCCCCGCCGTCCTCCCGCTCGGATCGAACAGGCTCGGATACGGCACGTCGAACTCGTCGCCCACCCAACGCCGCGCGCCCGCCTTCTCGTCTCGATAGTTGATCCCCAGGAAGGCGACCCGGTCGCCATAGTGACGGGCGAGCCGCGCGAGAGCCGGCTGCTCGCGCCGGCACGGCCCGCACCATGTCGCCCACACGTTGACGACGCCCACCTTCCCGCCCAGCAGCGCGGTACTCGCCGCGGTGCCGTCGAGGGCCGGGGCGGTGAGGGTCGGAAGCGGTCGATCCATCGCGACGGGCCCGCTCTCGTCGGCGCTGCCGCGATTCAGCAAGAGCCAGGTGCCCGTGGCCACCACCAGACCGGCCACCACGGCGAGGATGACGGCGGCGGACGATCGGCGCATGCGCCCACGCTACCAGTGAGGTGCGCGTGCCCTGAGGCCGCTATTGGCCCCCCACCACATAGGTGCCCTGCATGGTCGTGTGCACCGTGCAGTGGAAGTAATACGTGCCCGCGGGCAGGGCCGGGACGCTGTAGTCGATCGAGGCGGGCCCCGTCACGAGATCGCCCGTGAACACGTTGTCGGTGAAGCCCGCATCTCGATAGATCGCGACGTCGTGCTGGACCCCGGTGTCCTGGTTGTCGAAGTGGATCGTGTTCGCCGCGTTGGCTGCGCCCTGGATCTGGTCCGTGGAGAACTTCAGACCCGAGGCCGACAACGCGATCGTGGCGCCGCCGCCCGACCCGCCGCTGGGGGGCGGGGAGGTCGGGGGAGGTGCCGAGGAGGCACTCTGGGTCGGCGGTGGGGCGGGGCTGCTCGCGCCCCCGCCCGGACCGCCGCCCCCGGAGCCACCGCCGGCGCCGCCGACCACGAGCACACCCTGCATCGTGGGATGGACCTCGCACTTGAAGTAGTAGGTGCCGGCGTCGAGCGCGGGGAGTTGGTAGTCGATCGTGGCCGGGCCCGTGATGATCTCGCCGGAGAACACGTTGTTGGCGTACGCCTTGTCCGTGAAGACCGCGAAGTTGTGCGGGACGCCCGCGTCCTTGTTGTCGAACGTGACCGTTGCCGGCACGCCCGCCGGCGCCTCGAGCTTGTCGGTCGAGTACTGGATGTTCTGGGCCGAGAGCGTGAGACCGCCGCCACCACCCCCGGTGTCGGATACGGTGATGGTGCCATGCATGGTGGTCGGGTGCACCTCGCAATGGAAGAAGTAGTCGCCGGCCTTCAGGGCGGGCACCGCGTACGTCGCCTTATTGGGGCCCGTGATGATCTCGCCCGTGAACACCTGCGTGCCCTTGTCGTCCTTGCCCTCGAAGATCACGACATTGTGCGGGACGGAGGGATCCTGGTTGTCGAACTCCAGGTTCGTGGGCGTCTCGGTCTTGAACGAGAGCGTGTCGGTGGAGTAGCCCTTGGTGGCGGCGCCGGGCGGGGCCGTCAGTGAGACGGACACGGCCTCCAGGTTGCCAGCGCTCTCCTCCTTGGGCGCAGCCACCAGGCCGACACCGCCGATCAACAGCGCCGCGCCCACGATGGCGCCCAACATGGGGAACAGCGCCGCGCCCGTGACACGCTCGCGGGATGCCACGACGCTGACCGCGATGAACGCCACGGCCGCGGTGCTGAGCGCCACGACGGTCGCCCCGGTGGAGGACAGATGCAGCAAGATCCGGGAGAACCCGAACAAGACGAGCCCGATGATGACGAGGATGCCCACCGGGAGCAGGACGGGCAGCAGGAGGCCCTCACGATTCTTGACCGAATCTTGGGCCGAATCTTGGGCCCGCTCGGCCGATCTTGGGCCCGATCCTGGGACGGATCTTGGGCCCGGTCCTCGGCTCCGTTCTCGGGGGGGCCTTCCTCTGCGTTGGGCGGGCCCCCGCGGGTCGGGTCGCTCATCGGCTCAGCCCCGCTCGGATCTCTCGGTCGACGTCGGCGTAGGCCGTCACGTCAAGGTCGGAACGCCGCTCGGCGGCGAACCACCGGAAGAATATCGCCGTGATCACCACCCACAGGATCGCGCTGCCGACGAGCTTCATGATGAGGCCGGCCATGAGCTGATCGTTCATCACGCCGATCCCCCAGATCCGCGGGAACGTGGCGTAGATCGGATACAGCGGCTTCGAACCGAACGTGAGGAACGACGCCGGGATCGTGGGCACGAGCGACTGCAGGAACAGATAGATCATCTGGCCGGGGGGCGACAGGGGCGGCATCTCCGGCAGCGGCGACATCACCGGCCACCACATGGCGAGCGCAGATCCGACGATGGCGACGTGCAGCAGGAAATGCAATGGTTCCGACGTCACCGAGGCGGCCACGACGGCGGGCCAGTGGCTGAAGATCAGCACCGTGTTGAACACCACGAGCGCCACGAGCGGCCGGGTGAAGAAACGGAAGATCGTGTTGACGACCTCGGGCCGCAGGAATTCGCGGTACAGCCACACCGGGACGCCCGCGATCAGCAGCGGGGCCGCCACGAGCGTGAAGAGCATGTGCTGGACCATGTGGGCGCTGTAGAGATAGCGCTCCGCCAGGTCGTGCAGGGGCCACGATGACGCGAGCCACAGGATGCCCACCCCGAGCGTGAACAGCCGCCGGCGGCGAACGGGAGTCTGTTCACCCGTAGCCTGGAGGTGCCGGCGGACCGCGATGAAGTACAGCGCCAGGATGGACCCGAACAGCAGCCACACGTCGAGGTGGACGTGGAAGGAAGGCATGCCGATCCTCTCCTACTTCCCGCCGAAGACGCCGAAGGTCATCAGCACCACCGTGTAGAGCGTGATCGAGCCGGCCAGGCCCATCACGAAGAACCGCGAGTACCGGCGACTGTCGAACTTCAGGTGCATGAACCAGAGCACGACCAGGACGAACTTGAGGAACATCAGCACCAACAGGGCCGCGGTTATCAATCGCGCGCCCTCGTGACTGTAGGAGACCGCCACCTCGAGGGCCGTGAGACCGGCCAGCACCAGGCCGACGCGGATGTAGGCCTTGGGGCTCGGGTGCTCGCTGTGTGCGATCTCGCCGTGCGGATCGGGCATGGGCGTGGCGAGCTCCCTCTGCAGATCGCTCTCGTGTTCGCCCATCACTTCCCCACCTTGCTCGCGGCCTCGCCCGCCGGCACCAGGTAGACCACCACGAAGATCACGATCCAGACGATGTCGACGAAGTGCCAGTACAGCCCGACGAGCTCCACCGGGAACGCCGGCTCGTCGGGGAGGCGGTCGTTCATCGACATGCCGACGAGCGACAACAGCATCAGGATGCCCAGCGTCACGTGCGCCCCGTGAAACCCGGTTAGGACGTAGAAGCTCGATCCGAACAGGTTCGTCGTGAGGGAAAGCCCCTCGTGATAGAAGGAGGTGAACTCGTACACCTGCCCGCCCACGAACGTGAGGCCCAACATGGCGGTGGCGAGCAACCACAGTCGCATACGCACGATGTCGCGGTTCTGCGCGGCCGCGAGCGCCAACACCATGCTGAGCGAGGACGCGAGCAACACGAACGTCGACACCGATGTGTACGGGATGTCGAAGACGTCGACGGGGTAGGGACCCTTCACGCTCGCGCCCCGATACAGGACATACGTGGCGATCAGCGCTCCGAACAACATGCACTCGGAGGACAGGAAGATCCACATGGCGAGCTTCGAGCTGGGCAGGCCGGTAGTGGTCGTGTGCTCCGTGTGCTTGACGGGAACCGTCGTGTCCGCCACCGCTACTCCTCCGCCACCGAGGGCTCCATCGCCCAGCCATAGAAGCCCACCAGCAACACGAGGGCCCCAGCTCCCACGAGCCACCACGAGTACAGGACGCCGTAGGCCATGATCGGCAGGCCGAAGGAGGCCACGAGCGGCCAGAACGACGGGCTGGGCAGGTGGATCGCGTGCGCGCCTGAGGCCTCGTGCCCCTCGTCGTGCTCGGGCGCCGCCCCCGCCTGCACCGGCACCGGCAGGCCCGTCTTCTCATCCTCGACGTACTTCTTGTGCCAGAAGTCGTCCAGGGCGTGGACCTCCGGGATCTCGTCGAAGTTCCACACGGGCGGGGGGCACGCGGTGGTCCACTCGAGCGTGCGCGCGTCCCATGGATCCTCGTTCTCGAGGCCCTTCGGCTTGGACTGCGTTCGCACGGCGTTGATGATGAACAGCAGGATCGAGAACGCGATCACGAAGGCCCCCACCGATGCCACCTGGTTCCAGCCCGTGAGCCCCAGTGAAGCGGGGTAGGTGTACTCGCGCCGGATCATGCCGTTGAGGCCCAGGACGTGCATCGGTCCGAACGTGAGGTTGAACCCCACGATCATGATCCAGAACTGCCATTTGCCCAAGCGCTCGGACAGCTGACGCGCGAAGACCTTAGGCCACCAGTAGAACATCCCCGCGAACAGCCCGAACACGGCTCCGCCGAACAACACGTAGTGGAAATGCGCCACGATGTAGTACGTGTCGGTCTGCTGGTAGTCCGAGGGCACGATGGAATGGGTCACACCCGAGAGCCCGCCGATCACGAACATCGTCACCGTGCCGATCGAATACAGCAAGGGGGTGTCGAACTTGAGTTCGCCGCCGTACATCGTCGCCATCCAGTTGAAGATCTTCACGCCCGTCGGGATGGCGATGATGGCCGTCGTGACGCCGAAGGCCGTGTTCGCCACCGGGCCGAGCCCGACCGCGAACATGTGGTGTGCCCACACGCCGAAGCCGATGAACCCGATCGCGATGCCGCTGAAGACGACGAATTGATACCCGAACAGCGGCTTGCGGCTGAACACGGGGATGATCTCCGAGATGATCCCGAACGCGGGCAGGATCAAGACATAGACCTCGGGGTGGCCGAACAACCAGAACAGGTGCTGCCACAGCACGGGATCGCCGCCTTGGGCCGCCTCGAAGAACAGCGTCCCCCATCGCCGGTCGAACAGGAGCAAGAACAGGTCGACCGTGATGATCGGCAGCGAGAAGATCAGCAGCAGCTGCACCACGAGCCCCATCCAGACGAAGACGGGCATGCGGAACAGGGTCATCCCGGGGGCGCGCATATTGATGATGGTGACGGCCAGGTTCACCGCGCCCACGGTCGAGGCGATGCCCGTGATGAGCAACCCGAGTGCGTAGAAGGTCATGCCGGGTGTGGGGTCGGTGACGGAGTTCGGCGCGTACCCGAACCAGCCACCGTTGGGCGCCCCGCCGAGGAACGCGGAGGAGTACAGGAATAACCCACCGAGCACGAACACCCAGAAGCTGAGGGCGTTCAGGCGCGGGAACGCCACGTCGCGGGCACCGATCATCAGGGGGAGCAGGTAGTTGAAGAATCCCGCGGACATCGGCATCACGAAGAGGAAGATCATCGTGACGCCGTGCATCGTGAAGATCTGGTTGTACTGATCCGCATTGAGGATCTTGCCGTCGGGCTGGGCGAGCTGCGAACGGATCAGCAGAGCCTCGAGACCTCCCATGACGAAGAATACGAAGGCCGAAACGCCGTACATGATCCCGATCTTCTTGTGGTCCACCGTGGTGAACCAACTCAGCCACCCGGTGGTGGCGCTCGGGCGACGCAGGATCCCTCCGCTCGCCCCCTGCACGCTCAGGCTCGCCACGTCGCCTCCATCACGTCAGGCTCTGGAGGAAGGCGACCAGGGCGTCGATCTCGTGGTCGGACAGGTGGTAGTTGGGCATCTTCGCGCCGAGCTTGACCGCGTTGGGATCTCGGAGCCACGCCTTGAGCGCCTCCGTGTCCGACGTTTCGAAGTCACACCCCGCGAAGCAGGTGTGCGTGGGGTCGAAGAAATGGGTGAGGTTGGGAGCGGCGCCGCTCGCCGCCTCGGTGCCGCCGACCGAATGGCAGTTCACGCACGACCCACGGTCGTTCGACAGCGGGTTCAAGAAGAGGGCGCGTCCCTCCGCGGCGAGCCCATCCACGGCGGGCGGGGCGGGTGCCTTCTCGCGTTGGACCCAGGCCTCCCAATCGCTCTGGCTCAACGCGACGACCTTGAACTTCATCTTGGCGTGCTCGAGGCCACAGAACTCCGCGCACTGCCCCGTATAGGTGCCCGGTTGGTCGGCAGCGAACGTGATGTGGTTCGTGCGGCCGGGGACGACGTCCTGCTTGCCGAAGAGCTGCGGCGTCCAGAAGGAGTGGATCACCACATAGTCGGCCTTGGCGGGGTCCGGTGGATCGCCGGGCCCGATCAGGCCTCCCGCCGCCTCCAGCGACAGGTATACCTGCCGACCGGCCGGCACCACGAGCACGTCGGCGACCGTGATGGGTTCGCCGCTGCCGTAGGTCTCCTTCATGTCGGGATCCGTGTACTGGAACCCCCACCACCACTGGCGGCCCTGCACGGTGACGTTCAGCGCTCCGGGTCCGGGCGCCTTGGCGAGCTGCCAGATCAACGAGACGGTCGGCACCATGACGATCGCGAGCACGAGGGCCGGCGCGATCGTCCACCCGATCTCGAGCCGGGTGTTCCCGTGGGTCTGCTTGGGCATGCGTTCGCGACCCTTGCGCTGGCGGTATTTGATCGCGATCACGAGGATGGCGCCCTCGACCAGGACGAAGACGGCGACGGCGATCCAGAACACCGGGACGAACAGGTTCTTCTCGGACTGGGCCGTCGGGCCGGCGGGGTTGAGCGTCGACTGCGACGCGTTGGGCGCGCACGCCGCCAGCAGCAGGCCCAGGATCGATGCCCCGAAGACCCACGATGCCTTCTTCCGCACGGCCCCTCTCTCTCCCGGACACGGCCTCGCGCCGGCGTGCCGACCCGAGACGCGCGAACTGTACCACCGCCGTCCAGCCACACATCTCATGCGCGCGAGGCCTCAGAACCCCTTGTACGAATGCAATCCGACGATCCACAGGTTGACTGCGTAGTAGGTGATCAGCAGGGACACGAAGCCCACCAGCGCGATCCAAGCCGACTTTCGCCCGCGCCATCCCGCGGTGGCGCGGGCATGCAGATAGCCCGCGAAGATCACCCAGGTGATGAACGACCATGTCTCTTTGGGATCCCATCCCCAATAGCGGCTCCACGCCTCCTGCGCCCAGATAGCACCGGCGATCACCGCGAACGTCCAGATGGGGAACGCGAAGGCGATCAGGCGGTAGGCGAGGGTGTCGAGCGTCGCGGCGGAGGGCAGACGCTTCCTGCCGGTCGTCGCCGCGCTCATGGGCGCCCCGGCGTCGTCGACGAGATCGTGCGGGGCGTCGAGGTTCAGCGACGCTCCCATGATCGGTGCCGGCTCCTGGCTTCGGAGCGCGTCCAACTGCTTGCGCTCCCGGCGATCCTGGATCAGGTAGAGGATCGTGACGATCCCGCCCAGCGCGAACAACGAGGACCCCCAGATCGCGGCCTGCACGTGGATCTTGATCCAGTAACTGTTCAGGGCCGGCACGAGCGGGCCGGGGGTCACGTAGAAGAACTGCGACGCTATGGCCATCGTGAGGATCGCGAAGGCCATCACGAACCCGCCCAAGCTCCGCACCTTGTAGATGCCTTCAACGACGATCAGGTAGCCGCCCACCACGAGGCACGCGAGCAACGCCGAGTACTCGTACATGTTCCCCCAGGGCACCCGGTGCGCCGCCAGCCCGCGCGTGAGGATGGACACGAGGTTCGCCGCCAGGCCGAGGATCGCGGCGGCCCGGGCCAGCTTCCACAACAGATCCCGCTGGAACGCCAGGTACGCGAAGTAGCCCACCATCGCGGCGAGGTAGGAGAAGATCGCCCCGTTGAACAGGTCCTGAGAGACCCGGGCCCACTGCAGATCGGTCATCGCGATCCCACCTTCTCCCGATCGGACCCGTCCGTAACCCGGGTCGCAGATCCTCCGTCGTCGATCGCCCGCTCGATAGCCTCGACGAGCTTGCCGAACTCCGCCTCGAACTGCGGCTTGCGCTGGAGCGCGAACCCGCCAACCTGCACCACGGACCCCTCGCCGTGGGCCTCCGCCCTCACCCAGACCTTGCGTCGAGACGTGTAGAGGGCCGGGAGGAGCCCCAGGAGGATGAGGATAGCCGCAGCCAGCACGATGGGGACGCCGCGGTCCCGGGTCACCTGCAGGACCGAGTAGTGGCGCAGGTCCGGGAACGACATCGTGAGGCCGCCGACGGCCCGACCCGGCTCGAGCTGCTTTCCCGTGTGCAGGTCGGCCGTGAACCCGCCCCCCACGACGCCTTCAGCCGTCTTCTTCATGAAGGTGGTATCGAGCGAGGTGGGCGAGGGATCGGTAAGGCGTCCGCGCCAGACCTTGTAGCTGATCACGGGGTCGTAGGCCACCAGCATCGGCACGGGCTGCTGCGTCTGGAGTTGCTGCGCGAGCGCTCGGCTGTCCGGATAGAGCTCGACCTCGATCGCCATCTGCGGCCGCGCGGAGCTCACCTTCAAGACGCCGTACCACGGCATCGCGAACGCGGGGACCCCGTCGGGCGCGGGTTCGCGCGAAAGGACCAGGGCCTGACGCGAGAGGACCTGGTCGCCGTCGCGAACCTCGAGCACCCCAGCCCAGCCGAAGGCGGTCTGATAGATGTTCAGGCCGTCGATCTTGGCGGGGTGGTTCACGCGGATGTCCTGGCTCCTGATCAGGTTGCCCTGCGGATCGAGCAGATCGACGCGGGAGACGAAGTCCATCGGTTGGCCCGTGTCGCGGAAGTCACTTTCGAACGAGCGCAAGTGGATCCCCACGCCGGTGAAGTCGCCGCCGAAGAACCTGCCGGTGCGGATCTGGCCGTCGTAGTTCGCGCGCGCGTCGACCCACGTTTGGCCCTCCGTGATGACCGCATAGCCGGAGAATCCCGTCCCCTTTCCGAAGATCACACCGAACAACAGCAGGATGAACGCCCAGTGGAACAGGAGGCTCCCCACCTCCCGCGCCGCCCCCTTCTCGGCCGCCAGCGCTGCCGTATCGCCCTGTCCCTCGGCGCTGGCCACGCGGTAGAGACGCCGGACGAGCACGCGCCGTGAGGCCTCGACCGCTTCGCCGGGACCCGCCGCCACCGCGATCGTGCGGTAGTGCCTGAAGGCGTCGATCTCGCGGGCCTGGATCGGGCGCTGGCGCACGGCGCGCCACGTCGCGCGCGTCCTGGGGACGAGGCACGCCACCAGCGAGACGAACAGCAGCACCGTGATCAAGACGAACCACCACGAACCGAACACGTCGAAGGCTCCGGCGCGCTGGAGGAAGGTGCCCCACAGGCCGTGACCGGCCTGGTACTGAAGCACGCGCTCGGGAGAGTTCGGCCACTGCGGGATGAGCGAGCCGGTCACGGCCGCGAGGGCGAGGAGCAGCAGGAGGATCAGCGCCGTGCGCATCGAGCGCAAGGTCCGCCATACGAGGGCGACCGACTGTGTCAGCGAGAAGCCAGCGGCGGAGGGAGGCATGCGACCAGTTCCATCCTAGGGGGTGGACGCCGCTCGCACCGGTCCGACGGTCATAGGCCGAGCGTGTACCGCTGCAGGGGCGCGAAGAACCGGGTGAAGGCGCCCGTGAACATCAGGACTCCCACGAACACGAGCAGGCCGCCCGAGGTCACTGCGATCCCGCGGTAGTGGCGCTTGATCCACCCGAACGTTCCTACGAACCGGGTCACGCCCATGCCCACGAGCAGGAAGGGGACGCCCAGACCCAGCGAGTAGCAAACCATGAGGAAGACCCCGCGCCCGGTCGAGCCCGAGGCCGCGATCGCGAGGATGCCGCCGAGCACCGGACCGATGCACGGCGTCCACCCGGCGGCGAACGCCATCCCCAGGGGCAACGCCCCGACGGTGCCCGGCCGCACCTTCTGCAGGAACGGGCGACGCTCGGCGTACAGCGATAGCGACCCGCGTTGGAGGGCGTACCCGATCATGAGCACCCCGAGCGCGATCACGAAGACGCCGGCTACGCGCTGCCCCGTCGTCCCCTTGAAGAGCACCACGAACGTGGTCGCGAACGCGCCCAGGAGGGAGAACACGATCGTGAAGCCCAGGATGAACAGCAGCACCGGCAGCAGGGGCCGCCGCGCGTCCTCGTCCTCCGCGGCGCCGCCCGAGATGAACGAAACGTAACCGGGAAGCAGGGGCCACACGCACGGGCTCGCGACCGAGATCACCCCGGCGGTGAACGCAAGCGCGGGCGCCCACCACGACGACAACCCGCTCTGAACCACCTCGGCGACCACGACCTATCCTCACCGGGCTCGCTAGCCCTGGGGAAAGTGTAGGGGGTGCTCGTCGCCGAACGCCGCCTCGCCGGTGGGCCTTGGGTTGCGGCTCCATGCGGCCGGCGGCATAGTGGGTTCCGCACCGCTCGTGAATGGATTCACAAGCGACGCGGACCGTTCGGGCCGCATCGCACGTGGCTATAATCGCCCCGCCCATGGAGAGTCTGCGAGCATGAGTCAGGTCGACCAGATCGCTCAGGCCGACGCGGTCGGTCGTTCGAAGGTCAGCCGCCTCAAGGAGCGCGTCGAGGGATTCCTCAGGACCTTCGAGTGGACCTGGACCAACACGGTCCTGTTCTGCTTCGCCCTCATCTTCTTCGTGCTCGTCACCACCTCCGTGATCCCGTCCTTCTGGCTCTACTTCGCGGATCAGAAGCTGAAGTGGGACGGCTCGGGCCCCAACGGCTTCTGGCTGAAGGAGCTGCGCGACGCCGTGGCCATGGGGCTGGTCACCGGCCCGTTCATCACCGTCTTGGTCGTTGCCGCGATCCTGCAGAACTGGCGTCACAAGCTCCGGGGCTCCGGCGGCGACTCTCGGCCCACCGGCGGGTATCGGTAGGAGGGCCATGGCGTTCACCAAGACCGAGGTAGACATCCACGAGGACTACGTCGTGGAGGCGGTCGACCCGGCCTGGCTCTCCCAGGGGGTCAGGTCCCCGAAGCATCTCATGCTGGACCCGGACAACTGCATCCTGTGCCGGGCATGCGAGGACGTGTGCCCGTGGAACTGCATCTACATGCTGTCCACCGGGATCGTCCAAGACGCGGACGAAGACGCGGTGGAGGCCGAGATCGGCAACGCGACCGCCATCTTCGTGGTGGACGACAACGCGTGCACGCGATGCTCGGTCTGCGTCGACCGCTGCCCCACCGACACGCTGTACTATGCGCGACTGCCCGAGGGGTCCGGCGGCAAGCGCACGATGGCCGAAGTCCCGGCGTCGCAGGCAGCCGCCGAGTAGCGTTCGTTCCACGAATCGAGGAGAGGGGAAGCCGGGTGAAGTTGAAGCCTCCGTCGCCGAGCGACCTGGGCGACCGCATCCGGGAGACCGAGGTCTGGAAGTCCATGTTCCGGCCCGGTTCCGTCTTCCGCAAGGGCTACAAGGACACCTCGAGGGACCGCGCCCTCGCCACGATGAACAACGTGCTGTACCACCTTCACCCGGTGAAGGTGAAGCGGCACGGCCTGAAGCTGACCTACACGTTCTGCCTGGGTGGACTCTCCTTCTTCCTGTTCATCTTGCTCACCATCACGGGCATCTTCCTCATGTTCTTCTACCGGCCCATGGCCGATACGGGCGGCGCCCAGGCGTACACGGACATGCAGGCCATCCGCACCTCCGTGATGTTCGGGGATCTCGTCCGCAACCTCCACCGTTGGGGCGCCCACCTCATGGTGTTCAGCGTCTCCCTGCACATGGCCAGGGTGTTCTACACGGGTTCCTACAAACCGCCGCGCGAGTTCAACTGGGTGGTGGGCGTGATCTTGTTGTTCCTGACGCTGGGCCTCTCGTTCACCGGCTACCTCCTCCCGTGGGACCAGCTCGCCATCTGGGCGGTCACGGTGGGGACCTCGCTGGCCGGCTACTCCCCCTTCGTGGCCAAGCAGGCGAACTTCCTGCTGCTCGGCGGCGTGGTCGTGGGACCCAATACGCTGCTTCGCTGGTACGTGTTGCACGTGCTCGCGCTTCCGTTCGTGCTCGTGCTGTTCCTGGCGGTCCATTTCTGGCGGATCCGCAAGGACGGCGGCATCTCGGGACCGCTCTAAAAGGAGTAGGGATGGCGAAGGAAGATACTCCACTCGATCAGGCGGTCTTCGACTCCGCGCTCGAGGCCGAGCTCGCCAAGGGCACCGATCGTCGGGTCGCGGAGGGCCGAGCACGGTCCAAGGCCGTGCGCGCCTATCGCGCCGCGAACCCGGAGGTCGCCGCGAGCCACGCGGCGGCCGCGCCCGCGGCCGGCGGAACGGCGGCCGCTCCCGCCGCGGCCGCGACCGCGACCGTCGCGCCGGTCGCCGCCGCGTCTGCCGGCGGCGCCCCCGCGGCCGTCCTGACGGCCGCCGCGCCCGTCACCACGCCCCAGCGAGAGGCCCCCTTGCCCACGGGGAACATCCCCACGCCGAAGAAGGGGGCCGAAGACAAACACCGACTGCTCGCGCTCGTCCCGCCCGAGGGGATCCAGCGCGTGGAGCGGGAACAGGGCGACCGCGTGAACGTCTGGCCGCACCTGCTCATCGAGGAGTTCGTGGCCATGTTCATCCTGCTGGCCACCGTGACGGTGTTCTCGACCTTCGTGAATGCGCCCCTGCGCGAGCTCGCGAACGCGAACCTCACCCCCAACCCGTCCAAGGCGCCGTGGTACTTCCTGGGGTTGCAGGAGCTCCTGCGCTACTTCCACCCCATGATCGCGGGCATCACGATCCCCACGTTCATCCTCGTGGGCCTCGCCGCCGTGCCCTTCGTCGACCGCAACCCGAGCACTCGGCCCGGGGATCGCAAGATCGCGATCACGCTGTTCACCGTGCTCTTCATGTTCGGCGCGGTGTTGACCATCATCGGTTCGTTCTTCCGCGGCCCCGGCTACAACTTCGTTTGGCCGTGGGCACAAGGAGTGTTCTTCGAACTATGAGCCTCGCCATCTCCACCGGGATCTGGGTCGCCCTCATCGTCTTGTTCTTCGTTGACCTGTTCGCGATCATCTTCGGGTTGTCGTTCGCGCGCGCGAACCGTGCGGCGAAGGCACGCGCCGAGGGGCGGGAGCTTCCTGCCAAACCCGTCAAGGCGGTCTCGCGACGCGACTTCTTCCGCCGTTCGCTCCTCGTGTCCCTCGCGGTCTTCGGGGCGCAGTTCGGCGCCGCAACGCTCGGCTTCTTGTGGCCCAATCTCAAGGGTGGCTTCGGGTCGCTCATCAACGCCGGCCCCATCGCCGATATCAAGGCGCAGATCCAGGAGACGGCCCAACCCGCCTACAACGGGACCGGGCGCTTCTACCTGGTCCCGTACTCCGGCACCCCCTCGGGCGACGTCGACTACAGCGTCGAGGGGGTTATGGCCGAGGGCATCATGCCGCTCTACCAACGGTGCGTGCACCTCGGATGCCGGGTTCCCTTCTGCAACTCGTCCAAGTGGTTCGAATGTCCGTGCCACGGCTCCAAGTACAACCTCGCGGGGGAATACCAACTCGGCCCCGCGCCCCGAGGTTTGGACCGGTTCAAGATCACGGTCGACAACGGCAACATCATGGTGGACACGGCCGGGGTCATCCTGGGCCCGCCCCGAGGGACCGACACCATCGACGAGCCCCCGCAGGGGGCGTTCTGCGTGGCCCCGGGCTAGGGAGGCGAGGACATCCACACGCTGGCGGCAACGAGCACCGCAGGGATCGCCCTGCTGGTGCTTGGCGCCATCCTGGTGGTCGCGGCCGGCTCCGCGCTCTACCTGCGCGGGCGCACGACCGAGCGGGGCCCGGACATCCCACGAGGGATGCGCCCCGGTCCTTCCGACCCGGCCCTCGAGACCCCGCTCCTGCAGAAGCTGATGGGCTGGGGCCTCCTGCTCGTGGCGTTCTTCATGGTCTGGATCCCCTTCACGTGGCTGCGCGAGCCCTCGGAGAACCTGAAGCAGGAGGAGGCGCTGAAGACCGAAGCCATCGAGCGTGGCCATCGGGCGACGCTGCTCTTCTCCGAGGACAACCAGCTCGGCGTGGGCTGCGTGCGATGCCACGGTCCGGAGCTGCGCGGTGGCGTGATCCAATCCGGTGACGGCTACGCGTACCCGCCCGATCTCACCACGGTGTGCGCAGGACCCTTCGCGAACCCGCCCCACTCCGCGATCTACTCCGTGGACGACATCTATCAGGTGATCCAGGAGGGCCGAAACGCGATGCCGTCGTGGAGCATCCGCTTCCAGGGCGCGTTGGACGATCAGCAGATCAACGACCTCGTGAACTACCTCGTATACGAGAGCTCGAAGAACGTCCCCTTCAAGGACAACGTCTGCCTGAATCCCGATGCCTCGAAGCGAGCGCTGGAGAACGTCACGTCGGACCCGAGGGACCCGTAGATGGAACCAGCCAAGAGTTGCATCGGCCTGGCGCTCGATTGCGGCACCCTCCTCAAGGGGGCTGGGGTGACCGTCATGGCCTTCATCCTGTTCGTGGGGAGCATCTACCTGCTGCTCACCGCGATCTTCGGACGATGGATGGCCTTCACCGTCCTCATCGTGTGCCTCGCCGGGTGGATGATCATCCAGTCCTCGCTGTGGCTCTTCGGGTTCTGGAGCCAGGGCCCGGCCACGCCCACGAACCTCGGCCCAAGGGGTTCGGAGCCGTCGTGGGTCGTCCTCGAGGCCAGCCCGGATGCGACCTCGAACGCGTACCCGGTCTTCGCGCAATACCCGTCCGAACCATGGGCGCCGCCCGACACGGCCAACAAAGATCAGGCCGCCGACGTCCAGACGGTAGGCGGCGCCGTGACCACCTTCCTCACCGACCAGCTGAACGAGCAGCTCGGCCTGGCGACGGACGATCCCACCGCCATCTCCCCCACCGCCTTCACGATCGACAACCTCCAGTTCGCGAACGACGGGAACACGTCCCTCGCCGTGGCGCAGTCGCACTACAACGGGGGCGGTCCGTTGTGGACGGTGTCGCTATACAAGAACTCCGGCAGCGTGCCCCGGTACTCCTACATGTTCCTCGGCGGGTCGATCCTGCTCTTCTTGATCTTCCTGCCGATGCTCGACCGCGCGGAGAAGAAGCGGAAGGCGTTCCTCACCGGTGGCGGTGCACCACCGTGGTACGGCCCCGCGTAGGGAAGGAGCAATCGTCGAGATGATCGCCCAAACCGTGCCCCTCCTGGATCAGGGAAGCGTGCAGTTCATCCTGTTCGGCGTGATGGTCCTCGTGACGCTCGTGCTGATGTGGATCACCATCGCCAAATAGGGCGCGTCACCGGCTCTCGAGATCGGCGACGGCCCTGCCGCGACGCTTGACGTCGGCCAGCGTCGCCTTCCGCTGCTCGTAGAAGGCCAGGATCTGGAGCTCCACCGCGAGGTCGACCTTGCGCACCGACACGCCCGGGGGAACGTTGACCGCTGCCGGAGCGAAGTTCAAGATCGAGCGGAGCCCCGCGTCGACGAACCTGTCGGCGACGTCTTGTGCCACCGCCGCGGGCGTCGCGATCACCCCGATCGCCACGTCGTGAGCCCGCACGATCCTGCTCAGCTCATCGATAGGCTCGACGACGAGGTCTGCCACGCGCTCCCCGAACTTGGCCGGGTCCGCGTCGACGAGCGCGGCCACGACGAACCCCCGCTCGGCGAAACCCCGGTAGTTGGCCAGCGCGCTGCCGAGGTTCCCGATCCCCGCGATCACGATGGACCAGTGCTGGGTGAGGCCAAGCTCGCGGCGGATCTGATGGATCAGGTACGCGACGTCGTAGCCCACCCCGCGCGTGCCGTAGGACCCCAGGTGCGAGAAGTCCTTGCGCACCTTCGCGGAGTTGACGCCGGCGGCCTCGGCCAGGGCCTCCGAGGAGATCGTTGCGACGTCGCCTTCCGCGAGCTCGACCAGGGCGCGCAGGTACAGGGGAAGCCTCGAGACCGTCGCCTCCGGGATCGACCGATCCCTCACGCCGGCGTCCGCTCCCCCCGCATGAGGGGCAGGGTAGCAAGGGCGTTCTCGATCGCACAAGCTCGCCGGCTACCCGCCGATGGCCTGGGCGAACGCCGCGGGGTCCACATCGATCTCGAACCGCTCCTGCCCGTCCACCGTGACGACCGGGATGCGGATCCCGTAGTCCATGACGAGGGTATCCGAGGTCTCGATATCCACCTCGTCGAACGCGAAGGCGGTCCGCTCCCGTTCGGCCAGGATGACGGCGCGGGCGACCTCACACAGATGGCAACCTGCCCGGGCGTAGAGCACTACGTGCATCGACGGATGCTACCGCCGGTCGCTCTGGTAGAACGTGGGGCGTGCGTGAGGGCGGCGGCGAGGACCTGGAGCTCCATCGGCGCCTTTCCTCCGGAGACCGGGCGGCCTTCGACGAGCTGTACCGCCGCTACGCCTCGCCTGCCTACGGGCTCGCCTACCGGCTCACGGGCCAGCAGCTCTTGGCACAAGACGTCGTGCACGACGCCTTCATGGCGCTGTGGCGCGCCCCCGAGGCCTACGATCCGGCGCGCGGCGCCTTCCGCACGTTCTTCCTTGCGCTGGTGCATCATCGGGCCGTCGACACCGTCCGCCGCGAGGAGCGCCTTCGCAAGCGGCAGGAGCGAGCGTCGAACCTCGAGCCGACGCATGGCGAAGATGTTGCGGAAGACGTGGTCGACGAAGCGTTCATGGGGGTGCGTCGCCGCCAAGTGAGAGCGGCCCTGAAGGCGCTGCCACCGGAGCAGCACAAGGTACTCCAGATGGCTTATTTCGAAGGCATGACCCAGGTGCAGATCGCCGAGGATCTCCAGATCCCGATCGGCACCGTGAAGACCCGGACCCTGGCGGCCATGAAGAAGCTACGCCGGGCCCTGCAGACGGAGGAAGACGCTTGAGCACCCCGGAACACGCACGGATCGACGAGCTGCTGGCGGGCTACGTCCTGCGAAGCCTCTCGGGTGAGGATGCGGCCGAAGCCGATCGCCTCCTGTCCGAGCATGTCCCCGGCTGCGCGGGGTGTCGCCAAACCCTGGCCGACTTCCAGGCCGTCTCCGCCGACCTTGCGCTCGACGCCACGCCGATCGAGCCGCCCGAGACCCTCCTGCCCCTCCTGCACCGCGAGCTGGAGCCCGGCGAGCGGCGCCGGCGCCCCGTGCAGATGTTCGCGGTGGCCGCCAGCGTCGTCGTGGTGGCCGGGCTCGCGGGGATGGCCGTCACCCAGAGCGTGCGCGCGGACAACGGGCGCAAGGAAGCCAACGCACTGCGCGCCGTCATGGACACGGCGTCGCTGCCTGATGCCCACCTCGTGCCGGTGGGACCGGCCACGGAGGTCTCCGCACCCGGACACGAGTTCTTCTACCTCTACGGGCGCGAGGTGCCCTCGCCGCCCCCGGGCATGGTGTATCGGGTGTGGCTCGTCTCCGGGACCACGCCGACGTACGTCGACGAGTTCGTCCCGGACCACGGCTACGTGAATCTTCAGGTATCGGTGTTCGACCCCAGCGCGTACGACGCGCTGTGGGTGACACAGGCGCCGGCCGGGTCCGAGCCGGTCGCACCGGCGCCGGCCGACGCCCTCTGGAGCTCCGAGAGCTGAGTACCGC
This sequence comes from uncultured Actinomycetes bacterium, assembly GCA_963719165.1. GTDB lineage: Bacteria > Actinomycetota > UBA4738 > UBA4738 > HRBIN12 > JAOUEA01. The sequence continues at coordinate 2,604,458 of CAVRAV010000001.1, read as the reverse complement.
TCCTCAGACCTGCGCGACGCCGCGGACCGTGAGGAAGACGCCCACCGCCACGATCGCCGACGCGGAGAGCACGGGAACGAGCCGCCCGGCGGTGGAGGACAATCGTCTCGTCATCGCCTCCCGGGCCTTCATGGCTCCCATCCCCACGATCATCAGCGCGGCGGCGAGCCCGGCGCTGAACGCCAGGACGAGGCCCACCCCGTAGGCGGCCCGGTGCGCCTCGATGGCGCCGAGCATCACGAGCAGGGCGCTGGGGGCGGGCAGGATGCCGCCGGCCAGTGCCAGGGCGAGGATCCCTTTGGGCGACAGCGGGGCGCCCTCGGGAAGCGCGTGCGTGTGCCCTCCCGCCCCGTGATCGTGGCCGGGAGCCGCGGCGAGCGCCGTCCGATGCTCGGCGTGGTCGTGCCCGGAGGCATGGCGCCGAAGGCCCCACGCCGACAGGCGCGAGATCAACAGGTACGCGCCGAGGCCCAGCGCGACCAATCCCGAGAGGAGCCCGAGCCACGGATAGAGGGTCTCCGGGCGGAACGTCTGTTCCAGCGAGAGCACGAGCAGCCCGAGCGCCAGCACGGATGCGGTGTGCATGACCGCGACGGCGGTCCCCACGGTCGCGGCGTGGCGAACGCGGGAGGTCGAGCCCACCATGTAGGCGGCCATGAGCGTCTTGCCGTGACCGGGGAGCATCGCGTGCCACGCGCCGAACGCCAGCGCGATGGCGAGTCCCAAGAGCACGAGGGCGACCCCGTGTCGATCGAGCACGCCACCGAGGGCGCCCGCCTCCACTTGAGGCCGGGAGGAGGATACCGACGTGGCCGTATCCGAGGTGATCGGGGCGGGGGCCGGACCGGAGCTCCCCGGCGCCACGTGGGCCTGCATCGACGCCACGTCGAGCGGGCTCGACAGGAGGTCCGCGGGGTACGTGCGGAGCTCGTCGCTGACGCTCTGCGTCGGCACGGTGGATCCCTCGAGCGCGGCGCCTTCGGCCCCCACGGCGGTGATCTCCCGCCACCCGATCCGGCCCGCGAAGTTCGCGTCGCGGAAGCTGAGGGCGCCCGTATCGGGCGCGGGGCCCGCGAACGTGCCTTCGAAGCGGAGGGTCTGCAGTCCGCCCTGGCCCGCCAGGAGCTGGGCGGCCGCTCCCTGCGCCGCCAGCGCAACGGGGTCCCCGTCCACGCTCGCGTGCAGCCGGGGAGCGAACGCCGCCGCCTGCTCGGTCGCCCAGGCCGCGAGCTCCGTGGCCGAGGCGGTGCCGTCCCCGTCGGTGTCGATCCCCGGCATCGCTTGGAACGTGGGGATCTCGGCCATGTCCACCACGTAGTCCACGCGCACGCGTCCGGGCAGCGCCACCACGCCGCTGTAGCGATTCACCGTGAAGTTCCCCAAGGGGTGGGCGAACGCCGCGGCGGCAGGCACGAGGACGAGGCCCAGCGCGGCGATCGCGGCGAGGACGAGCCGTCTCACCGGGCGCCTTCCAACCGTGCGAGGGTCGACCGCGCCTGCGGAGCGTGCAGGATCGAGAAGTGGGGGTTGATCGCGATGGCGTCGCGCAGGAATGAACGCGCCGCCGCACGATGGCCGAGTCGCGCTTGGATCATGCCCGCGTGGAAGGTGAACAGCGCGTTGCGGGTGCCCAGGGCCAGCGCCTTGCGCGCGTATCCCGCTGCCTTGGCATAGCGGCCGTTCGCGTAGAGCGCCCACGCGTAGGCGTCGGCCACGTGGATGCTGTGGCGCCGCGCCCACTCGTTGCGCGCGGACGCAAGCGCTGCGGCGGGCCGCCCGTGATCGGCGTCGAAGAGCGCGAGCTCCAGGTCGACGTTCACGCCGTTGGCGGCCAAGAGTCGCGTCTCCGCGCGGACCAGGGCGTACTGCCGCGCTGCGGCCCGTCGATCCCCCACCAGCGTCTGGAGATCGCCCAGCGCGATCACGTACTCGGGCGATGGGTATCGCTGCGTGACCTCGGTGTACCCGTCGACGGCCGCGCGGGTGTCGCCGCTCGCCCACGCCACTTTCGCCAAACCCATCCGATCGGGAACGTAGTCCCCATCGGCCTCGAGCCCGTAGCGGTAGGCGACGCGGGCAGGTCCGAGCCGCCCCCTATTGAACTGGAGCTCGCCGATCTGGAAGCTCGCCCAGGCGACGTCCGATGCGGAGCCCGCCACCTGTCGCGCCGCCTTCATCGATCGCAGCGCGCCGTCGGCGTCACCTTGCAGCTCACGCGCGTACGACACGCGCGCGTACGAGCTCAGCCCCGGCTTGATGTCGACCATCCGTTGGAACGTCGCGAACGCCTGTGGGTACCGACCGAGCTCCACCTCGGCGTCGCCGATCACGCCGTAGACGTTCGCGTCGAAGTGGTTCACGCGTCGGGCCCGCTCGCCGTACCGCAGCGCGGCGTCGAAGTCATGCCGGGCCGCGGCGAGCGCCGCCATGCCCACCAGTGCCCCCTCGTTGGACTCCGGCCGCAGCGCGAGGGAGCGTTCGAGGGCGCCCTGGGCCTTCGGGTAGTACGTCGGGTCCGCCGTGACACGACCTTGTTGGACGTAGGCCTGGCCCAGGGAGGCATAGGACTTCCAGTCCTCGGGGATCGTGCTCAGTCGCTGCTGGAGATAGGCGATCGTGGCGTCCAGCCCGCCGCCGGTGGGGAGCAAGATCGATGCCGCTTCGGGCGCGGCAGGCGTGGCGGCGGGGGCCTGCGTCCGCAGGGAGCGGAAGGCGCCCAGGCCGCCCACGGTGAACAACGCGGCGGCCAACAGCACGATCGCTCCGGCCTTCGTGGAGCGCTTCATCGGCGGGGGTCCTCCTCAGGGCCTCGTGAGGGAAGGTGGGTGGTGGGCCCGGCCGCTTCGCGGCCGGGCCCACCGTGGTTCCCACGCGGGTCAGTGCGGGTTCGCGACCGAACCGCTCGTGGGGTACCCGACGTACGGGAACGTGTTCTGGAACGGAACATCGTTCGCGTTCACGCCGTCGCCCAGGGTGTCCGCGCTCGCCGAGTGTGAGGGCAGGAGCACACCCATCGCGACGCGGAGGGCCACGTCGACGATGTCGTCGGACAGACGCCGCCCGTTCGGGAAGCCGGCCACGTCACCGCCGATCACGCCGAGCGTGGAGCAGCTGCTCGAACATGGCGGGGTGTCGATGTTCAGCCGCAGCATCTCGCTCGGCTTCACACCCTTTGGTTGGTTGAGGTTGGGGATGCCCGTGAGGAAGACCTGGATCAGGTCCGCCCGTTGGATGCCGGCCTTGTTCGGGTTCGAGTCCGGCACGGCCAGGCTCGGGTACACCGCGTTCACGAGGTGCGGCAGCTCCGGGTCTTGGACCGCAGGCAGGAACTGAGCGTCCTTCGACGGCGACGAGCCGTTGAAGTAGTCCTTCGCGCCCACGGGGACGACGACCTCGTTCACGAGGGGATTACCCAGGCGCGAGACCTGAACGTCCTTGCCGTAGAAGTGCTGCGAACCGTCGGAACGCTGCACGCGCAGGCTCGGGCGCGAAGCGGTGCTCCACACGCCGATCACGGAGTCCTTGTGGCCGCGAAGCTGGCCCTTGGGGACCTGTAGCGCCATCGTGTTGACGTTGAACCCCGCGAGGGTGTCGTTTCCCGTCTCCGACAGGTTCGCCCCGTAGAGCAGGTCGAACACGCGCAGGTCCAGGAAGAACGGGTCGTCCGACTGCCCGACCCAGCTCTTGATGCGACCCTTGGCGGGCTTGACGGCCCGGTCGAACAGATTCGCGTTGTACCCCGGCATCGAGGCGTTGCCCACGCGGCTGGGTGCCGCCGGAGCGTCGTTCAACAGGCGCGTGCGGTGCCCGTGCTTGATCCGATACAGGTCGTACGTCTGCCGCACGAGCAGGTTCGGGTCGCGCAGCGAGGTGACCGGACCGTTGTTGTAGATGAACGAGTTGCCGTCACGGTAGTGGGTCTTGAAGTTCCACCGGTACGTGATGTCGGCCTTGGCGTCGCCGTTGTTGTCGATGTTGACGTCGTAGTTCGTGTGCTCCGCGAAGTTGTAGAAGTTCGGACCACCGGCCGGCTCCTCGAAGGGGATCCAGGAGCTGACGAGCGTGACCGTATCGGGCTTGTCGGGACTCACGAACGCGTAGACGTCGGTGTTGTCGATCTGCGGGTCGGCCGCGGTCAACGGGGCTTCTCGGTGAGAGGACGCGTTGGACGCGACGGGTCCGAGGCCCGCGAGGACCCCGGCACCGAGCGCCAGCGCGGCAACCCCTGCCGCGGCCACGTTGCGGATGCGGTGATGAGGCAAGATGCACTCCTTTCGAACGTGCGATGGGATGAGCGATCGACCGCGCCGGGCCCCGGAGACCTCCCCTCGGGACCGTCCGACATCCCTCCTTTGCTGCGGCGCCGGTACGGGTGTCCTTCGCGCCGCGACCTCGGGTGGATCACCGGAGGGGTAGCTTCGGACGGAGCGATCGCGAAGGATCGAGCCCCCTGGGGCGGCTCAGGCGTCGGGGGTGGGCTCGAGGACCGGGCTCTTCGCCGGTGAGGACGCGCGCAGGAACCCCGCGAACATCACCGTGATCCCCACGACCAAGGTGATGCAGAATCCCGGCAGGTTCCCCAGGGCTGCGAAGGTCGCGCCACCCGCGACCACGGTGGCCCCCAGGGCGATGAAGAGGGTGCCGTAGAAGCGATCGCGCAGCTGCGGGCGTCCGCGCATCTTCCAGGCCGACCACAAGGTGCCGAGCAGGAGCACGGCGAACGAGGGGATCGAGATGAGCTGCGGGAGTCGGTGTGCCGCGGTGCCATCACCGAAGACCGCCTTGCCCGAGGGCAGGCGCTCCACGAGCGCCGAGGCATCGGTGCCCGCGCGGCGCAAGACCGACAGCGTGTAGCCCACGAGGAAGATCAGCACGAGGTCCACGATCACGTCCACGGTGCGGTTGCGGCCCAGGAGCTGCACCTCCCCGCCGGCGAGGAACGGCACGTTGAGCACGGCGCCGAGCGCCCAGTACAGCCCGAACCAGAACGGATCCCATCCGCTCAGCACGCCGACCACCACGGCCACCGATGCGGCCCCGTACATGACCAGCGATATCGCCCACAGGAGCTGATACGAACGCCGTCGAGCGCCGAACTGCCGCAACAACGCGCCCGCGAAGACGAATGCCACGATGGCCGCGATCAGCGGGAAGACCCACATGAGGACCCAGCATACGGGCGGCGACGCGGCGCCCGGGGGCCGTACGATGGGCCCATGCCAGCACCTCCCGTGCTCTTCTCCTCCGCCGCGTTCTTCGCGCGCCCGCTCGCCGAGACGTTCCGCCTGGTTGCCGAGGCCGGGTACTCGGGGGTGGAGGTCATGGTCACGAAGGATCCCGCAAGCCAGGACCCGGTCGAGATGCGACGCCTCGCCAAGCGCCACTCCCTCACCATCGGCGCGATCCACGCACCCTCGCTGCTGCTCACGCGCAAGGTCTGGGGCACGGATCCCGTCGGCAAGATCTACCGTGCCCTCGAGGTCGCCCACGACGCCGAGATCCCGACGGTCGTCATGCACCCGCCCTACCGGTGGCAGCGGGGCTACCGAAGCTGGCTCGAAGACCGGCTGCTGGACCTCGAGGCAGGCACCGGCGTCACCGTGGCCATCGAGAACATGTTCCCCCTCCGCGTCGTCGGCGAGCGCGGCGTGACCCTGCACGCGAACCAGGATCTGGAGGACCTCGAAGGCCTGCCCGATCTGGTCCTCGACACATCGCACGCCGCCGTCGCGCACCACGACCCGCTGGAGGTCCGGCGCCGCTTCGGCAGCCGTGTTCGCCACGTGCACCTGTCCGACAACGCGGGGAAGGGATGGGACTCGCATCTCCCCCCGGGCAAGGGCATCTTGGACCTCGACGCCTTCCTGCGCGACCTGGCCGGCGACGGCTACCGCGGGTCGGTCTCCCTGGAAGTGGACCTGCGCCGCTACCTCACCGACGCCACCAAGCTGAGCGAGATCATGATCTCCATGCGCGAGCATGCGGAAGAACGCCTGTCCGCCGGCGTGGCGTGAGCGCTGTTAGCCTCGCTCCGTGCGCCGGCCCACCCTCATCATGATCATCGTGTTGTTCGGGCTGATCGCGGCCGCCGCGGTTGCGCAGATCGTGCTCGCGTCGGGAGGGACCCCACCGCTGCCCGGCCCCACCAGCCCGGGCGAGGTTCCCTCCTTCTCCGCCACCCCGTAGCCCGGCGCGGGCCCTACTCGAGGACGACGGCGGCGCCCTCCTTCAGGTTGAGGAGCTGCGCGGCGCTGCCGTGGTTCACGACCAACGCGAGATAGCCCTGCGAGTCGACGATGCACGCGGGAACGCCCTCGGGGACGTCGGCGAAGATACTCACGCGAGGAAGCGAGCGCGCGCCCACCTGCAGGGCCGGGCCGATGCCCGCCTCCTCGAGGTCAACGGCGCGCGCGTTCAACTGGACGTTCCCGAAGCCGTCGATACCGATCACCCGGCACCCGAGGGCTCCCTCGGCCACCATCGGCCCGGGCATCTCGAGGGTCCGCAGCTCCGGCGGATCGAGCGACGGGCCGATGCCCTCCAGCGGTGTCCCGTTCGCGAGGTGAGCCGCGGCGGGCGCGAACACGTCGCGGCCGTGGAACGTCTTGGACACGGGGAACAGCAGCACCCGCGGATCCTCGATGGCGGCCGCGGCCTCGGCGCCGCCGAGCGCGGCCCAGGCGACCGAGAGGACGCCGTTGTCCGGCCCCACGAGCAGCGCTCCCGTGGACGCGCGCACGGCGACCGACCGGCGCTCCGATCCGACCCCAGGGTCGACCACGGCGACGTAGACGGCGTCCTCGGGCATGTACTTCGTTGCGCGACCCAGCGTGAGCGCCCCGCGCATCACGTCTTGGCGAGGCACGTCGTGCGTGAGGTCGATCACCCTGACGTCCGGCGCGACGGAGGCCATGACGCCGTGGCATACGCCGACGAACTCGTCGGCGCGACCGTAGTCGGTCATGAAGACGATGGGGCGCGTCACGGGGCCGCGCTCCCGGCGACCACGGGCAGGAAGTGGGTCAGCCAATCCTCGAGCACGGTGCGGGAGCGTTCGCCCTGGTTCCCGCTGAGCAGATCCGTGCCATGGTCGGCGGTGGTGAACACCTCGAGCTGTTTGGGCTGCAGGCTCTCGTCGTACAGCGTCTGCGCCGAGGCGGCGGCGCCGTTGGGATCGTCCTGGCCGGCGAGGAACAGCTTCGCCGCCCCCACGGCGGCCATGACGTCGGGGCCCGCCACGAGGCCATCGATGGACACGGGAGCTGAAAGCGTGGCGACGCCGACGATGCCCTCGGGGTCGCGCGAGGCCGACACGAGGGATGCAGTGCCGCCCAACGAGGCGCCCACCAGCGCCAGCCTGCTCGGGCCTTGTCGACGCAGGAACGCCCGCGCGGCGGCGACGTCCTCCCACGCCGCGCTGGGCTCCTTCGTTCCCTCCGAACAGCCGGCGTCCCCGCCCGGGCAGTAGCCGCGGAGATCGAAGGTCAGCACGAGGTAGCCCTGGGCGCCGAGCCGGTCGGCGAACTCGTACCAGGAGCTCTGATCCGCCGGCAACATGTGGGCGAGCACGACACCGGCCGTGGCGTCCTCCGGGCCGAAGAGCCGTCCCGCCAGGCGCACGCCGTCGGACGTGCGGAACGCGACGGCCTCCGAGTGCTCGATCGCCTGCCGCCGGATGGCGTCGGTTTGGTTGCACGACGCGCCCACGAGCGCCAGCCCGGCCAGCAGCGACACGAGGCCAAGGACCCGCGGGCGCGCTCGCACGGCGGCCTTCCCGCTACTTGCCCAGCTTCATCCGCTGGTGGCGGGTGCGCTTGAGGAGCTTCTTGTGCTTCTTCTTGCGCATCTTCTTGCGACGCTTCTTGACCAACGAGCCCAAGCAACTGACCTTTCATTCGGTTCCGAAGAGGTTCCGGAGGTCGACCCGCTTGGCCCGGTAGTGCTCCTCCAGACGAACGGAGCCCAGTCTAAGCGCTTTCGGCGGCTCTGCCACCGGCGATATCAGGCGCAGCCCCTGGTCCTGCGCCACGTATTCGAGGAACCCGAGGCCCGTGAACCCCCCCGCGCCGTCGGACAATCCCACCAAGAGGCGATCGAGCTGGGAGAGATCGAACAGGGGCGGCAGCGTGGGCATGAAGACGGTGGGCTTGACTCGGAACCGCTGCAGCTCTCCTTCGAAGTACCGACCCATGGCGCGCTCGCGCTGTTCCATGCGCTGCTCCACGCTGGTGGTCTCGACGTTGGGATGTACCGGCAGGGCCTCCACCGCCAACCCGAAGAATCGCTCCAACACCCCCAGGATCGGCTCGAGCTCCCCGCCTCGCTGCAGACCCACCACGAGGTCGGGCTCGAGCATGTCGACCTTGTAGTACTTGACCAGCTGGCCCCAGATGCCGCTCACCATGCCGCCGGTGTCCACCACGACGAGCTCGGCGCCGTCGCGATGGGCGCGTTCGTTCAACCGGGTGAGGGCCCCCACGAGCGGCAGGAGATGGTCTTGCGGCGATGTCGAGCCCACGAAGCCGAGGGCGTCGGCGTGGGCCATGCGCTCCAACGTGAGGTCGTCGGGCCCGTGGATGTGCTTGAGCCCCACGGTGGCGGGCGGACCCACGGTCTTCTGGGAGACGTCGGCGTCGAGGTAGGCGACGGAGCGACCAACGCGCAACGCGAACGCGGCGGTCGCGCGGGCGAGCGTGCTCTTGCCCGAGTCGAGACCCCCGATGAACATCACGGTGCGTGCCTCGCGGGCGGCTCGGTCGACGAGCCGGTCGTGTTCGTTCACCTACGCCCCCTCTGCACCTTCGCAGAGGCCCGGCAGGCGCGTTCGTGGACGCGGTGGTCGGGGGATGGGGGCCGGCTAGCCGGCCTCGGTATACCGCTCCATCAGGTAGCTATGGACGTCTTCCTCGCGGAGTCGATAGTTGCGGCCCACCCTGATGGCGGACATCTCCCCGGTCTTGATCAGTCGGTAGACGGTCATCCTGGATACGCGCAGAAGGTCAGCGACCTCGTTGACGGTCAACAGCCGAGCCTCGGTGAAGGGATTGCTGGTCACGATCGGCGATTGTATGCGGTGGGCGGGGTCCCTGGATAGCCCTACTTGCTTCGCCGCAGGTCACACGGGCGAACGCGTCGTTGCGTCGGCTCGGAACCGCGAGACGACGGCCTGGAAACAAGGCCAGTAGTCCTGCGGCGCCACGTGGTCGTCCATCACGACGACGGTGTCTGTGCGTCCCTGCGCCCGCGCCACGATGAGCGCCGGATCGTTCACGTCGGCGATGCTGAGCGTCTCGACCCCCGCCTCGATCGCGGCGCCCGCGAACCCATGGTCCGCCACCACGAGGTCGGGGGTCGTCTCGGCAAGCATGCGCTCCATGGCGTCGGGCCAGTGGGTGTGCCGCGGCTCGCTGCCGTCCGTGAGCATCCCCACGCCCCCCCAATGGTCGATCTCCCAGTCGTGGCTGAGGCCGTCCTGGCGCCACCGCACGCCGTCGGCGGGCCGCAGGACCTCGGCGCCCCGCGCCGTGAGCAGTCGGTCGAGCTCGCGGTAGAGCAAGGCGAGGCCGATCGGATGCCCGGTGGCGAGGATCACGCGCTCGCCGCGGGCGCAGGCAGCCGCGAGCCGGTCGCCGACCGCCTCGCACGCGATCAGGATGGGGGCCGGGGCGATCTCGACCCGTCCATAGCGTGCGGCGTGATCGATGGGCGCGCCGGCGTCCCGGGCGACGAGGTCGAGGATCTCCTCGAACGCGAACGTGCCCGGCAACCCGGTGAGTCCGAACCGCTTGTCCGGGTCGCCCTCGATCAGCATCGAGATGTTCGCACGAACGTTGTCCAGCGGATGGGTCGCCGTGCCGGCGACACCGCCCCGTAGCAGGGCCTCCTCCAGCTCGCCCCGCGAACACGCGCGAGGCGTCCACCGCTCGTCCACTCCCGGGAGACGGCTCACGTGCGCTCCGATAACGTCCATGCGTGCAGAGCGTACGGGAGCCGGCATGCAGCTGAAGGGGGCCGTGGTGGTGGTGACCGGCGCCTCGTCCGGGATCGGCGCCGCGACCGCGGTGGCGTTCGCGCAACGGGGCGCCAGGGTGGTGCTGGCCGCCCGCCGGACGCAGCGGCTCGACGAGCTGGCGGGGCGGATCGAGCGTGCGGGGGGAACGGCGCTCGCGGTTCCCTGCGACGTCACGGACCACGACGAGCTGCGAACCCTCCGCGGCGTGGTCCTCGAGGCGTTCGGTCCCGCCGACGTGATGGTGAACAACGCGGGGATCCCGGGCGGCGGCTTCGAGACGCTTGCCTACGAGCAGATCCGCCGCGTCGTCGACGTGAACCTCACCGGGGTCCTGTTCGGTACGCGGACCTTCCTCCCGGACATGCTGGCGCGACGCCACGGCCACGTCGTGAACGTCGCGTCGCTCGCCGGGCGGTTCGCGGCGCCCGGCGCCGCACTGTACGCCGCCACCAAACACGGCGTCGTGGCGTTCTCCGAATCCCTCAACATGACCACCGCACCCGAACGGGTGCTCGTGACCTCCGTCAACCCCGGATTCGTCCCCACCGAGGGCTTCACGGGCGTCGACCGTCCGCGGGTGCTGTCGCTCGACGTCGACCGCGTGGCCCGGGCCATCGTGCGCGTGGTGCTGCGAGAGATCGCCCCCGGCTACTCGATCCCGCGATGGACGGGGGCAGGACAGATCGTGCGCGTTCTCGCGCCCGGGCCATATCGGTGGGCCGTCGGCGCCGGCGAGCGCAGGTATCGGTCCCGCCCGGCCGAACCCTGATCATCCACGCCGACGAGGCACCCCGGCGTCCCCGCGCGCGTAGCGGTACCGTTGGGGCGTGCACAGCCTCACCGCCATCTCGACCGTCGAGGTCGCACGGGCCGAGACGCAGACCGCGCCCGTCGAGGTCGATCAGCCCGACGCCGATGAGTCGGTCGAGGCCGACATCCCCTGGATCGTGATCGTGTGGAACGATCCGGTGAACCTGATGTCCTACGTGACGTTCGTGTTCCAGAAGCTCTTCGGCTATCCGCGCGCGAAGGCCGAGAAGCTGATGATGGACGTGCACCTGAAGGGCAAGGCCGTCGTGTCGAACGGCCCGAAGCACCGCTGTGAGTCCGACGTCGCCCGGCTCCATGCCCACGGCCTGTGGGCCACCATGCAGAAGGACGCCTAGCGTGGGCGCCCCCCGCTTGGTCCGCCGACGACGCGATGGATACGAGCTCCGCCTCGAAGTCCGCGAACGCGAGCTGCTCCGCGAACAGCTCGGATCGATGCGCGCGCTCCTGCTCGCGGAGAACCCCGCGAGCGACGTCGGGGTGGCGCGCTTGTTCCCGCCCGCCTATCCCGACGATCTGCTGGAAAACCTCGATTACGAGCGGACGGCCGGCAACGGTCTGCTCGAGGAGCGACTGGCCGGGCTCGATGAGGCCGAGGCGGCGCTCCGCGATCAGCGTGTATCCGAGGAACGGCTGACGGCCCTGCTTCGCTGCATCAACGACCTCAGGCTCGTGTACGGGGTTCGTCTTGACGTCACGGAGGAGACGGCGCGCGCGGACTTCGACGACCCGCAAGACCTCGCGACGTTCGACCTCTATCTGTGGCTCGGCTGGCTGATCGAGCACATCGTGGGGGCGCTCGGCGACTCCTAGCCATCGGCGTTCTCGGTCGTCGGATCGGAGAGCGTTGCGGGGACGTCGGCGCCCCAGAGGTCGCGAGCGCGGGCGAGCCACGGCTGCGGGATGGCGTCGGGAGGCCGCGTGCCAGACATCTCGGCGAAGTAGATGGTCCACGCGCGCGGCACCACGGTCGCCCACCGGTACCCGCCGCCCCCCGTCGCCACCCAGCGGCCGCCCGCCTCCTCGTGGGCAAGCGCATGCAGTCGGACGGCGGTCTCCCGGTACGCCGCGGTCGTGAGCTCTAAGTTCGCGAGCGGGTCGGAACCGTGCGTGTCGCACCCCAGTTGGGTGACCAACACGTCGGGGCCGAAGCGCGCGACGACCTCGGGCACCACTCGATCGAACGCCGCCAGCCAGCCCTCGTCCCCCGTCCCGGGACGCAACGCGACGTTGACGCTCGTCCCGACGGCGCCCGGACCGCCCCACTCATCCGGGCCGCCGGTGCCCGGGAAGAACCCGACCTCGGGCGCGTACTGATGCAGCGACACCGTGAGCACCCGCGGATCGTCGTAGAAGATCGTCTGCGGCCCGTCGCCGTGGTGCACGTCCACGTCCACGTACGCGACGCGCTCGGCCCCTTCCTGGAGGAGCCATGCGATCGCGACGGCCGGATCGTCGTACACGCAGAACCCGGACGCGCGCGCCGGCATGGCGTGGTGCAGACCCCCCGTCGCGTTGAAGGCATGCTCCACGTCCCCGGCCCACACGGCCCGGGCGGCCGCGAGCGTGGCGCCGGCCACCAGGGCGCCGGCCTCGTGCATCCGGTCGAAGATGGGGTTGTCGCCCGGCCCGTACCCGAACCGTGACCACTCCCCGTCCTCTCCCGCGCCCGCCCGCTTCGTTGCTTCGAGGTAGGCAGGCGTATGGACCAGCTCGAGCGTGGCATCGTCGGCGGGCTCGCACGAAAGGGACACGACCCCAGGCGCGCGGCTCAGGCCGTAGGCATCGATCAGCTCCCACGTCAGCAGCACGCGCTCGGGCCGAAGGGGGTGCTGGGGACCGTGGTCGTAGATCGCCGCCTCGGGGCAGCGCACCAGGCCGACGCGTTCGCTCACGCCACCGAACGTATCGCCGCGGCTGTGCGCTCGACGAGCACGGAGGCGTCGTCGTCGGTGAGGCAGAACGGCGGGCCGAGCATGAGGATGTCGCCGTTGGCTCCGTCCACGTGGCCCACCGAGGAGTAGAGCAGGAGGCCGCGTTCGCGTGCCGCGGCCACGATGCGCTCGGTGATCCGGTCCGCGCGCGCGAACGGCTCCTTGGTGAGCGGGTCGCGCACGAGCTCGATCCCGATCATCAGCCCCAAACCGCGCACGTCGCCCACCGAGGGAACGTCTGCCAGCTCCGCGCGCAGTTCGGCGCGGAGGCCGGCGCCCACCGAGGCGGATCGGGCGATGAGATCGCCCTCCTCGAGGGTCTCGATCACGGCCGAGCCTGCGGCTGCCCCCAGCGCGTTGTGCGACCACGTGAAGCCGTGGACGAAGCCCGCCGCCGACACCGCCTCGAAGACCGAACCGCTCGCGGCCGCGAAGCCGAACGGTACGTACCCGCTGGTGGTTCCCTTGCCCGCCGTCAGGATGTCGGGGCGCACCCCCCAGTGCTCGACGCCGAACCAGCGCCCGGTGCGCCCCATGCCGGTCATGACCTCGTCCGCGATCACGAGGGCCCCGTAACGGCGGCAGACCTCGACGACCTTCTCCCAGTAGTCCTCGCAGGGCACCGCGGCTCCGAGCGTCGCGCCCGCGACGGGCTCGGCGATGAACGCGGCCACGGTGTTCGGCCCGGTCTGTTGGATCATGCGGTCGAGCTCCGCCGCGTGCCAGTCCCCGCAGCCCTGCGGATGCCCGGGGTTCAGGCATCGGTACTCATAGGCCGCCGGCGCGTGCAGGTGCCGTCCCAGCCAGGGGGTGTACGGCTTGCGCAGCGGCTCCTTCCCGCTCGCGTCGAGCGCCCCCAGCGTGTTCCCGTGGTACGCGCCCCGTCGTCCCACCACGGTGACGCGGGCCTGCTCGCCGCGCGCCAGGTGGTAGGCACGCGCGAGCTTCATCGCCGTCTCCACGGCCTCGCTTCCGCCCGACACGGGATAGATGCGTGGCCCGTCCATCGGCAGCCGAGCGGCCATGGCGTCCGCGTACGCCTCCACGGCCTCGGTGGTGAACATCGTGGCGTGCACGTACTGGGTCTTGTGGATCTGCCGCGTGATGGCCTCGATCACGGCGGGCGCGCCGTGCCCCACGTTCACCACGATCGCACCGCCCGCGCCGTCGAGATACCGGGTTCCGTCCGCATCGACGATCCAGGCGCCCTCGGCGGAAACGGCCGTGGGCAACGGGCGGTCCAACACCCGCGGGAACACCTTCGTCACGCCGACTCCGATGGCATCCGCGGATGCTACTACCGCCCGTCAGACCGGCGGGCTCCGCGGGTCTTCGTCGTCGAAGGAGGCGAAGACCTCCTTGAGGCGCTCGCCGCGGGCCTTCCTGCCCTCACGGATGGCATCCGCCCACCCGGGCTCCGGCTCGGCGTCGGCCCGCTCCCGATCCCACGCGACCTCCTCGCCCGCCTCGCCGGGCTCGTCCGGTCGCACAGGCTCCTCCATCGCTCCCGCCTCCCTCACTTGGTGTAGACGCCGCCCGGATCCAGCTCCTCGCGGATCAACCGCAGCTCCTGGGGACTGGGGGGCGGCGTCTGCGTCAGGTCGCTCACGACCCGCGGATCCCAGCCCATGTTCGCCCGCACGTCCTCGAGCGCCACGCCCGGGTGCATCGTGCGCAGGGTCATCTCGCCGGTGGCCTCGTCGAAGCCGTACGTGCCGAGATCGGTGACCACACCGGTGGGGCCGCGGCCGTTCCACCCGCGAGCGGCGTCGTGTTGGGGATCCCCGCTGTGGCCCGGCGAGGTACGGAAATCGATGGTGTCGACGAACGACCGGCGAGCCTGACGCATGATCACGAGGATCTGGCTCGCGTGGATCGCGATCTCGCACGCGCCGCCGGAGCCCGGGAGGCGGACCTTGGGGTTCGCGTAGTCGCCGATCACCGTGGTGTTGAGGTTGCCGAATCGATCGATCTGCGCGCCTCCGAGGAACGCCACGTCGATCAGCCCCGCCTGGAGGTAGAAGGCGAACAGCTCGAACATGGAGGTCACCGCCGTCGAGCCGGTGGCAAGCGTGGGGTCGCCGATCGACAGCGGGAGGCGCTGCGGACGCGCGCCGAACACGCCGGACTCGTACACGAGCTGCAGCGAGGGCGCCACGGTGCGCTGCGCGAGGTTGCACACGATGTTGGGCAGCCCGACGCCCACGAAGCAGTTCGTCGCGCCGACGAGCAGGCGCGCGCTCGCGGCGATCATGATCTCGGACTTGGAGTAGCCGAGGTCGGGGGGGGCGGCGGGGGCGTTCACGCGTATCTCCCGTAATCGACCTCGCCCGAGAGCGCCGGCTCCGGGCGCAAGCGATCCCAATAGGCAGCCCCGAACTTCTCCACGTACTCCCCGTGGTTCGCCAGGCCGTACACCCACTCGTCGAGCCACGCATCCAGGCGATCCTGCTCGCGCGCGATCGCATCCCACTCCAGGTAGAAGGCGTTGTCGCGGTCGTAGTAGCCCTGCGCGAAGCTCGGATGGCATCCGAACGGCTCCTGGACCACGGCGTCCACGATCACGCCGGGGATCGCGGTGCGGTTGGGGTCCTGGCGGATCACCGATTCCTCGACGACCTCCTCGACCACGACGATCACCTTGTGGGCCGCGAAGGCCACCTCCTTCTGGCAGCCCAGCAACCCCCAGATCTGCGTGTCGCCGGCCTCGTCGGCGCGCTGCGCGTGCACGATGGCCACGTCGGGCTTGAGCGGCGGTACGACGTAGACCTCTTCGCCGTCGTCGTACGGCGAGGTCATGGGCACGATCTTGGGGTTCGCGGCAGGGATGTCGGACTCGTAATAGCTACGGAGCGGGAAGAACGGCAGGTTCGCCGCACCCGCCATATAGCGACAGACCATCCCGAAGTGCGAGTACTCCTCTATCGCGAGCTCCGCGGGATCCGCCCCCTCGATCCGACGCCGCACCGCGTGAAGGTTCCCCACCCCGGGGTTGCCCATCCAGCTGAAGATCAGCTTCGAGGCGACACCGGCGCCGATCATCTGGTCGTACACCACGTCGGGCGTCATCCTGGCAAGCGTGAGGTCGCGCCGTCGCTGGCGGATGATCTCGTGGCCCGCCGCGAAGCAGATGAGATGCGTGAATCCCTCGATCGCCACGGTGTCGCCGTCGCGCACGAGCTCGGCCACCGCGTCCTGCATCGTGGTGACCTTGGACGTCACGTCGCGGCCTCGTCGGGCTCCCATCCGTCCGCCGGCCCTCGCAGCACGCAGAACTCGTTGCCTTCGGGGTCGGCCATGATCGTCCAGAAACCGCCGCCCTCGGCGACGAGGCGCACGCTCGTCGCCCCCAGCCCCTCGAGACGGACGACCTCGTCCTCCATCGAGACGGGCGGCCTGAGGTCGAGGTGCAGCCGGTTCTTGAGCGACTTGGTTTCGGGCACGATGAGGAACAACATCGTCCAACCCCGGCCGTTCGGATCGATGATCCACCGCGAATCCTCGTCGGCTCCGCCGTGAACGTAGCCGAGGACCGTGCACCAGAAGTCCGCCAGCACGGCCGGACGCGTGCAGTCCACCGTGAGCGCATCGACCAGCGAGGACATGGCCTACCCGCCGGCGTTCTCGACCTCGTCGAGCACCGACTCGAAGATCTCCAGCGCGGTGTGGGCCTGATCCTCGCGCAGGTTCAGGGCCGGCGAGATGCGGATCGCGTTGTCGCCGCATCCCAGCATCAGCAGCCCCTTGGCGAAGGAGGCTTGCTCGACCGCCGCGGCGAAGTCGTGATCCGGCAGTTCGATGCCGATCATCAACGCCAGCCCGCGCACCTCGCGGATGCTCCGGTGGCGGGTCTGGATGTCCCGCAGGCCTTCGAGGATCACGTTGCCCACCTTGTCGGCGTTCTCGAGCAGGTTCTCCTGCTGGATCACGTCGATGGTGGCGAGCGCGGCCGCACACGCCACCGCGTTTCCGCCGTACGTGGACCCGTGCGTCCCCATCGTCCACGTCATCTTCGCGTCCTTGGCGATCATGGCGCCCAGCGGCATGCCCGAGGCGATGCCCTTGCCGGATAGCAAGATGTCGGGCTCGACGCCGAAGTGCTCGACCGCCCACATCTTGCCCGTTCGGCCCATCCCTGACTGGACCTCGTCGCAGATCAGATAGATGCCGTGTCGATCGCAGAGCTCGCGCAGCCCCATGAGCCACCCGTCCGGCGGAACGATGTAACCGCCCTCCCCCAGCACCGGCTCCACGACGACCGCGGCGACCTCTTGGGGCGCGACGAGCCGCTTCATCAGGAAATGTTCGATGTAATCGAGCGTGGGAAAGCCGTCCTGTGCCGAGCCCGGGGCCATCTGCATGTCGCGGCCGTCTCCGTAGTACGCGTGCAGCACACCCGGGAGCAGCGGCCCGAAGCCGGCGCGGTAGCTGGACTTGGACGCGGTGAGCGACACCGACCCGTAGGACCGGCCATGGAACGACCCGTAGAACGCGATGAGGTACTGGCGGCCCGTGGCCCAGCGAGCGAGCTTGATGCCCGCCTCGACGGCCTCGGTGCCGGAGTTCGTGAGGAACGAGCGCGCGGGCCCCTCCATGGGCGCGATGGCGTCGAGGCGCTCCGCCACCTCCGAGTAGATCGGCAGGAAGAAGTCCGAGGCGGAGTAGTGGATCAGCTTCGACGCCTGCTCCTGGATCGCCCGCACGACGCGCGGGTGACAGTGGCCGGTGGAGGTCACGGCGATGCCGGCGTTCATGTCCAGGAAGCGGTTGCCGTCCACGTCCTCCACCACGCTGCCGGCGCCGCGCGAGGGCACGAACGGATACGCGCGCGGAAGGGACGGCGAGGTGGTGCGGCGATCGCGCTCCAAGATCAGCTGGGCCTGCGGTCCCGGCACCTCGGTGATCAGGACGGGCGCCTCGGCTCCCGCCAGCCCGTCGAGCTCGATGTTCTCCAGCTCAACGATCCCTGGATCGATGTCCTCAGACCCCGGGGCACTCACTCGGAGATCACCGTCCGCGACTGCTCGCGCATGTACTGCATCACGTAGTAGGGGCCGCCCCCCGCTTTGCCAGTCGTCCCCGATCCCTTCCACCCGCCGAACGGCTGCACCCCGGGCCACGCCCCCGTGGTCGCGCCGGCGCGGCGATTCACGTAGACCACGCCGCCGTCGATCCGGTCGAGCCATTCGCGGATCTCGGATCCGTCCTCGCTGAAGAGTCCGGCCGTGAGGGCGTATTCGCTCGCGTTCGAGAGCCTGATGCCCTCGTCGAGGGAGTCCACCGGCGCCACCGCCACGAAGGGCACGAACAGCTCCTTCTCGAAGAGCCAGTTGTCGGCCGGGACTTCCACCACCGTGGGCTGCACGAAGTTGCCGCGCGCGAGGTCCCCGTCGGTGAGCACCTCGCCGCCCGTGACCACGGTGCCGTTCTTGCGGGCCTCGTCCACGGCCTCCTCGAAGGTCCTGACCGCCGACCCGTTGATCACGGGCCCGAGGTACACGTCGCGCTCGATCGGATCGCCGATCTTGATCTTCTCGGTCTTGGCCTTGAGCTGATCGAGGAAGGCGTCGTGCACCTCGCGTTCCACGTACACCCGCGAGCATGCCGAGCACTTCTGCCCGCCGTAGCCGAAGGCCGAGCGCAGGACCCCGTCGGTGGCCTTGTCGAGATCGGCGTTCTTTGTGACGATCGCGGGATTCTTGCCGCCCATCTCACAGATCGCCGGCTTGGGGAACTCGGTGGCGAATGTCTTGTAGATCCCCATGCCGACCTCGTAGGAGCCCGTGAACGTGATGCCGCCCACGTCGGGATGGTGCACGAGATGCTCGCCCGCCACCGCGCCGCGGCCCGGCAGGAACTGGAAGGCGCCGCCCGGCACGCCGGCATCGCGGTAGACCTCGTAGAGCTTGTAGCCGAGCAGGGCCCCGGCGTTGGACGGCTTGAGGCAGACGGCATTGCCGGCCACGAGGGCGCCGCTCGTGGGCCCGCCCGAGAGCGCGAGCGGGAAGTTGAACGGGCTGATCACGGCCCACACGCCGAACGGGCGCAGGATGTCGTAGTAGTCGCCCGCGGCGCCGAGCCCGCTCATCGGCTCGCGGAAGCCCTCGTGCTTCTCCATCTCGTCGCAATTCCAGCGGATCAACTCGGCCGTCTCCTGGACGTCCCCGAGCGCCTCGAGTCGGCTCTTGCCGACCTCGAACGCCATCAGGGCGGACAGCAGGTAGAGGCGGTCCTCCATGATGTCGGCGGCGTTGCGCAGGATGCGCACCCGCTCCTGCCACCCCATCCGATCCCACTCGAGGGAGAAGGCCTTGGCCGCGGCCACGGCGTCGTCGACGTCCTGGATCGAGGCCTGGGCGAACTTGCCGAGCGCGATGTCGTGGTCGATGGGCGAGCGTTCCTCCACGAGATCGCCGGTCCAGCGCTCCTGCCCGTTCACGACGACGGGGTATTCCTTGCCGAGCTCGGCGCGCGCCTGCTCTACGCCCTCGTCGTAGCTCCGCTGGAGCTCTTCGTTGTCGGCGGACAGCGTGGCGTAGGTGATGCGGAACTTCTCGGTCATCGGAGCTCGCCCCTTTCGGACGTGAAGGAACCGCTGCGCAAGCCGCCATGCTATCCGAGCGGCCGGGACCGCGCCCAACGCGGCGACGACCCGCGGTTGGGCCGAACTCCCTGGTTGAAAGCCGGAAATCGTCGGGGGCCGGGCGTATGCTTCGGCTCCCTGATGAGGCTCGTGACCTTCGACCGGGGGGGGCACCGGCGGCTGGGAGCGATCCTCGAGGGTGAGGTGGTCGACCTGCCCGACGCCGTCGGGCATCCGGCCTTCCCCACCACCCTCGAGGCCCTGGTCTCGAGCAGCCGAGGCACCGTGCTTGATGCCGCCCGTGCTGCCCTCGAACGCGCCGACGTCTGGGATTCGCGCGTGAAGCGCGCGCGGGTCCTGACGCCGTTGTTCCCGGCATCCCTGCTCTCACCCCGCGCTCTGGACGTGGAGCGACGCGTCGTGGGTCCGGAGGACGATGTTCCCTGGCCCCGCGGCGCGGCCTGGCTCGACTACGAGCCCATGGTGGCGGCCGTGATCGGGGTGGAGACGAGCCGCGCCGACCTCGAGCAGGCGCGCGCCGCCGTCTTCGGCTACACGCTCGTGAACGACTGGCGGGCGCGCTCGGGCGACGGCGCGGCCGTCGCCACCGCCGAGGGCGTCCCGCTCGCGATCGGACCGTGTGTCGTCACCGCCGACGAGCTCGACCCCCAGACGATGTTCGTACAGGTACGCGTCGATGGCGAGGAGCGGCTGAAGGCCAACCTCAACGGCGCCGCCACCAACCTGTTCTCGCTGATCAGCGACGTGTCGCAGGGGGCGGTGCTTGAGCGCGGCGACGCGTTCGCCCTGGGGCCGCTCGCCGGCGACGATTCCGAGCAGGGCCGGCGCCTGTGGCCGGGCGCGACCGTCGAGCTCGCCGCCGAGGGCATCGGCACCCTGCGCAACCGCATCGCCGCGCGGGACTGAACGCGGCGCGGGAGCCGCCTCCCTCATCGTGGGCGCTCAGCGCCGACGCGCCGCCTTGCGCGTTGCCGTCCGCTCGTCCGCCTGGCGCTTGTCGCGGGCCTTCTTCTTGCGTTGACGGTCCTTGGCCGAGCGAACCTTCGCGAGTGCTCCCCTACCCATGTGACACCTCTCTAGTCGTCCTCGTCGTCGCCACCTTGCGCCAGCTCCAGCGAACGATGCCGCGCGGCGTCGATGGCGTTGAGGAACGCGGCGCGCACCCCAGCTTCTTCCAGGTGGCGGATCGCCTCGATGGTCGTCCCACCCGGCGACGTCACCATCTCGCGGAGCTCCACGGGATGCTTGCCCGTGTCGCGCAGCATCTTCGCGGAACCGAGCATGGTCTGGATGATCAACTCGGTCGCCACGTCGCGCGAGAGCCCGAGCAGGATGCAGGCCTCGATCATGGCCTCGGCCAGCAGGAAAAAGTAGGCGGGGCCGCTTCCGCTCGTGGCGGTGACCGCGTCGAGGTGCTTCTCCTTGAGGCGAAGGACCCGGCCCACGTAGCCCAGCAGCTCCTCAGCCGTCTCGAGGTGCGCGTCGGTGGCAGTGGCGCCGGCGCTCAGGACCGACATCGCTTCGTCGACCATGACGGGAACGTTCGACATCACGCGGACCACCGGGACGTCCTCGTGCAGGTGCTTCTCGACGAACGACGTGCGCACGCCCGCCGCGAAGCTGATCACGAGGGCCTCGGTCCCCACATGTTCGCGGATCTGGCTCAGGAGGACCTCGGTGTCCTGCGGCTTGGCCATGAGCACGAGGACCTCCGCCCAGCGCGCGGCCTCCGCGTTGTCCAGTGTGGCGGTCACCCCGTACTTGCCGGCGAGCTCCCGAGCACGCTCCTCGCGCCGGTTCGTGACCATGATCTGATCCGCGTTCCGCCCGCCGGAGCGGATCAGGCCCGAGATCAGCGCCTCCCCCATCTTGCCCCCGCCGAGGAACGCGACGCGCCGCGATCGATCCTCGTCGGAGGCTGCCGGCGCCGTCATCGCGCCATCCTAATGGGCGGGGACGGCCCGCCACCCCAACGTGCGGGGTCGCTCCGCCACCCAATGGACGGGGACGGCCCGGCTCAGGCATCCTCCGGCGCACGCTGGATGCCGCTGCGCAGGACCTCCACGAACTCCTTGATCCTCATCCCTCGCCGCTCGGGGGCGCGATGGATCAGACCCGGGTCGAGGTCGGCCTCCGACAGCGCGTCCTGGAACCGCTCGGCCACCCAGTCGAGCATCGACGCGATCATCTCGGCGTCGACGTCGTCGCGGATCTCCCGACGGCTCACGCCGAACTCGACGAACTCGAGCGTCCCGTAGGGATCCTCGCTGCGCATGTACCGGTCGATCGGTCGGCGCAGGCCCATCCCCGTGTCGTAGCGCCCGACCATGGCGAGACGGTTGGGGACCCAGTCCTCCGCGTTGAACCGCTCCGTGCCTTCGAGCCACCAGTCGAGCGTGGCCCAGAAGCCCTCGTCCAGGACCTCCTTGGGGGCGTCGAGCCACGCAGGCAGGCGGGAGACGCCGCGTTGGTAGGCGGCGAGGAACAGCCCTTCCTTGGATCCGAAGTCCAGGAAGACCGTGCCCTTGGCGACGCCCACCTCGGCCGCGATGTCCTCCACGCGTCCCCCGCGGTAGCCGTGCTCGGCGAAGTGACGCATGGCGGCCTCGACGGTCCGCTCCCGGCGCTCCTCGGCGTCTCGCGCGCGCTTGATGCGACCTTCGGCCATGGCAGGGACCGTATCGCACGCAGAACGCGGCGGGAAAAGAAAGAACCCGAGAGACCTCCGGCTCGTCGGGAACCGAAGCTCCCAACCACCATCAGCCTCTCGGGCTCAGGTGCTCCAAGCAACCTCCGCGACCTGCTCGCGTGACCCGACCGCCCGGCGAACGAGCTCGCCTCGCGGCGTTCTCGTCGCCTCGCCTCCGGGGGTCTCGCCTTGCGGCGGTCCCACCTCGGCGGGCTCCCCGACCGCCTCCGCCCTTGCGGGCTTCCTCGTCCAGGGCCGCCACGTCCTGCCTTGCGGCTGCGTGGCGCCGGTTCCCTCCCCACCTTGCGGCTTCAAGTTCCCCGTCGCGCCGGTTGACCTTGCGGCCCCCGGCGCCTCGTCCGGTCTCCTCGAGTCGGTGCTTCGACTGCTTGGAGCGAGCCGAATCCTACGGGCGCTCTCGCATACGGGTCAACTCCATGTTTCCGCTGGTCAGAGGGTATATCCGCTGGTAGGGAGGTTGGAACAAAGAGTGACAAATCGATGGCCACCGTGCGACGGATCACATCGGCGCTGGTCAGAGCGTCAACGCGCCGGGACGCGGTCCTTTGCGACCTCGTCGTAGACGCTCATGAGCTCGTGCGCGGTGGCGTCCCAGGTGAACCTGAGCGCCCGACGGGCGGCTTCTCCACCCAGTCGGGCCGCCAGCGCGGGGT
The DNA here is from genome assembly GCA_963719165.1 of uncultured Actinomycetes bacterium. Classification (GTDB taxonomy): domain Bacteria; phylum Actinomycetota; class UBA4738; order UBA4738; family HRBIN12; genus JAOUEA01. The sequence goes on along the minus strand of CAVRAV010000001.1, from coordinate 2,581,717 downwards.
CGCGCAGGATCTGGAGCAGTCGGTCGGTGTGATCGGCGGGATCGTGGCCCTCCACGAGGAAGCCCGTGCGGCCGTCCTCGACGACGTAGCGCAACCCGCCGACGGCGGCGGCCACGACGGGCACGCCGCAGGCCTGCGCCTCAAGGGCGACGAGCCCGAACGATTCCGACCGCGACGGCGTGAGCACCACGTCGGAGGCCGCGTAGAAGTCCGCGAGGCGCGCCTGGGGCTGTGGGGGAAACAGCATCACGCGATCGCTCACCCCCAGGGCGCCCGCGAGGTCCATGAGCCGGGCCATCTCGGCGCCGTGGTCGGCCCCGCTCGGGCCTCCGACGATGGCGAGCACCAGATCGCCGGCCACCTCCGGGTCGCGCGCCACGGCCTCGGCAAGGGTGCGCACGGCCACGTCGGGGCCCTTCTGCCCTTGAAGGCGGCCCACGTAGAGCGCGAGGCGGAGCCCGGATAGGTGCAGCGCCTCTCGCGCCGCCGCGCGATCCTTGGGCACGAAGATCGTGTGATCGACCCCCGGGGGCACCAGCCGGATCTGGGCTGGGTCCGCCCGGTAGAGACCGACGAGCTGAGCGGCCTCCGAGGGCGTCGGCGCGAGGATCAGATCGGCGTCGGCGATGACGCGCTCCTCTCCGGCGAGGCGAGCGGCCGGTTCGGGGCGCTCCCCGCGGGCCAGCGAATAGTTCTTCACCTTCCCGAGCGTGTGGAAGGAGGCCACGAGCGGCGTGCCCCAGGCCTCCTTGGCCGCGCGCCCGACCCAGCCAGAGAGCCAGTAGTGACTGTGCACGATGTCGTACCCGCCGCCGTCTTCCCGGGCGATCCTCAGCACGCCTCCCAGGAACTCGGGGAGGAACCGCGGCAGGACCGCCTTGGGCACGGGGGTGCACGGCCCCGCCTTGACGCTCACCACGCGGATGCCCGGCGCGATCTCTCGCACGTCGTGGGTGTCGCCGCCGCGACAGCGGGTGAAGAGGTCGACCTCGACGCCGAGTCGCGCGAGCCGTTCGGTGACCGCTCGGACGTACACGTTCATGCCGCCGGAGTCGCCGGATCCGGGTTGATCCATGGGCGAGGTGTGCACGGACATGACGGCGACGCGGGGAGCGGACATCCCTTCGATGCTAGTGCAGGTCGCCGCGAACGCAGGTCTGTCAGCGCCTGCGGCGCAGCTCGAACACGGGTGTCATCTCGCCCACGGGACGCCCGCCCCCGAGCACCCGCGGCCGGGCGTGGGCCGCGAGTGCCTCCGATTCTGCCCTCGTGAGGGCATCGACGGCGGCCAGGGCGTGGAGCAACGCGGGGCCGGCCGCCCGGTACCCACCGTCGGCGATCTTGACCGCCACCCCCAGCCCCGAGCTCAGGGAGGCGGCACACGAAAGCGACTCCGCCCCCTCCTTCACCACGACGTCCCCGCTCGCCGTCATGGTGGCGGTGTCCAACCGCCCCTTGCCGCCCACCACGTAGGGGTGGGCGAGCATCGCGCCCGTTGCCCGGCGCGCGAACGGTTCCAGTTCCCCGAGGCGTTCGGGACGCGCGAGCCTGGCGAACAGCGTGGCCATGGCTCGAAGGGGCATCCCGTGGACCGGGAGGCCACAGCCGTCCACGCCGACCGCGGGGTGGGCCACGCCCGTGCACGCGGAGACCGCCGAGGCCACGCGGCGTTGGAGCGGGTGGCTCGGCCGGCGGTAGGACATCGGATCCCATCCCGAACGCACCGTGGCCAGGAGCATGCCGGCATGCTTGCCCGAACAGTTGTGGTAGATCGGTGAGCGGGACCGCGCCCGTGCATGCGCGCCCGCGTCGCTCGGGTAGGCGGCCGGCGTCTGCAGCGCCTCGGGGGTCAACCGCGCGAGGTGCAGGACGCGGCGAACGGTGCGGACGTGGACCGCCTCGCCCTGGTGGGACGCGCACATCACCGCGAGCTCTCGATCGTCCACGGTCGGCGCGCCAACCGCCCGGAGCGCTACGGCCGCCTGCAGGGGCTTCATGCAGGAACGGGCGAACAGGAAGCGGGACGGGTCGCCCGCCGATGCGATCAGCCGGCCTTCCGCGTCGCATACCGCGACGTCGCCCAGGTGCACGGACTCCGTCACGCGGGAGCGGACCACGCGTACGAGGGGCACCGCATGCACCATGCGTTGCAGCCTAGCTCAGCGAGGGTCTGCGGGTGCCCCTGGGAGGAGGCCGTCGAGCAGCAGCTCGCCGTCGTCGATCAGCTCGCAGAATGCCTCCACCACGACGGGATCGAACTGCGTGGCGGAGCCCTCGCGGATCTCCCGGACGGCGCGCTCGAGCGGCAGGGCATCGCGGTAGGGGCGATCCGAGGTCATGGCGTCGAAGGAATCGGCGACGGCGAACACGCGGGCCGCCACGGGGATCGCCTCACCGGCCAGGCCGTAGGGGTAGCCGCGTCCGTCCCATCGCTCGTGATGGCTGCGCACGATCTCTACCGCATCGGCGAGGAACCGGATGGGCTCCACGATCTTGGCCCCGATCGCCGCGTGCGTCCGCATGATGTCCCACTCGGATTCGTCGAGCGGGCCCGGCTTTGACAAGATCGCCTCGGGGATCCCCACCTTCCCGATGTCGTGCAGGAAGAACCCGTAGCCAACCTCCGGGCGCGCCGCGAGGGCGGGGTCCACGCGCTCCGCGAGGGCGATCCCGTAGCGTTGCGTGCGGTCGAGATGCCCGCGCGTGGTGACGTCCTTTGCCTCGACCGCATGGGCGAGCGCGGTGATCGTTGCGACGCAGGTCTCCCGCATCGCCTCCATCGCAACCTCGAGCTCGCGGCTGCGCGCACGCTCCGATCGATACAGGACGCCCAGCTCCCGGGCGAAGATGGTCAGCTGATCACGCAGGATGTCCTCGTGTGCGGTCGCGACCGCTGGGGTGAAGGGGACCTGCTCCATGGTGACGCTCACGTGCTACCTCGGACTCGATCGGCGGATGACGGCCCTGCGCACTCTCGCGGTCCGAACGTCCGCTCGCCATAGGGCCTCCGTCCGATTCCCGCCCCTGGACGGCGGACCTTCCGATGGGCCGGGCGGGGTACAGCGGATGGGTCGCGAGGGTCCTTCGTGCCTAGTCCCGAGCGCTCAGGTCAGGGCGAGGCTCGGGTCGTCCTTGTACCGACGCTTCAGCTCTGCCTGGAGCGTATCCAACACGCCCATCACTACTGCGCGCGCGGCGGAGACCTCATGCTCCTCGCTCACGAGCGTCTCGGCCGCCGTGGCGAGGGAGGCGTCGTCGAGGACGGAGGGGTCCGAGATGCCCGCGTCGGCCACGAGGCGTTCGACCCGGCGGCGGGCCAGCAGCAGTTCTTCCTCCGGTAGTCCCACGTGGACGGCCTCCCCCCGGGAAGGGCCCGAGGGCTCGTCGCCGGCCAGGATCGTGGCGAGCCGGTCCACGAGGGGGCCGGCGTCCTCGTCCGCCGAGCGAGAGGCGAGCTCCGCCTGCAGGATCTCGGCGCGGCCCTGCACGAGCCGGCGAAGCAGCGAGAGGTACTCGCGCTCTGAGAGGCACTCGTCGCGACGGGAGCGCAGCTCCTCGAGCGAGAGATCGTCGATGCCCTGCAGGTACGCGGCGTCGCGGATGCGATCGATCCGCCGGTTCCCGTAGTTGGTTGCCACGTGCCTATCTTACGGGGCCGAGCCGAGGTGCGGTTCGGGGACCCACGTTCAGCACACGCCCAGCAGCGCCGAGTAAGGGTCGACCGCCGCGCCGCCGCCGGGGTGGTACTCGAAGTGGAGGTGGTTCACGTTCGTGTCGCCGGTCGAGCCTACGAGCCCGATCGTCTCACCCGCGCTCACGTGCGCACCGTCGCCGGGGCCTGCGTAGGAGCTGAAGTGCGTGGAGAAGGTCCAGTCGGCGCTCCCGTCGAGGAAGAGGACGGTGCCGTAGCCGCCGGTCGAGCTGCTGGTGTGGTGCACGGTGCCGGGGGCGGTCGCCACCACGGGCGTCCCGTAGGCCGCGATCAGGTCGATGCCCTCGTGCGTGCGGCCGCCCGGGCGAGGGTCGCCGAAGGAGTCCACGAACGACGTGGCGCCGTGCACAGGACAGGTCTGGAGCCACCCCGACCCGCTCACGGGCGGCGGTCCCCCGGCGGGCGGCTCGCCGGCGGGTGGCGAGGAAGCTCCGCCCGGGGAGAGCGAGGGTGGCGCCTGCTCGGCGGCGAGCTGGCGTTGCAGATCGCTCACGCGCGCCTGATAGTCGGCCACCCGAGCGGAGATCGCGGCCTCCTGGGCCTTGAGCGACGCCGTAGCAGCTCCCTGGAGCGCCACGGCGTCCGCGAGCTGGGCGCGCCGCCACTCCAGCTCCTGCGCCTGGGCCGAGACGCTCGTCGCCAGGTCCGTGTCCCGCTGGGCGATGGCGCCGGCGTACTGGAGCCGGTCGGTGGCCTCCGTGATGGAGCTCGACGTGAGCAGGGCCACCATGGGCTCGCTGCCGCCGGCCATGTACAGCTGGGCGGCACGCTCGTTCAGCCGAGCCCGGACGCCCACGAGCGCGCGTTCGAGCTCCGCGATCCTCGCCGTCGCGGCGTCGGCGGCGTCACGCGCCTGCGCAAGTTGTGCCTCCGCCGCCTGCCACTGCTGTGCGATCGTGTCGAGCTCGGCCCGAGCGGCATCTGCCTGCACGCGGGCGTTCGTGAGGTCGCCGGCGGTGTCCGCGCGTGCGGGCAGCGCCATCGCGGCCACCGCCAGCGCGGCGGCCACCACGACGACGCGACGGAGCATCTTGGGGACGTGGATCGTTGCCTCCAGGGCCGGAAGAACGTGCGTCGAGGCTACCAGCGCGCGTTTGCCCTGGTCATTCCCCCTGTTGGGGGTCGAGCCCCTGCTCTTTGAACCGCTCGACCTCCTCGCGCAGGGCGCCCAGATGCTCGAGTTGGATGAGATCCTTCGGCCGTGCCGCCGCCCGTTTCATCCGCATCAGGTCCTCAAGGGAAGCCACCCGCACCACGAGCCCACCCCCGAGGTCGATCGAGGTGGCGCCCGCGTCGAGATCCTCGAATCCGGTCGTTCCACTCGGCGTGGCCAGGATGTCGAACGCGCCGGCCGACGTGAGGAACGTGAACGTATCGCCGTGTCGAAGCGTGAGTGCGTCGAGCTTGAAGGGCAGATCGTCCACAACGCCGGTGCCGCGCGGCCGCGCGTCGAGCTCCTCGAGGGCGACGCCGAGACGCTCGAGGTTGTTCGTGTCGCGGGCGTAGCACACGTCGAGGTCGTTGGTGACGTCGGCCGTGCCCCGCAGATTGCCGGCGAGACCCCCCACGACCACGAAGCGCACCCCGTGAGCGTCGAGGGTCCTCAGGATGGCATCGGGATCGAACCCGGTCATGCGGGCGCCTCACGCGCTCGTTCGAGGAGGTCGGCCACCGCCTTCGCCGAGGCGACCGCGTACCTCAGGCGCGAGGCCGGCGAACGACGAAGACCGTCCCACAGCTGCCCCCGGTCCACGCCCTCGCCGGCGCGCTCGATCACCTCGATCTCCATCCCGCACGCCTCGATCAACGGACCGAGCGTGGCGAGCGAGGGAGAGATCCGCCCCGCTTCGATCCGAGACACCGTCGGCTGCGGCACCCCGGCCCGCCGCGCCAGCTCCCGCTGCGTCAGTCCCGCCCGCCGCCGCGCCATCCGAAGCATCGAAGAAGCATCCCGCACCCAGCCACGATATCAGATACGCATACCCGAAGATACCCGATACGTATCAAGTGTGCCACGACCGAGACCAGGTTGCGGATCCCTTGAAGAGGCAGGGCACTGACGCGGGGCGCTCGCTCTTTGCCCCGCGGCAGGGCCCTGCCGGGCACAAGTGACGCGCCGGAGGGTGTCGCCCTACCCCCGCATAGCGTCGATCAGGATGTCGGCGACTTCGGGCCGCGAGAACTCGACCGGAGGCCGCTCCCCGGCGCGCAACATCTCGCGGACCTTCGTTCCGGAAAGCGAGATCCGGGCGTCCTCAGGGTGCGGGCACGTCTTGGGCGAGGCCATCCCCTCGCACGCGTTGCACCAGAACGAGTGCTCGAAGTTCAGCGTGGTGATGCCGAGCTCGCCCGGCGCGTACTGCTTGAAGATCTGCTGGGCGTCGTAGGTGCCGTAGTAGCTGCCCACCCCCGCGTGGTCGCGGCCCACGATGAAGTGCGTGCATCCGTAGTTCTTCCGCGCGATCGCGTGCCAGACGGCCTCACGAGGGCCGGCGTAGCGCATGGCGGCGGGGAACACGCTCACCATCGCCCGATCCTTCGGGTAGTAACCCTCGAACAGGGCCTCGTAGCAGCGCATGCGCACGTCGGCCGGGACGTCGTCGCCCTTGGTCGCGCCGACCAGGGGGTGGACCAACAGGCCGTCGACGATCTCCAACGCGCATTTCTGGATGTACTCGTGCGCGCGGTGGATCGGGTTGCGCGTCTGGAAGCCCACGATGGTCCTCCAGCCCCGCTCCTCGAAAGCCGCGCGCGTCTGGGCCGGCGTGAGGCGATAGTTCGCGAAGTCGTCGTGCGCCGGGAGGGCGATGACCTCGAGGGTGCCCGCCGCGCAGTTGTCCCCCGCCGCGAGCACGGCGGCCACCCCGGGGTGCTCGGGTTCATCCGTCCGGTAGACCTGCACGGACTCCTTGTGCTTGTCGCGCTTGAAGATCTCGGATACCCGCAGGACGGCGAGCGGCTCGGCACCCTCGGCGGGCACCAGGGCCACGGCGTTGGCACCTCCCACCGCATGCGCCTGCTCGTCGGTGAGCGAGAGCGTCACCGGGATCGACCACGGCAGGCCGTCGGCGAGGCGCATGTCGTCGAGCACCGCGTGGTAGTCCTGCTCACCCTGGAACCCCGTGAGCGGGCTCAGCGCGCCCGTCGCGAGCATCTCGAGGTCGGAGAGCTCGCGTTCGCTCACGACCACCTTGGGCAGGTTGGCGGCCTCGGCCTTCAGGGACTCGACCGACGCGGCGTCGGCGAGCAGGTTCACCAGGGTGCCGCCGTGCGGGGCGATGGGATACGGGTCGGACATATCGAGATCCAGCTCCTTCGGTGTGGGTTCCGGGGGTGCGTCCGCGCGCTCCGCGGGCGCCGGGCCAGTGTACGGAACACGCGCCGCCGCAGGTCGGGGGCTACCGCCCCTTCTCCCTCGGACGGGTATGCTCCCCGCGACCTCGAAAAGGGTGCTCTCGTGGAGACACTGCTGGCCGAAGAGGACCTCGCCGCCCTCAACATCGCCTTCGAAGACGCGCATCCGCGTGAGGTCCTGCGGTGGGCGCTGGAGTCCTCGGGACTCGAGCGCATCGCCGTGGCCTCCGCCTTCCAGTCCGAGGGCACCGTTGTGATGCACCTCGCCCAGCAATTGCGCCCAGGCATCCCGATACTGTTCCTGGAGACGGGCTATCAGTTCGCCGAGACCCTGGCCTTCAAGCAGCAGCTCACCGAGCGCCTCGACCTGAACGTGGTCGACCTCTACGGCGAGTACACCGTGGAGCGCCAGGCGGAGGATTTCGGTCCCCGCCTGTACGAACGCAACCCGGAACAGTGTTGCGAACTGAACAAGGTGCGGCCGATGTTCGAGGCCCTGCGGGGCTTCGACGCGTGGATCACCGCGCTGCGCCGCGATTCCTCCCCCACCCGGGCGAACGCGCCGTTCGTGGATCAGTACGAGATCGAGCCCGGACGCTGGATGGTGAAGGTGAACCCGATGGCCACCTGGACGCATCAACAGGTGTGGGACTACCTCCGGGAACAGGACCTGCCGCACAACCCGCTCTACGACCTTGGGTACTCCTCCATCGGCTGCGCGCCGTGCACGCGGATCCGGTTCGCGGGCGAGCCCGAGCGCGCCGGGCGCTGGGCCGGCAAGCCCAAGTGGGAGTGCGGGATCCACACCGAGGAGCCGGCCGAGCCTCCCCGGTAGAGGCGGGATCGGTTCAGGCCACGACCCAGAGCGCCTCGCGGGCGAGCTCGATCTCCAGCCGCGTGTGCTCCCCGAGGGAATCCCCGTCCACCTGGACGGGGAACGCCTCCTCCGCCGTGACCAAGACGTTCGAGGCGTCGTGCACGTAGTCGATGTCGCGCCCGTGCACGTGGCGCGCCGAGCCGAACACCTGCAGCGCCACCCGCGGCACGCTTCGGCGGTTCAGCTTGCGGACCGACAACACATCGAGGCCGGTCTCGAGCGAGGCCTCGGGCGTCATGCGGAGGCCGCGGTCCTTGTAGTACGTGTACGGATCGGTGCGTCCCACCATCACGGAAAGCGAGGGCAGCGGGTCGCCGGCGTCCACCGAGACCTGCAGGTCGGGTGCGCGGCCCGCGTAGCCCACCATCAGCTCCCACGCCACCGAGCGGAACGCCACCCGATCGAACTTGGCCTTGGTCTTGGGGAACTTGGCGTCCATGCGCGCCATCGCGGCGGCGTCCACGCCGGCGCCGCAGTTCACGGCGAAGTACCGGCCGTCGGCGCGCCCGAGGTGCAACTTGAATCCCTCGTCGTCGAGCGCCTTGCCGATCAGCACGCCGGTGGCGTCCACGGGGTCGGTGGGCAGCCCCAGCGCCCGCACGAGGATGTTCGTTGCGCCGCCGGGGATCACGCCGAGCGCCGTGCGCGTTCCCGCGAGGGCGTTCACGACCTCGTTGATCGTGCCGTCGCCGCTGAAGACCACGACGAGGTCGACCCCGTCGGACACGGCCTGCCCCGCGATCTCAGAGGCGTGCCCTCGCTCCTTGGTCTCGGTGACCTCGAGGTGGAAGTCCGCCGACAACGCCTTCTCGATCACGGCCAGGGTCGGCTTGGATACGGTGCGCGCCACGGGGTTCACGACGAGGAGGAGGCGTTGGAAGCGCATGGGGGGTCAGTATCCCAGTAGGCGTGGGTTCATGCTCGCGGCCCATGAGCGCCGCCCGAGACCGGCGGGAGCAAGGCGAGCTCGTCCGCTTCGCCCACCGGGTGCTCGCGCCCCGCTCGCTCGCCGTTCACCACGAAGGAGCTGACCCGCGCCACCGCGGCGAAGCGGTCTCCGTACTCGGCCGACAACGCGTCCACGACCTCGCCGACGGTGCTGCCCGTGCCCTCGACCTGCGCGTCGCCTGCCGCCTCGCGGAGCGCGGCGAACAGCCTCACGCGGACCACGGGAGCTCCAGTTCCTCGTGCATCACCCGCGCGAGGCGCACGGCGAACGCGGGCGAGAGCCCGTCCTCGGCGTGGCCGAATCCCTGGCCGATCAGCAGGCGCTTGGGTTCGTCCGCGGCGTCGAAGAGCCGGTGGGCGTGGTCCACGCTGAAGAGCTGGTCGTCCGCCCCGTGCACGATCACCAACGGGGTCGGCGCGATCTTGCCGATCACCGACTCGGGTGACTCGGGCTCGTCCCAGTCCTCGGGCAGTCGCACGCCCCACGCCCGCAGGGCCGCGCGGCCGGGCACCGTCCCGACACGCGCCTGGAACGCGCGCTTCGCCTTGGGATGGGCGCCGTCGTGCCAATCCCAGTGCGCGAGCGAGGAGATGGCCACCACCTCGTCGGAGCCGCCGAGCAGGCCCGCCTGGCGGATCGTGGCGATCCCGCCCATCGAGGTGCCCGCCGTGATCACGCGCCGATGCCCGACCCGGCGTACGAGCTGCAGGACGGCGTCGATGTCGTAGATCTCCGCGCCGCCGAAGTCGCATGTGCCGCCGCTTTGGCCGTGGCCTCGCAGGTCAGGGGCGTACACGGTGAACCATCGAGAGAGCTGCTCCGCGAAGACCGCGAACCGCGGCTTTCGATGCCAGCCCATGAGCCCGTGGGCGAAGATCACCGCGGTCCGGTCGGTGCCGGGCGGGCCCAAGCGGGTCCCCTCGATGCGAACGCCGTCCTCGGTGCTCACGGTGAAGGCGCGCGCCGGAACGTGCCACGTGTGGGAGGCGACGTGCTGCAGGGTCGGCATGGTCGGCTTCAAGCCTACCGGCGCGCGAACCGACCCGATATGGTGGACCGACCGATGGCGTTCCTGGCCTTGCTCGCGGATCGCCCGCCGCAGACGGCCCTTCCGGCCCTCGCCGAGCCTGCGCGCGGACCTGAAGCTGGAACCGCTGGCGGCCTCCTCCCTCGCGCACGTGCTGGAGCTGGGAGCGGGATGCGTGCTGGTGGACGCCGTCGGAGAACCCCGCACACGCCTGGTCGATCCTCGGGGAGCTCCGCGCACGAGACCCGCGCATCCCCACGATCGTGATCGCCGAACGCGACCAGCTGGAGCGTTTCCCCTGGCACGAGGTCGCCGACGAGCTCGTGTACCCCGGCGCGCCCGCTCCGGAACTGCGCCTACGCCTCGCGATGGTGCGCCGTCGCGCCGGGGCGGGCGACGGTTCGGTCATCCGTCTGGGTGCCCTGGCCCTCGACGTGGATACCTATCGCGTCACGGCCGCCGGGCGCCCCCTCGACCTCACGTTCAAGGAGTTCGAGCTGCTCCGGTTCCTGGCGTCGCATCCGGGTCGCGTCTACACGCGGCCGGCACTCCTGCGCGAGGTATGGGGCTACGACTTCTACGGCGGCACGCGCACGGTCGATGTCCACGTCCGGCGGCTGCGCGCCAAGATCGGACCCGAGCACGAGCACCTGATCGAGACCGTTCGCGGCGTTGGCTACCGGGGCGCCGACACCCCTTAGGCGGTCGTCCGGCTCTCTGCGGTGCCGTTGCGATCCCGGGCGCCTTCGGGGACCGTACCAACGACGGCGGCCGTCCGCGCCCTCGAGCTCGGGCGGACGGCCGGGGCCGGAGGGCGTAGTCAACCGGGGCCACGGCGAAGATGATCCTTGTGGACCCTGCGCCGAGGACGCCCCAGCGGCCGATACGAACGGCATGAACATCGTGCTCAGGACCGCGGCGCCCCTCCCCCCGGTACCCGCGTTCCTGAGCGCCCTCCACCGACCCGTGCCGGTGCCCGTAAGGGCCCACCTCGGACGGACCGTGCTCGGCACGGGTCGGTAGGTCTTCCCCACAACCGCAGTAGCCGAACGCCCCGCCCGGACCCCCTCCCGGACGGGGCGTTCGGTGTCTATCGCGGCGTGCCAAGCCGGGTCGTAACGCAGAGTTAACGGTGCGGAGACCCGAGCGTGACCGCCGGGTCCTAGGCTGGGGGGGTCGCCGAGCAGTGGGGGGAAGGGAACGTGGCATCAGCCAAGGACGTCCTGGCCCTGGCCAGCGGTGCGGGGGCCCAGATCGTGGACTTCCGCTTCTGCGACCTCCCGGGCCTGATGCAGCACTTCTCCGTTCCCATCTCCCAGCTCGACGAGGCGGGGTTCGAGGCCGGATTCGGGTTCGACGGCAGCTCCATCCGCGGCTATCAGGAGATCCAGGAGTCGGACATGCTCCTCGTCCCCGACCCCAACGCGGCCTACATGGACCCGTTCACCAAGGTCCCCACGATCGTCCTGCACTGCTTCGTCAAGGACCCGGTGACCGGCGAGATGTACTCGCGCGACCCCCGCGGGATCGCTCGCAAGGCCGAGTTGCACCTCGAGCAGACCGGCATCGCCGAGACCAGCTACTGGGGACCGGAGTGCGAGTTCTACATCTTCGACTCGATCCGGTTCGACCAGAACGCCGCACGAGGGCTACTACCACATCGACTCCGAGGCGGGCGCGTGGAACTCCGGCCGTGAGGAGGACGGAGGCAACCTCGGGCTACAAGCCCCGGTACAAGGAGGGGTACTTCCCCGTCCCTCCCATGGACCACTTCCAGGACCTCCGCACCGACATGGTGCTCAACCTGCAGAAGCTGGGCATCGACGTCGAGGTCCACCACCACGAGGTCGGCACGGCCGGACAGTCCGAGATCGACATCCGCTACGGGACCCTGCTGGCCACCGCGGACAACGTCATGAAGTACAAGTACGTCGTCAAGAACACGGCCCGGCAGGCCGGCAAGACGGTGACGTTCATGCCCAAGCCGATCTTCCAGGACAACGGCTCGGGCATGCACACCCACCAGAGCCTGTGGTCGGGCGGGGAGAACCTGATGTTCGACGAGATGGGCTACGCCCAGCTCTCGCGACATGGCGCGCCACTACATCGGCGGCCTGCTGGTCCACGCGCCGGCGCTGCTGGCCTTCGCCGCGCCGACCACCAACTGCTACCGCCGGCTGGTGCCGGGCTACGAGGCCCCGATCAACCTGGTGTACTCCCAGCGCAACCGCTCGGCGTGCGTGCGGATCCCCGTGTACTACAAGCACCCGGCGGCCAAGCGCCTCGAGTTCCGCTCGCCGGACCCGTCGTGCAACCCGTACCTGGCGTTCGCGGCCATGCTGATGGCCGGCCTGGACGGCATCAAGAACAAGATCGAGCCGCCCGACCCGATCGACAAGGACCTCTACGACCTCCCCCCCGAGCAGGCCATCATGGTCAAGCAGGTCCCCGGATCGCTGGAGGAGGTCCTGGACGCGCTGGAGATGGACCACGACTTCATGCTCGAGGGCGGCGTCTTCACGCCCGGACGTCATCGAGACGTGGCTCGAGTACAAGCGCAAGAAGGAGTTGGATCAGGTCCGCCTGCGCCCCCATCCCTGGGAGTTCCAGCTGTACTACGACGTGTGATCCGCGTCTTGGTTTGACTCAGACTTTGTGGCTGAGCCTGCCGAAATCGGATCGGCCACCCACCGGCTTCCAGGGCGGGCCCTTCGGGCCCGGCCCGTTTGCGCTATCCACCGGCATCACCGATGCTTCGCCCGATGTCGGGACTCGCCAATGAGAGACGCCTGCTTGGCTTCGGGCAGAAGCTATGGAAGCCACGGGAGAACGTGACTGCCCCGGAGTGGAGGGGTTTCCTGAACTTCTGGGGACTCACCGACGCAAGGGATGGAACACACATTCGTCAGAGCGCCGGCATTAACCCCATCTCGCGACCCCGCCGACGGGGGCGACGCCCAGCAGTAGCCGTCTTCCTTACACCAGCGGGAGATCGCCACTCACTGCCTTGGCTCGACGAAGTGGACCTCGACGCTGGCTTCATCCGGTACTTCGGAGACAACAAACCGGAACATCGCAGGCCGGCAGAGCTGAGCTCTGGGAACCGGATACTGCTAGAGGAGATGGATCATTACTCGGCGGACAATCTGGCCGCGCGATCATTGTCCGCTCCCCTTCTTTTCTTCCGGAATCTAGGCAATCGCGAAGGCGAGCCGTTGACAGAGTTTCTTGGCTTCGGCGTGATCCGAGAGGCGCACAGGGTCACCCAACTGCACAAAGGAAGTTCCTTCTCCAATTACGCGTTCGACTGCATCGTCTTCCGTGGTGACGAGACCTCTGACGGAGCGGAACACTTTGATGTCGCCTGGCTAGACGACCGACGGGATCCCAAGATCGCTGATGAAGCGGCTGATGGCAGGGCACCGCAGTCTTGGAAGAAATGGCTCGCGAAAGGGGCCGACGCCCTAGATTCAAGCCATGTCAGACGTCATCTGATTGTGGAAGACGTCTTGTCGTACGACGAGCAGGTCCCCCCAAGGGACAGCTCCCTCGGTCGCGTGCTCGACGAGATCTACGGTCACTACGGAGGCAACTACAAACACGGCTTCCAAGCCCTCGCCTCACTTGCAACTCAGCTGGTGCTAGAGAGCCCGGGTTCCACGTACTACCCAGGATGGATCACACCTGTGGGTCCAGATGGCGGCGTCGACTTCGTGCAAAGAGTCGACCTTGGGCGAGGATTTGCGTCAACCAAGGTCATCATCCTTGGGCAAGCAAAGTGCCGCAAACCTTGGCCGCGGGGAGGTGGTATCACTGCTGAGGACCTGGCCAGAGTAGTGGCACGGTTGAGGCGAGGGTGGATTGGCTCTTACGTCACGACGTCCTGGTACACGGAGCCTGCACAGAAGGAGTTGATTTCGGATGAGTATCCGATCGTGCTCATCCACGGACGTCGGCTGGCTCAAGCTGGGGAACAGCTACGGGACGCCCTGGGTCACGCGAGCATCGCTCAACTTCTGACCTGGGTGGACGACGCCTATCTCCGGCTCATGGCTGCCGCTCGACCTTAACCCGCCCCGGACATCGTGCGAGAGCTTCCTCGTTGATTGCCCAACCTTGCCCAGTACTTGGCGGTAGGGAATGCCACCAAGGTCCCAGGGAGCGTCTTGCCGAGGATAGTTGGCCGGACCCTCGGATAAAGCCCCGGCGGGACTCGACGGTCGTGATACACGCTGTGAAACCTACCTACGCCATGCCGTCGATCCGGCTCCTGCCCACGGCTGCTTCGGATCTATGGACCGGAGGTCTTGGTAGTACCCGGAGTCGATGACGTCGAACTCAGGCAAAGTTGTCCCACCTTGTTGTCTCGGCGATTTCGCTGTCGGCTCCGCCGCGACCCCGAAATGGGGAGTCATTCCTCCTTGGTATTCGTGAGCGCACCCGATCGGACCCCAAACACAAGCGGGATGGCACAACGCCGGCGTCAGCTTGGGCCGGTCAGTGCTTCTCCTCCCGGAACGACTCGAGAGTCCATGAGCTCTCCAAGAGAACGCCAGATGTCGACGAGAGTTCTGCCCAGCTCTCCTCGATGCGTGTCTCGAGCGCGGCGCGGGTGAGTCCCGGCGGACCGGAAACGACTCCCTTGAGCCAATGGACGAACGTCCCGGTCAGCTCGACGTCGTACCCTACGTCCGCGGTGGCCGCTTCCGGCCACTCAACGATCTTCGCGAGGTGGGCAACCGAATACGACTCATCTGCCGCCGATCCGAAGCTGGCCGAGATCGTCCACTCCCCTTCCTCAACATCCCTCGGTCCGAGAGAGTCGGTCGGTTGGAGCACCCATCGACGGGCCGCTGTCCGATCTTTGAGCATGAGCGCCTCGGGATCCGGATACCCGTCGATCGTCCAGTGAACGCCGATCCACGGGGGTTCGAAAGGACGGCCGCCGGTTCGGTCGTCGCCTGAGGGCACCAGTCGGACATCGCGATCCCCGATCTCCCACCGCCCTTCGAAGGGGTGCTCGATGCTGATCTGCCCGTACCCAGAAAGGACCTCGCTCCACCTCCGAGCCTCCCGGACCGCCGACGTGCGTGATCGGTAGATCTCGGGGGGATACTCGACGATGGTTCCGTGCGTAACGAGCAATATCCAGCAACGCATCCCATCCCCCTTACCGCTCGAGGGCGAGCACAACGCAATTGGCGCTCGATGGCTAGGGCCGCGGATCACGATCCGGGTCGTCAGGATCATGCGATCCGTCCAAAGGCTTCGCCTTTGGCGTTCAGGGGTTGCGGGCGCTCAGAGCGTCGCGGATCTGCGTGAGGAGCTCGACCTCGGTGGGGCCGGCGTCCTCGGCAGGCTTCCGCAGGCGGTTGGCCGCCTTCACGATCAGGAAGAGCACCCAGGCGATGAGCAAGAAGTTCACGACCGCCGTGATGAACGTTCCGATCGCGATGACCCCGTCGCCGAGGTGGATGACGATCGAATCGAAGTTGGGCTTGCCGAAGATCGCCGCGATGAGGGGCAAGATCACGGCTTTGATGAATGCGTTCACCACGTCCGTGAACGCGAGCGCCAAGACCAGCCCGACCGCGACGTCCAGCAGGTTGCCCTTGAGCGCGAACTCCTTGAATTCCTTGAGCACGATGGCCTCCCCTTCCGGCAGATCCAGCAGACCCTACGCGGTCGACCCGGCCACCGGACCAGCCCGGATAGGCACGCCTCGGATGCGACGCGCGAGCCGACGGTCGCCGGGTTGACGCACGCCGGGGTCGTGACGATCGCTCGCCAAGGAGGTTGCACGACATCGCTCCCGGTGATCATCTGCTCACGAGGAACGAGCCAGGTAGCGAACGCTCTTCCTCGGGGAGGAGGTTACGGTGCTGAACACACCATTGCGGGATCTGCTGGGCATCGACGTGCCCGTGATCCAGGCGGGCATGAGCGTCTTCACGTCGCCGCGACTCGTCGCCGCCGTGTCGAACGCCGGCGGGCTCGGCAGCCTCGGCGCCTGGCAACGGACGCCCGAGGACCTGCGACGCGACCTCGCCGCGCTACGCGAGACCACCGATCGACCGTTCGCCGTCAATCACGTCGTGCCTGACCTCGACCCCGTCTGCTTCGAGATCACGCTCGAGGCCGCGCCCGCCCTCGTCTCCTTCGCGCTCGACGACGCCGGTGCGCTCATGGATCGGGTCCACGAGGCGGGGAGCCTGGTCATGCAGCAGGTCACGACCGAGGAGCAAGCCCGGGTCGCCGCCGGGCACGGCGCGGACATCATCGTGGCCCAGGGAACGGAGGCGGGCGGATACGGGGGCTCCGTCGCGGCGCTCGCGCTCGTGCCGCAGGTCGTCGGCGCGGTGGCGCCCGTGCCGGTCGTCGCGGCGGGCGGGATCGCCGACGGCCGGGGCCTCGCCGCGGCGCTCCTCCTGGGTGCGGCGGGCGTGAACCTCGGCACACGCTTCCTCGCCTCGCGGGAGGCGCCGGTGAGCGAGGCGTGGAAGCGGGCGATCGTCGCTTCGAGCTCGGAGGCGTGGATCCAGCTCGAGGCATACAACGACGTCGTCCCCGACCCAGGGACCATCGGCTATGGGACCAAGCTTCGCGCGCGGAGGACCGCGTTCACCGAGGGACTGCAGGAGCGAGTCGCCGAGGTCCGAGCCGATCCGAGCGCGGCCAGGAAGGAGCTCGCGGACGCGGAGGCCGAGGATCGGTGGGAGGAGCTCTTGATCGTCGGGGGCCAGAGCGCCGGCTTGATCGATTCGATCCTTCCGGCAGGCGACATCGTGCGCACCATCGCCCGCCAGGCGGAGGATGTCCTGGCGGGCGCGGCGGGGCTCATCGGTTGAGGCCGCGAGGCCTCACATGCGCGTCTGGGACCTTCCGGCGATCGCCGCGGCGGCCGTTCGCGGGAGGAACCGGGTGCCGAAGGCGAAGATCCTGCTCTGCGTTCCCGTCACCAGGTACGGACGCCCGCGCTTCAAGGCGGCGTAGCCCGCCTCGGCGACGTCGGCCGCCGCGGGAAGCTTCTTCCCCCGGATCAACGCGGAGTCCTCCATCTCGGCTCGAGCCTGGAAACCGGTCTCGGTGGGGCCGGGGCAGAGCGTCGTCACGCTCACGCCGGTTCCCTTCAGCTCGTCCGCGAGCGCGAGTCCGAGCGAGAGCACGTACGCCTTCGTGGCCGCGTAGGCCGCGGTCATCGGCGCCGGCGAGAACGAGCCCACGGACCCCAGGAGCATCACGCGACCCCACCCGCGCTCGACCATCTCGGGGACATACCCCCGCGTGAGCTCGGTGAGAGCCGCCACGTTCACCGCCAGCATGTCATCGAGCGTCTCCGTGTTCGTCTCGGCGAAGGGGCCGTACGTGGAGAACCCGGCGTTGTTCACCAACGCGTCCACGCGGAGGCCGCGTTCGTGCACGCTCGCCATCACGTCGCGCGACGCGCCCGGCTTGGATAGGTCCTTGGGCAACACGGTGACGGAGATGCCGTGGCGTCCCTCCTGCAACTGCGCGATCTCCTCCATGGCCGCGCCGCTGCGCGCCACCAAGATCAGGTCGAAGCCGTCGGCGGCGAAGAGCCGCGCGAACTCCGCGCCGAACCCTCCCGACGCACCGGTGATCAGCGCCGTGCGGCGCGCAGGCGTGCCATCCATCGTTCCTCCCGGGTCTCGAGGCCTACAACCTAGGCTCATCCAGCGCGAAGACCCGCTCCATCGCGCGCCGGCAACGGCGCGTGACGCGCAGGTAGTCGTCCAGGAAGCTCTGCCGCGGGTACTCCTCATACCCGAGCCGCCGCGCCAGGACGGTCTGCGCGTCGGGAGCGTGCGGTACCGCCTCCGCGTGGAGCCGACGATCGACCTCCAGCGCGTTCTTCACCCCCGACAGGAACACGAACGCCTCGCCCAGGTCGCGGGCCACGCTCCCCTCCAGCAGCCCCGCCTCGCCCAGCCGCTCGATCGCCTCCAGGGTCCGGCGCGTGCGGATCTGGGGGTGGTCACCACCATGGCGCATGAGTGAGAGCTCCACCGCGAACTGCACATCGGCGAGCGAACCGTGTCCCAGCTTGAAGTGGAACTTGGCGGCCTCGGGAGGCTTGACGCGTTCGAGCTCCATCCGCTCGCGCATCGCACGGATCTCCGCGACGCGGTCGTGCGTGACCCCCTCCGGCGGATAGGCGACGTCGGCCGCGTTCGACTCGAATCGCCTCCCCAGGTCGGGATCGCCCGCCACGGCGCGAGCCCGCAAGAGCGATTGGAACTCCCACGTCTGTGCGTAGCGCTGCCAGTACTCGAGGAACCCCGCGATCGACCGGGCGAGCGGGCCGCCACGTCCCTCCGGCCGCAGGTCTGCGTCGGGCTCCCATCCAGAGGCGCGGATCCCCGCGAGCACGGACTCGGCCAGCTCGATCGCTCGCCGCTGGTCCCCGGGCCCCTCGCCCTCGTAGACGAACATCACGTCGAGGTCGCTTGCCACGTTGAGTTCGCGGGCTCCGAGCTTGCCCATGCCGATCACCGCGAACGGGAGGTTCGGCGCGGCCGCGTCCACGGCCTCGCGCACCACGCGCTCTGCCACGGCCGAGAGCGCAGCACCGGTCTCGCGCGGCAGGAGCTCCCGGCCGGCGTAGCGCGCCACGGTCGCCACCAGGGCTCCTTGGACGTCGGCCGCCGGACCGCCGCCATCGGCGAGCGCGAGCACCCGCTCGGGCTCTGCCGCGAGCAGGTCGGTGGCGAACGAGCTGGCGGCCACGACGTGCGCGAGCCTCCGCGCCGCGCCCGGATCCGCGGCCAGCACGTCCGCGGGGGCGTCCCGCTCCCCCACGG
Source organism: uncultured Actinomycetes bacterium (assembly GCA_963719165.1). GTDB lineage: Bacteria > Actinomycetota > UBA4738 > UBA4738 > HRBIN12 > JAOUEA01. The sequence goes on along the minus strand of CAVRAV010000001.1, from coordinate 2,562,976 downwards.
CGTCGGTCACGCGCTCGAGCCGGACGAGCGCGGCGTCGGGATCCGCCGCGAGCGCCAGGGCGGGAGCCATCACGGGGAAGACGTGCGCGAGCACCTTGCCCATCCGCGTGACCGGGTCCACCAGCCGCCGCAGCACCTCGTACGAGCGCCGTGGGTGTGCGAACCCCAGGCCCGCCAGGAGCTCCTGGGTCGCCGCGCGGTCCACCCCTGGGGTGGGGGCGGCCGGGCCCGCGAATGCCTCCATCAGCGGGCGGTAGAAGAGCCGTTCGTGGATCCCTCGCACCGTGCCCGTGGTTCGCTCGTACTCCGCCTGCAACGCCGCTGCATCGGGCAGGCGGAGCGAGCGCGCGAGCGTCGTTCGCGCGCGCACGTCCGCGGGGAGATCGTGCGTCTGAAGGTCGCGCACGATCTGCAGACGGTGTTCGAGCCTCCGCAGGAACCGGTACGCCTCGGCGAGCGCGAACGCGTCGGCATGAGCGACGTACCCCTCCAGCGCGAGCGCGCTCAACGCGCCGAGCGTGTTCGGATCCCGCAGGCGTTGATCGCGGCGGCCGTGCACGATCTGCAGCAGCTGCACCGCGAACTCTACATCGCGGATGCCGCCGCGGCCCCGCTTCACCTCGGTGAGCTCCTTGCCGCGCCGCCGGACGTACTCCTCGAGCCGCACCTTGGTACGCCGCACCTCGTCGATCGCCGTGGGCCGTAGATCGCGGGGATAGACGAACGGCGTGAGGCCGTCGACGAACGCGCCCCCGAGCCACGGGTCGCCCGCCACGGGGCGCGCCTTGATCATCGCCTGGCGCTCCCACACGGCCGCCCGTGTCTCGTAATACTCGAGCGTCGTCTCGAGCGAACGGCTGAGCGGGCCCGCCCGACCGTCGGGCCGAAGCGCGGCATCCACGCGCAGGGCGATGCCCTCCGCGGACGCATCGGAGAGCAGCCGCACGAGCCGTGCCGCCGCACGCTCCGCCGCCCCCTGGTCGGCGCCCGCATCGTGCACGAAGAGCACGTCGACGTCGCTCGCGTAGTTGAGCTCGTACCCCCCGAGCTTGCCCACGCCGATCACGGCCAGGCGGAGGCCCGCGGAGGCCTCGCGGCACGCGAGCTCGAGGCAGGCGTCCGCCGTCGCCGAGATCTCTGCCACGACGTCGTCGAGCTCCGCCCCTTGGAGGTCGCGCGCCGCCACCCGCATCAAGGCGCGGCGCCGGAAGAGGCGGAGGCCGTCGGCGGGTCCGCGCCGCGCGACGTCGGAGGCCAGCTCGGTACCGAGCGCCTCGCGCGTGCGGGGCGTGACGTCGGCGAGCGCGCCGACCTCCTCCGGGTGCTGGACGAGGAAGTCCGCCGTCGCGGTGGAGAAGCCGAGCAGTCGCGCGGCGACGGGCAACACCTCGGGGCGGGCGAGGATCTCGCGCGCGCGCGGGTCGTCGCCCACGCGGGACAGGGCGACGCGCGCGAGCTCGGGATCGGGGGCGTCCGCGAGCGTCCGGCCGAGGGACTCGGGCGTCTGCACGGCGGCATCATCGCATCGCGGCGCACTCGGTCGACGGGGCGGGCGAAGGCGGCTCGCGACTGTTTACTCGACCGTAACCACGGCCGCGCGGCCCGCCCGTACGGTGGCTGGATGGCCCTTTCAGCAGAAGCCGAGTACGTCCTGCACACCGTTGAGGAGCGGAGCATCCGGTTCGTCCGGCTGTGGTTCACCGACGTCCTGGGCTTCCTCAAGTCGTTCACGATCACGTCACAAGAGCTCGAGGGGGCGCTCGCGGAGGGGATGGGCTTCGACGGTTCCTCGATCGAGGGGTTCAGCAGGATCCAGGAGTCGGACATGGTGGCCGTCCCGGATCCCGCGACCTTCCAGATCATCCCGTGGCAGCTCGAGGCGCCGGTGGCGCGCATGTTCTGCGACGTGTTCAACCCTGACGGCACGCCCTTCGACGGCGACCCGCGAGGCGTGCTGAAGCGCCAGGTGCAGCGTGCCTCCGAGCTGGGGTTCACGTTCTACGTGGGACCGGAGCTCGAGTACTTCTATTTCCGCGGCGTGGACGACCCCACCTTCCTCGACCACGGCGGCTACTTCGACGAGACGCCGCTCGACGCGGCGACCGACCATCGCACGCGCACCGTGCAGTACCTGGAGGCGATGGGGATCCCCGTCGAGTACGTGCACCACGAGGTGGCTCCGTCCCAGCACGAGATCGACCTGCGCTACGCCGACGCGCTCACGATGGCGGATAACGTCATGGCCTATCGACTCACGGTGAAGGAGGTCGCGCAGGAGTTCGGCATCTACGCCACCTTCATGCCCAAGCCGGTAGCGGGCGTGAACGGCAGCGGCATGCACACGCACCAGTCCTTGTTCACGCGCGACCGCAACGCGTTCTTCGACGCCGGCGACGAGTACCACCTTTCGAAGGTCGCGAAGGCTTACGTCGCGGGGCTCCTGCGGCACGCCCCCGAGATCACGCTGCTCACGAACCAGTGGGTGAACTCGTACAAGCGACTGGTCCCCGGCTACGAGGCGCCCGTGTACGTGTGCTGGGCGCGTCGCAATCGCAGCGCGCTGGTGCGCGTGCCCCAGTACAAGCCCGGCAAGGAAGAGGCGACGCGCATCGAATACCGCTCCCCCGACGCCGCCTGCAACCCGTACCTCGCGTTCGCGTCCATGCTGGCGGCGGGCCTCGCAGGTGTGGAGGGCGACTACGAGCTCCCGCCCGAGGCGTCCAACAACATCTACGAGATGAGCGAGGAGGAGCGCGACGCGGCGGGCATCCGGTCGCTGCCGGAGGACCTCGTCGAGGCGATCCACCTCGCCGAGCGTTCCGAGGTGCTCCGCGAGGCCCTGGGCGCCCACGTGCACGAGTACCTCATGCGGAACAAGCGCGAGGAGTGGGACGGATTCAAGGCCTACGTCTCGCCCTATGAATTGGAGCGCTACCTCCCGATCCTGTGAGAGGCCGGTCGCCCGTTCGGCCTAGCCCTTCATCCGTCCTCGTGGACTTGACGCCGTAGGCCGTTTGGGGGGAGGCTATCCCGGTTCGTGTCAGAGTCCTCGCGGCCGTACCCCCGAAAGGGTCACCAGCCGCCGAACGAAGGAGCATCCTGCTGATGGCAACCACCGGCACCCTGCGCCGAACTCCCCTCGCACTCGCCACGGCCCTTCTCGTCGTGGCTGGCACGCTCGCGCTCGGCCTCACGAGCGCGTCGGCTTCGTTTGGAGCGGTACGCAAGTTCTCAGCCACGATCACGCCGAACGACTGCGTCGTCGCCGGCTCCGTGACGCGGTTCACCGCGACCATCACGAACAGCAGCTCGAGCAACCAGCCACTCGGCTCGGCCCTGTTCCACAGCAACAACGCCAACGGGTTCAAGAACATCTACAGCAGCTCGTTCACGACCCCCGTCGCCACCGGCGGCAAGACCTGGCTCGCGATCCCCGACACGATCGATGCCGACGGCGTCTACCTCAAGGCGTCGAGCTCCTCGCAGGCCCTTTCCCCCGGGCAATCGGTGAGCATGACCTTCGAGGCGAAGGCTCCCTCCTCCACCGGCAACAAGGCGTGGGTCACGAACGCGTGGCAGGGGAACAACTTCTTCACCGGGTCGTTCTCCTTCGCTCCCGGCCAGTCGAACCCGGTCGTGAACGTGCAGACCTCCTGCGCCGGGCCGGCAGCCAACATCGCCTTCGTCACCGGACCCAGCGACACGTCCGCCGGAGGCACCATGGCGAACGTGAAGGTCAGGGTCACGGACGCTTCGAACAACCCGGTGAGCGGCCAGTCGGTCACGCTCGCCTCGGCGGGACTCGCCGTCAGCCCGTCGGCGCCCCAGACCACCGGCGGAGACGGTGTCGCGACGTTCTCCGGCCTCGCGGTGGGGACCACAGCAGGCAGCTTCGCGATGACGGCCACCTCGGGGTCGCTCACCACGGCCCCGGCCACCTTCAACATCACGGCGGGGTCCGCCACGATGATCTCATTCACGAGGCAGCCCACGAACACCGTGCTGGGGACCGCGATCAACGCCCCCGAAGGCGTTGAGGTCACGGCCACGGACGGGCACGGCAACCCCGTGTCCGGCCTCGCCATCTCGCTCATCATCTCGCCCAACTCGTTCGCGATGGGCGCCCTGACCGGCGGCGGGCCCGTGACCACCGGGCCAGACGGCACGGCCACCTTCACGAACCTCAAGATCCAACCCACGAGCTCCGGTTACATGCTGCAAACGAGCGTCGGCAACGTCGACAGCCATCAGTTCGCGATCACGAACACCGACCCGACCTGCACCTCCGACTGCACGGCCACGTTCCCGAACGGCAGCACCGTCTCCGCGCCGGACGGCACGACGCTCATCATCGAGAACAACGACATCGTCACCTGTGACGGAGCGGTGTCGAACCCCGTGGCGGGCACGGTGACGATCATCCCCGATCCAAACGGGCCCAATCTGCTCGAGGTGACGTTCTTCGACCCCTACGCGAACATCCAGCCTGTCGTCGTGAACAAGTCCTACCCGGTCTGCAAGGGAGGACCCGGACACCCAGACGGTCAGATCCTGGGGCCGTGCAGCGGGCCGTCCGACGCGCCGTGCGTCAAGTCGCAGACCCTGGCGGTGGGTTCACTCGACATGACGACGGTCGTGCGGATGACCCAGGACGATCCGCCGATCAAGCACTAACGTCGATCTCATACCGTAGGAGCCGGCCGCGAAGCGGCCGGCTCCTTGCGTGTCAGGCGGATCCTGCCACGCTCCAGACCTCCGCCAAGATCCCGAGTCCACGGAACAGCTCGTCGCGCTCGGCCCGGATCTCGTCGATCCTTGCATCGTCCGAAGCGAGGGAGTTCATCATGGCGTCGAGGGTGAGCGCGACCTCTTGATCTGCGCCCCGTTGCCGGCCCTCGCGCAGGCTTTGGTCGAGCGAAGCCATCACTTCGTCGGAAACGGCGCCTTCCGACCCCAGGGTCGCCAGGGCCACGACGCGATGGAGCATCGGCACCTGCGGCCCGCTCGAGCCTCGATCGAGCAACCGCCTGGCAAGCGCGGCCGCTTCCACGTACGAGCCCTCCAGCACCAAGCTATCGGCGATCAGCCCATCGACCTCCGCGACGTGGTCCGACTCGCCGATGTCCCGATATCCCTTGCGCGCGGAGTCGAAGTGAACCTTGGCCTCGTCGAATCGCCCGCGCCGCGATTGCAGCACGCCGAGGAGGCCGGCGACGAAGGCCTCGATGGTGCGCACCGAAGATGCCCGGAGTACCCGGAGCCCCTCGCGCAAGGCCGCCTCGGCCTCATCGAGGTGCCCCTGGAAGACGAGGATCTCCCCGATGCCGACGGTGCCGTATGCGGCGTCGACCAGGGCCCCGGACTTCAGGCATACCTCGCGGACCCGCTCCCAGAGCGAGCGAGACAGATCCCAGTCCCCGCGCCAGAACGCGAGACCCGCCATGTTTCCCAGGACGTTCGCCTGCTTCCCGAGGTCGCCGAGCTCTTCGTAGATCTCCAGCGCTCGCGGCGAGTGCACGGCATCGTTCACGCGTCCCATCGCGACGTAGGCGACATCCAGCACGTAGTAGGCGTGGGCGAGCGCGTCCCGGTCGCCCGAGGCCTCCGCCTCCGCGATGGCGCGCTGACACCACCTGACCGCGTCCTCGAACTTCCCCTGCGAGTAGCGGATCCCGCCGTACTGCACCAGGAACTGCGAGCGCTGACGGCCGGCATCCTCGTCGACGGCGCCCTCGAGCAGACGCAACCCGCGGCTGAGGGTCCGAAGCGCCTGCGCGTAACGACCCTGCACGTCCGGAACCAGCGCCTCCTTGAACAGGAACCGCGCCTCGAGGACGAGCTCATCGCCGACCAGCCGCCTCCCTGAGCGGAACGAGGCCTGGGCGGCTGGATACTCGCCGAGCCTCATCTCGACGTCGCCGACCGACTCGAACACGGACGACACCGCGCCGGGATCGGCCGTCGGGAGCCGCCTCGCCGCCTCCAGCGCCCGCAGGTAGAACTCCCTCGCCTCGACGTTGGCGTAGATGGAGGTGGCCCACTCGCCCGCCTCCCGCGAATAGCGCCACGCCTCCTCGAAGCGCTGCGCGTGCAGGAAGTGGAAGGACAGGATCGCTGCCTGAGCATCTGCCTCGCCCGAGGACGCGGCGATCGCGTCGCCTACGCGAGCGTGGAGCTCCCGACGGCGTCGGAACGGCAAGCTGTCGTATGCGACGTCGCGCACGAGGTCGTTGCGGAACCGGAGCCCGCCGCGGCCGTCCTGTTCGAGGAGTCCCTGCAGCGGACGCGCGGCCGCAGGCCCGCTCTCGAGTCCCTCCTCCTCCAAGAGCCGCACCGCGAGCTCCTCCGAGAAGCTCATGCCCAGCACGGACAGGTGGCGCAGCCGCGTCCGCTCGCGCGGCGGCAGCCGGTCGATCTGCGCCATCACCAGGGCCTCCACCGACCCAGGCAGTTCGTCCACGGATCCACCGGACTCGACGAGGGCGTGAAGCATCGCCTTGAGATAGCGAGGGTTCCCCCCCGAGCGACGCACGAGGAGATCGACAGCCTGGGGCGTGAGGGGCGCGTCCTCGGAGCCGATGTACACGAGGGCCACCGACTCCTCCCGAGACAGCGGTTCGAGCGCAAGGCGCGTGCGATGACGCTCGGGGTCGTCCTCGCTCTCGGCCTCCGGATCGCGGCGCGCCAACAGGAGCACCAGCGGCAGCTCGTCCATGCGCGCCGCCACCGCGTCGACCAGGTCGGCCGACGCCTCATCCATCCACTGTGCGTCTTCGATCACCGCGATCGCCGGGCCGTCGGACGCCTCGACCAACAGGTCGCCGATCGCACCCTCCAGGCGTTCGCGGCGATACTGATCCTCCAACGCCGCCACCTCGGGCGTATCGGGGATGTCCAGGGCGAGGGGTACCCCGAACAGGGGAACCCATGGCAGGAGTTCGGGACACGCCGCCCTCACCAGCTCGAGGAGCGCAGCGGCCGACGCTTCGTCATCGAGACCGGTGGGCAGGCCCAGGAGCCCACGCAAGAGCGAGGAGAACGGGAAGTAGGGCGTCGAGGCCTCGTAGGGCTCGCACGCGACGTCGAACGACGGGACCTCCGGGGCGAGGGAGCGAACCTCTTGGAGGAGGCGCGACTTGCCGATGCCCGCGTCGCCGGCGATCTCGACGAGTGAGCCCCGACCGCCGGCGGCCTCCTTCAACGCGGAGCGCAGCACGTCGAGCTCGCGCTCCCGACCCACGAGCGCCAGGTCCACGAGGTCGTCCGAGCGGCTGCTCCCGAGGATCTTTCCCACGCGTGACGCCAACACGGGATGCTTCTTGCCTTTGACGAGGAAGGGCTCCAAGGCCTCGGTCTCGAAGCGGACGCCGGAGGCCGCGAGCACGGGCTGCGTCGCGAGGATCTCGCCGGGCTCGGCCCTGGCCATGACGCGCGCGGCGAGGTTCACCGCGTCGCCCATGACCGTGTAGGTGCGCCGGTAGGACGGGCCGACGTCCCCCACGAACACCGGTCCGCAGTTGACGCCGATGCGGATGGCGATGGACGGATCGGCGTCCGCGATCGTGCGCAGCGTCAGCAGCATCCGCTCCTCGTCGTCGCCGCGCGCGTCGGGTGCTCCGGCCACGAGGATGATCTTGCCGCCGTCGCGATCGACGTCGGTGCCCAGGAAGGTCACGCCGTGACGATCGGCCGCCTCCTGGACCGTGCTCACGAGCTGATCGAGCGCGAACGCCGTGAGCTCTCCCTCGTGGTGGATGAGCATGTCGTCGGTGCCCTCGAAGTGGATGAACGCCACCGTCACCTGCCGGTGCTCGGGATCCGGACGGCCCTCGCGCAGGTAAGCCCGCACCGCCACCGGGATGCAGGTCGTGAGCTCCGCCTCGTCCCCGCGATGCACCGGCTCGGCCGGCACCGACACCCCGGAGCCCGGATGCCGCCGCAGGAGAAGCCCAGGCCCTTTCTGGGCTCCCAGGGCGGAGGGCGGCAACGCGAGCGCCGTCGGAAGGCTCACGAGGATCTCGCCCGCCGACGCCGTGTTCTCCATCAGCACCGTGTCCGAGATGGCCGGGCCGACCATCATGAGCTCGCGGTGCGACGAGCCGGCGAGGAACAGGTGGTACGTGCCGGTGTTGACGCCCACGGACATCCGCAACGTCACGAGCCCCGCCGAGGTCTGGATCTTGCCGATGGAGCGCAGCTCGGCGCGCATGCCGAACGCGGCGCGTGCCGCCCGCATGGCGTGGTCCTCCTCCGCGAAGAACAACAGGAGCGCGTCGCCCCCGAACTTCACGAGGCTCCCTCCGTTCTCGTACGCCACCACGAGCAGCCGCGCGAACACGCCGCCGAGCACGTCGGTGACCTCCTCCGCGCCGACCTTGCCGTTTCGCGCGAGACGTTCGGACATCTTCGTGAACCCGGAGATATCGACGAAGGCCACGGACCCCTCGAGCTCGCGAACGATCGTGCCCGGCTGTTCGTTCAGCCAGGAGATCAGCAGACGCGGGAGGTAGGGGCGTACCCGCTGGGCGGCGGCCTCCCGCTCAGGCTCGGCGGCCCGGGCGCGTGGGGATGGCACGCGGTGAGTCTATCCAGAAGGGCGACTTGCCCTCCGAGGGAGCCCTCCGCTACGGTGCCGCGATGGACCCGCAAGAGCCGATCTCGTCTGCCCTATCGGAGGCCAAGGCCCGCCGCGCCACACTCCATGAGGCCATCGTCCACCTGGAGATGGCGATCTCCTCGCCCGCGGCCGGACGTCTGCCGGGGTGGACGGCGTTGGTGCGCAAGGAGCTGACGGGCGTGCGCGACGCTTTCGAGCAGCACATCATCGCGACCGAGAAGCCGGGCGGGCTCTACGACGAGATCACCGCGCGCGCCCCACGCCTCGTCGGCACCGTCCGCCGGCTGAGGGATGAGCACCCGGAGATCGCGGAGACGATCGCATCGCACCTCGAACGCTTCGAGTCCGGTGCGGTCGGCGACGACGCGTGGCCTCTCGAGGAGACGCGCGACGACCTCCAGCGGTTCCTCGGCACGGTGATCCGACACCGGCAACGAGGCGCGGATCTGGTGTGGGAGGCGTACAACGTGGATATCGGCGGCACCGAGTAGCGGCGCCGATCGAGACCTCCTCGGTCGCGTAGGCTTGCGACCGTGCCTCGCATCGCGCTCGGCCAGCTGAACCTGACCGTCGGCGACCTCGCCGGCAATGTGGCCCGCATGGGCGAAGCCACCGCCAAGGCGACCGAGGCGGGCGCCGACCTGATCTGCTTCCCCGAGCTCGCGGTAACCGGCTACCCCCCCGAGGACCTCGTCCTGCGACCCGAGTTCGTCTCGGACAACCTCGAGGCGCTGCAGGAACTCGCGCGCAAGACGGCGACGCGATGCGCTGTGGTCGCGGGCTTCATCGACCGCTCCGATGCCGGCGGGCTATTCAACGCAGCCGCGTACCTGCACCGCGGGGCGGTGGAGGCGATCTATCACAAGGTAAACCTCCCGAACTTCGGCGTGTTCGACGAGCGCCGCTATTTCGTCCCCGGCGACGAAGGGGTCAGCGTGGACGTCGACGGCACGGCGACGGGCCTGTCCGTCTGCGAGGACGCCTGGCGCGACGGCCTGCCGTTCACTCGCTACGCCGGCCTCCCGATCATCGTGAACATCAACGGCTCGCCGTACCACCGAGGCAAGACGTCCGAACGCGAAGACGTGCTGCGCGACCGCGTCCGGCGCTCGGGCTCGTGGATCGTGTACGTGAACGCCGTCGGCGGCCAGGACGAGCTCGTCTTCGACGGCGGCTCCCTGGTGATGGCTCCCGACGGGACCGTCGCCCAGCGCGCCACACGGTTCCAGGAAGACCTGCTCATCGTGAACATCTCCCAGGGCGTGGCGACCACGGCGGATCCCGCGCGCAAGCCATGGCCCACCGGCGACGAGGACACCTACCGGGGCATCGTCGTCGGGCTCGGCGACTACGTCCGCAAGAACGGCTTCTCCGAGGTCGTGATCGGGCTCTCGGGCGGGATCGATTCGGCCCTCGTAGCCACGCTTGCCGTGGACGCGCTGGGCGCCGGTGCCGTGCGCGGCGTGACCATGCCCTCGATGTACTCCTCACCCGGCAGCGTGAAGGACGCCGAGGACCTGGCCAAACGGCTGGGCATCCGGATAGACACCATCGCGATCACGGACGTGTTCGACCGCTTCCGGTACGCGCTCGCGGAGGTCTTCGCGGGCACGGACGAAGACGTCGCCGAGGAGAACCTCCAGGCACGCGTTCGCGGGAACCTGCTCATGGCGATCTCCAATAAGTTCGGGTCGATCGTCCTGGCCACCGGCAACAAGAGCGAGTACGCGGTGGGCTACTCCACGCTGTACGGCGACATGGCCGGGGGGTTCGCGCCGCTCAAGGACGTGCCGAAGTCGCTCGTGTACGCGCTCGCGAACTGGCGCAACGAGCAAGAGGGCACGCCCCCGATCCCCGAGGACACCATCGCGAAGCCCCCCAGCGCAGAGCTGCGCCCCGATCAGCGGGACACCGACACCCTGCCTCCCTACGACGTGCTCGACCCGATCATCGAGGCCTACGTGGAGGAGGACCTGAGCGTCGACGAGATGGTGGCGGCCGGCATGGATCGCGCGATGGTGCGCCGCGTGATCCACATGGTCGACGGCGCCGAGTACAAGCGCCGGCAGGCGGCGCCCGGCGTCAAGATCACGCCGCGGGCGTTCGGCCGGGACCGTCGCATGCCCATCACGAACGGCTACCCCAACTAGCGCGGATAGGCTGTCCCTCCGTGGAACGCGTCACCGGCTACGCCCGTTTGGACTCCCACCGGATCGCGTACGAGGTCGTCGGGGATGGACCGAACGACCTCGTCCTCACCTCCGGCAGCTTCGGCGCATTCGATACCGACTGGGAAGATCCCGCCGCCGAATCCTTCTTCCGCAGGCTTGCCTCCTTCGTCCGGCTGATCCGGTTCGACCGGCGCGGCACTGGCGCGTCGGATCCGATCGGCATCGACGCGATGCCTCCGTGGGAATCCTTCGTCGAGGAGCTTGCATGCGTCATGGACGACGTGGGGTCGAAGCGCGCCGCGATCTCGACCGCATACGACGCCGGGCCGATGGGCATGCTGTTCGCCGCCACGAAGCCGGAGCGCACGGCCGCCCTGATCCTCGTCAATACGGGGGCGAAGTACATCGCGACGGATGACTACCCCATCGGCGTCGCGGCGGACGAGGCAGAGGCGTTGAGCCGGACCGTCGCGGAGCGCTGGGGCAGCGACGAGCACGTTGTCCTCCAGGTCCCGAGCAGGGCTGACGATCCGCGCTTCCGGGCCTGGTACGCGAAGAAGACTCGCTCGATCGCGGGACCCGCCGCCGCCGAGGCGTACTTCCGCGCCATGTTCGCGGCCGACGCCCGGTCGCTGCTACCGGCGATCCAAGTGCCGACCCTGGTCCTGCATCGGACCGGGTACCGGTACATGCCCATCGAGCACGGTCGCTACCTCGCGGCCCACATCGCGACCGCGAAGCTGGTGGAGTTGTCCGGGTCCGACGGCCCGTTGTTCTGGGAGGACGCCGACCGTGCCCTGAACGAGATCGGGGCCTTCTTGACGGGTGTCCAACCGCCTTCGCCCACCAACCGCGTGCTCGCGACCGTGCTGTACACCGACATCGTTGACTCCACGAAGCGGCTCGAGGAGCTCGGCGACGAGCGCTGGCGCTCGATCCTCGACGTGCACGACGACAAGGCGCATCGCCTGCTGGACACCCACGGCGGACGGCTGATCAAGACCACCGGCGACGGTGTCCTGGCGACCTTGGACGGCCCCGGCCGCGCGATCCGGTTCGCGACCGACTTCCGCACGCAGCTGCATGCGCTCGGCGTGGAGATCCGCACGGGGATCCACACCGGCGAGGTGGAGATCCGCGGCGACGACGTTGGCGGGATGGCGGTGCACCTGGCGGCCCGGATCATGGGCCTGGCGGGACCCGGCGAGATCCTGGTGTCCCGCACCGTGACGGACCTGGTTGTGGGCTCCGATCTCGCGTTCGAGGACCGTGGCGTCCACGAGCTCAAGGGCGTCCAGGGAGGTTGGCCCCTGCTGGCGGTTCGGTAGGGCGCGGGTGGATCGAAGACCTTCGGACGGAGCGGAGCGTCATGCGCTCAGGAGACGGCACGCTCCAAACGTGGGGCTGCGGGTCGTCAATCTCGGTCCGTCAACCACCGATAGGTGGGCGGGGCCGCCGCCAGCGCGGAGAGGTCGCCGGCCTCGAGGATGGCGGTGGCCGCGGCCGCCATCGCGTCGATGGCGACCCAGGCGAGCCCCCCGCCCACGCTGATCCGCTGCGCACCGGCCGCCACGATCTCGTCGATCGTGAGCCCGGGAACGGCCAGGACGTTGACCGGCTTCGTCAGCGCCTCACAGACGGCACGGATCTCCTGCTGGCTCGCGAGGCCGGGCGCGTAGAGCATGTCGGCACCCGCCGCCTCGTAGGCCCGCAGGCGCGCGATCGTGTCGACCAGGTCCGGGTTCCCCCGGATGTGGTTCTCGGCCCGAGCCGTCAGCGTGAAGGGAAAAGGGAGGGACCGCGCCGCTGCCACGGCGGCGCCGATCCGCGCGGTGGCGTGAGAGAGGTCGTAGAGATGTCCGTCGGGGTCGTAATCCTCGATCGATCCTCCCACGGCTCCCGCCTCGGCCACGCGGGTGACGGCGAGGGCCGCGCTGCCGGGATCAGGCCCGTAGCCGTTCTCCAGGTCGACCGAGACCGGCAGCGAGGTCGCCCGGTCGATCGCTGCGGTATGGGCGACCACCTCGTCGGGCGACACCTCTCCGTCCCGACGTCCGAGGGTGAAGGCGAACCCCGAGCTGGTGGTGGCCAACGCCTTGAACCCGAGCGCCTCGAGCACCCGCGCCGAGCCCGCGTCCCACGGGTTCGGGATGACGAAGGCTGCGCCGGCGTGGAGCGCGCGGAAGGCCTCGGCCTTCTCTCGCTGGCTAGGCATCCGCGACACCGCCGAGCACGCGAAGGACGACCTTGCCGCGCTTCCCTCGCTCGGCACTGCGCCCGAACGCGGCTCGAGCGTCCTCGAGCGCATACACCGAGTCGACCTCCACTCGAAGATCGCCCGCGTCGATCAGGGCGCCGAGTCGGACGAGCTGGCTGCGGTTCGGCTCGACGACGAAGTACGTCGCCCCGACCTCCCGACCGGGATCGACCCGGGACGGTTCCTCGGCTATGGAGACGAGCCGCCCGCCGGGGCGGATCACCGCCGGGGAGCGCGCGAGTCGTTCGCCGCCCACGGTGTCGAAGACGAGGTCGACCGGCTCGAGTCCTTCTGCGAACGCGGCGGGATCGAGCACCTCGTGGGCCCCGAGTGAGCGCGCGAGATCGGCCTCGGCTGCCGAGGTCGTTCCCAGCACGTAGGCGTCGCGCGAGCGCGCCAGTTGGGTGGCGAACTGGCCGACCCCGCCGACGGCTCCGTGGATGAGGACGCGCTGGCCGCCCTGCAGGCCGCCGTGATCGAACAGGCCCTGCCAGGCGCTCAGGGCGGCGAGCGGCACCGCGGCGCTCTCTTCCTCGCTCAACGTCGTTGGCTTCGGGGCGAGGAGCTCGGCGGGAAGGACGATGTACTCCGCCGCCGCCCCGTCGCGGTCGAACGGCGCGAGCGCCCATACCGCTTCGCCGACGGCGACCACGTCCACGCCCGTCGCACGAGCAACCACGTCGCCCGCGAGCTCGTAGGACGGGGTCGCGGGGAGCCGGTCGGCGGGCCACGTCAGCTCGTCGCGAGTGATCGCGGCGGCGTGGACGCGAACGAGCGCCTCCCCCGCGGCCGGCACCGGGGTCGCGATCCGCTCGAGCTGGAGTGCGCCCGGCCCGCCTGGTGCCTGCATCCGCACCGCCCACATCGAAGGCGGAACGTCCTGGATGGGATCGGTCAACGGATCCTCCTTTCCTTCGCGAATTTTCCCTTCCTAGAAAGATTCTTGCCAAGCAGTATACTCATCCACATGCAGTATGCGGCCGATCACGTCGACGGCATCCTCGCTCAATGGCGACGCGAACGACCGGACCTCGACGTGAGGGCGATCGGGCTGTTCGGTCGCCTCTTCCGATCGGCCCACCTAGCCGACGGTGCGTTGGCGGCCGGGCTCGCCCCGCATGGCCTGCAGCCGGGATGGTTCGACCTCCTGGCCGCGCTACGTCGCTCTGGGTCGCCTTACGAGCTCAACCCCACGACGCTGATGGCGGCCACCCTGCTGTCTTCGGGCGGTATGACGAAGCGGCTCGATCGTCTCGACGAGGCCGGTCTCGTGCGGCGCCGCCCCGACCCTTCCGATCGCCGCGGCACGCTCGTGCGGCTCACCCGTCTCGGGAAGGCGACCATCGACCGAGCGCTCGAGGCGCACGTCGCCACGGAGGAGCGAGTGCTCGGTTCGCTCACACGGGCGGAACGGCGCTCCCTCGACCTGCTGTTGCGCAAGCTCCTGGCAGCCGTGGAGTTGGGCACATGACGCCCGAGAGCGCGGGGTTCGTACAATCGCGCGGGTGGGGCCCGTAGCTCAGCCCGGTTAGAGCAGGGGGCTTTTAACCCTCGTGTCGCAGGTTCGAATCCTGCCGGGCCCACGCCGATTCGACGGACTTGATCCCGATGCGTCGGTGACCCCCGATATCCTGCGCCGGTGCTACATCTCGAGGCTATCGACGTCGACCGGCGACGGTGGTGGGTGGAGGAGCCCGAGTCCAGACGCGAGCGGGTCCGGGGCCTGCGAGGAAGGGATCCGCTTCCGCATCGGCATGCGATGCTCATCCGCCGATGTCGCTCCGTACACACGTTCGGGATGGCGTTCCCGATCGACGCCGTGCTGCTCGATCGGGCCAACCGCGTGGTCGCCGCCTTCACGATGAGACCGCGACGACTCCTGCTCCCTCGCCGAGGCGTGCGTCACATCTTGGAGTGCGCGCCGCAGGCCGGCCTGCTTCCGGGCGATCGACTGACCTTCACGGAGGGCGCCGCGACCGACGGGAAAGAGCCGCGGGGCGCTCCTGGCTATACTCTGTCGGCTGCCCCCTAGGGCCGGTACGCTCGGGATCGACGCCCCCATCGTCTAGCGGCCTAGGACGCCGCCCTTTCAAGGCGGAAGCACGGGTTCGAACCCCGTTGGGGGCACGGCACCACCAACCGAATACTTGCGCCCGTAGAGGAGTCCGGTCGTCCTCACCTCCCTGTCAAGGAGGAGATCGCGGGATCGAAGCCCGTCGGGCGCGCAGAGAACCGGTTCGCACGAGCGGCGAGCGCACGTAGGCTTTGGAGCTGTGTCCGGGTACGCGGGGTCGGGTCGGCCCATCGTTCGCATCGAACCCTGGTCGCGGGGAGATCGTCCGCTCCTCGAGAAGCTGCTGGGCGACCCGAAGATGGTGGAGCACCTCAGGCGGCCCCGAGGATCCAGAGAGCATCGCCCTGCGCCAAACGGGGTATGAACGCGAGGATTCTCGGCAGTTCAAGATCGTCGACCTGACGGCCGGAGAAGCGGTCGGTTGGGTGGGCTACTGGGAGCTGACCTGGCGCGACGAGCAGGTCTTCGAGATCGGGTGGTCGGTGCTTCCAGGATTCCAGGGCCAAGGGATCGCGGGCGTGGCGGCAGGTCAGACCCTAGCGTTGGCCAAGGCGGAGCAGCGGCATCGCCGCATCCACGCCTTCCCTTCGGTCGACAATGCTCCATCGAACGCGATCTGCCGAAAGCTGGGCTTCACGTTCCGAGGGGAATCCGAGTTCGAATACCCCCTGGGCAACTTCATGCAGGTCAATGATTGGGCTGCCGACCTCTTCGCGGCAACCTAAGGCCGCCTTGAAGCGTTCCGCGGGCCTGCGGATCACTCGCTCTGATATTTGAACGAGATGCTCACGCGGGCGCGGTAGTTCGTGACCTGGCCGTCGTCGACGGTCATGTCGAGCTTCGAGACCTCGGCGATCCGCAGGTCCCTCAGCGTCCTGGACGCCGTCTCGACGGCGTTCCTGGCGGCGGCCTCCCAGGACTCGGTGCTCGTTCCGATCACCTCGGTGACGCGATACACGCTCTCACTCACGCCGGTCTCCTCCTCGTCGACGAACGCCCACCGTTCGTGGCTGACGACCCAACATAGCCCACCTGAGGAACACGGGAACAACGGCAAGAACCGATGTTCCACCCTCCAGCGGCATGGGATCGACCGTGGCATTCGCGAGCAGCTCGTACGTGCGCGCCGACGCACGGCTCGGCAGGCCTAGCGCGGGATCGTGTGATTGTGGCGGAACAGGTTCTCCGGATCGTAGCGGCGCTTGATCTCAGACAGGCGCTCCAAGGTCGCGGGCGGGTACGCCCTCGCCAGGCCCTTCGGTTCGTCGCCGAGGAAGTTCACGTAGGCGGGACCTCCCCGCAGTCCGAGCGTGTCAACGGTCGTGTCCACCCATGCCTGCGAAGCGATCTCGTCCCCCTTCTCCAGGTAGATGGAGGCGACGTTGACCATCGCGTGCTCGGTTCGATGCGCGAAGGCGGTGGCCTCGGGCGCAACCCGGGCCATCGCTCCCCCGAGCACTCGCAGCTGTACGGCCTGCATCATCCCGGCGGGTTGGTGGATGCGGTCGACGATGGCTGCCGCATCGGCGGCGGAGGTCGGGCCGCGGAAGCCGTTGTAGCTCGCGGCGGTAGGCCGATACCCCTCTTCTTCCGGTGGATACAACTCCGGGTAGCGGATCGGCCGCACCAAGTCCGCCAGCGGCTCGGCGAGGGCGCGGAACGGTGCCACCACCGCCTCGCCCGCCTCCGGCGCACCTGCGTACACGATGAACGACATGATGATCGGCGTGCCCACCAGGTCCTCGGGCAGGAACGGGATCGGCGGCGCGGTCATCACGTTGACGATGGTGGACAGTTCCTCCGGTGCCTCCGCCGCCAGCATCCATGGATCCCTCGACCGCCTCGGGTGTCGCCGGCTGGAACAGCATGCCGCCGTAGATCTGCGCCATCGCAACGGTGCGGTAGCGGATCCGCGTGACCGCTCCGAAGTTGCCGCCACCACCGCGAAGAGCCCAGAACAGATCGGGCTCCTGCTCGGGATCGACCGTCAGGAGTCGGCCATCGGCGGTGACCAGCTCGAAGGCCAGGACGCTGTCGATCGTCATGCCGTGCTTGCGCACGAGGAACCCCACCCCGCCGCCGAGGGTGATTCCCGCGATCCCCACGGAGCCGGTGTCACCGAAGCCGACCACGACGTCGCGTTCCGCCGCCGCGGTGGTGAAACCCGCCGCGGTGTGACCCGCGCCCGCCCAGACCGTGTCGCCATCGAAGTCGAGGGTCGTGAGGTCGCGCACGTCGATCACCACGCCGCCATCGACCGAGCAGTGGGCGAGTCCGCTGTGTCCGCCGGCCCGCACAGCCAGATCGTGTCCGCCATCGCGGGCGAACCCGACCACGGCCTGCACGTCAGCCGCATGCCGGACCCGCACGATCACCGCCGGTCGTGGATCGACGCCGCCGATGAAGATCTGCCGCGCGCTGTCGTAGTCCTCATGGGTCGGCGTGATGACCACGCCATCCACCTGCAAGCCATCGACGTTCATGGTCCCCTCCCGCTCTTGGAAGAGACAGGATAGGCGGGTGACCGGTCGCTCCGGATCCGGCGACCTCTCGCCCGCGAGACCGCACGCCAACCGCGACCCGCTCCCACTCGCTACACTTCAACGCGCTGGCCAGGTAGCTCAGTTGGCAGAGCACGCGGCTGAAAACCGCGGTGTCGGCAGTTCGATTCTGCCCCTGGCCACGATCAGTTGAACGCCTCACGGCTACGGACCTCGGCCCACCGTGAGAGGACGCCCTGGTACACGTCGGCGGCCCGGGGGAACTCCTCGCGTTCCAGCGCATCGAGCGCGTCGCGGATCTCCTGCGCGCTGTGGTCGTCGTCCAGCTCGTCCCACGTCATGAGGTCGCAGAGGTCCGCGTAGTCCAGCTCCACGATCGACCCGGCATCGAAGCCCGCCATCCATTGGTGCAGATCCACGATGAGGTCGCTGATGGGGCCCAGCTCCGAGCGGCGCAGCGGCACCACGGCGTTCTCGGCCCGGCGCATCGCGCGACGCGTGGAGGCCCGGTAGGACAACCGCAGCCGGCCGAAGTCGTCCTCCCCGAGCCGTCGCTCCTCATCACGGAAGAGCACGAACCAGCGGATCGGGACGTGCCACGGACTCTGATGGGTGAACGAGACCGCGTCCGGGTCCCCGCGGCGCATCCTGTTCAGCTCGCGCGCGGCCCGGCGTGCCATACGCTTGGGCACGAATTCGTCCCACAGCTCGAGCGGCTCGGCTTCGCGGAAGGACAGCATGGACCCGAGCACCCGAAGCCGCATCCGGGCCGGGCTGACGTAGGTCCGGCCTTCGAGCACGCGCACCTCTGCGTGCTCACCCTCCGACGGGGACATGACGCCCAGCCGGCCGACGGTGGGGCGGTCGGCGTAGCGGGGCGTGAGGGAGGGGGATCGCGTGCCCTCCACGAGGTAGCGCTCCCAGTGCGCCTGCTCGTCGCGCTCGAACGCGTCGAGGGGCTGGAACACACGCAGGAACGCACTGGGCACCATGGGCTGCTCGAGTCTATCGCGGTCGCATCTGCCTATGCTCTCGGCGTCCGAGCATGGGGGTTTGAGCGCCGTGGCAGCACCCGCGCACTGGGCCGGGAGCGAACCGTTCCGCATCGTCGCCGACGACGGGTCCGCCGTAGGCGACCCCGACGTTGGCCTGGACGACGATGCGCTGCGCGACATCCTGCGCAGGATGATCGTCTCCCGCCGTCTCGATCGCGAGTGCATCGCCTTGCAGCGGCAAGGCGAGCTCACGGTCTACCCGGGCTTCGAGGGGCAGGAGGCCGCCCAGATCGGCAGCGCGCTCGCGCTCGGGCCCGAGGACTTCGTCTTCCCCACGTTCCGGGAGCTCGCCGTGGCCCTGGTGCGCGGCGTGGACGCCGTGCAGTACCTGCAGTACCACCGCGGGACGTGGCACGGCGGGCCGTACGACCCGCGCGCTACGCGGTTCGGGCCGATCTGCATCCCGATCGCCACGCAGATCCCGCACGCAGCGGGCCATGCCCTGGGCCAACAGCTCGACGGCTCCGACGTCGTCACGGTCGCGTACTTCGGCGACGGGAGCACCAGCGAGGGCGACTTCCACGAGGCGGCGAACCTCGCCGGTCTCTGGCGTCTGCCCCTCGTCTTGTTCTGCCAGAACAACGGCTGGGCGATCAGCGTGCCCACCGCCCGGCAGACCGCGGGCGAGATCTGGCGCCGCGCCGAGGGGTATGGGTTCGGAGGGGTGCGCGTGGACGGCAATGACGTGTTGGCGGTGTACAAGGTCACGCGCGACGCCGTGGCGCGTGCCCGCGCCCACGAGGGCCCCACGCTGATCGAGGCCCTCACGTACCGGTTGGGTGCGCACTCCACCGCGGACGATCCCGGTCGCTACCGCACCGAGGCGGATGTCGAGGGCGCGCGGGCCTTCGATCCCCTTCCCCGGTTCGAGAAGTGGCTGCGATCGCAAGGCCTCGCCGACGACGACTCCGTGGCGGCGTGCCATGCGGAGGCCGACGCCTTCGCGATGGCGGTGCGCGAGGGCGTGATCGCCACCGAGCCGCCGCCCGCCGCCTGGATGTTCGATTGGACCTATGCCGAGCCTCCGGGCGGCTCGTGGGAGCGGCAACGCGCGGAGGCGTTGGGTGGGTGAGCCCGCCCGAGGCCTGGACGCTGTCGGGCGCGCTCAATCGCGCCCTCCACGACGCGCTCGCCGAGGATCAACGCCTCGTCCTCTTCGGCGAGGACGTCGGTCGCTCCGGCGGCGTGTTCCGCGTGACCGACGGCCTGCAGGAGGCCTTCGGCGAACGACGGGTCTTCGACACGCCGGTCGGCGAGGCCGCGATCGCCGGCGTCGCCGTCGGCCTCGCGTTCGCCGGCCGCCCGAGCGTGATCGAGTTCCAGTTCGACGCGTTCAGCTACCCCGCGCTCGAGCAGGTGATCGACCACGTCGCGAAGATGCGCGAACGCACCCGGGGCCGCGTCGACATGCCGATCACCATCCGCATCCCGGCGTTCGGAGGCATCCGCGGCAAGGAGCACCACGGCGAGAGTCCCGAAACGCACTACGTGCATACGGCGGGCCTCAAGGTCGTGGTGCCGTCCTCGCCCCTGGACGGCTACCGCCTGCTGCGCGCGGCCATCGACGATCCGGACCCGGTGGTGGTGCTCGAGCCGAAGGCCCGGTACTGGGCCAAGGAGACGGGATCGCTCGCGGCCGATGGACCCGGGATCGGCGTGGGACGCGTGCTTCGAGAGGGCGACGCGTGCACGGTCGTGACCTACGGCGCGATGGTCGCGCGCGCCCTCGAGGCCGCCGACGTGCTGGCCGGAGGAGGGAGTGCCCGCGCGCGTCGTGGACCTGCGATCGCTGTCGCCCCTGGACGACGACCTGCTCGCGCGGTGCGCGCGCGAGACCGGCCGGATCGTGGTGGTGCACGAGGCGCCCCGCACCCTCGGGATGGGCGCGGAGATCGCCGCCCGGGTGATGGAGCTCGCCTTCGATCACCTGGAGGCGCCCATCGAGCGTGTCACAGGCTGGGACGTCCCCTACCCACCCGCGTCGCTCGAGGACCGGTACCTGCCCGGCGTCCACCGTATCGCCGCGGCGGTGCGCAGGACGGTGACCTACTGATGGGCGAGCGCGTCTTCTCGTTGCCCGATCCCGGCGAAGGACTCACGGAGGCCGAGCTGATCGCCTGGCTCGTGGCCGAGGGCGACGAGGTCGAGCTCAACCAACCGATCGCCGAGGTGGAGACATCGAAGGCCGTCGTCGAGCTGCCCTCGCCGTACTCCGGCCGCATCGCGCGGCTGCACGCCCAGCCCGGGACCGTGGTCGCCGTTGGCCGGCCCCTCGTGACGTTCGAGGTCCCCGGCGGCGACGACGCGCCACGGGCCGAGGACACCGCCGTTGACGAGTACGCAGCTCGAGAGACGACCCACGACGCGGACGTGCAGTCGGCGGCTCCCCCCGGGGCCGGCGCTGCGCGGGCCACGCCGGCCGTGCGCAAGCTGGCGCGCGATCTGGGGGTCGACATCGGCACGATCGAGGGCTCGGGGCCGCAGGGCCGCGTGAGCGCCGAGGACGTCCGCGGGGCATCGGGACCGTGGGCCGCCACCGTGTCGGAGGACCTGCGGTCTTCCCGCGAGGAGCTGACCCCCGTTCGCCGGCAGATCGCGGAGAATCTCGCCGAGCAGGCCGCGATCCCCCAGGCGACCACCTTCCGAACCGTAGACGCCTCGGCCCTGGAGGCGTTCCGCGCGGAACTCGGCGTCTCGCCCCTTCCCGTCGTCGTCGCCGCGCTCTGCCGATGCGTCGCCGAGCACCCGCGGCTGAACGCGAGCTGGGGCGGCGAGCACGTCGACGTCCACGGCAAGGTCAACGTGGGCCTCGCCGCCGACACCGAGCGCGGCCTCGTCGTTCCCGTGCTCCGGGACGCCGGCGGGCGAGGGATCGGGGAGCTCGCCGACGAGATCCGGCGGCTCGCGGCGGCCGCGCGCGAGGGGCGACTGGGCGTGGCGGACATGGCGAACGCGACGATCGCGATCAGCAACACCGGCAGCTACGGGAGCGAAGCCGGCACCCCGATCCTCTCCCCGGGCACGGCCGTCACGATGGCGATCGGCGTGATCGCCCCACGGGCGCTCGTCGCAGCCGGCGCCGTGGTCGCCCGACCGGCCTGCACGTTGTCGCTCACGTTCGATCATCGCGTGCTGGACGGCGCCGCCGTGGGCCGGGCCCTCACGGATCTCGTCGACGTCCTGCAGGAGGCGGCGCGCCTGCGAGACTTGCCGCGATGAAGATCGTGAGCCTGCTCCCGTCGGCGACGGAGATCGTGTACGCGCTCGGCCTGGGCGACGCCCTGGTGGGCGTGACCGACGAATGCGACTACCCGGCCGACGCGGTCACGAAGCCCGTCGTCTCGCGCAGCGCGCTGCCGCAGGGACATCTGCATTCATCCCACGCGATCGACCACGCGGTGCGCGAACGTCTCGCGGCCGACCGGCCCCTCTACACGCTTGACGTGGATCTGATCCGGCGCGAACAGCCCGATGTCATCCTCACGCAGGACCTGTGCCGCGTATGCGCGGTCCCCAGCGGCGAGGTGCAGCTGGCGCTCGAAAGCCTCGGCCTGAACCGGAGCACGGAGGTCATCTCGCTCGACCCGCAGACGCTGGGGGAAGTGATCGGGCAGCTGGAGGCCGTGGGGAAACGGCTGGATCGGGAGGATCGGGGTCGCGAGCTCGCCTCATCGCTGCTCGATCGCGTCGCCGTGGTGAAGGACACCGCCCGGCGCCTCCCCACCGTGGGGGTGTTCTGCCTCGAGTGGTGGGAACCACCCATGGTTGCGGGTCACTGGATCCCCGAGATGGTCGAAGCGGTGGGCGCAACCAACTTGTTGAACGATAAGGGCGCTCGCTCGGCCGAGGTCACCCATCGCACCATCCGCGACGCCAACCCGGAGGTCATCGTGTTCATGCCGTGCGGGTACTACCTCGAGGAGGCGGAGGAGGAAGGGCGCGCCGTGGTCTCGCACCCCGAGATCGCCGAGACGCCCGCTGCTCGCAACGGGAATGTCTTCGCGGTGGACGCCACCTCGTTCTTCTCTCGGCCGGGCCCGCGTGTGGTGGATGGGCTGGAGATCCTCGCCTGGGCCGCGCACCCCGAGGCCTACCGCGACCCGCCCCCGGGCGCGATCGCCCCGCTCACGACCGGACGCTAACCCCCGATCCCGGGCGGCCCGGACGGCGGGCCTCGCCCCCGGTACCATGGAAGTCTCGTGGGCGCCGAATCACCGAAGGAGGAGTGCGGACTCTTCGGGGTCTGGGCGCCTGGCGACGATGTCGCGCGACTCACCTACTTCGGCTTGTTCGCGCAGCAGCACCGCGGGCAGGAATCCGCGGGGATCGCGGTGAGCGACCGCCATAACATCCTCGTGTTCAAAGACCTCGGCCTCGTGAGCCAGGTGTTCTCCGAGGCCACGCTCACGACCCTGCACGGCGACCTCGGCATCGGCCACACGCGGTACTCCACCACCGGCTCGACGACCTGGGACAACGCCCAGCCCGTGTTCAAGACCGACGGAGCGCACACCATCGCGCTCGGGCATAACGGGAACCTCGTGAACACCTCCGAGCTCGCCGCCGCCGTGGGCAGCGGCGACGGCGCCAGCACGGACTCCGATCTCGTGACCACCCTGATCGTGAACGAGATGGCCGCGACGGGCGGACTGGAAGAGGCCGCCATGCGCGTGCTTCCCACGCTCCGCGGCGCCTTCTGCTTCGTGATGATGGACGAGCGCAGCGTGTTCGCCGCGCGCGGGCCCATGGGGATCCGTCCCCTGTCCATCGGCCGCCTGCCCAACGGGTTCGTGGTCGCGTCCGAGACCTGCGCCCTCGACATCGTCGGCGCGACGTTCGTGCGCGACGTCGAGCCCGGCGAGCTGATCCGGTTCGACGATCGTGGCTTGCACAGCGTCCGCTTCGCCGAGTCACGCCGCAAGGCCCTGTGCGTATTCGAGTTCGTGTACCTCGCGCGCCCGGACTCCCGCCTCGCCGGGGTCACCGTGCACGAGGCGCGTCGCGAGATGGGCCGCATCATGGCGCGCGAGACGCCCGTCGACGCCGACCTCGTCATCGCGGTGCCCACGACGGGCCAGTCCGCCGCCCAGGGCTACAGCGAGGTGACGGCCATCCCGTACGGCGACGGTCTGTACAAGAACCAGTACGTGGGCCGGACGTTCATCCAGCCGTCGCAGACGCTCCGCGATCGCGGCGTCAAGCTGAAGCTGAACCCGATCCCGGACTCGGTCCGCGGCAAGCGCCTCGTGGTCGTGGACGACTCCATCGTGCGGGGCACCACCACGAAGCAGATCGTGGCCGCGCTGCGCGAGGCGGGCGCAACCGAGGTTCATATCCGCATCACGTGCCCGCCGGTGAAGTGGCCGTGCTTCTACGGGATCGACATGCCGACGCGGCAGGAATTGATCGGCGCCGACCTCACGGTGGAGGAGATCGGCGCCTACGTGGGCGCCGATTCGCTCGGGTACCTCTCCCAAGAGGGGATGATCGAGGCCACGGGCCGGCCCGCAGAAGGCTTCTGTGCCGCTTGCTTCGACGGCGAGTACCCCATCCCGATACCCGAGCAGGCCGGCAAGTTCGTGCTGGAAGACCAGCTGACGCTCCCCACCGCGTGAGCGGGGCCTATCGCGACGCCGGCGTTGACACCGAGGCCGGGGCGAAGGCAGTCGCCCTGATCGCCGAGCTCGCGGCGCGGGCGCGGCGCCCGGAGATGGCCGAGGGTGTGGGAGGCTTCGCGGGGTTGTTCCGGATCTCCGAGGGACGATTGCTCGCGGCGGCCACCGACGGCGTGGGCACCAAGCTCGAGATCGCACGCGAGCTGGGAAGGCTGGACACGGTCGGGATCGACCTCGTCGCGATGTGCGCCGACGACGTCGTCTGCACGGGCGCCGAGCCCCTCTTCTTCCTCGACTACATCGCCACGGGTACGGTGGTCCCCGAACGGGTGGCCGCGTTGGTCGAGGGTGTGGCCGAGGGATGCAGGCAAGCCGGCTGCGCCCTGCTCGGCGGCGAGACGGCCGAGCACCCCGGCGTGATGCCCGCCGACCAGTTCGACCTCGCGGGGTTCTGTGTGGGCGCCGTCGACGAGACGGACCTGCTCGGGCCCGGCCGGGTCCGGGAGGGCGACCGTCTGATCGGCCTGGCCTCGAGCGGCATGCATGCCAACGGTTACGCGCTCGTGCGCGCGCTCTTCCCCGACCCGGCGGCGTGGCGCGAGATCCCCACCGGCCTCGACCGGACGCTCGGGGAGGCGTTGCTCGAGCCGTGCTTCATCTATGCACCCGAGGTGCTCGGCCTCGCGCGAGCCGGCCTGCTTCGGGCGGCCGCCCACATCACGGGGGGCGGCTTCTTCGAGAACATCCCGCGCGCGTTGCCCGAGGGCCTCGGAGCGGAGATCCGGCGTGGCGGCTGGACGGCGCCTGCGGTCGTGAGGCTCGTGGCCGATGCCTCGGGGGCCTCCGAGGACGAACTGTTCGCCACCTTCAACATGGGCATCGGCATGGTGCTGTTCGTGAACCCTGCCGACGTCGACGCCGTCATGGAGGGGTGCGTCCATCCGGCCTTCGAGATCGGGTCGGTGGTGGAGGGCGAGGGCGTGCGCATCCGTTGAGCAGCCGACGTAGGACGGACGTACTGCCCACGGATGACTAGGTCGCCATCCCCCGCCAGCACGGACGGCCGGTCCGTCCGCGGGAGACTGTTCCCGCGCGAAACCCCCGCACGGCCGATTCAGCCGAGCCCCCAAGCTGCCGTAGCCTTCAGCACATGGCCGACGAACTCGAACTCGGAACAAGCGTGCTCGTGGTGGACGACGAGCCACAAGTGGTCTGGGTCCTGCAGTTCAGCCTCGAGGCTGAGGGCTATACGACCTTCGCCGCGAACAACGGCGTCGAGGCGCTCGCCGGGATCGCCGAGCATCGCCCCAAGCTCATGGTCCTCGACATCATGATGCCCACCATGGACGGGTGGGCCGTGCTCGAGGAGATGATGAAGCTCGCCCCGCAGGAGCGTCCGCGTGTGGTGATCGTGTCGGCCCTCGGCTCGCTGCGAGACCGCGCCAAGGCCTCTGAGCTCGGTGCCGACGCGTACGTGCCCAAGCCGTTCAACGTCGATGAGCTCCTCGAGGTCCTCAGAGACCTCGAGCAGGCCAGCTGAGCGGCCTGCGCAGCGCCCACCTCCCTGCTACCGTCGTCTCGTGACCCCTGTTCCGGACACCAGCTCCCCAACCGTCGTGCGCCCCATCCTCGCCGCGGCCTTCCCCGACCTCCCGGCGAGCCGACCGAAGATGGTCCTGGCGGGCCGCACCTTCGACATCTGGGTCGTGGGTGACACGGTGGTGAGGTTCCCCAAGGACGCCGACCAGGCCGCGAGGCTCGAAACCGAGCGTGCCGTGCATCCGCTGCTCGCGCAGCGTCTCAACGGGCTCGTGCCCGTGATCCGCGCCGCCTGCGAGGACGTGGCCGGCTATCCCTTCCCGGTCGTGGCGTTCGAGCGGCCTGTGGGACGCCGGGGCCAAACGCTCGACGGTCCCATCCTGCAACCGAAGCCCTGGGGGCGCACGGCCCTCGCGCGCGAGCTCGGCGCGGCGCTGTCGAGCCTGCACGCGACGCCGATCAAACACGCGAAAGCCGCCGGCGTTCGCTCTTGGGACACGAAGATCGACTCCGGCGTGGAGGTGGGGGAAGGGGCGATCGCCTGGGCGAGCCGGGTCGCGGGCGACGCCGTCGACGCATTCCTCGTGGACCCCATCCCGGCCGGGTCCCGCAAACTCGGCAAGGCGGTCCTGTGTCACGGAGGCATCAAGGGAGCACGTTTGTTCGTGA
Organism: uncultured Actinomycetes bacterium; assembly: GCA_963719165.1. Lineage (GTDB taxonomy): Bacteria > Actinomycetota > UBA4738 > UBA4738 > HRBIN12 > JAOUEA01. The sequence goes on along the minus strand of CAVRAV010000001.1, from coordinate 2,536,478 downwards.
GCGAGGACGGCACGCGCCTGACCGCCATCGTCGATTGGTGCGACGTCGCGCTCGCCGACCCGGCTCTCGATCTGGCGGGGCTGGCCGTATGGCTCGGTCCCGCGTTCGTGCGAGATGCGCTGGAGACGTATACGGGGCCTGCCGACGAGGGCACCTACGATCGCGCCGTCTTCCTCGCGCGAGCCGGCCTGCTCGGTTACCTCGACCGGCACCCCGAAGGGACGGCAGAGGCGCCGGTCCCCGTCCTGGAGGCGCAACTGCGCGCGGTGTTCGGCTCGTAGCCGGAAACGTTCGCTCAGCGGTTGAGGCGCTGGTGCGCCATCGGCACCACGGTGGTGCCCACGGCCCTCAGGGTCAGGACGGGCTCGTCGAGGAATTCGGCGGCGCTATCGCTCACCGTCGGCAACGCGCCGCCGATCTTGTGGATCTCGAACTCGCACCTGCGGCTCGAGTTGCCGACACTGAGGATGCGACCGCGGGCCTCGATCCAGTCGCCCGCGTAGAGCGGGGCCAAGAACTCCACCGACTCGTAGGCCCGGAACAGCCCCTCGTCGCCGTCGTGCTTCATGGCGAGCTCCGTGATCAGATCGCCCACGATCTTGAGCTGGGTCGCCCCGGCCACGAGGTTGCCTCCGTAGTGAGCGTCCTCCTGCCCCAGTCGCAGGCGGATGAGCGCCGTAGGCAGGTCGGACATCGGAGCCTCCTCAGATCGCGCGGGTCCCTGGGCCGCCCGGTGCGGTGGGCGCGGGCGGGATGACCTTGCCGAAGCGCACGCCGCGCGCGGGAACCCGTACCTCGGTGCCGTCCTTCTTGCGCACGAAGTAGGTCTCGGCCGCGGCGTCCCATCGCTCGAACACGCCCACCGCCTCGGTGGTGTAACCGTTGGGAAGCTCGAACTGGAACGAGACGCGCGCGCCCACGTCCTCGGGAACGACCCGGTTGCGCGCCGTCGGCCGCGCGGGGACGTACACCGGGAGCGTGGTGTCGGCGGTGGGCGAGGACCAGACGCGGTTGAGCCCGTACTGGGCGTAGACCCCCCCCAGGAGGTTCGCCAGGATGAACAACACGAGCCCCAGCCCCGCGGCATGCTCGGCGTTCGCGCCGGCCCGTCGCTGCATCTGCCGGATGCGCTTTCCGGTGCGGAAGTACGAGACGAAGGGCGGAACGAGGAGGAGCCATCCGAGCGTGATGGCGAGCAACGAGGTGAACGGCCTCAACTCATAGTCGCGCAGGTACCTGCGGGCGTCGTCGTTGATCCGGTAGTACCACCAGAGGTAGTAGATGCCGAGGGTCACGATCCCGAGGCCAAGGACCGCCCAGGGGCTCCGGACCCGGTAGGGCTCGCCTTCGATCGACACCTCGTGCGCCATGGGCGGAGGATACCAACGGCCGCTCAGCCGGGCGGAAGGCGAAGCACGGCGTCCGCGGCGATCCTGAACATCAACTCGCGCCCGTCGGCGTGCTCGTCCCACCCCCGCTGGTCCCATGCATCCCCCGAGAGGTCGTCTCCGGCGTAGAGGAGCTGGCCGAACTCCACCCCGCGGAACGAGGCCACGGCGAAGAACGCGGCCGCCTCCATCTCGACCGTGAGGCAGCCGTTCGCCACGCGGCGCTCGAGCTTGGCGCGCGTTTCCCGGTACACCGCGTCCGTGGTCCATGTCTTGCCCGTCACGAACGGCACGTGGTGCTCATCGAGGCTGTCCACGATCGCCTCGACGGCCTGGGCCGTAGGGAAGGACTCGGGGGCCGCCGGGAGGTAGTGGTAGGAGGTCCCCTCGTCGCGGACCGCCGCGGTGGGGACGATGGCGTGCCCGAGGATGACGTCGGGCACGAGGACGCCCGCGCCCCCGCAGGCGACGAATGCCCGGCATCCCCGCGCGATCAACTCCTCCAACGAGGCCGCGGCGAGTGGCGCGCCCACGCCCGGGTGCACGACGGCGAGCCGGCGGCCCCGGATCGAGAGCTCGTAGAGGGGATTCCGGCCGATCTCCGAAACGAGATGATCGATGACCTTGCCGCCATGCTCGGCCACGACCCGCGCGATCACGTCCTGGAAGAAACACAGGACCGCATGCTCGGGGACCTGAGAGCGTGCGATGACCTCACTCGGCTCGATCACCGCAATGGGGGCGGGATCGAATTCCAGGATCGGGGCGTCGGTCGTGGGAGGGCTCACGAGGCGTCCCTGCGAGAGGCGAGGACGGCACCCGCGATCACGAGCGCGATGCCCGCCACCGAAAGCGGATGCACCGCTTCGTCCAGGAACACGGCCCCGAGGATCAGCGCGACCACGGGAACAACGTAGATCGCGAACGAGCCCCTGGTCGAGCCCACGCGGGCCACGAGCCTGCCCATCACCACGAACCCGAGCCCCGTCCCCAGAGCTCCGAGGGCCGCCACCGCAACGAACGAGCCCCAGGCGAACGACGATCCGGGCAGCGACCAGAGGCCCAGCGGCGCCGTCCACACCGTCCCGATGGCGAGCATCCGGGCCATCACCGGCAGAGACCCGTACCGCTGGGTCAGCGGCGTGGCGATATTCACCGCCACCGCGTAGCACGCCACGGCAAGCACCACCATGAGGAGGCCGATCGCCTCGCTGGAACCGGCTCCCAGGGCGGGCAGCGCGATGGCGATGACGCCGAGGAATCCAACGGCGAGGCCCGCGAGCTGGAGCCGGCGCGGCATCCGGCGCAGCATCAGCGCCGCGACGACGGCCGCGAAGATCGGCAGGCATCCGTTCACGAGGCCGGCGAGCCCCGAGCTGATCCGCTGTTCGGCGAACGGGAACAAGGTCATGGGGATCGCCACCCACAAGATCGACAGCGCCACGATCCGCGGGACGTCGGAGCGCTCGACGCTCCGCCGCGCGCCGGGGACGAGCCAAAGCACGGCTGCGCCGAAGGCCACCCGGAGCCAGGTGACAAGGCCCGGCTCGAACGCCCGCAGCCCGATGGCGATGAACAGGAAGGAGGATCCCCAGATCAACCCGATGGAGACGAAGAGCGTCCAGTCGAGAGGCGTGAACGCTCCGGCGTGCGTTCCCGCCGACGTGCTCATGACGCTGCGGGTTGCTCGCGGCCGGCCCGGCCGGGGCGGAGCCGTGCTCATGCGAGGAGCGCCCCTTCGAGCGACAGCAAGGTCGTCTTGCGGTCCAGTCCTCCCGCGTAGCCCCCGAGGCTTCCGCCCGCCCTCAGCACGCGGTGGCAGGGCAGGACCACGGGGATCGGATTGGAACCCAGGGCCGTCCCTACCGCGCGGGCGGCCCGCGGGTGCCCGATGCGCTCGGCGACCGCCCCATACGTCGTGGTGCGACCGAACGGGACGCGCGCGGTCTCGTCCATGACCTCGCGCGCGAAGGGCCCGAGGAGCCGTCGGTCCACGCGCAAGTCGAACCGGGTGCGTTCCCGGTCGAAGTACTCCTCCAGCTCGCGACGCCAGTCCTCGGTCGCGGCCGCGGACTCGAGCATCCGGGGCGAGAGACGCTCGGCGAGCTCCCTCAACACGTTGTCCCGAGGCTCGGTGTCGTAGGCGACCCGTGCCAGACCGCGGGGGGTCACCGCGATGAGCAGGTCCCCGACCGGAGAACCGAGGGTCGCAAGGGCCACGTCCAGGAGCCCTCCACGGGCGGCGGCGTCGCCCAACGCCGCCGCCGCCACCTTGGACGAGGCCGCCGCCCGCCGAGCGGGGGCGAGTCGTTTGAGGCCGTGATCGTTCATCTCATCAGCTCCCTCAGTCGTTTCGTTCCTTGGTAGACGTTGGCGCGAGCGGCATCCTGTGACGTCCCCATGAGCTCCGCGATCTCGTCGTAGGCACGGTCGAGGACGTGGCGGTGCACGACCGCCACCCTCTGGCGGGGAGGCAGGGCGCGCACCGCGACCCACAGCGGGTCGTCCCCAGCGCTGCCCTCGACCCCACCGGGCTGGACCGCGGCAACCCCTTCCGGCGGGACGCGATCGGTGGGGAGGGGGCGTCGCCCGCTCTCGCGATGATGATCGATAGCTTTGCGCGAGGCGATCCGGAGCACCCATCGGTCGAGCCGGCTCCCGTCCTGCAGCCTCGGGTACGCCCTGAACGCGGACAGGAAGGTCTCCTGGAAGCAGTCATCGGCATCATCCGGGCCGACGGCCACGGTCAGGAACCGATACACCGTGGCTCGATTCGCGTCCAGGAACTCCTGGAACGGCGGGACCGTTGCCACCAACGTCGCCTCCCCTCGTCGGGCTCTGCATGGAACAACGGGCCTACCCCCGGGCGTGTGAGACCCGCGCTACGGGATCTTCAAGAGCGCGGGGAGCTCCCGATGATCCGCGATGACGTGAGGCGCCTCCGGCCCGATGTCGCCGGCCGGCGCATGGCTGCCGTCGTGGCCCAGCCCCGTGTAGCGGACCGCCACCATGCCGAGCGCGAGCGCTCCCGCGACGTCGGTGCGCGGATTGTCGCCCACGTGTGCGACGAGGGCTGGATCACGAACGCCCAGGCCCTCGAGCGCCGGTGCGAAAGCCTCCGCGGCCGGCTTGAACCAACTAGTCTCGTCGCTGAAGGCCCACGCTCCGAAGTACCGCAGCAGGCCGAACTCCTCCAGACGCGCCCGCAGCGTGGACGCGGACGTGAGACCGACGTCGCACACGATCCCGATCCGAACGCCGGCGGAGGCAAGCACGTCCAGGCAGGCCTCGATGCCCGGCGCGAGCCGCAACGCGACGTTCTCGCCCACGACGCGGAACCCGTCGATCAGGGCCTCACGCAGGGCGCCCGTGCCGTCGAGGCCGAGGTGATCCAGCAAGAAGTCCACGGAATGGGCGGGCGAGTACTGTCCGAGGTTCTCCTGCCAGTGCCGTTCGAAACGCACCCAATTGGCGGTGAACGCCGCCTCCAGCACAGCCCTTCCGCGCGACTGGCCGGCCTCGGCGAGGGTGGCCTCGAAGCGGTCGATCTGCGCGCTCCGCATGTCGCCGAGCCGCTCCGCGACGAGCGTCTGCCAGTAGTCGAAGGTCACGGCCTCGATCACGTCGCCCCCGTCTCGCCGAGCAGCCGCGGGAGCGCCGTCTCGTAGGCCTCGCGCAGCTCCTGCAGGGAAGTTTCGAAGAGCCCGTCGAACAGCACGGCGGATCCGCCGGTCTCGCCGAGCCGGGTGGCGGGGACCCCGTGGTCGATAGCTTCCGCCAGCAATGCGTCCTCCTGCTCGGGTGCCACGCTCACCACCGCGCGGGAGGCCGATTCGCTGAAGAGCATCACATGCGCGGGCAGATCGCCGGCCAAGGTGACCGCGAACCCGTGGCCACCCTCGATGGCGGACTCCGCGAGCGCGATCGCGAGCCCGCCCTCCGCGGGGTCGTGCGCGCTTGCCAGGACGTCCTGCGAGGCCGCGGCGAGGAGCACGCGGTGAAGGGCGGCCTCCTTCTGCAGGTCGAGCGCGGGGGGTCGGCCCGCCACCATCCCCAGCACGGTCTCGGCGAACTCCGATCCGCCCAGCTCCGCGAACGTCTCTCCCAACAGGTAGATCGCCAGGCCCGCCCGGGGGAACCCGGCGGGCACGCGCAGGCGATAGTCCTCGATGAGGCCCACCATCCCGATCACCGGCGTCGGCCAGATCGCGGAGCCTGCCGACTCGTTGTAGAAGCTCACGTTGCCCCCCGTCACGGGGGTGTCGAGCTCGAGGCAGGCGTCGGCGATCCCCCTGATCGACTCAGAGAACTCCCACATCACGGCCGGTCGCTCGGGATCGCCGAAGTTCATGCAGTTGGTGATGGCGAGCGGCCTCGCGCCGGTGACCGCGACGTTGCGCGCGGCCTCGGCCACCGCATGCGCGGCCCCGAGGTAGGGGTCGAGCGCGCCGAAGCGGCCCTTTCCGTCGGTGGACATCGCGAGTCCCTTCAGGGTGCCGGGCACACGCACCACGGCGGCGTCGCCACCCGCGCCCGCCACGGTCTGACCCTGCACGATCGAGTCGTACTGCTCGAACACCCATCGCTTGGATGCCACGTTGGGAGCGGCGAGCACGTCCATGAACGCCGTGCGAACGTCGCCGTCGAACCTCGTGAAGGTCGGGTCCTCGTCGCTCTCGACCGCGGGACGGGGCTCGCGAGGGCGATCGTACTCGGGGCCCTCGTCGGTGAGCGAGCGCGCCGGCATCTCCGCCACCACCGCACCCCCGTGGGTGACCGTTAACGTTCCCCCGTCCACGAGGGTCGCGATCACGGCGGTCCCCAACCCCCACCGCGCACACACCGCCGTCACGTCGCCGAGCTTCGACGGGTGCACGATCGCGAGCATCCGCTCCTGCGACTCGGAGGTCAGGATCTCGAACGCCTCCATCCCGGGCTCCCGCAGCGGCACGGCGTCCAGGTCCAGATCGGCGCCCATCTCCGCGCGCGCGGCCGATTCGCTCACCGCGCAGGTGATCCCCGCCCCGCCCAGATCCTGAAGCCCCTCCAGGAGCCCGCGCTCGATCAGCTCGAGGGATGCCTCGATCAGGAGCTTCTCCGCGAACGGATCGCCGATCTGCACGGAGGGCCGAGCAGCCGCCGATCCCTCGTCCAGGGTGGCCGAGGCGAGCACGCTCACGCCCCCGATGCCGTCGCGACCGGTGCTCGCGCCGTAGAGCACCATGAGCGAGCCCGCGTGCGCCGACAGCGACGAGCTCGTCACGAGATCCTCGACCCTCGCGAGCCCCAGGCACATGACGTCGACGCTCGGGTTCGCCGTGTGTGGTTCCGCGAAGCGGATCTCCCCACCGACCGTGGGCACGCCGATGCAGTTGCCGTAGCCTCCGATCCCCGCGACCACCCCCTCGAACAGCCATCGGTTCCGTTCGTGTTCGAGGGGTCCGAACATCAGCGGGTCGAGCAGTGCGACGGGGCGTGCGCCCATGGAGATGATGTCGCGGACGATGCCGCCCACCCCGGTGGCCGCCCCCTGATAGGGCTCGATCGCGGAGGGGTGGGAGTGCGATTCCATCTTGAAGACGGCCGCCCAGCCGTCGCCCACATCGACGGCGCCGGCGTCTTGGCCGGGTCCCACCAGCACGCTCGCGCCCTCCGTGGGAAGGGTCCTCAGGTACCGCTTCGACGACTTGTAGGAGCAGTGCTCGGACCACATCGCGCCGTACATGGCGAGCTCGGCGGGACGCGGCTGCCGACCCAGGGTGGCGACGATGCGGTCGAACTCGTCGTCCTTCAACCCGAGCCTCCGATGCAGCGGATCTTCCTCGGCTGTCTGGAGCTCCGTGCCGGGCCCGTGGGGTTCGCTCACCTCCCGGCCACCGCCAGCGCGGAGGAGAGCAACGAGGCGAATACCGACTGGCCGCCCGTGGCGCCGACGTCGGGATCCACGGCGTGCTCCGGATGGGGCATCAGCCCCACGACGTTGCCCGCCGCGTTGCGCACCCCGGCGATGTTCTCGAGCGAGCCGTTGGGGTCGTGTGCGTCGTCGACCACGCCGTCCGCGCCTGCGTAGCGGAACACGACCAGGCCCTCGCTCCGCATCCGCACGAGCTCCTGGGTTCGGGCAACGAAGGCCCCCTCGCCATGCTTGATGGGCATCGCGAGCGTCTCTCCCGGGGTGAGGTCCGCCGTCACCACGCTCCGCGACGTCTCGACGCGCAGCGTCACCTCGCGACAGACGAAGCGGAGGCTCCGGTTGCGGATCAGCGCCCCCGGCAGGAGGCGACTCTCGCACAGGACCTGGAACCCGTTGCAGATGCCCAGGACCGGGCCGCCGATCGCGGCGAAGGCGCGGACCTCCTGCATGATGGGCGCGTGGGCGGCGATGGCGCCGCAGCGCAGGTAATCGCCGTAGCTGAACCCTCCAGGAAGGACCACCGCGTCCACGCCGCGCAGGTCGTGATCCCCGTGCCACAGCGAGACCCCCGTCCCTCCCATGGTCGCCACGGCCGCGAGCGCGTCGCGGTCGTCGAGGGAACCGGGGAACGTGATGACGCCGATGCGGGGGGTGCGGGCCATCACGGAGCGGTCAAGGCTCCCGGGCGACGTCGAGGATGCGGAAGTCCTCGATCACGGGATTCGACAGGAGCCGCTCGGCCATGGCCTCGACCTGGGCGCGGGCCGCGGACTCGTCGGTAGCGTCGAGCGTGAGCGCGATGTGCTTGCCCACGTGGACGGCCCCGACGTTCGTCCAGCCCAGCGCTGGGAGCGCGGACAGCACGGCCTTTCCGGCCGGATCGGCGAGCCCCGGCTTCAGGCTGACCAAGACTTCGAACGAGAACGTCATGGCTGCCCCGCGGCCTCCCCGCCCACGCCCATGCGAGAGCGGTAGCCATCCCAGGGCTCGCCGGCGACGCGCTCGTACGCATCGCGGTACTTCTCGGCCGTCCGGGCAACCACATCGTCGGGCAGGGAGGGCGGCGGCGGCTCGTGGTTCCAACCGCTCGCGTCCAGCCAATCGCGAACGAACTGCTTGTCGAAGCTCGGCTGCGGACCCCCCGGCTCGTAGGCCTCGGCAGGCCAGAACCGAGACGAGTCGGGCGTGCCGACCTCGTCGATGAGGATGAGCTCCGCGTCGGCGAACCCGAACTCGAACTTCGTGTCCGCCACGATCACGCCGCGGCGCCCGGCGATGTCGGCGATCCGCTCGTAGAGGGTCAGGGTCAGCTCCTGGAGGCGCCGTGCGAGCCCCTCGCCTACCAGATCCGCCGTCTCTTTTAGCGTCATCGGCAGGTCGTGACCCTCGGCCGCCTTGGTGGTGGGCGTGAAGATGGGGTCCGGGAGCCGATCCGACTCCCGCAGACCGGTCGGGAGCTGCTCACCGCACACGGAGCCCGAAGCCGTGTACTCCTTCCACCCGCTCCCGCTGAGGTAGCCGCGCGCCACGCACTCCACGGGGATCACCTCCGCGCGCCTCACGAGCATCGATCGCCCGGCGAGGGCGGGCTGGGCATCGAACGGATCCGGGAACGCGGCGCGGTCCATCGATACGAGGTGGTTACCCACCAGATCCTTCGTTCGCCCGAACCAGAAGGCGGAGAAGGCCGTCAGCACGCGGCCCTTGTCCGGCACCTCGTCGGGCAGCACGACGTCGAATGCGCTGATGCGATCCGTGGCCACGAGCAAGAGCTCCTCCGGTCCCGCACGGTAGACGTCGCGGACCTTGCCGCGGGCGTGCAGGCTCCCCGGCGCGTTCACGTTCCCTCCACGGGCAGCTTCTCCAGCCGGTCGAACACGCCGCCGAGGTTCCGAAGGAACCGCCGCGCGTCGAACAACGCATCGAGGTCCTCGGTGTCGAGGCGCCCACGGACGTCGGGGTCACCTTCGACGGCGGCGCGGAACGACGCCCCGCCGTCCCACGCGGCGGTCGCGGATCGTTGCACGATCCGATATGCGTCGTCACGCGCGAGGCCGGCGTCCACCAGCGCGAGCAACACCGACTGGCTGAACGCGATGCCGCCCAGCGCCATGACGTGCTCGGCCATGCGCTCGGGGAACACGATGAGGCCCTCCATCACCCAGGCCATGTCGCGCAACATGAAGTCCAGCAGGCCGGTGGCGTCGGGCATCACGATGCGCTCCGCGGAAGAGTGCGAGATGTCCCGCTCGTGCCACAAGCGGCACGTTCTCGAGCGCCGTGCTCGCGTACCCGCGGACCACCCGCGCGAGCCCGCTCACCCGCTCGCAGACCACGGGGTTCCGCTTGTGCGGCATGGCCGAGGAACCCTTCTGGCCGGCGGCGAACGGCTCTTGGACCTCTCGCACCTCGGTCCGCGCCAGGTGACGGATCTCCGTGGCCATCTTGTCGAGCGTCGCGGCCACCAGCGCGAGCGTCGCCACGTACTCGGCGTGACGATCGCGCTGGATCACCTGCGTGCTCGCCTCGTCCGCACGCAGGCCTAGTCCGGCACAGACTAGCTCCTCGACGCGCGGATCCACTGCTGCGTACGAGCCCACCACGCCGCTGATGGCGCCCACGCTCACCGTCTCCCGCGCTCGTCGCAGCCGCTCCCGGTCGCGATCGAGCTCGAACGCCCACACCGCGAGCTTGTGTCCGAACGAGGTGGGCTCCGCATGGACGCCGTGGGAACGCCCCATGATGGGCACGTCCCTGTTGGCCAGCGCCTGACGCTTCACCGCCGCGAGGAGGGTCTCCACCCCGGCGAGCAGGAGGTCGGCGGCGGCCCGCAGCTGGAGCGCAAGGGTCGTGTCCAGCACGTCGGAGGACGTCATCCCGTAGTGGATCCACCGCCCCTGCGGTCCCACGGAGGCGGCCACCACGTCGACGAACGCCGCGACGTCGTGACGCGTGAGCTCCTCGCGCGCGGCAACGGCCTCCACCGTGAACGTGGCACGGGCCCGACATGCGGCGGCATCGTCCGCGGGGATGCGCCCGAGCTCTGCCCAGGCCTCCACGGCGAGCAGCTCGACCTCCAGCCAGTGTCCCAGCCGCGCCTCGTCCGACCAGACCTCGGCCATCTGCGGGAGGCTGTAGCGCGGGATCAAAGCTTCAAGCCCTCCGCGAGGTCGTCCTTGAACCGCCACAGCGCCTGCTGAACCTCGGGATCTGCCACGGCGATGATCTGCGCCGCGAGGACCGCCGCGTTCACGGCCGAGTCCACCCCCACGGTGGCGACCGGCACTCCCGTCGGCATCTGGGCGGTGATCGCGAGGGCCTCGCTGCCCAGCATCTGCGGGGCGCTCGCGATGGGCACGCCGATGACGGGAACGATGGTGCGGGCCGCAACGGCCGCGGCGAGGTGGCCCGACATGCCCGTGGAGCACACGATCACCTTGAGGCCACGCTCGAACGCCGTGCGCGCGTACTCGTCCACGAGGTCGGGGTTGCGCGAGGACGACATGATCCTTACCTCGTGGCCAACGCCGAACTTCTCCAGGATCAGGCCCGCCTGGCGCATGGTTCCGAGCTCCGACGGCGAGGCGGCCAGCACCCCGGCCCGGATCGTCTCGTCCTGCATCAGGCCTCGTCCTCCATCTGCGCGGCGCGAGCCGCCTCCATCTGCGCGGCGCGAGCCGCGACATCCCCGCGGTTGGTCTTGCCCTCGAACGTGATCTTCGAGCAGGCCTCGTATGCCCTGGCCCGCGCCTCGCCCACCGAGGTCCCGAGCGCGCTCACGGCAAGCACCCGCCCTCCGGCCGTGACTACTGTATCGCCCAGCATCTTCGTGCCCGCATGGAACACGTCCACCCCGGGCACCCGTGAGGCCTCCTCGAGCCCGTCGATGGGCACTCCGGTCGCGTACGGGCCTGGGTACCCGCCGCTCGCGAGCACCACCGTCACTGCCGCGTCGGGGGACCAGCCGATCTTGACCTCGGCGAGCCCGCCCGTGGCCGCGGCGTGCAAGAGCTCCGCCAGGTCCGAGGTGAGCCTCGGGATCAACACCTCCGTCTCGGGATCGCCGAACCGGCAGTTGAACTCCAAGACCCGGGGACCGTCGCGCGTCAGCATGAAACCCGCATACAGCAGGCCGCGGTAGTCGACCCCCATCCCTCGCATGGCCCCCACCGTGCGCTCGCACAGATCCCACAGCGCCACCTGCGTATCCGCGCCCAGCCAAGGAAGCGGAGAATAGGCGCCCATGCCTCCGGTATTGGGACCTCGGTCATCGTCCCCGATCCGCTTGAAGTCCTGACACAGGGCGAGCGGAGCCATCGTCACGCCGTCGGTGAGTGCGAACGCGGAGACCTCTGGGCCTTCGAGCAGCTCTTCGACGACGACCGTCGCTCCGGCCTCGCCGAACGCTCGCTCCTCGAGGCAGGCACGAAGCGCCGTCTCGGCCGCCACCCGATCGAGCGCGACCGTGACCCCCTTTCCGGCGGCGAGCCCGTCGGCCTTCACGACGGCCCGTCCGTCCAGCTCGTCGACGAAGGCCAGCGCGGGAGCGAGCTCCGTGAACGCCCCCGCGCGTGCCGTGGGGATGCCGCCGGCGGCCATGACCTCCTTCGCCCACGCTTTCGACCCCTCGAGCCGAGCGGCTGCGGCGCTCGGCCCGAAGACCGAGATGCCCTCGGCCCGCAGGGCGTCGGCCAACCCGGCCACCAGCGGAGCCTCAGGCCCCACGACGACGAGGTCGACGCCCTCGCGTCGCGCGAGCGTGGCGATGCCCTCGATGTCCCCGGCGTCGACGCTCGCACAGGCGGCGAGGGTCGCGATGCCGGCGTTGCCCGGGGCCGCCACCAGGCGATCCACGAGCGGGCTGCGCGACAGACCCCAGGCGAGCGCGTGCTCGCGGCCGCCTCCGCCGACGAGCAGGACGTTCATCCGACGGGCAGGCTCTGCTCGCGAGCAGGACCCACGCTCACGACGCTCACGGGCACCCCAACCAGCTCCTGCATCCGTCGCACGTAGGCCTGGGCCTGCTTGGGGAGGCCCTCGAAGGTCCCGACGTCGTCGATCTCTTCGTTCCAGCCCTCCAGCTCCTCGTAGATGGGCGACGCATCGTGGAAGACCGACTGGTGCGGCGGCATGTCCTCGAAGGTCTGACCGTAGGCTCGGTACCCCGTGCAGATCTTCACGGTCTCGAGGCCCGAGAGCACGTCCAGTTTGGTCACGATCAGCTCGGTGAGCCCGTTCAACCGCGCCGCGTAGCGACCCAGGCACGCATCGAACCATCCGCATCGCCGTTGACGCCCGGTGACGGTGCCGAATTCCTTGCCACGCGTGCCGAGGCGTTCGCCGACCTCGTCGACGAGCTCCGTGGGGAACGGACCGGCGCCGACGCGCGTGATGTAGGCCTTCATGATCCCCACGATCCGTTCGGCCCAGCGCGGGCCCAAGCCCGCGCTCGCGAACGCGCTCGCGGCGACGGGGCTCGACGACGTCACGAACGGGTACGTGCCGTGGTCGAGGTCGAGCAGCACCCCCTGCGCTCCTTCGAACATGACCTGCTTGCCGTCGGTCAGGGCGCGGTGGAGCAGCGCGCCCGTGTCCACCACCATCGGCTCGATCCGGTCCGCCAGGCCCATGTATTCCTCGACGATCCGGTCCGGATCCAGCGGGAGCCGGTTGTAGATCTTGGTGAGGATGAGGTTCTTCTCCCGCAGGACGACATCGAGCTTCTGGCGGAAGATCTTCTCGTCGAACAGGTCTTGGATCCGCAGTCCGATCCGCGCTGCCTTGTCGCCGTAGGCGGGGCCGATCCCGCGCTTGGTGGTGCCGAGCGCGTTCCTGCCAAGGAACCGTTCGGTCACCTTCTCGAGCTCCAGATGGTAGGGCATGATGAGGTGGGCATTGCCGCTGACGACGAGCCGAGAAACGTCCACGCCCGTGGCACGGATCTCGTCCATCTCCCGCAGCAGGTGTCGGGGGTCCACGACCACGCCGTCGGCGATCACCGACGTGATGTGCGGGTACAGGATGCCCGAGGGGATCAGCTGCAGCTTCAGCAGGCGACCCTCGGCGATCACGGTGTGGCCCGCGTTGTTGCCCCCCTGGTAGCGCACCACGAAGTCCATCCCGTCGGCGAGGTAGTCGACGGCCTTGCCCTTGCCTTCGTCCCCCCACTGGGTGCCGAGTACGACGGAGGCGCTCATGCTCTGCATCCTACCGGCCGCCGGAAACGGGGGCGGCCGAGGCGGCATCAGCGGCCGGACGTGCGACCATGGCGGAGTGATCCCCGAAGACCCGAGCCGCGAACGCCTCGCATGACCAGCCGTGTCGCAGAGCCCACGGTCAAGGGCGCGCGTCCGTCCGGGCATCGACTCGCCGGCGCCGCCCTGGGGTTGCTTTCGGGCGCCGTGGCGCTCGGCGTGGCCCAGCTCGTGGCGGGCGTCGTGGGCGGAACGTCGTCGCCGGTCATCGCCGTGGGCAGCGCGGCCATCGACCTCGCGCCGCCCGGTCTCAAGACGTTCGCCATCCGTTCGTTCGGCACGAACGACAAGCGGGCCTTGTTGGTGGGGATCGTGGCGGTGCTGTGCGTGGCCGCCGTGCTGCTGGGGATCGCCTCGGTGCGCCGCCCGCGCGTGGGGGCGATCGGGCTCTGTGTCCTGGGTGCCCTCGGACTCGCCGCATCGCTCGGCCGGCCCACCGCGACCTTCGCGTACGCACTGCCCTCCCTACTGGGCACCGTGGCGGGTCTCTTCGCCTTCCGCACCCTGCGGCGGGCCGCCGGCTGGCCCGAACGGTCGGCCACGCCGACGCCGGCGGCCGCCGCCGAGCCCATCGGGCTGGACCGGCGGAGCTTCATCTTCGGCGGCGTCGTGGCCGCCGTGGCGGCGGGCCTGGCCGGCTACGCCGGCGAGTACCTCGTGCAGCGATCGCTGGCGGGCGCCTCTCGTGAGGCGGTCACGATCCCAAGACCCGCAAGCGCAGCCCCGCCTGCGCCGCCCGGCGCAGACCTCGACGTGGCCGGGGTCGGACCGTTCTTCACACCCAACGACCGCTTCTACCGCGTCGACACCGCGCTCCTCACACCTTCGGTGAACGCCGATTCCTGGCGACTCCGCGTCCACGGGATGGTGGATCGGGAGATCACGATCACGTACGACGAGCTCCTGGCCCGCCCGCTCATCGAGCGCGACATCACGCTCGCCTGCGTCTCCAACGAGGTCGGCGGGACCTACGTGGGCAATGCCCGTTGGATCGGGGCGCGCCTCGACGACCTCTTGGCCGAGGCCGGCGTCCGCCCCGGGGCCGATCAGATCGTTTCGCGCTCGGCGGACGGCTTCACCGCGGGCAGCCCCACCGCCGCAGCCACCGACGGCCGCGACGCGATGCTCGCGGTGGCCATGAATGGCGAGCCGCTGCCGCTGAACCACGGATTCCCGGTTCGCATGGTGATCCCGGGCCTGTACGGATACGTCTCGGCCACGAAGTGGGTCGTGGACCTCGAGCTCACGACGTTCGAGGCCTACGACGCGTACTGGATCAAACGCGGATGGGCACAGCAGGCCCCCGTGAAGACCCAATCGCGGATCGATACCCCTCGCGCGCGCTCCTCGCTCGCCGCGGGCCCCGTGGTCGTGGCGGGGGTCGCCTGGGCGCAGCACCGGGGCATCGAGGCGGTGCAGGTCCGGGTCGACGACGGCCCGTGGCACTCAGCCACCCTCGCGACGCAGGATTCACTCGACACGTGGCGCCAATGGCTGTATCGATGGGACGCCACTTCGGGCGGTCACGTCCTGCAGGTGCGAGCCACCGACGGTACGGGGGCAGTGCAGACCGCCGAGATCGCGCCGCCGGCACCCGACGGCGCCACGGGCTACCACACCGTGCAGGTCAGCGTCGCCTGACGCGGGCGCTTTGCCTGGAGAAAGGGCCAAACGGCTCGTTGACCACACCTCCTCACGTTCGATACCCTGATTCGCGCAGCTGACCAGACGACTGGAGGCCGCGGCGCATGCGTCATCGCGTCGCGGCCGTTCGCATTTCCGGGAGGGATCGATCGATGACGCGGAACGCACGGGAGCTCGGACGGGACCTCGAACGAGAGGACTGCTGCCTGTTCGTACTGCCGATCGGCTTCCTCCTCTCCGGGTTGGCGTTATGACGGACGCCTAGTATCGGCCCCGTGGTTGAGGGATCGGAGGACGCGCGCGCCGGGCGGGAGCAGCTTGCGGCGCTCACCAACGACGAGCTCGACGTCCTGACGAAGGTGGCCGAGATCGTGCGCAAGATCCAGTTCGGGACCGTGGTGCTCGTGATCCAGGACGGCAAGGTCGTGCAGATCGAGATGGCCGAGAAGTTCCGGCTCCGGTGAACGCATGAATGTGCGCACCCACGCATTGCGCCCCGTTCCCGACTCCGGCGCGGGCACGCCCAAGATGTCGGTGCTCGACCTCGTGAAGACGCGCCGGTCGACGTCGGGTGAACAAGTCACGGCCGTTGGCGGCGTGAGTTTCGATGTCCAGCCGGGCGAGTTCGTGTGTCTGCTCGGCCCTTCCGGAAGCGGCAAGACATCGATCCTCGACATCCTCGCAGGACTCGATACGCCCACGTCGGGCTCGGTGCTGCTCGACGGGCAACCGATCACCGGGCCTGGTCCCGATCGCGGCGTCCTGTTCCAGGAACCCGCCCTGTTCCCGTGGCTATCCGTGGAGCAGAACGTCGAGTTGGGCTTGCGTCTCGTCGGGATCCCTGCGTCCGAGCGGCCCGGTCGAGCGCGACGTTGGCTCGACAACGTGGGGCTCGGAGGCTTCACGAAGGTCCAGCCTCACGAGCTTTCGGCTGGGATGCGCCAGCGGGCGCAATTGGCGCGCACGCTCGCCTGCGATCCGGACGTCGTCCTTGGCGACGAGCCGTTCGGAGCGCTGGATGCGCAGGCGCGCGAGCTCCTGCAAGACGAGATCCAACGGGTTTGGGTCGAGGGCGAGGGTCGTCCCAGGACGTTCCTGTTCGTGACGCACAACGTCCGTGAGGCAGCGCTGCTGGCCGATCGAGTCCTCGTGCTGTCCGCGCCGCCGGGGCGTTTGATCGAAGAGGTTCGCATCGACGCCGCACGCCCACGTCAGTTGGATGACGTGCTGGTAGCGCGCGTCGTTACGGAGATCCACGAGCTCCTCATGCACGAAGTCGGAAGAGGCGGTATCTCGTGAGGCGCGCGGTGCGAGAGCTGGGACCTCCTCTGGCCGGGATCGTCGTGCTGATCGTCGCATGGTGGATCGCTGCCGTCCTCACGACCTCCCCCGCGTTGCCCACGCCTGCCGCCGTTTGGACCGCATTCGTGCGTGGGGTGCGGGACGGCACCATCACCAACGCGGCGCTGAAGACCCTGATCCGGTTGCTCTTCTCCTTCGCGATGGCCATCCTGATCGGCACGCTGATCGGCGTCGGCTTAGCCTTGAACGAGTTCGCACGCAGGGGCATCCGTCCCCTCATCGTTGCCCTCCAGATCACGCCGTTCATCGCCTGGCTGCCGCTCGCCGTGGTGTGGTTCGGCGCCACCGAACGCGCCGTCGTGTTCGTCACGGTCGTCGGAGCGTTTCCCTCGATGACCCTCGCCACGATGTCGGCGATGCGGCAGGTGCCACCACTGCTCAAACGCGCGGGCAGGACGCTCGGCGCGGACGGTTGGGACCTCTACCGATTCGTGATCTTCCCCGCAGCGCTCCCGGGCTATGTCGGCGGCCTCCAGCAAGCTTGGGGATTCGCGTGGAAAGCACTTATGGCCGCCGAGCTCATCGTGGTCGCGGTCGGTCGCGTGGGGCTCGGACAACTCCTGGCGCACAGCCAAAACGACGTTCCGACGTTGCTCGCCGCGCTCGGCGTGATCGTGGTGATCGGAGTTCTCGTCGAATACCTCATCTTCAACCGCCTCGATCGCGGGATCCGGCGAAGGCGCGGACTACTCATCGACGGTTGACGCTCCCGCCCTAGTTCTCCTCGTACACGTTCACGAACCGCTGGTAGTTCTGGCCGATCGTCTGCACCGCTTGGTCGCGAGGCAACGTCCCGTCCACGAAGGCCTTCAGGGGGTCCCACCAGATCGAACGCCCGATGGCGAACCCGCAGTAGCCCTCGACGCCGCGGGCGGCGCGCAGCCAGTTATCGACCGCAGCGTGATCGGCCCCCCGGCCCAGGACCACGCAGGCGACGTGGTCGCGTCCCGCGATGCGGCACTGACGAACCACGGCCTCGCAGTCCGCGGTGTCGTCGAGCCCCTCGATCTTCCAGATGTCGGGCTCGATCCCGGCCTCCTGCAGTTCCGCGATGGCGACCCTCATCAGACCGGGTCGCACCTCCCGATCGAACCGGCCTGCATCACCGGCGACGCCTTCGAGCTGGTGGGGCTCGGCGGGGACCAGGAGCTCGAACAGGAAGCGCTTGTCGTTCGCGTGAAGCCAGTCGGACAGCTCCTTGAGCCTGACCGCCTGCCGCGCGTTCGTGGCCCCATCGCCCTCCGGGTTGAAGCGGACGAGCACCTTCGTGAAGGCGGGTTCGAAGGATCGGATGTGCGCACCGAACTGCGCTCCGTATTCGAAGTCGAACTCGTCTTGACCCGACTTCTCGCACGGCATCGCGAGCATGAGGCCCTTGCGCTTGGCCTCGTTCGCGATGCCCGTGCCGAACTGCTCGTCCACCAAGATCCCGGCGGCGCTCTGGTCCACCCCGTCGGCGAGGGCTCGCAGCATGCCGTCGTAGATGACCGCCTTGGCCTCGATGATCCGCTGCGTCTCATCGGGGCTCGGGACGCCTTCCACCCCGAAGAACTTCCTCTGGAATGAACCGCGGTGATCGAACGCCAAGATGAAGAGCTTGCCGTCGTAGCCGAGCATCATCGTCCTCTCTGTAGCGTGTCGGGTCAGCCTTGATGCTACTCACCCGTGGCTTCGCACGGGGAGGCTCCCGCCAGGATCCGGCGTTCGCGCACCCGCGGGTAGGCTGGCGGGACCGCCGTGATCGAACGTCCCGCGCCCGAGGAACGCCCCGGGGACCTCCTCGAAGAAGGGGGGTTCCGCGCCAGCGTCGAGCTCCTTCGGCGCAACCGGGACTTCCGCAACCTCTTCTTCGCCTCGGTGATCTCGCTCGGCGGTGACTGGTTCCTGTTCGTGGCCATCAACGGACTGATCCTGCAGACTACGGGCCGCGCGATCGACGTTGGGCTGTCGATCCTGGCCCAGGAGAGCGCCTTCTTCCTGGCCTCGCCATGGGCCGGCGCGCTCGCCGATCGCGTGGACCGGCGCAAGCTCATGGTCGTCTGCGACCTCGCGCGGGTCGCGATCTGCCTCTCGTTCCTTCTCGTGGGCCCGGGCACGGTGTGGCTCGCGTTCCCGCTGCTCGCCCTGCTGTCGATCTTCGCGGCCCCCTTCGATCCGGCTTCGTCCGCGGCGATCCCGAACCTCGTGACCCCCCGCGAGCTCCCGGTGGCCAACGCGCTGGGCGGATCCCTGTGGGGCACGATGCTCGCCGTGGGGGCGGCGCTCGGGGGCGTGGTCGCCACCATCTTCGGACGCGACACCGCGTTCCTGCTCGACGCGGTCTCCTTCGTGGGATCTGCGCTGCTCCTCTCCCGCATCCACCGGCCGTTCTCCGAGGCGCGCGAGTCCCAGGAAGAGCATCCGGGGACGCTCGAAGCCACCGTCGAGACGCTGAACTACGCGAAAAAGGATCGCCGCGTCCTCGCCCTGCTCACGGTGAAGGCGGGGTTCGGGCTCGCGGCCGGCGTCCTCGCCCTGATCCCCGTGTTCGGCCGCCAGGTGTTCGCGGCCGGGGACATCGGGTTCGGCTTGCTCATGGCCGCGCGCGGCGTCGGGGCGCTCGTCGGCCCGTTCATCGGCCACCGCCTTTCCGGCCCCGGACACCGGCGCTTGTTCCCCGCCATCGGCCTGGCGCTCGGGGCGTTCGGGCTCTCGTACGTCGCGCTCGGGCTCGCGCCCACGCTGGGGATCGCGGCCGTGACGATCTTCGCGGCTCATCTGGGTGGCGGAGCGCAGTGGGTGCTGTCGACCTACGGACTCCAACGCCTCGTGCCCGACCACATCCGCGGCCGGATCTTCGCGGTCGACTTCGCCCTGATCACGCTCTCGCTCGGCGTCTCCAGCCTGGTCGCGGCCGCCATCGCGGACTCGGTGGGGGCCAGGCCTGCCGCGATGGTCATGGGCGGCGTCGCCATGGCGTGGGCGGTCGCGTGGTGGGTGCTCACGCGCACGGTGCGCCGCGCGGGGTCGTTCGACGACGCGCCCGAGAAGCCGGCGGAAGAACCCGCCCCCTAGTCGGCCGGCTCGTCCGGGCGCTCGGGGGCCGACGGGAACGCCGGATCGGACCCGGGCGACTCGGCGGATGGGACGGACCCCGACACCGAGGGCGGCTCGGACGCGGCGGGCGCCGCCGCGGGCGCGTCCGTTTCGAACGACACCGCGGGCCCGGGCTGCGTGAAGTTCACCTGCGGCGCCCCGGCGGCACGGACGGCATCCTCGATCTCGAAGAACTCCTCCTCCTGGAAGTGGAACATGTTCGCGATCACCCCGGAGGGGAACTGCTTCACGCGTTGGTTGTAGTCCCGAACGTTCGCGTTGTAGAAGCGCCGTGCGGTCTGCAGCCGGTCCTCGGTGTTGGTGAGCTCCGCCTGCAGCGCCAGGAAGTTCGTGTTGGCCTTCAGGTCCGGGTAGGCCTCGGCCACCGCGAACAGCCGTCCGAGCGCCTGCACCAACGGACCCTCGGCCGCGGCCTGTGAGGCCGGGCTCCCCGTGGCGCCGGCCGCCGACGCGCGCGCGCGCGTGACCTCCTCGAAGACCTCCTTCTCGTGCGATGCGTAGCCCTTGACGGTCTCCACGAGGTTGGGGATGAGGTCGTACCGGCGCTTCAGCTCGGTGTCGATGTTCGCCCAGGCGTCCTTGATGAGGTTGCGCTGGGAGATGAATCGGTTGTACGAGACGACGGCCCCGATGCCCGCGAGCACCACCACGGCCAGCACGATCCAGAGCCAGATCACGTCGGAACCCCTCCCGTTCGGTCGCGCATCACGATGAGCTTAGCCCACGTCCTTGGGGTACAACGAGGCGACCACGGCCGGGACCTGGTCGCTGAACCCCTTCGCGGTGCCGAGCAAGGTCACGAAGCCCTGGGGGTCGATCTTCCGACACGAGCAGAGCATCCGCTCCCGCACGACCTCGAAGGAGAAGCCCGCCCCGTGCGTGAGCAGCCATCGCTGCATGCGTGCATCGATCAGGGCATTGGCGAACCGGCGATCCTCTGACTTCACGTTGAAGGCGTCGTTGAACGCTTCGGACTCGAACTGGATGTCGTGCAGGGCGAGGTGATCGGCTAGGCGTGTGAGCAGGTTCTCGGGATCGATCGTGAGCGGCGAGCACCGGGCGTTCAGCGGGAGGATCACGCAGTCGAATCGAGAGTACGTGCGCGACGTGGCCCCCTTGGTGTCGGCGCTCTCCTCGTAGTACCAGTAGTCGAACAGTCGCACCTGACTCCCCTGCCACGTCCCCGCCAGCACGTTCTCCACCCCGCGACCGTCGCCCTTGCGGAACAGGTGGAACGGCAAGCTCAGCGTCGCGAACGGGTCCTCGGCCGTGTACGCGAGGCCGAGCTGCGCAGCGGCGAGGGCGAAGGCCGCCAGGCGACGTTGTTTCGCGCGATAGCTGAGGGCGAGCCCGGCGATCACGGCGGCCGCGAACCCGGCGAGCATCAGGAAGGGGACGGCGTTCATGTCGCTTCCGTATCGGCCGGCGTCACGAGGTGATGAACCGCTCAGTCCGGCGACGACCGCGTCGTGAAGGCGAGCTCGCCGGCAGCGGTCGAGACCTCCACCGTATCGCCCTCGCGGACGGCTCCCTCCAGCAGCTGCAGCGCCAGCGGATCTTGCAACTCGCGTTGCATGAGGCGCTTGAGCGGACGCGCCCCGAATGCGGGGTCGAACCCACGCGTGGCCAGGAGCCCGAGCGCATCGTCGGACAGCTCCAGCCGGATGTTGCGCTCCGCGAGACGCGCCCGCAGGCCCGCCAACTGGATGTTCACGATGGAGCGTATGTCCTCACGCGTGAGGGGTTCGAACACGACGATCTCGTCGACCCGATTGATGAACTCCGGCCGGAAATGGCCTCGGACCTCCCCGATCACGGCGGCCTTGCGCTGCTCCGGGGTGAGGGACGCGTCGGAGAACACGGCAGAACCGAGGTTCGAGGTCATGATGACGATGGTGTTGCGGAAATCGACCGTGCGGCCCTGGCCATCGGTGAGGCGCCCGTCGTCGAGCAGCTGCAGCAGGACGTTGAACACGTCCGCGTGGGCCTTCTCCGTTTCGTCCAGCAGGACCACGGAGTAGGGGCGGCGCCGGATCGCCTCGGTGAGCTGGCCCCCCTCCTCGAAGCCCACGTACCCGGGTGGGGCGCCGACGAGCCGCGAGACGGTGTGGCGTTCCTGGTACTCGCTCATGTCGATGCGCACGATGGCGCGATCGTCGTCGAACAGGTAGTCCGCGAGTGACTTCGCGAGCTCCGTCTTGCCCACGCCCGTGGGACCGAGGAACAGGAACGAGCCGATCGGGCGGTGCGGATCGGCGAGCCCCGCCCGGGAGCGACGGATGGCGTTGGCGACCGCCGTGACCGCCTCGTCCTGGCCCACCACCCGCTCGTGCAGGGCCTGCTCGAGGTTGACGAGCTTCTGCATCTCGCCCTCCATCAGCCGCGCGACCGGGATGCCGGTCCAGCTGCTCACGATCTGGGCGATGTCTTCGTCTGTGACCTCTTCGTTCAGCATCTTCTCCTTGACCTGTAGCTCGGTGAGCGCGGCGTTGTGCTGCTCCAGGTCCCGGGCGAGCTCCACGAGGCGCCCGTAGCGGAGCTCGGCGGCCCGCTGGAGATCCCCGTCGCGTTCGGCGCGTTCCGCCTCCATGCGTGCGGTCTCGATCTCCTCCTTGGTGCTCCGCAGCAGGTCGATCAGCGCCTTCTCCTGCTGCCAATGCTCCTTCATGGAGGCCACGGAGGACTGAAGTTGGGCGAGTTCGTCGTCGAGGCGCCGTAGCCGGTCGAGCGAGGCCTGGTCGCTCTCCTTCTGGAGCGCCGCGCGCTCGATCTCGAGCTGGCGGATCCGCCGGTCCACCTCGTCGATCTCCACGGGCATGGAATCGATCTCGATGCGCAGCCGGCTCGCCGACTCATCGACGAGGTCGATGGCCTTGTCCGGCAGGAAGCGGCCGGTCACGTAGCGGTCAGACAAGACGGCGGCCGCCACGAGCGCGGGGTCCTGGATACGAACCCCGTGGTGCACCTCGTAGCGCTCCTTCAAGCCGCGGAGGATCCCGATGGTGTCCTCGACGCTCGGCTCGTCCACGAGCACCGGTTGGAACCGCCGTTCCAGGGCCGGATCCTTCTCGATGTGTAGCCGATACTCGTCGAGCGTGGTGGCGCCGATCGCACGCAGCTCGCCCCTCGCCAGCATCGGCTTCAGCATGTTGCCGGCGTCCATGGCGCCCTCCGCGGCTCCGGCACCCACGATGGTATGGAGCTCATCGATGAACGTGATGATCTGGCCCTCGGATTCGGCGACCTCCTTGAGGACGGCCTTGAGACGCTCCTCGAACTCCCCGCGATACTTCGCGCCCGCGAGCATGGCCCCCAGATCCAGGGCGATGAGGCGCTTGTGTTTGAGGGATTCCGGCACATCGCCGTCGGCGATCCGTTGGGCGAGCCCCTCGACGATCGCGGTCTTCCCCACGCCTGGCTCGCCGATCAACACGGGGTTGTTCTTCGTCCGGCGGCTGAGCACCTGGATCGTGCGGCGCACCTCCTCGTCGCGTCCGATCACCGGATCCAGCTTGCCGCGGCGCGCCTGCTCCGTGAGGTCGCGCCCGTACTTCTCGAGGACCTGGAACTTGTCCTCCGGGTTCTGGTCCGTGACGCGCTGGCGGCCGCGGACCTCCGCGAGCGCCGCCAGGACGCCTTCGTGCGTGAGGCCCTCGTCCAACAGGACGCGCGACGCCGAGCTGTCCCCCGCCGCGAGCATGGACAGCAACAGATGCTCCGTCGAGATGAACTCGTCGGTGAGCCCCTCGGCCTCGGCCCCCGCGGCCTCGAGAAGGCGGCCGGTGGCGGGCGAGATCCGGACCTCTGCCGCCCCCTCCGCGAAGACCTTGGGGATCCGGCCCAGGGCGTCCTCCACGCGGCCGCGCAGCTGGCCCGGATTGACCCCGAGGTGTTGCAGCACGGGGAAGACCGTCCCCTCCGGATCGGAAAGCAGCGCGAAGAGCACGTGCGAGGGCTCGATACTCGCATGGTTGCGGGCGACCGCCTGCTGCTGCGCCTCCTGGAGCACTGCCTGGCTCTTGATCGTCAGCTTGTTCAGATCCATCGGTGCTTCACCCGTTCGTAGTCCTCCTTGGTGATGGCGTACAGGGCGTAGTCGCGCGGGCCCTCGGGCGTCGGCATGAAGGCGCGCATCGTGCCCTCGCACGCGAACCCGAGCCGCTCGGCGACGCGACGCATCGCGACGTTCTCGAGGTCGGTCCCGAGCTGCACCCGATGCGCCTCGAGCCGTTCGAAGGCGTGCGCGGTGAGCAGCGCCACGGCCTCGGCACCGAGGCCCTTGCCCCGGTCTTGCGGGTCGAACAGATCGATGCCCAGCTCAAGCACGCCCGGCGGCATCGCCTTGGGATTGGTGCGCGCCTGGATGTCGCCGGCGAGCCGGCCGTCGATCTCGATCCCCAGCTCGATGCCGTCGGACGTCATGGCTCCGGACGTGGCGATGCGGTGGCGAACGAGCGCCCTCGCGTCCGCCTCGGCCAGGTCGGATTCGGTCGCCCGCAGCCACCTCTGCGAGGCGGCCCAGAGCCCATCGAACTCGTCCTCGCGGAGCGGACGCAGGCGCAATCGCGGCCCCCGGAGCACGGTCATCGTGGAGGCCCCCAGGGCTGCGGGATGATCGTCCCCAAGGGCACGATCTGGGCGCCGATCCGCCGGCCCGGCATCGCGATCGCGCGCCGGTGCTCCAGCTGTTCCTGCAGGTGCTGAAGGCGCGAGCGGAGACGATCGAGCTCGGCCTCGAGCTCCATCACGCGCTTGACCCCGGCGAGGTTGAGGCCGCCTTCCGTGAGCCGCTGGATCGCCCGGAGGCGCTCGATGTCGTCGTCGCTGTAGCGCCGGGTGTTGCCCGACGTCCGCAACGGGGCGACGAGGCCCTTCTGCTCGTAGATCCGCAACGTCTGGGGGTGAACGCCCGCGAGCTTGGCGGCGACGCTGATCACGTAGACCGCGCGTTCGGTCCCCTCCTGGCGGGTGACCGGTTCCTTGGGCATCTTCATCACGCTCGATTCACGCCACGCCGAGCTTCGAGCGTGGCGATCCCTTCTGCGTCTCGCGGAGCTCCTCCAACAGGCGCTTCTCATCGCGAGACAGCTTCTGCGGCACGTCGACCTTCACCGTGACCAGCAGGTCGCCGTGCCCGCCCTTCTTGGGAGCGCCCTTGCCCTTGAGACGGAACGTCTTGCCGGTCGGGGTTCCCGACGGGACCTTCAAGGTGACGGGGCCGTTCATCGTGGGCACCTGCACGCGGGCGCCCAGCGCGGCCTCCGCGAACGAGACCGGGAGCTCGACCGTGAGGTTGTCTCCCTTGCGGCCGAAGACGTCGTCGGCCTCGACGCTCACCCGGACGTAGAGATCCCCCGGCTGGGCCCCCGCGGCCCCGGGCTCTCCGCGTCCGGCGAGCTTGATGGTCGCGCCCGACTTCACGCCTTGAGGGATCTTCACGTTGAGCGAGCGCGTGCGACGCTCCGCCCCGCTCCCCTTGCACGTGGGGCACGGGGTTTCGACGATCATGCCGTTGCCCCGGCAGCGGGGACACGTCTGCGCCATGGAGAACACGCCTTGGTTCACCGCGATCTGGCCCGCGCCGCCACATTGCGGACAGGTGACGGGCGAGGTGCCCGGCGCCGCCCCGGTGCCGTGGCAGGTTCGACAGGTGGCCGGCCCCGTGATCTTCACGGGCACGGTCGTCCCTCGCATCGCCGCGTCGAACGTGATCCGCACATCCGTCTCGAGGTCGGCCCCCCGCTGGGGGCGCGCCTGACGCTGTCCGGCCCTCGCGGTCCCGCCGAACATCCCGCTCAGCAGGTCTCCCAGATCGACGTCGGCCTGGAACCCACCGGGCCATCCACCCGCGGCGCCGGCCCCGGCAGGGCCCCCGCGCGCGCCCGGACCGGACATCCCGGGGCCGAAGCCGGAGGCGCTCATCTCCCGCACCTGGTCGTAGCTGGATCGGGTGGCCTCATCGCCGACCACGTCGTAGGCCGCGGCGACCTCCTTGAACCGGTCCTCGGCGTCGCTATTTCCCGGATTCGCATCGGGGTGGAACTGCTGGGCGAGTTTGCGATACGCCTTCTTGATCTCGGCGGCCGAGGCGTTCTTGGGCACGCCGAGGACCTGGTAGTAGTCCTTGTCGAACCACTCCCTGCGGACCTCGTCTGGCATCGGTCAGCTCCTCACGGACGCTCGACGCGCACGCCGGCCGGACGCAGGACGCGACCCTTGAGCAGGTAGCCCGGGCGAAGCACGTCGGCAACCACCGGGTCTCCCTCGCCCTCGCCGGTCTGCATCATGGCCTCGTGCAGCTCCGGGTCGAACGGATCGCCCACCGGCTGCATCCGCTCGAGACCCGCGCCCTTCAGGCTGTCGGCAAGCTTGGCATAGACCAACTCCACGCCGTGCAGGAAGCGGTCGAAGTCGGGCTTCTCGGTCGCGTGCATCAGCGCGAGCTCGAAGTCGTCGAGCACCTCGAGCATGCGCGCGACGACGGGGGCCGCCCCCGCGTCCCGGGCCTCGGACAGCTCTCGCTGGACGCGTTTGCGGTAGTTGTCGAACTCCGCCTGCAGCCTGCGCAGGTGGTCGAGATACTCCGCGGCCTCGCCCACGACGACGGGGTCGTCCTCGGAACCCCCGGTCGCCGGCGTGCCGGCGGGCACGTCGCCCACGAGATCACCGGGCACGTCGGGGTCGTCCCCGGCGTGCACGGCGGGGTCACCGGCGCCGGCGAACCGACGCCGATCCGTGATGCGGATCCGGGGCTCCGGGCCGTCCTCGGGTACCGGACTCACGTTAGGACGCCTCCCCTTCGTCGACGATCTCGCCCTCGACGACGTCGTCCTCATCGGACCCGGCGTCGTCTGCCGGCGCCGCCGCTCCCTCATCGGTCGAGGCGGCCGAGGCGGCAGAGGCGGCATGCTGGGACTGCTCGTTCATGGCCTGGCCGACCTTCTGGTAGACGGCCATCGTGGCGTCGGTGGCGGCCCGGAGCTTCTCCGTGTCCGGCGTCTCGTCCTTCAGCAGCTCCTTCAGTTCGTCGTTCACCCCGGTCAGCTCTGCCTGGGCGTCGGCGGGGATCGTCTCGGCGTTGTCCGCGACGAACTTCTCCACCTGATAGGCCAGCTGGTCCGCGGCGTTGCGGGCTTCGGCCGCCTCGCGGCGCTCGTGGTCCTCCGCGGCGAACTTCTCGGCGTCCTCCACCATGCGGCTGACCTCGTCCTTGGACAAGGCGGTGCCGCCGGTGATGGTCATGGCCTGCTCCTTGCCCGTGGCGATGTCCTTGGCGCTCACGTTCACGATGCCGTTGGCGTCGATATCGAACGCCACCTCGATCTGTGGCATCCCGCGCGGCGCCGGCGCGATCCCCATCAGGTGGAAGCGCCCGAGCGACTTCACGCCCGGCGACATGACGGTCTCGGCCTCGCCCTGCAGCACGTGGATCTCCACGGTGGTCTGGTTGTCGTCGGCCGTGGTGAAGATCTCCGACTTGCGCGTGGGGATCGTCGTGTTGCGTTCGAGCAGCTTCGTGAAGATCCCGCCCTTGGTCTCGACGCCCAGCGACAGCGGCGTCACGTCGAGCAGCAGGATGTCCTTCACGTCGCCCTTGAGCACGCCCGCCTGGATGGCGGCGCCCACGGCAACGACCTCGTCCGGGTTCACGCCCTTGTGGGGATCCTTCCCGCCCGTCAGGCCTTTCACGAGATCCTGGATCATGGGCATGCGGGTCGAGCCGCCCACGAGGATCACGAAGTCGATGTCCGACGAGGGCTTGCCCCAGTCCTTGATCGCCTGCTCGAACGGCGTCTTGCAGCGTTCGACGAGGTCCGCGGTCATCCGCTCGAGCTCGCCGCGCGTGAGTTTGAGGTCCATGTGCAGCGGGCCGTCGGCCGTTGCCGTGATGAAGGGAAGGTTCACGCTCGTCTCGGCCACCTGACTGAGCTCGATCTTGGCCTTCTCGGCTGCCTCCTTGAGGCGCTGCATCGCCATGCGGTCCTTGGCCAGATCCACGCCGTGCGCGTTCTTGAACTCCGTGACGAGCCAATCCATGACCCGCTGATCCCAGTCGTCTCCGCCCAGTTGGGTATCGCCGTGGGTGGCCTTGACCTCGAAGACGCCGTCGGCGATCTCCATGAGGGAAACGTCGAACGTCCCGCCGCCCAGGTCGAACACCAAGATCGTCTGCTCGGCATCCTTCTTGTCCAAGCCGTAGGCGAGCGAGGCGGCGGTGGGTTCGTTGATGATGCGCAGGACCTCGAGGCCGGCGATCTGTCCGGCCTCCTTCGTTGCCTGCCGCTGGGCGTCGTCGAAGTACGCGGGCACCGTGATGACGGCCTGCGAGACCGAATCGCCCAGATAGGCCTCCGCATCGCGCTTCAGCTTCATGAGGATCTGCGCGCTGATCTCCTGCGGCGTCCAGGCCTTGGAGTCGACCTCGAGGGACCACGCCTTCTCGCCCATCTGCCGTTTCACGGAACGAACCGTGCGATCCGGATTCGTGATGGCTTGGCGCTTGGCGACCTCGCCCACCAAGATCTCGCCGTTCTTCGCGAAGGCGACCACCGAGGGCGTCGTTCGCGCGCCTTCGGCGTTGGGGATGACGGCCGGCTCCCCCGCCTCCAAGACCGAAACCACGGAATTGGTGGTTCCCAGGTCGATCCCTACTGCTCGTGACATCTGATGCCTCCTTGCTCAGGCCTTCGTAGGCAGGCTCCCCGCCACACTTGAGTGTAAACCGCTGAATGAACTTGAGTATTCCATTGGTAGATTTGCCTCGAAGTAGTGTACCGCGCGTCGCTCGAACCGCCCACGTCGCCGGTCCTCGGCGCCGGTTCCTTACTCCGGTTCGGGCAAATGGGTCAAGCCGCAGGCCCTTTCGGCCGAAATAGGACTAGAGCGAACGGCCGAGCGAAAGGGAACCCACCAGGTGAACGTCCGTCGCAACGAGATCCGCCCCATCCCGAGCGCGCACCCGGCCGTGATCGCCACGGTCGAGTCGCGGATGCTCGAGGAGCGGACGAATTGGGCGATGCACATCCACGACGGGCTCACGCAGTCGGTCACGAGCGCCGTCTTGCAACTGCAGATCCTTCGCGAGCGCCTGGCGGAGGATCCCGCCGCGGCGCTCGACGAGCTCCAAGAGATCGAGGACGCGATGCGTCAAGACCTCAAGGACATCCGCCAGCTGTTGTTCGAGCTCCAGGAGGGCGCGGTCGCGGATGAGCGCTCGTTCGCGGAGTTCGTGGCCGAGCTCGTGGAGCGGTGGAAGCTTCCCGCCCGGGTCTCGGTGGCGGGGGATCTCGAGGCGGTATCGGCCGAGGTGATCGCCACGGCGCACAGCATCGTGGCCGAGGCCCTGGTGAACGCCGCCAAGCACTCCGGGTCCAAGGACGTGATCGTCCGCGTGAAGGCGGACGACCAGGAACTCCGCATCGAAGTTGAAGACAAGGGCCGCGGCATCGCCGCGGTCACGGATGACGACCCGCATTTCGGACTGCGCCTGCTCAGGGCTCGGGTCCAGCGCATCGGCGGGTCCGTCGAGATCGGTTCGACGCCCGGGAGCGGCGTCCGCGTGGTCGCTTCGCTCCCCGTCGGAGGGCGAGGAGAGACACGATGAGGATCATGGTGGTAGACGACCACGCGCTCGTGCGCCGTGGGATGACCTACGTGGTGAAGGAAGGCTTCCCCGACGCCGAGGTCGTGGAGGCCGAGTCGGCCGCCGCGGCGCTCACGGTGTTCCAGGCGGGCACCGAGATCGACCTCGCGCTCGTCGACGTCCGCATGCCGGACCTCGACGGGTTGGAGCTGCTGCGCGCGATCAAGGCCGGATGGTCCGATGTCCCGGTCATCATGCTGTCGACCTACGAGAACGCCCCGTACGTGAAGCGAGCGCTCTCCGACGGCGCAGCGGGCTACCTGCTGAAGGATGCCACGCCCGAGGACCTCTCCCAGGCCATCAACGTGGCGTTGTCGGGCAGCGGCAACGTGCTCTCGCCCCGGGTGATCCAGAACCTCTTCGACGACCAGGGGCGCTCGAGCGGGACCCACCCCCAGAACGGCCGGCGCACGGAGTACTCGCTCACCCAGCGCGAGCACGACATCCTCGCCCTGCTCTCGGAGGGTCGCTCCAACCGCGACATCGCCCAAGCCCTGTTCCTGAGCGAGAAGACCGTGAAGGCCCACCTCGCCGCCATCTTCCGCAAGATGGGCGTTACGAACCGCACCCAGGCAGCCATGATGGCCGTGCAGATGGGGGTCGGCCCCGCGCCCGGAGCGCTCGTCAACGACCTGTGAGCCAAGGGCCGGTGACCGGGGGCGTCGGACCCGGTCGCCGGTCCTTCCCAACGCCGGACCCCTTCGGATCGTCGCATGGCCGCTGCGGCTTGCCCGATCCCCCAGGGGTGCCGAGGACGCGCTGTTGGAGAACGACGTCAGCCGCCTCGGTTCTCCTCCTGCCGCGCGATCTCGATCAGGTCGGCGACGACCTCAGCTAGGGGCCTGCTGGCATCCAACTCGTGCGTGCAGCCCACCCGGAGCAACGGCTCGACGGTCGCGAGCTGATGCACGATCAGGTCTCGCTCGAGCGCGGCCTTGCCCCATCCGTTGGTCCTCCTGCTCGCGATCCTGGCGAGGATCACCTCCTGCGGCGCGCTCAGCAGGACGACCGCGTCGAACCGATCGTAGAACTGGCCCTGATTCCTCACGCATCCCTGAACGAAGAGCGTGCGATCGTCGAGGGTGCGGAGGAGCTGGCCATCCGGTCCGTCACCCATAGCCACTCTCCGCCGCCGGCCTCGTTCGGGGCATCGCGCCACTCGGACCAGCCCGGATCGTCCGTCTCCACGACTCGATAACCGCGCCTGCCAAGCTCGGCGAGAGCCGACGACTTCCCGGTGCCCGACATCCCGGTGATCAAGACCTTCGTCATCGGCATCGAATCTACCGACTACCGGATGGACCGGATGGCTCCGATGAGCAGCAGGGTGAGCGAAGCGGCGGCGCCTACGAAGGCGACGACAACCGGGCCGACGCCGCCGCAGTTCGAATTTGTGGCTGCGTTACATCCCTGGAAGATCCACGACGGCGAAGTAACGAGGATGGCGATCGTACCGACGACAACTGCCCCCGCTGCGATCGCCCACCACTTCACGTCACGATCCTATCCCCGGAACACGGGCCGTCGTCGATCCGATCGGGGCTCTGTCGACGAACCACTCCGGTGCGCACGTGCTCGGTCACGTACCCAGACGGAACGGCGACATGTAGAGCGCGGCACTCAGGCCGAAGCCATCGATCCCTCGGTCACTTCCCCCTTGTGCGCACCGAAGGCCGCCAGGACTTCACCCTTCTCACGGGCAGGGACCCCGAAATGATCGAGCGTCCGTCCCAATTCCGCCGCGACCTCATCGAACTCCTCGGGGGTGATGTGGAGGTCACGATGTGCCTCCTCCAGTCCGAGAGGCGTACTTCCCGGCTTCGTGGCGGCGAACGTGAAAGGTCCGCCGGCGACGTTGCAAACCCACAGCGTTCGCATGAACTTCAGTCCCGGCAGCCTGTCCAGCTGGTCGGTGTGCCATTCACGAAGCTCAGGGTTCTTCGATGATCGGCCAACGATTGGGTTCTGGACGACGGCATCGCTGAAGTGATCGATCACCGCCGCGATGGCGAAGACGCCGCCCAATCGTTCGTACAAGCTCGGCTCTGCCATGCTCGCCCCTCCCTCTTGACGTGCGGGCCCCCAGGATCCGAAGGGTCTACGAGCGGCGGCAGGAGGCGGTTCATGGGTCGGGCGACTCGGAACAAGGAAGTTCGGCGCGCCGGGATCCGGGACGCCGGAACGTGAGCGGTTTGGAACGTGGCGATCGTGGCTATGTCCAAAGAGATATGACAGGGGAACCGGACGCGGACGGCCGCCCACACCGCCTGACCGACGAGGAGGGTGATCCAGGGGCGAACGTGTTGTCTGGTCTCGGGGACATGGAACGTCGCCTCGCACTGGACTGGGTAGGCGACCACCTGCCGCAGGTGCGAGGGTCCGCCTACGGACAGCGGAGCCTGTACTGGACCCTCGGCGTAGGCTTCGTGGTCGGGCTGGCCGCGTATGCCGGCGGATATGCCCTCAGATCGTCGGTCACGACCGAGCCGCTCGGGTTCGTGGGCGACCTGCTCTACACGCTCGGTTGGGCTCTTTGGACCGGTGTCGTCGTGGTCCTGTTCCTCCAGGTGATCCCGGAGTTGAAGCGGCGTGGATACAAGCAGCTCCTGGATGAGTACGAGGCAGACCGTGGCAAGGCCCGAGGCGAAGACGGCCGATAGCCGGCGAGACGGGCGAGACGCTTCTACGTCTGGCGCATGGAGGAGCACCGCGCCCGTCTGCCGAGCGTTCGCTGATGTACGGAGAGGCCGCGAGGTTCATACGCGCGCGCCGCCGCGCGACCATTCACGTCCAGCCTGGCACGTCCCCCGCTTGTTCGATCCACTCGTGCATCTCCGATCCCTGCGCCTCCTCCAGGGTCGTCAGCTTGACGTAGCGGCTCCGGTCCGTGGTTCCGAGCGGCGGAGGAGGGTCGAAGTCCGCGCCGCCGAAGAAGGAGACGTTCACGGAGACCGCGTACGCGGCTATCTCGATGATCCACCCGAGGTCCGCCAACCCGTAGTACGCCTGCTTCCACTTGACGGCGTACTGAAGCTCCGGAATCGTCTCGCGGATCGATCCGTCCAGCCACTCGACGATGGGATGCATCTCCGGCATCACGAGCCTGATCATCCAGTCCTCGATCTCGGCGTGGCTGTCCGTCGGCACGGGCGGCTCTTTGATCGTGTGGCCCTTGCGTGCCTTCTTCCCCATCGCGCGTTCTCCTCGCACGGCCCGTCGATCCGCTCTACAGCGTCCGACTTCGTATCGGCAGCCTAGGATCTGACTCATCGGGAGGGCAATGCTCTGGATGCCCAAGCCTCACCTCCTGCGTGACGACATCCCGCTGCCAGAGGGTCCGGCAATGTCGCCGGAGACGCGAACGATGTGCCCGATTACCATCGCCACAGTGGCCGAGGGTGTCGTCATCCGTCCCGAGCGCGACGCGGACCATCCCGTGATCGCAGAGGTGGTCCGCGCGGCATTCGTCGGACAACCCGACGAGGTAGCGACGTTCGTGGAGCGCATCCGGGCGTCGGAACAGTTCATTCCGGAGCTGGCGTTGGTCGCCGAGGACTCCTCCGGTGTGATCGCTCACGTGATGTTGAGCTGGATCGGCGTGGAGGGCGGATCCCGTACAAGGATCCTCAACCTCACACCGATGTCGGTTCGGCCTGACCGCCAGCGGATCGGTGTGGGGGCACGGCTGATCCGAGACGCGCTCCGCCGCGCCGAAGAAGCAGGCGAGCCTGCCGTCATGGTCGAGGGCATCGCCGCGTACTATCCTCGCTTCGGCTTCGAGCAGGCCAGCGCGCTCGGCTTCATCCCCCCGCATCCGAAGATCCCCGACGATGCTTTCATGGTCAGGCGGCTCCCGGGATACAGCCCCGACCTCGCCGGTCGGATCGTCTACCCGGCCGCGTTCGACGCTCTCGGGTCGTAACGACGTTCTGAGAAGAGCCGCGCACTCGGCGCGTCGCAACGTGCCCTAACGAAGTCGCCCGAGCTCCGGCTACGAGACCCGGACTGTGCCAGCGTTCGCGCATGTACCTGGAGGCTGGGGAACCCAATGAGGGGGCCTCCGGAGTCCGTCAGCCGTCACCGACTTCCGTGCCCTCGACGTTCAACCGGTGAAGGAACTCGCTAGCTGCCCGTTTGGACCCGAGGACGCGAAGGACCGCGTCCTGCCCGTACCGCGAGATGATCTCGTGTTCGCGCTCGGGCTCTGAGCGGCGGGTCCGCCAGATGACGATGACCAAACGCCACTCGTCGCGCAACCGTCGCCAGGACGAATCGTGGCACCCTTCGGGCATCTCCCCAGCCGGCTTCCGCAGGCCGCGCAGGAACGCGCGTCCCGCGCACAGCCACCAGGGCGTGTCGAGAAACACGACGGTGTCCGCGCGTTCGAGACGGAGGTCGAGGGTCTCGTGGTAGTTGCCGTCGGCGATCCACGCGTCGCCGGCGAGCAAGCCGCTTTGCTTATCGCGCCACTCGAGCTCCGAGGGCGCAACCCAGCCGGGCTTCCAGAAATGGAGGTCGAGATGAATGACCGGCAAGCCTGTCTTCGCGGCAAGCGAGAGCGAGAAGGTGCTCTTCCCGGACCCTGCCATCCCAGTCACGAGGACGCGGCGGACTATCCCCAAGGCGAGCGTACGACCGGCGCGGACGACCTCTCCTTTAGCGACGAGGCTGTCGCCACTGGCCGCGCGAGCAGGTTCGTCTTGAACTCGACGGTGATCACCTCGGCGTCGTCCGGCATCAGTGTCAGGGCCGCATAGCCGCAGGCAGTGCCGAGCGCGGCGGCCACGATCCCAGCGTGGAGGAAGCCGTTCTGCTGAGACAGACGCTGCTCGACCGGCAGCGCAATGGCAACGCGACCGGCGCCGATACTGGCGAGCCGGGCGCCGAGAGTCGCCATCGCACCCTGACGGGCGAAGCTGGCGCGCACACGGGCGACTGCAGCGCCGTGAAGCGGTCCGGATGTTGAACTGGTCGGTCGCTCGACTGCTTCTCCCGCGTCGCGAGTCTAGGAGATCCTCGGGTGCGCGAGCGTTCGGGAATGTTCCTCGACACCTCTTGCTTATCTAGCGACCGCGGTAGGAGCATTGATTGATGCGCAAAGGACTGAAACCGGACGACCTCGGCGACCTGCTAGAGCGGCCAGTCCTCGCCGTCCTCGCAACGTTCCGGCGCGACGGCACCGTGCTCCTTTCGCCAGTCTGGCACGAGTGGCGCGACAACGGCTTCAACGTCGTGACCGGGTCTCGTGATGGAAAGGCGGGGCACCTCCGGCGAGATCCGCGGGCAAGCATCGTCGTTTGTGAAGATGGCCCCCCTAACCGCGGCCTCGAGCTTCGTGCGACGGCGCGCCTGAGCACGCTAGAAGACCAAACGATCGTCCGCCGGATAGCCACGCGTTACCTCGGCCCCGAGGAGGGTGAACGGCACGCAGAGGATGCGGTCGAGGACCTGCTCATCCGCCTGGAGCCGGGCGAACTTCGAGCTTGGGATTTCGCCGACTATTTCGCCTGATTCGGTAGTCCAAGCACGGGATGCCAGCGTGCCCGAGGTCCAGCTATGTACTGGAGGAGTCGCAGATTGGCGACGGCAACGAGCAGGCCCGCCACCCATGAACGAACTCGAACGCCGGTCAGCGGACGAGGCGATAGGTGATGTGCGTGGCGAAAGGTGACTGGGACAGGGCCACGTGCTCCAGGTTCAGCGTCTGCTCGAAGCCGTCGAACAGGCGCTTGCCACCGCCGAGGATGACCGGCGCGATCGAGATCGCCAGTTCGTCCACGTATCCGGCGAGAAGCGCCTGACGGATCACATCCGCACCCCCTCCGACAGATATCTCCTTGCCGCCAGCCGCCTCGCGCGCCCGGGCGATTGCCTCGTCGATGCCGTCCACGAACGTGAAGCCACCCTCGCTCGGAGCGTCCTTGGGACGGTGGGTCACGATGAAGAGCGGCACGCCGAACGGGTTCTGACCGCCCCACGCCTCTGCGGCCTCGTACATCCCCCGTCCGACGACGACGGCACCAGCACGAGCCATCGCTCCGTCGAGGTACTCCTTGTCTGCGCCCGTCGGCTCGCCCCTCGACTCCGACGCGTAGCTCCAGGGGCCGCCGAAGACCCAGTAGTGCAATCGCTCGCCGCCATCGCCCAAGCCGCGGCCGGGCCCATCGTTCGGACCGGTGATGTAGCCGTCAAGCGAGATCGTGATTGCCGCCACCACCATCGTCATCGTGTCCCTCCTGCTCGTCGCCATCCTGACCGATACGCCATCCGCTCGACTATCCCAGGGTCGAACACACAAACAGGGAACGCTCGGATGCCCCGTTGAGCTATGTCGCTTGAACGAGCCTGGATCAAGCCCCTTCGATCGCTTCGACCCTTCCGGGACCGGCACCTACGTCAAAGCCAACCATCTCGATGTGGCCTTGGTAGACCTCTCGATGGACGGTGCGTCGCTCGATATGCACAAGGTCACCTGGCCGCATCTCGATGACCCCGTCGTCGGGTGTCTCAATGTTGATCGATCCACCAAGCAAGAAGGCGACGATGTCGTGGTCGCCGTGATGGTGCCAAGTGTCCTGCCGGGGCGAGGCATCGAACGCAGCGAACGTCGCGGTAAACCCATCTCCCTCGATCGTTGACCGATCGCGAGGAACTTCGTCGGGTGGGATGCGGCGAATAGACATACCACCCACCCTACCCACCGCTGGGCGGAGAACACGCCGGATGCCAAAGGGTGCGAAAATGTACCTAGACGAACTGCCGAGGTTCTAGTCGAGTAGCCGGAAGTATCTTGCAATCGGCAGGAGCGTGAACCCCGCTGCCTCGTACGCCGCCCGCGCAGGTTGATGTCCGGGGTCGCCGCCGGTCTCCACCACGGCGACGTCCATGCCACGGCTGCGCATGTGGTCAATCGCGAACTCGGTCAGTCGCGAACTGATGCCACGCCGTTGGTAGTCAGGATCGACGCCGATGATGTCGATCGCGCCCATCCCCTCATGGAAGGCGTTCAGGGCGACCGCGACGAAACCGACCGGCCGTCCGTCTGTCACTGCGACGAACACGTCCCGTTCCTCGTTCGTGCACGCGGCTCGGACCTCGTCAGCCTGGTCTTCCTTCCAGACTGGGTGCAAGCGGACAAAGATGTCGTTCCCCAGGACCTTCCGTAGTGAGGCGAAGACGGGTTCCCAGGCGCGCAGCGAGAACTTGACGATTGCCCCGAGGTCGTCCTTGCGGAACTCACGGATGATCGTCTCTTCGTCCACCAAGCGTGGATGTTATCCGGGGTAGGCGCACCGTGATGCGCCAGCGTTCGCGAATGTACCCGGAGTTCTGGTGAACGTGCGCTCCGGTGGGCTGACTGTTGAAGACGTTAAGGTCGACTCCGACGTTGGGAGGGCGAATGGAAGTCAGAAGCGTTCGGTGGGTCGGCGTCCACACCCCGAACTATGAGGCGATGGTTCGGATGCTCGGAGATGTGATGGGGCTGCGGGTCAACTTCGAGGAGGCCACCACCATAGAGTTCTCGACCACCCAAGGGGACGAGATTCAGGTCATGGGGCCTGGCGATCCCTACTTCGACTTTTTTGCCAAGGAGGCGAGGGGACCTGTTCCCCTGTTCGAGGTCGACGACATCCGGCAAGCACGCGCCGAGCTTCAGGAGGCAGGGATCGAGATCGTCGGTGAGGCCGGGCGAGACAGTCACTGGGAGTGGATTCATTTTCGCGCTCCAGATGGTCACCTCTACGAGCTGGCCAGTCGATTGGCATCGGTCTAAGCCTGCGGGTGTCGAATCGGACGATCTCGTATCGAAGGGGCCATGTTCGAGGGAGCGTCCCTGGCGACGCAGCGCCGTGGTGCAATAGGGTTGGTCAATGTACCTGGAAGCGCCGGGGTCCCCGGCGTACTTCACTTCATGACGCGGAAGGTGAGATGCGTGACCCCAGCGCCCTCGATCACCTTCGTGCGCTCCAGATCGATCGGGCCGGTCCCTAGGTGGTCGAACAACGAGACACCGCCCCCGAGAAGGACGTGTACCAGGTCGAGGTGTATCTCATCGAGGAGCCCGGCCTTGATGCACTGCTGCACGATGCTCGCGGCACCCACCCCTACGTCCTTGTCGCCTGCCACCGCCTTCGCTTGCTCTACGGCGCTTTCGAGTCCGTCCGTGACGAACGTGAACGGCGATCCTTCGTAGACCCACTCTTGTGGGACCGAGCCGCCGAGAACAAAGACCGGTACGTCCAACGGGTGTTTGCCACCCCACCCGTTTGTGAGGTCGAACGTCCTTCGACCAAAGACCAAGGCCCCTGCCGTTTCGCGTGTCTCCTTGAGGAAGTCGGCAGTCTGGGCCGCGACCATGAAGATCATGTCGGTTCCAGGCAGCCTGTATTCCGTCGCCAGCGGAGTACCATGCCAAGAGCCTCTCGCCGCCGACACCCATGGGTGCTTCAGGGCCGTCGTTCGGCCCACTGATAAACCCGTCGAGCGAGACTGAGAGCCCTGTGCGGACTTTCCCCATGTTCATCTCCTTCCTCCACAGACAATCATCTGCGCGACGTTTGCTGCCTGCAACTTGAGCGTCGTCACGGGCGAGCTGTGGACGACGAAGAGCGAGGGTTCCGCGGCTACAGTTCCCGAGTCTGGCGTCGCCCCCCTTGATGAACAGGACGCCACGGTGCGCGAGCCTAGCCTCCCTGGAAGTCCTTGAAGAATCGGCTGGCCGTCGGTCCGCGCTGGCCTTGATACTTGTTTCCGGCCGACCCGTACGGCACGTCAGCTTCGGTGGTGAGCATGAAGAAGCTGATCTGGCCGATCTTCATCCCGGGGTAGAGCGTGATCGGCAGGTTCGCGACGTTCGAGAGCTCCAGCGTCAGGTAGCCGTCCCAGCCGGGGTCCACGTAGCCGGCCGTGGAGTGGATCAACAGGCCCAAACGCCCGAGCGACGACTTCCCCTCGAGCCGCGCCACGAGGTCGTTCGGGATGCCGACGCGTTCCCGGGTCGAGCCCAGCACGAACTCTCCCGGGTGCAGGATGAAGGGCTCGTCCGGCTTCACCTCGACGAGCTCGGTGAGGTCGGGCATCTCCTCCTTCACGTCGATGTAGGGGTAGCGCGAGTTCGCGAAGACCCGGAACTGGGAATCGACGTGGAGGTCCACCGATGAGGGCTGGATGCAGGCCGGGTCGAACGGATCGATCAGGATGCGCCCGGCGTCGATCGCCTCGCGGATGGAGCGATCGGACAGGATCATGGCGCGCCGATGCTACCCGTTCTGGCTCACCCCGACCCAATACTCGAGCGTGGCCTCGGCGGCGCCGGAATCGATGGCCTCCGCGGCGATCGCGAGGCCCTCGGCCAGCGACGGCGCACGGCCGGCGACCTGCACGGCGGCCGCGGCGTTCAAAAGCACGACGTCGCGACGCAGGCCCGGCTCGCCGCTCAGCACGCCCCGGGCGAGGGCCGCCGAGGCCGCCGGATCCCCGCCACGGAGGTCCTCGATGCTCGCGGGCGCGAGGCCCAACGTGGCCGGGTCGAGGCGGTACTCACGTACCTCACCGTCGCGCACGTCGTACACCACCGACGGCGCGGTCGTGCTCAGCTCGTCGAGGCCGTCGTCGCCGCGGAAGAGGAGGGCGCGGGTCCCGCGCCGGGCGAGCACCTGGGCCATCAACGGCAGCATGCGCGCATCCGAGCACCCGACCGCCTGGGCGAACGGGCGCGCCGGATTCGTGAGCGGGCCGAGGAAGTTGAAGACGGTCGGGATGCGAAGCTCGCGCCGCACGGGCCCGGCATGGCCCATGGCGGGATGGTAGAGCGGAGCGAAGAGGAACCCGATCCCGGCCTCGGCGATGCACCGCTCGACGCCCGCGGCCTCGAGATCGATCCGCACGCCGAGGGCCTCGAGCACGTCCGCGGAGCCACAGTGGCTCGAGGCGGCGCGGTTGCCGTGCTTGGCCACGGGCACCCCGGCTCCTGCCGTGACGATGGCCGCCACGGTCGAGATGTTGAACGTGCCGCTGCGATCCCCGCCCGTGCCCACGATGTCGACGACGGGAACGGCCGGCTCGACGGGGTTCGCGAACGCGAGCATGGTGCGCGCGAGGCCCTCCACTTCATCGACGGTCTCGCCCTTGGTCCGTAGGGCCATCAGGAGCCCCCCGATCTGGCCGGGTGAGGCATCACCCGCCATCACGGTGCGCATGGCCTCGGCCGCCTCCTCGGCACTCAGGGACTCGCGCGCCGACAACCGCAGGAGCAGCTTCGGCCACACATCGGGGTCGGGCTCCATGGTGCGGGAACGCTAGCAGGTCGACCCGGGCCGAACGCGCTCGCTACACTCTGGTCCGGCGGGCGTGACCGGCCGGATCTGCGGGTGTGGTTCAATGGCAGAACGTGAGCTTCCCAAGCTCGAGACGGGGGTTCGATTCCCCTCACCCGCTCTGAACGTCTGCGCCGCACACGCGAACACGTGCATCGCCTTGGGCGTTGCCAGCGTGCCCGTACCCGGACGAGATGCGCGCGGCGGCCGGTAGCCGTGGGTCACATGCACGAGGACGAGATCGACATCGATGCAGGGCTCGCGTCGCGCCTCGTCGCCGAGCAATTCCCACGGTGGGCCGACCTCCCGCTTCGACCGGTGGAACCCGCCGACCGACCACGCGATCTTCCGGCTCGGAGACGCCCTGTCAGCGCGCTCCCCCCGGATCGCCTGGGCGTCCGATCAGCCCGCGAAGGACCACGCGTGGCTCCCGCGCCTGGCGCCCCATCTGCCCCTCGATCTTCCGGAGCCGATCGCGCTGGGCGATCCCGCCGAGGGGTACCCGTGGCGGTGGTCGGTATGCACGTGGCTCCCCGGCGTCATGGCGACGCCGGAGCACCTCGCGAGCCGGCGGGAGACGGCCGAGGATCTCGCGCGGTTCCTCCTCGCGTTGTGGACGATCGATGCTGAGGGCGGACCGCCGCCGGAGGGTCGGGGCGGACCGCTCGCGCCGCGGGACGAGGCGTGCCGCGCCTCGATCGCGAAGCTCCGCGGCGTGATCGACACGGCGTGGGCTGAGACGGAGTGGCAGGCCGCGCTCGGGGCCCCCCCGCTGGTCGGCGCCCCCCGTGTGGCTCCACGGCGATCTCGATGCGCGCAACCTCCTCGCCACTAACGGGCGCCTGAGCGGCGTGCTCGACTTCGGCTCCGTCGCGGCCGGCGATCTCGCGGCCGATGTGATGGTGGCGTGGAAGATGTTGGACGCGGGTGCTCGGGCGCGCTTCCGAGAGATCCTGCGGTGGATGACGCGTCGTGGCTCGTGCGCGCGCTGGCTCCTGTCGCAGGCCGTGATGATCCTGTCGTACTACACGCTGCAGAACAATCGGATCCTGGTGGAGGAGGCCGGGCGCTGGCTCCAGGCGTTGTTCGACGATCCCCGGTAGCGCTCAGGCCCCGTCGATCGTGGGGAGGAGGCGCGGGGGACGGCGGGCCCGCGTCGCGCGCTCGAACCCCGAGGCGAGGTCGAGGAGCCGTCCTTCGCTCCACGCGCGGCCCAGGAACGAGACGCCGACCGGCAACCCCGCGGCGAACCCCATCGGCACGGTGATGCTCGGGTAGCCCGAGACCGCGGCCGGCGAAGAGTTGCCGCCCACGTAGTGATCGCCGTTCACGTGGTCGATCAGCCAGGCCGGGCCGCCCGTCGGCGCCACGATCGCGTCCACGCCCGAGGCGGCGAACGCGGCGTCGAGCCCCTCGTCGCGCGAGAGCCGGCCACACGTCTCGAGCGCCTCCACGTAGGCGGCCTCGGACAGCGGCCCCTTCGCTTCCGCCTTCTCGAACAGGTTCTGGCCGAAATGCGGGAGCTCCTCGTCGGGGTGGGTCTCGTTGAAGACGATGAGGTCCGCGAGCGTGCGGGGGGCCTCCCCCTCGAGCGTTCCGAGGTAGGCTTCGACGCCCGCCTTGAACTCGTAGAGGAGGACCTCCCATTCGGGCTCCTCCAACTCGGACGCGTGCGCCACGTCGACCGGATCGATCAACGCGGCGCCGGCGGCGCGCATCGCCTCGAGCGCTTCGTCGAAGACACGGTCGACCTTCTCGTGGAAGCCGGCGAGGTTCCTCGCCACCCCGATGCGCGTGCCGCGCAGGGCATCGACGTCGCCGCCCACCTCGAGCGGCCGCGAGGCGATCGCCGCCAACACGATGGCGGCGTCGGCGACCGTTCGCGCCATCGGGCCGGCCGTGTCCTGCGTGCGCGAGATGGGCACGATGCCGCCCGCATCGACGAGGCCGACGGTGGGCTTGATGCCCACGACGCCGCACAGCGACGAGGGACACACGATGGAGCCGTCGGTCTCCGTGCCGATCGCGGCGGCGCACAGGTTCGCGGCCACGGCGACCCCCGAACCCGACGAGGATCCGCACGGGCTGCGATCCAGCGCGTACGGGTTGCAGCATTGGCCACCGCGGGCGCTCCAGCCGCTCGACGCGCGGGTCGATCGGAAGTTCGCCCATTCGGACATGTTGGCTTTGGCGAGCGGAACGGCGCCGGCGCCCCGCAGTCGCGCGAGGACCGGCGCGTCGCGGCGAGGGCGGCTCTGCAAGAGGGCGAGCGACCCGGCTGTGGTACGCATGCCGTCGGCGGAGTTCAGGTTGTCCTTGACCATGATCGGGATCCCGTGCAGCGGCCCCCGGACGCGACCGCCACGTCGTTCGTCATCGAGGGCGTCGGCGATCCCAAGGGCGTCGGGGTTCACCTCGATCACCGAGCGCAGCTCGGGCCCGGCGCGATCG
Organism: uncultured Actinomycetes bacterium; assembly: GCA_963719165.1. Lineage (GTDB taxonomy): Bacteria > Actinomycetota > UBA4738 > UBA4738 > HRBIN12 > JAOUEA01. The sequence goes on along the minus strand of CAVRAV010000001.1, from coordinate 2,494,410 downwards.
AGAGCTTCGATACGAGCGAGGTAGGCCTCGGTGAGCGTCCGCGCCGTGAGCGCGCCCTCGTGAAGGGCCGCCGAGAGGTCGGCGAGGGTCGCCTCCTCCCAGCCGAAGTCGGCCACCGCCGCCATCCCGGGAGACTAGCGCGCGATCACCCGAGGTAGCGCGGCGCCGTGGGGCAGATGTCCTTGAGGGGGCACTCGCGGCACCGAGGTGTGGGGGCCTTGCAGATCTCCCGCCCGAGGCGGATGAACGCGACGTGCACTGGGGTCCGCTGCCCGTCGGGCACGAGGTCGTGCAGGAGGCGATCGGCTCGCTCCGCCGAGGCGCCGGGGGGGATCAGGGCCAGCCGTTTGGAGACGCGGTGCACGTGGGTGTCCACCGGAAGGGTGTCGCGGCCGAGTGCGAACGACAGCACCACGGCCGCGGTCTTGGGGCCGATGCCGGGAAGGCTCATGAGGTACGCGCGCGCGTCCTCATCGGACAGGCCGCGGAGGGACGCGAGGTCGTATGCGCCCTCCCGATCGTGCACCTCGCGGAGGATGGCCTGGATCCGGGGAGCCTTCGAGTCCGCGAGCCCGCCGCTGCGGATAGCATCCGCGACGGACCCGGTGTCCGAGGCCTCGATCTGCGCCCAGCCCCGGGGGAAGGCCCGCCCGAGATCGGCGTAGGCTCGCTCGGCATTCAGGTCGCTCGTGTGCTGGGACAAGACGGTGAGGATCAGTTCGTCGAGCGGCTCAACGGCGCGAGGGGGCGCGAGATCGCCGAACCGCTTGCGGAGCCGGTTGAGGATGGTCCGGACGCGGCGACGCTGGGCGGCGGTGGGCTCGACGGGAGACGCGCTCACGCCGCCGGCGGCGAGTCGCCGCGCGCGGCGTTTCGGAACTGGGTGAGCGAGGGCTCGAAGTGGAGCTTGATGTTCCCGGTGGGCCCGTTGCGATGCTTGGCGATGATGAGCTCGGACTCGCGCTTGTGCTCGGGGTCGTTGTCGTCGCGGTGGATGAACATGACGACGTCGCTGTCCTGCTCGATGGCGCCTGACTCGCGCAGGTCCGAGAGCTGAGGGCGCTTGTCCGCGCGCGACTCGGGGTTTCGGTTGAGCTGGCTCAGCGCCACCACGGGGATCGACAGCTCCTTGGCGAGGAGCTTGAGCGATCGGCTGATCTCGGCGACCTCCTGCTGGCGGTTGTCCGGGCGCTTGCTGTTCGGAGAGGTCATGAGCTGCAGGTAGTCCACGATGATGACGTCGAGGCCCGTGCGGCTCGTGCGCATCCGCCGGGCCTTCGCCCTGATATCCACGATGTTCACATTGCCCGAGTCCACGATGTTGAGGGGCGCGTCGTGCAGGGTCTCGGCCGCGTGCACCACGCGGGACCAGTCGTCGGGGCCGACCCGCTTGTTGCGGATGCGATCCCAGGGCACGCGCGCCTCGGCGCAGAGCACGCGCATGCCGATCTCAGAGCGCGACATCTCCAGCGAGAACACTGCCACGGACTTGCCGTCGACGGCGATGTTGCGCGCCATGTTCATGGCGAGCGAGGATTTCCCCACGCCGGGGCGCGCGGCGATGACGATGAGGTTGCCGGGCTGCAGCCCGGACATCAGGTCGTCCAGGTCGCGGAACCCCGTGGGCAGGCCGGTGTACGCGGAGTCGCGGTTCTGGATCGATTCGAGATCGAGCATCGCTTCGTCGACGAGGTCGCGAAGGATGGCCACCTCGTCCTTGTCCTCGCGGCGGGCGACGTCGTAGATGCGCTGTTCGGCGTCGTCGGCCACGCCCTCGGGATCCTCGGGGGCCGTGTAGGCCATCTCCATGATGTCCGCCGCCGCGCTGATCAGCCGGCGCAGCAGCGCGGTCTGGGCCACGATCCGGGCGTAGTGCGCGGCCGACGCGGGCGTGGGCACCTGCTCGACGAGATCGCGGAGGTACAGGGGCCCACCGATCTCGTCGAGGCTGCCCTGGCGCTTGAGCATCTCCACGGCCGTGATGAGATCGACCGGCTCTCCCTTGGCGTAGATGCCTCGGAGGGCCTCGTAGATGCGCGCGTTGGCGCCGCGGTAGAAGTCCTCGGGCTGCAGGAGCTCCACGACGTCCGCGATGGCCTCGGAGGACAACATCATGGCCCCCAACACGGATTCCTCGGCCTCGACGTTCTGCGGGGGGACCCGGCCGTCGCCGCGCGGGAGACGACGAACCTCTTCAACGACGCGCGCCAACGCTCACCCCCTCCCCGACGAACCGACAGACGAAGGGACCCTATGCCCGGCGATCGAGAGGTGGCAGTTGAAAAGCGCTGTGGATTGTTCCGCCGCAGGTCGCGCCCGAAGATTCCTTGTCACTCCGTCCCTGACCTGCGCTTTCCACATGTGGATAACCATGTGGAACATTGTGAATCACAACGGTGACATTCGTGTGCGCCCACGGATCTTCGCCGATCAGCCGAGGCGGTCGACCAGGTGCCTTACCTGCCCGACCTTGCGGAACCCCAAGCCGCGCAGGATCGGGCTCGATAGCTCGCCGCCGTGCGCGACGAGCGCGGGCGTGCCGCGGGCGACGGCATCGTCCCATGCCGCACCCACGATGGACGTCATGGCCCCGCGGCCACGCTCCGCCGCAAGGGTGGCCAGGCCGCCCAGGTATGCGCCGTGACGCGAGAACCAGGCCTGGCCCGTGGCGACCGCGCGGTCCCCGTCCGCCACCAGGAATCGAGTCGCGTGCGATCCCCCTTCCTCCGCGATGAAGGTGGCCTCCGCGCGGGAACGTTCGTCCTCGGCGTCCTCGAGCGACCAGCCGAAGGCGGCCACCGATACCTCGATGGAGGCGCGCAGGTCCTCGAGCGAAGCCACGCGACGCGCGTCGAGGGCGAGGGCGGGGCCCCGCAGGGGCGGGCGCTCGAGGAGCAGCGCGTCCGAGGATCCCGAGTCGTGGAGGCCATGGCCCTGGAGCCGAACGACCAGGCCGGGTGGGGTCGCGGCGTCGCTCACGACCCAGGTCGCCGCGACCCGATCTCGCTCGCGCATCCGCGTGCGGACATCACCCAGCGCCGCCTCGATGCGGTCCTCCCTCAGGCGCACCCTCCCCACGAGCGTCGACCAATCGTGGCGCCCCGGCGAACACATGAGCACGAACCTCTCGTCGTCGATGCGCTCCTCGTCTGATTCCGGTGCCAGGTGCGCCAAGGGTTCCAGGGCGAAGAGGACCCGTTCATGCCGGGAGGGCGTCATGGCGCGCGAGTGTAGACCCCGCCGGCGATCAGCCCGCCTGGGCGAACCACCGCGCGATCTCGACCTGGGCCACATCGACGTCGGCCGCGGGGGCGTCGGCGCTATCGTCGAATGCCCACGCGAGCGTGTGCGCCAGCCCCCAACGCCGGGTGCGATCGCGGTCGATGTCGAGCTCGGAGGTAAGGCGGTCGAGACGGTGTCGCAGGGCCGCCGGGCCCTCGCCGAGCTCGCCGCCGCGCACGAGCGCCACGGAGCCGAAGGCGCGTTCCCCCACGAGCGGCTTCGGGTCGATCATCAGCCAGGGCTCGCGCCGCGCCCGCAGGACGTTGTCCGCGTGCAGGTCCTGGTTCACGAGGACCTGCTCGCCCTGCGTCGGCGTCAGTTCGTCGAGCGCCGCGAGTGCCTCGTCGAGCAGCCCGCGCTCGAAGGGCCGGCCTGAGCGTTCCCAGGCTCCTTCGAGGTCGCCCCGCCACCGTGCTGCCTCTTCGCTGAGGGTTCCGATGGGCGCGCCTGCGGGCTTCCACAGACGCGGCAGAAGCCCGATCATCACGTCGAGAGCGGCATCCGGAGCGAGCGCGGCCAGGGAGGTGCCCGGCTCACATCGTTCGAGCAGGAGCGCATGGCGCTCCCGATCGTGCTCGAACAGCCGCACCGCGCCATCCCCATCGAGGAGGGCGAGCGTCGCGGCCTCCTGGTCTGATTCGCGATCCGGCACCTGGATCTTCAGCACCGCCGCCGACCCATCGGCGCGCCTCACTGGCATCGCGAGCGAGGCGAAGGCGTAGGGATAGGGGTCGCCGACCTCGAGGTCCCATCGGCCGGCGCACGCGTCGACGAGACCGGGCAGGCGCTCCAACCAGGCACGGCCAGAGGCCGAGCCCCGGAGCCACGACAGACCTGGATGTTCGATCACGAACGCGCCGCCACCCAGCCGGCCCCGGCCGGACCCGGCGCCGTGGGTTCTTCCGAGGGACCGCCTCCGGCGGGCCCAAGTCCCTCAGGCCTCCGGAACGACCTCGATGGTCAACACGGGGTCGACGTCGGTGAACAGGTGGACCTTGACCTCGTGCGCGCCCACCGAACGGATGGGCTCGTCCAGGTGCACGTCCTTACGCTCGACGGCGACGTCGGCCTGCGCGAGCATCGCCGCGGCGACCTGATCGGCCGTGACCGACCCGAAGAGCTTGCCTTCCTCGCCCGCGCGGGCCGCGATGGTGAGAGGTCCCGCGGCGATGAGCTTGGAGGCGATCGCCTCGAACTCGCCCTTCTGCGCGTACTGGCGGCGCTCGTGGGCGCGTCGCATGCTGTCTGCCTGCTCGCTCGCGCCCTTGTGCGCCTTGACGGCGATGCCACGAGGGACGAGGTAGTTGCGCGCGTAGCCGTCGGCCACTTCGATCACGTCCCCGGGGACGCCGAGTTTCTCGACGGGCTTCTGCAGGATGATCTTCATCGCGCCGAATAGGGAAGCAGCGCCATCTCGCGAGCGCTCTTGACGGCCAGGGCCACGTCGCGCTGATGCTGCACGCAGTTGCCCGTGACCCGACGCGCACGGATCTTGCCGCGCTCGGACACGAACTTGCGGAGCATCATCATGTCCTTGTAGTCGATGTATTCGATCCGGTCCTTGCAGAAGATGCACACCTTGCGCTTCTGCTTCTTCTGCCAGGCCTTGTCGTCCTTCTCCCGCTTCGGGCGCCGAGAGCCCCCGTCGCGGCCTTTCCCTTTACCCGCCATCCAGTGGTGTCTCCTCGTTCGCAGGGGCGCCGCCCACCGGCGCAGCGACCCGGTCGCCCCAGTCGCCCGAGGAGGACGAGTTGGAACGCGCGGTCTTCTGCACGCTGGCGGTAGCCCACTTCAGGCTCGGGCCGACGTCGTCGGCCTCGATCTCGATCATCGATCGCTTCTCGCCTTCCTGGTTCTCCCAAGAACGCTGCTTGAGACGACCGGTCACCACGACCCGCGTGCCGCGCGTCAGCGACTCCGCCGCGTTCTCGGCCAGGTTGCGCCAAACGTTCACGCGGAAGAAAGAGGTGTCGCCGTCGGACCAGTTGCCCGCGGCGTCGCGGATCCGGGTGCTGTGCGCGACCGTGAAGTTCGCCACCGCCGCCCCATTCGCCGTGTAGCGCAGCTCGGGATCGTCGGTGATGTTGCCCACGATGGTGATCTGGTTGTCGCTCGACATATCGACTTCACGTCTCCTCGTTCGGTGCGCGCACCGGCCCTCAGGCCGGAGCGGGGGAAGCAGCGGACTCTTGTTGGGCTCCCTGCTTCTGGTCCTTCGGGGCCTTCTTCGCGGGCAGGAGGATCACCTTGAAGCGGATGACCTCGTCGGCCAGGTTCAGAACGCGCTCCAAGCTCGCTCTGTGCAGAGGGTTCGGCGGTGAAGTTCACCACCACGTAGTAGCCCTCGTTCAGGTGCTGCAGCTCGTAGGCGAAGCGCCGTCGACCCCAGCGGTCGATGCTGGATACGTCGCCCCCGGTGGCACCCGCCACCTTGGCGATGCGGTCGACCGCCGTGGACACGACGGACTCGTCGGCCTCGGCGGGCAGGATGAGCATGATCTCGTACTCCCTCAATCGTTCACCTCCTCTGGGCTAGACGGCCCCCTCAGATGAGAGGGAGCAGAAGGGATGAGGGTCGTCCAGCAGTGTACGGCAACGTCCTCGACGCTAGCACCCGGGGGTGACACGGGCCTCGGCGCCTCCGCATCAAGGGGCGAGGCCGGCGCTCGAGCCGCGTTCCACGAACGTCGCGGGAAGGAGCCGAGAGCGATCGACGGAACCTCTCCCCATCACCAGATCGATCAGCATGCCGGCGGCCTCCTCGCCCAAGGCGCCGGGATCGAAGTCGATGGTGGACAGCGGCGGACGGCATCGCGACCCGGATCCGTCGTCGCCGGCGGCGGCGAGCAGAAGGTCCTCGGGCACCCGGAGGCCTCGTTCGCTCGCGAGGTCGCTGAGCGCGCTGCCGACCGACTCGTAGAGGGAGAAGACGGCGTCGGGGCGATCCCGACCCTCGAGCAGGTCCGCCAGGCCCGAGCGCGCGGTCGCGGGGTCGGTCACCTCGACGATCACCGGTGCGATGCCGCGGGTCGAACACCAGCCGCGGTAGGCGGCGAGCGCCTCGTCATGCCAGGTGGTAGGCCACGCCGCCGAGGCCAGCGCCACCTGGCGGGCGCCCCGCTCATACAGGTGATCCAGGACCTCGAGGACCGCGGCCGCGTTGTCGTTGTCGACCCAGGAACCGTCGACGCCGGGCGCCCGGCCGATCGAGACGAGGCGCACGCCGTGGGCGGCGATCTCGGGCAGGTTCGGATCATCGGCGATGGGCTCCACCACGATGGTCCCGTCCAGCGGCAGCCGAGCCCACACCTCCGGCCCCGCGACCGGCGGGACCACCACGAGCGCGTATCCGTCGCGCATCGCGCGCTGCGTCGCCGCGTTGACGATCGCCATGTACCAGGAGATGTCGAGGAACCCGGTGCTGATCGCGTCGGGGACCGAGAACGCGATGCCCAGGACCCCGGTCCGGCCCGCGGCGAGCCCGCGGGCCACCGCGCTCGGGCGATACCCCATCTCGAGCGCGATGCCGCGCACCCGTTGCCTCGTCGCCTCCGGCAGCCGGCCCTTGCCCGATAGCGCATGAGACACCGTCGTGGTGGAGACCCCGGCCACGCGCGCCACGTCCTTGATCCCCACCCCGCCCGTGCCCATCGCGGCGCAGCATACCCATATCGTTTCCGAGCACGGGGGTAGACTCCCGGTGACGAACAGGCCGTGCACTTCTTAGGAGGCGCGAGCGATGACCGTTTCGATCCACGACCTGCGAGCTTGGAAGGCGGAGGGCCGGCGCTTCGCCATGCTGACCGCCTACGACCACCCCACCGCACGGATCCTCGACGCCGCCGGGATCCCCGTGCTGCTCGTGGGCGACTCGGTCGGGCGCAACGTCTTGGGCTACCCGAACGAGCTTCCCGTGACCATGGACGAGATGCTGCACCACGTGAAGGCCGTGGCGCGAGGCGCGTCCCATGCCCTGGTCGTGGCCGACCTCCCGTTCATGTCCTACCAGGCATCCTTGGAGGACGGCGTGCGCAACGCCGGGCGCATGATCAAGGAGGGCGGCGCGCATGCGGTGAAGCTCGAGGGCCCACAGATCGACCTCGTGCATCGGCTCGTGGAGATCGGCATCCCCGTGATGGCGCACGTCGGCCTCACACCGCAGTCGGTGCACGGGCTGGGTGGGTATCGCGTCCAGGGGCGAGGCGAGGCCGCGCAGGGCGTGCTCGAACAGGCGCAGCAGCTCGAGAAGGCGGGCTCCTTCTCGATCGTGCTCGAGGCGATGCCCTCGGAGCTGGCGGGGGAAATCTCTGCCTCGGTGCAGATCCCCACGATCGGGATCGGAGCGGGCCCGGCGTGCGACGCGCAGGTCCTGGTCATCAACGACCTCCTCGGGCTCACGGAGCGTCCGCCGCGGCTCGCGAAGGCTTACGCGAACCTACGCGCGGTGATGACCGATGCCGCTCGGTCGTTCAGCGACGATGTGGCGGCCGGAACGTTCCCGGACGACGACCACAGCTACCGGTAGCGCGTCGCACGAGCAAATCCCGGGAGGCGGACGGGCCGGCCCTACACTCGCGCGTATGGGACCCACCCGCGGCCGCTGGGCATCCTTCGCGGCCCTTGTGGCCGGGGCCGCCGTGTTCACAGCCCTGGCGAGCGTCCCCGGCAGGAGCGACTTCACGACGCTCGCGGTCGCGGGCGCGGCCGCGACCGGATGCCTCGCGGTGGCGGCCCTGTCGTGGACGCGCTATCGGGAAGGCCGAGACCCTCGTGATCTCTTCGTGGCGGCGGCGTTCGCCGTTCTCGCCGTCCAGGGAGCGCTCTTCGGGGTGGGCTGGCCGCTCGCGAACGACCGGCTCGGCTTCTTCGGGATCGTGAGCGGCGACCAGGTCCCCGAGATCGCGCGAGTCGGCGTGCGCGTGAACGGAGCGACGGGCGCCGCCGGCGTGTACGCGTGGCAGGTGGGATGGATCCTCGCGTGCTCACTCCTCGTGCTTGGCTCGCCGTGGGAAGACCGGCGGGGCCGGGCGCCGGTTTCCCCGCTCACCGTGCTGGGGGGGAGCATCGCGATGCTGGGGGCCGCGGACCTGCTGCTCCTGTGGCTCGCTCTGCGGGCGGCCGGTGGCAGGTTCGCCCGGACGATCGCGCCGGTCGATCTGGGGATCCTCGGGTGGGTGTTCGCCCTGACGGTCACGGGACTGGCCGCGCTGGCCGCCGCGCGGACCTGGGGCGCGCGCTTCGGCGTTCGTCCCTCTCGCGCCTGGCTCACCGTCGCCTATCTGCTCGCCGCGTGCCTCGCGATCGTCGTGGCCATTCACCCCACCACGGGGACGCTGTTCGTTCAGCCCGGAGACCTGCTCGGCGTGGTGATCCCCGCCCTTGTGTTCGTGGGCCTGCTCGTCGACCAGCGCACCGCCGCATCGCGTCAGCGACGGATCACCGACAAGGCGGAGGAAGTGCTGGGCGGGCGGGCCGAGATCGCGTCCATGATCGCGCACGAGGTCCGCGGGCCGGCCGCGACCGTGCGAGGCATCGCCGGCACGTCCCTCGCGAACTACGACCGGCTCTCCGACGACGAGCGCAGGGAGTTCCTCGGCATGATCGAGCAAGAATCACGGCGCTTGATGGGCACCGTGGACCAGATGTCGCTCGCGCTGAAGATCGACGCCGGGTCGCTGCAGCTGACCCTGATGCCTCAGGATCTCGAGGCGGTCGTGCGGGCCGGCGTCGATGCGGCGGACGCGGCGGAGGGCCGCGTCGATGTGAACGCAGATGCCGGGGTCGTGGTGAACGCCGACCGCGCCCGCCTGGCCGAGGTCATCCGTCAGCTGGTGGACAACGCCGCGAAATACTCCCCACCGGGGAACAGCATCCGGGTTCGTGCCTACCGCGACGGGCGGGTTGCCGTGGTCGAGATCGCCGACCACGGCGCGGGGATCCCGGCCGGCGAGCGCGAACACGTGTTCGAGAAGTTCCCCAACTGGCGCCCTCCCGGCTACGAGGAACGGCCGGGAACCGGGCTCGGGCTCTTCATCTGCAGGGGTCTGGTTGCCGAACACTCGGGGGAGATATCCGTAGAGGGTGGGCCGGACGGCGGTACGATGCTCCGCGTTCGGCTCCCGGCTGAGGGGTAGGCGGGTGGGAGACAAAGCACGCCGCGTCACGCTGTTGATCTGCGACGACCACAAGATCCTCACCGATGCCCTCGCCACCGTCGTGGGCTTGGACGAGACGTTGCAGCTGGTTACGGCCCCGGTGCACGACCCGGAGACGGCGATCGAGCTGTCCACCGAACATCTTCCCGACGTCGTGCTCATGGACATCATGTTCAAGGGTGGCGGGATGTCGGGCATCGACGCCACCCGCAAGATCAAGGAGGTCTCTCCCTCCACCAAGGTCGTGATCATGACCGCGCACGACGACGACCGGCTCATGGTCGAGGCCGTGGAGGCGGGCGCCTCGGGGTTCCTCGGCAAGGACGAGGCGGCGGAGGAGCTGCTCTCGGCCGCGAAGGCGGCGGCCGACGGCGAGGTCCTGATCGATCCCGGCACGCTCACGCGCCTGCTCGCACAGGTCGCCCGCGAGCGGGCGGAACAGCGGGACGCGCAGCTGCTCCTGAACGACCTGACCGACCGGGAGCGAGAGATCCTGCAGCTGCTGGCCGAGGGCATGCGCAACGACGACATCGCCTCGAAGCTCTTCATCAGCCCGCAGACCGTGCAAACCCACGTGCGCAACATCCTCGGGAAGCTGCGGGTGCACTCGAAGCTCGAGGCGGTCGCCTTCGCCGTGAAGCACGGCGCGATCACGGTTTGAGCGAGGCATCGCCCGTCGTTTCCGTGGACTTACCCGAGAGCGGGTATGCAGCCACGAAGCCCGGATGCCGTTACCTCCCCAAGACAGGCGGGACACCACCCCCTCGGCGACCCGCCCGGCGACGATCCACCGTCGGAGACCCCACCCCCTCGGGGGCTCCGGCCAAGCGAAGAGCCCGAGTCCACCCCTCCCGGACTCGGGCTCTTTCCTTGCGTGAAGCGGTCAACCCCGGGGTCCGCGGAACCGATGATCAACCATGGGATCCGAACCCGCCTTCGACTTGCTCGCCTTCTCCGACCGACTCGGTGAGCCCGCGGGAGAGGCATTGGCGTCGCTGCCGGGGGGCGCACATGGCGCGGCCGCCGACGCCCCCATGACGCCCGATCAGGCCGAGCACCTGAACCACCTGCTCCGTCGGTCGGGCCGACCTGGAGCCCCGACCGAGCTGACGTTCGCCGAGGCGAAGGCGCGGATCGCCGAGCTCATCCACGACCTGGGCTGAGCGCGTCAGCCCAGGGCCGTTCGGCGCACCTTGCCCGAGGAGGTCCTGGGGATCTCGGGCACCAGCACGACCGCGCGCGGCGCCTTGAAACGCGCGATCCGCTCCGACGCCCAGGCGCGCAACTCGTCGATCCCCGGTGGATCGTCGATGACCGCCGGGACGACGTAGGCCACCACCTCCCATCCCCAGTCGGCGTGCGGGCGACCCGCGACCGCGATGTCGCGCACCTTGGGGTGGTCCAGCAGCGCGCGTTCGACCTCCTCGGGCCAGATCGCCTCCCCGCCGGATCGGATCAGGTCGTCCGCTCTGCCAAGAACCTCGAGCCGACCGTCGCCCGCGAACGCACCCCGATCTCCGGTGCGCAGCCACCCGTCCGTCGTGAAGGCCGCCCCCGTCGCGGCGGGGTCTCCGCAGTAGCCCTCCATCATCGTGGGACCGCGGAGCTCGATCCCCCCCTCGGGGTCGAGCCGGATCCGGGTGTTCCCGAACGGGCTCCCGTCGTAGACCACGCCGCCGCACATCTCCGTCATGCCGTACGTCGTGACCACGCGCGCGCCACGTGCACGCGCGGCCGCCGCGACGCCCGCATCCAACGCCGCCCCGCCCACGAGCAGCGTCAGCTCGTTCATGGCGACGCCGGCCTCGAGCATCCGCCGCACCATGGCCGGGACGAGGGAGACGAACGCGCCCCCCCTGGCGCTCTCGGCCACGCCCTCGGGGTCGAATCGCTCGTGCACGATCACGGGCGCCCCCAAGATGGCGCCGCGGAGCAAGACCAGGAGCCCTCCGACGTGGGCCGGCGTCAAGCAGGCGATCCACGGCGTGGCCTCGTCCGCGCCGAGCGCGATCGCCGAGCCCTGCACCGCCTCGGTCACGGCCGCCCGCGACAGCTCCGCGAGCCGAGGGACACCGCCCGTTCCCGACGTCGCCACCACGACGGCCACCTCGGCCGCTACCCGCCGCCCCGGGTACGCGGTCTCCCCCAACCGCTCCATCACGGTGGTGGGCTGCGCCCGTTCCAGGATGGCGCGGCGTTCCTGCCTGGCGAGGCGGACGTCCACCGGCAAGAACGGCACGCCTCGCCACCAGAGGTCGCCGACGATCTCGAGCCAGGCCTCGCCGGGGGGAAGGTCGATGGCCACGAGCTCGCCCGGACCGCCGGTTCGATGATCGGGGACGCGCATCGCCGAAAGGCTAGCGCGCCGTGGCCCTCACCCTCGCACCGCGAAGTCGACCGAGGCCACGGGTCGGTAGCTGTCGTTCGTGAGGTAGTAGGCCGTGTACCGCCCCCGCGGCAGCGGCCAGCGATGGTCCGCGCGCCGGTCGAAGACCGCCGATCCGGCCACCGTTGCCCGCGTGTAGACGTAGCCCGCGTAGGAGGCGACGGCGGGGTTCGCGTCGCGCGCGTACACGCCCACCCAGTCGAACCGGTTGCCCGGGGCCTGGGTCCAAGAGAAGCGGAGCGGCGCCCCGACGGCGAAGCGATGCTTCGCCGTGGTGAGCACGGGCGGCGACCCGGGGGTTCTGGTCCAGAACGCGGTCCGCGACAGCGCGGCGTCGGCCGCGTCTGCGAGCACGGCGTCGTAGGCCCCGGCGGCCAGGGGCGACGTGGGCAGGAGCACCGTGCCGTCGACCGGCTGGCCGCCGGGCGTCGGGACGGTCTCCAGGGCGTCCGTTGCCGGGTCCCCGCCCCGGGGAACGACCACGACCTGTTCCCCCGCGGCGCCGGGCGCGTGGTACGTGATCGTGAGGTCCGTGCCTATGCCGACGAGGCGACGGGACGACGCCACCATGACGGGCGGCGTCGCCGGGGTCACGTCCAGCGTGGAGACGACGGCACGATGGTCGCTCCCCCACGGCCGGACGCCGATGTCGACCTCGGGTCCGCCCCGCTCGCCGACGATCTCGCTCGCGGTGGCGCTCGCCGGCCCGGTCATCCAGATCTGGTCGATCCGATCCCGCGGCGCGTCGCGGCGCGGGTTCCAGCTGGTGGCCGACCGCGGACGGCCGGAGGGCCACGTCAGGCCCGGTCGCGCGAGCGGGTTCGGATACACCTGGCGGTAGCTGTCGGCGTAGCCGTGGCCGAGGAGGTAGGCGGACACCGGCCACCTCATGGGGAACCGGTTCTGCGGTCGCGCGCCGACGGTGGCCGCCGTGTAGTCCTGCATCGAGGGAGCGTTGAAGTCGCCCATGACGACGGAGGGGATCCCGGCCGTCGCGACGGGCGTCAGCGCACGCACGAAGGGCCGGATGCCCGGGAGTCGCAGCGCTCGCTCCTTGCGAAGGACCCGGCGGCGGCTCCACCCGTCGAGGAGGCGCCGTGGCCCGTACTCGGACGACGACAGGTGGATGTTCGCCACGGCCACCACGTTGCCCGGCGCCGTCTGCACGAACAGGTAACGCCCGTTGCCGCCCGGGGGATCGATGAGCGGATATCGCGAGATCACGTCGAGGCGAGTGTTCGCGTAGGGGTATCCGGCCTCCTTCGCCAACCGTCGCAGGTGCGAGTAGGCCTCGTTCACGCCCACCACGTCCGCGTGGGCCCGCACGACTCCCTTCACGATCTGCTCGAAGTCGATGACCGTGCCGCCGTACTCGATGTTGAACGTCATGAATCGCAGGCTGACGGGCGGGGAGGGCGCGCGTCGCTGGGCGCGCGCCGCGGCGGGGACGAGCGCGACCGACAAGATCAGGGTGAGTGCCGTCGCCGCCCGAGCGAGCCGAGCATGCGGGCGAACGCGGGAGGCAGCCATCGCGGCCGACGGTAGCACGCGATCGTCACCACCCGATAGGCACGGTCGGGCGTCACGGGCGCGTCCGGTAGGCTGAACACCGACCATCCGAGCTGAAACTCTGGGAGTGAGCGGTCCCATGGATTGGACCCCGTCAGGCACGTACGACGACATCCGCTACGAGACCGCCGAGGGCGTCGCCAAGATCACCATCGATCGGCCCGAGGTCCGCAACGCCTTCCGCCCCCGGACCACGCGCGAGCTGATCCAGGCCTTCGACGTCGCGCGCGACGACCCGGCTGTGGGCGTCATCATCCTCACGGGCGAGGGCACCGATGCCTTCTCGAGCGGCGGAGACCAGAAGATCCGGGGCGACGACGGCTACGTCGACGAGCGCGGGGTCGGCCGCCTCAACGTGCTCGACCTGCAGGTGCAGATCAGGCGGTGCCCGAAACCGGTCGTGGCGATGGTCGCGGGCTACGCGATCGGCGGCGGCCACGTCCTGCATCTGTGCTGCGACCTCACGATCGCCGCCGAGAACGCGCGCTTCGGACAGACCGGCCCCCGCGTGGGGTCGTTCGACGCCGGGTACGGGATCAACCTGCTCGCGCGCCAGATCGGCGAGAAGCGCGCGAAAGAGGTCTGGTTGCTCTGCCGCCAGTACGACGCTGCGACCGCCCTCGATTGGGGTCTCGTGAACGCCGTCGTCCCCCTGGAGGAGCTCGAGGAGGAGACCGTGCGGTGGTGCCGAGAGATGCTCGGGTTCTCGCCCCTTGCGCTGCGCCTGCTGAAGGCGGGCGCGAACGCCGGCACGGACGGGCTCGCGGGCGTCCAGCAACTCGCGGGCGACGCCACCTTGCTCTACTACATGAGCGAGGAGGCCCAGGAGGGCCGCGACGCGTTCCAGGAGAAGCGCCGGCCCGACTTCACGCGCTTCCCTCGGCGCCCGTGAGCGAGGGTCCCTCCGCCCGAGGGCAGGGAACGTCCGGGCGCGAGCGCCGGGGATCGGCCGGCGACTGGTGGCGCGGGGCGCGCCCCCGAACGCTCGGCGCCGGGCTCGTCCCGGTGATCCTGGGCACGGCGGCCGCCGGTCACGTCATCGCGTGGCGGTTCGCGGCCGCGCTCCTCGTCGCCGCCGGCCTGCAGATCGGCGTGAACTACGCCAACGACTACTTCGACGGCGTCCGCGGCGTGGACACCCAGGAGCGAACCGGCCCCCCGCGGATGACGCAGACGGGCGCCGCGAGCCCGCGCGCCGTGCTGACGGCTGCACTGATCGCGCTGGGCGTGGCCGCGATCGCGGGGCTGGCGCTCGCCCTGGCGACCCAGCCGCTGCTGATCCTCGGGGTGGGGGCCCTGGCCCTCGCCGCGGCGCTCCTGTACTCCGGAGGGCCGCGGCCCTACGCCGGACTCGGCTTGGGCGAAGCGATGGTGTTCGTGTTCTTCGGGCTGATGGCGACCTGCGGCTCCGCCTACGTGATGGTGGAGACGATCCCGGCCGCGGCGTGGTGGTCGGGAGCGGTGATGGGCTTCCTCGCCGTCGCGATCCTCGTGGCGAACAACCTGCGCGACATCGCCACCGACGCCGCGGGCGGCAAACGCACGCTCGCCGTGCGGATCGGCGACGCGCGGACCCGCGCGCTGTACCGCGCGTCCATGGTGGCCGCAGGACTCACGATCGTCGTGGGCGTGGCGATCTTCATCGTGGACGAGCGCTATGGCATCACGCAGTGGGCGCTGTTCGGCCTGCTGGCCTGGCTCCCCGCGATCAAGCCGATGGAGCTCGTGGGATCCGCGAGGGGACGCGACCTCATCCCCGTGCTCACCGGGACCGCCCTCACGCACGCGGCCTGCGGGTTGCTGATGAGCCTCGGCCTCGTGCTCTGGCACGCCCAGCAGGTGATCCCGGCGCGGGTGGTGGGGGGCTGAGGTGAGCCAGGCCGACGTCGCGTACGCGTGCGCGGTGGGGCTCGTGGACGAGCTCGCGCTGGGCGGCGTCTGCATCGCGTGCCTCTCGCCCGGGTCGCGCTCGACGCCCCTGGCCATCGCGCTCGCGCGCGACCCGCGGATCGAGCTCCACGTGCACCTCGACGAGCGGTCGGCAGCGTTCTTCGCGTTGGGCCTCGCCAAGGCGCTGCGCCGGCCCGCGGCCGTGCTCACCACGAGCGGGACCGCCGCGGCCGAGCTGTTCCCCGCGGTGGTGGAGGCCTCGCAGTCCCGGATGCCGCTGGTGCTGCTCACCGCCGACCGGCCGCCGCATCTGCGGGGCACCGGCGCGAACCAGACGATCGACCAGGCGGAGCTCTTCGGCGGGTACGCGCGCGCCTACCTCGAACCGCCCGTGCCCGCCGTGCTCGAGCATCCGCAGGAGTGGCGACGCGCGGCGCGGGCCGCGCTCGGCGCGTGCGGTGGTCTCACGCCCGGCCCCGTCCAGATCGACTGCCCATTCGACGAGCCGCTCGTCCCGCGGGACCTCGACGTCCCCACGGGCGAGCCGCTCGGACCGCCGGGACGCCAGGACGCGAACCCCGCCCCCGGGCGCCAGGAGGTGGATGCGATGGTGCGCGAGATCACCGGCCGCCGCGGTGCGGTCGTCATCGGCGGGGCTCCGTGGTTGGCCCCGGGGTCCACCGCGATCCTGGCGGAACGCCTGGGTTGGCCGGTGATCGCGGAGCCCACCTCGAACGTGCGGCGCCCGGGGCAGGCGCTCGGAGCGGGCCAGGCGTTGCTCGCCTCCACGGCGTGGCTCGACGCGCACCGACCCGACGTGATCCTCCAGTTGGGCGCGACCCCGACGACGCGGGCCACCCAGCGATTCGTGGCGCGCGCCGAGCGGTTGATCGTGGTCGACACCCACCACCTCGAGCCCGACCCGCACCACCGTGCGGACCTGCGCGTGCGCGCCGATCCCGAGCCTACGGCCGATGCTCTCGTCGCCCGCGACCTCGCGTCGGCCGGGGGGCGGTGGCTCGACGAGTGGCGCCTCGCCGACGCGGCGGCGCGGCATGCACTCGACGACGTGCTGGACCGATCCGGGCTGCCGACGGGATTGCGGATCGCGCGGGACGTCGCCGCCGCGGTGCCGTCGCCCGGGACCCTGTTCGTGGGCAACTCGATGCCGATCCGCGACCTGGACCTGGCGATGGCGCCGCGCGAGGGGCTCGAGGTCATGGCGAACCGGGGCGCGAGCGGCATCGACGGCCTCGTCTCGACCGCGCTCGGGATCGCGGCCGCGGGGCCGCGTCCGACGAGGCCCGGGCCCACGGTCGCGCTGATCGGCGACCTGAGCCTCCTGCACGACGCGGGGGCGGTGCTCTGGAACGGGCGCCGCGGCGCGCACCTCACGCTCGTGGTCGTCAACAACGGCGGCGGCCAGATCTTCGCGTCCCTCGGGCAGCGGGACCTGCCCGAGCTGCAGCCCCTGTTCGTCACGCCGCACGGTCTGGACCTCGGCGAGTTGTGCATAGCGGGAGGTGCCGCGCACACGCGCGTGAGCGACACGGGGGCGCTGGGCCCGTCCCTCGCCAGCGCGATCGCGCAGGACGGCGTGCAGGTGGTGGAGGTCATGGTCGACGCGGACATCGACCGGGCGCAACACGTGCAGGTCCGAGACGCCGTCGACGCCGCGCTCGCGGAGCTCCGCGCGTGACCTCGATCCGTCCTGCGAGCGCGGCGGGTTCGCCCGACCGCCCGACCCGCTGATCCTGCACCTGGGCGGTCGGTGGCGCGCCGGCGGGTCCGACGCGGCGCCCGGCGACGAGTTGGCATAGCCTTCCGAACGTCAGAGCCGAAGGAGGCCCCGGTGGTCATCGTGCGCAGCTCGTTCCCCGACGTGGACATCCCGGACCTGCCGGTGGCGAGCTTCGCCCTGGAGCAGGCGGTCGCGCGCGGGGAAAAGGCCGCGCTGATCGACGGCCCCACGGGACGCGCCGTCTCGTACGCGCAGCTCGGGGGCATGGCGCGCGCGGTGGCCGCGGGCCTCGCCGCGAGGGGCTTCGCCCCGGGCGACGTCTTCGCGATCTTCGCTCCCAACCTTCCTGAGTACGCCGTGGCATTCCACGGCGTGGCGGCGGCGGGGGGAGCCAGCACCACGATCAATTCCCTCGCGTCCGTCGAAGAGGTGGCCTCGCAGCTGCACGCCACGCGCGCACGGTTCCTCCTCACCGTCGAGCCGTTCCTCGACCGCGCGCTCCCCGCAGCGAGCAAGGCCGGTGTGGAGGAGGTCTTCTTGCTGGGCAAGGAGCCGCATGGGGGCACCACTTCCTTCGCGGAGCTCCTGGGCGACCCTGCCGAGGCGCCCGCGCTCGGGCTCGATCCCGCCGCGGCCGTCGCGGCGATGCCGATGTCCAGCGGGACCACCGGCTTCCCCAAAGTGGTGCAGCTCACCCACCGCAACCTCGTGGCCAACACGATCCAGTCGAGCGCGGCGATCGACCTCAGCGAGCGCGACGTGATGATCGGCATCTTGCCGTTCTTCCACATCTACGGGATGACGGTGCTCGTGAACCTCGCGCTCTGGCGAGGCGCCACCGTGGTCACGATGCCCCGGTTCGAGCTGGACACGTTCCTGCGGCTGATGCAGGACCATCGCGTGACCTACGCGTGCCTCGTGCCGCCGATCGTGCTCGCGCTCGCGAAGCATCCCGACGTCGACCGCTACGACCTGAGCGCGCTGGAGTTCGTGATCAGCGGCGCCGCGCCGCTCGACGCGGGGATCGCCCAGGCGGCGGCCGCGCGGCTGGACTGCCAGGTGCTTCAGGGCTACGGCCTCACCGAGACGAGCCCGGTGCTCTCGGCGCCGCTGCGCGATCCGGCGCGCGCGAACCCGGCATCGGTGGGCTTGATCCTGCCCGACACCGAGATCCGTGTGGTGGCGTTGGCCGACGACGTGGAGGACCCGCCGGTGGGCGTGAACGGCGAGATCTGGGCGCGCGGCCCCCAGGTCATGAAGGGCTACCTCGACGACCCCGAGGCGAACGAGTGGATCTTCCCCGGCGACGGGTGGCTGCGCACCGGTGACATCGGACACGTGGACGAGGATGGCTACCTCTACGTGGTGGACCGGCTGAAGGAGCTGATCAAGTACCGCGGGTTCCAGGTCCCTCCCGCCGAACTCGAGGCGCTCTTGCTCCAGCACCCGGGCGTGGCCGACGCCGCCGTGATCCCCGCGCCCGACGCCAACGCCGGCGAGGTGCCGAAGGCCTTCGTGGTGAAGACCGCGGGCGCGCGACTCACGGGGGGCGAGCTGATGTCGTTCGTATCCGAGCGGGTGCCGTCCTACAAGAAGGTGCGGCGCGTGGAATTCATCGACGAGATCCCGCGATCGCTCAGCGGCAAGATCCTGCGACGCCTCCTGGTGGAACGCGAGCGCGGCGGCTCCCCGGCTTCCCCCTAGCCACCGATCAGGCGATGCGCGAGACGGAACAGGAGCACGCTCACCAGCACCATCGCGAGGCCGATCGGCAGCAGCACGAACGAGCCGGCCCCGACCGCCGCCGACCCGGCGAGGACCAGGCCGAGCCCCGCCCCGAGGACCGCGACCACCTTCACGACGACGGGGTAGGCGGTGGTGGGTTTCGGTTCGCGGGCCATGAGCGAGCTTAGCCCCACCGCAGCGCGTCGAGGAACGCCCGGAACTTCCGCTCCGTCTCCTGAAGCTCCGCCGCGGGGTCGGACTCGGCGACGATGCCGGCGCCGGCGAACAGGCGCGCCTCGTCACCGCGCATGCGGGCGCAGCGCAGCGCGATGGCCCAGGTGCCGTCGCCGTTGGCGTCCATCCACCCCACCGCGCCGGCGTAGGCGCCGCGCGGGACCGGCTCGAGGTCCCGGATCAGTTGCATCGCCGCCTCCCGCGGCTCGCCGCACACGGCCGGGGTCGGATGGAGCAGGCTCACGAGCTCGAGGGCGTGCGGCGCGGGGTCGCGAAGGGTCCCGCGGAACCGGGTGGACAGGTGCCACACGTTCGCGGTCTCCAACAGCACCGGCTCCGGGTCCCACGTGAGGGCCTCGCAGACGGGTCCGAGCGTCGCCGCGACGGCCTCGACGACGATCCGGTGCTCCTCGCCGTCCTTCGCGGAGGCCATCAGCCGTTCCGCGGAGGCGGCGTCCTCGGATGCGTCGCCGTACCGCGGCGCCGAGCCGGCGAGCGGGTTCGCGCACACCTCGCGCCCGGCCCGGGACACCAACAGCTCCGGGCTCGCGCCCACCAGCACGGCGCCGCCGTCGACGGGGGCGGCGAAGGCGTAGCCGTGAGGCTCGGCGGCGCGCAACCGGAAGAGCAGCGCTCGGGGGTCGAGCTCGCGGCCGGCCACGAGCTCCACGGAGCGAGCGAGCACGACCTTGCGAAGGGTGCCGGCGCGGACCCGTTCGACCGCGGCGGCGACGGCGCGCTCGTAGGCGTCGGGCAACGGCTCGGGGCGGATCTGCATGCCGCTGAACGGCTCGTGCGGAGCGGCCCGCCCGACGAAGCGCCGCGCGGACCGGGGGACGGGTGCCTCACCGGGCCGCACGAGGTCGATCGCCCAGGTCTGCCCTTCGTGGTCTCGACGCACGGCTCGACTGGGGATCTGGAACCAGCCGGTTCGGTGGCGGTCGAACGGCAGGCAGCCGAAGACGAACGGGGGCGGCCCCCCGTCGGGAGCGTCCACGATCTCGATCCCATCGAAGAGCTCCGTGGGGCCCGGCACGGTAGGCCCGGCCTGGGAACCGGCCATGGCCACCTTGAAGCCGAACGGCGAGGCGCCGCCCGCCACGCCGATCCCCCCGCGCTCCATGAAGACGCCCTCGGGGTGATAGGCGGCCAGGAGATCGTAGGCGGAGCCGAGTTTGGAGATCCGGTGTGACGCGGCCGGTCCCGCCCTCGAGGGCCGTGCGCGGGGGGATTTCTGGCTCACGCCCTGGTCCCCACCAGGAGTTGCGTGAGCCCGCCCGAGAGCTGAAGCCGGTCGACGTCGCGGAAGCCGGCCGCTTCCAGCATCCCCACCATCTCCTCGGGCGGCGGGAGATAGGCCATGGACCTGGGGAGGTAGGCGTACGCGGCGCGATCCGAGATCGCGCCGCCGATCAACGGGATCGCCTTGTTGAAATAGAGACCGTGCCCGGTCCGCAGCACGGGGTTGTCCGGCACGCTGGCGTCGAGCAACGCGATCCTCCCACCCGGTCGAACGACCCGCCCCAGCTCCGTGAACAATCCTCGGAGCGATACGACGTTGCGCAGGGCGAAGCCGCAGGTGACTCCGTCGGCTCGTGCGTCGGCCACGGGGAGGGTGAGGATGTCCGCCTCCACGAGCGGCGCCTCGGTGCACGCGTTCGCGAGCATGCCGTGAGAGAAGTCGAACCCCACCGCGCGATAGCCGCGGCGGTCGAGTTCGCGGCAGAAGTCGCCGGTTCCACACGCCAGATCGAGGACGAGAGCGTGTCCGGGCAGCCGCAGCTCGCGCACGGCTCGCCGGCGCCAACCCGCATCCATGCCGAACGTCATGAGCCGGTTCACGAGGTCGTAACGCCCCGAGATCGAGTCGAAGAGGCCGCGAACGGCCGTGCGCTTCGCCTCGCCTTGCGGCAGCTCGGGGCGCTCGGCGGGGGTCATGCCGGCGAGGACTCCGTCTCCTCGATGTGCGCCTCCGCGGTCTCGAGCAACACCCGCCGGAAGTGGTGTGACACGAGATGCGTGACGGCCGGCAGGAGCTCACCGAACGCCACCACCATCTGCTCGGCCGCGGCCGCGTCGTCCCCGGCCGTGTCGCGGATCGGCTTGCGCACGTGCTCGTCGAACAGCTCCACCGCGCGCTCGGCGAGCGAACGCATGGCGGCATCGGCATCGCGGGCGAGGCCGAGGAGGTCGGCGAGCGGCAGCCCGAACTCGAGCAGGCTGAGCGCCGTGCGAACCATCTCGATGTCCGCCACGGTGTAGCGCTCGTCGCCATCCGTAACGCGCCCCAGCCTGATCCCCTCGCGCTCCACCGCCTGGATGAGCGACGCGGGCACCCCGCTGCGCGCCGAGAACTCCTCCAGGGTGAGCATCTCGGGCTCCGTCCCGGCATCCCCGCGAGCCGCCACGACCGCGGCGGCGAGGTCGGCATCGGCCACCCCGAGCTCGCCGCTCACCACCCGGCGGATCGCGGCGAGCGTGAGCCCCTTCCGCTGGAGTGCCCGGATCTCCTGGACGCGCTCGAGATGCGCGGGCCCGTACCAGGCCACGCGCCCCTCGCGCTCGGGAGGCGAGAGCAGGCCGCGCGATTGGTAGTAGCGGACAGTGTCGACCGACACGTCGGATCGCGCCGCCAGCTGCTCCACCCGGTACCTCACGACCACCCACTCTACGAGTGGACGCTCGAAGGGTCCAGCTCGGCCCACACGGGTCCCGGCGCCGGTGCGGCCCGGGCTACCATGCGCCGAGATGACGCGCGCCGTGCGACCCGTTGTGAGCCTCGCCGTCGTCCTCATGTGCGTCACGGGCACGATGGCGGTCGGGACCGCGATGAAGGCGCCGTGCGCCGCCGGCAGCTGGGGCGACGGACGCCAATACGCATGGCTGTGCTACTCCGACATCGTCCCGCTCCTCAACACCGAACAACTGGCAGGCGGCCGCCTCCCGTTCGTGGACGGATGCGCCACGGTCCCAGGGCAGAACTGCGACGAGTATCCGGTCCTCACGATGTACTTCATGCGCGCGGCCGCGTGGATCTCCGGTCCTCACTTCGGCACCTTCTACTACGTGAACGCGGCGCTGCTGTTGCTGTGCGCCCTGACGATCGGGTTCTGCCTCTACGTCATGGCCGGCCCGCGGGCGCTCTACTTCGCCCTCGCGCCCACCCTGCTGGTGTACGGCACGATGAACTGGGACCTGCTGGCGGTGGCGTTCGCGACGGCCGGAGTCCTGTTCCTGATGCGGCGTCGAGACGGCTGGGCGGGATCCATGCTCGGCCTCGGCGCGGCGGCCAAGCTCTATCCGGCCCTGCTCGTCGTGCCGTTCATCGCGCAGCGTCTGAGGGAGCGCCGGCCCGACGCCGCCGTGACACTCGGCTGGGCCACCGCCGGCGCCTGGGCGGTGGTGAACCTCCCCTTCCTGATCGCCTCCCCGTCGAGTTGGATCCGGTTCTTCTCCTTCAACTCCACCCGGCCGGCCGACTTCGACAGCCTCTGGTATGTCGGTTGCCGCCACGCCGACGCGCTGTGCGTGTCCACCAGGGCGGCGAACGTGCTCGGCGCTGCGATCTTCCTGGCGGGATCGGCGCTCGTGTGGGGACTGCGGGCGCGACGGTTCCCCGACTTCCCGCGCTGGACCCTAGGGTTCCCCCTGATCGCGATCTTCCTGCTGTCCAACAAGGTGTACTCGCCGCAGTACGGGCTGTGGCTCGTGCCCTGGTTCGCCCTGGCCCTGCCCGGTCTCGGGCGCTTCGTCGCCTTCGAGATCGCCGACGTCGGCGTGTTCGTGACCCGGTTCTGGTGGTTCGGGCGGTTACGGGGAGGCTGGGGAACGCCGCAGGCGTGGTTCGAGGCGATGGTGCTGATCCGCGCGGCGATCCTGGTCTGGTGCGTCGTCGCCTGGATCCGCGAGCAGCACCGGGCGCTGCCCATCGAGTCGACGCCGGTGGCGGCCGGGGCGTCGGCAGCGGCCGAGGCGCAGCCCGCGTGAGCGCTCCCGCGGACCCGGCCTCAGCCGCGGACGCGGCGGCGGTTCGCGTCCAGGTTCGCGACGGCGTGAAGTACTGCATCCTCGTCTTCCTCGCCGTGCGGATCGGGTTGAGCCTGCTCTGCGTGGCGGGGATCGGGCCCATCACGCCGCGCGGAGGGGAGCTCCCCGCCGTGGCCGGCTGGCCGATCGCCCCCCTCGAGCCCGGGTGGCACAACGCCGTGGACGCGACCGAACGTCAGGATGCGGCCTGGTACCTACGCCTCGCCACGACGGGCTACCGCGAGGACGACAACAGCGCGGCGTTCTTCCCCCTGTACCCGCTCGCCGTTCGGGTCGTCGCTCTGCTGCCCTTCGTCGGTCCGCTCGGCGCGGCACTCCTCGTCGCCAACGCCTCGTTCCTCGCGGCGCTCGTGATGCTGCACGCCTTGACGCGCCTGGAGTTCGGGTCGGAGGCCATGGCGCGCCGCGCCGTCGTCTTCCTCGCGATCTTCCCCACGGCGTTCTTCTTCCTGGCTCCGTACACGGAGTCGACGTTCCTGCTCCTGTCGATCTCCGCGTTCTGGTTCGCCCGGCGCGACCGCTGGGGGTGGGCGGCCGTGATGGCCGCGCTCGCGGCCGCGACGCGCAACGTGGGCCTGCTGCTCGGCCCCGCCCTCGCGGTCGAGGCGTGGCTCCAATGGCGGCGCGATGCGCGTGCGCTCGTGCCCAGGATCGCGGCCGCGGCCGCGACGGCGCTGGGGCCCCTCGCCTACCTCGCGTATTGGCAGGTTCGTTCCGGCGACGCCTGGGCACCGATCCGCGCCCAGACGAACTGGAACCGCGACCTCGCCGCGCCTTGGACGAGCCTCGTGGACGCCGTGCACCTCGCCGCGAGGTACTCCTCCTACTGGCTGATCGACGTGCTCGTCGTTGGGGTCGTCCTGGTGGCGGTGATCGCCGGTTGGCGGAGGCTGCGCGCCCCCTACCTCACGTACGCGGGCCTCAGCCTGCTGGTCGAGCTCAGCGCGCCGACGCCCGGTCGCCCGCTGCTGTCGATGCCGCGGTTCGTGGCGGTGATCTTCCCCGCGTTCTGGGTCCTCGCGCTCGGCGTCGAACGCAGGCGCCTGAGCGAACCCCTCATCGTGGGTTCGTTCGCGGCGGGCTACGGGGTCCTCGCGCTCCTGTTCATCAACTGGTGGCACGTCTTCTGAGGGGCGAGAGCATTTCCCCCGGGCTGAGCGCCCACGCGAGCGGGAACCACTAGGATGTGCGAGACCGAATGCCAGAGGGGAGATCGTGACGATCCGGGTTGCCATCGCGGACGACCATTCACTCGTCCGTCAAGGACTGCGACGCTACCTGGATATGGCCGACGGCATCGAGGTCGTCGCGGAGGCGTCGAACGGCGCCGAGCTGCTGGACCTGGTGGGAACGCACGAGACCGACATCGCACTCGTCGACATCCGGATGCCCGAGATGGACGGGCTCGAGGCCGCGCGGGAATTGCGCGACAAGCACCCCAACGTCGGCGTCATCATGCTCACCGCGTACGACGACCGGCAGTTCGTCGTCGAGGCCGTTCGCAGCGGCGCCCGTGGCTACGTCTTGAAGGCGCGCGACGCCGAGCACCTGATCCAGACCGTGCGGCTGGTGGCCGGGGGGAACATGGTCATCGATCCCCAGCTCGTGGTGGCGCTTGCCGAAGAGTTGTCCACCGCCAAAGAGCGCGATCGCAAGGCCGAGACCCTCACCGCCCGGGAGGTCGAGGTGCTCCAACTCCTGGCCTTCGGTCACACGAACCGCGACATCGCCGAGCGTCTGTACATCTCGCCCGATACCGTCAAGACCCACCTCGAGCACATCTTCGAGAAGCTCGGCGCCTCCGACCGGACCGCGGCCGTCGCCGAGGCGCTGCGCCGGCGTTTGATCGAGTGAACCGAGGGGCACCGCAGCCCCGCTTGAGCCGCGCCTGGGGCGCGCCGCCACCCCCCCGTTCGGTCCCGAACGGCCCTTCCACGGGCTAGGCCGTCGGTCGGCCGGGTTCCCTCGTCTGGGTGATGGAGCGATAGAGCCACAGCCGCCATCATGGATCGACATGAGCGATGCCCCCCGCACCGCCCGTTCCTCGTGGACGGCGATCCTGCTCGGCCTGACGGCACTCACCGTCGTGACCGTCTATGTCGCGCTGCCCTCGGGGACGCGCTCCCAGGCGCTCGCCTCGGAGGCGATGGTAGCCATCACGTGCGTCCTGAGCGCCCTCGTGATCGCGCGGGCGGTCCAGGGCGGCGCGTGGCACGGCGCGATCTGGCTCGCATGGACCCTGGTGCTGCTCGGCATCGGCAACGCGCTCTTCTTCGTGTTCGACGTGGCGCAGCCCGGCCGCTACCAGCCGCGGCCCTCCGACGCGATCTTCCTCGTCCTCATGATCCCGCTGCTGAAACTCGCGGAGGCCGAGGCGAGGGAGCATTTCGCGCAGCGGGAGCGCCGGGAGTTGACGATCGACCTGCTCCTCATCACGGCGTCCATCACGGCCATGCTGTACCTCCTGATCCGCCCCGTGGGCTCGGACGCGCAGACCGCCTTCTCCGCAGCCGTGTTCGCTCTGCTCGCCGCCACCCAGTTGGCGGTCTTCTCCGGGATCGCCCTGTGGGTACCCGATCGGGAGCACCTCATGCAGGCCATCGCGTTCGCGGTCACCGCGACGGCCACCGCCGGCTTCGGCTACCAGTGGGCGCACGGGTCGTTCTCCGGCACGTCGACGTGGATCGACCTCAGCCTCGCGCTCGCCCCCCTGGCGTTCGCGGCCATCACTTTGCTGCAACCGCGACACCAGCCGACCGACCCCGTCGAACACCATCGGTGGAGCCGCCCGGTGCTCACCATGCTCGCCGTGGTGAGCGCATGCGCCGCGCTCTCCGTGGTGGCGCTCCTGGACCAACGCCGGGGCATCGACGATCTGGCGTCCACGGTGATCATCGTCCTGCTGGGCATGGGCGTGGCCGTGCGCATCGTGGCCAACCAGGTGGCCAGCACGCAGGGCCATCGCGAAGTCAGGGCCGCGCTCGCGGACAAAGAGGCGGCCCTGCAGGAAGCCGACCGGGCCCTCGAGCGCGTTCGTGAAGCCAACGAGACCCTCGGGCAGTCGGAGGAGCACCTGCGATCGGTGTTCGATGCCGCCGAGGACGGGGTCGTGGAGCTCGACGAGCGGGGCGTGGTCATCCGCGCGAACAACGCCCTTTGCCGGATGGTCCGTCTGGATCGGGAGGCCGTGGAGGGCCAGCCCTGGTCCGCGCTGGCGGCCGCCGTGACGGGGGCGAACGAGTCGTTCGCGTCGCTCCCGCAGGCCGCCGAGGCCGAGGTGCGCCGCGCCGAAGGGCAGCCGCTGTTCCTCGAGTCGCGCGTCTCGCAGATCCCGACGTCCCCGCCGCGAACGCTCATGCTCGTGCGGGACGTCACGGCCGCCCGGGTGGCCGACCAGACGATCCGCTCGCTGTTCAAGTTCCTGCAGGATCGCGACGAGGACCGCACGCGGCTCCTGCGCCGTACGAACGCCGCGATCGAGGCGGAGCGCAACCGCGTGGCTCGCGATCTCCACGACGGCCCCGTCCAAGGCGTGAGCGCCGCATCGCTCTCGCTGGAGGCGGCCCTGCTGATGATCAAGGCCGGCGACACGGAGCGTGGCATGGAGGTGCTCTCGCGCATCCGCGAGGAGCTCACCTCCGAGGCCGACGCCCTGCGACGGCTCATGTCGGGCCTTCGACCGCCGGTCCTGGAAGAGCGCGGGCTCGCGCCGGCCTTGCTCGAGATGGTGAAGCGTTTCGGGGACGACCAGGGCGTGCACGCCGAGTTCGCGAGCCGCCTCGCCACGGGTCTCTCAGAAGACCTTGAGACGCTGGCCTACCGCGTGGTCCAAGAGGCGCTCTCCAACGCCGCGAAGCACGCGCAGGCGGACATGCTCACGGTCAACCTCGAAGCGGACGACGTTCAGGTCCGGATCGAGGTCCAA
This sequence comes from uncultured Actinomycetes bacterium, assembly GCA_963719165.1. Taxonomy (GTDB): domain Bacteria; phylum Actinomycetota; class UBA4738; order UBA4738; family HRBIN12; genus JAOUEA01. The sequence goes on along the minus strand of CAVRAV010000001.1, from coordinate 2,467,456 downwards.
GACGACGGGCGCGGCTTCGACGCCGCCCGGAGCCGCGAATACCTCCGGGAGGGGCGTGTCGGGCTCGCGTCGATGCGCGAACGTGTCGAACTCGCCAGCGGAACCTTCGTCGTGCGCTCCTCCCCCAGTCGCGGCACGACGATCCTCGCCACGCTGCCCCTGGAGGAGAGCGCCGCCGACCGCGAGCTCGCGGTCCACGAGGTCTAGATCGTCGACCACCAGCCACGGCGCGGCACGTAGACGGAGCCTGGGGCCTCGGCGGGCGACATCGCCGGCGGGGCCTTGGTGGGCGATGGGGATCCGCTCGGGGACGGAGATCCGCTCGACGGGGGCGAAGGGCTCTGGCTGGGAGAGGCGGTCGGGCTGGGAGAGGCGGTCGGGCTGGGCGATGGACTCGGCGTCGCGATCGGGCTCGGCGTCGGCGAGTACACCGGCGCGGTCGGCCCGAGCGAGCCCGTGTAGGTGGCGTTCGGGAACTCCAGCGCCGGATACTTCGCGGTCGCCACTGCCATGTAGTCGTGCCAGATCTTGGCCGGAATCGTCCCTCCGTACACCGAGGGCACACCCATGATGTTCTGCAACGGGATCTCCCCCTGGGGCCAGCCCACCCAAACGCACGTGGCGAGCTGGACGGTGTAGCCGCAGAACCATGCGTCGACGTTCTCGTTCGCCGTGCCGGTCTTGCCGGCCACCACGGGGGATCCGAGGTTCGCGACGTATCCCGTGCCGCCCGTGACCACCGCGCGCAGGGCCAGCGTCACCTGATCCGCGTACACGGGATCGAGCACCGCCTTGCCCTTGGAGCGCACGTCGTCGATGGAGGTGCCGTGCTGGTTCGCGACCTCGACGAGCGGAGTGGCCCAATGCCGGGTCCCCTGGTCGGCGAGGGTGGCGTAGGCGTTCGTCATCTCGAGCGGGTTGACGGCAACGCTGCCGAGCGTGATCGCGCAGACCGCGGGGAGCTGGGAACGGATCCCCAACCGGTAGGCCATGTTGCGCACGGTGTCGGGGCCGAGCTGGGAGATCACCTGCGCGAACACGGTGTTCACCGAGTGCTCCGTTGCCTGCAGCAGGGTGAACGTGCCCGCCTCACCGTCTCCGGCGTTCACGGGCTGCCACGGGCCCGTGGGGCCGTTGCACGTGGGATCGGTGATCGTGATCGTCGAGGGTCCCTGCCAATAGGCGTTGAGCGAGTAGTTGTTCTCGAGCGCCGCGGCGAGCGTGAACGCCTTGAAGGCGGAGCCGGCCTGGCGGCCCGAGCCGCCGCGCAGGGTGGCGAGGTTCAGCTTGGAACGATTGAAGTTGCGGCCGCCCACCATCGCGAGCACCTGACCCGTCTTCACGTCGATCGTCACCACCGCGGCCGACGGGTTGTAGCTCTTGAAGGGCAGGTCCTGGCGCACGGCGTCCCAGGCGGCCTTCTGCATGCCCATGTCCAGGCTGGTGGTCACGCGCAGTCCCCCGCCGTAGACGCGCGCGCTGCCGTAGCGGTCGAACAGATCCTGACGCGCGTAGTCGACGAAGTACGCGGAGCCGTACGGCGCATGGATGGTGTCGCCGGCGCCGCTCACCGTGCCGCAGCATCTCTTGGCCTTGAGCGCTGCGGCCTTGGCGGCATCCAGGTAGCCGTACCTGACCATCTGGTCGAGCGAGTAGTCCCGGCGGAACTTGTTGTCCGACGGGCTCGCGATGGGGTCGTAGAGGGTGGGCGCGTGCAACACGCCCGAGAGCGAGGCCGACTCGAGCACCGTGAGGTCGCTCGCCGGCTTGCCGAAGTAGGTCTGGGCCGCCGCCTCCGCGCCGTAGGCGCCGTGGCCGAAGTAGACGGTGTTCAGGTACTTCGCGAGGATCTGGTCCTTCGTGTAGGTCTGCTCGAGCTTGATCGCGAGCAGGGCCTCCCGGATCTTCTCCTTGATCGTGCGCGGGGGGACCACGTAGTCGGTGGTGCCGTCCGCGTTGCGGACGTACTGGCCCGCGTAGACGTTCTTCACGAGCTGCTCCGTGAGGGTGGACGCTCCCTGGACCGTGCCCTTGCGCACGAGGTCGGTCCAGGCGGCGCGCGCGATGCCGCGCACGTCGATGCCCGGGTGGCTGTAGAACCCGGCATCCTCGGTGGCGATCACGGCGTGCTGCAGGTTGGGCGAGATCCGCGAGAGCGGCACGATCGTGCGGTCGACGGCGCCGTGCAGCGACGCGAGCTGGTCGCCGTTGCGATCCAGGAGGTAGGAGGTGCGGATCGGGGGCAGCGTGTCGGGCAGTTGGACGCGCTGGTAGGCCACGACGAGCGATACGCCGACGACGGCGACCATCAGGAACGGCACGAGCAGGAACACCCACCAGAACCGGCGGAAGAACCCGCGTCGGTCCGCGTGCTTCTTGCGCGGCGCATGCTTGGGCAGGTGCTTGCCCTGTGGGATCGCGTCGGAGGTAGCCAAGACCCGTCGATTCTATCTGGGGGGGTTGCGTCGCACGGCGTGTGCGCGCCCGGGCGCGGTGCTGGTTCCGTGGTGATTCGATGCGACGGGCGCGGTGGTTCGGTTGCCCCGAGCGTTCTCAGCCGGTCGCGGTGACCTGGTGCCGGGCGGTGAACGACTCGCGCAGGTGGTTCCATTGACAGCGCGTGCAGACCTCCACGACGTAGCACGCCGACCCCGGATGGGCCGCGGCGAGCTTGAGCCCCGTGTCGATGGACCAGACCCGTCCGTTCTGATCGCGCAGGCCGTCCCCGAACACGTAGGCGAGCAGGACGAGCTTGACCTTGCCGCAGACCGGGCAGTCGCTGCGCGTGGGCTCCCCGACGTGGCGTGCCGCGCGGAGCAGCTCCGGATGTGCGTCGCAGATGTCGGTGAGGCCGAGCACGCCGACCTGGGCATCGCGCAGCAGGGCTCGCTTCGCGAGCGTGTAGTCGATGACGCCGAGCTGGGCTCGTCGGCTGCGACCGAGCGGAGTGCGCTTCGTCTGCTTCGCCATGGGGGAGAAGTTTACCCCTGAGCCGGGACGAGGGAACCCGCCGAAGGTCGTAGCCTTGGACGACCACGAGAGAGCGGCGAGGGGCGGTTGATGTGGCATCGGCGACACCGAACCCATGGGGCTCGCTCGAGCCCGAGCCCGGGAACGGCGGGCGACGGCCGCTGTATCCCGAGGTCGGATCGCTGGGCGCGTTGTTGCGAGGGGTGCGCAAGCATTGCCCACGCTGCGCCGCCGGTGGCATGTTCTCGTCGTGGTTCACCATGCGAACGGCCTGCTTGCGCTGCGGCCTCCGCTTCGACAAGGAGGATGGCGGCTACCTCGGCGCCATGGTGCTGAACTTCACGGTGGCGATGGTGCTGTGGATCGGCGTGCTCGTGGTGGGACTCGCCGCCACCGTTCCCGATGTGCCGGTGTTCCCCCTGCTGGCGGCGAGCTTCGCGGTGCTCGTCGTCGTGCCGCTCGCCACCTACCCGAACTCCAAGGCCGCCTGGGCCGCGGTGGAGTTCCTCGTGGCGAAGACCGACCCGGACTACCGGGCCCCGGTGGCGCGCGATCCGCGGGCTCGCGAGCTGGAGTAGTCACACCGAGACGCCCGTCCGCCCGCCCCGGCCCTTGCGGCCGGGGGTGGGCGGATCGAGCGGCGGATCGAACGGTGGGACGGGCTCAGGCGGCGGCGATGCCGACCGAGCCCGCCGGCAGGCCCGTTGCTCCGCCGTTGGCGACGAGCGAACCGTGGGCGTCCACCACGTAGGCGCTGATGTCCTGGGATCCGCTGTTCAGCACGTAGAGGTACCCAGCGGCCGCATCGAGGTCGGTCGGCGCGTCGCCGGCAGCCGAGGCGGGGCCGTTCATGAGCGTGAGGCGGCCGTCGCGAGCGACCCTGTAACCCGAGACGGAGTCGCTTCCCGTGTTCGTCGTGTAGGCGAACCGGCCGTGTCTGGCCACCGTGACCCAGCACGCCGCGCTCTGATGGTCGGGCACCGAGGAGCTGATGACGCCGAGCTGCCCGCCCGATCCCACCCGGTAGGACGAGACCGTGCTGGCGTCGGGGGCTCCGCCGAAGGCCTCGGAGACCAACAGCCGCCCTCGGGGGTCGAAGGCGAACCCGAACGGGGTCTCGCCCTGAGACGCCTGAACGTTCGGGGCACGCAAGCGCCCGCCGTCACGCACGCGGTAGACGTCGATGAGGTTCGTGTTCTTCTCCGTCACCACCACGCTCCGGCCGTTCGGCGAGAACTGCACCTGGGCGGGCGCGATGCCCGAGCCGGACAACCCGATCGTGGAGCCGTGGATCGGCTTGAGGTCGCCGTTCCATCCCAGCCGGAATCCCGACAGCGAGTCCGAGCCGTCGTTGAGGGCGTAGACCAGGCGCCCGTGGATCGAGACGCTGATGGGCAGGTCGCCGCCCGAGGACTCAACGTCCGTGAGCACGGGACCGCCGTTGGTGATCCGGAACGCCGAGATCTGATCGCTGCCCGGGTTCACGGCCACGAGCGCGCGGCCGCCGCGACCCAGGGTGAGCGCGCCCTGACTTCCCAGCCCGGCCCCGGTGCCCAGGCCTCCCGTCGCCACGGATCCGGCGGGTGTGAGCGAGCCGTTGGGTGCGCGATGGAACACGAGGACAGCGTTGCCCGCGGGGTCGTTCGACAACGCGTAGACGGAGCCGGCCGACCGGTGCTCCTTGGGGTGCGCCGTGGCGGGGCCGGCGCCCACGATGACCGCCGACAGGGACGCGAGGGCCACGAGCGCGAGCCCGCGGATGGTTGGTACCGAACGCATGGAGAGCCTCCTTGAGGGTATCGATGGCGATCCCCCGCGCACGGCCGCTCCCTTACCTCCTTCGCCTGTGGGTCCGTCCGCGGGGCCTTCGCCGACCCTAGGCAGCGAACCCTTGCGGCCTTCGAACGACCGCCTTACGGAACGAGGAACTCTTCGGTGGGGCCACAGGCATCACCCGCCTCACCCGCCCGGCAGGTCGACCACGGCCCGCGCCGTGACCTCGACCGTTCGCCCTGAGGGCAGCAGCAACAGAGGTCCGACGTCCGCCCGCACGATCACGGTCGCCTCCAGCGAGCCGGTGGAGCAGACGCACGCCGTGAGCTCGGCGCCGTTGCGCGCGGCAAGGTCGGCCGCGACGTCGACCGGGGTCCGCCCCGTAGGGAGGGCGAGCTCCTGCGCGGCGGCGAGCGCCGCGGCGTCGGCCGCCTGCTGGCCGTGGGCACGCGCCACCAAGGCCTTCCCGACGTCGGCCACGCCCATAGTGGCGACGACCGCGATCGCGATCACGCCCGCGGCCACCACCGTGATGGAGCCCCGCTCCGAGCTCATGCGAACTCCTGGCGATCGGTCGCCGACGTCCCCATCCTCACGCTCGGCCCGAACAACCACGACACGAAGGGAACGCGGATCGCAGCCTGGTAGGCGATCGTGACGGTCACCGGATCCCCCTGGGTCCCCGAGCGCTGCACGTCCACCTGGAGGTCCGCGCGCTCGAGCGCGGGGGCGGCGGCCGCGGCGGCGTCACGTGCGGCCCCGACGTCTGATTGGAGCGCCGCGGCGCGTGCCCCGGCACGCGCCGCGTCCTCCACGAGGAGCCGGTCCCGCACCAGCAGGCCGACCTGGACCATGGCCAACGACATCACGAGGATCAACGGCAACACCAGAGCGAACTCCACGGCGGCCGTGCCTCGCTCATCACGCTCGGACGCTGCCCGACGGCACCTAGGCACCACTGGCGTTCCCGATCACGTTGTCGATCACCTGGTCGAAGAACGCGGGCAGCTTCCCCGAGGAATGCGCCCACGCGATCAGGACGACCGCGACCGCGGCCGCCGCGAGGATCACCAACGCGTACTCGGCCGTGGTCTGTCCCTCATCTCGACGGAGGAACCCCGACGCCCGGATCAACAGCACGTGCAACATCAACATCCGATCCACCTCCTCTCACTCAACGGATGGATTCCAGGGTGGTGAGGAGGACGGGGACCACCGTGAGGAGGAGGAAGGCAGGGAGGACGAGGAACACGAGCGGAAAGAGCATCTTGACCGGAGCGGTGCGCGCCCGTTCGGTGACCGCGGTGCGGCGTGCGGAGCGCACGGCGACGGCGAGCTCTCGAGTGGAATCGGCCAGGGACGAACCGAGCGATTCCGTCCGCGTGAGGGCCGCAACCGCCTTGGAGAGGTCGGGGAGCTGCGCACGGTCCGCGAGCGTGCGCAGTTCGTCCCGCCAACGCGCCCCGAGGTCTACCTCGTCGAGGACCTGGCGGAGTTGTTCTGCGAGGGGGCCACGGATGCCGTCGATCGCTCGGCGCAGGGCCAGAGGCGCGGCGAGCCCGGCCGAGGAACCCGCGGCCAACAGATCGAGGAGCTGCGGGATCTCGGCGTTCATGGCGGCCCGCCGGCGTCGCGCGGCGCGCCCTGCGACGAATAGCGGGAGTCGCGCTCCGGCCACGGCGAGGAGGGGAGCCACGAGCGGGCCGGGGAACGGGACGACCAAGGCGAACAGCACCCCGAGTCCCGCGCCGGCCAGCCGGAGGCCCGCGCACCGCGACGGTTCGACGGACCACCCGGCGCCGTCCAGCGCGGACCGCGCGGCGGGGCTGTCCAGCCGGCGGCCGAGTGGCGTCCGCCCGAGCCAGCTCAACGGGTCGGCCGGCGAAGCGTGGGGAACGCCCGCGGGCTGTGGCAGGCGGACGACCAGGAGGTGGGACCTTGCCTCGTGAACGGCTATCGCGGCCGCCAGGGTCGCCGCAAGTGCGAACAGTGCCGCGACCGCGGTCACTCGACCTCCAGCAGATGCCGGATCCACATGAAGGCGAGCCCTTCCATGGTGAGCCCCACGCCGATCGCGGCCATACCCGCCGGGGATCGGAACGCGCCCTCGATGTCGCTGCGCGACGTGAGCCAGAGGAACGCGAAGAATCCGATGGGCAAGAAACCGAGGATGGCCCCGGACAGGCGGCCCTGGGCGGTGAGGGCGCGCACCTCGCGGGCGGCGTCGCGGCGATCGCGCAGCGTGGCTACGACCTGATCCAAGACCGACGGCAGATCGCCGCCGCTGCGCCGGTGCAAGCGGAGCACGCCGGCGAACAACCGAGCGTCGTCCGTGTCCACCGAAACCGCCCAGCGGCTCATGGCCGCTTCCATCGGCAGCCCCAGGTCGATGGAGCGAGCGACCTCCTCGAAGGTCGAGTCGAGGGGCGGGGGCGTCTCCGCAGCCGTGTAGTCGATCGCTTGCGGGACCGACATCCCCGCCCGCAGCGCGGCGGCGACGGAACCCACCGCATCCGCAAGCTGTTCGTCCCCGACGGCGGCGAGTTTGGCAGCGGCGCGACGGCGGTGGGCCCGGAGGAGTCCCACCCCCGCGGCCGCGCCGACCGGCACGCACCAGGGGGCGATCAACGCCCCTGCCACGATCCCGCCCCCGACCGACCACGGCAGCCACGTAGGCACCCGGGCGACGCGACCCGCGCTGGACAGGGTGTGGGGACCCGCGAGGCGGGAGCTCGCGCGACGGCGAGCCGAGCTTCGGTGCGCCCGGCCCGAGAACCACACCGCGAGCCCCAACAGCGTGGCGGCCAGCGCGTTCATCCGTCCTCTCCCGGTTCGAAGAGCAGATCGCTGACGTCCTCGCCCCGTTCGACGAGCACCTGGGCCACGTTGGGCACGGAGCCGGTAGCCTCGAAGGTCCCATCCGTTCCGGTGCGGGAGCGGAATCGGTAGAGCGACGCGATGACGGGCTCGCCTCGGTGGGTGCCCTCGACGGCCGCGATCTCCCACACCACGCGACGACCGTCGCGGAGCCGCGCGAGATGCACCACGATGTCGATCGCCGTGGCGACCTGGTTGCGGATGTGTGCCGCGGGTAGGTCGACGTCGGACATCATCGCCATGGTTTCCAGGCGCCACAGGAGATGGCGGGCCGAGTTCGCGTGCGCGGTGGAGAGCGAACCTTCGTGACCGGTGTTCATGGCCTGGAGCATGTCGAGGGCCTCGCCGCCGCGGACCTCGCCCACGATGATGCGGTCGGGCCGCATCCGCAGCGCGTTGCGCACGAGGTCTCGCACCGTGACCTCACCCCGGCCCTCCACGTTCGCGGGCCGCGCCTCGAGGGCCACGACGTGCGGTTTCGCGAGCCGCAGCTCGGCGGCGTCCTCGATCGTGATCAGCCGTTCGCCGTCGGGGATGAACCCGCTGAGGACGCCGAGCAGCGTGGTCTTTCCGCTTCCGGTCCCGCCGCTCACCATCACGTTCACGCGCCCACGCACGCACGCCGCGAGGAAGCGGAGCATCCGCGGACCGACGCTCCCCTGCCTTCGGAGGTCCTCCGCTCGCAAAGGCACCTGCGAGAACTTGCGGATGCTGAGGGAAGGACCGCGAAGCGAGAGAGGCGGGATGATCGCGTGGACCCGCGAACCGTCCGGAAGTCGCGCATCCGCCCAAGGCGATGATTCGTCGACCCGGAGGCCCAATGGTCCTACGATGCGCTCGATCAGATGCAGGACGGACTCCTCCCCCTCGAATAGTCCATCCGGCGCCCTTTCGATCCGCCCCTCTCGCTCCACGTACACGTCGTCGGGACCGTTCACCATCACCTCGGTGACGCTCGGGTCCTTGAGCAGGAACTCGATGGACCCGAACCCGACGACCTCGTCCGAAACCTCGTTCACCATGCGGGTGAGCTCGTGGCGGGGCAGGATCGCCCCGCTCGCTCGCAGCACGCCCAGCGCCTCCTCGCGCACCAGCACGCGGCGCTCCGTGCGCGGCGCCGACGCAAGCCCACGCGCGTCGACGCCTTGGCGCAGTTGTTCCCGCAGCCGCTGGCGAACGAGCGCCAGCGCCTCGGGATGCACCCGCGCTGGTTCCGCCTTCGCCACCGTCAGCCTCCTCGCACGCCACGCACGACACCGTTACGCGAGGGGAAGTTCCAGGGGGAGGTACTCCGCCGGCCGACGAACCATCGACCGGAGGGGAGTGCGAACGCTACCAGCGAGCCGATGGCCGACGGAATCCCCAAGGCGACCGATTCGCGATCCTTGTCGGGGGACGACGCCTAGTCGTCCGGGGTGAGGTGAACGTGTCTTGATCTATGACCGTGAGTTGCTCGCGAGGCATCTTTGGGGGTGATGCACGCAGCCGGCAGCCGACGTCGAGTAGCTACCGAAGCGATTCCGCGACACAGGCGGTGAGACTTCACAGACCGCCCGTCACCCAGCACGGGAGAGAGCGCGGTCCACCCTTCTCGCCGCGTCAAGAGCACCGTAGGTCCGGAGCTGCGAAGATCTGCCGGTGATCGATCCGGAGGCGCGAGCCGGAATCGCGCGGCTCGTCGACACGGTGGGAATCCTCGGCGAGTATGCCGAGTTGTTCCCCGGCGTGCCTCGCGAGAGCTGGTTGGCCTACCAGGCGACGTTCCCGAAGCTCTTCGCGGAGACGCTATGGCGGCTCCCGTTCGCCGCGTATCTCCTGCGGACGGGTTCGGAGGTGATCCTCGTCGACACCGGGGTCGGTCCGCCCGGCGGCTTCCTCGAAGACGCCAAGGGTCTCCTCCCGGTTCGTCTCGAGGAAGAAGGCGTTTCTCCGGCGGACGTGGACGTCGTCTTCCTCACCCACCTGCACGTCGACCATGTCGGCTGGATCGCGACGCCGACCGGGGAGCCGACCTTCCCGAACGCGACGTACGTCACGCACGAGCGGGGTCGCGAGTGGGCCACGTCGGCCGACGACGCGCGGACACGAGCCCTCCTCCAACTGGACGAACGAGGATCGCTTGAGCTGTTGTCCGGGGAGGCTGAGGTCGCCGAAGGTGTCCGGGCTTTCGAGACGCCTGGCCATGCACCCGGTCATATGAGCCTCGAGGTGACCGTGACCGGGACGACGACCGTGCTGGCCGGCGACGTCGCCGTCCATCCCGCGCAGCTCGACCACCCGGACTGGCTCTACGTGTACGAGCACGATGGCGAGCTCGCTGAGCGAACGAGACGCACCCTCCTCGAGCGCGCGGGTACGACGGTCCTCTACTCGCACGTGCCCCCAGCCTCAGGAACTCGGGCGGCCGACGGGTGAGAACGGTCCGACGTGCCTGCAGGTCCTGAGAGGTCGACGACGCTCCGGATCGCCCTCGACGTGGCCTCGTCAACGAGTAGGCTCGTGTGCTCGCCGCCGGCTACACCATCTCGTAAGGTCCCGCCATGGTCTTGACCGCGCGCCACCTCCTGCAAGCCAAGGACATGGCCGACGCCCGGTACGCCGAGCCGATCGGCGTCGATGACCTCGCCCGCGCCGCTTGCCTATCTCGCGCTCACTTCAGCCGCGAGTTCAGGCGCACGTTCGGCGAGTCGCCCTATGTCTACCTGCTCACGCGACGCCTCGAGCGGGCGGCGACGACGCTGAGAGCCACCGACCGCTCCATCGCCGAGATCTGCTTCGCGATCGGGTTCCGAAGTGTCGGCTCGTTCACCACGAGCTTCACACGAAGCTACGGGGTCTCGCCAACCGCCTATCGAGCTTCATTTCCCCCAGCCTCCAACTATTCGGCGATCCCCGCGTGCGTGATGCACATCTACGGGCGTCCCCAACACCGCACGTTTCGAGAAGGCATCGCGGTGGAGCGCCGGTAGCTTAGAAGTTGCATCCAACCCGTTGATGAGGGAGCCGATGATCCGGATCAGCCATACGTTGCTTTGGGTGCATGACCAGGACGAGGCGCTCGCCTTCTACGTCGAGAAGCTTGGGTGGGAGGTGCGGGCGGACGTGACCGTAGCCGAGATGGGCAGCTACCGTTGGCTCACGGTTGGGCCGCCCGGGCAGCCCGACGTGGCGATCGTATTGAACGCGATCCCCCGCCCGCCGGTGATGGACACGGAGACCGCAGAGGAGCTCCGGAGCCTGGTGGCTAAGGGGTGGGCCGGTGCCGTCTTCCTCACGGCCGATGACGTCCGGGCCACCTACCGAGAGTTGAGCGAGCGCGGGGTCAAGTTCGTCGAGCCGCCCGAGGATCGCCCGTACGGCACCGACTCTTCCTTCCGGGACCCATCCGGCAACTCCATCCGCCTTATGCACATACGTGACTGACCAACCGAATCCTGTCGAAGGAAGGAGATGCCGAAGATGGATGTCGTAGTGATCAACCACCTCACGCTCGATGGTGTGATGCAGGGACCGGGGGGACCCGACGAGGATCGCCGCGGCGATTTCGAGCACGGCGGCTGGGCGGCGCCCGACAACGATGAAGTGATGGGGAAGATGATGGGGGAGGGCATGGGCCAAGGCGGGTCGTTGCTGCTCGGGCGACGGACCTACGAGATCCTCTACGACTTCTGGCCAAAGCAGAAGGACAACCCGTTCACCGAGTTCCTCAACAACACTCAGAAGTACGTTGCATCCACGACCCTGAAAGAGCCGCTTTCGTGGGACAACTCCACCCTCCTCGAGGGCGATATCGTGAAAGCCGTTGCCAAGCTCAAGGAGCAGGCCGGCAAGGACATCGTCGTGCTCGGTAGCGGAGGGCTGCTTCAGCCATTGATGCTGCACGGCCTCGTCGACAGGTACTTGCTCATGATCCACCCGTTGGTTCTGGGATCGGGACGCCGCCTGTTTCTCGAAGATGGTCCACGACTCGCTTTCCGACTCGCCGACAGCGTGACGACGACCACCGGGGTGATGGTCGCGACCTATCAGCCGGCAGCAGGTGGATGAAGGGTCGCTGACCTATGACGTCAGCTCGCGAGGCATCTGGTGATGCATGCAGGCGGGCGGCCGATCGCCCTCGATATCGAGCGCGCGGGCGAGGCGTGTGCCCCAGCCGAGAGGAGCCCGGGAACAGGGTCCCCGGGCTCCTTGGCTCGAGCCCGCTCTTCGCGTCAACGACGTAGGTCGCGCGCTCTGCCGTCGAGCGGCGCCGTCACCCGGATCCCCAGTGTCTTGAGGATCGTGGGCATCACGTCCGGCGTCCTGAATGTCGTATGGGTCGCGTTCCTGAACGCCATGCTCGGCGCCCAGAACACCACAGGCACGCGCTGCACCGACTCCGTGGCCCCCCCGTGGTCGCCATACACGCCATAGCTCGTCTGGTCGTGCAGCAGCCCGATGACGTCGGGGCCGTTCGACGCGGCCATCGTGTTCACGATCTGCTGGCCGTGCCGCCACCACCACCGGCGCTCGGACCGCGTCATGGCGTTGGTCCCGAAGAGCCGGAACCTGCCCCCGTCATGCCAATAGGCCGCGATCACACCCGACGTGCGAAGCATGGCGGCCGCCCCTTCCCGCAGTTTGGCGACAGAGTGATCGATGAGCCACGCCTCGATCGCCGTGGACTGGTACGAGAACTGGACGTTGCCGGTGTCGATCAGCGGCTGCAGCTTGGGAGAAGGCTGGTTGTACAGCGGGTCCGAGGGTGGCACGAACGCCCCGCCGTCGTACACCCCCGTCGGGGCGTAGTACCAGTTGCTGTCACCTGCCCCGGCCGTCATCTTGCCGTTGAACTTCTTCCCGTACGTCGCGCCGTGGTCGGCGGTGAGCACGAACATCGTCTGCCCACCGTCACTTGCGTCGAGCGCCTTCGCTTCGGCGAGCAACCGACCGAGCTGAACGTCCGCGTTCTCCGCCGCACACCGGACGTGGGTCTGTGCTCTGCCGTCGGCCACGGGATCGCCGGTCGTGCAGGTGCCCTGGTAGTTCGCCGCGTCGTCCTGCGCGCCCCACATGTGACCCGCCTTGTCGATCGCGCCCATCGTGACGAACATGCCGGACCAGGGCTCCTTGTTCATCATCTCGATCGCCGCATCGGCCACCCAAGTATCCCCGCCGAGATGACCCGCCTGAGCGGAAGCATCGGTACCCGGGAAGAACCGATTGCCGTCCTCGGGGTAGACCCACGAGGGCCACGCTGCCGTCGTCCCATAGTCGTTCGTGGCGTCCGAATTGATGTAGTAGCGGTTGCAGAATGGGGTAGCGAGGTACGAGGGCACGTTCTTCCCGGTCGGGAACCGGTAGCGCCCGCCGAGTGCGGTCCGGCAGCTGTCGAACAGCGAGCTCGACGAACGGCTCGAGAGCCGTACCGCGATGTCGCCAGTCGAGGCGGTGGCGGATTCCACCGCGTAGGACTTCTCACCCACGGTGATGAACTCGGTGCCCGGGTACGCCTCGTGCAGGTAGTCGGCAAGCTTCGGGTAGCCCTCGTCGTTCACGAGCGTGCTGAAATCGGCGAGGCTGAGGTCGCCGGTGATGTGCATCGCGTCGATGCCCTTGCCGAGCAGGTTATTTGCGTCCCGGTAGGCCTCGTCCACCCACCCCATGTGCTTGGGGAGTTGGCCCGAGGTGATGACGTTGTGGGCGATCACCGTTTCCGACGCCATATACCCGAGGTAGGCGTCCTTGAAGTACGTGCCCGCTCCACGGAGCCTGCGGAAGTTCGGCATGTCGAACTGATTCGCATACTGCGGCACCATCTGGTCGAACAACACGATCACGACGCGCGTCGGACGCGACTTCCCGCTGCCGCCGTGACCGCCGTGCGCTGCAGCAACCCCGTCGCCCGCCCACATCGTCATCGTGAGCGCGAACGCCGTAGCCGCGACGATCAGTTTCTGCTTGAAGCCCCTCATCCGGCCCCTCCCCCAATCGGATCTTGGGCATGATGCCCCGCGACGTTGGGGCAAAGCAAATCGAGTAGTCCTGTTGAGGGACAGCAAACGGGCGGATCCACTTCTGGACCGCGAACCGTCCAGAAGTGGCGTATCCGTCAAAGGCGATGATGGATGGCGGGCGACCGCTTGCCACGGGTGGCTCACGAGCCAGGAACGTAGACACTCGTCTTCCCCACAGGCTCTGGGATCAGGTCCCCACAGCGCTTCCCTGCTTGTTTCAGGCTCTCCTTGGATCGTTGCGTACAAGCCACGAACGAGTCGGGCACTTCGAGGAATGAGGACTCGCCGTCCAGCGTGTACTTGATGCGGATACCTGCGAACCCCGCATTGCCGGGCGAATCCATCCGGAAGGCGATCAGCACCTCGGTCCCCCAGTTCCCTTCGGCGGGGGCCTGTGCGGGGTCAGGTGGTGCCACGAAGCCATCGACCTTCCCGTAGGAAACGGGGTCGTGGTCCTTCGGGGGGAACCCGGGAGCCGCGAGGACGTTCTCGCCGCGGTTCGGGCCTGCCAGTCGAATTGCGATCGGGTGAAAGCCGCCGAACACGCCCACGAGGTCCAGACGCTGAACCTCGATCGGCTTGCCCGTCCGGTTGAGGATCTGTGGCGTTCCGTAGGTCCACGTATCACCGACCGTGACGACCTGGCCGTCCTCGACCGGGCCTCCCGCGTAGACGGAAGGGTCGGCGCTTCGGCCGCAAGCGCCTAGGCTAACGCTGATCACTGCGACGCATACGAGCGCGAACGAAATCGGCCGATCGGCTGAAGTCCTCACCGGGGAGGACGTGCGACTACATGGAACCACCGGCCTCGATCAAGCGTCATGAGCGAAGACTACGCCGGCGTTTGTGAAACTCGTACCATTCCCACAGAGCCAGTGATCACCCCGTGACGCCACCCATTGCTGTTCGATCGTCGTTCCGTACGTCATGGTGGCGCTGAGGCCCACCGAGAGCATGCCTGGAACCGGCGCGGCGGTGAGCGAATACCCTTCAGAGTTGGCGATGCCTTGCGTCTTCGTTTGAACGTGGCCCGGGAAGTACTTGACCCTGTTGCCGTCGAAGACGTTCTGGCAGTTGACGTCGTCTGCCTTGCTCCCGTGATAGTCGATGTCACCCGCCCAGCCCCGTGGCTCGACTCTGTTCCCAACGCAGACGACCGCGTATTCCTGCTCTTTCGTCTTCGCCCGGATCCATTGATCCTGGTGATCGACGACATCTCCATCTATCACGGTGGAGTTGCCGGACCTACTCACCGACATCTGCCCCGCGGCTCCCCAACCGCTCGTGTGCGTGATGCCGGCCATGATCCCCATCGATTGCGTGTAGCCCAACCCATACTTGACGTACCCGCTCGTGTGGGACGCGGTGTGCTCCTCATTGACGCGGTTCCACGATACCCACGGGTTCCCGTAAGGATCCTTCCTCAGGCATGGCGGGGTCGGCACGTCCGGGGCCAGGTTGACTCTGAAACCGCCGGCACCAGCGATCGTCGTCGTAATCCAAGCTGTGTCGACCCCGGGGAATCCTGTCCAGTGCCTCGCGTCGACGTCGAGCCGACGGATCACCTCGTGCCACGAAGTCCGACCGTCGGCGGCAACCACGAAGATGATGAAATTCGCATAGCGGCCGCGTGACCTTGCGTAGCGCTGGATGCTCGCCGTCGGGGCAACGTCCAAGGAATAGAACCCAGAGGCGTCGGTCACCGTGTGACCCGCGACCGGCAGTCGCACCGGGTGGGTGGGCTGCAGGTCGAGGTAGGCGACGACAGCGGCTTGCATCCCTCGCCCGTGGGAGTCGACCACCCGACCTGACGCTAGCGGGGCAGCCGCGCCTGTCGGCTGTCCCGTACTGCGCACTCCGCGCCATAGCGCAGCGAAGTTGGGGGATGTCTGCGTGGCGGCGGGCTCTGCAAGGCCTACGAGGGTCGAGACCGCGACCAGCACGGTCACGAGGCCGAGTCTGAGTCCCTTCGAAGCGGCACCGTCATTCATCATGTCTGGAGGGAAGCCCAAGGAAGATCACGCCGGGATGCGCCCGCGTGGATCCACCCAGCCACCGTCAGCCTCCCCACGCACGACACCGTTACGCGAGGGAGGTCTCAGAGGGGAGGTGCTCCTCCGGCCGACGAACCATCGACCGGAGGGGAAGTGCGAACGCTACCAGCGACCCGATGGCCTGCGGAATCCCCAGTTCGACCGATTCGCAGTCTTTGTCGGGGGATTGCTCTCAGCCACACGGATGACGCACTCCCGCGCAAGAGGGGCGAGACGAGCGATGGGTCCGCGCTTCGGAGGTCTCAACCGCAGAATGCGGTGACG
The DNA here is from genome assembly GCA_963719165.1 of uncultured Actinomycetes bacterium. Taxonomy (GTDB): domain Bacteria; phylum Actinomycetota; class UBA4738; order UBA4738; family HRBIN12; genus JAOUEA01. Next base: position 2,451,522 of record CAVRAV010000001.1, on the reverse strand, counting down.
GCACGGACCGTGGGCACGAACAGGCAGCCGGACGCAGCCGACGGGCTGGCGAAGTGCGGAGCCTCCCCCACCGGCAGGCGCACGACCTCGTCGCCGTTGCCTTCGTCGATGCCGACGAGCGCGTCCGACGAGAGATCCACCGTCCACACGAGGCCGCCGGCCACGATGGGCGGGCCGGCGTCGAACTCTGCGGAACGCCACCGCTGCGAGAAATCCTTTCCGTCTTCGGCCACGCTCAAGGCCACCAAGCCCTCCTTGCACGGGACGTAGATGGCGTCGAGCGAGTGAGCGGTCCCGCCGAAGGCGGCATCGCATACCCGGTGAGACGCGAGTTCCCCGCCGATCCCACCAAGGTGCTCGGCGTCCAACAAGTATCCGACCCCGCCCTTGCCGATCTGGAAGATCCGGCCCATGGGCAGCACCGCCGGACCGGTCGAGCCCAGGTCGACGTCGTTGACGTTGAGCTGGGCCCAGTCCTGGGGGGAGAAGAAGTCGAGACGTTCAAGCTGAGGGGAGAGCTTGATGACGCTGTCCCCGAAGTCGAACGCCGTGCCGGAGAAGCTGTTGCCCGTGGCGACGAAGAGGTTGCCGTCGCCGTCGGCCGCCGGCCCGGACGGGGCCCAGATCCCGCCGGCGTTCTCCGTGGGCACCTGGTAGTCGAGCAGGGGCCCGCTCCCGTCGGCGCCGATGCCTGCGACCCAGCCGTGGTAGCTGCCGCAGTCTCCGAACAGCCCTCCGAAGGCCACATACACATGTTGATTCGCGAGCGTGAGCGCTGCCCTGAGCTGGTGCGTGAGCGGATCCATGCCGGGCGGGTCGGCACCCCGGCGCCAGACGACGTCGCCGGTTCGTTCACGCAGGGCGAAGAGCTCGTGGTGTCCCGGGGCGAGGAAGGCGACAGCGTAGAGCAGCCCGGTGGAAGGATCGAAGACGGGCGTTCCGGTGATCCCCGAGGTGGGCGCGATGTTCCCGCACGGAAGGGTGGAGCTGTCGACGGGTGGCCCGAGGTTCGTCCGCCACACGATCGCGCCCGTCGATCCGTCGAGCGCGTACACCGAGTTGTTCTCGGTCGCGGCGATGACGTCGCCGCCCACCACGAGCGGCTCCGCGTAGATGTCCCCGTCGAGCCCAGGCGAGGTCCAGGTCTGCCGGGCGTTCGCAAGCGAGGGCCCCTGAGCGACACCGCTCCTGGACGCGTCCGCGTGATACGTGAACCAGCGGCCGTCGAGCGGGGCCGCCGGCTGCTCGCTCTCGCCGGAGGCGGGAGCTAAGGATGAAGGGACCGGATCGCCGGGCGTCGAACAAGCGATCGCGATGACCAGCCAGGCACCCGCAAGCGCCAACCAGCGCGTGGTGTTCGCGTCGCGCCCGGCGGGCGGATGATCCGAGGTCGTCGGCGGCAAGCGCCAATCGTAGGCGCTCGCGAGCGTCGCCCTTGGAAGGGGCGCCCCGCCCTCGCCGACCGTCCGTTCGTCCGGGTGCGTCGGTTCGATGACGGAGCGCCTTGTTCGACAACTCGCAGGAGCGGGGAGAAGATGGCTGCGAGTGGCGCACGAGCTAAGGAGGGAGCCATGGGAACGGCAGCGACGATGATGCCCACGATCACGCAGGAGGAGGCCGGGCAGCTTCAGGAGGCAAACGCGTCGAGGAAAACTCCCGTCGTGTTCGTGCACGGCCTTTGGTTGCTGCCCAACAGTTGGGATCGCTGGGCGGACCTGTTCGGGAACGCCGGATACGCTCCAATCACGCCCGGGTGGCCCGACGACCCGGACACCGTCGCGGAGGCGAGGGAGCATCCCGAGGTCTTCGCGGGTAAGTCCGTCGGAGAGGTCGCCGACCACTTCGAGGAGGTCATCAGAGGTCTGTCGAAGAAGCCGGTGGTGATCGGGCATTCCTTCGGCGGCCTGCTGACCGAGATCCTCGCGGGGCGCGGACTTGCTTCGGCATCGGTCGCGATCAGTCCCGCGCCGTTCCGAGGCGTGCTCCCCCTGCCGATCTCCGCGTTGCGATCGGCATCGCCCGTGCTCCGGAACCCGGCGAACAGGCACCGCGCGATCCCCCTGACGTACGAGCAGTTCCGATACGCCTTCGCGAACGCCGTCGATGAAGATCAAGCGAAGCGGCTCTACGATCAGTTCTGCGTCCCGACATCGGGAGAGCCGATCTTCCAGGCTGCGGCGGCGAACCTCAACCCGTGGACCGAGGCCAAGGTCGATTCCAAGAACCCGGATCGAGGTCCGATCCTCATCATCGCCGGCGGCAAGGACCACACGGTTCCCGTCTCGATCTCGAAGTCATCCTTCAAGCACGAAGAACGCAACGAGGGCGTCACCGAGATGATCGAGATGGAGGACCGGGGCCACGGCATGGTCATCGACGACAATTGGCAAGAGGTCGCCGAGACAGCCCTGAAGTTCGCGGAACGGTTCGTCCCCTAGGTTCATCCGGCTCGGGCTCGTTGGTCTCGACCCTTGGCGTGGTACCTCGAGGCCTCATCCCGAGCGTGCTCAAGACGGACGGCCGCAACGTCATTCAACACGGCTGAGCCTCCGGTTCCTCAGGGCGGCGCATGGCCCTTAGGCCGGGGGCCGGCGCCTATGCCGGCATCGACACCGTCACGATCACCGGCAGATGATCGGAGGCGCTTGGCACACCCGTCGCGAACCTCACGATCCCGAGGTCGGGGCTCACCCAGATCCAATCGGGACGGTCGCACGTGGACGTGGGCGCAGCCGACGTCGTGCGGCACGGGTCGCCGGACGCTCCCTCGGCATCGACCAGCCCGACCGAGCCGAACCGTTCCACGTTCGCGGTGTCGCTGGTCTTCATATTGAGGTCGCCGCCGATCAAGCGCGGCGTCTCCTCCCCCACCGCGCCAAGGAGGGCGTCGATCTGGGCGGAGGAGTCCGACTCGAGGTGTGCGTCGGCAACGAGCAGCGGCCCCCGAGCGGTGGCAACGCGCACGGCGAGGAAGCTCCTGCGCTGCGGCACCCCGGCCTCGGGCAGTGGCGCGGCCGCCACCGGCGTCATCGGCAGGCGCGACAAGATCACGTTGCCGAACTGGCCGTCGGCGGCCGGCTCGTAGCGGTACGGCAGGCGGAGGAGCTGCGTCAGCCTGGCCAGCAGGTCGTCCTGGCCGAACACCGGCCAGCCGCGCGCGACCTCCTGGAGGAGCACGACGTCGGGATCGGCCCCCGCGATCGAATCCGCGATCGCGTCGGCGTCGAGCATCCCGTCCTCCCCGAGGCTCCCGCGAACGTTGAAGCTCACGATCGTGACCTCGTCCCCGCCCCGCTGCACGGCGAGCAAGCGCGGCCAAGCGTTGGCCGTGATCGGTGCCCACGATCACGGCCACGCCCACGAGGAGAGCCGAGGCCGCCAGGGCGCCCCGCGCGATCCGTGGGCGCGCGGAACCCCGGACGGCCGAAGCGACGGCGATCGTCCCGAGCCACAGGCCGGCCAACCCCGGCACCGCCGCCCGGGCGAAGGGCAGTGGTCGGACGATGTCGAGCTGCCACAGGAATGCGAGCGCCAGGAAACCCACCGCGCCCGACGTCATGGACGCGATGGTGCGGAGGCCGCCAGCCGTCTCGACCCCAGCTGCAGCGATCGCGAGGCAGGCCGCCGCGACGCCCTGCAGGACCAGGACGGCCACGACGGCGGCCGACCCCTGGAGGCCGGGCAGCGCATACGCGACGATCGCGGTCACCGCCGCGAGGAGCGCCGCGGGGCCGACGCTCGTGGGGCGGCCGCGTACCGACATCACGGCCACCACCCCCAGCCCGACGACGTCTCCGATCAGCACGATCGCGATCGCGCCTGGGAATGAGACCGGCACGGACGAGCCGGCCCAGCCGAGGTTCTGAAGGAAGACGAGCTGCAGCATGAGGAACGGCCCGGTCGCGCGGAGAGCGGCGCCGGCGACGCCCGGACGTTCGTCGGGGGGACCTCGAACGGCGAGCACGGTCGCGATCCCCAACGCCGCCACCGAGCCCACCGCCATGGCGTCGGGGACCAGGCCCGCCTGCCACACGAGCTCCCAGGACCCGGTGGGGATGCGCGCGGCCGCGTCCAGGGAGAGGCCCGCCACCACGGCGAAGGGCAACACCCGGAGCGAGCGCACGCCACCGAGACCGAGGATCAGGCAGGTCGTGCCGACGAGCGCGGCCGCCGTGGCGCCCACGGCGAGCCAGGCGGGGACGGGGTGCACGAGTTGCACACCGAGCCTCGCGACCCCGAGCCCGATCACGCCGAGCACGCCGGACGCCCACGAAGGCAGTCGCAGGAACGGCAACGCGAGGAGCGGGGCGCAGTACACGATGAGCCCGAGGAGCCCTGCCGCGACGAAACTCGATCCTTCTCCGAGCAGGTAGAGGCGGGGGAAAAGCACGCGCGCGACGGGAGCCATGACGACGATCACCAGGGCGAGCGCCACCACGGTCGCCGCGCTCGTCCGAGTCGTCGTTCCCATCGCCCGCCTCCCGCACTCAGTGTCGCATCGCGACCCGGGCGGACGTCGTTTCCGGCACGCCGGCGAGCTATCGATATGTATGATGCATATCTCTGTGAAGGAAATCCTAGAGCGCCTTTGGGCCATTCATCCGGAGTGACATGTACAAGGCATCTCGTGAGCGGATCCGCCGGTACGAAGGTGCTTTGCACGCGCGCAGATTTCCGAGCGTCGCCCTCGCGATCGCTTTCCCACTCCTCGTGGCCTGCACCGGTTCGGGTGGGACGGCCCATCCCCCGACCCGATCGGCGACCGCCGGTTCGGCGTCGACCGCCGTCACGACGGGCACGCCCATCGACCCGCACCGACTGACGGGGACGATCGCGTTCAGCTTCGACGACGGCATCTGGGTGAGCGATGCGGACGGACGCAACCGTGTCCAGCTCACGCGAGACGGTGGGTTCGATCCCACGTGGTCGCCGGATGGCTCGAGCATCGCGTATCGGAAGCTGACGGCGGCCGACGACGGTGAGCTCTGGGTGGTGGATGCCGATGGTGCGAACGCCCGCGATCTCGTGCACGACCCCCACTCCTCGGATTGGGGCCCCGCTTGGTCACCGGATGGCTCGACGATCGCCTACAGCTCTGACAGGCTCGTCGGCCTGGCGATCTGGCTCATGAACGCCGACGGGTCGCACCAGCGGATCGTCACACAGGGCCACGGCGAGTACCCCGCCTGGGCTCCGGACTCGAAGACGCTCGTCTACGCGGGAGGGGCTTACTACGACATCCGTCGCGTCGACGCCGAGGGCACGAATGACCTGCTGGTCGTCGGGGACCCCGCCTATGACATGGGGCCGGCGTGGTCACCAGACGGTCGGTGGATCGCGTACCACACGCAGGCGGATGCGGTCACGGTCGGCGAACGCGGAATGGGACCCGAGATGGAGATCCACCTCGTTCGCCCCAACGGATCCGATGATCATCGAATCACGCATGACAACGTCGAGGACAGCTTCCCGTCGTGGTCGCCGGATGGTCGGTTCCTCATGTGGTCCCGGCACGGACAGTTGGTCGTCGCTCGACCGGATGGCTCCGGGATGATCGAGATAGGGCCCGGCAACTTCCCGTCATGGCTCCCCCAGCGGATGGACCGAGGATGATGCGTCGAAGAGGATGCCACGCAAGGAGTCGTCAACGTCATGTCTGAGACCGATCGAAACGGAACGACGGACCCGACCCTCGATGTGGTCGGGGCCTGTGCCGTGGGGTTGGCGGACGCCATCTGGGAGGTCCAGGGTCGCGACCGATCTGATGCGGCGGCATTGGGCCTGATCCACGACCGGCCGGGGATCAGCATCGAGGAGGTGGCGAGGCAGGTGGGGCTCACGCACAGCGCCACGGTGCGGCTCGTCGATCGGCTCGAGGAAGCATCGCTCGCGCGGCGATCGGCCGTCGGTCCCGGCCGCAGGGTAGGCCTCAGCCTCACCGGCAAGGGAGGGAAGGCCGTTTCGTCGAGCCGTCGAGCGAGGCACGCCGTTCTCAGTCTCGCGATCCGGGAACTCGACGCTGAGTCGGTTCGGCTCCTGAAGGAACTCGCCCGCAGGATCGTGACGAACATCGCGGACGACCAACCGGAGATCGACAGAGCGTGCCGCCTCTGCAACCAGCTCGCATGCTTCGCCGTCGGCTGCCCGCTGCCGGCAAGCACACAACGGCGTGTCGCGCGGCCGCGGGGAGCACGGAACGCACCCGGCGCAACCGCGTCTGAACGACGTTCGGGAGGGTAACGGTGTATCTGTACGTGAAGGCGTTGACCTTCGATTGCGCGGACGCGCTGGTCCTCGCGCGATTCTGGGCAGATGTTCTCGGGTCCGACGTCGACGAGGAGTCGACACGGGAGAAGGCCTTCGTCGAGGCCCCGGCGTGGGGCGGCCCGAACATGTGGTTCAACCTCGTCCCCGAGCCGAAGGCTGCGAAGAATCGCCTACATCTCGACCTGCGGACGCTCACGTCTTTGCACGAGGAGGTGGCACGACTTCAGGGACTAGGCGCGAGCGTCGTGACGGAGTTCGACTCGCACACGGTGATGCGTGACCCCGAAGGCAACGAGTTCTGCGTCGAGCCCTCGCCTCAGCAAACGGCGCGCTGAGCCTCGATCTTCGCCACCGAGGCAGGCGTCCTTGGCCGCCCAGCTTCCCGCTCGCGGTACGGTCGTGCCCCGTGTCCCGGCGCCCAGGTCCTCACGTACCTCGCCGCCCTCGGCCCGAAAGGAGCCGCCATGACCGAGCTGCACGACCACCTCGATCGATTCGTGGAACCCTTCCGCGTCGAGGCAGGCGCGAGCGTGAGGCTGCCGCACGGATACGACCCTCGGTTCCACGCGGGGGTGCAGAAACAAGACGCGGGCGCGATCCTGAACGAGAGCGTGGAGCTGCTCGCCGACTACCAAGCGCGGCTCGCGGCCCAGGACACCTATGGCCTCTTGGTGATCCTGCAGGCCATGGACGCCGCAGGCAAGGACGGAACCATCAAGCACGTCATGCGCGGCGTGAACGCCCAAGGCGTGTCGGTGCATTCGTTCAAGGTCCCCTCCGCCGAGGAGCTGGACCACGACTACCTCTGGCGCTATCAGCGCCGCCTCCCCGCGCGCGGGGAGATCGGGATCTTCAACCGGTCCCACTACGAGGAGACCTTGGTGGTGCGCGTGCATCCGGAGTTGCTCGAGCCCCAACGCCTGCCGCCGGAGGCTCGTAGCGAGGGCATCTGGAGGCGTCGCTTCCGCGAGATCAACGACTGGGAGCACTACCTCGTGGACAACGGGATCCGCGTCGTGAAGCTCTTCCTGAACCTGTCGAAGCAGGAGCAACGCGATCGATTCCTGGCGCGCATCGACGAGCCCGACAAGAACTGGAAGTTCTCGGCGCGCGACGTGGCCGAGCGCGAGCACTGGGACGACTACCAGGACGCCTTCTCCGAGGTCCTCACGCACACCAGCACCGCCTGGGCCCCGTGGCACGTGATCCCCGCCGACCGCAAATGGTTCGCGCGGATCGCGGCGGCCGCGGTGATCGTGAAGGCGCTGGCAGACATCGACCCCCGTTACCCGGAGCTCGGCGAACGGGAGCGGTCGGACCTGCAGGCCGCACGCGCCCGACTGGAGGCCGAGAGCTAGCGGCGGGAGGCACGCGCGCCCGGCCGGTCCCCGCGGCGGGCTGCGATAGGGTCCGGCCGTGGGCGAGTCGGGGATCCGGTCGCGCGCCATCGGTGCGTGGGTGCTGGGGCTCACGGCGGCAGCGATGGCGACCGCCGCCGTGCGGGCGCTCGGCCATCACGCGCAGCCTCCGGGCGGGGACCGGCTCGTGCTCCTCATCGCGGCGGGCGCGGCCTTCACGGCGTTCGTGGGCGCGGTGGTCGCCGCGAAGACCGGAAACGCGACGGGTTGGCTGATGGCGGCGGGGGGAACGGCGCTCGCGGCCGGGTCCTGGGCCGCGGCGATCGCCGTCACCGGGTGCGGGGCGGGCGGCGGGGCGATCGCGATCCTCACGAGCACCCCCGACGCCTCATCCGGCACTCCCGCGGCGTCGGTCGTCGGCGTCGGGATCTGGGCCGCGTGCACGATCACGGCGCTCACGTTCTTCCCGTTCGGAACGCCGGGTCCGATCCGGGAACGAGGGATCGGCGGACGACGCCTCCTCGCGGCACCCGGGCTCGCGTGGCTCGGGACGGCCGCGATCGCCCTGGCCGCGCTCGCATCGACCGAAAGCCTCGGGGCGCTCGCATACGGCGCGCCAGGGTGCGTCGGCGCTCGTGGAACCGCCCTCCCCGCCGCGGCGGTGGCGGGCACGGCGCTGCTCGGCGCCGCCTTCCTTGCGGCCCTGGTCTTCGCGTGGCGTCGGGTTGGTGCGGTGTCCGGATCCGACCGCGATCAGCTGCGTCCCGTCGTGGTGGCGGCCTCGGCGACTGCCGTGGCGTGCGTGGCCGCGTTCGCGGTCCCCGGGGCGCGCCCCTTCGCGGAAGACCAGCCCCTCAAGGTGGCGGCCTGGTGCCTGGGCGCGATCGGGATCCCGGTCGCGGTGACCGTCGCCGTGGTGCGCTACCGCGCGTTCGGCATCTTCCGGTTCGTCGGCTTCATGGCCGACTACCGGATCTGGACCGTGGGGATGGCTGCGGCCGCCCTGGCCGTGGCAGCGAGCGTGGCCGCGATCGTGGCGACATCGGCCGGGTTCGAATATCTTCCGATCGCGGTGGCCGCGGCTGCGCTGGTGGCGGGCGCCGCGATCGCTCCCTTTTGGTGGCAGGCCCAGACGAGGGTGAACCGCCGATACGGGCAGCACGAGCAGGATCCCGCCGCCGTCCTCGCGGACATCGCGGAACGAAGCCGCCAACGAGCCGACGACACCGCGCTGCGAGGTCCTGCGTTCGACCTGTTGGGGAGCCTCGCGCCCGCGGTGGTGGTGGATAGCGACGCGGGGATGCGATTCGCGTTGCCCACGGCGGACCGAGAGGTAGCGCGGCATACGTTCGTGCACGGCGCCTACGACCTCGCAACCATGCGCTGCGCTATGGAACTGCTCGCCGAGTCGCGTGGCACGTCGGCGGAGCGCGTGCTCGCGGGCGGCGGCGTGCTGGATGTCGGCGCGAACATCGGGACCTCGATCGTTCCGCTGCTGCGGCTCTTCGGCGCGGACTCGGGCGTGGCGATCGAGCCCGCCCCGGCAAACCTGGAGTTCCTGCGCCTGAACCTGACCCTGAACGAGCTCACCGACCGCGTCACGGTGGTGCCCGTGGCGCTCTCCGACCGCGACGGCGATCTGGATCTGGAGCTCTCCGAGGGGAACTGGGGCGACCACCGGCTTCGTTCGCGCGGAGCCGTTCGCGACGACGACGAGGTGAGGCGGTCCGCGATCGCGGTATCGGTGACACGCCTGGACACGCTCGCCCAGACGGGCGCCGTCCGGCCGCAGACGCTCACGCTGGCGTGGCTCGACGTCCAGGGTCACGAGGGCCAGGTCCTGGCCGGAGCGGGATCACTTCTGAGCGCCCGCGTGCCCGTCGTGAGCGAGTTCTGGCCCGCGGCGCTCCGGCGCTCGGGCGGCCTGCGGACCTTCACCGATCTCGTCGCGACCCATTTCTCCCGCGTGGTCGACCTGCGGCGCGCGCAGGACGAAGACCGCGCGGTCCCCCTGCCCGCCGCCGACGTCGCCTCGCTCGCGGAACGCTACGCCGGGCCGAACGACTTCACGGACCTGTTGCTGCTGCCGTAGCCTCGGCGGTCGCGGGCTCCAGGACGCGGGCGGCCAGACGGTCGAATACCCGTGCCATCCGTCCGCGCCCCGGCAGCAGACGACCGTGATCTTGTGCGCGCGTCACGGAGCGATCGAACGGGATGATCGCCAGCGGCTCCACGCCGAAGACCCGGGTCACGTCGGCCGGCGCGATCTCGCTGCGTGCCGCGCGGTTCACCACGAACCCCAATCGATCCGAGCCCCTGAACGGGTCGAGCGCTTCGAGGGCGCGGCTCGCGGCCCGGAACGACAGCACGTCGAGTGAGAGCACCTCCAGGACGCGATCGCACGCCTCGATGCCGACGCGAGCAGGCTCGTCCAGCGCCCGCGGGAGGTGAAGGACGACCACGTCGCAGGACGAGGCGGCCACGTCGACGAATGCCCGCAGGTCCTCGGCTCGCACGGCCGCCGCCTGATCCGGCGCCGGCGGGAGCAATACGCGGAACCCGTCGCCGTGGGTCCACAATGCCTCGGCGAGATGGTCGGGGTCGAGCTCATCCCCCAGCGGGAGTAGGTCGGCCACGGTGTGCACCTCATCAACCGGGGCTCCGAGCGCGGCGGCGACGTCGCCGTACAAGGGGTCGGCGTCGAGCACGACGACGTCGCGCACCATCCGTGCGAAGGCCGCCGCGAGGTGCGAGGCCACGAACGTGGCGCCCGCGCCGCCACGTGCCGCGTGCACGCCCGCGACGACGGCGCGCCGGACCTGCCGCTCAGCCACCGCCACGGTCGCCGCCGCGGCGCCGGCGAGCGCGTCGCGGTCCGAAGGCCATACGAAGAACCCGCTCGCGCCCGCCCGGATGGCCGCGCGAAGCGACGCCACGGATTCGCGCGTGTCGAGAGCGAGGAAGGGCCCCTGCGGTGCCCACTCAGAGGCGACCAGCGACGGCTGCGCCACGACGGCATCGGGCTCCAGCTGACGAACGGCGGCCTGGAGCTGACGATCGTCCTGGGCGGTCGCCACCACGCGGGCGCGCCCGCTTCGATCGAGGAAGTGCATGACCTCCTCGGCGACGTCGGGCTCCTCGAGCGCCAGCACGACCCGCGCGATCTCCTCCATGCCCGTCCTCCATCCCGTTGAGCGACACGGCTCCGCGGCTCGGCCCGTCCGCGAGGGACGGATGACATCCGGCAACGCTAGGCGCGCCCGACCCACGCTGCCGTGACGGCCATCACGTCGGGAGCCCACGGACGAGCGGTGCCCGCGTCGGACGCCCGCGGTAAGGTGCAACCCATGGCGGTGATCAACCTGCGCGCGCCGCTCCGCGACCGCGCGGGAGGACAGGCGCGGCACGACTTCCCCGGCACGAGCGTGGGCGAGGTGCTTGGCGCGCTCGAACGCCGGTACCCGCCGATCGTCGGATGGATCTTGGACGAGCAGGGCCACGTGCGCGCGCACGTGAACGTGTTCGTGAACGGCGAGCGCGTTCGCGAGGACGCGCCGCTCACGCCGCAGGACGTCGTGCACGTCCTGCCGTCGATCTCGGGAGGTCGCGATGACTGAACTGCTCGTGGGAACGAAGAAGGGGCTGTTCGTGCTCGACGGGGACCCAGCGGCGGGCGATCCGTTCGCGCTGGTGACCCGCGCGTTCCCGGGCGACGTCGTTGAGTACGCCATGCGGGACCCACGCACGGGCCGGTACCTGGCGTCGGTCACCTCGGGCTTCTACGGCCCGCGCCTCATGTACACGGACGACCCCCGGGGCGAGTGGAAGCAGGCCGAGGGGCCTTCGTTCCCTGAGGAGACCGGGGCATCGCTCGGCCGGATCTGGATCGTCAAGCCGGGCGAGGCCGAGGGGGTGCTGTACGCGGGTGTGGACCCCGCCGCGCTCTTCTTCAGCACGGACGGCGGCGAATCGTGGACGCTCAACGACGCGCTCTGGAAGGAGCATCAGGCAGGCGACTGGCAGCCCGGGTTCGGCGGCCTGGCCCTGCATTCGATCTGCCCGTGGCCGGGCGACCCGGCCCGCCTCGCGGTGGGCGTGTCCGCGGCCGGCGTGTGGACAACCTCGGACGCGGGGCAGAGCTGGCGAACGGGATTCGAGGGCCTGGTGCCGGGCTACCTCCCCGAGGAGGGGCGGCAAGGCACCAACGTCCTGTGCGTGCACAACATGCATCGTGCGCCGCTGCGGCCCGAACGGCTCTTCCTGCAGTTCCACGGGAGCGTCTATCGAAGCGACGACGCCGGGGACAGCTGGACCGACATCGCGGAGGGCCTGCCGAGCGGCTTCGGGTTTCCGCTGGTACTCGACCCTGCGGACCCCGACTGCGCGTTCGTGATCCCGCTGACGGCCGACGTCGACCGCGTGACCCCGCAGGGATCCGTGCGCGTGTACGAGACGCGCGACGCCGGGGCCGCCTGGCTCGAACGCGGCCAAGGGCTGCCGGCGCGCGAGGCCTATCTGACGGTGCTCCGCCAGGCCTTCGACCGGGAGGGGGAGGGCGCCGGTCTGGGCCTGTATTTCGGCGCCACGAGCGGCGACGTCTTCGGCTCGGGGAACGGGGGGGCGAGCTGGTTCACGGTGCACGAGCGCTTGGCCCCCGTGACGAGCGTCCGGGTGGCGTAGTCGCGCGCGCTCCAAGCCGTGTCAGACCCCCGGTCTATGGTGGCGTCATGGCAGATGCTCAGGTGATCTCGCTCAGCGGCTACCGGGCGCGCAGGCACCCCACGGCGGCCTATCTGGCACGGCTGGATCTCGCGGTGGGCCGGCTCGAACCCCTCGTCGGCGGACGGCGCCGACGCCTCTCGCCGTCCGTCGAGCGGGAGCTCGCGCGCATCGCCACGGCCGTGTCCGCCGGGCTCTCACGCGAGGCCGCCGATCGCGCCGAGCGACTCGCCGATCTCCTGGAGCATCCCGCCGCGCACGCATAGTCGGGGTCGGCCACGCCGCGTACCCTGGTGGCTTCGTCCGTCAGATGGATGGGAGAACCAGCTGCGCGCATCCCCGTTGAGCCGCTCCCTTGTCGGCGGTCTCTCACTGATCCTGGTTCTCTGGCTCGCGCCGCCGACCGGGGCCGCGAGTGGGCACACCGCCCCCGGCACCTGGCTGCCGCCGGCGTACCTCGCCTGGCGCACCGGTGGGTTCCCGACGGGCCTGGGCCCCAGGCTCGCGAAGATCCCCGGGGTGGAACGCGCCGTGATGGTCGCGGGCGACACCGCCTGGATGGTGCGCTCGGCCCGGCGAGGTGGCGCGATCGTGGATCGCGCGCCGGCGCCGTTCGCGATCCCCATCGACGCCCTCGCGGCGAAGGGTTCCGAGCTCGCTCCGTTCCTCCCACAGGTGTACCGAGCCGACGTGCTGACGGCGCTCGCACACGGCCGCGGGGTGTTGGGCAGCACGAGCGCGTCGCTCCGGCGACTGAAGGTAGGCGACCGCATGATCTTCCGGGGAGGCGCCCGCGTCACCGTCGGGGCAGTGGTTCCGGACCCCGTGGCTGCGTGGAGCGAGCTCCTCGTTTCGCGAGCCACCGGCGCGGCCCTGCACGTTCGGACGGCGCGCTTCGCGCTCCTGCAGATGAAGGGGCATCCCGCCGAGGCGGCCCTCGCCTCGCGGGTGCGCAGGCTCGCCGGCCCGGGGTATCCGGTACGCGTGCGGGCGCCCGGGCGCGCCCGGTTCCGCCGTCACGCCGACTCCACCTGGCCGCAGGTCCTCATGAAGGTGGGGTTCGGCGAGTTCGTGGCCCGGCCCTACCCGGGACGCCCTGGGTACCTACAGATGGGAGGCACGTTCGCACGCCTGCATCTCGCGAGCCGCCGGGTGCCGCTGCTCGGGAGCACCACGTGCAACCGGGTGGTGTTCGCCCCGCTCACCGCGGCGATGAACGAGCTTCGACGACGAGGCCTGTCGGGCCTGATCCACGGCTACGCGGGGTGCTTCGCGTCGCGAACGGTGATGCGGCGCCCCAACGGCTCACCGTCTCATCACGCGTGGGGCGCCGCCGTCGACATCAATGCCTCGCAGAACCCGTACGGGGCCAGGCCGCACCAGGATCCTCGGCTGGTCGCCGTGATGCGGCGCCACGGCTTCAGCTGGGGCGGCACCTGGACCGTGCCCGACGGGATGCACTTCGAGTACGAGGTTCCCGCGATCGCCCCGCCCGCGCGGACGTAGGCGCCCGCGCCGGGCAAGAGTGAGGGGAGCAGGTATCAAGCGTCTGTCTGCGTGTGCTCGGGAGCCGGGGGCGAATCGACCCCGGGTCCTGAGCATGCCTCCCGCGGCATGACTCGCGCGTGGGTTCTGCTCCCCTCGCAACCGCCTTTCGGCAGCCAACCGGCAACGTACACCCGGCCTCGAACGTCCGCAAACCGGCCGGTGATCAGCCGGCGCGACGTCCCGTCCGAGAGCGCAGCGCCACCCACACCAGCACGGCGCCCACCGCGACCGCGCCCACGGCCGCTGCCGGGATGGTGGCCTTGGGAGCCGGCACCGTCCGCGCGATCCGGGTGCGCATCCGCACCGGGCGTCGGAAGTCGCGGACCTGCCACCCGCGCTCCTCGGCCTGTCGTCGCAACTCCTTGTCGGGATTCACGGCCACGGGATGCCCGACGGCGCTCAACATGGGCACATCGGTGATCGAATCGCTGTACGCGTACGAGCCCTCGAGATCGATGCCCACCCGATCGGCGATCTCGCGCATCGCCTCCGCTTTCAAGGCGCCGTACGCGTAGAACTCGAGCTCGCCCGTGTAGCGACCGGTCTCGTCCACCTCGGCGCGGGTGGCGATGACGCCGCTCACGCCGAAGTGCTGCGCGAGCGGCCGCACGACCTCCTCCGGCGAGGAGGAAACGATGTAGATCCGCCGACCCTCGCTCCGATGAAGGGCCATCAGGTCCAGCGCCTCCTGATAGACGTACGGATCGATCACCTCGAAGATGACCTCGCGCACGAGCTGCTCGACCTGGTTTCGGTCCCACCCGCGCGTGAGGCTCAACATGCCCTCCTTGAGCCGCTCCATCTTGTCCTCGTCGGCGCCCACCATGAGGTAGACGAGCTGGGCGTAGGCGCCGCGCAGGAGCTGGGAGCGCGACACCATGCCCGCGCGGTACAGCGGCCTCGAGAGCGCAAGAGAGGACGAGCGCGAGATGATGGTCTTGTCGAGATCGAAGAACGCGGCCTCCATCGTGCTCATCCTACGGTCGCTCAACGACGGAGCTTGCCGATGGTGCTACGGAATGAACGCAGCCACGCGAGGTCGGCCGTGGCGAGCGCCGCCTGTCGCGCGAGCATGGCGTCGGCCACGATCCTCGTGGCGCCCTTCGTTCCGGCGGTGCGATCTCGCTCGGCGGCGAAGGCGTCCAGTAGTGCCTTCACGGCCCGTTCGCGCTCCTCAACCGCGCGGCGAGCCTCCGCGGGGGCCAGCAGGTGCACGAACCCGAGGGCGAGGCCGGCCCCCGTCTCATACGGAGCGAGCTCATCGAAGCGCTCGCTCAGGCCCTCGCGGAGGCGGTCCCGGCCGGGCTTCGTGATGCGGTAGACGCGGCGATCCGGGCCCTCGCTCCCCTCCTGCGTCTTGCCGTGAACGAGGTCGCGGCGTTCGAGTCGCTGCAGCGCTTGATAGACGGACGCCTTGGCGACGTCCGCCCAGAAGCCCATGCTGCGCGCTCTCATCCGCTCGAGCAGCTCGTAGCCGTACAGCGGCTCGTCGGCCAGGCATCCCAACACCACGACCTCCACCTTCGACACGGCCATCGCTGCCCTTTCTAGTCTGATATGGACTACCGAAGAAGGATACGCGAGGAAACCGCCGTGTCACCCACGGGGGGTACGGTTCGGCCATGCCGCGCAACGACCCCGTCCGCTGCAGCTGGGCCCGGAACACGGACGAGAGGATGCTCGCCTACCACGACCGGGAATGGGGGTTGCCCTCACACGACGACCGCCATCTGTTCGAGATGCTGGTCCTCGAAGGTGCGCAAGCCGGACTCTCCTGGCAGACGATCCTCAACAAACGCGAGGGATACCGCACAGCGTTCGCCGGCTTCGACATCGAGAAGGTGGCGCGGTTCACGCCCGCCAAGCTTGAGCGACTCCTGCGTGATCCCGGCATCGTGCGCAACCGGCTGAAGGTCGAGGCCGCCGTGACGAACGCCGCGGCCGCGGCCCTCGTGCATCGCGAGCGCGGTTCGCTCGACTCGTACCTGTGGAGCTTCGTCGGCGGGAAGCCCGTCGCGAACCGGCGCCGGCGCGGCGGGGACATCCCCTCGGAGAGCCCGGCCTCGCGGGCGATGAGCAAGGACCTGAAGGGCCGTGGCTTCCGGTTCGTCGGACCTACGGTGTGCTACGCGTTCATGCAGGCCGTGGGCATGGTGAACGACCACGAGATCCGCTGCTTCCGCCACGACGAGGTGTGAAGGAGGCGTTCGAGGTCTGTGCGGGCGGGCCGCCGGTATGCTCGCGCGTGGAGGCGTCAGGGTTCCTGGTGGGCCTCGCGGTCTTCAAAACCGACGTGGGTGCGCAAGCACCCAGGCGGGTTCGATTCCCGTCCGCCTCCGCGTAGACAGAAAAGCGCACTGGGAGAATGTCGCCTCGGTGTTGCAGGGTCTGTGGAGAGCGAAGATGGCCACGAGCCCAACCACCCGTCGATTCAGGCTTCCGTGCCGCCGACCCCGGTCTGCTCCTCGGCATAGTTGATCAGGTCCAGTTCGCCTGGCGATCGACCCTCGGCCGTGAGGAGCACCGCCGCCTCTGCGCGGTGCTGGGTTCCGTGGTTGACGACATGAACTAGCATCTGCCAGACGGGCACCCCGTTGTACGCGTACTGGATGAAGCCGTCCGTCAAGGTCGCCAGCCAGACATCGACCGCGGCCCACTCGGCCTCCCATCGTTCGCGCAACTCGTCGATCGTCGGCAACGGCTCGAGTTCCGGCTCCGGTCCTTCGTCGGTGCCCTGAGTCTCGAATCCGATGCGCCAGCGCTGGGAGGCGCCGAGGTGGTGGACGAGGATGCTGCCCAGGCCGCGCTCACCCACGTCGTGCGCCCGCGACCATTTCGCCGGATCCACACCTTGGAGGATGGTTAGCACCCGGCGAGTCGCCCAGCGGTCATAGGCGAACAGAAAGCGGATCTCGTCAGTCTGCACAGGTGATCCTCCTCATGCGATGCAGCGCCATTTGAACCGGTGTAAGCAGAAGAAGGTACTGCGGATGGCCGGCCAGCGAAGCAGGATCCGCGTGCGGTTGACCGACAGGTCGAGCGATGGCGATGTGAGCGAACTGACCACGGGGTTAATGGTTCTCGTTGTGGTTCTTACGGTGTTCCCGTCCGCCTCCCCCAAGGGAACCCTGGGAAGAACCCCCGGCACGAAGGTCGGGTTGAGGAGCGATCTGGCCACCAACGAAGCACGCCGTTTTCGGCTTCGCGCATCCGACCGCGTCCGAGATCGGTCCGGCGACGTACCACGTGGTGGACAGAGGTCCTTTCGGAGCTGTTCACATCGGAGATGCTCGTCGTGAGCTGATTTGCAGGTCTGGGTACCCCGGCCCGCGAACCGCCGCATGATCATGCTCGTGGATCAAGGGAAGCTTCCTGCAGGTGCAGACGTAGCGGGCGGCTGGCCGGAGACGGACATCGAAGAGACCTCGAGCAGGATGCGGAGCGTCTACGGGCGGTTGCCGACAACGGGTACTACGCAGAGCCTGTCACACGCGTCGACGAGCCGAATGGAGCCGCAGCGGCTCCGACAGCCCTTTGAGTTCGACGGGTCCGATCGCCGTGAACTCCACATCGTCGAGTTCAGCCCGTTCGACGACGTCCTGACTGACCAAGACCTCTCCGGGTCGCGCGTACTCGCCGATCCGTGCCGCGACGTTCACCGTTCGTCCGAAGTAGTCGCCTCCCTGGAACACGACCGGCCCGGCCTGGACGCCCACACGGGCGGGTGGGAGACTCGAACGTGAGACCTCCTCGACCATCTCGAGGGCGGCGAGAACCGCCGGGCCCGCCTCGCGGAAATGGAACATCACACCGTCCCCCAGCCACTTCACGACCTTGCCTCCATGTCGCTCTGAGACCTGCTGGACGGAGCCGGTGAGGCGCGTCGCGAGGTCCGCTGCGGCCTCGTCCCCACGCTCCTCGGTGAGCCGGGTGTATCCGGATATGTCCAGGAAACACATGGCCGGCAGGGTCTTGGTTCTCGGTCGAAGGCCGGCCCGATCCAGGACGCTCTCCACATCCGCGACGAACACATCGGTCCACGCGTGCTCCTGATGCGCGTGGTAGATGGCGAGGAGGGCTTGCTGGCTCGCCGAGGTCATCTCGTCGCCCCAGCGGGCGGCCGCCTCCAGCACTTCCGCCTCGTCGAGGCCGGACGCCAGATGCGGTACCTCGACCTCGGTGTGCCACCAATCCGCCTCGGTCTCGGTGATCCGACGCATGCTCTCCCCGTAGACCCGAAGCCATTGTTCGACGACGGCGGGCCTGAAGCCTCTCGACAGCTGCAACTCCATGGCGGAAGCGATGCGAAGCTCGTCCTCCCGAACGAGATCTTCACCCCGCGGTCGCGCGAACCCGATCGTCTCGCGCATGACCATGAGCAGTTCGAGCGGGATACCCCGCCGTGCACTGAGATCTTGGAAGGTCGTGCCACTCAGGCGCGAGAATCGGTCGTACACGGAGAGATCGAGGAAGTCGAAGGAGAGATCCCCCTGCTCAACGACCTTGGCCATGGCCTCAAGGGGCAGGCCGGCCCGCTCGAGTCCCTCCAGGACCCGAGCCCTGCGGACATCGCCTGCCGAGAACGAACCATCGTCGGCGGCCCGAAGGATGCCGAGGTCCACGAACGTCGCGACCTGCTCGAGGCTCACCCCCGCCTGTCTGGCAACCTCGCGCTTCGTCACCCCGCCCACAAAGGCAATGTAGCGACTCGGCGATGTCGGAGGCGAATGCGTGAACGGTCAACTCCCACGAGCGGCAGCTCGTCGTTCCGTCGCCGTGGAAAGCTGAGCCCGTTCGGGCGGGCGCCTCGCAGACCCCGCGCAGCGGCGCGCCCTCGCGAGTCGGACACGAGCACGCACGCCACCCGATCCCATCCGCGATCGCTGACCCACTCTGACCGGGGGATTCGGCGATCGAGTCCTCGGTTGGGTCGACACGTCCGCGGCCTCTCAACGACCGGGGGCAGACCCGTCGTGGCGTCGGGACAAGTGGACCTGGCCGCGACCTCATCGACACCATCGGCCGAGTCCTCGCTCGGCGAGATCACGTGAGTCACTGGGAGCCCGAAGCGACGGGCGATCCGCTGGGCCAGGTCGAGTCGGGTCCAACGAATGATCCGGCAGGCCGGGTCGACACGATGATCTCGTCGAACTCTCTCGTTCGAAAGCGTCTTCGACGGCCAGGATGGGCGTCCAGTCGCCGACTTCGCCGCTCACCTGGCTCCTATCGCGGAGCACCGAGAGGGTCTGGTTGAGGCGATCCCTCGCGGCGCGCAGAACCTCCTCCTCCGTCCAGGTCATCCCATGAGGATCCCGCAGAGGCGGGCACCACCACGTGGAACCTGGACGCCCCAGATTGGATCCGACGACGAACCTCCGCGACCAGCTGCTCCCCGCGACCGTGAGGTTGGCAACCACCAAGGAGCGGCGTGGGGTCGCGTCTCGTCCGATGCAGGAGCACGGGACCGGTCATCTGCCGCTGGACGACGGGTGGGCGGGAGCCTTGAGGCCAGAACGTCTCGCCCATATCGACGTGGCGATTGCGAGTCGTCCCCTGGCTTCACCGGTTTGCGATCGAACGAGGACCATGTCCCCTCCTTCACGGGCGTCGGTATGACGCCGCTGCAATACATTTACGCGACCACGGTTAGGAGACGGTTAGGGCATGGTCACGGTCCAGACAAGCCCTGAAACAGCTCGAGAGGGTCTCGGGATTCAGGATCGAGGTTCGGAAAAGATCACCTTGAACTCACTTCCTCGCCCAGCCTCGCTCGACACCTCGATCCGGGCGCCGAGGGAGTGGGCCGCTCTCCTGGCGAGTGCCAGGCCGAGACCTGATCTCCGGAGGCACGATCTCGTGCCCGGTCCACCCGGTAGAAGCGGTCGAAGATCCGGCCAGTCCTCCCGTCCGATACCGATCCCGGTGTCGGCCACCAGAAGCCCGATCCCACGGTCTGGGCGGATACGCGAACGGTCACCTGTCCTCCCGCCCTCGTGTAGCGGATGGCGTTCGACACCAGATTGTCGAGAACGGTCTCGAGCAGCCTGCGGTCCGTCAACACCCGATGGTGTTCCATCCTTACCGAGAGAGTCCCACGCCCGCGCCGGCCGCGGCTCGCGCGAATCGCACATCAACGCTTCGAAGGACGTCGGCGAGATCGATAACCTCCCGGCCGACAGGCTCGGCAGATCGAGCCTGGTCAGCCACCGCAGATCCTCCAGCAACGATCCGAGTCGTGCCGTCTCCGTCTGGATCAAGTCGCCCGCTTCTGATCGCTCGCTCCCCGACTGAACCGTTCCATCGGCCAGGGCGCTCGCCAGGCCCGCGATGGCATTCACCGGCGTAGCGATCTCGTGCGCGACGTCGGCGAGAAACTCCCGCTGGTCGTCATCGGCCGCCTCGAGCCGGCGGCCATCGAGTCGAATGCGTTCGCCAACCGAGCAAGCTCCTCGGGAACGACCTCGCCGATCCTGCCTCGAGGTCTCCCGCGGCGACCCGGTCGGCTGCCGCCACCGCTCGGTTGACCGGCTTCCGCAGAGCCCTTGACAGGAGCGACGCTGCCACCAAGGCGGCGGCGATCACCAGCAGCACCACTCCCGCCACCACGAGGGTGACCTCCAGCGGCCATCCACCCGGGGCGTGTTGTAGTGCGCAACACGACCCTGCCTCCCGCGAATGGGACCGTCACATCGAGCTCGAACGCCGTGTTCGTGATGGGAGGCCCTGCGAAGAACAACTCGCTGCCCCGATACACGACGATCTGGTCGTAGGGGAGCACGGATTGGATAGCCTCGAGCCCCCGGACGTCTCCCCCGACTTCCATGTGAGCGGCGATGGCACGGGCGATCCGAAGGTCCTTGGCCCGGTCGCCCGTCTCTTCCTCGCTCTGTTGGATCCGCCCGATGGCGAAACGCGCTCCCATCAGGCCCGCGACTCCGGCGACGAGCATGGCGGCCAAAAGCCAGATCCGAAACGAGGAAAGGCGGAGTCTCACGACGTCTCCAAACGATATCCGACGCCGCGCAAAGCGCTGATCTGAACTGCGGCTCCGAGCTTATGACGAAGCGATGCCACGTGGACGTCCACGGTCTTGGGTGACACGAACGAGGTTCCCCAGGCCGCATCGAGGAGCTGATCGCGGGTCAAAGCGCGACCGGCATTCTCGAAGAGCGTCTGCAGCAGATCGAACTCCCTGCGGGTCAGGTCGGCCGCCCGGCCGTCAACCGAACAACGGCGGGAAGCGCGGTCCACCTCCACGGCACCAACCCGAAGGACGGGCGCCGTCCCATCGAAGCCTCGGACGCGCCGGAGGTGGGCCCGGACCCGGGCGACCACCTCGGGCGCCGAGAATGGCTTCACGACGTAATCGTCCGCCCCGATCTCCAGCCCGGTTACCCGATTCGTCTCCTCGCCTCGTGCCGTCACGAGGATGATCGGGACCGATGATCGAGCGCGGATCCGCCGGACCACTTCGAACCCGTCCAACTCGGGAAGCATGACGTCGATGAGGGCGAGGTCCACACCACCACCCTGGAGCAGGGAGAGCGCCTGCTCCCCCGTCGCCGCCTCGATGACCTCGAAGCCCTCTTTGGCCAGGTACGCCTTGAGCAAGTGCCGGAGGGCTCGCTCGTCATCCACCACGAGGATCCTGCCGCCGGAGGGTCGACCTTGGACGTCCATCTCGGTATTGTCCCAATCCGGCTTCCAGCGCTGGCCGTCCCTTTACCGTCCCCTGATCAACCGCGCCCACCTTCCGCGTTTCGACCCACGGTGCGTGAGGAAGCGATGCCCCAGAGCACTTCGCCTCTTCGGATCCGAGGAGCGTAGAGTTGGCCGTCCTCGAGCGACCGGCTTCAACGACGGTTAGGCGCCCGAGGCCCGCTGCAGCGCGGGCGAGGGCTCGCTCGGGAGTGCCTCGGCGGGGATACGACCGGTGACCCACGTGCCGCTGCCCGGTACCGACCGGACCTCGAGCACGCCACCGATCACCTCGATACGATCCGCCATGCCGCGCAAGCCGCTCCCGTAGGTCGTCCTGTCGGTGTCGAAGCCGGCCCCGTCGTCGGACACCTCGAACGTGAGAGCGCCGTTCGACTGCGCCAGTCCCACCTCGGCGCTTCTTGCTCCCGAGTACTTCGCGATGTTGTTGAGCGCCTCCAACGCGCAGAAATACACGGCCGCCTCCACCTGCTGCGGATACCGCGCGACATGCTCCGCGCTCACCGACGTCGTGACGGGGTTCTTGCGTGCCTGCGCCTCCAGCGCGGCGACCAGCCCCTTATCGGCCAAGAGCGGGGGATAGATCCCACGGGCCAGGTCGCGGAGATCCTCGATCGCCTGGCCGGTCTCGATCTGCAGGTCGGCGAGCATCGCCTGCGCCTTCTCCACGTCGCGGGCGACGAGCCCCTCGGCCAGCCGCAGCTTCACCGACAGCGCGACGAGCTGCTGTTGCGCCCCGTCGTGAAGGTTCCGCTCGAGCTTGCGGCGCTCCTGGTCCTGAGCATTGACCAAGCGCTGTCGGGATGCGCGCAGCTGTTCGATGTTGTCCATCAGCTGCTCCGTTAGGGCGACGTTGCGCATCACGAGACCCGCCTGCGAGGCCAGGTCGCGGACGAGCTTCTCCTCCGCCGGGGTGATCGACTCACCCGGGCGCTTCACGATCGACAGTGCGCCCAGGAGCTCCCCCTGATGCCGGATCGGCTCCCGCATCCCGGACGGGGCTACCTCCTCGACATCGCCCTCGATCACCGCGATCGGGGGAAGCTGATCCCCGTCGTGCGGCCAGGTCGCCTCCGGCACCAGCTCGTCCCCGATGCGTACCCAGACGTCGGCCCGCACCGCCCCCGTCCCGCCCGCGAGCGCGCGTGCCATCCGCGGGAGCAGCTCCTCGGTGGCGTAGGTGTTCCCGAGGCGTTCGGAGAACTCCGAGAGCACTTCATACGGCGCGGCGCGTTCCCCGTAGACGAGCCGGTCTGCGAACCGCTGCGCCCGGTTCCGCGCCGGCTGGAACGCGAGCGCGACGATCGCAGCCGCGGCGGCGGACAGGAGGGGGTCGGAGCGACTCCCCACGATCGCGCCGACGCCGGCAACGACGACGACGTAGACGACCCCGATGAACACGGCGAGCACCCCGACGAGCAGGGCGCGGTTGATGACGACGTCGATGTCGAACAGGTGGTAGCGCAACACCGAGACCCCGATCGCGATCGGGATCAAGCCGAACGAGAAGACCGCGATGTTCTGCACGGCCGTCATCCAGCCGGGTTGGTCGCTCGTGGACCACGAACCCGTGATCCCGATCAACAGGGCGACGGTGTACAGGATCGCCACGATCGACGCTGCGGTCACCAACCATCGCAGCTGGAGCCGCTCGATCCCCGACGAGCGTCGGAACCGCTGCACGAGGGCGATGAGCGAACCGATCACACCGATAGGCACCAGCACCAAGCTGACCATCGCGACCGCAAGCACCGGTCGAAGCCATTCCACGCCGAGCGGGTTCCGGGCGTTCGCGAAGCCCGTTACATCTTCGCCGAACCTCCCGGGGCTCAGGACGATCGAGAAGTAGACGACCGTCAGGCTCACGCCGAGGATGCGTGCGAACCATCGCCAGCGAGGCGAGGGAAGGTGGCCGTCGGGGAACAGCAACAGCAGGAACGTGACGGGCAGAACCACGATCGGCACCCACATCGGACTGTTGAGCGAGATCGCGGCCAGTCCGAGCGTGCGACCCCCGATGCCGCCGTGGGCGGCGTAGCTCCCGTACGACCCGAGGAACCCGCCGAACCCGATCGCCACCCCGATCCCCAACATGATCCAGCTCAGTGCGTTGTCCGGGCGGCGGGTGGCCATCAGGTAGCCCACGAGCGGGAACAGCGCGAACGCCAGAAGCAACCCCTGGTCGGCGGGCTGCTGATCGACGGCCGCGAGCAAGAGGCCGGCGGCGACGCCGATGACCGTGAACGCGGAAAGCACGCGCGCCAGCAGGACCAAACGCCGGCGGCGAACCTCCGTCATGCCCTCGATCGCCTCGGCCGTTTCCACGATACGGGCATGGTCGCACCTGCGGTTCGGCCCGTCCAAGGGGGATACCCGGTGGATCGAGGTGGGAGGACACCCGCGGCGAGCGGATGCTACCCCCCTCGGGTCGTGTGGCGGTTATGACGCGACCGCCTCCGTCGGGCCTCTCCGCCGATCGTAGACCGGAGCGATCGCACATCGCCTGGACCGGTTCCCGATCGTTTCGGGACTAATGTTGCCGCGGGCGTCCTCGCGCGCCGATCCCATCCGTAAGCAGGATGAGCGCGGGAGCGACCTGCGCCGATGGAAGGAGGACGGATGGCTCAGTACCTGTTGTCGACCTTCGGTGTTGAGGGCGAGGCACCGGCGGGGCCGAGAACCCCCGAAGAGATGAAGGGGTTCATGGAGCGGGTCGTCGCCCTCGAGGATGAGATGGAGGCGAGCGGCGCGTTCGTGTTCGGCGGGGCGCTCCACGACCCCGACGCGGCGACCGTCATCCGCATCAGTGAGGGCGATCTGGTCATGACCGACGGGCCCTTCGTCGAGGCGAAGGAACACATCGCGGGGTTCTACGTCATCGATGCGGACGACCTCGACGCGGCGGTGACCTGGGCCCGCAAGGTCGTGGACGCGATCGATCACCCGATCGAGGTGCGCCCGTTCCGAGCGACCGGGCGCGTTCAGGCGTGAGGTCCGTCGTCGCGGCCGAGGAGGGGCCGGTCCGTGTCGAGCGCGCCTTCCGCGACGTGTACGGGCAGGCGGTTGCGACACTGGTCCGCGTGTTCGGCGACATCACGCTCGCCGAAGATGCCGTGCAGGAGGCTTTCGTCGTGGCGAGCGACCGATGGAGGAGCGACGGCATCCCACCCAACCCCGCGGGGTGGATCGTCACCACGGCGCGGAACCGCGCGATCGATGATCTTCGCCGTTCCGCCCGTGGCAGGGAACTGCATGAACAGCTCGGTGCGATCGCAACCACGTCGGCGGGCCCCGTAGGGCAGGGATCGGAAGAGATCGGGATCGTGAAGGATGACCAACTCCGTCTGATGTTCACGTGCTGCCATCCGGCGCTGCGTCCGGAGCATCGCGTCGCCTTGACCCTCCGGCTGCTCGGCGGGCTGCGCGTCGACGAGGTGGCCCGATCGTTCCTGGTGAGCGAGTCGGCGATGGCGAAGCGGCTCGTCCGAGCCAAGTACAAGATCAAGGTCGCCAAGATCCCCTACCGAGTGCCGGCCGAAGCCGATCTTCCCGAACGACTCCGGTCCGTGCTTTCGGTCCTGTACCTGATCTACAACACCGGGCTCGACGATCCGGCACGGGCTTCGTTGCGGAGTGGAGCGATCCGACTCGCTCGCGGTCTCGTCGAGTTGATGCCCGATGAACCCGAAGCGGCGGGGCTGCTCGCGCTGATGCTGCTCAGCGAGTCACGGGTTTCTGCTCGAGCAGGGGAGGATGGCGAGCTCGTGCTCCTGCGCGACCAGGATCGCACCGGGTGGGACCGCGCGATGATCGAAGAGGGCCAGGCGATCGTTCGCACCTGCATCCGCAGGGGTCAGCCGGGTCCCTTTCAACTGCAAGCCGCGATCCAGGCCGTGCACTGCGACGCCCGCTCGTTCGAGACGACCGACTGGCCGCAGATCGTCGATCTGTACGAACACCTCTTCTCGCTGATGCCCACACCCGTGGTTGCCCTCAATCGGGCCATCGCCCACGCCGAGATCGACGGTCCTGGCGCTGCGTTGATCATGCTCGACACGATCGCACCGGGCCTGGACAGCTATCACCTGATGCACGCCGCCCGCGGCGCGATGCTGCGCCGGCTGGGGCGGCCGGGCGCCGCTCGGGTCGCCTTCGAACGCGCGAGACGCCTCGCCGCGACGGGCGTCGACCGCCGGTTCCTCGCCCAACACATCGGCGAGCTGGGGGGCCGCAGGAGATGTTGAGCGTCGACGGACCTTAGGCGGTTCGGCGGCGATCGAAGTTCGCCGCGATGGCATGGAATACCTCCTTGGGCTCCCACCCCACGCCTGCGCCTCCCCCGGCCGCGTCTGAGACGGCAACGGCTCCGTACGACGCCATATCGAGGTCGAGTTTGAGATCACCGCGTCGACGCGGCAAGGCGAATCCCGCGAAGCTGAACCAGAACGCGGAATCCACCTCCTCGGCGTCGTAGATGTCCATCAACTCGTTGAAGTAGCGAACCTGCTCGCCCTCGTCTCGCTCGTAGTCGCCGTCGAGCGCCGGCGGATCGACGTCGCGGTCCAGGATCAGCCATCCGCTCCCTCCCCGTTCGGAAGCGCCTGCGAACGTGCAGCAGCCAAACTCGGTGATCGCCACGGGCCGGCCGAACCGACGGTATCCCCTCACCTGCTCGAGGTAGCCGGCCGCGTTGCCCGCATCGCGGTAGGCATCGATGGAGACGATGTCGAAGAGGATCCCATTCGATCTCCTCCCACGTGCCAGCCGCATACGTCATCCGACCTGTCGAACGCAGCGCAAGCCGACCGACGATCGTTCGTTGCACCGTCTGCGCCCGAGCGAGGCCGTCCATCATCGTCGCCATGGACTCGGGGCTGATCCACGTCGCGGGGTCGGTCATCGTCGCCACTCGGCCGATCAAGCCCTCACCGAGCACGAACCCCGAGCAGAACAGCGACATCTCGCACCCCAAGACGGCGACGACCTCGCCGCGCGCTCGCAAGCGCTGGGCCACAGCCACACACTCAGCGACGTACTCGACGAACGGTTCCGGCGCCATGTCGTACGGCATGAGCGAGAACCACCCTCCAGCCCAGCCTCAGTGCGTAGCGACCGGCGAGCTCCAGTCGATCGGATCCTCGCCGGATATCCGGATCGCCGTCGCGCGGAGGTCCGACGCGATAGCTAGATGTCGCGCCGAACGTCGTCTTCGATGAACGACGGTCCGGTGCTGTGGGCCTCGACGGTCAGCCCGGTGTCGTAGTTGACGCCGTATGCGCGCATATCTCCCAGTTTCGCAAACCCGGCCGGTCTCGTCCCACGAGACCGCCGTGGGATCCACCTTCGCCGCTCTTCGGCCGATACGATGTCCGGCATGAGCGATCGTTCTCCTTCCCCCGCCCGCTGGTTCGACCTCGCGCGATTCAAAGAGCTGGCCGAACGCGCGAACATGACCGTCGATGAGCTCCTCTTCTTCCTCGATTCCCCGCCTGGGCGGCGGCTGCGACGGATCGTCGCCGCCGGGATGATCGTGTCGGTGCCCCTCGTGATGCGCATCCCGGGGCTCCGCCGCACGCCGATCGGCCGCGCGGTCGAGCTGCTTGGAGGGGCGGCCCTCGTGGTCAAGCTTGCGGAGGCGATCCGCGACTGGGAACGTGCGAGCGGGCAACCGCCGAGCGGCCCCGTGATCGACGTGCCGCCCGCCACCTGATCCTCGGGCGTCGCGTTCACCTCGACGCCACCCGGATGTGCGAGCATCGGGCCCGATGAGCGCAGTGTCGGTGCCGGAGCGCGACGAGCGACCGTTCGCGGTCGTGGATATCGGATCGAACTCCGGCCGCATGATCGTGTTTCGGCTCCGCGAGGGCGAGCACCTCGACGTCATCGAAGACGCGCGCGCTCCCCTTCGCCTCGCCCGCGATCTCCGTGATTCCGACAGCCTCGGGAGCGAGGCCATCGAACGCACGCTCGAGGCCCTGCGCGATTTCCTCGCCGTGGCGAACGGGGCGGGAGCGACCCGCATGATCGCCGTGGCCACCGCCGCGGTGCGCGACGCGGCCGACGGGCCCGAGCTCGTGGAGCGCGCCCGCCTCCTCGGCGTACCGCTCCAGGTGATCGACGGGGACCACGAGGCGCGCCTGGGTTTCGCGGGTGCCGTCCACGACCTTCCCGTCGCCGGCGGGCTCACGATGGATGTGGGCGGAGGCAGCGTGGAGCTCGTCCGATTCCGCGACCGGCGACTCGAGCGAGTCTGGTCCATGAAGCTAGGTTCGCTGCGCATGAGCGATCGGTTCCTCACCTCCGACCCCCCGTCCGCGGACGAGCTCGCGGCCCTGCGGCGCTTCGTCTCGTCGGCGCTCACCGATGCCGGCATCTCCGAGCTCGGGATGGGCGAAGACCTGGTCGGCATCGGCGGCACCGTGCGGAACCTCGCGAAGGTCGACCTCAAGCGCGCGGACTACCCGATCCCCTTGCTCCACGGCTACTTCCTCAAGTCGCGGCGCCTGCAGGCCTTGATCGAGGCCCTCACCGAGCGGTCGATGAAGCGACGGGCGAACATGCCGGGGCTCAATCCCGACCGGGCGGACACCATCGTGGGCGGTGCGCTCGTCATCGAGTGCGTCATGAGCCACGTGGACGCCGCGAGGCTGGTGGTTTCCAGCCGGGGTCTGCGGGAGGGGCTCGCTCTCACCACAGAGGCGGAGGGGATCCCGTCCGCGAGCTGGATCCGCAGGATCTCCGTGGGAACCCTCGCAAGCAGGTTCGCCACCTGGGAAGCCGCATCCGCCGATCGTCGGGCATCGCTCGCGGGGCGGCTGCACGAGGCCCTCGACCCCCAGGCGCCACCGTCGGTTCGGGAGATGCTCGGGCACGGGGCAACGTTGGTGGACATCGGCCGTGCCATCGACTACTACGACCGCTTCGAGCACGCGGCCATGATCGTCACGGCGGCGGACCTCGCGGGGTTCACCCATGCCGACCTGGGGGCGCTCACGGCGATCTTGCGCCAAGCCGACGGGGACACGCGACTTGGACCCTACGGGCGCATGATCGCTCCTGCGGATCGGGACTCGGTCCTGCGCGCCGCCACGGCCCTCATGCTGGCCGATGAGCTGAACCGGCGCATCCCGCCCGGCTCCGCCGCGCCCCTATCGTGCAACTGGCTCCGGGGCGGCTTCGAGGTGGTCGCCCCCGTTCCGGAAGGATGGCATCCGCGCGGGCTCGCCACGCGATTCCGCAAGGTCTTCGGGCAACCGCTCCTCGTGGTCGCGAACCGTGCCGGCGCGGGCGAGCCGCTCACCCCGGTGCCGCCGCCCGGATAGGATGCCGCCCGGTACCCATCCAGGGAAGGGAGCCGGATGACGCTCGGCGTGTTCATCTCGGTCGACATGGAAGGCATCGGCGGCATCACCACGCTCCGCCAGACATGGCGGGGTACCGACGACTACGGGTGGGCCCGCGCGGTGATGACGCAGGAGGCCAACGCGGCGGTATCAGGGGCCTTCGACGCCGGCGCCGACGAGGTGGTGGTGAGCGATTCGCACGGCGACATGGGCAACCTGCTTCCCGATGCCCTTGACCCTCGCGCCGACCTCGTGCAAGGAACGCCCAAGGTGCCGTTCAGCATGATGACCGGCATCGACGACACGTTCTCCGTGGCGGCGTTCATCGGGTATCACGCGGGAGCCGGGACGCCTGATGCGATCTTGGATCACACCTATACCGGCTCCATGATGGATGTCCGCGTGAACGGAGCTTCGTGGAACGAGACCCATCTGAACGCAGCCCTCGCGGGGACGTTCGGCGTGCCGGTGGGCCTCGTGGCCGGAGACCGGGCGTGCTGTGCGCAGGCGACGGAGCACCTCCCGTGGGTTCACACCGCCGTCGTGAAGGAGGGGTTCGGCAACCGCGTGGGGCGCTCACGCTCTCCCGAGCGGTCTTGCGAGCTCGTGCGCGCCGGGGTCGTCGCGGCCGTTCGCGGCGTCGAGAAGCTCCAGCTGTTCACGCCCGCTGCGCCGTTTACGCTGGAGGTCGATGTGCTCGGCACCGCCGTGGCGGACATCTGCGAGCTGAGCCCCGGCTCGGAGCGGAACGGACCGAGGACGGTGCGCTTCTCCTCAGACGACTTCCGGGCGGTTTACCGGTGCCTGCTCACGTGGATGAAACTCGCGCAGACGGTCGCTCCCACCTACGGGTTCGATTGATGGCCGTCCGGCGCGACGATACGGGCGGGCCGGACGTTGAGCGCTTCGATGGACGCCACCGCGAGCCGAGCGTGACACTCCGCATCCACGGTCGCGGCCGCCTCCTCCAGGGCCAGCAGCACGGCGCCCACCACCGGCGGCGCCTCCAACGTGACGGCGAACGCGAATCGCGCCGACCGCTTGACCGTCGCTTCGAGCGCGGCGCGCATGATCCGGCTCCGTGAGCGAAACATACCGCCCGCGAGCACCAATTCGAACTCTGACCCATCCAAGCTGAGGCGCCGCGCGACGTGCCCCGCGAGGTCGCCGAGGGAGGCACCCGCCTGCTCCAGGATCCGCCGGGCCGCCAGATCGCCGCGCTCGGCGGCCTCCACGACCGCGGGGGCGAACTGCGCGTCCGCGATCCGGCCGCGGGCGACACCCTCGATGAGCTCCATCGGCTCGTCCGTTCCCGCCATGGAACAGAGCAGATCGGTCATGGCGGTGTGCGGTCCGCGTCCGAGGATGTCGGCCGCGACGGCGCCGAGCGCCGCCTGCGATATCTCGGAAGCGCTCGCGTCGTCGCCGAACAGCGCACCAACCCCGAGCGTGCGGAACGTCTCGCCGGCGGGGTTGCGCCCGGCTACGACCGACCCGGTGCCGGAGATCACCACCACGCCCCACGGATGGTTCGTGCCGGCGCGCAATGCCACGAACGAGTCGTTGATGACGTGGTGGGGTCCGCCGAGGCCGATCGCACCGGGCACGCCGTTCATCGCCACGACGTCCGACGGGAAGTCGATGCCGGCCAGCCCGAAGATCGATGCGTCGACACGTTCGGGCCCCAATGCGGCCGCGCTCAACGCCTCGCGGACGGCTGCCGTGAGCGCGGCCGTGGCCATCTCCACCCCGGCGTCCTCCCAGTTGGACGGCCCGCTCACGCCGAACCCCAGCAAGGATCCCCGCTCGTCGGCCACGGCGGCATGGGTCTTGGTGCCGCCGCCGTCGACGCCGAGCACGATGCTCACGCCTTCCCCTCCTCCGCCGAAGCGTACGCCGCCTCGACGATGCGCATCACCTCCCGCCCGTCCTCCCCGCTGGGAAGGGGCTGCCTGCCCGCCTCGATCGCGTCCAGGAATTCGGCGACCTGCGCCGTATACATCGGCTGCGTGCAGTGTTCGTAGTCATCGGCGGGCTGCTCTGCGGGCCAGATGCGTGCGTAGCCCTTCGTGCCGTACACCTCCGTGTCGGCCTCGAGGCCACCGAGGTGGGGTTGCCACCACCCGGATTCCACGACGCTGTTCGTGCCGTTGCTCCAACGGATCAGCAGGATGGCATCGTCGTCGACCGTGTAACGCCCCTCGGCGTAGCGGGTGCCCACCGCGGCGCACACCCGCCCGGGCTGCGGATCGCCGAGCAAGAAGCGCGCCGTGTCGATCGCGTGCACGCCCATGTCGACCAGGGCGCCCCCACCCGCGAGCGCCTCGTCCGTGAACCACCCCTGAGGGCCCCAGCCGGCATGCACCCCGTATCCGCGCGTCTTCACGACCTCACCGAGCTCACCTCGCGCGATGCGCCCCCGCAGCGCGACGACCTCCTCGCGGAATCGCCAGCAGTGCGCCACCATGAGCCGCGCTCCCGAGCGTCGAGCCGCCTCGATCATGAGGTCGGCTTCGGCCACGCTCGTCGCCATCGGCTTCTCCACGAGCACGTGCTTACCGTTGCGCAGGAAGGCGATGGCCTGGGGGGCGTGCAGCGCGTTCGGCGTAGAAACGACGGCCGCATCGACGTGGGGATCGGTTGCCAGGGCCTCCCAGTCCGTGGTGATCCTCGAGATGCCGAAGGTCCGGGCGAACGCGCGCGCGCTCTCCTCACGGTGGTTGGCGACCGCGACGAGCTCATCACCGTGCGCCAGTACACCGCGAGCATGGAAGCCCTGGACCCACCCGTTGCCCAGCAACGCGACGCGAGCCAAGCGGGATCAGCCCTTGACGCCCGTGAGCGTCACGCCTTCGATGAAGGCCTTCTGCGCGAACAGGAACAACACGATGACGGGCAGCATGAACAGGACCGATGCGGCCATCTGGAGGTTCCACAACACGCCTCGATGCGTCGTCGTGAACTGCTGCAGCCCCACGCTGAGCGTCCAGATCCCGCCGTTGCTCCCGCTGTAGATGAGGGGTCCGAAGAAGTCGTTCCATGCGAAGAGGAACTGGAACAACGCGACCGCGGCGATCGCCGGCTTCGCGATCGGGACCACGATGTTGCGGAGGATCCGGAGGTCGCTCGCCCCGTCGACGCGCGCGGCATCGACGAGGTCGCCGGGGATCGACAGGAAGAACTGGCGGAGCAAGAAGATCGAGAAGGCGTCGCCGAAGAAGGCCGGCACGATGAGCGGCTTCAACGACCCGATCCAGCCGAGCTTCACGAAGATCACGAACAGCGGCACGATCGTCACCTGGGCCGGGAGCATCATGGTCGCGATCACGAGCAGGAACACGACGCGCTGGCCGCGCCACTTGATCACCGAGAGGGCATAAGCCACCGGCACCGACGACACGACCACCCCCAGCGTCGCGAGCGATGCGTACACGAAGGTGTTCCACGCATACCGCGTGAGGGGCTCCACGCGGAAGACCT
Organism: uncultured Actinomycetes bacterium; assembly: GCA_963719165.1. Taxonomy (GTDB): domain Bacteria; phylum Actinomycetota; class UBA4738; order UBA4738; family HRBIN12; genus JAOUEA01. The sequence goes on along the minus strand of CAVRAV010000001.1, from coordinate 2,419,088 downwards.
CGACGTAGTTGCTCCACTGGAAGGGGTGGGGGATCAGATCGCGCGTAAGGGCCTGATGCTCGGTCATCAGCGACGTCGACACGACGAAGAGGAACGGCGTCAGGAACGCCACGCTCAGCGCGATCGCGAGCGAGTGATTTCCCACGGCACGCAAGAACGACCGGCGTCGCGCCCTCGGCGATCGCCGTCGCGGCACGACCCCAAGCGCAGCCTCGCTCACCTGAACCCTCCCTGGTAGAACACCCAGCGCCTCGACGATCTGATCAGCACGAGCGTGCAGCCCATGACGATCAGGAACAGGATCCAGGCCATCGCCGATGCCACCCCGAAATGGAACGATTCGAATCCCTGTTGGTAGAGCCAGATGGTGTAGAAGAGCGTGGACTGCTGGGGGTACCCGAGCGTGGATGCGCCGGCGCCCGCACCGCTCGCCCCCGACGAGATCACGAAGGCTTCGGTGAAGTACTGCAGGCCGTAGATCACGCCGATCACGGCCGAGAAGAAGATCACCGGGCTGATCATCGGCAACGTGATGTGTCGGAACTTCTGCCAGCTGCCGGCGCCCTCGATGTCCGCAGCCTCGTAGAGGTGCGCCGGCACGTCGAGCAGCGCTGCGAGGAAGATGATCATCGTCGCGCCGACCCCCCACAACCCGAGCATGACGAGTCCCGGCTTCGCCCACGTCGGGTCCTGGAACCACAGCGGCGCCGGCAGGTGGAAGAGCCGCAGGATGGAATCGACCGGACCGAAGGGATTCAACAGGAACAGGAACGCCAGCGAGGCGGCTACCGCGGGCACCATCGTTGGCAGGAAGAATGCGAGCCGATACCCCGACCTGCCGCGGCGCGGCTTCGTGAGCACGTACGCACAAGCGATCGCGAAGACGATCGATGCAGGAACCGACACGGCGACGATCCACACGGTGTTCCGCAGCGAGATCCAGAAGTACGGGTCCTCGGTGAAGAGGTAGCGGTAGTTGAACAATCCCACCCATTGTGGGGGCCTGAGGATGGCGTCGTACTTGGTGAAGGAGTAGTACAGGCTCGCCAGCATCGGATAGGCGTAAAGCCAGCAGAACCCGATGATCCAGGGGCTCATGTACGCGAGTACCGTGAGCGCCTTGCGCCTGCTCCTACGCCGGCGCGCCTTCCGGCGCGCCGGCGTGACAGCGATCCTCACCGGCGTGGCGCTCACGATCGATCAACCCAGCTGCAGCTGCTGATCGATCTGCGCCGCGACGTCCTGAAGACCGGCCTGGAGATCCGAGACCTGCCCCGATTCCCACTTCTCGATGAACGCGTCCCACAGGTCGGCGTCGGTCTGGCCGATCGGCGTCAGTGGTTTGAACCCCGAGTTGGGGTTCGCGAATATCTCCATGAACGGCTTGAAGTGCGGATCGGAGTTGAGGGTCGGGTCCTTCAGGGACTGGAAGGTCGTCGGGACGTTCTTCAGGGTCTGAGCGAGCTTCACCTCGGCCCCCGTGTCCAACGCCAGGTACTTCAGCAGCTGCCACGCCTCGGCAGGCTGCTTGGCGTTGGACGGGATCCCCAGAACGTCGCCGCCGATCTGGCCCGCCCCGTACAGCTCGGGGTGATCATCCGCAACGGGGAACGGGGCCGTGCCGTAGTTGACCTTCGAGCCGTCGTCCTGGATGAAGGCGTTGCGCCACTCGCCGTCGAACGCCATCGCGAGCTGCTCCGTCTCGAACGCCTGCGCCGAGGACCACTCGGAGTTCGGACCGCCAACCTCGGCGATGAATTGCTGGAGCTTGTTGTAGCCGTCGGGACCGTACACGTTCGCGATGAAGTCCTTGTCCCACTGCAACAGCCGGCCCCAGGTGGGGTCGCTGGCCATGGCGGACTTGCCGTTGTCGTCGTACCAGGTGCCGCCGCTGTACTTGCCGTTGTAGAACCCGTTCAACTCGTAGAACGTAGAGAGCGGAACGAACCCGGCGACCTTGATCGAGCCGTCGGGATTGAGCTTCGTGGTTTTCTTCGCGTCGGCCTCGAGTTGGGAGAAGGTCTTCGGCGGCTCGGAGATCCCCGCCGCGTCGAACATGTCCTTGTTGTAGTAGAGACCGTACGCGTCGGAAAGCACCGGCAACGTGCACTGATTGCCCTCGAAGCTGGTGTAGCGCGTCGCGGGCTCCGGGATCTCCTTCGACAGATCGATGCCGTCGGCCTGCAGGTTCGGGCTCAGGTCCGCGTACGCACCGCTCGAACAGAACTTCGCCACGTTGTCGGGGCCCTGACTGATGAAGAGGTCGGGCGCCGTCCCCGAGCTGACGGCGCGCAGGATGTCCTGGTCGCTCTTGCCGCCCGTGTGTTGGATGGAGATGTTCGGGAACTTGCGATGGAAGTCCTGCAGCACCTCGCAATACTTCTTGAATTCGCCCCCCGAGTAGAAGCTCCACAGATCCATCGTGACCGTGGGCTGTGCGCTCGCGGAAGGTGCAGCAGACGACGACTGCACGGTCAGCCCTTTGGTCGTGCATTGCGCCGACGTGGGCGCAGACCCTTGGTCCCCCCCTCCGTCTCCTCCTCCGCTCGTGCACGCACTCGCGACGAGCGTCGCGAGCGCCACCGTAGCCAGGATCCTTCTCACGTGCGGCCTCCTTGCGCTCTAGGGTTCGACCCGGTCCTGCCCTCAGTACGTGAGGAGTGGGCCTCACTGGCTGGTTCTTGGTCTGCGACCCTCCCGTCGCTGCTCAAACCGCCCCCTCCCGAATCGCCTCGATCGCTCGGTCGCGATTCTCGGCGCGGACTCCCCCGGAGCGTCATACCGTGATGCTCCCGACCCGCCCCGCTCGCGCGAAGAGTTGTTCCTGTGCGGCATCGAGGGCCATCGAAACGGCACCCACCAGCTCCGCGTCTTCGCCCAGCGCCGAGACCTCGATCCGAGGGTGCAACGGCGACAGCACCTCGAGCCCCCGTCGCACGGGCTCCAGGAGGAGGTCGCCGTTGCGACCGATACCCCCGCCGAGGATCACGAGCTCCGGGTCGACGACCGGGATGATCGCGGCGAGGGCGAGGGCGATCCTCCCCGCCACCACGTCCACGACCTGGAGGGCGACGTCCTCCCCCCGTCGCGCGGCGTCGAACACGCGCTTGGGGGTCAGTGGCGCGCGCATGCCTCGCGCCCGTGCCTCCGCCACCACGCCGGATGCGCCGAGCCCGCCTTCGAGGGCGCCGCGCTTGCGGACCTTCGCGCCCCGGGGATCGCTCGCACCCAGCGGGAGGTACGCGACCTCGCCCGCGGCACCGGTCGACCCGCGGAACAGGGCACCGTCCAGCACGAGCCCCAACCCCACGCCGGTGCCCACGTGGAGGTAGACGAACCCATCGACGTCCTTGCCCAGTCCCCGCCAACGCTCGCCGAGCGTCGCGAGGTTCACGTCGTTCTCGAAGGCGACCTTGGTGCCGAGCTCCTTTTGGACGCGCTCCGCGAGTCCCTCGCGGCCCCAACCGGGAAGGTTATGGGCCAGGGTGACCTGCCCGCGCGCCGGCTCGAACACGCCGGGGCTGCCGAGGACCGCCACCGTGACCTGCTTCCAACGGATCCCGGCTTCGGCCGCGAGCCCGTGCGCGATATCGCCCAATTGCTCGATGAGCGCATCGGCGCTGCGCGCCCGAGCCCGCTCGTCGCGTCGGGCCACGATGTCGCCCTTCAGGTCGGCGATCGCGGCTCGGACCCAATCGCGCCCGATGTCCAATCCGACGACCCACCCGGCGCGGGGGTTCATGGAGTACAGGACCGCCGTCGGGCCCTTGCCGCCCGAGGAGCGACCGGCCTCGCGCACGAGGTTGGCGCCTTCGAGGGCGGTGAGCGCCTGCGAGACGGTCGGCTTCGACAGACCCGAATCGCGGGCTATCTGCGCACGGGAGACGGGGCCCATCTGTCGGATGAACTCCAGGACCGTGCGTTCGTTGATCGCACGGAGCAGGCTGGGTGTCCCCGCCGCGAACGTCTGCTCGCCGACCGTCGTGCCCCCTTGTCCCAGCCCTAAGGAAACTTTCCTAACTATTCCGACGGATGCTACGCTCCTCGTTCCGTGGCGGTCAAGGCAGCGGGGCGACTATCGCGGTGCGAACCGAGGGAGGTGGGCCGCATTCGCGGTGAGGTAGGCATCCAGCAAGGATCGCGCCTGATCGAGGCCGCGCACCAAGGGGTGCACGGCCAGCGCCTTCCACGCGAGCGTCCTATCCCCCGTGATGGCAGCCTCCGCGGTGAGCGCCGCGTGGACCGCGACCTGATGGACCAGGCCGCTCACCTCGGGAGGGAGGCTCCCCTGCGGGATCGCCTCGACGGAGGTGTCGGTGATCGTGGCGGGCGTCTCGACGATGGTTCCGCGCGGCAGGTCGTCGACCTGACCCTCGTTCGGCAGGTTCAGGATCGAGCGGTGCTCGGCGCCCGTGAGCAGCGTGGCCCCGATCCGCACGGCGAAATCCCCGTGCTCCTCGCTCGCGCGAGCCATCGACGGACGCGGGAATGCCGATCCGGCCTCGCTCCGGTAGCTCTCCTGCACCGCCGGCAACATGGCCATCACCTCTTCGGCGCGGGTGCGCCCGGCCGAGCGTTGGCGCGTCAGGACCTCGTCGTGGAAGAAGAAGTACTGCAGGTATCCGCTCGGGATATGGCGGATCAACCGGAACAGCTCGACCACATGCCGATCCGCGTCGTCGTTCAGGCGCTCGAGCTCGAGCGCGTCCAAGAGCGACCACAACTCCCGGGTGACGTCGCGACCGCCGACCCGAACCCCGCGCGTGAAGGTCATGTGGTTCGTCCCGCAGGTGTCGAGCTCGACGCCGTCGGCGTGCACGCCCAGGAGATCCGCGATGAACCCTTCCTCGCCTGCGGTCTGGTCGCACAGACCGAGGAAGCGCACCGGCGGACCGAACCGATGCATCGCTTCGCTCACGATCTGCACCGGATTGGTGTAGTTGAGGAGGATCGCGTCCCGCGACCCCACGTCCTGGAGCTCGTGCGCGATCTGCATCACCACAGGGACGGACCGCAGCGCCATCGCGAAGCCACCCGGCCCCGCCGTCTCCTGACCGATCACGCCATGGTCCACCGCGATCCGCTCATCGATCGCCCGAGCCGCCAGGCCGCCGGGACGGAACGCCGACAGCACGAGGTCCGCGCCTTCCAGGGCGAGGAGCCGATCCGGCTGCGACTCCACGCGGATGTCCCCGGCGTCCCTCGACCGCAAGATGGCCGTGCTCAACCTTCGCTGGAGCTCGGCGGCCTCGGCATCCACGTCCTGGAGCACGACCGTGGCGTCCGCGAAGGCCTCGCGTGCGTGCGCGAGCGCGAACGCGATACCCGGCATGTAGGCGGACCCCCCGCCGATGATCACGACCCGTGCCCCCATGGCGGGCACGCTACCGCGAAAGGAGCAGATGACGATGCCTGAGCTCGCGATCAACGGCGGCACGCCCGTGCGCGGCACCCCCTACCCCGCCTGGCCCGCACCCGACGACGAGTACGTCGCCGCTGTCACCGACGTCGTGCGTACAGGCGAGTGGGGCGGATGGCCTGAGCCGGGCCTGAACGGCGCCGCCTTCGAGGAGGCGTTCGCCGCCTATCAGGGCGCCGCGCAGGGGATCTTGATGATGAACGGCACGATCACGATGGAGATCGCCTGCAAGGCGCTCGACATCGGCTGGGGCGACGAGGTGATCGTGCCGGCGCTCACGTTCGTCGCTACCGCCTACGCACCCATGGCGGCCGGCGCGCTCCCGGTGATGGTCGACGTCACCCCCGAGACGTGGACCATCGACCCCGACCTCGTCGAGGCGGCGATCACCGCGCGCACCAAGGCCATCCTGCCGGTGCATCTCGGTCATCAGATGGCGGACATGGACCGGATCATGCAGATCGCACGCGACCACGGGCTCGCGGTGATCGAGGACTGCGCGCACGCGCACGGCCAGCAGTGGAACGGGCGGGGGGCCGGGTGCTTCGGCGCGTTCGGGTCGTTCAGCCACCAGTCCTCGAAGATCCTCACGTCCGGCGAGGGCGGGAGCCTGCTCACCTCGGACGAGGCGCTTGCTCGCAGGGCTCATTCACTCATCGATTGTGGGCGCGCCAAAGACGCCGAGGAGAAGGAACACACGTTCGGCGGCAATTACCGGCTGAGCGAGCTCAATGCAGCGCTCCTCGTGGTGGCGATGCGGAAGTTCCCCTCGCAGCAGGAGGAGCGCGCCGTCGCCGGCAAGGCGTTCGAGGCCACGGTGTCGAAGATCCCCGGCGTGCGCGTGATGCCCCATGACGAACGCATCACCCGGTGGAGCTTCTACAACTACGTCCTCGCGATCGATCCCGATGAGTTCGGCGGCGCCACGAACCACATCGTGTGCGAGGCCATGGAGGCCGAGGGTATCCCGGCAGAGGTGCAGTACCCATCGATGAACCACTACGACCTGTTCCAGCCGTCGCTCTCGCGCCTGCCGGTCGCCGTCGAGCATGCCGAGCGGCTCGACCCCAACCGGATGTCGTTCCCGGTGGCGGAGGCCGCCGGACAACGCGAGTCCGTGTATTTCATGGAGAGCGTCTTCCGCGACGGGCCCAGAGGGATCGAGGACGCCGCCGAGGCGCTCGCCAAGATCCAGCGCAACGCCGCAGAGCTGCCCGCCGCGGGCGCGTAACGTCCGCTCAGGCTTGCGGGAAGAATCGGGGCAGGTGCGCTCGGTTGTGCTCGAGCAGATCCTCGAGCAGGGGTCGAGCCTGGTCGAAATCGCCCACGAGGGGGTTCGCCATGAGCGCCCTGAGCGCGTGGTCGCGGTCCCCGGTCATGGCGGCGTGGGCCGTCAGGAGCTCGTAGGCCTTGGCCTGTTCTACGAGGCCGCGCATGTCCTCGGCCAGGGGATCAACGGCGAGCGGATGGGCTCCGTCGCGATCCACCGTGGCGGCGACCTCCACGACGGCGTCCTCGGGGAGGTTCGGGATCGCTCCGGCGTTGCGGACGTTCACGACCTGGACGTCGCCGGTTCCCGCGTGGAGCGAGGCAACGAGCGCCGCCGCCGCGTCGCTGTAGAACGCTCCGCCGCGCTCCTCCAAGAGCTTCGGCTTGGCATCGAGGGCCGGATCGCGGTAGAGGGCCAGCAGGCCCTCCTCGATGGCCATGACCTCCTCGGCGCGCGTGATCGCCCCCTCGCGAAGCTGCTCCGCGAGCACCCGCCCGGTGAGGTAGTAGAAGTGCAGGTAGTAGCTGGGCACCGAGCCGAGGGCACGGATGAGCTCGTACGGCAGGCCCGTCTCGTCCTCCAACAGATCCATCGCGGTCTCCATCAGCGCCGGCAGTCGATCCTCCCCGTCCACCAAGACCTTGCGTTCCCACGTGAGGTGATTGAGACCGACGTGCTCGAGCTGCACCCGCTGCGGCTCGACCCCGAAGTGAGCAGCGAACCTCCGTTGGAACCCGATGGCGACGTTGCAAAGCCCCAGCGCGCGATGCCCCTCGTCCAGCAGCGCCTGTGTCACGAGTCCCGTGGGATTGGTGAAATCGACGAACCAGGCACCCTCCGCGCCGCGCTTGGCCGTCTCCTCGGCGAGCTCGAGCACCACCGGCACGGTGCGTAAGGCCTTCGCGAACCCCCCCGGCCCGGTCGTCTCCTGTCCGATGCACCCATAGCGCAAGGGGATCGTCTCGTCCTCATAGCGCGCCGCCTGGCCGCCGACACGCAGCTGCACGATCACGAAATCCGCGCCCTCGAGCGCTCGATCGCGGTCCCCGGTGATCACGAGATCGCCGCCCCACCCCGCCTTGCGCATCATCCGGCCTGCGAGGGCGCCCACGACATCCAGCCGTTCGCGGTCGACGTCGAGCAAGACGAGCTCATCCACCGGGAGCCGCTCCCCGCGGGTCACGAATCCCTCCACGAGCTCCGGCGTATAGGTGCTGCCACCCCCGATCACCGCCACCTTGACGCCCATCGCACCACCTTCACACGCGGGACCTCGGCATCGTACACTCGCGCCGATGGAATCGTTAGGAAACTTTCCTGACCCATTCATCGCGGAGATCTCCGGACAACCGGAGGCGATGCGCCGAGCCGCGGATGCGCTGGTCGACCAAACGACGACACTCCACGACGTCGCCCGATCTGGCGCCGGGAAGACCGTCGTCTTCACCGGGATGGGGAGCTCCTACGACGCCTGCTATCCCGCCGTAACGCAGCTCGCCCGCGACGGGATCGTCGCGGTGATGCTCGATGCCGCCGAGCTCCTGCATTTCCGTTCCGGCATGCTGGGGCCGCGCACGCTGCTCGTGGCCGTCAGCCAGTCCGGAGAGAGCGCGGAGGTCGTGCGGGCGGTCGAGCGGGCGCGCGGCTTCACCGACCCCCCCAGCGTGATCGCCGTCACGAACGGCACCGCCAACGCGCTGGCATCGCTCGCGGACGACGCGCTCGACACCCACGCCGGCGATGAGTCCGGACCCTCAACCAAGACGTTCGCGGCGTCGCTCGTCACGGTGGCCGCGCTCGGACGAGTGCTCGGCGGGCGCGGCGTGGAAGAGACGGTGGACCTCGTGCGCGACCGCGGCGCCTCCGCCGCCGCGGCGATCGAGCGGCTGCTTCACGACGAGAGCCTCGTGGAGCGGATCGTGGATCGGGTGAACGACCGCGGCACGATGGTGATCCTCGGCCGCGGTCCCGCCCGGGCGGCGGCCGAGATGGGCGCCCTCACCGTGAAGGAGGCGGTGGGGATGCCGATCGAGGCGCTGCAGACCGCGCAGTTCCGCCATGGCCCGCTGGAGCTCGCCGGCCCGGACCTCGCGGCGCTCATCATCGCCACCGAGCCGGAGACCCTCGGTTCCGACCTCGCCCTCGCCGAGGAACTGCTGGCCGCGGGCGCGGGGGTCCTCACCATCACGTCGGTCCCCGGCGGTCCACACGGCGCGTTGAACATCGACATCGGGGCCCTCGACGATGCGCTCGCGCCGGCGGCCTCGGTCCTCCCGGCACAGCTGCTCGCGTGGCGCCTGTCGATCCTGCGGGGACGGGAACCCGGCGCTTACTACCGCGCGTCGAAGGTCACCACCCGTGAGTGAGCTCGCAGGCGGCCGCCTGCGGGTGGCGCTCACCTTCGATGCGGAGCACCCCGACCGGCCGTGGTGCCCACCCGGCAACGCCGAGCGCGTGCTCGACACCCTCGCGGGACGCGACGTGCGCGCGAGCTTCTTCGTGCAGGGCCGATGGGCACAGTCACAGCCCGCGGCCGCCCGCCGGATCGCCGACGAAGGCCACCTGGTCGGGCACCACTCCCACTACCACGCCCGCATGCCGCTGCTCTCCGACGCCGGCCTCGAATCGGATCTCACGTCGGGCTACGTGGCGGTCTCGACGGCCACGGGTCGTGACCCGAGGCCCTGGTTCCGGTGTCCGTTCGGCGCGGGCTTCGACGACGCGCGCGTCCTCGACGCCCTCGACCGCCTCGGGTACCGCAACGTGCACTGGCACGTGGAGCTGGAGGACTGGGAGGCCTGGCGCACGGGCGACGCGATCGCCCTGGACGCGGTCGCGGGCGTTCGCGCCCACGGAGACGGCGCGGTGGTCTTGCTGCACACGTGGCCGGGGGGTACCGGGGAGGCGGTCGGGACCGCGATCGACGGGCTGCGCGCGGCCGGCGCGACGTTCGTGACGGTGGATGAGCTGGAGGAGCTGCCGTGAGCCGGCGTCCCGCTCTCCTGGCCGTCGATGGAGGCGGCTCCAAGATCGACGCGGCGCTCCTGCGCAAGGACGGGACCGTGCTGGGCGCGGCCCGGGTACGCACGAGGGAGTTCGCCGAGAACGGCGGAGACGGGCACATGCAGCAGGTGGTGGACGCCGTCGTGGCCGCATGCGCCGACGCCGACGTCTCCCTCGATCGGTTGCCGGTAGCCGATCTCGGGATGTTCTGCCTGGCGGGGGCAGACCTCCCCGCGGACGACCGCAAGATCGTCCGGTGGCTCGACGCGCGCGGTCTCGCGGGAGAAGCTCTCGTACGCAACGACACCTTCGCGGTCCTGCGTGCGGGCACCGACCGCTCCTGGGGCGTCGGCGTGGTGTGTGGCACGGGCATCAATTGCAGCGGCGTAGCCCCGGACGGACGCATCACGAGGTTTCCCGCCGTCGGCCCGATCTCGGGCGATTGGGGGGGCGGCGGCGACATCGGGAGCATGGCCGTGTGGTACGCGATCCGAGCCGAGGACGGCCGGGGAGAGAAGACGACATTGGCCCGGGTCGTGCCTCGGGCCTTCGGGTACCGACGTCCTCGCCAGGTGTTGGAGGCCCTGTACTACGGCCGACTCGATGAGGAGCGGATCCTCGAGATCGCCCCCTTCGTCTTCCACGAGGCTGAGGCGGGAGACGCCGTGGCACGAAGCATCGTCGAACGGCAGGCCGACGAGGTGGTGGCCATGGCCGGCACCGCCATCGCACGGCTCCGGATGACCAAGCTCGACGTCCACGTCGTGTTGGGAGGCGGCATCTTCCACACGCGCGACGAGCAGTTCTTCGAACGGATCCGCGCGGGATTGCACGGCGTGGCCCCGCGCGCGAGCTCCCGGCTCCTGACCAGCCCCCCGCTGATCGGCGCGGCGCTCCTGGGGCTCGATCGACTCGGCGCGACGGGTCCCGCGAAGTCGCGCGCGCGCCGTAGCTTGACCCACGATCGCCTCACCCCTGACACTCGCACCCATCGGAAGGAGCCCACCTGATGGCCCAGATCGTCCTTGACAGCGTCAGCAAGGTATTCGGGGGCGACGTGATCGCCGTCAACAACGTCTCCCTCGAGATCGGCGACGGCGAGTTCATGGTCCTCGTGGGACCCTCCGGCTGCGGCAAGTCCACGATCCTGCGGATCCTCGCGGGTCTGGAGGAGGTCACGGGGGGAGAGATCTCGATCGGCGAGACTGACGTCACCGACCTGCAGCCGAAGGATCGCGACGTCGCGATGGTGTTCCAGAACTACGCCCTGTATCCGCACATGACGGTCGAGCAGAACCTCGGCTTCGGCCTGAAGCTCCGCAAGACCGGGAAGGCCGAGGCGAAACAACGCGTCGCCGACGCGGCGAAGATCCTCGGCCTCGACCCGCTGATGCATCGCAAGCCCTCCGAGCTATCGGGCGGCCAGCGCCAGCGCGTGGCGATCGGCCGGGCCATGGTCCGCGAGCCACGAGCGTTCCTGATGGACGAGCCGCTCTCGAACCTCGACGCCAAGCTCCGCGTCCAGATGCGCGCCGAGCTCTCGAGGCTGCACGAACGCCTCGGGACCACCACGGTCTACGTGACCCACGACCAGGTGGAGGCCATGACGCTCGGCCACCGCGTGGCGGTGCTCAAGGAGGGGATCCTGCAACAGGTCGACACGCCGCAGAACCTCTACAACCACCCGGCCAACCTCTTCGTGGCCGCCTTCATCGGATCCCCGCCCATGAACCTGGTGGAAGCCGACGTCGGCGAGGGCTCACTTTCGTTCGCCGATACGACGTTGCCGCTGGCGACCGACGCCGGCATGGAGGCTCACCGGGGCCGGAAGGTGATCCTCGGGATCCGCCCTTCCGACCTTGAGGACTGCGACGTCTGGCACAACGAGAACCTCCCCACGATCGAGGTGAGGGCCGAGGTCACGGAGGAACTGGGCTCCGAGGTCAACGTGATCTTCCCCATCGACGCGCCGCCGGTCCTCACCGAGGACACCTTGGCCGCCGCGAGCGATGAGGGTGACCACGACAACGTTCCCCTGATCGCCGACACTCAAGATCGCTGCCACTTCTGTGCTCGGGTCGACGCGCGCACCGACTGCGCCCCCGGCGACACGATCCGTCTCTCGGTCGACCCCGCGCGATTCCACTTCTTCGACGCGGACACGGGCCAGGCGGTCGGCGCGAGGGCCCAGTCGGTCGCGACCGTCGCGTGAGCGGGACCGCCGCCGTCACAACCGGGTGATGACGCCCGCCAGCAGGGCGATCCTCGGCACCACGCTCGAGAGATCGAGCCACTCGGCCGGCGCGTGATCGTCGCCTCCGACTGGCCCCAGCCCGTCGATCGTGGGGGTTCCCGCCGCGCTCACGGTGTTGGCGTCGGACGCGCCCCCGGTCGCGGTGTCCTTGAGCGCGAAGCCCAGCTCGTTCGCGACCTCGATGGCGAGGCTCGCCAGGCGCGCGCCACCCTCCTGCTTCTCCATGGGGCGATGCCAACCCTCCGCCCGAACATCGATCGTCACATCCGGAACGACGCTCTGCGCGCACAGGCGCTCGATCTCCGCCTCGGCCGCCTCCAACGTCGCGAGGGCGGGCGATCGCAGGTCGACTTGGAGCACGCACCGTGCCGGCACCACGTTCGTACGCGTGCCGCCGCGAGCGACGCCCACGTTCACGGTGACCGCGGGCCAGCGTCCATTCAATGCCTGGAGCGCGACGATCTTGTGCGCGGCCTCGAGCACGGCGTTGCGACCCTTCTCGGGCTCGACCCCTGCGTGGGCCGCGCGGCCCGAGATCGTGATCGTGTAGTCCGTGATCCCCTTGCGCGCGCTCACGATGTCCCCGTTGGCTCGAGCCCCCTCCAGCACGAAGGCGACGTCGTGCCGGGGAGCGAGCTCCTTGATGACGGCGCCGCTGAACGGCGATCCGATCTCCTCGTCCGGATTGCAGACGTACGTGATCCGTTCGAAACCACCGAACCCGGCCGCCCTGAGCACGTCGGCGGCGAAGAACCCCGTGAGCAGGCCGCCCTTCATGTCCGAGACGCCGGGGCCCCGGGCGATGTCGTCGTCGATCCGGAATGGGCGCTCTGCGGCGGTGCCATCGTCGAAGACGGTGTCCATGTGCCCCACCAGGAGCACGCGGGGACCGCCGGAGCCGGTGAGCCGCCCGATCAACAGGTCGCCGAGCCGGGGGGCGCCGTCGATCGGAACGTGTTGCCGCCGCTCCACCTCCCATCCGCCTGCCAGGAAGCGCGCCTCGCACAGATCGGCGATGGCATCGACGCCCGTCGGCGAGTAGGAACCGCAGTCGATGTTCACCATCCGTTCGAGCGAGGAGACGAACTCGTCGTAGCGGGCGGCCGCCAGGTCGCGGAGCACGAGCAGGTCCATGGGCAGGGACGCTAGCAGGGCCGCGCCGCACCCGTCGGCGGTGGCGTGGCGGGGGTAGCATCCCGGCCCGTGCAGGAGATGAACTGGGTCTGGAGATTCGGGTCGCGGCCCGTCTACGCCGCCACGAAGCTGCTGCTGCGCCTTCACGTGGAGGGCGTGACCAACGTGCCGCGCGAAGGACCGGCGATCCTGGCGTGCAACCACGTGAGCGTCCTGGACGGCCCCCTCCTTGCGGCGATCATGGGTACCGAGCGTCGTCGCGCGCCGCGCTTCCTCATCGCATCCGAGGTGTTCGACCTGCGGTGGGGCTGGATCTTGCGCCAGGCGCGGCAGATCCCGATCTATCGCGGAACGGGCGACGTGAACGCGCTCGACGCCGTCGTGGACGCCGTTCGAGCAGGCGGCATCGCCGGCATCTTTCCCGAGGGTCGCGTGAGCGAGGACCCGAGCCTGGGGACCCAGCGATTGCGCTCGGGCATCTCGCGCGTCGCGGGGCCGGCGGGTGCCCCCGTGATCCCGATGGGCATCTGGGGCACACAGGTGCCGTGGCCTCAAGAGGGCCTGCGAGCCGGATCCCGGCGGTGGCGCCCGCCCGTCGCCGTCGTCGTGGCGGAACCCATCGCCCCACCTCGCCGCGGCGAACCCGGCTTGAGCTTCCGCCTGCGCTTGCGGGAGGCCATGTCCGTCCCCCTGCTCAGGGCCCAGGCGCTCGCGGACGATCCTTCGTGAGGAAGGAAGGGGCGGGCGGTGGCGAGGGGCGCGAACGGAACCCGTGGGTCCGTCGGCGACGCACGCTCGCCTACGAGAACCCCTGGATCGAGGTCTGGCACGACGAGGTGACCCGCCCCGACGGCGCGCCCGGCGTCTACGGCGTCGTCCATCCCCGGACGCGCGCGGTGGGGGTGGTGGCGATCGACGAGGCCGACCAAGTTCTCCTCGTGGGTCAATACCGATACACCCTCGATCGCTATTCGTGGGAGATCCCCGAGGGAGGCGTACCGCTTGAGGAGGATCCGCTCGAGGGCGCGCAACGCGAGCTCGCCGAGGAGACCGGATACCGCGCCGCCTCCTGGCGGGAGATCTTGCGCTTCTCCTTGTCGAACTCGGTCACGGACGAGACGGGGAGCCTGTACCTCGCCACACAGCTCGCGCCGGGCCCCGCACATCCCGACGCCACGGAGGACCTCGCCGTGCGCTGGGTCGGTTTCGAGGCATGCGTCGAGATGGTCATCGGCGGCGAGCTGTTCGACTCGATGACACAGCTGGGGGTGCTCCGGATGGCTCGGGAGCGAGGTCGCCCCTAGGTTCGGGCGGCGACCTCCTGCGGCAACCAGAACCAGCGGAGATGCTCGAAGTCCTCGCTGACGTCGAGCCGCCCGGGTGGGGCGGCCGTTGGGGACTCGGCCAGGAGCGCGCGCGCCGCCTCGAGGTAGCCGGCCAGCCGCCGTTCCGGCTCCTGGTGTCGATGTCCCTGGAAGCGCATGCCCGTGTCCCCGTAGGTGACCTCGGCGAGCGTCATCGGGGGCTCCGGCTGCCCCTCGACGTGGCGCCACATCCCGGTGGCCGGCTCGAAACGGTAGCGGGGCAGGAGCTTCCATCCCTGCGCGGCAACCAACGCGACGGCGTCCAGCACGAACTCGAAGACCGTCTCGGTGAAGAAGTAGTTGAAGCTCACGCGGACCCAACCCGGCTTGATCCCTTCGCATCCCATAGCGATCTCCCGTCCGAACTCGAGCGAGGTCTCGGGATCGATCCCGAGCAGCCGATGCCCGTAGGGACCGGCGCAGGAGCAGCCGCCGCGAGACTGGATCCCGAACAGATCGTTCAGCAGCGCCACGACGAAGTTGTGGTGCAGGAACCGCCCTTCATGGCGGACCACGAACGAGACGATGGACAGGCGGGGCAGGTCGTGACTGCCGAGGATCTCGATGTCCGGTTGGGCCTCCCAACGATGCATCGCCCGATGGACGAACGACTCTTCCCGCTCGCGGATGGCCTCGACGCCGACGGCATCCTTGAGTTGGAACGCGAGGCCGGCACGGATCGAGCCCACGATCTCGGGCGTTCCACCTTCCTCCCGGTGCTCGACGTCCTCCAGGTATCGATGTTCGGTGGGATTCACGTAGGCCACGGTCCCACCCCCCGGGACGCTCGGGACCCGATTGTGGAAGAGGTCACGCCTGGCCACCAGGATCCCGGGGGTCCCCGGCCCGCCCACGAACTTGTGCGGGGATAAGAAGACCGCGTCCTTACCCGCCGAGGGATCCGCCTCGGGCACCATCTCGATCTCGACGTACGGAGCGGCGGCCGCGAAGTCCCAGAAGGCCAGCGCGCCGTACCGATGCAGGAGCGAGGAGATCTCGTCGACATCGCTGATGATGCCCGTCACGTTGGACGCTGCCGAAAAGCTCCCGATCTTCAGCGGCCGGGCCGCGTGGGTCCGCAACGCATCTTCGAGCGCCGCCAGGTCGATGCGCCCGTCCTGGTCCTCGGGGACCGTTACGACGTCGGCGATCGACTCGCGCCAGGGGAGCTCGTTCGAATGGTGCTCGTAGGGCCCGATCAGGACGACGGGTCGTTCGCCGGCCGGGATCTGCGCCACGAGCCCGTAGCGGTCGTCGAGCCCGGCGGGCACGCGTAGCTCCAGACAATCGATCAGCTTGTGGATCGCGCCCGTGGAGCCCGACCCGGAGAAGATCACCACGTGATCGTCCGAAGCGCCCACGCCCTCGCGCACGATCCGCCGTGCGTCCTCGCGGAACCGCGTGATCTGCGATCCCGTGCCGCTCGCCTCCGTGTGCGTGTTCGCGTACAGGGGGAGCACCATCTCGCGGATGAAATCCTCGATGAAGGACACCGACCGGCCCGAGGCCGTGTAGTCCGCATAGGTCACGCGCCGCAATCCGAACGGCGTGGCGATGGCCTCGTCTTCCCCGATCACCGCGGCGTGGACGGCCTCGATCAGCCCTGAGCTCGACACGCTGCCGATGGTACCTCCCGGGCCTGAGCCCTCATGCGAGGCGTCGCAACGGGGTCGGACGCGAGGAGGTGTCGCGCTTTTCTTCGTACATCGCGGCGTCCGCGCGCCGGAGCAGATCGGGCGCCTGGGCGCCGTCCACCGGGAAGAGCCCGCATCCCACGCTCGCGCGTAGCGAGAGCTCTCCCGCCCGCAGCCGGAACGGCTCGGCCATCGCTGCGTCGATCCGTTCCGTGACCTTGGCGACGGCGGCGGTGGCGTCGACGGCCTCCACGCCCCGCGGCAGGTCGGCGATGAGCACGAGGAATTCATCGCCGCCTTGGCGCGCCACCAGGTCGGTCTCCCGCACCACCGAACGCAGGCGCGCCGCCAGCTGACGGAGCACCTCATCACCCGTCGCGTGTCCGTGCGTGTCGTTGACCGGCTTGAAAGCGTCGAGGTCCAGGAACAGCACGGCCACGGCCAGGTCGTCGCGCCGTGCGCGCGCCAGCGCCAGCTCGAGGTGCTGCTCGAACATCGCGCGGTTGGGCAACCCGGTCAAGGGGTCGTGGAAGGCGAGGTGCTGCATCCGCAGCTGCGCCTCCTTCGTGGGCGTGATGTCCGTCATCACTCCTTGGATGAACATCGGCGTGCCCTCTTCGTCGCGGATCATCGCCGAATGATCCCGCACCCAGACCACGCGACCGTCCGGTCGCACGTACCGGTACTCCCCGGCCTCGGGTTGCCCGGTGTTCAGGAACCACTCGTACTCGATCCGGGCGCGGTCGCGGTCCTCGGGATGGATCAGACGATCCCAGACCTCCTCATCCTCGGTGAAGACCTCCGGCGGCACCCCGAGGAGCTCCTCGATGTAGGGACTCATGTTGAACGTCGGCCCGTCGAGCTCGGGTGAGTACGCATAGATGGCGGCCGGCAGCTGGCGCATGAGTGCCTCGTACTTCGCCTCCGCCTCGTACCGGCCTTGCTCGGCCGCGGCGAGGCGCTCCGCGAGCAGCTCCGCGGCCGGTCCTTCGTCGGGCATCGTGTTGAACGCCATCGCGCGTTTCCACCGGGTTCGGTCCGGCGGTCCTGGTTGGGTATCGGCCACGGAGAACCCCGCCTGTAACCCTGAGACCTCCGGGAGGCGGGGCCGCACGGGCCACGAGCCTCGGGCGCTCGCTTGGGCGGGGCCGGCGTTGTACCGTCGGGGTATGGGTCGACGCGGAGCCGCTCTCCTCGCGGTCGCGATGCTGGTCGCGGTCGGCTGCACGTCCAACGGATCGACGCCGACGGTGACGGCATCGGGAAGTAGCGAGGGCCCCACCGCGACCTCGACAGCCGAACCCCTCACGCTGGTGCACGGCCGCCCCTTGCCGACGGGTTGCCGAGGCGGCGACCCGAGCAGCGATGACACGGTAGCCTTCGTAGCCAAAGGGCGGGCCTGGGCCCTTCCCCCGGCGGGCAAGACGGCGCCCCGCTGCCTGTTCGCCACCCACGATCCGGGCCCCTTCGCCTGGGGACCACAGGGCGATCGGGTGGCGCTCGGGGGGCTCGAGGTCCACGGGGTGGCGGTCGGTGCCCCCTCCCTCCCGACGGTTCACGCCGCGGGGGCGTCGCTCGGCTGGGGGCACCCGCTGGGACTCGCGATGGTGTTCGCGTCGCCCACCGATCGCGTCCCGAGGAAACGATTCATGGACGACGGCCGGATCGAGCGCCTGTCGGGGCTCCCCCACGGCCGGTACCTGCAGATGATCTATCACCCGAGCGGCCTCGCCCTGGCGTTCGTGATCGAGCGGGGCAACGAGCAGTCGATCTGGCTCTCCTCCAATGAGGGGATCGATCCCACGCGGCTCGTCTTCTCTCACGGCGGCACGACGTTCCCCTCCATCGCCTTCACACCCGATGGCTCGCACCTCATGTGGATCGCTCACCACGCCGCCGGATACGCTCAGGTCCACTCGATGGACCTCGCGACGCGAGACGGCTTCTCCGACGGGTGGCAGACGCCACAGGACGCCACGGCCGCCAACCTCGTCCTGCCGCCGAGCGGCAACCTCCTGGCGCTGGACGAGGGGACAGGATGCGACGATCGAACGGCCATGGTGGTGTTCTCACCCACCGTGGCGCGCCCGGCCGTTCCCGCGGAGGCGCGACCCACGACGGCGGTGGGCTGGCTCGATCGCGACACGTTGCTCGTGTCGGCGGGCGGATGTGGGGCGCCCTTGGACCTCTATGCGGTGGACGCCCTGAGCCAGGCAGCGCCGACGCTCATGGTGACCGGAGCGATCGCCGCAGCGTCTCGGGCACCGGCGCCTCCCGCCGCCTCGGAGGTTCCCCACCCGCAGGACGAGGAGCCGCCGCAAGGCGGGGTCGGGTGATAGGGCGTTCGACGACGGCCGGTCGGCCGTCCAGGTGTTCCGAACCGACGCGCCGCCGGTCCTAGCCCAGCGCCACCGCGTTGATGAGGTTGGAGTCGCGCAGCTTGCGCAACGCCTCGCGCTCGATCAAACGGACGCGCTCGCCCGAGAGGCCGAGCACCTTACCGGTCTCCCGCAGGCTGAGAGGCTGACCGTTCTCCAGGCCGTAGCGCAGCGCCACCACGTGACGCTCTCGCTCGTCCAGCACGCGGTCGACGGCGTCGCCGATCTCTTCGCGCAGGAGCTGGTCCTCGACCTCGTTGAACGCGGCGTCCGAGTCGACCTCCTCGATCAGATCGCCGAGCTCCGTGTCCTCGCCCACGGGCGACTGCAGGGACAGAG
This sequence comes from uncultured Actinomycetes bacterium, assembly GCA_963719165.1. Classification (GTDB taxonomy): domain Bacteria; phylum Actinomycetota; class UBA4738; order UBA4738; family HRBIN12; genus JAOUEA01. Next base: position 2,400,293 of record CAVRAV010000001.1, on the reverse strand, counting down.
GCTCGCGCCGGCCCATCTCGGTGAGGTCGTCGATCTCCTCGACCGTGGTGTCGAGGGCCTTGGCGAGCTCCTCACGAGACGGCTCCCGGCCCATGGACTGCGCGAACTGGAACCGCGTGCGATTCAGTTTGCGTAGCCGGTCGTGGATGTGCACGGGCAGCCGGATGCTGCGCGATCGGTCGGCGATGGCGCGCGTGATCCCCTGACGGATCCACCACGTGGCGTAGGTCGAGAACTTGAACCCGCGGCGCCAGTCGAACAGTTCGACCGCGCGCATCAGGCCGATGTTGCCCTCCTGGATCAGGTCGAGGAGCGGCAATCCCTGCCCCTGGTACTTGCGGGCGACCGACACCACGAGACGGAGGTTCGCCATGATGAACCGTTGCCGCGCGGCCTCCGCCTCGCGCACCTCTCGGCGCGCCTTGGCGATGCTCTTCTCGGAGCGCAGACGTCCGGCACGCAGGCGTTCCTCGCCCTCCTTGCCGGCCTCGATGGTCATGGCGAGCTCGACCTCTTCCTCCTTGGTGAGCAGCGGCTCGCGGGCCGCCGCCTCCAGGTAGAGGCGCAGGTCGTCGGCGTCGTCGGTCCCCAGGGGACGCGCTGGCTCGGGCACTTCGTATCACACTCCTACTCGGGACGTGGCGCTGCGGGCGCAGCGGCGCGCGATCCTCGAGAATCGATTCCTCGGTCGATGGCGGCAGGCGGGGTGGGCGCGCACGCGAGCACACGCTTTGGCAGCCGCTCACGCGTATGGTATGGGCTGATGAGGACGTTTGTAAAGCTCAGGGGGTGTGAAGGTCCTGTGAAGGCTCCCCCACGACGTATCGTCACGCGCCCATCCCGGTGAGCAACAGATCCACCGCCTCCCGCTAGGTGCCAACACCTCCGTGGCGGCACTTGTTCCCGTCTCGGCGGCCTCTACAAGGGTGATTCGACGGGGCCGGCGGTTCGGTTCCCTGCGGCGTCGAACCGCCCCCCGTCCGTCACAGGCGTCCGCGCCGCCCGGTGATCGCGGTCGATACGCTGGCGCGATGGACCTCGATCTTCCCCCGTTGCTCACGATCGACCTCGATGGGCCGATCGCCTACCGGCTCTGGGACGGCCCGAGCGAGACGACCTTCGTGATGGTGCACGGCCTCGGCGGAGCCCATGTCAACTGGGTCACGGTCGCGCCCGGACTCAGCGGCCTCGGGCGCGTGCTCGCACTCGATCTACCGGGGTCCGGCTCCTCGCCGCGGGCCGGCCGCGGTTCCGGCCTGATGGATTCCCGGCGCACCCTATCCCGGTTCATCGCCGAGCTGGGGGGCGGGCAGGTGGTGCTGTGCGGGAACTCCCTCGGCGGGGGGATCTCGGTCCTGCAGGCGGCCGTCGAACCCGGGTCCGTGAGCGGGCTGGTGCTCAGCTGCTCGATCTACCCGTGGGCCGGGCACGGCGTCCCCCACCCGTTGGTCCTCGCCGTGTTCGGCGGTTACCGCGTTCCGCGGCTCGGCGAGCGCATCGTGGAGGCACGCATGCGCACGATGTCCCCGGAGCGGACGGTGCGCCTCGGCTTCGCCTTCACCGCCGCCGATCCGGACCGCATCCCGCGAGAGGTGGTCCTGCTCCACGAGGAACTCGTCGCCCGACGACGCACCGATCCCGACGCGGTGCCGGCCTTCCTCGATGCTGCACGTTCGATGCTGCGTCTGGGCAGGCGTCCCGCCATCGCCCGTCGGGCCTTCGACGCGATCGACGCGCCCGTCCTGGTGCTCCACGGCCGCCGAGATCGATTGGTGCCCGCGGCGTTCGCCGAGGCGGAGCTGCGGCGCCATCCGGCGTGGCGGGGCAGGATCTTCCCCGACCTCGGTCACGTGCCGATGCTGGAGGCGCCCGGGCGGTGGTTGAGCGAGGTGGCCGACTGGCATTCCGAACGGGTCCGCTGAGCTAGCCGGCGGCCGCTCGAAGCCCCGCGACGGCCGCCTCGATACCCCGGCCGAGGACGTCGAGATCCTTCACCGCGTCCCAGTCGGCGGTGAGCCCGAACGCCATGGTGCCCGACAGCGACGTGCACGCGATGGACAACGCGCAATTCTCCGCAAGGGGCATGGCCGGGTAGCTCATCAGCAGCGGGGCGCCAGCGAGGTACAGGGGCGCCTGAGCGGCCGGGATGTTGGAGACCACGAGGTTGAACCACTGGCCTCGCGAAACGAGGCGCGCCGCCATGGCATGCAATGCGGGCGGGGCGTAGGCGCCCAGCCCGATGATGGAGTCCGCGCTCATCGCCAGGCCGGATGCCTTGAGCTCGAGCGTCGCGGCGCGGACGCGCAGGAGCCTGGTCCGCGGCGACATCGCGCCGATCGGGATGTCCACGAACGCCGGCGCGACGCGGTTACCGACGTCGCCCTCCTCGGCGCGCGACCGGACCGAGACGGGGACCATCACGCGCAGCGTGCGCCCTTTGGTGGGCTCGCCCCGTGCACGCAGATGGTCGTGCAACCCACCCGCGACCGCGGTGAGGACCAGGTCGTTGATCGTGCCGCCCAGCCCGACGCGCGCCCTGCGCAGGTCCTCGAAGGGCACCTCCGCCGTGCCGAATCGCCGCGCGGGCCCGATCGCCCCGTCGAAGGGGCCTTTGGGGACGGCGCCCATGCCCACGAGGTGGGTCAGTCCCGAGACGGTCTGGGTCACGTCGTGCCACGCGTGCGCGGGCGCCTCGGCCGCGCGTCCGATCGCCTGGAGGGGATGCAGGAACAGGTCCTCCACGGCATCGCGCAAGAGGTCGCCCGGATCGGGCGCCGGCGTCGGCTCCCAGGGCTCCGGTTCCCCGGGACCAACCGGCGCGCCGGGATCCAGGTCGAACAACGCCGAAGCGACGAGCATGCCCGAGATCCCGTCGGCCATGGCATGGTGCAGCTTGAGGAGGACGGCCGTGCGACCGTCGTGCAGGCCCTCGAAGACGTAGAGCTCCCACAGGGGCTTGGAGGGATCGAGCGGGCGCGATAGGACCCGGCCCACCGCCCGTTCGAGCTGCCCCCGGCCTCCGGGAGACGGGATCGCCGCGCGGCGCAGATGGAAGTCGAGATCGAATCGTTCGTCGTCGACCCACAACGGCCGGGCGATCGCGAACGGAACGCGCAGGACGCGCTCTCGCAGCCGCGGGGCGAGGTGGATCCGGGCCCGCACCACGCGCTGCACGTCGTCGTAGGTCAGCGGGCCGTCGGCGTGGGGCGCGAACACGGACACGCCCGCCACGTGCATGTGCATGGCCGGGCGTTCGAGGTAGAGGAAGCTCGCATCGAGGCTTGAGAGGCGTTCGGGTGGCACTCAGCAACCCTACCGGTTGGCTACCTCGGCTCCGTGCGGCTCTGGCATCGGCGGCCCCGGTTCGAGCTGGATCCGCATGCGCTTGTTGGCCTTGCCTTTGGACTCGGTCTTGACGACGCGCACGCGACCGACCTCGGCCGTGGACCGCACGTGGGTCCCCCCGTCGGCCTGCTTGTCGATGCCCACGATGTCGACGACGCGGATGGGATCCACGGTCTCGGGGATCAACGAGACCTTGGTCCGGATGAGGTCTGGATCCGCGAGCGCCTCCGCCCGAGGGAGCAAGCCGACGAGCACGGGAACGTCCTCGGCGAGCCGAGCGTTGAGCCTGTCCTCTACCTCGCGCCCGATCTCCTGGCTCATGCTCTCGAGCTCGAAGTCCATGCGTGCCGTGCCGCCCTCATCCATGTTGCCGCCCGTGACCCGTGCCCCGTAGTCCGTGAAGATGATGCCGGACAGCGCGTGCAGGGCTGTGTGCGTGCGCATCAACATGTGCCGGCGACCCCAGTCGATCTCGGCGGTGACGGCGGTCCCGGCGGGCGGCAGCGCGGCGCCGGTCACGACGCGATGCACCAGCGCCCCGTCCTCGCGGGACCTGGTCGTGTCCTCCACGCGGGCGGCCCCGCCGATCCAGCGCAGGAACCCGGTATCGCCCGGCTGGCCCCCGCCCCGCGGATAGAAGACGGTACGGTTCAGGACCACACCGTCGGGACGGACCTGCGTGAGCATCGCCTCGCAGGAGCTCAGGTAGGCGTCCTCGGCGAAGAGCGCGTCGGTCATGGGACCGCCATCCTAGACGGCTCGCCGGCCCCGGGCCTCGGGGAGCGGGTCGCCACGAGCCAGACGACCGGCACGGCGAGCAAGGTGAGGTTTCGCACGATCAGCGCCATCTGGCTCCAGAGCGGATGTCCGTGCGTGAGGCCGAGGAACCAGGCAGCCATGATGGCGCCGGTCAGGGCGATGGACGCCACGGCGAGCCGAGCGACGGCCCGGCCCTCGGCGGCGCCAACCGCGGCCCACGGGACGAGCCAGCAAAGGTACTGCGGCGACAGGACCGGGGCGAGCACGAGGAGCAACGCCACGGCCGCCAGCGCCGGCAGTCCCGACGGATCGGTCTCCGCGCTCACCGACTTGCGCCAGATCATCGCGAGGCCGGCCACGAGGAGGACCAGCAGGACACCCTCGGACCACTCGGGGATCGAGCCCGTTCGATTCGCTCCGGCCTCGAACCGATAGGCGCCCGTGAACGCCCACACCACCGCGCCCACTCCCGACTCGAGCTCCCAGCCCGTTGCGCCACGGAAGGTGGTGACCTGCGTGAGCGCCGAGGTCCCCCCGACGAGGATCCATACCGCGACGCCCGATGCGAACGTGACCGTGAACGCGAGGATCGCCCGAGATCGGCGCGCCACGAGGAGGGCCGGAACGAGCATCACGGGCCACAGCTTCACGATCGCGGCGACGCCGAGGGCGACCCCGCCGGCGCGCTCGCGGTCCGACCGAACGCAGGCGAGCGCCACGGCGGCGAGCGCAACCGCCACCAGGTCCGATCGCCGGTAGATGAACACCAGCAGGGGCGCACCGTAAAGGAGATATCGAAACGCGGCGTCCCGGCCCCACCCGCGCCCGACCGCCGAGAACGCGATGAGATCGGCAAAGAACGCGACCAGCGCGAGCGCGGCCCGCGCGCCCCCCGGGGAGTTCGCGCCGACCAGCCGGATCAGGGGCAGATCGCCGATCGGGTACTCGATCGCAACGTCACGGTAGGCCCGGCCCGGGGTGGCAACGATCTCGCGCATCCGCTCCGCCTCGGATGAGCGCAGCTGCGGAACGTTGAGGATGACCGAAACGAGGACGAGGACGCGAAGCACGAGGAGCGCGCTGACGCCCAGGGGGCGTGGGTCCCTCATGTCCCCCTCGGGATGCTGGTGCGGATCACCGAGGCGATCACCGCGGCGCCCAGGATGAGCATGCCCCCGATCGCCACGGCCGCTGTGATGGGCTCGCCCAGCACGAGATACGCGAGCACCGCCACCGTGAGCGGTTCGATCACACCGATGATGGCATTGCGCATCGCGCCCACCCGCTGGAGACCGCCGAGCATGGCGACGAACGCTCCCGCCGAGAAGAGCATCATGGCCACGAGGCGCCAACTCGACCCGGGCGCGGGAGGCTGGAGGGCGCGGAACGCCGCTCCGTAGACCACGTTGGCCGCGGCGGCCCCCAGGCCGAGCCACGCGGCGGCCGTCAGCGGATCCGTCCGCTTGACGTGGCGGTCCGTGCCGACCAGGTACGCGGAGTACGCCAGCGAGGTGCAGAGCGCGAGCACGATGCCCACGCTCGTGATGTCTGCACGGCCGCCACCCAGCACGACGATCGCGCTCCCGACGAGCGCGAGGCCGAGGGCCGCGAACAGCCATGCCGGGGGAGCCTTGCGGTCGAGGGCGATCGTGGCGAGCGTCACCCACACCGGATAGGTGTAGAAGAGCAGGGTCACCGCCGCCGCACTCCCATGGTTGAGCGCGGAGAAGTAGAAGGCTGCCTCAGACCCGTAGCCGATGGTGCCGGCCAAAGCGAGGGCGAGCCGCTCGCCCTTCGGGGGAAGGAGCGCGCGACCGGTGAACGCTAGGACGCCAAGGAGCAGCACAGACTGGCCGGCGAACCGCAAGGCGAGCATCACGAACGGGAGGCCACCTCCCTGCACCTCCTTGCCGAGGATCACCACGACGGCGAACAGCACCGCCATCAGCGCCGACAGGCCCGAGCCGGTCAGCTCGCCGCGGCGGTCGACCGCGCGGCGCGAAGGCGCCGCGGCGAGATCGGGCTTATTCGGCGGGGACGGCCGGCGCACCGTCGACCTCGACGATGTCGTCCTGCGGCGCGAACTCGGTGCGGATGCGACGGGCCCACACCGCGACGAGCGCCGTGAGCCCGAGGAACACCGCGCCCGAGATCACGAGGATGGCGCGCGTGCGCGAGGAGTCGTCCTCGATCCAGACGGCCGACAGGATCAGGGCGGGGATGATGAAGCCCAGGTTGTAGGCGACGTCGAAGAGAGCGAACGCGCGCCCGCGGAAGTCATCGGGCATCGACTGCTGCATGATCGTGTCGGCCGAGATCTTGCCGACGAAGAACGCGAAGAATCCGATGAAGAGCATCGCCGCGAAGCCCGCCATGGAAACCAGACCACCGAAGACGAGCGTGCCCGCGCCCAACAGCACCATCGAGGCGAGCAACAGGCGGATCGGCGCGATCCGGTCCTTGTATTTCTGTGCCAAGACGAGGCCGAGCGCGCCACCCAGCAGCCCGCCGCCGCCGGAGATCGCCAGCGCCGCGTTGCTCGCGTCCCCTCCCGCCACGAGGTTCTTGGCGTAGAGGGCGAACGTGAACAGCCCGAAGCCCCAGAACTGATACCGGAGCATCTGGAACGACGACAGACCGAGCGCCGCGGGCTTGCGCCCCGCGACTTCCTTGAGTCCGGCCACCATGTTGCGCACCACCTGCGACGCTTCGTGCGCGAACGTCGAGTCGTGCGGGATGGTTTCCACGTGGCGAAGCCGCCTGGCCACGACGGCCGCGACCACGAGCACGCCGGCACCGGTCACGACGACGACCCATGCGGGCAAGGCGGCGCCGGCGCCGAGCGCGAACGCGATCCCGACGATCTGGAACAGCGCGCCGCCCGCCTGCGAGAGCGCATTGCCCTGCAAGAGGTCCTTGCCCGAAAGCACGTCGGGGATCGCTGCCGATTTCACGGCCAGCACCACGCGAACGGCCGCTTGGGCGGCCAGCAGGGCGGCGATCAAGGCCACCGTGGCCGTGACGTTGCCTTCGGATGTCGCCTTGCCGAGCGGGAGGATGAACGCTGCCGCCACCACCGCGACGACCGCCGCCACCGAGACGTTCGTCCACGTCACGACCCGGCGTCGTTGGAACCGGTCGATGAAGACGCCGATGAAGGGCGAGATCAGCGTGTAGGGCACGTACAGGGCGAGCACCACCTTCAAGAGGTAGTCGGCAGAAGGCACGGTCGAGACGTCGAAGCCCTTCTCCCCGCCGAACGCGATCGATTTGCCGATGGCGCCCTGGATGACACCCTGGCCGGCCTGCGCGAGGAACTGCACTCCCATCAACGTCGCGTAGTCCGGGTTCGAGAAGACCGCGAACAGCCGGTCGAAGAACGCGCCGAAGCTCTCGAGGACGCCCAGGATCGCTCGCTGCGCGAACCGGAGCACGGCGGCGACACCGAGCGTGGCGACCACCACCGCCCAGCCCTTGGCGGGCGAGAGCGGTCCTCGCCACACCGCGAGCACGGCGATCCCGGTCAGGAGGGTGAGGACGATGGACATGCCGGGGATCAGGGCGATGCGGCTGGGCGTGTCCTTCAGCTCGAACATCGGGGCCGCGATGAGGCCCGGGAGCACGGCCAGGAGGAATACGCCGAACAGCACGCGTAGCAAGTGGATGGGGTCGCTCAGGGGACCGGGTGGATCGACGAAGGCGGCTGCCTGCGCGGCGCCGGCCGCCTTCGCCTGGTCCACGACTTGGTCGGGCGGGACCCACAGTCCGGGCTCGTCGAGCACATACGTATCCGGGCCGATCTCGATGCTGTTGTCGGTAACGAAGGCCTTGGCGGTGGCCTGTTGATCGGGGGGGAGGTACCCCCAGTAGTACTGCCCGACCACGAACACGACCGGGTCTGCGGGGAAGGCGCGCTCGTGCCGCTGAAGCTCGTCGAAGTAGTTCTGCGACCACTCCGTGTAGTTCTCGCTCCCCGTGCTGCTCGGCGTGGGCCGGCCCGCGAGGAAATCCTCCAACGTCCCGAGGTAGGTGGCCGAGAGCTTCTCCTTGTCGCCCGGGATCCCGGTGCGGAAGACGTTCGTGTACGTCTTCGCCCACCCGTAGGCCGTGTTCGAACCGGTGGCGTCGTTCGCGTCCGTGTAATTCATGACGAGCACGATGGGCCGTTCTCCGGCCGCCGTTACGACCTCGCTCACGGCCGCGAGCGACGTGCGCACGGCCTCGTTCGCCCACTGGTTCGTCTCGCTCGTCCAGCGGTGCTGCAGCCCGTCGGCCAGGAGCCAGCCGAGCGACGCCACCACGAGGAACGCCGCGAGGGCGCCCGCGACGAGCGCGGGACCCCTGAACCGCAAGAAGTATCGGACGGCGACGAACGCGCCCAGGCCCACGAGGGCTATCGGTGCCGCGGAGGCGTTCATGAACCGGTAGTACGGAAGTGTGCTGGTGAGGATCGTGAGCACGCCCACGAACGGGAACATCCACCAGGCCGAGACAACCGAGTACTGGTCGGCGGGCTCGCGGCGTCGGCGGGACATGGCGATGGTGGACACCACCGCCACGACCAGGAGCGTCACGGTGATGATCGGGTGCAGCGACCCGATCCATTCGCCGAGCCGCCCCGTGAAGAATGCCTTGGTGTACGGCGGCGGGGCCGCCGCGTCGGAGATCTTGGCCTTCACGCCCCAGATCCCGATCACCCACATCGCGAGCCCGGCCATCATGCCGAACCCGGTGCTGAGCAGGAGCGGCCCGTCACGCCTGAGCGCCGCCCCCAACGAGAACCGGCTCGTGAGGAAATGGAAACCGAACACGGCCATGAGCGTGAGCCCGAAGAGCACCGCCGTGGTGGGATGCGTGAACGCCACGGCCACGGCGATCAGGAACACCGCGACGCGCGCGCCCCAAGAGGTCTGCGTCGCGCCCGCGAACGCCACGATCAGCGCCAAGAGGAACAGGACCGTGATGTTGTCCAGATAGCCCACGTACGGCGTGGTGAGGAAGATGGCCGCGGAAGCGAGCATCGTGAGCAGCACCACCAGCGGGTCCTTGCGGGCGCGATATGCCCCCGCCCCGAACGCCAGACCCGTGAGGATGGGGATCGCGACCATGAGGAAGGCGCTGAAGCTGTAGGCGCTGATGCCGGCCACGCGCTGCAACAGTGCCCCCGCTAGGGGCACGGTCACTCGATACCCGCCGCCGAACACGCTCTGGGGGCCCCAGTCGCCGGCGATGTCGCCCGGATCGGCGTGCAGGATCACGTTCGCGCGCCACGTGTACCACGCAGGGTCGCGCGTGGGTGCCGTGCGCGTCGCGTTGGTGATCAGCCCCCAACCGAGGATCAACATGAGGATCAGGGCGACGCCGACGATGACCCACCATGCGCCGAGCCAACGGGCGCCGGGCGCCGTGTCGTCGGACGGCGGCGCCTGGCCGTTCGTGGTTCGAGTCAAGGCCATGTGGCTCGTTCCTCGTGTCAAGGGCGGTCGGCGGCGGGATCGATTCCGGGCAAACGGCCCGGGAACCCGCAAAGGATAGACGACGCCGCGGCGCTGCCCGTGGAGGCCTCGATCAGGACTTCGGGTCGGTCTTCGCCTCGGGCAGACACGGGAGGTCCAGCATGAGATCGGAGGGGAACACGGCCTGGAACACTGGGTCGTTGTCCTGACCCGGATTGGGCACGACCCCGCCGTCCGCGGTCTGGGCCTGTGTCAAGGTCATCACGTAGCGCGCCACGTCGGCCACCGTGTGCCCGTTCGCGGCGAGCTCATCGGTGTTCAGGAACACCTGGCTCGGTTGCACGAGATCGACGACCGGCACGTCAGGGCCGTTCTGATCGAAGTTCTGCTCGATCAGGTTCTGGATGTCGCCGGTGGAGATCTGGAACCCCCCCGACACGGCCGGGTCGGGCATCGCCCCGTGGTCGGCCGTGAGGAGCATGGCCCACTTTCCCTTGCCGACCTGCTGGTTGAGGAACGCCACGAACCGCTTCAGGGCCTGATCCTGGGCCACGATGGCATCGTTCATCTCGAGTGAGTTCATCGACCACACGTGGCTCACGTAGTCGATCTCCTTGAAGTTCAAGAACAGCAGGTCGGGTGTGGCGTCCTTGCCGAATCCCTCGTTCTTGACCACGGTCTCCACGACGCGCTCCTGGTACGGCGTTCGTGCCGGCGTGTCGAAGCCCTTCAGCAACTGGGCGATGTCGTTGCCCCGCCACTTCCCATCCAGCTTGCCGTCCTGCCGATCCAGCTTCGCGACATCGGCGGGGAGACCGGGCACGTCGTTCGCGTAGCCGGGGAGCTTGTAGTAGGGAGCATCGCGAACCGGCAGGTTCCACTCGAACCCCTCGTCGGTGAGCGTCGACCCGCCGGTGACGGAGCGGGTGAGGGCGATGTCGCGATCGCCACCGCCGAAGAACGAGCCGTGGCCGAGCATCCCGAAATGGATGTCCACCGTTCCCACGACGCCCACCACCGGTTTGTTCCCCATCGCCCGGTCGTAGAGATCCGCGAACGTCGGCAGGATGAAGAACGAGGGACCGTTGTTCCAGGGGGACGTCATCTTCCCGTCGATCCGGAAGTGGTGCCCGACGAGCCCGCTGTGGTCCGGGAACGCCCCGGTCCCGATGGTGGCGTGATCCTGCGCGGTGGACGTCGGCGATGATCCGACCGTGGCGTGCGCGAAGTACGTGCCCTTGGGGATCAACGACTTGAGGTACGGCCACGCCGTCGGATGGGCCTGCAGCGTGTTGATGCCGCCCGCATCCCACACGAGCGTGACGAGCAGCTTGGGTGGGGCCGCGTCGGGCCGCGCGTCGCGGGGGATGATGGCCTCCGACATCGGTTGCCCGTCGACGGGCTTGAACGGGTAATCGAGGATCTGCCCTTGCGTCGGCGCGATGCCCGCGAGCGTGACGGGGCGCTCGATCGGCGGCTGCGCCTTGATGTACCCAGGCCCGTACCAGAGCATCGGAACGTCCTGGACGTAGTCCCAGGGGCCGACGTGAGGAAGCCCCGCGCCCACGAAGTTCGGCGCCTTCGGAACCCAGCTCAGTTCCGCGCCCCGGTCGGGACGCCAGCCGCGCCAGGTGCGCAGCAGCCACTTGTGGGGGAGCGAACAGGCGAGCTGCACGAGGTCGGCATCGGAGGGTCCGGCCCTGGCATCGTTCTGCGGCCGCACCAGGAGGGCGCCGCCGAGGACCACGAGGATCAGCAGCGGGACCAGGACACGGCGGGGGAAGGCGGGCTTCATGGCCGCACTAGGGAAACAGGACCCGGGCGCGACGACAACCCAAGCGGTAGCGTGACGGGGTGTCCTCCCCCACCACCGGCCTGACGACCGGAAGGCGCTTGGCCTCGCTCTTGGTCGTGCTGGCCTTGATCGGCGCGCCCGCCCTGATCCTGCGCGCATTCTGTATCGGGAGATCCTGTGACGATGCCTCGGCCGCGGTGGCCCCGATCCCGTTCTGCCCGCTCCCGGCGAGCCTGCGTACCCTCATCGCCGCGGGGTTCCGCGCGGGCCGTTCCCCCGACGTCATGGCGACGAGCGGCGATGCGCCGGTGCTCAGCAAGGTGCCCGGCGAACGGGTGCGGTGGCCGTCGACGGGCGCGCCCGGGTCGGGTGCGGTGCCGTTGGCCTTCGCCGGCCCCGGCGTCCCGGACATGTCCCTGCCCCGGGGAGTGGGGCTCGCGGACGTCGCGCCGTCGGTAGCCGCGCTGATCGGATACGCTCCGCCGCACCCCGACGTGCGCGTGGGCCGCGCGATCCCGGGGCTCGGGCCGTCCGCCCCGGGCAGCGTCCCGCTCGCGGTCGAGATCGTGTGGAAGGGTGTGGGGACCGACGACCTGCGTGGCAGGTGGCCGAGAGAAACGGGCGTCGCGATGCGGGGAGGGGCCCGCACACTCGACGCCGCGGTGGGGTCCCTGCCGCTCGATCCCGCCGCGGTTCTGACCACGATCGGTACGGGGGGACTGCCCTCACAGCACGGCATCACGGGGACCGAGTTGCGCTCGGACGCCGGCGGGGTGGCGCGCGCCTGGTCGCCGGCCGCGCCGGAGTCGGTCATCACCACCCTCCCGGACGAGCTCGATCGAAGCGCCGGGGAGCGATCCCGCGTGGGGCTCATCGCCACCGATCCCACGGACAGGGGCTTGATCGGAGACGGCTGGTACCTGGGGACCGACCGGGATGACGTCGTCGTCGCGCCTGCCGACCCCGTGCGCGCGGCGTCGGCGCTCCTGGACTCGGGCTACGGCAACGACCCCATCCCCGATGTGCTGGGCATCGTTCTGCGCGGCCCGCTCCGCACGCTGGACGAGCAGACCGCGGCGATCGTCGACGACGTCCGAAGCCGGTTCCCCGAGGCGGTCGTCGTCGTCACCGCGACCGGCAGCCTGGGGGCCGGCGGGGCACGGGATGCACGCGCGGTCGCCGCGCCGATCATCGCCCACGCCGTGGACCAGGCCTCGGGGGCGCGCGTGATCGACGGGGAAGGGGCCGGCGGGTTCTTCCTCGACCCGGTCGCGCTCGCGGCCGCGGGTCTGTCCGCCGACGCCGTCGTGCAGACCATGGCGGCCCAGACCGACCGGCGTGGCGCGACGCCAATGTTCGCCGACACCTACCCCGGGTTCTCCGTGGCCTTCGACCGGTATTGCTGATGGCCATCGACGTCGCCCGGCCTCGGATCCGTCCGTCCGGCGCTCCCACTACGCGCAGCGGCGGCCCGGCAGTCGTGGGCGCGCTCCTCCTCGTGGGGGTGACGATCCGCGTGTTGGACCCGGAGCGGATGGCCTGGCTCCAGAACCTGCTCATCGTCTTCGGCTCGCTGCTGGTGGAGGCGATGCCGTTCATCCTGCTCGGGGCGGCCGTGTCCGCGGCCATCGAGGTCATGGTGCCCGCGAGCGCGTTCGCGAGGCTGGGTCGTCTCCCCCGCGCGCTGCAACTGCCGGCGGCCGCGGCCGCGGGGATGGCGTTCCCGGTCTGCGAATGCGGCTCCGTGCCGGTGGCGCGCCGCCTGGCTTCCAAGGGGCTGGCGCCGGGAGCCGCCATCACGTTCATGCTCGCGGCCCCGATCGTGAACCCAGTGGTGATCGCCTCGACGTTCGTCGCCTATCGCGGACGCGACACGCTCTGGTTGATGGTGATCGGCAGGTTCGTGCTGGGCTTCGCCGTGGCCATGACGGTGGGATGGGTGATCGGGGCCCTCAAGGGCAGTCGAGAGCTCCTGCGAACCCCCGCGGAGAACGTCGCCGCGCAGACGATCGAAGGAGCCGAGCCCCGCTGGCGACGCTTCGCGGGACACCTTTGCGGCGACGTCGTGTTCATGGCCCGATTCCTGGTGATCGGCGCCTTCATCGCGGCGGCCGTTCAGACGTTCGTTCCGCAATCCGTGGTCGATCGCGTGGCGGGGCTTCCCATCGTCAGCCTGGTCGCGATGATGCTCCTGGCCTTCCTGATGTCGCTGTGCAGCGAGTCGGACGCGTTCGTGGCGGCATCCTTCGTGGCGTTCGGCCCCGCCGCCCAGCTCGCGTTCCTCGTGAGCGGGCCCATGATCGACATGAAGCTCGGGGCGCTGTATGCCGGCACCTATCGGCGCGGCTTCTTGCGCACCGCCACGATCGCCATCTTCGCCACCACGCTGGTGTTCACGATGTGGATCCAGGTGATCTGGGGATGACCGCGCGGTGGAGCCCCGCCCGCGTGTGGACCGGACTCACGCTCGCCGCATGGGCCGCCTTGTTCTGGTTCATCCAGTTCTCGGGCCGAACGAGTCTCTACCTGTCGAGCAGGACGGCGTGGCTCGTTCCTCTGGGCGGCGTCCTCGCAACCATGGCGGCGGTCTTGCGGCTGGCCTCGGCCCGCAGCGTGCGACCCGAGCGGCTCGACCCGCGCGGGAGTTGGGCCCTCGGCGTGGTCGTGCTCCCGGTCGTGATCCTCCTCGCCATGCCCCCCGCGACCCTGGGGACGTATGCGGCCGGGCGCAGGAGCGGTTTCGTGGGCTCGGGCGTGAGCGCGTCGCAGGGCTCGATGGATTCCGGCGCGATCAGTCTCATCGACGTCGCAGCCGCGCAGAGCTCCGCCGCGGGCCGGGCCGCGTTGCAGCGGCGTGCCGGCGATGAGGTCACCTTCGAGGGGCTCGTGACCACCGAGTCCGATGCGGGCCCCGGCGAGTTCAAGCTCACGCGGTTCATCATCACGTGCTGCGTGGCGGATGCCACCATCGCCCAGGTCACGGTCGTGGACGCGCCGCCGGGTCAGCTGCAGGACAACGAATGGGTGAGCGTGACGGGGAAGCTCTATCCGCTGGGCGAAGACATCCTCATCGACGCGAGCGCCGTGGCACCGATCGCGCCGCCGGAGCACCCCTACCTCACGCCGTAGTCGGAGCCGAGCCGCGCGCCGCGCATCCGCTGCAGAGCCCGATCAGATCGAGCCGATGGCTCACCTCTGCGAACCCCGCCCTGCGGGCGAGCCCGTCGAGCGTGCGATCCATGGTGCGTTCGAGCTCGACCGGCATCGGGAGATCCTGAACGCGACCGCAGCTCGAGCAGATCAGATGGTGGTGATGACCGGTGAGGTCTTCGGTGAGTTCGTAACGCCCGTGCTCGTCCTCGACCATCACGCGGCGCACGACCCCAGCCTGTTCCAGATCGGCGAGGTTGCGGTAGACGGAGCTCTGGGCGAGGCCGCGACGTCCCCGCAAGATGTCGGGCAACGCGACGGGGCTCCCCGCGCGGGCAAGGATGTCGATCAGGCGCCGTCGCTGCACGGTGTAGCGCTGGCCGGCGGCGCGCAGGCGCGACTCCACGGTCCCGTGTAGATCGCTGGCCATCACGGGCATCATACGGTCGTGTCCTCCCGCGCCGAGCGACGCGTCCCCGTCCCTCGGGTGACCGCGGCGGTCAGCGCGAACACGCCAGCAGCGATCAGCACGATCGTGCCTCCCGGAGCCAGGTTCCACACACGCGAGGCGGCGAGACCGAGGACGACGGAGGCCACGCTCACCGCGACCGCGAGCCGCATCGTGCCCCAGAACGAGCGGGCCACCAGCTGGGCGCTCGCGACCGGGAGGACCATCATCGCGGCCACCAAGAGCAACCCGACGATCTTCATGGCGGCCACGACGGCGCAGGCGGTGAGCACGGCCAGCAGGTTGTTCACGAGCCCGACGGGCAGGCCCGAGACGCGCGACCAGTCCTCGTCTGTGACCACGGCGAACAGCACGCGCCGCAGGCCGAGCATCGCGGTGACGATGAGGACACCCAGTCCCACGATCACGCGCACATCTTGGGCGCTCGCCGTTAGCGGCTGCCCGAACAGGTAGCTCAGGATGTTGGCGCCGAGGCCCTGCGCTCGGCTGACGAGAACGACACCCAACGCGATCCCCGAGTAGAAGAACAGCGCCAGGGCAAGGTCGCCGGAGGTCTTTCGCCGAGCGCGCAGCCATTCGATCCCCAACGCCCCCACCGCCGCGAAGGCGAGGGCCGTCCACACGGCCGCGCCCACGCCCACGTACAGCAGGCCGGCGCCGACCCCCGCGAACGCGATGTGACCGATCCCGTCGCCGATCAACGACATGCGCTTCTGCACCAGGAACGTCCCGATCATGGGTGCGAAGATCCCTACGACGAGCCCCGCAAGGAGGGCACGCTGCATGAACAGCAGCTCGAAGGGGTAGGGAAGCGGCAAGGCGGAGGCGGCGGCCGTCATCCGAGGCCCTCCAGCCACAGCGGCAGGTCATCGCGATGCACGCCGAGGGACACGCCCTCCTTGGTGAGATCGGTGGGAGGTCCGTCGAAGAGCACCGAGCGCTTCAGTACCACCACGCGATCGAGGTCGCCGGCCACGGCCGAGAGCTCGTGGGAGACCAACAAGACGCCGGCGCGATGCTGTTCCACCAAGTGGACGAGAGCATCGCGGAACCGTCGCTGAGAGCCGGCATCCACGCCGGCGATCGGCTCGTCGAGGACGAGGAGCTCGGGTTCGCTCGCGAACGCCCGGGCGATGAAGGCGCGCTGCTGCTGCCCGCCGGAGAGCTCGTTCAACGGGCGCCGCGCGAGCTCCTTCAATCCCACGGATTCGAGTGCATGCTCGACCGCGGCGCGGTCCGGCTGCCGGAGGCGCCGCCACCACCCGCTGCGGGAGAGCCGGCCCGCCGCGACGATCTCGCCGACGGTGGAGGGCACCTCCGACGCCAGGACGGGGCGTTGGGGGACGTAGCCCAGGCGCCACCGATCCTCGACGCGGTCCGGAGCCTCCCCGAACAGGCGAGTGGAGCCGGCGCCGGGAGTCAGCGATCCGAGGAGCAGGCGTAGGAGGGTGGTCTTGCCGGAGCCGTTCGGGCCGACCAAGGCCACGAACTCCCCCGGGTCCACCCGCAACGAGACATCCTCAAGCACCGACCTTCGTCCGTAGCTGAAACACAGGCCGCGGGCGTCCAGGAGCGGCGCGCCCGCGGCGGCGTCGGACGCCGGCGCCGGCGCGTGCGGGGCGCTAGGAGCAGTCAAGGGCCACCCGCAGCCGCTGGAGGTTCTCGCGCATCTGGGAACCGTAGTCGGCCCCGGCGGCCTGTTCCTCGGGCGAGAGGCCCTCCAGCGTGTGGAGCACCGCCGTGGTGACCCCCGCCTCCGTCGCGAGTGTCTCCGCGACCTTGGGCGAGACGAGGTCCTCGGTGAACACCGTCGTCGCTCCCTCGCGCTCGATGAGGTCCTTCAGCGCCGCCAGTCGCTGAGCGCTCGGCTCGGCATCGGGCGCGAGACCACTGATCGGCTCCTGGGTCAATCCGTAGGCGGCCGCGAGGTATCCGAAGGCCGCGTGGTTCGTGATGATGGTGGTGCGTGCGCAGTGTGCGAGCCCGGCTTCGAACTCCTTCGCGAGCGTTTCGAGTTCCTTCGTGAAGGACGCTGCGTTCGCGCGGTAGGTCGCGGACCCCGCGGGGTCGGCCTGGACGAGCGCCCGCTCCACGCCGTCGACGATCCGCCGGTACAGGTTCGGATCGAGCCACACGTGCGGATCGACCGAGAGGCCCGGCTCGGCCGTGCTCGAGGGCGGTGTCACGGTGGGGAGACCTGCCAGCAGGTCCACCGTGACGCCCTCGGCCCCGTCGACGGCGTCGGCGACCGACGGCTGGAATCCCTCGCCGAGATACAGGACGACGTCGGCCGTTTGGATGGCCGCCACCGCCTGCGGCGTGAGCTCGAGGTCGTGAGGCTCGGCTCCGGGCGGCGTGAGGTTGGTGACGCTCACCCGATCCCCTCCCACCCGCTGCGCCGCCTCCTGGAGCGGATAGAACGCCGTCACGACGGAGACCTTCGGATCGCCGGAGGGCGAAGCCGAACGGCCCGCGGCGGATGAGCACGAGGCCGCCAGGGCGCCGATCATCGCGACGACGATGAGCAGGGCGCTGCTGCGGTGACGTTCCCGGCCCGGCATCGAGTGGCTCCTCGTGTCAATATCTGAAACTGAGACTCGCTCTCATTCCCAGGGAACGCTATCGGCTGGCGCGACGAACGTCAATGGGCGAGGCGTACGCGACCCGCGCTCCTGCCGGCCATGGCGGCGGGGCCGGCCGACGCGACCCCGTCGCGCACGAGTCCGGCGACGGCGGCCTCCACCCGCTCGAGGGGCTGGCCCACGTGGTCGACGAGGGCCCCGAGCGACACGGAGCGGTGAGCGCGCAGCGCGGCCACCACGGAGCCTCGTACCTGGCGCATCGATCCCTCGAACGCCGGCTGGCGCCCCACCGAGGGGCGACCGACGCGGCCGCTCGCGCGGAACCGGCACACCGGAGCGAACGGGCAGACATCACACCGCGGGGTCGTGCGGCACACCTGGCGTCCCAAGGTCATGACGGCCTGATTCCAGTCGCCCGGCCGGGACCGGTCGAGCCACGCGTCGGCGGCGGCAGCCGCCTCGGCGGCGCTGATCTCGTCGCGCTCCGCGCCGTGCTCGATCCGAGCCATGACCTTGCGGACGTTCGTGTCCACGGTGGCCACGGGCACGGCGAACGCGATCGAAGCGACGGCCGCCGCCGTATAGGGGCCGATGCCCGGCAACGATCGAAGGGTCGCGAGATCGCAGGGCACCCGGCCTCCGTGTTCGCGAACGATCAAGCGAGCGGTCTCGTGCAGGGCCACGGCGCGTCGGTGATACCCCAGGCCGGCCCACGTTCGCACGACGTCGGCCCGGGATGCGATCGCTAGGTCCTCCACGGTGGGGAACCGTGCCAAGAACGGCGCGAACGCCTCGACGACGCGCGAGGCCTGGGTCTGCTGCAGCATCACCTCGGAAACGAGCACCACGTACGGGTCGGACTCGTGCCGCCGCCATGGGTAGTGCGGATCGTGGTCTTCGAACCATCGCAGGAGGGGGACGGCTTCCCGCGCGGACGCGCGCGGGCTAGGCTCGTGTCGAGGAGGCGCGATCATGACGTCCGTTCGTGAGGTGATGAGCACCGACATGGTGATCGTGACCCCCGCCACCACGGTGGCGGAGGCCGCCACCATCATGGGCACCCGCAAGGTGGGGTCCGCGCTCGTAATCGATGGCGCCAGCCTGCTCGGCATCTTCACCGAGCGCGACGTGCTGCGCGCCGTAGGCTCCGACTTCGACGCCGAGCATCACGCGGTATCCGAGTTCATGACGAGCGACCCGCACACCGCCCGTCCCGACGAGGGCACGCACGAGGCGTTGTCGGCCATGCTGGCCTTCGGCTTCCGGCACCTGCCGGTGATGGAGCACGGCAGGGTGATCGGCGTCGTGTCCATGCGTGACCTCACCCGCGAGCTATCGGGCTGATGCCCCGGGTCTAGAAGCCGGCCTTCTGCTCCTTGCTGGGCATGGCGTCGGCCACCTCCTGCAAGGCCGTGTGCGTTGCGCGGAACACCTCGCCCACGAACGTCGGCTTCTGGCCGTCCTGGCCGCTCATGGTGCCGCGCACCGCCGAGGCGGTGATCTCGCAGGCCTTCTCGAAGACGTGCCAGTCGGACTCGCGGGACATCGGGACCTCCGGATCGTTCGTCGGGGTGAGCTTCGACGCCAGGCTACCTGAGGCGCGCTCGAACGGCGGCCCCCGAACACCACGAGCTCGTGCCGTGCGCCCTGCCCAGCGCCCGGGGGACCTGTCGAGATCCGCGATGCCTCGTTCGTCGTTAGGGTGGACACGGCCACGTGGGCCGTCCAGACGCAAGGAGGAGCCATGGCCCAATACCTGTTGCTGATCTACGGGGACGAGGCCGCCGCGGCGCGGGCCACCGAGGACGACAGGGCGTTGATGATGAAGAGCTACGGCGAGTACACGCGGTGGCTCGCAGACCGAGGCTGGCTGCGGGGCGGCGACGCGCTGTTCGACACCGATCAGGCCACCAGCGTTCGGATGAGCGGCGGCGAGCGGATCGTGTCCGACGGGCCGTTCGCAGAAACGAAAGAGCAGCTCGGCGGCTACTACCTGATCGAGGCCGACAATCTCGACGATGCGATCGAGGCCGCGGGCCACTGCCCTGGCGCCCAGCGCGGAACGATCGAGGTCCGCCCGATCATGGTCACGTGAGTGCGACTCGGACCGAACACGCACCGGACCCGACGAACGAGGGGATCCTTGAGCGGCTGTTCCGGCGCGAGTCGGGCCGCGCCACCGCGACGCTGATCCGGGTGCTCGGGGACTTCGACCTGGCCGAGGATGCGGTCCAGGAAGCGTTCGCGGTGGCACTAGAACGATGGCCGCGCGACGGCCTCCCCGACCGCCCCGGCGCCTGGATCACCACCACGGCCCGAAACCGGGCCATCGACCGGCTCCGTCGCGAAGCGAAGCTGCGGGAGAAGACCGCGGCGCTCTCCCGGCTGGCGGACCTGGAGGTCCCCGAGCACCAGACCATGGACATCCCCGACGACCGCCTCCGGCTCCTGTTCACCTGCTGCCATCCCGCATTGGCGCTGGAGGCCAGGGTCGCGCTCACCCTGCGCACGGTCGGCGGACTCAGCACCCGGCAGATCGCGCGCGCCTTCCTCCAGTCGGAGCCGACCGTTGCGCAACGACTCGTGCGCGCGAAGAGGAAGATCCGCGACGCGGCGATCCCCTACCGGGTGCCGCCTCGAGAGCTCCTCCCCGAACGGACGGGCGGGGTCCTGGCCGTGCTCTACCTGATCTTCAACGAAGGGTATGCGGCCACCGAGGGGGACCTCATCCGCACCGAGCTGTGCGAGGAGGCCATCTGGATGACCCGCGTGCTCGGCCGCCTGCTCGAGGACGAGCCCGAGAGCCCGGGTCTGCTGGCCCTGATGCTCCTGCAACATGCACGGCGCGACGCGCGGACGGACGCCGACGGTGACCTGATCCTGCTCGATGATCAGGACCGTTCTCGATGGGATCTCGCGTCGATCGAGGAGGGGCTGCGCACGCTTGAGGGGGCCATGGCGCTGGGGCGCCCCGGCCCGTACCAGGTCGAGGCGGCGATCGCCGCGCTCCACGCGCGCGCCGCGCATCCGAACGACACCGACTGGCCGCAGATCGCGAGCCTGTATGCGGTGCTCGGCTCCATGAACCCATCCCCTGTCGTATCGCTCAACCACGCCGTTGCCGTGGCCATGGCGGACGGGCCCGCCGCGGGCCTGCTGCTCACCGACGCCCTGGGGGATGACCTCGACCGCTACCACCTGTTCCACGCCTCCCGCGGCGATCTCCTGCGGCGGCTCGGCCGGTCGGCCGAGGCCCTCGAGGCCTACCGCCGCGCCCTGGAGCTCGCGACGAACCCAGCCGAACGGAGGTTCCTTCGCCGTCGGCTGGAGGGCCGATAGCCGCGCGCTGAGGACGTCCGAGGCCCGATACAGTTTCGCGGTGCTCTTCCCCACCATCGACTTCGCGGTGTTCTTCGCGGTGGTGTTCTTGGGCCACTGGCTGCTCAACCCGAGACCGCTGCCGTGGAAGCTGTTCATGATCGCGGCGAGCTACGTCTTCTACGCCTGGTGGAACCCGCATTTCGTCTGGCTCCTGGCGGGCATATCGCTGCTGTCGCAACTGGGCGCGCTCGCGGTCGGCCGCCAGGAGGCCGAGCGCGCCCGGCGATGGACGATGGGCATCGCCGTGGGGCTCACGCTGGCCCCGCTCCTGTACTTCAAGTACTACGGCTTCTTCTCCGTGAACGTCACGAACGCGTCGAGCTCCCTCGGCCTGCACCTATCGCCCCCGCTCATCCAGCTCGTCCTGCCGGTCGGGATCTCGTTCTTCTCGTTCATGGGGATCGCGTACATCGTGGACGTCTATCGGCGGAACTTCGAGCCGGCGTCGTGGATCGACGCCTTCCTGTATCTATCGTTCTTCCCGCACCTCGTCGCCGGCCCCATCGTGCGCCCCGACGAGCTCATCCCCCAGTTGGACATCCGTCGCGACCCTCGCCACGTCGACGTGGCGGGGGCCTCGTACCTGATCTTCGGCGGCCTGTTCAAGAAGGTGGTGGTCTCGAGCTACCTCGCGACGACGATCGTCGACCCCGTGTTCGCGGACGCGGCGCGACACAGTGCGCTCGAGATCTTGGTCGGCGTGTGGGCCTACGCCATCGTGATCTACGCCGACTTCAGCGGATACACCGACATCGCGATCGGCATCGCCAAGCTCCTGGGGTTCCAGTTCCCGCAGAACTTCGATCGGCCCTACTCCGCGCGCTCGCTGCAGGACTTCTGGCGACGGTGGCACATGACGCTGTCGAGGTACCTGCGTGACTACCTCTACATCCCGCTCGGCGGTTCGAGGAAGGGCGAGACCCGCACGTACATCAACCTGTTCCTGACGATGCTGTTGGGAGGCCTGTGGCACGGCGCCGCCTGGACCTTCGTCCTGTGGGGGGCCTACTACGGCGTGGGGCAGTCGATCGGCGCCTGGAGACGCACGCATCTCGCCGCACCGAAGGAGACCCCGGCCCGGATCTGGGCTCAGCGCATCGTGACGTTCAACCTCGTGTGCCTCGGGTGGATCTTCTTCCGCTCGGACTCCGTGGCCTCGGCCTTCGCCATGATCGGACGGCTGTTCACGGGCTGGGGCCAGCCCTCGCCGCTACTCAGCCCCCTCCTGGTGTTCACGATCGTCGGCATGCTCGCGCTTCAGTACCTTCCGCACCGGCCGGCCGACCTGCTCCAGGAACGGGTCGCGCGCATGCACCCGGCCGCGATGGGGCTGGTGTTCGGTCTGGCGCTTTTCTTCATCGCTACGATGGGCCCCCAAGGCGTGGCACCCTTCATCTACTTCCAATTCTGATGACCGACCTCCCGACCAACTCGCCCCAGCATCCAGAGCACCCATCAACCTGGCGCCACGCGCCGGCGAGCGGGCCGCGCGCCACCATGCCGGCCGGCAAGGTGTTGATCGTGATGCTCGTGTGCCTGCTCTCCTGGGGCCTCATCTACGCCCCCAGCTTGAAGCGATCTTCCGAAGCCCAGCCGCTCGGGACTCGGCGCACGGTGTCGTTGTGGCTGCTGAACCCCCTCGCCTCGATCAGCAACGCGCTGCAGCTCACGAAGGTCACGGACGGCGTGGCGAGCGCGCTCGGCAAAGATCCGAACGCCGCCCCGGGAGGGGCCTTCGCGCCCGACCCCGATCCCCTCCCTGCGGGGATCGGCACGGGCTCGCCGAAACCCTCGAAGCCCCCCAAGAAGACCAACACGATCCGCACGCCCACCCCCGCCAACAAGCTGCGCGTGGCGGTCGTGGGGGATTCGCTTGCGGCGGGACTCGGGGTCCTGCTGGAACGCGTGCTCCGCCCGACCCTTACGCGCGTCACCAAGCAGGGGCGCATCTCCACCGGGCTCGCGCGGCAGGACTACTTCGACTGGCCGGCGGCGCTGCAGCAGATCATGGACTCCTACGACCCGGACCTGGTGGTGGTGATGATGGGCGTGAACGACAACCAGGGGCTGCAATCGCCGGACGGCAAGCTGGAAACGCCCATCGGCAACTACCGGTGGCCGATCGGGTACGAGCAGCGCGTGAAGGACTTCGCGCAGATCGCCGTGGACGGCGGCGCCCACGTGGTGTGGGTGGGGATGCCCATCGTCTCGGATCGCGATCGCTGGCCATTGTTCCAGCGACAGAACGAGATCTTCCAACGAGTGGCCTCGCGCACGCCGAACATGACCTATGTCGACGTGTGGGATCGGTTCGCGCAACCCGACGGCGGCTACGGGGCCTACTATCGCGACGGGAACAACGTGGAGCTGATCCGCGAGTCCGACGGCATCCACTTCAACGGCACGGGCTATGAGCTCGTGGCCCGCGCCGCGGTGCAGGCCGCCGTGGACGAGTTCGGCCTCAGCACGAAGGTGGAACAGGACGACTAGGGGGCAGCAGACCATGCAACGGAAGGCTCGTCGACCTCGAACGCTCGGCGTCGCCACGCTCGCCCTTGCCCTGGTGCTGCCTCTGGTGGCGACACCGGCCGGCGCCGCGCCCACGCCGTCGGTGAAGCTCTGGCCGAGCCGCACGAAGATCACCCTCGTCCGGCAGAACCGTCGCTTCCCCCTCAGCCTGAACCTGGGGGTGTACGTCGCCGCCGTGAACGGCGCGTTCGAGCTCCACGTGGCGCGCGCCGACTACGATTCGCCGATCGAGCCGAGCCAGTGGGTCGGCGGCGCCGACATCCCGCTGCCCGCGAAGGTCGCCGACGGCTTCATGGGCCTGAAGGCGTTCTCCTCGACCACGCTGAGGACCTCCGAGGGCAAGACGGTCGCGCGAACGACGAGCACCTGGTGTCCGGCTGGGTTCGAACGAGGCCGGGTCGACGACTCGGGCCCGATGGAGGACCCCTATCCCGGCTACGGGTGCCCCTACAACCCCTTCACGCTCGGCACGATCATGGGGATCGAGGATGGTTGGGCCGTCGCGCTGGACGACGGTTCCTACGCCCTGAAGGGAACGGGCATCGGCGCCGCCGGGCGCCCCAGGGCGGTGAAGGACGGCCGCTATACCGCCACGGTGTCGATCGAAGAGCCCTACCGCACCCTGTTCTCGATCCCACCGCCGGATGCCTCCGTGACCCTGAAGGTCAAGGTGGTGACCGACCCCACATGCCGCACCTGTTTCGGGGGCCCGCGAGACCGACGCTCCGCGCAGCCACTGCCCCCGCGAGCCCCCTCGCGCGGCGTGAGGACCGAGAAGACCCCCGCGCCCTCGACGCTGCCGGATCTCATCCCCCTGCCCGCCAGCCAGATGTACGTGGAACGCCAGCGCGGCCACGACTACCTCGTGTTCGGCGCCACCGTGTGGGACGCCGGTCCGGCGCCGCTGGAGGTGCAGGGATTCCGCCGTCCGAACTCCGACACCATGGACGCCTGGCAGTACTTCTACGACCACCACGGCGCGGTGGTCGGCAAGGCGAGGGTCGGCCGGATGGAATATGACTCCCGGCGCGGCCACCAGCACTGGCACTTTCGCCAGTTCGCGCGGTACTCGCTCACCGACACGAACAGGTCACAGCTCGTGCGAAGCCACAAGGAGGCCTTCTGCCTGGCTCCGACGGATCCCATCGACCTCCTCGCACCCGGCGCGGAGCTGAACCCGGGTCAGATCGGATTGGGCAGCGCGTGCGGCAGCGTGAACGCGATCTGGGTACGGGAGAACCTCCCCGCAGGCTGGGGCGACACGTACTACCAGTGGCTGCCCGGCCAGTCCTTCGATATCACGAACCTGCCCAACGGCCGATATTTCGTCAAGGTGCAGGTGAACAAGAACGGCAACCTGTTCGAGGCCGACACGTCGAACGATGTGAGCTACCGCCGGATCTTCCTGCGGGGACGGCCGGGGAGCCGAGTCGTCCTGGTGCCGGCCTGGCACGGCCTCGACGGGCCCTGCTGCTGAGCGTGGAGCCACGCGCGCGCCTCGTCCTGCTCGCGGGCGGGGCCGCGATGTTCGTCGGATCGGGGGTCGTGGCCGCCCGCGGCGTCTCCGACGCAGAGGCGGGAGCCTTCCGACGCCTGAACGACGCGACCGATTCCCTGCGATGGCCGAACTGGGTCCTCATGCTCGGCGGGACGTTCGGGGCGATCCCCGCATCGGCGACGGCAGCCGCGCTCGCCAAGCGACGAGGGTTGGCTGTCCGGCTCGCCGCGGGGGGGACGGCCGCATACATCCTGGCGAAGGCCGTGAAGCCGGCGGTGAGCCGAGGACGTCCGGGAACCCTCCTCGCGGACGTGTCGTTCCGCGACGAGATCGGGGGCGACCACGGCTGGATCTCCGGGCACGTGGCGGTGTCCTCGTCGCTCGTCCTGATCGCCGCGTCGTCGCTCCCGCCGGTGCTTCGGGCAGGCGCGTACGGATGGGCGTTCGCGGTGGCTACGGGACGGATCTACGCGGGCGCGCACCTGCCGCTCGACGTGGTGGGGGGCGCCGGGCTCGGGATGATGATCGCAGCGATCTTTCGAGATCGCGACTAGCGTTCGGGAGGGCCGGGCGAGGTCCCCACCTCCACCCAGCCGTCCACGATCCGCGCGGGGAACACGGGAACGGGGTCCTCCGCCGGACCCTCGAGCGGCT
This sequence comes from uncultured Actinomycetes bacterium, assembly GCA_963719165.1. Classification (GTDB taxonomy): domain Bacteria; phylum Actinomycetota; class UBA4738; order UBA4738; family HRBIN12; genus JAOUEA01. The sequence goes on along the minus strand of CAVRAV010000001.1, from coordinate 2,374,675 downwards.
CCCCCGACTCAGCGTCGAACACGCTGCCGTGGCAGCGGCACTCGACGGTTGCGGCCCGGTCGTCGAAGACCCCCGACTCAGCGAGCGAGCATCCCTGGTGCGTGCAATCATCGCCGATGGCGTACGCGCGTGCCTCGGCATGCGTCACGGCCACGCGGCCCCACGGTGTGTCGAAGGCGCGGATCTCTCCCTCGGGGATCTCCCCCAACGCGCCGACCCGAGCGAACTCCATCACGTGGCCGCCATCATGCTCGGGTGAGCGCGGAGAATCCGCGTTGGGCGACCGTGAGCGCGCCAAGCGTGGCCAGGACCGCCAAGACGATCGGCATCGTGCCCGGGATCAGCAAGCCGACCAACAGCGCCAAGAACCGCTCGAGCCGTTGGAACAGTCCCTCGGTGAGCTGGACACCCACCGCCTCAGCCTCGGCCCGGATCTGGCTCACGGAGAGGCTGACGATCAGGGTCACCAACGCCAGCGCCGCTTGCAAGGTCTCGCCCTTTGCGGCCAGGTTCCAGAAGAGGCTCGAGAACAAGATCATGTCTGCGACGCGATCGAGGACGGAGTCCATGAAGGCGCCCGATCGTTTCGCCTCCCCGCGATGGCGGGCGACCGACCCGTCGAATACGTCGCAGAGCCCCGCCAACAGGAGCAGGAATCCCGCCACGAGCCAATCGCCCTCGAGGATCTGCCACCCGGTGAGGACGTTGAGGATGAGGGACAGCATCGTCAGCTGCCACGGGCGGATCCCGGTCCAGATCAAGAACGCGAGGATCGCGCGATAGGGCCAGGCGAACACGTGCTGCATCGTGCCCCCCGCCACGCTGCGGTTCTTGCGGGGCGCCGGGAGGTCGCGGAGGCGCGGCGCCTCTCGCTCGTGCTCGCTGTGGGACGCCGTCACTAGTCCATCTCAGACTAGCCGAGGTGGGGCGCGAAGCTGACGACCACGTACCGGAAGCTCCCCGCCGGGGCATCGTACGTCACCTCGTTTCCCTCGGCCGCGCCCATGAGGGCCGCGCCCAGGGGCGAGGTGGTGGTGACGGTCCTGGCATCGGCGGCCTTCTCTTCGGCGTGTTCCGCGAGGAGGTACGTCTCGTCCTGCGGGTCGTCTTCGTCGAGCGGGCGGATCGTAACGAGCATCCCCGGCCGGACCTCGGTGGCGCCGACGGGCGCCTCCACGATCTCCGGATCGCGGAGCATGTGCTGGAGCTTGCGGATCTTGGACTCCATGAGACCCTGCTCGTCCTTGGCGGCGTGGTACTCGGCATTCTCTTTGAGGTCCCCGTGCTCGCGCGCGACCTTGATCTTTTCCGTGATCTGTTCACGCCCCGTGGTGGTGAGCTCTGCCAGCTCCGCCTTCACGCGGAGGTACGCATCGAGCGTGAGGGTGGCCGTGGGCTCCTGCCCTGTCTTGCGCGAGGGCCGGTTGCGGAGTTCCTTCGGAAGCTCGACCATGATCGCAGTCTATCGAGGTGAGGCGGCGCTCCTCCGCCCGGAACGCAGTTGTTGCGAAGGTCTGCCGTTGTCCGCATCCGCGGCGAGGAGCCCAGGTTCCTCTGGTAGAACTGGCCGATGACGTCGCAGCCAGGTCCGCGGCCCGACGCCGACGCTCCGCACCATCCCAGGCCCCTCGACCGGCGGAGCTTCCTGCGCAGATCCGCCCTGGCCGTTGCCGGAGGCACGCTCTTCTCGTGTACGGGCGGCCGGATCATCCCGCGCGTGAGCCCCTCGAGCTCGCCCTCGGCCAGAGCGGACACACGCTGGCCGATCAAGAACGTGATCTACCTGATGCTCGAGAACCGCAGCTTCGACAACCTGTTCGGGCGCTTCCCCGGCGTAGACGGCGCTCGCGTTGGCAACATGCTGGGTGCGGAGAAGCCGCTCCTGAGCTGTCCGGACTGGCTGCCGGGCGATCTCCCGCACGATCGGGTCTCCGCGCTCGGCGAGTACAACGGCGGCAACCTCGATAACTTCGGGATAGGCGACTACGGCGACCCGTGGGCGTACACGCAGTTCCGGGGGCCCGAGATCCCGGCGTATTGGCAATGGGCGCACGACTATGCCCTGAGCGACCATTTCTTCGCCTCGGTGATGGGGCCTTCGTATCCGAATCACTTCTTCTTCATCGCCGGGCGCTCCGACGGCGTGAGTGACAACCCCGAGAACATCGGCACGAAGCCCGATCAGGCCACGGCCGGCAAGCCGGGCGGCGGCCGGTTCAAGAGCTGGGGGTGCGACGCGGTCCCGCAGGGCTCCGAGCGCGTGTACGTCCAGACGGTGGCGCCGAACGGGCGGACGACGCGTCACGCACCCTGCTTCACGTTCCCTACGGTCGGCCAGCAACTGACGCGGCACGGGATCGACTGGGCCTACTACGCCCCGCTGCCCGGCTACCTCGGCTACATGTGGAACGCGTACAACGGCATCGGCGACGTCTTCCACTCCGACCTATGGCATGAGCACGCACAGCACGACATCAACGAGCTCGTGAACGATATCGAGGCGGCGCGCCTTCCCTCCGTAACGTGGGCGGTGCCCCACTTCCAGCTTTCGGATCACCCACCGTCGTCGTCCGCGTTCACGCACAACTGGGTGATGGACGTCGTGGACGCGGTCATGCGGAGCGCCATGTGGGATCACACGGCGATCTTCATCACCTGGGACGAGTGGGGCGGCTTCTACGACCACGTGGCGCCGCCGCAGATCGATGAGCTCGGCCTCGGCTTCCGCGTGCCGCTCCTCACGATCAGCCCCTATACGCCCAGCGGGTTGATCGACGATGAGCTCGGGGAATTCTCGACGCCGTTGCGGTTCGTCTCCGACAACTGGGGTCTCCCTCCGTTGAGCCCGAGGATCGCCGCATCCCACAACATGGAGCACCTATTCGATTTCAAAGCCCAGGCCCAACCGCCACGCGTCGCCACCCGCCGCGCGCAGACCTTCGGCAACCCCTACACCTTCCCCCAGCATTTCCCGGACTGGCCGGCCGGAACGGTCCCCGTCGAGAGCCCCTTCGGGTGATCCTGTCGACCGCGGATCCGTTCCGCCCATCGAAGGCTGCGACGAGACCGGCGAAGACACCGGTGTCCCGACGATGAGAGAGTCGTTCACCCGGCGGCGCACTGCCCGTCGGCACCCCGAGACTCCAGGAGGTCGGCACCGATGAACCGTGTTCGACGAGCGAGCACCGTCCCGTGGGCGGGGCATAGGGTGCTCGCGGGCATCGGCGCGGTGGCCGTCACGTCACTCGTGGCCATCGCCTGCACGTCGTCCGCGCCGAACCCTCCCGCGGCCGCTGAGGTCACGACGTCCCAAACGCCCTCGGCGTCGCAGGCGGCCGGCATCGATCCCGCCCTGGGGATCGGAAACATCGACCACGTGATCTACGTCGTCCAAGAGAATCGTTCCTTCGACGAGTACTTCGGAACGTTCCCGGGCGCCGACGGCATCCCGCGGGACAGCAACGGCGATTTCAGGGTCTGCGTCCCCGACCCGAAGACCGGGTTGTGCCACCTGCCGTACCACGACACGGACCTGTTCGACGCGGGCGGCCCCCACGGCGTCTCGGCGTCCAACATGGACGTGAACGGCGGCAAGATGGACGGGTTCATCCGATCGTTGCAGGAGACGGGAAATACGTGCACGAAGCACCCGGAGGAGTGGGCATGCCGGCAGGCGACCCCGGGGCCCCAGGGACAGCCCGACGTGATGGGGTACCACACCGCCCATGAGATCCCGAACTACTGGGCTTACGCCAAGCGATACCTGCTTCAGGACCGGATGTTCGCGCCCTCCGACTCATGGACGCTCCCGTCTCACCTGTTCCTCGTCTCGGCCTGGGCCGCCACCTGTCCGGATCTGAACGACGCCATGAGCTGCAGGTCCGACCTCGATTTCCCCGGCCACAACGCGGCGTCGCCCGATCGCAAGTTCTGGGTGCCCGCCGACGGGGCGCCGCGACCGTTCATCTGGGGCGACATCACCTGGCTCCTGCATCGCGACGGCGTCAGCTGGGCCTACTACGTGGGTCCCGGAACGTGCGTCGAACCCCCGTGCACGGGGCTGAGCGGCACCACGACCACGCCCGTGCAGAACCCACTGCCGGGGTTCAAGACCGTGGAGACCAACGGCCAACTGGGGAACATCCAATCGAACGAGAACTACTTCGCCTCGGCCAAGGCCGGGACCCTCCCCTCGGTGTCGTGGGTGATGCCCACGGAGAACCTGAGCGAGCATCCGCCCGACAACATCGCGGACGGGCAGGCGTGGGTGACCAAGGTCATCAACGCCGCGATGAACGGCCCCGATTGGCTGCACACGGCGATCTTCCTCACCTGGGACGACTGGGGCGGCTTCTACGACCACGTGAAGCCGGTGCCCGTCGATCGCAACGGGTACGGGCTTCGCGTGCCGGGCATCCTGATCAGCCCTTGGGCGAAGCACGGGATCGACCACCAGACACTGTCGTTCGACGCGTATCTGAAGTTCGTGGAGGATCGATTCCTGGGCGGGGCGCGCATCGACCCCGCCACCGACGGCTGGCCGGACTCGAGGCCCACGGTGCGCGAGGACGTCCCGATCCTGGGCGACCTCGCCAAGGAGTTCGACTTCACGCAGGCGCCGATCCCGCCGTTGATCCTCCCGCCCTATCCGAAGGGGCTCCCGGGTCCTATCCACACCGGTGGCGTGCACTTCTCCAACGGCTGAGGCCGCTACTCCTCGCTGAAGTAGACGTTCTTGACCTCCGTGTACAGCGCGGCGGCGTGCATCCCCATCTCGCGACCCATGCCGCTTCGCTTGAACCCGCCGAACGGCGCCTCCGTGAAGACGCTGCTGGAAGCGTTCACGCTGAGGTTGCCCGTGCGGATCGCCTTCGCCACGCGGATGGCCCGGCCAAGGTCTCGCGTCCACACGGATCCGGAGAGCCCGTAGGGTGAGTCGTTCGCCAGGCCGATCGCCTCCTCCTCGGTGTCGAAGGGGATCACGCACGCCACGGGGCCGAAGATCTCCTCCTGGGCCACGCGCATCTCGTTGCGCACGTCGGCCAGCACCGCGGGCCGCATGAAGAAGCCGGCCTCCTGCGCCACGTCGCCTCCGGCCACGCGTCGGGCACCCTCGGCCTGACCGAGCTCGAGGTACTCGCGCGAGGTGGCGCGCTGCGCGTCGCTGATGAGCGGCCCCATCTCGGTGGTCTCCTCGAGCGGCTCGCCCACCACGATGGCGTCGGCGGCCTCCGCGAACCGCGCCACGAACTCCTCGTAGACGGGCCGTTGGACGAACGTGCGCGAGCGGGCACAGCAATCCTGGCCCGCGTTGTCGAATACGGACCAGATCGACTTGGGGATGCACACGTCCAGATCCGCGTCCGCGAACACCACGTTCGCCGACTTTCCACCCAGTTCGAGCGAAACCCGGGCGATGTTCTTCGCGGCCTCTTGCATGACGGTCGTGCCCACCTCCGTGGAGCCGGTGAAGGAGATCTTGCTGACGCGCGGGTCCGCGATCAGCGCCCTTGCCGTGGTGGAGCCGGGGCCGGGCAGGACGCTGAGCGTCCCCTCGGGCAAGCCGCTCTCGTAGAGCAGGTCGGCCAGGGCCAGCGCGGTGAGCGGGGTCTGCGACGCCGGCTTCACCACCGCCGTGTTCCCGCACGCCAAGGCGGGTGCGATCTTCCACGACGCGATCACCGCGGGGAAGTTCCAGGGCGTGATGAGCGCACACACGCCCACGGGCTCGCGAAGCGTGACGTCGAGGCCCGGGGGCACGATCGGGATCGTCTCTCCGAAGATCTTGGTCGCCGCGCCGCCCCAATACTCGAAGACGTTGGCGACGATGTCGATCTCGGCTCGCGCGGAACCGATGGGCTTGCCTCCGTTGCGCGCTTCGAGGCGGGCGAGGTCCTCCTGCCGCTCGCGGATGAGCAACGAGGCGGCCAAGAGGAGCCGGCCACGCTCGCGCGCGCTCATCCGCCGCCACGGACCGCCCTCGAACGCATCGGCGGCAACGGTCACGGCGCGGCGGGCGTCCTCGACTCCCCCCTGCGCCACGTCGGCCATCGAGGTGGCCGTGGACGGCTCCGTGACGTCGAACGTCTTCCCGTCCGCCGCGGCGACTCGCTCGCCGCCGAGCACCATGAGTTCGCTCATCCTCGACCGTCTCCTTCGCCCGCCGCCTCCACGGCGCACACGCTAGCGCGTGCGGCGTAGGCTTGCGCGCGTCCACGAGCAGCCGAGGGGGAAGCCACGATGCGTCTGCAGGGCAAGGTCGCGCTCATCACCGGGGGCGGCAGTGGTATGGGCAAGGTGGCATCGGAACTCTTCGCCGCCGAGGGAGCCAAGGTGGTCCTCACGGATGTGAACGACGCCGCGGCGGAGGCGGTCGCCGTCTCGATCGCCCAGGCCGGGGGCGAGGCGATCCATCTCCACGCCGACGTGTCGAGCGAGTCCGACGCGGAAGCGATGGTGACGAAGGCCGTCGAGCGGTTCGGCCGGCTCGACGTGCTCTACAACAACGCGGGCGTGATGCTCGACGCGGACGGATCGGTCCACGCCACGGATGCGGCGGTATGGGACACGACCCTCGCCATCAACGTGAAGGGGGTGGCCTTCGGCTGCAAGTACGGCGTCCCCGCCATGCTCGAGAACGGCGGCGGGTCGATCATCAACGTGGCGTCGTTCGTCGCGTGGCTGGGGGCCGCCACCTCCCAGACGGCCTACACCGCATCGAAGGGGGCGGTGCTCGCCATGACGCGGGAGATCGCCGTGGAGTACGCGCGCATGGGGATCCGATGCAACGCGCTGTGCCCCGGCCCGATCGACACACCGCTGCTGCAGGAACTGCTTGATGACCCGGCACGGCGTCGGCGGCGGATGGTCCACATCCCCATGGGGCGTTTGGGCAAAGCCGAGGAGCTCGCGAAGGCGGCGTTGTTCCTGGCGAGCGACGATTCGTCGTTCATGACGGGTGCCTCGCTCATCGTGGACGGCGGCATCACGGCGGCGTACGTCACGCCGGAGGATCCGTAGGCGCCCGACCGCCCGCCCCGAACTAGACTCCCGGGTCAGCCGCTCCCCCTTCGAGGAGGCTCAGATGGGCCAGGCGTTCATCGGCAGCGACGCGACGCACGTGCTCCCGCTCGAGCTCGACCGGCCGATGCCGGTCGTCGTTCAGGGCGACGGCGTCTGGGTGCGGGACGCGGCTGGGCGTCGCTACCTCGACGCCATGAGCGGGGGGTCGATGGCCGCGACGCTCGGACACGGCCGAAGCGACATCACGGCCGCCGCGCGGGCGCAGGCGGCGAAGCTCTCCTTCGTGCACAACGACCGACTCACCAACCCGGCCCAGGAGCGGCTCGCGCGCGAACTGATCGACGTGGCGCCCGAGGGATTCGGCCGCGCGCGCTTCACGACGAGCGGGGCCGACGCGAACGAGCTGGCGATCCAGCTGGCCCGCAGCTATCACGTCGAGCGCGGCGAGCCGCAGCGCTGGCAGGTGATCTCACCCGCCCAGGCCTATCACGGCCCCACGATGCAGACGTTGGCGCTCACGGGACGGCCCGCGCTGCACGGCCCGTTCGCGCCGTACCTGCCCCATCATCTCCACATCCCTCCGAGCACCTGGCGCTTCGATCCGACGGGCGAGGCCGCGCTCGCGGCCTTGGACCGGGCCCTCGATGACGCGGGTCCCGGCAACGTTGCCGCGTTCTTCTGCGAACCGGTCAGCGCGGCGGCGCTTCCCGCCTACCGCCCGCCCGAGCGGTTCTGGGAGGGCCTGGCCGAGCGGCGGGAGCGCCACGGGTTCTTGGTGTGCTTCGACGAGGTGGTGACGGGCGGAGGTCGCACGGGGAGCTGGTTCGCGGGAGCTGAGACCGCGTGCGCGCCCGACATCATCGCGACGGCGAAGGGGCTCGGCGCCGGTTACGCGGCGATCGGTGCCGTGCTGTGTCGCGAGGACGTGTATCGCGCGGTTGCCGAAGGCTCGAGACGATTCCCCCTCGGACACACCTGGGACGGGGCGCCCCTGGCGTGCGCGGTGGGCCTCGCGGTGCTTGAGGCTCTGCGTTCCGAGCGCCTGATCGAACGCGTCAGGGATCGGGGGCCGAGCCTGCGGGACGAGCTCGCCGGCGCCCTCGCGGGGATCGGATCGGTCCACGAGGTCCGGGGCCACGGATTTCTCCTCGGCGTCGAGTACGTGGACCCACGCGACGGGCGGTCCTTCCTCCCGGCAGAGTCGCGCGTGGCCGCGAGGATCGACGACGCCGCGTTCCGTCGCGATCTCATCACGCTGTCCACGCAGCCGACGCGTGACGGCTACGCGGGGGACCAGACGCTGTTCGCGCCCGCCTTCACCGCGACCGACGCTGAGCTCGCGGAGATGGTCTCCCGGTTCGCCGACGCCGTGCGAGAGGTCGCGCGACAGATCGAGTCGGAACCGGTACCGACAACGCTCATGGAGGATCCGCGATGATCCACGGCCACGAGGTGGTACCGGGGCTACGAGCTCTCATCGTCCAGCACGAGGAGGCCACGCCGCCCGGTCTCGTGACCCAGTGGCTCGGCGAGCTCGGCGCGCGCGTCGAAACGTTCAGGATCGACGTCGAAGATCGAGAAATCGATCCCGCGGATCACGACCTCATCGTGTCCCTCGGCGCCGAGTGCGCCGCGTTCGACGACTCGCAGACGTTCGTGCCACGCGAGGCGCGCCTCATGCGCCGGGCCGTCGATGCCGACGTCCCCGTGCTCGGTCTGTGCTTCGGTGGCCAGATGCTCGCCCGCGTGCTGGGTGGAGAGGTGTTCAGGAGCGCCACATCGGAGATCGGATGGCTGCGGGTGCGCAGCTCGGAGCCCGCGCTCATCCCGGAGGGACCATGGTTCCAGTGGCATTTCGACTCGTTCACGCTCCCGCCCGGCGCGGCCCTCGTCGCCGAGTCCGACGTGGGGCCACAGGCGTTCGTCGCCGGCCGAAGCCTCGGCCTCCAGTTCCACCCCGAGGTCACGCCCGAGATCATGGCCGACTGGGTGCGCGTGTACCGCCACGAGCTCGACGCCGACGGCGTCGATCCCGACGCGTTGCTGGAGGAGACCGCCCGGCGCGCGTCTGGCAGTCGGGAGATGTCGCGGCGACTCCTGGCGTGGTTCCGTACCGACGTGGCGAGGCTCGCGTGAGCGACACGATCGGCTCCGATGCGACGAAGGTCTTCCCGCGGAACCTCGACCTCGCGCCGATGAACATCGAGCGCGGCGAGGGCGTATGGCTCACCACCACCGACGGCAGGCGCATCCTCGACGCGTGCTCGGGCGGCGCGATGGTTTCGTGTCTCGGACAAGACGTTCCGGAGCTCGTGGCGGCGGCCTCCGAGCAGGCCTCTCGGATCTCGTACTACTACAACCACCATTTCACCAACGAGGCACAGGAACGCCTAGCCGACCGGCTGCTTGAGGTTGCCGCGCCCGAGATGGCACGGGTCCGGTTCGTCTCCGGCGGGTCCGAGGCCAACGAGACCGCGCTGCAGCTCGCGCGCCTGTTCCACGTCGAGGGGGGCCAGCCAGAACGATGGCGCGTTATCTCTCCCGCCCAGGCCTATCACGGTTCCACCATGGGCACGCTCGCCCTCTCCGGGAGGCGAACGCTGCAGGAGCCGTACGCGCCGTACCTTGCCTCCCATCTCCACCTCGCGCCCTCCACGTGGCGGTTCGATCCGAGCGGCGAGGCGGCGCTCGTCGAGCTGGATCGCCTGCTGGAGGAGGCGGGACCGCAGACCGTCGCAGCGTTCTTCTGTGAGCCGGTCGGCGCCGCCGCCCTTCCCGCGTACGCGCCCCCCGACCGATTCTGGCGAGGCCTGGAGGAGCGCCGCGCCGAGCACGGGTTCCTGATCTGCTTCGACGAGGTCGTCTCGGGGATGGGTCGCGTCGGGAGCTGGCTCGCCGCCCATCCGAGCCGGATCGAGCCCGACATCGTCGCCATCGGCAAAGGGCTCGGCGCCGGCTACGCGCCGTTGGGTGCCGTGTTGTGTCGCGCGCACGTCTACGACGCGCTCGATCGGGGCTCGCGCGAATTCGATCTGGGGCACACGTGGGACGGGGCTCCGCTCTCGACGGCCGTCGGCCTCGCCGTGATGGATCTTCTGGTCGAGCGGGACCTGGTGCGACGCGTGCACGACAGGGGTCCCAGCCTTCGCGAGGAGCTGGAGGCCGCGGTTGCCGGCTCCGAGATCGTGCGGGAGGTACGCGGCAGGGGCTACCTCCTGGGCGTGGAGCTCGTCGACCCGCGCGACGGCGAGTCGTTCCTGCCCGACGAGCTCGACGTCGCCGGGCTCCTCGACGCCGCGGCCCTGCGGCACGGCGTGCTCGTGGCGTCCACGCACTCGCAGGCCGATGGCTACGCCGGCGACCAGACGCTGCTCGCGCCGGCCTACGTGAGCACGGACGAAGAGCTCGCGGCGATGCTCGAGCGCTTCGCCGCGGCCCTCGATGAGGTCGAGCGGGTGGTCAAGGCCGCGCTGTCAGGTCCGGCGAACGCGGTGACGAGACGATGAGCGAAGGATTCATCCTGGTAGGGATCCCCGACGTCAACGGCTCGCTCCGCGGCAAGGCCCTGCGCCCGAAGGCGTTCGAGGAGGCCGTGCGCAAGGGGTCCGTCATGACGGATCTGATCTTGGGCCTCGATCCCGTCGACGTGCCGATCACCGACTTCGAGCGCTTCGGCATCCGCTCGGGAGCGGCGGACCTCATCGTGCACCCGGACGCGGACACGCTGCGCGAGCTCAGCTGGCGCCCCGGGTGGAGCGTCTGCCTGGCCACGCCCAGCTGGCCGGACGGTTCTCCGTGCGCCTTCGCGTCGCGGGAGGTCTGCCGGCGGGCCCTGGCGGCCGTGAGCGACCTCGGGTACGAGGTCATGGCGGCGTTCGAATACGAGATCAGGCTTTGGAACGCGGACGGAGACCCGATGTCGAGCGGGATCAGCTACAGCCTCGACGAGATCGGACGCTACGACCGATTCCTCCACGAGCTCGTGGGGGCGCTGAACGGGCTGGGCGTGGAGCTGTCTGCCGTGCATACCGAGGCCGGCCCGGGGCTGCTCGAGCTCAACCTGGCGCCCCGACGAGGGCTCGCCGCCGCCGACGACGCAGCGATGGTTTCGTTCGGGGTGAAGCAGGTCGCCGCCTCCATGGGCATCCGGGCGAGTTTCCTCGCCAAGACCGCACCGGACGAGGAGGGATCCAGCGGTCACCTCCACCTGTCGCTGTGGAGCGGCGAGGAGAACGCGTTCGCAGGGGCAGGACGGACGGAGCCCGCCCCGCCGCTGCTGGCGTCGGCAGTCAGCGGCATGCTCGAGCACCTGCCGGCGGCCTCCCTCCTGCTGAACCCGAACCTGAACTCGTACAAGCGTCTCGTCCCGGGATGGTTCGCTCCGGTGAACGTGAGCTGGGGATATGAGAATCGCTCATGCGCGATCCGCGTCATCCGCTCCGACCAGCCCAAGCTCTGGCGCCTCGAGTGCCGACGGCCCGGCGCAGATGCCAACCCGTACCTGGCGCTCGCCGCCGTCGCCGCCTCCGCCGCAGACGGCATCGGACGCGGACTCACCCCTCCCCCGCCCGTCGAGGGAGATGCCTACGCCACGTCCGACCTGCCGGAGCTGCCGGGCTCCCTCGAAGCCGCCCTCTGTGCCTTCGAGGCCGACGCGCCGTTCAAGCGGCTCCTCGGAGAGCCGTTCAGCGCGTATCTCGCCACGTCGCGCGCCTGGGAGCTCAAGGCGTGGCGCGAGACCGTCACCGACTGGGAGCGTGCGCGTTACGGGCGGTCCGTCTGACGACGGAGGGGACGCCCACGACCCCGAGGAAGCACCGCTCCGCAGGGGGGCGGCTGACTTCAGCGGCCGAACACCGGGCGCAGCGCGGCGTAGACGGCGCGGTAGCGCCCGTAGGCGTCTTCGTACCGATCGCGCTCGGCCTCGTTCGGTTCGTGGATGTCCGGGCGGAAGGCGACGAACGAGGCGACCGCATCCGCCACGCTCGCGTGCATCCCGCAAGCGACAGCGGCGAGGATGGCCGCGCCGGCGGCGGTGGTCTCCACGGACTCGGGAACGCGCACGGGCAACCCCGTGACGTCCGCCTTGATCTGCCGCCAAAGCGGACCCTTCGCCCCACCGCCCACGATCGTGAGCCGGTGGACATCGAGGCCCGTGTCGCGCATCGCTTGGAGGATGTCCCGAAGCGCGAACGCGCTGCCCTCGAGGATCGCGCGCGTCATGTGGTCGCGCGTGTGCGCCAACGTGAGTCCGTAGAAGACGCCACGAGCGGCCCCGTTCCACTCGGGCGCCATCGCGCCCTGCATGCAAGGCAAGAACACGAGTCCCTCCGCGCCCGGCGGCACGTGGGCCGCCTCGGTCGACAAGAAGTCGTAGGCGTCCCCCAGCCCGACCGACTCGGCATCGCGTTCGATCGGCGCGAACTGATCACGCCACCACCGCAGGTTCCCGCCGGAAACGAACCCTGGGTTCTCGAGGAGCCAGACGTCGGGATCCGCGTGGGGATGACACTCCACCAGCATGGTGGGATCCCCACGCGGCTCCGCGCTGGCCGCGCACACAGGCTCAGCCGTCCCTACCACATCGCAGACCTCGCCGGGGGCGAAGACCCCGGCGCCCAAGGTCGCCGCCATCTCGTCGCCGCATCCCACGGCAACCACCGTGGAGGCCGCCAGGCCGCTTCGTTCCGCGAACCCCGCGGTGAGCCCCGCGAGCGGGCTCGTGCCCGCCTCGATCGCCGGCAAGCTCGCCGGATCGATGCCGGTCGCCTCGAGCACCTCGGGTGACCACGCCCGGGTCCTCGGATCCAGCAGCGCGAACGAGGATGCGTTCGAGTAGTCCACGGCGGACGTGCCTGTGACGTGGCGCAGCACGTAGGAGCCGGGCGACAAGAGCTGGTCGACCTGCGACCACAGCTCTGGTTCCTCATCACGGACCCACAGCGCCTTGAAGACGGCATGGGATGAATCGAGGTTCGCCCCGACGGCGGCGTAGAACGCCTCGGGAGCGAGACGTTCCGCGAGCGCCGCCGCCTGCGCCTCGGCGCGCCGATCCATCCAGATCATGGCCGGCCGCAGCGGGGTGCCATCAGCCGCGCACGCGACCATCCCGTCGAGCTGTGAGCCGAAGGAAAGCCCGCGGATGGCTTCCGCCCCGCCCGGGCACGCGTCCACCAGGCGCCGACACGTCCGCTCCACGGCGGTGGTCCACACGCCTGGATCTTGCTCGGCCCAGCTCGGCTGCGGGAACGACAGGTCGTACGCCTCATAGGCGGAGGCGAGCAGCGCCCCGTCGTCGCCATACAGGGCTGCGTTCGTTCCCTGACTGCCGACGTCGCACCCGATCACGAACGCGTCGCTCACGGGACGATCACCATCTTGAGACCCGCGCCGGATCTGATCGTCTCGAACGCATCCCCGATCTGCTCCAGCGCGAAGCGGTGCGTGACGACGCGGGCGAGCTCGTCCTGCCTGCGCGCGAGGTAATCCATGGTGATCCGGTACTGACGGTGGGTGGCACCGTAGGCCCCCCGGATGTCGAGTTCCTTGTAGTGGAGCTCGTTCATGTCGAGCGGGCTCACCGGGTCGTGCTTGGGGAGGCCGGCGAAGTAGACGACCTTGGCCCGCTTGGCGGCCACCTCGAGGGCGGCCTGTTGCGCGGCCTTCGCCGGTGCGGCGACGCTCACGCGCTCGGCACCCTCACCCCCCGTTCGCTCCATGGCCTCCGCGACGCCGTTGTCCTCCCCCGACACCCACGCGTCATCCACGGCGGACCCGATGGCGTCGAGCGCGATCTTGAGCCGGTCGGCAGACACGTCGGTGAGGAACACCTTCGAGGCGCCTCGATCCCTCGCCATCATGGCCTGCCAACAGCCGATCGGTCCCGATCCGAAGATCACCACTTTGTCGCCGAGCCGAACATCGAGTTGTTCGATGCCGTTCAGGGCGCACGCGAAGGGATCGGCGACGGTCGCCAGATCCGACGGCAGCTCGGGCGGCAGGGGGATCAGGTTCTTCATCGCGATGGCGGGCACCGCGGCGAGCTCGGCGTAGGCCCCCGGGTAGGGGTCGTAGCCGTAGAGCAGGTGATGCTCGCAGAGGTTCTGGAACCCTTCCAGACACCATCTGCACGTGCCACAGGTGAGGATCGACCCGAGGAACACCCGGTCGCCCTGCGTCACCCCGGCCGGAAGGACCGCAGCCGGTCCGACCTCGGCCAGCACGCCCACGGGCTCATGTCCGAGCTGCCACGGGGCCGGGGCTTTGGGGTCGCCGTTGAAGAACGTCCGGGCGTCGGTACCGCAGATGCCGCAGGCCTCTACGCGCAGGACGGCGCCCGCTGGATCCAATGCGGGTTCCGGCGAACCGTCGCGGACCTCGATCGCGTTCACGGCGGTCATGAAGGCCGCCCGCATCAGGAGGATCCCTCCTGAAGCGCCGCCAGCGCCTTCGTGGCGGGCCACCGCTCGCGGATCACGCGCGAGAGGGCGAGGGTGATGGCTTCGGGATCCGGGTGCATGAAGATGTTTCTCCCAACCGAGCAACCGATCGCGCCCGCCCCCATGGCCTCTTCCATCCGCGTGAGCAACTCGTCGTCCGTCAGGCGGGACCCACCCGCGAGGACGACGGGAACGCCGTTGGCCGCCTCCACGCATCTGCCGAACGACTCCTGGTCGCCCGGCCAGTTCGTCTTGACGATGTCGGCGCCGAGTTCGGCGCACAGCCGGACGTTCCTGCGCAGGTATTCGAAGCCGTACTGCTGTTTGAGCTCCTCCACCGTGGCATAGGTCGTCGGGAACTCCGCCTCCGCGATGAAGGGCATGCCCAGCGCGGCGCACTCGCGCCCGACCTCGGCGAGGATGTCGATCATGCCCGCCTCGGTGTCGCCGCCGAGCGCGGTGAACAGCACCACGGCGTCCGCGCCGAGCGTCAAGGCCTCCTCGACGTCGGCGATGCGAACGATCTGAGGTCGGTCGCCGTCGGGGCTGGCGCTCGCGGACAGGAGCAGGGCCAGCGACGTCGTGGGCCCGAACCCTCCGTTGGCGACGCGGATCATGCCCTTGCTCATCATGATCACGTTCGCGCCGCCCGCCACGGCCTCGCGGGTCCGCGCCTCGATGTCGGCAAGGGGGTCCAGGAACGTCGGCGAGGTCATCCCATGATCGAGCGCGCAGATCACCGATACGCCATCGGGGTCGATGACGCGTTTGAGCCGCATGGCCTTACCGACGGTCGCCGTCATGTCCTCTCCTTCCCGGGCCCTCGTCGGACCACCGTGAACTCGAACGCGTCTGCGAGGTGGAACTCGTCAGAAAGCAGCAGCGGTGCCCCCTCCGATCCGTAGTCGACCTGATGGAGATGCAAGAGCAGGACACCGACCTTCACGTCCAGCCGTCTGGCCATCGCTCGGTCGGTCTTCATCGGGGAGATGGTGACCACCCCGCGGGCGACGGGATGCCGCAGCCCCTCGAGCACCGCGTACACGGACCCGTCGATCGACATCCCTCCGAGCTCCCCCAGCGAGATCATGTCCGCAGAGAGCACGTCTCGAGAGAACACCACCGCGCGGCCATCGGCGGTCCTGACGCGCTCAAGGATGACGACGGGCGCATCCTTGTCCAGCCCGAGCGCCTCGCCTTCGGCGGCCGTCGCGACCGCGGAACGCACCGCGCTGTCCCTCGTCCCGGGCGTCATCCCCGAGACGGCGATCGCGTCCGTGACGCCGAAGTTCATGTCGAGGTTGTTGCGCAAGCGCGGACGATACGTCGCGTGGGTGCCCGAGCCACGCGTCCGCGTCACGAAGCCGTCTTCTTCCAGCGACCGTAGCGCCTCCCTGAGCGTCGCTCGGGAGACACCGAGCTCGATCGCGAGGGCGGGCTCGGAGGGAAGCTTCGCGCCCGGCGCGATGGCGCCGGCCGCGATCCTCGACGCCAGCTCGTCACGGATACGAAATGAAAGACGCTTGCTCAAGCCCAGCCCGACCCCCTGCTCACCCCGCGAGCCTACCTTTGTCAGACAAATCGCGCAAAGCGTGACGACCACGCCCGCACGCGCCCGGACGCGCCGTTCCGCGAGGGGCGGCGTAGGATGCATCATCATGCCTTTGGGTCTTGGATACCCGGGCTGGCCCGCGCCCTCCACGAGCTGGGACTGGTGGCCGTTCGTCGGGATGGCCTGCGCGCTAGTTCTGATACTCGGTCTCCGCCTGCGGGTCGGCGGGGTGGTCGTGGTCGCGGTCTTGGCATCCGGTCCGCTGTTCGCCACCTTCGTGCATCGCTGGGGCGTGCTCTGGTGCCTCGGTCCGGTGGCCCTCGCATACGGGTGGCTCGCGCTCGTCCACCGCAGTCCTCCGAAGGATCGAGGCCCGGGAAGCGTTTGACAGACATATCCTCGGTGTGCGTGGATACGCGCAAGAGCCGCATCCACGGCTCAGGAGGGGGTGCTCATGTCCGAGCGCAAGGTGGGGTCCGTTACCTACAAGGATGCGGGCGAGGACTACTTCCAGAAGCGCGGGCTACGACGACACGCCGCGTTCTGGTCCTTGTGGTCACTCGGGGTCGCCGCGGTCATCTCGGGCGACTTCTACGGATGGAACGCGGGACTGTCGGCGGGCGGTTTCGGCGGTCTCCTCATCGCCACCGGGGTCGTCGTGATCATGTACTACGGCCTCTGCTTCAGCATCGCGGAGATGTCCCCGGCGCTCCCGCATACGGGCGGCGCGTACTCCTTCGCGCGCTCGGCGATGGGTCCGTGGGGCGGGTTCATCACGGGGCTCGCCGAGAACATGGAGTACGTCATCACCCCGGCCGTCGTCGTCGGCGCCATGGGCTTCCTCATGCACGACGTCATGGCGGGCTTGCTCAACACCACGGGCGAGCCCTGGTGGAACAGCTACGTGACCTGGACCCTGGTCTTCTACGTGCTCTTCGTGGGGCTCAACATCGTGGGCATCGAGCTGACCATGCGGTTCACCGTCGTCATCAACATCCTCGCGCTCTCGATCCTGGCCTTCTTCTTCATCTCGGTGCTGGTCTCCGGCAAGTTCGACACGTCGCTGTTGACCAACATCGTGCCCGACGTCGGCAAGACGTCCTTCTTGCCCAAGGGGATCTCGGGCATCTTCCCGGCCATCCCCTTCGCGATCTGGTTCTTCCTCGCGATCGAGGAGCTGCCGCTCGCGGCCGAGGAGTCCCACGATCCCAAGCGGGACATCCCAAGGGCCACCATCTGGGGGATGACGACCCTGCTCATCACGGCGATCCTCACGCTGTTCCTCAACACCGGCGTCGTCGGCGCCACGCCCCTGGGTGACTCGGCAACGCCGCTGTTCGACGGCTTCACGAAGGTGTTCGGAGAGGGGACGAGCGCCGAGCTGCTCGGCCTGCTCGGGCTCACCGGCTTGATCGCGAGCTTCTTCACGATCATCTACGCCTACGGACGTAACACGTACTCGCTTTCGCGGGCGGGCTACTTCCCCAAGGCACTGTCGATCACGCACGGCACGCGCAAGACGCCGCACGTCGCGCTGATCAGCGGCGCGGTGGTCGGGTACCTGCTCAGCCTCCTGATCTACGAGCTGGGCAAGTCCTCCGGCAAGTTCGCCGGGCAGATCGTGGGGGCCTTGCTGTACATGGCGGTGTTCGGTGCAGTGATCTCCTACGCGATGCAGTGCTTGTCGTTCATCCTGCTCCGCAGGCGCCTGCCCAACATCACTCGGCCCTACCGGAGTCCGGTGGGCATGGTCGGCGCGGGCATCGCGGGGACCATCGCCGTCGTCTCGCTCATCTCCCTCTACACGAACGAGGACTACCGCCCCGGTGTGTACGGCACCCTGATCTATTTCGTGGTCGGGATCTTGTACTTCGCCCTCGCGGGACGGCACCGCCTCGTGCTCTCGCCCGAGGAGGAGTTCGCCTTGACCGCCGGCGAGAAGGGCGATCCCGGTGCGGAGCAGCTCGGGAGCATGCACATCGACGAGATGAAGTAGTCATCGCCGGGGTCTCGCGATAGCAGGGCCATCGGGAGGAACGGCGGGCACGCGTGCCCGCCGTTCCTGCGTTCGAAGGAGGTCACGTGGACGTTCCAGGGATGTTGAGTTCCGAACAGCTCGAAGAGCTGTCGAACGCCGGAGAGATCGACACCGTCTTGTGCATGTTCACCGACCTTCAGGGACGGTTCATGGGCAAGCGCGTGGTGCCGCACTTCTTCTTGGACGAGATCCTCGGGGAGGAGGGCCTGCACGCCTGCCTGTATCTGTTGGCCATCGACATGGAGATGGAGCCCCTGCCCGGCTACCAGTACGCCAGCTGGGACACGGGGTACGGGGATTTCCGGATGGTGCCCGACATGACGACGCTCCGTCGGGTCCCGTGGCTCGAGAAGACCGCCATGGTGCTGTGCGACATCGCCGACGAGCACGACGGATCGCCGGTCACCGTGGCACCACGGCAGATCCTGCGCGATCAGATCGCCGCAGCCGCCGAGATGGGCTACGAGGTGAAGACGGGCTCGGAGCTCGAGTTCTATCTGTTCCAGGACTCCTACGGCGAGCTCGCCGAACGCGCGTACCGGGACCCCCGGCCCTCGAGCGCGTACATCATGGACTACCACATGCTCCAGACCACCAAGGACGAGTGGGTGATCCGCCAGATCCGCAACGGGATGCTCGGCGCCGGCCTTCCGATCGAGTTCTCCAAGGGCGAGTTCGGCAAGGGCCAGCACGAGATCAACATCACGTTCAGCGATGCGTTGTCCAACGCCGACCATCACGCGATCTACAAGCACGGCGTGAAGGAGATCGCCGCGATGAACGACGTGGCGGCCACCTTCATGGCGAAATGGACGATGGAGGAGGCCGGGTCGTCCTGCCATCTGCACTCCTCGATCTGGAGCACGGAGACGGGCAAGAGCCTCACGTGGAACAAGCGCAAGCCCGGTCACATGACGAACGAGTTCCGTTGGTACCTGGGCGGCCTGATGGCGACGGCCCGCGAGATGTCGTGGATGTACGCGCCGTTCGTGAACTCGTACAAGCGATACCAACTCGGATCGTGGGCGCCCACCGCCATCGTGTGGAGCGGTGACAACCGGACCTGCGGGTACCGGACCGTGGGAGAGCGAAAGGCGTTCCGCGTGGAGTGCCGGATCCCGGGCGCCGACGCGAACCCCTACCTGGCGTTCGCGGCCACCATCGGCGCGGGGATGTGGGGTATCCGCAACCAGGTGGAACCTCCGGAGAGGTTCGAGGGCAACGCTTACGAGGCGAAGGACGTTCCCCGCGTGCCCTCCAGCCTGCACGAGGCGATCGAGGCGTTCCGCGGTTCGCAAACGGCGCGAGAGATCTTCGGCGACTTCGTGTACGAGCACCTCCTGAACACCGCGGTGCAGGAGCAATCGATCTTCGACAACCTCTGCGTCACCGACTGGGAGCGCCACCGCTACTTCGAGCGCGGCTGAGTCTCCTCGCGAAGCGGTACGGTCTGCGCGTGCAGCCGGAGGACGCCGCCAGGGAACGCGCATGAACGTCGTGGTCTTCGTGAAGTGGGTGCCCGAGCCCGAGGGTACCCCCACGCTCGGGCCCGAGCACCGACTCGTGCGTGCCGGGGTCGAGGGCGCGCTCGATCCGGGCGACGAGTACGGCGTCGAGGCCGCGCTCGAGATCACCGAGGCGCAGGGCGGCGAGGTCACGGTCATCTCGATGGGGCCGGACGAGGCGCTTCCCGCGGTCCAACGCGCGCTGGCCATGGGCGCCCACCGCGGGGTGCTGATCACGGACGAGCGGCTCGCGGGAGCCGATGCCCTCGTGACCGCCCGCGTGCTCGCGGCGGCGGTCTCAGGGCGCCCGACGGACCTGATCCTCGCCGCCGTCGAGTCCACCGATGGCTACACGGGCACGGTCCCGGTGACGGTGGCCGAGTTCCTCGACCTTCCGGCCGTGACCTTCGCGACCCGCCTCGCCTTCGAGGACGGTGAGCTGCGAGCACGACGCCAAACCCCCGCGGGTTCCGAGGACGTGGCGTGCTCGCTGCCCGCGCTCGTGACGCTCACGGCGGGCGCGAACGAGCCGCGCTATCCCAGCCTGAAGGGCATCATGGCGGCGAAGTCCAAACCGTTGGAGCGGCCCACCGCGGACGACCTGGGCCTCGACGCCCAGTCCCTCGTGGCCACCCAGACGGTGGAGGCGGTCGAGGACGCGCCAGTGCGGGGCGGTGGCGAGATCCTTCCGGCCGGGGATGACGCCGCGCGCCGGATCGTGGATCTGCTGGCCGAGGCGAGGGTGATCTGAGGTGACGACCGCCTGGGTCCACGCCGAGGTGGCCGAGGCAGGGCCTGAAGCGGCCACGCTCGAGCTCCTGGCCGCGGCGCGCGCGGCCGCCGACGTGGTCGAGGTCGTGGCGTTCGGACCGGGCGCCTCCGCGGCCGCGGAGACGCTCGGCGTGCACGGCGCGAGGCGCGTGTACGCGTGCGACGACGCATCGACGGCGTCCCCGCGCGCCGGGGCCTCGATCATGGAACGCTTGATCCACGAACATCGACCCGACCTCGTGCTCTTCTCCACCTCCTATGCCGGACGGGACCTGGCGGCCAGGCTGCAGGCCCGCACCGGGTCGACCCTGATGAGCAACGCCACCGCCGTATCGGGGCCCGACCGCGCTCGCACGGAGATCCTCGGCGGCACCCGGATCGTGGAGGTTCGGCTGGAAGGCCCGACCCCCCGGCTGGTGTTGCTCAAGCCTCGCTCCGCCGAGGCCAACCCCGTTCCCGACGGCGGGACGGCCGAGCTGGTCCCCGTGGCGGCCGACGTCCCGGCCGACCTGCGTGAGCCCCGTGTGCTCGCGCGCCACGTTGAGGCGGGGAGCGGCCCGTCGCTGGACGACGCCCGTGTGGTCGTCGCCGGTGGGCGGGGGCTGGGGAGCCCTGAGGGGTTCGAGATCCTCGCCGCCCTGGCCGATGCGATCGAGGGGGCCGCGGTCGGGGCGAGCCGAGCCGCGGTCGACGCGGGTTGGATGCCGTACGCGGCACAGATCGGTCAGACCGGCAAGACCGTGAAGCCCGACGTCTACATCGCCGTGGGCATCAGCGGGGCGCTGCAGCACCTGGTGGGGATGAAGGGATCGCGGCGCGTGATCGCCGTGAACAAGGATGCCGACGCGCCCATGATGCGCCTCGCCGACGTGGGCGTCGTGGGTGACCTGACGCGATTCGTGCCCGCGCTCACGCAGGAGATCCGCCGACGGACCGGCTCGTAGCGGCCGCGGCCCTGTCCGCCGCCGTCCTCGCGGCCCTCGTGTTGTTCCTTCGCCGCGCCCGCGTGCGCGGCGACGTGGTGCGATCCGCGCGCGTCGACGCCGAGCGCGACGCCGAGCGTGGGCGGATCGGCCGTGAGCTCACCCACGTCCTGGGTCAACGCAAGCTGTTCCAGAAGCTCACGCCGGGGCTCATGCACGCCTTCATCTTCTGGGGGTTCTTGATCCTGCTGCCCACGATCGTGGAGGCCATGCTCGCGATCGTCGACCCGTCCTGGAGCCTGCCCATCCTTGGCCGCTGGCCGCCGTTCGTGTTCGCCGTGGATCTCTTCGCGTCGCTCGTGATCGTGGGGGTGGGCGTGGCGTTCTGGATCCGCAAGGTCCAGCGCCCCGACCGCTTCCGCGGCAGCCATCTCGGCGACGCCGACCGCACCCTGGTCGCGATCCTCGCCATCGCGGGCACCCTGCTCCTGTGGAACGCCACCCGCGTGGCGCTGGGCACCTACCCGCATCCCGCGGCCGCGCCCGTCTCCCGGACCCTCGCGAACCTCTTCGCCGGGGGCGCCGGCACCGAGACGGCCTCGCGGGTCCTGGTCTGGACGCACGTGTTGATCGTCCTGGGGTTCCTGGCGTACCTGCCCGGCTCCAAGCATCTGCACATCCTCACTGCGGTGCCCAACGTGTGGCTCGCGAAGCCCCGTCCGAGCGGTCGTCTCGTGCCGCTGCGCCTCGACCTCGAGGGCCCCGAGGAGGACCTTCGTTTCGGCGTCGCCACCGCCGCCGATCTGTCCCGCAAACAGACCCTCGACCTGTTCACCTGCACGGAATGCGGCCGGTGCCAGGAAGTGTGCCCGGCGTGGGCCACCGGGAAGCCCCTCAGTCCCAAGCTCCTGATCATGGACCTGCGCGACCACGTGAGTACCCAGGCCGAGCGCGTCCTGTCCGCCCGCGCCGGGGGTGCCGTCGAGCTCCAGCCCCTCGTTCCCGCCGCGGTGGACGACGAGGTGGTGTGGGACTGCGTGACGTGCGGCGCATGCGTGCGCGAGTGCCCGGTCGACATCGAGCACGTCGACACCATCGTGGACCTGCGCCGACATCTCGTGATGGCGGAGTCGAGGTTCCCCCCCGAGGCGGGGAGGCTGTTGCGCGGCATCGAAGGCGCCAACGAGAACCCGTGGAGCCAGCCGGCGTCCGCCCGGGTCGAATGGACCGACGGTCTCGACGTGCGGATCCTGGAGCCGGGCGATCCCGCGCCCGAGTACCTCTTCTGGGTGGGTTGCGCGGGGGCCTTCGACGAGCGCGCACAGGAGGCCACGCGATCGGTCGCCAGGCTCCTGGCCGCCACCGGCACGGACTTCGCGATCCTGGGACCCCGCGAACGATGCACGGGCGATCCGGCCCGGCGGATGGGGCACGAGTACCTGTTCCAACAGCTCGCCGAGCGCAACGTCGAGGTGCTGGGCGACGCCGGCGTGACCAAGATCGTCGCGAGCTGCGCGCACTGCTTCAACACGCTCGCGAACGAATACCCGGACTACGGCGGACGCTTCGAGGTCATCCATCACACCGAGCTCCTCGCGCGCCTGATCGGGGAGGGGCGGCTGACACCGGGACCCGATGCGGCCGCGGGGACGGCCACCCTGCACGATCCCTGTTACCTCGGCCGCCACAACGGCGTCTTCGATGCTCCGCGGGAGATCGTGGGCGCCGCGACGGCCGCCACCGTGGAGATGCCACGCAGCAAGGAACGCTCCTTCTGTTGCGGTGCGGGCGGCGCCCGCATGTGGATGGAGGAGCTCGAGGGCACCACGCGCATCAACGACGCTCGCTTCTCCGAAGCCGCCGCCACCGGCGCCGACGTGGTGGCGACGGCCTGCCCCTACTGCACGGTCATGCTGGACGACGCCGCGAAGAGCGCCGGCAGCGACGTGCGGGTCGCCGACGTGGCGACGCTCCTGGCGGAGTCCGTCCTGGAAGCGCCGGCGCCCGGCGGCCCAGGGGCGTGATCGGGCTCAGACGAACGCCTTGTGGCCCGTCAGCAGGCCCCCGATCACGAGCGTATGCACCTCTTCCGTGCCCTCGTACGTGAGCACGGATTCGAGGTTCGTCATGTGTCGCATGATCGGGTACTCGAGCGTGATGCCGTTCGCGCCCAGGATCGACCGCGACAGCCGCGCGATCGCGATGGCCTCGCGAGTGTTGTTGAGCTTGCCCACGCTCACCTGCTCCGCCCGGAGCCGGCCCTCCTCCTTCAGCCGGCCGAGGTGATAGGCGAGCAGCGTGCCCTTGTGCAGCTCCAGGGCCATGTCGGTGAGCTTCTTCTGGGTGAGCTGGAAGGCGCCGATCGGCTTGCCGAACTGCTCCCGCGTCTTCGCGTACTCGAGCGCCGACTCGAAGCACGCGCGGGCGGCGCCCATCACGCCCCAGATGATCCCGAACCGCGCTTCGTTGAGACACGACAGGGGTCCCTTGAGCCCCTCGACGCCGGGGAGCAGGGAGCCCGCCGGGAGCCGAACGTCGTCCATCACGAGCTCGGAGGTCACGGAGGCCCGCAAGGACAGCTTCTTGTGGATGTCGGGCGCGGAGAACCCCGGCGCGTCGCAGGGCACGACGAACCCGCGCACGCCGTCGTCGGTGTTGGCCCATACGATGGCCATGTCCGAGACGCTCCCGTTCGTGATCCACATCTTCGTGCCCGACAAGATCCAGTCATCGCCGTCGCGCTTGGCGAACGTCCGCATGGAACCAGGGTCGCTCCCGCTGTCGGGCTCGGACAGGCCGAAACACCCGATCGCCTCCCCCGCTCGCATCCTGGGAAGCCACTCCTCCCGCTGCTCGTCGCTCCCGTAGGTGTGCACGGCGTACATGGCGAGGGCGCTCTGCACCGACACGAAGCTGCGGAGCCCCGAGTCTCCGGCCTCGAGCTCCAGCTCGACGAGGCCGTAGGCGACGGCCCCCAGGCCGCTCATCTCCTCGATCTGCATGCCGAGGAACCCGAGCTTCCCCAGCTCCAGCGCCAGCTCCCGGGCCGGGAACTCGCCGCGCTCGTACCAGTCCTCGACCTCGGGCAGGATCCGGTCGCGGACCCACTCCCGGGCCAAATCGCGGACCTGGCGCTCTTCGTCGCTGAGCAGATGTTCCAGGTCGAGGAGGTCGGTGGGCTTGAGCGGGGTGCGATCGGTGGCGGCCATGGCTCGAAGGTAGCACCGTCCCCGCCGGGGCGCGACGTCTTAGACTCCCGGGGGATGAAGCCCGTGCTGCTCGTGCAGAACGACCCTTCGGAGACCTTCGGCGTGGGCGTGACCGCGCTGGCGGCGGCCGGCGCAAAGGTCATCACGCTCGATGCCACGGACGCCGATGCGCCGCGTCCATCGCTCGACGATCTCTCCGCGGTCGTCATGTTCGGCGGCGTCATGAACGTCGACGAGGTAGACGAACACCCGTTCTTGAAGGAGAACCGCGACCTGACCCGGGAGGCGTTCGCGCGTCGCATCCCCTACCTCGGGATCTGCCTGGGCGCCCAGATGCTGGCGCGAGCGCTCGATGCACCCGTGGGGCGAGCGCACGTCAAGGAGGTCGGTTTCGAGCCCGTTCGGCCCTTGCCGGCGGCGGCCGACGATCCCCTGCTGTCCCTGTGGGCGGACGGGGATCTCGTCTTCCAGTGGCACCAGGACTCGATCGAGCTCCCGCCGGGGGGAGAGCTGCTCGCGACGGGCGATCGGATCGCCGTACAGGCCTATCGCGTGGGCGACTCGGCCTGGGCCACGCAGTTCCATCTCGAGATCGACGCGGCGGAGCTGGAGCTCTGGCTCGACGAGGTTCGCGACGTGGACCTCGAGACGGTGTGGGGGAAGTCGCACGACACGCTGCGGGCGGAGGCCGCGAGGCATATGGCCGCGCACGAAGCCCGGGGGGCCGAGCTGTTCGCCCGCTTCGGCCGCGTCGCCGCCGAGCGAGACCGGTGAGCGCCCGGTTCAGACCCCTCGTGGCCGTGGTGGCCTATCACCTGGGGAACGACCGCGTCGCCCGCTGGCCCGACGGGGGCTACGGCGTCCCGGCGCCCTACGTGGAGGCGCTGCGGCGCGCGGGCGCACGCACCGCCATCGTGTCCCCCGGGGAACAGGGCGAGCCCGAGGAGCTCCTCGAGCCTTTCGACGGCCTCGTGCTCGTCGGGGGCGGGGACGTCGACCCCGCCCGCTACGGGGCCGAGCCGGACGCGGAGCACAACTACGGCCTCGAGCCCGATCGCGACGCGTTCGAGATCGCGCTGCTGCTGGCGGCCGACCGGCTGCACGTTCCCACCCTTTGCATCTGCCGGGGAATGCAGATCATGAACGTGGCCTACGGCGGCACGCTCTGCCAACACTTGCCCGGGACCCAAGGCCTGATCGAGCACGGCGTGCCCGTGGACGACACGATCACGATGCACGACGTGGAACCGGTCGCGGGCACCCTGCTCTCGGCGACGACGAAGGCCGGGCCGATCGCGTGTTCCTCCCACCATCACCAAGGGATCGATCGGGTGGGCGAAGGACTCGTCGTGGCGGGGCGCAGTCCTGACGGCCTCGTGGAGGCCCTGCAGCGCCCCCTGCCCGATATCGGCAACGCGAGCGAGGCAGAGCTGACGTGGATGCTGGGCGTCCAGTGGCACCCCGAGGAGACCGCCGCACGGGACCCCGCCCAGCAGGCCCTCTTCGACGCCGTGGTGCTGCTCGCCCGGCTCCGCGGCTCGCGGGCCCGTCCCGGGGAGTCGTCGGGGAGGAGTCGCTCCTACGCCCTGAGCGAGCCCGACCCGACGTGGCCGGCGCGCTTCGAAGCGGAAGAGGCGCGGCTCCGTCGGGCGTTGCCCTCGGGGCTCGCGTCCCGTATCGACCATGTCGGATCGACCTCGGTGCCCGGGCTCGCGGCGAAACCGATCATCGACATCCAGCTCTCTCTGCAGGCCATGACGCCCCGCACCGCCTACGTCGACCCGTTGGTCGGGCTCGGCTATCGGTGGGTGGTCGACCCGTGGGACGACGAACACGAGTACTTCAGCCGCGACGTCGGCGCCGGGCGCAGCTTCCAGGTGCACGCCTGCCTGAGCGGAGGAGAATGGGAGCGACGCCACCTTGCCTTCCGAGACGCCTTGCGGGCCGACCCCGAGAGCGCGGCCGCATACGAACGCCTGAAGCGGGACCTCGCCTCGGCGCACCCGAACGACATCATGACCTACGTCGACGGGAAGACGGCCTTCATCCGGTCCGTCGAGGCGCGGGCCCTGTCGACCGGCGCCGCCTCCGGGGTCCCCGAATCGATCCACCCGATCCCTCCGCGAGTTGAGGACGCGGCATGAACATCGCCGCGACCCGCCTCGGACCCCCCCTGCCTGCGGGCGGAACGATCGGCGTGTGCGCGCCCTCCGGCCCCTACTTCAATCGCAGCGACGTCCTGCGACCCGTCGAGTGGTGGGAGGCCAAGGGTTACCGGGTGCGGCTCACGAAGGGCGTATGGGCCAAAGACGATTACGTGGCCGGCGATCCCGAGACGCGTGCCGCGGACCTCAACGCGCTGTTCGCCGACCCCGGTGTGGACGTGATCCAGGTGCTGTGGGGCGGCACGGGTGCGATGGAAACCCTGCCGTTCCTCGACTACGAGGCGATCGCCGCCAACCCGAAGGCGCTCATGGGGTACTCGGACATCACGGGCCTGCACATCGCGCTGCGGCAGGAGAGCGGGCTCGCCACGCTCCACGGCCCGGGCCTGGGCTCCATGGGGATCCCCGAGCGAACGGAGTTCACGTGGAACTCTGCGTTGGAAGGCTTCACGAAGGGCGGCGTGGGGCCGGTGCCGCGTGACCCAGACGACCCCTACGTGCGCGCGATCGCCCCCGGCGCCGCGATCGGTCCCGTGGTGGGGGGCAATCTGTTCACCTTCGTCCACCTGCTGGGCACTCCCTGGGATCCGGTGTTCGACGACGCGATCCTATTCTTCGAAGAGGTCGACGAACCGCCCTACATCATCGAGGTGCACCTGCGCCAACTGCTCTTGGCGGGCAAGCTCGAACGGGTTCGTGGGGTGGTCGTGGGTGAGATGGTCCGGTGCGACTGGCGCGAAGAGCGGCCCGAGACGCCACGGACGCGATCCCTGGAGGATGTGCTGGAACGGTGTCTAGGCCCGCTGGGGGTTCCCGTGCTATACAAGTTTCCGCTTGGGCACGGGAAGCATCTGGCAACGATCCCACTGGGGGTGCAGGCGACGATAGATGCAGACACCAGAACGTTCACGATCGACGAGCCCGGCGTCGCCGGAATACGTACGTAGGTCTGAACGACGTAGCCGACGGAGGACGGAGGGCTCGGGATGACGGGTGGGCAGCGCAGCACGATGAGGGATGGCCGCACGCGCAGATTGCGCCGAAGCGTGGCGGGGCTCACGGTGATCGGGGTGCTTGCGGGCGTTGCCCTCACCGGGACCGCGTTCGCCCAGGACACGAGCGGCTCGCCGAGCGCTTCGGCCACCACGTCGAGCGGACCCACGCAGTTCATCTACGGCGACACCAGCGAGCCGAGCTCCCTGAACCCCATGGTTGGATATCTCGGAACCGATTACGTGATCTGGGCCATGAGCTACGACATCCCCATCAACTTCAACACGCCCGACCTGGGTCCCGATCTCGAGCACTCCATCGTCACCGGGGTCGAGACCAGCGACGACGCCATGCAGTTCACCTACACGCTGCGCGACGGGATGAAGTGGTCCGACGGCATGCCCTTCACCGCAAACGACGTGGCGTGGACGCTGAACTACTACAAGGCCCACAAGATCTCGAACTACTACGCCGACACGAGCCTCATCAAGCACGTCGACGTCATCGACGACACGCACTTCGTGATCAACTCCACCCAGCCGACGTCCGTCTACAGCGGGGCGACGGTGTTCATGTACGACTACATCTTGCCCGAGCACATCTGGTCCAAGCTCGACGAGCCGAAGAAGTTCCAGAACGTCCCGGCGGTAGGGTCGGGCCCGTACATCATCTCCTCGTACAAGCAGGGTCAGGCCGTGATCCTCAAGAGGAATCCCAACTACTGGGGACTGGATGCCGGCCTCACCCCCACGTTCGACCAGATCATCTACGAGAGCTTCAACGACGAGAACCAGGAAGCGGCGGCTCTGCAGCAGGGCGAGATCGACTTCGGGTACTTCGACTCGGCGAACATCTTGAACTCGCTCAAGAACAAGCCCAACGTCGAAACCCATGCAGCCACCGTGCCGAGCTTCGACGAGCTGGGGTTCAATACTGGATCCGCCTTCCAGACCGACAAGGCGGGAGGATTCTCGCCCCACGGGACCGGCAGCCACGCGGCAGCCGATCCCGCGTTCCGCAGGGCGGTGACGATGGCGGTCAACAAGCAAGCGCTGGTCGACAACGTCCTCTTGGGCTACGGCCTCCCGGCCGACTCACCCGTCCAGCCGGGCGCCACGACCGGCGAGTGGACGCCCGGCCCCGACCTGCCTGATCTCTCCTTCAACCCCGACAACGCGAAGGCCGCCCTGGCGGATGCCGGATATACCGACACGGACGGGGATGGCGTCGTGAACGATCCGGTTACGGGGGAGAACGTCGTCCTGCGATACTTCACGAGGACCTCGGACGAGAACTCGATCAACGCCTCGCAGTACGTCTCATCGTGGCTCAAGAACGTGGGCGTGGGCACGAAGGTTCAGGCTGTGAGCACGAGCAAACTCACCAGCATCATCGAGGCCGGCGATTACGACCTGTTCCACTGGGGCTGGTATCCCAATCCGGATCCGAACTACATCCTCAAGATCTTCACGTGCTCCGAACGCGCACCCGACGCCACCACGTACGGCAACAACGACAGCTACTACTGCGACCCGAGCTACGACAAGCTGTATGACCAAACGCTGAATGCGACGGACCCCAACACGCGGAACGATCTCGTGCATCAGGCGCAGGACAAGCTGTACAACGACGCTCCCTACCTGATGCTGTACTACGGCCAGGTCTTGGAGGCGTACCGGAGCGACAAGGTCGGGGACTTCCTCGTCCAGCCTGCACCCGACGGCGACCTGCTAGCTACTTACGGACCCTTCTCGTTCATCAACATCGCGCCGCCCACGGGCGCCACGGGAGAGTCGTCGTCGTCGGGGGCATCGAGCACGGTGTGGATCCTCATCGCCCTCGCGGTGATCGCGGTCATCGTGGTGGCCGTTGTCTTGAGCAGGAGGAAGGAACGGGACGAAGACGAGGCGTAAGCGGATCGGGCTGAGACCCACCGGCTGACGAACGGGAGGGGTCGTGGGATCGAGGAGCTACCTGCTATCGAAGATACTGCAGGCTTTCCTCACGCTCCTGTTCGTGCTCTTCGTCAACTTCTTCCTGTTCCGGCTCCTCGGCGATCCCGCCACCCAGTTGCTTCGCGGCGGGCAGGGCGCCTCGAAAGCCACCGTGGCGGAGCTGCAGAAGGAGCTCGGGCTCGATCTGCCCGTGCCCCAGCAGTTCTTGAACTACGTCAAGGAGACCGCACAGGGCCACCTCGGATACTCGTTCGTGAACAACGAACCGGTCAGTACCACGATCGCCGGGAAGGTGTGGCCCACCGTCCTGCTGATCGGCGGTTCCACCATCGCGTCCATAGCCATCGGGATCTGGATCGGCATCTCCCAGGGGTGGCGGCGGGGGACCGGGTACGACAAGGGCCTGCTCGGGTTCACGATGTTCACGTACTCGATGCCGGAGTTCTGGTTCGGCATGCTCATGATCATGGCGTTCGCCGTGGGGGTGGGTCCCTTCCCGGCCATCTTCCCGACCGGTGGGTACGAGACGCTCGGGGCAGGCTACACGGGGCTGCACCACGTTACGGATGTGTTGAACCATATGGTCCTGCCGTTCTTCGTGCTCACCGTTGCCTACCTCGGGGAGTATTCGCTGATCATGCGGTCCTCACTCCTGGAGACGCTGGGAGAGGACTACATCCAGCTGGCGCGCGCCAAGGGTCTTCGGGACAAGAACGTCCGGCAGCGTCACGCGGTCCCCAACGCGCTCCTGCCCGTCATGACGGTCACGATCCTTTCGTTGGGGTTCGTCATCTCGGGCGCCATCACGATCGAGCTGATCTTCAATTGGCCGGGCCTCGGGCTGCTCACGGCCGTTGCGATCAACGACCGGAACTTCCCTCTGCTCCAAGGACTCTTCCTCATCTTCAGCGTCGCGATCATCGTTGCGAACCTGATCGCCGACCTGACGTACTCCTACCTCGACCCTCGGGTGAGGGCCGCGTAGATGGCGACGACCCAGACCCCGGCCACTCCCCCGGAGGCGGAAACCCCGCTCGTCGTCCCGAACCCCAAGAAGCTCGTCCGCAAGCGACGGCGCGAATCGCGAGCGCGTCTGTGGCGTGAATACCGCAAGAACAAGATGGGGATGGCGGGACTGATCATCCTCGTGTTCTTCTTCGCGGTCGCTCTCCTCGCCCCCCTGCTCGCGGACCGCTGCTACCTCAGCGTGACCTGTCCGCTCAACGGGAAGGCGTTGCAGCCACCCACGGCCAACTACCCCTTCTGGTTCGGGACCGACAATCTCGGACGGCCGGTGCTGCCGCAGACCGTGTACGGCGCCCAGGTCTCCCTCTTGGTCGGGCTGATCGGGACGTTCATGACGATGGTGTTGGGGACCGTCGTGGGCCTGATCGCGGGGTTCCGCGGAGGGTGGACGGAGAAGATCCTCATGTCGGTCACCGACTGGATCCTCGTGATCCCCTTCCTGCCGCTCGCGATCGTCCTCGCCACGGTGCTGGGGCCGTCGTTCCTCACGATCACCGTGGTCATCGCCATCACGTCGTGGCCCAGCACGGCCCGCATCATCCGCGCCGAGGTCCTGTCGCTGAAGACGAGGGGCTACGTCGAGCGCTCCCGGGCGCTCGGCGCCCGGGGCGGCTCCATCGTCACGAAGCATATCCTGCCGAACGTGGCCCCCCTCGTGTTCGCGAACGCGATCCTCATCGTGGCGGTCGTGATCCTCTCGGAGTCGACGCTCGCCTTCCTGGGCGTCGGCGATCCCAACCGGGCGTCGTGGGGGAAGCTGCTCGACAACGCGTTCGGCGGGGGCGCCACGTACGCGGGCAACTGGTGGTGGATCATCCCGCCCGGCCTGTGCATCGTGCTCGTCGTGCTGGCGTTCACCATGATCGGCTACGCCCTCGACGACGTCCTTAACCCGAAGCTGCGGGCGCGATGAGCGTCCTGGAGATCCACGATCTGCGCATCACCTACCGGACCCAGGGCGGGCCCGTGCCGGCGGTTCGCGGCGTCAACCTCACGGTCGACAAGGGCGAGGTCTTGGGCCTCGCGGGCGAGTCGGGCTGCGGCAAGTCCACCATCGCCGGCGCGATCATGCGGCTGCACCCCAAGGGCACCAAGGTCGAGGGCGAGATCCTCCTGAACGGCGAGGACATCCTCACGATGAAGGCGGGGCGCCTGCGGGCGGTGCGCTGGGCCGGCGCCTCGATGGTCTTCCAGGGCGCGCTGCACGCCCTGAACCCCGTCCGGCGGATCGGCGACCAGATCTCCGAGGCCATCGTGGTCCACGGCCAGGCGAACGAGCGCGAGGCGAAGGTCCG
This sequence comes from uncultured Actinomycetes bacterium, assembly GCA_963719165.1. Taxonomy (GTDB): domain Bacteria; phylum Actinomycetota; class UBA4738; order UBA4738; family HRBIN12; genus JAOUEA01. The sequence continues at coordinate 2,342,781 of CAVRAV010000001.1, read as the reverse complement.
CGTGGGCGGGTTGCTCGAGCAGGTGGGCCTGCCCGCTCGGCGCATGGAGGACTATCCGCACGAGCTCTCGGGCGGTCAGAAGCAGCGCGTGATGATCGCGATGGCCCTCGCGTGCGGTCCCTCCATCATCCTGGCCGACGAACCCACCACCGCGCTCGACGTCATGGTGCAGGCCCAGGTGCTCCGCCTCATGAAGGAGCTTCAGAACGAGCTCGGCCTGTGCATGGTCTTCATCACGCACGACCTCTCGGTCCTGGTCGAGGTGTCCGATCGTCTCGCCATCATGTACGCGGGACGGATCGTCGAGGAGGGCTCGGCCGACGAGGTCTTCCACGACCCGAAGCACCCGTACACCATGGCGCTGTCCGCCGCGTTCCCGGCGATCGGCGACGACCGGTTCCGCAGAAAGCCCTCGGGTCTCGGCGGCGACCCGCCGGACCCCCAGCACGTGCCGGAGGGGTGCACGTTTCACCCGCGGTGCGCGTTCGCCTTCGACGACTGCCACGTGACGGATCCGGAGCTCTTCGACGCGGGGTCGGGCCGACGCGCCGCCTGCCTGCTCGTGAAGCAGCCGGCGGGGGCGACCAGCCCCGGAGGCGCCGAATGAGCGTGCAGACCCCCGCCGCCTCCACCGACGCAGAGACGGTCATCGAGGTCAAGGACCTGCGTGTGACGTTCGCGGGCCGGGTGGGCTTGTTCCAGGGGCTCCGCGGGAAGAAGGCAACGGAGGCCCGGGCCGTCGACGGCGTCGATCTGAAGATCCGCAAAGGCGAGGTGCTGGCGCTGGCAGGGGAATCCGGATGCGGCAAGACCACCACGGCGCGCGCGATCATGGGGCTGCAGGAGGTCAACGGCGGCGAGGTCCTCTACCGCGGCGAGCCCCTCGGCAACCTGCGCAAGTACCGGCGCAAGGTGCAGATGGTCTTCCAGGACCCGACCGGGACGCTGAACCCGCGCCACACCGTCTACGAGATCGTGGTCGAAGGCCTGCGCATCCACGGCGTGCACAGCGGGCCCAACGGAGAGACCGAGGAGCAGCTGGTCGCCCGCGCGCTCTCACGAGCGGGGCTCCGGCCCCCCGAGAAGCTCTTCGAGCGCTACCCCCACGAGCTCTCGGGCGGTCAGCGTCAGCGCGTGGTCATCGCCGGCTGCCTCGTCCTGGAGCCGGAGATCATCGTGGCAGACGAGCCGGTGTCCAACCTCGACGCGTCTGTGCGAGGGGAGATCCTCCAGCTCCTGATGGGCCTGCGCGAGCAGTTCGGCCTCACCATCATCATCGTGACGCACGACTTGGGACTCGCGTGGACGGTGGCGGACCGGGTGGCCATCATGTACCTGGGACGGATCGTGGAGATCGGGCCGACCGAGGAGGTCCTGCTCCGGCCCCTGCATCCCTACACCAAGGCGCTGCTCGACGTGGTGCCGGAGGCCGAGGGCATCGAACGTCCCATCCTCAAGGGGGAGCCCCCCGACCCGACCCGGATCCCCCCCGGCTGCCGGTTCCATCCTCGCTGCCCGGTCGTGGCCTCCGGGCTGGCCGAAGAGCTCGGCATCGAGGCGGCCTGCCGGGGCGAGGACCTGCCGCTGCGCGACTACCCCAACGGGGCCTCGGCCGCGTGCCACAAGGCCGCACGTCAGCTCGACGCCTGATCGCACGCGTACCACGAGACGGCCCCGCGTTTCCGTGATGCTCGTCAAGGCACCGTGCACAGCTGCCGATACACGCTGGCACCGTGTGGAACAACTCTCGTGCGAGCGTGCGTCGTCGCGCCCTCGGCCTCCTGGCCGTGGGCGTTCTTTCCGTCTCATTGCTCTCTAACGCATCGGCCACCCCGCTCGTACAACAGCAGCTGCATCGACGCCACCATCTCGTCCGCGACCTGACCAGGCTGCGTGTCGACGACAACCGACTGGGATCTCGCGAGGCACACGAACGCTCGCTCCTGCGTGAGCGGCTCGACACGTTGCCGTCGCGCCACATGCTGAACGACCGATGGACGCAGGCGGCACGCGGTCTCGAAGCCGCGATCTTCCACCTGAGGCTGCGTGACATGCGATTGCGCCGCTTCCGCGAGCGCCGGATCCGACGGCTCGCCGACCGGCGGGATGCGATCAGCGCCTGGCTCGGAACCTGGGCCACGTTCAAGCGGTGTCCCGTGGACGGGCCCGCCCAGGTGGCCGACAACTTCGGCGTGATGGTGCGCCTCCCCGGCGTTCCCGTGCATCGCCATCAGGGCAACGACATCGTGGCCGCCGCCGGCACGCCGATCGTCGCCCAGTTCAACGGCGTGGCCACCGCGTCTTCGAGCGAGCTCGGAGGCCTGGAGGTGCGCGTGCAAGGAGCGCGCGGCTATGTCTACAACGCCCACCTCGAGTCCTACGGGCAACTGGGCTCCGTTCGCATGGGCACCGTGATCGGGTACGTGGGCGACACCGGTGACGCCACGGCGCCGCACGACCATTTCGAGTGGCACCCGGGCGATGGCGGCGCCGTCGATCCGCACGACCTCTTGTCCGTGGTCTGCTGAACGTGGTAGCGGCTATTCGACCTCTGAGCCGACCGCGGGAGACGGCTCCGAGGCAAGCGAGGAGCTCGGCGCCTCGGGGATCTCGACGGTCTCCGTTTCACCCACCTTCAACACGCCCAGGATGGCCTCCATCTCAGCATCGGAGACGTCCGTAGATTGGCGGGGCCCTTCCTTGGAACGCGCCTGGGCCAGCAGCGTGCGGAGGTTCGACTCGGCCATCTCCGCCCGGGCCTCGAGCTCACGCACGCGCTCGGTGAGGGCGCTCGCGCGCTGCTCCGCCTCGTCGCGGGCCTGCCGGGCCGCGCGCGCCTCCTCCCGTGCGTGGCGCAGCCCTACCCGCTGGTCGGACGCTTCGCGCCCCAGCTCGATCATGCGGTCCACGGCCGCCCGCCCGAGGTCCGAGTAGGCAAGGGATCCGCTGCGCGGCCCGGCGTCGGATCGGACGCCGGGCGCCCGGCGCCGCCGGACCTGGCGGGGGCGCTCCAGCGCCTCGCGTTCCTGCGGTCCCACGGGCGTGGCGTCGAGCAATCGATAGGACCCTTGGGCGGGAACCAGCCTGCGACGCGAGATGAGGGCGCGAACGGCCCGCGCGGTCGACAGGGCGTCGGGGAAGCCCAGCTCCCGTCCCAGCTCGGCGGGCGTGACCGTCAGCACGTCGCCCACGGCAACACGTCCGGCCACGGCCGCGAGGAATCCGTTCACGCGCTCCAGGCTTTCGTCGTTCACCCCCCCATCATGCCCGAGCAGAGGACTGTCGTGCCAGTGCGCTCGGATACATCCCCCAAGCCTCAGTGACGACAGTCGCGGGCGAAGTAGGGTACGAGCCGATGGTCGACGCGCCCGCTCCGCTCGAAGGCATCCGCGTGCTCGATCTCTCGCGGGTCCTTGCGGGGCCGCTGGCCACGATGACCCTGGGCGACCTCGGCGCCGACGTGATCAAGATCGAGCGGCCGGACGGCGGCGACGACACGCGCCAATGGGGACCACCGTTCGCGGGTGGGGATGCGGCCTACTTCCTTGCGCTGAACCGGAACAAGCGGTCGGCGGCCGTGGATCTGAAGACCCCCGAAGGCGCCGACGCGATCCGGCGCCTCGCCGCCGGTTCCGATGTCTTGGTGGAGAACTTCCGGCCGGGGCTGATGACAGAGCTCGGGCTCGACCTCGGGGGGCTGCGCGCGAGGCATCCGCGGTTGATCACCTGCTCGCTTACCGCCTTCGGCGAGGAGACGCCGAACGTCGGCGCCCGGCCGGGCTACGACATCATCGTCCAGGCGCTGTGCGGTCTCATGAGCGTGACCGGCGAGCCCGACGGTCCGCCCACCAAATCCGGCGTCGCGCTGTTGGACGTGGTGACGGGCCTCTACGCGGCCGTGGGGATCACGGCCGCGCTGCACGAACGCGCGAGCACGGGCCGGGGGCGCCATGTGAGCGTCTCGCTGTTCGACGCGAGCATGGCCGCCATGGTGAATCAGGCCGCGAACCACCTGATCGGGGGCGTCGTGCCGCGGGCGATGGGGAGCCAGCACCCGAACATCGTGCCCTACCAGGTGTTCCACGGCTCGGACCGCCCCTTCATCCTCGCGGGAGGGAACGACCGCTTGTTCGTCCGGGTCTGCGAGGTGGTCGGTCACCCGAGGTGGGCCCACGACGAGCGGTTCCGCTCGAACGGGGCCAGGGTTGCGAACCGGGACGCGCTGGTGGGGATGCTCGCAGGGATCTTCGCGGAAGCGGATGCGGCGACATGGCTGGCGGCGCTTGAGCGCGCCGGGGTCCCCTGCGCGCCGATCCGGACCATGGACGAAGTGTTCGCCTCCCCCGAGGGCGCCGGGGTGGTCGAGATCGTGCCCGACCCGGCACGGGGGCACGACCTGCGGCTCGTCGCGGACCCGCTCCGGTTCGACGGGCGATCCTTGCCGACGCGCCTTCCACCCCCGCGCCTGGGGGCGGACACGGAGGAGGTGTTGGACGCGTGAGTGCGGCCGCCGACCGCTGGCGCGAGCAACTGGAGGCCTGGGCGATCCCGCAACGCCTCATCGATGCGGCGCCAGGATCTCCCTACGGGTTCCCGGCCGAGCTGTTCCGGACGCGCGGCGCGGCGTCGTCGACGGAGCCGGCCAACTCCACGACCGAGCGAGCCCTCGAGTCCCTGCCCGCGGGGGGTGAGGTCCTGGATGTCGGCGTCGGCGGGGGTGCGACCTCCCTCCCGCTCGTGAGCAAGGCCGGTCGGTTGACCGGCGTCGACCAGCAGGCCGACATGCTTGCGGCCTTCGAGACCGCGGCCCGCGACGCTGGCGTCTCGGTCGCCACCGTGAAGGGCGGGTGGCCCGACGTCGCCAACGACGTTCCGGAAGCCGACGTCGTGGTCTGCGGACACGTGGCGTACAACGTGGCGGACCTCGGGCCGTTCGTTCGTGCCCTGAACGATCGCGCGCGCCGAAGGGTCGTGATGGAGCTCACGGAGCACCACCCCCTGTCGTGGATGAACGACCTGTGGCTGAGGTTCCACGGGCTCGCCCGGCCGACCGGACCTTCCTACCTCGACGCCCTCGAGGTGATCCGGGAGCTCGACCTTCGCCCGGAGCACGAGGCGGCGAACCGCGAGGGCGATCAGACCGGGGGCGGGTTCGCTCGCCGCGCCGATGCCGTCGCCCTCGTCAGGCGCCGACTATGCCTCCCGCCCGGCCGCGACACCGAGATCGCGGAAGCATTGGGAGACCGACTGAGGGAACGAGACGGACTCTGGGCCGCGGGCCCGGCGCGCCGCGTGGTCGCGACGCTGTGGTGGGACGCGGCCTGATCTTCAGGGCCGCTCACGGACCTCGCAGGTCGCTCCGATAGACCCCAACGTAGGTGCCCTGTCCGCCGTCGGGCACCCGCACTTCGACGGGTTCGGGGACGGTCCCCTGCCCGATCCGCACGGACGGGAACCGCGGCAGCGTCGCCACCAGGCCGCCGTAATCGCTGCTGCCCGTCGGGGTGAAGGCCCCGGGTTCGAGCGAGAGGTCGAGCAGATCGCCGCGTCGATGCCCGCCCACGTTGAGGGAGATCTCGTTCGCCTGGACCTGCGCCGTCTTGAAGTCACACCGCAGGCCGCCCCGGAGCATGGCGGTTCCCGTTCCGACGATCGAGCCGCCATCGTCGAGCGAGATCGAGATCGGGACGACCCAGTCCGTGCGGCAGCGTCCGCCCACGAAGAGGTCGTGGTAGGTGCGCGCGCGGATGGTGCCCGACCAGGGCTTGGCTCCCGAGGGGGTGGCGGATCGCGTGACGGTGGACGAGGGTCCCGGGCGGGCCCCCGGATCTTCGACCCCGGGCGGGAACGGATCCGAGCGCGAGGCCACCATCGCCCCCGCCCCCGCGGCAGCCGCGAACGCCACGACCCACGCGAGGATCTTCAGGCTGCGGCGCACAGCGCGAGCCTACCGGGCCCGGCCCGCCACGTAGTCCCGCAGGATGAAGTCGCCGACGCGGTGGTCGTCCATCAAGAACACGCGGCCGGAGGTGAGCCGCGCGAGCCGCTCCATGAAGCGCGAGAGTCCCTCGGACTCCTCCAGCATGAAGATGTTTAGGCGGACCCCGGACTTAGCCAGACGGATCGCCTCGGCGAGGGTGACCTGGATCGTCCGCGGTTCGGGGGGCCACGCGAAGATCGCTTCATCGCCCTCGAGATGTGCCGTGGGCTCGCCGTCGGTCACCATGATCACCTGCCGGGACGCTCGGGGATGCTGCGCGAGGAGCCGGCCCGCGAGCAGGAACGCGTGCTGCATGTTCGTCCCGTATGTGCGCTCGAGGCCAGGTACCGCAAGGTCCTCGGGCTGGAGCCGGCGCGCGTAGTCGCTGAACCCGATCAGGTACAGCGTGTCGTGGGGGTAGCGCCCTTCGATCAGGGCGTGCAGCGCGAGCGCCAGCTTCTTCGCATGGATGAAATGGCCGCGCAGCGGCATGGAAAACGAAAGGTCGATCAGGAGCGCCGTCGCGGTTTCGGTGCGCTGTTCTGCCTCCACCATCTCGAAGTCGTCGGGGTGCAGGCGGACGGGCGAGCCGGGGTCCGCCCGGACCACGGCGTTGAACACGGTCTTCTGCACGGCGAGCTGACCCTGATCGCCGAATACCCATGGCTTCGTGGCTCCCGTCGGCTCTGCGAGCCCGCCGGCATCGCGTGACTCGTGCGTTCCCTCGCGGTCTCGCTTGAGCGCCTCGAACACCCGTCCGAGCGCGCGCTCGCCCATCTTTCGCGCACCACGCGGCGTCACCTCAAGGCGCCCGCCCCGTCGTTGCACCAATCCCGCCTTCTCCAGCGCGCGCTCGATCTCCTTCAGTCGGCGAAGGTCCTGCGCGGAGGTGTCGCCCAGCGTCCGACGCAACGCGTCCTCGTCGACGTCGTCCAGGGAAGCACCCGGATAGGCGCCTTCGAAGGCGCGATCGAGCTCCTCGTAATCGTGGAGCCGCTCCATGGCGTCGACGGTGGCAGACATGGGCATCGCGTCGTCGCCATCGCCATCCCCATACACCGGGTCGCCCCACGGCATGTCGGGGAAGGCGCCGGCGAGGTTCGCACTCAGCCGGTCGACCTCGAACGCGAGATCCATGTCCTGCATCATCTGCTCCGACAGCGCCTGAAGCTCGCGACGCTGCTCGTGCGACAGTGACGCCATCAGCCGGCTCATCGCCGCCATCCGCCGCGCCATCTGTTCCAGCAGCTCGTCGAGGGTGCGCGGGTGCCCCGGGAAGAGAGCGCCGTGGCGTGCCATGAAGGCGTCGAATCCGGGTTGGGTGTCCTCGCCGCGTTCCCGCTGCTCGATCAGCCGATTGAGATCGGCAAGCATGTCGCGGAACCGCCCGAGATCCTCGGCCGTGATGCCCTGCATCCCCTGGGCGACGTTCTTGAAGTACGATCCGAGGATGTCCTGACGTAGCTGTTGCATCAGCTCGTCGAACTGCCTTTGCGCCTGGGGATCGGCGAACCGATACTCCTGCAACTCGCGGACCTGCCCGGGTGCGTCGGCGGGCAGCGTGTCCAGGAACGCCTCGCGCATGCGTGCGTCCTCCTCGTCGCTGAACGAGAGCGTGGCGCGCTCGCGCTCCAAGATGTCGTCGAGTTGCTCGCGCACATGCTCGAGCGGACCGGCGAGGTCGAGCGCGTCTTGTTCGCGCTCGTGCTGTCGTCGCAACCGATCCCGGAGTGCATCGAGGCCACTGAAGCGCCCCCGCATGCCCCGACGCAGGAGCCGCTGGAGGGCGGCGTCGGGGCTGCCGCCCATCAGGACCTCGTCGGAGAGCTCCTCGAGGATCTCGCTCGCGGCGAGCTCGGGCCCCAAGGGGTCCTGCGAACCATCCCATCGCGAGTACCGCACGCGCATGCCGACCAGCGTACGCGGGTTCGACCGAACGAAGTGAGTGACGAGGATGACAGGAGCATGCGCGGACGGCGGCGGATGCGCCGGAAGCTCAGCGCGCCGAGAAGTGGCGCCGCTCGTCCCCCGCGATCCGCATGCCCAAGGATCGGGCCGCGCGCTGCGCACGCCCGCGCGGCAGCGTCGTGGGTCGTGCGGTGAGGTCCCCCGCGAGATCGCGGACCTGCACGTACCGCACGCCGCGGATCGTGCGGGGCGGGCCCACGACGGCCCGGGTGAGGCACACGACGGGTTCGACGCTCGCGAACACGGCCGCGGCGTTGAGGTCGGCGCTGAGCGCCTTCGCGCCACGCTTCAGGCCGCGGAGATCGGGCACGGACGCGCTCCCCACCGACGGGCCCGTGGCGCCCGCCATCAGGGCACCGCTCAGCCCGCACGGCATCACGGCGAACACGCCCGTGACCCCGACCACGATCATGTCTCCGCGGTTCGCATCCCTCGAGGGCATGACCCAGAAGCTGAACGCGTCGAGCGACCGCAGCGCCGACGAGAGCTGCGCTCGAGCGTCGGCATCGCGAACATCTCCTCGCGTGCTTCCTCGCATGAAGGGCATGGGAAGGGGTTCGGCCGCAGGGCCGTGGACTTGAGCCGCAGCGCTCAGCCGATCCCGAGGCCCGTCATGAGGGCGCGCAGCGCCAGCCCGAAGCAGATGAACGACCCGCCGGCGAACCAGATCCAGGGCGGAAAGGGCTTCGCCCCCACGCGCACCTTCAGCCCCTCACGCGCCATCCAATGCGCGGCCACCAGGATCAGCAGGGGCCCGAACCCGTACACGTAGTGCAGCCACTGGTCGGGACGGTACCCGAGCACCAATAGGACGATCCCTACCAGGGCCTGGAGCCCGGCCGCCACCTGGGCCACCGTGAGCCATACCCAGAATCCCGAACCGGGGTCGGGGCGACGCAGGATCCAAACGCCGAGGCCCCATACCCATCCGACCGCGAACACACCGACCACGGCGAAGCCGATGTACTTGTGGATCTCGGGCACGACGGAATCCTACGAGTCCGTAGAACCCGTGTAGGTGGCGGACTCGGCGCTTCCGCTCTTGTTGAGGCGTCGGGATAGGTGCAGGCCTTCCAAGGCGAACTCCAGCGCGCTCGCCGCGACACCGGGGCTCTCTTCCTCGACGCCGAGGCGTTCGAGCATCTTGCCCAGCCCGGGGAGCTCGCCGAACTGTGCCAGCAGGTCTGAGGCCGGCGTGAGCTCCGAGGTGGTGGCCTCGAACGCGCCCTCGAAACGCTGGAGGAGGGGCGCGAAATCGAAGCCGGACAGCCGGCGACGGAACACCTCGAGCTCCGCGGTGCGCCCGGCGCGCGTGAGGATCTCCTCCTCCCGGCCCTCCTCGATGGTGTCGAACTCGATACGACCTTCCGAGGACGCAAGCACGGCCGGAAGATCGCACACCCGAGGCACGGCCTCTGGCTCGCCGGCGATCGCGGCGCGACGGACGGCCGCGGCGGCCAGGGTCTCGACGTTCCCGATGGAGTACCGCACGCTCACCCCACTGCGGTGGTTCACGTGGGGCGAGCGCCGGAGCTCGGCGGTGAGGGCGGCCACGATCTCCTTCATGAACGCCGGCACGCGCACGGGCACGCCGTGCGAGGGCCTCGCGGCCTCCTGATCCATGATGCGGATCTCCTCACGGAGCGTCTCGGGATAGTGCGTTCGGACCTGGGTGCCGAAGCGGTCCTTGAGGGGCGAGACGATCCGGCCACGATGCGTGTAGTCGTCGGGATTCGCGGTGGCGACCATCAGCAGATCCAGGGGAAGCCGGATCCGGTAGCCGCGGATCTGGATATCGCGCTCCTCGAGGATGTTGAACAGGCTCACCTGGATCCGCTCGGGCAGGTCTGGAAGCTCGTTGATGGCCACGATGCCACGATGGGTGCGCGGGACCATCCCGTAGTGGATCGTGAGCGCGTCCCCCAGGTACCGCCCCTCGGCCACCTTGATCGGGTCGACGTCGCCGATCAGGTCGCCCACGCTCGTGTCGGGTGTGGCGAGCTTCTCCGCATACCGGTCCTCACGCGGGATCCAGTCGATGACCACATCGTCCCCTTGCCGATCCCACGAGCTCGACGCACCGAAGGCAGATCGGTCGCAACGGGTGGTCGTGGATCTCGCATCCCGCGATCGCGGGCACCCACTCGTCGAGGAGGCCAACCACCGCTCGGATCAACCGCGTCTTGGCCTGGCCTCGCTCGCCCAGCAAGATGAGGTCGTGGCCCGCCAGGATCCCCCGCTCCAGGGCCGGGAGCACCGATCCATCGAATCCCACGAGGCCGGGGAAGAGCTCCCGGCCGGAGCGCAGCTCCGCGAGGAGGTTGTCGCGGAGCTCCTCCTTGACGGTCTTGTCTCGATGGCCTGAGGCGCGCAACGCGCCGATCGTGTTCGCCCGCTCGCTCATGAAGACCAGGGTAACGGGGATGCGTGAAAGGGCCGTCGGGGCGTCAGGCAGACAGATGCCGGGTGATCTCGCCGCCGCCCAGCGCCCGCGTGAGCTCGGCCGGCGTGCGGCCCTGGTCGTTGGCGTGCAGCGCATCGGCGCCGTGCGCGAGGAGCAGCGCCACGACGATCCCCTCTCCTCGCGTGCGCATGGCGGCGTTCCACAGTGGCGTGTTGCCGTCGTGATCGGGGGCGTCAACGGCCGCGCCGTGGGACAGGAGCAGCTCCGCCACGGACGCCGCGTTGCCCTGAGCGGCGTAGTGCAACGGGGTCTGCCCGTCGCGATCGCGGACGTGCACATCGGCGCCGGAGGCGATCATCGACTCCGCTCCGTGGAGGTCTCCGAAGAGCGCTGCGTAGTGGAGCGGCACGCGACCCATGACGTCGCTCGGCTGCCGATGTTCGACGATGGCCATGTAGGGACGTATCGACCACAGCGCCCAGATGCTGAACCCCCGAACGCCAGATCGGCGGGATCTGGACGTCGGACTGGCTCCTCAGGCCCTCTCCCGGGGCGTGTCTCGGACCGCTGGTATGGTCCGCCCATGCGGGGGGTGGCCGAGGCGATCCTCGCGGGGCTGAACGACGCCCAGCGGGAGGCGGCGCTCGCCGTGCGGGGCCCCGTGGCCATCCTCGCCGGCGCCGGGACGGGCAAGACCACCACCATCACGCACCGGATCGCCTATCAGATCGCCTCCGGGGTCCTCCCCGCCGAGCGATCGCTCGCGGTCACGTTCACGGAGAAGGCCGCAGGCGAGTTGAAGGCGCGACTCGCAAGGCTCGGTATCGAGGGTGTGGAGGCGCGCACGTTCCACGCCGCCGCGCTTTCACAGCTGAGTCGATCCTGGGAGTCCAGCACCGGTGCAGCGATTGCCCGAGGTCGCTCGATTCGAAGGCTCCATTGATCGCTTCCCTCGCCAACGCGCTGCCGCCCCCGCACAAGTTCATGCCTCGCAGTGAGCTTGCGGGCGAGATCGAATGGGCCAAGAACCGCATGATCGGCGCGCGCCGGTACCTCGCCGCCCTGGACGAGCTCGGGCATCAGCCGCCCATCCCCGCCGAGCTGATGGCGGGCATCTACCTGGGGTACGAGCGCCGGAAGGAGCGCACCGGGCGTATCGACTTCGAAGACATGCTGTTGCTGGCCGTTCGGCTCTTCACGGACCATGCCGAGGCGGCCGAGGCGGTGCGCGCACGGTTCCATGCCTTCACGGTGGACGAGTACCAGGACGTGAACCCGCTCCAGCAGGCACTGCTCGACTGCTGGCTCGGAGACCGGGAGGAACTCTGCGTGGTCGGCGACGACTATCAGACCATCTACTCGTTCACCGGCGCCTCTCCCGACTACCTCCTCGGCTTCGTCGATCGTTATCCCGGCGCCACCCTCGTACGACTCGAGGAGAACTATCGCTCCACCCCCCAGGTGCTGACCGTGGCCAACGCCCTGGCCCGGCGACTGGGCGGCTTCGAGAAGCGCCTCCGTCCCACGCTGACAGATGGGCCCAACCCCACGGCTCGGGTGCTCGCCGACCCCCAGGCCGAAGTGGCCTTCGTCTCGAGCGAGGTGCGGCGCCTGCACGCCGAGGGCCTGCCCTACGAAGAGATGGCCGTGATCTACCGTATCAACGCCCGCTCTGAGCCCTACGAGGAATCCTTCGCGGAGGCAGGCATCCCATACCAGGTGCGCGACGGCGCCTTCCTGCGCCGGCCCGCCGCGCGAGCGGTTACGGCGAAGCTCCGCCGCGTCGAGGCCCGCGTGGAGATCGTCGAGGCCGTGGAGGGCATCACCGATTCCCTTGGCTACGATCCTGCGGCAGATCCCGACGACCCGCAGGAGGTCACCCGCCAGGCCGACCTCGGGCGGCTCCGTTCGCTCGCATCCGAGTTCGCGACGGCCAGCCCCGATGGGAACATCGTCGCGTTCGTCGCGGAACTCGCCCGGCGGTTCAGCGTGCGCGAGACCGGTCGTGGAGTGAACCTGCTCACCTTTCACCGGGCCAAGGGCCTGGAGTTCGACGCCGTGTTCCTGCCTCGGCTCTTGGACAAGGAGCTTCCGTTCCGGTCGCAGCGATCGGCGGCGGACCCGACGGAGGAGCGCCGACTGCTCTACGTAGGGATCACGCGCGCGCGCACGCACCTGTACCTATCGTGGACGCGGGAGGGCCGCGCAGGCCCCAGCCCGTTCCTCGAAGAACTCGGGATCGTCGCTCCGCCCGCACCGCGACCCTCCCCCCGTCCGCCGGTGCACGTCCCGGACTCCGGCGGCTCCACGTTCGAGCGGCTCCGCGAGTGGCGGCGCAAACGCGCGGCCGCCGACGGCGTGCCCGCCTACGTCGTGTTCCACAACAAGACGCTGGTGCAGATAGCGGAGGAGCGGCCGCGCGACTGGGCCGATCTGGCGTCGATCCCCGGCGTCGGTCCCGCCAAGCTTGATCGCTACGCCGAGGAGGTCCTCTCCATCGTGGCCTCCGCGTAGGCGTTCTACGTCACCTTCGCGATGATCATCGCCGTCGCCAGCAACGGCACCGCGACCGACAACGTGCGCAAGGCGGCCTCGGGCGCCGCGCGTAGCGCCGCCGCATCGATGGCCTCCGTGGTGCCGTCGCCCCTCGTGAGGGTCCCCCTCACCTCGACGGCGTCCCGCCTCAGCCTGCGAACCGGCGTGGAGAGCTTCCGCTGAGCATCCGACAACACCGCGCAAGCCGCGGCGGCCACCATGGCGGCGAGGCTGAGCGAGCCCGTCTGGGCGAGATAGGCCACGACCACCGGGAACGCTCCCCACGCCACCGCGAACCACGGATCCCCGTGGAACGAGCCGCCGAAAAGCTCGAGGTTGTAGGCCACGACCAGGAAGCCCCCCGCCGGGATCGCGACCCAGAGCCAGGGTGTGACCTCGACCGCGCCCTGGACACCGAGAGCCGCCGCCCCGACGAGGCCCACGACGGCGAGGGCCTTCAGCACGGCATCGGGGATCCGCGTGCGCAACGGCCTCCCGTGCAGTTCGTCGAGCGCGTGCGCGGCGATGCCCATGGCCAGCAGGAACGCGAGCATCGTCTCGAGCCACCAGCGCACCTCGAGGTTCGGGGCGAGCGCCGCACCGATGGCGACGTAGGAAAGGTGCCAGAGCGTGTAAGGGGGGTGCAGGAGCGTCCAGTAGTCGCGCCACCCGCCCGAGGACAAAGCGTAGAACGCCGGGCGCTCCTCCGGGCCTCCGCTACGGGACACGGGTCCCCGCCCTCACGCCCCAGATCACGACGCCGGCCCCCAACGACATGACGCGCGTACGCACGTGGCTCACCCCGGCCTCCTGCCACCAACGCACCTGCTCCGCGAGGGGGGCTCGCCGGTAGAAGCGCTCGATGCTCGGGCCCAGGAAACGGCCCGTGCGGTACCAATCGCGCGAGACCACGGCGCCGAGGACGGGCATCAGCGCACGCGTGTACGCGCGCCATCCTGCCCGGATGAGCGGCGCCTCCGGCTCGTGGAATTCCAGGGACGCGATCGTCCCACCGGGGCGCAGCACGCGAACGAGTTCGGCGAGCACGGCTCCGGGATCGTCCACGTAGCGCAAGAGGTACGTGAACGTGACGGCGTCGAACGCTGCATCGGGGAACGGCAGCGACTCCGCGCGAGCGAGGACCGGCGTGATGCGCTCGCCGAGGCCGGCGGCCTCGTTGGCGGGGATGCCGGCGCGGAGCATGCGTGCGTTGGCGTCGAGTGAGACGACCCGCAGGAGCTTGCGTGCGGCCAGCTCCCGCGAGACGAGCCCGGAACCGGCCGCGACGTCGAGCACGAGGCCGCCGGGGATCGCGTTCACGCGTTCCACCATGGTTCGACGCCACCGGGCGTCCTGCCCGAATGACCAGATGGCGCCCATCCACGAGTATTGCGGCGCGATCCCGTCGAAGATCTCTGGGGCCTCGGTTCGGTCCGACATCTCAGCCGCCGAGGATCGAGGGCAGGTCCTCGAGCGCGTCGATCACCCGATCGGGTGTCGCCTTGGCGAGGTCGGCGTCGCGGAACTTCCCGGTCCGAACCTGAACCGCGCGCAGCCCGGCTACCTGCGCCCCCTGGATGTCGCTCGCGATGTCGTCGCCCACCATCACGGCCCGAGGAGCTGAGACACCAAGGAGCGAGAGCGCCGACGCGAAGAACGCTCTCGCCGGCTTGCCGCAGACGGTGGCCTCGAGCCCAGACGCGGACTCGAGCCCCCTGAGGTACGCGCCCCCGTCCAACTCCCAACCCGCCGCCGTTCGCCAGAAGAGGTTGCGGTGCATGCCCACGAGCGCCGCGCCGTCCATCAGGCGACGGAAGATCCTGTTGACGGCGTCGTAGGTGAAGGCATCGCACGCGCCCCCGATCACGATCACCTCGGCGTCCTCTGCCGAGTCCACCAGGTCCACGCCGTGCAGGTCGGCTGCCGCGTCGCCGTCGGAGAGCACGTAGACGGAGGCGTCGGGGTGATGGCTGTGCAAGTACGAGGCCGTGGCGACGACGGCCGTCACGACCTCGTCGGCTACGACGTCGAAGCCCACGTCACGCAACGTCTTCGCCAGGGTCGCGCGCGTATGGGTGGTGGTGTTCGTGAGCAGGCGGAAGCCGATCCCCATATCCCGGATCCATCGCATCGCCTCGATGGAGCCGGCGATCGGCTGCCATGAGGTGGCGAGCACACCGTCGATATCGAGCAAGAGCCCGTCCACGTCCGTGAGCGGTTCGGTCATGGCCCGAGTCTGGCAGGACCCCTTCGCGCGCGCAGGCGCGCTTAGCTCAAGCGGATCCCCGCCCGCTTGCGCGCGCGCTCGATCTCACCGCTCGATCCGGCCCCTCTGAGGCGCGCACGCCATTCGTTGTAGGGCGCCAGGTACCGCCAGCGCCGGGGCAGGAGCGGACGCACGGCACGGATCGCCGGGAACGTCGCCCGCATCGCGGCGCGCTGAGTCGCGGAGAACGGCCGCCCGTACGCCTGCTGGAGACTCGGTGGGAGGGTCCCGTACGCCAGACGCGACACACCACGCAGGACGGGGCGCCACTCGGCCTCCGCGGGTGGATCGAAGAACAGGTCCAGCACCTTGCGCGCACCGTCGGTCACCTGCAGGATCCCGCTGCCCTCCACGTCGGCCATCCAGGCACGCAGTGCCGGCACGGTGGGAGGGATCGATGCGCGGGGAACGAGACAGAGCTCCGCGGCGAGCATCTGTTCCTCGTGGAATCGTTGGCGTCCCGCATCGTCGAGGTCGCCCACGGTCAGCTCCTCGAACAGCAAAGCCGACTCCACGAGGCAAGCGTGCACGTACAGGAGCAGGGTTGGGTCCAGCGCGTCGTATCGCGATCCCGTCACGGGATCGATGCCGTTGATGCGCGCGTGGACCTCGTTGATCTTGTCGGCGGCCGCGTGGGCATCTGCCTTGGTCCCGAACGTGATCGTGTACGTCAATATCAGGGTCCGCTGGAGTCGCTTCCACGGGTTGCGTTCGTACATGCCGGTCTGGGTCGCCCCTGCGACGACCAACGGGTGGGCGGCCTGCATCAAGAGCGCGCGCGCACCACCGAACAGGACGGTGACTTCCCGATGCACCCGCCAGGACACACTGCCCGGACCGAAGTAGCCGAGGTCGTCTGGTGAATCCATGGCTCCAGGCTACGGCTGAACGGGGCCCGCGGACCCCGCGAACCTCTTCGGTTGGTCGCCCGACCGGCGATCCGGCAGGCGGCATCGGACCACGAGACCATCGATCCGTCGCTGGACTTCATCCGGGGCGGACGGGACAATCCCATCCCGACGTCGTGGAGCAGTCCCTGGGAACGATCTTGATCGTGCTGGGCATCCTCGGAGCGGCCATCGCTATCGGATTCGCCGCCCGCGGGAGCCTGCGCCCGTTCGCGACCCTGCCCATCCACTGGTGGGGGGCCGCGGCACTCGGCCTCTTGATCCCCTATGTGCCGCTGCCCGCGAGCGTGAGCCCCACGCAGGTGCGGATCAGCTGGGCAATTTCGTACGGGCTTCTGCTCGGGTTCGCGTGGGTGAACCGGCGGTTGCCCGCGATGCCGATCATCATGCTCGGGCTCGGGCTCAACGCGCTGGTGGTGGTGGCCAACGGAGGGATGCCCGTAAGCGCCGACGCGGCCGGTTCCTCCGGATCCCTCACCGCGTTGCCGACCGAGCGAGCCGGTCCCGAGAAGCACCACCTCATGACCGACCAGGACATCTTGCGGCCATTGGGAGACGTCATCGCGGTCCCGGATCCGGTAGGCGCGCTGTTCTCGGTGGGCGACGTGCTCCTCTACGGCGGGCTGGCCGGGCTGGTGGTGATGGTCATGCTCGGACGATCTGGCGAGAATCGCCGTCCGCCGCCGCGCTGGTTCCCGAGCTATCGGGGCCGCCACCTCCCGCGGAGTCATCGCTTGCAGCGGAGCCCTTCGCGTGAGGATCCGCGTCGTGGTCCTCCTGTTGCAGCAGCGAGGTCGGGAACCGCACCGTGATCGCGGCTCCCTCGCCCGGTGCACTCAGCACGTCGATGGACCCGCCACCGACTTGCGCCCGCTCGCGCATCATGGCCATGCCGAAGTGCCCCTCGGGGCCGGGAGCCGCCGTGTCGAACCCGCGTCCGTCGTCCTTCAGCTCGAGCTCGATGAACTCACCTCGCTGCCGCACGCTGATCCACACGTTCGATGCGTGGGCATGCTTGAGGGCGTTCATGACGCCCTCGCGAGCCACGTGATACAGAAGCAGGGCGATGGGCGCCGGCAGCGTGATGTCTTCGACATCCCGATGAAAGAGCACGCCGGAGTCGCGACCGACTTCGTCCGTGAATGATTCGATCGCCTCGGCGAGGCCTTTGGCTCCCAGTGGCGAACGGTGCAGGTCACGGATGAGGGCCCGAATGCGATCGGACGTCTCCTGCTTGGACTCGCGGATCTTGTCCAACTGTTCCGTGACTTGGACGTAGTCCTCCTTATCCATCAGCTTGCGGGCAACGTCAACCTGGATCGAAAGCCGGAACAAGACTTGCGCCAGATCGTCGTGGAGGTAACCGGCGATCTGCAGTCGCTCGTCAGCGCGTTCCTCCGCCATGGCGTTCGAAAGGGTCCTCAGCACCTGCTCGCGCTCTTGAAGCTCCTTGTGAGCCTCCTCCAACGCCTGCGATCGAATGAACATCTGTCGGGCGAAGAGCAGCGGGGCTAGCACCACAACGACCGCCCACAGCTGCACCTCGGGCAAGGAGTAGAGCTTCGCGAGGACGGCCCCAACAAGTCCGAGACCCAGATAGCTGACAAGAAACTCCTGGCCGCGGGAGAGCTGGCGCAGAACGGAGAAGAATCGCATTCGGTAGACAAGTGCTGCTCCAGCCGTGACAAGACCTATGTTGATGGCGTAGTCCACTACCGTTGCAATCAAGGCTGCGGGAACCATCTGACGCAAAGGCGACTCTGGCGTGGCAAAGGCGTGATAGGTGGCACTTGCGGCGAGTACCGCAAGTGTCACTTGACTTCGGTTGAAGAGAGCTCGTAGTGGATTGATCTGCCGCCTGAACTCTCGCGGATCGACTACGCCAAGGAAGGCGACCAACGCGGCGGCCCACGGAGCGTACAGAATCGCCACGGCAGTCAGGAGTGGGAACCCAAGGCTGACCTGTATCCCGCCCCACGCGGGAGCAGGCAGAAGCTCCACGAGGGCTATGAGGACGACCCATGTGACGAGTTCAAATTGAAGCGTGTCCCAATCGCGCCACGTGTTCCAAACCAATCCCACCAAGATGGGCACGATGACGGCCAGCGCGAACACCGCTGCCAACGACCGGCTTCTAATAGTGACAAGGCGGGGGACGCCATCTCGTTTCGCGCTCACGACCCGTCATCTTCTACCCGTGCGCCCAAATCGGAAAGCAGCCCAAGATCCAATTCCGAACCGATTTCAAGCTCCTAGCCCTTTTGCAGTACTGCGAATAGAGGAGTTGTCCCCCCTATGGGGGTCCCCCGATAGTGGCGCGGTGTCCCTCGATGGGGGATAGACTTCGGAAGAACAGAACCCTCGATCGAGGGTTTGAGAGGGAGGAAGCCCATGAAGATCGCACGGCGTGTGGCTATCGCAGTTGGCTCCCTGCTCGCGGTCATGCTCGCGGGCGGCGCCCACTTCAAGCTCTAAGAGACGCTAGGAACTCGAAGGACCCGGTGGATTCCGGGTCCTTCGGCGTTCCCAGGACGACTCACAAGGCGGGGGTTGCTCACGCGTCGGCTGGAATTGTTGCAAACACGATCGTCCCTGATTTGGGCCTGCTCTCAACACTGACGTGTCCGCCCGCTGACTCCACTCTCTCAATCATCATCTGCAGACCAAAATGGCCTTCACGGTTGACTCGACTCACGCTGTCGACGTCGAAGCCAACCCCGTTATCCACAACTGTCACCCGGATCTGGCGGTCAACTTGTTCAACGCACACCCGAATCCATTCGGCCCTCGAGTACTTGGACGCGTTCCACATAGACTCCCGACAGGCAACATAGGCTAGGTCTTGTGCCGCTTTGGACGCGTCCAGCTCCGACAAGCGTGTATGGATTCGAGGGGAACCGGCCGATTCGAGCTTCTGCGCCTGCGTCTCGAGGCTCGCGTTGAAGCCATGGACTCCGATGTGAGAGAAGCGAAGATCCTTCACCAGGCCGCGAACAACTGTGTTGGCCTCGTCGGCGGCGTCGAGTAACTTCGGCATATCTCCGTGCATTTCATCGAGTTGGCCAGAGATGAACTCTTGCTTGATCACTTGGCCCATCAGATGAACCTGAAAGATTGGTGGGAGAGCCTCGTCGTGCAGTTCGCCTGCAAGGATGGAGCGTTCATCCTTTCGCTCAATGGCAATCTGTTGGCTAAACTGGCGAAACAACCGCTCCTTGACCTCGAGGGACCTAACCGACTCATCGAGCAGGCGGCGGTGCGAGAACGCCTGCCATGCTAGAACGACCGGCGCGACACAAGCCACAACCCCCGCAATGCCGAGCGCGGCGTAGACCTCTGCTACCAGAACTCCCACGAATCCGAAGCAGGCATAGATGGGAATGAAGGATCGAGCCGGTCCAAATCGCATCCCGGCGGCCACGGACCTTATCGGCTTCCCCGATTTGAAAGCCCAATAGCTAGCGACCAGGCCGTAATTGACGAACGTATCCACTGCGACTGCCAGAACGCCCGCCAATGCGGTCCACGGCCACTGACCCAAATGAGAACCGACGGCAAAATAGGCGGCAGTTCCTGCCATCGCGCTTAGTGACACCTCAGCCCGGTTGTATAGGCCTACCGAGAGCGATACCTCACGCTTAAACTCACGGGCATCGAAGACGGCCACGAGTCCCAGGAGCCCGGCCGCAGCCGGCCCGAAGACCAGGCCGGCGCCAAGCAACAAGGGGAGGTCAAGCCCGAGGCTAGCCCCACCTGTGGGGACAGTGAGGGACCCCGCGGCGCCGATCAAGACGCCCCAAATGGCTAGAGAAGTCCAATCCCCACCGAGATGGACTTCGCCCAGCGCCACAGCGAGACCAAGGATCCCAACGTCAAGTGCCACAACCGCCCAATGGAGCATGAGGAGGTAACGAGGACTCGGTGATATCCCACAACCGGCCCGCCTCTGTCCGTGCTCTGCAGCCGTTGCTGACATGAGACCCCTCCCTCTCTCGTGTCATGTCGCCCCGGACGCCCACGTCGACTCTTAGGCCGAGCGCTAGTTGTACCCAACTCCACCGACACGGAGCAAGGTGATGGAGGAACTCAGAGAGACAAAAGGCCCTCGCGCTACCATCTCCGCATGAAACCCCGGGTCCTGGTCGTCGAAGATGAGGAGTCCATCGCCGAGCCCCTCGCGGAGCACCTGAGCCGTGAGGGGTTCGAGCCCGAGGTGAGCGGCACCCTGGAAGCAGCGGGCGCGGCGTTCCTCCGACAGGCGCCCGATCTGGTCCTGCTGGATGTCATGCTTCCCGACGGTGACGGTCGCGACTTCTGCCGCGAGATCCGCAAGGGATCCGACATCCCGATCATCATGCTCACCGCCCGCGGAGAAGAGGTCGATCGCATCGTGGGGCTGGAGCTGGGCGCCGACGACTACGTGGTCAAGCCCTTCAGCGCCGGCGAGCTGGTGGCGAGGATGCGCGCGATCATGCGCCGCGGAAGGGCCACCGCCCGTATGGGCGTGATCGAAGTGGGAGCCCTCGCCCTCGATCCCGCCGCGCGCACGGTCGCCAAAGATGGGGAGCCGGTAGAGCTGGCCGCAAAGGAGTTCGACCTGCTCAACATGTTGATGGCCAACGCCGGGCAGGTGTCGAAACGAGAGGACATCATGGACGAGGTCTGGGATCCGCATTGGTTCGGCCCTACCAAGACGCTGGATGTTCACATCTCCTGGCTGCGCAAGAAGCTCGAGGATGATCCCTCGGACCCGCGCTACATCACCACCGTTCGGGGCGTGGGGTTCCGCTTCTCGGCGCCCGAGGACTTCGCCTAGCCTGACGCTGTCCCACCGGAGAGGAGATGGCCACGAAGGTCCGCACCCGGCTCGTCCTGGCCTTCGGCTACATCCTGCTGGTGGTGATCGTGGCACTCACGATCCCATTGGCGATCAACCTGGGCGCCCGAGCACGAACCGAGGTCGAGGATCAGGCGTTGCTTGCTGCGCAGACCATCGCCGCGGGGATCGGCAAGGAGGGCCTGAAGGCGGGACCACCTCTGAACCACCAAGTGGCGGGCTACGCATCGGAGGTAGACGGACGCGTTCTGGTGGTCGATGCCGAGGGCCAGGTCCTGGCCGACTCGGATGACGAGGCCGTGGGACAGGACTACGCCACTTGCCGGCGTCCAGAGATCCTCACGGCCCTAGGTATGGCGTGCGCGTCCGACGGCACGATCACCGAGGTTCCCGCCCGGTCGAACACCCTCATCCGCTTCTCTCAGACCGAGAACGCCGACCTCCAGCTGGCGGCAGCCCCGATCTTGGACGAGCGCAAAGTCGCGGGCGCGGTACGGATCACCCGCAACATCAAGGCGGTCAACGATGCGGTACGGACCGTGCGCATCGGCATCGTGGTGATCGGCGCGATCGGGCTGCTGGCCGGCATGCTGATCGCCTTCGCGTTGGCGAATTCGCTCGCCCGGCCTTTGGTTCGCCTCGCCGATGCGGCGCGCAAGCTCGGTGACGGCGACCTGACCGCCCGGGTGGGCGACGTCGGTGGGGCGCGCGAAGTCAAGGACCTGGGCGAGTCCTTCGACGAGATGGCCGACCGCATGGAGCGGACCGTTCGCGCGCAGCGGGAGTTCGTGGCCAACGCCTCGCACCAGCTGAGGACGCCGCTCACCGCGATGAAGCTCCGGCTGGAAACCGTGGAAGGCGACGCGCGCGATCCCGAACAGAAGCGACAGCTCCATGCCGCCGATCTCGAGATGGACCGACTCGCCGAGACCGTGGATCGCATGCTCGTCATGGCCAACAACATCGAGCAGGGGACGGCCAACCCGGTGGACCTTCAGGAGGTCGCCCAGCGAGCGGCCACCCGCTGGAACGACCGCGCCCGCCGACACGACGCCTCCGTGACGGTCGGGGGTAAGGGCGGAACCGCCCTCAGCAACGCTGTGGACCTGGATCAGATAGTGGACAACCTGATCGACAACGGACTCGCCTACGGGGCAAGCCCGATCGAGATCGAGACCGGTCGGCGAGGCGATCGTGTGTTCCTCGCTGTCCGCGACCACGGCCGCGGTATCCCCGCGACGGAACGATCGCGCGTGAGCGAACGGTTCTACCGTGGACGAGGGGCACCCAGCGGCGGCTCGGGTCTTGGTTTGGCCATCGCACGCGACCTCGTCGAGAAGTGGGGCGGCGAACTCATCATCGGCGATGCAGAAGGGGGCGGTGCCCTGATCGAGCTTCAACTGAGAGCCGCCGCACCGATCGACGGATCCACTCAACGAACGGGAGCTCAACCGTGACGACAGACTCGGCGCCGATCCAGCGGGTGGAACTCTGGGTCGATCCGTCGTGTCCGTGGTGCTGGCAGACCGCATCCTGGCTCCGCGAACTGAGGGATCGGGGGCATATCGCCATCGAGTGGCGGCTGTTCAGCCTTGAGTTGAACGCGTCGGGGCCTGGCGCCGAGTTCTGGGAGGCATCGACCTACTTCGGCGAGGCCCACTCCGCACTGGCCCTCGCTCGACGCGAAGGCGGGGACGCTTCGTTCGAGGCGCTCTACGCCGCGCTCGGCGCGCTCGTCCACGACCAACACGAGGACGCATCGCCACAGCTGTTCCGCAAGGCGGCGATCGATGCGGGCCTCACCGGCATCGTCGAGCGCTCGCTGCAGGATGGTTCCGTCGCCCACGAGATCGTCGAAGGGCAGCAGGAGGCTCGAGATCGCAGCGTCTTCGGCGTCCCCACACTCACGGTCGCGGGGTCCAAGCCGATCTACGGTCCCATCCTGGCGATCGCCCCAACGGGGGACGACGCCATCGGCTGGTGGGAACACGTCCGCTGGCTGGCCACCCGTCCCGACTTCTTCGAGTTGAAGCGCTGGCCTCGGGACCTTCGGCCCGGACAGGCACCTGCTACGTCTTAACCCCTCCTTAGCCTGGCGCTGTTTACCCTTCGCGGATGAAGCGGGGCGTGAAGTTCGCGCTGTTCGCGCTCGGGGGCGCGGGCGTTGCCATGGCCCTGTCGTTCGCGACCTTCTCGCTGGCCGGGCACGGGCTGAGCCAACCCGCCAGTCAGATCCACGCGGTGGGACAGAACACCGCGGCCGCAGCCGCGAAACCCGCTTCCGTCGAGACCTGGAAGCCCACCTGGAAGCCCTCCCCACCCCGTCATCCCCAGCACCGCCAGGCCGGATCCTCGCCGGCCTCCGCGGGCGGCTCGAGCGGCGGTGGCGCAACCGTCGCGGCCTCTGCTTCCGGCACCACGAGCGGAACCGAACGAGACCATGGATCGGGAGGCTCCGGGTCCTCGAAGAGCGGCGGCACGTCGTCGCCGAGCCCTTCCGCCGGATCCGGGGGCGGAGACGATCATGGGGGCGACGACGACCGGGGGGGCGGGGGCGGCGGCGGGGACGACTGAGCGGCGCTTCGGCCTCATTCGCGTGAGAGGATGACGGGGCCATGACCGCCGATCCGCGCCGACACGACGTCTGGGGCGACGACCCGGAAGAACGCGACGCCGACGCCGTCGTGGCGGAGATCGTCGCCACCGACCCCGAACGGTCGCGCCGCTGGCACGACCATCCCACGGTGGTGCCGTTCAAGGCGGTTGGACGCTTCATCGGACGCAACGCGCGCCGCGTCGCCGTGACCCTCGCCGGCGTGGTGGTGCTGCTACTGGGCGTCGCCGGGCTTCTCCTGCCGGTGCTTCCGGGCTGGGCGCTCATCTTCGTGGGCCTCGGGATACTTTCGACCGAATACGTCTGGGCACGCCGCCTCCTGATCAAGGCCAAGGAGACGGCGATCGCCGCGAAGGACAAGGCGGTCGCACACAAAGACGCGCGCACCGCGAAGAAGGAGGCCAAACGGTCGGGGACATCCTGATCGGGAACGTCGATGGATGCGCCGGGTTAACCCAGTCCTCACGATCGCCAATCGGAGTACGCGACGCCTTCTGCGACGGCCTTGAGCACATGCTCGACGTAGTCGATCATCGGACTCGGAAGCGAATGGATCGGATGCCAGTCCATTCCGCGGCACTTCGTCGGCTCCCGGTTCACCGGGTCACCGAGCACGCCGCCGGCGTCGAAGAAGGTACCCACCCAGGGTCACGTCTCTCCGGGGTCCGGATCGCGGTGCAAGAGGTGCACGAATCTCATGACGGCGGGATCGGCGGTCAGGCCCGTCTCCTCCCGGAGTTCACGAACGGCGGCTCCTCGGTAGGTCTCACCAACCTCTACCTTGCCGGCGGGCGGTCCCCACTCGCCGTCCTTGTACCCGGTACCTTCCCGCAGGAGGGGCAGAAGTAGATCCCCTCGACGGACCAGCGCGTAGACGTCACGGATAGCGGGGGGCTCGACCTTCATCGCCTCACCTCGACCTGGCTATGACCCATCCTCATACCGCTTGCCCGAGAAGCCGTTCGCCGCCGAGACTGACAGATATGAACGATTCACGCAGGGCTCGGATCCTGATCGGGACGTCGATATGGTCGCCGGGTGCCCCACTGCTTTGCCCTCGAATCGTGGCGCTGGTGCTCGATCCATAGGACACTCGCGGACGTCCGGAGAGGAGCGGCGATGCCGGCGACCGACGCACCCATGGTGATCCTTCGTATCGTCCACATCGTCACGGGCGTTATCTGGGTCGGCTCGTTGTTCGTGGTGGTGGTGTTCGTGCAGCCCAGCGCCGCGACGCTCGGGGAAGCGGGGGCGCCGTTCATATCGGAGCTTCGCCGGCGTCGATTCGTGGATGTCGTGTTCATCGACGCCGTGTTCACCGTCGTCGCCGGGTCGTTCCTGTACTGGCGCGACTGGCACTCGTATCCGAACTTCGGCGACTGGGTCGGCTCGAGCTTCGGGACCGCATTGACCGTCGGCGCTCTGCAGCACCGGCTCGTCGTCGCCGAGCGCGTGAGCTTCTCGCTGGTTCTCCTGGCGGTGGTGGCGATGGCGTCGGCACGGTACGTCTGAGATGGCCGGCCGTGTTCTCATCGGGACGTCGTCTTGGACCGATCCGACGCTGGTGAAGGACGGCGGGTTCTACCCTCCCGGGACCAAGACCGCCGAGGCGCGCCTGCGCTACTACGCCACACGGTTCCCGTTGGTGGAGGTGGACTCTTCCTACTACTACCCACCCTCGGAGAAGAACTCCGTACTGTGGATCGAACGCACGCCACCGCACTTCACGTTCAACATCAAGGCCTACTCGCTCCTCACGAACCACCCGACGCGGCCCGACTCTCTCTATGCGGACCTGCGGGAGAAGCTGCCTGATGGATCGCTCGAGAAGCGGTTCGTCTATCGCGAACAGCTGCCCCCCGACGCCGTGGACGAGGTCTGGCAGCGGTTCCGCGACGCCCTGATGCCGCTGCACTCGGCGGGCAAGCTCGGCGCCGTCCTCTTCCAGTTCCCGCAGTGGTTCACGATCAGCCGCAAGAACAAGGCCTACGTCGAGGAGTGCGCCGGGCGGCTCGGTGACTTCCGCGTAGCGGTGGAGTTCCGGCACGCCTCGTGGATGAAGCCTGAGAACACCGAGGAGACCCTGGGCTTCTTGGAGGAGCACGACCTGCCGTACGTCTGCGTGGACATGCCGCAGGGTTTCGACTCGAGCCTTCCGCCGATCGCCGCCGCAACCGCGTCCGACCTCGCCATGGTGAGGTTCCACGGTCGCAACGCGGAGGCGTGGAACGTGAAGAGCGACACGGCGAGCGAGCGGTTCAGGTACGACTACTCGGAGGCGGAGCTCCAGGAATGGGCGCCACGGATCCAGGGCCTTGCCGCGCAGGCCCGGGAGACGCACGTCCTCATGAACAATTGCTATCGGGACTTCGCGGTGCGCAACGCCGCGGAACTGGGCTCGCTGCTGGACCTAGAGCTCGGCGGCGAGTCCAGCTAGTCTCGGGCGGACTAGCTCGCGGGCCACCCGCGGCAACATGATCGTGCCCCATCACGCCACGCGGAAGGCGCCGTGCATCGAGCGGAAGGCGCCGTGCATCGATAGGTGCACCTCGCACACGAACACGTACCGCGCGGAGGTGAGCGCCGGGATGTGGTAGGTGATGCGCTCGATCCCGATGACCACGCTTCCCCGGAAGACCGCGGCCTCCGTGGGTTGCGGACACCGGGGCTCGCGCCCTGCCGTGACCGCCTTCGCGAGGCAGCTGTCCTCGGGGTAGATGGCCACGTTGTGCGATTCGCCCGCGTCGTCGTTCGCGAACGTCAGCGTGGACGTCACCTCGGCCGGCACCGCCATGCAGTCGCGGTCGAACGAAAGCGACACGGCCCGGATCGTGTTCGTGGTCGCTCCATTGCAGCCGGCGGGAGACGTCGGGGCGGGCGATGACGTCGGGGGCCCATACGAGCACGCCGCCGCGAGCACGAGCATGGCGGTAAGGACGGGTCGGTGCCGGATCGTCACGCCTCCAGTATCGGCGGCTCCCCCGCGATGGCGCGCCGCCGGGTACGCTCGGGCCATGGGCGGCAAGCGCTGGAAGATCGCGACGATCCGGGGGATCCCGCTGTACGTGGGCACCTCATGGGCGCTGATCGCGGCGATCTACGTGTGGGGCCAGTACGTCGGGCTCACGCAAGGCTTCGCGAGCGAGCAACCGAGCACCGCTTTGGTCTTGGCGGTACTCACCGGCGTGCTGTTCTTCGGGAGCGTCCTCATCCACGAGGGGGCACATGCGGCGATGGCGCGCGCGCTCGATCTTCCCGTTTCCGGCATCACGCTCGTCTTCTGGGGCGGCGCGACGGAGACGCGCGCGAACGCGCGAGGGGCCCTGGGCGAGTTCCTGGTCGCGTTCGTCGGCCCGTTCTCCACCCTCCTGATGGCGGGAATCTTCTGGCTGGGCGGCCAGCTCACCCAGGATGCCCTCCACGTGATCCTGCGCTACCTCGCCGTCCTCAGCGTGTTCTTCGCCGCGATGAACACGCTGCCAGGATTCCCCCTAGACGGCGGGCGCATGCTGCTCGCCATCGTCTGGGGCATCACGAACAGCCGGCGGACGGCGCTGCGGGTGGCGGGCTACGTGGGCGTTGGCGTGGGCGTGGCTCTGCTGGCGGGCGCCGCCTGGTCGCTGACCCATAGCACGGACGCGTTCTTCGCGATCTTCCTGGGGTACCTGGGCTTCGTGATGCTCGCGACAGGACGCGGGATGGATCAGCGGATCGCGTTCCGCGATCAGCTCGCGCGTGGACGGGCGGGCGACGTCATGCGTCCGCCGCCCACCTCGGTGCCGGCCGACATGACGCTCACCCAGGCCCTCGACGTGGCGCTGCGTGGGGACCAGGCGGGTGCGTTCCCCGTGGTGGATGCCGACGGCACGGTGATCGGCACGGTGTCCATGACTTCGGCGCGGCGCGTGGGCACGCGCGATCCGATGCGCCCGGTCCGCGACGCCACGATTCCCCTCACCCAAACCCCAGTGATCGCTCCCGAGGAGTCGCTCGAGGAAACGCTCGAGTGGCTTTCGGGACGGGAGGGCCTCGTGCTGCAAGACGGCCGCCTCATCGGCGCGATCGGTCCGGGCGATATCGAACGCTGGTACCGGCGGGAGATCGAGGGCCGTCCGATGGACGCGTCAGCTCCGGTGTCCGGCGGCGATCCCCCACCGCGCCCGGATCAGAACGACTTTTAGCCCCGGCGATCAGCCGCGGAAGAGGCCCGGAAGAGGTTCTCGATGAACGGAAGCGCCACCGGATTCGAGCTGGTTGCCAAAGAACCTGATCGGCGTGACGATGGCATCGTCCGACGCGTTCACGTTCATCAGGGAGGACCACATGCTGGGAGGCACGTTCACCACGTCGATCCAGGCACCGCCGGAGAAGGTGTGGGCGATGGTCGCGGATCTGGAAACCCACGCGTCATGGTCGCCCAAGGCCTACACCGTGAAGTGGACGGGCGGCGAACCCAATCAGGTCGGTTCGACCTACCACTCGGTGGGATGGATCCCGGGCAACAAGGAGAACTCGAACGACGGCGAGATCACGGAACGCCTCGAACCCACACGGTTCGCGTTCAGCGCGAAGGATGCCGTCGGCACGTTCACCAATGAGTGGGAGCTTCGGCCGGCCGGCGATGGCGGGACGGAGGTTGCCTTCACCCTCACCTTCCCGAAGCTGCACGGAGCTCCCGCGGTGATGGCGCCGATCCTGTTCCCACTCACCGGCAAACGCGACATCAACGAGCGGATGACCTTGCTCAAGAAGAAGGTGGAGTCTGAGAACTGAGGCACGAGTCCGCGGCGGCATGCGAGCGTGTCGCCACCGCCGAGTAGCATCGACCGGGTGGCGGCCCCCCCGTTCCTCCCCGACGGCGATCAGCAGCGCGTCCTCGATCACGGGGACGGCGCCCTGTTGGTGCTGGGGGGCGCCGGCACCGGCAAGTCCACCGTCGTGCGAGAGCGGTTCACGCAGCTCATCGAGGCCGGCTCCGATCCGGAGCGGGTGGCTCTGGTCGTGGGTTCCGTGGGGGCCAGGAACGCAACGCGCGGCGCGCTGCTGAACCGGCTCCCGTCCTCCCTGCCGAGCCTGCAGGTCGTCACGTTCCACGGTCTCGCCAACCGGATCCTGCGCGAGCGGCACGGGGCGATGGGCTACGACGAACCGCCGCGGGTCCTGGGGACCGCGGAGCAGTTCGCAAAGGTGCGCGAGCTCCTCGAGGGCGAGGACCCGGCCGACTGGCCAGCGTATGGTTCGCTGCTGAGGCTGCGCGGCTTCGTTGACGAGGTCCGCCAGTTCCTGGTGCGCGCCCAGGAGGAGATGCGAACCCCGGAGGCGATCGCGAAGGCCGCCGACGCGCGCGGCCTGACCGGCTGGCAGGAGCTCGCCCGCTTCCTGGGCCGCTACCAGACGGTTCTCGACGACCTCAACGCGGTGGACTTCGGCGCGCTGCTCCAACGCGCGGCCGCGGTGTCCGTGCAGGGGGAGCCGCTGTTCGAACACCTGTTGGTCGACGATCTGCAAGACACGACCCTCGCGGCGGAGGCGATCCTCTTGGGGCTGCGGTCGCCGGACCTGATGGCCGCCGCCGACCCCGAGGCCCACCTCTTCTCCTTCCAGGGCATGTCGCGCGTGCCCCTGGACCGGTTCCTGGAGCGGTTCCCGGGAGCCGAGGCCCTCACGCTCACCCAGGATCATCGAACGACGGAGTCGGCGACGATCGAGGCCTGGGTGGCGCCGCACGCCTCGGATGAGCACGCGGCCGTCGCCCGCGAGCTCCGTAGGCTCCACGTGGAAGAGGGAGTGGCCTGGGCCGACCTCGCGGTCGTCGTTCGGCGGCAGGGCGCGCACCTGGGAGGCCTGCTGCGCGCCCTCGACGACGCGCGCATCCCGCGCGTCGTGCCGGAGCGCGGGCTCTCGCTCACGTCCGAACCTGCTACCCGGCCTTATGTCCTGGCGCTGCGATGGTTGGTGGCCGACGAGCCACGGCGTGAAGAGCTGATCGAACAGCTGTTGACCTCCGACGTCGTCGGCCTCTCGCCCGCAACCGCGCGGGGGCTGATGCGCTCGGCCGCCGCGACCACCGGCTCGGGCGCGGACGCGCTCGACATCACCGAAGGCCTGAGCGCCCACGAGGTCGCCCAGGTCGAGGCCGCACGCGAGGGTCTCGCCACGGCGTCGTTGTTCGCGGGCATGTCGGTGCAGGACGCCTTCAGGCAGCTGTGGGAATCCCTCCCGTTCTCTCGAACGCTGGTGGAGCGCTCGGATCGCGACGCCGAGGCGCGCCGCGAGCTCGACACCGTGGTGACGTTCGCGAACATGGTCTCGGAGGCCGACGACGGCAACGACAAGAGCGTGGCGGGGTTCCTGGAGTCCTTGGACGCCGGCGAGCACGGGCCCGGTCGCTCGGCGTGGGAGCGGTCCGAGCACGATGCCGTCCACGTGCTCACCGCCCACGGCACCGTGGGTCGCGAGTTCGAAGCGATCATCCTCACGGGGGTCACCGAGGGCAACTTCCCCAGCCTGCATCGCGCCGAGCCCATGTTCGACCTGGCGGTGCTCGACCGCGTCGTCACGAACGCCGAGCGGAACCGCGAGCGGCTGCAGGACGAACGACGCCTGTTCGACGCCGTCCTCGCGCGCGCGCGCAGTCGCGTGGTCCTGCTGTGCGCCGATGCCCACCCCGACGCCGACGAGCTCACGCTTCGCTCGCGCTTCGTGCGCGAGCGGCAGCTCTCCTGGACGCCCGCCCCCGCTGGTCCGTTCGAGGAGCCTGTCTCCGTTCGGGAAGCGGCCGTGGCGTGGCGCCGGGAGTTGGCCGAGCCCGACCTCCCTTGGTGGCGGAGGCTCGCCGCGCTCGAGGGCCTCGTGAGCCTGGGTGTCGATCCCGGACGCTGGTGGTTCCAGCACGACTGGACCGATCCCGGGGGACCCCTGCACGAGGAGATCCGTGTGTCGTACTCGCGCCTGTCGAACCTCGAGGCCTGCGAGCTGATGCACGTGCTGGGTGACGAGCTCGGCCTGGGTCGTCCCGGCGGATACCACGCGTGGGTGGGCAAGACCGTGCACAAACTGATCGAAGACGTGGAGCGCGGGAACGTCGGGAAGGACCCGCGCGTGATGGTGGAGGCGCTCGACCTGCGCTGGCGAGCGCAGGAGTTCCCGTCGCTCGCGGTCTCCGAGGCTTTCCGGGCGCTCGCGCGCGATCACATGCTGCGCAACTGGTTCGAGACGTACGGCGAGATCCCCGCCCTGGGGATCGAGCAGTTCTTCGAGTTCGCGTTCGAAGGCGTCACGGTGATCGGCTACATCGACCGGATCGGCCCGTCGGTCAAGGACGGCACCACCATCACGGACTTCAAGACCGGCAAGAGCGACAACGCGGGGCCGCCCAAAGACAGCCTGCAACTCGGCATCTACTACCTCGCGGTGCAAGAGTCCGAGGCGCTCGCGCAGTTCAAGCCGGTTCGCACCGTCGAGTTGGCCTTCCTGCGCGGCAACTGGAAGCGTCCGGACATCGACTTCCGCAAGATGCCGATCAACCCCCGCGAGGAGGAGCGCTACCAGGCGGAGATGCGTGAGCGGCTCGCCGGGCTCATCCAGCGCAAGAAGGACCTGAACGAGTCCGAGGTCTACCTTCCGAATCCCTATGCGAACTGCCGGTTCTGCGACTTCAAGTCGCTCTGCCCGCTCTACCCCGAGGGCCAGCCGGTGTTCCCGATCGCGTCCGTGCGACGGCCGCGGCAGGCCGCCTCGTGAACGACGTCGCGCCCCAGCTCACGCCCGAGGTCGGGCCCGAGATCGTGGCGGCGATGGGCGGGACGGCGCCCACGCCCGAACAGTGGGCCGCCATCTCGATGCCCATGGAGCCCTACGTGCTGGTGGCCGGCGCGGGCTCGGGCAAGACGTCGGTGATGGCTGCGCGCGTCGTCTACCTTGCCCTGGCGGCGCTCGATCGCATCCCCACCGACCATCACGGCGCGCTCCCCGGCAACGTGCTCGCGCTCACGTTCACCGTGAAGGCGACCCAGAACCTGCGCGAGCGGGTCCAGCGGGCGCTCCGGAAGGTGGACCTGGCCGAAGGCGAAGAACCCGAGATCGCCAACTACCACGCGCTCGCGGCGGAGGTCATCGACCGGTTCGGCATGCTCGCGGGCATCGAGCCAGGGCAGCGGGTCCTCACCCAGGCTCAGCGCGTCGACCTGGCCGGTCGGGTACTGGACGAGATGACGTTCCCGCATCTGAAGACCGAATGGCAGCCATCGGTCGTCGACAAGATCCTCGCGCTGGACGAACAGGCGCAGAACCACTTGGTGGATCC
Source organism: uncultured Actinomycetes bacterium (assembly GCA_963719165.1). Lineage (GTDB taxonomy): Bacteria > Actinomycetota > UBA4738 > UBA4738 > HRBIN12 > JAOUEA01. The sequence continues at coordinate 2,310,964 of CAVRAV010000001.1, read as the reverse complement.
CGACGCCATCATCGCGTTCGTCACCGACCGCCTCGCCGCGCTCAAGAACATCCCGCGGACGGATCGCGCATACCTTGCGGCGCTCGATCGTCTCGACCTCGCTCAGGCCATCAAGGTCTTCCGCCGCCTGAAACGCGACCTCGGCGTGATCGACTTCGGCGACCAGATCCGGCTGGCGGTCCGCGTGGTCACCGAGCACCCGGAGGTGGGGAGCGCGTATCGCGACCGGTTCGCCGCGGTGCTCCTCGATGAGTATCAGGACACGAACGTGGCGCAGGCCCGCCTCCTGGAAGCGCTCTTCGGCGACGCCCACCCGGTGACGGCGGTTGGCGATCCCGATCAGAACATCTACGCCTGGCGCGGCGCCTCGCTCTTCAACCTGCTGGACTTCCCGCGGCGCTTCCGCCGCGCCGACGGGAGCGAGGCGCGGCGCCTCCCCCTGTTCACGAACTTCCGCTCGGGTGCGCGGATCTTGCACGCGGCCGACACCATCATCGAACCGCTCCCCGCGACGCAGCGCCCCGACCCCGACAAGCGCCTCGTTCCCTGGCCGGCCAACGGCGAAGGCACGGTCACCCTCGCCACGCACCCGGATGAGATCAACGAGGCTCGGTGGATCGCCGAGCGCATCGACGGCTTGCGCGCCGAGGGCGCCCCGTGGTCCCAGATCGCCGTGCTCTGCCGCACCTCGCGGCTCTTCACGGTCTTGCAGCGCACCTTCGAGGAGCACGCGATCCCCGCCGAGATCGTGGGCCTCGCCGGCCTCCTGCGGCTGCCCGAGGTGGTGGACGTGCTCGCGTACGCCCGGGCGACGAACGACCCGATGGCCTCGGTGGCGCTCGCGCGGATCCTGATGGGACCGCGCTACCGCGTGGGCTTCAAAGATCTCGCGCTGGTGGCGGGCTGGGCGAAGTCCAGGAACTACGCCTGGCGCGAAGAGGGTGGCGACGACGAGAACACCCCGTTCCTGTTCGCGGAGGCCCTGGAGCACTTGGATGGGATCGAGGGGCTGAGTCGGGAGGGTCGCGAGCGCCTGGAGAGCTTCCGGGACGAGCTCGGCGCGCTCCGGCTGGAGGCGCGCCGGCCCGTCGCCGAGTTCTTCGGGGAGATCGTTCGGCGCACCGGCATCGTGGACGAGTTGGAGGCCGGCGCCGACCGGTCCGGAGGAGCGCAGCGCGCTCGGAACCTGGCCGCCTTCCTGGACCAGGTGCACGCGTTCGAACCGCTCGAGGGCGAACTCACGCTTCGCGCGTTCCTCTCCTACGTGGACGACATGGAAGCGCTCGACAAGGAGCAGTGGGAGCCCGTTCAGCCCACCGACGAGGATGCCGTGAAGGTGATGACGATCCATCAGGCCAAGGGGCTCGAGTTCGATCACGTCTTCGTGCCCGCCGTGGCGACCGGGCTCATGCCCTCGAAACGGATCCAGCAGAATCCCGCCGAGCGAGGCTACTCGCTCGACTTCGAACTCCGTGGCGACGCCGAGATCCTGCCCGCCTTCGACGGCGTGCTCGCACACTTCAAGCGCGATCTCCAAGCGCAGGAGATCGTCGAGGAACGCCGAACGATGTACGTGGCGCTCACGCGAGCCCGCCGGTCGTTGTGGATCAGCGCCTCCCAGTGGTACGGCGAGCTCGTCAGCGCGAAAGGCCCGAGCACGTTCTTCGGCGAGCTCGCGAAGTGGGCCCGGGCGTCGGACGAGGCCACCCTGGACCTCGCCGACGATCTGGAGTCCGAGGAGAACCCCATGCTCGGCCAACGCCTCGGGCTGGTGAAGCCCTGGCCGGGACCGGCGCGACCCGACGATGCGGACGAGCTCTTCCCCGGGGGTGGCGCGACGCGGCGCTCGAGGCCGCGCTCGCCGGCGCCGTGCAGCCCTCGCTCCTCGACGCTCTGGATCCCGAGGACCGGGCGTCGTTCGATCGCCAGAGCTCGGAACAGCGCCAACTCGCGTCGCACCTGCGCGAACGCGAGGCCCTCGAGGGGCTGCCCGGCGTCGAGGGAGCTCCCCAGACCCTCTCGGTGAGCTCGGTGATGACCTTCGCGCAGTGCCCCAAGCGCTTCTATTGGACGTCGGTGCGCCCGCTGCCCCGCTTCAGCGGGCCCGCCGCGCGCATCGGCACGGAGATCCACGGCTGGATCGAACGCCGCGCGCGCGGCCAGGGACAGTTGCTGGAGTTCGACGATACGCCCGACCTCACCGACGAGGAGCTCGCGGGTGACCCGGGGCGCGTGGATCGTTTGCGTCAGTCGTTCCTCTCGAGCCGCTTCGCGGGCGCCACGCCGCTGTTCGCCGAGCGCGCGTTCCTGCTTCGCGTCGGCACCTACGCCGTGGGCGGGCGGATCGACGCGATCTACGGCGAGCTCGACGGGCCGTGGGAGGTCGTGGACTGGAAGACGGGCCGCAAGCCCGAGGACGATGATCCACTGTCCGGGCTGCAGCTCGACCTCTACGGGCTCGCCTGCGTCGAGATCTGGGGCAAACGTCCGGATGACCTCACGCTCACCTACGTGTACCTGAAGAGCGGCGACGAGGTAACGCGTCTTTTCGAGGATCCGGCCGGCGTGCGTGCGCGCGTGGCGGCGGCGTTGGCGGCGATCGACGACGGTGCGTTCGAGGCGGTGGCGGGACCGGCATGTCGCTACTGCGATTTCCGGGCGTTCTGCGCCACCGGGCAGGAGTGGGTCGCCGCCCAGGGCTGAGGTTCACTCTCCCGGTTGCGAGAGGCGCTCGATCGTCGCCTCGAACGTCCGATACCCGGCCGCGGGGTCGTAGCCGCCCTCAGTGATACCGGGCACCAACCGGGCCACCAGCCCGGTGGAAGCGGCGGCGCGGACCTGGGATACCGCCCGGAACCACTCCAGGTCGCCGGGCTGGATCATGACTTCGCCGCTGGTTCCGAGGCGCCGGTACGCGCCGTCGTCGACCACGACCGGGGTCGGGCGGTAGGCGCGTTCGAGCTGACCACGGACGATCTCATCATCGGTCTCGATCTGAACGGTGCCGTCCCAGCGCGCCGTGGCAACGACGGTGTCGGGGTCGTCGGCGCGGAAGTAGTCCACCTGCATCTGCGGAGCGTACCGAGGTCAGCGTGCGAGCGATCGGTCGACGCGGCGGATCATCCGCGCGAGGCTCTCCATGAGCGCGATGGTGAGCTCGGGATCTTCCTTGAGCGCCTTCTGGAAGCCGGATCGCGTCATCGTGAGGACGGTCATCGGTGTCTCGGAGCGCACGCTCGCCGTGCGCGGACCGCCGTCCAACAGCGAGATCTCCCCGAAATGATCGCCGGGAAGGGCGCGGTTCACGGTACGACCCTTCACCACCACCTTCGCCTGTCCGACCAAGACCACGAAGAAGCTCTCGCCGTCTTCGCCCTCCTTCACGATGGCATGGCCCTCCATGTAGTCGACGATCTCCGCGGCTGATGCGAGCCGCCGCAGCTGACGCTTCGACAGTCCCTCGAACAAGGGCACGGCCGCCAGGGCGACTTCGAGCCTGGGTTTCGCCATGATCGGCCTCCTCTGCCGGGCGCTCGCCGCGCGTCCGATCGCCGCCGGACGCGGCGCTAGCCTAGCCGTTCCGCGCTCGAGGTGGTCCGAGCGTGTCGGCGATCGCCGCTATCGTCGTCGCTCCGGCTCGGGGCCGCCCGCGCCGGTCAGGAGTGGTGCTCATGGCGGCGCGCATGCCCCGCCCCCAACCACTCCCCCTCATCGCGGTGCGTCCGGGTCAGCTGGTCGTGCGACAAGGCGAGTCCGGCTCCGGGCCGTGGGTGGCGGTCTCCGGCGCCCTGCTCGCGACCGCGGTGTCCGCCGACGGCCACGTGCTGGGGCTCGAGGTGCTCGGGCCCGGCGACCTCGTGGGCGAGCCCGACGGGTGCGTCGCCGAGGCAAGCGTGCGAGCCTTGCGGCCGAGCGGACTCGCGCCGGTGGCCGGCGCTTCGCTCGCACCCCTGGTGGCGGCCCGATCGCGCCGCGCGGCGGCGCTCGCTCGAGACCTCGCTTGGCTCGACGTCTCCGCCCGGGTGGCAGCTCGCCTGCGTGAGCTCGCGGATCGGTTCGGGCGACCCGCACCGGGGGGCGTCGTCCTCACCCTGAAGATCACGCAGGATGACCTGGCCGCCCTCGCGGGCACCTCGCGGGAGTCCGCGAACCGAGCCCTCCGCGAACTGGAGCGGTCGGATCGGGTGTGCGTGCTGGGGCGCGGGCGATACCTCCTGCGCCATCCGCGCCCCGTCGGCGGTGGCTGAGGCGGCGATCATTCGGTCTCGGTGGCGGTCGCCGCGCCCTCCTGCAGGATGATGAGGCTGCAGCTCGCGCAGAAGCGCGCCCGTCCGGTCACGGGCCTCCCGCACCGCGCGCAGGCCTTCGGAGTCACGGCGAACCACGTGGCGTCGGGGCCAGTGCCGCGCCGATCCGCGCGAGCTTCGCCCTGGAGCTTGAGCAGGTGCGCGAGCACCGATCGGGCGGCGAGCTCATGAACGTCGGACGATCGGTCCGCGTAGATCTCTCGCACCATCGACGTGATGGTGCGAGGCCCGTCCGCCATCGCCGCCAGCACCTGCTCTTCGCGTTGCGCGCGATGGTCGAGATACTCCCGGAACTTCTCCGCGCCGTGCAGGACCGTTGGACCGTGGCCTGGGTAGAGCGTGCGGGCACCCAGCTCCTGCAGCCGGACGAGCGAGCGCAGGTACTGTGCGAGATCGCCATCCGGCGGGTCGATGAAGGTCGTCCCTCGACCCACGACCGCGTCGCCCGTGAACAGCGCCCGCTCGGACACCAGGAGGAAGGCGAGGTGATCCGAGCTGTGCCCCGGCGTGTGATAGGCCCGAAGCGCCACCGCACCCACCTGCACGAGCTCGCCGTCCCGCAGGTGCTCCGCGTCCTCCAGCCGATAGGCCCGCAGCGGTGCGCCAACCCGACGGGCGAACGTCGCCGCACCGGGGGCGTGGTCGGGGTGGTCGTGGGTCACCAACACGGCGCCGACCCGACCCGCTGCGCGGGCGACCTCGTCCTGATGTTCCGGGATGAGGGGGCCCGGGTCGATCACCACGGAGGGCTCCGTGCCCACCACCCAGGTGTTCGTGCCCTCGAGCGTGTAGAGGCCGGGGTTGGGCGCAAGCACACGGACGATCGGCAGCATGCTCAGTCCTGCCGGAAGACCGACCGTGGGAGCCGGCCGACCTCCTCGTCGAGAGGTTCCCGGGTCTCGATCGTGAGGGCCATGAGCTCGGCGGCGCTCCGACAGCGGGCGAGCTCCATCACCGTCATGAGGGTGGGCCAATAGAGCATGCGCGCGCCGTGTTCCCACTCCTCGAGCAGGCGACCCGGCGTCACCCACCAGGCGAGTGCCGCCTCCGTGCCGTCGGGCACGGGCTCCACCGACGCCGGCGCGGTAACCGCGAAGTAGCGCGCGTCGAACCGGACCGTGACCTCGCGGGGGGCGACCCAGCGGGCCAGCTCGTGCAGCTGTCCGGACTGCGGCGGCGCGATCATGACCGGGTGCAAGGGGTCGTACAGGTTCGCGGCCTCGAGCCCCCGACCGGTAAGGACGAGGCCCGCCTCCTCGGCGAGCTCTCGCACGGCGGCGGCTCGGGCGGCCTCGGAAGTCGCGCCGAACCACGAGGCGGCGAGGGCCGCATCCCCGGCATCCACGGCGCCGCCTGGGAACACGACGTAGCCCGGCAGGAATCGGCTCGCGCGGGAGCGCTCCACCACCAGCACCTGGGGTCCACCGGGATGCTCACGCACCACGACCACGGACGCGGCCTCGCGGATCTCCTCGCTCACGAGGCGGATTCTCGCAGGATGGCCGGCGGCACGTCCCGCCCACATACTTTCCGCATGGACTCCCCTGTCGGCCTGACGATCGCCGAGACGATCCGTCGTCGCGGGCCCATCTCCTTCGCCGAGTACATGGAGATGGCGCTCTACGGCCCCGGAGGTTTCTACGAACGGCCGCCGGTGGGGCCCGGCGGGGACTTCGTGACGAGCCCACATATCCACCCCGTGTTCGCCGAGCTGCTTGCCGGCGGGCTGCGTCAGACGTGGGAGCTCCTGGGCCGTCCGGATCCCTTCCGCGTGATGGAGGTGGGAGCGGGCGACGGGACGCTCGCGGCGCAGCTCCTCGCGAACCTCTCCGAACTGCCTGTCGACTACACGGCCGTGGAGCGGAGCCCCGGCGCGCGAGCGGCACTCGCGGAGGTGGCCGGCGTCCGCAGCGCCGCCGAGCTATCCGGGGCGCCGGATCTCGTCCTCGCGCACGAGCTGTTGGACAACCTTCCTTTCCGGCGCGTTCGCATGACCCGGAAGGGACCGCGCGAGGTGCGGGTCGGGCTCGAGGGGGAGCACCTGGTCGAGGTCCTGGCCCCGCCCGACGAGGGCGCGCGAGCGGCAGCGAGCGGCCTCGAGAGGGGAGACGAGGCGGTGATCCCCGAGGGCGCTCTCTCCTTCGTGGACACGCTGGGAGAGAGGCTCCCGCGCGGCTACGCCCTGTTGATCGACTACGGCACCGAGCGTGGCCCCGGCGGCGACCCGCACGGGTACCGGGAACATCGCGTGGTGCACGATCTGCTCGAGGCACCCGGCACCGCGGACATCACCGCCGGCGTCGACCTTGCGAAGGTGGCGGCGCGGGCCGTCGACCGGGGCCTACAGGCGTTCCCTTCGGTCACCCAACGACGGGCCCTCGCGGCGCTGGGGTTCGAGACGTGGTCCCGGGGCGAGCTCCGACGCCAGCATCGGCTCTTGCAGGCGAGCGACGGGGCGGCCGCGGTACGGACCTGGAGCGCGCGGAGCCGGGCCACCCTGTTGGTGGACCCCGCCGCCCTCGGGCGATCGCGCTGGATCCTCCTGGCCTCTGCAGGGTTGCCGATGCCGCCGTGGCTCGAGGAGGCGCATGGGGCACGACGAACGGAGGACGACCCTTCTCCTGAGCCCGGCGAGACGCCTGCGGAGCCCCTGCCTTGACCCCGGCGGACCCCGCCCCTACGGTTCGGGGGACGCCACCTGACTCGAAAGGCCTCGCCTTGCGCCGTCGCACCCTGATCGTCGTCGCCGCCGCGCTCGCCGCGGCGATGGTCGCCGCGCTCGCGATCGTCGCCGCCCGGCCGCCTGCGGCGGGACCGGCGGGCGCCGCTCCGGCAACGCGCGACGCCGACGCGAGGAGCGGTACGGCCGGGCTCGACGGGACCGATCCCGGCGCCGCTGCCTCGATCGGCGAGGGGACGAACGGAGCGGAGAACGAGAGCGGGGATCTCGAGGGCGGGGAGGGCACGGCCGAACGGCTGCAGGCGCTCGCCGAAGCCAAGCGTGACGGCACGTTCGGCGTGGCGGGCACGGTGCCTCACGCCACGGCCCAGGGTTGGGCCGGGGAACGCGTGGTGGCCCGCCACTACGACGACTGGGAGCCCGCCATCGCCGCCGACCGCAACGGGCCGTTCGTGTACCGGTTGGTGACGCGCTACGGGGGCCCGCGGGCCTGTCCTCGCCGCTGTCCCGATCCCGCGATCATCCTGCAGGTCTCCAAGGACGGCGGCAAGTCGTGGGGCCCCTTCCGGTTCATCTGCACGTGCAAAGGCACGAACGGGATGTACGACCCGGAGATCGAGGTGGCCGCCGGCACCGGGGTCGTGCAAGCCGCCTTCATGCGCGGGTACTCGGTCTGGTTCACGAGCTCGACGAACCACGGCAAGACCTGGCGGAAGCCCGTCCCCGTGTACGGGAACGTGGATTGGCAGGACAAGCCGATCCTCGTGACGAGCGCCGACGGGAAGGACGTGTACGTGGCGTTCAACGGGCCGAGCGGCGGGGACGCCTTCGTCGCGTTCTCCCACGACGGCGGCCGCACGTGGAAGCAGCGCAAGGCGACCAGCAGCCCACGATACTTCTACGCCTTCGGCGGGCAGGTGCTCTCCGACGGGACGGCGCTGTTCGCGGAGTCGAGCCTGCGGTACTCCGGCAACGGGCGAGGCCTCAAGGGTGCGAGTCGCCAGGTGGTGCTGCGATCCGCGAACGGTGGACATTCGTGGACCAAGGTCAAGGTCGACTCGCTGCACCTGGGCAAGAACTGCAGGACGAAGGGGTGCCCGACGGACTATTACGACGGCCACGTCACCCTCGGGGCGGACGGCTCCGACCGGCTCGTCCTGCTGGGCGACGGCGCCACGAAGCCGCGCGGGATCCGGCGCGTTTGGGCCTGGACCTCGACCGATGGCGGCCTCACCTGGACACCGCGGGTCAGGCTGTCCACGGGGAACGCGAACGCCGGGTTCCCCGCGGCGGTCGGGCACGGCGGGGAGTTCCGCGTGTGGTACATGAGCCGGCAGACCGGGCGCTGGAACACCTTCTACCGAACGTCGACCGACGGGATCACCTGGACGCCCGCCGTGAAGATCTCCGACGCCACCGGTGGCGCCGACTACATCACGCCCACGGGGTTCCGCGAGGCTTACGGCGACTACGGCGAGATCGACGTCACGGATTCCGGCAAGACCGTGGCGATCTGGGGCGAGAGCCGTAGTTACGCGGGTCCCGGCGGGGTCTGGTTCAACCGCCAGACGTGAGGCGGGGGAGCCCGCAGAGGCTCAGACGGGAACCGTGTCGCCTCGGCGAACCGCCCACACCAGGCGGTTGAGCTCGTCCACGATCGACTCCTCGCCTTCATCGCCGAAGGGGTCCATCTCCTCGGCATCGAAGGTGCCGGGTGCGGGCACGCGCTTCCCGCTCTCGGTCATGAGGACGGCCCGGCCGTCGTGGCCGGTCCGCTCGCCCACGAACCCCGCGACGTCGTCCCAGGGGATCAGCACCGTGTGGCGCACCTCGACCACCTCGACACCGGCCTCACTCAGGCGGATGCCGATCCGCCCCAGCCGAACCGTGAGCCAGGTGCAGACGGCGAGCACCCCCAGTCCGAGGACGCGCAGGACCAGCGGGACGGGCGCGATCGCGAACGCCACAGCCAGGGCGAGCGGCACGATCACGAGCGCCCGGGCCTCCAGGCGCCAGCCCCGCGCCCACACCTCGACGGCCCCGTCCTTGGCGCGACGCAGCCTGAGCCGTCCGATCGTCGTCATGGCCTCCCCTCGCTCTCGATCGGTGCATCGGCACGTCGGGGGGTGAATCTGGAATCGGATCGAGAAGGGTTCGAGGGGTCCTCAGCGATCGAGGTCAGCGATCGACGTCGCCCACCACGAAGAAGATGGAGCCCATGATGGAGATCAGGTCCGGCAGGACGGTGCCCGGAAGCATGGCGGGGATCACGCTCACGTTGGAGAAGGACGCGGTGCGCATCTTCACGCGGTACGGCTGCTTCTTCCCGTTGCCCACGACGTAGTAGCCCATCAGCCCCAGCGGGTTCTCCGTACGCACGTATACCTCGGCGTCGTCGAGCTTGAGGCTCTTCGGCAGCTTGTCGGCGCGAAACTTGCCCGCCGGCAGCTTCTCCATACACTGCTCGATGATGTTGAGCGACTGCTTGACCCGCTCCACGAGCACCCACAGGCGGTCGTACGAGTCCCCGGTCTTGCCCACGGGAACCTCGAACTCCACCTCGCCGTACTTCTCGTATGGCTCGTCCTTGCGCGGATCCATGGCGACGCCGCTGGCCTGCAACGTGGGGCCCGACGTGCCGTAGGCGATCGCGGTCTCGGCGGGGAGCACGCCCACGTTCCGGCAGCGCTTGAAGATGATCTCGTTGCCCATGATCAGGGCCTCGAACGTCTTCACCCATCGGCGCACCGCTACGACGGCCTCCGCAGACTCCTTCAGGAACCCAGAGGGAAGATCATCCTTGAGCCCGCCCACACGGCAGAACGAGTGGTGCATGCGCGCCCCGGTGGCCGACTCCATCAGATCCTGAACGAGCTCGCGCTCGATGAAGGAGTAGAAGATCGGCGTCATCGCGCCCAGCTCCAGCGGGAACGAGCCCGCGAACATGAGGTGGTTCAGGATGCGGTTCCACTCCGCGAACATCGTCCTGATCCACTGCGCGCGCTCCGGGACCTCGATGCCCGCGAGCCGCTCGACCGCGATGGTCCATCCGAGTTCGTTGTTGAACGCGCTGATCCAGTCGTGGCGGTTCATCAGGACGAGGACCTGGCGAGCGTCGCGATACTCGGCGAGCTTCTCCGCGGCACGGTGCATGTACCCGATCACCGGCTCCGCCCGCGTGATCACCTCGCCGTCGAGCTCCAGGACCACGCGCAACACGCCGTGCGTGGAGGGGTGTTGCGGGCCGATGTTGAGGATCATCTCCTCGGTGGTGAGGTCGCCCGCGCCCGCGATCTCCACGTCGAGGCCACCGCCGCGCACCATCGACGACATCTCGTGCTGGAACGCGGGGCGATCGGAGACGTCGACCATCACGGCTATCCTACGCGCGCGTCCCGGCCCCGCCTACCGACGGGGCGGTAGGCTGCGACGATGCCGGACGTTCGCCGCAAGGTCCCCTCCGTGGACGCGCTCCTTCGCTCCGAGCCCGGCCGCCGCGCCGCCTCCACGTTCGGTCGCGCGTTGTTGAAGCAGACCCTGACTCAAGCCATCGACGAGGTCCGAGCAGCCGCGGTTGCGGGCACGACGCCGCCTTCCGACGACGAGGTCCTCGCGCGTGCGGCCGCCCGGGCCTCTGCCGTTGCCACGGGCCTCACCCCGGTCATCAACGCCACCGGCGTGGTCCTGCACACGGGGCTGGGCCGCGCACCGCTGCCCGCGGCCGCCGTCAAGGCAGCCGCACGCGCGGCCGGCTCGTACACCGACCTCGAGATCGATCGAGCGACGGGCGCGCGGGGTCGACGCTCGAGCCGCGCGGAGGCGCTCCTCACGGCACTCACGGGCGCCGAGGCCGCGCTCGTCGTGAACAACTGCGCCGCGGCGCTGCTGCTAGCGCTCGCCACGCTGGCGCGGCGCAAAGAGGTCCTGGTGTCGCGGGGCGAGTTGATCGAGATCGGCGGGGAGTTCAGGATCCCCGACATCCTCGGCGCCTCAGGCGCCAAGCTCGTAGAGGTCGGTACCACCAACCGCACCCGCCTCGCCGACTACCGGGGGGCCATCTCCGAGCGCACGGGCGCGATCCTCAAGGTGCACCCCTCCAACTATCGCGTGGTTGGATTCACCGCGGCCACCCCGGCCAAGGACCTCGCAGCGCTCGCGGACCGACACGACGTGCCCTTCATCTTCGATGTGGGCTCGGGACTGCTGTCGCACGGTCACGGGATGCCGCCCGAAGAGCCGGCGGCATCCGACGCGCTCCGCGACGGCGCCGATCTCGTCTCGTTCAGCGGCGACAAGCTGCTCGGCGGACCCCAGGCCGGCATGGTGGTGGGTCGGGCCGCGCTCATCGAGCGCCTTCGCCGCCACCCGATCGCGCGGGCGGTTCGCGTGGACAAGATGCAGGTCGCGGCGCTCGAGTCGGTGTTGGCCATGTACGCGAGCGGCACGGCCGAGGCCGAGGTCCCGGTCCACACGATGTTGCGGGAACCCGCCGAGGCGGTGCACCGGCGCGCTCAGCTGTTGTCCGAGACGATAGGGGGTGACCTGGAGGGCGCTCACGTTCACCGCTGCGAGTCCGTGGTTGGCGGCGGATCGACGCCCGAGACCGTTCTCTCCTCCTGGGGCGTGCGGGTAGCGGTTCCCGACGCATCCGCCTTCGCCGCCCGACTGCGCACCGGCAGCCCGGCGGCGTTCTGCCGTGTGGAGGGCGACCACGTCCTCTTCGATGCCCGCACGGTGACGAACGCCGATGTCCCCCATCTCGCTCGCGCGATCCTCTACGCGGTCGAGGGCGACGACTTCGTCGAGGACTGAGGTGGGGGTAGCACCGCGGGTCGTCGCAACGGCGGGCCACGTCGACCACGGCAAATCCTCGCTCATCGTGCAGCTCACGGGCATGGACCCGGATCGCTTCGTCGAGGAGAAGCGCCGCGGCCTCACGATCGACCTCGGATACGCGTGGACGACGCTTCCGTCGGGCCGCGAGGTCGGGTTCGTCGACGTGCCGGGCCACGAGCGGTTCATCGCCAACATGCTGGCCGGCGTCGGCCCCGTACGACTCGTGCTCTTCGTGGTGGCCGCAGACGAGGGGTGGAAGCCGCAGTCGGAGGAACACCTTGCGATCCTCGACGTCTTGGGGACGGTCGGCGCCGTGGTGGCCCTCACCAAGCGGGATCTCGTGGACGACGAGACCCTGGGGTTCGCGGAAGAGGAGATCCGAGAACGGCTCGACGGCACCGCGCTCACGGGTGCGCCCATCGTGCCGGTAAGCGCTCGCACGGGCGAGGGCATGGACGAGCTTCGCGCAGCGCTCGACGCGATGCTGGGCGGAGCGCCATCTCCGGAAGCGGCCCGTTCGAGGTTGTTCATCGATCGCGTGTTCACGATCAAGGGGTCCGGCACCGTCGTCACGGGAACCCTGACCGGGGACTGCATCGAGACGGGTGAGGAACTGTCGGTCTACCCCTCGGGCGATCGCGCGAGGATCCGTTCGCTCGAAACGCACAAGCATGCTGAAACGAGGGCGTGCCCCGTGACCCGCGTTGCGGCGAACCTCGTGGGCACGGAGCGTGGATCCCTGGGACGAGGCGCCGTGCTCGGTCGCCCCGGCGCGTGGCGCCCTACCGAAACGTTCGAGGCGATGCTGCAGCCGGTGCGCGGCCTCGCGCACGCGGTCACAGCCCGAGGGGCCTTCAAGCTCTACGCGGGCGCCGCCGAGGCCGACGCGAAGCTGCGCCTCTACAGGGTCGGCTCGCTGAACGACGGCGATCGTGCCTTCGGGCGGATCCGCCTGTCCCGGCCCCTGGTGCTCGACGTGTTCGATCGCTTCGTGGTGCGAGAGACGGGCCGAGGCGAAACCGTGGCCGGCGGTATCGTCCTCGACATCGCGCCCGCCCGCCGACCGGGACACGACCCCGCGCAGCGCCTGCAACGAAGGGCGGAGGCGACCCGAGCCGAACTCCCGGCGATCCTCGCCGACGAACGAGGCGCCGTCCCCGCGGCCGAGGTGGCCCAGCTCACCGGTGCACGTTCCGGGGAGCCGCAGCTCGGCGGATGGATGGTGCGCCCGCAGGTGGCGGACGCGGCTCTTCACGGCCTGACCGAGGCGTTGGACGATCACCACGCTCGGCATCCGTTGGAGGAGGGAGCCTCGCTCGCCGATGTCCGTCGCGCCGTGCGCGCGGCTCTGCGGGCCGCCGGCGCTCCGGCGGACGCGAGCCTCGCCGAGGCGGTCATCGCCGCTGCCGCCGATCGCGGCGACGTGGTGCGAACCGCCACCGTGGTGCGCTTGAGCTCTCATCGGGTGCGCCTGGATGCTCGAGGGAGCGATGTGGAGCGGCTGGTGCGGGCGATCGGCGGCGAGCGCACGTCGACACCCCCGACGATCCGGGAACTCGAGGCCGACGGGTTCGACCGAGCGATGATCGCTGCCTCCGCCCGTGCCGGAGTGGTGATCCGCGTCGGCTCTGATCTGATCTTCAGTCCGGATCTCGTCGAGCGCGCGAAGACCGTCATCCGCGACGCAGGGGCCGACGGGATCACGGTCAGCGCGTTCCGCGAGGCGCTCGGAACCAGCCGGAGGTACGCCGTGCCGCTGATGGAGTGGTTCGACGCGACCGGCATCACGCGCCGCGAGGGAGACCTTCGGTTCCCGCGCGACGGTTCCGATCCTGGGCCGAACCAGCGGCCCTATCCCAGGACCGATCGACCCGATCCCTAGGGCGCGATCTCCGCGGTGACCTGGACCTCGACGCAGGCGCCCAGCGGCAGCGACGACATCCCCACCGCGGCCCGGGCGTGGCGTCCCGGTTCGCCCAGCGCCGCCCCCAGAAGCTCGCTCGCCCCGTTGGCCACCTGCGGGTGGTCCACGAAGTCGTCCGTCGTGGCCAAGAAGACCGTGACCTGCGAGATCCCCCGCAGGCGGCCGAAGCCGCCGAGCTCCGCCCGCAGCGCAGACAATGCCTGCAGTGCAGCCCGTTCAGCGGCCTGGCGACCCTGCTCGGCGGTCACGTCGTCGCCGAGCCGGCCCCGGTGGAGCACGGCACCGTCCACCAGGGGAACCTGCCCCGCGACGTGGGCCACGACCCCGGCGAGCTTGACGGGGACGTAGGCCGCCACGGCCTCGGGCGGCGGGGGGAGCTCATAGCCGAGGGCCGAGAGTCGTTGCAGGATCGTCGCGTCGTCCATGCGGCGCATCCTGGCCCCGAGCGGCCGCGAGAGTCAACCGGGGTCAGACCGCTTCACGGGTGCGTTCGCGCAGCAAGGCCCGTCGTTCCATCTCGTTCAAGCCACCCCAGATGCCGTGGCCCTCACGGATCTCCAGCGCGTATTCCAGGCAGTCGATCCGGACCGGGCACCGCACGCACAACGCCTTCGCGAGGGCCTCGCGGGCGTTCTTCTGGCTGCGCCTTTCGAAGTAGTTCGGGGCGAAGAAGTGCGATGCGTCCGCGCCGCGACACGCCGCGTAGTGCTGCCAGCTGGGGCCGGTCGTCGCATCCATCTCACCTTGTTGTTCGTAACGGGGGGCCGCCGGGATTCCACGAGCCCCAGATGCCCGGCGGCGGACACGGAGGCGCAACACCGCGGCCGAGCTACTCCGCCGGCACGCGATCGGGATCGCGGAGCATCGGCGTGGCGCCGGGCTCCGCCTCCACCTTCAGGACGAGACCGTCCACGCCGCGCACCCTGACCGGCGTGCCGGGGGCGATCGACTCCCCACCGCTGCGCCCGCGCCACATCGTGCCCTTCACGAATACGGGGCCTTCCGGCGCAAGGCGACCTCGCGCCTCCCCCACGAGACCGATCAAGCCGCGCTGCGTCGTCACGATCCGATCGCGAGACTGGAGCGCAACGGTGAGCCCGAACCCGTAGTACAGGAGGCTCGCGATCACCGCTCCCCCGATCAACCACGGTGAGATCCGGATCGCGGCGGCGACGTGGTGCCAGGCCAGCCACGACCCCGCGGCGAACACCGCCGCGCCGCCGGCCGTGAGCAGACCGAGGTTGCGCAGCCGTACATCGAGCGTCATCAGTCCTACACCGCCCACCAGGAGCCCGAGCCCGAGCCAGGAAGGGGGAACGACCCAGATCCCGTACGCGGCGAGCGCGAGCATCCCGACGCCGGCGAACCCCGCGAAGCCGAACCCTGGCTGTGTGAGCTCGAAGGCGAGGCAGGCGAGACCCACGACCAACAGGAAATAGATGATCGACGGCGAGGCGACGCCGTGCTCGACACGTTTGATCGGCCCCATGTTGTCGAAGGAGAGGTCCACCGATCGCACGCTCACCTGCTGCGCGTCTGTGGCGATGCGGGTGTGAAGCGTCACGGGACCTGCCGCGGACTGGACGGTCTCGCCGTCCATGGCGGCGAGGAACTCCGGCAGGGAGACCGCGGCGACCTGCGCGATGCCCAGATCGAGGGCGTCCGCCGCCGGCATGATCCGGCCGGGTGCGGCGATCCGCGTGTCCTTGCCACGGGCGTCGATCCACCCTTGGATCGTGGCGTCGAGACCGGCGGGGGCGGGGAGGGGATCCGCGAGGTCGATCGGATCCTGGGGCCCCGTCTGCGAGCCCGGCGAGACCCCCGCGGCCGACGAAGCGTACATCGCGAGCAGGCCGGCCCCGGCCGCCTTCGCCGGCGCCGGACCCACCCACACGAGGACGGGAACGCGCATGGAGACGATGCGGTCGCCCAGGGCCACCGCGTTCCCATCGAGCGTCCCCGAGGTGTCCATCTGCAGCACCACGATGGCGCCGTCGGCCTCGGCCTGATCCAAGCGTTCGTTCAGGTACGAGGCGAGGGGCCGGTCGATCGCCCCCTCGACGCGGAGCACCACGATCTTGGTGCTGGTCGCCGGGTCGAGGGCCGGCGAAGGGTCGGCGGCCCGCGCCGCGAGGGGCGAGAGGACGAGCGAAGCCAGGAGGACGAGGAAGGGGAACGCGCGACGCATGCCGGTGCCTATCGTACCCGGGGGCCGCGGGGTATCCTGGGCCATCCCGATGGGCGCGCCTTCCTCACCACGCGGGGCGGACCCCCGCCCGTTGCACGACCGATCCGGATTCAAGCCATGGGCCGTCCTGCTGCTCGTCCCGGTCATCCTGCTCGCCTCCGGGCTGATGGCCGTGGTGCTCGCACCGCCGTTCGTCGGCGCCGCCGTGGGCGTGAGGCAGATCGACGACAAGGTCACGGCGCTGGGCGCGGACTTCACGCGGATCCCACGCTTCCCTGAACGCTCCACCATCTACGCGCGGGACGGTAAGACCGTGCTCGCGACCGTGTTCCTGGACAACCGCGAGAACGTTCGCCTGAAGAAGATCAGCGAGCCCGCGCAGGAGGCCGTCCTCGCAATCGAGGACTCAGGCTTCTACCAGCACGGTCCGCTCAACTGGACGTCGCTGCTGCGCGCCACCATCGCGAACGCGCGGGCGGGCACGGTCGTCGAGGGTGCATCCACCATCACCCAGCAGCTCGTGAAGAACACACTCGGACTCGATCCCTACGATCGAACGTTCGAGCGCAAGCTCCAGGAGTTCGCCCTGGCGATCCGGGTGGAGAAGAAGTACACCAAGGACCAGATCTTCGAGCTGTACCTCAACCAGATCTACCTCGCGAACGGCGTGTACGGGATCGGCACAGCGGCCGAGTACTACTTCAACAAGCCCGCCTCGAAACTCACCCTGACCGAGGGCGCGACGCTCGCGGGGTTGATCCGATCGCCCAACTACTACGATCCCATCGCGCACCCGACGAAGGCGCGCGTGCGTCGCAACGACGTGCTCAACCGCATGATCGGCCAGGGGATCCTGACCCCGGCCCGAGGGGCGCTCGCCAAGAGCAGGCCCTTGGGCCTGGCGAAGGACGCGGGCGTGTTCCGCAAGAAGACGCAGCCGTACTTCGTGACCTATCTCGTCCGGCAGATCCTCGGGAACCCGAACGGGGAGTTCGACAGCCTGGGCAAGTCCGTGGAGGCACGCAAGCGCAAGTTGTACGAGGGCGGCCTCAGCATCACGACCACCTTCGACCCGACGTGGCAGGCCTACGCTCAGGCCGCCGCGAACGCGCCGTACTCCTACGCCACCCCCTACCACCCGCCGGGGTCGCTCCCGCCCGACGTTTCGATCGTTTCCGAGGACGTGGCCACGGGGGCGATCCGCACGTTGCTGTCCGGGCGGAACTTCGCGAAGGATAAGTTGGACCTGGCGAACACCCCGCACGCCCCGGGATCCTCGTTCAAGCCCTACATCCTCGCGGCGGCCTTCAACGAGGGGATCCCGCCCACCCAGACCTACCCCAGCAAGTCCCCTTATTACCCACCCGGCGGTTGGCCGGGCAGCTCATGCAACTGCGTCACGAACGCCGAAGGCCCCGGCGACTCCGGCCTCATCAATCTGTACACGGCCACCACCGATTCGGTGAACGTGGTGTTCGCGCAGCTCATCCAGGACGTGGGAGCACAGAACGTGGTCGACATGGCGCATCGCATGGGGGTGACCTCGGACCTCGTGCCGGTACTCGCTTTGGCCACCGGCTCGGTTCCCGTCACACCACTGGATCAGGCCTCCGGCTATCAGACGCTCGCGAACGGTGGGGTCCACTGCGTGCCGTACACCGTCGAGAAGATCACCGATGACCGCGGCACCGTCTATCAGCACCAGCCTGAATGCGCACCCGCGATCAAGCCCGATATCGCGCACCTGATCACGTCGATGCTGCAGAGCGTCGTGTCCTCAGGGACAGGCACGAACGCCGCCCTGGGTACGTGGCCGGTGGCGGGGAAGACGGGCACGGCCAACGGCAACACGAACGTCTGGTTCGTGGGCTACACGAACCAGGTCGTGACCGCCGTCTGGGTGGGGCCGCCGGGGAGGCTCTACTCCATGGGCGACGTCTTCGGCGGCACCGTCGCCGCGCCCATCTGGCACAACTACATGGCCCGGGTGATGGAGGGGATGCCCGCCCTCGGTTTCCCGTCGGCGCCGGCTCCCCCGCAGGGCTCGGTCCCCAGCGTGGTCGGGCTGCTCGAGGCAGCCGCGAAGAAGACCCTCGTCGCGGCCGGGTTCCAGAGCTCTGCGACGACGACGCACTCGTCCGAACCCGCCGGCACCGTGGTCGCTCAGACCCCCGCGGGCGGGTCTACCGCGGGTTTGGGAACCATCGTGGTCCTGGAGGTGAGCGACGGAGTCGCGGCCGCGGCCCAGGTTCCGCGGGTCATCGGCCTGTCGGCCTCCGCGGCGCGCAACGCGTTGGAAGGCGCCGGCTTCGTAGTCGTCGTCGTGGATCGGATCGTGACGGACCCGACGACGTTCGATCGCGTCGTCGCGCAGTCGCCGGGCAGCGGCGTCCGCGCGGACAAGGGCACGAGCGTCACGGTCGTGGTCGGAAGGCGGGCATGAGCGAGACCGAGCGGGTCTGGCCGGCCTAGCCGGTCAGCCGGGTCTGCACCTTCTGCTGCACCGCCTTGCCGTCGACGCGCCCTCGAGCGGTGCCCATGACCTCGGTCATGACCCGGCCCATGTCCCGCATCGAGGACGCACCCGTCTCCGCGATGGCCGCCTCGACCAAGGCGTCCACCTCCGCTTCGTCGAGCTGCGCGGGCGCCCAGGCGGCGATGATGTCGCGCTCGGCGCGCTCCCTTTCCGACAGCTCGCTCCGCCCGGCCCCGTCGAACGCCTCGATAGACTCGGAACGCTTCTTGACCTCCTTCGTGGCGACCTCGGCGATCTCCGCCGGCGTGAGGGCATGCCCGAGCTCATCCTCGCGGTAGCGGATCGCAGAGAGGAACATGCGCAGCGCTGCGACGCGCGTCTTGTCGCTCGCCTTCATGGCAGCGGTCAACTGACTTCGGATCTCGTCCTGATCGGCGGGGGCGGTCGGACCGGTCACTAGACTCCTCCCGTGCTTCCCTGGGTCGTGCTCGCGCTCGCGGTGATCGGTGTGCTCTGCGTGCTCTACGGCGCCCTGGTCGAGCACACGTGGTATCGGCTCCGCCGCTACGAGGTGCCCATCCTACCGGCGGAGGGTCCCGACACGCTCACGGTGCTCCACCTATCCGACCTTCATTTCGTGCGGAACGACGCCAAGAAGGTCCGGTTCCTCGCGGGGCTCCCGCAGGCCGACGTAACCGTGGTGACGGGGGATTTCCTGGCCGAGCCGGAGGCCGTGGAGACGGTCGTGGCCGCGGTCGCCCCCGCGCGCGGACGGCTCGCCTCGTGGTTCGTCCTGGGGTCCAACGACTACTTCGCCCCACGACCGCTCAACTACTTCGCGTACTTCCGGCCGAGGCGGAGGCGTCGGCGTGCCGTCCGCGGCCGCGCGCCGGATCTCGCCACGCAGCTCGGCGCCGCGGGATGGGACGATCTCACCAACGTGCGGCACGAGATCGACCTCGACGGGCTGCCCGTGGAGCTGCTCGGCCTCGACGACGCGCACATCCGGCGACAGGACTACCGCGTTGCGCCGCGCAGGGCGCCCGATCGCTTCGGGTTCGCCGTGATGCACTCGCCGGACTCCGCTCCCGAAACCGCAGCGCTCGGCTATCCCTTCATGGTGGCCGGCCACACCCACGGCGGTCAGGTACGCCTGCCATGGGTGGGCGCGCTGGTGACGAACTGCACGATGCCGCGACGCCTCGCGAGCGGGCTCATGTCGATGGGGCCCGCGGTCCTGCACACCTCCCCGGGGCTGGGGACGTCCAAGTTCGCTCCCTTCCGCTTCCTCTGTCGCCCGGAGGCCACGCTGATCGAGCTGAGTCGGCGCGAACCTCGATCGAGCTCGGCGTAGCAGCGGCGGCCGGCGCTCGGGGCGGCCGGCCCTTGGCCTCGATCCGGGCCGACTCGCTACACTGGCGAGCTCGGGACGTAGCGCAGCTTGGTAGCGCGCAGCGTTCGGGACGCTGAGGTCGCGGGTTCAAATCCCGCCGTCCCGACTCAGGGCGACGTGTGGGCCGCGTGACGCGGCGGCTCGTTCGAGCGCACTTGTCACCGTCGCGCGAGACGACTCCTCCCGCCTTGCCGGGGGTTGCGCCCACCCGAACCCGATCGGTGGATGGGTTTGACGACCCGGGTAACGGCCCGGTAGCCTCGGTCGCAGCCTCCGCCCGAACAGACGGAGGCTTAGCCATTCCCGCTGGCCCTTGGAGGGAAATGACCAGGACGCGAACGAGGTTCATGCGAACGGCGGTAGCCGCCCTCTTCGCTCTCCCCTTTTTCGCCCTCTCAGCCGTCTCCTCCTCTGCGGCGCCCGCCACCCAAGCCGACGTCGCGGCCGCGAAAACCAAGCTCGATGCGTTGAACCACCAGCTCGAGGTCGTGGTCGAGCAGTACAACGCGGCCCGTCTGCACCTCGATCAGATGCAGGCCAAGCTCGCAGGCGCGAAGGCGGCGATGGACGAGGCCCAGGCCCAGGCCGAGGCCGCGAGGGCCCAGCTGGGCCAGCGCGCGGCCGAGGCCTACACGGGCATGGGTTCGCAGCTCGACACGCTCCTGGGTGCCCAAGACTTCACACAGTTCTCCGATCGGCTGGAGTTCATGGGGGCTCTGGCCCAGAACGACGCCGACCTCGCCACGAAAGCCGACACCGCTCGCCAGCACTACGAGTGGGCCGCCCAGCAGTACAACGGTGCGGTCACCGAGGCCCGGAGCCAACTCGACGCCGTGAACGGCAAGCGCGGAGAGATATCCGGGCTGCTGGACCAAGCGCAGGTGCTGTACCAGCAGACGAACCAGAACTATCAGCAGGCCCTCGCGGCGCAGCGCGCCGCGGCGGCGGCTCAGGCCAGCCAGGACAGCGCCGCCCTCACGGGAAGCACGTCGGGCGGCGGGGACCCCTCGGGCGGCGGCGGAACTTCGGGCGGCGGTAGCTACAATCCTCCACCGCCGAACGTCACCGGCGCGGCACGGGCGATCGACGCCGCGAGGCAGGCCATCGGTTCCCCGTACGTCTTCGGGACCGCAGGTCCCAGCACGTTCGACTGCTCGGGGCTCACCACGTGGGCCTGGGCGCAGGCAGGCGTGTCCCTCCCCCACTCCTCTGCGGCACAGTACGCCGCGCTCCCCCATGTCGATCCAAGCCAGATGCAGCCCGGCGATCTCCTGTTCTTCTACTCCCCCATCAGCCACGTGGCGCTCTACATCGGCGGCGGGATGATGATCCACGCCCGCCATCCCGGCCCCGGCGGCGAGGTCCAGGAGGGATCCGTGGCCGGCTACGGCACGCCCGTGGTCGGCGTCGCTCGCCCGTAGCGACTTCCCCTCGGCACCGGTACGCTCGCGTCCGATGCAAGACGCCACTACAGCCTCAGCCGATGATCTCGCCCTCATCCAACGACTGCGCTCCGGCGACGAGGACGCCTTCATGGCCTTGGTGGACGCACTCCAGCCGTCGATGCTCCGCGTCGCTCGCATGTACGTGTCGACCCTCGCCGTTGCTGAAGAGGTCGTACAAGACGCGTGGCTTGGGGTCCTGAAGGGGATCGATCGCTTCGAGGGACGCTCCTCGCTGCGAACGTGGATCTTCCGCATCTTGACCAACATCGCCAAGACGCGCGGGCAGCGAGAGGGGCGGAGTGTTCCGTTCGCATCGCTCGCGGGCGAGGACCTGGACGCGCCGACGTGGGAGCCCGCCTCGTTCCTGGGACCCGAGGACGAGTGGGCTGGCCACTGGTCGAGTCTGCCGAACGACTGGCGAGGGCTGCCGCAAGAACGGCTGGCGGCCGCGGAAACCCGCTCGGTGGCCGCGGACGCGATCGCGGCGCTCCCTCCGATGCAGGCCGAGGTGATCCGTCTCCGCGACGTCGCGGGCTGGACCTCCGAGGAAGTGTGTAACGCCTTGGATCTCACGCAGACCAATCAACGGGTGCTGCTGCACCGCGCGCGCGGCAGGGTGCGGCGCGAGCTCGACGATTATCTCGAGGCGGACGGATGAGCTCGCATGACATCGCGTGTCAACAGCTCGTGGAGCTCTTGAGCGACCACCTCGAGGGGACCCTCCCCGCAGACGAACAGGCCCGCGTCGTGGCCCATCTGAGCACGTGCGATGGTTGCATGGCGGCGCTTGAGCAACTGCGCGAGACCGTCCGGGTCGCGGGTTCGCTGGAGGAGCCCGCGGTCGAGGAGCCCGAACGAGAGCGCGTCCGGCAAGCGTTCCGGAGATGGCTGGAGGCGACCCCGCCCGCATGATCGACCGGCGCGGGGTATGTTGCACCCGCGCTAAGACCCCGCTCCACCCAGGAGCGCGTCCAGATCCGCAAGGCGCACCCTCGCTTGCTGGATGAGGCCTTCGTTCCCGATCGCCTCTGCCTCTCTCAGCGCCTCCTTCAGCAGATCGGCAGCCTGTTGCGCCCGCACGTCTCCTTGCCTTGCCGTGGCGTACTTCAACCGCTCGTCGGCCTTGACGATCAGCTCGAAGATCTCGTCCGGCTCCATCTACATCACCGCCTCTTCTCGCAAACGATCGAGGTAACCGCGGATCTGGATGGCCACGGCCGCCCCGTCGCCGACGGCCGAGGCGAGCTGTTTCGTGGAACCGTCCCGCACGTCACCCGCCGCGAACACCCCGGACACGCTCGTCATGAACGTCGCGGGATCCGCCAGCACGAACCCTCGCTCGTCGAGATCCACGACCCCCTTCAAGAACCCGGTGTTGGGGTCGAGGCCGATGAACACGAATACCCCCGCCGGATGATGCTCCTCGAGCGCGCCGGTCGTCCGGTCCTCGACGACGACGGTTCCCAGCTTCCCGCTCCCGTCGTCCTTCTTGGCGAACGACCGGACCGCGTGGTTCAGCCGGACGTCCATCTGGGGATGATTCGACACCTTGTCCTGCAGGATCTTGGAGCCGCGTAGCCGGTCCCCGTACTCCAGCACCGTGACCTTGTCGGTGAACTGCGTGAGGAACAGCCCTTCCTCGAGCCCGCTGTTGCCGCCACCGACCACCATGAGCTCCTCGGAGCCCCGGTAGAACGGGCCATCGCACGTGGCGCAGAAGTGGATCCCGGCGCCGATGAGGTCTTCCTCACCCGCGGCGTTCGTGCGGCGGTACGACGACCCGGTTGCGAGCAACACCGCGCGTGCGTGGTAGTGATCGCCGGTCGCGGTCTCGACGTCGATCTCTCGGTGGCCTTCGTCGGTGATGCTCGTGACGCTCACCGCCTGCAGCATCTCGACCCCGTACCGCTGCGCCTGCTTGACGAAGCGGTCCGCCAGGTCGGCGCCGCCGATCCCGTCGGGGAACCCCGGGTAATTGTCCAAACGCTCGGTCACGCCTGCCTGCCCGCCGAGTCCCTTGGAATCGATGATGAGCGCCTCGAGGTTCTCCCGCGCGGCGTAGATGCCCGCCGTGAGAGCGGCAGGCCCGCCGCCCACGATCACGAGGTCGTACACGTGCATCATGGCCATGCGCTGGAGCCCCAACTTGTCGGCCAGCGCTTCGTTCGTCGGCTCCGAAAGGTGGGATCCGTCCGGGAACACGATCGTGGGGATCACGTTGTTGCCGTCGTTGCGTGCTTGCACCTCTGAGGCGAGTTCGGGCTCGGTCTCCAGGTCGTGCCACGCGAAGGGGATGCGCTGGTCGCTCAGGAACTTCTTGGCGCGGCGGCAGTCCGGACACCAGCTCGCCCCGTAGATCACGATCTCTGCCAAGGTCGCCTCCTGTGGGCTCCGGTCGAAGGGGGTCGTTCTCTCCCGCACCGTCTCACGTTCCGACCCCGCGTTACAGCGGTCCCAACCATCAACGGTCGCCGAACGCAGCGCCAACGTTGGTCCGCGAGCCTTCCGGGAGCCGAACGCGGCGGCGAGACTGTTCATTCGAAGACGGTCCCAGGATGATGTCCAGCGAGGAGGCCACGATGCAGTTGGAGTCTGAATCTTCCGAGGCCTATGCGCGTCAGACGATCGCGCACGCGCTCCTGCAGCATCCGGAGGCGGTGTGGACACGTGGGGCGCTTGCGAACCGCTACGGGATGTCGCCGTCTATGGCCGGCGCGATCCTCTCGGAGCTCGTGGGGGCCGGGATAGCTCTGCGCCTGGATGGCCCCGACGATGAGTACACCGCGGCCGGCGCCCACCACTGAGCTCAATCGGGGATGAGGGCCGCGAGGCCTGCTGCCTCGGCCCGCAGGGCGTCGACATCCGCGAGTCGCTCCAGCCACGGCCCAGGGATGGCCCCGGCGCCGTGAGCGGCGCCCAGCAACGCGCCGGCCACGGCGGCGTTCGTGTCCGTGTCCCCACCCAGGCCGACGACGTGCCGAAGGCCGTCCTCGAACGCCCGCCCCTCGCCCGTCACCTGCAGCGCGACCCCCGCCGCGAAGAGGGTGAACCCCATGTCGGGTCCGTCGATCGGCCGGGCCCGGCCCGCCTCGCCCGCGAGGTATTCGAGCTCTTCGCCCCCCTCGCGCTCGGCCACCGCCTCCAGCGCGCCGAGGACCGCCCCCTCCGGTGGGGCGCCCGCCACGAGCGACGCGGTCGCGAACGTCACGGCGAGACACGACGTACGACAACGCTGGTCCCAGTGCGTGAGCGCGGAGAGTGCCGGCGCAACCTCGACGAGTTCCTCCGGCCGTTCCGCCCGCACGACCCCCAGCGGGGCGCAATACATCACGGAGCCGTTGCCCGCGCTCACCTCGGGACCCCGCTGCTCCACGTACCTGCGCGCGGCATCGTGGTCGCCGTCTCGAAGGCCGCTCAAGACCCGACGTGTGAGGCTCCCGACATCCGGTGGTCCACCGGCGAGCCAGACCAGATGCCGGCGCACGATGTCGGTCGGATCGAACGCTCCCCGATTCGCGGTCAGCGAGACCCAGAGGTTGCGCGCCATCGCCGTGTCGTCGGTCCAGGTCCCGGGAGGCAGGCCCATCCAGGGAAGCTCGAACGCCGGAAGCGGGGACGGAACGCTAGAGGCCCGGCGGAACTCGAACGGCGCGCCGAGGGCATCGCCGATCGCCAGCCCAAGGATCGAGCCCACGGCCCGATCGCGCGCGCCACCCACCGCCGCAGCCTAACCTCGCGGGGTCCGGTGCGGGCCCGCCGTCGCGAGGATCTCCCCTCGGGTGCTGGTACATTCGTACGGCACCAACGGGCACGAGCTTCCGCAGTTCACCGGCCCCTCGGCGACACTTCTCGGACCAGGATCGACCAGCCCGATGCCCGGTCCCGCGGGAGCACCCTCGCTACCGGGCTGAACAGATGGAGTGATCCGTGGATAAGATCGGACCCAAGCACCGCACCTGTCGTCGCGTCGGCGCGGCCCTCTGCGGACGTCCCAACTGTCCCTCGAACAAGCGACCGTACCCACCCGGTCAGCACGGGCGGGGCCGCAAACGCATCTCCGAGTACCAGACCCGCCTGGTGGAAAAGCAGAAGCTCCGGGCCATCTACGGCGTGGGCGAGGCGCAGATGCGCACCTACTACGACAAGGCCTCGCGGAGCAACGGGGTCACCGGCGAGGAGCTCATCCAGCAGCTGGAAACACGCCTCGACACCGTGGTCCTTCGCTTGGGGTTCGCGCTCACCACGAGGCAAGCTCGCCAGCTCGTCTCGCACGGCCACGTCTCCTTGGACGGCAGGCGCCTGAACGTTCCGAGCGCCCGCGTGAAGCCGGGTCAGACCGTAGAGGTCTCCGCCAAGGCGAGGAACTTCGTGTCCGTTCAGGAGGCGATGGAGATCACGCCCGACCCGCCCTCGTACCTCTACCGCAACAAATCGGAGGTCTCGGGAACGCTCTCGCGGTTGCCCGAACGCGCCGAGGTTCCGCTTCCCGTGCAGGTCGAAGAGCGCCTGATCGTCGAGTTCTACTCTTAGGGGTCGGCGAGGTCCGGCGTCGCCGTGAACGGCGTTTCGTCGCCCCGGTGAGGACGATGTCGTGACCACCATCGATCGATCGCCCGAGTGGGAGGCTCTCGTCGCGCATCGACGTGCGATGTCGGCCGTGACGTTGCGCGAACTGTTCGCGGCGGACCCCGGGCGGGCTAACCGCTACGCCGCGGAGGCAGGCGGCCTGTTCCTCGACTATTCGAAGCACCGGATCACCGACGAGACCATCGCCCTGCTGCGGGGCCTCGCCGGTCGGAGTGATCTGCGTGGACACATCGAGGCGATGTTCGCAGGCGAGCGCGTCAACGCCACGGAGGACCGGCCCGCGCTGCACGTGGCGCTCCGGATGCCTCGGGGGTCCGCGCTCGTCGTGGACGGCGTCGACGTGGTGGCGGAGGTCCACGCCGTCCTCGACCAGATGGGCGCGTTCGCCGGCGCCGTCAGATCCGGCGCGTGGACCGGGATCTCCGGCAAGCCCATTCGGGCGGTGGTGAACATCGGCATCGGCGGATCCGACCTCGGCCCCGCCATGGCCTACGAGGCGTTGCGCGACGTCTCGGAGCGCTCCATCGTGTTCCGGTTCGTATCCAACGTCGACGGGGCCGACCTCGCCGAGGCGACGCGGGACCTCGACCCCGCCCAGACGCTGTTCATCGTCTCGTCCAAGACGTTCTCCACGGTGGAGACGCTCACCAACGCCCGGTCGGCCCGCGCCTGGCTCGTGGGAGCCCTGGGCGAAGACGCCGTGGCCCGGCACTTCGTGGCGGTCTCCTCGGCCGCCGAGAGGGTCGCGGACTTCGGCATCGATCCCGCGCAGATGTTCGGGTTCTGGGATTGGGTGGGCGGTCGTTATTCGCTCGATTCGGCGATCGGCCTCTCGCTCATGATCGCGATCGGACCGGAGGCGTTCGCAGACATGCTCGCCGGATTCCACACCATGGACGAACACTTCCGCACAGCGCCGTTCGAGCGGAACCTCCCGGTCCTGATGGGACTGCTCGGCATCTGGTACGGCAACTTCTGGGGCGCGCAGTCCCACGCGATCCTCCCGTACAGCCATCACCTCGCGCTCCTGCCCGCCTACCTGCAGCAGCTCGAGATGGAATCGAACGGCAAGTCGGTCGACCTCGAGGGTTCGGCGGTGGGCTATCAGACGGGGCCGGTCGTCTGGGGCACGCCAGGCACGAACGGCCAGCACGCGTACTACCAACTGCTCCACCAGGGGACGGTGCTGGTTCCGGCCGACGTGATCGGCTTCCTCGAGCCCACCGATGACGTACCGGGGCATCACGATCTGCTCATGGCAAACCTCATCGCCCAGACCGAGGCGCTCGCGTTCGGAAGGACCGACGACGAGGTGCGGGCCGAGGGCGTGCCCGCGGCGCAGGTCCCGCACCGCACGTTCCAGGGGAACCGTCCGACCTCCACGATCCTCGCGACCGCGCTGACGCCGCATTCGCTGGGCCAGCTCATCGCGCTCTACGAGCACAAGGTGTTCACGCAGGGGACCATCTGGGGCATCGACTCGTTCGACCAGTGGGGCGTCGAGCTGGGGAAGGCGCTCGCCGGCAGGATCGTGCGCGAGCTCGCGGGGGGGCCAGATCCCGAGCCCGGCAGGCACGATCCCTCGACGACGGCGCTGATCGGCCGGTACCGGCGGCACCGAGGCCGGACCTAGCCCTCGGCGTCCTGTGGGGGCCTCAGCGCGGCGCGCACGAACGACATCACCTCGCGCTCGCGCAGCCGGAGCGACTGCCGGCTCTTGTCCGCGCCGACCACCGCGTTCAGGACGCTCGCCTCGGTGAGCGACCCCACCACCGCGGTGTAGAGCGTGAACAACAGCAGCACCGGGTCCTGTTTGCGGATCTCGCCTTGGTCCATCCCCGCCTGCAGGAACTCGATGGCGCGCAGGCGCATCGGATCAAGGACGTCGGCGAACCGGTCGAAGGCGTCGGGGCCCAGGCGCCCGGCCTCGCGCACGAACATCGGGAACTCGGGCCAATCGCCCGCGAGACGGAACACGGCGTGGATGACCGCCTCGGCCCGATCCCAGTACGTCTCCGTGCCCTCGAGCGCCTTCGCGATCACGAAGGCCAGCCGTCGACCCGCCGCTTCCAAACACGCCTCGAGGAGCACATCCTTGGACGCGAAGTAGTACAGCACGGTCTGCTTGCGCACGCCCACGGCGGCCCCGATGTGATCGAGGCTGGCGCTGCGGTAGCCGTCGCGTCCGAACTGATGGATCGCCTCGGCCACGATCGCATCCCGGCGGGCCTGGCCGTCGCGGGGCATCGGCCTACTTCCAGGTCCGGCCGGGGGCGCGTCGCGGGACGGGACGGGACCCCTCCCACTTGCGCACCCACGCGGGACCTTGTGGTCCGGCCATGGCCGGCGTCTCGTCGCGCTCCGCGCGCTGCATCGCCTCCCACCAGGTGGACCGGTCCTCGTCGAGGAGCACCGCCACCGCTTGCGCCATGCGCGCCGAGAACGCCCGATGGGTCTCGCCCTCCTCGGGCACGAGCGGCGATCCGAACCGCACGCTCACGGGTGGACGACCCGCCTTCGGCCAGTTCGTGCCCTTGGGCCAGGCCTGATAGGCACCGCGGATGGCGATGGGAACCGCGCCCACGCCGGCGTCGATGCACAGGCGCGCCGTGCCGTGGCGGAACCGCTGCGCGTGGCCGTCGGGGGACCGTCCCCCTTCGGGGAAGACGACCAGGGACCACCCGTCGTCGAGCAGCTCGAGCGCTTGGGTGACGGCGCCCTTGCCACCCTTCGCGCGGTCGATGGGAAACCCCCCGTACACGAGCGCCGTGAACGCCTGCCGCCACCACACGTCGAAGAAGTAGTCGCGCGCCGCGGCCACGGCGGTCTTGGCCTGCCACCGGTTCGGAAGCGATGTCATGATGATGGTCGCGTCCAGATGGCTCGTGTGGTTGGAGTAGAAGATGACGGGCCCGCGGACGCCGCCCAGCCGATCGAGCCCCTCGATGCGGATCGTGACCTCGTTCCGCAACAGCGGCCCCATCATCGTGCGCAGGATGACCTGGCGCGCGGCCGTGCCCACCGGGGTGCGCGCCCAGTCTGTGGGGAACATCCGGTCCTCGGCTTCCGGGAGGAACGGCTCGGCAGACTTGGGCACGAGCGGACGACGTCCCCACCGGAACCCCTCAGCCATCGCCTTCAGCTCTTCGCGCAGGTCTCCCATCGATCCCCCTAGTGCACGTCGGCGATCATCACGGGCGGCGCGTGGAAGTACGTCATTGTCGGACTCGAGCCCACCGTGTCCTTGGCCATCTCGATGGCGTCACGCAGCGAGCTGGCCCGGCGATAGCCCAGGCGGGCCACCGTTTTGGACTCGCCGCCCACGAAGATCACGTCCCCGGCGTGGTCACGTCCGTGCGCCCCCCAGTACCACATGTAGAAGGGGTGCACCCCGTGGTAGGCGTTGCTCGTGCGGTAGAGGTGCCGGTACCACGGGTCCGTCGCGTACTTCTCCTCGAACTCCGCCTCGATGGTCTTCGGATCGGTGGTCTCGGCGAGGACCTCCTCGAAGAAGTCGATGTAGCTGGGATGGTGGATCTGGCTGAACTCCCACGGCACCGGGTGGTAGAGGATGACCGTCCCGCCCTCGCGAACGAGCGGCTTGTTCCGGTACATGTTGAAGAGGTAGCCCAATCCAAGACAGTGCACGAGGATCGGGTTGAGGATCGAGTTCACGTTGTAGGGACCCAGGTACGGCAGTCCCATGATCAGGACGTCGGACTGCCCCTGGACCTCGACGAGCTGCTGGCGGTGCAGGTTCGCGATGGTGCGCTCGTGCACGGCCTCCACCTCGCCGGCGTTGATGCCGGTGAGCTTGTAGGGCGCCTCGATCCGACGATAAAGCTCCCGCCGCAGGCGAGGTGGGGCGACATCGTTTCCCTTGCGGGCCGCGATCATCAAGGCCTGGTCGTACGCGCTCCACTCCCACTCGCGCTTGTTGAGGAACCCCAGGTTCTTGGGGAAGGTGTCGGAGTTGAGCGTCGTCTCGATCTGGAAGACCTTCACGCCGTCGGCCGCGAGCTTGCGTCCCATCCGCACGGTGGAATCGTTGATCGCGCTGCGACCCTCTCGGGGATCCATGTAGGACTGGGAATGCAGCATGGTGTTCACGTTGTGGTGATGCCTGAGGCTCTTGTAGCTGGCGAGCCCCACGGCCACAGACTTGTGCCCGCCATCCATCGCGACCAGGTTGATGTTCACGTAGACGATCAGGTCGGACTCGGCCGCTCGCTTGCTGATCTCGACCTCCTCACCCTCGTCGGTGGTGCCGAAGCTCGTGAGCGCCTCGGGATCTTCCGCGTCGAAGTTGGAGAGCTGGTGGGGGAAGAATGACCGGAAGACCCGCTCGCCCACCATGCGCTCGATCTCCGCGGAGGTCATGCGCCGGTGCAGGGCAGTGGCCACGATGAGCTCGACGTCTTCGACGCCCCGACGCGCTGCGAGCTCGATGACCTGCTCCAGGATCCGCTGCCGGATGTCGGGGGTGACCATCGGCGGCAGGGGCAAGGAGATGTCGTCGATGGCGATGGTGAGCTTCATCCCCGGTGTGAGGAGCTCGGGCAGTGGTTTCGAATCACCGAGCGGATGCAGCAGCGCCTGCCGGATCGCCTCGTTCACGTCCTTGATGCCGGGCAACGGGTCGGGCGGGTAAACGACGCGGGTCCCCAGGGGGAACTTCTGCATGCGGAAACTCTCCCCTTGGTGCACCAGCAACGGGGGCGTCCGCTCGTCGACGTCGAGCACGAATCCGGGTCTGGGCATCTCCTTCGTCTCCTAGTCCTGCGGCGCGAACGCCACCTTGAACGTTCCGAGCCGGCCGGCGGACATGGCATGGTCGATGGCCTCGCGCCATCGCTCCAACGGGTAGGTCGCGCCGACGAGTTGGTCGAGGATCGGCACGGCGCTCGCAAGCTCCAGGGCCAGGGCGAACGCGTGGCGCCTGCCGCCTTCGACATCCTCCATGCCGGCGGTGTAGGCGCCCACGAGCTCGAGCTCGCGCATCCACAGCGGGGTGAGATCCGCTCCCGCTCCCGGGATGCCGCTCACCACCACGCGGCCGCCCGCCTTCGTGGTGCGCAGGCAGAGGTCGAGCCCGCCCTTCGAGCCCGTGCACTCAACGGCCACGTCAACGCCGCCGAGCAGGAAGTCCATCCCGCGCTCCGGCGTGAGCTTCACGGCGCTCTCGGCGCGGCGCACGGCCTTGAGCGCGTGCTCCGGTCGCACGACCTCGGTCGCACCGGCCATGGTCGCCGCCGAGCGCTGGCGGGGGTGCTTGGCCGCCACGACGATCCTGTCCGCCTTCGCGAAGCGGCCGAGCGCGATGAGCGTAAGCAGGCCCACGGTCCCCGCGCCCGCCACGAGCACGTCGGCGCCCTCCGGCACCCTGGCGCGCAGCGCGGTGTGGATCGCGCACGCGAGCGGCTCGATGAGCACCGCCGTCCGATCGTCCATCTCGTCGGGGACGGCCCAGAGCTGGGATCGATGCGCCAGCATCATCCGGCTCCAGCCGCCGCCGGTGTCGCTGCAGTAGCCGGTCTGCAGCCCGGGCTTGAGGTCGCCCACGGTGATCCGGTCACACCGGCCGTAATCGCCCGCGGCGCAGTTGGGGCAGAGCTCGGGCATCCCGCGCGTGGCGCAGCCGAGCACCGAGGCGATCACTACGCGACGTCCAGCGGGCAGATCGGGGCCGGCGTCGTCCAACAGCTCGCCCACGACCTCGTGGCCGGGAACGAACGGCATCGACACGAGCGGGGTGAAGTACAGGCTCGACGTGCCCGCGATGGTGGCGAGGTCGCTCCCGCACACGCCCGAGAGCAGCGGCCTCACGCGCACCCAGCCGTCGAGCCGCGCCTCCGGGTCGGGTCGCGTGGAAAGGCGCAGCGGCGCAAGCGGCCCTGCGATCAATCCGGGGGCGCGGCCACCCACAGCGCGTGCGGTGAGGTAGCGCGGGGCGCTGCGGAACAGCTCGAGGGCGAGCGCCATCAGGGCACGCTCCGCATGGGGTGGCTTGGTCGCGGGAAGCGCACGCGCGGCATCCCCTTCGTCATGCCCCACTCCTCGATGGGCCAGCGGCGGCGGCGTGCGAACCTGAACAGCGCGGCGTCGGGCGAGACCGCCACCGGGTTGCCCACGGCGCGCAAGAGCGGAAGGTCGCTGTAGGAGTCCGCGTAGGCGTAGGAGTGCCTGAGATCGACGCCTTCCAAAAGCGCATAGCGCTTCAACCAGGCCGCTCGCGCCTCCCCCACGAGCGGCGGCTGGGACATGAACCCGGTGTATCGGCCGTCGCGCACCGCAAGCTCGGCGCCGATCACCACGTCGAACAGCGGCGCGAGCGACCGGATGAACGGTTCGGCCGCCGCCGTGATGAGGACCGTGCGATGACCGGCGGCGCGGTGAGCGCGGATACGCCGGATCGCCGCGGCGCTTGCCTTCTGGAGCATGAACTCGCCCACGTGGTCGGTCACGAGACGATCGATGCCCTCCACGCTCGCACCCTCGTAGCGCCGGAAGAACGTGCGCAGGAAGTCCCCTCGGTCGCGCCGGTCTACCTGGAGGTAGCCGGGGATCTTCGAGAACACGTCGAAGAGCTCGGCGGGCCACTCATCCGAGGGCAGATCGGCCATGCGCGCCCACACGTAGGACTCCACCACGTTGGACGTGATGATGGTCCCCTCCATGTCGAACACGGCCACCACCAGTTCGTCGCGGCGTCGGATCGTGACGACGGGCTTCGAGCGGTCGCGGCGGGACAGCTCCCGCAAGCCTTGCACCACGGCGGGCGTGTGCACGTCGCGCAGGTAGTGCTTCCAGTCCACCATCGCCACGTCGAACGGGAACCGCGGCTTGTCCTCGGTGCTCATGGACTCGAAGAGCGCGAGCGTTCGATCGTCCGTGTACACGACCTCGGTCTCCGTGTACATCCCATAGAGGTCGCTGTAGCGCTTCACGAAATCCACGCGCGCCTTGTCCCGATCCACGCGGTTCACGGCGTCGCGCATCGCTTTGGACTTGGGCAGATGCGTGACGACCTGTTCGGCCACGTCGGTGAAGCGCTCCGCCCGCTTCAACAATCGTTCCACCTTGAGCCGCCCCGGGAACTCCCAATCGGGAACCTTGTGCTCGCCGCGCCCGCGCTCGGGCAGCGGGTGCTCCTCGAAGTAGCCGCGGATCCATTCGTACAGTTCGAAGAACCGCAGCGGGTTGCGCGAGCCCGAGCTCACGTTGTAATGGTGCGCGTCGTCGCCGGGCGCGGGCGGGTTCGCGGCCACCGCCAGGAGCGCGTTGACCACGAAGTCGACGGGGACGAGGTCGATGATGCCCTCGGGGATCCCCGGGAACTCGGGGATCTGGCCCAGGCCGTAGGCACGGATGATGGGGTCGGCCATCTTGAACCCGTCGATCCAACCCGGGGCCGGATGCAGGTACGCCGACTCGATGATCGAGGGTCGCACGATGGACAGCGGCAGCCCCTCCGCGGCAGCGAGCTCCTCGATCGCGCGCTCGCCCATGGCCTTCGTGAACGTGTATGCGTCCGGCCACCCCAGCGAGCGGGCGCGCATGCGCCCGTACTCGATCAGGCGCTTGGTCACCCACCGCTGGCGACGCTCCTCCGCGTCGTCGGCAACGGTGGAAGGCCCGGCCCGCTCGTGCTCCTTGCGTGCGGCGCCCAGGAAGGAGCCCAGCATCTCGGGCTTGCGAGACTGAGACTCCACGTCGCCCCGCGCCTGCAACGCCATCTCCAGCTCCAGCCGGTAGTCCACCGAGTGCTCGAGCGGGCCCTCGGGGATGACCCCCTTGCGAACCCCGGCGACGTAGGCGGTCGAGACGTGCACGAGCGAGGGGCGGGAGCCTCCGTTCACGACACCGTGATAGAGGTTCATCGCACCCTGAACGTTGGTCTGGAACCCGTCGTCGATGGGCGGATCGAAGCTCACCGTGGCCGCCGAGTGCATCGCCACGTCGATGTCGCCGGGGATCTGCGGAACGCCACGGCCGAAATCCGCATCGATCACCTCGACCCGTTCGTCAAGGAGCTTGACCAATCCATCGTCGCCGATACGCTCGCGCAGGCCGTCGAAGGCAGGCTTGCGGAGCAGATACTCGACCCGCTCACGGCTGGTGGCGGCGTTCTGGGAGCGCACGAGCAGCGCGACCCGGGTGTCGGGGAAGTCCGCGAGCAGGCGTTCGAACACCACCTGCGCCAGGAATCCCGTGACGCCGGTGAGCAGCATCCGCTTGCCGGCGAGCCGCTCCACGATCGAAGGGGCGGTCCCCTCCCGCTCCGCCATGCGCAGAGTATGCCTTCTCTACCGGTTGGTAGACAAGTCCGCCCGTTCGCAAGCCTTCGAGGGCGACTACCTCGGTTCGGCGTGTCCCTTGCGCCACGGCACGATGCCGTCGACCTCCACGTCGATCGCGAAGCTCAGCAGGACCCGCACCAGGACGATGATCCCCAGCGTGAGGGCGCCCGACAGCGACGGCGTGAGCGTGATCGTTCGGATGATGTCGGCGATCACCAAGATCTCCAGCCCGAGCAGGATGCCGCGACCCAGCCGCGCACGGAGGTCGACGAATGCCTGCGACGAAGACCTCCCGCGGGCGAGCTCGACCACGTATCCGAGGAGCGCCGCCACGGCGGCGGCGACGAGGATCACGACGCCGATGGCCTCGAAGGTCTTCACGGCGGTTTCCATGACGTCGATGAAGCTCACGGCGCGACCCTACCCCAGGTGCGGAACCGTTGGAACGAGCGCGCTACCGGGTGAACAGGTGCTCGGCGATCTGGACGGCGTTCAGAGCGGCACCCTTGCGGAGGTTGTCCGCGCAGCTGAACAACGCCAGCGCGTCCGGGCGGTCCGGCACCTGCCGCACGCGCCCCACCAGAGCGAGGTCGCCACCGGCCGCCGCCAGTGGCGTCGGGAACACGTCGTTCGCCGGATCGTCCCGCAGCTCGACGCCCGGCGCCGCCCTCAGCAACCCGTGCGCCTCGCCGACGGAGATGGGGCGGTCGAACTCCGCCACGATCGAGACCCCGTGCCCGGCGATCACTGGCACGCGAACGCTGGTGGCGATCACAGGCAGGTGTGCCAAGCCCAGGACCTTGCGCGGTTCCGCCATCATCTTCGTCTCTTCGCCGGTGAGCCCGTCCGCATCGAACTCACCGATCTGCGGGACCACGTTGTAGGCGATGGTCGTGCCGAAGGTTGGGCCCGCGGGAAGCGCACCGCGCTCGGGGTGCATCAACGAGGTCTCGGAGCCGCGCAGCTTCTCGACCTGTTCCAGGAGCTCGGTCACCCCGTGCTGGCCGGCCCCACTCACCGACTGGTAGGACGAAAGGACCAGCGAGCGCAGGCCCGCCGCGCGGTGCAGCGGCGCCAGCGCCAGGACCGCCGTGATCGTGGTGCAGTTGGGCACGGCCACGATGCTGGGCGATCCCTCGAGGGCCTCAGGATTGACCTCGGGCACCGACAGCGGCACGGAGGGATCCATGCGGAACGCGCTGGAGTTGTCGATGCAGGTCACGCCGAGCGCCGCGGCCTGGGGGATGAACGACCGTGACACGGAGGCGCCGGCGCTCACGAGCGCCAGATCCACATCGTGCAAGCCCTCGAGGGAAAGCTCGCGCACGCGTTGGTCGCTACCCGCGAACGGCACGACGCTTCCCACCGAACGGGAGGAGGCTAACGGGATGAACGCGTCCACCGGAAACGCGCGCTCCTGCAGGATCCGCGCCATCTCCCGGCCGACCGCTCCCGTGGCTCCGACGACGGCAACTCGCATGGTCAACTCACCCTACAGGGGGTCCCGCGGCCCTAGACGTCGGCCGAAGCACCGGACGCGTCGAGCTTGAACCGCGCGTGGATCACCTGCACTGCGCGCGGACCGTCGTCGCGGCGGATCACACACGAGATGCGGATGGGTGACGTGGAGATCATCTCGATGTTGATGCCCTCGGCCGCGAGCACATCGAACATGTCGGCGGCCACGCCGGGATGGCTCTTCATCCCCGCGCCCACCAGCGAGACCTTGGCGATGGCGTCGTCCACGGTGAAGCCTTCGGCGCCCACCTCCTTGACGACGCGCTCCATGACGCTCTGCAGCCTCGGCACGTCGGCGCGCGGCGCCGTGAACGACAGGTCGGTCGCTCCTTCGTGGGAGACGTTCTGCACGATCATGTCGATGCTCACGCCGTCGTCCGCGATGGCCTTGAACACGGTGGCGGCCACGCCGGGATGATCCGGAACGCTGCCGAGCGTGACCTTCGCCTCTTCGGTATCCAGAGCCACACCCGAGATCAGCACGCCTTCCATGGGCACCTCCATCTCCTGCACCCAGGTGCCGGGTGCATCGTCGAACGAGGACCGCACGTGCAGACGCACCCCGTGGCGCCGCGCATACTCCACGGACCTCGCGTTCAGGACCCGTGCGCCGGCCGCGGCCAGCTCCAGCATCTCTTCGTAGGAGATGAGCTCGATCTTGCGCGCGCTCGGCTCCAGACGCGGGTCCGTCGTGAAGACCCCGGCCACGTCCGTGTGGATCTCGCAGACCTCGGCGCCGAGCGCCACCGCCATGGCAACCGCGGTGGTATCCGACCCCCCTCGCCCGAGCGTGGTGATCTCCAGCGAGGAGGTGGAGAGGCCCTGGAAGCCGGCGATGATGACCACGCTGCCCGCGCGGAGGGCCTCGATGATCCGCCTAGGCCGGATCTCGACGATCTTCGCGGCGCCGTGCTGGGTGTCGGTCATGATCCCGGCCTGCGAGCCCGTGTAGCTCGCCGCCCTGCACCCGCGCGCGTTGATCGCGATCCCCAGCAGGGCCATGGCGATGCGCTCGCCGGAGGTGAGGAGCATGTCCAGTTCGCGCGGCTCCGGGATCGGCGCGATCGCATGGGCCATGGCCAGCAGATCGTCGGTGGAGTCGCCCATGGCGGAGATGACGACGACCACGTCGTTGCCCGTCTCGCGCGCATGCACGACCCGGTCGGCCACGGCCTGGATCCGCTGAACGGATCCGACCGAGGAGCCGCCGTACTTCTGAACGATGATGGGCATGGGGCGCCGCTCCGGCCGTTCGGGGACTGCGAGTCTATCGGGCGTCCGGGCTCAGCCCGGTAAGGGGACGCCCAGGGCGCGACGCAGGAACGCCACCTCGATCATGAGCATCGACTCCGCGGCGCGCTCGTCCGTGGGCCGATGAGTGATGCCCGAAAGCGGGATCATCGAATGCCCCCGGCCGGCCTCCATGAGTGCCTTCGACATCCGCAGCGAATGCGCCACGTACACGTTGTCGTCGGCGATCCCGTGCACGATCAGCAGCTCGCCTTGCA
This sequence comes from uncultured Actinomycetes bacterium, assembly GCA_963719165.1. GTDB lineage: Bacteria > Actinomycetota > UBA4738 > UBA4738 > HRBIN12 > JAOUEA01. The sequence goes on along the minus strand of CAVRAV010000001.1, from coordinate 2,273,802 downwards.
GGTTCTCCGCATCCTCGACGAGGTTCGCGTTCGCGTATGCCTCGGGGTGCGACGCGGGGTTTCCGAGGTAGCGCTCGGTGTAGTGCGTGTCGTACATCCGCATGTCTACCACCGGCGCCCCGGCGATCCCGGCGTGGAAGACATCGGGGCGCCGCAGGAGGGCCGCGAGGGTGAGGTACCCGCCGAAGGACCAACCACGGATCGCCACCTTGGAGCGGTCGACGAAGGCGAAGCGATCGCCGGCCGCCTCGAGCGCCGCGACCTGATCCGCGAGGGCGAGATCGACGAGATCGTGATGCACCGCCTGCTCCCAGGCCACGCCCCGGTTGGGCGTGCCACGGCCGTCGGCCACGATCACGACGAACCCCTGGTCGGCGAGCCACTGCGATTCCAGGAGCGCGCGCTGGGCTCGCACGACACGGCCGTGCCCCGGGCCCCCGTACGGATCGAGGAGGACGGGCAGGGGCGCCGAGGGTTCCGCGCCGCCGGGCGTGAGCACCGCTGCGCGGAGCTCCGCCTCCCCGAGCGAGAGGAACGTGGGCGCCCCCGAGATGACCGGCGTCTCGGCGGATCGCCCGAACGTATGGGCCGGAGCGCCGTCGCGCGACAAGACGCTCTCGGGAAGGGAGCGGTCCGAGGTCTCGGACACCATCACCAGGAGCCCACCCCCGGCCGCCGCCGCGTGGACGCCCGGCTCGTGGCTGAGCCGCTCGAGGCCGCCGTCGCGGGCTAGGCGCCACACGTGCACTTCGGTGGGTTCCTCGGTCGCTCGGAACACCACATCGTCGCCCGCGTCGACGACCCCAACCACCTGGAGGCCCGGGGGGGTGACGGGTTCATCGTCGATCAGCAGGCGCCTGGCGTCGTCGCGGTGCGCGGCCGTGAGGAGTCGTCCGCCGGGCAGCCAGGCCGGGACGCCCGGGACGAGCTGGGTCCAGGTGTCGTCGTGATCGGACCACGCGATCTCCGTCGCGCCCGTCGCGGGATCGATCGCGAGCACCTGGATGTCGTGTTGATCGCGGGACTGGACCAGCGCGAGCGGCGGCCCTTCGTCGGTCCAGGAGACCGCCCCCAAGTACTCGAACCCGTCGCGATCCCAGGCCACATCCACCACGCCTCCGTCGAGTCCCACCACATGGAGGGTCACGATCGCGTTCGGCCCTCCCGCCTGGGGGTAGCGAACGACTCGGGGTGTGACGGCCGGCTCGATCGGTGAGGCGACATGCCACTCGGGGACGGCTCGCTCGTCGACGCGTGCCACCAACAGCCGCCCGCCGTCCGGCGCCCACCAGTACCCGCGCTGGCGGCCCATCTCCTCGGCGGCGACGAACTCCGCGAGCCCCCACTGGACCGCCGGGTCGTCGTCGTGGACGAGCCGGCGGTCCGACCCCTCGGTCACGCCCAGGATGTGGAGCGCACCGTCATGGACGTACGCCACCGCCGCCCCGGTGGGGTCGGGCCGGGCATCGAACGCGGGGCCCACCGGCTCCAGGATCCTGGCGCCTCCTTCCCGCAGATCGGCCAGCATCAGGCGGCCGCCGAGCACGAACGTCGCCACGCTGAGGTCGCGGTCGGTCGCGAACGCGACTACGCCGGCCTGCCGCTCACCGGTGCGCTCCCTCCGGTCCCGTTCCTGCGGGGTGAGGGGCTCCTCGTCGGACCCCGGATCGAACACGATCCGCTCGCGGTCCTCGGCCACGTCGTAGACCCAGAGCGCCGCATTGGGATCGGAACCGGAAGGGGAGCGGAGGAATGCCACGCGGGACCCGTCGGGTGCCGGCGCGAACGCTCGCGGCAGCCCGAGGTTGAACCCGCGCGTGCGCGCGGCCTGGCGTGGGAACGAGTCGCTCAGCGGTGCCTCCTGGCCGGTGGGACGGGCTCGTCACGCTAGCACCGCAACACCGCGGCGCAGCGCCGGGAACCGCGCACGGTGCCCCGGGCGTCGGAGCGCTGTCACACGCACAGCCCCTCGCGGCATGGTGGGTGGACGTACCCGCAACGCGAGGCGACCCGGACGGAGGCCGCGTGCCGTACGAGCGAACCGACAGCGAGCTCCTGATCGCATCCCGCAGCGACGGCGAGGCGTTCACCGAGCTCTATCGCCGTCACGCGGAGGATCTCCTGCGCTACTTCGCCCGCCGGACGCTCGATCCGGAGACCGCCGCCGAGCTCACCGCGGAGACGTTCGCGGAGGCGTTCGCCTCGCGCGCCCGATACACGGAGCAAGGGGTGAACGGCGTGGCATGGATCTACGGGATCGCTCGACACCGGCTCGGACGGTTCTTCCGCTCCGGCCGCGTCGACGCCGCGGCGCGCCGCAAGTTGGGGATGCCCGAGCGCGAACTTCCATTGGAGGACTACGAGCGCATCGAGGACCTCATCGACTTCGAGCCGATCCGTGACGCGCTGGTGCAGGCGCTCGAGACGCTGAATCCCACCCAGCGGGACGCGATGCGCCTGCGCGTGATCGACAGCCTCCCCTATCCGGAGGTCGCCGCGCGGCTGCATTGCACGGAGCAGAGCGCGCGGCAGCGCGTCAGCCGAGGCCTGCGCCAGGTGGCGCTCGCGCTGCAGGCACGCGGCCTGGCCCTCACGACGGAGGTCGAGTCATGAGGAGCGACATCGCCTTCCTCCAGCAGCTCGAGGGGGATCTTCGCGAGGCGGCGGCTCGAGAGGCCTCCGCCGCGGCCGAGGTCGTCGAGGCGCCGCCGAGGCGCGCCGTCTGGGCGCCACCCCCGGCGGGATCGGCACTGGGGCTCGGTCGCCGCGGCCGTGGTGGCGTTCCTGGTGGTGGCGGGCGGCATCGGGTTCCTCGCGCAACGGAACGGTTCGTCCAACGACTCCTCGTCGGGCGCAGCGACCGCGGCCCTGCCGACCACGGTCCCGAAGAGGACATCACGAGAGGGGACGGACTTCGCGGCGGCTATTCCCGCGCCCGCACCCGGTGTCACCGGCACCGCCCAGGATCGGCAGGACCTCTCGGCCACCTCAGGCTCTGGCGCCGCAGGTCAGTCCGCACCGCGGACGGACCTGTCCAAGATCATCCGCGACGGCCGCATCGGCATCGAGCTCCCCGACGACGCGTTCTCCGAGAATGTGGTGGCCGTGACCCGGATCGCGCACAACCAAGGGGGGTCGGTGCTCGACGCCGCCACGCAGAAGGAGACCTCGGGAACCTTCACGCTGCGCGTCCCCGCCAAGCACTTCGATGCGGTCATGCTGCGGCTCCGCGCACTCGGCGCGGCCGACGGCGCGCAGATCCTCTATCAGGATGCCACCGGCCGCGACGTCACCGCGGACTTCGTCGATCTGCAGGCGCGCCTGAAGATCTCGAAGGGGACCAAACAGCGGCTCGTGAGCCTCCAAGCCAAGGCAACGTCCGTCGGCGAGATCCTCTCGCTCGGCAACCAGATCGATCAGGTGCAGCTCCAGATCGAGCAGATCCAGGGTCAGCTCAACCTCATCAACGACCAGGTGGCCGAGTCAACCGTCCAGGTGGCGCTGCGTGAACGCGACGCCGCGACGGACCCGGGGTCGGGCGTCGACAACCCCAGCCTGTCATCCGCATGGGACCGGTCCTTGCAGGGGTTCCTGCGCGTGCTGGGGGCCGTGATCGTGGGTCTGGGCTACCTGATCCCGGTCGCGCTGATCGCGGGCGGGATCTGGGGCGTCCTCACGCTGGTGCGGCGGCGTCGTCGCGCAACCAGCTGAGCGCGCGGAATCGCTCCGACTCGATCGAGGCGATCACCGCGTCGTCCCCCGCCCGGCCTTCGGTCGCCCCGAACCACGCATCCGCCTCCAGCCACGCGGCTTCGATCGCTTCGCCAGAACGGAGCGAGCCGTTGGCGCGGAAGCTCTCGACGCTGCCGCTGCGCGTGACCACCTCGTCGAGGACATCCTGATCGAACTCGGTGGACGGAGCCGGCAAGGCGTCCAGATGCTGCAGCGCCCATAGCAGGGTCCCCAACGACTCCTTGCACCACAAAGCGTCCTTCACGGCCTGGGCCGGCCAGGAGCCCGAGGGCGCTTCGAACATGCGGCGCTCCGAGGCCGAGACCGCTGGTGAGATGGACTCGCGTTGCAGCCAGCGATCGGTCTCCATGCGCGCCCTATCGGCTTGGATCACCCGGCCCGGGTCGCCGCCGGCCTCGCTGACGACGAGTTCGATGGCACCGCGGCGCGCCAGCGCGTAGAGCACCAGGGCTCGGTCGGCAACCTGCCGGGCGCTGGGGCGACTCACGGCGCCCGGGTCACATCTCTCGGCGGCCCTCGAGGGCCTGCGAGAGCGTCACCTCGTCCGCGTACTCGAGGTCGCCGCCCACGGGCAGCCCCGAGGCGAGCCGGGTCACCCGGATCCCCAGCGGCTTCAGCAGGGCGCCGACGTACATGGCGGTGGCGTTGCCTTCGAGGTTGGGATTGGTCGCCAGGATCACCTCCGTGACGTGGTCACGCCCCACCCGCTCGAGCAGCTCCTGCACGCGCAGGTCGTCGGGCCCGATCCCGTCGAGGGGGCTGATGGCGCCACCCAGGATGTGGTAGCGGCCCTTGATCAACGCTGCCTTCTCGATCGTGGCGGCGTCCTTGGGCTCCTCCACCACGCACAGCAGCGTTCGGTCGCGCGACTCGTCCCTGCACACGCGGCACAGATCGCCCTCGGCCACGTTGCCGCACTCACGGCAGAACGCGATGCGGTCCTTGGCTTGGACGATGACGGCCGCGAGGCGCTTCGCGTCCTCGGGCGGCGCCTTCACCAGCCAGAACGCCAGGCGCTGCGCCGACTTGGGCCCCACGCCCGGCAGGCGTGCGAGCTCGTCGATCAGCTCTTGGATGGGGCCTTCATACGCCATGGCTCAGGCGTCCCCCGCCGGCTGCGCTCCGAGGGTCTCCTGCAGGAGGCGGAGCGCCTCGGCCTCGTCGGGGACCTCGTCCTCCTCGATGACCTCGAGCAAGGGGCCGGCGCCGGGCGGCTCCTTCAGGTCGCGCACGACGCAGGTGATCTGCGGACGGATCCCGAACAGCTCGTTCAGCGCCGTCCGCAGGTCCTCCTGACGCGCCGCCACCTTCTCGCGGACCGACCTTCCGGTCGGGCGGGAACGCGAGCTCGAGGGTGCTGCCGTCGAACGTGGCCACGGTGGCCGACTCCAGGATCGCCTTGAGGATGGGCTGGCGCGCGGTCCCGAGGTGATCGATGAGGGTGGGCCAGGACCGCCGAAGCATGGCGACGTCGATGTTGTCGGCGCTCGCCGCGTGGGGATGTGCGGTCCGGAGCTGGGTGCCCTCGGGCACGGGCGCCGCCACGTCGTCGGCGGGCGCGGCGGGCTTGGGGGCGGGCTCGGGCGGGGGCATCACGCTGGTGGGGTCGAGATCCGCGAGCCGCTCCAGGCGCTCCAGGCGCGCCACCATGCCGGCGGGACTCGGGTCGGTGTCGGGCACCGTGGCGCGCACCAAGGCGAGCTCCAGGGAGATCCGCGGCGACGTCGTCCATCGCATGTCTGCCTGCGCGGCCTGCAACAGCGCGATCACGCGCGCAAGCTCGCCGGGCGTGTACTTCTCGGCCTGGATCCTCAGCCGTTCGTACGCGTCGGCGGCGACGTCCAACAGATCCGGTTGGCCGGGCGCGCTCTTGGCGATGAGCAGGTTCCGGAAGTGCCCGAGCGCCTGAGCCGTGACCGTGCGCAGGTCCTGACCGTCCTGGACCAGCCGGTTCACCAGCTCGAAGGTGGTGCGCGCGTCCCCCACGGCGATGGCGTCGGCGAGCTCGACCTGCACCTCGGCGCGCGGCGCGCCCAGCAGCGTGGTGACGGCACCTTCGTCGATCGCGGCTCCGCCCAGGACGCTCGCCTGGTCCAGGATCGAGATGGCGTCGCGCGAGGATCCCTCGGCCTGCCGCGCGATCATGCGGGCCGCGCCATCGGTGAGGGTGGCGCCCTCGGCCGTGGCGATGGCCTGAAGTTGCTCGGCGAGGGTGTCGAGCGTGAAACGCCGGAAGTCGAAGCGCTGCGTGCGCCCCACGATGGTGGCGGGCATCTTCTGCGGCTCGGTGGTGGCCAGCACGAACCGCACACCCGGCGGGGGCTCCTCGAACAGCTTCAGCAAGGCATCGAAGGCCGGGGCGGTCAGCCGCTGCGCCTCGTCGATGATGTAGACCTTCTCCCGGCCCATCGCGGAGGCGGTGGGGGCTCGCTCGCGGAGCTCCCGGGCATCCTCCACGCCCCCGTGGGAGGCGGCGTCGATCTCCACGACGTCGAGATGGGTGCCCTCGCGGATGGCCACGCACTGCGTGCAGGTCCCGCACGGTTCTGGCGTCGGGCCCCGCTCGCAGTTGACCATCTTCGCCAGGATCCGTGCGGTGGACGTCTTTCCGGTGCCCCGCGGCCCGCAGAACAGGAAGGCGTGATGCAGCCGGCCCTCGCGGATGGCGCCGGTGAGCGCGCGCACGACGTGGTCCTGCCCCAGCACCTCGGCCGGCGTCTGCGGCCGGTACCGCCGGTAGAGCGCCTGGTGTTGCCTCTCCTCCGCCATCGTCCCTCCCAAGGGATCGACGTGACCGTGCACCCGCCGTCGACCGCGGACGACTCGGACGCTTGCTGTCACTCGGCTCCGGCCAGGCATCCCCACGGCACCCACCAGGCTCCGCTTACGGCTGCTTCCTTCCGGACCTGACCGGGTTCGCGGTCTGGAGTCGCGTAGGACCCGACCTTCAACGCCTCGTGACGGCAGCTGCCCCGGACCTTCCGGGCCTCGGGCGGGGATTCGGCCCCGCTAGAGCGGATTGCGGGTACAGGGCACCGCTGGCTCCCCGCCTAGCACGGTCACGCGACGAGTATACGAGGGGCTCCCGACACCGGTCCTTCGGGAACCCCGGGCGGGTCGCGTGCCGTCTGAGCCATGGAACGCCGGCCTCGACGCCAAGGAGGAACCGATCATGCGCATCCCCGTCAGGCTCGCCATCGCCCTATCCCTCGCCGTCGTCATGATCGCGTCGGCCGGCCTCGCAGCCGCGACGAAGGGCTCCGATCCGGCGGCTTTCACGGCGCCGCGGGATTCCGGAGCGAGCTCGGGCGGCGCCGTGGGCTCGATGCCCGGGGAGTCCCCTGGTCCGAGCCAGCCGGGAGACATCGCGATCGCTCCCGAAGGCCCCTGTGGCCAGACGGAGACGTCGGGGACGGGCGACGACGGGGCCGTCAGCTACCGGCCGTGCCCGGGCGACGATCCCACCGACCAGGCCGGGCACGCCCAGGCCGTCGTACCCACGCCGGGGATGAGCGACGTGCGGCCCGTGGGCTGGGTCAAGGCCGTGGTGGGTCCGGACGACCGCACCCTCACCCTTCGATTCTGGTCGGGCGTGGAGCCGTGCTCCGTCCTCGACCACGTGGACGTCGCCTCCGCCGCCGACGCCGTGACCATCACGCTGTTCCAGGGCAGCGATCCCACCGCCAGGGACGTAGCGTGCATCGACATCGCGACGCTGAAGCAGACGACGATCACGCTCGACCAACCCCTCGCCGGCCGCCCCCTCGTGGACGGCGCGAGGGCCTGATCGCACGGGAGGGGCGTGCCACCTCCCGGTAGGCTGCGGACACCTGCAGAGGAGGAGGCACCGTGAGCGATCCCATCCCCACCGGGCCCGACGCCTGTCTGCGTTGCGCCACGGCCATGACGAACACGGGCGTGCACCGGTTCCGCGTGGAGGGGACGAGCGGGGGCATGAAGTTCTTCTTCGGCGAATGGGCCGAGCTCGGCGAGGACATGATCCCGATGGAACAGCTGGTCTGCCCGAACTGCCGTCGCGTGGAATTGCGGATGCCGGCCTCCGCGAACTAGATGCTGCGCGTCGGCGCCGTGCTCGTGGACTTCGACGGGACGGCGTGCGCGCACGACGTGGCCGAGCACCTCCTGGTGGCGTTCGCCGACGAGGAGTGGGGCGCCTACGACGACGCCGTTGACCGCGGGGAGATCGGCCTGCGTGAGGCGATCGTGGCCCAGGACCGGATGATGCGGGCCCCGCGCGAAGCCCTGTTCGAATACGTGCTCGGGCACTGCAGGATGGATCCCACGTTCGCCCCCTTCTGCGCATGGCTCGACTCGCATGAGGTGCCCGTCACCATCGTGTCCGACGGATTCGGCTTCTACGTCGAACCCCTGCTCGCGTCCGTGGGGCTGGGGGATCTTCCGGTGATCACCAACGCCCAGCGCTGGGGAGTCGACGGACGTCCGGACGGTGTCGACTTCGTGAGCAGCCATCCCGTGTGCGTGGGCTGTGGCACGTGCAAGATGCAGGCGGTCGAACGGTCCCGCGGCGCGCGCGGGGCCGTGGCGTTCGTGGGCGAGGGCCAGTCCGATCGGTACGGCGCCCTGTATGCGGACATCGTGTTCGCGAAGGACGCCCTGCCCGCTTACTGCGAGGCGGACGGCGTGCCCTACGTCGCCTGGCGCGACTTCGACGACGTCCGGCGGGTGCTCGAGGACCCGGCCCTGTCGGTGCCTGGACCCGTGGCGCCGCTAACCTGCCCGGGATGGACCCTCCCTTCCTGAACCTGCCGCCGGGCCTCACCGCCCGGCCCGTCACCATCGACGACCTCGATGCCGTTCTCGCGGTCGTGCGGGCCTGCGAGGCGCACGACGCGGGCGCGGCAGAGCTCGACCGCGAGGACCTCATGGCGGACTGGAGCCGACCGGCGATGGACCTGCCCACCATGACGCTCGCCGTGTTCGAGGAGGAGGCGATGGTGGCTGAGGCAGAGGTGGTGCGGCACCGCGGCGAGGTCAGCATCCGCCCCGAACACCGCGGGCGCGGGATCGGGACGGGGGTGCTTCCGTGGGCCGAGCACGTGGCACGCGCACAGGGCTCCTACTGCCGTCAGATCGTGAACGACCGCGCCACGGACGCGGCCACGTTCCTGCTGCGCCACGGGTACGAGGCAGCGTTCACCTCGTGGATCCTTGGTATCGCGCTCGACGATGACCTCCCTGCGGCGGAGCTGCCCGATGGGATCGCGTTCCGTGCGTACCGACCCGGTGCAGATGATGGAGAGATCCACCACCTGATCGAGACGGCGTTCGGCGAATGGGACGGGCGGGATCCGACCCCGTTCGAGGACTGGGCCGCGCTCACGGTCGAGCGATCGTCGTTCGAGCCCTGGCACATGATCCTGGCCGCGGACGAGACGACCGGGGAGCTCGTCGGCACGGCCTTCTTGATCGACTACGAGGCCCAGGAGGCCGGCTGGATCCAGCAGCTCGCGACCAAGTCACGCACCGGCATCGAGGGATCGCGCGAGCGCTGCTGCACCGGGCGTTCGAGCTCTACCGCGACCGCGGCAAGGCGGTGGCGGAGCTCAACACCGACTCCCGAACCGGCGCACTGGCGCTCTACGAGAAGATCGGCATGACCGTCCGCAGCTCCTACACGAACTACCTCAAGGAGTTCACCGGGGAGGAGTCGAGATGACCACAGACGGCGGGAACCGTTCGGGACCAGCATCGCTGCGTGGCTGACGGATGCCCGACGCCTACATTCCGTCGACTTCTACCGCGCGGTGGCCGAGGGATTCGAACCCTCGAGGGAGTTGCCCCCCTACGCGCTTTCCAGGCGCGTCCCTTCGGCCGCTCGGGCAGGCCACCGCGGTCGAGTCTAGCGGGCGGCTCCTGGCGCCAATCTGAAGGTCAGCGTGTGCGCGAGGCGATGAGCGCGGCGTACTTGTGCGCTCCGATGTTCGTCAGGTGATAGAGGTCGTGGGCGAACCATGACGAGTGGTTGATGCTGTAGCCGAACCAATCCACGATCGAGGCGTTGGCGTGACGGTTCGCGCACGCTCGCAGGCGGGTGTTGTTCGTGGCGCGCCAACCGCGCGGCACCTTGAGGGTCACCAAGTAGACATGGTGACCTCGGCCCGCAGCTCGAACGGCGGCGTCGCAGCTACCGGAGTCGATGTATCCGTTGTTCCCCAAGTGGATGATGACCTTGCTGGGGAGATGGCCCGCGCGCCGCTTGGCGCGGATCAGCCCGGGCAGCGCGGAGAACTGGCGGCTCACCACGGCGTTGATGCGGATCCCGCGCGCGGCGAGCTCGCTCCGGGCGCCCAGCATCACAGAGTCCCCGAATCCGTAGCGACCTCTTCCCGCCGCGCCGGCCGGGCCGGCCGAGGCGAGCACAGCGAGGGAAATGGTGAGGGCGAAGAGCCCTTTGGCGATGGCGCGCACGAGTGCAGGGTAGCGGGCGACGCCGCTCACTGCGCGTCCGGGGGCATGGCGGCCTTCCCGGCCGGCATCATCCGTCCCTCGTCCACCAATCGCCCCGCGATCTCGAGGTTCCTCGCCGACCAGTTCGAACCCGGGCGTCGTGGCACGTAGCGGATCGCGTAGCGGTCGTCGTCGATGCGCTTGGTCTGGGTATCGACCCAACCGTGGCACATGGCGGTCTCCAACAGCGCATGGAAGTCGACGGTCTGCTTGCCCGAGGCCTTCTTGTAGATCGCGATGATGAGCTCCCTTCGGTCCGCCCCGTGCTCGCGCAGCCACCGATCGAACGCGGCAGCCGATTCGATCTGCTCGGCATGGGAGACGTTCAAGCTCATGGGCGGAATCGAACCACGGATCGGGGTGCTCCGCCGACGCCTCAGCGCCCGGCGCCGGCTGGCCGTGACATCCGGGTGCGCCGCCGCTGCGTGCACGACGCGTTCCTCACGCGGGGTCGACTCGGTGACCGGCCCGCACGTGGGACGAGGTTGGCGGAGGCGGCGCGATTCGAACGCGCGAGGGGCGGTTTAGACCCCTAACCGCTTTCGAGGCGGTCCCGTTCGTCCACTCCGGCACGCCTCCGCCGAGGAGTCTAGCGGGCGAGCCGCGACCTCCCAAACAGGGCCTCAGCGCCGTTCGCGGAAGAAGTCGCGCAAGAGGTCGCCGCACGCCTCGGCGAGCACGCCGCTCGTGAGTTCGGGGACGTGGTTCAGTCGGTCGTCCGCGAGGAGGTTGCCGAGGGAGCCCGCGAAGCCCGCCTTGGGATCCGGCGCGCCCACGACTACGCGGCCCACACGCGCGAGCACCATGGCCCCGGCGCACATGGCGCACGGCTCGAGCGTGACGTAGAGCGTGCACCCGTCCAGCCGCCAGGAGCCCGCGGCGCGCGCGGCCTCGCGCAGCGCCAGGATCTCGGCGTGCGCGGTGGGGTCGTTCAAGCGCTCGCGACCGTTGCCGGCTCCCACCATGAGACGTCCGTCGCGAGCGATGATGCAGCCCACCGGCACATCCCCCCACTGCTCGCACAACCGCGCCTCCTCGATCGCCAGCAGCATGAGGTTTACGTCGCGGGGGTCGTAGTCTGACATGGACTAGTAGGCGTCGATCTCGAGGAGACGGTCGTCGTCGATCCCGAAGTGATGGGCGATCTCGTGGGCCACCGTGTGTTGCACGATGGCCCGTAGCCTCGCCTCGTTCCCTCGGGACTGCCGCCGGATCGGGCCCGCGAACAGCGTGATGCGGTCCGGCAGCACGCCCGAGTAGTTGCCGCCCCGGGCCGAGAGCGGCACGCCCTCGTACAGCCCGAGCAGCGGCCGGCCATCGGCGGGCTCTTCGGCGACGAATACCTCGACGTTGTCGAGCGTGTCCCGGACCCACGTGGGGAGACCGGCAACGGCCTCCTCCACCAGCGCCACGAACCGGTCCTCGCTGAGCTTCATCGCCCACGAAGCGTAGCGGCCCGCTTGGGATAGGGTTCGTCGATGAGCGAGGGCGGATGGACGGCTGCGGTCCCGTTCGAGGAGCTGCGCGAGGGGCGCGGCACCAAGGTCATGCTCGGCGACGACGCCGTGCTCGTGGTGCGCAGCGGGGAACAGCTGTTCGCCGTCGGGAACCGCTGCACGCACCAGGGGGCCCCGCTGGACCGGGGATCCGTGAGGATCGGCGGCTCGGAGGCCACGGTCACGTGCCCCGCGCACGGGAGCGTCTTCCGTCTGAGCGACGGCGTCGTGATCAGGGGCCCGGCCACCACCTCGGTGGCTGCCTACGAGGTGCGCGTCACCGACGGCACGGTGCAGCTGCGCCCCCGCGCGTAGGCTGAGCGCTCATGCCGGGGGCGCTGCTCACCGATCTCTACGAGCTCAACATGGCGGCGAGCTACCTGCGCCGCGGCATGCGCGGCAACGCCACGTTCAGCCTCTACGTGCGCACCCTGCCGCCGGGGCGCGGCTTCCTGGTCGCCGTGGGTCAGGATTCCGCGCTGGCGTTCCTGGAGGGGCTGTCGTTCGACCACGAGGACCTCGCCTATCTCGCGTCCATCGGGTTCGACGACGCGTCGCTATCGCAGCTGCGCGAGCTCCGATTCATCGGCGACGTCTGGGCCGTCCCGGAAGGTCGCGTCGTGCATGCGAACGAGCCGATCCTGGAAGTCACCGCGCCGATCGCGGTCGCGCAGTTGGTCGAGACGTTCCTGTTGAACGCGGTGACGCTCGGCACCACCATCGCCTCGAAGGCGGTCCGGTACCGGCTTGCGGCCGAGGGGCACGACCTCGTGGACTTCGCGATGCGCCGCACGCACGGGATCGATGCGTCCATCGTGGTGGCGTGGGCGAGCGCCATCGCGGGCTTCACGGCCACGTCCAACGTGGAGGCGGCGCGGCGCTTGGATCTCACGCCGACGGGCACGATGGCGCACGCCTACGTCGAGTCCTTCCCCGGCGAGCGCGAAGCGTTCGAGGCGTTCGCGGAGGACTTCCCGGAGCGCAGCACGTTCCTCGTGGATACGTACGACACGCTCGGCGGCGTGCGAACGGCGATCGACGTGATCCGCGAACGCCGGCTGACGGAGGGGCTCGGAGTTCGCCTCGACAGCGGAGACCTCGACGCGCTCTCGCGCGGGGCGCGAACACTCCTGGACGACGCCGGACTGCCCGAGGTACGGATCGTGGCGAGCGGCGGCCTTGACGAGCGCGACGTGGCGTCCCTGGTCGCCGCCGGTGCGCCGATCGACGCGTTCGGCGTGGGCACACAGCTCGGCGTCTCCTACGACGCGCCATGCCTGGAGTCGGTGTACAAGCTCGTGCGCTACGACGGCCGGCAGGTCGTGAAGCTGTCCTCAGGCAAGCAGACCCTGCCCGGGGAGAAGCAGGTGTTCCGTAGCGGCCAGGGCGACGTGCTCGGCATGCGCGACGAAGACCTCCCGGGCGACCGTCTGTTGGAGGCGGTGATGCGCGATGGCGTGCGCCTCGCGCCGGCCACGACCGTGGCGGAGGCTCGGTCGCGACTCGAGTCCGACCTCGCCGCCCTCCCCGAGGCCGCCAAGCGACTCGAGGAGCCGGAGCGGGTCGCGGTGGGGATCTCGGCCGCCCTCCGCGCCGCGGCGGCAGCTGCGCGCGAGGACGCGGTGGCTCGAGCCGGGACCTAAGCGGTCGGGAGCCAGTCCGCTCTCGACGCCTCGAAGGCCGTGATCTTGTCCTCGTTGCGCAGCGTGAGACCGATGTCGTCGAGGCCCTCGAGGAGACGACGACGCGTGAAGTCGTCGATCTCGAACGCCTCGTCGAGGCTGGGGGCACGCACGACGCGGCCCGCGAGGTCGACCTCGATCAGGGTGCTCGCGTCGTCGAGGACGGCATCCATGAGCGCGCGCACCGTCTCGGCGGGGAGCTCCACGGGCAGCAGCCCGATCTTGTGGCAGTTGTTGCGGAAGATGTCGCCGAAGCTCGGCGCGATGACGGCACGGAAGCCCGCGTCCTCGATAGCCCAAGGCGCATGCTCCCGGCTCGATCCACATCCGAAGTTCGCCCCCGCCAGCATGATGGAGGCGCCTGCGTAGCGCGCGTCGTTGATCACGAAGTCCGGGTCCTCGCGCCAGTCGGCGAACAGGAACGGGCCGAAGCCGACGCGCTCGATGCGCTTGAGGTGCTCGGCGGGGATGATCTGGTCGGTATCGACGTCGCTGCGGTCGATCGGCAGCGCGGTTCCCGCGATCACGGAGATCGGCTCCATCAGCCCAGTTCCTCGGGGGTCGTGAAGTGTCCGGCGATGGCGGTCGCTGCGGCCACGGCGGGGCTCACGAGGTGCGTGCGACCGCCCCGGCCCTGGCGGCCCTCGAAGTTCCGATTGCTCGTGCTCGCGCTGCGATCGCCCGGGTTCAGCGTGTCGGGGTTCATCCCCAAGCACATCGAGCACCCCGCCCCGCGCCACTCGAACCCCGCCAGCTCGAACACCCGGTCGAGTCCCTCGGCCTCGGCCGCCTGCTTGACCGCGAAGGATCCCGGCACGACGAGCGCCCGCAGGCCGTTGGCCACGGTGCGGCCCGCCACGACCGCGGCCGCGGCGCGCAGGTCCTCCATCCGGGAGTTCGTGCACGAGCCGATGAAGATGGTGTCGGGGCGGACCGAGCGCATGGGGGTGCCCGGCGCGAGGTCCATGTACGCGAGCGCGCGGGCCGCGGCCTCCCGATGGCCCTCGTCATCGAAGGTGTCGGGGTCGGGCACCGCTTCGTCGATCGTCACCGACTGCGCCGGGTTCGTGCCCCAGCTGACGTACGGCCTGAGGGCCGTCGCGTCCAGCGTGACCTCGCGGTCGAAGGAGGCCCCCGGATCCGTCGGCAGGGAGCGCCATTCGTCCAGCGCGGCCTCCCAGCGCGGCCCGGTCGGAGCGTGCGGCCGTCCCTCGACATAGGCGAAGGTGGTTTCGTCGGGCGCGACCATGCCGGCGCGCGCTCCCGCCTCGATCGACATGTTGCAGATCGTCATACGGCCTTCCATGGAGAGCGCGCGGATCCCTGAGCCCCGGTACTCGATGACGTGCCCGACCCCCCCACCGGTGCCGATCCGGTTGATGATGGCGAGGATGACGTCCTTCGCGGCGACGCCGGCGGGCAACTCGCCGTCGACGATGACCGCCATCGTCCCCGGTCGGTTCTGCGGCAGCGTTTGCGTGGCGAGCACGTGCTCAACCTCGGACGTGCCGATGCCGAACGCGAGCGCGCCGAACGCGCCGTGCGTGGAGGTGTGGGAGTCGCCGCAAACGATCACGAGGCCCGGTTGTGTATAGCCCTGTTCGGGCCCGATCACGTGCACGATCCCCTGGCCGGGCGATCCCATCGGGAAGAGCGTGATGTCGAATTCCCGCGCGTTGCGCGTCAGGGCCTGCATCTGCTTCGC
Source organism: uncultured Actinomycetes bacterium (assembly GCA_963719165.1). Classification (GTDB taxonomy): domain Bacteria; phylum Actinomycetota; class UBA4738; order UBA4738; family HRBIN12; genus JAOUEA01. The sequence continues at coordinate 2,258,677 of CAVRAV010000001.1, read as the reverse complement.
GCTGATCGGGTCGGTGACGGGTCCAGGAGTGGTAGGCACGTTGTGATCCATGGTCGCCACGGTGAGGTCCGGGCGGCGCACGGGACGCCCGTGGACACGGAGGCCGTCGAACGCTTGCGGACTCGTGACCTCGTGCACCAGATGCAGGTCGACGTAGAGGAGATCCGGCTCGCCCGCGGCGCGATGCACAACGTGGCGTTCCCATACCTTCTCGGCGAGCGTCTGAGCCATCCCAAAGGCCTCCAAACCCTCCCGCCGCAACAGTCAGATCCGGCGTTCCCGGCGAACCGACGGTCAAGGCGATCGCGACTGACCTGCGCTTGTTCCAGATAATGGAATCTGGTACTGGTATCTGGAATATGACCGTACCAAACCCTCGTCGGCCTCGCGAGTCTCCTCAGCCTCGGGAACCCGGCCACCCCCGCGACGCCCCTCACGCTCACGGCCCCGACCGGCAGCCGAACGCTTCGGCGAGCGGCGTGGGCGTCCTCGATCGAACCGTGGCGATCCTCGATGCGGTCGAGGGTGGCGCGCGGTCGTTCTCCGCCATCGTCGACGCCACGGGCTATGCGCGCCCGACCGCGCATCGCGTGATCAAGGCCATGGAGGCCCACGGTCTGCTCACGCTCGTCGGCGGCCACGGGTACCGGCTCGGGCCCCGCCTCATCGGGCTGGCGGCGGCCGCCGTCCGCGACCTCCCGTTGCGAGACCTCGCGAGGCCCGCACTCGTGCGCCTCGCCGCCACATCGGGCGAGAGCGCTCAACTCTACGTCCTCAACGGCGACGAACGGATCTGCATCGACGCCGTGGAATCTTCGAGCGAGCTCCGCACGATCGTGGCGGTCGGCGCCACGCTCCCGCTCACGAGGGGCTCGGCGGGCAAGGTCTTCCTCGCGTGGCTCGGGCCGCATCGTCGCGACCTGATCATCGGTGTGCTCGAACGGGACGACCCTGCGGCGGCCATGCGCCTGCGCACGCAGATCGGCACGACGCGGCGGCGCGGATGGGCCGAGAGTGTGGGCGAACGCCAGGCGGACGTCGCGTCGGTCAGCGCCCCCGTCGTCGACCGGTCGGGGGGCATCGCGGCGGTGGTTTCCGTCTCGGGCCCGGCGGGGCGGATCGGCAAAGCGGGGGGCAAGCGCTACGCGCCCGCCGTCATCGCTGCAGCGCGCGAGATCGAGGTCGCGCTGGGCGCTTGAGCGCGCGCCGGGATCGACGCGTTCGGCGGGTGTGGGGACCCGGGTCCGCTGGGTATCCTCGAGGCCTCATGCCGCTGGATCGACCCCTGGATGCGGTGCATCGCACCCTCAACGCCTGGTTGACTTCGCGACGGGCCATCACGGCCTCGGTCGTCTCCTTCGCGCTGGTCTCCCTCGTCGCGGCCACCCCGGGCTCGCCGTATCACCCGGTCCTGCCCGACGACTCCGGGGGTCCGCTGGGGCTGTTCGCGAAACTGCTGTGGCTGAACCGGCTCCCCCACGGGGTGCTGATCGCGCTCGGCTTCGCGGCGATGATGGCCGCCGCCATCTCGTTCCTGCTGATCCTGTTCGCTGCCGAGCGCGGGATCGTCTCGTTGCGAACCGTGGTCACCTTGAGTCTGGCCTACTGCGCGACGGTCCTCGTGCTTCCGCTCCTGTTGTCCCGCGACGTCTTCAGCTACACCTACTACGGCCGGATCGTGACCCGCTACAACGGGAACCCGTACGTGGATCCGCCCTCGAACTTCCCCGCCGCCGACATCGCGAAGTTCGTGTGGCCCGGTTGGCGCGACACGCCGTCGGTGTACGGCCCCGTCTTCGTATGGATCGCCGCAGCGATCACCGGGATGATCCACTCTCTCACCACGACGCTCTTCGCGTTCCGCGCGGTGGCGATCGGCGCCACCCTCGGGACGCTGTGGTTCGTCTACAAGACGATGCAGGTCATCCGCCCGAGCAAGACCGCCTACGCGATGGCCTTCATCGGGCTGAATCCCGTCGTGCTGTTCCACACAGCGGGCGGTGGGCACGTCGACGCGCTGGTGATGCTGACCATCGCCGCCGCGATCTACCTCGTGGCCACCGACCGCACCCTCCCGGCCACCGCGGTGCTCACGCTCGGCGCCCTCGTGAAGGTCTCCGCCGCGGTCCCGTTGCTGCTGCTCATCATCTACGTAGTCGCGCGAACGGAGCCGGCGCGCCGCCTTCGCGTCGTGGCCTCGCACATAGGCCTGGCGGCTGGGATCGGCGTCTTCGCGGCGATCCCCTTCATGCAATCGACCAACCCCACGCTGGGCATGCTGCAGATCGTCCAGCACGCGTCGTGGATCGCCCCGCCGGAGCTGCTCGAGCGTCTCTTCGAGGCCGCCGGCGCGTTGATGGCCGGGCCGGCGGGTGGCGAGGTGGGGGTGGTGCTTGCGCGCGCCGCGATGTACGTCTCGCTGATCGTCGGCGTGATCCTGGTGGCGCGGCAGGTCGCGCGCAAGGCGGCGGGCGAACCGATCGCTTATCTCGCCGGATCCTGGGGATGGGCGCTGCTGCTGATGATGCTGTTCTCGCCCACCCTGTTCCCCTGGTACTTCTGCTGGGTTTTGCCGGTGGCCTGGGCCCTGCCGAAGGTCCCGCGGCGCACGCTCGAGATCGCGTTCCTGGCGTTGTGCACCTCGCAGCTCACGACCGAGAGCTTCCAGATCACCGGTTGGATCAAGGTGGACCTGCCCATAGGACACCCGCTCCTGATCGTCCTGATGGTGTGGTTCCTGCGCGACCTCTACCTTCGGTTGCGGCACGACGTGCCGCTCGATGCCGACATCGACGTTACGGCGTTCTCCCGCGCGGTGCGCGGACGGGAGCCGCTCGTCGTGCCCGAAGCGGGGGCCGGCTCCGAGCCCTCCGACGTCTCGGACTACCAGGCGTAGGCTTCGGGCGCGGGTCCCCCCGGACCCGGGAAGATCTCATCCAGCCGGCCGAGCACCTCGTCGGTGAGCCGGACCTCGAGCGCCCGCATGGAGCCCAGGAGCTGGTCGCGTGTGCGCGGGCCGATGATGGGCGCGGTGACGGCCGGTTGATGCAAGAGCCACGCGAGCGCGACGTCGGCGGGCCGCTCGCCCAGCTCCTCGCACAGCGACTCCCACCGCTCGAGCTTCTCGCGGTTGGCCTCGATCTCCCCGGCCATGTACTCCTGGGAACGGCGCCAGCCCGCCTCCACCTTCTGCAGCGCTCCCGCCAGCAGGCCACCCGCGAGCGGGCTCCACGGGATCAGGCCCATGCCGTATTCCTGCACCGCCGGGATGACCTCGAGCTCGATCATCCTCGCGTTGAGGTTGTAGAGGGACTGCTCGGCCGCGAGCCCCAGGGACCTGCGGTAGCCCACGATCTCGTTGGCCCGCGCGATGTGCCAGCCCGCGAAGTTGGACGACCCCACGTAGAGGATCTTGCCCTCGCGCTTGAGCTGTTCGAATTCCTCCCACACCTCGTCCCACCAGGCGTCGCGGTCGATGTGGTGCATCTGATAGAGGTCGATGTGATCGGTGCGCAGCCGCTGGAGCGAGGCCTCGCAGGCTTTGCGGATCGCGAGCTTCGACAGCCGGCCTTCGTTGGGCCAATCGCCCATCGTCCCGAAGACCTTGGTGGCCAAGACCACCTTGTCGCGGCGCCCGCTCCCCTTCGCGAACCACCGCCCGATGATCTCCTCGGAGGTTCCGACGCCCAGGTGACGGCCGTACACGTTCGCGGTGTCGAAGAAATTGATGCCGTGCGCGATGGCGGCGTCCATGATGGCGTGGCTGTCTTCCTCGGAGGTATGGGGACCGAAGTTCATGGTCCCCAGGCACAGCCGACTCACCACCAGACCCAGGCGGCCCACATGCGTGTACTCCATGCGCGCCGGGAGGGATTCGAACCCCCAACCTCCTGATCCGTAGTCAGGTGCTCTATCCGTTGAGCTACCGGCGCATGGACCGAGTGTAACCGAGGCTCCTCAGGCGAACCCTCGCCCTCGCGTGTGCGACTCGCCTCGCACCCAGACGGCCGAGCGGGCCTAGTGCACGTCGGGCTCGGGCTCGTCGACCCAGGTCGTCGTCTCCGCGATGCGGCGTGCGACGGCCGCGGGGTCGAACACGACCGGCTCGACCTTGCCACGATGCTTCGGGTCCGGACCGAGGATCGCGTTGAACAGGATGCGCTGCGTCCCCATCGTCCCGCCACCGTAGTTCGGCTCGAACGAGAACACGATCGAGCGACCGCGCCCGGCCGGCTCGTCGGCCACAGCGGTGGTCCCTTGCAGCCAGTGCGTGCTGCGCCGCAGGCCCGAAACGCGGAACTTCCCACTGCGCCGCGTAGGGAAGCGGACCGGTGAGAACGGACGCGGAGCGTGCATGGCCGCCGTGTCCACCACGGCCCAGGCGCTCTTGCCCACCCCGTCGGCGAGCGGGCTGCCGCCGTCCAGGATGACCTTGACGAGCGGGCCGTCCGTGTCACCTGGGACCGAGTCGTACCGCGCGTGCGAGATCCCCAGGGCATAGGCGAGGCGGGCCGCGCCGTAGCGCCACCCCACGAGCCGGCCCCCGTGGTTCACCCAACGCACTAGTGCTCGTTGACCGTGGGGACCGAGCTTCCTCAGCCCCTCGTTGATACCCCCCGCCGGCACCACCATGACGTCATAGGCAGACAGCCCGCCAACGACGTCCTCGGGACCGATCTCCCGGTAGGGGATGCCCCAGACGCGCTTGAACAACCACCGGGTGTTCGCGGTCGCCTCATACGCAGTGAAGTCACGCGACATATGCAGCATCGCGATGCTGGGGAGCTTCGAGGGCAGGCCGGGGCCGGCGGGCTCGGCGACCGGAGCCACGAGATCCGCGTGGGGGTGGAGCACGGCCCCCGACATCGCGCCGTCGATGTTGTAGGACAGCGGCAGGCTCCACGAGCTGATGCGATAGGCCTTGTTCGTGGGGTTGTAGGGATCCTCGTTCAGGGCGGCCTGGATGAAGTGCTTCTGCGGCTGCGCCATGGGCACCCAATAGGTCCCCGCCGGGAGGACCGCGCGCCGCGCCCCCTCGGCGTAGGGGCGCAGGTCCGGCACGGCGAGCGGCTTCCTCAAGCGGTAGACCTGCACGTTCATCCGCTGCAGCCGGCGGATCAGCATCGCCAGTTCGCGACGACGATGCGGGTCGTCCTTGAAGAAATAGTGGCGCAACTTCCGCTTGGGCACGTCGATCCTCGGCGAGGAATGGGGTTCGTACGTGCGGTTGGGTTCCAGCGCCCCACGCCGACCCTCGCGCAGCGCGTCTGCATGGGTTTGGTGCAGGTCGCGCAACAGCTTGCGGCGGTTCGCAGCCGCGGTGCCGAGCATCGTCCACATCACCGTGAGGTGGCGCGCGAACCGCCGGTCCAACGGCGCCCCGTCGTAGACCTCGATCGTCATCCCGGCCCCGCCGAACGCCATCACGGAGAAGGTGTCGGTGAACCGTGGGGCGAAGAGATCGTAGCCGTATCCCCGGTTGAAGAACGGCCAGTGGCGCTTGTGGAACTCGCGCGCGAAGGCGGGTCCGAAGACGTCGTTGATCTGCCGGACCGTCTGTTCGGGTGTCTCGTGGTAGACCGGATCGTCGTTGGGCGGGAAGAACGAGCGGTAGTAGCCGAATTCGTGGTGGTCCGTGAGCACGAGCGGCGGGTAGGTGCGCATCAGGTCGAGCTTGCCGTCGGTCTCGGGCTGCGTCCGCACCAGGTAGTCCTGATTCAGGTCGAATGCGAACGCGTTGCGGCGAAGGTCGCTCTCGCGCCCGTCCGGGTTCTGCGACGGCACGATGATGACCACGGCGCGGTCCAGGATGTCGGTGACGCCGCAGTCGTCGCGGTCGGCAAGCTCATACAGGAGCTGCAGCGACGCGTCGGAACCGCTCTCCTCTCCTCCGTGGATGTTCGCGGCCACCCAGAGGAAGGCGGGCGTGCTGGACGCGAGTGCGTCGACGGTCGACTGCGGCGTGGCCGGATCGCGGATCTTCGCCACGTCCTGACGGATCTGCACGAGCCCCGAAGCCGTGACGTTGCCGGGTTTGCCCACGATCGCGTACCGGATCGGTCGGCCGCGCTGGGAGTGTCCCAGCGTCCCCACGACCACCCGGTTGCTCGCGACACCCACAGCGTCCAGGTAGGTGATGATCTCCTGCGAGGTGGTTTCGCGGTCGACGCCGATCGGGAAGCCCAGGACGGAATGGGGAGTGGGCACGACCCCTCGGAAGTGCGGCGTGGTCCCGAGCGGATCGCAGGTCCCGCCCCTCGTCGCCGCCAACGCCTTCGGGAGCGGCAACGCGGAGACCGCTACGGCGCCCGCCGTGAGTTGTACGAACCGACGCCGACTGAGCGGTGATCCCTCGTTCACGGCTGCCCCTCCTCGTAGGTGATGCGCCTAGGTATCACGGAACGAGCGCGGGGCGCAATGCAGGGCAGCCGTTCTGCTCCTAGGCGGTGGGGTCGAGGACGGCCGCGAGGGGGCGAGCGGACGCGTGCTCCGCCTCGCGGTAGCCGGGAAGCCTGAGGCTAAACGTCGAACCGTGCCCGGGGTGGCTGATCACGCTGACGCTGCCCCCGTGAGCCTCCGCGATCGCGCGCACGATGGCGAGGCCGAGTCCGGTTCCGCCGCTGCCTCGACTTCGATCCGGATCCACCCGGGCGAACCGGTCGAAGATCCGGGACAGCTGGTCCGAGGCGATCCCGATGCCGGGGTCCGCCACGGAGAGCACCAAGGTGCTGCCGTCGCTACGGGCGGTCACCGCGATGGTGTCGTTCGCGTGCGTGAAGCGGACGGCGTTCTCGATCAACGAGTCGAGGGCGAGCTCCACGCGATCGACGTCGGCCGCCACGAGACCGGACGCGGCGCTGTGAACCTCCCAACGGCGATCCGCGCTTGGGGTCCAGCGCCGCGCCACTCGATCCATGAGCGCGTCGACCGAGAGTTCCTTCACATGGAGGAAGTCGGGGTGCTCCGCCGCCATCAACAGCAGGAGGCGGTCGGCCACGCGCGTGAGGCGGGCGAGTTCGTCAAGCACGATGTCCGCGTCATCCTGCACCTGCAGCGTCGATGCCGACGCGCGGATGAGCTCCGCGTGACCTCGCGCGACGGTGATCGGGGTCTTCAGCTCGTGGGACGCGTCACGCACGAACTCGCGCTCGCGTTCCAACACCGAGTTCTGGCTGGCCATCGCGCGCTTGGCACGCTCCGTGTACCAGATCATGGCCACGAACATCGCGGCCATCATGGGGACCTCTGCCATCTCATCCAGGCCCGGACCGCCGGGTTGGCGGGCGGTCAGGAACAACGCGACCCCCGTGAAGACGACCACGGCCACGAGCGCCGAGATCGCGGTGCCGAGCTCCCAGCGGTGGACCCCGTAGACGATCGCGAGGCCGAGCCACACGAGGTGGAACGGGATCGTCTCCCAGCTGGCGACCGTGGCCACGATGATCAGGCAGAGCCCCGAGAACAGACCCCAGCCGATCTCGGCGGCATGCCTACGCAACATTGAGCCGATATCCCACGTGTCGCACCGTCTCGACGATCTCCTCGCCGAGCTTCGACCGCAAGCGCCTCACGGTGACGTCCACGACGTTGCTCCCGGTGTCGAACGTCACCCCCCAGACGTCTTCGAGGAGACGGATCCGGGTGGCGACCTCGCCGTCGGCTCGCATCAGGAACTGCAGCAGCGCGAACTCTCGCTCGGTGAGGCTCACGGGGCCGCTCCCCGCGTCGGCGACGCGACGAAGCATGTCCAACGCGACGGGGCCCACCCGAAGGAACCGGTCGGGGGCGGGGGCCGGGGCCTGTCGCAGGCGCGCACGCACGCGCGCCAGAAGCTCGGAGAGCGCGAACGGCTTGGCGAGATAGTCCGAGGCCCCGATGTCGAGGCAGCGGACCTTGTTGTCCACGTCGGACATCGCCGACAAAACCATGACGCGCTGTTGCGGATCGTGCTCGATGACTTCCCGGAGCACGCTGATGCCGTCGCGACCGGGCAGGAGCAGGTCGAGGATGACTAGTTCGTACAGGCCAGCCCGGGCCATCTTCAATGCGCGATCGCCATCGCTCGCGCAATCAACCCCGAATCCCTCAGCTGTTAGCGCGCGCGAGACGAAACTTGCGATCCGTGCTTCGTCTTCGACAACCAGGATGCGGGGCATGATCAGGCTATGGTAAAGAGAAAGGGGCTGCTTGACCAGGGGAAATGACGAATCTTTCATCTGCCCACGACTGATCTCATGACAACCGGATGACGGCTCGATGACCGGTTCGTCATGTTTCTGTGCAACGGCGTGTCCCCCGGATAGGCTCCGCCGCAACCCCAAGTGATGTAGCCTCTTACCCCTACAGTAGTTTGCGGAGCCCCCAGTTGGTGACTACTTCCCTCCCCGCCGACGGTCCCCTCAGACGACGGTCGAACCTTCTGACGGATCAGGCACAGGTCGTGCGAGCTCTGAGCTCGTTCACCGAGGGCGTTCGGCCGGCGAGTTCCTCCATCCTTTCGATCGGCAACCGGCGGCGCTCGGCGGATCTGCTCGGGTTCGGCGCGTTGGCGCGCGTGGAAGAACACGCGGAGCTGACCCGTCGCCTCAAGCGTTTGGCGTCTCGGGAGCGGCTGTTGCTCTTGCTCTGGTACGCGGAGGGGTGGCCGGCCGTGGCGATCGCCGAGCATCTCGGCATCTCTCGCATCCACTGTTACCGCCTCCGCAACCGAGCGATCGAGGCGCTGACCCGTTCGGAGGACAGACCGGTTCAGCGGCCGAACGCGTCGACCCCCAACCCCGCCAACCCCACCGCGCTCCCGTCCACCACCAGCGTCGGCGCGTAGCTGCAGGCGCTCGTCGCACCGAGGGTGATCGGCACGCAGGTGAAGACGTCCTCCCCGTCTCCCGACAGGCCGGAGACTGCGAACGCACCCGTCGTGGAAAGGTCGATCTCCCCCGTCGCCCGGACGTCGACCGCATCCACGTCCTCGGTGCCGGCCGACAGCCCAACGTCGGAGCCGTCGAGGTAGGTCGCGAACGTCCCCGCCGTCGTCGGCCCCAGATGTTTCGGGGCGAACACGATGAGATCCTCATCCTCGGCACCGGCGAGGCCCGTCGGCGTCGCGTGCCCCGTGGTGGACAACACCACGCGCCCGTCACCCAAGACCGCGACGGCGTCCACGTCCTCGGCGTTGGTGCTCAAACCGACGTCGGAGCCGTCGAACCACATCGAGAACGACCCGGTCGTGGCGGGGCCGACCGATGACGCGGCGAACCGGACGATGTCGGAATCATCCACCGCCCCGACGCCCGGCAACGTTAGCGGCTTGTCGAAGGACATGAGGAAGGTGGAGGGGCCAAGCCGATCGAACGCGTCGACGTTGGCGCCGCCCAGGCCCACGTCCGACCCGTCGAACACCATCGCGTAGGCCGACCCGTCGAAGGAGACCACGTCCTTCTTCTGGACGCCCGTCACCGTCCCGAGGGTGTGCCCGGCCCCCGCGTGGATCGACAGGAGGACCGGCGCAGGGGCCCCCACGCCCGCCAGCGCGTCATAGGCGGCCGGGGCGTCTAGGCGCCCGTTCCCATAGGTGTCGTCGGGTCCGGCCGACCCTAGATCGTGCGCCGACGTCCGCATCGCGGATGACAGCGTGTCGGTGGAGGCGCTCGGGAACGCCTGCAACAAGAGCGCCGCGACCCCTGCCGCGTGCGGCGCCGAGACCGACGTTCCCGATGCCGTGGCGAACTGACCGAACAGATCCTCGGTTGCAACGTCGACGCCCGGCGCCACAACGTCGGGAAACGCGCCGGTTCGCTGCCCGCAGGTGGAGGGCCCACGACTGCTGAACGGCGCGATCACATCGCCGTTGTCCGTGGCCCCAACCGAGAACGCCGCCGGATTGTTCGCCGGGCTGAACGAGGTATTCACGGACGGACCGCTGTTCCCCGCGGCGAACACGGGAAGGATCCCGGCGGCGCGAAGCGCCTCCAGATCGGGTTCGAAGGTCAAGTCACACGAAGGCCCCGCCGTGGTCCAGGAGCCCAAGACGACGTCGGGCGCGTCGGCCGTAGCGGCGTTGCCGTCGGGATCCAGGAGCCATTGGAACGCTGCGTGGATGCCGGTGGTCGTGGCGACGCCCGAGTCGTTGAAGATCTTGGCCGCGATCCAGGAGGCGCCCGGCGCGACGCCGATCTGGGTCCCGCCCGCACCGCCGCCCACCACGACGCTCATCGTCTGAGTGCCGTGGCCCAACAGGTCCGCCGGGGTCGCGTGTTGGCCACTGGGGTCGAACCAGCTGTCGTTCCCACCGCGGTATGCCGCCGCCAGATCGGCGTGCGACAACGACACCCCCGAGTCCATGTTGGCCACGACGACTCCGCCTCCCGTCAGACCTCGCGCCCACAAGGCGGGGGCGCCGATCACCGTGAGGTTGGGCTCGGCAGGCGCCGTGGGCGCCGGCGAGGTAGCGGGCGCGGCGACCGTCGCGTCCACGGACACGGAACGCACCTCGGGCATGGCGGCGATGGATCCGATCACGGCCGGGGTGGCTCGCAGCCCGATCCCGTTGATGACCCACAGCGGTCGGATCCGGCGTACGGACCCGTCCGCGCGCCAGGCTTCGAGCCGGGCGAGGAGACCTGCCTGGCTCGAGGCCGCGGTGGCCTGAAGGCTCAGCACGATCCTGCGGAGGCGAACGGCGTCGGACCGCGCCGCGATCTGGTCGAGATCGGCGCGGGATCGAAGCATGACGATGACGTCCTGCATAGCGCCGGGGGCACGCAACATGGATCGCGCGAGCGGGGCGTCGATCACGCCGGACCGCGGGAGCGGGTGGCCGCTGGCCGCTCCCGCGCCCATCGACGTCGACAACACACCTGCCACCAGGATCAAGCAAGCCGCCAGCCGCATCGATCGCCTGCGGCTCATCGTCCACCCCGCTGGCCCGCATCGGCCACCGATCGCTCGACGACACCGGCTCCGACGAGCACGCGGCGTGCCGCCTGATCGGGAGTGGTAGCCGAGTCGGCCGCTTCCGCCGCAACTGAAGACACCGTCGCGTCCAAGGGAGCCGACGACGACCGGGCGTCGCGGCGTGAGTGGGCACGCAACCGCAAGAGCACGGCGATCACGAGGCCGAGCATGATCAGCACGGCGATCCCGGCGACCGTGAAGGACGAAGCGAGCGACCGCGTCGAGAACGCCGGAGCCCGCACTGGGCTTCCATCGCCGACGCGCCACGCGAAGCTCGCGACCGTGTCCGGGATGCCGTCTCGATGCACCACGATGTCCAGGTCCCACGTGCCCGGCCGGTCGAATCCGTCGCCACCGACCTGGTAGCGGCCCGAGGCGATCGCGGGCATGGGCGATGTGACGACGGAAGACCCGTCGGCCGAGCGCAAGATCATCGTGACGCTCGAGACGGGTGCGGGCGCGGGGCGGCGGGTGCTCACGACGTCGGCCACGGCGACGTTGTTGCCGGGGAGGTTCGGGGAAACGCTCAGGCTGACCAAGAGGTCGTTCAACTGCTGCGCCTGGGAGGACGGGACGGGCCCCGCGTCGGGCGCGAATCGCGCACCACGCCCGGGCGCCGCCGACGCCATCAGGCCCGCGCCGAGGAGGATGAGGACGCCGATGGCCCCCTCGACTGCGATCAGCCGCGACAGGGTGGGCCGCCGACGAAGGGGTCGAGGAGCGCGACCGATCGCTCGGGAGAAGCGCGCTCGCATGCCCGGGTGCAGGATCAAGGAATTGACGAGCCCGAGGCCGCCCGCGAACAGGAGGAGCCCGGACTTCGCCAACAGAGCCCGGCCGTACGAGGTCGTGAGGAGCGCGTCGAGCGAGGCCACCTGTCGTGCGGCCTCGAGCAAGCCGGTTGCGACGAGCAACCCCAGGCTCACCACCGCCATCCAACCGAATCGACGCCAGGTGTCCCGCGCGTCGGAGCGCGCCCAGTCACGTCTTCCCAACGGGACGAGCGCGATCACGATCGCGAGCAGCCCGCCCATCCAGATGCATGCCGTGAGGACGTGTACGGCGTCCACGAGCACGGGCAGCGTCGGAGACGGCACGGACGCCGCGTGGCTGCCCAGGGCCCACACCAGCGCGTAGGCGAACACGGATGCTGCCGCGATCGACCCGAGGAGGCGACCCTTGGGGCGGATGCCCTCACGCGAAGCTCCCGACCGCATCGCAACGGCGGCGATCAGGATCGTGACGAGGAGGAGGATCCGGGTCCACCACAGGACCGCCCATCGGCCGTGGAGCAGGATCGGCTCGGCCACGCTCCACCAACCGGACTGAGACGACGATACGCCGCGGATCTTGATCAACTGCCACGCGAGCCAGGCGAAACTCATCAGCGCCGAACATGCAGCGCCCCAGACCGCCACCTTCAAGACGCGACGACGGATGGCGATCCTTCCTGATCGATCCGATGCCGGATCGCGGGCGCGCAAGACCAACCCGGCGACGGCGAGCCCGCCGACCATCAGGGCGGCCGCCAGGATGTCGAACCAGCGAAGGGCCGTTTCACCGGCTCCGACCTGGGGCGCTGCCGTTGACACCGAGGTGCGGGCGGCCTCCGAAACCGGCGCCTGAACGCCGAAGAGCACATGACCCTCCGTGAGATGAGAGTCGAGGGTGGACATCACGCTCCAGGACACGTCGTACACGCCACGTGGCAAGGTCGGAAGATCGAGCGCGACGCCGTTTCCGACGATCGCTCGGACGGCGGCGGGTTCGACTTCACCACCGTCGAGGCTCGACAGGCGGAACGAACTCAGGCCGAGGCGGATCGGCTCATCGAACCACAGCTGAACCGCGGCGGGCGAGCTCGACAGGTTCGCGCCGTCACTCGGGTCCGAGCGGACGAGGGCGGCATGGGCCAGCGCCGTCGGGGAGGCCGCCAGGAACCAGGCGGCGCTCAATCCGATCGCGGCGGCGACCCGCGCGGCGCGCTTCATCGGGCCCCCGGACGCATCACTCGACGGGCACGTGCTCGAGGCGGGTGTCGCCCACGATCACCGTCACGGATCCACCCGTCGCTACGACATGTCCGGTGTCTTCCAGGATGACGTAGAAGTCGGCGCCCGGGCGGAAGAAGGGGTGAGCGGCGTGGCCCATCCACGGCGAGGTGAGCTCGCGGCCGGTGTCCTCGTCCAGGACCATCGGATACGTGTCGTGCCCGATGAAGTCTCCGGCCTTGGCCGGGTCCACGATCTGGTACTGGACCTCGACCAGGCCCACGGCGCCGGTGGAGGCCACCCGCAGGAGACGCAGGCCGGTCTCATCCTCGAAGGCGGCGGTGGCCGGGGCCGACGGGTCGTAGGCACGTCGCGGACTGATGAGCTTGGGCACGATCAGGGCCCCGGCCGTGACGGCCACCACGAGCAGAGCGACCACGAACGCCAGCGGCCGGGGGCGGGCTACCGCCTCCGACCGCTGGCTCCGAGAACGATCGTCCGCGGGCGCGAGCGTGACCGAGGTCTCCACTACGGCACCGCGATGAACGTCATCATGCCGCCCGGCGTGTGGTTCGTCGCACCGTAGAGGCCGTTGGACAGGTCCAGGTTCCGGTTGAAGAGCGCGAACTTGGCACCCGCCTGCGTGCCGGCCGGGATCGTGATGATCGCATCGGCGGTCGAGCCGGCCGCGATCGTCTCCGAATCCAGCGAATACGGGTAGGGCGTGGGGAACGCGTCCTTCGCGACGAACGTTTCACGAAGTCCCAGCAGCATCATCGTGTGGTGTTCGGACCCAGCGTTGAGGTAGCGCACCAGGAGCCTGCGACCAGCACTGCCGCCGGTTCCGCCCACATCGATCGCGGGCACGTCCGGATAGGCCTGGCCGTTGATCAGGAAGTACTGGGGGTCGTAGTCCAGCGGGTTGAACGCGTCGGGATCGCCACTCATGTTCGGGTCGATCTCGCTCAGCACCATCACGGCGGATGCGTCGTACGCGGTATTCGCGTTCGCGTAGGCCTGGGAGCACGGGAGCGTGGCACACGGCTCCACCACGAGGGCTCCGTAGAGGCCCATCGGCACCTGTCGCGTCACGTCGGTGCCGGCTTGGTAGAGGTAGGTCCCCGCGCTCGGCGTGAACGTGTACGTCGCCGTCCCGCCGTTCGCCGGGGCCCCGGCACGGTCCGGGATCAGGCTCTGGCCGTCGAACAGGAGCGAGACGGCACGGTCGGTCAGCTGGTTGTTCAGGTGGACCGTCACGGGCGATCCCGCGGGAACGTCGATCACTGGACCCGGGAGCGAGGCCGGCGCGCAGCCGCCGGGAGTGCCCGGGGTCGTGTCCTGGGAGAACCCCCAGATCGGGACGGACACGGCGTCCGGCATGGTGACACTGCCGCTGGAGGCGCACAGATAGATGTCCGTGCCGGTCAGCGTCGTCGCCACGAACGCCGCTGAGGCCTTTGTGTTGTGCTTGTGGTGCTTGTGCTTGTGATGGACGGCGGGCTTCGCGGTTCCTTGGGTTGCCGCGTGTCCGGCGGCGCTGAATGCGGGTACGGCGATCATGAGCGACGCGCACATCGCGAAGACGACGCTCGCCTTGGTCATGTTCTTCGGTCGGCGCATGGTCAGGCTCCTTCGCTCGGTGCTCGTCACTTGCATGCCTTGCCGGTCACGTTCATCGACGGCGGCGGATCCACCCGGACGAGGGTCGCCATGCCACCGAATCCCGCATCGAAGTTCGCGAACTCGTTCAAGGCGTGGCTGTGCCAGGGGAAGTAGTACTCGCCGCAGATGTTGTCCTTCGTCACGAAGCTGGGGATGGTCCCCTTCTGGCCCAGGTAGGGGCTGCCGCTGTAATGGGTCTCGTTGTCCTTGAAGGTCAGCGCGTTGTAGCTCGGGATCGTCACCTGGACGCGATTGGGCTCGGTGCCCGCGGGGCCGCATGCTGAGTGGCTGCCGTTGGCGTCGAGCCAGCTCTGGCCGTTCAGACCAGCCGTGTTGCATTTGAGGATCCACTCGAAGAGCAGGTCATAGGTCTGGCCCGCGCCCACCGTCCGGGTGAAGTCTCCGAACGAGGCATCCTCGCCGGCGGCGCCCTGGAGGAGGCGGCCGTCTCGCCCGATCACGAGCATGTTGTTGCCGTGCGGGTGGAACGGGTGGTTGTCGAGACCCGCGTTCACGTAGCGGATCATCGACGGCCGCCCACCCGTTTGATCGATGGGCTGAACCCGCACGAGCGATCCGTAGGGTTGGTTGGGCAGCCACGGCACGCCGTTGTCGTACAGCGTGTCGGGGAACGCACGCCCGTTGATGAGGTAGTAGCGCGCGTGCCGACCGGTGAGATCCACGTCAACGGGCTGAGCCAAGTTCACTTGCTGCTCCACCGCGAGGTGGATGTCGGGGTCGACCTCGGCCAGCACCAGGATGTTCTCGCGGCAGGGATCGAACGCGGTGCGTGCGGCGCTGTAGGCGTAGGAGTTGCCGCTGGCGGCGCCCGAAACGCACGCGCCGGTGCTCGTGGTGGGGCGCACGACCATGGAGCCGTACAGTCCCATCTCCACCTGGAGGCGCTGGTTCGTGCCGCTTTGGTAGAGGTAGGTCCCCGGCTGGACGTTGGACAGGGTATAGGTGGCGGTCCCGGAGGTGACCCCAGCCTTCGCGTTCGCTTCGAGGGTGAGGAACCCCGCCGTCGAGGTCGACGCTCCGCCGCTGCCGACGCCGGCCTGCACGCCTTCCTGGCCCGGGAACACGATCGATACCGGAACGGGGAGGTCGTTCGTCAGGTGCACGACCACGGTCTCGCCCTGATTGGCACACAGCACGGGGCCGGGCAGCTGGAAGTCCGAGCCCAGCACCGAGAAGCCCCACGAATAGACCGTGTTGCCGTCCGGCGTGTAGATGTAGCCGTCCGCGGTCTGCAGGTCGAAGGTCCGGGTCGAGCCCGAGACCGCTCCGCCCGTGCAGACGATCCCCTGTTTGGGGGTCGTCGCCGAGTTGGCCGTCGTGGTGAATGGGGGGACCGCCAGGGCCAACAACGCGCCACCGGCGAGCAATGCCTTCCACCTCAGCTTCCCGATCAGCGCGCTCATGCCTCGTTCCGCCTTTCGCTTGTCATCGTGGTTGCGTCCGCTCTCTGCATGGGGGTTACCAGTAGGTCTTGTTGAGGTCATCGAGGCCCTGGGTCGGGAGGGCGGTCTCATAGACGCGAACCTCCGTCACCTGCCCGCCCAGTCCCGACATCTCGCCGTCGGATCCGTCCGTGGTGTGGCCGTAGTTGTTGAGACGATCCAGGTTTCGATTGAGGAACGGGTACCGATTGAACCGTCTGCCCGGCAGGATCCTCGAGTCGGTTTCGGCGCGCGAGGCCGAGAAAGCCGGCGCCGTGAAGATCACGTCCCGCGCTTCTCCGGAACCGAGGTAGATGGTGTCGGTGACGTAGGACTCGTCGGCCCCCGTCGGCCCCCGCAGCAGTTCGGAATCCTCCCCCACGACCCGCATGGAGATCCCCGGGCAGTGCATCGACTGCTGCTCATAGCCGAGGTTCGCGATCCGGATCAGCACCCGGTTGCCGGGGTTCACCTGCATCAGAGAGGAGATCGGCTGGGAGTTCAGGATCCGCAGGGGGTCGCTCGCGGCCAGGACGGAGGTTGGAGGCAAGGTCCCGGGCGTCCATCCGGCCTTGACGGTATCCGGGTAGGCACGGCCGTTGATCGTCCAGTAGTCGGCCTTGTAGTCCGTCCAGATCGACTCCTGGATGTGCATGTCGTTCAGGTGGGCCTCGGTCCAGATGTCGTTCAGGATGAACGAATACTCGCGGTTGTAGCCCGTCGAGCCTGTCGCGTCGTTGTAGGCGAACTTGGTGAAGCCGCCGGCCGCGTGGCCGTTCTGCACCGGTCGCACGTAGACGATGCCCTGCATGCCCATCTGCACGTGCTCCACGTCCTCGAAGTGGCAGTGGTACATGTAGGTGCCGGCGTCTCGCGGCTTGTACTCGTAGGTGAACGTCTTGCCTTGCGGGACGGCGATCGAAACCTCGGGAACGCCGTCGAAGAGCGGGATCGCCTGGCGGAAGCCGTGCCAGTGGATCGTGTGGGAGTCGGACAGGTCGGGGCGGTTGCGGAACGCCGCGTTCGCGATCTTGATGCGAACGTCTGTGGTCTCGTCGAAGGCCAGGATCGGCGCCGAGGTCTGGATCTTGCCCTTCACGTCCTTCACGACCTGCTTGAACGTTCTCCCGGTCTCGTCCTTGAACCCGAACACGTACAGACCGTGCTGGCCGGGCATCCATGGGATCTCCGTGAGCGAACCGCCGGGACGGTTGAACTCGGGGCCGTCGATACCGGGGAGCCAGGCGAATCCGTCGCTCACTCCCAGCTGGATCGACTTGGCGACCGGTGCCGCCGAGGCGATGCGCGCGGCAACGCTCCACGGGGAGCTGCCGATCGCCGCCGCGCCTCCGATCGCGGCGGCGGTTACCCCGCCGGCCTTGAGGAAGACCCGTCTGGTCATCCCGTCGCGTGCCTGCTCCTCATTCATCCTTTGATCCTCCTGGTGAGGTGATGTCATGGCCCCTTCACGCTCCCCGCTCTAGCCCAGCCCACCGAGGGTTCCCTCGAAGGGTGGCGCCGGGAACAGCGCCTCGTCGGCTCCGATGTCCCAGTTCCGCTGTGCGGCGGGCACCGGGAAGATCGCCGGCACGCCGGGGTAGTCCACCGGCCGGGTGTTCCCGTCGATGTCGCCGAACCATGGGCTGGCAGGCGCGCCCGCAAAGTCCGGAGCGGAGACGAACTGCGCCATCGCCCCCGGGAAGTTCTCCGGGCCGTTGAAGAAGTCGCGTCCGCGTCCCTGGTCGATCGCCAGCAGCGACGTGCAGGGGAGCAGCAGCGGGCTCGGTGCGCACAGGTGGTAGTTGCCGGGGTTGCCCAGGTCGCCCGGGGGCAGGGTCTCGCCCACGATCGGCCCGGCGATGTTCACCACGATGTTGCCACCCAGCTGACTGAAGCCGAACTGGAACGAGGTGATGTAGTCCTGCACGAACGGGTTGCCTCCGGTGGGCATGATCCGGTTCGAGAGGTCGATCCCGTGCCCGATCGTCGGCGTGGGCTGCGTCGCCTGATCCACCACCGAGTGCTTGGGGTGCATGTACTCGGTGGCGACACCACGTCCCACCATCGCGAGGTCGCTGATCCCTCGGGAATCGAGGGTAGGCAGACCCGCAGCGTCCAGGCCGGGCTGGAACACCTCGTTCTGGTAGAAGAGCGTGTTCAGGATGTACGGGTGGGAGTGCTTCGGCGCGCTGTTGGGCAACATCGCCTGGGCATCCGGCCCGAGCGGCTCGCTCGCCAGCCCTGCTCCCACGAAGGGGAGTTCGGCGGTGTCCGAGCAGTACGAGCAGCTCCAGGTCGTCGTGTTCCTGGCGATGGTGTCGTTGACGATGTGCACGTTCATCGCGTCATCGAGCGCGATCCCGCCGCCGTAGTGGGCCGAGTTGTTGTTCGTGATGAAGTTGTTGACGATGTCGATGGGCTGCAGCAGGGAGTTCAGGACCCTGATGCCGCCGCCGTCGTCGCCAGACATGTTGCTCGTGAGCTTGTTGTTGCGGATCGTGATCGGGTTGGCGTTGCGGTTGTTCGGACCCGTGCTCTCCGGCCTGCTTCCCGGCCTGTTGGTGTTCGAGAGTTGACCGCCGACGAAGATGCCACCACCCTCGTCCACCGCGTCGTTGAACATCACGAGGTTGTTCGCGATGAGCCCGCCGTCGCTGGAACCGAAGTGGGACACGCCGGCCCCGTACTCGCCGGAGAAGTTCGTGCACAGGTGGTTGTTGGTCACCTGGTAGTTGTCCGCTCCGTTGTACAGGCCGATGGCGCCCGCAGACTGCGTGCCGCCGTTGCCGACCAGACGGTTGTAGGAGATCGTCACGTCGGTGTTGGCGTTGCTCGCGTTGTACCGCTGGTTGCCGGGGAGTCCGGCGCCGCGGTACGGCATGCCGAGCTGGATGCCCCCGCCGTAGTGACCGTGGTTCCCGTCGATGAAGTTGTTGCTGACCTTCAACCACCGGGCGTAGCCGTTGGCGAAGATGCCGCCGGCGCCTTCGCCCACGCCCGTCTGCAGCGCGAACCCGTCGATCAGGGCACGGTTCACACGCCGCTGGGCGGTGGAGCCGCTGGGCGTGTACTGGTTGTTGTTGCCGACCACGGTGATGTCGGCCCCGCTGGGGACGTTCGTGTCCCCGCCGGGGTGACCGACTCGTCCGGCGCTCTCTGACATGCCGAGTCGCGCCGCCCAGTCTGCCTGGATCGTCGGGTAGCTGAAGAACCGCCCGTCGATCACGGTGCCGGGCACGTGCCGCACCAGCTCGTCCGGCTGAACCACCTGGACGTTCGCGCCGTTGCGGCCGCCGGGGCCGTAGCCCTGGAGACGCAGACGACGGTCCAGGATCACGTTCTCCCGGTACGTGGACGGCTTCACGATCACGAGGGCGCCCGAGTCGCCGGCCGAAGGCACCGGCGCGGCGTCGATCGCCGCCTGGATGGTCTTGAAGGGGCTCGTTTCGCTCCCCGCGTTGCCGTCGCTCGCGGCCGGGTTGTCCTGGTCCACGTACAGGATCGGGCTCGGGGTGTAGGGAGACCCACCTGCCACGGCCGCCGCGGAACGCAGGTGCAGCGTGAGGCCGGTGGCCGACACGTTCGATGGATCCGGGACGATCGTTTGGTCCGTGGTGGGTGCGGGGATCTGGATCTGCACCAGGAGCTGGTACGGGCCGGGAGCGATGTTCCCGGGGACCTTAAAGGTGATGGTCGAGTCGTTCCAGACCGGGTAGTTCGCGGCGCCCGTGACCGTCACGGGCGCGCCGCCGGCCTGGTTTTGCAGGAGCACGTGTCCGAGGGTCGCCTCGGCACCGGCCCCGCGGTTGGCGCCGAAGTTCAGCCCGCGGATCGTGACCTCATTGCCGGCGCCGCCCGGGTTCGACCAGGTCCAGTTGCCGGACGAGCGCTCGAGCAGGACCGTGTTAGTGGAGTAGAAGTCGGGACCGGACGAGGCCGGGCAAGCCACTCCCGAGTTCGGGTCCACGGGCGTGTCCAGCAGTGTGAGCGTGCCGGGCCATGCCTCGAAGGTCACCGGGGAGACCAGGAAGTCCGGGTTGAAGCCCTCATTCGGAGCGCCCGGGTCGCCGGGGTCGTTGATGACCGCGATGAACTCCGCCGGGCAGATGCCCTGAGGGATCGGGCAGTTCTCGCTCGACGTCGTGGGCAGGAGCGCCTCGTAGAAGCCGTATTCATCCGTGTACACGGTGGTGAGAGCGCGGTAGGAGAAGTCGCGGATCGTCACGGGCACACCCGCCACGGGACGCGGCTCGCCGTAGAAGATCGAGTTCGGATCGGTGTCGACGTTGATGTCGTCGCTGACCCACCCGAACCAACGGCCGGGCTCCTGGACGCCGTACGAGTCGCTCCCGTTGCCCTCGGTGTCGGGCAGGAAGAAGAAGTCGGAGTTCACGTTGGCGCCGTTCTTCAAGACGATGTACTTCTTGTCGCACAGCGGCTTCTGCTGGTCCTGGAAGGGACTCCCGCCGACGTCGATCAGGGACGGGTTGTAGACACCCTGCGTGTTGGCCGGGTCGCTGGAGTCGTAGTCGGCGGCGGCGTAGTTGTCCACCACGTCGACCGTGTGCATCGTTCCCACGCACGGCGGCGGTGGGATCTGTGGCTGGAAGACGTCGCCGTGGAAGACGTTGACGTCCTCCTCCTTCTCGATCGTGTAGCCGGGAGGCGCGATGGCCTCGGTAACGTAGTTGCCCGCCACCAGTGGCGTGGGGGCCTCGTGGCCGCCACCAGCGGCGTTGCACGGCTCGTCGGCGCCGATCTGGGACTCGTCGTAGCCGTTGGGGCAGTAGTCGGCGAAGGCGTAACCGCCGTCGAACGCCCCGTCCTTGGTCTCGTTGCCCACCAACGGCACCTCGCCGCAGAACTGGCGGAGGTCGGGGTTGGGCACGTTGAAGTCCGGGGCCACCGGCGGCGGGTTGCCGTCGACGTTCAGGACGTCGCACGGCCCGTTCGGATCGGCGGCGTCACCGCCCGTGGGGCTGTTCGGGTGCTGCCAGTGGTCCGTGCCCTCATAGACGTTCACGAGCACGTCGTCGGAGGTGTCGTTCGGGGTGTTGTTGACGTCCTTGTAGAGGTTGACGCGCGCGTCGGGGATGCCCGGCGCGTAGGTCTCGGCCGCAGCGTTGCGCGCGTCGAGCTCGTTGCGCGTGGCGTCGTAGAACGTGATGCCCACGATCTGCCCGGGGGCCTTCTGGTAGGGCCGCTTGCCCCAGTCCATGAAGGTGTGCTTGCCCTCCGCGGTAAGCTGGTTCATCAGCAGGTTGCCGCCCGCCTCGGAGTGCAGGGTCTGGACCTTGCTCCAGTCGTACTCGTCGTGGAGCGAGGGGCCGGTGGTCTCGAAGTTGGTGAAGCCCACCTCGGCGATCTGGAACTTGTTCAGCTCGGCGAGGGCGCGCGGGAACTCGTAGTAGCCCTCGAGGTTGGTCGACGTGTCCAGCAGCACCGTGCCGTCACGCTGCCGGATGTCCACCGGGCTGTCCGGGATCGGGACCTCGCACTTGCTGGGATCCTTCGCGAATCCCGTTTCGTCCAGGGCGTTCGGATCCCATGCGGGGCCGCTCGGCGTGTCCGTGTAGCAGTCGAGGACGCCGTTGCCCGAGGTCGGGCCAGCCGCGTGGCTCTCGAACGGGTGGACGGTCGTGAGCGTGAGCGTGCCGTGGTCGGCGCTCGACGGCACGTCCGGGATCGGCGTCCCGTCGTCGGCCACGCCGGTGTCGGCGAAGACGAAGCCGGAGAGCTGGCCGAACCAGCGGAACACGCCGACGTTGCCCGTGCACTCGGTGCCGGCGGCCGTCGGGATCTGACCCAAGCTGCCATTCGGCACCTGCGTGGGGCAGTTGAAGACGTTGTTCCCATCGGTGTCGACTGCGTCGTCACCTTCGAGGGTGATCTGGTTGCCTGCGGTGGTGTTGGGAACCGTGAAGTTGTACAGGCGGAAGATGTAGTTGAGGTGTTCGTCGAACAAGAACGCCTGATAGTTGCCCGGCGGCACGCCGGCGATGTCGATCTTGCCCACGCCGCAGTCCGGGTACTTCCCCGGGTTGTCGATCAGCGGCGCGATGTAGGTGGCCGTCGCCTCGGCAGCGATGTCGAGGTTGTTCAACGCGATCCATCCCTCGCGCACGGGCTCGCGCTTCTCGATGTACGGAGCGCCGAACGGCGGGTTCCAACCCCAATCGCGAAGGCAGCCGACGACGTGCTTGCGCTTGGCGTTCACCTGCGTGATGCCGGCGGCGGCGGGGATCTGGTTGGTCCCGGTGTTGAGCGGCCGCAGGAACCCGAACCAGTAGGCCGTCGGTTGCGTGACGGTCTCGGTCAGGCTCTCGCGGATGGCGCCGGTGCCGTCGTCGTCCTCGGTGACACCGGCCTCGGCGATCGCACGGCCGCCGGTGTACGTCGTCGTCTGCACCCACGGGGTCCCGTCGGGTGCGTTCATGTACAGGTTGTACTTGCCGGGGGCCAGATTCTCGATCGTGGCCACGCCGTCGGGACCGGTCAGGCACTCGCCTCCGACGTCCACGATATTGCCCGGCGGGTAGTCACCGTTGGGGTCGCCGTCGTAGGTCGTGCAGATGGGGTTGCCCCAGTAGTCGGCGGTCACGAGGTCGTCGGTGTAGTCGCGGACTTCGGCGTTGAATCCGGCCAGAGGGGTCTCGAGGGGGAGGTCGGGGGCACTGTTCGCGGGAGATGTGTCCCGGAAGGCGTACGTGATCGATCTTCCCGAGCTTCAGCGGGAAGGGGATCATGCTGATGTTCACCTGGTGGGTGAGCGTGCCGTCGGCCTGAAGGATGCCGCCGGGAACGACCTCGATGTGCTGACCCCATACGCGGTGACCGGGATCGTCGCCCGGGCCCGGGTCGTCCTGCACCGAGATCAGGTACTTGCCCTCGGGGAGGGTGACCTGCTCCTGTCCGTTGTTGTTCGCGTCGCGGCCCTCGGCCGAGATCGTCGTCTCCGTGCTGCTCATCGGGTGCATCCCGGGATGCATCATCGGATCGGGGTCGGCGGGGTCGCCCACATCATTGGGCGTCACGAGGTAACGGAAGCCGAGCACGGGCGTGTTGGTGTCGGAGGCCGTCTGCGTGTCGTACTCCACGGCGTTCAACGTGAAGGTCACGTCGGGTCGCGCCTGCGCCGGAAGTGCCTGCAGCACCTGCAGGCTCGACGCCACCATGGCGGCGACGATCAAGAGCCCGATGGCGGGCTTCTTCGACAGGCGGCGCTTTCGAGCGCCGCGTGATGTCTCACCAACGAGGTCGCGTCGACCGGCTTCCCGGTTCCCGCTCGGCTCCTGCTGCATCGTGATCCTCCTTCTCGTACCGTCCGCTTCCGGGCTCGCCGGCCCCGGAGCGAACGGAAAAGGGGCGCCGAGCTCGGGCCTTCGACCCGGTCCTGGCGCCCCTCCGGTCGTTTCCGTGTAGGGGGTGGTGCGCGTTCCTTCCGCTCGCCGGCTACGCCGGCGCCGTGCCTTCAGTCGAGCTCGTGAGCGAGCTCCACGATCGCTTCTGGTGTGAGGAGGTGCCCGCGGCCGTCCACGATCTTGCCGGTCACTTGCGCGGTGAATCCGTCTCGATTGCAGCGGACGGTGATCATGGATCCTGCGGAAGCCTCGCGGGCGAAGCCCGCGAGTTCGCGGACCACGTCCGCTCCGACGAGCGTCGTGAACGACGCCGCCCAGCGTCCGAGTTCGTTGATCGCGTCGTTCCGATCGACGCCGAGTGTTCGTACGGTCGTGCTCACGCCTCGTTCCCTCCTCGGCTCGTGCGAGCCGATCAGCGCCCGAAAAGGAAGAAGCGGCCCCGCAGGGACCGCTCGTTCGGCCGCGTCGGAGGTGGGTGTCTATCTACTCGACTGGCGACCGTAGCCTTTATGGACCGAACTGTAACCCCGGTCAATACTTGCGGCCGAGCATGACAAAAGTGTCACCCCTTCGGGGCGTGAGTCAGATC
Organism: uncultured Actinomycetes bacterium; assembly: GCA_963719165.1. GTDB lineage: Bacteria > Actinomycetota > UBA4738 > UBA4738 > HRBIN12 > JAOUEA01. The sequence goes on along the minus strand of CAVRAV010000001.1, from coordinate 2,234,679 downwards.
GCGGAGACTCGTGGAGTCCGGCGACATCTGCGTTCGACAGGATCGCGCAACGACGTCACCGGTCGGGCCGAGCTCCCACTGCGTTGACAGGCCGGGAGTCCGACATCAAGATGCGCCGCATGCGTACGACGGCGGCCGAGCGGCCCCGTACGCTGTCCCGGGAGGGCATCGTCGATGCCTCAGCTGGCGGACACCGATGGGGGCGAGATCAGCGTCCGAACGATGGGGGACGAGTTCGGCGTGGACCCCGCCGTGAGCGATGCGCGCGCCACGGCAGATGGCCGGGCGAGCAGGCGGCAGGCGAACGGGTCGCTGCCGGCCGATCCGTTCCCCAACCTCACCCAGGCGGCGCCGGAGCTGCTCGACGGTGGGGGGAAGCCTTCGAGTAGGGGATCGACCTGATGCTCGAGGCGGTCGGAACCGAGCGTGGAAAAAGAGGATCGGAGGGGTCATGAGAGGCATCGAGAAACGACTCGTCACGTTGGCGCTGGGGCTGGTGTTCGGGTTGTTCGCCGCCGCTTGCTCCGGGCGCTCGGTCGATGATTCGACGACGCCGTCGGGGTCCGCCGGCCAGGCCATCGATCTGGCGACCACGACGCCCGCGGGCACTCAGCCGGTGGACAGCATCGTGTGGAGCGTGTACCGCGAAACCAATTCGCTGGATCCCATCTATGCCTTCGACTATCCCGAGAACACCGTCCTGTCGGTCCTGTGTGAAACCTTGTTGCACCAGGAGCCCGACGGCTCGATCACGCCCGGGCTCGCGGATCTCACCTATCCGAACGACACCACGATGGTCTTCACGCTGAAGCCTGGCATCACCTTCTGGGACGGGAAGCCCATGACCCCGGAGGATGTCGTGTACAGCCTGGAGCGCAATACCGACCCCAAGCTCGGCGGGTTCTACGGGGCCACGTTCAACTTCGTGCGATCGATCGAGGTCACGGGCCCGAACGAGGTCACGATCGAGCTAAAGCAGCCCGACTACTGGCTGGCGGGCGAGCTCGCTTCGACGCCGGGTTGGATCGTCGAGAAGGCGTTCACCGAGGCCGCCGGAACGGACTTCGGCTCGGCCGCGGGCCGCATCATGTGCTCGGGCTCCTACAAGCTCGGGACCTGGAAGACCGGCGAGGGCGTGCAGGTGGTCGCCAACGACGCCTATTGGAACCCGGACGTGAAGCCGCTGGTCGGGTCGATCCTGTTCAAGGGCACACCCGACGAGGCGGCCCTCACCTCGGCCCTGCAGACCGGGGACGTGAACGGCCTGTACTCGTTCTCGTTGTCCACCCTCAACCAGCTCCGCCAAGATCCCAATGTGTCGGTCACCGACGGAGCCGGCTGGAACTCCGACGCGTTCATCGTCTCGAGCTTCGACGGGGCCCTCGGCGATGTCCGCGTGCGTCAGGCGCTTTCGCTCGCCCTGGACCGCCAGGGGATCATCGACACCGTCTACAAAGGCGCAGCGCTCATGCCCAAGGCGCTCTCGCCGCCCGGGACCTGGGGGTACGGGCGCGATGTCTTCCAATCCGCTTGGGACGCGCTCCCCGACATGACGCAGAACATCGATCAGGCCAGGCAGCTCATCCAGGAGGCCGGCGCCGCCGGCAAGACGATCACGCTGGGGATGTCGAGCGAGCTCAACAACCTCGCCGTGGAGGCGGGCGCCTATCAGGCGGCCGGCGAGGCGATCGGCCTGAAGGTGAAGCTGAAGTCGGTGTCCGCGGCCAACTACATCAACTTCTTCATCGATGCGAAGGCACGGGCAGGGATCGACGGGTTCTTCACCACGAACTACGGCGACTACGCCGATCCGGCCGCCCTGCTAGGGACCCTCGTGCTTCCGACCGGGTCGCAGAACTACTCGGGATATTCGAATCCACAGGTGACGAAGCTGATGAACGAGGCGCGTGCGACGGCCGATGACAACGCGCGGGCGCAGAAGGTCGCGGATGCCCAGGCGATCATCATGAAGGACCTGCCGTGGATCCCGAACGCGCTGCCCAACTCGGAGATCATCACGAGCGCCAACCTCACCGGCGCGACGGCGTCGTTCGCGTACATGTTCGCCCCGTGGGCGAACGACCTGGGTGGGAAGAGCTAGCCCTCCATGGGGCGACTGCGCTTCCTCGGGCGAAGGCTGGCGATGCTCCTGGCCACGCTGTTGGTGTCCAGCTTCATCATCTTCAGCGCGCTCTACCTGGCGCCGGGCAACCCCATCGCGGTGCTCTCCGGGGGCAGGACGCTGCCCCCGGAAAGCGTCAAGGTCTTGGAGCAGCGCTACCACCTGGATAAGCCCTTCCTCGAGCAGTACGTCATCTGGCTGAAAGGAGCCCTGCACGGGGACCTCGGCATCTCGATCGCCCTGCGCCAGAACGTCTCGAGCCTCATCGCCGCCCGGATCTGGACCACGGCGGCGCTCGTCCTGTACGCGTCGATCCTCATCGTGCTGATCGGGGTGGGCATCGGGCTGGTGGCCGGCCTCAGGCCCGGCCTCCTCGATACCTCCGCGGTGGTGGCGACGTCGTTCTCCGCCGCGCTTCCGTCCTTCGTGGCCGCGATCCTGTTGATCTTGCTGTTCTCGGTCCGACTGGGGTGGTTCCCGGTGCTGGGCAACGGCAAGGGGCTCTGGGGAACCGCGTACCACCTCACGCTGCCCGCGTTCGCGCTCGCGATCTCCGCGTTGGGGATCGTGGCCCGCGTTACCCGAGCGTCCGTGCGAGAAGAGCTCCAGCGCGAGCACGTGCAGACCGCGATCAGCCGCGGGATCCCCTACGCGAAGCTCATCCGGCGTCACGTGCTCCGCAACGCCGCCATCCCCATCACGACGATCACGGGCATCACCATCGCCTCGCTGATCGCGATCGCGGCCGTCGTTGAGCGCGCCTTCGGGCTGAACGGTCTCGGCGCCTACCTCGTGAGCGCGGCGAACTCGAAGGATTTCGCCGTGGTGCAGGGCATCTCGTTGGTCCTCGTCACAGCGTTCGTGGTGGTCAACGTGATCGTGGACATCCTCTACGCGGTGCTCGACCCCCGCGTGTCGCTGGGAAGCAAGGCCGAATGAGCGCCGTGGCCGTGACGGCGGAGCCCGCGAGGCGGCGCGGCCCGATCGCCCTGATCCGCGGGACGGGGGCTGCCGGGATCGCCTCCGCGATCGTGATCGCCATCGCGCTGTTCATCGCGATCTTCGGCACGTTCATCGCCTCCGATGCCAACCTCAGCCGGCTGTCCCTTTCCTACGTGGGTCCCGCGCCGGGGCATCTCCTGGGTTTCGACGGGCAGGGCCGCGACGTCCTGTCGCGCATCCTTGTGGGGGCTCGGACCTCGATGCTCGGTCCCCTCCTCGTCGTCGCGATCTGCATGTCCGTGGGCACGGTGCTGGCGATCTCCTCCGCGTGGCGTCGTGGCGCGTACGACACGGTCGTTTCCTCCGGCCTCGATGTTCTCTTCGCGTTCCCCGCCATCCTCCTGGCGATCCTCGCCGCGACCGTGTTCGGCGCCGGGTTGATCGCCGCCGTGCTGGCGCTCGCGGTCGCTTACACCCCCTACGTCGCACGCGTACTGCGCGGCGCCGCCCTGCGTGAACGCGGTCAGCAGTACGTGGACGCGCTCTCCGTGCAGGGGCTGTCCTCGGTCTCCATCTGCCTGCGCCACCTGATCCCGAACATGGCGCCGCTGATCGTCGCCCAGGCCACGATCCTCTTCGGCTACGCCATGGTGGACCTCGCCGCGATCTCGTTCCTCGGGCTCGGGGTCCAACCGCCCAACCCCGACTGGGGCGTGATGGTCGCCGAGAACCAGTCGGGCCTGATCCAGGGCTATCCGACCTCGGCGCTCGCGGCCGGCGTCTGCATCGTGATCGTGGTGGTTGCGTTCAACATCCTCGGCGAGCGCCTGTACGAGCAGGCGCAACGAGAGCGTCGATGACGGCCCCCCGGCCCCTCCTGGAGATCGAGGCGCTAACCGTGCAGCTGCCCGTCGAGGGCATCGCGCGCTCGGTCCTTCGAGACGTGGCGCTCACCATCCAGCCCGGCGAGGCCCTCGGCCTGGTGGGTGAATCCGGTTCGGGCAAGTCCATGACGGCGCGGGCCGTGGACCGGCTGCTCCCGCCGGGCGCCGACGTGGCCGGTTCGATCCGGTTCGACGGCCATGACGTTCTCGCCTTGAAAGGCCCGGACTTCCGCGCCTATCGCGACGACGTGGCGATGATCTTCCAGGACCCGCGCGCGCACATCAACCCGGTGCGTCGGATCGGTGATTTCATGACCGAGGCCCTGCGCACGAACGGCGGCGTGGGCCGGGCCGAAGCCTCCCGGCGCGCCATCTCGCTGCTGGACGACGTGGGCATCCCCGACGGCGAACGTCGGCTGCACCAGTATCCGCACGAACTCTCCGGCGGGCTCCTGCAACGCGTCATGATCGCGACCGCCCTGCTCACGGAACCACGATTGCTCCTCGCCGACGAGCCCACGACGGCGCTCGATGTCACCACCCAGGCTGAGGTCATGGCGATCCTCGACGGTCTCCGTCGCGAGTTCGGGCTGACCCTGCTGTTCATCACGCACGACCTGGAGTTGGCCGCGGCGGTGTGCGACCGCACCGCCGTGATGTACGCGGGCGAGATCGTCGAGATCCGGGCCTCGACGCTCCTTCACGGAGATCCCCTCCACCCGTACACCGCCGCGCTGGCCGCCGCCCGCCCGGACATCGACGCCACCACGCACCGCCTCACCGCCATCGCGGGGCGGCCCCTGTCGGCCTTCGAAGCGTCCGAGGGCGAGTGCGCCTTCGCGCCACGGTGCCCCCACGCTCAGGAGCGGTGCACGACGGAGGCACCCTTCCTGCAAACCATCGACGAAGGCATCGTGCGCTGCTTGCGCGCCGAGGAGTTGCGCGGCCGGTTGGAGGTCACCGCCCATGGCTGATCGGCAGCCGAGGGATCCGGGCGCGGCCGCAGGTGCGGAGCCGGTGCTCGAGGTGCGGGGTCTCAGCAAGCGGTTCGGGGAGCAGCTGGCCGTCGACGACGTCACGTTCGCGGTCCCGCCATCGGGATCGATCGCGATCGTCGGCGAGTCGGGGTCGGGGAAGACCACGGTCGCGAAGATGATCGTCGGACTGGAGACGCCGACGGAGGGCGGGATCAGTGCATGCGGCCGCGATCGGTCGAAGCCGGCGCGCTCGTCGGCGGAGCGTAGGCTTCGGGGCCGCGAGGTGCAGATCGTGTTCCAGGATCCCTACACCAGCCTCGACCCCCGTCAGACGGTGGCGGCCACCCTCGACGAGATCCTCCGGCTGCACCACGGGTGGCCGGACGAGCGGCGCCAGGAGCGGATCGTCGAGCTCACCGAGTTCGTAGGCCTGGACGCACGGCAGACCCGGGCGCTCCCGCGGGCGCTCTCAGGGGGCCAGCGGCAACGGGTGGCGATCGCGCGCGCGCTCGCCGCGGAGCCGCGGGTTCTGATCCTCGACGAGTCCGTGGCCGCGCTCGACGTATCGATCCAAGCACAGGTTCTGAACCTGCTGGCCGATATCCGCGATGCCACGGAGATCGCCTACGTGCTGATCAGCCACGATCTCGCCGTGGTCCGCCAACTCACCGACGACACCCTCGTCATGTGGCAGGGTCGTGTGGTGGAGCGGGGGCCCACCGCCCGTGTCCTGGACGACCCTCACGACGACTACACGAAGCGGCTGCGCGCGAGCGTTCCACGGCCCGGATGGAAACCACAGCGTCAGCAGGCACACTGATCCGCGCATCGCGTAGCGTTGTTCCATGGGTACGGGAACCGAGGCCGCGATCTCGGTCGCAGGGCTAAAGAAGACCTACGGTCGGGCGCGGGGCGTGTCGGATGTGTCGTTCGCCGTTGCGCCGGGCGAGGCGTTCGGTTTCCTCGGGCCCAACGGGGCGGGCAAGACCACGACGATCCGCGTCCTTCTGGACTTCATCCGCCCGAGCGCCGGAAGCGTCCGGGTCTTCGGCATGGACCCCCGCAGGGAAGGGGTGCGTGTGCATCGCCGGGTCGGATACCTGCCGGGCGAGCTGGCCCTGTACGAACGGATGACGGTCGATGCCTACCTTCGGGCTTTCGCCGACCTACGAGGCGCTGTGTCGTGGTCATCGGTCGCGCCGCTGGCCGATCGCCTCGGCCTCGAACTCGACAAGCGCATCCACGACCTGTCTCACGGGAACAAGCAGAAGGTCGGGCTCGTGCAGGCGTTCATGCACCGCCCCGACCTGTTGATCCTGGACGAGCCGACGCAGGGTCTCGACCCGTTGGTGCAGCAGGTCTTCTACGCACTCGTGGACGAAGAGCGCGAGCGCGGAGCCACGATCTTCCTCAGTTCGCACGTCATGCCGGAGGTCGAGCGTCTGTGCGATCGCGTCGGCATCATCCGGGAGGGAGCCCTCGTCACCGTCACGGACATCGGCGAACTTCGGGCGCGGGCACTTCGACGCATCGAGTTCCGCTTCGAGGACGCGGTCCCCGCCTCCGCGTTCGAGCCGTTGCCGGGCGTGAGGAGCGTGTCCGCGCACGGCGAGTCGGTCTCGTTGAGCGTGGAGGGACCCGTCGATGCCGTCGTCAAGGAGGCCGCCCGGCATCGGCTCGTGTCCCTGGAGACTCGCGAGCCCAGTCTCGAAGAGGCCTTCTTGTCCTTCTACGACGCAGATCCCGACACGTGAGCCCCCTGCTGCACAAGACCTTGCGCGACCAGGCCCGCTCCCTGCTGGCCTGGGTGATCGGGATCGCGTTGCTGGTGGCGATCTATGCGGCCTTCTACCCGAGCGTGCGCGACAGCGCAGCGGCCTTCCGTGGATACCTCCAGCATCTGCCGCGAGCCATCACGAGCCTCATCGGCGGCGACTTCACGACTCCCGCCGGCTACCTGCGGAGCGAGACGTTCAGCACCTTGGGGCCCATCTTGTTCCTCGTGTTCGCCATCGGCGCAGGCGCGCGAGCCATCGCCGGCGAGGAGGAGGGGCGAACGCTCGACCTGCTCCTGTCGACACCCATCCGACGCGCTCAGGTTCTTTTCGACAAGTGGGTCGCGCTGACCCTGGCGACGCTAGGGTTGGCGGTCACGATGGGCCTCACGATCGCCCTGGTGGGCCCGGCCTTCGGGCTCCGGGTTCCGCTCAGCGCCCTGGCGGCCGAATGCTCGATGCTGTTCCTCCTGGGAGCGGCGTTCGGGACCGTCGCCCTCGCGATGGGCTGCGCGACCGGGCGCAAGGGGCTCGCCGCCGGGATCACCGGGGCGGCCGCCACGGTCGCCTACGTCCTCAACGTGGTTGCTCCCTCGGTCGGCGCGATCCGGTGGTTGCGTCCCGCCTCCCCGTTTCGCTGGTACCTGGAACCGGACGCCCTCGTTCGGGGTCTACGGCTCGAGAACGTTCTGGTGCTGGCGGCGATCGCCGCGGTCGCCTACGTCGTCGCCGCCATCGCTTTCGAACGACGTGACCTCCGCGCCTGAGGGCGAAGCTCGCCGCCGGGGTCCTCCTGAGAGCGCCCTCAGCGCGTTCAGGATCGACGAGACGTCGATCAGCTCCTGGACGATCGCACCACCAACGGGGCCGATCACGCCGAACGCACCCAGGAACATGAACCCGAAGGCCAGCCCCATGCCGAGGACGGCGCTCTGCCTCGCCACCGACACCGAGCGCTGCGCGATGGCGATCGCGTCGACCAGGCGGTCGAGACGATCGACCACCAAGACGACGTCGGCCGCCTCCGAGGCCGCCGTGGCTCCTCGCGCCCCCATCGCCACGCCGACGTCGGCGGTGGCCAGGGCCGGCGCGTCGTTGATCCCGTCGCCCACCATGACGGTGATGCCGTGGCGTCGCTCGGATTCGACGGCTACGACCTTCTCGGCCGGGGATCGTTCGGACAGCACCTCATCCAGGCCGAGCGGTGCCGCGATCGACCCGGCCGCGTCGGGTCCGTCGCCCGTGACCATGCTCACGTGGCGAACGCCTGCGTCCCTCAGGGAGCGGATCACGCCTGCGGAATCGGGACGGACGGGGTCGCGCATCACGATGGCGCCCGCGAGGACTCCGCCGACCCCCACCGACGCGAAGGAGGATCCCTCGAGCACCGAGCGACGGCGGGCATCGACCGCGCGCCGGGGGAGTCGTTCGCCGGCCGCGACGTACTCGACGCTGCCGAGCGCGACGTCCAGAGCGTCGACGCGACCCCGGATCCCGGCACCGGCTTCCTCCGTGACCCCCTCGGGGACGCTGAGCGCGATCCCGCGTGCCCGGGCGGCCCGAACCACCGCGCCCGCAAGCACGTGGGGCGACACCTGATCGAGCGAGGCGGCCAATCGCAGGAGCTCGGCCTCCCCGAGGTCGCCGAATGCCTCGACCCGAACGACCTGCGGCGCGCCCGCCGTAAGCGTGCCCGTCTTGTCGAAGAGCACCGCCCGAGTCCTCCCGAGGGACTCGAGCGCTGCCCCGCCCTTCACGATGATCCCCGACCGGGCGGACCGGGAGATCCCTGCGACGATAGCGACCGGAACCGCCAGGATCAGCGGGCACGGGGTCGCGACGACCAACACCGCGAGGGCCCTAACGGGGTCGCCCGTTGCCACCCACGCAGTCCCCGCCATGGCGAGTGTCACGGGGACGAACACCGCCGCGTACCGATCCGCCAAACGCGTGGCCGGCGCCTTGGAAGCCTCGGCCTCGCGCACCAAGCGCACGATGCCGGCGTACGTGCTGCGCTCGGCCGTGGCGGCCGCGCGCAGGCGGAAGCCCGCGCCTGCGTTGACCCCTCCCGAAGGCACGAGATCTCCTGCCGGGCGTTCGACCGGCCGTGACTCCCCGGTGAGCGCGGACTCGTCCAGCACCGCGGGTCCCTGCGCGCGGCCGTCCACGGGCACCACCTCGCCGCCCTTGACCAGGATCAGGTCGCCCTCGCGAACCTCCTCGATCGACCGCGTGACGAGTTGCCCTTCCTCGTACCGCGTGACCTGCTGTGGCGCGCGCTCGAGCAGCGCCGACAGATCGCGGCGGGCGCGGCCGGTGGCGAATGCCTCGAGGGCCCGGCCGCTCGAGAGCATGAGCGCGATGATCGCGCCGGCAAGGTACTCGCCGAGCGCGAGCGAACCCGCGATCGCGAGCATCGCGATCACGTCCACGCCCGCCTTCCGACCGACCAGCCCGCTCACCACGCGGAGGACGAGCGGCAACAGGGCAAGGGCGGCCGTGAGACCCCACACCAGGTCGGCCGCCTCGCGTGCGCTCGCCATCCACAAGATCCCCCCAGCGGCCACGCAGAGCGCCGACGCGCCGAACCAGAGGCCCGTGAGGTTCAACCGTGCCCTGTTCATCGTTTCCGTCGCCGGGGGTTCATCTACGCCCTCCCCACCACGCTAGTGAGGGATCGCGCGGCGCATCCGGGCTGAACGGCCCCCACGGACCGGGCTCCTCGGCCGTGCAAGCCCGGCCCGCCCGCGCGCATCCTTTGAGGCAGGAGGCAAGGATGCGAACCCAACGAGTGATCGCGTCGATCGTAGGAGCCTGCGTCGTGGTGGGCCTCTTCGTCCTCTCGGCCTCGGTCGCCGTGTTCGGCCTCCTTCGCGGGTCCGGGCTCACCCTCCTCCTCGCCGCAGTCGTGATCGTCGTCTACGCCTCGGCGATCGGCCCGTGGCACCGCCGGTGGGGGGCCACGGAAGACGAGGTGCGCCGGCGGATGCCGGGCGACGAACTCCTGCCGACGGATTCGGCGAGCACGACGCGCGCCATCACGATCGAGGCGACGCCTGCAGACGTCTTCCCCTGGTTGCTGCAGATCGGCTACGGCCGCGGCGGTTGGTACAGCTACGACTGGATCGACAACGACGGCGAGCCGAGCCTCGAGCGGATCGATCCTGCGCTTCAGCGTCTCGCGGTGGGCGATCGGATCGAGATGCTGCCCGGCGTCGGTCCGGTCGTCAAGCGGATCGATCCCGACCACTACGTCCTGAGCGGCGGTGATGCGGATTCCTGGTGCTTGCTGGTCGAGCCCGCAGGCGAGGGCAGGGCGAGGCTGATCAGTCGCTGGCGCCAGGACTGGGCCAAGGGCCTCGGCACCTACGCGTGGCTCGTGATCACCGACCCCGGCTCCTTCCTGATGGAGCAACGGATGCTCAGGCGCCTTCGCGACGTCGCCGCGCGCAGGACGCCGCGGCGGGAAGGAGCCACGACATGACGGATGACACCCTTTCCCTTGTCTTGTTCTCCGGCACCGACGACAAGCTACAGGCCGCGGCCGTCTTGGCCGTCGGCGCAGCCGCCATGGAACGAAAGGTCAACCTCTTCCTCCAGTACTGGGCGCTCGACTGCTTCCGCGCCGAACGGATCCTCAAGGATCATGGCGTCGCCCCGGAAGCGGGCGACGCGGGCTCCCGGGCGATGCGGGAGCAAGGCAAGACGCATTGGAGCGAGCTCTTCCGCCAGGCGAAGGATCTGGGCGACGTCGGGATCTATGCCTGCGCGGACTCGATGGAGATGTTCCACCTCACGAAGGACGACCTCGACCCGATGGTCGATTCGATCTGGGGCGTCGCGAGCTTCTTCCTGGAGGCCGACGGCGCCATCGCGTTCATCTAGGCACAACACGAGGAGGGATCTGCCATGGCGACCACGGAGATCACACGAACGATCGATGCTCGGGGGATGGCGTGCCCAGGCCCACTGATGGCGTTGATCGGCGCGATCCGTGAGGGAAAGCTGGGGGACGTGTTCGAGGTGCTCTCGAGCGACGAGGGCTCGAAGAGCGACATCCCGGCGTGGGTCCACAAGGCCAGGTTCGAACTGGTGCAGGTCGTCCCTGAGGACGGGTACGCGCGGTTCATCATCCGGAAGAGCCGGTGACCTGCGATGCCTGCGAGGGTCGTGGTGTTGGGGGGAGGCGTCGGCGGGACGCTCGTGGCGAACCTCCTGGACAAGGAACTCGGCCGCGACGCGAAGGTGACCGTGGTCGACCCCACCGGGATGCACGACTATCAACCCGGTTACCTCTACGTCGCCCTCGGGGAAGCCAAGGGGCATTGGCTGAGCAGGGAGGAGCGGACACTACTGCGCCGCGATGTGGACCTCGCGGTGGAACGAGGGGTCCGGATCCATCCCGACGCCGGCACCGTCCAGCTCGAGCGAGGTGGCCACCTGGCGTGGGACTACCTCGTCATCGCAACCGGCGCGCGACTCGTTCCCGAAGAGATCCCGGGGTTGCGGGAGGGCTCGTTCGAGTTCTACTCCCTCGCCGGCGCGGAGCGCCTCTCACAAGAACTGCACCGATTCACAGGAGGGGACGTGAAGGTGGGGGTGGCCGGGATCCCGTACAAATGCCCTCCGGCGCCGGTGGAGTTCACCTTCATGGTGGACTGGTTCCTGCGCGAGCGCGGCCTGCGCGACAAGAGTCGCGTCGACCTCCTCTCGCCCCTGAACCGGGCGTTCACGATCGAAAGCGCCTCCGCGTTGATCCAGCCGATCATGGAGCAGCGAGACATCGGCCTCACGACGTTCTTCAACGTCGAAAGCGTGGACCCTTCGGCGGGCACCGTGGCGTCGTTGGAGGGAGAGCAGCAAGACTACGACCTCCTCGTGCTGGTCCCGCCGCACAAGGGCGCGCAGGTCGTGCTCGATTCGGGTCTCGGTGATCCGGGGGGCTGGATCCCGACCGACAAGCACACGCTCAACGTGGAGGGACACGATCGGATCTTCGCCCTCGGAGACGCCACCGACCTGCCCATCTCGAAGTCGGGTTCCACCGCGCATTTCGAGGCGCCCGTGATCGCGAATCGGATCGCCTCGCTCGTGAAGGGGACCGCGCCGGCCCAGAGCTACGGGGGACGCGTGATGTGTTTCCTCGAGACCGGCGACGGCAAGGCGACGGCGCTCCGGTTCGACTACGAGCATCCGCCCGCACCGCCGCAGCCCAACCGCGCGTGGCACGTGGCGAAATGGCTCTTCAACCGCCTGTACTGGGAGACGGTTCCGCAGGGCCGGGTCCCGGAGAACGCACCGTTGTCGAAACCGAAGGAGACCGCGAAGAAGGAGGCCGTCCGATGAGCGACACCATCACGAAGACGTTGGACTTGAAGGGACTGTCGTGCCCGATGCCGATCGCGAAGACCGCCCAGGCGATCCGGGCCATGTCGATCGGGGAGATCATCGAATCGTTCGCGACCGACCCCGGGTCGGTTCCCGATTTCAACGCCTGGTGCACGTCGACCGGCAACGAGCTCGTCGAGCAGACCGAGGACGGCGGCGTGTTCCGGTTCGTGATCAGGAAGAAGAGGTGATCGAGATGACGGCGATGGAAGCGACGCTCGAACGCGACCGGCGGGCGCCACCGGAGCACGCCCCACACAAGAAGCTCGTGATCATGGCGTGGAGCGGAGACCTCGACAAGATCTGGCCTACGTTCATCTTGGGAACGACCGGCGCGGCGATGGGCATGGAGACGACGATCTTCTTCACGTTCTGGGGACTGTTCCCGTTGGTGCGCAACGATGTGCACATCACGGGCGAGAACTGGATGCAGAAGATGATGTCGATGATGAACCGGGGCGGCACGGAGCATCTCGGACTCTCGAAGATGAACTTCGCGGGCGCCGGGCCCTCCATGATGAAGAAGCTCGCGGAGGAGCATCACGTCGCCTCGCCCGACGAGCTCCTTGAGGTCGCGCGAGACCTCGGGGTCCACCTGGTCCCGTGTCAGATGACGATGGACCTACTCGGCCTCGAGAAGGACGACCTGATCGAGGGCCTCGAGGAACCGGCGGGCGCTACGACGGCGCTTCTCGAGGCCCAGGACGCCGTGACCCTGTTCATCTGAGGTCGCCCCCCACGCGCTTCATGGAGCGCCGTCGGGACCGTCGCGCTCGGAGGGGACCGCGGATCCCTTCGCCTGCTCGCTCACCGGCGACCGGCGACGGGACCGCCCAGGCGGGTGTAGACGGCGCGCAAGACCCGGGTCGCGACGATCATCGTGATGACGATCGCAGCGACCTCGACGAAGTGTCCCAGCGCGACATGGTCCCCGAAGACGAAGTTCACGACCTCCAGGATGAGGAACTTGCTGAAGAAGAGGATCGAAAAGACCGTCAGTGGCCCGAGGATCTTGAACACGGTCCCCTGCCTGGTCGCGAAGTACGCCGAAACCCGGTGCTCGACGCCGAGCAGAGCGTCCAGCATGAGCTTCAGCAGGATGGCGGTGAGGATCGAGATGCTGAAGGAATCGATCACCACCTCACGTGCGTGTTCGACGAACAGGTTCAGCACCACGATGTAGACCAGCGCGTCCGTCATCCAGGAGGCGAACCGCTGCTGGGCGGCCGTGACGACGATCTGAGACTGGGACGAGGCCATGGGGCACATCCATTGGGGTCCGGATACCGATTACCACCCTACGTGCGTGGTGAGCCGCGCAGCGCCTCAGTACTAGGCGACTCGAGACCTGCGAAGAATGCCGCGATGTCCCGGGCGAGCAGCTCCGGTTCCTCCACCGGCGCGAAATGACCGCCGCGCGGCATCGGCGTCCACCGGCGCACGTCGTACAGCCGTTCAGCCCATTCGCGTGGTGGCTCTCCTTCGAAGGCGAACTGGCGTGCGAAGTTGGCGATGGCCGTCGGAACCTCGACGACGTCATCAACCCCAAGCTCGATCGCACGCCAGCGGTTGTCGAAGTAGTCGCGCATCGACGTGCCGATGGTGCCGGTGGCCCAATACATCGTCACGATCGTCAGGAGGAAGTCGCGCGAGAAGCGCCTGTCGAGATCGCCCCCGGAGTCGCTCCAGGATCGCCATTTCTCCAGGACCCAGGCGGCGAGGCCGGCGGGCGAGTCGTTCAATGCGTAGGCGAGCGTTTGAGGCTTCGTCGATTGGATCGCACCATAGCCTCGCTCCACGTCTGCCCAGGCCTGGCGCTCCGACAGGTAGCTCCGCTCGGCGTCCGACAGCGGTCGTACGCCCGCGCCCGTCTGCGGCATGAGCTCCAGGTTGCTGAGGTGGATGCCGATCAATGGCGCGGGGTCGTCGAGCGCCATCAGGCTCGTTACGCCGGCGCCGAAGTCCCCGCCGCAGGCTCCGTAACGTTCGTAACCGAGGCTGCGCATGAGCCGATGCCAGCGGCGCGCGACCGAGCGGTAGTTCTCGTGAGCCGAGCGCTCCGAAAAGCCGTAGCCGGGTAGCGATGGGATCACGACATGGAACGCGGGACCGCTGATCCCGTGAGCAACCGGATCCGTCAGCAGCGGCACCAGCGGCAGCAGCTCCACGAAGGCGCTGGGCCAGCCGTGCGTGAGGATCAGTGGGATCGCACTCCCGTTATCGGCGCGAGCGTGGACGAAGTGCGTCCACGCGCCGTCGATGTCGACCCGGAAGTGTTCGAATCGGTTCAGCTCGCGCTCCTGGGCGCGCCAATCGAACGCGTCTGCCCAGTAGGCAAGTGTGCGTCGCAGGTACGCAAGGTCCGTGCCCTGCGACCACGACGCACCGGGCGCCGGGGAAGGCCATCGAGTCGCTCGGATCCGGGCGCGGAGATCATCGAGTACCGCATCATCGACCCAGATGGTGAACGGTTCGACGTTTGCCACCACGATAGCCGCCACGGTACGCGCTTCGAGGTCATCGCGCGTCTGCCCCAGCCGCTGGCCGGGGACGAGCATCGGACTGCCGACAACCTCGAGATCCAGCCAGTGCTGTAGCCGCACCGCGTCATCTCGCATACGGTGAGCCGCCGGAGACGGCCTTACGGCAGGCGGAAGTTGGGACGCGAGATGCTGTTCGTGATCATCGCCAAGGACGGGAACGACCCGGACGCACCGTCGCGACGAGCTCGTGCACGACCCGCCCACCTTTCCTACAACGCCGAGTTCGAGGAGCGCGGCCAGATACTGCTCGGCGGCGCGCTGATCGAAGGCGACACGGCGATCGGCTCGATGATCGTCGCCTCGTTCCCGGGGCGCGAGGAGCTCGACGCGTGGAGGGCCGCCGACCCCTATATCCTCGGCGACGTGTGGAGGGCGGTCGAGGTTCGCTCGTTCCGGCCCAGCGCCGGGCGTTGGCTGGAATCGGACCCGATCACCGGGCGTGAGGAGTGAAGCCCGCCACCTGCTTGTAGGAGGCGGCGATCGCGCCCAGCTCGCCTGGCGCGAAGATCTCCGCGGGATCCGCGAACCCCTCCGGCGCCCGTTCTTCGGCAAGGTCGAGGACGCGCTCGGGCCCGTGCCGCCGATTCGACTGGACGATCGCCGCCGTCGCGGGGAGGCGCTCAGCCTCGTATCTGGCCAGCCCTTCCTCGACGGTCGCTTCCTCGCGGATCGTTCGCTCGAGTGAGGAAGCGTCCAGGATCGCTTGCGACGCGCCGTTGGATCCGATCGGATACATCGGGTGCGCCGCGTCGCCGAGCAGGGTGACTCGACCGAAGGTCCATCGGGGCAGCGGGTCACGATCAACCATCGGGAACTCATAGACCGTGGCCGCCTCGCGGATCAGCGTCGGCACGTCGAGCCAGGGGAACCGCCATCCCTCGAATCGCGGAAGGAAAACCTTCTCATCTCCGACCCGATTCCAATCCTCCTGCGATGGCAAAGGCCAATCGCGGCGATCCAGCTCCGCAACCCAGTTGATCGTCGCGCGGCCAATGCGATCGGGACCACTGATCGGATAGGCGACAAACTTGTGCGGTCGCGTGCCGATCATCACCATGGAACGTCCCGTGAGGAACGCGGGCGCAACGCTTGTCGCCCTCCACAAGATGTTGCCGCTCCAGTGCGGTGAACCCTCCTCGGGATAGAACCTGCGGCGGGTGGCCGAGTGGATGCCGTCGGCGCCGATCAAGACGTCGCCTTCGACGTGGACGTGGGCATCGGCGGTACGGTCGAGGAACGTCGCCCGCACGCGCCGCCCACCGCTGTCAAACGATACGAGGTGATGACCGCGAATGACGGCGTCCGCGCCCGAACGAGCCTCGACGGCCTCGAGCAACGCGAGTTGGAGCGAACCGCGGTGGACGGAAAGCTGCGGCACGTCGTATCCGGCCTCGAGCCCGCGCGGCTCGCGCCAGATCAGCTGACCGTGGCGGTTGAAGTACGCCAACTCGCCGGTTGCCACACCCAGAGGGAGGAGTTGCTCCATCAACCCCAGGTCGTCGAGGACCGCCATCGCGTGGGGCAACACGTTGATCCCCACCCCGAGGGGCCGGATCTCCCGCGCAGACTCATACACGCGTGCGCGATGGCCCGCTCGGCTCAGCGTCAGCGCCGTCACGAGACCGCCGATGCCCGCCCCCGCGACGATCACGTCCATGCCGGGGCCCCACGATTCATCTAGAGCCCGGCCGCGACCCCGGCTCCTCGGCCCCACCACATCGCCTGTGACAGGGATCGCAGCAGGATCTCCGCCGACGCGAGGTTCGTCGCCACGGGCACGCCGTGCACGTCGCACACCTTGAGCAGCGCCTGGATGTCCGGCTCGTGCGGGTGCGCCGCCAGCGGATCCCTCAGGAACACCACGGCGTCGACGTCGCCCGACACGATGCGGGCGCCGATCTCCAGGTCGCCGCCCATCGGCCCGCTGTGCACGCGTTCGACCTCCAGGTCGAGCTCCCCTGCGAGGATCGCGCCCGTGTGCCCGGTCGCGATGAGACGGAGGTTCGCCAGCGCGGCACGGTAGCGACGAGCCAGACGCAAGAGGTCGTCCTTCTTCTCGTCGTGCGCTACGAGGGCCAGAACGGCGCCGCCGGACGCATCGTCTCGCTGTGGGATGCCCATGGAGGAAGCCATGCATCGAGGCTACGAGGCACGAGCCTTCTTCGGCTGGTTCGCAGGTTACGGTCTGGTGAAGCTTCTGTGGCGACGCGCGCGCGAACCCATCCTCAGCCGCAAGCGGTCGGAGCCTGGTCGCCGCCGAGGTAGTGGCTGAGCTCGGGGGGACCGAGCGTACCCGCGGCGCGCTCGCAGGCGCGCTCGGCATCCAGCACGTCCCAGATCCGCACGCTACCGTCCTCGGAGCTGGTCGCGAACCGCATGTCGGGAAGCGCGACCGAGCGCCCGACGTTGCCCTCGTGGCCGGGCAAGACACCGCCCAGCGTCACCATCTGGGCGGCGTCCCACAAGCGGACCGCCCCATAGCCGCTCGTGGTCACGATCGTGGCCCCGTCGCTCAGGAACGCGACGCTCAGCGCCCCTCCGGGCTGCGGGGTGAGCGTGCCCTTCGCCTCCCGAGAGGCGGCGTCCCACAGCGTGACCTGTTCATCGGCGCTCGCCGTGGCGAGGGTCGCTCCGTCCGCCGACCACGCCACGCCCGAGATCGTGTTGCCGTCGCCGGCGGCGATCGGCTCTCCCAGCTGGCGCCGGTCGCCCAGATCCCAAAGGCGAACCGTACCCAGCTGGTCGGCGACGGCCAGCGTTCCGTCGCTCGAGAGCGCCATGTCGGTGATCGCCTGGGTCGTGGGCGTCGCCTCGCCTTGGGTCATGGGCGTGAGGTCCCCCTGCGAGCTCGACCCGCGCCACAGGCTCACGGTCCCGCCCGCGTCGCCCGCCACGAGCAGATCCCCGTCCCAGAGCACGTCGGTGATCTCAGCTCCTGCGATCGAGGGACCGGCGGCGGATTCGCCAGTTGCGGCGTCGACCACGGTCAGGGTCCCGTCCTGGCCACCCGACGCGATCTTCGTACCGTCGTCGGAGAATGCGAGCGCCCCGACCCGGCCGTCGTGGAGATGGATGGGCCCCACCTGAGGTTCACCCGAGTCCGCGTCGAACACCGTGACGTTGCCGTCGCCGTCGCCCACGGCCAGGCGGGATCCGTCCGGGCTCGCCGCCAGCCCGAACGCGCCGTCGGGCTGGCCGCTGATCACCGTGGCCATGGCCTCGCCACCCTTCGACCACAGCTGCATCCGCTGGTCGAAGCCCAACGTGGCAAGCGTCCCCCCACCCCAAGAGCGCGTCGACGACTTGGGCCGCTCCGGGCGCGGTCGCCGTGGGTCGCGCCGAACGATCGACGGGCGCGACCAGCAGCCGCCCTTGCTCGTCACCCCCGACCACATCACTTCCGATCAGCAGCGCTCCGCGGACGTCATACGCGGAGCGCTCGAACGGCTCGGCGACCATCGCGAGCGTCTTCGTGTCCCACACGCGGACGCGGCCGTCGCTGCTCGCGGTCGCGAACCGCGACCCGTCGCGGTTGAACTCGATCTCCCAGATATCGCTTCGGTGTGCCGAGAACGTAGGAACCACGATGCGTCGATCTTCGACCGACCAACCCGTGATGTCGCCGCGACCGTCGCCGACGAGCAGGAGCTTCCCGTCGGGGCTGAAGGCCACCGTGAGGGCGTCGAACGCGAGATCGGCGACGACGGGGCCCTGTTGCCGGCGACGCGCCAGATCCCACAACCGGATGGTTCCGTCCTCCGACGCCGAGGCGGCGAGCCTGCCGTCAGGCGAAACCGCCACGCTCCAGACGTAGCCGGTGGTCGTTCCGAGCACGGTCGGCGCAGGGATGCTCGCGGGGTCGGCGACATCCCACAGCATCACGGTCGTGTCGTCGCTCCCGGAGACCAGCCACCGGCCGTCGGGCGTGAAGTCCATCTCCTCGATGGCCAGGGAATGTCCCGGCACGTCCATGGACAGCGCCGCACCGGTAGGAGCCCACGTCGAGATGGACCCATCGCGGTTGCCCGTGGCGATGAACGACCCATCCGGGCTCACGGCAACCGTCGAGGCGTCGCCCACGGGGATCGGGGGGCCGGAGAGCACGAAGGGCGCGGCGAGGGCGAGGCCGGCATCGACCATGGCGGCGCGTGCATCGACCGGGACGGTCCCCGCCCGCGACGACGATTCCGCCGCGAGGGCGATCGCCGTTCGTGGATCGGACCCGGCGAGCAACCGGGCCTGGGTCGCGAGCGCCTGGGCGAAGCGCGCCCTCGACTCGCCCAGGGCGGAGAAGGCGATCACCGACGCGGCGATCGCGGCGACGGCGAGCACCCCGAGGGCTGCAACCGCAACGCGGCGGACACGGCGCCCGTGGCGGATCGCTTGCTCGGACCGCGCCCGCTGCTCTCGCTCCGCCTCAAGGCTTGCACCGAGGAACGCTTCCTCAACCTCGCCGAGGGACCCCTCGTGCGCAGCAGCCCATTCGGAACCTGCCTGGAGCGGCGTTCCGCGGTACAGCAGGTCGTCGTCGCGTTCATGCGATGCCCATTCGGCAGCGGCGTGCGCGATCCGCTGTCGCATCCGCAGGTCGTCGCGACCCTCGTCGATCCATCGGCGCAGCCGGGGCCAGCTGCGCAGCAGGGCCTCGTGCGCGATCTCGAGGGAGTCGCGGTCCGCCGTGAGCAAACGGGCGTTCGTCATC
This sequence comes from uncultured Actinomycetes bacterium, assembly GCA_963719165.1. Classification (GTDB taxonomy): domain Bacteria; phylum Actinomycetota; class UBA4738; order UBA4738; family HRBIN12; genus JAOUEA01. Next base: position 2,215,346 of record CAVRAV010000001.1, on the reverse strand, counting down.
TCGGCGGCAACGTGCAGGCTGGCCGCGGGATCCGGGTCGCGATCGAGCTCGCGCAACGGAAGGCGCCGGCGCGTGTCGACCGTTCCCTCCCCCGGCGCGACGAGCCGCAGCATCAGGCGCCGGCATGCCTCGCGTTCTTCCTCGCCGAACGCGGCCTCGATCAGCGTGTCCGCCGTCTGGGCGATCGATCCCGCCACGCCGCCGGCGTCCCGGTAGCCCGCCACGGTCAGGACGCGTCCCTCACGGCGACGCCACGTCTCCGCCATGGCATGCGAGATCAGCGGCAGGGCGGCGGCGTCGGGGCCGGCATCGTCCAAGACCGCCTCGACGAGCCCCTCCTCGAGGGTGTACCCCTTCGTGGCGGCCGGCTCCTCGATCACCTTGTGAAGGTCGACACGGCTCATCGGCCCGACCAACGCCTGGTTTGCCGTCGCCCGTTTGGCCAGCCACGGGAAGGTTGCGCAGACGCCGTAGAAGTCGGCCCGCATCACCATGACGATCCGCACGCGCCCCGCTGATGGGTCGGCGATCGATGCCACGAGCTGCACGAACGCCTCCTGTTCGCGCCGCGGACTCAGCGTGAAGAGCTCCTCGAACTGGTCGACCGCGATCAACAAGCCACCGGTCACGTCACAGATGGCGTCGGCAACGGCCCGGAGCTGAGCGACGCCCGCGGTCGAAGAGAGATCGACGATGTCGTCGGTGGGGATCGCCAAGCCTCGGGCCACGCGCTTGATCTGGTACCAGAGCTCCGCGGTGGGCGTGGCCCGTGGGGAGAACAGGGCGATCGCCCATCGCTCGCTCCCCGCGATGGCCCCCGATCGGATGGCGGGGACCATGCCGGCCCGCACGGCCGAGGACTTACCGCTTCCCGAGGGACCGACGACGAAGAGCACGCGGTCGCGGTCGAGACGCTCGACCAGCTCGGCCACGAGCTCCTCGCGCCCGAAGAACCGATCCGCATCTTCGGGCTGGAAGGCCGCGAGGCCCCGATACGGGCAGACGGCGAACTCGGCGCTGCCGATCCCGGCGCGACGTCCGATGGCCAGCTGGTAATCGTCGTCTTTCTCCGGATCCCAACCCTCCTTCGTGAGGAGCGTGAGGCGCACCGGTTCCGCGAGTCCCTTCAGCCGCGCCGTTCCGCGGTCTGCCTGCGCCACCCCCTCCACCCGCCTCGCCAGGTGAACGACCGCCTCACTGGCCAGGATCTCTCCTGGCCCCGCGATAGAGCACAGGCGCGCCGCCAGGTTCAACGCGCCGCCGCGATACCCGTCGTCGACCTCGACCGCTTCGCCGGCGTCAAGGCCGATCCCCACGGGGAGCGCGAAGGAATGGTCTGCGATCGACGCCTCGACGAACGCATCCTGCAGTCCGACCGCGCTGCGGATCGCCTGGCGGGCGGACGTGAAGACGGCGAGGACCTCGTCGCCGCGGAACTGCAGTCCCGTGGCGCCCGCAGCCGAGAGTCGCTCACGCGCGATCCCGGCGAAGCGCATGGCGAGGGTCGCCGCGGCCTCATCGCCTCGCTCCTGCGTGAACGTCGTGTAGCCGCGGATATCGGCGATCAGGAAGATCCGAAGGGCGGGCCCACTGCGCTCGCTCGTCACGGAGGAAGCCAAGACCCCTCCTCGCCTGGGCTCAGAGCAGGTCCGAAACGTCGATGCAATCGACGATCGACGAGTCGATCACGACGTGGTCGCGATCTCCCGCGGTGGCACAGAGCTTGGTCGAGCCTCCCCGCCTCGCCACCGACACCGCGCCTCCCGTGACATAGGTCGGAACGGAATCGGTGGGCACCCACTCGCCCTGCACTTCGCCCCGTGCCTCCGCGTCGCTCGTGACCTGGTCGGCCGTGTAGATATCCCAATAGATGTGGATGTGGTTCTTGGACACGTCGGGCTGGAAGTTGGCCTTCCAGGTGACCTCGATCTCCTTGCCGTGGGAGGCCGCATCGATGAACGTGATCTTGCAGCCCTCGGTGGGGCACGCGTTCGCGACGGCGGGGACCGATCCGGTGCCGTGGTCGGCCATGGACATAGTGGGCTGTTCGGCTGCAGGCTCGTCGCTGGCGCAGGCGACGGATGTCAGCGCAGCGATGGCGGCGACGGCGATGATCCAGCGAGCCCTGGTCGGACGCATGTTGCTCTCCCCCGGTGGCGCTCCGTTGGCGGTCTCCTCGGTTATACAAGCCTGAGCGTAGTCCGAAGTGCTCCAAGGGCACAAGCGAGGTGCCTCGCGAGGCGGGCCGGAACGCGTCATTCACCGTCGATGGCGGCGCGCTCGCCAGGCCCGCTGGATCACGATCGTGGCGGCGCCGCCGATGACGAGGAACGTGACGTTGATGAGCAGCACCTCGAGCGAGCCGAGGACCCTGGGCCAGTTCTGGCGTCCGATCGCCACGCCCAGACCCGCCGCGGCCGGGATCGTGGTGACCGAGATCGCCACACCTACCGCGATACCCGCGCGTCCCCCCTCGAAGGAAAGGATGGCCGCGAGCCCCGCCGCCGCCGCGATGACCGCGCCGATGAGATGGGGATGGGAGACGAAGCTGGTGAGGACCCCTGTGCCGAAGCCGCTGGCCGTGGGCGACTCCCCGAGGAGCCGACCGATGCCGACGGCCACGGCCCCCGCGGAGGCCGCCATCAAGAACCCCAGGAAGAGCGTCGAGCAACGCACGCCTCGCCAGCTTCGGGCTGCCGAGGGCAAAGCCCATGCACGCGGCGGTCACCGGCAGGATGTCCGGGCTGACCGCCATGGCACCGACGATCAGCACCGGCTGATCCTCGAAGACGCCCACCGCGGCGATCAGGCCCGCCACCGCCATCAGGATCAGGTAGCTCGCCGACAGTCTCGAGCGCAACAACGCATCGTCTCGCGCCTCTTCCCAAACGACGGCGTCGTCGCCGTGATCCCACAGCCCCGCGGCCTCGCGCGCACGGGGCTCCACGATGGCGAGCGCCGCATCCGAGAGCACGATGCGGCTCCTGACGACACCCAACCGAAGGAGCTCGTCGATCACCTCGTCCGCATGATCGGGCTCCAGGCCCGCCGCCACGAGGTCGTCCCCCGAGCGCACCACCGCGGAAGGCAAGCGCACGAGGCGATGGACACCCGGCATCGCCTCCATCGAGGCGACGACGCGGTTCGCGAGCTCCGCGGGCGCGTAGACCGTGAGCGTGATCACGTGGGCGTGAGCTTAGCTCCCCTCGATGCGCGGCCCGCGAGCGCGGATGGAGCCCAGGGCGCTACCACCCGAGGACATCGTCGTCGCCTTCGAGCTCGATGCCGAGCCCGTCGGCGAGCCTGTTCACGTACGCGAAGTAGCCGGTGATCATGTTGACGTCGAGGATGTCTCGGTCGGAGAGGCCGGCGACGCGCATGGGCGCGAGGTCCGACTCGACCATGTCCCACGGCGTCATCGTGAGCTTGATCGCGTAATCGCAGATGGCGCGTTCACGCTCCGTCGTGGATGCCCGCGTGTAGTCCTCGATCACCGCGGCGGCGAGGCCGGGGCGGGTGCGGCGGGTGAGGCGGTCCAAACTGACCGCATGGTGCCGCGTTCAGTAGTGACACTCGTTGGCAGCGGACACCACCACGCCGATCATCTCTCGCTCCGGACGGGTCAGGGCGCCCTCGCCGTGCATCAATGTCCGGTACAGCCGCGCGTGATCGCGCATCGTTTCCGGATGCAGGCTGTGGATCTTCAGGACGTTGTCGACCATGCCCGTCTGCAAGCTGCGGTACTCGTCGTAGAGCTCGGCCAACAGCCCGTCCGCACCGCCCTCGCCGATCACCTCGATCCAAGCGGGACGATCCGAACCAGCCGACTCATCGTCCGACACCGTGCATCCCCCTCGTAGATAGGGTCAACGCGCGCGGCGCTTCCGCATCGGAGTCTGGCTACCCGCGCTCGACGACGTCCTTGAGCCCGATCAGCATCATCTCCCAGTTCTCACGGGAGTGTTCGGCCTCTTCCTCGCTTGCGTTGTTGTCTTGGCTGAGTGAGATGCGGGTATGACCGTCTCGCTCGTCGAGCGTGTACGAGAGGGTGTGGTAGTTCGCCGGAACGTCCTCCTCGCCGCTCAGTGGGCTGAAGTGCGTGACCTTGAGGCGGCGCTTCGGTTCGATCTCGACGATGGTTCCGTGATCCTCGTACCCCTTGCCCTCGTACTCGCCTTTCCACACGATCGGGCTGCCAGGCTCCCAGTCCGTCTCGACGCGAGAGCCGAACATGTATCGCTGGATCTGGTCGGGATCGGTGAGCGCTCCCCAGACCTGACCGGCTGGGGCGTCGACCTCGATCTCCGCGGTGGCTACGTGGTCCGCCATGGTGTCTCCTTCCGTCCTGCCGGTTGGTAGCTGTACCCGTCCGTTCGAGAAGACAAACGAGCGCTCCCGCCCGCTCCCGCGACTGGGGCTCTCGCCTCCGCCGGCCGCGTCGAGATCTACTGGCGCGCGAAGAGCGCAGCGGCCTCTCTCGCCAGGTCCATGAACGGCTCGCCGCTCACGTCGATCACGACCTTCTGGATCCCGCCACCGGTGAACGCGAACGGAGCCGTGCCCGCGTAATCGTCGATGACCGGCTCGAGCCCGGACCGCCCGACGAGCAGGCCTCCCCCGCCCAGCCCGAACTTGCCTGGCTGGGTCATGATCGCGCCCTCCCCGACCTTCGCGTCCCGCATGAAGAGGCTCAGCGTGCCCTGGCTGGGCATGCCCTCACCCTCCTTGTCGAAGCTCGCCGACAGCACGACATGGCCCTTCGGGATCGGCTCCGTCGACTCCACCATCTGCACGCGTTCGCCGATCCAGTTGTAGACGTAGCGGAGCTTGCCGTTCTTGATATAGAGGGCATGCCCGCCGAAGCGCGACCCTTGCGAGAACAAGACGCCCTCGGGTTCGGACGCGACGTCGACCTCCACCGCGATCGTGTACGAGCGGTTGCGGATGTTTGGAGTCACCGACTCCGGTACGCCGGTACCCCCCGGGTAGTAAACGTAGCGGTCGCGGGGCTCCGACAGCTGCGGCCGCGCGATGGTGAACAGCTCGACGGCGTTGCGAGTCTCGAGGGGCAGTGCCTGGTACTTGCCCGCCTCCACCCACCACATGTCGACCAGCTCCCGAAGCTTCGCGGGCTCGCGCTCAGCAAGGTCGTGGCACTCGGACGGATCATCTCCCGCATTGAACAGCTCCCATCGCTGCTCCGTGAACCGGCCCCAGGCGTTCGGTGCCGCCGGCCCGAGCGTGGCCGCCTTCCAGCCGCGATGCCAGATCGCCCGTGTACCCAACATCGAGAAGAACTGTGTCTCCTTGCCGGTGTCGGCCTCTGCATCGCCGAAGCTCGGAACGAGGCTGACACCTTCCAGCGGCTTCTGCGTGTATCCGTTGACCTCGTCGGGCAACTCGAGACCAAGCGCCTCGAAGAGCGTTGGCACGATGTCGATCGCGTGCGCGTACTGGCTGCGCACCTCGCCTCTGGCCTCGATCCCCTTCGGCCAGGAGACCAAGAGCGGATCGGCCGTGCCGCCCCGCAGATTGCCGTACCGCTTCCACATCTTGAACGGCGTGTTGAAGGCCCAGGCCCATCCGGTCGGGTAGTGGTTGTAGGTCTTCGGGCTTCCCAGGTCGTCGAGGTATTTCAGGTTCTCCTCGATCGAGTCTTCGACGCCGTTGAAGAACTTGTTCTCGTTGACCGAGCCGTTCGGACCGCCCTCCCCCGAGGCACCGTTGTCGGAGACGAGCACGACGACCGTGTTCTCCAGTTGACCCGACGCCTCGAGGAAGTCCAAGAGCCGCCCGATCTGATGGTCGGCGTGGCTCAGGAATCCCGCGTAAACCTCCGCCATTCGGGAGAAGAGCCGCTTCTCGGAGTCGGTGAGCAGATCCCAGGGGCGAACCGTGTCCAACTCGGGCCACGTCTGTCCGTCGTCGCTCTTCTCCTCGACGTAGGGGTTGATCGGAGAGAGTTCCGTCGTCTCCGGCACGATGCCCATCTGCTTCTGACGTTCGAGGACGCCCTCACGGTAGACCTCGTAGCCCATGTCGAACGTCCCCGCGTAGCGGTCGGCCCACTCCTTCGGCGCATGGTGGGGGGCATGCGCGGCGCCGGGGCAGTAGTAGAGGAAGAAGGGTTTGTCGGGCGCGACGGCCTTGGCGTCCTGGATGAACTCGATCGCCTTATCCGTGAGATCTTCGGAGAGGTGGTACCCCTCCTCCGGTGTGCGGGGCGGGTCGACGGGATGGTTGTCGTACACGAGATCGGGGTACCACTGGTTCGTCTCACCGCCCAGGAACCCGTAGTAGCGCTCGAACCCGCGCCCGAGGGGCCACTGTCGTTTCGACGAGGCCATGTTCATCTCGTCCTCGGCGGTGAGGTGCCACTTGCCCACGACGTAGGTGTTCCAGCCCGCGCCACCCAGGACCTCGGCGACGTTCGCGCACTCGAACGGGATGTGGCCGTTCGAGTTCGGGTAGCCGTCGGTGATCTCCGTGATGCCGGCCATGCCGTTCGTCGTGTGGTTGCGGCCGGTCATCAAACAGGAACGGGTCGGCGAGCACAGGGCCGTGGTGTGGAAGTTGGTGTACGTGAGTCCCGAGTCGGCGATCCTCTTGATGTTCGGCGTCTCGATGAGGCCCCCGTACGGCTCCATCGCGGAGAACCCCACGTCGTCGAGGACGACGTACACGACGTTGGGCGCCCCGTCCGGCGCCTTCGGCTGCTCGAACGGCGTCCAGTCCGACGTCGAGTCCTTGACGTCGATGTTGATCTTCCCCGAGAACCCCTTCGCCATGAACCCATCCTTTCCGTCGCGATGCTGCGCATTTCGGTGCTCGCGCTCGATCCGAGAACCCAGCCTATCGGGGACCACTCGACGTAGCGTGAGCGACCTGCGCTGTGGGCGACGCCATGCTTCTGGTCGGTTCGGACGAGCGACAGATGCTAGCGTCCCTGACGGGAGGCCGCAGAGATGGAGTTCCGGGTCCTAGGGCCGCTTGAGGTGTGGGACGAAGGTGGCGAGGTTCCCCTGAGAGGGCCCAGGCAGCGCGCACTGCTGGCCATGCTCCTCCTCCGCCCCAACGAGGTCGTTCCCACCGACCGACTGATCGAGGAGCTGTGGGGAGAGGACTCGCCTGAGCGCGCCGCCGACGCCTTGCGGGTTAACGTCTCGCGTCTTCGAAGGGCGCTCCCAAAGGAAGTGCTGACGACCAGATCGCCCGGCTACGTCATCCGGATCGAGCCCGACGAGCTTGATCTGGACCGGTTCCAGCGACTAGTGGACGAAGGGAGGAGTCAGCTCGCTCGCGGCCTGGCGACCGACGCCTGGGAGCGGCTACGGGAGGCGCTGTCCTTGTGGAGGGGTCCGGCGCTCGCGGATTTCGCCTACGAGAGCTTCGCGCAGGCGGCCATCGCGCGGCTCGAGGAGATCAGGCTGGCAGCAGTCGAGCTCCGGATCGAGGCCGAACTCGCGCTCGGGCGCGACGCCGAGATAGTCGGGACGCTCGAGGGACTCGTCGCCGAACATCCGCTCCGCGAACGTCTGTGGGAGTACCTGATGACGGCGCTGTACCGGTCGGGCCGACAGGCGGAGGCGCTGGTGGCCTACCAGAACGCACGGCGGGGCCTCGTCGACGAACTCGGGATCGATCCGAGCCCGGCGCTCCAGGAGTTGGAGCGCGCGATCCTTCGGCAGGATCCCTCGCTTGACGTCGAAGCGCCGGCAACAGGTGTCCGAGAAGCGGCGGAGCGGTCGATCCTCGTCGCCATCACGCATGACACGCGAGCCGACGCACTGCTCGCCGTAGCCGAGCCGCTCGTGCGACTCCCGCCTCGCGTCATGATCCTGGCCCGGCTCGTATCCGACGCGGCCGGGCTTCGGTCCGCGTCGGCGTGGCTCGAAGAGCGTCGCTCTTTACTCGAAGCGGGCGGGGTCCGAGCCCGTGTGACCTCGTTCACGTCCGCGGCACCCGGCCAGGAGCTGGCCCGGCTCGCCACCGAGCTCGACGTCGATCTCCTGCTCGCGGAGGCTCCGGACGAGCTCCTGGCCGAGGGGGCTCCCGACGAGCAGCTCACTGCCGCACTCGCGGAGACGCCCTGCGACGTGGCGCTGCTCGTTCCTCGGGATGCGTCGCCAGACGGCCCCGTGCTCGTACCGTTCGGAGGGGTAGACCACGATTGGGCGGCGGTCGAGATCGGCGCGTGGTTCGCACGCTCCACCGGCTCGCCGCTCCGGCTCGCCGGTTCCGCCGCGGTGCCGGAGCAAGGCAAGCGCGACGCGAGCCGCCTGCTCTCGCACGGCGCGCTCGCGGTCCAACGGGTGTTGGGCATCTCGGCCGAGCCGCTGCTGACGCCGCCGGGCGAGGATGGCATGCTCGAGGCGAGCCGCGACGCCGGACTGCTCGTGGTCGGGCTGTCGAAGAGCTGGCACCGACAGGGCCTCGGCCCGGCTCGAGTGAGACTCGCGAAGGAGGCCATCCCCCCGACGTTGCTCGATCCGCCGGGGTCTGCGCCCCGGCGGACTGGCTCCACCCTCCGCGCTCACGAGCTTCACCTGGTCCATCGCCCCGAACCCCGTCGAAGCGATCTCAAGGTTGCCGAAGTGAGGCCTTCTATCCCGTGACCGGCTCAGTCGCGATACGCGTTCCTCAAGGCCTGTGTCGCGCGCACCACCTGGCTCCAATCCCCGGTGGCCTCAGCCGTGTTGGCTTGCACGGAAATGACCATCCCTTCCTCCGGTAGAGCCACGAGGCGGATCACCGCGCAGCAGGTCGTGGCGGAGCTCGTCCCGTCGTGTCCCATAGCGAGGGTGCCGTAGTCATCGGAGAAGTCCATGGTTCCCAACCCGTACCACTTGCCCTGGAAGTCGGTCATCTCTCGAAGCGAGGCGTCCGAAAGCACGAACCCCCCATACAGTTCATAGCCCCAGCGGGCCAGAGAGGAGGGCGTCGTTTCCACCCCCCACCCGTCGGCGGCCAATGCGTCCTCGACCGAGTACGTGAGCCCTTCGAGGCCGGGGCTGCGGAGCACGCCCGAGCGCAGGGCCTTGGACAAGGGCCGGCCGGAGATCTGCTCGATGATCGTTCCGAGCAGGACGTAGTTCGTGCTCGCATAGTGGAGGCGGGTCCCCGGGCGAACCCGAGGGTCGGGCAGCATCCTGAACACCTCGGTAGCCGTGGAGGCTTGCTCGGCGGGGTAGAAGCCGTCCCCTTCGTACTCGTTCAGGTCTGGGATGCCGCTGCGCATCCCCAGGACCTGCCGGATCGTGGCCCCGTTCGCGTCGAAGAACCCCAGTGCGGGGGGAAGATGGTCGGCGGCAGGGTCATCAAGGGCTAGGCTGCCCTCCTCTGCCAGCCGGAGAATCTGGGCGGCGACGATGTTCTTGCCCGCGCTGTGGGTGGGCAGACGGGAAGCCGGACTCAGGGAAGTACCGTCAAGGGATCCGGCGGCCCCGGTCCAGTTGCCGTGGTCAGCGACGATAACCGCGGCGGTGACTCCGGTGAACGTGCCATCCTCGACGCCCTCATCGAGCACAGCCTGCAACTTCGCGACGGTCGACTCCGGGAGCGACCCGCTGGGGAACTCAGGAAACCCCCCGAGCCCGTACGTGCGAGGAGCATCGGCCGCGTCCGTGGTGAAGCTTGGGGGTGCCGTCGCAGGGGCCGACGAGGCATCGCAGGCCACACCGATGGACGCCAAGATCAAGACGACGCCAGTCCAGACCTTCCGTGCGAACATGAGGCTCTCCTCCGATCCTTTCCGTCGAGCCGACGATCGACCCCATGGGTTTCAGGTCCGTTTCAAGCGAGCAACACGGCATCCGCGTCGCAGGGCTGCGTCAGGCACAGGAAAGAGACCCGGTGCATGGGACTGCTCGAGGTGGGGCAAGTAGAGTGCTCTTAGCTGGTACAGGCAGGTTCGTACGGTCTCCCCGGAAGGAACTCGACCCATTCCTCGGGAGTGAGCGTGCGGCCCGACAGATCGCACGCTCGGCGCAACCAGGACGCAGGGTCGACGTCCCAGATGGCCCCTTGGCCGTTGCCGTGGGTCTCCAACAGGTAGCGTCCGTCGGGGGAGAGATCGATCATCGTCCTGCGGTCACCGGCGGAGAGCTGTGGGCCGATCTGGGTTCCGGTCGCAACGTCCCAAAGAGACGCGACGGGCTCGAAGCCGGAGACGGCCAGGGTCCGGCCATCCGGACTGAACTCGAGGGTGAAGGATCCGTTGCCGCCTTGATCGAGTTCGTGGACGAGCTCGGCGGTTCGGACGTCCCAAAGGCGAACGACCCTGCCGAAGCCACCCACCGCGAGGAAGCGCCCGTCGGGGCTGAGAGCGATAGAGGAGTCGCTGTCGCCTGGGGCGCCGTCGAAGGTGGCGATCGACGTGCCGGTGGCCACATCCCAGACGTCCGCGCCTCCCCGGCCGCGGATGGACGCGATCATCGCACCGTCAGCGCTGAACGTGACGTCGCTCGCGGACCGACCGAATCCGGGGTAACGGAGATCGTCACCGGTCGCCGAGTCCCAGAATCTCAGGCCGAGGTCGCTGCTTGCGGTAGCGAGTGTCGCTCCGTCGGGGCTGAAACCGACAGCGAGAACGATCGACGGGTTCCCCGCGTAGAGCCGGTCGTGGAGTCGCGATCGCGAGCCAACGTCCCACAGCGTGAGCCAGTGCTTGGTCACGGCCGCAAGCGTTCGCCCGTCCGGTGAAAAGGCGAGCGACTTGACCTCGCCGCCGGTGTCGAGGAGGGGCGGCCCCACGGGGGTGAGCTCGCGAGCGTCCCAGAGCGCGACGCCCTTTTCTTTGAGGCCGACCGCGATCAACCGACCGTCGGGACTGAATCTCCCCGGGTGGCCGTCATAGCCGGTCCTGGAGAACTCCCGGTCGCTCGTGAACGTGAACGTCCGTCCGAGCCTGCGGTCGCCCGTGAGATCCCAGGCGATCGCTGTTCCGTCGTGGCTCACTGTGTAGAGCGTCTCCCCGTCGGGACTGAAGACGGGCTGCTGAACGAAGTTCGAGTGGCCGCGCAGCGTTTCGAGGGGTGTCGCCGACTCCACGTCCCAGCGATTCACCGTCGTGTCTCGGTTGGTCGAAACCACCATCGTTCCGTCCGGGCTGAAGAGCACCCAGTTCGGGCTCCCTGCGAGATCGGCCGTTGCGGTTCGCGCATTTCCGGAACGGAGGTCGATGAACTGGACTCCGTGTTTGATGCCGACCGCCGCGGTAAGACCGTCGGGACTGACGGCGAGCGCGGGGGCAAGGCCCGTCTCGACCTTCCAGGTCCCGGTCTTCTCACGGGTCCGAAGATCCCACCGCGCCAGCTCGCCGTCTTCGGACGCGGTGATGAGGGAACGACCGTCGGGTGTGAGGGCGAATTGAGGGGACGCGTAGAAGAACCCGACGTACGCGCCGACGAAGGCTTCCGGGTCGATCGTGGGGCCGGTCTGCTTCAGCGTCGCAACGTCTCGGATCGTGATCCTTGCATCGACCTCACCGAGGCCTCGTTCGGGCGCGACGAGGACGACCAGCTGCGACGCGTCCTTCGTGAATGCCACGCGCATGGCGAGGCCGTCGAGGGGCGTCTCGGCCAGCTGCGCACGAGTTCGAACATCGAAGAGGCGAACGAAGTTGTCGCCGCCGACCGCAAGGGTTCGTCCGTCGGGGCCGTACGCCAGGCTCCCCCCCTCGCGGGAGTCCCCTACGGGCAGCGGGTCTCCGATCTGCGCGTAGGTTCGGGCATCGAAGAAGAGAACGTTGCCACCGGTGGGCACCGCCAGCGTCTCCCCGTCAGGACTGATCGCGATCCCCCTCAGCGCTTCGCCGTCACCGTGCATGATCCCGATCGCGGCCGGGCTGCGGCGGAGAGCGGCGAGCAGGTAGCCGCGGGTCTGCGGCGTGTCCTCGATCGCGACCGCCTGGCGGGCCAGCAGGAGCGAGAGGTCGAGGCGCTCCTCGACCTGCGCCTGGGCGCCGAGGCGCTGGGCGAACTGTCCCGTTTCCGCGTCTCGAGCCACGCTGCGTTGAATCACGGCAAAGATCCCGCCGGTGACGGCCGCCGCCAGCAGGAGCGCGACCCCGGCGAGCAGGCCGCGGAGGCGGCGGTTGGCGCGCCGGACGCGTTTAGTCTCCTTCTCAGACTCCTCCTGGCTCTGGGTGACGAACGCTCGCTCGAGCTCGTTGACCTCCAGCGCGTGATCGGCGGTCCAGTCGAGGGCGGTAGCGAGTCGGACGCCACGGTAGAGCTCGCCCCGATCGCGCCCTGCCGCTTCCCACTCGGCCGCCGCCTGCGTGATGTGACGGCGAAGCCGACGCCCTTCGGCGTCCTCTTCGATCCACTCGCGCAGGCGCGGCCATTCACGCAGCAGCGCCTCGTGCGCAACCTCCAAGCTTCCCTCGGACAGGGTGACGAGACGGCTGTCGGCGAGCACGGCGAGCACGTCGTTCACCTCGTGATTGCGCTCCAGATCGAGCTCTGCGAGCGACGCGCGGCGCCGCACCGGGTCGTCGCCCTCGCCCTCGCCGACCAGGCGCAGCATGATGGCGCGCGCGAGCCGCTTGCGCCCGTCGGGGATGCGAGCGTACGTACTTTCCGCCAGCCGCGCGACGGCACCGTGAACACCGCCGGACTTCCGATAGGCGGCCAGGGACAGCGCGTTGTCCTCGCGGTTCTGCCACAGCTCGAGCAGGGCAGTGGACAGAAGGGGCAGTGCACCGGGCTCGCCTTCCACGTCGTCGACCAAGGCGTCCGCGAGGTCGGGCTCCACCCGCAGCCCCACCCGGTCGGCGGGGAGTTCGACGATGCGACGCAATTCCGAGCCCTGCATCGGGCGTACCAGCACGTGGTTTGAACCGAGCAACTCGGCCAGCCTCGGGTAAGCGGCGAAGCGTCCATAGAAGTCGGCGCGCAGCGCGACCACGACGACCGCACGACGGTTCGGATCGGCGGCCGCGCGAGCGATCATACCGGCGAACGTCGCACGCTCGTCCTCCGAGCGACATGCGGTGAACAACTCCTCGAGCTGGTCGATCGCGAGGAGGAGGCGCGCGTCGCTGGGCAGGGCCCCCAGGGCCTCGGCGAGTGGATCCGTCGCTCCCGACACGAGCACGCGGCGCAGTTCCTCCATCGGCCGCTCGCCGGGACGCAGCAGCAGACGCCGCCAGCCCTCGCTGCCCGGCAGCACTCCCCCCGCGAGGGCCGGGAGGAGACCGGCGCGCAACGCCGACGACTTGCCGCTGCCCGACGGCCCGACGACGCCGAGGAAGCCGGCGCCGACGAGGCGAACGACGAGCTCGGCGACGAGCCGCTCGCGCCCGAAGTAGTACTCGGTATCGACCGGCTCGAAGCTCGCGAGACCCTTGAACGGGCAGACCCCCTCAGTTGCCGCGCGGGCGGCGGCGGCAGGGCCGGACAGAGCGCGCGCCTGGTCGCGCACCACCTGAAGGTCGATCACCTTGTCTGTCAGCTCGGCTTCGACGTCGCTCAGGTCGCTTCGGCCGGAGGCTGCGCGGGAGGCGACGTCGACGAGTCTGCGGCTCGCCTCGTCGACCGTGACCGTAAGCGCGGCCTGCGCGAACTCCCGGCAGCTCGGGTAGCGCTGCGCTGGCTCTTTCGCGAGTGCCCGGGCGATCACCGCGTCGAGCCGAGCCGGCAACTCCGGCCGCGCGGCGCTCGGTGCCGGCGATTCCTTCTCGAGATGAGCGAACACCACCGCGATGTCGGAGTCGCCCCGAAACGGCGGCTTCCCGACGAGGCACTCGTAGAAGACGCAGCCGAGCGAGTAGACGTCCGCCCGCACGTCGATCTGCTCGCCGGCGATCTGCTCCGGCGCGACGTAATCGATGGTACCCAGCAGGTGGTCGTCGCCGCCGATCTGCGCCCCCTCGGACACCCGCTTCGTGAGACCGAAATCCGCCAGGTAGACGTGGTCGGAACCGTCGGGGCGAGCGCCTGTGTCGAGCAGCACGTTGGAGGGCTTCACGTCACGGTGCACCAGGCCGCGCGCATGGGCCGCATCCAAGGCGCTCGCCAGCTGCACGAGGATGCCGATCGCGGCCGCCGGGTCCGAGCGGCCCTCGTGGAGGCGCTCGTTCAGGTCACGACCATCGACGTAGCGCATGGCGATGAAGAGAAGATCTTCGGCGGTGCCCGCCTCGTAGATGGGGATGATGTTGGGGTGGTCGATCGATGCGGCCAGCTCAGACTCGCGCAGGAAGCGGTCACGGAACGATCCGTCCTCGGCGAGGCCGGCGGCCAGCAGCTTGAGCGCCACCCTCCGCTTGAGGCGTAGATCCTCGGCAAGGTAGACGACGCTCATGCCGCCCCGGCCCAGCATGGACTCGATCCGGTAGCCGGCGACCTCGGTGCCGACCCGAGGGTCGTCGCTCACTCGCACGTTCGCATCCTCACCTTCGGGGCCTTCGAGGGAACGATAGGACGACCCGGCGGCCGTTGTAAGGGACAGGCGTTACAGAGCCGTTTCAGTCACGCGATCCCACTCGCCGCGATACGAGGCTGAAACGCGCCTGAAACGCCTACCCGGTATCACGGGCCGAAGGAGTCGATCGGTCGACCGGAAGGGAAGGGATCATGAACGCACGACGCAAGATACGCATCACCGCGGGGGCGGGAGTGGTAATCGCGATCGTGCTGTTCGCGTCCACCGCTCTGGCGGGGCAGTTCTCGGCGTGGGGGCCACCGGTGAGCGCCGAGACCTGGATCCCGGGGACGAGTACCGAACTCAACACCGCATCCCAGGACGGTTGTCCGATCTTGTCACCGGACGGACTCAGCCTGTACATCGCCTCCAACCGGCCCGGCTACTTCGGCGATGTGGTGAACCTCGATATCTGGGTCGCGCACCGCATCAGCAGGTCTGCGCCGTGGGGAGCACCCGTGAACCTGGGAGCGCCCGTCAACAGCGCCGCGGACGACTTTTGTCCGACCCCAACGGTGGGCGGCGGACTGTTCTTCGTGAGCTCCCGAGCCGCTGCGGGAGCTTGCGGTGGACCGGACATGTACTTCACTCGCTCGCGCCACGGAGCCTGGACCGAGCCCGAGAACCTGGGCTGTCAGGTCAACAGCGCGGCCGGCGAAGCCGGCCCTTCGCTGGTCCTCGAGGGGTGGAGGCCCGTGTTGTACTTCTCCAGCACTCGAGCCGGTGGGTTCTCGAGCGAGGCGGCCGGCGCTGTTTCGGGGGACTCCGACATCTACATGAGTCCGCTGACCAAGGACGGGTTCGGCACCGCCACGCTCGTTCCTGGTCTCAACACGGCCGCGAACGATTCCCGTCCCAACGTCAGGCACGACGGCCGTGAGATCGTGTTCGACTCCGATCGAGACAGCCCGACGATCGGCGTCGCTGACATCTATTCGGCGACCCGGAACCGCAGCTACGGTATGTGGACAGCGCCGGTGAGCCTCGGCCCTACCGTCAACACGACAGCCAACGAATCGCGCGCTTCCCTCTCCTGGGGCGGCGAGATCCTGGTCTTCGGCTCCAACCGCCCGGGGAGCGAGGGCTCTCCGCCCAGCGGAGACATCTACGTCGCCACCCGCGAACGGATCCATGGCAGGTTCTGAGCTCGATCGCCCAGGACCAAGGCCGGACCCGTAGGAACGGATGTACCGGAGGTGCTGGATATGTCGACACACAGGAAGATCGGTGCGCTTGCCGTGGTAGCGGCGATCGGCCTGGTGGCGGCGTGCACGCCTCTGCCGATGCCCAACGACCTCGTTCGCGTCGAGCGCCCTCCCCTCCGCAAACACGTGAACACCGCGGATGGCGTTCCGTTCTCGTTCAGAGCTTCCGCCCACGGGTGGGAACGGTTCGGCGACATCTCGCTCAACAAGTCCGAGAGAGGACCACAGGGTGCAGAGGCCATGATCTATTGGTCGAGCTTTCCCGACGGTGACTACGCCGACTACTACGGCCACGAAGCCCACCCGTGCACCCGGCTGCTGAGCCCGCCGGTCGGTCCCTCGGCCACTGATCTCGCAGTCGCGATCTCGAAGGCACCCGGCACCGAACTCGTCAAGGGTCCCTCAGACGTCGTCGTTGGCGGGTACCCCGCGAAACACCTCGTGCTCAGGGTTCGTGAGGACTACGCCGGCTGCGATCCAGGATTCTTCTACACCTGGCGAGCCGTGTACGGGGGTGCGCTCTGGACGACGACGCCGGCGGGCGCCACCATGAGGGTGTGGGTCGTCGATGTGGACGGCACGCGCCTGTTCATCGGGGCCGCAACACTCGGGGAAGCCAGCTCCGACCTCGAGCAGGAGATCGAGCAGATCATCCGATCGATCCACTTCAACTGACCGAACGTTCCGCGCGCTCAGAAGGGCTGGTCCCGACTCCAGTCGGCGATGAGTAGGGATCCGGATCTGGCGATGGGTTCGATGACCCCCGCCAGGCGCGGGCGCCGGCAGGGATGCGACCGCGTCCTCGAGGCATTCGTCACTCCGTGCAGCATGATCCGGCGGCGCCCGCCGCGGGGTCGAGATCTTCTCCCACTTCCCGGCCAAAGCCACCCTCCCAAGTCAGCCTCTTGGGAGGTAACGGTGGTGTCTGACCGTTGTGAAGAGCCTCTGACCGGCGGAGACGCCGGGATTCGAACCCGGGAGGGACGGTTAAGCCCCTAACCGCTTAGCAGGCGGCTCCTTTCGGCCACTCAGGCACGTCTCCGCCCCCGATTGTAGGGAACGCGGCGTCGCGGGGCCTCCGGGTCGCGCGGGTAGGCTCCGCGTCGGTGGCGGACATCCTCGTGATCGGCGGCGGCATCATCGGCGCGGCGTGCGCGTCGGAGTTCGCGCGCCGGGGCGCCGACGTCACGCTGGTCGAACGCGACGAGCTCGCGGCGCATGCCTCAGGGCGGAACCAAGGCCTGTGGATCCTGCCGGACGATGCGGCCACGGTCGCGATGGCCCGCCTCAGCCTGGGGCGATACGTCGACGTGGCCTCCGAGGCTCCGATCGACGTCCAGCTCGACCCGGAGCCCATCGGAGAGATCCTGGTCGCGCGCGACGACGCCGAGCGGGCCACCGCCGTGGCCGCGGTCAAGCTCGCGGAACGCGAGGGCGTCCGGGTGGACTCCCTCGACCCCGCGGCGCTCACCGGGGCCGAGCCCGCGATCGAGGGCGAGGTCGCCGACGCTTGGTTGATCCACAGCGGGCACCGGCTGGATCCGGGGGCACTCACGGTCGCGCTCGCCCTGGACGCCCGCGCGCACGGGGCCACGGTGCGGCACCACCTCAACGCGCGCACCCTCGTCCGCCGAGGCGACCGCATCGTCGGTGCCGTGACGGACGACGGCGTTATCGAGGCGGACACGACCGTCGTTGCGGGAGGTCCGTGGTCATCGACGCTGCTCGAGCCTCTGGGCGTGAGCCTGCCCGTGACCGGCGCTCTTGGGTGGTTGATCAGGTTGGGCCCGGCGCCGATCCGCATCGAACACCTCGTGCGGGCCGAGCCGCCCGTCGCTCACCGCCAGGGTCGCGCGCCCGGACGTCCTCGCGTGAGCGAGATCCTGCGGGACGGCACCCCGAGGAGCGAGGTCGCGACGATCGTGCTCCCTCGACGTGACGGCTCGGTGCTGGTCGGCTCATCTCGGCAGGTTTGGCTGACGCCTGAGCCAAGCGAGGCGGATGTCCTGGGTCGCATGCTCGCCGCGGCCGCGCGACTGATGCCCTCGCTTCGCGAGGCGGGTGTCGTCTCGACCTGGTGGGGCGTGCGCCCGCTCAGCCCCGACGAGCGGCCGTTCGTCGGCCCGGTCATGGACGGGTTGGCGGTCGCGACCGGCCACGGCTCCGAAGGGGTGATACTCGGCGCCGGCTCCGCGGCGCTCCTGGCGGCTCAGATCGCGGGCGAAGAGACTCCCTTCGAGCCGGGGCCTTTCGCCCCACTGCGCTTCGCCTAGTTGGAGAGCCTGCCGGCCCGCTCCAAGATGGCGAGCGTTCGATCCACCGGCAACGCGAACAGGGTGTTGCCGCCACGTCCCACCGTCGTCTCGGCGGCGAACAGCGCGTTCGCGACGGCTTCCTGCGTGGCGTCCACCGTGGCCTCGAAGAGGCGACTCAGGAGGTCGGGCGAACCGAGCGGGCCGTCCACCGCGGCGGCCACGGGGATCGTCGGCGTCGCGGCCGTGAGACGGTTGGCCGTGGAGAAGGCCAGCATCTGCTCGCCGCTGCCGTTGGATGCGTACGAGCCGGTTGCGGCAAGGCCCATCCCGCCCCGCTCGGCAACGCGCCTTAGCTGGTGCGGCAGGAGCGGCGCGTCCGTGGCAACGATCACCACGCACGATCCCTCGCGGTGTTCGATCGGCATCAAATCCTCCAACTCCCGTCCCACCGGAACCCCGTCGATCCGCAGATTCCCGCGGTCGCCGTAGTTCGTGAGGACCAGGACCCCGACCGTGGGCGCCCCCTCGATATCTGGCAAGGCCCGGGAGGACGTGCCGATGCCACCCTTGAACTCGAAGCATTGCATCCCGGTGCCGGCGCCGACACACCCCTCGGCCACGGCCCCTCCCACGGCCGCGTCGAGCGCCGCCGCCACGTCCTCGTCGCTCAGCGGGAAGGAGAGGATGTCGTTCAAGAGCGAGTCGTCACACTCGGAGATCACCGGCATGACCTGTTCCGCGGCTCCGGGGCTGCGCCCCGCTATCCACCGCAGGGTGGCGTCGTAAGCCTTCCCGATCTGTTGGGACGACGTGAGCACCACGGGGCTCATCAGCACACCCCACTCGCGGAGCTGGTTCACGCCGATCAGCTCGCCGTACCCGTTGAGGATGTGCGTACCCGCATACACCCATTCGTCCCAAGGGTGGGCGACGTGGGGGAAGATCGCCGTGACGCCCGTTCGCACGGCGTGCTCGCCGTCGCCTCTGATGAGCGTGCAGTGCCCGACGCGCACGCCCGGCACGTCCGTGATCGCGTTGAGCGGGCCGGGAGAGCCGGACCCGATCCTGATCCCGTGGTCGCGAGCACGAGGCTTGGTCATGGGCAGGCCGCATCGTACCGGTCCGCACGCAGGAAGGCAGCCTGCTTGTGGGTACGCAAGGCAGTCCGCTCGTGGGGTGCGCTAGGATGCCGGTCCACCTGCTCATGGCCATCCTCACCCTCGGGGTCTCTTTCCGTCGCGCGCCCATCGAGTTGCTCGAGCAGCTCTCGTTCACCGACGACGACTTCTCGAAGGCGTACCGTCGCGTCCGCGACACCACGGCGCTCGAGGAGACCGTGATCCTGTCCACGTGCAATCGCGTGGAGATCACCGCGAGCGTGCCCGGCTATCACACGGGATTCATGGAGCTGAAGCGCCTACTGACCGAACCGCGCGGCGTCGAACCCGAGGCGCTGGGCGAACCCCTTTACGCGCATTGGGAGCGCGAAGCGGCGGATCACCTGTTCGCCGTTGCGTCGGGACTCGACTCGATGATCCTGGGCGAGACGCAGATCGCGGCACAGGTTCGCGACGCGCTCCGCCGCGCCAACGAGGAGGGAGCTGCCGGTTCGGCCCTGACCAGCCTGTTCCAGGCCGCGGTGCGCGCGGGGCGTCGTGTGCGTCAGGAGACGTCGCTCGGTGCGGCCCCCGACGCATTCGTTGCGATGGGCGCCGATCTCGCGGAGGGTGCGCTCGGCACCGTGGTGGGCCGGGAGGTAGTCGTGTTGGGGGCAGGGCAGATGGCCTCGCTCGCGGTCGCGCATCTACACCGCCGCGGTGTGGGGAAGGTTCGGGTCCTCAACCGGTCGCTCGAACGGGCGCGCGCGCTCGCAGATCGCACGGGCGCCGAACCCGGCGACCTCGGCGCCCTGCCCGAAGCCATCGCGCGTGCCGACCTGGTCGTGAGCGCGACGGGCGCCGCGGGGATCGTGGTGCAGACCAGCGCCGTGGCAAACGCGATGCGCACTCGAGTGGGCAGGCCGCTCGTCGTCGTCGACCTCGCGGTCCCCCGCGACGTGGATCCGGAAGTCGCCGGCGTCCCCGGCGTGCACCTCGTCGACATCATGAAGCTGCGCGAGCGGCTCCTCGAGCACAGCGAGGCGACGGCCGCGGACATCGGCGCGGCGCAGATGATCGTGGAAGAGGAGGTTCGGCGCTACGAAGTGAATCGGCGCAGCGATGAGCTCGCTCCGTTGATCACCGCGTTGCGTCGGCGTGGCGACGAGACCGTGCGCGTCGAGCTCGACCGATACGCATCCCGACTGAAGGCGCTGTCGGCGGATGAGCGCGACGCCGTGCATGCGGCGGCCCGAGGCATCGTCGCGAAGCTCCTGCACGATCCGATCGTCCAGCTCAAGGAACGCTCGGAGCCCGGCACCGAGGGCCGTCACGCCCGCATGCTCGCCGAGCTCTTCGGCATCGATACTCCGGCTGAGTGAACCCACTGCGGATCGGCACCCGCCGCTCGAGGCTGGCGATCGCCCAAGCCGAACTCGTCCGGGACCTCTTGGTCGGCATCGGCGCCGAAGCCCAGATCGTTCCCATGACCACGTCGGGGGACGAGGGGAAGACGGCCGAGTCGTCCGCGCAGGGCCTGAAAGGGCTGTGGACGGACACGATCTTGGACGCCCTCGAGGCCGGGACGCTGGACCTCGCCGTGCATTCCGCCAAGGATCTGCCGGCCGAGGAGGACGACTTGTTCGTGATCGGCGCGGTCCCCGAACGGAGCGATCCATTCGACGTCTTGATCTCGCGCGGCGAGACCCTCCCGCCGGGGGCGGTCGTGGGCACGTCATCGCTCCGGCGTCGCGCCCAGCTCCTTGCGTCCTTCCCCGACATCGTGGTGGCCGACCTAGGCGGGAACGTGGACACCCGGCTTGCCAAGCTTGCCGACGGGAAGGTCGGCGCCGTCGTGCTCGCGGCCGCCGGCCTCGCGCGCTTGGCGGTTGAACCGCCATTCGCCAGGACGCTCACGGTCGAAGAGATGGTGCCCGCCCCGGGCCAAGGAGCCCTCGCGATCCAATGCCGCGACGACGATGAAGCCACGGCCGCCGCCCTGCGAGCGATCGATCATGCGCCGTCCCACGCAGCGCTGAACGCAGAGCGGTCCCTCATGTGGCGGCTCGGCGGCGGATGTGCGCTCCCCTTGGGGGCCTATGCCGAGTGGCGGGAGAACACGCTGCACCTGGTGGCCGTGGTGGGGACGCCCGAGGGCGACCGGCTGATCCGAGCGAACGCCGAGGGCGACGAGCCTGAAGCGGTGGCACGCGATGCCGCCCGGCAGCTCATCGAGCTGGGCGCCGAAGAGATCCTGGCCGAGGTCCGCGAGACGTGAACGGGAGCCGACGGGTCGGCAAGACCCTCACTGGTCGAACCGTGATCGTCACGCGTCCGGCGGAACCGTCGGACGTGTTGGTCAAGCACCTTGACCAACGTGGCGCGACGACCATCTCAGCCCCCGCGATCGCGATCGCCCCGATCCGCAGTGCCGCACTCACGGTGGCGTTGCGTGAACTGGCGGCCGGAAGGTACGCGTGGCTCACGGTGACGAGCCGCGCCACGGTCGACATGCTCGCCGCCCGGTTGAGCGGCCCGGACGAGGTCCAGGCGCGCGTCGCGGTCATCGGCGATGGGACGGCGGCGGCCTTCCGAGGCTGGGCCGGGCGCGACCCCGACCTCCAACCGAGCACGTTCACCACCGCGGCGCTCGCACGGGGCTTCCCGCGCGGCGACGGTCGCGTCCTGTGCGCTCGGGCCGATATCGCGCCCGCGGGACTGGAGACGGCGCTGAGGTCGAAGGGCTGGCGTCCGGACCGCGTGGACGCGTACCGCACCGTCATGGCGCGGTCCCTGCCGGCGCGCGCGCGGGCCGCGCTGCGCGCCGGCGTAGTCGACGCCGTGACCTTCACGAGCGCATCCACCGTGCGCGGGTTCGTCGGGGCGCTCGGAGCCGTGCGAGGGGCGCCAACGGTGGTGTGCATCGGCCCCGTCACCGCGCGCGAAGCGCGCGAGCACGGGTTCAAGGTGGGGGCCGTCGCCCGGCCACACACGATCGAGGGGCTCGTCGCCGCGCTCGAACGTGTGCTCGCTCCCCTCGGCCCCTAGAATCCCGCCATGACCTTCCCCCGGCAGCGGCCGCGTCGCATGCGGCGCACGCCCGCCCTGCGCTCCCTCGTCCGCGAGACGTCTCTGGTTCCCCGGGACCTGATCGCCCCGCTCTTCGTCAAGGAGGGCGTGAGCGAGCCGGTCCCGATCTCTTCGATGCCGGGACAGGTCCAGCACACCGTCGAGTCTCTGCGAAAGGAGATCGCCGATATCGCGGGGCTGGGCGTGAGCACGTTCATGTTGTTCGGCATCCCCACTCACAAGGACCCCGAGGGCTCGCAGGCGTGGGACCCGCGAGGGATCGGCCAGCGAGCGATCGCGGCGGCGCGAGAGGAGCTGGGCGAAGACGGCGTGGTGATCGCCGACCTCTGTCTCGACGAATACACGGATCACGGGCACTGCGGCGTCCTCGCGGCCGACGGCTCCGTGGACAACGACGCGACGCTGGAGCTCTACCGCAGGGTCGCGGTGGCCCAGGCCGAGGCCGGCGTCCACCTCGTGGGCCCCAGCGGCATGATGGATGGCCAGGTCGCGGCCGTGCGCGACGGCTTGGATGCTGCCGGTCACGTCGGCGTTGGCGTGATGGCCTACGCGGCGAAGTTCGCGAGCGCGTTCTACGGCCCCTTCCGGGAGGCGGCGGAGTGCGCCCCCGCCTTCGGCGATCGCGCGGGCTACCAGATGGACCCCGCGAACGCGGACGAGGCCGTTCGGGAGGTTCTCATGGACATCGACGAGGGCGCTGACGTGGTCATGGTGAAGCCGGCGCTCCCCTACCTCGACGTGATCCGCGCGGCCAAAGACGCCACCGGCTTCCCCATGGCGGCCTACCAGGTGAGCGGCGAGTACGCGATGCTCAAGGCGGCGGCGCGGGCCGGGTGGCTCGACGAACGGCGGGCCGTCGTCGAATCCCTCGGCTCGATCCGCCGCGCCGGCGCCGATCTCGTGCTGACCTATCACGCCAAGGAAGCTGCGGGGTGGCTCACGGGCGGCTGACGGCGGCCGAACTCACGCGAGCGTGGCCCGGAAGAACGTCACGAGCCGATCCCAGGCCACGGCGGCGTCGTCGGCCCGGTACACCTCCGGCCGGGTGTCGTTCATGAACGCGTGCGACGCCTCCGGGTACCAGTGGAACTCGCTGCCGGGCACGTCCTCGAGGTGAGCGCGGATGGCGTCCAACATCGACGGCTTCCATCCGTCGTGGCCCGCGTAGTGCGCCTGGAAGGGGACCCTCGCCTTGCGATCGCCGAAATCGACGTGCCCGTAGAAGGGAGCCACGGCGGCCACGCGGTCGTCGGTGAGCGCCAGCTCCCAGGCCAGCCCTCCGCCCATGCAGAACCCCGTGACGCCGACGCTCGTGGCACCGTTGTCGAGGAGCCAGGTCACGGCCGCGCGCAGGTCGATCAGCGCCGCGTCCCGCTCGAGCTCCATCGCCATCTTCCTGGCTTCGTCCGGTTCCTTCGTTTGCCTGCCGTGGAACAGGTCGGGCGCGAGGGCAGTGAACCCGTCGTCGGCCAAGCGCTGCGCGAGGGATTCCACGTGCGCGTTGAGCCCCCACCACTCCTGGATCACGACCACCGCGGGACCGGGGGGCCACCCTTGGACCTGGGCGAGATAGCCCGCGGTCGTTCCGCCGGGGACCTCGAGCGCGATCCTCGTGCCGGTCATCCTCCGACCCTACCGCCTCGTTCGTTTGGTGCGGCCGGCCACCTCGCGTTCCCGACTAGCATCTGGGCGATGACCCGGTCCGAGGAACTGTTCGAGCGTGCGCGAGGCGTGATCCCGGGCGGCGTGGATTCCCCCGTACGGGCGTTCGGCGGCGTCGGGGGGACCCCGCTGTTCATCGAGCGAGGCGAGGGCGCCTACCTGGTCGATGTCGACGGGAGGCGATACGTCGACCTGGTGCAGTCCTGGGGCGCGCTCCTGTTCGGACACGCCTGTCCCGAGATCGTCTCTGCCGCCCAGACTGCGGCCGCCCACGGTTCGACGTTCGGAGCACCAACGGAGCCCGAGGTCATCCTCGCCGAGCGGATCGTCGAGGCCGTCCCCGCCGTGGAGATGGTGCGGCTCGTGAACAGCGGGACCGAGGCCGTCATGAGCGCCGTCCGGCTCGGGCGCGCGGCCACGGGGCGCGATCTGCTCGTGAAGTTCACCGGGTGTTATCACGGCCACTCCGATGCCCTGCTCGCCGAGGGATCGGGGAGCGGGCTCGCGACCCTGGGGATCCCCGCGACCCCCGGGGTCACCGCAGGGTCGGCCGGGGACACGCTGTCGCTGCCCTTCAACGACCTCGACGCCGCGCGCGCCCTCTTCGCCGAGCGCGGGCACGAGATCGCGCTCGTGGTCCTGGAACCCGTCGCCGCGAACATGGGCGTGGTGCCGCCCGAGCCTGGATTCCTGCCGGGGTTGCGCGAGCTCTGCGACACGTCCGGAGCGCTCTTGCTGTTCGACGAGGTCATCACGGGGTTCCGCATCGCCTACGGGGGGGCGCAGTCGTTCTTCGGCGTCGAGCCTGACCTCACGACCTTCGGCAAGGTGATGGGGGGTGGCTTCCCGTGCGCCGCCTTCGGAGGGCGTCGCGATCTCATGGAGGCCCTCGCTCCCACCGGTTCGGTCTACCAGGCGGGAACGCTCAGCGGGAACCCCGTGGCCGTCGCCGCGGGGATCGCCGCGCTGGATCTGGCCCGTGAACGCGACCCTTACCGTGAGCTCGAGGCGACCGCGATCTCGCTCACCGACGCCTTGACCGAGGCGTTCGCTTCCACCGCGATCCCCGCGACCATCAATCGGGCGAGCTCCATGTTCAGCGTGTTCTTCTCCGACGAGGCCGTGCGCGACTTCGGGGGGGCGGCCGCGGCCGACCACGACCGGTACGGTCGGTTCTTCCATCACCTGCTGGATCGCGGCGTCTACCTGCCTCCGTCGGGCTACGAGCTCTGGACCCTCAGCACGACGCACGGCCCCGACGAGGTCACACGGATCGTCGAGGCCGTGGCGTCCTTCCGCGGGTAGCGGGACGCTTCCCCGCGGAGGTCGTTCGGGAGGTTCAGGCGGCGGTGACGGGCAGCGGTGCGTCGCGCAGATCCACGTCCAGCACCTCGACCGCCAGGCAGAAGGTCCCGATCACCCGGTCGAGCGCGTCGTGGGTCGGCGCCACCTCGCACCGCACGGTCCCGCGCGCTCCGTGCAGGGTGAACCCGGCGGTATCCCCACCCAACGCCGCGACGTGGGCTTCCAAGATCGCGAGGTTCGACCCCTCCATCCCGAATAGCCCCAGCAGGTCGCGCCCCTCGCATCTGGCGAACGGCAGGCCGATGACTTCGGCGGCCGCTCCGGTCACCGTGCGCAGGCGCAGCGCGGTGTCGGTGGTCCAGAAGAACACGGGCCGTCCTCCCGCGGCACGGCCGACGGTGTCGCTGCCCACGAACCGACGGGTCGGCGGGGGCGGAGCAGGTACCTGGTCCGTGATGCCGATCAATTCCCACTGCCTCATCGAACTCACCCCTCCCAGGGGTCGGGATCATCTCTACCTGATTTCGGGTAACATGAGGGAGGAGCGCACCGGCCATTCGGCCCATTTCGCCCATCGGCCGGGGGACGGACGCAGGGCGGAGCCCGTCGCCCGGGCCGTGTGAGGACCGCTCGGGGCCGCTACCGCTTGCGGCGCTTGGCGGACTTGTCCTTCAAGATCTCCCGAACGCAGTGGTGCCCGGGCATACCGGTCACACCGCCGCCCGCGTGCGTGGCGCTGCTCGCTTGGTAGAGACCGGCGATCGGCGTTCGGTAGTCGGCGTAGCCGGGAGCGGGGCGCATGTGGAAGAGCTGGTCCACGGTGAGCTCGCCGTGGAAGATGTTTCCTCCGATCAGGCCCCATTCGTCCTGCATCTGCTTCGGCCCGATGATCTGCCGATGCGTGATGGACCCCTTGAAGTTGGGCGCGACGTCGTTGACGCGGTCGATCAACCGGTCGGCGTAAGACTCGAGATCCTCGTCGTGGCCGTCTTCTCCGGCCCATTCCTGCGGCACCCACTGGGTGAACATGCTCATCACGTGGGTCCCCTCCGGCGCGAGCGTCTTGTCGAAGACGGAGGGGATCGCGGTGTCGCTGAACGGCAGCGTCGCCGCCGTACCGAACCGCGCGTCTTGGAAGGCTCGCTCGAGGTAGTCGTCGTCGTCCAGGATCTGGATGGCGCCACCATGGATCTGCGGGTCGAAGCCGGGGTCTGCCGTGAACTCGGGAAGGGCCGCCAGCGCGAGGTTGATCTTCACCGTGCCGCTCCGCGTCTTCCAGTGCTCGATGTCGGTGACGAACCCGTCGGGAAGCTCCGAGCGCTCCAACTGCTCCAGGAAGGTGATCTTGGGATGGATCGCCGTAACGACGATCGGAGCGTGAAGTTCCTCGCCGTCGTCGAGCGCGACCCCGCGAACCCGGCCGTTGTCGGTGAGGATCTTCCCCACCCGCGCGTTCGTGCGGATCTCGGCGCCGAAG
The DNA here is from genome assembly GCA_963719165.1 of uncultured Actinomycetes bacterium. Classification (GTDB taxonomy): domain Bacteria; phylum Actinomycetota; class UBA4738; order UBA4738; family HRBIN12; genus JAOUEA01. The sequence goes on along the minus strand of CAVRAV010000001.1, from coordinate 2,188,828 downwards.
AACCGCGCCGAGCCCTCGCACGCGGCGGAGACCGCGCCCATCCCGCCCTCGGGGTAGCCCCAGCTCGCGATCTGCCCATCGCCGATGTCGCCCACGGAGTGATGCATCAAGACGTACGCGGTGCCGGGTGCGTCAGGGCCGGCCCAGGTGCCGATGATCCCGTTGACGGCCATGAAACCCTTCACGACCGGGGACTCGAACCATCGATCGAGCAGATCGGAGGCGCTCATCGTGAACAGCCGCGTGATGTCGGCCACCGTCGAAGGGTCGATCTCCTTGCGCAGCTGCCACCCGAGCTGCGCGATGTCTTTGATGTCGCCCGGCTTCTTCGAACCGAGGTGCGGCGGTGTCTGCATGAGGAGCGGACCCATGATGTTCGCGATTCGACCGATCCACGTCTCGAACTCGAAGTAGGCGTCCGCGTCGCGCTTGGAGAACTGGGCGATGGACGCACGGGTACGGGCCTCGTCCTCGTGTTGGATGATCGACCTCCCGCTCGGATGCGGGAGGTAGCCCATCCCCTGGGGGTGGATCTTGTAGCCGAAACGGTCCAGCTGGAGGTCCCGCTGGATGCTCGGGGGCATCAGGCTCATGACGTAGGAGAGCGTGGTGACCTTGACGTCGGGAACGTCGTCCCACGGAGCCATGGTGTCCGCCGCACCTCCGGTCTTGTGCCGCGATTCCAGGACCGCGGTGCGGGCGCCGTGCTTCGCGAGGTAGGCCGCGGCAACGAGACCGTTGTGCCCCCCACCCACCACGAGGGCGTCGTAGCGGTTCGTCGAGCGCTGTGCCATGTTGAATCTCCGTTCAATCCGGGGCGGATTCAGGGTACACCGTCGCAGGCCACGATGGGGAAACAGCGATTGGACCGCCGTTCAATCTTGGTGGGGATGCGCAACGTTCGGGGTGCCGTAGGAGACCATAGAGCAGGCAGATGGAAGGAGTCGGGATGACCGTTGAGACCGCGACGTTCGGGGCGGGTTGTTTCTGGGGCGTGGAGTGGGTGTTCCGGCAGGTTCCCGGCGTGCGCGAGGCCGTGAGCGGATTCTCCGGCGGATCGGTCCCGAACGCCGATTACCGCGAGGTGTGTTCGGGCCGTACCGGCCACGCGGAGGTCGTGCAGGTGTCCTTCGACCCCGACGTCGTGACCTTCGATCAGCTGTTGAGCGTGTTCTGGGCGATGCACGACCCGACGCAGGTGGATCGCCAGGGACCCGACCGCGGGACGCAGTACCGGAGCGCGATCTTCGCGCATACCTCCGAGCAATTGGCCACGGCCGAAGCCTCTCGCGACCGCGTCCAGGCGGAGATCGGACGCCCGGTGGCCACGGAGATCGCGCCGTTCGAGGCGTTCTACCCCGCCGAGGGCTACCACCAGCGGTACTACGAGAAGACCGGCCACGAGCCGTACTGCCACGTGCTCCCCGCGGGGCTGTTGGGGGAGCTGGGGCTCACCGAAGGATCGGCCGTGCGGGGCGCGTAGGCCGCCCCGCGCTTTCAGGGATCGGGTACCGGGACGATCTTGTGCGATCCATCGCACAGGGGCTGGCATCTCGAGGCGCCGCATCGGCAGAGCGAGACCCGGCGCCCCGGATCCACGACGGCGCCCGAGACCTCGGTGATGGGGGTGGTGCCAGCGATCCGCGCGGGTCCTCCCGGCTTGAGGGCCACGGCGGGGTCGCCGGGCTCGGGCATGTCCCAACGGAACGGACCCGGCGGCCGCGCGGTGACCGGCTCCTCCTCGAAGCACCGGTATGGGGGCGCCGCATCGCACAGGGGCATGTTCTCGGACGCTCCGCAGCGGCAGAGCAGGTACGCATCGCACGCGAGCGTCGCGCCGAGCGCCCAGTGATCCTCTCGCCTCTCCAGCCGCGCGAGCGGGACGCCGACGACGCGCAGCGGCCCTCCGCGGATGACCTCGATCGTGCGCTCAGTCATCCCCGAGACCGAATTCCTTGTGCGAGCCGTCGCAGAAGGGCTTGTTCCGCGAGTGGCCGCACCGGCACAGGGCGACCCGGTTCCGGATCTCGTATCGCTGTCCGTTCGCGGACATGACGGGGATACCTCCTCGCACCAACAACGGCCCGTCCGCGTCGACCGCGATGGAGGGGGCGAACGGCGGCTCCACGGGCTCCGCATCCGCGGACGGGGCGTGCACGAGCCGTCCGGACGGGCAGAGCTCCACCATCGAACGCACGCGCTCCCGTACGGGGGGGGCGCCCGTGTCGGCGAGCATCTCCCAGACGGTCGCGAACCGATCTCCGCAGAACCCAGCCTGAGTGCAAAGGGAACGATCGTCCGTCATCTCGATCGCATCCCCGACGAACGTCTTGGCTCGAGCCGACCGGGGCCCGTGGTCGGCCGTCTCCTCGCTGTCCCACGGCGCGCGTTCGTGGCTGCCGTCACAGATCGGCTTGGTGGCCGACCGGCCGCACCGACACAGTTCATACCACGAGCCGGTGGCGATCGGTGCCAGCGCCTCCCAGCCCACGGGCTCGCCGTACACCGTCTCCGCCTGCGCCGTGCGCGCGAGTGGAACGGCGCCCGTCACACGATAAGGCCCGTCCTGCTGGACGCGGATCCCCGGCTCCTTCGCCATGACGCTCCTTCCCACCCTCCTCAGGCCGCCTTGCCTCCCGGGGGAGGCAACCATCCTACGGAGCCGGCGCGGGGGGCACGGCGGCCGCTACCACGGCAATGGTTCTCCATCCTGGAAGAAGCCACCCGAGGGACCACCATCGGGCAGCGTCGCACCCCAGACGATGCTCTCGGCCCCCTGCTCAGAAGACCGGGGGGCGCCCTCGCCCCCCATGTCCGTCCGGCACCACCCCGGACTACAGGCGTTGACGAGGACGCCCGTTCCGTCCAGGTCCTCCGCGAGCGCGCGGGTCATGGCGTTCAGGGCCACCTTCGTGACGGCGTAGATGTCCCCGCCTCGCCGCTCGTGGGCGTTGGCGGCGAGTTCCGTGGAGACGTTCACGATGCGCCCCCAACGCCGCCGACGCATCCCCGGCAGGAAGGCCTGTGCCACGCGCCAGGTGCCGAGCGCGTTCACCTGCCAGGTTGCCGCGACCTGCTCCGGGGTCACGTCGCCACGTGGGTTGATGGCCGCGTTGTTGACCAGGATGTCGATGCCGTCGGGGGCGAGCCCGTCGCGGAGCGACCGCACGCTGTGCGGGTCGGCGACGTCGATCTCCACAGGCGTGATGTCCCCTCGTCCCAGCCCGGCCGCTGCCGCCGAGCCGGCCATCGGGTCGCGTGCCCCCAGGTACACCTCGGCGCCGAGGTCGCTCAGGATCCGAGCGACCTCCAGACCGATGCCTCGATTCCCTCCCGTGACCAAGGCGCGGCGGCCGGATATCGCGTGAGCGCTCTTCACCGTGGAGAGCCTAACGTGGTCTATGCTTCGAACACATGTTCGAGGACCTCAATCCGCCGCAACGCGCCGCCGCAACCCACGGCGAGGGACCGCTCCTGATCCTCGCGGGCGCCGGCACGGGTAAGACCACCACCCTCGCCTCACGCGTGGCGCACCTCATCGACACGGGCGTTCGCCCCGAACGGATCCTGCTGCTGACATTCAGCCGCCGCGCCGCTCGCGAGATGCTCTCGCGAGCCCAGCTTGTCACGGAGGCGTCGGAGGTCGAGCGCGTCTGGGGAGGCACGTTCCACGCGGTGGCCAACCGGCTCCTCCGCTTGGCGGGGCGACCCCTCGGCCTTCCCCCCGATTTCACGGTGCTCGACCAAGCCGACGGGGCCGACGTCATGAACCTGATCCGCGAGGACCTGGGATTGAGCTCGCGCGAACGCCGGTTCCCGAAGAAGGACACGCTCGCTGCGATCTACTCCCGTACCGTGAACGCAGGCGAGAAGCTGGGCGAGGTCCTCAAGCGTCACTACCCGTGGTGCCAGGAAGAGCAGGACGAGATCCGGCGGATCTTCCGCTCCTACACCGACCGCAAGCGGTCCCAGAACGTCCTGGACTACGACGACCTGCTGCTGTTTTGGAAGGCGCTCGTCGTGTCCTCGGGCGCCGGCCCCCAGATCGGGGCGCGCTTCGATCACATCCTGGTGGACGAATATCAGGACACCAACGCGTTGCAGGCAGACATCCTGGAAGGGATGCGTCCGCTCGGGGCCCCCCGCAACCTCACGGTCGTCGGCGACGACGCGCAATCGATCTACGGGTTCCGCTCGGCCACCGTGCGGAACATCCTGGAGTTCCCGCGGCGGTTCCCCGGTGCCGCCGTGGTCACCCTCGAACAGAACTACCGGTCCATCCCGCCCATCCTCGATGCGTCCAACGCGGTGATCGCGCTGAGCCCGCAACGGCATGCCAAGACGCTATGGTCGGCGCGCGTGGGCGCTCAGACCCCCGTCCTGCGTACGTGCCTCGACGAGGCCGAGCAGTCTGACGTCGTGTGCCGCGGGGTGCTCGATCACCGGGAGCGCGGCGTTCCCCTGAAGGCACAGGCGGTGCTCTTTCGCGCCGCACACCACAGCGACCTCTTGGAGGTAGAGCTGGCCCGTCGCAACATCCCGTTCGTGAAGTACGGCGGCCTGAAGTTCCTCGAGGCCGCGCACGTCAAGGACACGCTCGCCCTGCTCCGCGTGCTGGAGAACCCCTACGACGAGGTGAGCTGGTTCCGCGTGCTCCAGCTGCCGGAGGGCATCGGGCCCGCGACGGCCCGCCGTCTCATGGAGCAGATCGATGTGCGGAGGCAGGGTGACGACCCGAGCTCTCCATTAGTCAAGCTCCTTGACCAAACGATCGAGGTCCCGAGATCCTCGCTGGACGGGCTGCAGACGCTCCTCTCCACCTTGGCGGCATGCCTCGACGGATCGAAGCTTCCCCCCTCCGGGCAGATCGAGCGCCTCCGGACCTTCCTGGATCCGGTCATCGCCCGGCGGTACGAGGCACCCGGCGCTCGGACGAGGGACCTCGACCAGCTCGAGCTGATCGCCTCTTCGTATGAGACGCGCGGGCGGTTCCTCAGCGAGCTGACCCTCGATCCCCCGTCATCGACCGGAGATCTCGCCGGGACGCCGCTGCTCGACGAGGACTACCTCGTGTTGTCCACCATCCACTCGGCCAAGGGACTCGAATGGGACGTCGTCCACGTGATCCATGCAGCCGACGGGATGATCCCCTCCGACCTCGCCACCGGCGATGACGACGAGATCGAAGAGGAACGGCGCCTGCTGTACGTTGCCCTGACGCGCGCTCGCGATGCCCTCCAGGTGACCTTCCCGCTGCGCTACTACCGACGGCCGCGCGGGCTCGAGGATCCTCATACCTACGCCCAGCTCAGCAGGTTCCTCGAGCCGGCTACCGTTCGAACGTGCTTCGAGGAGCGCGCCCCGCTCCCGGGGCCCGTCGACACGGACCGCGGACCATGGCAGCTGGAGGGCGCCGCAGAGGTGGAGACGTTCCTCGCCGGACTTTGGTCGGAGTAGACGCGACGCTCCCGATAGGGTGGCAGCGTGCCCGCGCCGTACGACGCCGTTCTGTTGGACCTCTACGACACCGTGGCTTGGAGCGAATGGCACGCGTGGCAGTTGCGGCTTGCCGAGGAGCTCGGCATCGGCTTCCACGCGCTCGGGCGCGCACTCGACGTTACGAGGCCATCCCGGAGCGTCGGCGCGAACCCCGACGCCGCCGGGGACCTCGCGGCCGTGATCCACGAGGCGGGTCTGAGCGTGACGCCGGCGCGCCTCGCCGAGCTCCGCGCCATCGAGTCGAGCCAGATCGAGCGCAGCCTCTACCTCTACGACGACTCGCTTCCCGTGTTGCGGGGCCTCCGTGCCCGCGGGGTAAGGACGGCGCTCGTGAGCAACTGCTCACACAACACGCGGCCCGCCGTCGATCGGCTCAACCTCGACGACGCCTTCGATGCGGTGATCCTTTCGTTCGAGGTGAAACAGCGCAAGCCAGATCCCGAGGTCTACCGCGCGGCGTTGAGCTCCTTGGGAGATCCGGCGCCCGCACGAACCGTCTTCGTGGACGACCAGGCGCCTTACTGCGACGGCGCGGCGGAGCTTGGGCTCGACACGTATCTGATCCGCAGGGCCAATCCTTCGATCGAGGGTCCCGCTCCGAACCTCCGCGGCCATCGCGAGATCGCAGATCTCACGATCCTGCTGTCGGTTTCCGCCTAGTGTCCGAGATACATCAAGAGGATCGCCGCGAAGAAGCAGGCGCCGGCCGCGACCGTTGCGCTATGCCAGACCTCGTGGTAGCCGAACGTCTCGGGCCACGGGTCGGGGTGGTGCGTGGCCAGCGCCAGCGCCCCCAGCGAATAGAGCAGGCCGCCCGCGATGACCAGGACCAGTGAGGCGTCGGAGAGGGCCCGCGCCAGGGCCGGGAGCACGAAGACCGCGATCCATCCGAGGCCGATGTACATGATGCCCGAGACGACGTGGAGGTCCACCCGATAGAGCTTGGTGAGGATCCCCACGGCCGCCCCCGTCCACGCGAGCGTGAGGATCAGCCAGCCGGCGGTGCCGCGCAGCGCCATGAGACACATCGGCGTGTACGTGCCCGCGATGAGGACGAAGATCATGGAGTGGTCGAGCCGACGCATCTTCGTGAGCGCCCGCTCGCCCCAGTCCCCCCGGTGATACATGGCGCTCGCGGCGAACTGCGTGAGGATCGCCACGCCGTACACCACGGCTGCCACCCGAGCCTTGGCGCCCGGGGCCACCACGACGAGGGCGACCACGGCAGGGATGCACGCGAAGAACGCCGCCTGATGGAGACGGCCGCGGAAGCGAGGCTTCGGGGGAACGGTCGTGCGCGCCGCAACGGTGCCGGTGGAGCTCACGGCCCTAGGGTAGCGGACCCGCCTCCGCGCTTCGACCTAGACTGTGGACATGAATGAAGAAACATCGAAACGTACCCGCTACCCGGGCAAGGTGTACGCGAAGGAGCTCGCGCGGCTTCAGGAAGAGCTCGTCCGCATGGAACAGTGGATCGCGGACACCGGGACGCGCGTGGTGGCGGTCTTCGAGGGGCGCGATGCGGCCGGCAAGGGCGGAGCGATCAAACGCATCACCGAGCACATGAACCCGCGGCTCACCAAGCACGTTGCCCTGCCCGTGCCCACGGAGCGCCAGAAGACGCAGTGGTACTTCCAGCGCTACGTCGAGCAACTCCCCGCCGCCGGGGAGATCGTGCTGTTCGACCGCAGCTGGTACAACCGCGCCGGCGTGGAGCGCGTCTTGGGGTTCTGCTCCCAGGAGGAGTACTACCGCTTCCTGCGACAGACGCCGATCTTCGAGCGTCTCCTGGTGGAGGACGGGATCATCCTGATCAAGTACTGGTTCTCCGTGAGCGACGAGGAGCAGGAGCGACGGTTCCTGGCGCGCGTGAACGACCCCATGAGGCGCTGGAAGCTCAGCGAGACGGACCTGTACTCGCGCACGCGGTGGGTCGAGTACTCGCGCGCCAAGGACGAGATGTTCATCCACACCGACATCCCCGAGGCTCGATGGAACGTCGTGGAGGCAGACACCAAGAAGAAGGCGCGCCTGAACTGCATCGCGCACTTACTCAGCCAGATCCCTTGGGAGCCCAAGCCGCTGCCTGAGATCGAGATCCCGGACCGCCAGGTGGACGAGGGATACGTCCGGCCGCCACAGGAGCTCTCGACGTACGTGCCCGACGTCGCCGACGTGTTGCTCGAACGCCACCGCGCGAAGCGCAAGAAGGGCTGAGGGACCGAACTCAGACGAGGTCGTCGAACGCGTCGGCGACAGGCTTGCGGATCCCGGTGATGAACGGGGTCTCCACCTTGGTGAACCGTCGCGCCTCCGCGTCTCGCAGTCGGCGGATGCAGTCCACCAAGCGATCGGCCGCCTCGGCCTCGAACGCCAGGATCCACTCCCAGTCGCCGAGCCCGAAGGCGCTCGTGGTGTTGGCGAGGATGTCGGGGAACTCCCGCCCCGCCAGCCCATGCTCGCGCAGCATGGCGCTGCGCTCTTCCGCGGGAAGGAGGTACCACTCGGGCGTGCGAACGAAGGGGTAGACGCACGCGAACGTTTTGGGGGGCTCCCCCTTCACGAACGCGGGCGCGTGATCGGGGGTGAACTCCGCGGGCTTGACCACGCCCATGAAGGTCCATGCGAGCGACAGGAGGCGGCCGGCCCGTGTGCGCTCGAACTCGACGAGGAATCGCTGCACGTCCTGCGGGGTTTTGCCCACCAGCCAGAGCATCAGGTCGGCGTCCGAGCGGAAGCCGACCGTGGAGTACGTTCCCCGAACGTCGACGCGACCCTCCCACGCCTTGTAGAGGTTCTCGACGTCCTGAACGGCATCGCGCAGCTCGTCGGCCTCGGCGAGTTCCTCGCGGAACCCCTCGCGCGCCGCGAAGACGGGATACAGGGCGTAGATCGTCTCGGTCATCGAACCGTCTCCTCCCGTTGGGGGGCGCGCGCGACCTGCGCAAGAACGGCCTCGGCCGTGACCCCGGCGCCGCGCACGCAGTCGGGGATGCCCACGCCATCGTAGGCCTGCCCCGTGACGAAGATACCCGGGGGAAGGGCCTCGCGGATGCGCACGACCCGGTCGTTATGCCCAACCTCATACTGCGGCATGGAGCGGGGCCACCGCACGACGGCGGCGTGCTCCGGCGTCGCGGGAAGCGGCACCACGGCCGCCTGGAACCGGGCGCACGCTTCGACGAGCTCGTCGTCGGCGGCGTCGAGCACGTCCTCGGAGCCGACCCCGCCCACGTAGCTGCGGATGACCGCGCGCGAACCGAACGCCGCAGACGGCCACTTGTTGGACAACCAGGTGCTCGCCGTCATCGGCGCCTTGCCGCGCGGGACCACGAACCCGGTCCCCGCCGGGAGGTCGCGGGCCGTCTCGGCTCCGTAGACGGTGAGCACGACGCCCGTGGACGCGTAGGGGATCGAGGCCAGCTCCTCCGCTGCCTCGGGGCTGACCGCGCGCACGAGCTCCGCCGCAACGGGAGCCTCGGGGGCGAGGACGACCGCATCCACCGGGAGCGGCTCCGCTCCTTCTGTCACGACGACGTAGCCCCGATCACGAAGGCCCACGCCCGTGACGCGCGCTTCGGTGCGGATCCGCTCGGGACCCAGCGCGACGGCGAGCGCCTCCGTGAGCCGCTCCACGCCGTTCCCGGGGCGAAGGAACATGGCGCCTGGGTCGCGGCCGCGCCGGGCGTCGCGGGAAGCCGCCTGCGAGCCGCGGACCAAGCTCCCTTGGCTCGCCTCCCAGCGCGCGAGCTCGGGGAACGTCGCCTGGACGGAAAGGCGGTCGATGTCGCCGGCGAACAGGCCCGCGAGGAGCGGCGCTACGGCGAGGTCGGTGGCCTCGTCGCCCAACCGGCGCCGGAGCAGGGCACCAAGCGTCTCGTCGCCGGGATCTCGGCGCTTGGTGCGGACGAGATCCTGTGCGGCGCGCCGGCGTCCTGCGCGCGACAGACCCGGCCACCGGAATACGTCGCCCACGTCGCCCGGGATCCCGAACGGCGCGTCCTTCGCGAACGCCACCAACCCTTCGTCGGTCCACAGGTACGAGCCGCTCGTGCCCGGCGCTTCCAGCTCGGAAGCGATCCCCAGCTCCGTGCACAACTCCACGGCCCATGGCTTGCGCGCGAGGAACGAATCCGCCCCCGCCGGCAGGATCAGGTCACCCACGGCGACGCTGCGGAGTTTCCCGCCCGCTTGATCGCCCGCCTCCAGCAGCACGACCTCGAGGGTTGGGTCGGCCCGGCGAAGGCGGTAGGCGACGGTGAGGCCGCTCACGCCGGCGCCCACCACGGCGACCCTCCCCGTGGAGACCGTCACCTCGAGCGCACCCGGGCATCGGCGAGATGATCGCGCACGACCCGCGCAAGGGCATCGAGGAACTCGGGGTCGGCGTTGGGCATGCGCGTTCGCGCGAACGCGATGCCGGCTTCCTCGGCGATCTGCTTGGCTTCGATATCGAGATCGAACAGGATCTCGAGGTGGTCGGCGACGAAACCCGCGCTGCATACCACGACCCCCGCGCGCCCCGCCGTGGCGAGCTCCACGATGACGTCCTCGATGGGCGGTCCCCACCACGGATCGTCGGTGCGTCCCGCGCTCTGCCACCCGATCCGGTAGTCCTCCAGCCCCAGCCGAGCGGCGACGAGATCGGCGGTTTCCTGCAGGCCGTCTCGGTAGCGACACGAGGGCTCGCAGTCACAGTGCTTACATCGCTGTGAGCCGTCCGGCAGCGTTCGCACCGGCAGCGAGTGAGCGCTGAAGATCACCCCGACACCCGACGGTTCCAGCGGACCCAGGCTCGCGAGCGTGGTTGCGACCCGCGCCGAGAGGAGATCGACGATGGCGGGATGGTCGTGGTAGCCGCGGACGAACGTGAAGACGGGCCCGCCCGCCTCACGCACCGCCCGTTCGACACGTTCCACGTACGTCTCCACGGACATGCCCGACCAATGCGGGGCCATCACGATGCCCACGGCACGTTCGATGCCATCGGCCCTCATCGCGGCGACGGCGTCGCCGACGAACGGCGGCGAGTGCTTCATGCCGAGGTACGCGCGGAAGGACCCAGAGTCGCCCGGGCCGTTCAGCCGATCGACGAGCCCCCCGGCCTGCGCGGCGGTGATGGTGCCCAGCGGGAACACGTTGCCGATGGCCGCGTAGCGATCCCGCAGCTCCCTGAGATGCTCGGGCGTTGGCGGCCGCCCCCCGCGGATGTCCGTGTAGTAGCGCTCGATGTCCTCGGGCCCGTCGGCCGTGCCGTAGGCCATCACGAGCACGCCGGTCGGCGAGGCGGCGCTCACGGAAGGGTCCGCTCCGTGGCGAGGTGCACGACCTCGGCCACTCGTCCGAGGACCTCGGGGGGCGTCGCAGGCAAGACGCCGTGTCCGAGGTTGAAGATGTGGCCGTCACGGCCGCCGGCCTCGGCCAGCACAGCGAGCGTTTCGCGCTTGACCGCCTCCCATGGGGCGAGCAGCGCGGCGGGGTCGAGGTTCCCCTGAACGGCGCGCGCGGACGGCCCGCCCACCCGCCGCCAAGCGGCATCGAGAGGTGTCCGTGCGTCGACGCCGATCACGTCGCCTCCCGCGTCGGCCATGAGGGACAGCAGCTCGCCCGTCCCCACGCCGAAATGGATCACCGGGACGCCCGCCCGCGCCACGCGTGCGAACAGCGTGCGCATGTGCGGCAGGATCGCGCTGCGGTATCGATCGGGATGCAGGGCCCCCACCCATGAATCGAAGACCTGCAGGGCTTGCGCGCCCGCGGCGGCCTGCGCGAGCAGATGCGAGGCGGCGAGATCAGTCAACGTCTCCATGAGCCGGCCCCACGCAGGGGGATCGCCGAGCATCAGGGCCTTGGTGCGCTCGTGCGCTTTGGACGGCCCGCCCTCTACGAGGTAGCTCGCCAGGGTGAACGGCCCCCCGGCGAAACCGATCAGCGGCACCCGAAGCTCGGCACGCAAGATGCCGAGTGCCGCGAGGAGCTCGGGCACGTCGCGCTCGGGTTCGAGCGGACGCAGGCGCGCGATATCGGCCGAGTCACGGACGGGGACGTCCACCACCGGGCCACGCCCCGGCTCGACCCGCACCGGCACCCCGATGCCCGCCAAGGGCACCATGATGTCTGAGAAGACGATGGCGGCGTCCAGATCCATGCGCCGCAATGGCTGCAGCGTGATCTCCGCCACGAGGGCCGGGTCCTTGCAGGTCTCCAGGATGTCCCGGTCGCCGCGAACCGCGCGATACTCCGGGAGGTATCGGCCCGCCTGGCGCATGAACCACACGGGTGTCCGATCCACCGGCTGGCGACGGCACGCACGCAGGAACCGGTCGTTGACGGGCGCCTCATCCACCCCATCAGGATACGGACCGGACGTCATGGCCCGACCTGGATCCCATGCACGGCCTAGGACGCCCATGGGGGTCCGCGAACCTCGAGGTCGACCCGACGCCCGTCGAGGGCGCCGGTGATCCGCACCGGCGCGACCCTCCGGGTGGGGAACGCCAGGACGATGCGCCCCGCGGCGGCGCCCGCGAGGACGAGGTGAGCCCGGACGGCGCCGGCCTGCCGGTCCCAGACGGCCGTGCCCGAGACCGCGAGATCGTTCACGAACCGCGTGTCGCGGAAGGTGAGCGTGAGCGGGGCCCGGCCGAGGTAGGGACCAGCCACCCCGAAAGCCCCGCCGCGAAGGCCCGCCCCGCCCGCGTAGGTGACGTTGTACCAGCGCGTGAACGCATCGGCGACGGTCTGCGTCGCGACCCAGGCCGCACGGCGGCCCTCGACGGTCGACCCGTCGCGTGCTCCCGCGACGGCCGCCTGCGGCGCGAGGGCGAGCGTGGTCGGGAATCGCTTCACCGTGGCGATCGGAGGGATCCGATGCGCACAGGTCGTATCGCCCGCGTCGAGCCTCCGCAGGAACCGGCGCGCGATCCGCTGGGCGCAACCCTGGAAGTCATAGAGCGCAGAGACGTGCAGCTCGTTGCGCATCTCCACGAGCGTGGCGTTGGGGAACGCAGTGGCGGCCCGCCGGGCGTCCGCGAACGGTGTCGTGATGTCGAGCTCCCCGTTGAGCACCAGCACGGGCACGTGGGGACGCTCGGCGTCGACGTGGAAGGGGGGATCGGCGACGGACGGGGCCGGCCAGGCCAGGCAGCCGTACACCAATTGATGCTCATAGAGCGAGGCGAGCCACGCCCCCTTCGTGAACGGCGCGAACGCGTTCGCGGCGACGTCGCCGATCGCGGCGCGGAGCTGCGCACGTCGGGCATGCGTGGGTCGCGCACGATCCCAGATCGTGGGGTAGTCGTGGCAGGAGACGGCCATGTACAGCCCCGCGGAGTACGCGCGAGGGTAGTTGCCGTTGCCTGTGGATCCGAGATCCTCGGACGCGAGCCGGAGGATCGGGCCGTTGTCCCCGGCGCGGGCGGCCTCGATCGCGGCCGGAAGGTCGCGGTAGATCGAGAAGACGTAGGTGGCGTCGTACGCCAGCTGGGCGAGGCCCCGCGCCGTGAGTCGCACGGGCCGGCTCCGGCCCGGCGGGGTCCCCACGATCGGATGCGCGTCCAACCGTCGAGCGAACGCACCGATCGAGCGCAGGATCCCCGGGCAAGGGACGGAGCGTTCGCACACGGCCTTCCAGGCCCGGCGCAGCGCGGCCGATGCGTCGCGCGCGAACGGATCGAACGATTGATCGAAGGCGCCGTCAAGGATCACGGCACGTACCAGCTCCGGGTGGTGCACCGCGAACACCTGCGCGAGGTAGGTCCCGTAGGAGTCGCCGTAGAGGTCCACGCGACCCACACCGAGCCCGCGCAGGATGGCTGCGAGGTCGTCCGCCGCCGCTGCGGAGCCGTACGCGTTCGCGGCCGGGCCGAGCTGGCGCGCGCATGCGGCCACCGCCGCGACGTAGTTTCCGCGCCCGCGCTGCAAGGCAGGACAATCGATCGCCCCCGACGCCCCCGTCCCACGCTGGTCCATCACGATCAGGTCGTGCCGGCGCCGGAGCGGACCGAGCATCTTCGCGAAGGTCGTCGCTGAGCCGATCGAGCCGTAGCCTGGTCCCCCCTCGAAGGCAACGACGGGCTCGCGCGCAGGCAGTGACGGATCGGTACGCCGATAGACACGGAAGCGGACCGTGAGATCGTCGGATGGGTCCGCGGCCGGGTGCCGATACAACGGAACACGGATCGTTCCGCAGCGGACGCCGGGCAGCCCGGGACAGGGTCGGACCGTGACCGGGCGCGCCGGTCCCGGCTCCGCGCGGATCGTTCCAGGCGGCTCCCCCGACGCCGCAGCGGGCCTTGCCTGCCCGGAGGTCTGCTCGTCGGGCCCGGCGGACTCCCGCCCGAACGAGCACGCCGTGAGGACGATGGCCGCAACGATGACCAGGGGCCAGCGGGTCGGAGGAGCTGCGAGCGGCACGCGCGCATCGTAGCCGCCGCGGGAGGACGGTCCGGCGGGACCGCGTCGGCCCGCACGGGTATCGTCGAGGCATGGCCCGGCTCAGCGCTCACGAGCGGGCGAACCTCCCCGACCGAGCGTTCGCCTACATCGACGCCGATGGCAATCGACGGCTGCCCATCCACGACGAGGCGCATGTGCGGAACGCGCTCGGCCGCTTCGAACGCGTTCGGTTCGAAGACGACGCAGCTCGAGAACGTGCGCGGGGGCGTCTGCTCAACGCCGCCAAGAGACACGGCATCGTGCCGGTCGGGTTCATCACCGGTCAGCTGCGCTCGGAGCGGACCGGGCGCGTTTCTGATCTCTCCACCTATCCCACCGGATCGGTCGCCTTCTTGATGACGGACATCGAAGGTTCCACGAGGCTCCTGCAGGAGCTCGGTGATGAGTACGCGAACGTGCTGCGCGATGTGCGCGGTCTCGTTCGAGCCGCGGTGCGGCGCTGCGGCGGGCACAAGGTGGACGCCACGGGAGATGAGTACCTCTCGGTGTTCGAACGGGCGGCCCCGGCGCTCGCGGCGGCGATCGACCTCCAGCGCGCCATGGGCTCCCGCTCCTGGCAGGGGGATCGCGGCGTTCGCGTTCGCGTCGGCATCCACAGCGGGCGGCCCACCCTCACCGACTCGGGCTACGTGGGGGTCGCGGTCCACACCGTCGCCCGCGTATGCGGCGCCGGCCACGGCGGGCAGATCCTGATCACCGGCGCGGTGAAGATCGAGGTGAAGGGCACGGCGCCGGGCGGGATCACGTTCAAGAGCCTGGGACGTCACCGCCTCGCCGGTTTGCCTCGCCCCGAGACCCTCTACCAGGTCCAAGGGAAGGACCTCGTGTCACGCTTCCCGCCGCTCCGGACGCTGTAGCCCCGGGTGGCTCAGGGCCGAGAACAGGTCGGAAACCCGAGCACACGACGCTCATGCGGATGATCCTTCCCCGCTCGGCGCTGTAGTAGCCCTGCTGCTCCACGACGAACATGCCGTCGTCGTTCTCGACGTGAAGGCGGTAACGAAGCTGATACCGATCCGCGAACGGCAGAGCCTCCACCTTGAGCACGTCGCGGACGTGGTCGCCGGGCTCGAACCAACGCCCCAGCACCACCTCCGCCACCTCTTCGGGGTTGGTCGCACGCCACTCGTTGCCCGGGGTAAGCCCGCGGAAGTCGACGTGCGGGTCGAAGAGGGCCGTCAAACCTGCCACGTCCTTGGTGGACAGGGCACTCACGAAACCTCGACCGAGCCCGCTCTCGTCGTCGGATGTACCGACCATCTCCGTGGGAGGATATCGCGGTCACGAGGGTTGCGGAGTTGCCGGGAGTGGCGAGGCCAACCCTTCCTCGAGACCGGCGCTGCCCGGTTCTGGTGAAAGCTGGGACCCGACCCACGAACCGCTGGTAGCGTCGGATCGTGGAGATCAGGATCCAGTCCGTCGTCGTCGACGCGCACGACTGCGAGTTGCTCGCTCGGTTCTGGTCCAGCGTCCTCGGATGGCGAATGACCCCAGAGGGCGACGACGAGTGGCTGATCGAGCCCCCCGGAGGAAGTCCGGCGAACGACGTCGCTCCCGAGGTCTTGTTCGCCAAGGTGCCTGACGAAAAGACCACCAAGAACCGACTTCACTTTGACCTGCGGCCGAAGGATCAGTCGTTCGAGGTGGATCGGATCCTCGGTCTCGGAGCTACTCACGCCGATATCGGTCAGTCGGGTGCAGAGCCATGGGTCGTGCTCGCCGACCCTGAAGGCAATGAGTTCTGCGTGCTGGCATCGCTTCCCGAGAACGCCGGCTGATCCTCCCTTGAGCGGGAGGAGTGGGATTCGAACCCACGAGACGCTTGCACGCCCAACGGTTTTCAAGACCGTCGCCTTCGTCCGCTCGGCCATCCTCCCGGAAGGAGCCTACCGTTTGGCCTGGCCGTGATCGGACTACCGCGGGATCGTTGACCGCTCGGTGCCTTGCTCGAAGGGACCGTTCACGCTCGCCGGACGGTCCGTTGCCACGATCGCCGAGTGGGCCGACGATGGGAGCATGCACACGGTTCCGACCTCGTCGTCGATCGACCCCGTCGAAGGCTGGCGGATCTGGAACATCGAGGACGGACCGGCGGGGCCGTCGCTGCTGCCCGCGGGATCCGGGGTCAACCCCTGGGCACCGCGCAGGGCGACCCGAGCGCGGTGCGGCGCGCCGAGCATCCTGTCGCTCGGGCGTGGTCCGCACCGAGCACCTGACCTTCAGTGCCGGTGCGGGCTCTATGCTGCGCGATCCCTCGAGGTCTTCGACCGGCCGCGGCCCGCCTGGCCGCCGCCCCCGGTCGTGGGCACGGTCGCGCTCTGGGGCACGGTGATCGAACACGAACACGGATGGCGCGCGGAGTTCGCCTACCCATCGCGACTAGGCCTCGTATGCGCGATGTGCGCGTGGTTCGAGCCCGGGCCCGGAACGCCGGTCGTCGTGCATGACTTCGCCGGGAAGCTCTATCCCTTATGTGATGAGCATGGGGGTGGGATCATGGTTCCCGACGGCAGACGGACCCGAGACGCCCACGTCGAGCCGGCCCTCCTACAAGCGAGGCTTCTGGACAGGTATGCCGTCGATCCGCTCCCGTTCGACGCGGTGGAATGGCTGTTCCGTCAGCCCGCCACACCCGACCCCCCGGCCTACTACCCGTCGATCCGGCCCGTTCGATCCTGAGCGAGCGCTCGCGGGGGGGCGAGGTCGCGTCGGCGCCGACGACCGTGCTACGTTCCCGCGCGTGGCTCGGTCCCGCCCGCGCGGAAGGAGAACACCACGAAGTGGTACGAAAGCCCCTCACTCCGCCTCGTTCTGGCGATCGTCGTCGTGATCGTGAGCGCGGTAGTGGTCATCACGACGGGAGAGTCGTGGGCGGTGCGCTGGCTGGTGTCGATCGTCGCGCTGGATATCGCGGCTCGCTTGGCCCTGAAGGGACGCTCGAGGCCATGACCCCGGGCTCCGGCGAGAGGCCCCCGGACGACCACGGTCGCCCCGAGCGGCCCGCCTGCCCCACGTGTGGTTCCGTCCATACCCAGCCGTTCGGTCACGCCGGGCCTGCGGCGCGCGTGAACATGAAGTGCAATACGTGCGGTCAGCTCTTCAAAGCCCCGACCGTTCGCCCCTGACATGGCGCGTTGGCGACGACCCTCCCACGATGACCCCCTGAGCTCGGAAGCCCGCTACCGGGCGCTGGTGGAGCGCCTGCCGGTGGTGATCTACCACTACAGCGACGCGGGCACGTCCGACTACACGAGTCCGAACATCGAGGAGATCCTCGGCTACCCGGCGTCGGCGTACCTCGCCGATCCCACGCTCTGGCATCGAACGATCCACCCCGCCGACGACCCGCGGATGCGCGAAGCGTGGCATCACGCCGAGCGGACGCGCACGAGTTACGAAGTGGAATGCCGGTACCTGCGTCCCGACGGATCCGTGGTGTGGGTGCGAGACACCGCGCGAGTCGTGCGGCTCCCGGACGGCGACCTGGAGTGGCAGGGCGTGCTCGTCGAGATCACATCGGAAAAGCTCGCGGAGCTGGAACGGCAGCGCTCCGAACGTCGATATCGTGCGCTGGTCGAGCAGGTCCCCGCGATCGTCTACGAGATGGGCCCCGACGACGAGCGCAGGACGCTGTTCGTGAGCCCGCACGCCGAAGAGCTCCTGGGCTACGACCGCCAGGAGTGGCTCGACCAATCGGACATATGGATCGAGCTGCTCCACCCCGAGGACCGGGAGACGGAGCTCGCGGCCATGGATGTCCACAATCAGACGGGCGAGCCTTGGGGACGCGAGTATCGGTTGATCGCGAGCGACGGGTCCGTGGTCTGGGTCCGCGATCAGGCGAAATTGGTCCGCGACCCCCACAGCGGCCTCGCGACCTGGCACGGCGTGATGCTCGACATCTCTGAGCGCCGAGAGCTGGAGGACCGACTCCGCCTCATGAACGACGACCTCGAGGTCCGGGTCGAACGGCGCACCGCCGAGCTGGCCGACTCGGTCGAGCTGATGGGCCTGGAGATCGGCGAGCGGCTCCGCGTGGAGGGCGAACTCGTGCAGGAACGGGAGCGGTACCAACGCCTGATCGAGGATCTTCCTGCCGTCGTCTACACCTGGGAGATCGTCTGGGACGGCGAGGAGCATCGGGCGGGGGGGAACCCCTACACGAGCCCGCAGATCGAAGCGATCTTGGGCTTCACGCCGAACGAATGGGGGATCGACGTCTGGAAGGAGCGTTTGCACCCCCACGATCGCGATCGGGTCCTGGCCCTCTCTGAGGCGAGCGTGGAAGCCGGCGTGGGCTTCGATGCCGAGTACCGATACCTCGCCAAGGACGGGCGGGTCGTGTGGGTCCTCGACCGAGCCTCTCTCCTTTCACGCGATCAGCGAGGGCGCCCCCGCCTCTTCCAGGGCGCGATCTTCGACATCACGGCTCGCAAGGAGGCGGAGCAGAAAGCAGCCGAGGCGGAGGCCCGGTACCGAACCCTCTCGGAAGCGGGTCCGGCGGTGTTCTACATCTACGAGCTCGATCACGGCACGGAACCCACATCGATCCGCATCGAATACCTCAGCCCCCAGATCGCGGACATGCTCGGGTTCGCGGGCGCGTGGTGGCAAGACGAACCGAAACGTTGGTTCGAGCTCGTACACCCCGACGATCGCGACGCGCTCGTCAGACATGCCGAACACGTATGGCGCACGGGGGCTCCTTGGTCGGATGACTACCGGGTGATCGCGCACGACGGGGTCATCATCTGGGTTCGCGACCAAGGGCGGCTGGTTTCCCGCGACGCACATGGCCGCCCGCATCGCTTCCAGGGGATGCTGCTGGACATCACCGCACGCAAGGAGGAGGAGCTGGCCCTGGAGGCGGTCTCGAGCCGACATCGCGATCTGTTGGAGGGGATGCCCGCGATGCCGTGG
This sequence comes from uncultured Actinomycetes bacterium, assembly GCA_963719165.1. Taxonomy (GTDB): domain Bacteria; phylum Actinomycetota; class UBA4738; order UBA4738; family HRBIN12; genus JAOUEA01. The sequence goes on along the minus strand of CAVRAV010000001.1, from coordinate 2,169,952 downwards.
TCCGCAACCGTGGATCCCGAGACCGGGCGCGAGCGCTACTCCTACGTCGGACCCCAATCCGTGGAGCTCCTCGGCTGCGCGCCCGACGAGCTCGCCTCAGAAGCGGGGGTCCTCGAGCAGATGCTGCATCCCGACGATCGGGATCGCCTGTTCCGCGCCAATCGTGAGGCGCTCCGAAGTGGCCATCGGGACGAGCGTTTCCGGGTCATCCGCCGTGACGGCGTGGCGATCTGGCTACATTCGGTCGCGCGACGCGTCAGCGAGCCCGGCGAGGCTCCACAGCGCTGGCAGGGGCTAACGATGTCGATCCCAACGTCCGGCGGCGAGGCGAGCGCCGGGGAAGTGGACGCCACGCCGGCGGGCGCGAAGGTCAACCCTTCGGCGTGAGGACCCGTGCCCGTTCGGGCAGGAACGGGTGCAGCGCCGACGGCATCACCACGGAACCGTCGGCCTGTTGGTGATTCTCGAGCAGCGCGATGAGGGTCCGCCCCACTGCGGTCGCCGTCCCGTTGAGCGTGTGCAGGGTCTCGAGCGATCCATCGGCGCGCCGGACCCTCGTGCGCATACGCCGCGCCTGGTAGTCGGTGGTGTTCGAACACGACGTCAGCTCGCGATACCGGCCTTGGCCCGGCAACCACCCCTCGATGTCGTACTTCTTCGCCGCGGGTCCTCCGAGATCTCCGGCCGCGATGTTCACGACCCGGTAGGGGATCTCGAGGTTGCCGAGGATCCGTTCCTCGACCGAGAGCAGGTACTCGTGCTCGTCCCAGCTCGCTTCCGGCGTGACGAAGCTGAACATCTCCACCTTGTCGAACTGATGCACGCGGAACATCCCGCCCATGTCCTTCCCGTACGTGCCCGCCTCGCGGCGGAAGCACGTGGAGTAGCCGGCGTAGCGGGTTGGCAGCTGGCCCTCGTCGAGGATCTCCCCGAGGTGCACGGCGGCGAGCGGCACCTCGGCCGTGCCCACGAGGTAGAGGTCATCCTCGCTCGTGCGATAGATGTTCACGTCCTCGGTGGGAAGGTACCCGGTCCCGTACATGGCGTCCTCGCGCACCAAGACGGGGGGGATCACGGGAACGAAGCCCTCCATGGACAAGAGGTCCATCGCGTGTCGCATCAGTGCGAACTGGACGAACACCAGGTCTCCCATGAGGTAGACGAACCGGGCCCCGCTGGTACGTACGGCGCGATCGACGTCGAGCACACCCAGCGCGACGCCGAGCGCCACGTGATCGCGCGGCTCGAACTCGAAGGCGGGAGGAGCCAGGTGCCGCTTGATCTCAACCGCATCCTCGTCCGTGAAGCCGTCGGGCGCGCTCGGGTGCGGCAGGTTCGGCGTGGCGGCCAACAGTGCGTCGAGGTCCGCTTCCGCCTCGGCGAGATCTGGCTCGACCTGCTTGAGCTCCGCGCTCGCGGACGCCACCTCGTCGATCAGGGCCTGCTTCTCGTCTCCCCCGGCCTGCCCGATCGACTTGGAAGCTCGGTTCTGGGCGGCCCGTAGCTCGTCGGCCCGCGTCGTGAGCTTGCGTCGCCGCTCGTCGGCCTCCAACAGCTGATCGACGACGTCGCCTCGGTTCCGCCGGGCGAGCGCGGCCCGGAACCGCTCCGGGTCGTCGCGCACCGCCTTGATGTCGAGCATCTACGGCACCTTGACCTGGTCGGTTCCCTTCGGCTGTGGTTGGGCAGACGGCGATCCCTTGGACGCGGCCTGGCCCGGTTGCCCCGGCGCCGACCCGTCCATCACGCTCTGACCGTGGAACATGCCGCCCTCTTCCACGACGAGCGTCTTGGACGTGATGTTGCCCTCGATGCGGCCCCCGCGCGCCAGGTGCGCCTTTCCCTTCACGATCAGGTTCCCCTTGAACGAGCCGGCCACGGTCACGTTCTGCGCGCGGATGTCCGCCTCGACCTGGCTCTGTGGGGTGAGCTCGACATCGCCTTCCGCGTTGATCTGCCCCTTGACCTGCCCATCGATGCGCAGGGACCCCGCGGACACCACGTTGCCTTCGAGGCGTGCGCCCGTCCCCACGATCGTGACCTCTGCGTTCTGCTCCGCCATCTCTCGCTCCTCTCGGACGTGTGGCCGCCCCTCGGCCGACGGTTCGCTCTGGGTCCCCACGGGGACTTCGACGGATTCGGCGTCGTCCCGCTTGAACATCATCGTGCTGCCACCGCCTCCCCGGCGGCACCGCTGAGGGCCTGCCGGATCGCCTCGACCTCTTCCGTCGAGAGGTTGTGGGTGCTTGCTCCCTCCGCGATGGGTTTGGCGTACACGCGGGTCTCCTGCCTGCCGTTGATGGAGGTCAACACGACGCCGGTGCCGTGCTCATCCAGCATCGCGCAGGAGAACGACAGCCGCCCACCCACGTCCTCGAACGCGTCGTACCGCAGCAGCGACATCCGCCGCACGCTGCCCTCGATCAGGACCTGCTGGTTCTGATCGCGCGCATTCAACACCCGAGCGGCGTGCTCGAGGCGCTTGATCTGCGCCGCCTGGCCCTCCAAGACGCCGCGCAGGGCCTCGTCCATCTGGATCGGACCGGTCGACGGCCGGGTGCGACGACGACCGCCGCCGATGACGGCGAAGGCGATGGAGAGCACCGACAACCCGATCGCGATGAGGACCAGGAGCGATTGCGTCGATGCGGAGAACGTCATGAAGGTCCTTTGTGTTGATCCCGAGCCGAGGCGGCCGAACCAACCGGAAACCGAGCTCCCGGGGGACCGAAGTATACGCCGACCCCCTCCCGCGGCGAACCCGTCACGGCCCCCTGCGCCTTCAGTTCACGTCGCGTATCCGGAAGAACACCAGCGCGATGATCACCAGGCCGGCCGCGTACACCCCCACCGTGGTCACACCGTGGACGAGCGTCACGACTCGGTCGCGATCGAGGAACTGCGTACGCCCGTCCACCACCGCGAGGACGTTCACGCTCAGGAGCCACGGTGCGAGCCTCGGCACGAGTCCACGCAGGAGGCTCTCCACCAACGCCAGATACACGAAGATGACCCCGAGCGAGGCGGCCGTGCTGCGCCCGATCGACGAGATCGCGACCCCGATGCTCGATGCCGCCGCGGCGGCGGCCGCGATCCGCAGGACCACCTGAGCCACCTCACGCAAGAAGTCCGAAGGGGTCGACGCGTCGCCCCGCAGGGCGGACCCGGCCAGCAACGCGAGGGACAGGGCCACCTGCAAGAGCACCGCCAGGACGAAGACCACCGCCATCACGATGGCCACGCGCACGAGGAGCACCCGCAGGCGCCGTGGCTCCCACACCAGCAGGGTCGCCATGGTGCCGCTCTGCCAGTCGGCACCCACGCTCGAGGCACCGATCACGACCCCGAGGACGATCAACAGGAACGACGTCGCCTTCAACATGTCTGCGAGGCCGGAGACTCGCAGCACCGTCCCGCCGCTGTAGACGTGGAAGTCGGTCCTGTTCACCGTACGCGCGCACCAGGTCTCGAGGGTTTCCCCCGATGGGAGCCGAGCCTCGTTCACGAACTTCCCTTTGAGACAGGCGTGCAGCGAACGGGAGAACTCCCGATCCGCCTGGGCGATCTCGGAGGCCGTCGGCTTGTGCGATCGAGCCGCCCCGATCCCCACACCGATGAAGGTGACGGCCAGTGCGAGGATCGCGAGGATCCACACGAGGCGCCTCGACCGGATGCGGAGCAGTTCGGATCGCACGAGCCCGATCAATCCGACGCCTCAGGGTCTCGCGTGAGCTCCAAGAACACGGTTTCGAGATCCACCTCGTCCGGGCGGAGCTCCGAGAGGAAGAGGCCGCGTTGGGCGAGGAATCGCGTCACGTTCTCGGCCTCGGCCGGGGAGATCGGCACCCGCAGCATGTCCCCGTCCACGCTGGACTCGACCCCATTGGCCGCGAGCGCCTTGCGGCCGGCCTCCAGGTCACGGAGCCGCACGCGGACGCTCTCGCCGCCTCGGCTCGCGAGCACCTCGCGAACGGGACCCGCCTTGACGAGCCGACCGTGAGCCAGGATCGCGACGCGATCGGCCGTCTGCTGGATCTCCGAGAGGATGTGGCTCGACACGAACACCGTGCGACCCTCGGCGCCGAGACGCCTGATCAGCTCGCGCACCTCGACGATGCCGGCGGGGTCCAGCCCGTTCGCGGGCTCGTCGAGGATCAGGACCGCGGGGTCCTTCAATAAGGCCGCCGCGATGCCCAACCGCTGTTTCATGCCCAGCGAGTACGTCTTGACGAAGTCGTCGCCCCGTTCCGCGAGCCCCACGCGCTCCAGCGCCTCGTCGACGGCCCTGGGACCGATCCCGTCGATCCTTCCAAGGATGCGCAGGTTTCGCCGGCCGGAGAACCGTGGGAACAGCGAGGGCGTCTCGACGATGGCGCCGACGTCGCGGATCACCCGTGGGAGGGAGCGAGGGAGGTCGGCCGCCAGCATCCGCATACGCCCGGCACTCGGGGTGACGAGTCCGAGCAGGCACCTGATCGTGGTCGTCTTCCCGGCGCCGTTGGGGCCGAGGAAGCCGAACACGCCGCCCTCGGGGACCGACAGGTCCAGCCCGTCCACGGCCACGGTCCTGCCGCGGCGCAGCCTTCGATACTCCTTGCGGAGCCCTTCCAGTTCGATGACGTCGCTCAGGTCGGCCTCACGCGGGCGACCTTACTCCGGTCCGACATCGCGCCGATACGCTCCGCATGGATCTCGTGTCGTCCAAACCCGTCCCCTTGCCGGAGGACGTCCAGCGCCGACTGAACGTGTGGAAGGGCATCGGGGCACTGGTCCTCGTGGGCATCTGGGGCTACTTCGGGTTCATCCGCAACGGCGAGGTGCCGGTGCTGATGTTCCTCGACATCGCAGTGCACGAAGTTGGGCACAAGGTGTTCTCGGCGTTCGGCGAGACCACGATGCTGATGATGGGCTCCGGTTCGCAGATGCTCTTCCCCCTCGTCGTGGGCCTGATCTTCGGACTCTGGAAACGCGATCTGATCGCATGGGGGATCTGCTGGGCTTGGTCGGCGAACGCGTTCGCGGATTCCGCCCGCTACATGGCCGATGCCACGCAGGGTCAGCTGGCGTTGATGGGCGCAGGCCCCGACGCGCTGGGCGACTGGGAGCGGATCTTCGGGCCCGAACATTGGGACAAGCTCTACCTCGCCGACCGATGGGCGCGCAACGTTCGCATGTGGGGCGCGCTGATCTGGTGCGCGGCGCTGGGGCTCACGCTGGGCGGGATCATCTGGAACGCGAAGAAGCTCCGGGACGCCGAACGGGAACCGGAAGGTGAAGGGGCAGGTGGCCCGGTTCCGACGTCCGAGCCGTCCGCACCCCTCGCGCCACTCACACCCGAGGAGATGTGGCGATGACGTGACGGGCCGCGCCCGGCCGTCCCCGCGATGGAACCGTCCCCGGTACCATCGTGCGGTCATGGGTCAGCGCGTTCAACGTCCATCGTCGCCGCTCGGCAGCCAGCTGGCCGCCCGCTACGAGATCCGCGGCCTCATCGGCCGCGGCGGGATGGGCGAGGTGTACGAGGCGGTCGATCACGAGCTCGATCGCACGGTCGCGGTGAAGGTGTTACGGCCGGAGCTCGCGGCCGACCGCCGATTCTTGACTCGGTTCCGCCGCGAGGCCAGGACCGCGGCGCGACTGTCCCACCCCGGCATCGTGGGGGTCCACGACATCGGCGAGGACGCCGGCCGGGCCTTCATCGTGATGGAGTTCGTCCCCGGTCGAACCCTCGGCCAGATCGTCGGCGACGCCGACGGGGTGGAGCCCGCCCGCGCCGCGCAGATCGGGGCGGGGGTTGCCGACGCGCTCGCCCATGCCCACGAGCGCGGGATCGTCCATCGAGACATCGCCCCGGGCAACATCATGGTGACTCCGGCCGGCACGGTGAAGGTGCTCGACTTCGGCATCGCACGCGCGGCGCGCGGATCCGCTCGCTCCGGCTCACCAACGGCACACGGCACCGCCGCCTACGTCGCGCCCGAGCAGGCGCGGGGCGATGCCTCGGATCAGCGCGCCGACGTCTATGCGCTCGGGGCCGTGCTGTACGAACTGCTCGCGGGGCGCCCACCGTTCCCGGCCCCTCCCGAAGGGTCCCTCGAGCGCGCCGGCGGCGCTGCCTTCGTTCCGATCCGGGCGCTGCGTCCCGACGTGCCCGCCGCGCTCGACGGGGTCGTCGCGAGATGCCTGGCGAGGGATCCGACCGCGCGCTACGAGCGCGCGGAGGAGCTCGCGCGAGCCTTGCGGGAGGCCGCGCCGAACGCAGGGGCGGGCGCGCGGGAGGCCGCGCGTGGTCGGCGTTCCCATCCCGGCCTCACCGCGCCGATCGTGCGACCGGCCACGGCGGTACTCCCGCCCGTGGTCACGACGCGCGCTGCCCGGCCGCGCCACGGGCGCCCGGCCCGCGTGCTCACGTGGGTGTCCGTCACCGTGGCCCTGCTCGGTGCGGCATGGGTTGCCGTGCCGGCGATCACGGCGATCTCCTCGGGATCGATCAGGCCGCACGTCCGGGCTCCCAAGCCCGTGCCGGCGCCCACCGGGCTGGCGGCCACCACCTCATGCAACGGTCTTCTCTCCACGCGAACCGACCTCGAGTGGACCCCGGGCGGTCCCTCGAAGGGGTACGAGATCTGGCGCGAGGAGCCGGGGATGAAGGCCTACCAACTCGTGACGCGGATCTCCGATCCCCGGGTCACCTCGTTCACGGACGTCGGGCTGGGCGTCGATCTCACGTATCGCTATGTCGTTCGCGCCGTTTCGGGGCCGCGGGTGAGCGCCCCGAGCCAGGAAGCGCAGGCGCCCACGCCCCTGTTCTGCCTCGCCTGAGCTCAGCCGCTTCACGACTTGCCGCGTATCTCGCGTTCGCTGGTAGCCTCGGTTCTATGCGATACGCAACCGTTGCGTAACTCCATCGAGCGAACCCGGAGGAAGGGATGCAGACGGAACTCTATGCCAAGCGGTGGTGGGCCCTCGGGGCGCTCTGTCTGAGCCTCGTCATCATCGGGATGGACAACACGATCCTCAACGTCGCGCTGCCCACCGTGGCCCGAGACCTGGGGGCGAGCGCGAGCCAGCTGCAGTGGATGGTCGATTCCTACGTGCTCGTGTTCGCGGGGCTCCTGCTGACCATGGGAGCGCTGGGCGACCGGTTCGGCCGCAAGCGCGCGCTGAACGTGGGCCTCACCATCTTCGCGATCGGTTCGGTCGCGTCCGCGTTCTCGGGCTCGGCCAACACGCTGATCGGCACGCGGGCGCTGATGGGCGTCGGCGGCGCGCTGATCATGCCGGCGACCCTGTCCATCATCACGAACATCTTCCCCCCCAAGGAGCGCGGCCGTGCCATCGGGATCTGGGCGGGCGTGTCGGGCCTCGGGATCATCCTGGGCCCGCTTGCCGGTGGCTGGCTCCTGGAGCACTTCTGGTGGGGTTCGGTCTTCCTCGTCAACGTCCCCATCGTCATCGCGGCCCTCGTGTACGGCTGGCGCGTGGTGCCCGAATCGCGCGACCCCGCGGCCACGCCGCTCGATCCCGTCGGTGCGGCCCTGTCCATCGGGGGCCTGGTCGCCTTGGTCTACGGGATCATCGAGGCGCCCTCGCACGGCTGGACGTCCGCCGCCACGCTCAGCGCGATCGGGATCGCCTTGGTGCTCCTGGCGCTCTTCATCTGGTGGGAGCTGCGCACCGAGCACCCCATGCTGCAGATCCAGTTCTTCGAGAACCCGCGGTTCAGCGCGGCGAGCGCCAGCATCACGCTGGTCTTCTTCGCGCTGTTCGGGACGATCTTCCTCAACACGCAGTACCTGCAGTTCGTGCTGGGGTACACGCCGCTCGAAGCCGGGGTGCGCGTGATGCCGGTCGCCACCTTGATCGTCGCGGCACCCCTCAGCGCGCGACTCGCCGAACGCTTCGGCACGAAGGTCATGGTGGCGCTCGGCCTGGTTGTCGTCGCGGCCGCACTCGGCCTGTTGTCGACCGTGAGCGCCACCTCCGGCTACGTCCTGATCGCCAGCTCGCTCGCCATCCTGGGCGCCGGCATGGGGCTCACGATGACGCCGGCCACCGAGTCGATCATGGGCTCCCTGCCGCTGGCGAAGGCCGGGGTGGGTTCCGCGATGAACGACACCACTCGCCAGGTGGGCGGAGCGTTGGGCGTCGCGGTCCTCGGCAGCATCCTGTCCTCGTCTTACGCGTCGGCCATGGCGCCCGCGGTCGGCGGACTCCCCGCCACCGCCGCCGCGGCCGCCGGCGACTCGATCGGGGGTGCCTTCGCCGTTGCCGGCCAGGTCGGGGAGGCCCCGGGGCGGCGTTGCTGCAGTCGGCGAAGGTCGCCTTCTCCAACGGCATGGGCACCGCGCTCATCGTCGCGGCGATCGTCGCCTTCGCGGGCGCGCTCATCGCGCTCTTCTTCCTACCCGCGCGCGCCCTCGATCCGATCGTCTTGGAGGCCGAGGAGGAGCCCCCGGCGGACCGTGTGGCGGAGGCGGCGCTCTGATGCCTGCGTCTCCGCCCGCAGAGGCGGCGGCTGCCACGCGGTCGCCGGGACGTCCCCGCAGCGCCCGCGCAGAACTGGCCATCCAGGAGGCCGCCGTCGATCTGTTCGTGGAGCAGGGGTTCGGTGCCATGAGCATGGAAGGGGTGGCCGCTAGGGCCGGGGTGGGCAAGACGACGATCTACCGCCGTTGGGACTCGAAGGAAGACCTCGTGATGGATGCCGTGGCCTGCCACCTGACGACCGTCGAGGATCCCGACACAGGCTCTCTGCGCGAGGATCTGGTTCATGTCCTCACGACCTTCCAGCAGACCGTTCGCACCACGCCATTGGGGTACGTGTTCCCGCGGATGGTGGCCGAGGTGGCGGAGGGCTCGGACCTCGGCCGACTCTATGCCCGGCGCGTGATCGAACCCCGCAGGCAGATGCTGCGGGCGATCCTGCTGCGCGGCGTCGAGCGCGGAGAGCTGCCCCCGGGCACGGACCTGGAACTGGGCCTCGAGCTCATCATGGGGCCCGTGATGCTGCGCCGGCTCTTCGGAAAGCCGCCCACTCGCGGAGCCGCCGCGGGCTCCGAGCGCCATGTCGACGTGGTACTCGCCGGCCTTCGTGCCCGGCGGGCCGGCTAACCGCGACCGAGCGACGACTCAAGACGCGGAGCCCGATTCGATTGCGCAAAGAGGGTGGGCGAGGGGGGAGTTGAACCCCCACGTCCTCTCGGACACAGGAACCTGAATCCTGCGCGTCTGCCAATTCCGCCACTCGCCCGAAGGTGCGTGCGCCGATGCTAACAACCATGGTGGGCCGGTGGTCGTCCCCCACACGGGGGCCGACAACCCCCCGTCCGCGCGATGTACCTGGAACCGGGTATACCCCACTATCGGTGGATGGCCCCAGTCCGCCCGCCTCGCCCACTGGACTTCGACGAGCTGATGCGGCACCTCACCATGGTGGGGTTCGTGAGTCTCGCGGCCTGGGTGGCGGCGGGGAGCGCGGGCATGCTGGCGGGTTACCTCACGATCTCTCCCTCGCCGACGCTGCGGTTCTTGCTCGCCATCCTCATCCTCGTGTTCGCCCGTCGCACGTACTGGGAGCTCGTCGAATGGCGGTGGCGACGGTTCCCCCCCGACGAGCGCTACGGGTTCGCCAACCCCCTCTCGCAGCGCTCCCGATCCGGTGAGTTCCTCTCCGTCAGCGAGGGGGACGTGGAGGTCGAGGCCACCACAGGTTCGCCACACCCCCAGCGGTAGGATGAGCGCCGGGAGCGCGCGGCCGACCTCGCGCGTGCGCAGCATCCGTGCCGAACCTCCGTGACTTCGAACGACGCTTGGGGGGCCTCGTCGAAGGCCTGTTCTCGAAGACGTTCCGCAGCGGCGTCCAACCGATCGAGCTCGCCAAACGGCTCATCAAGGAGATGGATACCGGCCGCACGGTTGGCGTGAGCGAGGTCTGGGGTCCCAATCGCTTCGCGTTCTATCTGTCGGCGGAGGACGCGGCGCACTTCGAGCAGGCCGAGGCCGCGATGGCCGCGGAGCTGAAGACCGTCGTGCGAGAGAACGCTTCCGAGCGAGGATGGGGTCTGGTCGGGCCCCCGGAGATCGAGTTCTTCGTGGACGACAAGCTCCGAAAGGGGGATTTCGTCTGCGAGGCGAGCCTGGTGGAAGGCGAGGAGCGGATCGCCCCCGCGTCGGCGGCATCGAACGGGCACCCGACGCTCGTGATCCGTGAGGATGGCGCCGAGCGCACCGTCGCCATCGAAGGCGACGCCGCCACGATCGGGCGACTCCCCGACTGCGAGGTCGTGCTCAAGGACAAGGGCGCGTCGCGGCGCCACGCGCAGATCAGACTCAAGAACGGCGAGGTCACGCTCACGGACCTCGGCTCCACCAACGGAACGAGGCTGAACGGTTCGGTGATCCAGTCGCGTCCGCTCGAGGAGGGCGATCGGATCACCATCGGATCGACCGTCCTGGAGTTCCGGAGGGGCTAGGTGCTCGCCGCAGGCGTCACGCCGTTCGCGCTGTCGGCCCTGAAGTACGGGTTGTTCGCCCTGTTGTTCCTGTTCATCTGGCGCTCGACGCGCTGGGTCGTTCGTGGCCTCGCCGTGGACCGGGCACCCCGATCGTCGCGCGCCGCCAAGGGCGCAAAGGGCGCCTCGGCGGGCCCGACCCTGCCGCCCGGTCCCCAGAGCGTGGTCGTGCATACCGACGGCACGAAGCCGCGCACCGTGAAGATGGCGGCGAGCATGGTGATGGGCCGAGCCCCCGAGTGCGAGCTCCTGCTCGAGGACACGTACGTCTCGCAACAGCACGCGCGCATCTTCGGCAAGAACGGGTCGTGGTACGTGGAGGATCTCGGCTCAACCAACGGCACCTTCGTGAACGATCAGAAGCTGGCCGCGCCCGCGATGGTCCAGCCTGGGGATCGGATCCGCGTGGGTACCACGGTCGTGGAGCTCCGCAGATGAGGATCGAAGCCGGCGTGGCCACGGACATCGGCAAGGTCCGCGACGGCAACGAGGACTCCTTCCTGGTGGAACCACCCCTGTACGCCGTGGCCGACGGCATGGGCGGACACCGCGGCGGCGAGGTGGCCTCGCACCTGGCGCTCGAGACCGTGGAGGTGCGCGCCCGTTCCGGCAAGGAGACGCTGGCCGAACAGGTCCGCTCCGCCAACCGCGCCGTGTACGAGACCGCGCAGCGGGACCGGGCGGTCACGGGCATGGGCACCACCCTCACCGCGGCTCGGATCGTCGACGGCACCGCGCATCTGGCGCACGTGGGCGACAGCCGGGCCTACCTCCTGCGCGGCGGGTCACTGCGGCAGCTCACCGACGATCACACCCTCGTGAACCGGATGCTGAAGGCGGGTGAGATCACCGCCGATGAAGCGGCGGTCCACCCTCATCGCAACGTGCTCACCCGTGCGCTGGGAACGGAGCCCGAGGTCGAGGTCGACGCCGCCGAGGTTGCGCTCATGGACGGCGACCGGCTCCTGATCTGCAGCGACGGTCTGTTCGGCATGGTCAACGAAGATCAGATCCAGGCCATCTTGGAGGCGGAACCCGATCCGCAGAAGACGGCCGATCGCCTCGTTCGTGCCGCGAATCGAGCGGGGGGGGTGGACAACATCACGGTCGTGATCGTCGAAGCGCACGCAGACGACGGCGAACGGCCGGCGCCCGTCCCCTCCGCCGGAGGACGCCGCGCCATCGGGCGATGGATCGTGGGCGTGGCCTTGGCCCTCTTGATCGTGGCGGGTGGGCTGTTCGTGGGCCGCGGGTACGTGGACGACCAATGGTACGTCGGCGTCAGTGGCGAGCGGGTCGCGATCTTCCGCGGCGTGCCCGCCCAACCGCTGGGCTACCACCTGAGCAACGTGGCCGAGGAGACCGACCTGTCGGCCGCCCAGGTGCAACAGCTCGAGATCTACGCGAACCTCCCGCAGGGCATCAACGCGGACAGCGAGGCGAACGCCCAGCAGATCGTGGCGCAGATGCGGGTCGACCTCAAGGCGAGCCAGCGTCGGGTGCCGACGCCGTGAGCGCGGTCGCGAGCCGGATCAAGACGCCCCGCACCAGGACCGGCCTCGGCTTGCTCGCTCTGGCGCTGATCGTCTCCGTGGGAGCGTTCGCGCTCGCGGGCCTCGGACTGCACGGGCGCGTGCCGAAACAGCTCACCGTCTACGGCATCTTCCTGGTCGCCGGGTTCGTGGGGGCCTGGCTGGTGATGCGGTGGACAGCGCGCGACGCCGATCCGGTCCTCCTGCCCGTGGCGGCCATCCTCGGCGGTCTGGGGATCGCGATGCTCTATCGCATCATGGTCGACCGAGGGGATCCTCAGATCTGGGTAGACCAGGCCGTCTGGCTCTTCGTCGGACTCGCGGCGTTCGTCGCCACGCTGCTGTTGATCCGCGACGATCGGCAGCTCGACGCCTATACGTACACGATCGGCCTGGCGGGCGTGATCTTGTTGCTGTTGCCCGTCGTCCCCGGCATCGGCTACGAGATCAACGGCGCTCGTCTGTGGGCCCGAGTGGGTCCCCTTTCCTTCCAGCCCGCCGAGTTCGGAAAGATCTTGATCGTCATCTTCCTGGCGAGCTATCTCGCGTCCAAGCGGGAGCTGCTCGCGAGCGGCGTGGGGCGGCTGGGGATGCCGCGCGCCAAGGACCTCGGCCCACTCGTCCTCGCCTGGGGGGCGTCGCTGGCGGTGCTGTTCCTCGAACGCGACCTGGGCGCTTCGCTGCTGTTCTTCGGGGTGTTCGTGGTGATGCTGTGGGTGGCGAGCGGGAGGGCCGGCTACCTCGTGGTGGGCGCCATCTTGTTCGCGGCGGGCGCCTGGGTCGGATTCGTCGCGTTCGCCCACGTCCAGGCGCGCGTGGACTACTGGCTGCACGCGCTGGACCCGTCCAAGGTGTTGGGCCTGGGGTACTTCCAGTTGGCGCAGGGATGGTTCGCCATGGCCAGCGGCGGCCTGGTGGGCACCGGACTGGGCCAGGGGTCGCCCACCTTGATCCCCTACGTGGGCAGCGATTTCATCTTCGCCGCGTTCGGCGAAGAGCTGGGCATGATCGGCGCTGCCGCCATCCTGCTGTTGTTCGTGGTCCTGATCGGCCGCGGTCTGCGGATCGCCATGGAGCGGACCGACGCCTTCGGCAAGTTGCTCGCCACCGGGATCACCACGATCCTCGCCCTCCAGACGTTCGCGATCGTGGCCGGCGTGACGAGGCTGATCCCGCTCACGGGCGTGCCCCTCCCGCTGGTGAGCTACGGGGGATCCAGCCGGGTCGCGACCTTCGTCATGCTGGCGCTCCTGGTGCGGATCTCCTCCGGGCCGTGGGAGCGGCGTCGTGGATAGGCGGATCCGGCGCCTGGGGATCGCGTTGGTCCTGCTGTTCGGATTGCTGTTCGCGCAACTCGCGTACGTGCAGGTGTTCGCGGCCGACGGGATCCGCAACAACGACGCGGACGCGCAGCGGCAGATCATCGCGGAGTACAAGGTCCAGCGCGGCGCGATCCTCACGCGCGACCTGGTGGCGGCGGCGACGAGCGTCAAGGCCGGGCCCAAGGCCGACTATCTGTATCGCCGCACGTACCCGCTCGGACCGCTGTACGCCGCGATCACCGGCTACTACTCCCGCATCTACGGCCGCAGCTCGCTCGAGCAGGCCATGAACAGCTACCTGGCCGGGGACGCGCCGGAGCTGGCTGCCTCGAACCTCACGGATCTCGTCCTCGGCCGCACGAAGAAGGGCGCCTCCGTCGTGACGACCATCGATTCGCGGCTGCAGGCGGCGGCGCAGGCCGCCCTGGGAAGCCTCCCCGGCGCCGTCGTGGCCATCGATCCCCGCACGGGCGACCTCATGGCGATGGTCGCGAACCCCTCCTACGACCCTGATTCGCTGTCCTCCGGAACCTCCGAGCAGATGCGCGCCGCGTGGGCGAAGCTCAACGCCGACCCGGACAAGCCGTTGCTGTCGCGGGCCAAGGACGAGCTGTACCTGCCGGGGTCGACCTTCAAGACCATCACGGCGTCGGCGGCGCTCGAGAACGGCTACGGACCCGAGAGCCGCTGGCCGAACCCGCACCAGCTCGACCTTCCGCTCACGAACGGGACGCTCGAGAACTTCGGCAACGAGCTGTGCTCCAACGGAGCGAAGACGGTGACGATGGCCGAGGCCTTCCGCCAGTCGTGCAACGTGACCTTCGCGGAGATCGGGCTGGCGCTGGGACCGGAGAAGCTGCAGGCACAAGCGCAGGCGTACGGGTTCTGCCCCACGGACCCGCGCGTCAGCAGCGCGTGCATCGAGAACACGATCCCGTTCGTGATCGCCTTTCAGACCGGACGCTTCCCCATCCCCGCGTACTTCGAGCGCAACGACCCCCTGCTCGCCTTCAGCGCGATCGGCCTGGACAACGTGCTCACGAACCCCATGCAGATGGCGCTCGTGGCCTCGGCCATCGCGAACAAGGGAACCGAGATGCAGCCGCGACTGGTGCGAGAGATCCGCGCCCCCGACAACAGCGTGATCAAGGAGTTCCCGCCCCAGCCCTACGGGCAGCCGATCTCCCAGGACAGCGCGCGGGCCCTGCGCACGATGATGATCTCCGTGGTCGACAGCGGCACCGGATACTCCGCGCGGATCCCGGGCACCACCGTGGCGGGCAAGACCGGCACCGCCACCAACGGGCCGGGGAATCCTCCCAACGCGTGGTTCATCGCCTTCGCGCCCGCCGGGACGGGGGAGGTCCCGCGCATCGCCGTGGCGGTTATCGTCTTGGACGGCGGCGACCTGGGCAACGAGGCCACGGGCGGCCGGGTCGCCGCGCCGATAGCCGCCGAAGTGATCGACGCCTGCTTGAACCGCGGGGCGTGCCCTTCGTGAGCGGCGCGATGAGAGGAGCAGCATGGACGGCTCGGTGATCGGGGATCGCTACCGCATCGAAGCCCGCATCGGCTCGGGCGGCATGGCGGAGGTCTATCGCGGCGTGGACCCGGTCCTGAACCGCACGGTGGCCATCAAGGTGCTGCTCCCGCAATTCGCTCGCGACGCGAGCTTCGTGGAGCGGTTCCGTCGGGAGGCCCAGGCCGCGGCGCGATTGAACCACCCGAACATCGTGAGCGTGTACGACACGGGCGCCGACGGCGACACCCAGTACATCGTGATGGAATTCATCGAGGGCCGGACCCTCGCCGAGGCGTTGGCGGCCGGACGAAGGCCCTCGCCCGTGCAATCGGCCGAGATCGCGCAGAAGATCTGCTCCGCGCTCTCGGCCGCGCACGCGCAAGGCGTGATCCATCGGGACATCAAGCCCGGCAACGTCATGGTGACGCGCGAGGGAACCGTGAAGGTCATGGACTTCGGGATCGCGCGCATCACCTCGGGCGTGGAGACCGCGCCGCAGACCTCCGCGGTGCTGGGAACGGCGTCCTACCTGTCCCCGGAACAGGCCCAGGGGGGGCCGCTCGACGCCCGCACCGACATCTACTCCCTGGGCACCGTCCTCTACGAGATGCTCACGGGACGACCGCCGTTCATGGGCGAGACGCCCGTGGCCGTGGCCTATAAGCAGGTGAACGAGACC
This sequence comes from uncultured Actinomycetes bacterium, assembly GCA_963719165.1. GTDB lineage: Bacteria > Actinomycetota > UBA4738 > UBA4738 > HRBIN12 > JAOUEA01. The sequence goes on along the minus strand of CAVRAV010000001.1, from coordinate 2,154,383 downwards.
CCCGTGCCGCCGAGCCAGATCAACGCGGACGTCCCCCCGCGGCTCGACGCGGTGGTGATGCGGGCGCTGTCCAAGAATCCGGCGAACCGCTACCAGACCGCGAAGGAGTTCTCCGAAGACCTGGGCCGCGTGATCGAGGGCCAGGACGTGCACGCGACCCCGCTCATGCCCGGAGCCGGGGAGGCCACGCAGGTGATCAGCCGTCCCCCTTCCACCTCGGTCCTGCCGCCCCAGGAGGAGGAGGGGTCGGGCCGGAAGGTTTGGTTGGGGATCTTGATCGGCGTGCTGATCGTGGCCGTGCTGGGCGGCGGCGGCTACCTCCTCGTCAACAGCCTCACGAAGGACTCGAATCCGCAGACGCTCGTGATCACGGTCGACAACGTGGTCGGGATGACCTTCGACGCCGCGAAAACAACCCTGGAGGGCCAGGGCCTGGTCGTTGCCGACCCCAAGTACAAGGCCACGGACGGCGCGGCGGAGGGAACCGTGCTCGCTCAGGACCCCCCCGCCGACCAGCAGGTGGGGCCGAGCGCGGTCGTCACGCTCACCGTGGCGAAGGCGCCGACCACCGTTGAGGTGCCGTCCCTGCGCGACCTCACGCTGGGGGAGGCCCAGTCCGCGCTGGCCGCGGTGGGGCTGAGGATCGGCACGCCGACCGAGGCGCCCGACCCGAGCATCGCCTCCGGGCACGTCGTCAGCTCCGATCCGGCGGCGGGGGCGCTCGCGAAGAAGGGGTCGTTCGTGGACGTCGTCGTGTCGACGGGTCCCGCCCTCGTGGCGGTGCCCGACGTCACCACGGGATGTTTGTCGCTCGGCGCCGCCAAGGGCGCCATCAACGGGGCGGGCCTCGTTCCCCAGGTCGGCCCGGCGGTCCCGCCCAACCCCGACTGCGTGAACGCCACGCGGATCGCGGCGCAGGATCCGCCCGCGGGCACGATGGTCCCGGTGGGGTCCACGGTCACGATCTCCCAAGGGAGCGGGGGCTCCCCTTCGCCGTGACCGGCCCCTGGTTCGCCGAGGAGACCTTCACCGCGCAGGAGCGCGACCGGCTGCGACCGCACTTCACCAACCTCGAGGGGCCGGTGTTCGCGCTCGTCGACCTGCCCGAGGCCGTGAAGGGGGCGCTGTTCGCCCGGTACTCGCGCAGCACCAAATCGCTGCGACGCCTGTACCTCGACGAGTTCTCCGAGGACGTGGCCCCGGTGGCCGCCGCTGCGTCCGACGCGGGACGGGCGAGGGCGGAGCGGCTGTACGAGAGCGTCTTCGTGGAGTACGGCGACGACTCGGTCGCCCAGCTCGGCGGCGTCCACCTGGCCTGCGAGCAGGCCTCCCAACTGCTCGCCAAGGCACTCGAATGGGGGCGCCTGGCGGCCTACCTCGAACAATCGACCCGGTACATGCGCTACGACGGGAAGCCGGGGGACAGGTGGCGCGCCTGCGTTCCGGGCGAGCTCACCGGCACCCCGCTCGAGGCGCGCTACGAGGCGTTCCTCGACGAGGTCTTCTCCGCCTACGGGCGCATGTACGAGCCCGTGGAGACGTACTTCAAACGACGGTACCCGCAGCAGCCGGCCGACAGCGACTTCGTCTATCGCCAGACGATCATGGCGAAGACGTGCGACACCCTGCGGGTGCTGCTGCCTGCGGGAACCCGGTCGAACCTCGGGATCTACGCGACGGGCCAGTCGTACGAACAGCTGTTGATGCGGCTCGCCACGCACCCGCTCCAGGAGATGCGCGAGTACGGCGACCTCATGCTCGTCGAACTGCGCAAGGTGATCCCCGAGTTCCTGAAGCGGGTGGACGTGGCGGAGCGCGGCGTGGCATGGAGCCGCTACTGGCAGGACAATCGCCGGAACGTCGAGGAGGTCGCCACCCGCGTGCTCGCCGACGTGAAGCCGGAATCGCGCGAGGAGGTCACACTCGCCGATTGGGACCCCGAGGGCGAGGTGAAGGTCGCGGCCGCCGCGCTCTACGCTGCTTCGGGCCTGCCCGATGATCAGCTCCTGAGCCTGGTCCGCGCCATGACGCCGTCTCAACGCGAAGAGATCTTGCAGGCGAGCGTGGGGGATCGCGTCAACCGCCGGCACAAGCCGGGCCGCGCGTGGGAGCGCACGGGGTATCGCTTCGACGTCCTGTGCGACTTCGGGGCGTTCCGCGATCTCCAGCGTCACCGCACGCTCACGCTCGAATGGCAGCGGCTCAGCACGGACCACGGCTACGAGACCCCTCCCCAGGTGGACGAGGCGGGCGTCCGGGCGGACTGGGATCGCGTGATGCAGGCCAGCGCGGAGATGGAAACGGCGCTGCTCGACGCCGGGATGCCGGAGGTCGCGCAGTATGCCGTGGCGATGGCATTCCGCATCCGCTTCGCGATGCAGATGACCGCGCGCGAGGCGATGCACGTGGTCGAGCTTCGTTCCCAGCCCGCGGGGCACCCCGTGTACCGTCGGGTCGCGCAAACCATGCATCGGCTCATCGACGAACAGGCCGGTCATCACGGCATCGCGAGCGCCTTCACCCACGTGAGCCAGGCGGACGTCGACCTCGAACGACTCGAGGCGGAGCGTCGCACCGAAGCTAAACGCGCGTCGCGGGGCTAGGCGGGCTGCGGGGAAAAACCCCCGGCGTTCCGGGGGCTGCGGGCTCGAACCGTGTATGGTCGGACGAACGACCTACACCTGGGGAGGTGTCTAGCAATGAACAAGTCCGAGCTCATCGACGCCGTTGCGGACCGCACCGGAGTCGCCAAGTCCACGGTCGACGAAGTCCTCAAGGGCATGACCGAGACGATCGAGACCACCGTCGCCACCGGCGACAAGATCCAGATCCCCGGCTTCGTTTCGTTCCAGAAGGTGCAGCGCGCCGCGCGTACCGGTCGCAACCCGCAGACCGGCGACACCATCAAGATCCCGGCCAGCGCCACCGTCAAGGTAACGGCGGGCGCGCGTCTCAAGAGCGCGGTGAAGTAACCCGCCCGTTCCCGCAACGCCAACCGACGGCCCGGCCTCACGCCGGGCCGTTCGGCTGTCCCGGGCTGGCCGCCAGCTCGTTTCGGTAGGCTGGAACACCCATGGGCCGCGAATCCCTCCTGCTCCTTGCCGTCTCCATGCTGATCGCCGCCGCCGCCGTGGTGGGCATCAGCGGATGGGTGCTCGTCGTGCGCGACCGCCGCCTCGCCAGAGCGGGCGTCGCCATATCGGGGACCTCAGGAATCCATCCCGAGGACCGCGAGGAGCGCTGATGCTCGAGTTCCTCGACCTGCGCGAGCGGGGCGAGCGTCTCGAAGCCACGCGGCTCGAGATCGACCCCACCGTGGCCGACACGGTCGCCGGCATCCTGCAGCGCGTATTCGTGGAGGGTGACGAGGTCCTCGTCGAGCTCTGCCACCGATTCGACGGGGCCGACCTCAGCAAGAGCGGGATCATGGTCACGGACGCCGAGTTCGCACGGGCGGACGCCGACATGGCTCCCGAGCTCGCGCAGGCGATCGACGCCTTGATCGAGCGCCTGAGGGCGTTCCATGCTCGCCAGCTCCCGCTCGAGTGGCGCGACGAGAAGGACGGCGTTCGGTTCGGCGAGATCGTGCGCGCGCTCGCGTCGGTGGGCTGCTACGTACCGGGCGGCCGAGCGGTGTACCCGTCCTCGGTGTGCATGACGGTCGTGCCGGCCGTTGTCGCCGGCGTGGAAGAGATCGTGGTGTGCACGCCCCCGCAGGCCGACGGGACGGTGCCCGCAGCGGTCCTGTACGCGGCCCGCAGCGCGGGAGCCACACACGTGGCGAAGACCGGCGGCGCGCAAGCGGTGGCCGCCATGGCGTACGGCACGGAATCCATCCCTCGCGTCGACCGGATCGTGGGGCCCGGCAACGCGTACGTGACGGAGGCGAAGCGCCAGGTCGCGGGCACGGTCGGGATCGACGGCCTCGCGGGCCCCTCCGAGCTCACGATCGTGGCCGACGGCACGCTCGACGCCCGGCTCGTGGCCCTGGACCTCATCGCGCAGGCCGAGCACGATCCCGAGGCGCGGACGTTCTTCGTGACCACCGCTCCCGAGCTCGTCGAGGCCGTCGACGAGGCGTTGGAGCTGGCCGTGCGCACCGCGGGACGGCGAGAGATCATCGACACCGCCCTGGGCTACACCAAGGCCGTCGTGGTCCGTGACCTTGCCCAGGCAGCCGAGGTCGTCAACGAGCTCGCCTCCGAGCACGTTCTTGTCCTGCTCCCCGACCCCGAGTCGTTCGTCGGGAACGTCCGCAACGCCGGCGCGCTGTTCCTCGGCCGGGCGACGGCGGTGCCCTTCGGGGACTACGGGGTTGCCTCGAACCATGTGCTGCCCACCGCCGGGACCGCGCGCTTCGCGAGTGGACTCCGAGCCTCCGACTACGTCACGGTCTCCTCCGTCGTGGAACTGAGCGCCGAGGCCGCCGCGCGCTTCGCGCCGTCCACGGCCGAGATCGCCTGGGCCGAGGGACTCGTGGGCCACGCCAAGGCCATGCAGTCGCGCGCCGAAGCGGGCGAGCCGAGGGAGGTCGAGTCATGACGCCGCGCGCGCTCCCGCGGCCCGGGGTTCGCGACGTCGAGCCGTACGCGTCGCCTCAGCTCGCCCTGCCCGTCCGGTTGAACACCAACGAATGTCCTTTCCCCCTGCCGAAAGACTTCACGGACGAGCTCGCCGAGGCCATCCGCGATCAGCCCTTGAACCGCTATCCGGACGGGCAGATGACGCGGCTGCGTGAGGGTCTCGCCGCCCGTCACGGCCACGCCGTGGAGGGCACATGGACGGCGAACGGCTCCAACGAGATCCTCACCGAGCTCCTCATGGCGTACGGGGGCGCGGGTCGGAGCGTGGCGATCTTCGAGCCCACGTACCTGTTACACGCGCGGCTCGCGATGCTCACCCAGACGGAGGTGGTCTCGCAGCGGCTGGAGCCCCCCTTCCACCTGAGCGAGGACGCCGTCGCCGACGCCCTCGACGCGGATCCGGACGTGATCCTCGTCTGCTCGCCAAACAACCCCACCGGCAACGCGCAGGCGCTCGCGTCCATCGACCGGCTCGCGGGGGCCACTTCGGCGCTCGTCGTCGTCGACGAGGCGTACGTGGAGTTCGGGGGCGAGAGCGCGCTCGGCCTGACGGCGGACCACGCCAACCTCGCCGTCGTGCGGACCTTCTCGAAGGCGTTCGCCCTGGCCGGAGCCCGTGTGGGCTACGTGCTCAGCAGCCCCGACGTGGTCGGCGACCTTCAGCGGGTTCGGCTCCCGTACCACCTGTCCACGCTCACGCAGGCCGCGGGCATCGTCGCCCTGGCCCACGCGGACGAGGCGCTGGCCCTGCTGGAGGCGATCCGCGTCCAGCGCGACCGCATCGTCAGGGCGCTGAGCGGGATGGACGGCGTGACCGTGTACCCCTCCGACGCCAACTTCGTCCTGTTCATCCCCCCCGAACCGGCCGCCGACGTGTGGCAAGGCCTCGTCGATCGCGGCGTGCTCGTCCGCGACCTCTCGACGGTCGTGCCCGAGGCGCTCCGCGTGACGGCCGGGGCCGAGCACGAGGTCGATCGCTTCCTCGACGCCCTCCGCGAGGTCCTCTCCTCGTGAGCAGGACCGCCGACGTCACGCGCGCCACGAACGAAACGGAGGTTCGCGTTCAACTGGACCTGGACGGCCGCGGTATCTCGGCCGCCGACACCGGGATCGCGTTCTTCGACCACATGCTCGAGCAGCTCGGGAAGCACGCGGGCTGGGACCTCGACGTCGCCTGCAAGGGGGACCTCGAAGTCGATGGCCACCACACCGTTGAGGATTGCGGTCTCGCCGTGGGCCAGGCCCTTGCCGAGGCGCTGGGCGACAAGGCCGGCCTTCGCCGATTCGCCTCCATCACGGTCCCCTTGGACGAGGCCGCCGTAGAGGTCGTCCTCGATCTCGCGGGGCGCACCTTCGTCGTTTACGACGTCGACGTTCCGGTGGAGACCATCGGCGGCTTCGACACCGGATTGATCGAGGACTTCGTGAGGGCGTTCGCCCAGAGCGCGAACGTCACCATCCACGTGCACCTTCGCTACGGGCGTTCGCCTCACCACGTCTGCGAGGCCGAGTTCAAGGCGCTCGCCAAGGCCATCGGCGACGCGAGCGCCCGGTCGGGGCGAGGCGGCGTTCCGTCCACGAAGGGAACGCTGTAGTGCCCTCGATCGCCGTCCTCGACTACGGATCGGGCAACCTGCACTCCGTTTCGCGCGCGATCGCTCGGGTCGGCGGGGAGCCCCTGGTCACCGGCGAGGACGCCCAGGTCGCGGCGGCCGACGCCCTGGTGATCCCCGGCGTAGGTCATTTCGGCGCGTGCATGCGTGCGATCTGCCACCGTGGCTTGGATGAGACGATCCGCTCGTTCTGCGCCGGCGGTCGTCCCGTGTTCGGGGTCTGCGTAGGGATGCAGGTCCTGTTCGAAGGCAGCGAAGAGGACGCCGCGGCCGGCCTCGGTGTCCTCGGCGGGATCTGCCTGCGGCTGCCCGATGGCGTCAAGGTACCCCACATGGGGTGGGACACGGTGCGATGGACCGACACGCATCCGTACATCGCCGGGATCCCCGAGGACACGCGCTTCTACTTCGTACATTCCTACGCGCCTGCCCTCGGCGACGCGACCGTCGGCGTGAACGACTACGGGCGAGCGTCGAGCGCGGCGGTCGCGCGCGAGAACGTGTTCGCCACCCAATTCCACCCGGAGAAGTCCGGCGAGGCCGGGCTCCAGGTCTACGAGCACTTCGTGAAGGACGTGGCCGCTCGATGATCGTCATCCCCGCCATCGACCTGCGTGGAGGACGCGCCGTGCGCCTGGTCCGCGGCGATCCCGGCAAGGAAACCTCGTACGCGGACGACCCCGTCGCGGTGGCCGAGCGCTTCCAGGAAGAAGGCGCGCGCCGGCTCCACGTCGTCGACCTTGACGCCGCCCTCGAACAGGGCGACAACCACGACGTCGTGGCGGCGATCTGCCACTCGGTGGCGATCCCCGTCCAGGTGGGGGGCGGGATGCGGACCCTCGAGGACATCGGAGCGCTCGTGGAGGCCGGCGCCTCGCGCGCGATCCTGGGGACCGCCGCCGCAGCCGACCCGACCTTCGTCTCGAGGGCGGTCGAGGAGTTCGCCGAACGCGTCGTGGTCGCTGTGGACGTGCGAGGCGGGCGTGTGATGGTTAAGGGGTGGAAGGAGGAAGGCCCCGCCGTGGAGGCCGCCATCGCCGCGCTGGACGACGCGGGCACGCCGCGATACCTCGTGACCTCCATCGCCCGGGACGGGACGCTCGACGGACCCGACCTTCGCCTCTACACGCACGTGCTGAAGCTCACGCAAACCCCTGTGATCGCGAGCGGAGGGGTGCGCGATGCCGATGACATCTGGGCCCTGCGGGACCTGGGGGCGGAGGCCGCCGTGACGGGCAAAGCCCTCTACGAGCGCACGCTGAAGCTTTCGCAGGTCATCCGGGGCTAGGTCATCGGTGCTCGCGAAACGACTCATCCCGTGCCTCGACGTCGACGCCGGACGCGTCGTGAAGGGCACCAGGTTCCAAGACATGCAGGACGCGGGGGACCCTGTGGCCATGGCTGCGCACTACGACCGCGAGGGGGCCGACGAGCTGGTGTTCCTCGATATCACGGCGACCATCGAGGGCCGCAAGGCCACCCTCGACGTGATCTCGCGGGTCGCCGAACAGGTGTTCATCCCGCTCACCGTGGGCGGCGGCGTCACCGACGAGGGCGGCGTCAACGAGTTGCTGCGCTCCGGTGCGGACAAGGTGGCCTTGAACAGCGGCGCCGCGCGGGAACCGGCCCTCTTGCAACGGTGCGCGGACCGGTTCGGCACGCAATGCATGGTCGTGGCGATCGACGCGAAGCGCACCGGGAGCGGCGGCAGCTGGGAGGTCTTCATGGATGCCGGGCGCACGGGAACCGGGCGCGACGCAGTGGGGTGGGCCGTCGAGGCAACCACCGAACGCGGCGCCGGCGAGGTGCTGCTGACGTCGATGGATCGAGACGGCACCGGCGAAGGCTACGACCTGGCGCTCCTGCGCGCCATCACGGATGCCGTGCGCGTTCCGGTGATCGCGAGCGGCGGAGCCGGAGACCTCGAGCACTTCGCCGAGGCGCTCACGCAGGGAGGGGCGGACGCGGTCCTCGCCGCGAGCCGCCTGCACTTCGGACGGCTCACGATCCGTGAGATCAAGGACTACCTCGCCGCGCGATCCGTCACGGTGCGTCGATGAGCGACGGCGTTGACCGTGACCCCGTCGACCTCGACGACCTTGCCTGGGACGAACGTGGGTTGGTCCCCGTGATCGCGCAGGACGCCGAGGACGGGACCGTCCTGATGATGGCCTGGGCGAACCGCGCGGCGCTCGAGCGCACCCTCGCGGATGGGGTCATGGTCTATTGGAGCCGTTCGCGGCGGGAGCTCTGGCGCAAGGGCGAGACGAGCGGGCACGTGCAGCACTGGGAGTCGTTGCACGTGGATTGCGACGGCGACGCCGTCGTGGCGCGCGTCCACCAGGTGGGAGTCGCCTGTCACACGGGGGAGCGCACCTGCTTCTTCCGCGGCCTCCGTGGCACCGACGCTGGGCCCGCCGAAGACCCGCCTCGGTAGACTCCGGCTCGCATGCTCAGGCTCGTGATCCCCAAGGGCTCCCTCGAGGAGCAGACCCTTCGGCTCTTCGACGCCGCGGACCTCAGCGTGCGGCGCAGCTCGTCCCGCGACTACCACGGGAGCGTTGAGGACGATCGCATCGACCGGGTCAGCGTGCTGCGGCCCCAGGAGATCCCCGTCTACGTCGCCGAGGGGCTGTTCGACGTCGGTATCACCGGTGAGGACTGGGTCGCGGAGACGGGGGCGGAGGTCGAGGTGCTTGCGCGCCTGTCCTACGCCAAGACCGGCACCGGCCACGGCACCAAGATCGTGCTCGCGGTGCCCGCCGAGCACCCGGCCGATCGCGCCGACGAGATGCCGCCCGGTTCCCGGATCTCCACCGAGTTCGTCAACCTCACGGAGCGACATTTCGCCGGCCTGGGCATCCCCGTCAAGGTGGCCTGGTCCTACGGGGCGACCGAGGCGAAGGTGCCCGAGATCGTCGATGCGATCGTGGATGTGACGGAGACGGGAGGCACCCTGCGCGCGCACGGAATGAAGATCATCGAGACCCTGCTCACATCGGACCCGGTCCTGGTGGCCAACGTCGAAGCGGCAGCGGATCCGGCCAAGCGCGCGGCTATGGACGACATCACGACCCTGCTGCTGGGCGCCCTGCGCGCCGTTGGTCGCGTCCTCATCAAGCTCAACGTGTCCGAAGCCGACCGGGACGCCGTCCTGACCGTCGTCCCGTCGATGAAGGCGCCGACGGTCTCTCCGCTGGCCGGTGGAGGGTTCGCCATCGAGACGGTCGTGGAGAAGCGCGGCGTGAATCGGCTGATCCCCCAACTTCTGGCGGCGGGTGCCACCGACATCCTCGAGCTGCCCATCTCCAAGATCGTTCCCTAGCCCGCGAAGCTCGACCCTCCGCATCCGGCGGGGTACCCTTCGGCGGCAACCGACCGAGGGAAGGAAGCAGGGTGCGCCGGATCTCGATCCTCGTCGCCGCCGTCTCCATCGCCGTGCTCGCGCCACCCGTGCGCGCGACACCGGGCCAGCTCGACCCGTTCTTCAGCGGCAACGGGAAGCAAACCGCATACCCCAAAGGCGCCACCGGGTACGCGGTCGCGATCGACAAGCAGGGCCGCATCCTCGTGGCGGGCTACACGCTGGGGGCCAAGACCGACCTCGCGCTCGCAAGGTTCCTTCCCAACGGGGAGCCGGACCCCGATTTCGGCGGCGGCGACGGCCGCGTCGTGACGAACCTCGGCGGCACCGACTACGGCTTCGACGTGGCGCTCCAGTCCGACGGCAAGATCGTCGTGGCCGGAGAACGCGACTTCAACGATCGGAGCCAGTTCGCCGTCGCGCGGTACGGGATCCGAGGCGTGTTGGACAAGAGCTTCAGCAAGGACGGGAAGAACTTCACCGGGTTCGGCAAGAAGTACCAGGGGGCGAGCGCGGTGGCGATCGGTGCGAGCGGCAACATCATCTTGGGGGGCTACACCTCGAACGGCTCCACGAGCAGGTGGGCCCTCGCGCGCTATCGCCCGAACGGTTCGTTGGATCCGCATTTCGGCAAGCGCGGGAAGGTGACGACCGACGTGAGCCCCACGGTCGAGCAGATCCAGGATCTGCGCCTCGCCCCCGGCGGCAAGATCGTGGTGGCCGGCTACGCCGAGACCTCGCTCACGCCGCGCTTCGCCATCGGCCAGTACCTGTCCGGCGGCAAGCTGGATCGGTCCTTCGGGCACCAGGGCATCACCACGCTCGACATGACGAAAGGGAGCGACACGGCCTACGGGCTCGCGCGGCAGTCCGACGGCAAGCTCATCGTGGTGGGCTACGTGAACCGGGGAGGCGCCTCGGATTGGGGGATGGCACGCTTCGGGGCCAAGGGTCGGCTCGACAAGACCTTCGGGAACAAGGGGAAGGTCATCACGGCGTTCGGTCCCGCCTACGACTACGCCTACGACGTGGCGGTGCAGTCCAACGGCAAGATCGTCGTGGTGGGCCAGGCCACCCGCGACACCGCGGAGTTCGGGGTCGTCCGCTACAAGCCCAACGGCGGGCTCGACCTCACGTTCGGCGGGGACGGGAAGGTCCTTACGGACTTCTTCTTGGGTGATGACGTCGCGCGCGGCGCGACCCTGCAGGCCAACGGGAAGATCGTCGTGGCGGGCACGGCCGGAGGGGCACACAAGTCGCGACTGGCGGTCGCGCGCTATCGCAACACTTGAGCCATCGCCGAGCAACCCCGGCGGAGGGAAACTGGCGAGCGTCGCGTTGACCCCCCGGGCAGGTCGTGCGATACTCTGCTCACGGTGTTTGAACGACCATTCAATCGCGGCGTATCGAGCCGCTAGGGCTTCCCCTGGCGCGTGGACGCCGGCGGGTACGCCCGTGACCTCTCGCCAGCGGCGGGAGGTCGTTTGATTTTCGACGCGCGATCTGCGATCTGAGGAAGGAACGCACACATGATGAGCAAACGGGTCGAGGAAGAGATCCGTCGAGAAGCCGAGGCGTTGGAACGGGAGTGGGAGACGAGCCCGCGCTGGCGTGGCGTCGAGCGAACCTACCCGGCCGAGGCCGTGATCCGGCTCCGCGGCTCGTTCCACGTGGAGCACTCCATCGCGCGCTCGGGCGCCGGACGCCTGTGGTCGTTGGTGCACGAGGCGGACTTCGTGGCCGCGCTGGGAGCGCTCACGGGCGGCCAGGCCGTCGAGATGGTGAAGGCCGGTCTGCCGGCGATCTACCTGTCCGGATGGCAGGTGGCGGCCGACGCGAACCTGTCGTCGCAGACCTACCCGGACCAATCGCTGTACCCGGCCAATTCCGTCCCCGCCGTCGTCCGGCGCATCAACGCCGCCCTGCAACGCGCCGACCAGATCGCGTGGGCGGAAGGCTCGGCGGCTCCCGCGATGGCTCCCATCGTGGCTGACGCGGAGGCGGGCTTCGGAGGCGCCCTGAACTCGTTCGAACTCATGAAGTCCATGATCGAAGCAGGCGCGGCCGGCGTGCACTTCGAGGATCAGCTCGCCTCGGAGAAGAAGTGCGGCCACCTCGGCGGGAAAGTGCTGGTCCCCACCGCCCAGTTCGAACGCACGCTCACCTCGGCACGATTGGCGGCCGACGTGCTGGGCGTCCCGACCCTGGTCGTGGCGCGAACCGACGCTCGCGGCGCCAACCTGCTCACCAGCGATATCGATGCTCGCGATCGGCGATTCGTCACCGGCGAGCGCACGCACGAGGGCTACCACTACGTGCGGGATGGCATCGACGCGGCGATCGCGAGGGCCCGGGCGTACGCGCCGTTCGCCGACATGCTCTGGTGCGAGACGTCGACGCCGGACCTGGAAGAGGCGCGCGCGTTCGCCGATGGGGTCCACGCGATGTTCCCCGACAAGCTCCTCGCGTACAACTGCTCGCCCAGCTTCAACTGGAAGCAGCACCTCGACGACGCGACCATCGCGACGTTCCAGAAAGAACTCGCCTCCATGGGCTACCGATTCCAGTTCATCACACTCGCAGGGTTCCACGCGCTGAACGCCAGCATGTTCGAGTTGGCGAAGGGCTTCGCGAGCGAGGGGATGACCGCCTACGTCCGGCTGCAGGAACGGGAGTTCGAACTGGAGTCGGACGGCTACACGGCCACCCGGCACCAGACCGAGGTGGGCACCGGCTACTTCGATCGCGTCTCGCAGGCGATCAGCGGCGGTTCCTCTTCCACCCTCGCGCTCACGGGCTCCACGGAGGCCGAGCAGTTCGACGAACGATAGGACCGGCCAGAGCGAGCCCCCCGCCCGGTCGCGGCCCGTAGGATGGACACACCCGAGCCCGGAGGTGAGAGCGGCATGACCGGTCGGTTGGATGGTCGCGTTGTGGTGGTGTTGCTCGAGGAGGGATTCGAGGACCTGGAGTTCTGGGTCACCGTGATGCGATTGCGCGAAGAGGGCGCTGTGGTCACCGTCGCCGGTCGGCGACCGAAGACGCCGGTGACGGGCAAGAACGGCCTCGTGGCCGAGGCCGACGTCGCGATCGACGAGGTCGACGCCGAGGACCTCGACGCGGTGGTCGTGCCCGGCGGATGGGCGCCCGACAAGCTCCGGCGCGAAGCCTCCGTGACGAGCCTCGTCAAGCGCGTCCACGAGCGCGGCAAGATCGTCGGCCTGATCTGCCACGCGGGACTCGTGGGCATCTCCGCTCGGATCGTGTCGGGGGCACGGGCGACCGGCAGCCTCGGCATCAAGGACGACCTCGTCAACGCGGGCGCCACGTGGGTCGACGAGCCCGCCTTCCGTGACGGCAACATCGTGTGGGGCCGCGTCGTGGAAGATATCCCCGCGTTCTGTCGCGAGCTGGTGCAGGCCATCGCGGCAGACGCTCCGTGAGCATCCGGTAGGCTCGCCCCGCATGGACCCGCTGCGAGAAACGATCCTTTGGGCCTCGGGGAACGCGACCTTGCGCGAGCGTCTCCCGCGCTTCCGCTTCGTGCGATCGACCGTCGAGAAGTTCATGCCTGGCCCGGACCCCGAGGACGCGCTCGCGGCGGCCCAGCGCCTCGCCACGGACGGCCTCGGGGCGACGTTCACCGCGCTCGGGGAGAACGTCACGGATCTCGGGCAGGCGACCGCGGCGGCGGGCGAGTACCTGCGGCTGCTGGATCGTGTCGAGGAACTGGGCATCGACGCGGAGGTCTCCGTGAAGCTCACGCAGCTCGGGTTCGATCTCGACCCCGAGCACACCCGGATGCAGGTCGTGCGCCTCGCGGAGCGCTCGGCCGCGTTGGGGCGCACGCTGTGGATCGACATGGAGTCGACCGCGTACGTCGGGGCGACCGTCGCGCTGTACGAAGGCCTGCTGCGGGAAGGACACGACGTGGGTCTGTGCCTGCAGGCGTATCTGAAACGGACATGGGGCGACGTGCAGCGGCTGCTGCCTCTGCGGCCCTCGATCCGCCTCGTCAAGGGCGCCTATCGCGAACCGCCCGAGCTGGCCTTCACCGACAAACGCGTGATCGATGAGGCGTACACGCGCATCGTCAGGCACCTCGCGAACGACGCCGAGGCTCGGGGGCGGCGGATCGTGCTGGGCACCCACGACGCCAACCTCATCGCTCGCGTCGCGGAGGCGTTGGGCGAGGACGCCTATCGCCGTGTCGAGATCGCGATGCTTTACGGCATCCGTGCGCAGGACCAACGCCGCCTGGCTCGAGAGGGATACACCGTCCGCACGTTGATCTCCTACGGCGACCACTGGTACCCATGGTTCATGCGGCGGATCGCGGAGCGGCCGGTCCCCAACACCCTCCTCGCCTTGCGGAACCTGGTGTGACGGGGCCGCTGCGCGGGGCCATCGCGGCAAGCGTGACGCCGCTCAAGGACGGCGGGCGCACCCTCGACACGATGGCGTTCGAGGGACTCACGGCGTTCCTCGTCGCCGGCGGCATCGACGGCGTGCTGGCGGGCGGAACCACCGGTGAAGGGGTGCTGCTGAGTGTGGCGGAGCGACGCACGGTCACGGAGTTCTTCGTGGACAACCGGCCCAACGACTTCCGGGTCGCGGTGCACGCAGGAGCGCAGAGCACGGCCGATACCGTGAACCTGGCGGCGCACGCCGCGGCCGCGGGCGCCGACGCGGTGGCCGTGATCGCCCCGCCGTACTTCCCCCTCGACGACGAGGAGCTCACCCGGCACCTCGTGGCGGCCGCGAACGCCTGCGATCCGACGCCGTTCTACGTCTACGAGTTCGCGGGGCGAAGCGGCTACGCGATCCCCCCGCCGTGGTGCTCCGGGTGAAGGACCTCGCCCCCAACCTCGCCGGCATGAAGGTGTCCGACGCACCGTTCGAGGCGGTGGCGCCCTACCTCGGCCTGGGGCTCGACGTCTTCGTCGGACAGGAGCCCCTGGCGATCGCCGGGATAGAGGCCGGCGCCATCGGGAGCGTCAGCGGGCTCGCGGCGGCGTTCCCCGGGATCGTGGCACGCCTCGTGCACGAGCTCGACCGCGGGGCCCACGACGCGGTCGCGAGCCTGCGGGAGCGCCTCGGGGGCATCCCCTTCCATGCGGCCTTGAAGGAGGTGCTGGTGTCGCGCGACGTGCTGCCCACGGCAGACGTGCGCCCCCCGCTGCGCGGACTCACCGATGCGGAACGCCGGACGGTGCTCGGCATCGCGCGGGAGCTGGACACGGTCTGATCGCCGGCGGCGCGGGGCTTCGCCGCGTGCGGCGGTAGGGTTCTCCAGGTGAGCGACGACGACCTCCCGGTCGCGGCCGTCCAGGCTGCGAGGCTGGGCAAGCCTGCGCGAAGCTTGCGCCGGGCGATCGTGATACGGCTGATCTTCCTGGCCATCACGTTGTTCACGCTGTACATCCTGTGGCCCGGCCTGATCGCAGTCTTCCGTTCCTGGCCCCAGTTGCTCACGCTGAACCCCGTTTGGTACCCCGTGATGGTGGCGCTCGAGGCGGCGAGCTTCGCGTGCGCGTGGGGATTGCAACGGCTGTCGCTGTCCACGGATCGGTGGTTCGCGATCGCCACGGCGCAGATGGCCGGGAACGCGGTGAGCAAGGTCGTTCCGGGCGGCGCGGCGGCGGGTGGCGCCACCCAGTTCAAGATGCTCACCGACGGCGGCATCCCCGCGGCGCGAGTGGGCGCGGGGCTCACCACGGCCTCGCTGATCAGCACGGGGTCGCTCTTCGCCCTCCCCCTGCTCTCGGTCCCGGCCGCGCTCTTCGGACGGCAGATCCCGTCGGCCCTGTTGTCGGCCGCCTTGTTGGGAGGGTTCGTCTTCGTCGTGGGATTCGCCGCCGGCTGGGTGCTGTTCACGAACGAGCGGGCGCTGCGCGCGACCGGCAGGGCGCTCCAGTGGGCCCGCAACCGACTGCTGCGCAAGCGGGCGCCCGCAACGGGCCTTCCCGACCTCCTGGTGAGCGAGCGCAACGTGATCCACGACACCCTCGAGGAGGCGTGGTGGAAGGCCCTGCTGTTCGCGCTGGGGAACTGGCTCTTCGACTACCTGGCGCTGTTGGCGGCGATCGCGGCGGTGGGATCGCGGCCCCGGGCATCGCTCGTGCTACTTGCCTACACCGCGTCCATGGTCCTCGCGATGATCCCGATCACGCCGGGCGGCCTCGGCTTCGTGGAGGCCGGGCTCGCCGGGCTGCTCGTGGTGGCGGGTGTGGGGGGTGGACGGGCCGCCCTCGCCGTCCTCGCGTATCGGCTCGTGTCCTACTGGTTGCCGCTGCCCATCGGGGGCTTAGCGGCGTACCTGCATCGGCGCCGGTATCGCGGGCGAGAGGAGCCGGCGGTCGCTGAGCCCGGCTAGGCGTTCCGCGCCCTCCACTCGAGTTCGAGGATCGCGTGCACGACGAGATCGTGGTACCCGTCGTGAACGCGTTCCGCCCCGCGGAGGATGCCCTCCTCGTGCATGCCGAGTCGACCGGCCACGGCGCGGCTGCGGGCGTTGCTCACGGCGGCGAGGAGGCTCACCCGGTGCAGCCCCAGCTCGTCGAACGAGAACGCGAGGAAGCGTTCCGCGGCCCGCGTGACGATGCCACGCCCTTCGTGGTCGGCCGCGATCCAGAACCCGATCTCGCCCGCGTTCGCGAGGGCATCCACCCTGAGCCCCATCGTTCCCACGATCGTTCCGTCCACCAGCAAGCCGTTGGCGTCGGAGTCGGTCGAGGACCGACGCGACCCTTCGATGAACGCCCTGGTGTCGGCGGGCCCCCGGGTGGTGGGCTCCCACGGCATCCAGGGTCTGAGACGGTCTCGATTCGAATCGACGAGCTCAAAGACCGCCTCGGCGTCCTGAGGCGTGAGCGAGCGGATGCGCAGGTGCTCGTCGAGTCGCCAGTCGATCTCCACCGACCGAGGCTACCCGGGCGCCGCCGCCTGCGCCTTCTTGCGCTCCTCGTCCTGCAAGGCCCGCCGCAGCACCTTGCCGATGAGCGTCTCCGGGAGCGACGCCCGGAACTCGATGTCCTTTGGCACGCGGTAGCCCGTCAGGCCTTGCTCGGGATCGCGGCACCAGGACGTGATCTCCTGGGCAGTGGCGCTCGCGCCCTCCTTCAGCACGATGAACGCCTTGATGCGCTCGCCGGTCGTGTCGTCGGGCACGCCCACCACCGCGCACTTCGTCACCTTCGGATGTTGATACAGCACCGCCTCGATCTCGGTGGGATACACGTTGAACCCCGAGACGATGACCATGTCCTTGATCCGGTCCACGATGCGGAAGTAGCCGTCCGGGTCCATGACGGCGACGTCCCCCGTGTGGAACCAGCCGTTGCGGATCACCAAGGCGGTTTCCTCCGGCTTGTTCCAGTACCCGAGCATCACCTGGGGGCCCCTGACGCACAGCTCGCCGCGTTCGCCCTGGGGCACCGTGCGATCGGGGTCCTCCAGGTCGATCAAGCGGACGTCGGTGTCGGGCAGCGGCATCCCGATCGATCCCTCGCGACGCTCCCCGGTCAGCGGGTTCGCGTGCGTCACGGGCGAGCATTCCGTCAGCCCGTAGCCCTCCACGACCTTGGCGCCGCCCGTGATCCTCTCGAACTCCTGGGCCACGGCCATCGGCAACGGGGCCGCCCCGGAGACGCAGGCCTTGAGCGCGCCCAGGTCGTACTTGGGCGTGTCCGGGTTCTGATTCAGGGCGATGTACATCCGGGGCACGCCCGGGAACAACGTCGGCTTCTCCTTCGCGATGGCCTTCAGCACGAGGTCGATGTCGAAGCGGGGAACGAGCACCAGCTTTGCCGCCTTGGTGATGCAGAAGTTCATGGCCAGCGTTCCGAACGAATGGAAGAACGGCAGGGATGCGAGCACGCCGTCTTCACCACGGCGCACCACGTTGAACCACGCCGCCGCCTGCCGGGCGTTCGCCACGAGGTTGCGATGGCTGAGCATGGCGCCCTTGGACAGCCCCGTCGTTCCGCCCGTGTACACCAACGCCGATATCTCACCGGCGGGGTCGTCCACGGGGGCGGGTGGGGGCGCCGGCCCCGCGGCCTTCATCAGGTCGTGCCACCACCGCACGCGATCGCCCGTGGGGATGAAGGGCAACGGGGTGCCGTGAGCCTTGGCATCCTTCCTGAACTTCAGGGGGGCCAGGGGACGCAGGTACCAAGGCATGTAGTGGTTCAGGCGGGTGGCGATGACCTCCTGCACCCCCGCCGCGTCGCGGATGGCACCGAACCGCGCGTACACCTGATCCAGGACCACCATCACCCTGGCGCCGGAATCCGCCACCTGGTGCGCCAGCTCGCGTTCCGTGTACAGCGGGTTGTTCCCAACGGCCACCGCCCCAAGGCGCTGGCACGCGAACCACGCGATCACGTACTCGGGGCAGTTCGGCAGCAGGAGCCCCACCCGGTCACCCTTGGCCACGCCCAGCCCCACGAGGACCGCGCTGAAGCGCTCCACCTCCTTCATCAGGGCCCGGTAGGACAGGTGCCGGCCGAAGAAGGCCAGGGCAGGTCGTTCGGCGAACTCGGCGGTCGCCTGCTCCAGCAGGGCGAACACGGATTCCTCCGGGTAGGGCTCCAAGGAGAGTGGGACTTCCTCGGGGTACTTGGCGTGCCAGGGCCGCGATCCGGTCATGGCCCGCATCATGTCAGCGGGGTGCTGCCCGCTCAACCCGCAGTTGAGGATCGCCGCGCGGTGCGTACCATGCGAGGGGACATGGAGCGGGGGATCAGTTGGACGCTGCGATCGCGCGAACCGAGCAACGCCAGGGCCTGTTCGGCCGCGGCATGCGGCTCGTCGGGGCCTACGTCAAGCTGCACCCGCGTCCGTTCGCGGCCTCCGTGGCCGGGGCGGCGTTGTTCGCGGTCTCCTCGCTCCTGCTGACCGTCGCCCTCGGCCGCGCCACCGACGACGTCCTGCAGCCCGCGTTCTCCGGAGGCGCCCCGCCCCGCGCGATCTGGATCGCGGTGATCTCCATCATGACGTTCGGCTGCCTGCGGGCGCTCGGCATCATGATCCGCCGCTACTACAGCGGCGTCGCGGGCGAGCGCGTGATGGCGACGCTGCGTTCGCGGATCTCCGATCGCTATCGCGACCTCGCCCTGCAGTACCACCGCGAAACCCCGACCGGAGAGTTGCTCGCGCACATGGAGGCCGACGTGAAGGCCGCGGTCGACGTGTTCTGGCCGGTGCCGTTCGCGATCGGCGTGATCTTGTTGGTGGCGCTCGCCCTCGTGTCCATGTTCCGCACGGATGTCTGGCTCGCGTTGATCGGGGTGCTGCTCTTCCCCACGCTCGCGCTGATGAATCGCAGCTTCGCCAAGCGGATGGAAGAGCCCGCCCGGCGAGCCCAGGAGAAGATCGGCGACGTTTCGGCGGTCGCGCACGAATCGATCGACGGCGCGCTGGTGGTCAAGACGCTCGGACGCGAGGCCGCCGAGACCGACCGCCTGAGGACCCAGGCGCGAGGCCTTCGAGACGAACGGGTGAAGGGCGGCTACGTCCGGGCCACGTTCGAGGCGGGGCTCGACGCGCTGCCCGCGCTCGCCACGACCCTGCTGCTGGCGGTGGGCGCCACCCGCGTGAACTCGGGTGCCGTGACACTCGGCGAGCTGATCGGGTTCATCGCGCTGTTCGGCCTGCTGTCGTGGCCGATGCGCTTCATCGGCTGGATCTTGGCCGAGCTCCCTCGCGCCGTCGTGAGCTGGGACCGGTTGGAGGAGGTCTTCGCGGAACGGATCACCGTGGCGCCGCCCGCGAGCCCGCGGCCCCTCCCCGCCGGCGGCCTCGGGCTGCAGGCCCGGGACCTGCGCCTGCTCTACGACGGTCTGCCGATCCTGAACGGCGTGTCCTTCGACGTGGAGGCCGGCGAATCGGTCGCGATCGTCGGACCGACCGGCGTTGGCAAGAGCACGCTCGCACACCTGCTCGTTCGGCTCGCCGATCCAGATTCGGGCTCGGTGTCGATCGGAGGCGTCGACCTGCGGGAGGTGGATCCCGCGTCGCTGCGCGAGGCCGCCGCCATCGTGTTCCAAGAGAGCTTCCTGTTCGCCACCACGGTCGAGGACAACATCTCCCTCGACTCCGGCGCCGATCCGCAGGCCGTGAGTGAGGCCGCCCGCATCGCTTCGGCGGCCCGATTCATCGAGGCGCTCCCCAACCGCTACGCCACGGTCATCGGCGAACGCGGCTACACGCTCTCGGGCGGGGAGCGCCAGCGTGTTGCGCTCGCCCGTGCGGTCGTGCGCCGGCCGCGCGTCCTGATCCTCGACGACGCCACGTCGGCGGTGGATCCCTCGATCGAGGCCGCGGTCCTCGGCGCCTTGCGCGCGCAGACCGCCACGACCCTCATCGTGGTGGCGTATCGACTCTCGACCATCCGGCTCGCCGAACGCGTGATCTACCTGGAGGGCGGGAGGGTCGCGGGCACAGGGACCCACCGCGAACTGCTCTCGACCCAACCCGGCTACGCCGCCATCATCCGCGCGTACGAACGGGGCGACCGATGAGCGCTGCGCAGCCGGATCTCGCCGTCGACGACGACCTTCCCATCCCTCAGGAGCTCAACGGGGCCTGGGCCGTCCTGCGTCGCGGGGTCAAGGAAAGCCCCGAGCTGCGGCGTGGGCTCGGCTTCACCGTCATCGTCTCCCTCGGCGTGACCGTCACCTCGCTCGTCACGCCGATCCTGATCCAGAAGGTCTTCGACCACGGGTTCGACCCCTCATTCCGGCCCACGTACGTGTACTCGCTGTGTGCGACGGGCCTCGGACTCGTGATCCTCGCGTTCGTGGCCGCTCGCGCCGCCGCCCGCCGCCTCGTGCGTGCCGCCGAGGAGGCCCTGATGAACCTCCGGGTGCGCACGTTCGAGCACATCCACGAGCTGTCGATCGCCGAGCAGTCGGACGAGAAGCGGGGGGTGTTCGTCGCGCGCGTCACCGCCGACGTCGACGCACTGCAACAATTCATGGAGTGGGGCGGCATCGCGTGGATCATCTCGTTCGCCCAGGTGGTGGGCGCCACCATCCTGATGCTGATCTATGCCTGGGAGCTCACGCTGGCCGTGATCGCGCTCGTCATCCCCCTGCTGCTCATCGTGAGCGCCATGCA
Organism: uncultured Actinomycetes bacterium; assembly: GCA_963719165.1. Classification (GTDB taxonomy): domain Bacteria; phylum Actinomycetota; class UBA4738; order UBA4738; family HRBIN12; genus JAOUEA01. The sequence goes on along the minus strand of CAVRAV010000001.1, from coordinate 2,133,699 downwards.
ATCCCGGCTGACCCTCGCCTTCAACACGGCCCGCACCCGCGTGGGCGAGATGCTCTCGGAGGTTTCGGAGTCCGTGATGGGCGCGGCCGTGGTGCGTGCCTACGGGTTGGATGAGCAGACCGATCGGCGCGTGAAGCGGGCCATCGACGAGCGGTACCGCGCCGAGGTCGTCACCCACCTGCGGGCCGCCACGCTCTGGCCCCTGTCCTCGGTGTTCTACGCCGTGGCCCTGTCCGTCGTGATCGTCCTGGGGGCCACGTACGGACCGAAGTGGGGACTCACGTTCGGTCGGGTGACCGCGTTCCTGTTCCTCGCCGACGTCTTCCTGCATGTGTTCACGGATCTACCGGAGGTGTACGCGGAGACGCAGACGGCGATCGCCGGCTGGCGCAAGGTCCTCGCGGTGCTCGACCTTCCGGTGGAGATCGTTGAGCCCGTCCCCGGCGGGCCGCTTCCCGGCGGCGCGCTCTCGATCGTCGCGGAGGATGTGCGCTATGCCTATCGAACCGGCCCCGAGGTGCTACACGGGATCTCCCTAACCGTTCCCGCCGGCGGCCACGTGGCGATCGTGGGCGAGACGGGGTGCGGTAAGACCACGTTCGCGAAGCTGATGTCCCGCCTCGCCGATCCCAGGCAGGGCCGGATCTCGGTGGGTGGGGTGGACCTGCGCAACGTGGATCCCCACGAGCGGCGCTCCGCCATCCGGATGGTCCCCCAGGACGGCTTCCTGTTCGAGGCCAGCGTGCGTGAGAACGTGCGGTTCGGGCGCGTCGGGGCCCCCGATGGCGGCGGGGCCTCCGACCGTGACGTGGAGGCGGCGTTCGAGGAGCTGGGTCTAGATGGATGGGTCGCGTCGCTGCCGGCAGGCCTCGACACCGCGGCCGGGGAGCGCGGGGAGGCGCTCAGCGTGGGGGAACGCCAGCTCGTCGCGCTCGTTCGGGCGCAGATCGGGGACCCAGGCCTCCTCATCCTCGACGAGGCCACCAGCGCGGTCGATCCTGCCACGGAGCAGCGCATCACGGAGGCGCTCCGCCGCGTCTCGCGGGGGCGGACCACGGTGACGATCGCCCACCGGCTCTCCACCGCCGAACAGGCCGACCGCGTCTTCGTGTTCGACGCCGGCCGGTTGGTGGAGGAGGGCACGCACGCGGAGCTGGTCGCTCTCGGCGGCGTGTACGCGGGCTTGTTCCAGAGCTGGCTCGGCAACACGCAGGCGGCCCCCAGCGTGCACGGCACCGCCCGGTAGGCTCCCCTACCGTGAGCGACCTCATCGACGGGCTTCGTGCCACGGCCGCCGCGGCGATGTTTCCCACCGAGGGAGACCTCGCCGTCGGTGGGCTCGCCGCCCCCGTGACGGTCGGTCGCGATGCGTGGGGGGTTCCCTACCTCAAAGCCGACTCGCTGGATGATCTGTGGTTCGCCCAGGGCTTCGTCACGGCGGGCGAGCGCCTCTTCCAGCTGGACATGATCCTGCGCGCCGCGAACGGCCGGCTCTCGGAGGTGTTCGCCGACCGCACCCTCCCGCAGGACCGGTTCGCGCGCACGATCGGGTTCCACCGGGCCGGCGAGGCGATGATCGAGCGCTGGGATGACGAGGATCACGCCATGCATCGTCGCTTCCGCGAAGGGGTGCAGGCCTGGATCGACCTGATGCCCGCGGCGCCGGTGGAGTACCTCCTCCTCGACCTCGTCCCCGAGATCCCGCGCGACCCCGGCCCTTGGGCCGCAGCCTTCTCCTATCTCGCGTGGGGGTTGTCGGGCAACTGGGACCACGAGCTGATGCGAACCTGGATCCGTGAGCGCGCCGGAGACGACGCCGTGCGGCGCCTCCTGCCGCCGCTGCCCCAGGACGAGCCGGAGATCGCCGCCGGCGCCCGGCACGGTGCGATCTTCGACGCCATCCCCCGCGCGCCGGGTCAGGGTTCGAACGAGTGGGTCGTGGCCGGGTCGCGCACCGTCTCCGGGGCCCCACTGCTTGCGAACGATCCGCACCTCCTCGCCGTGCAGCCGGGGGTTTGGCTCGAGCTGCACCTCAGCGCCCCCGGCTACGTGGCCCGGGGCGTGGCGCTCTCGTTCTCGCCCGGCGTACTGGTCGGGACCACCGAGCACCACGCCTGGGGCGTCACCAACGTGACGGGCGACGTGCAAGACCTCTACGTCGAGCGATTGACCGAAGACCGCACCGCCGCCGCGTACGAGGGCGAGTGGGAGCCCCTCACCGTGCGCCGGGAGGAGATCGTGATCCGCGGCGAGGACCCGCACGTGATGGAGGTCCGCGAGAGCCGCCACGGCCCCCTCCTGGACACCTTCACGAGCGGGGTGCTCGATCCCGCCTACGTGCCGATGCCGGCCGAACCCTCGTTCGCCTTGCGTTGGACCGGTCGTGAGGGTCACGGGATCCGACCGTCCTTGGTCATGGACGCCGCGCGGGCCCGCGACTTCTCCTCCTTCCGCGCCGCCGTGGCCGAGGTGGCGTGTCCGGGGCAGAATTTCGTGTACGCCGACGTCGACGGGACGATCGGCTACGCGTGCTCGGGCACGTTTCCGGTGCGCGACGCCGGCGACGGAACGGTTCCCGTCCCCGGGTGGACGGGGGAACACGAATGGTCCGGAACGATCGCGCCCGATGATCTCCCCTGGGGCGAAGATCCCGAGCGTGGCTTCCTGGTGAGCGCCAACAACCGCATCCACGACGACGCCTACCCACACCTGATCGGCGTGGACTTCCACCAGCCGTACCGGGCTCGGCGCATCGTGGAACTGCTGGGGGCGTCGCGTGCGCACGACATCGCCTCCATGGCGGCCATCCAGAACGACGTGCGATCACTCCCCGCCGCGAGGACACTCCCGCTGCTGCTCCGGCTAGACCCACGCACCGATGACGAACGGATGGTGGCGGAGCTGCTGCGCGGTTGGAACGGCGACATGACGGCGGGCTCGAGCGCCGCCGCCGTGTTCAACGTGTGGTCGCATCAGATCGCCCGTCGCGTGCTGGTGCCGCGCCTGGGCGAGGACCTCTTCTGCCACTACGCCGCGTGGCGAGAGGTGTTCCAGTGCGAGGCGCTGCCCGCCCTGCTCCACGATCGCGACTGGGTCGACGACGACCTGCTGCGGGCGGCCCTCGCCGACGCCGTCGACGAGCTGCGGGCGAGCCTCGGCGCTGATCCCGCCGGCTGGACATGGGGCGCGCTGCATCGGCTCCGCCTGGAGCACCCACTCGCCTCGATCCCCGGGCTCGAGGCGTTGTTCCTCGCGGCGGACGTGGAACTGGGCGGCGACGAGCAGACGGTCATGCAGGGCGGGTTCGACGGTCGCGACGGCGGGTTCCGGGCGGCCGTGATCCCGTCGTGGCGTGCCATCTACGACCTGAGTGACCTCGACCGCAGCGTGGGCGTGCTCCCCGCGGGCATCAGCGGCAATCCCGGATCCCCACACTGGAACGACCAGACGGAGCTGTGGGCGGCGGGCGCCTATCACCCGCTGCCCGTGTCGGCAGCCGCCGTGGCATCGGCAACGGTGTCCCACATGCGGCTCCTCCCCCGGTAACATCGCTCGGTCATGCCGAAGTCCAGGGGTCGTCAGAAGCGCAAGAGCTCCGGCTACAACCTCGCGCCGGCACGCAAGAAGCGGCACAAGGGGAGCCCTCGCTGGTACGGTCCCGCGATCCTGGCGGTCATGGGCGCTGGGGTGTTCGTGATCGTGGCGAACTACATGGGGATCATGCCCGGCGACACCAAGCCGCTGTGGCTGTTCGCGGGTCTCGGCCTGATCGCGCTCGGCTTCGTCGGCACGATGTTCTGGTACTGATCGCCCGCGCGCGAATCACAAGCTTGTGATCTTCCACCGGAGTTATCCACAGCGGTGGAAACCCGCGCTCAGCCGGAAGGATGCTGCACGACCTGCATCCTCTCCCCGCAATGGCGCGGGACCTGCAGTTCGCCGAGACGGGCAACCTTGAACTCGGTGCCGCATTCGCCGCACACGAGGAAGACATCGAGGTCATCCACGTCCTCCACCTCGCGGGGACCCTCGGGCCCGTCCTCCGGCGGCATGAACGATCGCAGCGACGCGATCCCCACCCGCCAGATCCCGTATGCGAGAAGGATCGCGATGAGCACTTGCAGCCAGGTGGGCATCCGGCCACCGTAGCAGCCGACCGTCCGAGCGCCCGGGTCGGTCTACCGCGTGAGGACCGTGCGCTCGAGGAACGCCAGCACCGTCCCCACCTGACGCACGTCCTCGTCGATGTCGAAGGAGGAATGGCCCGTGGCGAACCGATAAACCTCGTGGGGATGATCGCGTTCGGCGAGCTTGTCCACGTACGCCATGGCCTGACGCAACGGACACCGACTGTCGTTGTCGCCGATGACGAACAACACCGGAACGCGGACGCGATCCGCGAAATTGATCGGGTTGCGCTCGCGCATCAGGTCGGGCACGTCCTTCGGCGCGGCTCCCAGGAGCGCGCGGTCGTACGCCTGCAAGTAGGGGGACATGTCGTCGTAGGACATGACGTAGTCCCCGATCGGGACGCCCGCCACCCCGGCTCGCCACAGCTCGGGATGCTTGCCGAGCTCCATCAGGGTGAGGTATCCGCCCCACGACCAGCCCCCCACGGCCGCGCGGCCCGGATCCGCGATGCCGCGGGCGACGAGGTCGGCGAGGCCGGCGTTCAGATCCTCCAACTCCGGGCCGCCGATGTCGCCGACCAACGTGTCGCGCCAGTCGGCCCCGTAGCCCGTGGAGCCGCGGTAGTTCACCAGCGCCACGGCGAAGCCCGCGTCCACGTAGGCCTGAACCTCCGGGGACCAGCGATCCTCGTCGAGCCACGTGGGGCCGCCGTGGGGGTGCATGAGGACCGGAAACGGACCCGTGCCTTCCGGCGTGACGTAGAAGCCATGGACCCGTTGGGCGTGCTGATTGTCGAAGCTCCATGAGACGTACGCGCGTCCCGTGGGCGCTCGGCGCCCCTCGGGCGCCAGCACCTCGTCGCCGCGATCGTCGAGGATGCGGACGGCGCGCCCTCCCGAGCTGTGGCGGAACCAGACGCGGCCGTCCGGACGCACCGAGGCTGCGGAGATGTGACCGGGGGGATGATCGACGGGGGTCGCTTCCCCCGACGCGAGGTCGAACCGGTACAGGTGATGACGCCCCTCGAACGCGTGCCGGAGCAGGATGGCTGAGGCATCGGGCCACCAGCCCTCGATCTCCACCGGGCCGCCCAGGTCGGTCTCCAGGTCGGTCCACGTGCCGTCGCCCAGGTCCCAGATGGCGGGTGACTCCTCGCCCGTCCGTTCGTGCACGACGGCGAGCCGTCGGTCCCCCGCCAGAGGCGCCCACGCGCATGCGGCGAGGCTCCTGCCCTCATCCAGTCGCTCGCCCACGACCGCGCCGGTTCGAGGATCGATCACGCGCAGCGCCGGATGCAGGACGTCGCCATGCTCGCTGTGCTCGAGGCAGAGCAGCGAGCCGTCGACGGACAGACCTGCGCGGTTGAACCCGCCGGGGCTCCCGCCCACGGCCAGGAACTCCGGGCTGCGCCCGATCTCCTTGGCGGGCTCGTCGTCGAGGCCCACGAACAGGGCGAACCCGTCGCGATCGCTGATGCTGGCGGCCACCACGCCCGCGGCTTGCGCGAACCCTTCGTTCCAGCCCGCGGGAACGCCGTCGAGGAACGGCCGCGGCTCGCCGCCGAAGAACGGCTGCGCGTACCAGCGCCCGGACTCGTCGCCGGTCTCGTCCTGCCAGTAGACGATGGACGCGCCATCGGGGGTGAGGGCTCCGGTGATCACCCCGACCGGATGTTCGGTCACCAGCCGGCGCGCGCCCGTGGTCGCATCCCACGCGTGGACCTGCCACACGCCGCTCTCCGTGCTCGCATAGACGACCCGGTCGGGTGCGAGCGGCGACCAGTCGGGCATCGACAGCGTGGGGGCGCGGAATCGGCGCTCCCACAGAGGCGTGCGGTCGTCACCGGCGGGCATGGCCGACACCCTAGACGCCGGCGCGGCGGATGGCCGCCAGGACACGTTCGGGCGAAAGCGGGAGATCCAGGTGTGTGACGCCGAGGTGCGCAAGAGCGTCGACGGCGGCGTTCTGGACCGCGGGCGTGGATCCGATGCACGCCGACTCACCGATGCCTTTGGCGCCCAACGGGTTCAGCGGCGTGGGCGTCTGCGTGTGCGAAGACTCGAACCAGGGGAGCTCCGCCGCCGACGGCATGAGATAGGTGCTGAGGTTCCCCGTGATGGGGTTGCCGAGATCGTCGAAGCGGACCTCTTCGTAGAGCGCCTGCGCCATGCCCTGGGCGATGCCCCCGTGCACCTGTCCCTGAACGAGCAGAGGGTTGAGGATCCTGCCGCAGTCGTCCACCGAGATGTGCCGCAGCGGCCGCACGTCGCCGGTCTGCGTGTCGACCTCGACGACGGACACGTGCGTGCCGAACGGGAACGTGGACCCGGGCTCGCGAAACGTGCCGGAGGAGGCGAGTCTCGACTCGCCGTCTCCCGGGACCGCGCCGCCACGGGCCGCGGCCGCGAGCTCGCCCCATCCCACCGATCGCTCCGGCGCGCCCACGACGCCCAAACGGCCGTCCCGCGTCGCCACCAAGTCCGCTCCATCTACCTCGAGGAGTTGCGCGGCTATCGAGCGCGCCTTGTCCATCACGGCGGTGGCGTGCTCGAAGACGGCGGACCCGCCCGCCTGGAGGGAGCGCGATCCCCAGGTCCCCGCGCCGCGCGGCACCCTGCCGGTGTCCGAATGCACGACGGTGATCGATCCGATCGCCACCCCTAGGACCGAAGAGACGATCTGCGCGAAGGCGGTCTCGTGCCCCTGACCGTGTGGCGATGTTCCCGTCAGTACCTCGATCGTCCCGTCTTCGCGGACCTCCACCGAGCCGAACTCCTTGGACGAGAAAGACGTGATCTCCACGTAGGTGCACAGCCCCACGCCCAGCGCGACGTGATCCCCCCGAGCCCGCCGGGCGGCCTGCTCGGCACGGACGTCGTCGTAACCGGTCCGCAGGAGGGCCTCGTCCAGCGCGGCCTCGTACGCACCAACGTCGTAGGTCGTGCCCGACGCCGTGACGAAAGGGAAGGCCTCGGGCGGGATCAGGTTGATCCGTCGCACCTCGGCCGGGTCCATGCCGAGCTCACCGGCCAGCAGGTCCATGGCGCGCTCCACCAACGCGGTCGCCTCCGGGCGACCGGCGCCGCGGTAGGGCGCCACGGGGGTTGCGTTCGTCACCACGCTGCGGCCGGAACAGGCGATGGCCCCGAAGCGATAGACCCCGGAGAGCATCTCCTGCGTGGTGACGGGCAGGAACGCGCCGATCGGGTAGGCGCCCATGTCGGCCAGGAGCTCCACCCGCATGCCCACGAGCGTGCCGTCGCGGCGGGCGCCCAGTTCCACCCGCTGGATCTGAGCCCGTCCGTGCGTGAGGTTCAGCATGCTCTCGCTGCGCGATTCAACCCACCGCACCGCACGTTCGAGCAGCTGCGCGGCCCGCGCGAGCGCGAGGTACTCCGGGTAGATCTGCAGCTTCGCGCCGAAGCCACCTCCGACGTCCGGCGCGATGGTGCGCACGTGGGCCTTGTCCATCCCCAGGGCATCCGCCACGTCGCGCCGGACGTCGAAGGGAACCTGGGTGGAGACCCAGATCACGAACGAACCGTCGGGAGCGGGAACCGCGGCGAACGCGTTCGCCTCCATGGGCACGGGGGCGACGCGCTGGTTCTCGAACCTGCCGCGCACCACCACGTCGGCGCCCGCCAAGACGTCGAGGTCTTCGTTCGAGCCGAAGGAGTACGCCACGTTGGTGCCGACCTCGGGCCAGAGCACCGGCGCGCCATGAGCAATCGCGGCCTCGACGTCAGTGACGGCCGGCAACGGCTCGTAGTCCGGGAGGACGACCTCCGCGGCGTCGAGCGCCTGCCCCAGCGTCTCGGCCACGACGAGCCCGATCGGCTCGCCGACGTATCGAACGATCCCTCGGGCCAAGATCTCCCGCCCGAACGGACCTTCAAGGGTGCCGGAGGCCCCCTCCACGTTGCCGCTGGGTGCCTGCTGCGGAAGGCCCAGATCGTCGGCCAGGAAGACGCCCACGACGCCCGGCAGCGCGCGCGCGTCGGCGACGTCCACGTCCAGGACGCGAGCATGCGGCATGATGGAGCGAACGAACACCGCACGCAGTGCCCCCTCGATGGGGAGGTTCTCCAGGTAGCGACCCTCGCCTCGCAGGAACCTCGGGTCTTCAGTTCTCGCTACCGGGAGGCCGAACATCGAAGGGGGCACGATGGTCACAGGCCCATGCTAGCGCCGGGCATCTACCGAAGGACCCCACGCGCGGCCGACACGGAAGGGAAGCGACCGCATGACCCACATCTCACGGCGACGTCTCACCCAGACGCTGGCATTCGCCCTGCTCGCCTCGAGCCTCGCGGCGGGGAACGCGCAACCGAGCTTCGCCTCTTCCGGTAGGCACGCCACGGCCGCGGCGGGTCACCCATCGGCCAAGCTGGTGAAGGGGGGTCTCAACGACCCCGCCGCGTTCACCTTCACACCTAAGGGGCGGATCTTCTATCTCGAGCGTGGCACGGGCCAGGTCCGCATCCTCAACCCCGCCACCGGCAAGGACCGACGATTCTTCACGATCCCGGGGGTGAACGGCGCGGGCGAGCGCGGCGCCCTCGGCATCGACCTGCACCCGTCGTGGCCCGTGAAGGCCTTCGTGTACGTCTACGCCACGCGCCGGGTGGGCGGCGCCTTGAAGAACACCGTATTGCGGATCCGTGCCCACAAGGGACGGGGCGTCGGCTTCAAGACGTTGGTGCAGTCTCCGGCCTCGTCCGACCCCTACCACAACGGCGGGCGGATACAGTTCGGACCCGACCGCAAGCTCTACGTATTCATCGGCGACGGTCACAACGACGCGAACGCCCAGGACCGAACGGCGAACCTCCGCGGCAAGATGCTGAGGATGGATCCCGACGGTTCGATCCCTGCCACGAACCCTTACAAGGGCAGCCGGGTCTGGGCCTACGGCGTGCGCAACTCGTTCGGGTTCACGTTCGACCCGAAGACCGGACGCCTGTGGGAGACGGAGAACGGCCCCGCCTGCAACGACGAGATCAACCTGCTGACCAAGCGCGGGAACTTCGGGTGGGGCGCCAACGAGAGCTGCGGCAGCTTGCCCGCGCCCCGCGATACGAACAACAGCGGCCCCCAACCTCGCCACATGCCCAAGTATTGGTTCACGAACACCATCGGGATCACGGGCAACGCGTTCTGCGACGGGTGCGGACTCGGGGCCCGCTATCAGGGCAGGATGTTCTTCGGTTGCGTCAACGGGAACGGGGAGCTCCGCGTGGTGCGCCTCAACCCCGCACGCACGGATGTGAGCGGCTCCTCCGCCGTCGTGTTCAACAGCCCCGGCGGCGCGATCTACTCGATGGAGACGGCGCCCAACGGCCGCATCTACTTCAGCGACTCCAATGCGATCTACCGGGTGGCTGCCTAGTCAGAGCCGATCTCCGCGAGTACGCTCGTACGATGCCCCGTCGGCAGCGGAGCCGTGACTGGAGTCGTGAGGCGGCGTGAACATCGGTCAACCGAAACGGATCATCGAGATCGAGCCCGCTTCGATCCCCTTGCCGGACACCGGTCCGCCCCTCGCCGAGCCCGCGCCGGTGCCCGAGCCCGTGCCCGAGGGCGGTCGCGAGCCGTGAGTCACGGGCGTCGGCTCGCCGAGCGGACCGACGTCGGCATCCACATCGAGCACAGCGAGGAACCGCTCGTGGCGTGGCGCACATGGGCCCTCTCGGGCTCTTCGCACGGCGACGACCTCCTCCTGCGTCCCGTGAACGCGCGCGGGCACGCGTGGGTCCCGGGGGAGGTCGCGGAGGCGCGATGCGAACGTCACTGGACCCATACCCCGCCGGAGCTCGGTTGTCTCTGCGGCTTCCACGCCTCGCCCACGTTCGACGTCCTGCGGCGGATGCGGAGTCCCGCCGTGCTGGGGCGCGTCGCGCTCTGGGGTCGCGTGATCGAACACGACCGCGGTTACCGGGCCCGATTCGCGTATCCGCAGCGCGTGCGGCTCATCTGCCAGTTCTGCTTCTGGCAGCACGGACCGCTCGTGAACGCGCCCACCGCCGTGGGGTGGTACCCACGCCGGCGGCTGATCCCGCTGTGTGACGAGCATCTCGCGGTTTCCCGCACGCTCGGGCAAGCCCCTCGGCGTGTCCTCGACGCGCCCGGGATCGATCAGCGGCTGCGGTCCACCTACGCGGTGGACCTGCTCGCGGTCTGAGGCGGGCAGCCGGAGCGCTCAGCGGCCGTTCGCAGAGAAGTGCTGGTAGTCGCGTTCGCCGGACCACGTACCGCCCCAGCCCCACCCGACCGCGTGGAATGCCCACCAGACCCGGTCATGGAGGTGCACCATGCCCGGCCGGCGACGCGAGCGATCGACATAGGCTCGACCCGCCGGCGGCGAGACCCCTCCGTTCCACAGGAACGGGTTCTCGACCGGGTTGACGTCGATCGCACGCCCGTAGGCGTGCTGAGACCAGGTGCAACAGACGCCGCTGCGCCATCGACAGTTGAATGCCGAGGTGTTGTCCGCCGCCATCGAACGGTGGTCATCGGCACCGTATCGGTCGACCAATCGCATGCGACGGATCGGGAATCGGGCGTCGTAGAGCCGACGGAAGACCCGAACCACTTGGGCAGCGTTCCGCCGGTGCACGACCAGCTCGCCTCGGTGCCAGCGCTGGTCGAAGCCCCAGTACGGCATGCGTATCAGCCGGAGGTCCCGTAGAGGCACCGGACACCCGGGGTGCCACGACCGGCCGGTCATGAGACGGCGGGCGGATCTGTCGAGCGGGGAGACCGTGGCCGAGTACGGGGGCCTGCCGGCCGGGCCGAGATCGTTGGCCGCGGGGTTCGGAGCGCCGCCCGCGAGGATCACCGCCACGACGAAGGCCGAGAGGGCGTGGACCCGCACGCGTGCGCTAGCTCCGGATCTTGGAGAGCAGCCGCAGGATCTCGAGGTAGAGCCAGATCAGCGTGGCGAGCAGCCCGAAGGCGCTGTACCACGACATGAAGGTGGGAGCGCCCGCCTTCGCGCCCTCGTCGATCCACCGGAAGTCGATGAAGAGGTTGAGCGCGGCCACGACACAGATCACGATGCTCAGTCCGATCCCGAGTGGGGACGGGCTGTCGAGGAACGTGACGTTCACGCCGAACAGCTGCATCACGATCGCGGCGAGATACATCACGAAGATCCCGCCGGTGGCCACGATCACGACACGCACGAACCGGTCCGTCACCTTCACCAGACCGGTGAGGTAGAAGACCAGGCACACCGCGAACACCGCGAACGTGGCGAACATCGCCTGCATGACGATCCCGGGGTAGAGCTCGTTGTAGCCGAACGAGATGGCACCGGCCCAGAACCCCATCACCACGGCGTACACGGGGCCCGTGTACGGGGCGAGCTTCGGCTTGAACGCCGTCAGGATCGAGAGCCCGAACAACGCGAGCAGCCCCACCAGCATCACGGTCCATACGACGCCGGAAAGCCGGTCGCCGTATGACCAACCCACGGCGCCCATCGCCACGGCGAGGACCAGGAGGAAGAACGCGCGGCCGATCGTGCCGTTCACCGTCATGGTGTCGGGACGCGTCGGGGCGTCGGGGCGTCCTGGGAGCGTGATCGGCTCGTACGCCTCGACGTTCGCGAACGTCTTCTCGTTCAGCATCTGCTTGGACACCGTGCGTTCCTCCGGATCGAGAGAAATCCCATCCTATCGAGGCTCCACGGACGGGCTGGTGATCCTGCGTGGAGACGACCGGGTTCGAACCGGCGACCTCCGGCTTGCAAAGCCGGCGCTCTACCAACTGAGCTACGTCCCCGAGGGGATACACCGGAACGTGGCGGAACGCTCACCAGGCTCCAGCGCCCGTCGAACAGCGAGTCTACCGAGCCTCCGTTGTGTGAGCCGCGCGGCTCATCCGAAGCGCGGAAAGGGTCGGATATCCAGCAACAGCAGCCGCGACCCGGTGGTCTCGATCCGATGAGGGCGCTCCGGACGAGAACCTATCGGTGGTCGGCGGCTTCGGCCTCCGCCTTCGTCCGGTGGATGACTCCATCGGGATGTTCGGGAGGCGAGTACAGCGAGTAGAGCTTCATGTCACCCTCGCCCGTATTCACCACGTTGTGCCAGATGCCCGCGGGGATGATGATCGCCCAGTCGTGGGCGACGTCGTGGGTCTCTTCGATCACCTGTTCGCTTGGCCCGAACTCCACGCGTCCGCTCCCCGACTCGATCCGAAGGAATTGGTCGAGGTGTGGATGTGCCTCGCGGCCGATGTCCTCACCCGGCGCCAGCCGCATGACCGTCAGCTGCACGTGCTCACCCGTGAACAGCACGGTTCGGAACGCCTCGTTCTCGAGCGTCGCACGCTCGATATCCCCGATCCACCCGAGCATCTCGTCGTCGCCTCCATGTATCGCTGCCGGTGGGGTTGCGATGCCTACGCCGAAGACTCTATCGTCGCGCCGTTCGGATGAGTGTCCCCTCGTCGCTGCATACCGTGATGTGGACGCATCGTGCGCCCAACTCCAGCCGAACCTCGTTCACGACAGTACCGAGACGCCGGCGGAGACGGACGCGGAGCGGAAGGCCTTCGATCGTTCGTGAACGTTGGAGCTAACGCATGGTCCAGGTGGGTTGCTTCTGCGGGTCGAGGAACTGGATGAACGGGGACCCGTCGCTCGCGAGGCCCACCACCGCCCGGAGCTCGCCATCGGGGTCGAGCAAACGCAGCATCGGCGATCCCTTCGCGGCCAGGCCCAGGCGCACCCGCACCTTGCCTTGATCGTCGTAGAGGCCGAGCGTCGGCGATCCCTGCTCGGCGAGCGAGAACACCTGTTTGAGGTCGCCGTCGCTCACCTGCATGCCGAGGGTGGGAGAGGCCTCGGGAGCCAGGCCGAACTTCGCCCGGATCCGCCCCTTCTGGTCGCCGAACGCGAGGGACGCGCTGCCGTCGGAAGCGAGGCCGAGCGTGGCGCGAACCTTGCCGTTCTCGTCACCGATCGCGAGGCCCGCACTGCCGTCCGCCCCCAGGCCGAAGCGGGCCCGGACGTGTCCGTCCGGGTCCAGCATGGAGAAGAACGGGTTGTCGTCGTTGGACAGGCCGATCCGCAGCCGGACGTGGCCGGCCTCATCGACTACCTCGAACTCCTCGGCTCTGACGACGCGCTTCTTCATGGGCTCCCGGCCCGCGGCGCGGGCGTGACCCCATCCTCGCGCCTCCGCAGGCGCGGCTCAAGCTACCCGGCGGTGATGACCTCGCGCCGAAGCGTGCACGCGGCGAGCCGACCGGGCCGCGGGGTGACGCCGATCCCCGGTCCCTGCGGCACCGCCATGGTCCCGTCGGCGTCCATCACGAAGGGCTCGGTGAGGTCATCGGGGAAGTAGCGCGCCGAGGCGCTCGTGTCGCCCGGCAGCGTGAAGCCGGGCAGGGACGCGAGGGCGAGGTTCAGCGCGCGGCCCACGCCCGTCTCGAGCATCCCGCCGCACCACACGGGAACGTTCGCGGCTCGGGCCACGTCGTGCACACGTCGCGCCTCCACCACGCCCCCCACGCGGCCCTGCTTGATGTTCACGATCCTGCAGGCGACGAGTTCGAGCGCCGCGACGGCGTGGGCTGCGGACCGGATCGACTCGTCGAGGCAAAGGTCGGTGCGCACCTGCTGTTGCAGCGCCGCGTGCTGGAGGAGGTCGTCGTAGGCGAGCGGCTGCTCCACCATGAGCAGGTCGTAGGCATCGAGCGCTCGGAAGACGTCGACGTCCGCCAGGCGATAGGCGGCGTTCGCGTCAACGCTGAGCGCGATATCCGGGTGCGCCGCGCGTACGGCCGCCACGCGCTCCACATCGAGGCCCGGCTCGATCTTGAGCTTGATCCTCTGGTAGCCGTCGAGGAGATAGCCGTTGACCTGAGCGAGCAACTCGTCCGTGCTCGCGGCGATCCCCACGGAGACGCCGCACGCGACGCGGTCCGCGGCGCCCCCGAGGAAGGAGGAGAGCGACTCTCCCCGCGCACGAAGCTCGGCGTCGAGCAGGGCGTTGACGAGCGTCGCCTTGGCCATCGGGTTGCCGCGCACGAAGGCGAACGTCTTATCGAGGTCGTCCGCGGTGATATCTCCGGCGCGGAACATCGCGGGCGCCAGCAGGTCTCGCAGGACGAGCCACACGCCGTCGTTGAACTCCTCGCTGAAGCCAGGCCCGATGTCCGCCACGCACTCGCCCCAGCCCTCCGCTTCGTCCGTCTCGACGCGCGCCACGACGCAGACCTTCTCCGTGGAGGTGCCGAAGCTCGTGCGGAACGGGCGAACGAGCGGCAACCCCACGAGGGAGAGCTCCACGGCGCGGATGCGCGTCACCCGGCATCCCCCGGATCCGCGAGCAAGTAGGCCCTCGTGGCGCGATCGAACCCGGCCACGATCGCGCCCGTGTCGAACGCCGCGGCCAGCCCGGCTCCGACGTGCTCGCGCTGCACGGCGGCGGCGGCTGGGTCGGCCGAGCGCAGGGCGCCGTACTCGCCTGGGATCTCGAGCCTCCGCGCCGATGCCGGCGCAACCCGCTGCCCGGGCGGGCGATCCAGGTCCCACCTCACCACCAGCCGATCGCTGCGATCGCCCGCGTTCAGCGCGTCGCTCATGGGCCCGTAGAAGTCTCGCCTGAACCGATCGGCCACGGCCCCGAGCTTGCCCAGATTCAGCCACGCGTTCCGCGCGATCAGCGGGTCGAAGGTCCATCGCACGAGGTGCACGCCCTGATCAAGGCACTGCGCGCGTTGCGCGAGCTTCAGGGCGAACCCAACGCCTCGGTGTCGCCGAGCGGGAAGCGCGGCGAGCATGTGGGAGTGCAGGTGCAGGCCGTCGTGCGGGTCGATGCCTGCCCAGCCCAGCACGTACCCGATCATGGTGTCGGCCTCGAAGGCCCCGTAGGGAACGTTGCCCGATTCGGCGAGCGCCACGAGCATCTCGGGGGGCATCAGGCCCTCGGCTCCCCAGGTCACCTGCACGATCTGCAGGATCGCCTCCCGGTCGGCCACACGGTCGGCGGGCCGCAGCCTCACCCCGGCCTTGGCGGCGGCGTCCTCGGCGATCTGCCACGCGCTCGTACCCATGGCGTCGGAGTCTATCCCCGCCGGGAACCGAGGAAACCCGCGGCAAAGCCGCGGGTTTCCGATTCCACGGTACGTGCGCGTTGAGAGCTAGCCGCTGGCCGGCGGCGGAAGCTCCTGCCACTCGACGTCATCGAGATCGTCGCCCTTGCGACGCTTCATGACCGCGACGACGGCGCCGACGATCGCAGCAACGAACGCGAGCTTCATCAGTTTCCTGAAGAAGCCGCCCTTCTTCTTCTCGTCGGCCTCTTCGGTGGTGGTCTCCTCTGCCATGGGATCCCCTCCTTCCGGGAGTGGGCCTGGATGGACTTGAACCATCGACCTCTTCCTTATCAGGGAAGCGCTCTAACCGAGCTGAGCTACAGGCCCCACATGCTCTGACCTGCGGAAACGCTCGGACGCTTCCGCCCCTCTGATCCGTGAACACCCTCTCGTGTGCCATACGTGCACCAACTCAGGTACGCGAAGAAGACGAGACGCGGTGCCACGCCCCTTCGTTCAGAGGTACGAGACACGCTCAGGTAATCCACGGTATCGAGCATGGTACTACGACGCTGTCGGATGGAAGATCGGCAAGGTCTTCCACACGCAACGCGAGGCGCGATCGTTCCTCGACGAGCGCGCGAGAGAGGCGGCCTCCGGCCAGCTCGTCGACTCGCGCGCCGGGCAAGTCACCCTCGCCACGGTGTGGGACGAGCGCCGCGCGCGCGAGGAGTTCGCTGCCGCCCCCCTCGCCTCACAGGACAACGTCTGGCGCGTCGTCGGTCCTGCCCTCGGGCACCGGCCCATCGGCGACATCAAGACCACGGACGTCGATCGCGCGCTCGGGACCATCACCGCGCCATCGGCTCAGAAGAAGGCCCGCTCGGTGCTCGTGGCGGTCTTCAACTACGCGGTTGCTGAGGGACGAATCGCGATCAATCCCGCGAAGGCTCGTCGCCGGTCTACAACCCATGCCGCGAAGACGGCGGCGGGCGCCAGCTCGGTCGAGAAGGTGCGCCGCCTCAACGGCGAGGAGCTGGCCGCCCTCATCGGCGAAGTGCCCCCACGGTACGCGATGCTCGTAGAGCTTTCCGCGCGCGTAGGTCTGCGCCCGGGCGAGGTCCTGGCGCTCACGTTCGAGCAGTTCGACGCCGAGGCGCGGATCCTGCGCATCGACAGGTCAGTCTCGCCGCCCACATCGCGGAGTACTCGGTCGACGGGCTCGTCTTTCCGACACGCGAGGGAACGGTCGGGCACGCGAAGCCCTCCATCACCCTGGATGTCTACGGGTTCCTGTGGAAGGCGTCGGCGGAGCGGCTCGCCGTCGCGCTTGACGCAGCAATCCGCGAGAGTGAAGCCTAGGGCGCCAGTAGACCCCCGGCGACCGCGATGACCGCCGAGGTCGCGATGGTGATGGCGATGAACAGTACCGCCCACCGCTTCAAGGTCATGCCCCACATGTTCTGCCTCCTCTTGGGGATCGTAGACGATGTCGACCTCGACCGCTTCAGCCGTGTGCCTCATCGTCCTAGCACCACTTCGCGTGGCATCGATGATCTGTCCGGTCACGGGCCCGCCGAGCCGAAGGCTTGAGCCATGCGAACCGAGAGCAGCTCCTTCACGAGGGCGTTCGGGAGGGCCTTGTCGACCGGGAAGTGCAGCGATCCAGGGGTCGACGTGTAGCCCTCGGTCTGCTTGGCGAGTGCCGGAATCACCGCGCCGCTGTGCGGCAGGTAGCTCAGATGGTTCTTGAAGGCCGCGAACCCGGCGATGGTCTTGCCCCGAAGCTTGAACGCCGGCATCCCGTAGGAGATCCCCTGCTCGGCGTCGGGAACGGTCGACATGATCGTGTCGCGGAGCTGCGCCAGGGTGCTCCGCTTCGGTTCCTCGAGCGTGTCGAGGTAGTCGTCGATCTCCTCAGCGGACACGCCTGGATTGTAGAGCGGTCCCGTGAGTCGGACGGCGTTGATCGGCCAGCGAACGCCGCTAACAGCTCACGTTGGAGGAGGTCCGCGAAGTATTCGCCCAGTGATGCCGTGCCGGTCAACCTGGCGGTTTCGCCACCGGCTGGGGCCGCCAGGAGCGCGCGGCCAGGAACCCGTCCTCTACACGGCACTAGCCGCGCGAAGGAGCAACCAATGATCCAACTGCAGGCTCGCGAGGGACCCGTTACATCGAGGCAAGCTTTCAAGCCATCGTGCTCTAGCCTGGCTCCCAAAGGCGCGCTGAATTGTAGCGCCAGGCTCTCGACACCCAGCGTTGCGTCGGCGAATATCTAGCAGCCGACCGCCGCCGCGAGTCCGGGCCGTGGACGACCCAGGCGCTGCATCGAGGAAGGTGATTGCGAAAGGCGCCGTCGCGTCGTTGCGATGCTGGTACGGGCCGAGCTTGGCTGGGGTACCGGTGCAGTACCTAGAAGGAGAGGGGCAGGATGAACTACCGCAGGATCGCAACCGTCACAGGCTGGTTGTGGATCATCACCTTCGTGACCTCGATACCCGCGCGGTTCGTGTTCTACAAGCCGGTTATCGATCACGGGAACTACGTCACCGGCGCCGGAACCGATGCCAAGACGATGATCGCGATCGGGGCTGTGCTCGAGCTCATCCTCATCATCGCGAACATCGGAACGGCCGTCGTGCCGTACGCGATCCACAAGCGCGTCAACGAAGCGGGCGCCCTGGGTTTCGTGACGGCTCGCGTGATGGAGTGCATGTTCATCGCGGTCGGCCTCACCTGCATGCTCGCGATTTCGACCCTCAGGCAGGACGCGCCACCTGGAACTGACGCTGCCCTCGGGCAGGGACTCCGGGCGGTCTACGAGTGGTGCTTCCGGCTCGGGCCGGGCTTCATGGTCGGCGTCGGGAACGGCCTGATCCTTGGCTGGCTGATGTACAAGTCCCAGTTGATGCCCCGTGGCTTGGCCACGGTCGGACTGATCGGTGGATCGCTCATCATCATCTCGGGGATCCTCGTCGTCCTCGATGTGATCGAGCCCGGTGGCGCGATCGTGGGCGTGATGACGATCCCGGAAGGCTTCTGGGAGTTGTCGATTGGTGTCTACTTGATCGTCAAAGGCTACAGGCCGGACGCGCTCGCCGCGCTGGAGTCAACCGCCGCCGCGACGACGGTGTAGTCCCCGTCCACCCCGCGTTTCGGGGCCCCGGTGCCACCGGGGTCCCGAGGCGCACACGATGGAAAGATGACGGGCCCGCATCACCACCGTTCGACCCGATCAGGGTGATCACGCTCTTCACGTTGGAGTTCGGGTCGGTCGACCACATCGTGCCCCGGAACCTGCCACTGCTGCGCGGCGGACCTACCTTCGACGAAGCGGTGTCTGCTGGCCATCAGGGCGGGCGGGTCGCGTCCGCGCCGGGAACGCTACTCCCACCCCCAGCCGTCGTGCACCAGACGTGTACCGACTCGGTCACGCACGGTGCTCCGAGTGACTGGGTGGACGCAGTAGAGGGCCGCTGACCTGGCGGTTCACGAGAACGGTTGCGGCGCCCAGACGCTCGTCCTCCTATCAGGGAAGCGCCTTAACCGAGCTGAGCTACAGGCCCCAGGTACGCGATCGTGGGGCGATGAGCCCGTGACCCAGCGTAGCCACGCCCCAGAGACCCGTCAATCGAACGCCCTCAGCGCTGGGGCTTCTCGGCGAGTGTGATCTCGATCCCGCCCACGATGTCGCTCACGAGGTTGTAGAGGAACGACACGAACACCGTGATCAGCGACCACACGACCGTCCACACACATCCTGCGATGAACAAGACGGTGAAAACGGCGCCGCCGTTGATCGTCACCGGCGTGGGACCGAGCGTGCTGGTGCCGCTGCCGAAGATCTCGCCCAGGAGCTTGGCGAACGAGTCCATCGCCCCTGCCGCTGAGAGGATGAGATAGATGATCAACAACGCGAAGAAGACGATCAGCATCACGCAGAAGTAGAAGATCAGCGAGAACTTCAGCACCGACAGGGGCGAGACACGGCGCACCACCACGCGCGTGCGGCGAGCGGCACGCCCTGCGGGTCGCGCCGTGGGCCGAGGCGCGGCGCGTGGGGGCGCCGCTCGGGCCGTCGGAGGCGGCGCCGTGGACGGTGGTGCGCCAGCGGGTGGCGAGCCTGCAGGAATCGCGCCGGCCGTCTCTCCTGTGGGCTGGGAGGTCTCTTCGGGTGCCCCCCAGCGTTCGTCCGGGGCCGCGCCCATCGCCGTGTGGCGCCCGGGAACGGCCGGCGCCGGTCCAGGCGCCGGCGCCGCCCCTGGCGGCGGATCCGAGCGTGGTGGTTCCTGGGAACGGGTTGGGTTCTCGATCGTACGCGCCATCCTGTTCGGTTGAGGCATCAGGGTACGCCCTGGAGGGCCTCAACACGCGCTGGCGAGGGAACCTCCTTTGGATCGCCATCCCTAGGTTCGCAGTGGACCCGAGCCTGCGAACAGGACGCGCACGTGCAAGACGGCGATCGTCGCCACCGCGATCGGCGTGAGCAACCACGCTCCGACCCCGACGTCGGACTGCACCAGGAGCCCGCCGAGGCCGAGTAGCGCGCCCGAGGCCGCAAGCAGGACGTCCGTTCGGCGACGAGGGGCGCGAGGAAGGCTCCAGCGAACGATGGCGAGCAGCGCGAGGGACGCCACCACCATCGTCACGATCCCCAGGGTCCGGTCCACCGCCGCATGATGCCACGTTCGGAGCCTGGGCCCCTCCGATGGGCCGGACCCCGATCGGCCCACGTCGCACTACGTACGTATCACATGGCCAGCGATGACTACGGATGTCTCCGCCGGACTCAAGAACGTCGCCCCGAAAGGCCGATACCGGAGATTCGAGATCAGCGACGAGGTTCGGAGGGTTCGATGACGCGAACGTGGGTGCGCCGGGTGGCGGCGGTGGGACTGGCGGGATGCCTCTTCGCGGGTTTGGCGGTGGCGAGCGCGGCCGCGACCTCCTCCGTGGACGAGGCCCTCCACATCCGGCACAGCCTGCAGGCCAAGATCGTGGATCTGCACACGGAGCGTCACGATCGGCGTCTGTTGCTGCACCGGTGGATCGCGGCCAACAAGGCCCGCATCGTCAAGATCAACCACCAGGCGGATGCGCGGGGTGCCAGTTCGAGTTCGCGCGAGATCTCCTCGAAGCACCGGAGCACCCTGCGACGCCTCACCAAGCGTGAGCACGAGATGATCCGCACGATCAAGGCCAGGGTCGCCCAGCTGCAGGCGGAGCGGAAGCGGCTCGCCGACTGGATCGACACCTACGCCATCTTCCGCTACTGCCCCGTGGCGGGCCCGGTCGACGTCGCCGACAACTTCGGAGTCCTCGTAGACATCCCCGGGGTGCCGCAGCACATCCATCAGGGCAACGACATGATGGCGGCCAGCGGCACCCCGATCGTGGCACCGTTCGATGGCACGGCGGTCGCCACCGGCAACGAGCTGGGCGGGCAGGCGGTGGACGTGTACGGAGCCCTCGGCCACGTGTACAACGCGCACCTGTCCAGCTACGGACAGCTCGGCGCCGTCAAGGCCGGGACCGTGATCGGCTACGTGGGCACGACGGGTGACGCCACATCGCCGCACGACCACTTCGAGTGGCACCCGAACGACGGACCCGCCGTGGATCCTCACGAGTATCTGATGGCGGTCTGCTAGGGCGCAGGAACGTCGATACCCCGGCCCGGCGGGCGGGCCGGGGTATCGCGGTTCGGGACCTCCGGACCCTGGAACCTCGGGACCTCGGCCTACTCGTCCTCGTCCATCTGCGTGATGACGGGCGTGAGCGCGACCACGGTGGCCCCTTCCTCCACCCGCATGGTGCGGACGCCCTGGCTGGCGCGGCCCACACGACGGATCTGCTGGGCGGGTACACGAACGACCTGACCGCTGGAGGAGATCACGAACATGTCGAGGTCCTTGGACCCGACGTAGGCCCCGGCCAGGAGCCCCGTCTTCTTCGTGAGCTGGTGTCCGATCACGCCCTTCCCGCCTCGTCCCTTGGTCGGGTAGTCGGAGAGCTTGGAACGCTTGCCGTACCCCTGCTCGGTCACGCTGATCAGCTCCTCGCCCTCCGAGATCATGCCGACAGCCAGGACGCGATCGTCGCCGTCGAGTCGCATGCCGATCACGCCGCCCGTGGCCCGCCCCATGGGTCGCACCAGCGCTTCGGAGAAACGGATGGCCTGCCCCTTGCGCGAAACGAGGAGGACCTCATCCGACCCGTCGGTGAACCGGACGTCGATCAGCTCGTCATCGCCGCGCAGGTTGATGGCGATGAGACCGGTCCGCGGCGAGTCGTATTCGGGCAGCGAGGTCTTCTTGACGATGCCCTTGCGCGTCACGAACAACAGGTGCCGGCTGTCGTCGTACTCCTTCAGGTCCACCACAGCGCTGATCCTCTCGTCGCCATCGAGGGCCACGCCGGGCAGGTTCGCGGCGTACATCCCGCGCGCCGTGCGGCCCGACTCCGGGATCTCGTGGGCCTTGACGCGGTAGACGCGGCCCTTGGTGGTGAAGAAGAGCATCCAGTTGTGCGTGGTGGTGGTGAAGACGTGCTTGACCACGTCTTCCTCCTTGAGGTTCTGGCCGCGCACGCCCTTGCCCCCGCGGCCCTGGCTCTTGAAGGCGTCCACGGGCAGCCGTTTCACGTAGCCGGCTCGGCTCACCGAGATGATGACGTCTTCCTCAGCGATCAGGTCCTCGACGTCGAAGTCGCCATCGTCGGCCCTCACGGTGGTGCGACGTCCGTCCGCGTACTTCTTGCGGATCTCGGCCAGCTCCTCCTTGATGACGGCGCGCAGCTTCACGGGGTCGTCGAGCAGCGAGGAGAGGTACCCGATCCGCTCGAGCAACTCCCCGTGCTCCTTGTCCAGCTCCTCGCGCGCCAGCTTCGTCAGGCGCCGCAGCGGCATATCAAGGATGTGGTTCGCCTGGATCTCGCTCAGCTCGAAGGTGCTCATCAGCTTCGTGCGAGCGGTCTCCGCGTCTCGCGACGCCCGGATGATCTTGATGACCTCGTCGAGGTGATCGAGGGCGATCAGCAGGCCGAGCACGATGTGATCGCGCTCCTGGGCCTTCCGCAGGTCGAACCTCGTCCTGCGCGTCACGACATCGACCTGGTGATCGACGTAGTAGCCCACCATCTCGGCCAGGTTCAGCGTGCGCGGGATGCCGTCGACCAGCGCCAGCAGGATGACGCCGAACGTCTCCTGCAGCTGGGTGTGCTTGTAGAGCTGGTTGAGGACGACGTGTGGGCTGGCACCGCGCTTGGTCTCGATGACGAGGCGCATGCCCTCGCGGTTGGACTCGTCCTTGAGGTCGGCGATGTCCTTGATCTTCTGGGTCTTGACCAAGTCGGCGATCTTCTCCGCCAGCCGCGCCTTGTTCACCTGGTACGGGAGCTCGGTCACGACGATCTTGCTCTTGCCGTTGGCGCCCTCTTCGATCTGCGTGACGGCGCGCACGCGCAGCGAGCCGCGACCGGTCTCATAGGCATCGCGGATGCCTTGGCGACCCATGATGGTCGCGCCGGTGGGAAAGTCGGGGGCCTTGATGAACTTCATGAGCTCGCCGGGGGTGGCCTCCGGGTTGTCGAGGTAGTGCACGACCCCGTCGATCACCTCACCGAGGTTGTGCGGCGGGATGTTCGTGGCCATGCCGACGGCGATGCCCCCGGCGCCGTTGACCAAGAGGTTCGGGAAGCGCGATGGCAGGACGAACGGCTGCTGCTCGTACCCGTCGAAGTTCGGATAGAAGTCGACCGTCTCCGAGTCGATGTCGCGCAGCAGCTCCATGGCCATGGGCGCGAGGCGGGCCTCCGTGTAGCGGTAGGCCGCGGCCGGATCGCCGTCGACGGAACCGAAGTTGCCGTGGCCGTCGACGAGCGGGTAGCGCAGGGACCAGTCCTGGGCCATGCGCACGAGCGCGTCGTAGACCGACTGGTCGCCGTGCGGGTGGTACTTCTTCAGCACGTCGCCGATCACGGCCGCGCACTTGCGGTGCGGACGGTCGGGCCGATACCCGGCCTCGAGCATCGCCCACAGGATCCGCTTATGGACGGGCTTGAGCCCGTCGCGCACGTCGGGCAGCGCCCGCCCGACGATGACCGACATGGAGTAGTCCAGGTACGAGCGTTGGATCTCGTCCTCGAGTTGGACGGGTTCGATGTTGCCGACGAACAGACCTTCTTGCGCCACGGTGTGCGATCAGCTCCTGTCTAGACGTCCAGGTTCCGGACGTATTTCGCGTTTCGTTCGATGAACTCCTTGCGGGCGGGGACGTCGTCGCCCATGAGGATGCTGAACAGGCGGTCTGCCGTGGCAGCGTCCTCGAGGGTGACCTGCAGCAGCGTGCGCGTCTCGGGATCCATGGTGGTGTCCCAGAGCTGGATGGCGTCCATCTCGCCGAGGCCCTTGAATCGTTGGGGGTCGCCCACGCGCTTGCCGTTGGCGTTCTTGCGGTACTCGTCCCACTGGTTCTCCGTGTAGAAGTAGTGGACCTGCTTGTTTTCCTTCAGCAGGTACAGGGGCGGCTGGGCGAGGTAGATGTAGCCGGCCTCGATCAGCTGGCGCATGTACCGGAAGAAGTACGTGAGCAGCAGCGTGCGGATATGAGCGCCGTCGACGTCGGCGTCGGCCATCAGCACGATCCGGTGATACCGCGCCTTCTCCAGCTCGAACTCGTCCTCGATGCCGGTGCCGATGGCGGTGATCAGCGCCTGGATCTCGTTGTTCTGCAGGATCTTGTCCAACCGCGCCTTCTCGACGTTCAGGATCTTCCCCCGGATGGGCAGGATGGCCTGCGTGGCGCGGTCCCGCGCGCTCTTCGCCGAGCCCCCCGCGGAGTCTCCCTCCACGATGTAGAGCTCGCACGAGGCCGGATCCGAGAGCTGACAGTCGGCGAGCTTGCCCGGGAGCGATCCACTCTCCAGGAAGGACTTCCGCCGCGTGAGGTCGCGCGCCTGGCGCGCCGCCATGCGCGCCTTGGCCGCGCCCGACGCCTTCGTGAACACGCGTTTCGCATCGCCGGGGTGCTCCTCGAGCCACGTGGCGAGCTGGGCGTTCACCGTGGTCTCGACGAGCGAGCGCATGGAGGCGTTGCCGAGCTTGGTCTTCGTCTGCCCCTCGAACTGTGGATCGCGCAGCTTCACGGACAAGATGGCGATGAGACCTTCGCGGACGTCCTCGCCGATCAGGTTGTCTTCCTTCTCTTTCAACAGGCCCTTGGTGCGCGCCCAGCGATTCAGCGCGTTCGTGAGCGCCTTCTTGAGTCCCTCTTCGTGCATGCCGCCCTCGTGCGTGTTGATGGTGTTCGCGAACGAGTAGAGCGACTCGTTGTAGCTGGAGGTCCACTGCATGGAGATCTCCACCTCGCCGCCCTCGCCCTTTGTCTCGATGGCGATGGGCTTGTTGAGCGTCTCTTTGCCTTGTGCGAGGTACTTCACGAAGTCCACGAGACCGCCCGAGGCCTTGAAGACCTCCTCGACCTTGGGCTCTTGCCGAGCATCGACGAGCCTGATCTCGGTGCCCTTGTTGAGGAACGCGAGCTCGCGGAGGCGTTCGGCGAGCGTTTCGCGACGGAACTCAAGGGTCTCGACGAAGACCTGCGGGTCCGGCCAGAACTGTACGCGCGTCCCCGTCTTGGTGGTCGCCTTGCCCTTGGTGAGCTTGCCCAGCGGCTTGCCCCTTTCGAAGGATTGCGACCACGCGAAGCCGTCGCGCTGGACGTCCACGGTGAGCCGCTCCGACAGCGCATTGACCACCGAGACACCGACGCCGTGCAGCCCACCGGAGATGGCGTAGCCGCCGCCGCCGAACTTGCCTCCGGCGTGCAGGACCGTGAGGACGACCTCGACCGCGGGGCGGCGATCCTTGGCCCCAGGGATGGGCTTCACGGGGATGCCGCGACCGTTGTCCCAGACGCTCACGGAGCCGTCTGCCTGGATCGTGACCACGATCTTGTCGGCGAACCCCGCCATCGCCTCGTCGACGGCGTTGTCCACCACCTCGTATACGAGGTGGTGCAGGCCGCGGCTGCTGGTGGTGCCGATATACATGCCCGGCCGCTTGCGGACCGGTTCGAGTCCCTCGAGGATCTGGATGTTCCCGGCGTCGTAGCCGGACCCGCTCTTCTTGGTGGTCAACGAGCCTCCGATCGAGCCCACGCTGACGCCCCACGCCGCGTGCGGGGAGCGTGCGCGGGAAAGTCGCACGAACCCCTGTATCTTACCGAAAGGTGGTGACGTTCGACCCGGGTTCAGGCCACCGGATATGGCCATCTACCTGCACGTTTCCGGCACGTTTCCGGTCGCTCGCATCGTCGTTCCCGGGCGACCCTGGCCTCCTACCCTCACGTCAGCGAGGGCGGATCACGATCTGGATGCTCAGGACCTTGCCGCCCCCCAGCGCATCGTCCGCGCGTCGGCGGATCTCCTCATGCAGGAAGCGCGCCTGCGCCCCCCACGGGCCGTTGGAGACACCCACGGTGAGCACCCCCGCCTCCAGCGACAGCGGAGAGGTCTCCGCTCCCAGTCGCTCTCCCAGCAGCTGCGGCCAGGTGGTCGCCAGCTGGGCGATCGGCATGCCCCGGGCGAACACCTCCTCGGCGAGCAGCCCGTCCACCACGTCGCCGATGCTCACCGCCTCCGGGCTGCGGCCGTCCTTGCGCCCGCCGAACCCCTTCGCGTGCGGCATCTCAGGCCGCCTCTCGCACCGACACCACGCCGGCACGGATCGCCCACACGGCACGCGCGGAGGAGGGCACGTGCGACTCGTCGGCTACCGAGATCACGACCTGACCGCCGCGACTCGCCAGCCGCTCCCCCATCTGATCGCGCCGTCTCGGGTCGAGCGCGCTGAACGGGTCGTCCACCAACAGCAACGGGGGCTCACCCAGTTCCTCGGCCACCGCCGACGCGAGCCCCAGCCGCAGGCACAGGGCCGCCGCCCACGTCTCCCCGTGAGAACCGAAGGCACGCGCGCCCAGGTCGCGCACGGACAGCTCCAGATCGTCGCGATGTGGGCCCACGAGTGACGTCCGCCGCTGAGATTCGTCCACGCGCCGCTCCGCGAGTCTGGCGCGGAAAGCATCCTCGAGCGCGCCTTGGCCTTCGGACCACACGTTCGGGCGGTAGGAACACGCGAGGCCGTAGCCCGCGAGGTGCTCGAACTCCTCGCTCGCGTACGGTCGCACGCGCCCCACCGCCTCGGCGCGGGCCGCGATCAGCGCGGCCCCGGCTTGCACCAGTTCCTCGTCCCACGCCTCCATGCCGCTGGGCAAACCCGGGCCGTCCCATTCCTTCAGCAGGCGATTGCGCTGGCGGAGCGCTCTGTCGTACGCGGGGAAGAGGCCTTCCTTGAGCGGCCGGATCCCCATCACAGCCTCGTCCATGAACGCGCGGCGTTTCGCGGGATCCCCGATGACGATGGGCAGATCGAACGGGCCGAACAAGACGGCCCGGACCTGCCTGCGGAGATCTCGCTTGCGTCGCACCGCCGACCGGTTCACCTGAACGCGGCTCGCGCCTTGGGAAGGGATCTCCGCCTCCACGAGCACCTTGCCCTCCAGCGTCTCGAACTCCCCGCGCGCGTACGCGGCGCTCGCTCCCTCGCGCACGAGGGTGCCGTTGGCCGCCGCGCGGGGCGAGCCGAGCGCGTACAGGAAGTGGATCCCTTCCAACAGGTTCGTCTTGCCCTCCCCGTTGGGTCCCACAGCCACGATCAACCCGTCGGGCATCGGGTCGATCCTCGTGTGGGCGTGGTTCCGGAAGTCCCGCAGCTCGACCCACGACAGACGCATAGGGGGAAGGTCGCGCGCCCCGAGAGCTAGCCGACCGCCGCGGGCAGCCGCACCGGCATGACGAGGTACGTGAACGCGTCGGCGTCGCCGCGAACCACCCCCGGCTTCAGCCCGTCGCGCACGTCCAGGCGGATCGATTCGCCGTGACAGGCGGTGAGGCCGTCGGCGAGGTACTGCGGGTTGAACGCGACGGTGAGGTCTTCGCCCTCGTACCGGGCCTCGACGGTTTCGACGGCTTGCCCGAGGTCGGGGCTCGAACTGCTCAGCTTGATGCCCAGCGCGTTGAACTCGATCCGCACGGGCGTGGTGTCGCGAGCGAGGAGTCCGACGCGGCGCACGGCGTCCAGCAACTGCTGGCGCGAGACCGTGAGGCGGCTTTCGTGCTGCTCGGGCAGGAGCTGGCGATAGTTCGGGAACTCGCCCTCGATCAGGCGAGACGTGAGCGTGAGGTCCCCGATCCGGAAGGCGACCTGCGCATCGTCCAGCGACACCGCCACGGTGCCCTTCTCGTCGGCGGCCGCCGCGCGCCCGGCCTCCGTGAGCGCGCGTTCGGGCACGATGGCCTTGCCCTCGCTGTCCGCCGTGGCGACCAGGTCCCGCACCGCGAGTCGATACGAGTCCGTGGCCACCATGACCACGCCCTCGCGGCTCACCTCGACCAGCACGCCCGTGAGCACCGGCCGCGCCTCGTCGCGGGAGGCGGCACGCGCCACCTGGTTCACCGCCTCCGCGAACGCCCCGGCCTCCGCCGAGATGGTGGTCCCCGCCGGCTCCTGCAGACCTGGGAAGTCCTCGGCCGGCAGCAGGCGAAGGGTGCCTTCATATGCAGCGCAACGGATGTGCGCCTGTGACTGGTCCGTTTCGAAATCGACCGGAGCATCCGAGAGTGACTTCACCGTGTCGCCCAGCAACCGGGCGGGGATCAGCGCCACCCCCGGCTCCAGGACCTGGACCTCGATGGACAGCCGCGCGGATACTTCGAGGTCCGTGGTCGTCAGGGTCAGGCGCCCTTCCTCGGCGGCGTCGAGCAGCACGCCCGTGAGGGCCGGGATCCCCGGGCGGGACGACACCCCGCGCTGGACGGTCTGCAACGCTTCGGAGAGCGCGTCGCGGTCACATCGGAACTTCACCGTGCCCACCTCCTGCTCTTATCGCAGTTCTTTGAATGAGTACTTCGGTAGTAGGGACTGTGCAAATCTGGATTCGCATACCGTTTCCCCAGCGTAGCGACATCGAGAGACATGGGGACGAGCGGTGGGCAAGTGCTGTCGTTCCGCCGATGCCGCCCCGAGTGAGACGAACTACGCACCGCGGACGACGTGGTTGTCCACCGGCGTTGGGGATCTCTCCTCACCCTCATGCGGCGCCCCGGGCGCGGCCACGGATGCTGCGCGTGAGGTCCTGGACCTGACGAAACGTTGCGTCGCGAGCCCGCATGTCCGCCTCAACCTTCTTGATCCCGTGCAGTGCGGTCGTGTGGTCGCGTCCACCGAAGATCTCGCCGATCTTCACCAGCGAGAGGCCGGTGTTCTCGCGCACGAGGTACATCGCGATATGGCGCGCCTGCGTCAGGGGCCGGCTCCGCGACTTGGAGATGAGGTCGCCCGTGGACAGCTGGAAGTAGGTCGCGGTCTCCTCCAAGATCAGCTGCGGGGGGATCTCGTTCTCCGTCTGCGGTATCAGGTCCTGGAGCGCGCGCTCGCCGAGCGTGATGTCGATGGGCTGGCTGGTGAGCTCCGACCAAGCCATCACGCGCACGAGCGCTCCCTCGAGCTCCCGCACGCTTTGATCGAACTTGGAGGCTACGAACTCCACGACCTCAGGCGGGACCTGGATGTGGTCGCGCTCGGCCTTGAGCTGCAAGATCGCGATCCGCGTCTCCAGGTCGGGTGGCTGCACGTCCACGCACAGACCCCACCGGAACCGGCTGACCAGGCGTTCCTCCAGCCCCGCCAGCTCGTGCGGGGGGCGGTCGGAGGCGATCACGATCTGTTTGCCGGCGCCGTGCAGGTGGTTGAACGTGTGGAAGAACTCGGTCTGCGTCTCCTCGCGCTTGGCCAGGAACTGGATGTCGTCGACGAGCAGGATGTCGACCTCGCGGTACCGCTGCCGGAAGCCATCGCCCTGGCGCTCGCGGACCGCCTTGATGAACTCGGTCACGAAGCGCTCCGACGTCACGTACTTCACCCGGATCCCCGGCGCGAGACGGTGCATGTGATGGCCGACGGCGATCAACAGGTGGGTCTTGCCCAGCCCCGTCGCCCCGTAGATGAACAACGGGTTGTAGGCCGTGGAGGGCGTCGCCTCGGCGACGGCCATCGCGGCGGCATGGGCGAACCGGTTCGAGGGCCCGGGGACGAAGGCGTCGAAGGTGTAGTTGGGGAACGGGAGGCCGGGGGCGCCGAGATCGCCTCGGCCGGCCGGGCCTTCGGTGGGCGCACCGATGGCCGCGAACGCGGCCGGGGGCGGCCCCGCCACGAGGTCCTCCGCGGCGTCGAGTCCCTGCCCGGGCTCGGTGCGCAAGCCCTCGTCGACGTCGATCTCGATCTTCACGGGACGGCCGACGAGGTCCGCGGCGGTTTCCTCGATCAGGGGAAGATGGTTGTGTTGCAGTCGCTCACGGACAAGTTGGCTGGGAACCGCGAGCGAGAGGACGTCGTCGGCGAGCCCGATAGCCTGCACGTCGGAAAACCACATGACGATGGTGGTTTCCGGCAGGTCTTGGCGGGCTCGCTCTAGGATGCCGGCCCAGGCGTCTCGGGCCGTTCGTTCGGAATACGCAAGCGACATACCTATCCACAGAGCCTTTCCACAGTGGTGGAAAACCGAACGAGAGATATCCGACGGGCTCGATCGGCGGTCGGCACCTCGATCGCCCCGGGGGGAGGCGGTGCGCACAGTAGCACGGAGGTTTTCCACACGACCGCCGCGCGAGGTGGTCTTGACACTCTTTTCGTTGTCAAGGCCTCTGACGCGGCATTCTTTGTCCGGTCTCGCCCGCCCACCGTATACTCTGCTGCGTGGCCGGCCTCGTGCCGGCCTTCGTGAGCGATGGGATCGAAGACATGGCCAAGGGGAAGCGCACGTTTCAACCGAACAACCGGCGCCGGCACAAGCGCCATGGGTTCCGCCTTCGCATGCGGACGAGGGCCGGCCGCTCCATCCTGTCCGCTCGTCGGCGCAAGGGCCGGGCCCGGCTCACGGTCTGAGCATCGGCCGTGCGAGATCGACAGGTCCGCGAGGTCCTCGCCAAAGGCCGGCCGGCGCACGGAAACCGGGTGGTAGTGTTTCTCGCGCCCGGCCCGGGTGGGATCGCCGTGATCGCTTCCCGTCGGGTGGGAGGCGCCGTCGAGCGGAACCGGGCTCGGCGGATCCTGCGCGAGGCCTGGGCCCAGGTATCTCCGCAGGTCAACGGCGGTTTCGATGTCGTCCTGGTGGCTCGCGAGGCCGTGCGGGGCGCCAAGACGCAGGATCTGGTGGCCGAGATGACACAGGTGCTCCGACGGGCAGAGACGACGCGCGCGTGAACGCCCTACGTCGCGCCGCCTGGACGCTCGGGACGCCTGTGCGCGGAGCTCTCCTGGCGGGGATCCGGCTCTATCGGGCAACGCTCTCCGGTTGGCTCGGCGGGCAGTGTCGCTTCTACCCCACCTGTTCCCGCTACGGCGAGGAGGCGATCCGCGCCCACGGCGCTCTCCGGGGATCCGCGATGGCCCTGTGGCGGATCCTGCGCTGCAATCCATACGGCGCGGGGGGGATCGACCACGTCCCGAGGGCTGCGTATGATGATATCCTACAAAGAACGGGCGTCCCTCGCTCCGCTCCCGGCTCACCGGGCGAGGAGGCTCGCGCCTAGATGCTCGGCTCCATCCCCATCGTTTCTCCCCTCTTCCAAACCCTGCTCGATGCGCTTGGATGGGTGCTCGCAACCATCTATCGGTTCGTCCCGAACTATGGCGTCGCGATCATCATCCTGACCCTGCTGATCAAGTTCCTGTTGGTGCCGCTCGGGATCAAGCAGATCAAGTCGATGCAGCACATGCAGGCTATCCAGCCCAAGATCAAGGAGCTCCAGAAGAAGTACAAGGGGAACAAGGCGAAGATCCAGGAAGAGACGATGAAGCTGTACAAGGAGGCAGGGGTCAACCCGCTCGGGGGGTGCCTCCCCCTCCTGCTGCAGTTCCCGGTCCTGATCGCGATGTACGCCGTGATCCGCATGCCCACGCTCGAGCCCACCACCGACTCTGCGGGGCAGGCGGCATACGTCGTCAAGAACAACCACCTTCCGGTCAGCAGCCAGCTCTTCTTCGACGTCATCGAGCACGAGAACACCGGCGTGATCTTCGTCAACCTCCAATGTTCCGCAGGCCAGTCCGGAACGACCGCCGTGCTGAACGACACGGCCAAGCAGCCCGTGCAGCCGGATCGTCCCCTCCTCAACGGCACCGACAACGAGCTGCTTCCGAACGTCACGTCGCGCTCCACCCTCAACTGCGGAGATGCGCCGGTCGACAAGGTCCCCTACTTCCTGCTCCTGATCCTCATGATCGCAACGACCTTCTACCAGCAGCGACAGATGACGAAGGCCGCCCCCCAGAACGCGGGCTCGAGCCAGCAACAGCAGCTCCTGAAGTTCATGCCGCTGATGTTCGGGATCTTTGGGTTCACGTTCCCGGCGGGCCTCGTCTTGTATTGGACCGTGTCCAACGGGTTCCAGATCGGCCAGCAGTCGCTGCTGATGCGGGCTGGGCATATCGGTCCCGATGCGCTGGAGCGCAGGATGGCCGAACAGCGGGCCAAGAACGCGGCCAAGGCAAATGAGCCGGAGAAGAAGGGCTTCATGGCCCGGATGTTGGAGCAACAACAACGCACGGAGGACCCCAAGACGGCGAAGCCCCAACCGAAATCAGGGAAGCCGAGCAGCTCTCCCCCACGGCCCTCGGGGCCTCGGCGCAAGCCGAATACAGGAGGCAACAAGGCCGGTTCGAAGGGCGGGGCGTCGGGAGCTGCGGGCGATCCCAAGAGCCGCACCCCCAAGGGGAACCCCGACGGTGCTGAACCGAAGGATGGCAACGGGAAGGGCGCACGGCCCAAGAAGCGCCCGGGAGGCGGCGGCGATGGTTCGGCGAGTTGAACGAAGCGCTCCAACGGTAGACGAGGCCGTCGAGGCGGCGCTCGCAGCGCTCGGCGTCGACCGCGAGGACGCGGAGATCGAGGTCCTCGAGGCAGGGGAGGACTCCGGCGAGGCGCGGGTTCGCATCAGCGCCCCCGAGACGGTGCTGGACGCGGAGGACCTCGAGGCCCAGGCCGACGCGGTGGCCGACTTCGTCGACGAGATGCTTGCGAGGATGGACATCGACGCGATCGCGGAGCCGGTCCGACACGGAGATCAGCTGTACGTGGATATCGTCGACGGGCCCGAAGACGACATGTCGCTCCTGATCGGACGGCACGGTCAGACCCTGGAGGCGATCCAGGAATTGGCGCGCATGGCGATCGGGAGGCGGCTGGATCAGCGTATCCGGGTGATCGTGGACGTGGGGGACTACCGCAAGCGACGGGATGAGCGCCTCGCCGAGCACGCGCGAGCGGTTGCCGAGCGCGTCGCCCGCGACGGTGGCGAAGAAGACCTCGAGGCCATGAACTCCTACGAACGAAAGCTCGTCCACGACGCCGTCGCGGAGGTTTCCGGGGTCGATACGAGTTCGCGTGGCGAGGACCCGAACCGCTACGTGGTCATCCGCGCCGTCTAACGAGGCCGTGGCCCGTCGAACGGCGATCTTCGAGCACGGCGGAGTGGCCGGATCGGGATCATCAGGCTCGGAGCCATGTTTCACGTGAAACATGAGGGTTGGGTAGAAGGCGGCGAGCGGGCGGGTGTTCCCCTGTCGCCGGTGGCAGTTGAGCGGCTCGGCGTCTACGAGCGGCTGCTCATCGAACGCGGCGGACCGATGGGGCTCGTGGCTCGAAACGACCTGACCCGCATCCGCGAGCGGCACATCCTCGACAGCCTGCGCGCCGCGCCCCTCCTCGACGTCGCTACCCGGTTGGGATACGACCTCGGTTCCGGCGGCGGTCTCCCGGGTGTCGTGCTCGCCATCGTTCGCCCTGAGCTCGAGCTGACCCTCGTGGAGGTCCGGCGGAACCGGGCCGTCTTCCTCCGAAGCGCCGTTGAGGAGCTCGGCCTGAGTCGGGTCCAGGTCTACGCCCGACGGGCGGAGACCCTTCGACAACGGCGGGACGTGTGCTTCGCGAGGGCCTTCGCCCCGTTGCCCGAGGCCTGGGTTGCGTCGGAGCGGTTGCTGGCCGATGAAGGTCGGCTGATCTACTGGGCCGGCCGAACCTTCGACGCCGGCCGGGACGTACCCGAGGGCCTCACCGCCGTGATCCATCGCTCCGAGGGGCTTCCCAGGGCGGGCGAGCTGGTCGAGTTGCGTCGTCCCTAGAACCTCGTCTCCGGCGGGAGCGGAGCTCGTTTTCCCCCGTTTGGCTTGCATGGTCCGAGGCGGTCGCTATCATGACCCCGCAGTGACCACCGCCCCATCCGGCGCCAGCGCCGCCCAACGTTCCAGTCCCTCGCCTTCCCCCTCGAAGGGCGGAGCGTCGGCGCCCGCCAAGGCCCGGCGGACCAAGCGCAAAGCCCAGCCGGTGGTCCCCGAGACGCCCGGGGCGGCACGGATCATCGCCATCGCGAATCAGAAGGGCGGCGTCGGGAAATCCACCACGGCGGTCAGCCTGGGCGCCGCCCTTGCCGAACTCGGGTACCGGGTCCTCGTCGTCGACCTGGACCCCCAGGGAAACGCGTCCACCGGGATGGGGATCCGCCACGAAGCCCGAGAGATCACCGTCTACGACGTCGTGGTTGCCGAGGCGCCGGTTACGGAGGCGATCGTGAAGACGCCCGTGGAGCGTCTCCACGCGATCCCCTCGACCATCGACCTGGCCGGGGCGGAGATCGAATTGGTCAGTCAGTTCTCGCGCGAGAGCCGTCTGAAGAAGGCATTGGGGGACGTGCGGGAGGGTATGTATGACTTCATCCTCATGGACTGCCCGCCCTCGCTGGGGCTCCTCACGGTCAACGCGCTTACCGCCGCTGAGGAGCTCATCGTGCCCATCCAGTGCGAGTACTACGCGCTGGAGGGATTGGGGCAGCTCCTGCGCAACGTCTCGCTCGTTCAGCAGAACATCAACCCGGACCTTCGCCTGAGCGGCATCGTGATGACGATGTTCGACCCCCGCACCAAGCTGTCGGAGCAGGTGGTCCAGGAGGTGCGCAACTACTTCGATGATCTCGTCTACGACGTGATCATCCCCCGGACCGTCCGGCTGTCGGAGGCCCCCGGGTACGGCCAGCCCATCACGGTCTACGACCCCCGATCGAAGGGGGCGGAGAGTTACCGAGAGCTGGCCCGGGAGGTGGCCGTTCGCCCGCCGCCGCCCGAGCCGATGCCCAACTACGAGGACTTGCCGACGGTCGTGATCCCCGCGGCGGACAACCACCTCGCCCGAGGCGCGCCGGAGGAGGAGGAACTCGACGAGGTCCCGACCGTGCACGCGATCGAGGCCGAAGCCGGCGACGAGATACACGCCCTCGGCACGACGGAGGTGGAGGACGAACTCGAGTCGGAGGCCGCGGCGGAGGAAGTGAGCGAGGCGGCCGGCGCCGCCGTGGACCACGCGGAGCCCGAGGACGACCTCGGCGAGTCGGTGTCCCCCCCGATCGAATCGGCGGGCGCGCCTGGGTCCCGCCCCGATCCCGCATCCGACCCGGGGACCGGAGAGGACGAACTGTGGGATGAGGTGGACGAGCCGGCAACCCCGGCTCCCCGGATCCAGCCGCCTTCATCCCCCGCCCCACCCGGACACCTTCCCGAACGACGGGTGGTAGTCATCGACGAGGAGACCGACCTGCCGGTGCCCTCCCCCGCAAGGCCCACGGGCCACGACCCCGCCGAGGCGACCCCCCAGCAGGCGGTCGCCGACATCGGGGCCACGCTCGAGGACGAGAACGGGGAGCCCAAGCGTCGATGGCGACTGTTCCGTAAGGGAGGCGAGTGATGTCGAAACGAGGCGGGCTGGGTCGAGGGCTATCCGCGCTGATCCCCGGCGCGCCTGAGGCCGGCGAGGCGGGATCGGGATTGATCGAGGCGCCCGTCAACGCGATCGCGCCGAACCCAAAGCAGCCGCGCACGCGCTGGGACACAGAAGAGATCGGCGCCCTCGCCGCGTCGATCCGCGAGGTGGGCATCTTGCAGCCCATCGTGATTCGTCGAGCTGAACACGGCTTCGAGCTCGTGGCGGGGGAGCGCCGACTCCGTGCGGCGAAGGTTGCCGGCCTCGCCACCGTCCCGGCGGTCCTGCGCGACACCAACGATGCAGACCTGCTCCGCGAGGCGCTCATCGAGAACATCCATCGTCAGGATCTGGGCCCGATCGAGCTCGCCGAAGCGTTCCGCCAGTTGCTCGAGGAGCTCGGGCTGAAACAGGAGGAGCTTGCGGAACGGGTGGGCGTGTCCCGCTCGCACATCGCGAACACGATCCGCCTCCTGCAGCTTCCGCTCGATTCTCAGCAGCTGCTCTCCGATGGGAAGATCCAGTCCGGACATGCCCGAGCCCTGCTGAGCCTGGGGGATGCCGATGCGCAGAACGCTCTGGCCTTGCGGATCGCCGCCGAGGATCTGTCGGTCCGCGAGACCGAAGAGCTCGTGCGACGCTACGTGGATAGCCCTTCAGAGAAACAAGCCAAGCGCGCCGGCGAGCCCGGGGGTTCCACCGAGGTGGGCTTGGGCGAGGTCGAGGAGATCCTGTCAGAACAACTTGCGACCCGCGTCCAGATCCAGATGGGGAAGAAGCGGGGCCGGGTCATCATCGAGTTCGGCTCCGCCGACGATCTGGAGCGCATCGTCTCCGAGATCGTGGGTTCGGGACCCGGCCTCTCTCCCGACTGACGTCCTCAGGCTCGGGCGGCGGCCGACCGTAGGACGCGGTCACACAGCTCGTCGAGCGCCATCCCCGCTGCACGCGCGGCCAACGGGAGCAAGCTCGTCTCGGTCATCCCCGGGGAGACGTTCACCTCGAGGACCCAAGGGATCCCCTCGCCGTCCACGATGAGATCGACCCGTGTGACGTCCCGGGTCCCGAGCGCGTCGGCAGCGCGAAGCGCCTCGACGGCGCACGCGTCGGCGGCGTCCGCGGGAAGACGTGCGGGGGCGAAATACTCTGTGGCACCGGCCGTGTAGCGGGCTGCGTAGTCGTAGCGGCCGCTCTTGGGCTCGATCTCCACCAACGGCAAGGGTTCGCGGGGCGTACCGACGAGTCCCGCCGCGATCTCGGCGCCCTCGATCATCACTTCGACGATCGCGGCGCCGCTGAACGCGAGGGCCGCCATGACGGCGTTCGGGAGGTCGGCCGCATCCTCAACGATCCCGACGCCGAGCGCCGATCCGCTGCGCGACGGTTTGACGACACAAGGCAGTCCGATCCGCTCCAAGGCGACGTCGAGCGCCGCCCCAGCTCCAAGATCGCGCAGCGCCGAACCCTCGATGGTGACCCACGCCGGCGTCGAGACCCCCGCGCGCGCCAGCGCATCCTTGGCGAGGACCTTGTCGAAGGCCACCTCGCAGTCGAAGGCCGCCGTGCCGGTGTACGCGATCTGGAGGAGGTCGAGCAGGCGCTGGATGGTGCCGTCCTCGCCCTCCTTTCCGTGCAGCGTGAGGTAGCACACGTCCGGCCCCAGCGAACGCAGAGCCTCTACGAGCGGGGACTCGGCGGGGTCGATCAAGCGAGCCTCGTTTCCCGATCCTCTGAGCGACGCCATCACACGGTGTCCGCTCCTGAGCGAGACCTCGCGCTCGGGTGTTCGACCGCCCGCGAGGACCGCCACCCTCATGGATGCAGGCTCCGATAGAGGCGCTCCTCGTCGCTGAGCAGCTCGCCCAGACGCCCGATACCTTCGTGGATCCGCTCGGGCGAGGGGTAGCTGAACGCTAGGCGCATCTGGTTGCCACCCCGCCGGTCGGGGTAGAACGCGGTGCCCGGGACGTAGGCGACGCGACGTTCCACGGCGGCCGCGAGCATCGCGCGCGCGTCGAGCCATGACGGGAGCGTCACCCACACGTAGAACCCTCCGGCGGGGTTCGTCCAGACCGCCCCCGGAGGAAACGCGTCGCCGAGCGCCTCGAGCATCGCATCCCGACGATCACGGTACGTCTCGACCAGGGTCGCGAGGTTCGCGCGCCAGCGCTCCCCCGCGAAATAGCGATCGGTCAACAACATGTTGAGGGACGAGCCGCACAGGTCGGCCGCCTCCTTCGCCAGGATGAGGCGCTGCACGACCGACTGTTCCGCGAGCGCCCACCCGACGCGAACGCCGGGGGAAAAGACCTTCGACACCGTACCGAGGTAGATCACGTTGTCGGGGTCGAGGGTCCGCAGTGCCGGGAGCGGTTCCCCCTCGAACCGGAGCATGCCGTAGGGGTTGTCCTCGATGATCGGCACGGCGGCCTCCCGGCACAGCGCCACGAGGCGTTCGCGTCGTGAGTATGATAACGTCATACCGGAAGGGTTGCCGAAGTTCGGGCAGGTATAGACGAACTTCGGCCGGTCGCCGCGGACGAACGCCTCCTCCAGCTGATCGACGATCATTCCCTCTTCGTCGAGATCGATCTGGAGGTAGCGAGGCTCGTAGGCGCCGAACGCCGTGAGCGCCCCGACGTAGGCGGGCGCCTCCACGGCCACGAGATCGCCGGGGTCGATGAAGATCTTGCCCGTGAGGTCCAGGGCCTGCTGGGCGCCGGAGGTGATCACCATGTCCTCCGGGTCCGCGGGAACGGATTCTTCGGCCATCAACCCGGCCATCCGCTCCCGCAAGCCCGGGTCGCCTTGGCCTCCGCCGTACTGCAACGCCCGCGACCCGAACTCGTCGAACACCTCGTGGATGACGTCGAGGATGTCGCCGGATGGGAGGGCTTCGACGTAGGGCATGCCCCCAGCCAGCGAAACCACCTCGGGGCGCGAAGCCACGGCGAAGAGCGCACGAACCTCCGAGGCCGACATCCCGGCCGTGCGAGTCGCGTAGCGGTCGACGAAGCGATCGATCGAGAACTCGGCCATGGGATCGAACCAAGCCTAACAGCGGCGCTTGCCGCCCCGATCCTCGGTCACGCAGGAGGTGGGGGCAACGAGCCCGGTGGAACCGCCGGTGGCAGCGGGGGGTCGGCTTCGTCTCCACCCGTCTTCGAGGAGGCCCGAGTGGCCGCATCCGGCCGTCCCGCCAGCAAATAGATGATCGCCCCGATGAAGCCGAGCAGCACGATGACGATGACCCAGATCACCTTCGTTCCCGACTTGAAGTACCGATCGTCGGGCACGCGGATGCAGTCGACCAGCGCCCAGATCCACAGCGCCAAGAAGGCGACCCAGACGACCACGAGGGCGCCACCGGCACGCATCGACGTGATGCTCACACGCCTCGGCCCTGGTCGCAAGGATGCGACGCTCAGTAGCCGGCGAGCACGCCCCACTCGATGGGGATGCACGCGCCGGTGATGGGGGATGCCTCCTCGGATGCGAGGAATCCGACCAGGGCCGCCACTTCCTCAGGCCGGATGAACCGCGCACGCGCGGCCTGCGGCATCTTCGCGAGCAGGGCGCTCAGGTAGGCCGCCTCGTCACCACCACCGAAGTCCCTTGCCTGGGCCGCCAGCATCGGTGTATCGACGTCGCCGGGGCAGACCGCGTTCACACGAACGCCCTGGGGCGCCAGCTCCAAGGCGAGGGAACGCGTGAGACCGTTCACGCCGAACTTGGACGCGTTGTAGATCGCGCAACCCGGATTGCCTCCCAACCCGCTGTCGCTGGAGATGTTCACGATGCATCCTTCCGCCGGCATCAGCTCGGGGATGGCATAGCGGCACGCGAAGAACGTCCCTTTGAGGTTGACGTCGACGACGCGGTCCCAGGACTCCTCGGTCATCTCCCACGTGTTGCCTTCGACCCAGACACCTGCGGCGTTGACGAGCACGTCGAGCCGGCCACCGACGCGAACGGCCGTCGCCACCATGCGTTCGCAGTCGGCCACCGAGGTGACGTCGGCCGCCACCGTGCTCACGTCTCCCAGGGCGCTGGTTGCGTCGTCGAGTGCCTCGCGCGAGCGATCCGCGAGCACGACGACATGACCCTTGGCCAAGAGGCGCTCGGCGATGGCTCGCCCCATGCCGCCCCCGCCCCCGGTGATCAACGCGACGCGGCCGTGCTCGGGTTCAGTCTCGGCGATCATGGAAGATCACGCGCCGCGGGGCACTTGAGGAAAGACCTGCGCGGCAAGGATCTCCAGCATCTCCAGGTCATCGAACAGCTCGTGGTTCAGCATGATGCGTTGCACGCCGGCCGCCTCATAGTCGCGCAGGCGCGCCGCCGCCTGGTCGGGCGATCCCACCACGCACGTGGCGCGCAGCTCGTCGAGCTCGTCCGCGAAGCGCTCCGCCCGCATCGACCGATCGGACACCTGGCGCACGCGGTCCATCGCCTCGTCCTGGGTGCTCCCCACGTAGCACCACGTCATCACCGATGTCGTGAGCGTCCGCTGGTCCCGACCGTCTCGATCCAGTTGCGCGCGCACCGCGGCGATCCGTTCTCCGGCCTCGGCGGGCCCCACGCCCACCGTGTTGAACTCGTCGGCCCATCGCGACACGAGTCCGGCGACTCGCGGTCCGCCGGCGCCCCCAACGATGATCGGCGGGTGGGGAGACTGGAGGGCCTTCGGAGCGAACGGCACGTCTCGCAGCGTGTAGTACCGGCCCTCGAACGTGAACACGTCCTCGGTGAGGAGGCCGTGGACGATCTCGAGCTGCTCCTCCAACTTGCCGAACCGCTCGTCGACGGGCGGGAACCGGAACCCGTGCGCACGATGCTCTTCCTCCCACCAGCCCGCGCCCATGCCGATCTCGACCCGGCCAGCGCTGATGCGATCGACGGTCACCGCCGCCTTCGCCAGCACCGCGGGCTCTCGGAACGTGACCGGAGACACGAGCGTGCCCAGACGGATCGTCGAGGTCACCGCAGCGAGCCCGGCGAGCAAGGTCCAGGCGTCGGAGGATCCGCGATCGCGATCGCCCATGACACTCAGGTAGTGGTCCGAGGTGAAGATCGCGTCGAACCCGAGTCGTTCAGCTGCCAGTGCGGCGGCGACCCATTCGTCCCAGGTCACGCCCTCTTGTCCTTCGAACATCAGGCAGAAGCGCATCGGCGCGTAGCATAGCCGGGTCATGACGCCCGACTCACCGCCCGCGACGGATGGCATCGGTCTCCCGCCGAGCGAGGCCCAGCGGGCGCTGCACGCCGCGCTCCTCGGCGCCGCGCTGGGGATCGTGCTCGCCTTGGCGGCGCGGGCCGCTCGGGGAGGCTAGGCGTCGAGGAAGCGCTGCACGCCGCGAGCCACGGCGGCGCCCACCCGTTCCGGGAATCTCGGGTCCGCGGCCGTGTCGGGAGTGACGCCTCCGCCGAAAGTCGGTTCGACCTGCACCGCAGGCATCCTCGTCTCGCGCAGCATGGCGACGGTGAGCCGCTGCAGCCGCCCTGAGCACCGGAACTCCCGTTCGAGCTCTTCGAGGATCGACGTCGCGAGCAGCATCCCGGCGGGCGAATGCGTTGCCGCGTTGCCGAAATACGAGCACGTCGGCCCCCCGGGCTCGGCCGCCTGCACACGGAGATGGATCGAGACGCACGCTGCCGCTCCCGAGATGTTGGCCGCCCGGGCTCGGTCGGAGGGTGTGGGGTCG
The DNA here is from genome assembly GCA_963719165.1 of uncultured Actinomycetes bacterium. GTDB lineage: Bacteria > Actinomycetota > UBA4738 > UBA4738 > HRBIN12 > JAOUEA01. The sequence goes on along the minus strand of CAVRAV010000001.1, from coordinate 2,092,949 downwards.
TCTCCCGGTCCACGCATGAGCGTGGGCGCGCCGCCGGCCGCCGAGAGCGCGTCGCGCACGGCCTCCGCAACGGCATAGCCCACGCGATCCCCTTCGCCCCCGCTCGGATCGATCGCGACCACGGCTCCTTCGATCGAGACCCGCCGGTGCCGGAGCTCTTCCTGCTCACGCACGAGGGCCCGGCCGAGCCCCCCTCTTGCGGCCGCATCCGCTCGAGCGAGGCGATGGCGAGGAGCCCCACGATGCCATCGGGTTCCTCGCCCACGTTGCGCTGGAATTCGCGGAAGGCTCGATCGGTGTTCGGGCCGTACATGCTGTCCTCGCGGCCGGCGTCGAACCCGAGGGCGTTCAGCTTCCGCTGGAGCCCGCGGACGTCGTCCCCGCGGAAGAACGGAGCGTGCAGATAAAGCGTGCGGTCGCCGAGCCGGTAGCCGGCCTCGACGAGTTGCCCCCACGTATCCGGCCCGACGAGGCCGTCGACGCGCAGGCTCCGATCGGCCTGGAAGGCTTGCACGGCAGCATACGTCGCCGTTCCGAACTGCCCAGCCGGCTCGGCCGGATCCACGAGGATCGACAGGTCCGCGAGACGTCGCTGGATGTCGAGGATCTCGGGGCCCTCGTCGCCGAGGCGATAGATGCGCACGGCTCGAGTCTGCCCCGCCCCCGTCGGGTCGGCAACCGAACGAGGGCCTGCGGCCTCACAGGTGCGGGTCGATGTCCTTCAAGATCGTGTCCTTGGGCCGCGCGCCGATCACGCGCGAAACCTCCTGGCCTCCCTTGAACAGGATCAGCGAGGGGATCGACATCACGCCGTACTGGCGGGTGGTCACCTGGTTGTCGTCGATGTTGAGTTTGACGACCTTCAACGCGTCGCCCTTCTCCTGGCCGATCTCCTCCACCACGGGGGAGACCATGTGACATGGGACGCACCATTCGGCCCAGAAATCCACCAGCACCGGGGTTTCCGAGTCGAGCACGGTGGTTTGGAATGCCTGGTCGTCTACCTCACCCATGTTCGTCATCTGGATCGCTCCTCGTTCGCTCGTCGGTTCGTCCCCGCGGGCACAGCGCCGGGACGACTCCCTGTCCAACCAGGGATACGTGCGCGGGATTCCCGCTCACACGCCGTGGTGATCCTCGTCTTCGAGGAGTCGTTCCGCGTCGATGGCGGCCTTGCAACCCTGCCCTGCAGCCGTCACCGCCTGGCGGTAGATCGTGTCGGTGACGTCACCGGCCGCGAACACCCCCTCGACGCTCGTGAACGTCCTCGGCTCCTGCACCTGGATGTAACCGTCGACGAGTTCGAGCTTGCCCTCGAACATGCCGGTGTTGGGGGTGTGACCGATCCCCATGAACACACCGTCGGTAGGCAACGTCCGCTCCTCGCCGGTCTTCACGTTGCGCAGGGTGACGCCGACCACCGAGTCCTCGCCCAGGATCTCCCGAACCACGGAGTCCCAGATCACCTCGATCCTGGGGTTGTCCAGGGCCCGCCGGGCCATGATCGGAGAGGCGCGGAACTCGTCGCGACGGTGCACGATGGTCACCTTGCTCGCGAACTTCGTGAGGAAGGTGGCTTCTTCCATCGCGGTGTCGCCACCCCCCACGACGACGAGCTCGCGATCGCGGAAGAAGAATCCGTCGCACGTAGCGCACGCGCTCACGCCACGCCCTCGCAGGCGATCCTCACCCGGGACCCCGAGCCACTTGGCGGTGGCCCCGGTCGCCACGATCAGGGTCCTGGCGCGCCAGCTCTGGTCGCCCGCTCGGACCTCGAACGGTCGTCGGGACAGGTCGACGTCCGTGACGTGCACGCTCAGGATCTCCGCTCCGAACCGAACGGCCTGCTTCTGCATCTGCTCCATCAACTCCGGCCCGAGGATGCCGTCGGCGAACCCCGGGTAGTTCTCGACATCGGTGGTGAGCATGAGCTGTCCGCCGGCCTCGAGCCCTTTGAGGACGAGCGGTGCGAGGTTCGCGCGCGCCGCGTAGAGGGCGGCCGTGTACCCGGCCGGCCCCGATCCGATGATGATCACGCTGCGCACGTCTTCGCCCATCGCCGAAATCCTCCCACAAGCGCTAACGACCTCGTATTCCGCCCCGAGGTCATCCCGCCGCGGCGCGGCCAGAACCGAGCCCGCCGCTAAAGAGGCACGCCGGCGAACGACAGCGGGGCGCAACCGTGCACCGACGCCACGCGCACCGTCAGCATGTCGGTGGCTTGGCCCGCGCCCGGGGTCTCGACGTAGAAGCCCACGTAGGCGGGCGCACCCTGGAAGCTCGCGCGGATAAGTCGGACGAGTGAGCCGGGCACCTCGCGGAACGCCGTCTCGATGCAGGCCGTGGCCGAGGCGGCTGCCTCGGCCGTTCCGACCCTGGGGGCGACCGCGCCCGCGCCCGAGCCGGAGGCCTCCGGAGCGTTCGCTCCTTGCGGCCGCGACGTAAGGCGAGCGGCCGTCTGCCCGGCGAGCGCCGTGAGGGCGTCGGGGCCGTAGTCGGCGGTGCGGATCTCCAGAGGCACCTGCGAGGCATCGGGCTGAATGCCCACCCGGGTCGACGGGGTACTCGCGGCCGCCCCCGCGTTGGTGCCGTCGCTCGAGCCGCTCAGCTTGGGGAGCACCAAGGCGGCCACGAGCGCTGCCGCCGCGACGGCCGCCGCCGCCCCCGCCCAGCGCTGCCACCCCGGCGCGCCCGGACGGCCGCTCGCCTTGGCGACGCTCGGGATGGTGACGTCCTCGAGCACCGGCACCTCGGGGATCGCCCGCAGCGCGGAGCGCGCGGCGGCGGCTCGAGCCACGTCCCTCGTGCAGCGCGCACACGCGGCCATGTGGGCGTCCACGGCAGCACGCACGGGCTCTGCGAGCGTGCCGTCGATGTACCCGGTCAGGAGGTCGTCGGCGGGATGGGTCATGGCGAGTCCTCCGACGGCGGGGAGGGCCGCTGGGGTTCCCCCGAGCGTTCGGGCGCGATGACCCGGGCGAGCGCCAGTCGCCCTCGATGGACGCGTGATTTCACGGTCCCGACGGGCACGTCGAGGATGTGCGCGATCTCCTCGTAGGGCAGGTCCTGGACGTCGGCGAGCACGAGGGTGAGGCGGAACTCCTCGGGGATCATCATCAGGGCCGCGGCCGCATCCATGGACCCGGCGATCGCGTCCGCGTGATCCTCGGCGGCGGGTCCGGGCTCCGGCGGGCGTCCGTCCTCATCGTCGGAAACGACGTGCAGCATGGGCCGGCGCCGTTTCCTGCGGAGCTCGTCGTAGCAGGCGTTCACGGCCACGCGGTGCAGCCACGTGCTGAACGCGGCGTCGCCCCGGAACCCGGACAGCTTCCGCATCGCGGCGACGAAAGCGTCCTGGGTGGCGTCTCGTGCATCCTCCGGGTTCCCCAGCATGCGCAGGCACAGGTTGTAGACGCGCGTTTGATGCCGCCGGATCAGTTCGCCGAACGCCGCGGTGTCGCCCTCCTGGGATCGGCGCACGAGCGAGCCGTCGGGTTCGGGGGTCACCCGGCAGACGCTACACGGAGGGCGGTCGGTCGGTCTCCCGGTCGGTCACGATCGCGTACTTCCTGGTGGGGCCGAAGCGACCGGCGAGGATCGTGTTGGCCTCCTTGTGCAGCGTGATCGTGACGTCGCTGGTGGTGGGATCGATCAGGCAGAAGCTCTTACCCAGCTTCAACGTCGGATCTTGGGTCTTGGCCGAGTTCGCGGCGACGGCGCAGGCGCTCGCCACATCGTGGCTGACCCGGTAGTCGGCGGCGCCGTCGCTGGCCGCCGTCGTGGCGACGCCCGCCAGGTGGAACCGCACGAGCGCGATCGAAACCCCGTCCACCACGCCCACCAGCAGCAGGGCGGCCATCAAGATCCAGATCACGGCGAGCTTGCCCACCATGCCGCGTTCGTCGTGGAGCCGGTCCATGGTCATCCTCGCCGTCGGGTGCGGAACCTCCGCAGCAATGCGTCCTTGACGTCATCGACCTCTTCGATCTTGAAGATAAGCGCCAAGATCCCGAAGGCAAGCACACCCGCGACGACGCCGGCGATCACGACGCCGAGGTCGGTGATGGACCCGTGCGATCCCGAGCCGAACAACTCAGCCGCGCCACGGGCCGCGAGCGCGGCAAGGAGCGCGGCGGGGAACGTTCGCGCGAGCGTGGCTCCCACACGGCGGCCGTCGAGACCGTGGAGTCGTCCGCGCGCGACGATCAGCATCACGAGTGTCCCGAAGCCGTAGGAAACGGCCCATCCCAACGCGAGACCCGGCACCCCCCAGCCGAGGACGAGCATGAACAGCAGGTCCGCCCCGATGTTCACGACCGCCGCTGCGACGTTGACGAGGGCGGGCGTCCTCGTGTCCTGCATGGCATAGAACGTGCGCGTCAGCAACTGGAAGGTGGAGAAGACCGGGAGCCCAACGGCGAACGCCGAGAGTACGCGCGCGATCAGCTCGGCGTCGGCGCCCCCCGAGTTGAAGTGCTGGAAGATCAAGCGGGAGATCGGCAGCGCCAGCGCGATCAACCCGAGCGCGGCCGGCAGGATGATGACCACGGTGTCCCGCACCCCGCGCGAGAAGAGCTCGCGCACGCCCTCGGGGCGTCCGAGGTTCCATTGGCCGGCCATGCCGGGGATCAACGCAGTGAAGATGGAAACGACGAAGATGGCGTGCGGGAGCGAGACGACGATGAACGCTGCGGCGTAGGCCGTGAAGCCACCCTGGACCCGGGCGTTCAACGCGATGATGATGAAGTACGCGGCCTGGTTCGCGAGAACGTAGACGACCACCCACCCCGAGAGCCTCGCGAGCCGCCGTAGGGCGGGATGGTTCCAGTCCGTGCGGAGGTGCCAGCGATACCCGAGCCGTCGCAGGGAGGGCCACAGGGCGACGGTCATGGCCACGACCCCGAGCGTGGTCCCCACCGCCAGCACGTATCGCTCGGGCGCGCCGATGCCGGCGACGCTCGGGTCTTTGCCGTGCAGCATCCAGGCATAGATCGCGAACGTGGCGATGAGGATCACGTTGTTGAGGACCGGAGTGAACATCGGCGGTGCGAACCGCCGGTGCGCGTTCAGGAGCCCTCCCGCGATCGCCCCGATGCCGTAGAACACGATCTGCGGCATGAACCAGCGCAGGAAGAACGTCCCCAGGGCGAGTTGCTGAGCGCGCGCGGCGCCCGTTGCGTCGGAGGACACGTTATACGCCCGGATGATCCACGGCGCGAAGAGGGCGCCGATGAGGGCGACGAGCGAAAGCCCGACGAGCGCCAGGGTGAGCAGACGGTCGGCCACCGCCCACGACTCATCTTGGCCGTGGGTCTGCATCCACTCCACGAACAGCGGCACGAATACCGATGTGAGGATCCCGCCCAGCGCGAGCTCGTAGATGATGTTCGGCGTGGTGTTCGCCTTGTTGTAGGTATCGGCGAGGGCGCTCACGGTCACGCCGAGCGCCGCGGTCTGCGCCGCGATCCGCAGGAACCCCGTGAACCGCGACAGGGTGGTGCCCACGGTCATCAGGGCGGCGTTGCGCGCGTACGTGGCCGTGGAGTCCTCCGGCGGCAGGATGGGATCAGGCGGCACGCTTGGATCTCCGTACGCGCATGAGCCGTCTGGTCCACAGCACGCCCAGGCCCACCGCCGCGAGCACCGTGATGAGGAGCGCCACGCGGCTCACCGCCGCCGTGCGCACGAACAGCGTTTGCGGCTCGGCGAGGGGCCGGCCGGAGGGCGCCCGAACCAGCATCTGGATCGGATGCGCCTGACCGCCGGCCGTCGCGGTGACCCGGAAGCTCACCACCTGGTTCGGCTGCGTGAGCGTGACGACCTGCGTCGGCCCGTCGGGGAATCGAAACCACGCGGACCGGAGTTGCACGACGATCTTGAGCGGTGTCGCTCCCGGGTCGCCCATGCGCAACGGGATGGTGCCCGAGGCAGCCGTGAAGGTGAACATCTGCGCCGTCTGGGGTCGCGCCCGCGCGAACACGTCCTCGGTCACCGTATGCACGTGGTCGATCCACACGCGCCCCGCCTGCTCGCCCACGGTGCCGAGGTATCCGCCCCACTCCGCGTACAGCAGATCGGTGTCGAGCTGCGTCGGGGTCGGGCTCTGCGTGACGAGCATCGAGCGGTACGCGTCGACGGAACGGCGCTCCTCGCGGATCCCCTCGGCGTAGATCTTGGAGAACGCCGCCGTCGACGGGGCGAGGATCTCAGCCGGAGGCCCCGGCGGGTTCACCTGCTCCACGAAGTCCTGGGCGAACGCCGTTCGCAGGAACGGTGCGTCGGCGATCCTGCGCGTGATCTGACCCCACAGGGGCGCAGGGAGTCCCGCCGGCAACGTGAGGGCGATGCCACGGACGGTCGGTGTTCCGTCGGGCTGTGGGGCGGGAACGGGGGACTCCCGCCAGATCGTGGCGAGCTCTCCGACCACGACCTGGGCCGCCCGGACGGGGTCGCTCTGCAGTGTGGGGTCCTCGAGGAGGGCTTGCGTGCCCGGGTCCGGCAACACCAGCCGTGCGGGCTCCCCCGAGGGTGTCGAGAGCGAGGCGGTGGGCAACGGCGCGAACTCGTTGGGCTGCGGGGGTCGCTCGACGGTGCCCGCGTCGGCGAGGATCGTGGATGACCCGCCACCAACCAGGTCCTCGACCGCGGCGGCGTCGAGTGCGCCCTGCGGGGGTCGCGCCACCGCGTCCGTGCCGGTGACGCCGAGCGTCGTCTCCATGATGGCCCGCCCCGCGGTCCGCTGCCGCTCGAGGTCGCCCGGGAGCCCGCCGGCGAGCAGGGAGGGGATCTGGGGCGCCGCGAACGGCAGCGCAGAGACCTGGACGCTCGGGGACCGGGCAACCACCCGCAGCGACTGGAGCAGCGCCGCGGCGTTCGCCGCCCCGTCCTTGCCGGCCTCGACCGTGCTGCCGTCCGCACGGTCGTACCCGGTGGCCATCCGCGCGAGCTGATCCACGACGGCGGGCTCGATGACGAGATCGATGGGGTCGCCGCGCGACGGATCGGTGGCCATCTGCCGCAGCGCTTCGACCTCGGATCCGAGTGAACCACCGGGGGCGATCGAGGCCTCGAAGGCCGGGTCCACGAGCGTCCCGGCGGGGTCGAGGGCTGGCGGCGAGGTGACCTCAGCCCACCAGGCCAACCGCATGGGCTGCTCCGGCCGGCGCACGATGTGCACGACGGGGGTGTTCAGGGAAACGAGAGGCGCACCGCTGCTCCGCAGATCCACCTGGGACGGATAGACCAACGAGTCGGCGGGGTCGAGTCCGGCGTCCGTCACGTTGAGACGGACGTCGAACGTGCGGGTCTGCCCCGGTGCGAGGGCGCCCGTCTGTGGGAAGGATCGGGCGGCGACCGGAGACAGCCCCGGCCCTTCGCGCAGGGAGGCTTCGTATTGGGTCCGCGACCGGATCGCCTGGCCGATCGTGACCACGACAGAGAGGTCGCTGTACGCCGTCTCGGATCCGTTGGTTGCCGCCACGATCATGCGAAGTTGCGGGTCCTTGAGCGAGGTGAATGGCGTCTGCGCCTTGAGGGTCAACGTCACGCCGCCCTGATCCTGGGCAGAGGCCGGGAACACCGTGCACACACAGGCGCAGGCCGCCAGGAGGAACGAGGAGGCGGCGCGCGCCGCACGGTGGATGCTCATGACCGGCGCCCCATGGTAGCGGCGGCTGCTCAGGCCCGGACGAGATTGGCGAACTCGCTCAGGCCATAGACAACGGCCACCACCAGCAGGAACGCCCCGACGAGCACGCGGAGGGTGCGTTCGCGTGCCCCGAGCGCCAGCATGGCCCCGAGCCGGACGCCGGGGACCGCGCCGAGCGCGACGACCGCAAATACCGCCCAGTCGATGTGGCTGAGCGCCGTATGCACGACGGTTCCCGGGATCACGAGGGCCACGATCGCGAGGAGCGAGGTCCCGAGCGCACGTTTCAAGGGCATCCCGAGCAGCCCGGCCAGGAGCGGCACGATGATGAGTCCGCCGCCGATGCCCAGGAGCCCGCTGATGAACCCCGCGGCGGCTCCGATGCCGGCGAACACGAGCGGCGACCCGGTGCGCGGCGACCCCGCGGGGGCGGTCGCTCGAGCTCCTCGCAGGATGTTCGCGGCCTGGATCGCCAACAGCACGGCCGTGACGAGCAGCAGCAGGTGCGGGTCGACGACATCGGTGAGCCAGGAGCCGACAACGGCGGCTACGACACCCGGACCGACGATCCACGCCGCAGCTCGGGTGTCGAGTTCCCCGGCGCGACCGTACGTGTAAGCCCCGGTGATGGCCGTGGGGAAGATCACGGGCAGGGGGGTGGCGAGGGCGACGATGGGGGAGGTCCCGAGCAGGACCTGGATGCCCGGGGTCATCACGATCCCGCCCCCCACGCCGAAGAGCCCCGAGAGCATGCCCGAGGCGAACCCGATCAGGACCCCGAGCGCCCCCTGGAACAGCGTCATCGCAGGAGGTCGGCCGCGCGCTGCAGCATGTCGCGCTCGCCCCGATACGCTGCGCGTTTGATCGCCCGCTCCATCGGGAACCATCGCACGTCTTCCATCTCGTCGTCGCGGACCCCGGTGTCTCCACCCGTGGAGCGCATCAGGAAGAAATGCACGGTCTTTCGTATCCGCACGTCGTCCCAGACGTAGAAATACTTCGTGTCGCCGAGGTCGGCCTCGATCTCGGCCACCAGACCGGTTTCTTCCCGCACCTCGCGGATCGCGGCCTCCTCGGCTTCCTCGCCTTCCTCGATGCCCCCTTTGGCCAGTCCCCAGGCAAGATCACCCCGACGCGTGCGCCGCGAGGCGAGGACCACCTCGAGGCCGTCCTCGCCCCGTCGGTACACGACCCCGCCGGCCGAGATCTCCCGCTGCACCGGCCCCCTGCCCGGCATCGGCGTGCGCCGGTGCCCTTTCGCCGGCGTGGGGTTCGCGTGCCGGTTCGCCGCCGGAGGGTTCGGCTGCGCGGGCGTTGCCGCAGGGGCCTCCGACCTGTCGTTCGCGCCGGCGTCCGTTCGCGCCGAAGGTTTGCGGCGACGTCGCCGACGTCGCCGACGTCTCGGTTGCTCGCCTCCCGCGCCCTGGTCCCGTTCGGCCGTCATCGATGGGATTCTAGGTCCCGGACTCAGGTGGACCCGGAAGCCGGCCGATGCAACGACTGGAGCGCCCGCCGCCCGCGCGTGCGCGAGGAGATCCCGAACCAGCATGGACATCAACGAACTGCTTCGCTACACGGTGGAACGGGGCGCGAGCGACCTGCATCTCAAGGTCGGGAACGTGCCGTTCATCCGTGTCGACGGCGGGCTGGAACCGACCCGGTTCGAGACGCTCACCGCGTCCGATACCGAGGCGTTCGGCATGACCCTGATGTCCGAACACAAGAAGAAGGAGTTCGCGGATACCTCCGAGGCCGACCTCGGGCACACGATGGCCGGCGTCGGGCGATTCCGCGTGAACGTGTTCCGCCAGCGCGGCGTCGTGGGCCTCGCGATCCGGCGCGTCCGCAGCGAGGTCCCGACGTTCGAGGAGCTGCGCCTGCCCCCCGTCATGACGACGCTCGCGGACTCGCCCCGAGGCTTGGTGCTCATCACGGGACCCACCGGCACCGGGAAGACCACGACCATCGCGTCGATGATCGGCCACATCAACGTGTCCCGGCGCGCACACATCGTGACCATCGAAGATCCCATCGAGGTCGTGCACGAGGACGCGCTGTCCATCATCCAGCAGCGCGAGATCGGCCTCGACACCGGCAGCTACGCCAACGCGCTTCGCCACGTGGTTCGCCAGGACCCGGACGTGATCTTCGTGGGCGAGATCCGTGACCCAGACTCGGCCCTCTCGGCCATCCAGGCCGCCGAGACCGGTCACCTCGTGATCTCGACGCTGCATACGATCGACTGCATGGAGACGATCAACCGCATGCTCGACCTCTTCCCGCCGCAGCAGCAGAAGGAGATCCGATCCTCGTTCGCGGGAGCGTTGCGCGGCATCGTGTCCCAACGACTCGTTCCCCGGGCCGACGGGAAGGGCCGCGTGCCGGCGTGCGAGGTACTGATCAACACCGGGCGCGTGTTCGACCGGATCGTGGACGCCGACGCCACCGACGAAATCGTGGACGTGATCTCCGAGGGCTCGTTCTACGGCATGCAGACGTTCGACCAGGGGCTCGTCCAGTTGGTGCGGGACGGGCTCGTGAGCGAGGATGACGCCCGCCGCACGTCCACGAGCCCCCACGACTTCGACCTGCAGCTCCGCGGCGTGCTCGACCGCCTGAGCGCCGTGCCCGACGAGGAGTCCAGCCTCCCGTTCTAGCCGGCTCGTGGCCGCGTTGCCTAACTCAGTCGTGCGTGCGGTCGCTGGCCCGACGAGACCGCCGGGCCAGCACGAGGACGAGCACGACGACGGCCGCCGCGATCGCGAGCACGGCGGTCAAAGCGCCTGGCGCCCCCGGGCTCCCTGCCGAGGAGGTCGCGGCTCCCGCCCTGACGGCGGCCGAGGAAGCGGCGGGCTCTGAGGAGGCATCGGGCGTCGGGGTCGCGGAGGCCGCGGTCTCCTCATAGGCCTGACGCAGGAGCGAGACGGCGTCGAAGCCCCTGCGGGGCTGTAGGAGCGAGAGGTAGACCGACGGTGCGCCCGGTCCCGTGGGGCGAGGGAGCGCCGCCGCCTCCAGCAATCGATCCGTGATCTCGTCCGAGGCGATCTGCCCTCCGAGCGTGCTGAGGATGTGTCGCTGACGGCGATGGACGCCCGCGGATCCTCGCGCGGGGACCACGACGGACCCGAGCCGATCCGTCACGATGAGGAACGCGCTCGACGCGCGCTGTCGCCCGCAACGGCGGTCACCGCCCCCGCGGTTCCCGGCATCCAACGCGTCCAGGAGCCGCTGGGCGAGCGGGCCTCGGGCCGCTTCGAACGCGTCGAGCGCCCGGCGCACCTCAGACTCGTTGCGCAGCCACTCTCCCTGCGCGGCGGCGCTTGTCGCGGCCCCCGCTCCCGCGACGGGTGCCGCAGTACCCCTGCCGCCCACCGCGGCCCGTCCGGGCAACACCGCCACGGCGAACCGCAAGGTCCCGTCGGGGTCGAGGCGCTTCGCTTCGCGCAGCACCGCGCCCGCGTCGGCCCCGTGGAGGCTCTCGAGCATCTCCTCGGCGGGCGCATCACCCCGCGCTCCGAGCACGGCGGCGGCACCCTCGCCGGGCACCAGCACGGCCACGCCGGCGAGGTCGACGGCTGCGCAGGACGAGCCGACCGCGCCCACCTCACCGGTGCTTCGGTCCACGGCCACGATGACGATCGTGGCCGAGGCCGCCCACGCGGGGCCGATGACCGACGCCGCCGTCACCGCCAGCACCACGATCGAGCGTCCCAACCTCACGGCGCCGAGCATAGGCGCGAGCGCTGCCTCGCTCCGCCGGCCGGCGCGAACAGCCGGGGTATCCTCGTGCGGTGACCGAGCCGACGCGGCCTGCCACGGGCGCCGTCATCGAGGTCGAACCCCTCGCGGAGGCCGTCGGCGAGCGGTTCGACGCGGCCGCCCACCAGCTGTACCTGGTGGGTGGGTCCGTCCGCGACCTCGTCCTCGGCCGCGAGCACGCCCTCTCGGACCTCGACTTCTGCACCGATGCCGCGCCGCACGAGAGCACGCGCATCCTCCGTGGCTGGGCGGATCGGCTGTACCTGGTGGGCGTGCGGTACGGCACGGTGGGGGCGCTGAAGGGCGACCGCAAGCTCGAGATCACCACCTTCCGCGAGGACGTCTACACCGAGGAGCACCGTAGGCCCGCCGTCACGTTCGCCCGGGACATCGAGACGGATCTGGCGCGGCGAGACTTCACGATCAACGCGATGGCGGTGCGGCTGCCCGGCGGCGCTTTCGTGGACCCTTTCGGCGGCGTCCGACACCTCGCGGCCAAGACGCTCGACACGCCGCGCGAACCCGAGCTCTCCTTCGGCGACGACCCGCTGCGGATGCTGCGCGCGGCGCGGTTCGTCGCCCAGCTCGACGTGACGCCCGCCCCGCGCGTCGTCGAAGCGATCGGGCGGATGCGCGAGCGCCTGCGGATCATCAGCGCCGAGCGGATCGCGGACGAGCTCCTGAAGCTCGTGATGGCGCCCTGGCCGGGCAAGGGCCTCCAGCTGCTCGTGGACACGGGTCTGTGCGACGAGTTCCTCCCCGAGCTGTCGGCGCTGCAGCTCGAACAGGACCCCGTGCATCGGCACAAGGACGTCCTGCGGCACACGTACGCCGTGGTGGAGAACTGTGAGCCGATCCCCACGCTGCGGCTTGCGGCCTTGCTACACGACATCGGAAAGCCCACCACCCGGGCGATCACGCCCGAGGGCGTGCAGTTCCATCACCACGAGGTCGTGGGGGCGCGCATGGCGCAGGCGCGGCTGCGGGAGCTCCGCTATCCCAACGCCGTGATCGATGACGTGGCCAAGCTGGTCGAGCTCCACCTGCGTTTCCATGGGTACGGCGATGGGTGGAGTGATAGCGCCGTGCGCCGGTACGTGCGCGACGCGGGCCCGTTGATCGATCAGCTGAACCAGCTCACGCGCGCCGACTGCACCACGCGGAACGTGCGCAGGGCGAAGCGGTTCGCCGAGCTGCAAGACGACCTCGAGGAGCGCATCGCCCTCCTGGCGGAGCAGGAGAACCTCGACGCCATGCGCCCCTCGCTCGACGGCAAACAGGTGATGGAGCGACTCGGACTGGCTCCGGGGCCGCAGGTCGGCGAGGCCCTCGCCTTCCTCATGGAGGTGCGCATGGAGCGAGGCGTGATCGACGAAGCGGAAGCGCTCTCGCTCCTGGATGCCTGGGCGAACGAGCGAGGCCTGGGCGGATGAGCGATGCCTCCCGAGGCCTGACGTCGGCGCAGGCCCAAGAGCGGGTCCGGGCCGGGCGCACCAACGACGTGCCCACCGCGCGAACACGCACGCTGGCGCAGATCGTGCGCGCGAACATCTTCACGCGATTCAACGCGATCTTGGGCGCCATGCTCGCCATCATCCTCGTCGTCGGTCCCATCCAGGACGCGCTGTTCGGCTTCGTGCTGGTGGCCAACGCCGCCATCGGCATCGTGCAGGAGCTGCGCGCGAAGCGCACGCTCGACCGCCTCACCCTGCTCACCGCGCCGAAAGCTCGCGTCGTGCGCGACGGGGAGGTGCGCGAGCTGGCGGTCGATCAGGTGGTGCAGGACGACGTGCTCGCCCTGGTCGCGGGCTCGCAGGTCGTCGTGGACGGCGAGGTCGTGGACGCCCAGGGCCTCGAGATCGACGAGTCCCTGCTGAGCGGCGAGGCGGACCCCGTCGTCAAGCACATGGGCGACGAGGTGCTCTCGGGATCCTTCGTGGCCGCGGGCATCGGCCGCTACCGCGCAACGCGGGTAGGCCCCGAGGCGTACGCCGTCAAACTTGCGGCGGACGCGCGCCGGTTCACCCGCACGCGCTCGGAGCTCATCGACGGAATCAACCAGATCCTCACCTACGTCACCTATGCGATCGTGCCCACCGCCGCGCTGCTGTTCGTCAGCCAGCTCCGCTCTCACGACTCCTGGCGACGCGCGGTGTCGGGAGCTGTCGCGGGCACGGTCGCGATGGTGCCGGAGGGCCTCGTGCTGCTCACGTCGCTGGCGTTCGCGGTGGCCGCGGTCCGTCTCGCTCGACGACAGGTGCTCGTGCAGGAGCTGCCTGCGGTGGAGGGCCTGGCGCGCATCGACGTGCTGTGCATCGACAAGACCGGCACGCTCACGGAAGGGGCGCTCACCGTGCAACGGGTGGAAGGGGTGAACGGGGCGTCGGCGGAGGGGACGGACGGGGCGTCGGTGGATCATGTGCTGGCGGCCCTCGCGGCGAGCGATGCGGCGCCGAACGCCACGATGCGCGCGATCGCGGCCCGTTTCCCCGATGCCCCGTCCGGGTGGCGGGAGACCGGCTCCGTGCCGTTCTCCAGCGCCCGGAAATGGAGCGCGGCGGCGTTCGAGGGGAAGGGGGCATGGGTCCTCGGTGCGCCCGACGTATTGCTGAGCGGCCGATCGTCCTCCTCCAACGGCCGACCCGACCTCACCGAGACGATCGAACGCGAGTCCGAGGCCGGGAACCGCGTCGTGCTGCTCGCATCCGCCCCGGCGTTGGATACGGCCGCGGACGCCGACAGCGTGCTTCCCGGCGACCTCGCGCCCGTGGCCGTCGTGGTGCTCGGCGATCGTCCTCGCGCGGACGCGGAGGAGACGTTGTCGTATTTCGCGGAACAGGACGTGCGCGTCAAGGTGATCTCCGGCGACGACCCGCGAACCGTGGGCGCGATCGCCCGCCGGCTCGGGCTGGCGGGGGCCGAGGAGCCCGTGGACGCGCGCACGCTCGACGACGATCCAGCGAAGCTCGGCGCGGCCATGGAGGAGCACGCGGTGTTCGGGCGCGTCTCGCCGCAACAGAAGCGCTCGATGGTCCGGGCCCTCCAGGCCGAGGGGCACACCGTGGCGATGACGGGCGACGGCGTGAACGACGCGCTGGCACTCAAGGACGCCGACGTCGGCGTCGCGATGGGCTCGGGGAGCGATGCCACGCGCGCCGTGGCGCAGCTCGTGCTCCTCGACTCGAACTTCGACGCACTGCCGCCGGTGGTCGACGAGGGCCGGCGTGTGCTGGGCAACATCGAGCGAACCTCGGGGCTCTACCTGAACAAGACCGTCTACGCCATGCTCATCTCGCTCGCGGTCGGCGTGGCGAAGGTCCCGTTCCCGTTCCTGCCCCGTCACCTCACGCTCGTGGGGGCCATCACCATCGGCATCCCCTCGTTCTTCCTGGCGCTTGCGCCGAACAAGGACCGATTCCGATCGGGGTTCGTGAGGCGGGTGCTGCGCTTTGCCATCCCCACCGGGACGCTCGCCGCCATCGCGACGTTCGTCGCGTATGAGCTCGCCAAGCGGGAGCCGGGCGTTTCGCTGCTCGAGGCGCAGACCACGGCCGTGATCGTCCTCACGTGGATCGGGTTGCTGGTGCTCTCCATCCTGGCCGCGCCGCTCACCCGCTATCGCCTGATCCTCGTCTGGTCCATGGCAGGCTTGTTCCTGCTGGTCTTGAACCTGCCGGCCACACGGACGTTCTTCGCGCTCGAGGTCCCTCCCACGATCGTGTGGTTGGCGGCCTTCGGCATCGCGTCGCTCGTGTGGTCCTTCTCTCGCTTGTTCGTTCCGGCGGATCGCCCCGTGGGTCCGCAGGCCCTCGACTAGTCCGACGCAGGACTAGTGAAGCAAACCCATCCGTGATGGAGGCCAGATGATGACCTCGGCCTTCCCGATGACCTTGTCGATCGGGATGAACCCCAGGCCGAATCGTGAGTCCAGCGAGTTCCCGCGGTTATCTCCCATCACGAACAGGGATCCGGCGGGCACCGTCGTCGGTCCGAAATCGGCGGTCTTCACGGTGAGATACGGCTCATCGAGCGGTTGATCGTTGACGTAGACCTGGCCGTTCTTGGCCGACACCACATCCCCAGGCAGTCCGATGACGCGCTTGATGAAGTCCTCGTTCTCGGGCTTCTGCACGCCGAGCCCTTGGAACATCCAGTGGAAGAACCCTCCGACGACACCTCGGTCAGGCTGTTGCTTGGGGTCGGGGTCCTCGAACACGATGATGTCGCCGCGCCGTGGGTCGTGGAAGTAGTAGGGAACCTTCGTAACGAGGACCCGGTCGCCCGGCAGCAGGGTCGGCTCCATGGAGCCCGACGGGATGAAGAAGGCTTGTACGAGGAACGTCTTGATCAGCAGGGCAAGGATGAAGGCCATCAGGATCAGGCCCGGCAGTTCCCCCATGAACTGGAGGACGGGGTTCCGCTTCTTCTTGGGGGGCGCGCTCGCGGGCTCGGGAGCCGCGAGCGACTCCGGCCCGGACGTCGTCTTCACCCGCCAAGAGTACCCGGGCATTTCCGTCTATGCGCGCCCTTAAGCGCGCAGTCGCAGGGTCAGCTCGACGGCCTTGCAAGACGCCCAGACCAAGGCGCCCTCGTGCAATCCGAGGCGTGCGACGGAGCCGAGGGTGATCTCCGCCACCACGGGCGGCGCGGACGCGATGCGCACGCGCGCTCGTTCGCCCTCGATCGACAGGGCGGCGATCGGTCCGTGCAGGAGGTTGCGCGCCGAGCCTCCCTCCGGTCGCGTCGTGTGCAGCACGACGTCGGCGGGTCGAAGCGTCGCGCTCACCCCGTCGAGGCGGGTGCGGGGTTCGCCGGCGGGCCAGGCCACGACCAGGGTGCCCTCGCCGGTCTCGAGCGACCCCGCCCCCTCATCCAGCGGCTCGAGCCGACCCTCATAGAGGTTCAGGCCGACGAGGTCGGCGACGTAGGACGAGCGGGGCGCCTGTCGGATCTCCGCGGGCGTGCCGACCTGGGTGGTGCGTCCTTCCTCAAGGATGACCAGTCGGTCGGCCAGCGTCATCGCCTCCACGGGGTCGTGGGTCACGAGGACGCGCACGCCGGGGAAGGCGGCCAGGGTGGAGCGGATGAGCGGTCGGAGATCTGCCCGCGCGCGGACGTCCAGGGATGACGTCGGCTCGTCCAGGAGCAGCAGGGCGGGTTCGGCGATCAACGATCGTGCGAGCGCGACGCGCTGGGCCTCACCGCCCGAGAGGTCGGCGGGGCGCGCGTCCATGCGGCCGGTCGGCACACCGAGGGTCGTCAAGAGCTCCCGTGCTCGCGTCCGGGCCCCCGCCCTGGAGTGGCCGCCGGCCCGCAGGGGAAAGGCAGCGTTCTCCACGGCGGACAGGCGGGGGAACAACCGCAGGTCCTGGAACACGACGCCGATGGGTCGGCGCTGCGGGGGGAGCGCCGACAGGTCCGCGCCGTCCAGCACGATCAGGGCCGCGGCGGTGGCCTCGAGACCCGCGAGCGCTCGCACGAACGTGGACTTGCCGGACCCGTTTGGACCGAGCAAGGCGACCGTGTTCCCGGCCTCCGCGTCGAGCGCGGCGTCGAGGGTGAACCCTTCCCGTTCGATGAGGACCTCGGCGTGCAGGGTCATCGGGTCCACAACCGGTCCCGCAACAGGACCAGGACGATCAGGGACAGGGCGACCAGCAGGAGGGAGATCAAGACGGCCGCGCCGGGATCCGTCTGCCGCGCCTGGTAGACGGCGAGCGGCAACGTCTGGGTGCGTCCCGCGAGGTTCCCCGCGAACGTGATCGTCGCGCCGAACTCGCCGAGCGCACGCGCCCACGCGAGCACCGCCCCGGCGAGGAGCTGTGGCGCCACCATGGGCAGGGTGATGCGGCGGAAGACGTAGCGGCGTGACGCGCCGGCCGCAGACGCCGCGTCTTCGAGACGAGGGTCGAGCGAGCGCAGCCCGGACTCCGCCGCGATCACGAACAGCGGGATCGATACGAAGGTCGCGGCCACCACCGCGCCCGCGGTGGTGAAGGGGAGCTGGATGCCGAGGGTGTCGTGGAGCCAGCCGCCCACGACGCCCTCGCGCCCGAGGGAGGCGAGCAGCGCGATCCCCCCCACGACGGGGGGAAGGACGATCGGCAGGATCACCACGGCGCGGAGTACGTTCTGACCGCGGAACCGACCCCGCGCGAGCACCCACGCGATCGGGGATCCGAGCAGCACCGCGAGGGCCGTGGCGGCGAGCGAGACCTCCAGCGACAAGCGCAGCGCCGTCCAGGCGCCCTGGCCCGTCAGGGCCGCCATCGCGTGTGCCCACGGCGCTCGGATCAGCAGCGCGAGCACGGGGAGCGCCACCAACGCCGTCCCCAGCCCGGCGAGCGCCACGACGGCCGGGTGCAGACGATGTCGCGCCGTTGTCCTCACGAGCGGGGCGGCAGGAACCCGAACGTGCGGAGGGTGGCCTGCCCCGGACCCTGGGTCACGTACCGCACGAACGCCCGCGCGAGCGACGTGTCGGCGCTGCCGTGAACGACCGCGATCGGGTAGGTCGCGATCACGTTCACGTCGCTCGGGATCGCGACCGAGCGCACCGTGGGCGCCACCGCCTGCGTGAGGTCGGACGCGTAGACGACCCCCGCGTCCGCCTCGCCACTCGCGATCTTGGCCACCACGGAGGCATCGTCCTCCTCGTTGGACACCACGTTCGCCTCAGCCGGCTTCTCGATCCCGGCGTTGCTGAGGGCCTCGCGCGCGTAGTCGCCGACGGGGACGCCCGGGGCGGCGAGGACCAACGCGACGCCGTCGTTCGCGAGGTCGGCAACCGAGGCGATGTTCGCCGGATCGTCGGGCGGGGTGATGATGACCAGCTGGTTACGAGCGAGATCAGTGCGGTCGGAGACCCCCGGCGCCGAGGCCACCTCGTCCATCCATCTCGGGCTCGCCGAGGCGAACACATCGGCAGCGCCCTCGGTCTCGATCTGGCTCGCCAGGCCGTCGCTGGGTCCGAAGTTGAACGTCACCGTCGTGCCGGGGTTCGCGTCCTGGAACTCCTTGCCGATCTGGCTGAAGGCTGCCGTGAGCGAGGACGCCGCGAACACCGTCAGGTCGCGTTCGCCGTTCGCCCCCGCCGAGGCGTGGGAGCACGCGGCGAGAACGACGGAGGCGATCGCAACGGGGATGATGAGCGTGCGGCGCATCCCGCTGAGGTTACAGGTTAGCGCTGAATGATAACAAGGGAAATCTGGTGTTAACCCTCCGGAAGGTTCACCATCACGCTCGTCGCCTTAACCGTCGCCACGGCCTCGCCCCCGACCTCGAGCCCCAGTTGGTCCACGGCTTCGCGCGTGATGAACGCGAGGACGCGATGCGGCCCGGCCTGGATCTCAACCGTGGCGCCGAGGGTGTCGCGTTTGATCTCGGTGATGACGCCGGGGAAGCGGTTGCGAGCGCTCCCGGCCGCGATCGGCCGCCGCCCCTGGCGTTCGGCGAGCAGGCGCGCGACCTCCGCCGCCGCGACGACGCGTTGGCCGCCTTCTGTCCGCGAAACCGTGAGCTTGCCTTCCCGCTCCCAGCGGCGGAGCGTCTCCACGCGGACCCCCAGCGTCTTCGCGGCCTCCCCGATCCGGTACGTCTCCGCCATGATCGCGAGGATACGGTCGCCGCGGTCAAACCGCGAACCGAACGTGCAGGATGTCGCCCTCAGCGACGGGGTAGTCCTTGCCCTCCACGCGGATCTTCCCGGCCGCCTTCGCACGCTCCATCGAGCCCTGCGCGACGAGCTCGTCGTAGCCGATCACTTCCGCGCGGATGAATCCGCGTTGCAGGTCGGTGTGGATCACGCCCGCTGCTTCGGGGGCGTGCGCGCCGCGGCGCACCTCCCACGCGCGGGTCTCGTCCTCACCCGTGGTGAGGAAGGTGATGAGGTCGAGCGCTCGGTAGCCCGCGTGGATCACGCGGTCGAGGCCCGGTTCGGTCACGCCGAACTCCTCGAGCAGTGCGCGGGCCTCGTCGGGATCCATCTCTGCGGTCTCGGCCTCGATGGAGGCGTAGACGGCCACGGCCTCCTCGGTGGCGATATCGAGCGGTACCTCCAAACCCTCCTCGAGGTTCGCCACGACGAGCTCGGGCTTCGCAGTGAGGGGCGCGATCCCGCGGAGGATCTCGGCCTCGGGGGGCTCGAGGCCGGCCTCGCGCAGCGGCCGTTCCGCGTCCAGCGCGGACTTCGCCCTTGCGAGCGCCGCCACCTCGTCGTTCGCCCTGCCTTTGGCTCGCTTCTGGGCCTTCTCCAGCGCGGACTCGATCACGGCGAGGTCGGCGAGGAGCAGGTCGGCGCGCACGTCGGCCAGCTCGGACGCCGGCGCCTGGTCCGGGCCGAAACAGCGGATCACGAGGGCCAGCGCGTCGACCTCGCGGAGCTTCGCCACGCCTTGCGCGCTCGACGTTCCGCCCGGAACGTCGACGAACCGCACCTGCGCGGGCACGGTCTTCTGCGATCCCTCCAGGTCGGTGAGCACCTGCAGCCGTGGATCGGGGACGGGGACGACCGCCACGTTCGCCCGGCCGCCGTGGGAGCCGGCCCGGGTGAGCGCTGTGAACAGGGTGGACTTGCCGGAGAACGGCACGCCGACGAGACCGATGTCCTTCATGGGACCCCGAGGCTACCCGAAGGCGTGCGAGTACCGTTGGGCCGAAGGCCGCATCGACCGTTCGGACCTCAGATACCGCCCTTCGGTCCCTGCGCCTCCCGAGCGGTGGTTGCCGATGTAGCTGGGGAGACCGGGCGGGGTGGGGTGCCGCCAGACCCACTCCACCTCGCTTGGCTCGATGGCCTCGTCGTCCACGCTCGCGCGTCGGGCGGCGGAGCTGCGTCGAGGGATCGGCGCACGTCCGGTGGGCCGGGGATCCGACGGCCCCGGCCCACCGGCACCTCCCCAAAGAGCGCGACCTCGCCCGGCGAACCGGCGCTCCTCAGCCCGGGCAGTGCCGGACCCGTGGGCTGAGAGCGCTCCTCAGGGGGCTAGGACTTGGTCTCCCAGAAGATCTTCGCGAGGTCGTCGATCGCGTCGAGCAGCTGCTGACCCTGCGCGGGGTCGATCGACTTCTTGGCGTCGCCGGCGAGCTTGGTCGCCTTCCAGAACTTGTCGTGGAGGTCGGGGTACTTCTCGACGTGCTCGGGCTTGAAGTAGTCGGTCCACAGCACCCAGAGGTGCTCCTTGACCATGTTGGCGCGCTCTTCCTTGATGACTACCGCGCGCTCGCGGAAGACCGGATCCTCGTTGCCCTGGTACTTCTCCTGGCAGCCCTTCACGGACTCGGCTTCGATACGCGCCTGGGCCGGGTCGTAGACGCCGCACGGCAGGTCGCAGTGGGCGTGGACGGAACGGCGCGGCTTGAGGAATGCTTCGAGCATGGAACCTCCTCCTTCGGCGGATGAGCCTTCATCCGCAACCTACCACCGACGTCCGGAACGGATCGTGGCGGCCGTCGCAGGCGCGGCCGCCGCCGCGGGGCTCGGGTGGGCGGCCCTTCGGTTCCACCCGGGGCGCGTCGCGATCGAGGGTTCGTCGATGACGCCGACGCTCCTGCCGGGCGACTGGGCGCTCGTGGTCGAACCTCGCTCGTACCGCGTGGGCGACGTCGTGGTGGTCGCGCACCCGGATCGCCCGGGCTACGAGATGGTGAAACGGATCGTGGCGGCTCCCGGGGGCGCCGTGGCCGATCGCAGCCTGGACCCTGGGCAGTGGTGGGTCGAGGGCGACCACCCTTCCTCGACCGATTCACGGCAGTTCGGCCCCGTGCGTCGCGACGCGCTCAAGGCGAAGGTCGTGCTCATCTACTGGCCCAAGCGTCGGCGCCGCCGCGTGGGCAGGCACCCGGTCGTGTTCACCCGCACCGGGTAACGCCACGGGCGGATCCGTCCGATACGCATCCCATGGTGTCTTCCCCGCGTCCCCCGTACGCTCGTTCCATGCGATCGCTTCCTCCACGGCCCGACGTCTGGCTCCCGCCGCCGCCGGGGGGCCTGTGGACACCTG
The DNA here is from genome assembly GCA_963719165.1 of uncultured Actinomycetes bacterium. Taxonomy (GTDB): domain Bacteria; phylum Actinomycetota; class UBA4738; order UBA4738; family HRBIN12; genus JAOUEA01. The sequence goes on along the minus strand of CAVRAV010000001.1, from coordinate 2,071,541 downwards.
CCGCGCCGCCACCGCGCCGCCGGCGTGGCCTCCGGGCGATCGTGGTGGTGCTGACGGTCTCGGCGATCGTGGCGGCCGCGCTCGTCCCGATCGTTCCCCACCTGGTTCATCCTGCAGCGAGCGGAACGGCGCGCTACAGCTTCATCCTGCAGCACGACGGCGGCGGCGTGCGGTGGAACCCCTGCGAGCCGATCCACTACGTGGTGAACCTCGGCGCCGCGCCGGAGGGCTCCCTGAACGACGTCCAGGAGGCGGTGCGTCGGATGACGGCGGCCACCGGCATCCCCTTCGCCTTCGACGGGTTGTCCGCTGAGATCCCCGTCGAGGGCAGGCCCGCCTATCAGCCCGGGCGCTACGGAGATCGGTGGGCACCGGTGTTGATCGCGTGGGTCGCGCCCTCGCAGACGGACATCCCGTTCGATAAAGACGGCGAGATCGCCGCGGGCGTGGCCGCGCCCCAGTTGCCGGGGACCGGCCTGGAGGAGATCTACGTGAGCGGCTGGGCCGCCATCAACGTCCTCGATCCCAACCCACCAGGATTCGCCTCCTACGGTGAGCAGGGTCTCGTGGTCCTGCACGAGCTCGCGCACGTGATGGGGATGGGCCATGTGAAGCAGTGGGGAGAGCTGATGGAGCCCTCCGGCGGAGGCGTCACGAACTTCGGGCCGGGCGACCTGGAGGGACTGAAGCTCCTGGGCCGCTCGCAGGGGTGCCTCACGACGCCCGCTCCCGGCTAGGCAAGCTTTCGACCTGACGGCCCTTGTCCGGAATGCCGATGCCCGGGTAGGCTGTTGCACCTGCAAATGATCTGCACACGAGAAGCTGGCATCGTGGGGGCCATGATCCCCGACCGCCTCTGCTGTCGATCCTGACGGCGGGCAGCGCCCTCGCGCGCGTCCGCCCGGTCGCGTCTTCGTCTTTCGTCCGGATCGGCAATGAGTACGGAGGTTCCTCGTGTCCACCACCACCATCACGACCGTCGATGCCCGGGGCCAGTCCTGTCCGGGCCCGCTCGTTTCGCTCGCGAAGGCCCTGAAGACCGCCGCATCCGGCGATCTGTTCGAACTGCTCGCCACGGACCCGGGGTCCGCGTCCGACGTGCCAAGCTGGGCGAGCATCAGCGGCAACGAGCTGGTCGAGTCGGCCGAGCGCGAGGACGGCTCGTACCGCTACGTCGTCAGGAAGGCCTGACATGGCGATCGCGCAGGAGCGCATCGACGCGCCCACCTACGCCGAGCTGCTCGCGCGCATCGAGGCACTTGAGGCGGCCGGCCTCGGCGAGGTCAAACAGAAGAACAAGATGACGGTGATCGCCTGGGGAGGCGACCTCGACAGGATCTGGCCCACGACCATCTTGGCCACGACGGCCGCCGCGAGCGGCATGGAGTCGACGGTGTTCTTCACCTTCTGGGGCCTGTTCGCGATCGTGCGCCCAGACGTCCGCATCACGGGTGAGAACTGGATGCAGAAGATGATGTCGGCCATGAATCCTGGATCGGCGCAGAAGGCGAAGCTCTCGCACTACAACCTCGCCGGCGCCGGTCCCGCGATGTTCAAGAAGCTCGCCGACGATCGTCGGGTCGCCCGGCCGGCCGAACTGATCCGCACCGCGCAGGAGCTCGGCGTGCGGTTGATCCCGTGTCAGATGACGATGGACCTGCTGGGGCTCAAGCGCGAGGACCTGATCGACGGGCTCGAGGATCCGATCGGCGCCGCCACGGCCATCGCCGAGATGCGCGACGCCGCCGTCTCCCTCTTCATCTAGCGCTTCGCCGTCGCCGAGTGGCTCCGGATGTTGCTTCGCACGTCGTAGCGCCGGACCGGATCGCGTGTCCGGCAGATAGTACGTGACGCTAGTTAGCAGTGCGTACTATCATCGAAGGCATGCCCGCCAGCACGACGTCGATCGATGTGGCGGACCTCGCTGCGCAGGTCCGTCTCTCGGTGTTCCGCCTCGCCCGGAAGCTCAGGCGCGAGGCGGATGCCGACGCCTCGCCCACCCTCTTGGCAGCGCTCTCGACGGTGGAGCGCCACGGCCCGATGACGGCCGGCTCCCTCGCGGCCCACGAACAGATCCGCAAGCCCACGTGCACGCGGGTGATCGCGTCGCTGATCGATCGTGGGCTCATCGAGCGCACCGCGGATCCGCTGGATCGTCGCGTGGCGTGGATACAGATCGCGCCGGCCGGACGCAAGGCGCTCCAGCGGGTGCGCACGAGGCACACGGCCTACCTCGCGAGGCGGATGAAGCGGCTCAGCTCGGAGGAGCTCGCGACGTTGGAGGACGCCGCCCGGATCATGGAGCGGCTCACCGAGGAGGACGTCCGATGAGTCCTCGCACTCGGTTCCTGGCCTCGGCGCAGCGGACCTTCCTCTCGCTGCGCTCGTCGCGCAACTTCCGCCTGTACCTGTTCGGCCAGCTCGTGTCGGCCACCGGGACGTGGGTGAACGCGACGGCCAGCGCGTGGCTCGTCCTGCAGCTGACGCGTTCCGGGGTCGCGCTCGGCGTGAACGTGGCATTGCTCTTCCTCCCGATCTTGATCCTGGGCGCCTGGGGGGGCGTGCTCGCGGATCGGCATGACAAGCGCCGGATCTTGATCTGGACGCAGAGCGCGTTCGCGGTCATCGCCTTCCTGCTGTTCTCGCTCGTCGCCACGGACGTCGTGCAGCTCTGGATGGTGTATGCGCTGTCGTTGGCGGCGGGCGTCGTGACCGCCCTCGACAACCCCGCCCGCCAGAGTTTCTACGTCGAGATGGTGGGCGAAGATGCGGTCACCAACGCGGTGAGTCTGAACAGCGCGGCGTTCACGGGGTCCCGCATCCTAGGGCCGGCGTTGGCGGGAGCACTCATCGCCAAGGTCGGGATCCAGTGGCCCTTCCTCCTCGACGGCCTGTCCTACATGGCCGTCATCCTGGCGCTGGCCCGGATGCGGCCGGCCGAATTCCACGCCCAGCCTCGCAGCACGCGCACCACGGGTCACCTCGTGGCGGGGTTGCGGTATGCGTGGCGAACTCAGGAACTGCGCCGCCCGCTCATCGTGATGGCCGTCGTCTTCACGTTCTCGCTCAACTTCGCCGTGCTGCTGCCGCTGCTGGCCAAGCGAACGTTCGGTGGCGACGCGGGCACGTTCGGCGCCCTATCGGCGTTGGCCGGATTGGGCTCGTTCCTGAGTGCCATCGCGCTCGCCAACCGTGCCCGGCGACCGACGATGTACCGGCTCGCGATCTTCTCCGTGGCCTCGGGTCTCGCCCTCGTGGCGGTCGGCATCGCCCCGGTGCTCCCGGTCGCCCTGATCGCGATGGTCTTCGTGGGGTTCGCGGTCATGGCGTTCATGATCACCGGCAACACCATGCTGCAGCTCAACGCCGCGCCCCAGGCTCGGGGTCGCGTGATGGCCTTGTACGGCATCGTGTTCCTGGGCTCCACGCCCATCGGGTCACCCATCGCGGGCTGGATCGGCGAGATGAACCCGCGCTGGGGGTTGATCGGCGGGGGAGTGGCCGCATTGGCGATGGGCCTCGGCGTGCTCTGGCAGCGGCGCCGGACTGCGGATCGTCCCGTGGCCCCGGGGGCCGCGGAACAGGTCGGCAAACCGATTCCGGCCGCAGCGCACTAGCGCTCGACGCTGGTCGGGCCGGCGCTCATCGGCGCTCGTTCGACCCGAGCGGGCCGGGCGGCGGCGGTGACGGGACCGAGGGGAACCGTCATCGCGCACGGGGAGGGGGAAAGGTGCTCGCCACCGCCCGGCGTCGGGTATCCGAGGTGCGTCGGTCTTCAGTAGTCCGACGCCGACCGGGCGATCCTTAGGAGGTTCCGCTCCCTCCGATCGATGACCCGGACGCTCCTTGCCTGCGGAGTTATCCGCGGCGTTTCGAGTCGTACCTTGGGGTGCTCGGTTCGACCATGAATGCCCTCCTGCTTGCGGATCGTTCGATAAGGAGGACAGGATGCTCGTTTTCGCCGCGCGGGTCGATACCTGCGACGCATCAAAACTAGCTACCATGAGCTAAGTAAGTAGGACTACGTATTAAGTACCAGATTCCCCCCCGAGCTCGCGGTCGACCTGCCAATCGGCGCCCGGACCCGTACGGCTCACGTCGACCACGGTCCCGTCGGCGAGGGACAAGCGGAAGCTCGTAGGCCTTCGCCCCGGCGCCAGCTCGGAGGCCAGCACCTGAACCGGTTCTTCCACGCCACCCCAACGGATCGCGCTGGGGGTCGATGCTCCGCGACCGAACCGAAGCCGGATCTCGGGGGCGTGACGCAACCAGAACGGCAGGACGGGTGCCCACAGCAGGAACACGATCGCCACGAACGCCGCTGATCCGCGCACGCCGAGCGAGGGGAGCAGCCAGATCGCGAGGACGGCCGCGAACAGCCGTGCGAGGTTGTAGGTGACGTCGTACACGGCGAACACGCGGCCTCGCATCCCGTCGGGAAGCGCCTCCTGCACCATCGTGTCTACGGGCACCTTTTTCCAAGCGAAGGTGAGTCCAACCGCGAAGCTCGCCAGCATGACGGTGGTCCGATCCAACACCAGGGCAACACCCATGACGGCGAGCCCGCCCGCCACGAACGACCACGCCACGATCGCGGGCCGAGCCAGGCGACGGTCCAGCCTCCCCACGGTCATCAGGCCCAGGAACACCCCGACGCCACCGGCGCCGATCAGCCACGAGAACGACCCCACGCCCTGGTTGAAGCGCTGGCGGAACACCACGAGGGCGAGGACCAGCACGAGGCCCTGGCCCATCTGGTCGACGGAGATCGATGTGATGGGGCCCAGGGCGCGCGGCGTGCCGGCGATGCAGCGGATGCCCCCTGCGAACTCGGCGCCTAGCCGTCGCAGCTGGTGACGCAGGAGCTCCGGCGCCTCCGGCAGGAGGTGGGGACGGAGGTCGCTGCGGATGCCCGCCGCCAGCGCGGACGTCGCCACCCAAGCGATCGCCGCGGCCGCCACGATGGCGCCGTTGCCCCAAGCGTCGGCCGCGAGGCCACCAGTGAACACCCCGGCGAGCAGCGCAACCGTGCCACCCACCGTGGCCGCGGAATTCGCCGCAAGGAGGTCCTCGGTGGGAACGAGCCGCGGCACGACCGCCTGGGCCGTCGACAGGAAGAACCGATTCACCGAGGTCACCCACAACGCCCCCGCATAGAACAACACCGCCTGACGGTCAGGACTGAGGAGCACCAGGAATACGGGCGCGGCACGCAGGAGGGGCGCCACCACCAAGATGCGCCGGCGCGACCACCGGTCGATGAAGACGCCGGCCACGGGTCCGATGAGCGAGAAGGGCACGATGACGATCGCCGAGGCGGCGGCGAACGCTGCTGGGGTCGTCTGGCGGTCGGGAGAGAAGGCGATCGATGCGACCAGGGCGGCCTGGAGGAACCCGTCCGCGGTCTGGCTCACGAGCCGCGTGCCGAGGAGCCGGCGGAAGTCTGGATGTCGCAGCGCATCGCGCGCGTTGCCCGCCGTCCGGTCCGCCATGGCGCGCATCGTACGCGTGCGACGCTCGCCGACCCGGTCGCTATCGCGTGGGGCCTCGACCTGCGTGACCAAAGTTGCGTCGCAAGGGGGGTGCGGACGGGCAGCGGGGCGTGCCGATAGCAATCAGATGCCACGCCGTCGCGTCGTCCTGCTCCTGTCCGCCGTCGTGCTCGTTGCCTCGACGTCGGTGGCGGGAGCTGCGGCAGTCCACCGCCCATCCTCGGCGAGGACATCGGACCGTCTGGTGCTCCAGACCCACGTCGCAGCGTCGGACGATCGGTTCGAACCGACCGTGCCGCGCGTCCCACGTGGCGGAACCGTCGTGTTCGACTTCACCGGCCCGGTGAATCACCACGAGGCCACGGACACGCGGCTGGACCTCTACGACACCGATCCGGTCGCGCCGGGCGGGCCGAGCTTCCCCTACACCTTCACGGCCGCCGGCGTCTATCCGTTCGTGTGTCCGCTGCATCTCGACGTCGGCATGACGGGACGCATCCACGTGCCCATGCAGGCCGCCCCGAAGCGGGGGTCGCTGCGGCGGGTCTACACCCTCACCTGGGCATCGGCGAGCGCCTCGGCGGGGTTCGCCTACGACGTCCGGGTCAAGCGGCCGAAGCGCGGCTGGCGCGGCTGGCGGAGCGGGGTAACGGGGGCCGAGGCCACGTATCGCCCGCATGCCGGCAAGGGCATGTACCGGTTCGAGGCTCGACTACGTCGCACCGATACCGGTGATGCCTCCCTATGGTCCGACGCCGTGTCGATCTCCGTCGGCTGACGCCGCGTCACGCCGAAGCGCGGCTCGAGCGGGCGACGTCGACCTCGGGCGAGCGCTCCAGCACCAGCGTCCAGTGCAGCTGACCCTCCGGCGCTCCCACGATGTAGGCCTCGGTGTTCTCGCGCGCCTGTTCGTCGGAGAACTGCACCGGCGGAGACTTCATGAAGTAGCTGGACGGAGCGATCAGCGGACCGCCGATCCCCCGGTCGAGCGCGAGCTTCGCACAGCGGATCGCGTCGATCACGATGCCGGCGGAGTTGGGGGAGTCCCAGACCTCCAGCTTCATCTCCACGGTGAGCGGCACGTCGCCGAAGGACGTGCCCTCGATGCGGATCTGCGCCCACTTGCGGTCCTCGAGCCACGGCACGTGGTCGCTCGGTCCGATGTGGATGTCGTCGGCGTCGAGCGGCGTCTCCATCTGCGATTGCACGGACTGGGTCTTGGAGATCTTCTTGGAGGTGAGGCGCTTGCGCTCGAGCATGTTCATGAAGTCCATGTTGCCGCCGAAGTTCAGCTGGTAGGTCCGGTCGATCTTCACGCCGCGGTCCTCGAAGAGCTTGGTCAGCACGCGATGCGTGATGGTGGCGCCGACCTGGGACTTGATGTCGTCGCCGATGATGGGCACGCCCGCGTCGGCGAACTTCTTGGCCCACTCCACGTCGGAGGCGATGAACACCGGGAGGCAGTTCACGACGGCGACCTTCGCGTCGATGGCGCATTGCGCGTAGTACCGCGCGGCCTGCTCGGATCCTACCGGGAGGTAGCACACGAGCACGTCGGCCCGCGTGTCGCGAAGTACCTGCGTCACGTCGGCCTCCGGCTGGTCGGACTCCGTGATCATCTCTCGGTAGTAGGTCCCGAGCCCGTCGAGGGTGCGCCCCTTCTGCACGATGACGCCTGTGGGAGGCACGTCGTCGAACACGATGGTGTTGTTGGGCTCGGTGTAGATGGCCTCGGCCACGTCCTTGCCCACCTTGTCCGCATCCACGTCGAACGCGGCGACGATCTCGACGTCGCCGACGCGGTACCCGCCCAGATCCACGTGCATCAGGCCGGGGACGCGGTCGGATGCCTCGGCGTCCTTGTAGTAGTCGAGGCCCTGCACGAGCGACGAGGCGCAGTTGCCTACGCCCACGATGGCCAAGCGAACCTTGCTCATGACGAATGCTCCTTTCGACGGAGCGCCGCGGTGCGGCGTCCCGGACCGCCCGCGGCGGCCTTGTCTTCCTTACGCGTGTCCTTGCGCGCGCGCTCGGCCACGATCAAGCCGTCGACCCACGCGAGGTCGGACTCGGCGGCGGAGCGCCCGTGCTCCATGAGCGAGCGTGTGTAGTCGTCCACCCTGGCGCGCGTGGTGCGCAACGAATCGGTGATGGTTCCCAGCCGCGCTTCAAGGGACGCGCGCCGCCGCTCGAGCAGGCGCAGCCGCGTCTCGGGCGGGAGGTAACGGAAGAACGCGAGCCGAACGCGGAACCGCTGGTCTTCGGATTGGTTGTCGTGCGGGGTCTCTTGCAGCAGCGCGAGGAAGACCGTTTCCCCTTTCTCGGTGATGCGGTAGACCTGCTTGCGCCTGCCGACCGCGGTCTCGGCGCTCGCGATGGCCTCCACCTCGCCGTCGCGCTCCAGGCGACGCAACGTGGGGTAGAGGGAGCCGTAGGAAACGCGCCAGAACCCTCCCAGCGAATCACCGAGCTCCCGCGAGAGCTGGTAGCCGTGCATCGGCTGCTCCTTGAGCAGACCCAAGATCGCAAGTTCCAACATGGCTCTGCGCGTACCCTTCCGGTCGACCGCCGTCGGCGCCACAATCGACGTCGATATATCGATGACATATATCGTTTGTATGTATCGACCCGATATATGTATCGCACCTTTTCGCCCGTGTCAACGCGACGAAGGAGGCGGCATCGGTGCCAAGATGGCGCCCGGAGGTGAATCGGCGATCCAACGACGAACCGCTCCCAGGCCCACGGATCCGCTCCACCCACTCGGCGCCCGCCCGCGTCGATGACGACCGAGATGGTCTACCTGAGTCCCGTGGATCTCTCGCTGCTCGCGGAGCGTGAGGTGGGCGACGACGTCCGCGCCGACGTGGCCGCGCTCGAGGCCGTTTCCGCCTACCCCGGCGTTTCGGACGATGGGCACGATCGTTTCCCGGGCGTGCAGCTGAAGGCCGCCGCCCTCATGACCGAGCTGCTTCGCCGCCGGCCCTTCGACCGCGGCAACGCGCGGGTGGCGCTGCTGTCGGCGATCGTGTTCTTGAACCTCAACGGCCTCGACGTGGAGGCCTCGGAGAGCGACCTGGCTGAGCTCGCCGAGCTCGCCTCGGAGGGAACCCTTTCGCTGATGATGGTGGCCGCCGCGTTCGAGGCCGTCACGGTTCGCAAGGTCGCGCCGGGCGAGGAGCCCGTGGACCCGAGCGAGCCGGCCTGATCGAGGCCGCTCGGTCGGCGGGAAGGGTGCGCCCCTTCTCGGACGGCGTACGGGCCAGGTGGGTCTGCAAGCCTTCTGTCACACTCGCGGGCATGGCGATGTTCGGCGGCTACGCCGATGTCAACGGGCTCCGGATGTACTACGAGGTGCGCGGAGAGGGCCCGCCGTTGCTGCTCCTTCACGGCGGAACCTGCTCGATCGAGCGACCTCCGATGGGGATCCCGTTCTTCTCTCGCGAGTTCCTGGTGATCGCGCCCGAGCAGATGGGTCACGGGCGCACCCCGGACGCGGCGGACCGTGCGTTCCACTACCACGACATGGCCGAGGACACGCTCGAGTTGCTGCGACAGCTGAAGGTCGACACTGCCTCGATCATCGGCCTGAGCGACGGAGGCATGGTTGGCTTGGATATGGCGATCCATCATCCGGATCGGGTGACGAGGCTCGCGATCACGGGTGCGAACTACCGCACCGATGGCTACTCGGCGGAGATGCTGCAATGGCTGCTGAGCGTCAAGCCCATGGATTGGCCGCAGGACTTCCGCGAAGATCACGCTCGACTTTCACCCGACGGCCCGAGTCACTGGCCCGTCGTCTTGGAGCGGCTGCAGGCCATGTGGGCAGTGGAGCCCAACTACACGGACGAGCAGATGGCGAGCATCAATGCGCCGACCCTTGTCATCGCCGGCGATCGGGACATGATCACTGCCGAGCACTCCGTCGCGCTGTTCCGGGCCATCCCGGATGCGCAGTTGTGCGTGCTCCCGAACACCGGGCACGGGGCGCTGCCGATGGAGACGCTCCTGGCCTTCCTGAAGGGGCCGGCCCTCGCTGAGGGAACCCGAGATCCGTGATCAGTGCCGGTCCCAGTGGTCCTTGTTCCACCAGTGACGCTTCTCGCCGTCGACGTAGTCCGTGTGATCCCCGTGCTCGACGGCTTCGTGTCCGCAGTCGAGCCCGTGCTGATGCTCCTCGGCGGTTTCCTCCTCGCGTTCGACGAGTTTCTCGTCCTGGAAGTCAGCGGTGTTCTCGAACATGTTCGGCGGCATCGACATGGGCCACTCCTTCCGCGCGTGGAAGAGTCATATCACCACGGACGTCCAATCGCATCCGTCGCGCAGCTCGATCCAGGGCGCCGAGCAACGGGCGGCCCAGGACGAGGACGAGCACGACGTTGCCGACGGCGCGGAAGGTGTCCCAGGCCAAGGACGTGGCCGCGTAATACGTCAGGTAGTGGCGGAGGTTCGCGATCGTGCCGGCGGCGGGATCCCATCCCAGGGCCGACCCGCCTGCCACGAACGGCCACGACCACAGGTTCATGACGGCGCCGAAGAGGTACCCGCTTGCGAATCCGTAGGCGGCGAGGGCGCCGATCCGTACCCACCATGAGCCCCTGGGCAAGAATCCGGCGCCGGCCCCGACCCAGCCCACCGCCACCATCTGGAACGGCAGCCACGGGCCCAGCCCGCCGATGAACAGCCCGCTCGCGAACGTCCCCACCGCCCCGAGCAGGAACCCGAATCCCGGCCCGAACGCGTTGCCCGCGACCAGGACCACGATGAACATCGCGCTGAACCCCGCGACGAAGCCCGGCAGGCGCAGCGCCACCATGGCGGCCCCGAGGACCCCCAGGAGGGCCACGGCCTTGGGTCCGAGGCCGCCCCTTCCGAGCTCGACGAACAGCACCGCACCCAGACAGATCAGGAGCGTGAGCAGGATGAGGGGACCGTCCGCCTTGTGGTTCTCGTCCATGCCCGGGGCCAACGGGAGCACGAACGGCCACACGAACGCGAGGAGTCCGAGGAGATTCACGCCGATCAGGACGCTCAGACGCAGGCGCTCCCGGGACGGACCCAGGCTTCCGAGGGCAGGAACAACCGATGCGCTCACCCGAGCGCCCCCGCCACCTGCTCGGGCGTCAACCACCCCGGCCCGAATGCCCGGGTCATCTGCGGGGCGAACACGTGCGAATCGCCGAGGACCGTTCCCGGGTCCCCGTCCGCGATGACCTCGCCACCGGCGAGCATCACGACACGTGTGGCCACGGCCGCCGCCAACTCCACGTCGTGCGTGGCGAAGATCGCCACGCAGCCGTCGGCGGCGTGCGCCCGCAGGAACCCAACCAGTCGTTCCTTGGAAGCGGCGTCCAGCCCGCGGGTGGGCTCGTCGAGGAGGAGGACTGGCGCCCCGCCCGCCGCGATCGCGGCGGTCGCCACGAGGAGTCGCTCCCCGGCCGAGAGGTCGCGCGGATGGTGCGCCGCGGATGGCGCGAGGCCGAGCGACTCCAGTACGCGCCCCGCCGCGGCCTCCTCCCGCCCTCGCGCGCGCAGGGTCGTGCGGACCTCCTCGAGCACCGTGTCGGCGAACAGGATCGCGTCCGACTCCTGAGGACACAGGGCCGCGTCAAGCCCCGGCCTGGGCGTATGTCCGAGGATCCTCACGGCTCCGCCGGATGGCTCGTGGACGCCGACGATGCTGCGCAACAGGGTCGTCTTCCCGGCACCGTTGCGCCCCATCACGGCCACGATCTCGCCCGCACGCACGCACAGGTCAACGTCGCGGAGGACCGGTGTGTCGCCGTGGGCAGCGGCAAGCCCCCGGATCTCGACCATCGTGTCTCCCGGGACGCCGGGTGGGGCATCGGCGCGAGGGGGGAGCGCTCCGCCCATCCGACGGGCGTCGCGGACGGTGAGCGGCACGGGATCCCACCCCACGAGGCGGCCCAACCGCGCCACGGGGGGACCCATCGCGAAGCCGCGGATCACGTCCGCGGTCGCCCCCAGCCGCGCCTGGCCATCGTGGAACCCGACCGCCACATCCACGGCGCCCGCGACCCGCTCGAGTCGGTGTTCGGCGAGTAGGACCGTCATTCCCTGGTCGTGCACGAGTCGCTGCAACGCCGCCACAACGTGCTCGGCTCCCTGCGGGTCCAGCTGCGACGTGGGCTCGTCGAGCACCAGGATCCGAGGGCCAGCCGCCATCGCGGCGGCGATCGCCACACGCTGACGCTCTCCGCCGCTGATCGCCCGAACGCTCCGTCCCCGCAGGGGCTCGATGTCCAACAGGTCGAGCATCTCCTCCACGCGCCGCCTCATGTGCGCGGGATCCACGCCGAGGTTCTCCATCCCGTAGGCGAGCTCGTCCTCCACGCGGTCGAGCACGAACGAGGCCGCCGGATCCTGCGGGACGAACGCCACCACGTCCGCGAGCTTGCGCGGCGGATAGCGCAGGGTGTCGCGCTCGCCCACGGTCACATGACCGGAGAAGGTCCCGCCGGTGAAATGAGGTACGAGGCCGTTCGTCGCGCGGAGGAAGGTCGACTTCCCGGCTCCCGTAGGCCCCACCGCCAGCACGAACGTTCCTTCGTCGAGTGCGAGCGAGACGTCGTCGAGGGCGGCGCGCGCGGTCTCCGGATAGCGGAACGTGACCCGTTCGAATCGCAGCGCTTCAGTCACGCGCGCGGCTCCGGACGGCGCCCAGCGCCCCGGGGACCGCGAGCAACGCGATGGCGGCGATGAGGTACGGGTCGGCCGCGGGCCACGTGAGCGGACTCGTGGATGGATGCAATCCCCCCAGCCCCGTCCAGGCGGCCGCCAGGAACGCGCCCGCCGCGACGACGGCGCCCAACGTGACGGCGAGCCCCCCTGGGGTCCAATGGGCCGGCCGATACCGTGTTCGTCGACCCCGCCCGTGCCCACGGGCGTCCATCGATTCGGCCAGCGTGAGCGCCTCCTCCATCCCGGTCTCCAACACGGGGACGGCGAGCGCCGGGAGTCCCCGCCATCGCTCCGTACGGATCCCGCGCAACCGCTGCGCCTCACGAACCCGACCCGCACCCGCGATCGTGCGTGGAGCGATGGACAGCGCCAAGGCAGCGGCCAGGGCGGGTTCGTGGAACCGACGCGGCGCGAGGCGCACGACGCCGAAGGGGTCGGTGACGGCGTTGAACGTCCCGAACACGATGAGGAGGGCCGCGAGTCGTGCGCCCTCGAGCGCCGCGAACGCGACGCTGCTCGCGTCCACCGTGCCCAGGAACACCAGCGCGGTGCGGATCGCCATCGCCAGGAGCCCTCCGACGGCGAATACGCGGAAGCTGCGCGCCGTCGGACCGGGGACGTGGCACGTGGCGTACACGAACCACGCGATCGCCACGAGCAGCCCGAGGTAGAAAGGATCGGTCGTCGTGAACGCGACCACGCCGGCGCAGGTGGCCCAGGCCATCCAGGCGGCGGGGTGCACGCTCAAGCCCGTTCATCCTTGCCGCGGCGGCGCAGGGTCCAGGCGCCGCCCCCACCCAAGATCAGGACGGCCGCGACAACCGCGAATGCGCCCGCGGGAGGACCGCTCGAGGTGGACGACGCCCCGTCCGTGGCCACCGCTCGCACGACATCCGAAGGGAGATCGGCGCCCGCCGTCCCCGGCGGGCGCGTCGTGCTCGCGGCCCGGGGCCGCGCCCCGTCCGAACGAAGGGCGCCGGCGCCATCCGTCGCGCCGGGATACGCAGAGGGGCCGCGCGAGGCTCCGCCCCGCTGAGACCCGGCAGATCCGCCGGGTCGCGCCCCGGACGCCCCGGCGGGGCGAATGACTGGCGGCAGGGCTCGGCCGCGGCGTGGGGCTCGGGCGCGCCGTCGGGCTCGCCGGCGGCGCCGCCACGCGGCACACGTCGTCGAAGGCGAGCGTGGGCGGGGGTGGGTGGGTGGCCCCCGAGTCGCCCGTCCCCCATGACCAGCCCTCCACGTCGCCATCGGTGACCGAGGACGACGCCGCCCCGGACCCCGCCCAACTCCAGCCGCCTCCCGTGGCGTGCCAGTAGCCCCAGTAGTCGGGATAGGCCCCGAAGCAGTCGCCGCCCGACGGTCCGATGCCCTGAAGTTGGCACACGGCCTGGCCCCCGAACCCGAAGTGGTAGGACAGGCCGTACTGGTCGGCCGCGAGCTGGATGAGGCGGAGTCCGCTCACCGAGCCGCCACCCAGATCCACGCAGTACGTTGTCGTGCGCGACCCGGTGTCCACGACGAGGGCGGCATGCGGGGCACCGCTCGCCGCCGCCGCGCACGCCGCTTCGGTTCCGGCCGCGGCGCCCAGGAGCGTCGGCACGATGGCGAGCGCCGGCACGGCCAGGGCGATCGCGAGCCTCCTCGTGCGCCGCATCGCGGGCCTCAACAACGGGCGATCTTGGGCAGGCGGGCCGCCGGCGACCGCCCGTGCACGGGGAACGGCTCCCGCAGCAGGCCCGGCACGGCTCCGATCGTGGCCCCCACGTCCGGGTCGCCCCGGGCGGCCCCGCTGTAGGTGTAGGCGAACGCCCCGCACCTGGCGTACTGCAGCTTGCGCAGGGCGATCAGGCCTCCGGAGGGGATCTTGAGGCCCGCGGCCGCGTAGGCCTGGAGCACGAGCCCCGTGGAGTTCGCGTCGGTGGCCACGAAGGACGCCGAGTAGGCCCAGCCGCCCTTCGCGTGGTCGCGAAGGGCGGCGAAGAAGCCGAACGGACTGCTGAGCCAGTCGGTGGTGCTGATCGCGGTGAGCGCCTGCACCACCAGGCTGGTGGTGTTGGAATCCGACGTGAAGAAGTCCGTGGCGCTGCCGTCGGAGCAGTGCTCGTCGTCTCCGGGTGCGTAGGGCAGGTCGTAGGCCCATCCGCCGTCGGGGCATTGGGCCGCGAGCAGCCAGGCCGCGAGCCCGTTGCCCGGCGTGATGCCGGCCGCCTCAAGGGCCAGGAGGGCGGTGGCGTCGTCGAAGACGGCGCTGTCGCCGAAGTGCCCTCCCCCTCCGGGGAGGGTGTCGCGCAGCGTCCGGATGAGGTTCACGCCGCCGAAGGCACGCGGGTTCCGGCCCGCTGCCGCTACCGCCAGGGCGACCTTCGCCTGCAGGCCGATGGCGTTCACGTGGCCGGCCTTCACCTGCGTGCGCAGGTAATTCAGGGCGCGATCCATGCGGGTGCGCCCCACGCGCGCGGCCACGAATGCCGACACGGCGTCGGCGGTCGAACCGATGGGAGAGAACGCGACGATGGAGCCGTTGGCTCGCTGCTTCGAGGCGAGGTAGGCGATGGCGCGGGCGGCTCGTCCCCGATCTCTGGGCGACACGGCCTGTGCCGTCCCGGCGGCGCCGGCGAACACGCCGGCGCAGAGCACCACCGCGACGAACCGAGCAGGGGTCCTGCCCATGGGGCGGCTCCTTCCTGGGCGATCCTCGCGCCCGTACGGAACGTCCCCGGAGTGGTTCGAGGCGAAGGCGCGGGGCCGGCGGAGCGCCCGGCGGCCGACATCCCCTGGTCCTCGAGGGATCGTCCAGCCCGTGCGCCACGATGGTCGGCCTGGCTCGTGCGCTCGGCGAGGGCCGTGCGCACCTACAGTTGCGGGACAGCGCCGGACTTCGACCGGCTTCGCCTCCGCGGCGCGATGACTGGGTCGAACGCTAGCACGCGCCCGCCGCCCGTGCCGCCGCTCGGGCGGGGCTTAGCCGCCGGGGTTGAATGAGACGCCGTAGCGCTTGGGGTTCATCGTCTCCACCGTGACGACGCCGGCCGCTCTCACGTACTCACGGGTGCCGCCCGTGATCGCGATGCTCCGGACGCCTTCCCAGGCACGCTCGGCGTCGAGCATGCCCGTGGCCACCAGGCTGTCGCCCGAGTCGAAACGGAAATCGAGGATGCAGATCGCCCGGTCCCCGCCGGCACGGACGGCGCAGCCGAAGAGCTCGCCGACGCGCTCACCTGCCTCCCAATCCTCTTGCTGAACGTGGAGGACCTGATGGATGGGGCGCACCGGCAGATCGGGGATCGGCTCCAGATCGAACGCATCGTCGTCCCTCACGTCGCGACCGATCAACGAGAGCTCCATCTGCCATTCCATGCCCGTCCCCCTCCGTCTGCGGCCCGAATGCCGAGCCTACGCGTGTGCTGAGCGTTCGGGCAAGCCGGCTCAGGAAGTGGCCTACACTCCGACCATGCCGGTGTGCGCGTCGTGTGGCGAGTCGAATCCGGCCCGAGCCCGCTTCTGCATGATCTGCGCCGCCTTCCTGCCGGCGGTCGCCCCCGCTTCCGGTGAGGCCCGCAAAGTTGTAACCGTGCTCTTCTGCGACGTGGTGGGTTCGACCCCGCTGGGCGAGCGGCTCGAGCCCGAATCCGTCCGCGCGATCATGACCCGGTTCTTCGAGGAGATGCGCGGCGTGCTCGAGCGTCACGGCGGGACGGTTGAGAAGTACATCGGCGACGCCGTCGTGGCGTTCTTCGGCACTCCCGTGCTGCACGAGGACGACGCCGTGCGCGCCGTGCGCGCCGCCACGCAGATGCAGGCGTCGTTGGCCACCCTGGATGCGGAGCTCCAGGGCACGTGGGGTGTGTCGCTGCGAGCGCGGATCGGCATCAACACGGGCGAGGTGGTGGTGAGCGATCGGGCGAGTGGGGAAGCGGTCGTGGTGAGCGACGCCGTGAACGTGGCCGCCCGCCTCGAGCAGACGGCGGCCCCCGGGGAGATCCTGTTGGGTGCCGACACCTACGCCCTCGTGCGTGGCGTCGTGACGGTGGACGAGGGGCGCGCGCTCTCGCTCAAGGGCAAGGCGGATCCCGTGATGGGCTTCCGGCTGCTCGCCGTGGAGCCCGGCAGGGACGTCGGGCACCGCGCGACGCCGGCTTTCGTGGGACGCGGCGATGAGCAGGCGATCCTTCAGGGTGCCTTCGACCGGAGCTCGCAGGATCCCAGCTGCGTCCTGCTCACGGTGCTGGGAGCGGCCGGGGTCGGCAAATCACGGCTCGCCGACGAATTCGTCCGACGCTTGGGGGCGCGGGCTCGCGTGGTTCGTGGACGCTGCCTCCCCTACGGCGACGGCATCACCTTCTGGCCCGTGGCCGAACTCGTGAAGGACGCCTGTGCGATCGACGCCGGCGACGCAAGGGACACCGCGCGCGGGAAGATCGCGTCCGCGCTCGATGGGGACGACGACGCGGACGTCATCGCCGAGCGCGTGGCGGCGGTGTCCGGATTCGGGGAATCCACCAGCGCGGTGCAGGAGACCTTCTGGGCCATCCGCCGGTTCCTCGAGTGCCTCCAGTCCGACCGGCCGCTCGTGGTGCTGTTCGACGACATCCAGTGGGCCGAGCCCACCTTCCTCGACCTGCTGGAGTATCTCGCGGGCTGGAGCCGGGACGCGCGCATCCTGCTGCTGTGTCTCGCCCGCACCGACCTGCTGGACGTGCGCCCCAGCTGGACGAGCACGCTCGCCACCGACCGGGCCCTGATGCTTTCCCCACTCAGCCGCCGGGAGTGCGAGGAGCTGATCGGCAACCTGCTGGGCGCGTCCCCGCTGGATGCGGTCGACGCGGCACGGATCGTCGAGGCCGCGGAGGGCAACCCGTTGTTCGTGGAGGAGATGCTCCGGATGCTGGAGGACGACGGCGTCCTCGTCCACGACGATGAGGGGGCGTGGACGGTGACGGCGGACCTGTCACGGGTCTCGGTGCCGATCACGATCCAGGCCGTGCTCGCCGCGCGGTTGGATCGCCTCGCCCCCGAGGAGAAGGTGGTGCTCGGCAGCGCCGCCGTCACCGGCAAGGAGTTCTGGTGGGGCGCCGTGGCGGACCTCGTGCCGGAGCCGCTTCGGCCCCGGGTGGGGGGACACCTGCAGACCCTCGTGCGCAAGGGGTTGATCATGCCTGAGCGTTCCTCGCTCGCCGGCGAAGACGCCTTCGGATTCCATCATCTGATGATCCAGGAGGCCGCCTACCAGGGCCTGCCCAAGCAACGCCGTGCGGAGCAGCATGAACGCTTCGCCGGATGGATCGAGACGCACAGCGGCGATCGCCTTCGGGAGTACGAGGAAGTCGTGGGGTATCACCTCGAGCAGGCGTATCGCTACCGGATCGAGCTGGGAGGGTCGGCCGTCGACGCCGAGCTGCACGGCCTCGCAGCACGCGCCGCCGATCGATTGAGCGCAGCGGGGCGCCGCGCCTGGGGACGAGGGGATATGGCGGCCGCGGCGAACCTGCTCGAGCGCGCCGCGACCCTGCACGGTCCCGGCGACCCGGGCCGCCTCGCGCTGCTCCCCGACCTCAGCGAGGCACTGATGGAGACCGGCGATCTCACGCGGGCCGGGTCCATGCTGGGCGAGGCGCTCGATGGGGCGCGCGCATCGGGGGATCGAGGGCTCGAAGGTCACGCCGCCGTGGTGCGGATGCTCCTGATGGAGTCCACCGACCCCAAAGGGGGCACCGAGGTGGCCCTGCGAGAGGCGGAGCGGCTGATCCCCGTCTTCGAGGAACTCGACGACAGGTTGGGACTCGCGCGCGCCTGGCGTCTCATCGCGGACCTGCGGTGGTCGCAGGAGCGCTACGCCGCCGTGGACGAGGCGTTGGAGCGGGCGATGGAGCACGCGCGCGCCGCGGGCGCGGGGTGGGTGGAGGCCGAGAGCCGGGGTCGTTACACCGGCTCCGCCGTCTACGGGCCGACGCCCGTGTCCGAGGCCGTCGCGCGGTGCGAAGCGATCCTGGCGAGCAGTCGCTCGAACCGCCTCGTCGAGGCGCTCGCTTGGCGCTCGCTTGCGGCGCTCCGCGCCATGCAGGGTCGCTTCGACGAAGGGCGCAAGCTGGCGGCGGAAGCGGCGAGCTCGCTCGAGGAACTCGGTCTGTGGCTGCGGGCAGCGTTCGCCTGGGAGACGGTCGCGTTCGTGGAACGCCTCTCCGGCGATGCCGAGGCGACGGAGCGCGCCCTGCGTACCGGGTACGAGTTGTGCGAGAAGCTCGGCGAGCGTGGGTTCCTCTCCACGGTTTCAGCCCAGCTGGCCAAGGTCATGCTCGACCGAGACCGCATCGAGGACGCCGAGCGCTACCTGGGGGTGAGCGCGGAGGCGGCCGCAGATGACGATCTGGCCACCCAGGTGGTGCTGCGCAGCGCGCGCGGGCGCGCGTCGGCCGTTCGCGGGGATCTGGTCGGCGCCGAGACGAGTTGCCGAGCGGCGGTCGAGCTCGCCGACGCCACGGACGACCTCAACATGCGCGCCGAAGCACTGCTGGACCTCGGCGAAGTGCTCGGGATGGCGGGAC
The DNA here is from genome assembly GCA_963719165.1 of uncultured Actinomycetes bacterium. Classification (GTDB taxonomy): domain Bacteria; phylum Actinomycetota; class UBA4738; order UBA4738; family HRBIN12; genus JAOUEA01. The sequence continues at coordinate 2,052,802 of CAVRAV010000001.1, read as the reverse complement.
GACTCGAGGCGCGACGCGACGCGCTCGTCGCCTCCCTCGAGCTCTTCGAGGTGAAGGGGAACGGCGTGTCCGCCGCCGTCGTGCGGGAGCAGCTGGGAGCCCCGTGAGTCAGCGACCCGGACCGGGGCCCTCTTGGCCGCGGAGGTAACGCTCGATCTCGGATGCGAGCTCGTCGCCCGACGGGATCGAGTCATCGGTCCCCGGCTGCTGTGACTCCAACTGCTCCACCATCGCGCGGGTTTCGTCCTGGGCAGAGACGGCGGCGTCGAGGCCCGCTCGCTGGGTGATGGCCTCCTCCGGGAGCGCGCCGAGGGGCATCGCGATGTCGAGATGGTCACCAACGGCCTCCAGGAGCGCGATCGTGGCAGGCGCATACGGGCCGCCCACGTAGGGTGGCACCTGCGCGTAGAAGCCGACGGCGGGGATCCCTCCCTCGACCGCGCTCATCTCGATCACGGAGATGCATGCGGCGGGAACGCGCAAGAGCCCCTCGGGCCCCTTCTGGATGCCGGGCTTCAGCAGGCCCTCGCGCGAGGCGGTCGCGAAAACCGGGGTCGGGCGCGTGTGTGGAGTGGCTGCGGGGATCGCGCCCAGTGTGACCCACTGGACCACGCCCGCCTCCAGGGCGAGCCGCTGGACGTCGCCGCCCAGCTCACGCCAGCGGAAGTCGGGCTCCGGGCCGTGCAGCAGGAGGACGTCACGCCCGTCCACGCGCAGGCGGCGCATCGCGAGCTGGGGCCACATCAGGTGCCGGAGCTCGCCGTCCACCACGTCGAGGACGGGACGCCGCGAACGGTAGTCGTAGAGGAGGTCCGGCTCGAAGGTGGCCAGGGTCGTTGCGTCCCCGGCCAGATGCTCGGCCACGCTGCTCGCGGCGCCGGCTGCGTCGATCCAGCCGTCGAAGGCCGTGACGAGGACCGGCGCCACGAGGCCGTCGGTCGTGCCGGTGATGTGATGCAGGTCCACCCCGCAAGCATAGAGCCCACCGGTCGAAGCTTTCCTGCGCCGTTACGCTGCCCGCCGATGAGCCGAGCCGAGTCGACGAGCACTGCCCTCGAGGTGCGCGGGTTGGTGAAACGCTATGCCGCCGTGACCGCGGTGGCGGATCTCTCGTTCTCCGTGGCGCGCGGCACGGTGACCGGCTTCCTGGGACCCAACGGCGCCGGCAAGACCACGACCATGCGGGTTCTCCTCGGCCTCGCCGAGGCCACCGAGGGCTCGGCGATGGTGCAGGGAGTGCCCTACGCGCGGTTGACCGATCCGCTCCGTCGCGTCGGGGCGCTGCTCGAGATCACGGGGTTCCACGCCGGTCGCACCGGGCGCGACCACCTCCGCGTGATGGCGCTGCAGGGGGGATTGGCGCCGGAGCGGGTGACGGCAACCCTGCGCCAGGTGGGCATGGAGGAAGCGGCCGAACGACGCGTGGGTGGCTACTCGATGGGCATGCGTCAGCGCCTCGGGCTCGCCACGGCCATGCTCGGTGACCCCGACCTCCTCGTGTTGGACGAGCCCGCCAACGGCCTCGACCCCGCGGGCGTGGCCTGGCTGCGCCGGTTCTTGCGTGCGTACGCCGACGCCGGACGCACCGTGTTCGTCTCGAGTCACGTGTTGGCCGAGATCGGGCAGATCGCAGACCACGTGATCGTGGTCGACCGGGGACGCCTGGTGGCCGAGGGGCCCGTCGGCGAGCTCATCGGCTCCAGCGACACCGTCGTCGTGCGCACTCCCGATCCCGGCGGCTTGCGGGCCGCCCTCGAGCGGGAGGGAGCGCGGGTGACGGTGTCCGGTCAAGAGCTGCGCGTCGCGGGAGTCGCCCTCGAGCAGGTCGGTGAGGTCGCCGCGGCCGAGCGCACCGTCCTGCACGAGCTGCGCCGCGAGGAGGCAACCCTCGAACAGGCGTTCCTCCGCCTCACGGGCGCTGCGGGTCCGGTGGCCGCGGACGGGTCGGGGCCGGGCGTCCCGACGTCCGACGGGTCGTTGCCCCCTCCTCCGTCCGGTGGCTCCGCATGACCCTGCGACTCCTGCGCGCCGAGATCCTGAAGCTGCGATCCACCCGCATGTGGATGGGACTGTTGTTCGGAGCGGTCGCCCTGACGGCGCTGGGCGCCATCGCCACGCTGGCGATCGCGGGCACGCCGGAGGGTGCCCAGGCGGGCCTCACCCCCGTTCGATCGGCGGCCGACGTCGCGGATCTCGTGTACGCGTCGAGCGCGGCCGGGACGTTCGCGCTGATCCTCGGCGCCGTGTCCATCACGGGCGAGTACCGAAGCGGCACGATCGCCGGCACCTTCCTCGCGACACCGTCGCGCACTTCGGTGATCGTCGCGAAGGCGGCAGCCCTCGCGGCCGTGGGTCTCGGCTTCGGCCTGACCTGCGCGCTGATCCCCGTGGTGAGTGCGCAGGTGTATCTCGTCGTCAAGGGCCTTCCCCTCGAGTTCGGGACGTCGGTGCTCATCGCGATGCTCGTGATCGGGGCCATGGGTGCCACGAGCGCGGCGATCGGCGCCGGGGTGGGAGCGGCCATCCGCAGCCAGCTCGTCGCGATCTTGGGCCTTCTGGGGTGGACGCTCGTGGTGGAGCAGCTGCTCGGTGGGTTGTTGCCCGACGTCCGCAGATGGCTGCCGTTCGTGGGTGCCCAGATGTCGCTCACCCGTCAGGACCCGGCCCTGCTGTCGCCGCTGCCCGGCGGTGCCTTGCTGGTCGTCTACGTCGGGCTGGCCGTGATCCTCGGGGTCGTGTTCACGCGGCAGCGCGACATCTCCTAGACCGGACCAGGGCCGAGCCGGGGCCGCGCCTGCCGGTCACGCGTCGGCGGAAGGAGGATCCTCCTGCGCAGCGGGTGCCGGGTTCTCGGTCACAACGTTGGGCGGCGTGGAGCCCCCGGACGCCGGAGCACCGCCGAGGTCCCTCCAGATCGCGAGGAAGGAATCGCGATCGATCTCGCCGTTCGCGTAGCGCATGCGCGCGTGCGCGAGGGCGGCATCCGCGGGAGGAGGGGTGGCCGGCCCGGCCGACGTAACCGCACCCCGGGTCAGGTCGGCTTGCATCGCCTTCATCCGCACGACGAGCCAGATCAAAGCCCCGCCCAGGATCAGGATCAGCAAGATCGGGATGATGGTCTGCCACGCGTGCCACCAGGGCTCGTGCCACATCATCGGTGGTCGGTCGGGGTGCCAGTTCATCTCGTCTCCTTCCGGTCGTTGGTTGGTTATCGGCGTGCGATGTCCGTTCGTACACTGAGAACCCGGGCCCAGTAGAACCGTCCGAGCTTGGAGAACGATGCACGGCGGCTGGGAGATGGCTGAGGATCCGCCATCATGCGGAGGTATCCTCAGGAAGTTCTCAGCTTCGGGGCCTAAGGTGCCCGTATGGCCGAGCCGCGGATCCTCGTCGTCGACGACGAGACGAACATCACCGATCTCGTGGCGATGGCCTTGCGCTACGAGGGATTCGACGTCCAGACCGCGGCCACCGGGCAGGCCGCCCTGCGGGCCGTCGAGTCCTTCAGGCCGGCGCTCGTGATCCTCGACGTCATGCTCCCCGACCTCGACGGGTTCGCCGTCACCGAACGGCTGAAGGGCGCGAGCGTGCGCGTCCCGGTCCTGTTCTTGACCGCGCGCGACGCCGTCGAGGACAAGGTGCGCGGGCTCACGCTCGGCGGTGACGACTACGTGACCAAACCCTTCAGCCTGGAGGAGCTCGTCGCTCGCGTCCGGGTGCTCCTGCGGCGGGCCGGCGCCGAGGGGGGCGCCGGCCCGATCGTGTTCACCGACCTCGAGCTCGACGACGATACGCATGAGGTGCGTCGCGGCGGCCATCCGGTCGCCTTCACCGCCACCGAGTTCCGGCTCCTGCGCTACTTGATGCTGAACGCGCCCCGGGTGCTTTCGAAGGCGCAGATCCTCGATCACGTGTGGAACTACGACTTCGGAGGCGACGCCAACATCGTCGAGACCTACATCAGCTACCTGCGCAAGAAGCTCGACGCGCTCGGTCCGCCCATGATCCAGACCGTCCGCGGCGTGGGATACCGGATGAACGTCGTGGCTCGGGACGTGACCGAGCCGTGACCCTGCGGGCACGCCTCACCTTGGCCTTGGTCGCCCTGCTCGCGCTCGGGCTGATCGCCGCCGACGTCGCGACGTACACGGCGTTGCGGTCGTCGCTCTATCGTCGGATCGATCAGCAGCTCGTGGCCGCCAGGGTGCCCGCCGCGACCGCCCTCAACGACGAGCTCTCCGAACCCGGTCCACACCCGCCGGGACCGGGCGGCGAGTCGCTGCTGCCGACGGGCACCTACATCGCCTTCATCGACCGCTCGGGGATCGTGCACGACAAGGTCGTCCAGTACGGGGGCCCGCAGCCCGCCAAGCCGAGCCTCCCGGCGGTGCTCGGCGTGGATCCGTTCACGACGGGAGCTGTCGACGGCGCCGGCCCGAACTATCGGGTACAGGCGACGCCCCTGAGCAACGGCGTCCTCGTAGTGGGGATCCCTCTCGCCGAGGTGTCCCAGACGCTTCGGCGCCTGTTCTTTGTGGCGCTCGTCGTGACGATCGCCGTGATCGCGGCCATGGCTCTCATCTCGTGGGCGACGGTCCGCCGAGGCCTGCGTCCGCTCGAGGAGATCGGCGACACCGCGGGGGCGATCGCGGGCGGAGACCTTTCGCGGAGGGTGGACGAGACCGACCCGCGCACCGAGGTGGGCCGTCTCGGCATCTCGCTCAACGGGATGCTGGGCCGCATCGAGGCGGCGATGGATGAACGCCGAGCCTCCGAGGAGGCGCTCCGCCGATTCCTCGCCGACGCCTCCCATGAGCTGCGTACGCCGCTGACCTCGATCCGGGGGTACGCGGAGCTCTTCCGCCGCGGCGCTGAGCGAGATCCGGGGGACACGGCGATCGCCATGCGTCGCATCGAACAGGAGAGCGAGCGCATGGCCTTGCTCGTCGACGACCTCCTCTTCTTGGCGCGCTCCGGCCGGGGCAGGCCGATCGCGCAGGATCCCGTGGACCTCGCCCTGGTGGCCACAGACGCTTTGCACGACGCGCAGGCCGTCGATACGACGCGTTCGATGACGCTGGACGCTCCCGGAGCATGCAGTGGTGGAGGGCGACGAGCGGCGGCTGCGGCAGGTGTTCGCGAACCTCTTGTCGAACGCCCTCGCCCACACGCCCACGGGCACCCCCGTAACCGTCTCCGTGCGCAAGGACGCCCCGGGGATGGTTGCCGTCGAGGTCGCCGATCGCGGTCCCGGCCTGGCACCTGAGGAGGCCGCGCATGTCTTCGAACCGTTCTTCCGGGCGGACCCCTCGCGCGGCCGGGCCGGTGACGACGGCGAGGGCACGGGCCTCGGTCTCGCGATCGTGGCCGCCATCGCCGAGGCGCACGGTGGCGACGTCGACGTGAGCACCACACCCGGCGGGGGGGCGTCCTTCGTGGTGCGGATCCCGGTGGACCGTCTCCCGGAGGGCCCCATCTCGGTCGACCCCGTCCCGGTCCGGGCCGACGTCCCTCAGTAGCGCGGGGCCGACGGCTGGGGAAGAGCGTCGAGGTCGGCGAGGTCGTCGGCGCTCAGGCGCAACTGCGCCGCGGCGGCGTTCTCCTCCAGGTAGGAGCGGCGCTTCGTGCCGGGGATGGGGATGACGTGCGGCCCCTGGGCGAGCAACCAGGCCAGCGCGACCTGCGCCGGTGTGGCGCCGTGGCGCTCGGCGACGGCTCGCACGCGATCGACGATCGCGAGGTTCTCCTCGATGGACGCTGCGCTGAAGCGCGGGTTCTTCGCGCGGAAGTCCGCATCGGCGAAGGATGCAGACGTGATGGTGCCGGTGAGGAACCCGCGACCGAGCGGCGCGTACGGTACGAATGCCGCCCCGTGGTCGGCGCACCAGGGCACGACGTCGTCCAGGCGATCGCGCGTCCACAAGGACAGCTCCGATTGGACCGCCGCCACGGGATGGATGGCCTGGGCGCGTTCGAGCTCGTCGACGTCTACCTCGGAGAGGCCGAGTGCGCGCACCTTCCCCGCAGTCACGAGGTCGACCATCGCGCCCCAGGAGTCCTCGAGCGGCACGTTCGGGTCCACCCGGTGCAGGTAGTACAGATCGATCACGTCCGTGCGCAGGCGCGCGAGCGACGCGTCGACCTCCCGCATGATGCGGCCGGGCCGAGCGTCCCTCGTGAGCGGGTAGCCACCATCGGCGCCGACCACCAAGCCGACCTTGGTGGCGAGCGCGACGTCGCTGCGCTTGCCTTCCAGCGCGCGTCCCACGAGGTCCTCGTTGGTGAAGGGGCCGTAGACATCAGCGGTGTCGAAGAAAGTGATCCCCAGCTCCGTGGCGCGACGGATCGCGTCGATCGAGCCCGCGTCCGTGGCGTCGCCCACGTACGCCCAGGTCATCGGCATGCACCCCAGCCCGATGGCCGAGACCGTCGGGCCGTCCACGCCGAGCCTGCGCCCATCCATGCGCGCGAGGGTACTCGAGAGTCCTGTAACGCTCCGGTCGCGTGCGCGACTGACGCGTATCGGATCGAACCTCGAGGGAGGGGATGGACATGCAGGAAGGACAGATGCAGGACGCAGCGGCCGGTGCCGTGTACGTCCAGACCAACGCGCCGCGCAACGCGGTGATCGCGTATCGGCGAGCGGAAGACGGCTCGCTCTCGCAGCAGGGGATGTATGAGACCGGCGGGGCCGGAAGCGACGCTCCCCATCTTCCGTCGCAGGGGTCGGTGGTCCTTTCCGGCGACGGGCGCCACGTGCTCGTCGCGAACGCGGGCAGTGACGACGTGAGCGTCTTCGCGGTGACCGCCGACGGTCTCGCGCTGGTGGGGCGGTCCGCCTCGGGTGGCGCCGGTCCGCGGAGCATCGCTGAGCACGACGGTCTCGTGTTCGTCATGAACACCGGGAAGCCGAGCATCTACGGGTTCCGCATCGACGCCGAGGGGCTCACCCCGGTCGTGGGTGCCGAGCACCCGCTGTCCGCGGAGAACGCCGATCCCGCACAGATCGGCTTCTCACCCGACGGGCGCGCCCTCGTGGTGACGGAGCGGGGCGCGAACGCCATCGTCGCCTACTCGGTGACGGCCCAGGGAGCCCTCGGCACGGCGAACACCATCGCGTCCTCGGGCCCCACGCCCTACGGGTTCGCCGTCACCTCCTCCGGCACCCTCGTGGTGACGGAGGCCTTCCGAGCGGAGAAGGGCGCGGCCGCCGCATCGAGCTACACGCTGCGCGACGGGTCGATCGAGCCCGTGAGCGCGTCCGTGGGCAACGGGCGCAGCGAGATCTGCTGGGCCGTGGTGACCGCGGACGGCAGGTTCGCGTTCACGACGAACTTCGCCGACGGCGCCGTGTCCGCCTATGAGATCGCTTCGGACGGCTCGCTGAGCCTGAAGGATGCGACGGCAGGCATGGCGATCGACGGGGCCTCCGGGCTGCGCGACGAGGACCTGTCGGCCGACGGACGGTTCCTCTACGCCATCGACGCCGACGGCGGCCTGATCTACGGATGGAGCGTGGGCTCCGACGGCTCCCTGCGCCCGATCGGATCGTGGGACGGGGTCCCGTCCACGGTCGCGGGCCTGGCGGCGCGCTGAGGCCGTGCGACTGGAGCCGATCTACCGCGTGAGCTTCTCCACGCCGGAGGCGTGGAGCGCGGAGCTGACCGGCAACGCCGGTACCGAGGGACGGAGCTTCCTCATCGCCGAGGGGCGGGCCACGGGCCGCCTCTCGGCGCGGTACCGTGCCGCGAACTTCCCGCGCAGGCGCGTCGACGGCGCGCTCGTTCCCGAGTTCCGCGGCGTGTTGGAGACCGATGACGGGGCAACGATCCTCTTCGAGTGGCAGGGTTTGGCGCCGCTCACGCGAACCGGGATGCGCCGGCTCCTCGGGAGCGTCATCCACACCACGAGCGACGAACGCTATGCGTGGCTCAACGACCGCGTCGGCGCGGTCGAGGGTGAGGTCCGCCCGCTCGATGAGGGCTTCGAGGTGATCTTCGAGGTCGCGGAGATGGTCTGGGAGCCCGTGAGCTGACCGCCGCTCAACGTGGCCGCCGCTCGTTCTCCTGCGCGGCGCGGCGGAATCTGGCGGCTGCCTCGGTGCGGTCCCCTCGGCGTTCGGACACGCGCGCGAGGGCCCGCCAGACCCACGCGGCGAGCTGGCGCTCACCTAACTCCTCGGACATGTGCACGGCCCGGTGCAGATCGCGTTCGGCAAGATCGAGGTGTTCCCACTCGCGATAGGCGATGCCGCGCTCGGCGAGCGCATCCGCCAGCTCCCACCGCGCCCCGAGGTCGCCGAAGATCTCGATGGCCTCGTCGAGTTCCCGGACGGACGCCTCGAACTGACCGCTGTCCTCGAGGAGACGTCCGCGCTGCGTGGCGATCACGGCGAGGCTGAACTGATCGTCCATCTCCTCGGCCACCTCCGCGGCCTCCTCGATGTAGCGCTCGGCGCCCGAGGCGTCGTCCATCTCGGCCCTGTTGATCGACAACGATGTGAGGGCGCGCACGTGCGCCCAACGATCGCCGTGCTCGCTCGCAAGGTCGCGAGCACGAAGCCATACGGACTCGGCCTCCTCGTATCGGTCCCGTGTCCACGGCACCCAGCCCGTGAACAGCAGCGTGCGCGCCACGGACCACGGTTCGTCGAGGGCTTCCGCGGACGCGAGCGACCGGGCGAGCAACGCCTCTGCCTTGTCCACGTCGGCCTCGACGTTGATGGCGATGTCGCCCAGGAAGCGGAGCGCGAGCGCGAGCGTCCAGTCGTCGTGGAGCCGCGTCCCCAACTCGACCGCGTCGTTCAGGGCGGCCGTCGCCTCGGCGTACTGGCCAAGCCAGTACCGCGCCTCACCCTGGCCGGCCAGGATATGCGCCTCGCGGATCCCCCATGCCTCGCGAGGACCGGCCATCTCGAGCGCCCGTTCGTAGTAGTCGATCGCAGAACGGCTCTCCATCCTGCGGCGCGAACGGTCGCCCGCCGCGGCGAGGCCGTCGGCGGCGCGCTCGGGCAGCGTGCGATCCGCCGGGTCAAGGTCGAGGGAGGCCTTCGCGGCCAACCCCAGATGCTCCGCCGCGTAGGTGGCGTGGCCCTGACCTTCGAGCACCTCCGCGATCCGAGCGTGCAGGTCAAGGCGCAGGCGCTTCGGCAGGCTCGCGTACGCCACCTCGCGCAGCGTCTCGTGCCGCATGCGCCACTGGGGCGTCGTGCCGTGAGGCGTGTCCATGCGCACCACGATCTCGGCGTCCTCCAGATCCCGGAGCTCTTCGATGCCGCACGACGACACCAGGCGAGCCTCTTCTGCATCGAAGGCAACGAGGAAGACGGACAGGCGCCGAGCCAGGTCCCTGTGGCCGGGCGCGAGCGCGTCGAGCCGGGCGGCCACGACCGCCTGCACGGTGGGGGGGAGCGCCGCGCCGGCACGGGCGGGCGGTTCGGTATCCAGCAGGGCTCCCGTTGACTCCACGATGAAGAACGGGTTGCCCCCGGCCCGGGCCGCGAGCGCGGCCGCTTCGGGTTCGTCGAGGGTCCCTCCGCTGGCCTGTCGGGCGAGGAGCGTGGCCTCGTCCTTGCCGAGGGGCTCGAGCCGCAGCCGCAGGTGATTCACCGACCGCGCGCCCCAATCGGGGCGGAGGTCCTGGAACTCCGGACGGGCGGTCGTGAGGATCATGACCGGCCCTTGGCTTCTCGACGTCGGGGCTCCCAACCGCTCGATGAGGTCCACCATGGGCGTGCGCAGATCGTGGATGTCTTCGAAGTGGAGCACGGTCGGTCCCTCGGAGCCCAAGGCTTCCACGAGGGCGAGGAACGCCGATTGGGTGTCCTGGACGAACGCCGATTCCTCGCGGCGCTCGTGCGTGAGCCCCAGCAGCAAGGCGAGTCGGTCGACCGTGTGGGCGACCTCGTCCGCCGCGGACCCGGGGCTGGCGTCGAAGAATTCGCGCAGCCGCCGCAAGATCTTCTCCGGAGCGTCGTCGGGATCGATGCCGGTGGCGTCCCGCACCATGATGGCCGCGGGCGCGAAGGTGGCGCTGTCCGCCGCCACGTAGCCCCGCCCCCGCAGGACCCTCGTCTCGGGACCGAAGCCGGCGAGGAACTCGTCCGCCAGCCGGGACTTCCCGATGCCCGACTCACCGATCGCCGTCACGAGCAGCGGTCGATCGGTGGCGACGACACGCGCGAACCCGTCGCGCAGGATGGAGAGCTCGTTGACTCGGCCCACGAACGGGATCGTGCGTCGCACCGACCGTTCCGAGAGTTCCAGTACCGGATACGCCGCGAGGGGATCGGCGAACCCCTTGGCCGGCACCGCTCGGCGGTCCCCAAAGGTGGCGCTGTCCCTCGCGAGCGCGTGGGCCGTCCGGCCGATCAGGACCTCGTTGGGCTCCGCGGCCGCCTGCAGTCTCGCGGCCGCGTTCACGACCGTTCCCGTGACCAGCAGCTGCCCGGAGGGCCCGACCCCCGTGGCCGCCTCCCCCGTCTCGATCCCAACGCGGACCTGGAGCATCTCCTCGAGGTTCAGCTCTCGGCAGAGATGTTGCACGCGGCCTCGGATGACGAGTCCGGCCCGCACGGCTCGCAGGGCGTCGTCCTCGTGCACGGTCGGCAGGCCGAATACGGCCATCACGGCGTCGCCGATGAACTTTTCGGGCTGGCCCCGCAGGGCCCGCAGTTCCTCGGACACCATGTCGAAGAACCGACCGAGGACCTCGCGCGCCCGCTCGGAGTCCAGACGCTGGGCGAGGCCCGTGGAGTCCACGAGATCCGCGAACAGGACCGTGATGACCTTCCGCTCGTCCGTGTCCAGGGTGCCGGAGACGGACGTGCCACACTGCGGACAGAACTGAGCGTCCTCTGGGAGCGGTTGCCCGCAGACCGTACACGTCATCGAACCCAGGATAGTGGGACCCGGCGACGCGACACGCGGCGACCGACGCGCCCACTTCCATCGGCCGATCGCTCGTCTCGTCCAGCGTGGGTGCGAGCCCGGAGCCGTGGGCTACCCTGGCCCCCGACGACGGGAGGAAGAGCGATACCGCCGGGGGAGCGCCCAACAACCCCGTGCGCGCACGTTCGTTCGACATGGAGATCGGGATCTACACCTTCGCGGAGCTGCAGGAGGATCCTCACGACGGCCACCTGATCAGCGCACACGAGCGCATGCGCGATCTCGTGGAGGAGGCGGAGCTCGCCGATCAGGTCGGACTCGACGTCTTCGGGGTGGGGGAGCATCATCGCGCCGACCTCATCGTGTCGTCGCCGGCGGTGGTACTCGCCGCCGCGGCCGAGAGGACGCAGAGCGTGCGGCTCACGAGCGCCGTCTCCGTCCTCAGCTCCGACGACCCCGTCCGCGTGTTCCAGGACTTCGCCACGCTCGATCTGCTGAGCGAGGGTCGGGCGGAGATCATGGCCGGCCGCGGCTCGTTCACGGAATCGTTCCCGTTGTTCGGGTTCGACCTCGCCGACTACGACGACCTCTTCGAGGAGAAGCTCCGGCTCCTGATCGAGCTTCGGGAAGATGAACACATCACCTGGTCGGGGCGGCACCGTCCGGCCCTCGCCGGCCAAGGTGTCTTCCCGCGACCGCTTCAGGATCCGCTCCCCATCTGGGTGGCGGTGGGCGGCGCGCCCGAGTCGGCGTTCCGCGCCGGAACGCTCGGCCTGCCGATGGCCCTCGCCATCATCGGTGGGATGCCGGAGCGGTTCGCGCCCTTCGTCGATCTGTATCGCGACGCCGCCCGACAGGCCGGCCACGACCCGGTTCCGTCGGTGAGCATCAATTCGCACGGGTACATCGCGGAGACCTCGCAGGAGGCCCTGGACGACTCGTATCCGTACTCCGCGGCCATGATGAACCGGATCGGACGGGAACGGGGCTGGCCGCCGATGACGCGCGAGCAGTACGACGCGGCGGCCAGCCTACGCGGCGCGAACTTCGTCGGCAGCCCGCAGCAGACGATCGAGAAGATCCTGTTCCAGCACGAGATCTTCGACCACGATCGATTCCTCGTGCAGTTCACGGTGGGGACGATGCCCCACGCCAAGACCATGCGCTCGATCGAGCTGCTCGGCACCGAGGTGGCGCCGGCTGTGCGCAAGGCCTTGGCCGGGGCCTCGGTGCCTGCGGGAGCTGGTCCGCCGGCATCACCACCAAGAGGCGGGTCGGCGCATCCCGCCAGGAATGCGGAGTCCTGAGGGGGCGTTAGGGACAGCGCATCCTCAAGGAGGGAGATCATGCCAGCCATCACGGTCGAAAACGTCAGCACCTTGCCTCGGCTCCCTGAGGTAGACGAGGGCGTCCAACGCCCGGTCCGCTCGCTCACGACCGCCCCGTCCGGGCTGGAGGGCGAAGGCTTTCCGGTGCGTCGGGCGTTCGCCGGGGTGGGCCTCGCCGATCTCGATCCGTTCGTTCACATGGACCAGATGGGTGAGGTGGAATACGCGCCCGGGGAGCCCAAAGGCACGCCGTGGCACCCGCACCGCGGGTTCGAGACCGTCACCTACATCATCGACGGGACCTTCGAACATCAGGATTCCAACGGCGGGGGTGGTCTCATCACGAACGGCGATACCCAGTGGATGACCGCCGGTGCGGGCATCCTCCACATCGAGAAGCCGCCCGAAAAGCTCGTGGCGAGCGGCGGACTGTTCCATGGGTCACAGCTGTGGGTGAACCTGCCGAAGGCGCAGAAGTGGGCTCCGCCCCGCTATCAGGACCTCCGCGCGAACGAGGTCGGCCTCCTCGCGTCCACCGACGCGGGCGCGCTCGTGCGGGTGATCGCGGGCGATCTCGCGGGCCGACGAGGCCCGGGCGACACGTACACGCCGATCACGTATGCGCACGCCACGGTCGCCGCGGGAGCGCGCCTGGACCTCCCGTGGAACCCGGCGTTCAACGCCCTCGTCTACGTCCTGTCTGGTGAGGGGACGGTCGGGGTCGAGCGGCGGCCCGTCGCCACCGGGCAGCTCGCGGTGTTCGGCGCCGGCGGCGCGCTGCGGATCGAGTCCGCGCAGATGCAGGAGAGCCGATCTCCCTCCCTCGAGGTGCTCGTGCTCGGCGGACTGCCGATCCGCGAGCCGATCGCCTGGTACGGACCGTTCGTGATGAACACCCGCGACGAGTTGGTGAAGGCGTACGAGGATTTCCAGGCGGGGAAGCTGGGCACGGTCCCCGCGGCCCACAACACCCCTCAGGAGGTCGTTGTGCGCGGCGGAGCCACCGAGGGACGAGACGACGGATAGGCTGCTTGGCAACCACGCATCCGTGAGCACCCCCGGACGATGGGAGCGCGCCTGAGCTCAACGCGACACCCGCACATCCTGCCGGTTTCGGAGGAATCCAGGGTCACGCCCATCGAGCTGTTCTTCGACCTGGTCTTCGTGTTCGGGATCACGCAGGTCACGGCCCTGATGACGCACGACCTCACCGTCCACGGTCTCGTGCGGGGCCTGCTGGTGCTCGCCCTGTTGTGGTGGTGCTGGGTCGGGTACGCGTGGCTCGGCAACGTCGTGCGCGCCGATGAGGGTGTCGGCCGTGTGGCGATGTTCGGGGCGATGGGCGCGATGTTCCTGCTCGCGCTCGCTGTGCCCGAGGCGTTCCATGATTTCCCCGGCGGCCTTGACGGACCGATCCTGTTGGCTCTCGCCTACCTCGCGGTGCGGATGCTTCACCTCGGGATCTTCTGGCTCGCTGCCGGGGATGACTACTCCCTGCGCGGCCAGTTGCTCCGCTTCGCCCCTTCCGTGATCGGCAGCACCTTGCTCCTGCTGGTCGCGTCGCAGCTTGAGGGCGCCGCGCAGACGTGGACGTGGGTCGCCGTGCTCGTCGTCGACTACGTGGGCACGATCCTGGCCGGCGCCTCGGGGTGGCGTGTCAACTCGGCTGCGCATTTCGCGGAGCGCCATGGGCTGATCGTGATCATCGCGCTCGGGGAATCCATCGTGGCGATCGGCCAGGGTGTGACCGCGTTGCCGATCTCCTGGCCGGTCGTGGTCGCCTCGCTGCTAGGGCTCGCGGCGGCCGCGTGCATCTGGTGGACGTACTTCGACGTGCTGGCGATCGTCGCCGAGCGCGCCCTCCGCCGAGCTGAGGGCGAGGAGCGCGCGCGCCTGGCTCGCGACGCGTACAGCTACCTGCATCTGCCCATGATCGCGGGCATCGTCTTGCTGGCCCTCGGGTTGAAGCAGGTCCTGGAATACGTGGGCGACGCGAGCGAACACTCGCTGTCCGAGCCGCTCGCGATGCTTCCACTCGCGGCGATGTACGGGGGGGTCGCGCTGTACCTGTTCTCGCACGTCGCGTTCCGCTACCGGACCTGGCGTCACGTCTTCTGGCGTCGCCTCGTGGTGGGCTCGCTGCTCCTCGCCCTCATCCCGCCGGCCACGCGCTTCGCGGCGCTCGGCGCCCTCGGCCTCCTCACGGCCGTCATGATCGGACTCGTCGCGTTCGAAGCGTTGACGGGCGCCGAGTACCGCGAGCAGGTGCGACACGAGGAGGACCCGGTGGTGGGGTCGTCGCCGGACAAGGCTACGGCTTGACGACTCCGCGGCGACCGGGTTGCCCACACCGTCGCGCATGGGCCGTCTGCGGACGAATCGCCTGGCTGAACGTTCATCGGTCGGCGACCCTCGGTGCACGCTGTTCGTGTTCGACGACCTGCGGACTTACGGCGGGCACCGACGCTCAGCCGAGGCAGATCGCGAACGCGGTGACCTTCTTGTTGCCACCCGAGACGCCGTAGACGCGACTCTGCCAACCGTCGTCGGGGACACCGCCGGCATCCTTCCCGTCGAACGGGACGCTCGATAGGAGGCGGGAGCGGTCGGCCGGGCCGCTCACGTGCGCGCCGCCGCCGACCACATGCTCCCGGGGCTTGCACGTGACCGTGCGCACGACCGCGGTGCCGCTGGAGACCTTGACTGGAGGGCGTCTCACGTAGCGAAGGGCGAGGCCGCGGGCGCAGATCGCGTGGACGGAGAACCCTCCTATGCCGCCGATGGCGTCATAGACGGAACCCGTCCAGGCGTCGTCGGGGGTGGCTCCCGGGTCGTTGCCGTCTCGTGGGAACGAGGAGTGCACCCAACTGCCCGTCGTGGCGATGAACGCGCTCCCGTTCGTGACGTGCCACGTCGGCGCTCCGCAGCCGACCGACCCCGTTCGGCGACCCGACGGGGCGTCGGCCAGCGTCTTCGTACGGTAGCGGAGGGATCCCCCGTGGATGCAGACGGAGTAGCCGGTGAGCCGGGCCGAGGGGGCACCGTTCCCGTACGCGCTCCAACCGTCGTCGGTGGCGGTGCCGGGATCCGTGTAGTCGACGGGCTGGCTGGCGCTCAGCCACGTCTGAGCAGGCGGTCCGGCCGAGGCCGAGCCCCCGCCCAGGAGGTGCCAGTTGGGTCCGCCGCAACCAACCTCCACGTTCGCGGATCCGCTGCTGTTGAACTGCTGGGACTCAGCGGCGTATCGGAGGCCGCCCGAAACGCCGAAGACATGGTCGCCCTGGTTAGGATCGACCGGGGTGCCCGCCGAAGCGCCCAGCGGCGAGACCGATCCGAGGACGATCAACAGGACCGTGAAGGAGCGGATCGTGGTTCTCATGCCGCCGACGATATCCCAGGATCGCGGTCCGATCCGGATGCGGCCCTCGTTAGCTGAGCGCGGGGTTCGGGGTGCCGCCGTTCTCCACGACCTCCTTGAGCCGTTCCACGATCTGGGCCCAGGTCTGCGCGATGCTGCCGAAGTCGAAATCCGGCATGCCGTCCGCGAATCCGTCGTGGCGGAATACCACCTTGGTCCCGTGATCGCTCGCTCGCAAGGCCCAGCCCACCGTGGTTCCCTCCCAGAAGGGGAACCCGCCCGGGCACTCCCACGCCACGTCGCTCGGCGCATCCAGTCGCGTGACCTTGATGGGCAGGCGAACCGGTGCCTCGGCGAAGCCGAACGTCAACCCGCCCCCGACGGCTTCCTCGCCTTCGACGTCGGCGGTCCAGAACGCCGCGAGCCCGGAGCGGGTCGACACGGTGTCGTAGACGGCTTTGGGGTCCGCATGGATCTCGATCGCCTGCACGATGTCTCTCGTCATCGGGGGCCCTCCCTGAACGGCGCGGCTCGCCGGCGGCGAGCGTGGTGGCATTAGTTAAGCTGTTACTAAAGGTTCTGTCAAGCCGAAGACTGTGCTTAACTACCCTGCATGCAAGCGATGCTGGACGCGGTGGCGAACCCGCGGCGACGAGAGATCCTTCGGCTCGTGTGGAACGAGGAGCTCTCGGCCGGGGAGATCGCGGCTCGGTTCGACGTGAGCTGGCCCGCCATCTCCCAGAACCTGGGGGTGCTCAGGAGGGCAGGCCTGATCACCGAGCGCAGGGTCGCGACGCGCCGCTTTTATCGAGCCGATCGCGAGGCCGCGGGGACCCTTGGACGCGTGCTGGAGGAGATGTGGAGCCGGGACCTCGGGCGACTTCGCGATGTCGTGGCGGAGGACCTGTGAGCACGACCGATGGAGCGAGCGTCGTCGAGCTCAGCATGCGCCTCGGCGCACGACCGGATCAGGTGTTCCCCTATCTCATAGAGCCGGACCGCTACGTCCGGTGGCAGGGGATCAAGGCGGAACTCGATCCGCGGCCGGGAGGGGTGTTCCGTGTGTGGATGGACGCGAACACCATCGCCAGCGGCGAGTACGTCGAGGTCGAACCGCCGCACCGAGTGGTCTTCACCTGGGGGTGGGAGGGCGATCAGGGCATCCCGCCAGGTTCGACGACGGTGGTGGTGACCCTCGAGGCCGACGGGGAGGGCACGCTGCTGTCCCTTCGGCATACCGGTCTGCCCGACGGTGACGCGTCGGCCATGCACGACGAGGGATGGCGCTACTTCACGGGACGCCTGGTCCTTGTCGCTGTGGGCTCGGACCCCGGCCCGATGCAGCAACCCTGATCCGTCCCGGTCCTGGCGGCGCCCAAAGGATCGGCCTCAGGTCGCTGAGGGGCCGAGCGCCGCGGGGACGACGATCCTGATCCTCGTGCCGCCGGACGCAGGGGCGATCGCCTCGATCGAGCCACCGTGCGCCTGCACGATGCGCTGGGCGATCGCGAGGCCGAGTCCGGTTCCGCCCACGTCTGCGGAGGAGACGAACCGATCGAACACGAGCGCGAGTCGATCCGCGGGGATCCCCGGACCGGTGTCCTCGACTTCGAAGCTGACGTCATCCCCCGCCGCACCCACGCGCACCGTCACGGCCCCACCAACTGGGGTGTGACGGAGCGCGTTGGTGAGCACATTGGCCAGGACCTCCTGGAGGCGAACGGGATCGGCTTCGATGTGCTTGGGCGTGTCCGGTGCGGGCTCCGTGCCGATGCTGACGCCGGCCTCGTCGGCCATCGCTCGGAACGCGTCCACCGAATCGGTGGCCAGTCGTCGCGGATCGAGGGCCTCGGGATGCAGCTTCAACACGCCGGCCTCCGCCATCGACAGGGTGCGCAGGTCATCGAGGAGCCTGGCCATCATCGTGGTCTCGTCGATGAGGGTCCGCAGGTGCTCCGGATCGCTGGGGTAGAGCCCGTCGATCATGCCCTCGACCATGCCGCGGATGACCTGCAAAGGGGTGCGCAGCTCGTGGGCGACGTCGGCGAGCAGCTCCCGCCGGCGTCGCTCGTCCGTCTGCAACCGCTCGGTCATCTCGTTGAACGCCTCGGTAAGGCGACCGAGCTGACGCGAACCAGAGGCGTCGACACGCACCGAGTAGTCGCCGCCGGCCACACGATCGGCCCCGTCCATGAGTGCACCGATCCCCCGCGCGTTGCGCCAGATCCATCGCGCGCCGAGGACCAGGCCCGCGATGACCACCGCGGCCACGAGGACGGTGATCCACGGCGCCGGCGCGTTGCCCGTGGCGATCGTGGCCACGACCGTGGCGAGCATGGCGACGAGCAAGACGATCGCGAGCAATACGACGAACGCTCCCCGTCGGAACCGACGTCCCGGCGGCCCGAACCCACCCGGGCCGCGCCACGGAGGTCCTCCCCCGCCCCACGGCGGGCCGCGGCGCTCAGGCATCCGCGTCGTCGGCGTCGTCGGCGAACCGATACCCGACGCCGTGAACGGTGAGCAGGTACCTCGGTCTCCCGGCCTCTGGTTCGAGCTTGCGGCGGAGGTTCTTCACGTGCGCGTCGATGGCTCGGTCGTACGAATCGACCGCGACTCCGTGGAGGGCGTCTTGTAGCTGGCCGCGCGTGAACACACGGCCGGGCTCGCGCACGAGCGTCGCCAGCAGTTGGAACTCGGTGGGCGTCAGGTCGAGCCCGCGGCCGGCTACGCGGGCGCGCATCTTCGGCAGATCGACCTCCACGCCTGCGGCTCGCAGGATCTCGCCACCGGCCATGCCGCCGCTCGTGCGCCGGAGCACCGCCCGAACCCGCGCCACCAGCTCCTTCGGGCTGAAGGGTTTCACCAAGTAGTCGTCGGCCCCGAGCTCGAGGCCAACGATGCGGTCGGACTCGTCGCCACGGGCGGTGAGCATCACGATGGGGGTGGTGGAAGCGCGTCGGAGCTCGCGCGCGACGTCCAGACCGTCCATCCCCGGCAGCCCGAGGTCGAGCACCACCAGGTCGGGACGCCTCCCGCGCGCGCTCGCGACCGCCGACGGACCGTCGCTCGAGACGGTCACGAGGTAGCCCGCCACCTCGAGATAGTCGCGCAAGGTGCGCGCTATCTGCATCTCGTCCTCGACCACCAGGATGTGCTGCATGCGAGCGAGCCTCTCGCGCGCGACGGGCGGAGGCAACCACCCCCGCCCGGCCACACGCGGTCTCAGCCTGCGGTCTGTTCCTCGGCCGGAGCGGGCTCACCGTGTTCGCGCCGGTGCCACTCTCGGGCCCGCTCCTCGAAGCCGCGTCGGCCGTCCTCGTTCCAGGGTCCGGGACCGTGGCCGTGGGGGCCGCCACGTCCCCACCGTCCCGCTCCGCGGAAGATCCCTCCGATCAGCAGGATTCCGCCGATGAGGAAGAACGGGAACAGGAAGAAGCCGGGGAAGAAGCCCCGGCGCCCGTCGTCCACCACGTGCACGACCTGGACGCCCTGGCCGTTGGCCTGCGCCACCTGCACCTGCTCGACGCCCTGGGTGATGCCGTTGCGCTCACCCGCGTTGTACGCACCTACCCCGATGCCGATCCCAGCGAGGATCACCACCAGTACCGCAACGATCGCGATTCCACGACGCATCTCGACCTCCTCGTCTCGCGTCTTCCTCCACCATGGACGCGAGATGTGAACCACTCGTGAAGGAACGAAGGAGGTCCTTCGAGCGCCATCGCGAAGCGCGCGCGCTCACGATCCGGCGGGCGTTGCACCCGCGCCGGCCTCTAAGAGGGCACGCAGCCGGGCGAGATCCGATGCGATCGAGGACCTCGTCCGCTTCGCGAGCATGGGCTCCGCGAGGCGGTAGAGCCGCCCCGGTCGTCCGCCCACGCGGATGCTCACGCGCGTGCCGCCCTCAACGTCCGCAAACGCGTAGTTCACGGTCATCGGGAACGGGCCCTTCACGGAGCGCATCTCCAGGAAGCTGCCCTGATCCAGTCGCTCGACGCGCAACACATAGTCGATGCGCTTGCCCATGAAATGGGCCACACGCCGGACTTCGGAGCCCTCCGCGAAGGGGCCTTCCCCGATCATCTCGCTCTGCGTGATGCCGCCGATCCACGTGGTGTCGTTGCGGTGATCCATGACGTAGCGTGCGACGTCGTGGCGCGGACGGGCGATCGTGATCTCGGTGCTGACCTCGATGACCGGGCCCCCTTCTGAAGTGGAACGCTAGTTAAGCGCAAACTTCAGAAGGGGGCAAGCCGGTCGCTTGCTGAACCTCATCCGGCGTTCGCAGCGTCCTCCAGCGTCTTGATCTCGATCTTCTGCATCTGCAGCATCGCCTGCATGGCACGCTGGGCGCGGGCGGGGTCGGGGTCGCTCAGCAGTTCGCCCATGCGGTCGGGCACGATCTGCCAGCTCAGGCCGAATCGGTCCTTACACCACCCGCACTGGCCCTCCTCGCCGCCCGCCTCCGTCAGCCGAGACCAGAACCGATCGACCTCATCCTGATCCTTGCAGCTCACCGAGAGGGAGATCGCCTCGGTGAACGGGAACTGTGGCCCACCGTTGAGGGCCGTGAACTCTTGGCCTGCGAGCCGGAAGAACACCAGCGCCACGTTGTCGCCGCTGGGGGTGCCCTCGAGGTGTTGGACGTCCGTCACCTCCGAGTCCTCGAAGAGAGAGACATAGAAGTTCGCGGCCTCTTCCGCCTGGGTGTCGAACCACAACGACGGTGTGATCCTCTGCATGTCGACGCTCCTTTGCTCCTGGTCGGTTATCGGGTTGCTACGAGCGTGGCAACCAAGTCGTCGAGACGGTCGTAGCCCTCGTTCATCCCCTCGGCCATGCCGGATGCGACCATGGCGTCGCGGGCCTCGACGGACTGGAATACCGAGTTGGTACGAACGGTGGTCGTGCCACCGTCCTCCTCGAGCGTGAGGGTGTCCATCGACACGTTGCCGGGCGCGCCCTCGAACTCGAAGGTCTGGACGAAGCCCTCCGGAGAGGGGTCGCCGTGGAAGACCCCGTGGAAGCCGAAGGCGTTGCCGGCCTCGTCGGCGTGCACGTAGCGCCAGGTGCCGCCATCGCGCAGGTCGTGGCGCTCGATCGTCATGGTGTACTTCCGCGGGCCGAGCCACTGGATCAGCAACTCCGGTTCCGTGAACGCGCGGAAGACGAGGTCGCGCGGCGCGTCGAACGTCCGGGTCGTGATGACCTGGGGCACCCCGGGTTCGGCGGTTACCTTCATCTGGGTCATGACGTGCTCCTTCCTGTCGGATCGTCCGCTTGCGATCGATCAGTCCGTTCGTCCTGCAATGCGACGAGCAGCTCGTCGAGCCGCTCGTAGCTCTCCTCCCAGAAGTCGCGGTATCCCGCGAGCCACACGGTCGCCTCTCGCAACGGCTCCGCCCGGAGATGGCTCAGCCGGGCGGTGGAGCGCCGGGACCGCAGGATCAGGCCTGCGCGCTCCAGCACCTTGAGATGGCGAGAGATGGCGGGCTGAGACACGCTGAACGGAGTGGAGAGCTCCGCGACGCTCGCCTCTCCCTGCGTCAGTCTGGCCAGGATCGAGCGTCGGATGGGGTCGGCGAGCGCCCCGAACACCGCGTCGAGCTCCGCCGTCGGTGCGGCCGAGGTTCGCTCCCTCCTGGTATCCATAACCATAAGGTTATGGATACATCGGCGGGCTGTCAAGTCGTGGGGGGTCGATCTCCGCCGCCGTGGTGGGATGCGTCCGCAAGCGGCAGCACCCCGGGCGCGCGGCTCAGCCCATGGGGCTGGCGAGCTGGAAGTAGTTCTCGTCGGGGTCGGAGAACGTGCAGAGCAGGGCGTCGCTATCGTCGTCGGCAGGGTTGTACGGCTCCCGCACGACGGTGGCTCCGGCGGACACCATTCGGTCGAACTCGGTTTTCACCTCGGGGGTCTCGATGTTCCAGATCACCCGACCGGGCTGTTGGTTGGTCCCTTTCACCTGGTCGTGCGGCCCGACCATGATGCCTCCCGACCCTAGCTGCCAGCCCGTGTAGCCGCCGTCGCTCCACGCAGGATCCCCGAAAAGCTTGGTGTAGTAGTCCACGAGACGCTGCGGATCTTCCGAGCCGATCAATACGCTGTTGAGGTTCATGGCGCCCTCCCTTCGCGGCGAGCCGTCACCATACCCTTGGCCCCGCGAAGAGAAACCCGGCGCCGCGGCGGAACGAAGCTGCGTGCGAAGGCGTATCTCGGTGTTCGAACATCGCTTCGGTACACTTCCAGCCTTCCTGACCTGCGGAGAAGACCTGTATGCCACGAGTGATCCTGATCGCGTGGGACGGCGCCGACTGGCGGATCTTGGATCCGCTCTTGGAGGCGGGCGCCCTGCCGAACCTGCAGGCGCTCATCGACCGAGGGCAGCGCGATGTCTTGCGCTCGACGGTGCCGACCCACTCTTGGAGCGCGTGGCCGTCCTTCCTCACGGGCGTCGACCCCGTCGACCATGGCGTGTTCGACATCCTCGAGACCGTGCCGGGGACCCACAAGCAGTACCCGGTCACCTTCAAGTCGATCAAGGCGCGCACCTTCCTCGACGACCTGACGGCCGCCCACAAGAAGCAGCTCCTGCTCGACGTGCCGCTCACCTTCCCGCCGCCCGACATCCAGGGCGCGCTCACCGCGGGTGGCGTCCTGCCCAAGAACCGGCAGTTCACGCAACCGGCAGACCTGCCGCAGACCCTCGCGAAGGCGGGCCTGGAATGGCCGATCAACGGCATGAGCTGGACGACCTATCACAACAAGCCCGATGCCTACCTCGACGAGGCGTTCGAGGTGACCGCGAAGCGCATCAAGGCCTCGGAGTGGCTGATGGATAACACCGATTGGGACCTGATGGCGAGCGTCTGGGTCAGCATCGATCGGACCCAGCACGCTTTGTCGAACTTCGTCGCGCCCGATCATCCCGACTACGTGAAGAACAAGGACTCGCGCATCGGCAGGAAGGTCGCGGATATCTTCCGCCAGACCGACGACGCGATCGGCGCGTTCGTTTCGCGCGCGAGGTCCGACGACATCATCCTGTTCATCTCCGACCACGGCTTCCAGTCCTGTACGCGCACGATCAACATGGACCGACTGCTGCACGAGTTCGGGTACCTCGACTTCAGCGCCTCCAACGTGGTGTTCGGGCCGATGCAGTGGGGTCCCGTGCGCAAGGTGGCGCGCAAGGTGTACGACACCCTCGGCCTGCACGGGAAGGTCGCCCTGCCGCAGTCGATCAACTGGGCGAAGACGCGGGCGTTCACCTCGATCCGCTCCACGGGCGAGGGCGTCACCATCAACCTCGCCGGCCGAGAGATCGACGGCATCGTGGAGCCGGGCGACTACGACAAGGTGCGCGACGCCCTGATGGATCGCCTCGCCGGGTTCGTCGATCCCAAGACGGGCCAGAAACCCGTCAAGGAGATCCATAAGCGCGAAGACGTGTTCAAGGGCAGGTACGCCGACCAGGCGCCCGACATCTTGATGGTTCCGGCCGAGAACTACTCGCTCACCCACGCGAAGGCCGCTTACGAGGACGCCGACTGGGTGAGCGGTGACCACCGCATCGAGGGGACGATCGTGGCGGTCGGCCCCGACGTGAAGCCCTTCGAGCAGACGCCGGCCTTGATCGACCTGGCGCCCACCATCGTGGCCGCGCTCGATGCGCCCGCGGCCGTGAAGCCTACCGGGCGCGTGCTCAGCGAGATCCTCGGCAGCCAGGCCCACATCACCGAGCGCGAGGTTGCCGAGGAGCCGGCCGCGGGCATCCCCGGCATGTCGATCCCAGGCATGGGCGGCGAGTCTGCCGTGAACGAAACCGAGGCGGACGAGATGGAGGAGCACCTCCGGGGGCTGGGCTACATCGAGTAGCGGATCCGGCGGCGCAGCGGGGCGGCGACCCCGGGGCCCGGGCCTTCACGACCCGAGCCCCGACGCACGCCGCGCCCTTACATCGCCTCGAAGGTCTCGCGCACCGAGATGCTGGCGCCACCTTGTCGAACGGGGCAGTCCTTGGCCATCGCGGTGGCCTCGTCGAGCGAGTCGGCCACGATGATCGAATAGCCCGAGGCGCCGCCGCTCCCGTCGGAGACGGCCCCGTCGGCGGCGATCAGCGTCGATGCGGGTGCGAAGGGATTCCCGGGGTCCTTTACGGCGGCGCCGAGGCTCGTGAACCACCCCTCCCACGCGGCCATGACTAGCTTCTGCTCCTCCTCGCTCTCGGGCATCGATCCGCCCTGGTAGAGCAACACGTAGTCCGTCATCGTTCCTCCTCCCGTGCGGACGTTCGGTGTCCGCGCATCTACCTCACGACGAACGTCCAAGGCGGATATCGACACCGCGGGACGTTCATGGCGTTGTGTAGCATCATCGATCGCATGAGCGAGCGGGCGATCTTCGTCGAGAAGCTGGCCAAGCGATTCGGAGAGGTGACGGCCCTCGCCGGGATCGATCTCGAGGTCGCCGAGGGCACGGTCTTCGGGCTGCTGGGTCCCAACGGGGCCGGAAAGACGACCGCCGTGCGGGTCCTGTCCACGATCATCCATCCGGACGAAGGCCGCGCGGAGGTCCTGGGGTTCGACGTCGTTCGCGACGCCGACGCCGTGCGACGCAGGATCGGCATGGCGGGGCAGGCGGCGGCCGTGGACGCCAACCTCACGGGCCGCGAGAACCTCCAGATGGTCGGCGTCTTGAGTCAGCTGCCGCGCGCCAGCATCGCTCCCCGCGCGGCGGAGCTGCTCGGCGACTTCGGTCTCGAACACGCCGCCGACCGGCCGGCGCGCACCTACTCGGGAGGCATGCGGCGCCGGCTCGACATCGCCGCCGCCCTAGTCCCCAAACCACCCGTGCTCTTCCTCGACGAGCCCACGACGGGCCTCGACCTGTCCAGTCGCAACGCCCTGTGGGACACCATCAGGGCGCTCGTGGGCGATGGCACGACGGTGCTCCTCACGACCCAGTACCTCGAGGAAGCCGATCAGCTCGCCGCACGCATCGCCGTGGTCGACGGGGGCGAGGTCATCGCGAATGACACCCCCGCCAACCTGAAGGCGCAGCTGGGGGACACCGTGGTGGACCTGGGCTTCGGCGACGAGGCCACCGCCGCGCACGCCGTCGGCCTGCTGGACGGCATCGCCGGGACGTCCGAGCGCGAGGGCGCCACGGTGCGCATCTCCTCGGATCAGGGTCCCCGGGTCTTGGTGGAGGTGCTTCGCCGCTTCGATCCGCCGGCATCGAGCCGGCAACGCTGGGGGTGCGAGAGCCCAGCCTGGACGACGTGTTCCTGACCCTCACCGGGCACCACGCCGAGCCCGCGGCCGAGGACCCCGAACCGTCCCCGTCGGGGGGAGGTGAAGCGTGACCACGCGCTCGATCCCCGCCGTCTTGGACCTGTCGCGTGAACGCCGCATCCCCATGGGGGTCCTGCGGGACACGTTCGCGATCGCGCGGCGGAACCTGATCGCCTACGTGCGCATCCCGCAGCTGCTGGTCTTCTCGACCATCCAGCCGATCGTCTTCGTCATCATGTTCCGCTACGTCTTCGGCGGCGCCATCACCGGGCTGCCGCCCGGCGTCACCTACGTGGACTACCTGATGCCCGGCATCTTCGTGCAGACCGTGGTGTTCGGCGCCATCGCGACGGCCATCGGCCTCGCGACCGACATGAAGACGGGCCTCATGGAGCGGTTCCACGCGCTGCCCATGGCCCGCTCGGCCGTCCTCACGGGCCGCACGACCGCGGATCTGCTGCGGAACGTGTTCGTGGTGATCCTCATGATGGTCGTCGGGTTCCTCGTGGGCTGGCGGATCGGCACGAACGCCCTCGGGTTGATCGCCGGCGCGCTGCTGGTCATGCTCTTCGGATACGCGATGTCCTGGGTCTTCGCCACCCTGGGGATGGCCGTGGGGGATCCGGAGACGGCACAGGCCGCGGCGTTCCCCGTGCTCGCGCCGCTGGTGTTCGCCTCGTCGGCGTTCGTGCCCACGTCCTCCATGCCAACGTGGCTCCAGGCGTTCGCGAACCACCAGCCGGTAACGGCGACGGTGAACGCCGTGCGCGCGCTCACCATCGGAGGCCCCACGGCCACCTATGTGTGGGAGTCGCTCGCGTGGGACGTCGGCATCCTGGCCATCTTCGTGACGATCTCTGTCCGGCTCTATCGCCGGACGGACTGACGCTCGCGCCGCAGTTCGTCCGGTAATCTTCGGCGAACCTTCTCCGCCGTTCGAAAGGGACTCCGATGCGCTTGAGATCCGCCTTGGCACCGCTCGCCTTGGCCACGACATTGGTGGCGATGACGTTCACCGCCTCGGCAACGGTCAACGCCCGTGTGCCCCGAGCGAGGGTCCACGGCGGACCCGGCGGCGTCCTCAAGGTGCAGCCGCACGAGGCGTGGGCCCACGTCGCCAAGAAGCGACCCAAGCTCAAGTATCACGGGGGTCCCGTGATGCCGAGGAGCACCACCCGCGTCATCTACTGGACCCCGCCGGGCCACGAGCTCGACGCCACCACCTACACCGACGTCATCGACCAGTACTTCACCGACACCGCGGCCGACAGCGGCGGCCATGCAAACGTGTACTCGGTCCTCAACCAGTACACGGACTCCCGGGGACACCACGCGAACTACGACCAGACCTCCGGCGGCTCCGTCGTCGACACGAACCCGTTCCCGGCAAACGGCTGCCCCAAGTACCGCTCCGCGGCGGGCGAGCTGATCGAGGATCTGCCTCACGGACAAGCAGCTCCGCCGTGAGGTCAAGCGCGTGGTGAGCGACGCCGGCTGGACGCCGGGCATCGACCAGGCGTTCTTCATGGTGACGCCGGACGGCGTCGGGTCGTGCTTCGGCAGCAACGGCAAGGCATGCTCGTTCACGTACTACTGCGCCTATCACTCCTACTTCGGCGAGATGTCCTCGCCCACGATCTACGCGAACATCCCTTTCGCGCCCATGCTGCCGAACGGCTGCGGCACTCCGCAGGCACCCAACGGGCCGGTCGACGGGACGCTCGACTCCATCAGCCACGAGCATCGAGAGATGACGAACGACCCGCTGCTGAACGCCTGGTTCGACCGCACGGGGTACGAGGGCTCGGACAAGTGCGTGAGCAACTACGGCAAGGTGCTGGGCCACGCCTCCAACGGCGACGCCTACAACCAGGTAATCAACCATAACTTCTACTTCACACAGCGCGAATGGTCCAACCGCGACCGAGGCTGCAAGGCCCGCCGCTCCTAGCGCGACCGAAGGACGTACGCTGGCACCGGACGGGGCGCCCACCATCGAAGGGGTGGCGGGCGCCCCGTCTGCCATCCTCGTGACGATCGACTCGATCGAGGGTCGCCCGAGGTTCCGTCGGGGATACTTGGGCCGCCGTGGGAACCCCTGAAGAAGCGCTCGCCGCCGCGCAGGCCGAAGAGGCTGCGCTGCCCGATCACGCCGACGAGATCCGCGACCGTAAGACGATCCTCGCCGGGACCGGCCAGAACATCGTCGGTCTCGGCGTCTACGTGGTCGCGAGTTTCGGCATGAGCATCCTGATCGCGCGCGCGTTCGGGGCGGGCTCGGGCCAGTTCGGGCAGATCACCTTGATGACGCAGTTCGCGTTCGTAGCGGGAGCCGCCACGCGGTTCGGGATGGACATGGCCTCGGTGCGCCGGGTCGCGATCGAGGCGGGGAAGGGCGAGCCCGGACGCTCCCGAGCGATCGTGCGCATCGCGGTGGGGATCGCCGCGGCGGTGAGCGTGCTGGTGGCGGCGATCGTCTTGATGGCGGCCGTGCCCATCGCCGACCTCGTGAACGTGCCGAGCGCATCGGTGGTCGCCGCCGCGTTCGGCCTCGTGTTCGTGGCGGTGGCCCAGGTGTACCTCGGCGGCAGTCGCGGGCTCAAGATCATGCGCCACACGCTCTACGCGTACTGGATCGGGCAGTCCCTCGGCTGGATCGTCATCACCCTCGCCCTGTGGGCGCTCGTAGACAAGACCGTGGCGGTGACCGTGTGGGGCTACACCCTGTCCTGGGTCGTTGCCGGCATCGTGGCCTGGTGGTCCTGGCGCAGCGTCACCAAGCCGTTCGTCCCCCAGCCCGCCGAGGCCAACGAGGCGAAGGCGCTCGTCAAGTACGGGGCCCCCCGCGCCCCCGCCGCGCTGCTCAGCCAGGCCCTGTTCTACACGGACCTCGCGGTGCTCTCCCACTTCTACCCGCACAGCCCCGATCTGAGCGTCTATGCGGCGGCGATCCGCGTGGCACAGGCGCTCGTGCTCTTCCTGACCGCCGTGAGCTACATGTTCAGCCCCTTCGTCGCCGACCTCTACGAACGCGGGCTGCGAGACCGGCTGAACGCCCTGTTCAAACAGATCACCCGGTGGACGCTGAGCGGCACGATCCCGCTCCTGCTGCTCTTCATGATCGCCCCGTCGGCGGTGCTGCACCTCTTCGGCGGCTCGTACGACGCGGGCACCTCGTGGCTCCGGGTCTTGCTGATCGGGCAGATCGTGAACGTGAGTGTGGGCGCGGCGGGCTTCATCCTCATCATGGTGGGCCGCACCGGGTGGGACCTGCTCGTGTACGCCCTCTCGTTCATGCTGGACCTGGTGGTCGCGATCGCGCTGGTCCCGCACCTCGGCCCCATGGGTGCGGCCATCGCGCAGACGAGCGCCCTCGTCGTGTCCAACGCCCTTCGACTGTGGCTGGTGTGGCGCTTCGTGCGGATCCAGCCCTACGACCGCTACTACGCGCGGCTCTTGATCCCGACGGTCATCGGCGGCGCCGTCATGCTGGTCGTGCACGCGTTCACGAACGGGCCGCACTGGGCCGTGGACTTCGTCGCCACCGGGGTGATCGGCGGCGGGGTCTACTACGTCGCGCTGGTGCTCTTCGGTCTCACGCCGGAGGAACGATCGAGCGTCATCGGGATATGGAGCAGACTTCGAGGCGCCCGGGCATCCGCCTAAGACGAGCGACCGTGCTCGGATCGTTCTTCGGGGGCCGTCGGGTCGCGCAGGACGATGACGTCGGCCATGTTCGCGTCACCGTCGCTCATGGGAACCACGCGTCGGCGGCGCTCCACCTGCCGCTTCGTTGCGTGGATCTGCGTCTGCACCTGCTGGAACTCCTCGAGCAGCGCGTCCCGCTCCTCGAAGAGGTGATCCAAGGTGTGCCGGAGCTCGGTTTCGGGTCTCCCCTGGACTCCGCGGGCCGACCCGGTCGGGGCGGCGTGGTGCGGGCCTGCGGGACCCGGGCGGCGATCGGTCAGCCGCCTGGTCAGCGCGGCAGCCTTCCGGCGCTCCGATCGACGCCCGTGCGCCCTCGCGAGCGCGGCGGTGCAGACGAGCGCGGCGGCAGCCAGGAAACCGACGGTCATCCAGGCGGCAGCCGTAGCGACCACGACACGCACCATGTGATTGAGGTTCCCTTCGTCCCGGCACGGGCATGACCGCCCGTTTCGCGCCGAAGGCTCGCCCATCGGAGGGTCCTGGGGCAATACGGCGTTCGCTGAGGGTCGAAGGCCCTCGGGCGCAGGCGCCATCCCCGCCAGTCGCTTATCCCCAGCTCTCGCCGAGGATCGCGCCCAGCAGGGCAACCGCCCCGGCCTTGTCCAACGGCTCGTTCCCGTTCCCGCACTTCGGCGACTGGACGCAGGAGGGGCACCCTCGCGCGCACGGGCATCGGCGGATCGCCTCCAGGGTGGCCCGCAACCAGCGATCCGACGCGGCGAACCCCCGCTCGGTGATCCCGGCGCCCCCGGGATAGCCGTCGTAGACGAAGATCGTGGTCATGCCCGTGTCCTGGTGCATCGGCGTGGAGACACCGCCGATGTCCCATCGGTCACACGTGGCAACGAGCGGGAGCAGTCCGATCGCCGCGTGCTCGGCCGCGTGGATCGCGCCCGGCAGAGCGCGCGGACTCACGGCGGCGCGCGCGATCACGCCCGTCGAGATGGTCCACCACACCGCCTTGGTCTCGAGGTGCCGGGGCGGCAGCGGCAGCGGCAGCTCGTCGATCACCTCGTTGGTGCTCAGGAGCTTCTTCACGTAGGACGTGACCTGCGTGGTGACGCGCACCGTGCCGAACGTCGCGTCGGCGTCCCCGGTTCGGCCTCGCTCTTCGGCCGCGACCACGCCGATGTCCGTGATGTCGCGTGCTTGTGTGTAGAAGTCGGGATCGGCGGGCAGGACCACGGCGACGCGCTCGACGAGGTTCAACTCCCGCACCAGGTACTGCTCGCCCAGGTGGAGGTAGACCGCCCCCGGATGCAGCGTCTGGAATGCCCGTCCCTCGTCGGCCGTTCCCAACAGTTCGCCGGTTCCGGAGATGACGATCCGGTAGACGTGCCCGCCTCCGCTCCGCACGTCGACCACCCGATGCGGCGGCTCCTTCCCCTTGTCGTGCCAGGCCTCCCGGCGCCGCGCCAGTTCCCCTCGAGCCACCAACCGGTCGAGCGCGGCGCTCACGTCTGCCACGTCTCCAAAGAACCAACGTTCGTGATCTTGCAGGGGGAACTCACGCGCGGCGCAGCGCAGATGCGGTTCGAGGACGTAGGGGTTGGTGGGGTCGATCACGGCCGCCTCTGCCGGCTTGTCGAACAGATCCTCCGGGTGGTGCACGAGGTAGCGATCGAGGGGGTCGTCCTGGGCCACCAAGATCGCGAGCGCGTCGCCGCTGCGGCGCCCCGCGCGGCCGGCCTGCTGCCAGAACGAGGCGCGCGTCCCCGGGTAGCCGGTCAGGACCGCCGCGTCCAGGGTCCCGATGTCGATCCCGAGCTCCAACGCGCTGGTCGAGGCTACGGCGAGCAATTCACCCGAGGCCAGAGCCCCTTCGATCCGACGTCGGTCGGTGGCGAGGTACCCCGCTCGGTAGGACGATATCCGGGCCCGCTTCTGGGCATCGTGTACGTTGCGCCGCGCGGATCCGGCCAGCAGCTCGGCCGCCCGCCGGGATCGCGTGAACCCGATCGTGCGGACGTCACGCTCGACGAGGCGAGCCACGAGCGTCGCCGCCTCCGTGAGCGCGCTGCGGCGTCGGCCCGTGTCTTCATCGAGGATCGGCGGGCTCCACAGGGCGAAGAGCTTGTGCCCTCGAGGGGAGGCGTCCTCGGTGACCTCGTGGAACGGGATCCCCACGAGGCGCGCAGCCAGCTCCCCTGGATTGCCCACGGTCGCGCTCGCCAGGCACCAGCGCGGGTCGCCGCCGTAGTGCGCCACCAGGCGGCGCAGCCTCCGTAGCACCAGCGCCACGTGCGAACCGAACACACCGCGGCACACGTGCGCCTCGTCCACCACGACGAGCGACAAACGCAATAGGAAATCGGCCCAGCGAGCGTGATCGGGCAGCAGCGACAGATGAAGCATGTCCGGATTGGTCATCACGAGGTTGGCGTTCTTGCGGATCAAGGGGCGCTCGGGTTTCGGCGTGTCGCCGTCGTAGACCGACGCTCTCAGCTGCGGGAGCTTCAGCGCTCGGACGGCCCGAAGCTGGTCGCGTGCGAGCGCCTTCGTCGGGTAGAGGTAGAGCGCGGTGGCTTTGGGCACCGAGAGCACCGTGTCCGCGAAGGTGACGTTGTAGACGAGCGTCTTGCCGCTCGCCGTGCCGGTGGCCATGACGAGGTCTCCCTCGCCACGCAGGATCTCGAGCCCACGAGCCTGATGAGGGTAGAGGCCGGTGACGCCCAGCAGGCCGAGGCGCTGCGTGATGAGCTCGGGCAGGTCCGCGGGGAACGCCCGCAGGACGGGCTCGCGAGCGGGCAGATCCCGGACGTTCACGAGGGAGGGGGCAACCTGCTCGTCCTGCGTGAGCGTGTCGAGGAGGGCTCGGGCATCCACTGACCTAGGCTAGCGGCGTCGCGGTCCTTCCCCCGGGCGGCTCGGCCTCTGCCGGCGGGGGCCCATCGGCCTGGATCAGCTCCGCCGCCGGCGTGCGGAAGCCGTCGCGCAGCAAGCGTGGGATGTCCCGGCGCTCCTTCACGAAGACCCGGGCACCGAGCACCAGGTACAGGACGCCCATGCCCACCCGTTCAACACCGTGCAGTCCCGAGGGCACGAGCGCGCCCAGGATGAACTGGCCGAAGAACAAGCCGAAGAGGACGCCGGCTTCTCGGAGCGAAAGCGTCAGACTGGCGATCATCGCCACGGCCAGGAAGGATTGAGCGGCGGTGAGGAACAACTCCTGGCGCTGGAGGTCGTCGATGGGGAGGCCGTGGAGTCCACCCGATGAGACGGCGAAAACGAACGGCAGGGTGCCCACCAGCAACGTCCATTGATTCACCTTGGAGCTCACCAAGGTGCCGAGTCCTGCGTTCGTGTTGAGCCGCCACGCATAGAGTCCGGCTACCAGCAACTCCGGTGCCTCAGAGGCGAGCGGAGCCAGCCATTGGACAAGGACGAACTCGCTGATGCCCAGCGTGGACCCCGTGGCGACGAGTGATTCGGCGAAGTGCTCGGCCACGAGCAGGATCACCGCCGCCGCGAAGACGGCCTGAGCGACGATCGTCGTGCGCCGTCTCAACGGCTGAAGCGTTCCCAGGTAGGCGGGCGGGCCTACGAGGTGCGGTTCCCCGGCCGGTGCGCGCGAGATGCGGATCGTGTATGCGACGAAGATCGCCACCAGCACGCCTCCATCCACGAGCGTGATCGAATGCTTCAACGGAAGCGTGATTGAGTAGATCGTTGCCACGCCCAGGAAGGCGATCTCGACCGCGTGACCACGGTCCAATCGCACCCCGGGCCACCGCCGTCCGACGGGCAGGCGGCCCTTGCGTCGCAGCTGACGGAAGGCGATGAACACGACCATCGTCCATCCCACCCCGATCAACAGGCGGTTCGCGCCGGTCATGTTCGCCAGGGCCAGCGAGCAGGGTGACTCGGAACCGCCGTTCAGCGGCAGGCACGCGGGTCCGGTCGCTTGGAAGGATTCCCCTCCCTTGGACGCGAAGACGAAGTCCACGGCATATTCGGGCAGCACCGCGATCAGCGCGAGGATCGCGATGGCGAGCCCGGCGGAGATGTCGAGTTGGGCCACCTCGGCCGCCCACGCGAGCATGAACGCGGCCCCGACGATGGCCACCCCGTAGATCGCCGCCTCGAGGGGATGGGCGAGTTGCTGATGACTGAGCGAGAGGGCCACGGCGGGCGCGGTGGCGGCCGGAGGGAGCATGAGGACGAGCCGTGCGCGCGCCGGTCGCGCCCGAACGGGCGTTCCTTGGAACGGGGTCATGATCGAGCCTCCAGCCTCCTGTGAGGCCGGAGGTCTCGTCCCCGCCCGTGGTCGGAACCGCGTACGGCCGGGGGCCGGGTCGTCGATCGACGGCCGTGGTGGCGGCACCCCGGATTCGGACTACTCCCCATCCGGCGCTCCGAGCGTAGCCGATTCCCGCATCGTTGGGTCCGAGCGGGAGGCGCCCCTGACGGTGCGGCCCCCACCTGTCACGATGGCGCGCCGGATGGAATGGCCCACCCTCATCGCATCGTTGCTCGTCATCCTCGCCGGAGCCGAGCTGTTCACGAACGGCGTCGAATGGGTGGGCGAGGGGTTCGGCCTATCGGAGGGCGCGGTGGGCTCCGTGCTCGCGGCCGTGGGCACGGCGTTGCCCGAGACCCTGCTGCCGCTCATCGCGATCTTGTCGGGTCACGGCGCGGGCGAGGAGATCGGAACCGGAGCCATCCTCGGCGCCCCGTTGATGCTCACGACGCTCGCCATGTTCGTGATCGCCGTAACGGTGCTGATCACTGCCCGTGGCGGGCGCCGCCCCGCCGAGCTGGAATTCGATCGCGGGGTACTGCGCCAGGATCTCGGCTACTTCCTGGTGATGTACACGCTGGCCGTCGTCGCCGGCCTGATCCACGTGCGCGCATTGCACGACGCCCTCGTGATCGTCCTCGTCGTTGGGTACGGCTACTACGTGCGCCGCCACTTCACGGGTTCCGACGAGGAGACGGGGCGGGAGGTCGAGAACGAGATCAAGCCGCTCTACGTTTGGGAGTGGCTTCGTCGGCTCCGTCCTTCGCTGAGCGGATGGACCGTCGACAGCTCCGCCGCCGCCCCGTTCGTTCAAAGCGCGCTGGCCCTGGGTCTCATCGTGGCCGGAGCGCGCTTGTTCATCGTGGCGGTCGACTCGATCGGGGAGCGGTTCCACGTCTCGCCGCTGGCGTTCTCGTTGCTGGTCGCCCCCCTCGCCACGGAGCTTCCCGAGAAATTCAACAGCGTGCTGTGGATCCGCCGGCGCAAGGACACGCTTGCGCTGGGGAACATGACGGGCGCGATGGTCTTCCAAGCTTCGTTCCCCGTGGCGATCGGGCTCCTGCTGACGCCCTGGGATCTGAGTGGCGTCGCGCTCGTGGCCGCCCTGATCGCGCTGGCGGCAGGGTCGGTGCTCTGGCTCACGGTTCGGTTCCGCGGACGCCTGACGGCAAGGCTCCTGCTGGTGCAGGGCGTCTTCTACGTCGGCTACGTGGCCTACGTGCTCACGAAGATCTGATCCCGGAGCGTCCCGGCAGGATCATCCCTTCGGTTGATCGGCCGTGGGGCTGGGCGGCACGTTCTTCTTGCTCAAGATGGCGTCGGGTTTCACGTCCGCGAAGATCTTGGCCTTCCAGGTGTCGTTCAAGATCACCACGGACAGCGACCCCGCCATCTGCGCGCTTCCCGGCAGGACCACGTTCTGCACGTTCTTGACGGGGATCTTGGTTGCCGTGAACGCGAGTTGTTGGACCTCGCTCAGCGGGATCTCGATGAAGGTGTTGGACATCCCCGCACCGAGCCACGTCATGAGTTCGGTCGCGTCCTTCGCGTACTCCTTCTGGAACTGCGCCAAGGCCGCGAGGAAGAGCCGGCCGCCATTCTCCTGGCGCGCGAAGTCCCCCTGCACCATGCTGTGACGGTCTCGCGCGAACGAGAGCGCCTGCTGGCCGTCGAGCTTCTGCACGCCGGGCTGCAGGTCCGCCCGCGAGTATGAGGGGTCGTAGAACCGGAACGGCACGTCGACCGTGAGGCCCCCGATCTCGTTGATCATGTCCGTGAAGCCCCAGAACGTCGTGATCGCCCAGTAGTCGATGTGGACGCCCGAGATGCTCTCGATCGTCTGCACGAGCAGGTCTGGGCCACCGTAGAACAACGACGAGTTGATCTTGTTGGTGCCGTGGCCCGGCACGTCCACGTAGGAGTCGCGTGGGATCCCCACCATGGTGGCGTGGTGCTTCGCCGGGTTCAGGAAGAGCAGGTGGATGGAGTCCGCGAGCGAATGCAGGACGTCCTCGCCCGGCCGCGCCCCGCTCCCGACGGCCAGGATCACGACGGGCTTGGAACCCGTGAGGGACGGCGTGTAGCCGGCGTGGGCCTTGCCGACGGCGATGCCCGGCGACTCCGCGTGCGCGGAGACCGGCCCCAGAGCGCCCAAGGCGGAACCGATCACCCAAGCGGCGATGCCGAGGATGGCGAGCAGGGCACGACGCCTCATGCCGACCCCGATGCCGATGCGGTCGCTGAACCGGAGCTCCGGGCGGCCTCATCGCGCCGCTGGACGGAGAAAGCGGTGATCATCCAGCCGTCGGCCCCCTTCTCGAAGACGTACTGGCCGTTGCTGACGAGCCGTTCGGTCCCGGAGCCGTCCTTCAAGGTGGCGTCCGCCGCGAAGGTGACCGTGCTCACGGCGGAGTAAGGCTCGCCCTTGGGATCCAGCAGCACTTTGGTCTTCATCGTCGCTTTCGCCGGTTGGATGTCCGAGTACGTGTCCCCCGCAGCGGTCCCCGCGGTGAGGACGTCGATCTGCTTCATGCCCTGCGCCTCGGCCTGGGCGCTGAACGAGCCGAAGACGTCCCCGTACGTGCCGTTGGTCCAGTTGTCGGGGGCGAGGAACGCGTTCGAGTAGAACGCATGCAGGGTCTTCTGGATGTTCGCCGCCGCCGGGGTCGCGGCTTCAGCCGACTTCTTGGCATCGGGAGGGTTTCCGTTGGGCTGCTGCAGGACCGTGGTCACGGGAACGGTCTTGGCGACCTGGAACGCGAACGACGGGGCAGGAGCCTCGCTGTGTCCCGGGACGAGGGGGCTGTCGGACCCTCCGGTCAAGACGACGACGAGGCCCACGATGAGGACGAGGGCACCGACACCACCGGCGATGAGATACGCGGGCTTGATGCGGGGGGACTGGGGCGCATGACGACCGTCTGCCAAAACGCGACGAGCCTACCCGGGGCGGCGGGCCTCGCCAACGACCCGCCCTTGTTGGTTCCGTGAAGGTGCCGGAGAACCGATAGCGTTGGGCCATGGATCATGGCTCCTCGCCCCACGGTCCGGGTCTGCGGCACCCGTGGTCGCACACGGACCGCTTCGTGCCACGCGTGGTCATCCGCCCGCTCCAGGCGTTCCTCCAGACCGCGATCGCCAGCAGCATCCTCCTGCTGGCGGCGGTGCTGGTGGCCGTGATCTGGGCGAACTCGCCGTGGAAGGACGCCTATCACCACCTGCTCGACACGGAAGTGGGGCTGGGCGTGGGGGCGTGGCGCCTCGGCGGAACGGTCCATTTCTGGATCAACGAGGGGCTCATGACGCTGTTCTTCCTGGTGGTCGGCCTCGAGATCAAGCGGGAGCTCACGGTGGGCGAGCTTCGGCGTTGGCGGGCCGCGGTGCTCCCCGTGGCGGCCGCCATCGGCGGCATGGCCGTGCCCGCGTTGCTCTATCTGGCCGTTGTCGGCGGGGGCTCGGGGGGCGAGGGCTGGGGCGTTCCCATGGCGACGGACATCGCGTTCGCCCTCGGGGCGCTCACCCTTGCGGCCGCGTACGCGCCGGCCAACCTGAAGCCCCTGCTGCTCACGCTCGCGATCGTCGATGACATCGGGGCGATCGTGGTGATCGCCGTCTTCTACGCCGGGGGCGTCCGGTGGTTCCCGCTCGAGGAAGCCCTGGTCGTGGTGGCCGCCCTCGTGATCCTGCGATCGGTGCACGTCCGCTCGATGGGGGTCTACCTGGTGCTGGGGATCCTGCTGTGGTACCTCACCTACCGCTCCGGCGTGCACCCGACGGTGGCCGGCGTCGTGCTGGGGCTCCTCACGCCCGCCGAGGCATTCCAGCGCCCGGGGGCGGTCAGCAGGGAGGCGCGGCGCATCGCCGACGAGACCGTGGACGATCCTCAGCCGCCCGACGCCGATGCTCCGGCCTGGTTCCGACTGGCGCGGATATCGCGCGAGGCCGTCCCCCCACTCGCCCGCGTGGAGCACGGGCTCCTGCCGTGGACGAGCTTCGTGATCGTGCCCCTGTTCGCCCTCGCGAACGCGGGCGTGGAACTGTCCGCATCGTCCGTCTCCGCCACGCTGAGCTCGACCGTCACGCTCGGGATCGTGCTGGGCTTGGTCGTGGGCAAGCCCGTCGGTGTGCTGCTCGGGAGCGGCGCGATCGCCGTGACGGGAGCCGCGGAGCTGCCCGCCGGCGTGGGCTGGGGTGACCTCGCGGGGATGGGCGCGACCGCGGGGATCGGCTTCACGATGTCGTTGTTCATCGCCGAGCTCGCGTTCAAGGATCCGGTGCAACTCGACGAGGCGAAGATCGCGATCTTCGGCGCCTCGCTCCTAGCGGGGATCATCGGGTACGCGGTCCTACGGCTCTCCCAGAGTCCCGGCCCGCAGCTCTAGGCTTCGGGGAGAGCGGACCGCTCGTCCGATTCATCGCCCCCGAGTTCGCGCTCGACCTCCCGCTCCACCTGCGCGATGCCGCGCGGTCGGCCCTGGCGCACCCACAGCCTGGCGAAGATCGCCGCGATCACCAGGGCCGCGACGAGCGAGGCGATCGGGTAGCCGCGGCCGAGGTTCACCACGATGGTGAACAGGACCACGGCTGCGCCGAAGGAATTCACGATCACGTATCGCCAGGCGCCGTCCTGGCGCGAGAACTTGGTCATGGCGAGCAGGCCGCTCAGGAAGCTCACGAACACGGCCACCGCGTAGAAGAGGACGAGCTCCTGGTCGCGACCGCCGGCGGCCAGCACGACCACGACGGCGACGCCGAGGAACACGGCGACGCTCCAGTACGGGGTGTGATGGCGGTTGGTGTAGCCGAGCGGTGCCGGCAGGATGCCCACGTGGGTCCCGTCATCTCGCACGCGGCGCGCGAGCGCCTTCAGCAGGCCCGGTCCCGCCTGGAACGACGAGGACGCGGCCGCGAGCAGGAGCAGCGACGAGGCGAGCTGGAAGCCGGCGAACAAGGGTCCGTTGCCCGCGGCGTTGCGGGCGACGTCCGCGATCAGGGTCGAGTCGGCGGCCGGGATGCCCGTGCGAAGGTGCACCGCGAGCAGGGCGATGAGCAGGGTGAGCGATCCCTCGATCGCGAAGGTGAGCCACAGCGTGACGCGCCCGAAGCGCTCTCGGCCGCGGTTGTCGAGCTGGCCGAGCTGGGCGATCGCGCTTGACGGCGCCTCGACGCCCGTCGCCAGCGCCATGGCAACCGGGAACGCCAGGAAGACCGTCCACGGCGTCGCGGTGCCGTTCCCGGACATCGGCGCCGTGCCGATCGCGTGCGGATGCAGGAAGCCCAGGGCGATCACGGGCAACGCGACCGCCACGAACGCCACCGTCATCGTCGCGAAGACGCTTCGCCCGAGATGCCCCAGCAGGGTGATCCCCGCCACCACCGTGACCAACACCAAGGCGATGAGGACCCGGAAGGGGGCGAGGGCGGGCACGTAGGCGATGACCGCGCTGGAGGCGGCCGCGACGCTGATCGCGATCGTCAGCACGAAGTCGACGATCAAGGCGCCGAGGGGCAGGAACGCCCATCCCTCCCCGAAGGCGGCGCCCGTGGCCGCCACGGCGCCGCCACCCTCAGGGAAGCGGCGGATCAGCTGGTCGTAGTTCAGTCGGACGATCGAGATGATCGCCAGGACCATGACCATCGTGAAGAGCAGGAGGCGCAGGTCTCCGCCGAGGGCACGCAGCGCGGCCTCGATCGCGTAGGCCACCGAGGAGACCGGATCCGCCATCACGGCGAAGGAGAACGCGAACAGCAGGACGCCGGTACGGGTCGCGCGGCGCGATCGCATCAACGGGCTTGGAACCGGCCGCTGGCGCGCCACGCGCGGT
This sequence comes from uncultured Actinomycetes bacterium, assembly GCA_963719165.1. Taxonomy (GTDB): domain Bacteria; phylum Actinomycetota; class UBA4738; order UBA4738; family HRBIN12; genus JAOUEA01. The sequence continues at coordinate 2,014,155 of CAVRAV010000001.1, read as the reverse complement.
GGAGCACGAGCCCCGGACGGGTCGATCCGAGCAGGGGCTCGGGCGGAGACGCGAAGCTGCCGCCCTCCTCTGCTCCGCCGCCCGGCATCCCCCACGCGCGGTCGTCGCTCCGCAGGCCGAGCAGGACGTTGCCGTCGGGCCCGATCACGCAGACGGTGGCTCCCGGCCAGAGCACGAGCTCGCTGCCGATCTTCTGGCGCAGGCGCCACAACGAGGAGCCCTCGAAACCCATCGAGGCATGCTAGCCGTCCGGGGGACGGCCCCGACTCGCGGCCGCGTCGGCGTCCCCGCAGGTCGCCGAACCTGCCGTTCCCTATACTTCACGGGTTCCCGGCCCCGGTCGGAACCTGAGAGAGGCCCAAACCCACAGGAGGTTCGATGCTCGGCGCTGTCCTCGCCCAGGAGGGCGGACCGCTTCAGGTGGTCTTCAGCTCGTCCAACAAGACGGCGCTGTGGGTGATCCTCGGCGTATCCCTCGTTGCCCTGGTGTTCGCCTACTACCTCGTGCGCGAGGTGCTGAAAGCCCCCGAGGGCACGGACAAGATGCGGGAGATCGCGAAGGCCATCCAGGAGGGTGCATCCGCGTACCTGTCCCGGCAGTTCCGGACGCTGGCGGTGTTCGTGGCGCTGATCGGCGTGGCGCTGTTCTTCGTGCTCCCCGTCTCCAGCGAGGCGACGACATCGATCCTCGGGCTCTCGCCGAACCTCTCCATCCGTCTGGGACGTTCGATCGCCTTCATCCTGGGAGCGAGCTTCTCGGCGATCACGGGCTACGTCGGGATGTGGCTGGCGGTGCGAGCGAACGTGCGGACGGCGAACGCCGCACGCGAATCGGGTCTGCGCGCCGCCGTCAGGCTCGCCTTCCGTGCCGGCGGCGTGGCGGGCATGTTCACGGTGGGCCTCGGCCTCTTCGGCGCCACCGCGGTGCTGATCATCTACAAGCAGGACGCCACGAGCGTGCTGGTGGGCTTCGGGTTCGGTGGGGCGCTCCTCGCGATGTTCATGCGGGTCGGTGGCGGAATCTTCACCAAGGCCGCGGACGTGGGCGCCGACCTGGTGGGCAAGGTGGAGCAGGGCATCCCCGAGGACGATCCCCGCAACGCCGCCACCATCGCCGACAACGTGGGCGACAACGTGGGGGATTGCGCGGGCATGGCCGCCGACCTCTTCGAGTCCTCAGAGGTCACCCTGATCGCGTCGCTGATCCTGGGCGCCGCCGCCTACGCCGGCTCGCCGCAGGGCGCCATCATCGGCGTGATGTTCCCTCTGTTCATCCGTGCGGTGGGCGTGGTCACCTCCATCATCGGCATCATGGCGGTCACGCCGCGATCCGAGTCCGAGTCGGGGATGAAGGCCATCAACCGTGGCTTCTTCCTCTCGGCCGTGATCTCCGCCGCGGCGGCGTTCGTGATCTCCCATACCTACATGCACAGCTACAAGCCCGCGATCGCGGTGTCCATCGGCCTCGTCCTGGCGGCCGTCATCCAGGTCATCACCCAGTACTTCACCGATACGAAGTTCAAGCCGGTGCAGGAGATCGCGGAGTCCACCGTGACCGGGCCGGCCACCACGATCCTGTCCGGGTTCTCGATCGGTCTGGAGTCGACGGTCTACGCCGCCCTCATCCTGGCGGGCGCCATCGTTTCGGCGTTCTATCTCGGGGGCACGACGTCAGAGCGCCTGTACTTCATCGCCCTCGCCGGCATGGGCATGCTCACCACGGTGGGCGTGGTGGTCTCGATGGACACGTACGGCCCCATCTCCGACAACGCGCAGGGCATCGCGGAGATGTCCGGCGAGTTCGAGGGCCGGCCCGCCGAGATCCTGGGCGGGCTCGACGCCGTGGGCAACTCCACGAAGGCCATCACGAAAGGCATGGCCATCGCCACCGCCGTCCTCGCGGCCACCTCGCTGTTCGGTTCATTCGAAGAGGCGCTCCGGGGGGCCGGCTTCATCTTCAACGGGATCCGCATCGACGAGCCCGACGTCCTGGTGGGCCTGCTGATCGGCGGCTCGGTGCCGTTCATCTTCTCCTCGCTCGCCATCCGCGCGGTGAGCCGGGCGGCCTCGCAGGTCGTGGTGGAGGTTCGCAACCAGTTCCGACTCCACCCCGGGATCATGACGTACGAGGAGAAGCCGGACTACGGCGCGGTGGTCGACATCTGCACCAAGACCTCGTTGCGCGAGCTCACGACCCCTGGCCTGCTCGCGGTCCTCTCGCCGATCTTCGCGGGCTTCTTCCTGAAGGGGGAGGCGCTCGGAGGGTTCCTCGCGGGCGCGATCCTGACCGGGCAGCTCCTGGCCGTCATGCTCTCCAATTCCGGCGGCGCGTGGGACAACGCCAAGAAGTTCATCGAAGAGGGAAACTACGGGGGGAAGGGGTCCGAGAGCCACAAGGCCGCGGTGATCGGCGACACCGTGGGCGATCCGTTCAAGGACACCGCCGGCCCCGCCCTCAACCCGCTCATCAAGGTCATGAACCTCGTCGCCCTGCTGATCGCGCCACTGGTGGTCACCCACGCGGACGACACGGCGCTGCGTGTGGCCGTCGTGATCGTCACAGCGGCGATCCTGGCCGCGTCGATCTACATCTCCAAGTCGCGCAAGTCCGAGCTGGGCGAGGAGATCAGGGCAGCAAACACGGCGAGCTGAGACGAGCGCTCGCGGAGGCGGGAGATGGGAGCCATCCGTCGCTGGCTCGACCGGTTGACCGAGAGCGACGAGGCGCGCCTCGCGTCGGAGATCGTCGCCTGGTCGAGGACCGTGCCCGGCACCGTACGCATCGACGAGGCACCCATGCGGGGTCGGGTGAAGATCGCCGGGGTCATCAAGCGCATGACGGTCTTCCCGATGCACGACCACGAGTCGCTGGAGGCCCTGATCTCCGATGGCACCGGCGAGGTCACCGTCGTGTTCATGGGGCGCCGCGGCATCAGCGGGCTCTCCCTCGGTACGCGGGTCGTGGTCGAGGGCGTGCTCGGGGAGCAGCGCGGGGCCATCAGGATGATCAATCCGCTGCTGCAGTTCAGCGCGTAGGGGCTCCGGCGGAGGCAGGAGCGGGCTGGCGCGTGGCGGGCGGCTGAAGGGTCGGCTGCGGGGAACGCTTCCCTCGCTCGCGCGCGGCCCTGCGGGCGCGCTTCGCTCGGTCCAGATGTTCCCCTTCGCCGATCCCTTCAGCGTTCGGCTCCGTGGGCGACCGACCCCATCCATCCTTGACCACGGCGGTCCTGAGGCTTGTTCGTTCCGTCCTCCTCGTGGTGGCCTCGGGCTCTTCCTCGGGGGTTGGGGCGGGGTGGTGTTAGGGGGGCGTCAAGAGGTGGGCTGGAGGGTGTTAGGGACGCGTCAAGACCGCGGATTGGGGGTGGAGTAGGACCTACGGTGGGGGCATGAAGGGCGGAGGATTGCGATGGGTGATGTGGTCTTCGTGGGGTTGATCGCGGGCGGGGTTCGGCTTGCTGCTCCTGTTCGTGCGCGGCGCTGATCGACTGTGATCGAGAACGTGGTCGGGTTGATCGTCGGGTTGGGGCTGGTCGTGTACCTCGTGGCGGCGTTGCTGTTCCCGGAGCGCTTCTGATGGCCGGCTGGGGACAGCTCGCTCTCCTGGTCGCGTTGCTGGTCGTGTGCTACCGGCCGTTGGGCGACTACATGGCGTGGGTGTTCTCCTCGACGCGGTCGCTGTGGCTGGAGCGCGCCGTCTATCGGGTGGCCGGTGTTGATCCTGGGGTGGAGCAGCGGTGGACCGGCTACACGATCTCCGTGCTGGCGTTCTCGGCCGTCTCCGTGCTCGCGCTCTACCTCCTCCAGCGCGTCCAAGGCTCGCTCCCGCTCTCGGTCGGCGTCCCGGGTGTGCATCCAGATCAGGCGTTCAACACCGCCGCGTCCTTCGTCACGAACACGAACTGGCAGTCCTACGCGGGCGAGTCCACGATGGGTTACCTCACGCAGATGAGCGGGCTTGCCGTGCAGAACTTCGTGTCCGCGGCGGTCGGTCTCGCTGTGGCGATCGCGTTGATCCGCGGGTTCACGCGTCGGGAGTCGGCGACGATCGGGAACTTCTGGTGCGATCTGATCCGCGCGAACGTGCGCATCCTCCTGCCGATCGCGTTCGTGTTCGCCTTGGTCCTGGTGTCCCAAGGTGTCGTCCAGAACTTCCATGGCTTCCGTCAGGTCGCGACCGTCTCGGGACAGACGCAGTCCATCCCCGGCGGGCCGGTGGCGTCGCAGGAGGCGATCAAGGAGCTCGGGACGAACGGGGGCGGCTTCTACGGCGCCAACTCGGCGCATCCCTTCGAGAACCCGAGCCCGCTCTCGAACCTGGTGGAGATGTTCTTGCTCCTCGTGATCCCGTTCGCGCTCACGGGGACGTTCGGCAAGCTGGTGAAGGATCGGCGCCAGGGGTACGTGTTGGCGGTGGTGATGGCCTGTCTGTGGGTCTCTTTCTCTCTGGCCGCGTGGCATTTCGAGTCGCAGCCCAACCCGGAGATCGCGCCCGTCGCGGCGGGATCGAACCTGGAGGGCAAGGAGGTTCGCTTCGGCATCCCGGCGTCGGCCTTGTTCGCCGCGAGTACCACGGGGACGTCCACGGGTGCCGTGATCTCTTCCCATGACTCCTTCACCCCGTTCGGCGGCGCGGTGCCGCTGATCAGCATGATGCTGTCCGAGGTTACGCCGGGCGGGGTGGGCACGGGACTGTACGGGATGCTCATCCTGGCGGTGCTCGCCGTCTTCATCGCGGGCCTCATGGTCGGACGGACGCCGGAGTACCTCGGCAAGAAGATCGAACCGCGTGAGATGAAGCTCGTTTCCCTGTACATCCTGCTGACGCCCTTGACCGTGCTGGTGCTGACGGCCGTGGCTCTGTCGCTCCCGTCCGCCCGCGCCTCCATCTTCAACGCTGGTCCCCATGGGCTTTCCGAGGTGCTCTATGCGTTCACATCGGGCGCGAACAACAACGGGAGTGCGTTCGGCGGGCTGAACGCGAACACGACCTTCTACAACACCGCCCTGGGGATCGCGATGGTGATCGGACGGTTCGGGTCGATCGTGCTGACGATGGCGCTGGCGGGGTCGGTGGCCGTCAAGAAGAACGTCCCCGAATCGGCGGGCACGTTCCCCACCACGTCGGCGCTCTTCGGTGGCCTGCTGGCCGGGGTGATCGTCATCGTCACCGCCCTCACGTACTTCCCGGCGCTGTCGCTGGGCCCGCTCGTGGAGGGACTCGCCCGATGATCGATCCCCACCTGGCCTGGAGGTCCCTGCCCGACGCCGCGCGCAAGCTGGACCCCCGCGTCCTTTGGCGGAACCCCGTCATGTTCGTTGTGGAGCTCGGCTCCGTGTTCACCTCCGTCCTGTTCGTCCGCGACCCCTCCTTGTTCGCCGGACTGGTGATCGTCTGGCTCTGGCTCACCGTGCTCTTCGCGAACCTCGCCGAGGCGGTGGCCGAGGGGCGCGGCAAGGCGCAGGCCGCCACGTTGCGGGCCGCGCGGCAGGAGACCCTTGCCCGGCTCGTGCGGGCCGATGGCCGAGTGGAGGAGGTCCCCGGCACGCAGCTGCGGCCCGGTGATCGATGCGTCGTCGAGGCTACCCAGATCATCCCGGGCGACGGTGAGGTGGTCGAGGGCGTGGCCTCGGTGGACGAATCCGCGATCACCGGGGAGTCGGCGCCCGTGATCCGCGAATCCGGCGGCGACCGGAGCGCGGTCACGGGCGGTACGAAGGTGCTCTCCGATCGCATCGTCGTGGAGATCACCTCCGAGCCCGGTGAGACCTTCATCGATCGGATGATCGCACTGGTCGAGGGGGCGAAGCGCCAGAAGACGCCCAACGAGATCGCGCTGAACATCCTGCTCACCGGCCTTACGATCGTCTTCCTGCTCGCGACCGTCACGTTGCAGCCGTTCGCCATCTACTCCAAGGCGCAACAGTCCGTGGTCGTCCTGGTGGCGTTGCTGGTCTGCCTGATCCCGACCACGATCGGCGCGCTGCTGTCGGCGATCGGTATCGCGGGGATGGACCGGCTCGTGCAGCGCAACGTCCTCGCGATGTCTGGGCGCGCGGTCGAGGCAGCGGGCGACGTCAACACCCTCCTGTTGGACAAGACGGGCACGATCACCCTCGGGAACCGGCAGGCGGCCGAGTTCCTCCCCGGCCCCGGTGTGGCGATCGATGATCTCGCCGACGCCGCACAGCTCACGAGCCTGGCGGATGAGACGCCGGAGGGTCGGTCGATCGTGGTCCTGGCCAAGGAGCGCTACGGCCTCCGCGGTCGCGATGTCGACGGCGCCACGTTCGTACCGTTCACCGCGCAGACCCGGATGAGCGGGATCGACGTCGACGGGCACCAGCTCCGCAAGGGCGCGGCCGGATCCGTCCGGTCCTGGGTGCAGGACCAGGGCGGTTCGGTGTCGGCCGAGATCGACACGCTCGCTGCGGCCATCGCACGAGAGGGCGGGACGCCCCTCACGGTGGCCCGCGACCGTGAGGTCCTGGGCGTGATCCACCTGAAGGACATCGTGAAGGAGGGGATGCGCCAGCGGTTCGACGAGCTCCGTCGGATGGGGATCCGCACCGTGATGATCACGGGCGACAACCCCCGGACGGCGCAGGCGATCGCCGAGGAGGCCGGGGTCGACGACTTCCTGGCCGAGGCGACACCCGAGGACAAGATGGCCCTGATCCGGACGGAACAGGCGGGCGGGAAGCTCGTGGCCATGACCGGTGACGGTACGAACGACGCACCGGCGCTGGCGCAGGCCGACGTCGGCGTCGCCATGAACTCCGGCACCTCCGCAGCGAAGGAGGCGGGGAACATGGTGGACCTCGACTCGAACCCCACCAAGCTCATCGAGATCGTTGCGATCGGCAAGCAGCTGCTGATCACGCGTGGATCGCTCACGACGTTCTCGATCGCGAACGACGTAGCGAAGTACTTCGCGATCATCCCCGCCATGTTCGCGGCCGTCTACCCAGGCCTCGACCGTCTGAACGTGATGCACCTGTCGAGCCCGGACTCCGCGATCCTGTCGGCGGTGATCTTCAACGCGTTGATCATCGTGGCGCTGATCCCGCTGGCCCTGCGCGGTGTGAAGTATCGGCCTCAGGCAGCGAGCCAGATGCTCCGCCGCAACCTCGCGATCTACGGTCTCGGCGGCGTGATCGCGCCGTTCGTGGGCATCAAGTTGATCGACATCCTGGTGAGCCAGGTGGTGCGCTGATGCGGCGGCAGTGGGTCGCGGCGCTCAGGATGTTCGTCGCGATCACCGTGGTGACCGGCGTGCTCTACCCGGCGGCGGTCACGGCCTTCGCGGAGCTGACGATGCGGCGCCCCGCGGATGGCAGCCTGGTGACCAACGCCGATGGCACCGTGGCGGGATCGTCGCTGATCGGGCAGGCGGTGCACGGCTCCTCGTGGTTCCACGGACGTCCTGATCCGTACGACCCCACCGCGAGCGGCCCCTCGAACCTCGGGCCGACCAACCCGGCGCTGGGCAAGGCAGCCGCGGACGCGGCCGGCGCCGTCAGGGATCTCGAGCATCTCCCGACCGATGCGCCGCTGCCGGTGGACGCCGTGACGTCCGGCGGGAGCGGACTGGACCCGGATATCAGCGTGAGCTACGCCCGCCTCCAGGCGCCGCGGGTGGCCTCGGCCCGTGCTCTTTCCCTCGGCTCGGTCCTGACCCTGATCGACGAACACACCGCTGGGCGGACGTTCGGCATCCTCGGTGAGCCCCGCGTGAACGTCCTCCTCCTCAATCTCGCACTCGAAGGGCTAGCCTCGGGATCATGAAGCGTGGCAGCCTTCGCATCTACGTTGGTTTCGCGGCCGGCGTCGGGAAGACCTTCGCCATGCTGAACGAGGGGCACCGCCGTCGCGCGCGCGGGACCGATGTCGTGGCGGGATTCGTCGAAACGCACGACCGCCACTTGACCCAGGAGCAGCTCGGTGATCTGGAGGTCGTGCCACGCCGGACCATCGTGCACCGAGGCTCGACGTTCCAGGAGATGGACCTGGACGGCCTGCTCGCCCGCGCCCCGGAGATCGCGCTGGTCGACGAACTCGCGCATACGAACGTGCCCGGTTCACGCAACGAGAAGCGCTGGCAGGACGTCGAGGAACTCCTGGACGCAGGCATCGACGTCATATCCACGGTGAATATCCAGCACCTCGAGTCCCTCAACGATGTGGTAGAGCGGATCACAGGCGTCCAGCAGCGCGAGACGATTCCCGACGACGTGGTGCGCGAGGCCGATCAACAGGAACTGGTCGACATGACGCCGTACGCGCTCCGGCGGCGGATGGCGCACGGCAACATCTACCCCTCCGAGAAGATCGATGCCGCTCTATCGAACTACTTCCGCGAGGGGAACCTTGGGGCGCTCCGTGAACTCGCGCTCGTGTGGATGGCGGATCGGGTCGATGAGGCCCTGCAGGACTACATGAGGGCACAGGGCATCGAAGGTCCCTGGGAGACCCGAGAACGGATCCTCGTTGGCGTGTCCGGACGCACGGAGGACGAGGCGCTGATCCGTCGCGCCGGACGGATGGCGACCCGGAGCGGTGGGGACCTGGTCGGCGTTCACGTGATCCCCGAGGACGGCCTGTCCGAGCCCCTCGAACTCGACGTGGCCCGGGCGCTGATCAAGACCCTCGGCGGCTCGTTCCACGAGGTGATCGGTCAGGGCATCCCGGATGCGCTCCTGAACTTCGCCCGCGCGGAGAACATCACGCAGATCGTGGTGGGGGCCTCCACCCAGACCCGCCTGCGTCACCTGACGCGCGGATCGGTGATCAACCGCATCATCCGTGCATCCGGGGCGATCGACGTGCACGTGATCTCGCATGACTCGGCGCCTGCTGGCGGCGGGCTCCGTTCGGGACGGCGCACGGGATTGCCGCGCTCGCGCCGACTCGCCGGGTTCGCCGTAGCCCTCTTGGCGCTTCCGCTCGTGACGGTCGTGACGGCGTCGTTCCGCGATCGGATCGATCTCGCGAGCGTGCTGCTCATCTACCTCTGTGTGGTGGTGGGCATCGCGGCACTGGGTGGACTCTGGCCGGCCGTCGTCACGGCCGTCGCTGCCTCGTTCCTCGCCAACTTCTACTTCGCGCCACCGATCCACACCTGGACCGTCACCGAGGCGAGGAACGTGCTCGGGATCGCCGTGTTCGTGCTCGTGGCAGCCGTGGTGAGCTTGCTGGTGGACCGAGAGGCGCGGCTGCGGTCGGAGGCGCAACGGGGTCGGGCAGAGGCTGAAGCGCTGGCGCGGCTGGCGGGATGGCTCCTTTCGGAAGCGAACCCGCTTCCCGACCTGGTGGAACACCTGCGTAGCACGTTCGACCTCAATTCCGTTTCGGTGCTCCGTCGCTCGGAGGGCGCGTGGACGGTGGAGGCCTCGGCGGGGATCTCTCCGCCGATCGAGCCTGCCGCGGGATCCGAATCGGTCGATCTGGGACCGGGCACCATCCTCGTGATCAACGGGGCGCTGCCGGCAGAAGCGCGTCGGATGCTGGCTGCGTTCGCCGCGCAGCTGGCGGTGGCGGTCCGCGAGCAGGAACTCACGCGCGAAGCCGACCAAGCCGCCGGCCTGCAAGAGGTGAACGAACTACGCACAGCGATCCTTGCCGCCGTCTCTCACGACCTGCGGACGCCGCTCGCCTCGATCAAGGCTTCGGTGAGCAGCCTCCGCCAGGACGACGTCGCGTGGAACGAACAGGAGACCGCGGAGTTCCTCGCCACCATCGAGGAGGAGACCGACCGCCTCAGCACGCTCGTCGCGAACCTCCTCGACATGAGCCGATTGCAGACCGGGGCCCTCAACCTCGTCCTCAGCCGTGTGGGGCTCGACGAGATCGTCCCGCGGGCGTTGGCGGGCCTCTCCGACCGGGGCCGGTCCGTGGAGGTGGACGTTCCGGAGTTCCTGCCTCGCGTGGACGTCGACGCCGCGCTCCTTGAGCGGGCGGTGGCGAACCTCGTGTCCAACGCGCAGACCTGGAGCCCCGCCGCCCGCCCCGTGTGCGTGCAGGGCTCCGCCTCGGGGGGGCGCGTGGAGCTCCGGGTGGTCGATCGGGGGCCAGGGATCCGGCCCGGGGATCGCGATCGGATGTTCGAGCCGTTCCAGCGCCTGGGCGACCGCCCGTCGGGCGACGGGGTTGGTCTCGGCCTCGCCGTGGCGCGCGGATTCATCGCGGCGATGGGTGGCGAGCTTATGGTGGACGACACGCCCGGCGGAGGGCTCACGATGGTGATCGGCTTGGAGGCTGCGCGATGACCCGTGTGCTGGTGGTCGACGACGAGCCCCAGATCCTGCGCGGCCTCAAGACGAACCTCCGGGCGCGCGGCTACGACGTGGACACCGCGCCGGACGGCGAACGAGCCCTGCGGCTCGCGGCGGATCGCGCTCCGGACGTGATGATCCTCGACCTTGGGTTACCGGGGATCGACGGGGTGGACGTGATCCGCGGCGTCCGTGTCTGGAGCTCCCTGCCGATCATCGTGCTCTCCGCGCGCGATCAGGAACGCGACATGGTCCTGGCGCTTGACGCCGGCGCCGACGATTACGTGACCAAGCCGTTCGGGATGAATGAACTGCTCGCCCGGCTGCGCGCGTCCGAACGGCGCCTGCTCCCCAGTGGGGAGGCCGCCGTCGTCGAGACCACCGCGTTCACCGCGGACCTCGCCGCCGCCACGATCGAGACGCCGCAGGGACCGGTCCATCTCACCCCCACCGAATGGCACCTGGTGGAGGTCTTGCTCCGCAACCCCGGCAAGCTCGTCTCTCAGCGGCAGCTCCTGCAGGACGTCTGGGGGCCTAAGTACGAAGGAGAAACGAACTACCTGCGGGTCTACATGGCCCAGATACGGCGGAAGCTCGAGCCGGACCCAGCACATCCTCGGTACTTCATCACTGAGCCCGGCATGGGCTATCGGTTCACCGAGGAGCCACCAGAGGAACCGTCATGACCACCCCCACACCGCGCCCGGCGCATGCTGCCGACCGATCCACGCGTGCATTCCTGTCCCAGGCCTCGGCGCGGCGGGTGGTTGGGTATCTGTTGGCTTCGGCCGGGACGGTCGCCATCGTCGCGATCCTCCTCCCGATCCGCGACGAGCTGACCCCGCTCAGCGTGGGGTTCGCGTTCGTAGGGCTCGTCGTCCTCACGGTCGTGATCGGAGGCCTCGGGCCCGGCGTCGCCGCATCCGTCTTGGGCTTCCTGGCGTTCAACTTCTTCTTCATCCCACCGTTCGCCACTTTCCGGATCGGCCGGGGTCAAGACGTGGTGGTGTTGTTCGCCGCGCTCGGTCTGTCGGTCCTCATCTCCGTGTTGTTGGCGCGGGCGCGCTCACGGGCTGAGATGGCGGAGTCCCGGGAACGAGAGCTGCTGTTGCAGCAGGACCTCACCCGTGCACTGGTGGATCCCCGCCCAGCGAAGGAGAGCTACGACCTCGTCCTCGGCATGGTGATCAGTCGGTTCCGATTCGCGGAGGCGGTGCTGATGATCCAACCGCGCGCCGATCTCCAGGGGGGTTTGGAGGAGGTCGTCGCGATCAGGCCGTCGGGCGAGGCGATGGACCCGGATGCTGCGCACCAGCACACCGAGGAGCGGCTCGCCCTCAATGTCGGCCGGCGCAACCTAGGACTGCTCATCCTCCGAGGAGCGCGACCACCGTTGAGCCAAGCGGAGCGCCGCACCCTCGAAGCGTTCAGCAATCAGCTGGCGCTTGTGCTGGATCGCGATCGGTTGCTCCGGGCGGCCGTGGAGTCGGCCGGCGGGATGCCTGTTTAGGCTGAAGCTGGCCCGGAGGTTGCGGGGCCGACGATGGCGTCGCGCAGGCCGCGCTCGGACGCCGCGTTCGCGAGAGCGAGGACTTCGTCGCCAGGGGCGAGGACCGTCTCGGGCTGGGGGATCACCACGTGGCCGTCGCGCAGGATGGCCACCACCGCGGAGTCGGTCGGCAGGCGGAGTCCGTAGATGGGTTGGCCGACGGAGGGGGAGCCCTGGGGGAGGGTCATCTCCACGATGGAGACACGGCCGCCCTCCAGGCGGATCAGCCTCACCAGGTCGCCGACCGTGACGGCCTCCTCCACCATGGCGGTGAGGATGTGGGGCGGGGAGACCGCCGCGTCGACGCCCCACTGTTCGTTGAAGAGCCACTCGTTCTTGGGGTGGTTCACGCGCGCCAGGACGCGCGGGACCGCGAACTCCTGCTTGGACAGGAGCGACGTCACGAGGTTGTCCTCGTCGTCGCCGGTCGCGGCCACCACGACCTCGGCCTTGGCGAGCTTCGCCTCCTCGAGGACCCATGGCTCGCAGGCGTCGCCGTGGATGAGGCGGATCCCCTCGAACTCGGCGGCCACGCGCTCAACCACGTCCAGGTTCTGATCGATCAGCGTGACCGCGTGACCGCGTTCCGCGAGGTCGGCCGAAAGGTGGCGGCCCACCGCCCCCGCGCCCGTGACTACGACGCGCATCAGTGCAGGTCCCCCGGCGTCCCGAGTTGCTCATCCAGTGCGTCCATGCCGTCCTTGACGAGCATGACGCTGAGATAGTCGCCGTCTTGCAACAGCGTCTCGTCCGAGGCGAGGAGGCCGCCTCCACCGCGCGAGATCCCGACGACCATCACCTTGCTGGGCACGTTCAACGCCGTCGCAGGCTTCCCGACGAGGTGGCTCGGGACCGGGATCCGCATCCGCAGCAGATCTCCGCCTCCGATCGATTCTCGTACCTCGGCGCGATCGTGCAGGAGCATGAGTTCGATCTGCTTGACTCCCCATCTCGTGGCGGCCACCGTCTGGATGTTCAGTCGCTCGTAGATGTCGGCGCGGCGGGGATCGTAGATGCGCGCGATCACCTTGGGCACGTGGTAGTGCTCGAGCGCCACGCGCGCGGACACGATGTTGGAGTTGTCTCCGCTGGACACCGCCACGAACGCCTCGGCGTCCTTGATCCCGGCGGCTTCGAGGATGTCGCGATCGAACCCCAGCCCGACGACCTTCTTCGCGCCCTCGCCGGGGGGGTACTTCACGAAGGAGGCCGGATTCTTGTCCACGACGGTGACGTCGTGTCCAGACTCCAGGAGCTGCAGCGAGAGGGCCGATCCCACGCGGCCGCAGCCCATGATCATGATCCGCATCGGCGGGAAGACTACTTCACGCCTGTTGGCGTGGCCACGGGCGGGATGCTCCGCGCCCCTCGGCCGGCGAAGTGATACGGGACGGCGGCGATATCGACGTGCGCGTACCGGCCGAGGGTCCGCGCGATCCGGCGGCTCGTTCGGTCGTGGAGCAGCCGTTGGCGAAGCTTGGGATAGTCCCGGCGTGGCATCACAACGGTGACTTCGGAACCCGTCGTGGCGAGAGCGAGTACCTCGGACTCGAGCGTCCTCGGGATGTTGCGATCCCAGCACTCCACGATGTCCAGGCGGATCGGGATCCCATGACCCATCCATCGCTCGGCTAGGCGCGTGGCGCGTTCAGGGTCCACGGCGGCGTGAACGGCCCGGATCTCGGTGGCGCCGAGGGTCAGTGCGTAGCGGGCGGCCCGCAGGACCGCCACGTCCAGGGTGTCAACGAGGAGCACCACGCTGTGGGTGGCCCTCGTCGTCAGGCGGACCGTAGGGAGCCCGAGCATGTCCGACGACAGGGGATGCACGCCGTCGGGATGGTCGCGTACGAGCGTGATGCGGACGTTGTCGTACGGCAGGAGCGCCCGCGCATACCGTGCACCGGCTCGCTTCTGGGAGAGCCGCTCCCGAAGTGAACGATCGTGCGACACGGGCACGAGGAGCGTCAGGTCCTGATCACCGGGCATCGAGCCCACGAAGCCGGCCAGTCGGGCACTCTCATCCCCGCGCCCGCGGAGGACCCGCAGCGGGATCGAGCTGAGGCCGGCTTGCTCCCATGCGGCTTCCACCGACAAGGTCTCGAGCGGGTCATCCTCGAGGAAGACGGCCGTCACCGGCGTGCGCAACGTCTTCGCGTAGCCCAGGGCGTGGACGGTCTTCGCGTCAACGGCGTCGACCAGCAAGACGGCCGGCGGACGCCGCGGTTCGAGGTCGTCGTAGGTTTCGGGGAAGGTGCGGAGATCGCGTTCCAGCTCGCCGCGCTCGAGTTCGTACTGCTTGTTCAGACGAAACAGGACCGCGACCAGCACGGGAACGAGGACCATCACGACCCAGGCCCCGTCGGCGAACTTCGTGACGCTGATCATCACGAGCACGACGGACGTAGCGACGGCGCCCGCGCCGTTGATGATCAGCCCCGTCTTCCAGCCGGGCTCCCGCAATCGCAGGTGGCGTTTCGCCATGCCGGCCTGGGACAGCGAGAAGGACGTGAAGACGCCGATCGCGTAGAACGGGATCAGCCTCGTCACGTTGGCTTCGAACAGGATGACAAGCCCGCCGGCCGCGATGGCCAGAGCGATGATGCCGTTGGAGAAGACGAGACGGTGCCCCCGCGTCGTGAACTGGCGGGGAAGGAAACTGTCGTCCGCGGCGAAATTGGCGAGACGCGGGAAATCGGCGAAGGCGGTGTTCGCCGCAAGCACGAGGATCGCCATCGTCGCCACCTGCAGCACGTAGAACATCAGGTTGCCCAATCCGCCCGAGCCGAACACCGCCCGCCCGATCTCGGACAGAACGGTGCTGGTGGCGTTCTTAGCGAGATCCGGCCGGACGTGAAGCTCCTGCGCCAGGAATGAGATGCCGAGGAACATCGTCGCGAGGATCACTCCCATCGCGGTCAGCGTCTTCTGGGCGTTCCGCCATTCCGGCGCCCTGAAGGCCGGGACGCCGTTGGAGATCGCCTCGACCCCGGTCATGGCGGTGCTCCCCGATGCCATCGCGTGCAAAGCGACGAACAACGGCACGCCCGCGAGCCAACCGGCTCCTTGACGAACCGTGTCGGCGGTGACGGTCGGCTGCAACCCTCCCGCAAAGATCCGGGCGAACCCCACGGTCATCAGGGTGAACACACTGAGGATGAACACGTACGTGGGCGCCGCGAAGATACGGCCTGAGTCCTTCACGCCGCGCAGATTGCCGACGGCGATAAGAGCGATGAACGAGAGGGCCAGGGGCACGCGCAACGGGCTGAGAGCCGGCACCGCGGCGATGATCGCCGCCACGCCGGCTGAGGTTGAAACCGCAACCGTTAGCACATAGTCGGTGAGGAGCGCCACACCCGCCACCTGCGCGGGCAGGAGGCCGAAGTTGTCCTTCGTCACGACGTACGCGCCACCGGCGGATGGGTACGCCTTGATCGTCTGGCGGTAGCTGAAGATCAAGATCGCGAGCACGCCCACGATGGCGAGGGACAGGGGCATCAACAGGGCGAATGCCACCGCCCCGAAACCGAGGATGAACAACGTCTTCAGCATCTCCTCGGTGGCGTACGCGACGGAGGAGAGTGCGTCCGAGGAGAAGATCGCCAGCGCAGCGAGCTTGCTCAGGCGTTCGTGGATCAGGTGGGCCGTGGGGATCGCCGGACCGAGGACCAGGCGCTTCACCCGTTCGCTCCGAGTAGATGCGCCTGACCTCGGGGGGGTGGTGGTAGGTCTTACAGGCGAGAGGATTGCGTTCGAGCTCGACTGCGCCGAGTGCCTCATGGCGGGCACCTTCTCAGCGATGACGTGAGGGACTTGCCAAGAAAGCGGCTCTTCTCGTGAGAAAGCTGTGAAGAGGCTCGGAAGGGACGGGGCCCGGGATCCGGCGACTGGAGGGTGTCGCCGGATCCCGGGCTGGGGATCGCTTCTCGGAGGTCCAGATCCCAAAAGGGGGTGGAATCTGTCTAGGGAGACCATCGTCCCTCCTCCGTGAGGGATGCGTAAAGGAAGGTCCACTTGCCGTGAAGATCGTGTGAAAGCCACTAGCGTTGAGCGAGTGAATCGGAGCGGGCAAGAGCCGGAGGCGCAGGCGCGAGGCATCACCGCCCGCGGGCTCACGATCGGCGTGATCGCTCCGATCGCCGCAGCGGTGGGCTCGATCCCTTTGAGCAGTGGCGGCCCTGCGAGCGCGATCGCCCTGTTCATGCTTGCGATCGTGATCGCAGCCGTCGCCGGCGGCTTGTGGAGCGGGCTCGTGGCCGCGGCCCTCTCCTCGCTTGCCGTTCCGATGCTCTTCAGCGCGCCGCGCTTCACCCTGCGATTCGACGGGGCGGAGGACGTCGTCACGGCCGTGGTGTTCCTCGCTGTGGCCATCGTCGTCGGCCTGCTGGTGGGAGGAGCCAGCGACGAGCGGGCGCGCGCGGCGCGTCGCGAGCGTGAGGCGCGGTTGCTGGGCTATCTGTCCTCGAAGCTGCTGTCGGGCGACGTCCCGGATCGAGTGCTCGATGATTTCGCTTCCGTATTGCTGGATCCGTTCGGTCTGGTTCGCTGCGAGATAACGGTGGAGCTCGACGGACAGCAGCTCCACGCATTCGCTTCGCGCCCGGAGGTCGAGGCAGGTGGACCCCAGGCCATCCTGCCGCTGGTTGTGGGGGCGATCGCCTTCGGCACCGTGATGGTCGAACGCCCGGCCGGACTCAAGGCCTTCACGCCCGACGAGTTGCTCTTGTTGGAGGCGGCGGCCAAACAGGCAGCGGCGGCGCTCGACCGGGCTCGGCTCGACGCTCGTGCCCGGATGGCGCAGCTCGATGCCGAGACGAATCAGCTGAGAGCCGCGATGTTCAGCTCGGTCACCCACGACCTTCGGACGCCGCTCACCTCGATCAAGGCCGGTGTCACCAGCCTCCTGGACCCCACGGTCCACTACGAAGCCGAACAGGAGCGCGATCTGCTCACCACGATCCTGGAGGAGACCGATCGCCTGAATCGGTTGGTGGGCAACATCTTGGATCTGTCCAAGATCCGCGCAGGGGCGTTGATCCCCACTCGCCAGGCGGCCGCGATCGATGAGATCACCGAAGCCGTGGTGGCGCGGCTCGCGCCGCGGCTCACAGGGGTGAGGATCCTCACGAAACTGCGTGAAGACCTTCCTGAGGTCCAAGTCGACCCCATGCAGATCGATCAGGTGCTGACGAACCTGATCGAGAACGCCTCACGGCACTCCCCGATGGGAGGCGAGATCCAGGTCTCCTTGGCGGCGTTTCGCAACCAGGTCCAGATCCGCGTGAGTGATCAAGGGCCGGGGATCCCGCCAGAGGAACGCGAGCGGGTCTTCGAGCCTTTCTATCGTGCTCGAACGACCCCGGAGACCCCCGGGAGCGGGCTCGGCCTCGCGATCGTCAAGGCCATCGTGGTGGCCCATGGTGGACGCATCTGGGTCGAGGGAGCGCCGGGCGGGGGCGCCGCGCTCGTGGTGGAGATCCCCGAAGAGGAGGACGCTGCGGAGTGAGCCTCGTCCTCGTGGTTGACGACGAGCCGCCGATCCGCCGTGCGCTACGCACGAGCTTGGAGGCTCACGGGTGGGACGTCGCCAGCGTGGGTACGGGCGAGGAGGGTGTGGTGCAGGCCGCAGAGATCGCTCCGGACCTCCTCCTGCTCGATCTCGGCCTTCCCGACATGGACGGCACGGAGGTGATCCAGCGGGTCCGAGCCTTCAGCCAGGTGCCCGTGATCGTCTTGTCGGTGCGCGATGGCCAACGGGACAAGATCGCCGCGTTGGATGCGGGAGCCGACGACTACGTCACGAAGCCGTTCGCGATGGAGGAGTTGCTGGCCCGCGCCAGGGCGGCCCTCCGCAGGGCGCAATCGGAGGAGCCCGCGCCGGCGGTGATGCAGTTCGGGGGGCTGCGGGTGGATCTCGCTCGCCGTTTAGTCTCCCGCGACGGCGAGCAGGTGCACCTCACACCGACGGAATACGGGCTGCTCGAGGCGCTCGTGACGAACCCCGGCAAGCTCCTTACCCACCAGTGGCTCCTGCGCAAGGTCTGGGGCCAGGGCTACGGCACGGAGACGACGTACTTGAGGACGTACGTCCGCGCCCTGCGCAAGAAGCTCGGCGACGATGCCCAGGCCCCGGGGCTCATCATCACCGAGCCGGGCATCGGATACCGATGGATCGGCGAGCTCAAGTCGTGAACGGGGGTCGGGGCGAGCTCGCGAGCCGCCAAGGCTCGCGCCGACGCAATAGCATGCAGGCCGCATGTCTCGAACCGCCTCTCCCGTGAGTCAGTCCGGAGGTGTCCTCAAGCGTCTGCTCGTGGGAAGAGCCGTAGCGAGCTCAGGGCTCGAGCACACGCTGCTGCCGAAGATCCTTGCCCTCCCCGTGTTCTCCTCGGATGCGCTTTCTTCCGTCGCCTATGCCACGGAAGAGATCCTTTTGGTATTGCTCACCGTCAGTGCGAGCGCGGCCCACCTAGCCATGCCGATCACGGTGGCGGTGGCGACCCTCATGGTGATCGTGATCGCGTCGTACCGCCAGACGGTGAGGGTGTATTCGAAGGGCGGCGGCGCGTATCTCGTGACCAAGGAAAACCTCGGACAGACGCCGGGGTTGATCGCCGCCTCGGCGCTGCTCGTCGACTACATGCTGACCGTCGTGGTTTCGACCGTGGCAGGTGCGGTGGCCATCACGTCGGCCCTGCCCTCGCTGCAGCAGCACAAGGTCCTACTGGCCGTGTGCTTCGTCCTGCTCATCACGCTGGCGAATCTCCGCGGGGTGCGGGAATCGGGGACGCTCTTCGCCGTCCCCACGTACGGCTTCATCCTCTGCGTGGTCGGCATGGCGGCCGTGGGTTTCTACCGATGTATCGGAGGGTGTCCCGCAGCTGAGGTGATCCAACCCGTGCCGGGACTGGCCGCGACGGCCGGGACCGTCTCGCTCTGGTTCTTGTTGCGCGCGTTCTCATCCGGGTCGACCGCGCTGACCGGCGTCGAGGCGATCTCCGACGGCGTCCCGGCGTTCCGGCGCCCGCAATCGCGAAACGCCGCGGCCACGTTGGCGATCATGGGCACCATCGGGATCTCGACGTTCATGTCGATCTCCTGGTTAGCCACCCATATCCCCAACATCACGGTGAGCGAGCAGCGCTCCGTGCTCGGCCAGATCGCGCACACGGTGTTCGGTGGCGGAGTCTTGTTCTACATCGTTCAAGGATTCACCGCCGCGATCCTCGTGTTGGCTGCCAACACCGCGTTCCAGGACTTCCCGAGGCTCTCTTCGATCCTGGCCCGCGATCGATACATGCCCCGCCAATTCATGAACCGTGGGGACCGACTCGTGTTCTCGAACGGGATACTCGGCCTAGGGGTTGCGGCGTGTCTCGTGATCTATGCGTTCGACGCCAACCTGAACAAGCTGATCCAGATGTATGTGGTGGGCGTATTCACGTCGTTCACGCTGTCCCAGACAGGCATGGTCCGGCACTGGCGCGCCGAGGCGCGGAAGGGTGCTGAGGCCGTGAAGGGATGGCGCCGATCGATGGCGGTCAACGTGATCGGCGCCACCACGACCGGAATCGTGCTCGTCGTGGTCACGCTCACCAAGTTCATACGAGGGGCTTGGCTGACCATCCTCGTCATCGCCTTGATCATCCCGGTGTTGCGCGCGATCCACAGCCACTACGTCTCCGTTGCAGGGCAGCTGCGACGCGGCGCCGCCCGGGCCGAGGTGGGCGGCACGAACCGCGTGATCCTCCTGGTGCGCGATCTCGATGCTGCGACCGCGGAGGCGCTCGGATATATCAGGTCCTTCCGTCCCGCCGAGCTTCACTGCGTTACCCCAGGGGCATCCGATGCGGCCGAACGATGGTCGACGTTCGCCGGGGATGCGCCGAAGCTCGAGGTCATGCCGCCCGGGCGGGACCTCTTGCACCAGATGCGAGCCTTCATCGGAACCCTGCCTCGGGAGGAGAGGGACTTCGTCACGGTGGTCGTCCCGGAGATCGTCCGGGAGCGCCTGTTCTCCTACCTCGTGAGGAGACGTGACCTGATCCGGCTCAAGGCCGGGCTGCTTCGCGAGGCCAACGTCGTCGTAACCGACGTTCCGGTGCCGATCACGGGCGAGGCCGACGCCACCCCGCTCATCCCCCAGCGCACCGTCACACTCGTCTTCGTCTCCAGCGTGAACGATGTCACCATCCGTGCGGTCAACTACGCCCAGTCCCTGAATGCCGCGGATACGCGGGCGATCTATTTCGACCTCGATCCGGACCAGGCCCACCGATTGGAAGAGCGCTGGTGGAGCTCGCAGCTCCCGATCCCTCTCGATGTCGTGGAGGCCCCCTTCCGCGACCTCACGGGCCCGATGCTCGCTGAGGTTCGCCGGCATACGGCGCGGGCGGACACGATCGTGAACGTGATCATCCCGGAACTGATCGTGCACAAGTGGCGGCATCTCATCCTTCACAACCAGAACGCGATCTTCGTGAAGCGCCTCTTCCTATTCGAGGCGGGGGCGGTCCTCACGAGCGTTCCGTTCGCGTTGGCGCCCGTCGACGCCAGGGCGGGTGTGCAAGCCTAGGACGGCGGGCGCGGCCTGCGCTAGGTTTGAGCTGGGCACGCCGACGGGAGGGGACATGAACATCCGGCCGGTCACCAAGGACGATTACGCGTTCCTCAAGACCATGATGTACGAGGCCGCCCGGTGGAACCCCGACTGGCCGCGCGAGCCGATGCAGGAGGTGTTGGACGAGCCCATGCTGCGTCGCTACCACGAGGACTGGGGCCGCCCGGGCGACGGCGGCACCGTCGGGGAGATCGACGGCGAGCCCGTGGGCGCGGCGTGGTACCGGCTCTTCACCGAGGAGCTTCCCGGCTTCGGATTCGTGGACGACAAGACCCCCGAGCTTTCGATCGCGGTGGCGCCACTCCATCGGCGGAAGGGGATCGGAGGCACGCTGCTGCGCTCTGCCATGGTGAACGCGCGGGAGGAGGGGTTCCAGGCGCTGTCGCTCTCGGTCGCGGTGCACAACCGCTCGCGGATGATGTACCAGCGCGTGGGCTTCGAGAAGGTGGGAGAACAAGGCGACAGCTGGACCATGCTCGCGAACCTGTGAGGACGCGTTACGCCTCGGGCCCCGAGGCCTCTCGTCGGGCGTCGATGGCGGCGTACTCGGCCCGGACCTGACGCCAGCGGCGTGCCACGTAGACGCTCCCGAGCACCACGAGCACGCCCAGGATCAGCCACGAGAAGGGGGCGAGGAATCGCTCCACCTTCGGCCAGTTCGCCCCGGCCGCATGCCCCAGGAGCGCGAGGCCCGTGACGAACGGTATGCAGCCGAGCGTGGTGAAGAGCGTGAACTTACCCACCGCCATCTCTGCGACGCCCGCCGGCAGGCTGATGAAGGTCCGCACGACGGGGATCAGCCGCGCCACCAGGACCGTGGCGTCCCCCCGGCGCTCGAAGAAGGTGTGAGCGCGCTCGACCTCGTGAGGTCGGATCAGGAGATACCGGCCGAACCGATCGACGAGCGGCCGCCCGCCCGCCGCGCCCGCCCCGTAGGCGAGCCACGAACCCACGAGGTTCCCCGCCACCCCCGCCAAGATCACCCACAGCAGGGTGAGCTCGTTGCCCGTCCCGGCGAACGCCGCGCTGGTGAGCGCCCCGCCGAAGAGCATCGTGACCTCGCTCGGGACCGGGACGCACGCCGATTCCAGGAGCATCAGCACGAAGATCCCGGCGTAGCCGTACTGGCTGAGCAGGCTGGTGATCTGGTCGGTCAGGACGGCAACGGCGTGCACGGGATCCGATCGGCTCGGGGAATAACGGAACCGTACCAGCGCGTTCTGCGGGGTCTGTGCGGGTCTCATGGAGGTTTCTCCTGCACGATCCCGGCACGAGTCGGTGGTACCGTCCCCGCCCAAGGGACCGGTCGACGAACGCGCGCCGGGCACCCACGGACACCTCGGTCCGAGAAAGGTCCGCCCCATGCCGAAGACCCTGGTGGTGGTCGAGTCGCCCGCGAAGGCGAAGACCATCGAGAAGTATCTGGGCGGCGACTATGCCGTCCGAGCTTCCTATGGGCACATCCGGGACCTGGGCAAGGGCTTCGGGGGCCTCGGGGTGGACGTCGAGCACGACTTCCATCCCGATTACGTCGTGCCGGAGGATTCGAAACGGCACGTCAGCGAGCTGAAGTCCGTGTTGAGGCGCTCGGACGACGTGGTCTTGGCCACGGACTACGACCGGGAGGGCGAGGCCATCGCGTTCCACGTCGCGACCCTGCTGGGCGTGGACCCGAAGCAGGCCAAGCGCGTGACGTTCACGGAGATCACCCGGGATGCCATCCTCGAGGCCTTCGCGCAGCCCCGGGCCATCGATCTGAAGCTCTTCGACGCCCAGGAGGCCCGGCGCATCCTCGACCGCCTGGTCGGATACCGTATCTCTCCGATCCTCTGGCGCCGGGTTCGACCGGGTCTGTCGGCCGGCCGCGTCCAGTCGGTCGCGGTCCGTCTCATCGTCGAGCGCGAACGAGAGATACGCGCGTTCGTGCCCGTGGAGTACTGGAGCGTGGACGTCCGGCTCACGCCCGAGGGGCCCGAGCAGCCGTTCACCGCCCGGCTCACGCAGATACCACAGGGACGCCTCGCTACCTCGCCCGACAAGAAGGGTGTGCTGCTGGCGGCCGAGCCGGAAGCCGCGGTGCACGCCGAACGCCTCGGGCGCGCGGACTATCGCGTGGAGCGGATCGAACGCAAGGAGCGCAAGCGCTCCCCGGCTCCGCCGTTCACCACGTCCACGATGCAGCAGGAGGCCGCGCGCAAGCTCGGGTTCAGCGCCCGCAAGACGATGACGCTCGCCCAGCGTCTGTACGAGGGCATCGACCTGCCCGGTGAAGGCACGGTGGGCCTGATCACCTACATGCGCACGGACTCCGTGAACATCGCCGACAGCGCGCTTCGGGAGGTCGCCGAGCTCGTCACCGCCGAATACGGATCCGCGTACGCCCTCGAGGAGCCGCGGCGCTATAAGACCAAGAGCCGCAACGCGCAAGAGGCCCACGAGGCCATCCGTCCCACGAGCGTCCTTCGCTCTCCCTCGAAGATGGCCTCGATCCTGGACCGCGACCAGCTGCGTCTGTACACGTTGCTCTGGCAGCGGACCATGGCCACGCAGATGGCCGAAGCCCGTTTCAACCAGGTCGGGGTCGACGTCGCGGCGGAGGCTCCGCCGGCGTCCGGGGAGGAAGGGGAGACCACGTACGGCCTGCGGGCGACCGGCCAGACGATGGTCTTCGACGGATTCATCCGCGTGTACAAGGAGGGCCGCGACGAGGGTCCCGACGAGGACGCCGAGAAGACGCTTCCGGATCTCACCGAGGCACAGCTGCTGCGGATGCTCGAGGTCGTGCCCGAGCAGCACTTCACCCAGCCGCCGCCGCGCTTTTCCGAGGCCTCGCTCGTCAAGACGCTCGAGGAACTCGGGATCGGGCGGCCCTCCACCTACGCCTCGATCATCGACACGATCCAACGCCGCGAGTACGTGACGCTGGAGGAGAAGCGGTTCCGCCCCACCGACGTGGGCGAGGTCGTGACGGACAAGCTCATCGAGCACTTCCCCGACGTCGTGGACGTGAACTTCACGGCTTACATGGAGAAGGAGCTCGACGACATCGCCGAGGGCGACCTGCGCAAGCTGCAGATGCTCGAGGAGTTCAACGGTCCGTTCGAGCGCTCCCTGGAAAAGGCGGAGCATTCCTTCGAGCGCTACGAGGAATCCCTCGACGAGGACTGCCCCCTGTGCCCCAAGGAGGGCCGGGAGCCCGCCAAGCTCCAGGTGAAGCTCGGGCGCTACGGCAAGTTCATCGGCTGCCCGAACTACCCGGACTGCCGGTACATCCGCAACATGGATGGCAGCGAGCGCGCGGAGCCGGAGATGCTGGACGAGCTGTGTCCGGACTGCGGAAGGCAACTCCAGAAGCGGGTGGGCCGGTTCGGACCGTTCGTGGGGTGCAGCGGCTATCCGGATTGCCGCTACATCAAGAAGGATCCGGCCAAGAGCACGGGTGTGGCCTGCCCGCAGTGCAAGCAGGGCGAGCTGATCGAGAAGCGGAGCCGCTTCGGCACCACCTTCTATAGCTGCGATCGCTATCCGGATTGCGATTGCGCGGTCGGCAACCCTCCGGAGAAGGACCACGCGTGTCCGGAATGCGGTGCGCTCCTCCTTCGTCGTCCCAAGTCGCTGCGGTGTTGGGGGTGCGGCGCCGAGCTCGACCTCGACTACCAGGTCACGAAGTCCGGCGACGTCGCGGAGGAAACCGCTGCCCGGGAGGCCAAGGCCGCTGCCAAGGCGGCCCGCGCCGCTTCGAAGAAGAAGCCGGACGCGAAGAAGAAGCCGACGGCCAGGAGGAAGACCACCGCGACGGCCAGGAAGAAGAGCGCCGCGAAAAAGAAGAGCACCGCGAGGAAGACGAGCAACGACAAGGAGAAGCTGCCGCAACCCAACCAGGCGGCCTCCGACGCGGAGGCACCCACCCCGGCCGAGGCCCCGGCGGAGGCGTAGCCGCCGGTGTCCAGCTTCGCCGATGAGGTCGCCGCCCTCCGCGGGACCAAGCCGGCCACCCTGAAGGACCTGCTGACCCACGGCGCCTTCTCACGTCTCCTGGCGGCCATGGCGATCTCCTCGCTCGGAGACTGGGTGGGTTTCGTGGCGGTGACGTCGCTCGTCGCGAGCGTCTCCGGGACGGCGGCCGGGTTCGCGATCGGCGGGGTGATGATCGCACGGATGCTTCCCGCGATCCTGTTCGGCCCCATCGCGGGCGCGCTGATCGACCGCGTGAACCGCAA
Organism: uncultured Actinomycetes bacterium; assembly: GCA_963719165.1. Classification (GTDB taxonomy): domain Bacteria; phylum Actinomycetota; class UBA4738; order UBA4738; family HRBIN12; genus JAOUEA01. The sequence goes on along the minus strand of CAVRAV010000001.1, from coordinate 1,989,494 downwards.
GCAGGTCATGATCATCGCCGACCTAGGGCGCGGCGCGATGTACGCCTCGATGGCGTTCGTGCGAACGCTCTGGGCGATCTACCTGCTGTCCTTCGCCATCGAATGCCTTTCCCTGCTGTGGTCGCCGGCGCGCGACGCGTCCCTGCCCAACATCGTGCCGCGCCGTCAATTGGCGAACGCGAACTCGATCGGCCTCGTCAGCACGTACGCGACGTTGCCGCTGGGCGGCGCCGTGTTCGCCGTTCTGGCCGGGCTCAGCACCGCGCTGCACACGCAGCTGCCAGTCCTGGGCGCGCATCCGGAGTCGCTCCCACTTCTGCTCGACGCGGGCACGTTCGTGTTCTCCGCGGCGATGGTGAGCGGCGTGCCCATCCCCCCGCCCACCGGAGCCGGGCGCGGGCGGTTCGACCTCTCGCGCGTGTGGCACGACATCGGCGATGGTGTGCGGTTCCTCCGCGAGGACTCCATCGCCTCGGCGATGACGGCGGGCATCGTGGTCGCGTTCGCCTCCGTCGGCGCGGTGCTCGCGCTCGGGTCGCCCTTCGTCACCGACGCCCTCGACGCGGGACCCGCAGGATGGGGCGTCATGGTGACGGCCTTCGGGATCGGGATGGCCATCGGCATGGCGGGCAGCAACGAGGTCACCAAGTTCTTCGAGCGCGACCTCTCCTTCGTCTGGGCCATGGTCGCGGCCGCCTGCACGTTGTTCCTGTTGGCCGCCATGCCCACCCTGGCGTGGGCAGCGCTGGTGGCGGTGTGGCTCGGGGCCTTCTGCGGCCTCGCGTGGGTGAGCGGCTACACGCTGCTGCAAGAGAACGTGGAGGACGAGTACCGCGGGCGGACGTTCGCGGCGCTCACGGTGCTCTCGCGGCTCGGCCTCTTCCTGTCCCTGACCATCTTCCCTATCCTCTCGGGTGTCTATGCCAAGCGACTCGGGTTCGACCACTCCGGCACACGGATGGCCCTGTGGACCGCAGGCGGTCTCGCGCTCGCGGGCGGACTCAACACCCGCCGCCTCCTCGGGCGGCATCGGCTCTCCCGACCCCAGCCGCTCATCCTCGTGCCCAAGCTGAAGCGCGCGCAGGGCAACGGGCTGTTCATCGCCTTCGAGGGCGTCGAGGGCGCCGGAAAGGGCACGCAGATCAAGCGCGCGGAGGCGTACCTGCGCGAACGGGGCCAGGAGGTGCTGGTCACGCGCGAGCCCGGCGGGACCGAGCTCGGGGAGAAGATCCGCGACGTCCTGCTCGATCCGCGCACCGGCAAGCTCGACGCTCGCAGCGAGACCCTGCTGTTCGCGGCCGCGCGCGCGCAGACCGTGACCTCGGTGATCCGCCCCGCCCTCGCAGAGGGCAAGATCGTCATCTGCGACCGCTACGTCGATTCCTCGCTCGCCTACCAGGGCTGGGCTCGCGGGCTCGGTGAGCAGGATGTGCTCACCCTCAACGTCTGGGCCACCCAGGGCCTGTTCCCCGACCTCGTCATCCTCCTGCACGTCGAACCCGAGCGGGGGTTGCTTCGCTCGACCGAGGCGCCCGACCGATTGGAACTCGAGGGGGAGGCGTTCCATACCAAGGTGGCCGACGCCTACCTGAAGATCGCCGAGGAGCATCCGGAGCGGTTCGTGGTCGTGGAGGGGGACGCGCCCGAGGAGATCGTGTTCTCCGGTGTGCGCGAGGCGCTCGATCACGTCCTGCGCGATCGCGACGAGGGCATGGAGCCAGGTGGGCCTTGATGGTCACCGCCGAGCGATAGCATCGCCGGGATGAGCTCGGTCCTGGAGGGCGTCCCCGGGCAGACGGCCGCGATGGCCTTCCTGATCGGGGCGGCGCAACGGCCCCACCATGCCTACGTTCTGCGGCGGCCCGGAAGGCTCGGGCAAGTCGCTGGCCGCCGTCGCGTTCACGGCCGCGCTCCTGTGTCCAGAGGGCGGCTGCGGGGCCTGTCGGGCCTGCAGGCTCTCGTTGGCGGGCCATCACCCGAACGTGTTCCTGATCGAGCCCGAAGGCCGTGACATCCATGTGGACACGATCCGCGACGAGGTGTGGACGCCCGCGTCGCGAACCGCCCCCGAACCCGGCCGGAAGGTCTTCGTGATCCGGGAGGCGGACCGCCTCAGTCCCGCCGCGGCCGACACGCTCCTGAAGGTCCTCGAGGAGCCGCCCGCCGAAACCGTGTTCCTCTTGCTGTCGGCTCGGGCGCACGAGTTGCCCGACACCATCGTGTCGCGCTGCCATCTCGTGATGTTCACCGCGCTCTCGGAATCGTTCGTCGTTGGGGTGCTCACCACCGAAGGAGTGCCCGAGGTTCGCGCACACCTCGCGGCGCGCCTGGCGGGGGGGAACCTCGGACGGGCGCGACGGCTGGCGGTCAACGACGACGGCCTGGCGTTCCGGGACGCGGCACGCGAGGCGCTCATCCATGCCGCCGAAGGGCCGCCCGGCGCGTTGGAGGCCGCCACGATCGTTCTGGACGCGGCTGTGGAGTACAAGAAGAACCTCAAGGGTGAGCTCGACGCGGAGCTCGCGCCGTTCCTCGATGAACGAGGCCGGCCCGAGGACGCCTATCGGGGATCCATCAAGCGCCTCGAGGTTCGGTTCAAGCGCAAGGAGCGCCGCGCCGAACGCGACTATGTGGACTGGGTCCTGCTCGCCGTCGCCGCGCTGCTCCGCGACCGCATCGCGGTGGCCGTGGGCGGAGGGTCCGAGCTGCTCCTGAACCCGGACCTCGCGCCCGATGACCGTCTGAGCGTGGCCCGGGCCGCGCGCGGCCTGGCCGGGGTCGAGGAAGCCCGCGCCGAGCTCGCGGAGGAGCTGAACCTCAATACGCGGCTCGTGTTGGAGCGGGCGTTCCTGCAGTTGGCCGAGATCGCGGCCTAGGGTCCCCGGCCACGCTCCCTACCGCGGATGGTGGAGCCGTTCCGGCGCCCCACGAGTGGTGCTGGCACCCTTGGCGACAAGGGCCGGGGTCGTCACGCTGCTACGAGTGTCCGTACGCGTGCTGATCGTGGATGACCAGGCTCCGTTCCGGATGGCGGCGCACATGGTCGTGGATGCCACCGATGGATTCGAGGTGGTCGGGGAGGCCGAGACAGGTGAGGACTCGGTCGGCATGGCCGCGCGACTCAGGCCCGACCTGGTGCTGATGGATGTGAACCTGCCCGGCATCAATGGGCTCGACGCCACCCGGCAGATCCTCGATGGCGCGAGCGAAGCCGTGGTCGTGCTCCTGCTCTCCACGTACGAAGAAGAGGAATACGCGCCCCGCGCCGCCGAATGCGGTGCCTCGGCGTACATCCCGAAGGGGGCGTTCGGGCCTGAGCGACTCGAGGAGGCCTGGGCCGCCTCAGGCGCGGCCTGAGCTCGGACCGCGCGCAGGGTATCCCCGCACGATCAGTTCCGTGAACTCCATCTGATGGATCGACGCACGGGGCGAGCGCAGCACGAGCCGAACCTTCACGACGTCATCACGGCCCGCGCGCGGGCGGACCACGCTGACCCGGTCCCCAGGGAGGCCGTCCACGGTGCGGAAGGCGAGGATCCACCGGCCACGGGGTTCGCGGGTCCAGACATCGAGCGCCTTGGTGTCTGCGAAGGCACCCGCGCAGATCGCCGAGGGGTCGATGCCGAACGCCATGAGATGCACCGGTTGCGGGAGGCGGATCGTCAGGGATCGTGGTTCGTCGGCCGATGTGAGCCAGCTGGTGGCGAGCGACGCGTCCACCGCGCCGCGGGGTCCGCACTCCCCAGAGGGTCCCGAGCGATCCGGCCCGGTGTAGCCCACGATGACGGCGCCGCCCGACAAAGCGGCCCAGTCCCTGCGGAGGCCGATCCGACGTCGGCGCTTCCCCCCCACCTTGACCGCGGGAAGGATCCGGGTGGGATACCCATCGAGGGCGACCTCGACGTTGCGGTAGCTCGCGTTCGGAACGTCGGGGATCGTGAACCGCCCGTCTGGTCCCGAGACGGTAAAGCGATCCACGGGGACGCCTTGCTGACCCCCGGCGATCCGGATCACGGCACCCGGAACCGGTGCTCCGCCCGCACTCGGGTCCACCACACGTCCGGCGAACGTGCCGCACGCCACCGGGCACGACGGCGGCGTGGTGAAGTCGGCGACGGGGTGGAGGTCGAACGTATCGCTCGTGGTGGCGAAGAACCCCATCCCGCGGTCGGCGAACACGTCCCACAGGTCCGCATGATGGGCACCGCCGTAGGTCTCGGCGTCGGCCACCAGGATCGCGTCGCGCATGTCGAGGAACGTCGGAGCGGACGGCGAAAACTCCATGGCGCGCGTCACGAGGCTCTCCGCCACGTCGGAGCCGAGCCGATCCCGAAGCTCCCAGAGCGTCTGCAGCCAGATCTCCCCGTCGGCGTGCTCTTCGGGGTGCGTGAAGACGTGGCCGAAGTCCGCGTACGTTAGGCCGCCCGGCCCGGCGCCCCCGGGTGTGTCGGGGCACCCCGCGGCGGGCGTCCCCACCGGGCAGTCGGCGAACTGGAAACGGACGCCGCCCCCGCCGCTGACCCACACCCCCATCGGCACGTCGACGGCCGCGGTATCCGCCTCGTAGCCGCCGCCCACGAGCGTATCGAGGGCGTACCAATCGCTCCACCCCTCGCTGAGGGCGTTCGATTGGGCCCCGAATAAGGCGTCGCTCCCGTCGGGCATGGTGATGAGGCGGGAGGTAAGCCCATGCGTGTACTCGTGATAGATCACGGAGGCGTCGCCCGCCCCGTCGGCGGCCGGAAAGGCACGATCCTTCCGGGTCTTGTGGAACAGGTACAGGGACATCCGCCCGGGACGCCCGTCGGGCGGTGTGTACATCGTGCTGTCGTTGACGAGCGCCGGCCGGCCGTTCCTGCGGAGGTCGGCGCCCACGAGCGTCGCCGCGTTCACCGGATCTCCCCCGCGACCGCCCTCACCGTCGTGGTTGTTCACCTGGAAGTTCCCCGCGGCCTCGGTGAACCCGATCGGCGCCGCGGCGAGGTGGTCGTGGTACGCGTTCAAGAGGTAGTAGGCCTGCACGGCTTCCTGGCGGCGGTTCGCCTGCCAGCTGTAGGGAACGCGAGGGTCCCAGGTGCAGGGCGTCGCCGGGCTGCAGTTCTGGGAGGCGGTGGACGTGTCGAGGCCCGTCGGCTGGATCCAGGAGAGCGAGGCGGCGTCGAGGGCGGGGACCTCGCCGCGCGGGTCGACACCGATGTCCCCGTCCTCGGCGGTGTAGACGTGCGCGTTGTTGCCCGACAGGGCGTTGGGCCCCGCGACCGGGAACGTCACGGGCGACTGCACGCCCCCACCGTTGGGGAACGGGCCTGGCGCGTGCGGCCAAGCCAGGCCCGTGCCGATCTGATCGGAGCGGACGAGGTTCTCGCTCCACAGGATCTCGCCGCTCCGGGCGTCGACGAGCGTTCGGATGACGCGGCGAGGGGAGATCGTCGAGACGGTGTCCCAGGCGGGCGATGCCGCGCCGCTCGGGGTGGGGAACCGCACCCGTACCGCGCGGTCGAGGATCCCCCTCGTGGTGGCTCGGCCCCGCCCCTCGCCGGAGGCGGCCCGTGCCATGCCGAGCGCCTCCCGGGCGGAGAGCGTCGGCCCGGGGGCGGTTTCGAACCGCACGACGTGGTCGACCGGACCGGACAGCGTCACCAACGATCCGTCTGCCGCGACGGACGCCTTCAGCCCCGCTCCGAACAGCGGCTGTCCCTCCACCACCTGTTCCCACGACAGGTGGTGAACGCCGAGGATGTCGACGTAGTCCCGGCGGAACCGCAACGAGGCGACATCGCGCAGCGTGATCCCGAACGCCTTGCGGTGCGATCGCACGAAACGAAGCGCCACGTCCCTAGGCGCGGCGGCGCGCGGTCCGGCCACGGTACCGTCCACGTTCGCCACCCACCGGATGCCGCCGAGGTAGTGGTCCGTCTGCACGATGGCTCCGGGCCCGATCTGGGTCGCCATCTGCGCGCGAGCGAGCAGCACCGATGGCTGCGGGAGCCCGGTGGAAGGGAGCCTGGCGCGACCCCCGGGGCGCGGCGGCGCCGCCTCGATCGTCGGGGCCGCGAGCAGCACCGTCACGACGGCCCCGGCCGCGGTCAGCGCAAGCACGGAGCGACCTGGTCGTTGCCGTGGTGCGGTCAGTGCGGGCCCTCCCGTCGATGTTCACCCCGACGCTAACACCCCGGACCGACGGATCCCTCGATGACCCGCCGGGCGATCCCGGGGCGCGTCGCTGGGGGTGAACGGGACGTCCCCCGGGGCCAGCGCGGCCTCAGGCCCGGGGTGCTGGCACCTCCGCGAACCGTGGTGGCGGCCGGGTCGTGCCCACCGCGTGCGGCGCCTACGGTGGCCTCGCGTCCCAAAACGCCGAGCCTCGAAGGAGGACCTCCATGAAGAAGATCGTGGTAGGCACCGACACCACCGCCTCGGCGGAGCTGGCCGTTGCGGACGCGGCGGATCTGGCCCGCGCCCAGGGCTCCGAGCTTCTCGTCCTCTACGTCGAGCCCCGAGACGATCTCCGCGCGGTCGTCGATCCGGCCAAAGCGGCCAACCCCGAACGCTACCTCGCCTCGCTTGCCCCGCGATTCGAGGACCTCCCGACGTCGACGCGCATCGCCCGGGGCGACCCGGCCGAGGAGATCTGCCGCGTCGCCGCCGAAGAGGGGGCCGACACCATCGTGGTGGGCAACCGCGGCGCGCACGGGAGCTGGTGGCGCGTGCGCGACAGCGTCCCCAACCTGGTCTTGCGTCACTCGCCGTGCAGCGTTTACGTGGTGGACACGCGGAGGGCGCATCCGTGATGGAGCGGCCCCGTGCCGGGAGCTTCCCTACGCGTGCTCGGTCTCGTGGAGGAAGGCGAGGACGGCCATGACGCGTCGATGGACGTCCGGCTCCTCCGTGAGGTCGAGCTTGTGAAACAGGGAGTTGATGTGCTTCTCTACGGCGCGCTCCGTCAAGAACAGCGCCTTCGCGATAGCTGCGTTGTTCTGCCCTTGCGCCATGTGCTGAAGGACCTCGCGCTCCCGGTCGGTGAGCGTCCCGAGCGGCGAGTGCGCCATCCGGTCCTTGGCCGCCACCAGCGCCTCGACCACCTTCGGATCGAGGACGCTCCCCCCGCGGCTCACCTCGCCGAGCGCGCGCACCAGCTCGTCGATGTCGGCCACGCGTTCCTTCAGGAGGTAGCCGAGTCCCGCCGCACCGTCCTTGAGCAGCTCATACGCGTATTCCTCCTCCGCGAACTGCGACAGCACCACCACGCCGATCGTCGGGTGCTCGGCCCGGATACGTTTCGCGGCTTCGATGCCCTCGTCGCTGTTCGTCGGTGGCATCCGGATGTCCGTGAGCACCGCATCCGGGGCGAGCGATTCGACCTCGGCCATGAGCTCGTCGCGATCGGAGGCGGTGCCGACGAGATCGATCTCGGGGCTCGTGCCAAGCAACGCGGCGGTCCCCTCCCGAACCAGGTAGTTATCCTCCGCGAATACCACTCTGATCATGCGCGGATGGTACACGGGCCCTTCGCGCGGAAGGAGCACGCGGCGTGAGCGCCATCCGGGTCGTCCTGGGCGAGGATAACGTGCTCGTGCGCGAGGGTGTCCGAGCCTTGCTCGACTCCTATGACGACATCGACGTGGTGGGTGCCGCCGAGGACGCGCCGTCGCTGCTGGCGACCGCGGCCGAGCACGTTCCCGATGTCGTGGTCACGGACATCAAGATGCCGCCGTCCTTCCAGCTCGAGGGGATCGATTGCGCACACACGATCCGCGACCGTCATCCCGACACGGGCGTCGTGGTGCTCTCGGCCCACGACGATGAGGCGTACGCACTGGCCCTGCTCGGCAAGGGTCGCAGCGGCCTCGCGTATCTCCTGAAAGACCGCATCGCGCAGGGCGACGAGCTCGTGCGCGCGATACGGGAGGTGCACGCGGGCGGCTCCACGGTGGACCCGCTGATCGCGGAGCGGCTCTCAGGCCGCGACGATACGGGCTCCTCGGACCGGACCCTGCTGGACATGATGGCGAAAGGTCTGGGATACGCAGAGATCGCGGCCTCGCTCGGCATCACGCAGGAAGCCGTCGATCGCCAGGTGACGGAGCTGTTCAGCAGGATGGCCGGTGACGGCGGCGCCTCCGGGCTCGTGGACGAGTTCAAGCGGCTGCATTCGGCCGTCGTCGAACAGACCGCTTCGCGTAAGACGCTTGCCTCGTTCGTCCCGAGCCAGTTGGCGGATCGCCTCGCGGCTCAGCCGGACGCCCCGATCGAGCCGCAGGAGTGCGTCGTCACGGTCTTGTTCTCCGACATCCGCGGGTTCTCGACGCTCGCCGAGCGGCTCGGCGCTCTCGACGTCTCGGTGGTCGTCCGCAAGCATCTGTCGGCGATGGCCGAGGTGGTCGCGGACCACAGTGGCACGATCGACAAGTTCCAGGGCGACGCCGTGATGGCCGTCTTCGGCGCGCCCAACCCCCAGGAGGACCACGCGGTCCGGGCGTTGCGTTGCGCCATCGGGATGCAGCGGCGGCAAGGGGAGCTCAACGCTGAGGGGTGGGGTGTGGAGGATCTGCCCCTGCTCGGCGTGGGGATCGGCGTGAACACCGGCACGGTCATCGCCGGGACGATCGGAGGAGGGGGACGCCTGGAGTACACGGTGGTCGGCGACGCCGTGAACGTCGCATCGCGGCTGCAGTCCGAGGCGGCCGGCGGGGAGATCGTCGCCGCCGCCAGCACCGTCGCCGCGGCCCCCGACGTCGCGTGCGAGCCGATCGGGCCTCGTCACGTGAAGGGTCGCGAGGAGCCGGTCGAGGTGTTCCGTGTCGTCATCAACTGACGCGATCGCCACCGTCACTCCGAGACCGGCGCGCTGGCCGTGGATCGCGCTGGGGGTGTTCCTCGCCATCGCGACGGTCGGGCTGGTGCTGGTGGCCGCGAACGATGAATCGATCGCCGAACAGGTGCCGTTCGTGATCGCGTTCGCGATGTTCGGCGCGGTAGGGGCGCTGATCGTGAGCCGCGATCGCAGCAATACGATCGGCCTGCTCCTGCTCGGCGCGTCGTCGTTGACCGCTTTCTCGTTCGTGAGCGGCGAGATCGTCACGTGGGGTCTCACGGACGGACGGAGCGGTTGGTGGCTGGTGTTCTTCGCGCTGATGAACAATTACGGGTGGTTGTTCGGGATCCTCCCCACGGTGTTCCTGTTGCCGCTGCTGTTCCCTGACGGGCACCTTCCCTCATCGCGATGGCGTCCCTTCCTGTGGTTCATCGTGGCGTTCCTTGCGTTCGTCGCGATCGATCTGACGCTGGGGCAGCGGACATTGACGGGTTCGATGGACACGAGCCGTGATAGCGAATCCTTTGTACGTGGACGCCGTCGGGCAACTGCCGTCCCTGGATCCGTTGATCGGAGCCTTGTTCCCCGGGATCTTCATCGCCTCTGTCGTGTCGCTCATCCTGCGCTTCCGGCGATCGACGGGTGCCGAGAGACTCCAGATCAAGTGGGTCGTGTTCGGCCTGCTCGTCGCACTCGTCGGCATCGTCGCCACCAGCTTCAAAACCCAAGAAACGGTCGTGACGGCGATCGTCGGTGGCGGCGCGTTCCTGATGTTTCCGCTCTCGGTAGGGATCGCGGTCCTCCGGTTCCGCCTCTACGACCTGGATGTGGTGGTCCGCAAGACGCTGATCTACGGCGCGTTCGCGGTGTTCGCCACGCTCATCTACCTCGGGCTCGTGGTCGGGGCCGGCGCGTGGCTCGGCCGCGACAACTCGATCCTCACTCTGGTGGCCGCGGTGGTGATCGCGCTCACCTTCCAGCCCGCGCGTGAGCGGCTCACGCGGTTCGCGAACCGGGTCGTCTACGGCAAACGCGCGACACCGTACGAGGTGCTCTCGGAGTTCTCCGAACGCGTCGGTGGCGCATACGCCGACGAAGACGTGCTCCCGCGGATGGCGCGGATCCTCGGCGAGGGCATCGGCGCCGACCGGGCCGACGTCTGGCTGGCCGTCGACCAGGAACTGCGCGACGTCGCGGCCTGGCCCGGCGACGTCCACTCCCTGGCGCCGATCGCGATGCCGAACGGCTCCGTTCCCGCGATCGCGGGCGCCGATCGCGTGTACCCGGTCGAGTCGGCGGGCGAGCTGCTCGGGGCGCTGGCGATCCGCAAGCCGGTGAGCGATCCAGTGACACCGTCTGACGAGAAGTTGATCGCGGACCTCGCGGGCCAAGCAGGGCTTGTGCTCCGCAACGTGCGCCTGAACGAGGAGTTGAAGTTGCGGTTCGACCAGTTGAAGGCTGCGCAGAAACGCCTTGTCTCCGCGCAAGACGAGGGTCGCCGTCGGCTCGAACGCAACATCCATGACGGTGCCCAGCAGCAGTTGGTGGCCCTGGCCGTCAAGGCCCGTCTCGCCCGCACCCTGACCGAACGCCAGCCCGCCAAGGCCGTCGAGATGCTGAGCCAGATGGAGTCGGAGACCCAGGCGGCGCTGGAGGACCTTCGGGATCTCGCCCGCGGCATCTATCCGCCCCTGCTCGCGGATCGGGGACTCGCAGACGCGCTCGTGGCCCAGGCCCGCAAGTCCGCCGTGGCGGTCGACGTGGAGCCCGACGGGATCGCCCGCTACCCCCAGGAGGTGGAGGCGGCCGTGTACTTCTCCGTGCTCGAGGCGCTGCAGAACGTCGTGAAATACGCCGGGGCTACGCGAGCGACGGTGCGCCTGGCGTGCGAGGGGGGCGTGCTCACGTTCGAGGTTGGGGACGACGGACGGGGGTTCGATCCCACCGCGCGCGGCCACGGGACCGGCCTGCAAGGGATCGCCGACCGCCTCTCGGCGCTCGACGGGACCCTCGAGGTCTCATCGAGCCCCGGCTCGGGTACGACGCTGCGTGGGCGCATCCCTGCGCAGTCGCTGGAGGCCTGATGCCCCCTCCCCGCGCGACTCCGAGGCCCAGGAACCTCTTCCGCAGGCTCGAGCGCGCGTTCGTGGGCTTCCTCATGGCCATCATGGCCTTCGTGCTGGAGAAGATCGTGGTGCGGGGGATCCGCAAGGAGGGGGGCGGGCCCAGGCCCGCGCCGGCGGAGGAGTCCACCTCCATCACCACCAAGGGCGGCGCCATCGACTTCGAACCCGAACCCTAGGGGCCGTCTCGGGACCGCTCAGCGTCTGCGGAGGATGTCCACGAGCATCCCGAGCGTCAGCGCCACACCCGCCACGCCGAACGCGACCGGGACCCACGTAGGCGACTTGTCGGAGACCGCCGTCAAGCCGCTCGCAAGGACCGCGGCGCCGGCCGTGAGGGCGAGCGCCAGGCGACGGCCGGCTCGCCGGATCGTGGCTTCCAGCGAGGTCGCCCGGAAGTTGACCTCGAGCTTCTGGCCCGGGCGCGCGCCGATCAGCCGCTCGACGGCCTCGATCACGCGCATGGCGCGGACCTTGAACTTCTGCGTTTGATAGAAGAGCGCCTTGGGGTCGAGCTTGCCGCCCATCTCCTTGAAGACGCTCCGCATCAGGAACGAACCGGCCACGTCGAACGGGTCCAGGTCCGGGTCCAGCGCGGCCGTGGCGAGCTGCATCTGCGCCAGGGCCTTGCCGGTGAGCGTCAGGGAAGCCGGCAGGGGCACGCCGTGGCGCAGCGAGATCTCGGTCATCTCCTGCAAGATCGGTCCGAGTTGGATGTCCGCGAGGTTGGCCGTGCGGTACCGCGCCATCAGCTCGCCGATCTCGGCCTGGAACGCGTCGACGTCCAGGTCGGTGCGGTCGATCGCACCGGCCAACATCAACGTGACGTCCGTGAGGAATCCGACGTCGGATTGCCAGAACGCCATGAGCAGCAGCATCAGCTGCTCGCGCATCTGCGCGCCGACCTCGCCCACCATCCCGAAGTCGAGGAAGTAGATCCGGTCGTTCCACCACATGAGGTTGCCGGGGTGCGGGTCGGCGTGGAAGAAGCCGTCGACCAGGATCTGCTTGTAGTAGCTCTCCAGGAGCTGGCGCGCCGCTTCGCTCCGCGCCGTACCCTCGGGCGCCTTCGCGATCGGATCCCTTGGATCTCCTGCATCACGAGCAGGCGTGACGTGGAAAGCTCCCCGTGGACCCCGGGAACGTCGAGCCGCGGGAAGCTCTCGATCACCCCGCGCATCCGCTCGATGTTGGCCGCCTCCTGACGGAAGTCCAACTCGCGGTGCAAGGACGAGGAGAGGTGTTCGAATACCGCGCCCATGTCGATCACCTGGTTCAAACCGGGCCGGGCGCTCACCTTCTCGGCGAACAGCTCGAGCAGGGCCAGGTCTTGCTCGATCTCCTCTCGGGCGTTGGGTCGCTGAACCTTCACCACCACGCGTTCGTGGTTCGCGAGCGTGGCGCGGTGGACCTCCGCGATCGTGCCCGCCGCCAGCGGTTTCGGATCGATGGATACGAACACGTCCTCCCACGGAACGCCGAGCTCCTGTTCCATCACCTCGACCACGGCGGCTTCGGACAACGGCGTGACGTGGTCCTGCAGGGTGGCGAGCTCCTCGATGAACTCGGGCGGCAGCAGATCGGGGCGTGTCGATAGCACCTGGCCGAGCTTGGCGAACGTGGGACCGAGTTCCTCGAGCGCCGATCGCAGACGCTTGGCCTGCCGCGCTTGCCCCACCGCACCCTCGTCGTCGGTTCGCCCGAACAGTTCCTTGGCCCCGTGTTTGGCGAACACAGCGGCGATGTGGGAACCCCGAGCCGTGAGATGCGGTTGCACGCTGTGGCGGTCCTCCACGCTGCCGCGGATCACCGTGGGTTGGGGAGGGCCTGCGGTTCCCGGTTTGCCGTTGGAGCCGACCGTGTTCACGATGATCACGGTGCAGCGGGCGTTGTGGCTGATGCGGTTGGGGACGTTCCCGAGCAGGAACTCCTTGCGGCCCGCCATGCCGGCGTTGCCGACCACCAGCACGTCGATGGCCTGAGACTCGGCGGCGTTCACGATGGCCATGGCGGGGTCGTCCGCGATGACGACGTGCGCGTGACCGCGGTCGCCGGCGATCGTTCGGGCATGGTGCTCGAGCTCATCGGCCGCGCCGGCCGCCCGCGTGCCCTCGGCCGCGCCGTACTGGGTCACCCCGGGGTTCTGGGGCAGCACGACCTGGACGACGTGCAACTCGGCGCCGAAGCGCTCTGCGAAGTCCGCCGCCCACCGCACGGCGCGCTCGGCGGTCTCCGATCGATCCGTGCCGACCATCACGCGGTCGACGGGGCCCATCACCTCGGGTGCCGATGCACGACTCATGCGCGCATCATGACGGGTAGCGGGCAACTGAGGAAGGGTGGGCGCCGGTGGAGGAGATGCGTTCCTTCGCCACCTCTGCGGGGTGCCGGCACCGCCCCAGAAGAGGCCCTTGATACGCTGACCCACCCCGCCGGAGTAGCTCAGGGGCAGAGCAACCGCCTCGTAAGTGGTAGGTCGTGGGTTCGAATCCCACCTCCGGCTCGTTCGTGATCGCTCCGAAGGGTCGCGTGCTATTGCTAGACTCCGCCGCGATGAAGATCCATCGCCGATCTCTCGCCGTCCTGATGGGTTCCGCCTCGATCCTCGTCCTCATGTCGTCCGCCGCATGGGCGCAGACCCCCGTGAATCCTTCGACCACACCGGTCGAGAATCCGGCGGGATCGGGGCCGATCACACCGTTCGGGATCCACACGAGTTTCGCGGCGCTGCTGGGTCTGCTCGGGCTGGTCGTGGCCGTAGTGGTCGTGTTCCTGTATCTGCGATACGCGCCCCATTTCGCCAAGGATGAGGAGTCGCTGAAGGTGGTGCGTGCGGATCGAGTGCGCCTGGGGCAGGAACTGCCCAGGCGCAACGTCGACCTCTCCCAGGCGAGCCCGGTCCTCGTGGCTCCCCCCGCCATCCCCAGCGCGGTCGCCGCCCCGTCTTTGCCGGCCCCCGTCGCGGTGGCTGCGGCCCCCGTCACTGCCCCTGCCGCTGAAGCGCCGGCACCCGCGGCGCCCCCGGCCGCGGCCCCTGCCCAGGCACCGGGCTCCGATGACGCGGCGGCCCCCTCGCCTCCCGCCGCCCCCGCCGAGCGCGTCGAGGTCGCCTTGGACCAGGCGGTCTTCGACGCCACGCTCGAGGAGCTCCTCGCAGCAGGCACGGACCGCCGCATCGCCGAGGGCAAGGCGAAGCGAGCGGGCATGATCGCCGCCAAGAAGAAGGCGGCGGGCGAGGCCTGAGCCTCGCTGCCCTCGCATGGACGCCGCCGCTCACGTCGACTGGTCCATGGGCTCCGCGGCGGCCCGCCTCGCCGACTGGGACACGGCGCTGCAGATCGGTCGCAAGGTCTCGGGCCCGGGGCCCGGCGTGCCCGCCGTGGAGCGGGCGCGGATGCGCGAGGACTTCGCCGAACTGGTTCCCCACGCAGAGGATCTGATCAAGACGTTCTGCGGGCTGGAGGTCGGCGGGTTCCGGTCCCGCGCCTGGGTCATGGCGCGCAGCGAATGGATGCGTCAGAACCTCAACGGCGTGCAGCGCCTGTTAGAGCCGTTGGCGGAGCGTGTGCTCGCGGACCAGAAACACCGCGCCGAGTACAAGCGCAAAGCGATGGGCGCGCAGGCCGGCGCGCTGTTCGGCTACGTGGCGCGTCGGGTGCTGGGTCAGTACGACGTCTTCTTGCCGCCCGATGACGAGGGGCTCTTGTACTTCGTCGGTCCCAACGTCGCGGAGGTCGAGCGACAGTTCTCGCTCCCGCAGCGCGACTTCCGGCTTTGGATCGCGATCCACGAGGTGACGCACCGGGTGCAGTTCGGCGCCGCGCCGTGGTTGAAGGCCTACCTCGCCGGACTCGTCGACACCTACATCGCGTCGATCTCTTTGGACTCGCGGGAGCTGATGGATCAGCTGAAACGTGCCGCCGAGGAGGCTCGGGCGGGCGCCGACGTGCGCGGGATGGGGGGCGTGTTCCTGCTGCTCAGTCCCGATCAGCGCGAGCTCTTCGTGCGGATGCAGGGGATGATGGCGTTGCTGGAGGGCCACGCCTCGTACGTCATGAACGAGGTGGCGCGCGACCACGTCGCGGACGTCGATCGGATGCGCCGGTCGCTGGCCGCGCGCCGTCGCTCGAACGTCGCGGAGCGGACCCTGCAACGCGCGATCGGCTTCGACCAGAAGATCAAGCAGTACGACATCGGGGAGCGTTTCGTTCGGGAGGTCGTGTCCCGGGCGGGCATGGAGACCTTCAATCAGGTGTGGCGCTCCTCCGACCGCCTCCCCTCCGTCGAGGAGATCGCCGAGCCGGATCGCTGGCTCACCCGCATCGAGGGCTAGCGCCGTGCGCCGTCCCCCGGCGGTCGCCAGGGTCCTGGAGCGCGTGACCCTCACGGCCCGCACGCACGACCTCTTCCTGCCCGGTCGCTCCGTGCTCGTCGCTGTCTCGGGAGGTCCGGATTCGATGTGCCTGCTCGAGTCCCTCGTCCGGCTCCGCAGGCTCTTCGGATATCGGCTCGCCGTCGCGCATGTCGACCACCGCTTGCGGCCGGGCTCGGCCGCGGACGCTGCGTACGTTCGGCGTCGGGCGGACCGGCTCGGGCTGCCCTTCCATCTCCACGTTGCCCCGACGGGCCCGGCGCCCGGGGCATCCGTGGAGGCCTGGGCGCGGGACGTTCGCAAGGGGGCGCTCGCTCGGTTCGCGCGGGACCTCGATGCGGGTGCCATCGCACTCGGCCACACGCGGGACGACCAGGCCGAGACGGTGTTGCTGAACCTCCTCACCGGGTCCGGCCTCCGCGGCCTCGCCGGCATCCGCTACGCGTCCGGCCCCTGGGTCGATCCCCTCCTCGACGTGACGCGGAGCGAGGTCATCGCGTTCTGCCGCTCGCTCGGGTTCCGCCCCCGCCGCGATCCGACCAACGACGACCGGCGATTCCTCGCGGAACGCGCTGCGCCTTGACGCGATGCCGGCGCTCGAGCGGGCGCTCGGCCGCGGCCTCCGGGAGCCGCTCGCGCGGACCGCGGCGACGCTCGCCGAGGATGCCGACGAGCTCGCTCGGCAGGCCCGGGCGGCCGCGGACGACGTCGATCACCCGCACCCGCGAGGGAGCCGACCTTCACGCCGTGGGTTTGCTCGACCTCCCACGCGCGCTGTCGGCACGGGTGGCGGCCCAGGCCGTGTACGCGTGCGGGGGCGTCTGCACCCGCGCCGATGTCGAGGCGGTCTTGGACCTTGCCGGCGGGCGGCCCGGGCGGGGACGCGATCTTTCCGGCGGCGTGCGGGCGCGGCGCGGGCGCACGCACGTGCACCTGATGGCCTCGCTAGACTCCGGGCCTTAGTGGATGTCTACGCCCCCGACATCGAGCAGGTGCTGATCTCCGAATCGGAGATCCAGGCGAAGCTCGCGGAGATGGGTGCGCGCATCACCGAGGACTACGGAGGCGCCTCCTTGCTGCTGGTGGGCGTGCTCAAGGGCGCGTTCGTCGTGATGGCGGACCTCGCGCGCAACATCGCCCTGCCGCTGGAGTTCGACTTCATGGCCGTCTCGTCCTATGGCGCCGCCACGAAGACCTCCGGGGTGGTGCGGATCATGAAGGATCTCGACCACGATCTGGACGGACGCGACGTCCTGCTGGTCGAGGACATCGTGGACTCGGGCCTCACGCTCAAGTACCTGCTGAAGAACCTCGCGGGCCGGAAGCCCCGGACGTTGGAGGTGGCCGCCCTGTTGCGCAAGAAGGGGATCCAGCAGGTCGAACTGGACCTGCGGTACGTGGGGTTCGACATCCCGAATGAGTTCGTGGTGGGCTACGGCCTCGATTACGCGGAGCGGTACCGCAATCTTCCCTACGTCGGCACGCTGCGCCCCGAGGCATACGGCGGGCGGTGAGCCGAGGTCGGGAAACCTCGGGCGGCCCGTTCGACGTCCAACCCCACATGCGCACCCGGTTCGTGTCATCGCTCGTCGTGGCCACCCTGATGCTCGGCGCCTGCGGGAGCCCGGCACAGGCGCCCGCCGCCCAGTCGGGAGTCGAGGGGACCGTGACGTATGGGCCGACGTGTCCCGTGGCCCGTGCCGGGTCGCCCTGCCCGCCCCGGCCATGGCAGGGCACCGTGCGGGCGCTCGGGCTCGACGGCGTCACCGTGCGGGGCACGGTCGCAACCGATCAGGCCGGCGTGTTCAAGATGGACCTGCCGCCCGGTGGCTACTTCATCACGCCCGTCACCCCCGAGGGCCCGCCGACCACCAAGATGCGTCGCCTGACCGTGATGGCGGGCGCCTACACCTCGGTGGAGCTGAGCGTCGATACCGGCATCCGCTGAGCGGAAGCCGTCGCAGGGACCGGTGTTACCATCGCTTAAGCTCGGGCACCTGCGCGTTCGGCCCGACGCATCTGCGCCACCGACCGTCACGCGCGCCCAGGGCAAGGAGGCCCCCCTGAGCAGCACACCGCCGCGTTCGCCCCTGTCGCGAGTCGGCAGAGGGCCGACCATCTGGATCGTCGTGGGGACCCTGGTCTTCCTCCTCGTGCTCTCCTTCATGAGTCACTCGGGCTCGACGACCGATCTGAAGTTCTCGGATTTCCAGCAGCAGCTCGCGGACGGCAACGTCGCGACCGCGCAGATCCTGGAGGGCGACCAGAAGGTGGCGGGGAAGCTGCAGGACGGGAGCAGCTACACGACCACGTATCTCGCCGAGTACGCCGACGAGTTGCAGGCCCAGCTGGACAAGGCCGGCGTGCCCAACTCCACGGACGCCCAGCGCCCGAACCAGTGGATCAGCACGTTCATCACGGTCCTCCTGCCCGTGCTCCTCATCGGCGGCCTCTTGTTCTGGTTCATGCAGCGCACGCAGGCGGGGGGCGGCCGGGTCATGCAGTTCGGGCGGAGCAAGCACAAGGTGGTGAACAAGGATCAGCCGCAGACCACGTTCGCCGACGTGGCGGGGGTCGACGAAGCCATCGAGGAGCTCGAGGAGATCAAGGACTTCCTCCAAGACCCGTCGAAGTTCCAGGCGATGGGAGCGAAGATCCCGCGGGGCGTGCTGCTCTTCGGCCCTCCCGGCACGGGCAAGACGCTGCTCGCCCGCGCGGTCGCGGGAGAGGCGGGCGCTCCGTTCTTCCAGATCAGCGGATCGGACTTCGTGGAGATGTTCGTCGGGGTCGGGGCGGCGCGCGTCCGCGACCTCTTCGAGCAGGCCAAGGCCAGCGCACCCGCCATCGTGTTCATCGACGAGATCGACGCCGTCGGGCGCCAGCGCGGAACCGGGATGGGCGGGGGTCACGACGAGCGCGAGCAGACGCTCAACCAGCTCCTGGTCGAGATGGACGGCTTCGACCAGCGCAGCACCGTGATCCTCATGGCGGCGACGAACCGACCCGACATCTTGGACCCGGCGCTGCTGCGTCCCGGCCGCTTCGACCGCCAGGTCGTTATCGACCGACCCGACCTGGAGGGGCGCAAGGCGATCCTGCGCGTCCACGCGAAGGGCAAGCCGTTCGACCGGAGCGTCGACCTCGACGTGCTCGCGCGGCGCACGCCCGGCTTCACGGGAGCAGATCTCGCCAACGCGATCAACGAGGCGGCGTTGCTGGCCGCGCGGCGGAACAAGCGGGCGATCACGATGGCGGAGATCGAGGAGGCCGTCGACCGGGTGATGGCGGGTCCCGAGCGCAAGACGCGGGTCATGGACGAGCAGGAACGGCGGTTGATCGCCTATCACGAGGGTGGACACGCCATGGTTGCCCACGTCCTGCCGAACACCGACGAGGTCCACAAGATCACGGTCATCCCGCGGGGACGCGCCCTCGGCTACACCCTCACGCTGCCCGAGCAGGACAAGTTCCTGATGACGCGCGAGCAACTGCGCGACGAGCTCGCCATGCTGATGGGCGGGCGCGTCGCCGAGGAGATCGTGGCGGGCGACGTCACCACGGGCGCCGGTAACGACATCGAGCGGGCCACCAAGGTCGCCCGGCAGATGGTGACCGAGTACGGGATGTCCGACATCATCGGCCCGCGCACGCTCGGCGTGAAGCAGGGCGAGGTCTTCCTCGGCCGCGACTGGGGATCCACACCGGACTACTCCGACGCGGTCGCGTTCGAGATCGACACCGAGGTCCGCCAGCTGATCGACGAGGCGCACGACGTCGCCCTCGACATCCTCAGCGAGCATCGCGACAAGCTCGATGCCCTCGCCAAGATCCTCGTCGAGAAGGAGACGCTGGATCGGGACGAGGTGGTCTCGTTCTTCTCCGACGTCGCGCGTCGGGAACCCCGTCCGTCGGAGGAGCGCGGTCATTCGCTGGCGGTGAGCCGTCGGGCCATGCGGACCCCCAAGACTCGGCCTTCGTCGCCGGGCACGCTCGGGGATCCGGGACTCGCTCCCGCGTGATCTCGGACCGCTGATCGTGGCGGACGAGCGGTGGGCTACGTTCGACTGCTACGGCACCCTGGTCGACTGGTTCGGCGGCGTGCGCATGACGCTGGCCCGACTCTGGCCGGAGGCCGATGCCGATCTGCTCCTAGACCGCTACCACGAGATCGAACCCACGGTCCAGGCCGGCCGAGGTGTTGCGTACCGGCAGGTGATGGCGGAGACCCTCGCCGGGGTCGCGGAGGCCGCCACGCTCGAGGTCCCCGATGGGGAATCGGATGCCCTCGCGTCGGGGTTGCCGGCGTGGCGCGTCTTCCCGGACGTGCCGGAGGCCCTGAGCGAGCTCAGAGGGCGGGGGTGGATGCTCGGGATCTTGTCGAACACGGACGCGGACCTGCTCCAGGCGTCGCTGGACGCCGTCGGGGTGGCCGTGGATCTGCGCATCGTGGCTTCGGAGGTGGGTAGCTACAAGCCGGCGTTCGCCCACTGGGAGGCGTTCTTCGAGCGCACGCGGGCCGACCGCACGCGGCACGTGCACGTCGCGGCATCGTTGTTCCACGACGTCGAGCCGTGCGCGCAGCTCGGCCTTCCTTGCATATGGATCAACCGGCGCCGTGAGACCAGCCGGTTGCCGCGCGCGGGGGAACTCGCCGACCTGAGCGGACTCCCCGTCTCGCTCGATGCGCTGGTTCCGACCGAGCCGACGCCGTAACGCTCCCGGGCCGTCCGCTCTACACTCGAGCGGGCATGGACGGAATCGGACAACGCGATCTCTACGGGATCCTCGGAGTGGCGCCGGAGGCCTCCGATGCGGCCATCCGCCACGCGTATCGGACCCTGGCGCGCCGCTATCACCCGGATCTTCACCCCGACGCGAAGGACGAAGAGTTCCGAGCGCTGGCCGCCGCCTATCGCGTCCTCGGCGACGGGGGGCGGCGCCGCGCGTACGACCGCGAGCGCCGAGGCCCCGGCCGGATCGGCGGGCCGACCCCCGAGCGTCGTGCTCCCGCGCCCGGGGGACGCCGCGAACCCATGCGCGATGTCCAGACGGACGCTTCCGTCCCCGCGACGAGCCCGCCCACCGACGAGTGGAGGATCCTGTCACGGGTGGGCACGGTGCTGATCGCTGCGGTGCTGGCCGCCATCATCATCGTCGCCGCCGCCGCGCTCGTGCTCGGGGGGGATCACGCCATCCTCACCCTGCCGGGCGGTTCCTCCGACCAGATGTGCCAGACGCCGGACGGTTGGGTCGATTGCCACATCTTCGACGCGACCACGCCTTGACCGTGGTCGGCGCCGCTAGGATGCCCGCGTGAGCGATCACTTCGACGAGGACAAGATCGCCGACGGCGTACGACTCATCCTCGAAGGTATCGGAGAGGACACGGGACGCGGCGGGTTGAAGGAGACGCCTCACCGGGTCGCGCGCATGTATCGGGAGATCTGCGCGGGCGTGGGCGAGGACCCCACCCGACTGGTCACGGTCGTCGAGGGCGCCGACTTCGACGAGATGATCATGGTTCGCGATATCCCGCTCACGTCGCTCTGCGAACACCACCTCATCCCGTTCAGCGGGCGGGCGCACGTGGCCTACGTCCCCAACAAGGCGGGGCAGATCACCGGGCTGTCGAAGATCGCCCGTGTGGTGGACGTGCTCGCGAAGAAGCCGCAGGTGCAAGAGCGTCTCACGACCGAGATCGCGAACACGATCGAGCGCGCGCTGGACCCACGCGGCGTCTTCGTGGTGATCGAGGCGGAGCATCTCTGCATGACCATGCGTGGGATCAAGAAGCCCGGGTCTGTCACGGTGACCTCCGCCGTGCGGGGTCTGTTCCGCACGGACGCGCGGACGCGTCAGGAGGCCATGACCTACATCCGCGATCGATAGCCCACGCCTCCCGCCGGCCCGGCAGCCGGGAGCCGCACGACTACGATGGATGACATGGCCGAGGCCTCCATCTGGCGCTGCCGTGACCGCGACCTCCGATCGGGAGTCCGCACGCTCGTCATGGGCATCGTCAACGTCACGCCCGACTCGTTCTCTGACGGCGGTCGTTTCGCTGGCGTCGACGATGCCATCAAACACGGGCTGCAGCTGATCGCAGACGGTGCGGACATCCTGGACGTCGGGGGCGAATCGACACGCCCCGGTGCGGATCCGGTGTCGATCGAGGAGGAGATCGCCCGGGTCGAGCCGGTCATCCGAGGCCTGCGCCGGGAGGCGCCCGATATCCCGATCAGCGTGGATACGCGCCACGCCGCCGTCGCCGTCGACGCCGTCGAGGCCGGCGCAGACATCGTGAACGACGTGAGTGCTGCAGCGGATCCGGCGATGCTCCCGATGGCCAAGCAGACCGGCGTCGGCCTGGTGTTGATGCACATGCGGGGCGAGCCCAAGACCATGCACCTCGAGCCGCGCTACGACGACGTGGTGGCCGAGGTCCGCGACTTCCTCGCCGCGCGACTCGGCGCCGCGGTGGCCGCCGGCGTCACCCGCGCGCAGCTCTGCGTGGACCCGGGCATCGGGTTCGGCAAGGACCTCGCGCACAACCTCGCGTTGCTCCACGGCGTGGCGACCTTCGCCGACCTCCGGGTCCCCGTGCTGGTGGGGACGTCGCGCAAGCGTTTCATCGGCGAGCTCACGGGCGTAGACGATCCCGTCGACCGCGTCGAGGGAACGGCGGGCGCGGTCGCCTGGTGCGTTGCTCACGGCGTGGACGTCGTGCGCGTCCATGACGTGAAGGAGATGGTTCGCGTGGTCCGCGTGGTGGACGCGATCGCCCGAGGGTGCGAGCCGTGAGCGAGTCGACCGGAGCGGCCACGTTCGTCGAAACGACCCCGCGCCCTCGGTTCGAGACCACGGGGGGGCCGATGGCGTACACGGATGTGGGATCGGGGCCACCCGTGCTGCTGTTGCACGGGTTCCCGTTCTGGTCGATCCAGTGGCGACATTTCCTTCCCGCCCTGGCGGCACGCTTCCGCGTGATCGCGCCCGACCTGCTGGGCGCCGGGGGATCCGCCATGCCCGAGGACCGGCCGATCGACATCGCCGCCCAGGCCGGGTACGTCCGAGAGCTGCTCGACCATCTGGAGATCGGGCGCTTCGCGGTCGTTGCTCACGGGACCGGAGGTGCGGTGGCACAGCTCCTGGCCATCGATCTCCCCGGCGTGGCCGCCCTGGTCTTGCTCGCCCCGTCCCCGCTCGAGGCCCCCGCCCCTCCCGCCGGGCTGAGGGCCCTCGTGCGCCGGGCCGCAACCGGGGAGGTCCACGCCACGATGCGCTCGATCCTGTCCGCGGGCGCAGGGGCGCACGGACGCATCACCGACGAGCTCATCGACGCGTACGCGCGTCCGTACGCCGACGCCCCAGCCGCCCTGCACAGGGCGGCCCTCGACGAGGGAGGCTCCCCCCGCGCCGCCGACCCTGCGGGGATCGGCGTGCCCGTCTTCATCCTGTGGGGCGAGGAGGATCCCTTCGCCCCGACCGAGGAAGCGGATCGGTTGAACGAGGCGATCGCCTCCTCCACGCTCGGACTCCTCCCCGGCTGCGGCCACTTCCTGCCCGATGAAGCACCCGAGACGCTCGCCCCCATGGTCGCCGAATACCTGCGCGCGATGTACCTGCGAGCGCCCCACGGGCACGCCGGCGACGGCAAGGACGGCGTGGTCATGCTCCAGCTCGAGCGTCGCCCCCCGTGGGTCGACCTCGCGGAGGATGAGGCGGACGATTGGTTCGTCGACGATGACGACGAGGGGCCGGCGACATGATCGAGGCCCGCCTGTTCCTGAGCGGCATCCGTGCCGAGGGGCACCATGGCGCCCGCCCCGAAGAGCAGGACGTTCCGCAGCCGTTCGTGGTCGATCTCGACCTCGAGGTGGCGGTGGAGGACGACACGATCGAAGCCACCGCCGACTATCGAGGGATCACCGATGCGGTACGGGCCGTGGTGCGGGAGCGGTCGTTCGATCTCATCGAGGTCATGGCCCGGGCGATCGCCGAGGACGTGCTCGCGATGCCGCACGTCGTCAAGGTCACCGCGGTCGTGCACAAGCCCCGGGCGGCGGAGCGGCTGCAGATCGACGGCGTCGCCGCCGCCGCCACGGCGGGCGGGGACTGAGCAGCATCGTGGATGCCTACCTCGGGCTCGGTTCGAACCTCGGGGACCGTCTCGGCAACCTCCAGGCCGCCGTGGATGCTCTGAATGCGGAGGACGGGATCGCGGTGGCGTCGTCGTCGCGGGTCTGGGAGACCGATCCCGTGGGCGGTCCTCCGCAACCGGATTTCCTGAACGCGGTCCTTCGTGTGCGCACTGCGCTCGAGCCGCTCGCCTTCCTGGAGGCGTGTCAGCGGGTGGAGGCGGCGCTGGGCCGGGTTCGCGGCGTGCCGTGGGGTCCGCGCACGCTCGACATCGATATCGAGCTCATCGGCCCCCGGGTGCTGGACGAGCCCTCGCTCACGATCCCCCACCCGCGCATGGCCCGGCGTGCGTTCGTCGTCCTGCCGCTGTTGGAGCTCGATGGGGACCTGATGCTGCCCGACGGGACCCGCCTCGTGGATATCACCCTCGGCCCCGACGCGCTCGAGGGCGCCCGTCCATTCGCTCCGCCGTTGCGCGTGAGCGCGGTACCCGCGTGAACCTCGAGCGTCTCTGTCTGCGCTGCGACTGGACGGGCGAGGCGGACGGGAGCGTCTGTCCGTCCTGTGGCGCCCCGCTGTTCCGTCCCGTGTCCTCGGCCCTTCCCGACGCGACCGCGACGCCGCCCGGCGATCGGACGGCGCCGGGACCCGTCGGCGCCACGCCGGCCCCCGCGTCGGCGCCGGACGGTGGGCGGGATGCGCGGAGCGGCATCCGGTCGCGAGGGCCGGCGAGGATCGCGCCGGGGGCGACCGTGGCCGCGGCTCTCGTGGCGGCCGCGATCGTGGCGGCTGGGGCCTTCGCGTGGATCCGCGTTCACACACCACCTCCGGCCTCGCCCGCCACGGGGTTGTCGGGTCGACTCGTCTACGCCGTCGCCGATGGCGACGGGTGGTCGCGCTTGTGGACCTGGGACCTCGCGGCGAACGATTCGCACGAAGGCCCTCGGGTCCGGGAGCCGGTCGAGCTCGTGAACGCCTACGGGGCCGGTGACGGTTGGATCGGCGTCACGTCCCGCCGAGCCGACGGTCGGTTCACGGGAGGGGTTCTGCGCTATCTCGAACCCACCGACCAGGTGACGCCGCTGCTCACCGCGGACCTGATGGCGTGGGGCGCCCGGGGTGAGGGCGTCGCGGGCGTGCGACGAGGCCGGGGGGTTGGCTGCGGGCACGTCAAGGTGATGTTCGCAGGGCTGGTCGCTCCGACGGGAACCGAGGTGCGCGTGGATCGACGCCTCTGCGGGGACGTGCTCACGGTCGGCCGCGACGACCTGCGAACCTACCTGACGTTGCGTCACGGGTCGCGAGAACGCATCGTGTTCGCGGGCCTCGGCCGGTTCCACCGCGTGCTCGAAGGCTATGCCCTCGCCGCGGTATCGCCCGCGGCCGACATGCTCGTGGTTCCCGCGAGCGGGCGTGCCCTGGCGCCGTCGTGGCCGTCAAGCACCCAGCCGCACGGGCGCCCTCGAGGGGGGAAGGGGGCTGCGTTGTTCTTCCGCGGCCTCGGGATGCATGAGGCGATCGCCTACGGGGGTGCCGCCGATGCCTTCAAGCTCGACGGCGTGCTCGGGTGGTCCTCGGACGCGTCACTCGCGCTCGTGACCGGCCGGCTGGGGGATCGGTGGGGCATCTTCGAACTCGACGCCGGTCCGTCCGCCGGGCAGGGCTCGCCTCGCTTCCTCGGTCCCATCAACGGCGGGATGTTCGCCACGTACACCGACGACGGGACGGGCATCATCGAGGATGCGGGAGCCCTATCGACGCTCGCCGGCGGGGGGTTGACGCCGCTGAGGCTCCCCGCGGGGGCGCCGACGCCGACCGGCCCCATCGTGTGGATCCGATGAGCCGCGGCACCGGAGTGCCATGAAGGTCTCCGTGGTCGGCGCCGGCAAGGTCGGGACCGCGATGGCGGTGCTCCTGGGCCGCGCGGGACACGCGGTCGTGGCGGTGTCGGGGCGCGGGCCCACCCGCGATCGCGCGGCCCGCTACCTCCCGGACGCCGCGTTCCTGGGACCGGCCGAGGCCGCCCGGGCGGGCGAGCTCGTCCTGCTCGGGGTCCCGGACGACCTCATCGCAAGCACCGCCCAGGACCTCGCCACGGCGAACGCGGTCGGCGAAGGCCAGTTCGTGGCGCATCTTTCAGGCGCGCTCGGCCTTGCCGTCTTGGAGCCCGTGCGGAGGGCTGGGGCGCGGCGGCTGGGGATCCATCCGCTCCAGACCTGCCCCGACGTCACCCGCGCGTTGGACCGCATCCCCGGGTGCACGGTCGCGGTCAGCGCCGACGACGAGGAGGGCTACGTCCTTGCCGAGCGGATCGCCGCCGACCTCCTCGGGCAGCCGTTCCGCCTGAGCGACGAGCTTCGGCCGCTCTACCACGCGGCGGCCGTGTTCGCGTCGAACTACCTCGTCGCCACCTCGGGCGTCGCCGCGAGGCTCTTCGGTGCGGCGGGGCTCTCGGATCCGGGGGCGGCCATGGGACCTCTGCAGCGCGCCACGCTCGACAACGTCCGCGATCTCGGGCCCGCGAGAGCGCTCACGGGGCCGGCCGCCCGAGGCGACGCGGGAACGGTCGAGCGCAACCTCGAGTCCTTGGCCGCTCATGCGCCCGAGGCCGTGACCGCGTACGTCACCCTGGGTCGCGTGGCGCTGGAACTCGCAACCGAGTCCGGCTCCCTCGAGCCGGAGCGGCGCGCCGCCGTGGAGGCGGTGTTCGACCGGTGGAGGTGATCCGAACCGCGGAGGCGCTTCGCCTCTTCTCGCAGGCGCGGAGGAAGGAGGGTGCATCCATGGGCCTCGTCCCCACGATGGGGGCATTGCACGAAGGACACGACGCGCTGATCCGCCGGGCTCGCCGAGAGCAGGATCTCGCGGTGGTGTCGATCTTCGTGAACCCCCTGCAGTTCGGGGATGAGGGAGACTTCGCCGCCTACCCCCGGGACGAGGGCACCGACTTCGCTCGGTGCGAAGGCCTCCGTGTCGACGCGGTCTGGGCCCCCAGCGTGCCCTCGATGTTCCCTCCCGGCGCCGATCTGCCCGCGCCCGACCCCGGATCGTTGGGATCGCGGCTGGAGGGAGCCTCGCGCCCGGGCCACTTCGCAGGCGTCCTGCGGGTCGTGCGCCGGCTCCTCGACCTTACGACGCCCGACGCCGCCTACTTCGGCGAGAAGGACGCGCAGCAGCTCTTCCTCGTGCGGAAGATGGTCAGGCAACTTGACTATATCGTGGACGTCGTGGGCTGCGCCACCGTGCGTGAGGCCGACGGGCTCGCTCGCTCGTCCCGCAACGCTCTCCTCACGCCCGAGGAGCGGATGCAGGCCGGAACCCTCTTCCTCGGTCTATCCGAAGCCGCGGTCCTGGCGCGGGGGGGCGAACGAGACGCCCATGTCCTGGGGGCCGCCGTGGCCCGCGAGGTGGGGACGGCTCCCCTCGCGCGACTCGACTACGTGGCGATCGTGGACGATGGCACCTTCGAGGTCGTCGATACGCTGGGGCCGGATCGGCCGGCCCGGGCCCTGGTCGCGGCGGTCCTCCCCAGCGCGCGCCTGATCGACAACCTCCTGCTGCACGGACCCGACGCTGCCACCTGACCCGCCTCGTCGGCCCGCTGCGAGTTGCCGAGCGACGACGATGATGCCCGCCCCCGGTTGTCGCGCGGGGAGACTGTGGGCCACGATGGTCCCCGTGTCCACCTGGAGGTGAGGACCGGCGGTGCTGCTCGCAGCCGACGTGGGAAACACCGAGATCGTTCTGGGGGTCTTTCGGGGCTCCGAGTTGCTGCATACCTGGCGCCTGTCCACGCAGCCCGACCGCACGTCCGACGAGCTCGCCTTGGCGCTCGAGGGGTTCTTGGAACAAGGGGGCGTGTCCCTTCAGGCGGAGGTGACGGGGCTCGTCGTGGCCTCCGTGGTGCCGGACGTGACTGCGGCGTTCCGGGAGATGGCCGCCCGCTATCTCCCGTTCCCACCGGTCCTGGTGGGGCCGGGCACCAGGACGGGCGTGCCGATCCTGACCGACAACCCGAGGGAGGTGGGCGCCGATCGGGTGGTGAACACGCTCGCGGCCTTCACGAAGTACGGAGGACCCGCCATCGTGGTGGACTTCGGGACGGCCACGAACTTCGACGTGGTCTCGCCCGAGGGCGCCTTCATGGGCGGGGTGATCGCGCCGGGCATGCAGGCGAGCGCCGCCAGCCTGTTCGCGCGGACGGCGCGGCTCACGCGCGTGGAACTCGCCGCGCCGCCCAGCGTGGTCGGTAAGAGCACCGTGGAGGCGATCCAGTCCGGTCTGATCTTCGGCACCGCCGGCGAGGTGGACGGCATCGTGACGCGCATCCGCGAGGAACTGGGCGAAGCGGCCGTGGTGGCCACCGGCGGGCTCGCCCCGGTCGTGATCCCGCATTGCTCCACCATCGATCACCACGAACCCTGGTTGACGCTCGAAGGGCTCCGGCTGGTGTTCGAGAAGGAGCCGGCCCCCGTCGACGAGGTGCAGGACCAGCATGGCTGAGCCGCCGCCGGATCAGCCCAACGGGCTCGATGACCAAGAGGGCTCGTCGCGCGAGGCCGAGGTCCTCGCGGCCCGGCGCGAGAGCCTCGATCGGCTTCGCTCCGCTGGGATCGATCCATTCGCGCTGACGCTGGAACGCGTGCTGGGGGAGGCCGAACCCGTGCCGATCGCGCACATCCGGTCCGCGTTCGCGTCGCTCGCGCCCGGCGAGGCGCCAGGCGAGGTGACCGCCGAGGTCCGCGTCGCCGCCGGCAGGGTGGTGCAGAAGCGTGACATGGGAAAGCTCCAGTTCCTCGTGATCCGCGACCGCACCGGCGACATCCAACTGTTCTGTGACGCCGAGCGGATGAACCCCCTCTCGCTCGCCGTCCTCGGCGAGGTCGATCTCGGCGACATCGTGGGCGCTGCCGGCACCGTCGGCGTCACGAAGCGCGGCGAGCTCTCCGTCTTCGTGCAACGGCTCGCCATGCTCACCAAGAGCTTGCGGCCCTTGCCGGAGAAGTGGCACGGGCTCCAGGACCCGGACCTGCAACAGCGCAGGCGCTACCTCCACCTCATCGCGGACGAGCGGCCCCGCCGGTACGCGCGAGCGCGCGCAGAAGTGCTCAAGACCATCCGCAGCACGCTGGATGACCGAGGCTTCCTCGAGTTCGAGGGTCCCATGCTCCAGCTCGTGGCGGGCGGGGCGAACGCGCGGCCGTTCACCACCTACCATCGCGTGCTCGACCAGGAGATGAAGCTGCGCATCTCGATGGAGCTCTTCCTCAAGCGCATGCTCGTGGGAGGGCTCGAGCGCGTGTACGAGATGGGCCGAAACTTCCGCAACGAGGGCATCGATCGCGACCACAATCCGGAGTTCACGATGCTCGAGGCGTACCAGGCCTACGGGGATTACCACACGATGATGGAGCTCTCCGAGGAGCTCGTGATCCGATCCGCCCGCGCGGTCGCGCCCATCTTCGACCGGGACCCCGACCGCCTGTCGATCGAGTATCGGGGCCGGGAACTCGACCTCGCGCCGCCGTTCGCGCGGATCACCATCCTGGGCTCGGTCTCGGACGCCACCGGCGAAGCGGTGACGCTCGAGCGGCCCGACCTGCGCACCATCGCCGAACGCCATGACGTCCACGTGGAGGACGGATGGGGACCGGGCAAGATCGTGCAGGAGCTGTTCGAGAAGCTCGTGGAGGGAGCGATCGAGCAGCCCACGTTCGTGTGCGACTTCCCCCGCGACGTGTCGCCGCTCGCGCGACCCCACCGCGATGACCCGGGCCTCACGGAGCATTTCGACCTCGTCGCCGGGGGGCTCGAGCTCGTCACCGCGTTCTCCGAGTTGTCCGACCCGCTCGAACAGCGTGCGAAGTTCGAGCTCCAACAGCAGATGAAGGACACGTTGGGCGAAGAAGCCCACCCTCTGGACGAGGAGTTCTTGCGCGCCCTCGAACACGGCATGCCCCCCGCCGGGGGGCTGGGCATGGGCATCGACCGGCTCCTGATGCTCCTCACGGATGCCCCGAGCCTTCGGGACCTGATCATGTTTCCCAGCCAGCGGCCCGTGGTCTGAACGGCCCCGGCGCGGCGCGGGGAGCCTTCGGTCTATGCTTCGCTCGCATCGGAAGGAAGACGGACGGAGGCGGGGAGGCCCATGCTGGAGGAGATCGAATCGCTGCGAGGAGTGCCGCTGTTCAGCGGGATGTCCGAGCGGGACCTGCGCAAGGTGATGGAGATCGCGAAGGTGGTCGTCCATTCGTCCGGCCAGCTCGTGGTGGGTGAGGACAACACCGCCGTGGGGTTCCATCTCATCCTCGAGGGCACGGCCGATGCCTCGGTCGGCGGCGAGGTCGTGGGCTCGATCGCCGCCGGCGACTACTTCGGGGAGATCTCCCTGATCGACGGGAAGCCCCGGTCCGCGACGGTCACCGCGACGAGCGAGCTGAAGACGCTCGTGGTCCCTTCCTGGAGCTTCAATCGGATGCTGGACCAGCACCCGGAGATGATGCGGACCTTGTTGATCGAGCTGTGCGCCAGGCTCCGGAAGGTGGAGGCGGCGCGCAGCTGAGGCTCACGCGTCGGGTTCGGTCGCCTCCTGCAGCACCACGACGAGGTCCTGCAGGCCCGAGCCCTTGGCCAGGAAGCCGGAGGCTCCCGCTTCGCGGGCGGCACGCTCGACTCCGTCGTCCGCGTGCGCCGTGAGGATCACGACCGGCAGCCCCGGCTGCGTCTCGTGGATCTTCTTCATGGCGTCGATCCCGGAGAGATCGGGCATGGACAGATCCATCAGCACCACGTCGGGCTGCAACTCCTGCGCGCCCTCGCACGCCGCCACGCCGCCGCCGGCCTCGCCCGCGACCTCGATGTCGCCGACGAGTCGCAGGGCAGATGTCAGCGCCCGGCGGAAGGCGGGATGGTCGTCGACGACGAGCACGCGCAAGTCCTTGTCTCCTTCGATCGACGTCGGGAGGCTCCGCACGGAGACCGTTCCTTCCTCGGGTCGCCTCGGATCGCCGGTCACGACCTTCGATCGAAGCACGGGCTGAGCATTGGAGAAGGTGGTTGATTCTGCGCCGCAACGTAGGTCGCGTGCAATCTGCCATCCGGGGGACTTTCGTTAGTCCTTCCGGGGGGCCCTAGTCGGACTTTCGTCCTCCCCCGCACCGGGTAGACGAAGGGCCACGAAAAGGCTGCTCCACCGGCTCATCCCCGGCCCCCGAACGTCCGAAGTACCCTGCAGGACGCCACGAGAGGGAGTCGCGAGATGCACGATCCGTTCGGGGGTTACGAAGGCCCGCGGGTATACTTGCCCCCAATGGGCGCTGCGGCCGGATACCGGGTGCGGCGCCCGAGGCACCTCGAGGGTAGGACGTGGTCCGTTGATCCCCGGGGGCGGACATGCGGACGAAGGTCCGGAGGACGCTGACATGTTCGAACGGTTCACGGATCGAGCGCGACGAGTCGTGGTCCTCGCCCAAGAAGAGGCGAGGATGCTGAACCACAACTACATCGGGACCGAGCACATCCTGCTCGGGCTGATCCACGAGGGCGAGGGTGTCGCGGCCAAGGCGCTCGAGTCGCTGAACATCTCGCTCGAGGCCGTTCGTCAGCAGGTCGAGGAGATCATCGGCCAGGGCCAAGCGGCGCCGACGGGCCACATCCCGTTCACCCCGCGCGCCAAGAAGGTGCTGGAGCTGTCGCTGCGCGAAGCGCTGCAGCTCGGTCACAACTACATCGGGACCGAGCACATCCTGCTCGGGCTCATCCGCGAGGGCGAGGGCGTGGCCGCGCAGGTGCTGCAGAAGCTCGGTGCCGACCTGAACCGCGTACGACAGACCGTCATCCAGCTGCTCTCCGGCTACACGGGGGGCAAGGGCGAGACGACGCCGGGCGGCGGAGCGCAGGGGGAGGGCGGTCCCCAGGGGTCGATGGTGCTGGACCAGTTCGGCCGCAACCTCACGCAGCTCGCACGCGATCAGAAGCTCGATCCCGTCATCGGGCGCGAGAAGGAGATCGAGCGCGTGATGCAGGTGCTCTCGCGCCGGACCAAGAACAACCCCGTCCTGATCGGCGAGCCGGGTGTCGGCAAGACCGCGGTGGTGGAGGGTCTCAGCCAGGCGATCGTCAGGGGCGAGGTGCCCGAGACGCTCAAGGGAAAGCAGATCTACACGCTGGACCTCGGCGCCCTGGTGGCGGGGTCGCGCTACCGCGGCGACTTCGAGGAGCGCCTCAAGAAGGTCCTGAAGGAGATCAAGACCCGCGGCGACATCGTGCTGTTCATCGACGAGCTCCACACGCTCGTGGGCGCGGGCGCCGCCGAGGGCGCCATCGACGCCGCGTCCATCCTGAAGCCGATGCTTGCCCGCGGCGAGCTCCAGACCATCGGCGCCACGACCCGCGACGAGTATCGCAAGCACCTGGAGAAGGATGCCGCGCTCGAGCGCCGCTTCCAGCCCATCGTCGTGGACGAGCCGTCCGTGGCGCACACCATCGAGATCCTCAAGGGGCTGCGCGACCGCTACGAGGCGCACCACCGCGTCAACTTCACCGACGACTCCTTGGTGGCGGCCGCGAACCTCGCGGACCGCTACATCTCCGACCGCTTCTTGCCGGACAAGGCCATCGATCTCATCGACGAGGCCGGTTCACGCATGCGCATCCGGCGCATGACCGCGCCGCCCAACGTCCGCGAGGTCGACGAGAAGATCGCCGAGGTGCGCCTCAAGAAGGAGAGCGCCATCGACGGACAGGACTTCGAGAAGGCCGCCGCCCTGCGCGACGAGGAGCGTCAGCTGCAGGAGGAGCGCACGCGCCGCGAGCAGGAGTGGAAGTCCGGAGAGATGGACATCCTGTCCGAGGTCGACGAAGAGGAGATCGCGGAGGTCCTCTCCATCTGGACCGGCATCCCGGTCTTCAAGCTCACGGAGGAGGAGACGGAGAAGCTCCTGCGCATGGAGGACGAGCTCCACAAGCGCATCGTCACGCAGAACGAGGCGATCTCCGCCGTCTCACGCGCCATGAGGCGGACGCGCTCGGGGCTCAAGGACCCGCGCCGCCCGGCCGGGTCGTTCATCTTCCTCGGACCCTCGGGCGTGGGGAAGACCGAGCTCTCCAAGGCGCTCGCCGAGTTCCTGTTCGGCGACGAGGACGCGCTCATCCAGCTCGACATGTCCGAATACATGGAGAAGCACACGGTCAGTCGCCTGATCGGTTCGCCTCCCGGCTACGTCGGCTACGAGGAGGGCGGCCAGCTCACGGAGGCCGTGCGCCGCAAGCCCTTCAGCGTCATCTTGTTCGACGAGATCGAGAAGGCGCACCCCGACGTGTTCAACACGCTGCTGCAGATCCTCGAAGACGGGCGTCTCACGGACTCGCAGGGTCGCACCGTGGACTTCAAGAACACCATCATCATCATGACGTCAAACCTCGGCACCCGGGACATCCAGAAGGGCCCCGGCATCGGATTCGCCGCGGCCGGCAACTCCGAGGTGACCTACGAGAAGATGAAGGACCGGGTCACCGAGGAGCTGAAGAAGTCCTTCCGGCCCGAGTTCATCAACCGCATCGACGAGGTCATCGTCTTCCGCTCACTGAGCGAGGGCGACGTGAAGAACATCGTGGACCTCATGATGAAGCGCGTGACCGATCAGCTGAAGGCCAAGGACCTGGAGATCGAGCTCACGGACGAGGCGAAGACGCTGCTCGCGGCCCAGGGCTACGATCAGGCGCTCGGCGCTCGCCCGCTGCGGCGCACCATCCAGCGCCTCGTCGAGGATCCCCTGGCGGAGAAGCTCCTGTGGAAGGAGTTCCGCGCTGGCCAGACCATCATCGTGGACGCGCGCGACGGCGAGATCGTGTTCGAGAGCCCTTCGATCATCCCGCCCGACGTCCCCCCGGTGGAGCTCGCCGGCTCCACCGAATAGACGTGGGCCGGGGTCGTCCCCGGCTCATCCGCCGCCCTCGGGCGGCATCCAAGGCCGAAGCCCGGACCCTTCAGGGACCGGGCTCCTCGGCGTCTGGGGTATGGGTGGGCGATCGGTCGAGCGTCCATAGTGGGCCGAGCTGTTCGCGCGGTACCGCCTGACGGCGCCGCACGCGCGGGAACCGAGCTCGCGTAAACACCTGTGGGGGGTTGGGCGTTCTTGCTTCGGATGGACCGAACCCAGGACGTGCTCGCCGTGTCGCCCGTCGCTCGCTCGTTCGAGTACTTCTTCCTGGCACAACGCGACGGTGTCTACGGCGCCCTATGGCTCGTGACGAGGGACCGCCAGGAGGCTGAGGAGGTTGCCCAGGACGCGTTCCTCAAGCTGTGGGAGCGATGGGATCGGGTGCGCCGCCTCGATGACCCTGAGGGCTACCTCTATCGAACGGCGATGAACGCCTGGCGCAGCCGCCGTCGCCGTGCCGCCGTGGCGTTGCGGAAGGCCGTTCACCCGTCCCGCACCCAGGATGACCTCGCGAGCGTCGAGGCGAACGACGTCGTCATCCGGGCGCTCGCGGCGCTCACCCCCAAGCAACGAGCGGCCGTCGTGCTCACCGCCCTACTCGACTTCACCAGCGAGGAGGCGGGCCGCGCCCTCGGGGTCCGCGCCTCCACGGTGCGGGTCCTGGCCGGCCGTGGCCGAGACCGATTGAGGCAGGAGATGGAGGACACCCGATGACGAACGAACTGCGTGACAGACTCGATGGAGCCCGCAACCGCGCGCCGGCGACCCGGTTCGACCTCGACGCCCTCGAGACGCGGCGGGATCGACGAGCGACCCGTCGACGTGTGGAAGCCCTCGTCGTCGGCCTCGGGATCTTGGTGGTGCTGGTGGCGGGAGCGTTCGCCTGGGAGCGCCCCGGCGGGTCGCTCGCTCACGCGGGCGGCGATCTAGGACCGCTCCGAGGGTGGTTGGTTCCGCACCAGCTCCTGTTCCCGGCCCATGGCTATCGATACGAACGCCGTGTGACGGTCCGGATCCAAGGGGCGCAGAACGGGAACCCGGCGTCGGTCATCAGCGTCTCGGACGTGAACATGGCCTGGGGTGAGTCGTGGTTCGGTCTCGATGGGTCAGGGCGCATCCGCGGAGGCGGTGTGACCAGCGGCACGTACCCCGCGGGTGGGTTCCCGAACGACACGGGCGACCTCTCGGGCTTGTCCACGGACCCGGCGACCCTCCTCGATCAGCTCACGGAACGCACCGGCCCCGATGGGGCGTCACCCGAGCCCTACGACGATTTCACCACCGGCCCCGAGTCCCCGCTCACCGCCGGCCTCGTCCGTGCCGCGGGCGAGCTCCTGGACGACGCCAACTCCACGCCGGTTCTGCGCGCCGCGCTCGCGCAGGTGCTGGCAGGGTTGGACGGAGCGACCGTGGTGCGCGGTCACGATCCCTTCGGCCGTGACGCGGTCGAGGTGTCCATCGAGTCCGAACGCGCCACACATCACTGGTGGTTCGATCCCCAGACGCTCCAGGTGCTCGCCAGATCAAACGATGATCCCGGCGCATCTGGCTCCTTCGTGCTGGTCGTCGAGGCATCGGGCTACGTGGCGGATACGGACGAGACCAGCCCCCACCCCAGCTTGATCCCGGAACTCGAGGTGGACACCAACACGCCGGTGACGCTCACGCCCTGAGCCTCAAACCAGCCCCCGGAGTTCTTCGGGCACCACATCGGCGAACGTCCATCCGGTCCACAGGTCGTTCGCGATCCGTTCCATGGGCGCCCGGACGCCGTGCCGCTCGAAATAGGCGCCCATGCGTTCGAGATCCCGGCGGAGGAATGCCTCGGCATGACTGTTCTTGCGTGGGTCAACGGCCTGCGGCAGGTCGATCACCGTGAGGCGCCCCTCCCAGACCAGCACGTTGTACGGCGAGAGGTCGCCGTGCACGACGTCGTTGAACAGCATCAGCTCGACGGCGCGCAGTAGCTGCTCGAAGAGATCCTGCGCTTCCTCGCCGTCGTCGGGAACGTAGGACCGGAGCTGAGGTGCCGCGACGTTTAGGTCCCCGACGTAGGTCATGAGGATCGCGTCGTCCGTCCGTTCGATCGCGTCGGGCACCGGGACGGGCACGCTTGCGGCGCCGAGCATCCGCAGCGTTTCCCACTCACGGTTGACCCAGATGCCGCCCTGCACCTCTCGGCCGAACTTCGTCTTCTTCTCCAGCGCGGATCGGATGCGCCGCTCCTTGATCCACTCGCCGTCACGGTAGAGGCCGTCGTCGCGGAAGTCTCGCTGGTTCAGCGGGTGGTATGCCTTCAACGCCAGGAGATCGTGGCCCGTGGTTCGCCGGTTGGCGCGGCACAGGTGGACCGAGGCCTCCTTGCCGCCCTTGATCGGTCGGATGATCGATTCGATGAGCCCTTCCTCGAAGAAGTGCTCGAACGCTGCATCGTGCAACGTGGTGCTCCTTTCAGGTCGTGGGCATGCAGATGCCACGTCCCCGAAGGAGTTCGGCCTTGCGCCGGCGGATGGAGGAGCTGTGCTACCGCTGGCGCGTGACCGACCGAGAGGGACGCGGCGCGCGCGCGATGTCGAGTACCGAGATCGCGGCCATACCTCATCCCTCCTTCCGGTCGTCGCGGCGCACGGAACGCGCCGGTGTGTCGGACCAGCATAACCGCCGACGAGCTTCCCGCAACACGTCCGGCCTCTGGGCGTCACGCTGGCGTGTCACCCACCGACGCTAGGGTCGGACGCGTGGCGAAACTGAGGGTCCGATTCGAGTGCAACTCGTGCGAGCAGCCCGCGTCGCAATGGTCTGGGCGATGTCCGGGGTGCGGCGCGTGGGGCACCCTGCACGAGCGCGCGCGGTCCGCTCCCGCACGCGGGGCGTCCCCATCGCCATCGGTTTCGCTGATCGGTCCCGGAGCTGCCCCCGAGGCCGATCAGCGAGTCTCCACGGGGTACGAGGGCGTGGACCGGGTGCTGGGCGGCGGTCTGGTGCCCGGATCCGTCGCGCTCCTGGCCGGCGAGCCGGGGATCGGCAAGTCCACGTTGCTCCTGCAGCTCGTCGCGGCGCTCTCCTCGGCAGGTCGGGCCTGCCTCCTGGTCTCGGGCGAGGAGTCGCAGGGGCAGGTCGCCGCGCGCGCTCGTCGACTGGGCATCGCGGGCGAGTCCATCGCGTTCGCCCCCGGGCGGGATCTCGAGGCGGTGCTCGCCACCGCCCGGGAGGCGCACCCGTTCCTGCTGGCGGTCGATTCCATCCAGACGATCCGCGATCCTTCGGGGACCCAGGTTCCCGGCGGTGTCGCCCAGGTCCACCTCTGCACGGACGCCCTCGTCGGGCTCGCCAAGAGCGAGGGCATCGCCGTCGTGCTCACCGGCCACGTCACCAAAGATGGTGACCTGGCCGGTCCCCGAGCCCTCGAGCACGCGGTCGACGTCGTGCTCGCCTTCGATGGAGATCCCAGGTCCGGTCTCCGCGTGCTCACCGGCGGGAAGAACCGGTTCGGGGCCGAGGGCGAGTCCACGTGGTTCGAGATGGATGCGCGTGGATTGCGGGAGATCGATCCCACCGACCTGTTGGTGTCGGGCGAGCACCTGCCCGGCGCCGCCACGGCCCTTCCGCGATCCGGTCGTCGCGCCCTCGCGGTCGAGGTGCAGGCCCTGGTCGGGACGTGCGAGGGGGCCGCCCGCCGTCAAGTGAGCGGGCTCGACCCCCGACGGTTCCAGTTGGTGGTCGCGATTCTCGAGCGCGCGGCGGGTCTCGCCCTGGGTCGGTGTGAGCTCTTCGGGGCCTCGTCTGGCGGCGTGAAGATGGACGATCCCGCCGGGGATCTCGCCGTCGCCGCCGCCCTCGCCTCCGCGGCCACCCAGGCAAGCCCGCCGGTCGGATCGGCGTTCGTTGGGGAGGTAGCTCTCACGGGCCTCGTCCGGCCGTCGCCCGGGATGGCCCAGCGGTTCGCCGCAGCGCGCGCGGCCGGTTGCTCGACGGTGTTCGCCCCCGCTTCCGAGTCCGATAGCGTGCCTGGCGGGGTGAGGCTCGTGCCCGTCCGGACGCTGGTCGACGCGCTCTCCTGGGCCCTCCCACCTGCTGGAACGCGCCGTCGAACGGCCTGAGGGACGCCGTGAGACCTAGTCCAGATGAGCCATGTACGTGATAGGAATAGCCCTCTGACCTGCGGTTTTGGGTTGCGCCGCAAGGCGGGTCCGTGCTAGCCTCGTAAGGAGCGCATCTCCGTCGGCGCACCCAGCAGGTCTCCAGGGAGGTCCCGTGTTCCGCAAGGGCGATACCGTCGTGCATCCCGAACATGGTGCTGCCGTCATCGAGGAGCTCCGCGAGAAGGAATTCCTGGGCGAGAAGCGCACGTACCTGGTCCTGCGGGTCGCCTACGGGGACCTCACGCTCATGATCCCGACGGACTCTACCGATCAGGTCGGGCTGCGCTCGGTCGTGAGCAAGGCCGAGGTCAAGAAGGTGCTCAAGGTGCTGACGGAGGAGGAGTCCTCCATGGCCGCCAACTGGTCGCGCCGCTTCAAGAACAACATGGAGAAGCTGCATTCGGGCGACCCCTACCAGGTGGCCGAGGTCCTGCGGAACCTCTCGATCCGCGATCGCGAGAAGGGGTTGTCGGCGGGCGAGAAGCGCATGATCACCAAGGCGCGCCAGATCCTGATCTCGGAGCTGTCCCACGCCACCGGCAAGTCCGAGGAGGACGCCGAACTCATGATCGATGAGGTCCTCGACGACGCCCATGGCGCAAAGATCGTGGCCGAGGCCTAGGCCGGCGGCGCACTTCCCTTCCCTTGCTTGGCTTCTGACGACCCCCTCAGGGTCCTACGGGCGTGCGCCGATGACCCCTTCGTAGGGGTCGCCACGTTCCGAGAGGCCGTGGCCGCCCCGGTAATCGTCGGAAGGGGTGAGCCGGGCATGAGCGAGCGGGAACGCCGCGCGGGCGCGATCCGTGGCCGCCTGGTCGAAGGCGTGCGCTTGATCTTCATCGCCCTCCTCGCTACCGCCGGGTATCAGATCGGCGCTTCCTACGCCGCCGAGAGCACGAGCCGGGCGCTGATGTTCATCTTCCTCGGGGCCGCCATCGGCTTCGTGATCGGTGGCGTGGTGGGCCGACTCACCCTGCGGGCGGTCAGCGGCATGGAGAAGGAGCTTCGCCGCAAGCCGGCCCCGCAGCTTGCGGGCGGGGTCGTCGGGCTCGTGATCGGCCTGATCATCGGCGTGTTGATGATGATCCCCCTGCTGTTCGTGCCTCCCGGCATCGCTTGGCCCGCGATCGTCTTCTTCTACCTGGTGCTCGGCTCGCTTGGGTTCCGCCTGGGCGAGGCCCGCTACGAAGATATCTTCGCCTTGGTGGGCATGAAGCCGCAGGCGTCCGCGGCTTCGGCGCGCGGCGACCTGCACGTGCTCGACACGAGCGCCCTGATCGACGGCCGCGTGGCCGACCTGGTGGCCACGGGGTTCGTGAGCGGCACCATCCTGCTGCACGACGGGGTCTTGCGCGAGCTCCAGGCGATCAGCGATTCGTCGGACCCCCGGCGCCGGACCCGGGGCCGGCGCGGCCTCGACGTCCTGGTGGAACTGCAGAAGGCGCCTACCGTGCAGTTCCAGCTGATCGAGGAGAACGGCGTTATCGACGTGGACGCGGCGTTGGTGCGGCTCGCACGCGAACGCGGTGCCTCGCTGATCACCGTCGATCACAACCTCGCGAAGATCGCAGAGGCCCTTCGTGTGCCCGTGGCCCAGATCAACGCGCTCGCGTCCAAGTTTCGGGTCCCGTACACGGCGGGTGATGAGATCACGGTCCGTCTCGTCAAGGAGGGACGCGAGCACGGGCAGGGCGTGGGCTACATGGAGGACGGCACGATGGTGGTCGTGGAGCGCGCCGATCAGCACATCGGCACCTCGGTTGAGATCCGCGTCACGAACGTGATCCAGACCACGACCGGCAGGATGGTGTTCGCTGCCCTCGCGGCCGAGGCGGTCGTCGAGGCCTGAGGCCTCACCCGCCGCGCGGCCGTCTGCCATGCTTGGGCCATGGCACCCGGCTCCCGTACTGCAGCGATCATCCTGGCTGCCGGCGCCGGCCGTCGGCTGGGGGCCGACGATCCGAAGGCGTTCGTGACGATCGGTGACCGTCCCGTGCTGGCCGTGGCCGCCGCCGCCGCCGCGATCTCCGAAGCGGTCACCGAGCTCGTCGTGACGGCGCCCCCCGGCCTGGAGCATCGCGCGGCGGGATGCGTCGAGTTCCTGGGCAAGCCGGTCGTGGTGGTCCCGGGTGGCGAAACGCGGCAGGCCTCAGTCCGCGCCGCGCTGGCGGCGCTCGACGAAGCGATCGACGTGGTGGCCGTTCACGACGCGGCGCGTCCCTTCGCCCCGCCCGATCTCTTCACGGAGGTGATCCGCGCCGTCCGAGCCGGCGCCGCAGGTGCGATCCCGGTGATCCCGGTCGCCGACACCGTCAAGCGCGTGCACGAGGGCGTCGTCGTGACGACCCTCGACCGCGAGGAGCTCGTCCTCGCGCAGACGCCGCAGGCGTTCCGCGCGGATCTGCTGCGTGAGGCGCATCAGCAGGCGGAGGCCTCGGGTCTCGGCGTGACCGATGACGCCTCGCTGTTGGAACTGGCCGGCGGGACCGTGCGTGCCGTCCCGGGCGATCCGCAGAACTTCAAGATCACCACGCTCCTGGACCTCGCGCATGCCGAAACCCGGATCGGCGGCGCCCGTGGGTGAGGCCCCTCGCGTGGGTCTGGGGTTCGACGTCCACCCTCGGGACGCCGACCGGCCGCTATGGCTCGGAGGGCTCCGGTTCGAGGGCGAAGACGGCCTCGCCGGACATTCGGACGGGGATGCCGTCTGTCACGCACTCGCGGACGCGATCTTGGGCGCGGCCACGCTGGGCGACGTCGGTGAGCACTTCCCCGATACCGATCCGGCCGCGGAGGGGATCTCGGGCTCGGATCTGCTCGCGAGGGTTGTGGTCGCCGCCGGGGCGGCCGGTCTCGAACCGTCGTCATGCGACGTCACGGTGATCGCGGTCCGTCCCATGATCGGGCCCAGGCGAACCGCGATGCGAGAGCGGCTGGGTGGTGTGCTGGGCCTGCCGGTCGAGCGCGTCTCCGTGAAGGCCACGCGGCCCGAGGGACTCGGCCTGTCGGGCGACGGCGTGGGGTGCATGGCCGTCGTCGTCCTCACGTGACACCGGACCGTTCGAGGCCCCGCCGGCCCATCCCGCACCGAACCGATGCGGGGACCGTCGGCGGGCGACGTGCCGTGACCGAGGCGATCCGCGCGGGCGCTGCGA
The DNA here is from genome assembly GCA_963719165.1 of uncultured Actinomycetes bacterium. Classification (GTDB taxonomy): domain Bacteria; phylum Actinomycetota; class UBA4738; order UBA4738; family HRBIN12; genus JAOUEA01. Next base: position 1,948,807 of record CAVRAV010000001.1, on the reverse strand, counting down.
AGGAGGTGCTGATGACGGAGCCGGCGAAGACGACGCAGGGCTCGCGGGCGCTCCTGCAGGCCGCCGCGGCGGCCCAGGTTCCCGTGCGCGTCGTCGGGCGGGAGCGGCTCGACGCCCTCGCGGACGATCATCAGGGCGTCGTGGCCCGCCTTCGCGACGCCGCCGGCGTGGCGGCCGCGCGCGAACTGGCGGAGCGCGACCTCGCGCTTTTCGACTTCGCCCCCGATGCGATCGTCGTGATCCTCGACGGGGTGACCGATCCCCAGAACCTCGGTGCCGCCGGGCGCTCGGCCGAGGCGGCCGGCGCCGCCATGCTCGTGACGCGGACCCGCCGCGCTGCGGGCGTCACCGACGCCGCCGTGCGTGCATCGGCGGGCGCCCTGATGCACCTGCCTCACGCGAGGGTCGCGAACATCCCGCGCGCGATCGAGCGCCTCCAGGCGTCCGGTTTCTGGGTGGTGGGCCTCGACGCAGACGCGGCCGACACGATCTACGCGGCGTCCTGCCCGGATGGCCGCGTCGCCGTGGTCATCGGAAGCGAAGACGAAGGCATGGCGCGACTCACCCGGGAACGCTGTGACGCCCTCGTATCGCTTCCGGTCCCCGGACGCGTGGCCTCGCTGAATGCCTCCGCTTCGCTGGCCGCCACCCTCTACGGATTCGTCCTCGCCTCGCCGGGCCGGGCCGGGCGCCTTGGCGCCCGGGAGCCGAAGTAAACTCGTCGCGGCCGGCGTGGCGCAGTCCGGTAGCGCAAGCGATTTGTAATCGCTAGGTCGTCGGTTCGAATCCGACCGCCGGCTCCGTCGACCGCCAGCTCCGTCGTGCGACCGCCAGCTCCGTTCCGCCGCGGCTCGCTCGACGCGGGACGATGTCGGTCCGTTCGTGACATCTCGACACATCGTTGTGTGTGTCGCAGCACCGTTCCGTCCTCACCTGACCACCTCAAGCCTGCCACCCGCGATGCCGATGTTCCGGTGGTCGGACGGGCTTCGGCGCTCGCGTACGTAGCGCTACGTACGCAAGCTCAGGGAATCGCGGAATTTCCGGGCGGGAGCGCCCGCCGTACGGTTTCGGCGGACGGGACGAGCGGACCATTTGGCCCGGCGTTCGGGCGGATGAGGACGGAGAGGACACCCATGCACGAGCATCGCCGGCTCGCAGTGGCAGAGCGGAGGGGGCCATCGAAGGGCCGACGTGGAGCCGGCCTGCTCCGCGACGAGCGAGGCGCGGCGGCCGTCGAGTTCGCGATCGTGGCTTCGATCTTCTTCCTCCTCGTCTTCGGGATCATCGACTTCGGGTTCGGGTTCCACACGTGGAACGGGACCGCGAACGCGGCGCGTGAAGGAGCTCGGCGCGCGGCGGTCGACCCGGTCGTCGGCGACATCGTGGCCCGCACCACCCAGTCCGTCGACTACCTCGACCCGGCTCGCCTGACGGTCTCCGTCACCTGCAGCCGCGGTGGGGGCGCCTTCTCCGGATGCCCGGCATCCTCGGGTTGGGTGGAAGGCGATCTCGTGCGCGTCACCGTGGATTATCGGTATCAGTACCTGACGCCCCTGGGGAGCATGGTCGGCCTCGGCGACGACCTGAACCTGCACTCGGTCTCGGAAGCGCGGTACGAAGGGTGAGGCGCCCACTGGCGGTGCGTCGTGGCCGGTTCTCCGAAGAGGGGGGCGCGGTCGTCGTCCTGTTCGCGTTGCTCTTGACGGTCCTGTTCGCGGCGGTCGCGTTCGCCGTCGACCTCTCGCGCCTGTATCACGAACGCCAGGTGCTCCAGAACTCCGTGGACTTCGGCGCGCTCGCGGGCGCCCGCGAGCTGCCCGCCCAGGGATCGGTGCAGGGTTCCCTCGCCTCCGCAGAGGCGCTCCGCGTGACGCTCGACAACGCGCCGCAACTCACGCCGGGGCAGGTCTCGATCACCTTCCGATGCATCGTGGGCGACCGCGATGACGACGGCGCTCCCGACCTTGAGGACGTGCCGTACGTGTGCGGGCCTACGACGGGAACGTGGGCGGCCGGCGACTGGCGCACCAAGCGTGGACGCTCGTCGCACGCCTGCGACCCGTTCGCCGGCGACAAGTGCAACACGATCCTCGTGTCGACCAGCAACGACGTCAACTACGCGTTCGCGCCCGTGATCGGTATCAACAAGGGGAACACGGGAGCGGTGAGCGCCGCATCTTGCAACGGCTCTTGCGGAGCTGCTCCATCTCCGCTGGACGTCGTGATGGTGCTCGACCGCACCGGCAGCATGACCCCTGCGGACATCGTCAACGTCAAGAACGCGGCCATCTCCATCCTGGGGTTCTACAACTCCGCCGAGCAATGGGTGGGCGTCGCTGCCCTGCCGTACGGCCTGGCGAACAAGTGCGCCGTCAACGACCCTCAGAACTATCCCGACGCCAACTACTCGGACTGGCAGACGATCCCGCTCAGCAGGAACTTCTCGAACCCGGACGGGACCGTGAATATGGGGAGTCAGATCGTGCAGAGCATCAACTGCCTGCAGCGCGCCGGGAGCCCGCGCATCAACGTGAACGGCACGAACTGGACGAACGACGGCCACACCAACCTGGGTGACCCGCTCGACGCCGCCCGCGACATGCTCGCCCTCCAAGGCCGGGCCAGCGTCCCCGACGTGATCATCTTCGAGACGGACGGGCAGGCGAACCAGCCCCACGGCTACAACCCGTGCAACTACCTCAACAACAAGGCGAACATCGCGAAGGCCGCGGGTCAGACGATCTTCACGATCGCCTACGGCCTGGACAGCCCGCCGGTGAAGTGCACGTACGACACGGGCGGTCCCTTCGCCAATGCGTACGCCACCAGGAACATCGCCGCGGCAGCCACCAACTCGACGGATGACCTGCCCGGAGGCTGCGGGCCGAACGAGAACAAGGATGGAGACAACTACTTCTGCGTGCCGGGCAGCGCCGACCTCGAGCCTGTGTTCCGCCAAGTGGCGGAGGCAAGCGTCGGCAACGCTCGACTCGTGGATGACGTCTGACATGTGCGTCGGAACAGGAGGACGGAAATGAAGATGCGGAACCTCGCGCTGCCAGCGGCCTTGCTCTTGGCCGTCCTGGCGGCCGCAGCCATGCTGCTGTACACCACGACCGTGAAACACGACGCCGCCACCGGTGGCAACACGATCGCCGTCGTGGTCGCCACCCAAGATGTGCGCGCCGGCACCCAGCTCGACGGGCTCATCGACGACGGGACCCTGACCGTGCAGGAGATCCCCAAGAACTACGTCGCGCCCGGCGCCATCACCTCGCTCGACGAGCTGCGGGGCAAGACCAGCAGCCAGCCGATCGTGCGGGGGGAGCAGGTGCTGTCGAATCGGATCGCCGAGCTCGGCACGACGCTCGGAGGCGGCCTCGGGATCCCAGATGGCTACACGGCGATCTCCGTGCAGCTGCCGACGCCCCAGGGCGTGGGGCAGGCCGTGCACCGCGGCGACCATGTCCAGGTCTTCGCCACCTTCCACGGGCTGGGCAACGGATCCGAGACGAAGACGGTGACGCTGATCCCCGACGTCGAGGTGCTCGACGCCGTGGGCCAGGGATCCGATCAAGCCAAGAGCGACAACATCTTGTTCACCTTCGCGCTCAAGCCGTTGGACGCCGGACGGTTGACCTTCGGCATCGACAACGCGAGCGTGTGGCTGACCTTGCTGCCGCCCGACGCCAAGGGTCAGACGATCCCGCCGGTGACGCTCGGCAACGTCTCGAAGTAACGCACGAGTCGCTCGAACCGCATCATCCGCGGACCTGCAGTCCTCCCAGGCCGCGGATGATGTAGTTCGGCTTCCACGTCGGCGTCTCGACGAGTTCAAGGTCGGGCATCCTGCGCAGCACCGTGCCGAAGGACACCTCGAGCTCGAGGCGCGCCAACGGCGCGCCGAGGCAGAAGTGGATCCCCGCTCCGAACGTCAGATGGGGGTTGGGTTCCCGGCCCAGGTCGAGGCGCTCCGGTCGCTCGAAGACGGCCGGGTCGCGGTTGGCCGAGCCGAAGACCAGTCCCAGCTCCGCGCCGCGCGGGATCCTCGCGCCGTCCAGCTCCAGGTCTTCGAGCGCCCAACGTTCGAACAGCTGCAGGGGCGTATCCCACCGCATGAGCTCATCGACGGCGGTGGGCATCGAGGCCGGCTCGGCCCGCAGCCGAGCCAGTTGCTCAGGGTGACGCAAGAGCGCCCACCACCCGTTGCCCGTCATGTTCACGGTGGCTTCGTGACCGGCGTTCAGCAGCAATACACACGTCCCGATCAGCTCGTCCTCGCTGAGTCTGACCCCGTCATCCGCGACCAGAGCGAGTTCGCTGATCAGGTCACCCGTGAGCAACCTTCGCCGCTCACGGGAGAGCGCGCGAAGGTACGCGGAGAACTCGGAACAGGCCCGGACGGCGATCCGCTCGTCTTCGGCGGTCGGCCGCAGCTCGTACATCCGGCAGATGTCCGCCGACCACGGGCGCAGGAGCCCCCGGTCCTGTTCGGGGACGCCCAGGAGCTCGGCGATCACGGCCACGGGCAACGGTTCCGCGAGGGACGGCACCAGGTCGAACGGGCCCGCCCCCTGCACGCGGTCCACGAGGGCGTCCATCGTGCGCTGGATCGGCGCGCCCATCGAGGCGACCATCCGTGGCGTGAACGCCTTGGACACGAGCCGCCGCACGCGGGTGTGATCCGGAGGCTCCATGTCGAGGATGCCGTGCTCGATGAGGTGCCAGAAGGGCCCGAGGGCTGGGTCGGATGGCGTGCGTCCCATCTCCTCGTCGGTCGCTACGTGGCGATAGGTCCTCCCTAGGCGCCGGTCCCGCAGCAACGCGGCCACGTCGCGATGGCGCGTGATGAGCCAATGGTCCGTCGCCTCGTCGTACAGGACCGGATGCTGCTCCCGGAGCCTTCGGTAGACGGGGTAGGGATCGGTGATGAACCCGACATCGTCGGGCGCGAAGCCCAGCCCCCTCGCCGAGACGGTTCCCACACGCCCCACGGTAACGGGACGGCGGGCGCTCGCACGCGAGCGATCAGGGCTGGCCGGGCAGGAACACCGAGAACCGCGATCCTCCCTGCGGCCGGTCCTCCATCCAGGCCCGCCCCCCGTGGAGCTCGGCGAACCGAAGCACGAGCGACAATCCGACGCCGACGCCGGGGGAGTGCTCCGCCGCGGATCCGGGCGCTTGGCGGAACGGCTCGAAGACGGCCTCGTGCAGGTCCGACGGAACGCCGGGACCCTCGTCCTCGACCACGATCAGTACCCCGCCCTCTTGGGCACGAGCGCGCACCCAGATCTTCGCCTCGGGTGGGGTATGGCGGATGGCGTTCGACAATAGGTTCTCGAAGATGCGCTCTACCTTGGCGCCGTCGAGCGACACCGTGATGGGCTCCACCTCCACCTCGATCTGATGCCCGGCGGGATTCTCCGTCTCCTCGACGCCGCGATGTACCAGCTGTGCGAGGTCCGTCGGACGCCGCTGAGGCGAGACGATGCCCCGCTGCAGGCGGTCGAGGTCGAGCAGGTCGGAGAGCAGACGCTCGAGCTTGCGCGCGTTTGCGGCGATGCGATGGACCAGGTCCACCGCGTCTTCGCCCGACAGGTCGAACTGGGCTTGTTCGAGCGTCAAGGCCGAGCCGAGGATCGACGTGAGCGGTGTCCTCAGGTCGTGCGACACGGCCTCGAGGAAGGTGTTCTTCATGTCGTCGAGAGCTCGGAGGCGCTGGGACGCTTCGCGCTCACGCCGGAAGGCCTCCGAGTACTTGCGTTCGCTCTGTTGCAGGGCGTGTTCGGCCCGCTTGCGCTCGGTGACATCCACCATGAGCCCACGCAGCTGTCGCGGTCCCTGGGCCCCCCGCACGACGTGGAACATGTCGCGGATCCATACCGTGGAGCGGTCGGGCCGCTCGACGCGATACTCCACGCTCCCGTCGCGGCCCGCTTCGGCGGCAGCGTGGAGGGTCATCAGGGACTCCGTGCGATCTGCTTCGGCGATGTGGTCTCCCCACGCGCGGCTGTCGGAGGGCCACTCGGAGGTCGAGCGGCCGAGCAGCTCGTCGACCCTTCCCCCCATGAACGTGAAGGTGCGCGAGGACGCGTCCGCCTCCCAGAACCCCGCGTCGAGCGTCTCGACGAGTTCGTGGAAGCGTTCCAGCTCGGAGATCCTTCGGGCGTTGCCGAGCGCGAGCGACGTGATGTCCGCCAGCCCGCGTGCCATTCGCAACTCGGGTTCCCCGAACGGGGAGCTTCCCGGTCCGCTGACGAGCGCGAGCGCCCCTCGACCGTCCGGCTCCCACCGCAGCGGGGCGACCAGGACGTCGCCGGGTTCGTGCACGAAGTACAGGTCGCGGGGGATGTCCCGAACCATGTCCTCGGGGATGACGAACGGCGCCGTCTCGCCGGAGAGGAACGCCGCCGCGATGTCGGCGGGAACGTCGGCGATCTCCGCGCGGGCGCGCGCGCGACCCTCGCCGACCTCGTGCAGCCGTGCGAGACGGAAGTCGCCGGTCTCCGCGTCCAAGACGTACGCGCCGGCAGCCACGCACGGGACCAGGCCGTTCACGGACTCGACCGCTTCCTGAAGGATGTCGCCGACGGTGTGCTTGCCCGTGAGCGTCTGGGACAGGCGCAGGAGCGAGGCCGCCGTTTCGGCCGCGTGACGGGCCGATTGGAAGAGCTTCGCGTTCTCGAACGCCACCGCTGCGTGCGAGGCGAGCACCTCCAAGAGGCGCCGATCCTCTTCGTCGAACTTCCCGAACCCCAGGCTCGAGAGGACGATCACGCCGATGACGGGCTCTCCGAGGCGCATGGGAACCAAGAGCATCGACTCGACGATGTCCTCGGTTCCATCGATCTGGATCGCGAATTCCACCTCTTGGGCGTTCGGTGTGAGGAGGGACTCGCCGGTCGCGGCGACGTGCCCCGTGAGACCTTCGCCCATCAGGGTGACGAGCTCCTCGAGGGTCTCCTCCTCGTAGTCCTTGAAGAGCTCGCCGCGGAAGGCGATGGGCATCAGGGTCACGCCGTCATCCTGGAGCAGGTAGACGCGGCAGTTGTGATAGTCGATCAGCGTGCGAAGCTCGGCCGTGATCGCGGCGCCGATCTCTTCGACCGTCCCGAGCGCGTTGAGCTTTGCCGCCAGGCTGTGGAGCATGTTGAGCTGGGCCACGGATCGGATCCGGTCGGACCCCCGCTCGTGCTCGCCCAAGGCTTTCACCATCGTCTCACCGTCGCCGCGCTTCCTCGTTGTGGCGATGCTCTCACAGGCGGCAGGCCTCCCCTGGAGGTGTCGGAAGGCCACGCAGGGTGCTTGAACGGACCCTTCGCGGATGCGAGCCTCGCAGACATGGGAACCTCCGCTGCCGAGCAGACCGCCGACACGCCCGGTCTCGCCGACCGCGAGCGGCTCGTGCTGGACTTCGAACGGGGAAGCTGGAAACTGACGGTGCCCAAGGAGCGTGCGATCCGCGAACGGTTCGGGTTCTCGGCGGCGCGCTACCACCAGCTGCTCAACCGAGTGATCGAGCGTCCCGAGGCCCTCTCGTACGATCCGATGTTGGTACGCCGTCTCCGCCGCGTCCGGGAGACGCGCCGCCGGCGCCGCGTCGCCGGCCAACTCGGCGTCCGGGTCTGAGCCCCATCACCCTGGGGTAGGATTGGCCGGTGAACCTCGGCACCGCTCGGATCGCCGTCCTCGTCGCGCTCGTCGTGGCCGGCGTCGCCATCTTGGTCAACGGTTTCGGCGACCAGAGCGTTGCCCTGCCGAACGCGGCGGCGCCGAGCGGGAGCCCCTCAGCGAGCGCAACGTCCCGGCCCTCGGGAGGTGCCACGAGCAACAGCCCCTCCACCGCGCCGCTCCCGGATCCCCAACCCCCCGCCGACGTTACGGTGGCGGTGTTCAACGGGACCGCCACCACGGGTCTCGCCGCCCAGGGAGATCAGACGCTCACCGATGCCGGCTACGTCGCCGGGCAGGTTCCGGCCGACTCACCCGTCAAGCCGATCCCCAAGACCACCGTCTACTACCGCGGCGGACCCGATGCAGATCAGAACCAGGCGGACGCGCAGGCCGTGGCCGCCGTCGTGTTCAAAGGCGCGCCGGTCGCGCAACTCGGCACGGATTTCGACAATCCCGCCACCCTCAAGAAGAGCGTCCAGGTCGTGGTGGTGCTGGGTGAGGATTACGCCACCAAGCACGGCTGATCAGACGGCGTCGCGCAACCCCCGAAGCATCCTCGCGCGCAGATCTGCGCGTTCGTCCTCGGTCATCGCCGTGATCCGATCGAGCGCGTTCAGCAGCTCCTCGGGCGGGAACGGCTTCAGCACGAACTCAGAGGCGCCGTCTTCCCAACAGCGGATCCGGTCCTCGACCTGAGACTTCGCCGTCAAGATCACCACCGGGAGGTGACGCGTCGCCTCGTCTTCCTGTAGGGCCGCAAGGATCTGGTAGCCGTTCACCCACGGAAGCATGAGGTCGAGGACCACGACGTCCGGATGCTCCTCACGAGCCATGATCAGGCCCCGAGCGCCTTCCTGCGCCTCGATCACCTCGTGGCCCGCATGCTCCAGGTTCAACTTGCAGAGCAGGAGGACGTCGGGTTCGTCGTCGATCACGAGCACGCGAGACATTCCGTTTCCTTGCCCTTCCCGTGCGGTGGATACCGTTCCCCGTCTTCCCATCGGCATCCACGCGTGCCGCTGACATACCCGGAACCGGGGAGCCGCGGCGGATGGCCTTCGTCGTTGACGCGAGATGAGACCCCCCCTACGCTGGCTCGAGGAGGCGTCGGCCATGCTGAAGGTGTCCCAGAAGCTCGAGTACGCCATGCGTGCCATGATCGAGCTCGCGCAGCGACGGTCGGACGACCGGCTGGTGACGGCCCGGGAGATCGCCGAACGGCAGCATGTTCCGCTGCGATTCCTCGAGCAACAACTCGGGGCGCTCACCAAGGCCGGGTTGGTGCAGAGCTTCCGAGGCGCAGGCGGTGGCTGCCGGATCGCTCGCGATCCCGCGGAGATCACGGTGGCGGAGATCGCCGACGCGATCGAGGGCCAGCTGTTCCCGATGTTCTGCCTCGAGCCCTCGGACCACACGTGCTTCCAGGATTCCCGGTGCGGGCTCCAGGGGTTCTGGGCGGACGTTGCGCGCGCCGTCCAGGACGTGTTCCGCGCTACGACCGTGGCCCAGCTCGCGGCTCGCCACGAGGGGATGACTCCCGCGCCCGTTCTCGTCCGGCCCGACGAGCTCCTGTCCCGTCTCACCTGAACGGCCCGACGGGTGCCCGACGGGTGCCGGTTTGCGCGAACGGGCCCTACTTGCCTGCTTCTGCCTTGCTGAGGATCCTCGTGAGCTTGGTCCCGCACACCGAGCACGTGCCCTGAGCCGCGGGGCGACCGTTCTTGAGCTCGACCACCTGACCCTCGAACATCCGCTTCTCGCGGCACTTCATGCAATAGGCCTCGTACTGCGCCACCGCAGCCTCCCTTCCCGTTCCCGCCGCCGGTCGGCGGCGGGCCTCGATGTTTCGCCGCAGGGCTCGGCCCTGGAGCTTCAGGGCCGCCTCGGTGGGCGGCCCCTTGGACGATGGTGGCCCCGCGGGGGTGTGGTTGCAAGCACATCGGCCCTCTGACGAATCGCGTCCCAGGGCCATCCTGCGTACGATGCCCTCCCGTCCCCGAAGACACGGAGGAAGCGGCAGATGAGCGACCCACAGCGACACATCGAGGCCCTGCTGTCGGAGGAGCGCCTCTTCGAGCCACCGCCCTCCTTCGTCGAGCGTGCGGTCGTCACCGATCCGGGTGTCTACGAGCGCGCGAACGCCGACTTCGAGGGTTTCTGGGCAGAGCAGGCCGAACGGCTCGCGTGGTACTCGCGTTGGGACACCGTCATGGAGTGGACGCCTCCCTGGGTGAAGTGGTTCGTGGGGGGCACCCTGAACGTTTCCTACAACTGCCTCGACCGCCACGTCGAGGCGGGCGGCGGCGACAAGGTCGCCTACTACTGGGAGGGCGAGCCCGAAGACCGACGCACGATCACGTACCGGGATCTCTACGAGGAGACGTGCCGGTTCGCGAACGCCCTGAAGTCCCTGGGGGTGACGAAAGGCGATCGCGTCGCGATCTACCTCGGGATGGTGCCCGAGTTGCCCGTGGCGATGCTGGCGTGCGCACGCATCGGGGCGGCGCATTCGGTGGTGTTCGGCGGTTTCAGTGCGGAGGCCTTGAAGGATCGGATCAACGATGCCGAGGCCAAGGTCCTCATCACCGCCGATGGCGGCTACCGGCGCGGACAGGTCGTGCCGCTGAAGCAGAACGCCGACGAGGCCGTCGCCGGATGTCCCTCGATCGAGCACGTGATCACGGTGCGTCGAACGGGATCGGAGCACGCATTCCAGCCCGGACGCGACCTGTGGTACCACGAGGTGATCGCCGACCAGCCCGCGGAGTGCGCGCCCGAGCCGATGGGCTCCGAGGATCTCCTCTACCTGCTGTACACGAGCGGCACCACGGGCAACCCGAAGGGCATCGCGCACACCACCGGCGGCTATCTGACCCAGGTAGCCGCGACGCACCGGATGATCTTCGACATCCGGGACGACGACGTGTACTGGTGCGCCGCCGACATCGGCTGGGTCACGGGTCACTCGTACATCGTGTACGGCCCGCTCGCCAACCACAGCACCGGGATCATCTACGAGGGAGCGCCGGACTGGCCCGAGCAGGATCGCCTGTGGGCGATCGCGGAGCGGTATCGAGCCACGATCTTGTACACGGCTCCGACGGCCATCCGCGCGTTCATGCGCTGGGGCACCGAGCTTCCGGCCCGACACGACCTCTCCTCGCTGCGGCTGCTCGGCTCGGTGGGCGAGCCCATCAACCCGGAAGCGTGGGTCTGGTACTGGACCTACATCGGGGGGGAGCGATGCCCGATCGTCGATACGTGGTGGCAGACGGAGACGGGGGCGATCCTCGTGACGCCGCTGCCAGGCATCACGTCGTTGAAGCCCGGATCCGCCACGTTCCCCTTCCCGGGGATCGAGGCCGACGTCGTGGACGAGGCGGGTGCCTCGGTCCCACCTGGGGGGGGCGGCTACCTCGTGCTGAAGCACCCCTGGCCCTCGATAGCGCGGACCATCTGGGGCGATCCGGATCGCTACGTCGACACCTACTTCGGCAAGTACGGGGCCGACGTGTACGTGGCGGGCGACGGGTGTCGCCGCGACGAGGAGGGCTACTACTGGCTCCTCGGCCGCATCGACGACGTCATGAACGTCGCAGGACACCGGCTGTCCACCTACGAGATCGAGAGTGCCCTCGTGGACGATCAACGCGTCGCCGAGGCGGCGGTCGTCTCTCGACCGCACGAGCTCAAGGGCGAGGGCATCGTGGCGTTCGTGACGCTGAAGGGCGGCGCCGCGGGCGACGAAGCCACGGCGCAGGCGCTCCGCGAGCACGTCGCGAAGATGATCGGAGCCATCGCCAAGCCGGACAACATCGTGTTCACGCCGGATCTGCCCAAGACACGCTCGGGCAAGATCATGCGAAGGCTGCTTCGCGACGTCGCTCGTGGGGACTCGTTGGGCGACGTCACGACCCTTGCGAACGCGGAGATCGTCGACGAGATCCGCTCCCGGGCGGCAACGGCGCCAAGCGAGGAGTGACGTGAGTATCGACGAGCGCGTGTTCTCGGGCCTCGAGGCGGCCTTCGTCGATGACCGGCGCGTGGCCTATCTCGCCACGGTGTACGCGGACGGCCGCCCGCACGTCGTCCCCATCTCCCCCGTGCTCGATCTCAACCGCCTCGTGTTCGCGTCCGAACGCGACACCCAGAAGATCCGCAACCTGCAGGGAGATCCCGCCGTGTCCGTGGGATGCGACGAGTACCACGAGGACTGGAACGAGCTGAGGCAGGTGCTCATGCACGGCCGGGCCTATCTCGTGGACGGCGGGCCCGAGTTCGAGCGGGATCGGGGCCTGCTCTACGGGAAGTTCCCCCAGTACGAGACGATGGCCCCGATCACTCGGGAGACGTCCGTGATCGTGGAGGTCCGCGTCGACCGCGTGGTCAGCTGGGGACTGTAGTCATGGGCTCGAGGGGCGCGGGACGTCGTCCCCCGAACTTGACCGATGCCGGCGACGGGCGTATCCCGGAGGGGTTCATCGAGGGAGGGAGGAAGCCATGGCGACCGATCTCACGATCTCCGTGGAGGACCGCCCGGGCGGTCTCGCGGCCGTCGGCGAGTCGCTGGGGAAGGCGGGGATCAACGTCGAGGGGGTCTGCGGCCACGGGTTCGAGGGGCGCGGCATGATCCACATCTGCGTGCAAGACGGTGCAGCGGCCCGAAGCGCGCTCGAGGCCGCAGGCATCAAGGTGGAGGGCGAGGCCGAGGCGATCCTCGGGGAGTCCGTGCCGGGCGCGGACACGCCCGGGACGATGGGCGCGATGACGCGGCGGGTCGCCGACGCCGGGATCAACGTTCGCTCCGTCTACCTGGCGACGAACTCGCGCGTCGTGATGGTGACCGATGACAACGCGAGGATGATGGGGCTCATGACGCAGATGTAGGGTCCTGACCCATGCCCGACGAGGACCATCCGAGCTGCTGTTTCGACGAGTGGTCCGCCCACAACGCCCGCCGCGCGCGGTCGAAGGAGACCGTCGCCCGCGTCACGACGGTGATGGTGCGCACGATCGCCGAGCGGGGGCTGGACGGTCGCACCGTGCTGGACATCGGTTGCGGGACGGGGGACCTGATGCTCGCCCTCCTCGCCCGGGGGGCGAGCTCCGCGACCGGCATGGACCTGGGGGCCGGCGGGATCCGCGACGCGCGGGAGCTGGCCGTCTTCAGGGGGCTCGCGGATCGAGCGAGGTTCGTGCTGGGCGACGGGGCAACGACGCGCCTGGAACCCGCCGACGTCGTTACGGCGAACCGGGTCGTCTGCTGCTATCCGCACGTCGACGGTCTGATCGGGAACGCCACCGAAGCCGCCCGGTCCGTCTTCGCCTACTCGGCGCCCGTCGATCGAGGCCCGGTCGGAGGTATCAACCGCGCCGCCGCCTGGGTGTCGAACCGCTGGTACGCCATCCGCGACACCAAGTACAGGGGCTTCCGCGTCTACGTCCACGATCTGGACGCGGTGGATCGCGCCGTCGGCGCCGCCGGATTCGAACGCGTTGTGGACCAACGGGTGCGCTGGGGGTGGCGACTCCAGGTGTTCCAACGCGCGTAGCCCCTGCGGGGGGCTCGCCCCGAGGCCAACCCGTCCTCAGCCTCGGTGCCGCTCGAAGAACTCCAAGGCAAGGCGAACGTGCGCGATCTGCTCCGCCACGTCGTTCGCGTGGTGACCGCTCGCATACAGATGCACGTCGACGTCGCGGCCGCGGGCACGGAGGGCGTGCGCGTACGTCATGATCTGACCGAGCGGACAGCGGCTATCGTGCTCCCCGGCGATGATGAGCATGGGCGCGATCACCCGGTCGACGTACGTCATCGGGTTCCGCTCCCGGTAGAGCTCCGGCAAGTCCATCGGACCGCCGCCCATCGTCGCGAGGTCCCACGCTCGCTGCGCGGGTGCGCACTCGTAGTGGGACGCCACGTAGTCGCCCACTGGGATGCCCGCGAGGACCGCGCGCCACCGGTGCGGATGCAGGCCCGCGTTGAGGGTCGCCAGATACCCACCCCAGGACCACCCCTCGATGAACACCTGGCCGGGGTCTACGACACCCTCGGTGATCAGGTGATCGACGCCGGCGTTGAGGTCTTCGGATTCGGGGAACCCGATGTTGCCGTGGATCGCCTCGCGGAACGCCGTGCCGTAGCCCGTAGAGCCGCGGTAGTTCACCGTCAACACCGCGAAGCCGTGATCGGCGTAGGCCTGCTCGGCGGGATCGAACCGGTCGGTCTCGTGATAGTCAGGCCCGCCGTGCACGGTCACGATCGTGGCGTGCGGTCCGGGGCCGTCGGGACGCGTGAGCCATCCCTGGATGGCCATCCCGTCGGGGTTGTCGAACCACACCTCCTCCCGCGGGCGGCCGACCGGCGCGCGTGGGGCATCCCGGATCGGCAGGATCTCGTCGCCGGCCGCGTTCAGGATGCGGGGCGGCCGGACGCCGTCCTCGGATCGATACCAGAGGTCTCCGTCCGGGCGGATGGATGCCTGGGTGATCGTTCCTCCGGGGGGCACGAGCACCGTGGACCTCTCCTCGAGCAGGTCGAAGCGGATGAGGGCATCGCGTGCACGGTGATCCTGACGCAGCAGCAGCGCCGACCCGTCCGGATACCAGCCCTCCAGGAACAAGGCTCCGGGAGCCTCGATCGCGAGCGGCTCGAGGATCGATGCGGCCGGATCCCAGCGCCAGGGGCGCTCGATGCCGTCCGCCTCGCGGATCACGATGAGGCGCTGGTCGCCCGGCACCGGAGACCAGCCTGCGGGAGCCAAGGAGCGGCCCTCGTCGCGCAGGTCGCCGACGAGCGCGCCCGTACGAGCGTCGACGACCCGCAACGCCATGTGCGCGATGTCGCCCTCCTCGGCGTGACGGATGCAGAGCAGCGTCCCGTCGGCGGAGAGGCCTCCGGCACCCTGAGGCCACTCGAGGCCGACACCGGCCGGCCGCTCGTGCCGGTAGCGGACCTCGGCCGGATCGTCGCCGTGGGCCACGTACACCACGTAGTCGTCATCGGTCGAATACCCGGCGGCGATCACACCCGGGACCATCGACAGCCCCGCCATCCACGCGTCCGGCGCCTCCGGCATGAGCGGGCGCGGCGCGCCTCACGGCGAACGGCGTGAGCATCCAGCGGCCCCGCTCATCGCCGAGCGCGTCGAGCCACCAGACGACCCCCTCACCATCGGGCGTGACGTGGACCTCCTCGGCACCGACGCCTCCGTCCGAGGCCTGCCGACGCTCACCGCTGGCGAGATCCCACGTCCACGCATGCGACCGACCGGACTCCGTTGAGACCACGCCGAGCCGTCCGGGAGCCGTGGTCGCCCATCGGACCTCCTCGATCCGCGGCGCCGTGAAGCGGAGCTCCCAGGGCTCGGTCATGGCCGAAGGGTATCGGCGCCCGACCCCGCAGACCAACCAGCCGCCACAGCGCTTGTGCGACGAGTGAACCCGGCGCACACTGGTGATTCGAACGGAGAGAAGGCCAAGATGGTCAACAGCGCAGGTGACGTCGCCAAGTTCCAGGCGCAGGCCGCGGGGCAATCGAAGAACGTCGAGAGCGCGGGCCGTGTGGGCCGCGCGGCGATCGAACCCCCTCCGGCGGAAGGATGGCGCTATCGGAGATCGGGGCCGCCGCGTTGGGCCGCCGTCTTCGGGATCGGCGCGGGGCTGCTCGCGTTCGTTGTGCCGGGTCTCTTCGCGATCCGCTCCTACCGACGGTGGCAGGAAGGCACCAGGGCCTTGCCGAGCGTCGCGTGGGCGCTCGCGGGTCTCGGCGCTTGGTCGATGGTGGCGCTGGGGATCTCGTTCCTCGGGTTCCCGATCGTGGCGGCCCTCCTGTCCCTCGTCGCCATGCCCGTGATCTGTCTCGCCGCCTGGCGCAACTGAGCCTCCGCGCCCGCCTCGGACTTGTCACCGGTGGGGTGGTTGCCGCTATCATGGTTAGCACTCACCGCCCCTGAGTGCTAGCAGTCGGAGGCGGTGGCTGAGAAGACCGTCCACGACCGGCACACGACACAGGAAGGAGAAGGGATGGCTGCCAAGATCATCACCTTCGATGAGGAAGCGCGGCGCGCGCTCGAGCGGGGCATGGACCAGCTCGCGAACGCCGTGAAGATCACGCTCGGCCCCAAGGGTCGCAACGTGGTGCTCGAGAAGAAGTGGGGCGCCCCCACCATCACGAACGACGGCGTCTCGATCGCCAAGGAGATCGAGCTCGACGACCCGCAGGAGAAGATCGGCGCCGAGCTCGTCAAGGAGGTCGCCAAGAAGACCGACGACGTCGCCGGCGACGGCACCACCACGGCGACCGTGCTGGCGCAGTCGATCGTGAAGGAGGGCCTTCGCAACGTCGCCGCGGGCGCCAACCCCATGTCGCTCAAGAAGGGCATCGAGCGCGCCACCGAGCTGGCGGTCGAGGCCATCAAGAACCAGTCCAAGGAAGTCGAGGGCAAGGACGAGATCGCCCAGGTTGGGGCCATCTCGGCCGCCGACGCGGAGATCGGCGAAACCATCGCCGAGGCCGTGGACAAGGTCGGCAAGGACGGCGTCATCACCGTCGAGGAATCCAACACGTTCGGCATGGAGCTCGATTTCGTCGAGGGCATGCGCTTCGACAAGGGTTACATCTCGCCGTACTTCATCACCGACGCCGAGCGCATGGAGGCGGTTCTCGAGGACCCCTACGTGTTGATCGCGAACAGCAAGGTATCGGCGGTCAAGGACCTCCTCCCGGTGCTGGAAAAGGTCATGCAGGCCGGTAAGCCGGTGCTGGTCCTGTCCGAGGATGTCGAGGGCGAGGCCCTCGCCACGCTCGTGGTCAACAAGATCCGCGGAACGTTCCGCAGCGCCGCCGTGAAGGCCCCGGGCTTCGGCGACCGACGCAAGGCCATGCTCCAGGACATCGCGGTCCTCACGGGCGCTACGGTGATCTCCGAGGAGGTCGGCCTCAAGCTCGAGAACGCCACGGTCGACCTTCTGGGCACCGCGCGCAAGGTGGTGGTCACCAAGGACGAGACCACCATCGTCGAGGGCGGCGGCAAGGATGAGGACATCTCGGGCCGCATCAACCAGATCAAGAGCGAGATCGAAAAGACCGACTCCGACTACGACCGCGAGAAGCTGCAGGAGCGGCTGGCCAAGCTCTCCGGCGGCGTGGCGGTCATCAAGGTCGGTGCGGCCACGGAGGTCGAGCTGAAGGAGAAGAAGCACCGCATCGAGGACGCGGTGCAGTCCACGAAGGCCGCGGTGGAAGAGGGCATCGTTCCCGGCGGCGGCGTGGCACTCCTGAACGCGCAAACCGCGCTGGACAAGGTGGACCTTGAGGGTGACGAGCTCACCGGCGCCGCCATCGTGCGGCGTGCGCTCGAGGAGCCCATCAAGCAGATCGCGTTCAATGCCGGTCTCGAAGGCGGCGTCATCATCGAGAAGGTGCGCGCCCTGGACGCAGGCCACGGCCTCAACGCGGCCACCGGCGAGTACGGCGACATGATGAAGTTCGGCGTGATCGACCCCACCAAGGTCACGCGGTCCGCGCTGCAGAACGCAGCGTCGATCGCGGCGTTGTTCCTCACCACGGAAGCCGTGGTGGCCGAGAAACCGGAGAAGGCACCGGCGATGCCGGCGGGCGGGGGCATGCCCGGGGGCGACATGGACTTCTAGTCCGAGCACGACCACGGCAGCACATCGAACGGGGCCTTCGGGCCCCGGTCGATGTCCGAGCATCGCCGTGCTGCGGGCTCGTCGCCGACCCCGGAGATCCGTTACAGAACCGCAACAACCTCCACCGAACCGTCCCCCGGGGGAGGCCGAATGACAGGTGGAGCCCCTCTCTCCAACGAGAAGGCCTCGAGCCCCCCGCTCGGGGCCTTCTCCGCGTCTTGGGGGCGCCCGGGACGGGACCGGCGCCCGCCTCGGACGTGGCAGAATCGCGCGATGAGCGAGGTTCAAATAAAGATCCGCTGGCGCGACATGGACCACTACGGACACGTCAACAACGCCGTCTACCTCAACTATCTGGAGGAATGCCGCGATCGCTTGGTCGAGGAGCTGTTCGGGACCGGCGAGGCGTGGGACTTCGTGCTGGTGCACGTCGGCATCGACTACCGAAATGAGTTGACGCAGGCCGACGGAGAGGTCACGGTGCGCTGCGACGTGTCAGGGTTCGGCAACTCGAGCGTCCGGACCCGGGAAACGATCCTCACGAAGGCAGGCACCGTTGTCGCCGAGGCCGAGTCCGTGATCGTTCCGAGGGCGCCCGATGCGTCCCGGTCGCGACCGCTCACGGACCGGGAGCGTGGCGTCCTTCGCGATGCCGTGAACGAGACCCGCTGAGCGGTCCCCTCAGGCGTGAGGGGCGGGGATCAGGCGGCGGCCGTGGACGAAGTGATCGCGATACCAGCCGTCGCCCACCCGCATGATCGTTACGCCCCCGGGGCTGCTCGAGGAGTCCAGGGCATAGCCGTTACCGATGTACACGTCGACGTGGTCGACCGTCCCGTCACGGTTGCCGTCATAGAACGCCAAGTCCCCGGGGAGCAGATCGTCGTACTTGAGCGACCCGATGCGGGCCATGTCCGCGGAGGAGCGCTGCGGCAGGGCCCAGCCGACGTAGGGTCGAGGGGGGGCCACGTTCCACGAGCCTCCGTCGTTCGCGCGCAGGGTCCACCACGAGAGCCCGGAGCAATCGAATCCCGCGATCGGCTGTCCGCCGAGCCCGGAGGGCTCCGGCGATCCGAGGCCCCACTCACCGCCCCAAACGTAGGGGTAGCCGACGTAGCGCAGACCCCACCGCACGATGGCCTGCCTCGCCGGCCCCATCTTCGGGAGCCGGATACCGTCGTACTGGCCGGCCAGCCACGGCACGACCCAGCTCGCGAGGGTGGATGCCTTGTACAGGGAGTAGGCCACCTGTGAGCGCGGCATCCGGCTGGCCGGGCCGACGTCTCGTCCTTCGATGGCGCTGTTGTACCGGAGTCCGAGTCGCATGCCGAGCAATGTCGTGCCGAAGTTGATCGGCGTGGGGAACGTGATGCCGTCGACGGTGTGCAGCGCATCCAGCTGACGCGCGGTGTCACGCAGACCGAGCGCGAGCACCAGCACGCGGTGCACGGTCGTCATCGTGACGGCCTTGTCCGGCATGAAGCGGCCGTCGGCCGAGCGTCGCATCCACCCGCGGTCGACGGCGATGTTCGCCCAGCGGTAGAACGGCTGGGTCGCGTCGAGATCCGCGAACCCGATGGTGCCGTCGACGGCCGCCTGCGGTGCGAAGGCCCGCACCACGGCGCGGGCGAAGTACTTGCGGGTCTCGATCACGCCCGGTCGGAACGGATACGAGCCGTCGGCGTTCGAAGGGAAGTCGCGCATCCAGTCGTTCAACCCGCCCACGTAGTCGACGGCCGGGCGCACCCAGGCGGTGTTCGCGCCGAGGTCGCTCCATTTGATCTTCGGACCAGAGCGGAGCGCTGCGGGGCGGAGATGAACGGGGATCGCAGCGGGTCCCGAGCCGTCCTCGCCGGCCGTGACGTCCGCCCGCGATGGGGGCGCCGCTACGGCGTTCTGCGTAGTTCCGATCGGCAAGAGCGCGAGAGCGGACGACGCGATGAACACCAGCGTCAGCACGCGTCGACGAACCTTCTCACCCCCTTGGACCATGCAGGGAGGTTCGGCCCTTTGACCAGGGAACTTGAGGCGTCCGCGGTCGGTCCCCATCGCTTCGAGACCGTAGCGCCGCACGCCGTTGTCGGGGCAGCGAGCCCGGACCTACGCAGGCTGCGGTAGGGTCGGGCCATGCTCGGTGAACGTGAAGCCCTCGTGGTGGCGGTGACCCCTTTCGATGTCCACGGCGTCGCCCACGTGGACGTCAGCGTTGCCTACCGAGACCGGTCGACGGCCTCGGCACGCCTCGGTGCAGAGAGCGTCCCGTCGGGGCTGGTGCCGGGCGACGAAGTGGTCGTGAGCACGGCCCTCAACATGATCGTAGCGCTGCGCAGGCCGCAGATCAGCTGAGTTCGACCGAGCCGGGACTCATCCCTTGGGGCCTTCCCCGCGGACCTGCTCGACCTTCTTCAACGCCTGACGCAGGTCCTTCAACCAGTCCTCCTGCCGCTCGGCGACCATGCGTACGCACCAGGCGAGCGCGTGGCTCCTGCTGCGGGCGACCCCCGCGTCCACCAGCGTGTCGAGCACCTTGCGCTCGGGCATGCGCAATCGCGTCATGGCGGGGACGGACAGCGTGGTGAACAGGTGGAGCTGGTCGCCGCAACGCGCCCCCCAGGACACCTTGCGCCCGAAGCGGCGCTGGGCCTCGTCGGCGACCTGCATGCGCTTGCCGCGCGTGTCTTCGCGGAAGCCGGCGATACGGGCACCGCGGGCCGCATCCCGTGCATCCGACGCTGCGTCGGCTGCGAGCTCGGGTTCGGCGAGCGTTCCCACGACGAGGATCTCGTCGCGATCGTTCGTGACCTCGGGCGGCCCGGCGAACCACTCGGGGGGAAGCCGGCCCGCGAACCAGCCCTGCAAGTGCTCCGCGGTCGAGGTGGTCTCGTTGGTTGTCATGTTCTGAGATTACATCATTACATGGCTACGTCAACCGGGCCGGGCCGCCTGACGCCGCATGCTCGCGTCATCGTTGAGTCCGTCGTGGAGGAGGAGTGCGGCGGGAACGGCGCGTTGCAGACGCTGCTCGCGGGATACACGGCCGACGCGGCGGTGATCGGAGAACCGTTCGGCGCCGCGATTACCACCGCGCAGGTCGGCGTGCTGTGGTTCCGCGTGCGCATCGTGGGCGTTCCCGGACACGCTGCCGAAGGGCACAACGCAACGAATGCGATCGAGAAGAGCCTCGCGGTCATCGGCGCCCTGCGCGAGATGGAAACTGAGATGAACGTCGCACCCCCGCCCCCGTTCGATCTGTACGCCCACCCCATCAACCTCAACGTCGGCGCGATCCGCGGCGGCGATTGGCCCTCCACCGTGCCCGGCGTATGCGTCACGGATTACCGGATCGCTCTGTTCCCCGGCGCGACCATCGAGGAGCTGCGGGCGCGGATCGAAGCGATCGTGGCCGACGCCACGAGGGATCGGCCGGGATCTGCCGAAGTGGTGTACCGCGGGTTCGCTTCCGAGGGCTACGCCGTCGCCGACGACCATCCTTTGGTCGCGACGCTCGCGCGCGCGTTCGTGCGCCAATCGGGGGTTGCGCCCGCGCTCGTCTCCACGACGGGAACCACGGACGCGGCGGTGTTCGGCAACGTCGGAGGCATCCCCGCGGTGTGCTTCGGCCCCTACGCGGAGCAGGCGCATGGGGTGCATGAACGGGTGTACCTTCCCTCCGTGGTGCAGACGGCGCAGGTGCTGGGACTCTTCATCCGGGACTGGTGCGGGTTGTCGTGATCTGGTGGCTGCTGGGCCTGGTGGCGCTGGCGGTCGTGGCGCGCGTGGTGGTGGTGGTGGCAGGGCGAAGTCGGGGCCGTACCCCGGACGGGCCGCCACCCGAGGCCGTCGGCGAGGCGGCGAACGCAGTGGCGCCCTCGGCCGTAAAGGCGTCCGCGGCCGGTCGTCCGGAGAAGCTCCGGGGCATCCCCGCCATCCGTCGATTCTTCCGAACCAACGAGACACCGATCTACTTCGCGTCGGCAACCGCGTTCAATCTGCTGGGGATCGATCGTTGGGTCCGAAACTTCAGGTTCATCAACTATTTCGATTCCTTCGACGGCTGGCATCCCAACATCTTCGCCCCGAAGGAGCGGGAGCCGCGTGCGTTCGACTCGATCGAGGAGATCTGCAACTACCTGCTCGGACACAAGGAGGTGATCGACTACGTGCACGGGCGCGGTCCCGGCGGGAAGATCGCGTTCCTCATGTTCGATGAACAGACCGAGGAGCTTGCCTCGGAATTGGGCCTCGAGGTCGCGTTCCCCTCGGCGAACCTCCGTCATCGGATGGATTCGAAGATCGAGACGACACGTCTCGGCAACGAGGCCGGCGTTCCGAGCGTCCCCAACGTGATGGGTCGCGGGACCTCCTACGCGGACCTCCTCCAGCTCGCGCGGGGAGCGGGCCTGAGCGAGGACCTCGTGGTTCAGACGCCGTACGGCGATTCCGGGCAGACGACGTTCTTCGTGGCGAACGAGGGCGATTGGCGCGCGTCCGCGGACGACATCGTGGGGCAGGACATCAAGGTGATGAAGCGCATCGAACCGCGCGAGCTCGCGATCGAGGGCGTGATCACCCGCCACGGGACGTTGGTGGGACCGCTCATGACAGAGCTCACGGGATTCCCGGAGCTCACCCCGTACGACGGGGGGTGGTGCGGCAACGATGTCTCCCCCGACGTCCTCACCCCTGGGCAGCGCACGATGGCGCGCGAGCGGACGAAGGCGATGGGCGAACGCCTGCGCAACGAGGGATACCGAGGCTATTTCGAGCTCGACTTCCTCATGGATGCTCACACGGGCGAGCTGTGGTTGGGCGAGCTCAACCCCCGCGTGACCGGAGCGAGCAGCATCACCAACGTGACGGCGGTCGCGTACGGCGACATGCCGCTGTTCCTCTTCCACCTCCTCGAGTTCATGGACGTGGACTACGAGATCGACGTCGATGAGCTGAACGAGCGCTGGTCCCGTCCCGGGAACGTCGACGAATGGACCCAGTTCATCCTCAAGCAGACCGACGACGCCGTGGAGCGCATCACCGAAGCGCCCGCCGCGGGGATCTGGCGGATGGCGGCCGACGGGTCGATCCGCTTCGCCCGTCGCGACACCGACTGGCACACCGTGGCCGACGACGCCGAGGCCTTCTACCTGCGCATCGCGAGTGCGGGCGGGTTCCGCTATCCGGGCGCCGACCTGGGGATCCTCGTGACCCGCGGCCGCTTCATGGACGACGAGCACGAGCTGTTGGATCGCGCTCGCATGTGGATCGCCGGCATCAAGGGGCAGTTCCACAGCACGCCGGTGCCCGTGCCACCGCAGGTCGAGCCCGAGCCGTTCGGGTTCAAGATGCTCTGAGCATGCAGGTGATCCCGTTCACCTTCCGCTCCGTGGAGGAGCTCGAGCTGGGTGCGAAGTGGGCGTCGGTGTTCGCCGAACGTTGGCCGCACTACCGCGACTGGTTCCTGCGCGAGGGGGAGGCCGAGCGGCCCTCGTATGCCACGAGCGTGCGCATGCTCCGCGCCCACATGCCCGAGCTGATGCCGGCGTACGAGCGGGTGGTCGAGCTCGCGGGCGGCGGCGATCTGGCGGCACGGATGCTCTCCCTCTACAAGCCGCCGCCCTACCTCGCGGCCTGCTCCCAAGGCGCCTGGACGGGGGCCGGCGGGCCGATGCTCGTTCGCAACTACGACTACGCACCGTCGCGCATGGAGGGCGTGATCTGGTCGACCCGGCTGGGTGAGCGGAGGGTGCTGGGCATGAGCGATTGCCTGTGGGGACTGCTCGATGGCATGAACGACGCGGGCCTCGCGGTCTCCCTCACGTTCGGGGGACGCCGAGCCCTCGGCGATGGCTTCGGCATCCCGCTGGTCGTGCGGTACGTGCTCGAGACCTGCGACGACGTCATGCAGGCACGGGCGGCGCTCACGCGCCTGCCGTATTCGCTCTCGCACAACCTCACGGTGCTCGATCGCGACGGCCGGTTCCTCACGGCGTACCTCTCGCCCGATCGGGAGCCGATCTTCCGCGACTTCCCGGCCGCGACGAACCATCAGGGGATCGTGGAATGGCCCGAGCAGGCCAAGGCCACGCGCACCATCGAGCGCGAGCGCCGCGTGGTGAACCTGCTGCGCGAGCCGGACACGTCGGCCGATGCCTTCGTGGACGCGTTCCTGCGGGCCCCGCTCTACAGCACCGAGTACGCCAGCGGGTTCGGGACCTTGTACACGGCGGCGTACCGGCCCACCGAACGCATCGTCGACTATCGATGGCCGACCTTCTCCTGGCGTCTGGGCTTCGACGCCTTCGAGGAGGGCGAGCACACCGAGACCCTGGCGGAGGGATCCGTGGCCTGAATCGGCGAGCAACGGTGGTTCCGTCGCCCGTCCGCCCGTGCCATGCTGGACACCGCAACGAACGAGGGAGGGCTCGAAAGATGGATGCGCGACCCGCAGCGAAAGCCTCACCGCTGCCGATGGTCCTGGGGATCGTCGGCGGACTCATGTTGTTCATCGGCGCGTTCCTGACTTGGGTCACCGCCTCGTTCGATGTTTCGAAACTGGCGCAGGCACTCGGGGTCGACCCGGCCCTCATGCAGGGTGCGGTGGGTTCGCAGTCGCAGTCCGCGTCGGGCCTGCACAGCCAACTCCACGGAACCTTCGCCCTGATCGCGGGCATCCTCGTCGTGGCGTGCGCCGTCGTTCTGTTCGTCAGGGCCGACCTCGGCAAGATCATGGGCGCGCTGATGATCGTGTTCGGCGTGATCGGTGCCGGAGTGGCTCTGTACGACATCAGCAGGGTGAACCACCTGAAGAACGATGTGCTCGGCTCTGCGGCCGGCCTCCTTCAGGGTGCCGGGGTCGACCCCGGCGTTCTCGGGGACGCGATCAAGGTAACCCCTGGGATCGGCATCTGGATCTGCATCGCCGGCGGGCTGGTCGCGGCGGTGGGCGGCATCTTCGCGCTCATGGCCAAGTCCGCGGCCCCCGCTGCGATGTCATCCGCGGGCACCGGTGTGCCTGCTGCCGCGAGCGGGTTCGAGTCCGCGCCCGTCACGGCCACCCCGCCCGCCCCCGAACCGCCCCCCATGCGAGCGCCGGACACGCCCGAGGTCGCGGAGCCACCATCGTCCGATATGGGCACGACGGCCGCCACGGAGCCGCCGCCGGCAGACATCGGCACCACGGCCCCCCCGGAGCCGCCGCCGGCACCCGAGACCGATGAGGGAGCCGGAACCACCTAGCCGGTGCGGACGCGCGAGCTCCGGATCGACACAACTGGCCGGCGGGTCGTGGACCTCACGGCCGAAGTGGGTGTCTTCGCGGGCGAGACCGGCCACGACGGACTCCTTCACGTGTTCGCACCCCACGCCACCGTCGGCGTGGCTCTGATCGAGACGGGCGCCGGAACCGAGGGAGACCTCGAGGCAACGATCGAGCGCTTGTTGCCCCGGGACGATCGGTACGCACACCGGCACGGCTCGGTGGGTCACGGGGGCGACCATGTGCTGCCCGCGTTCGTTTCGCCCTCGTTGATCATCCCCGTGATCGGTGGGAGGGCGGCGCTCGGGACCTGGCAATCGGTCGTCTTGGTCGATCCGAACCGCGAGAACGACGTGCGGAGCATCCGGCTCTCGTTCGTGCCGGGCTAGGTCAAGCTCAGAGGTACTGGCCGGGCGCGCGGTCCGCGCGACCGTCCGAGGGGGTCTGCACCGCCTGGACGTCCCGTTCGCGCAGGAGGACGAGGTCCTCGCCTTCGAGCTCCACCTCCAGGCCCGACGACGGCAGGAAGAGCACCTGATCGCCAGGCTTCGCCACCCGGACATCAGGTCCGGTGAGCGCCACGTCGCCCCACGCCAGGCGCCTTGGCGCCGGCATCGCCGTCGCGGGGATGAGGAGCCCTCCCGAAGACGTGCGCTCGCCGTTCCCCGGAAGGCGCACCACCAGCCGATCTCCGGTGAGCCGCACATCCGGGGCCACGGCCGCGGGCTTCTTGGCCCTGGGGCCTCGCGGCTTCGTCGCGGGTTTCGAGGGCGCGGCAGGGGATCGGGCATCGGTCGTGCGGGGCATCCGCCGAGTGTAGCGAGCGCCAGCGGGTACCATGCGCCGCGTGAACGCGCACGAGGCCATCCGCCGAGGGCAGAAGATCCTCCGGGGGTCGCCGGCCATCGACCACTGGCAGAAGGGCCGCGAGCGGATCGAGTCCGAGGAGCTGCTCGGCTTCGTGCTCGGCGAAGAGCCCGGCGGTGAGCAGGAGTTGCCGGAGCGGGACCGTCGTTCGTTCATGGAGCTCATCGAGCGACGCGCGAGCGGCGAGCCCGTCGCCTTGATCACCGGATCCATCGAGTTCCTCGGACTGGACGTGCTGGCGGAGGCCGGCGTGTTCATCCCACGGCATTCATCGGAGTTCCTTGCGACCCAGGCGATCCGTCGGCTCAAGGGGCGGAAGCGACCCATCCACGCGGATATCGCGACGGGGTCCGGCGCCGTGGCGTTGGCGGTGGCCGACCGGGTGCCTCGGGCCGGCGTGTACGGAACGGACGTGGCGGCCGACGCCGTCAAGCTCGCGCGCCGCAACGCGAAGCGGCTCGGGCTGAAGGCGTCCTTCGCCCGAGGCGACCTCTTCGAGGGATTGCCGGATGCGCTCGAAGGAAGCGTCGACGTCATCACGATCCATCCTCCCTACGTTCCCGTGGATGAGGTCGAAGATCTTCCCGATGAGGTGCGCGCGTTCGAGCCGACGCACACGCTCACGGACGGAAGCGTCGACGGCATGGAGCTCGTTCGCCGCACGGCCGAGGAGGGGCCAGCCTGGCTTACGAGGCAGGGATGGGTGTTGGTCGAGGCGGATCCCGCCGCCGCGCGCGACGTGAAGCGCGTCCTGGTCCGGGCGGGGTTCCGTGACGTCGAGAGCACGAAGGGTGGCGAGCTCAAGGTGACCCGCGTCGTGGTGGGAAGGAGGCCGAGATGAACGAGCCGCGCGTGGCCGCCTACGGCACCTGGCCGTCCCCGATCACGCCCGCCATGCTCGCGAGCTCCGGCGTGGAGCTGGCCGAGCCGTGGATCGAGGACGGAGCCCTCTGGTGGCTCGAGTCACGGCCGGCGGAAGCGGGCCGGGGCGTGATCGTGCGCTCGGATCCGTGGTCCTCACCTACCGACGTGACCCCCGGCGGCTTCAACGTGCGCACGAAGGTGCACGAGTACGGTGGCGGATCGTTCGCGATGCATCGCGGCGTGGTGTTCTTCTCCAACTTCGAGGACCAGCGCCTGTACCGCCAGGTGCCGGGGGAGCCGCCGCGGCCGATCACGCCGGACACGCAAGGGCGGCACCGCTACGCCGACGCGCGGGTGACCGACGACGGGGCGCGTCTCATCTGCGTGCGGGAGCGTCACGAGGACGATGCGGTCGTCAACGAGCTGGTGGTCCTCGCGACCGACGGCACCGCGGAGCCGCGAGCGATCGCCCAAGGTCGTGACTTCTATGCGGCGCCGCGGCTGTCTCCCAGCGGCACGCAACTCGCCTGGATCAGCTGGGACCTTCCCTGGATGCCGTGGGACGGATGCGAGCTGTGGGTGGCCGAGGTTGGCGCGGACGGGTCCCTTGGCGACGGACGGAAGGTCGCCGGTTCCGACGGGGCTGAGTCGATCTGGCAGCCGGCATGGAGTCCTTTGGGCGAGCTCCACTTCGTCAGCGATCGAACGGGCTGGTGGAACCTCTATCGCGAGCGCGACGCCGATGTCGATGCCCTCCATCCATCCGATGCCGAATTCGGCTGGCCGCACTGGGTGTTCGGGGGCAGTTCCTACGCGTTCCTGGGAGACGGTCGCATCGCGTGCCTGTACGACGACAGCGGCGTGCAGCACGTGGGGGTGCTCGATCCCGGCACGGGCGAGCTCATCGACCTGGACCTCCCCTACACCGCCGTCGTCTATCCCTATCTGGTCGCAGAGGGCGAGCACATCGCGTTCGTCGCGGGATCCTCCACCCTGCCCGAGCAACTCGTGTCCCTGGACTTCACGAGCCGGAGCGTGGAGGTGCTCCGCGAGTCCGCCGAGGTGACCCTGGACGCTTCCTACGTGTCCAGCACGCGGGCGATCGCGTTCCCGACCGGAGGGGGGCTCACCGCGTACGCGCACTTCTACCCCCCGGCGAACCCCGAGGTGATCGCGCCCGCGGACGAACGACCGCCGCTGATCGTGATGAGCCACGGCGGCCCCACCTCGTCGCGGACGAACATCTTTGACCTGGCCAAGCAGTTCTGGACCACCCGCGGGTTCGCCGTGGTGGACGTGAACTACGGCGGGAGCACCGGTCATGGACGCGCGTATCGCGAACGGCTGAACGGCACCTGGGGCATCACCGACATGGAGGATTGCCTCAACGCAGCGCGATCTCTCGCCCGCGAGGGAGCCGTCGATCCGAACCGCTTCCTGATCCGCGGCGGCAGCGCCGGCGGCTACACGACGCTGTGTGCGCTCACGTTCCAGGACGACTACGCGGCCGGAGCGAGCTACTTCGGGATCAGCGATCTCGAGCCGTTCGCGCAGCCGGGCGGGACGCATAAGTTCGAGTCGCGCTACGAGCACACGCTGATCGGGGCGTATCCGCAGGAGGTCGAGCGCTACCGTGCCCGATCTCCGATCCATTTCGTCGATCGGATCTCCACGCCCATGCTGGTGCTGCAGGGCGCCGAGGACGAGGTCGTGCCTCCCGCGCAAGCGGAGGTGATGGTCGAGGCGCTGGAGGCCAAGGGTCTGCCGCACGCCTACCTCCTGTTCGAGGGCGAGCAGCACGGGTTCCGGGCGGCCGAGACGATCCGGGCCTCGTACGAGGCGGAGCTTTCCTTCTACGCACAGATCCTGGGGTTCGAGCCCGACGGCGACATCCCGCGGCTCGCGATCGAACACCTGGGCGACCCGCCCTGACCCGGGCGGTCGTCGGCGATAGAGGGGTCGCAGGGAGCCGGGCGGAACCCGGCTCCCTGCGCAGGAGAGGGGGCGCGTCCTCTCGCGTTTCAGGTTGCCAGGCCCGCATGAACAAGGGGTGGCCGGCGGGGGGCGGGTCGGGGAACAGCCCGACCGACTACCCGCCGATCATCGACATGCTGCGCTCGGGCTGGACGAAGTCCGGGTGGTTGATGCGGTGCCCGGACCACTTGGCCCAGACGTTCGCGCGCATGAGGCCTGCGAGATCCTGATCGGAGGCCCCCGCGCGCATCGGGCCCCGGAGGTCCGTTTCCTCCAGCGAGAACAGGCACGATCGCATCTGGCCCTCGGCCGTGAGCCGGAGACGGTTACACGTATCGCAGAACGGCTTCGTCACGCTCGCGATCACGCCGATCCCACCCGGGGCGCCGTCCGCGAAGCCGTAGGACGCCGCCGGTTCCACCCCGTGGGACGTGGCTCGCAAGGGGTAGGCGGCGTCGACGGCATCGAGGATCCGTTGGGCGGGGACCACCTTCTCGCGCTCCCACTTGTGCTCGGCATCGAGCGGCATGTACTCGATGAAACGGACCTCGAACCCGGTCTCGCGGGCCCACCTGGCGAACGCGACCACCTCGTCGTCGTTCGTGCCGCCGATCACGACCGTGTTGATCTTCACGGGCGTGAGCCCGGCGGCGACGGCGGCCTTGAGGCCGCTCAGCACCTTCTCCAGGGCGTCGCGCCTGGTCATCTCGGCGAACCGATGCCGCATGAGCGAGTCGCAGGACACGGTGGCACGGTCCACGCCGGCCTCGGCCAGCGGTGAGGCGAGCCGATCCAGGAGCACCCCGTTGGTGGTGATGGAGATGTCCAGCTCCGATCCGACGCCGCGGAACATCCGCACGAGCGTGGGGAGATCGGCCCGGACGGTTGGCTCTCCCCCCGTGACCTTGATCGATCGCACCCCTAAACCCACGAAGATCCCCAGGAGCCGCGTGAGCTCCTCGAACGTGAGGATCTCCTCCTTGGGCAGCCAGGCGAGGCCCTCTGCGGGCATGCAGTACGTACACCGGAAATTGCACCGATCCGTAACGGAAACCCGCAGGTCATCGGCGACGCGCCCGAAGGAGTCCACCAATGGGCCGTCGGACGGCGCGGGTTCCGTGGGTGGTGACCATGACGTCGTCATCGAAGTCAGGGTAACCCGTCCGACGGGGAACGGGCTATGACCCCGGGACCTGGAGGGTTGCGCGGACGGTTTCCAGCACCGCGTCGAGGGCCTCGGCCGGCGTGGCACCAGCGGCCACGCGCTCGCCCGCTGCGACGCCGGCGAGGTAGGCCGCCAGCGGAGTGTCTTTGCGCTGCGCGCCGTGCGCGACGTCCCTCGAGACGAGGAGCAAGGACGCCTCCTGCGCCTCATCGAGGGGGGAGACCCCCAACGCGAGCGCCAGCGCATCCGTCCACTCGCTCATGTCGTCCTCCTGCAGGCTCGGTCGCGACGAGTGTCCCATGCGGGGCGGGTCGCGAACCGTTCGAGGTGCGAGGATGGAGCCATGATCGAACCGGTGCGCACGGCGGTCCTCACGGTTTCCGACGGCGTCACGGGCGGGACGCGCGATGACGTCTCGGGCGACCTCGCCGAGGAACTGTTGCGCGGTGCGGGGTTCGACGTGACCACGCGCACCGCGACGCCCGATGAGCGGCCGTCGATCGAGGCGGCGCTGCGCGAACTCGCGTCGTCCCACGCCTTGGTCGTCTCCACCGGAGGCACCGGGTTCGGCCCGCGCGACGTGACGCCCGAGGCGACCCGTGCGGTGATCGAACGAGAGGCGCCGGGCTTGGCGGAACTCATGCGCGGGAAGGGACTCGCGCACACGCCCATGGCCGCCCTGTCGCGCGCCGTGGTCGGTACCCTCGGATCTGCGCTCGTGGTGAACCTGCCGGGGAGCCCCAAGGCCGTCCGCGAAGGCCTCGAGGCGATCCTCCCGCTCGTGCCCCACGCCGTGGAGCTGATGGGAGGGCGGACGGGCGCGCATCCCACCGGCCACGCGGACGCGTCCACCACCGCATCCGAGACCGCGGACGCGCCCCGCGAGGGCGGAACGGTCACCATCACGGCCGTGAAGCAGATCGGCGCCCCCCCGTGTCCGGTGGGTGCCCGGATCGTGCTGGGAGCGAGTGGACCGGTGGAGGGGACGCTCGGGTGCGCGGAGTTCGACGCCGCCGCTCTGGACGTTGCGGCCGAGGTGCTCGCGTCCGGCGAGGGCCCGGGTACCAGGATGTTCCATCACGACCTCGGCGATCTCGAGGTGTTCGTCGAGCCCGCCCACCGCTCGCCGTCGTTGGTGGTCATCTCGGCGAACCCCGTGTCGCTCGCGCTCCTCGCGCTCGGCAGACGGCTGGGCTACCGAACGGTCCTCGTGGAACCGCGCGCCGAGCGGGTCACCGGCGGCCATCGCCGAGAGGCGGACGCGGTGGTCGCCGCGATCACGGACGCGCCTCTCGATGCGAGGACCGACGCCGTGCTGACGGATCACGACGCACCGGGCGTGGCTCCCTCGATCGCGGCCATCCTGCGATCCCCCGCTCGCTTCGTTGGGGTGATGGGGAGCCGTCGCCACGTCGGCCCGTACGTGGAGGAGCTCAAGGTGAACGGGTTCGGGCAGGAGGATCTGGCGCGCATCCGGTCCCCGGTGGGGATCGACGTCGGTGCGAGGTCTCCGGAGGAGATCGCCCTGTCGATCGCCGCGGGTCTCCTGGCGGCGCGCGCCGGCCGCGACGGCGGATGGCTCGACCGTTAGCGGCCGGCCGGTGGAACCCTCGCGGCGTAGGCGGCGGGTACGCCGCTGGTTCGCCGCTTCGGTAGTCGCGCTCGCGGTAGCGGCCGTGCTCCCGCGGCCTGGGACGGTGTCCCCGGCGCGCGTGCCTCCCAACGTCATCATCATCCTCACGGACGACCAGACGCTCGACACCTTGCCCTCGTACCCCCCGACGATGCCGTGGCTCCAGTCGCAGATCTTCCGGGGCGCCTCCGGCGGCTGGCGCTGGTTCCCCAACGCCATCTTGAGCACGCCGCTGTGCTGCCCGTCCCGGGCCACGATCCTCAC
Source organism: uncultured Actinomycetes bacterium (assembly GCA_963719165.1). Lineage (GTDB taxonomy): Bacteria > Actinomycetota > UBA4738 > UBA4738 > HRBIN12 > JAOUEA01. The sequence goes on along the minus strand of CAVRAV010000001.1, from coordinate 1,917,460 downwards.
GGGGCGCTACGCGCACAACACGGGTGTTCAGGGCAACGGCGAGGGCGAGAACCTCGACGAGTCGCAGACGCTCGCCACCTGGCTGAGCGCCGCCGGCTACCGGACCGGTTTGTTCGGCAAGTACCTGAACGGCTATCCGTGGGATCGAGGTCCCTACGTGCCGGCGGGCTGGTCGCGGTTCGTCGGAAAGAGCAACCGCGACCAGGGTCAGACCTATTACGGCTACGAGGAGATCGATCAGGGCGTTCCCTTGTCCCCCGGCCGGGGGCCCGACGCCTATGCCACCGACCACTTCGCGGACCTCACCGTGTCGTTCCTGCGCTCGACGCCGCTCGACCAGCCCTTCTTCGCGATGTACACGCCGTCGGCACCGCACGCCCCGTGGCTCCCAGCGCCTCGAGACACGGGCGCTTTCGCGGACGCGCCGGTGCCCGTCGCGTCCCAGCCCCTCCTGAACGATGTGCGGGGCAAGCCATCGTGGATCCGCAGGCGCGCCCCGATCTCGGCCGCGCGCGCGGCGAAGTACCGAGAGGAGGATCGGCAAGAGCGCGCGACCCTGCTCGCCGTCGATGACGCGGTCAGGCGGATCGTCGAGACGGTGGCCGCGCGCGGGGAGCTCGATCGAACCGTGATCTTCTTCCTCACCGACAACGGCTACGCCTTCGGCGAACACCGGTGGCACGGCAAGAAGTGCGCTTACGAGCCCTGCATCCGGACCCCGTTCGCGGTGCTGGCGCCTTGGGGTGGACCCGCCACCGTTCCCCAACTCGTTTCCAACGTCGATCTCGCGGCGACGGTCGCCGATCTTGCGGGCGTGCCCACGGGGGTGCCGCAGGACGGTCAGAGCCTCGCGGCCCTGCTGGGCGCGCGCGACGCCGCGCCCCCTCCCGATCCCGCGCGTCCCGTGCTCATCGAGTGGGCCGGAGACCGGGATGTGCCACCGTGGAGCGGGGTGCGCACGGCGGACTTCGCTTACATCGAGAACGCGGACGGGACCGTGGAGCTCTACGACCTCGGCGGCCGGCTGGGTGCGCCGGATCCCGGTGAGATCCACAACGTCGCCGCCCTACCCCCGTATGCGCGCGTACGCAGGGAACTCGCAAACACGCTGGTCATACTGGCTTCCCGCGGCAAAGGCGCCGAGTAGACTTCCGCCGAGCATGCAACAGCGCCCCGGCCCCATCCTTCGGCCCGCCCGATCCCGCCGACCGAGCCACCAGCAGGTCGTGCGCCGGCGCGCGTTCGTGGCGTTCGCCCTGGTCGCCCTGATCGCCATCGTGTGGTTCGTGTTCCAGCCGTTCGGTGGCGGCACGCAGCAAGCGGGTGGGAAGGCAGGCGGCACGTCCGGTGGTCATGGGCAGGGCGGCGGTTCGGACGGATCCAACCCCGGGGCCATCGTGGCGGGAGACAACCCCATCAAGCACGTGGTCTTCATCGTCAAGGAGAACCGGACGTTCAACAACTACTTCGCCACCTACGGCCACGGGGCCGTCGCAACGACGACCGGGAAGACCATCACGTGCTCGACGTCGACACACTCGTGCCAGCCGGGCGATGACTACCAGCTCACGAAGGCCCCCGATATCGCCGCGCACGACATCACGCACGGGTTCTCCTCGGGGCTGTACTCCATCAACGGCGGGCAGATGAACGGGTTCAACATCATCGGGCTGGGCTCGGACATGTCCGGCTACTCGTACTTCGACCGTGAGGGGCTCCCCGCGTATTGGAAGTACGCGGACCGCTTCGTGCTCGCGGATCATTTCTTCACGTCGATGTATGGGCCCACCTTCCCCGAGCACCTCTATACCGTCGCCGCCCAGGCGTACGGGATCGTCGACAACAAGCAGACGGTGGACCACCCAGGCAGCTACTGCGACGACCCCACCGAGTTCACCCCGCATTTCCCCCTCGACAAGCTGTCCCAGCAGGACCTCGCGACCATCATGCGAACGGAAGACCACATCACGAACGACTACCCCAACCAGCTCTTCAAGATCTCCGCTTACTGGGAGCCCACGCGCACATGCGTGCCCATCCGCTCGCTCCCGGCCAAGCTGCAGGACGCCGGCATCGACTGGAAGTACTACGCAGAGAAGGACCACTGGATGAACGCGCTGCAGGCCATCCGCCACGATCGCAACACACCGGCCGTATGGTCCAAGGTGCAAGACCCCGAGAACTTCATCACCGACGTCAAAGACGGCAACATGCCCGCGGTATCGTGGCTCATCCCGCCGGAGCCCTACAACGAGCATCCCGGAGACAACGATCCCAACAGCCCCTCGTACTCGCCGATCTCCGTGTGCGCGGGCGAGAACTGGACCGTGAACCAGATCAACACGGTGATGGATAGCCAGTACTGGCCGTCGACCGCGATCGTCGTCGTCTGGGACGATTTCGGAGGGTTCTACGACCCCGTGAAGCCTCCCCACTACGACGTGATGGGCCTCGGGCCCCGCACGCCCGCGTTGATCATCTCGCCGTACACGCGCGCCGGGGGGAATCCCGACGGAGGGTCGGTGGACCACACGACGTACGAGTTCTCCTCCGTCCTCAAGTTCATCGAGGAGCTCCACGGCTTGAAGCCGCTCACGGACCGTGACGCACAGGCCGACCCGCTCAGCGGAGCGTTCGACTTCACCCAGCCCCCGCGCCTGGACAAGCTCGATCTCCCGCTTCGTAGCGATTGCCCCTACGGCACGAACGCGAGCGATCTGGGCGGCTGATCCAGGGGACTCAGGCGGAGGACGGCTCGACCCACCGCGCGTCGGGGAGTCCCGCGGCGATCTGCGCGCGCCACCAGGCCTGACCCTCGTCGGGGAGCGTGTAGATCGGATCGAAGTAGACATACTCGCGGCTGAGGCCGTCGGGATCGTGGGTCTCGATGCCCGTGCGGTAGTTCTTCGTCCAGGTCGAGATCCCCTTGGTCCGGTCGTAGTCCTTCAGCATGTGGACCCATCGCTTCCCCACGAACGGAACGTCACAGATCACGCGGGGGGTCGCGAACCCGGGCAGGTAGCCGAGCAGCTGGTACTGCAGATCCTGCGCCTCCTGAACCGAGGTCCGCCAATGCTCCGCGTTGGGGATCATGTCGCACATGTAGAAGTAGTAGGGCATGACTTTGGCGTGATCCAAGAGCATGAAGCAGAGGTCGAGCAGGTCGTTGGGAGCGGTGTTCACGCCGCGGAGTAGCACACCCTGGTTGCGCACGTCCCGGAAGCCGGAGTCCAGCACCATCCGAACGGCCTGGCCCACGAGGGGGGTCACCTGCTGGGCGCAATTCACGTGCGTGTGCACGGCGATGTCGACGCCGCGCTCGACCGCCGTCGTGCCCATGCGCCCGAAGGCCGCCTTCACGTCGTCCTGGAGGAAATGCTGGGGGATCCCCATGAGGCCCTTGGTTGCGATCCGGATGTCTCGGATGTTCTCGATGTCGAGCAGATCCATCACGAACGCCTCCAGGCGTTTCACGGGAACGTTCGCCATGTCGCCGCCCGAGACCACCACGTCGCGAACCTGCGGGGTCTTGCGGAGGTAGTCGAGCATGAGCTCCCACCGCTCGTTCTGCTTGGTCTCGAACTTGTACTTGAGGACCTGCAGGGTGTCGTTGCCCACGAGATCCATGCGCGTGCAGTGACCGCAGTACTGCGGGCACGTCGGGATCAGCTCCGCGAGGACCTTGGTCGGATAGCGGTGCGTGAGCCCCTCGACGGCCCACATGTCCGCCTCGTGCAGCGAGTCACGCGAGGCCATCGGGTGGCTCGCCCACTCCGGCTCGCGCTCGGAGAACGCCGGGGCCATGTAGCGCCGCACGCGGTCGCCGCGAAGATCTTCGACCTCCATGGTATTGAGCATCTGCGGGGGGATGAGCATCGACATCGTCGCCCGCTCCTCCTGGTCCCGCCGGATGTCCTCGAGGAGGTCCTCGGTGAGGAGGTCGCCAAGGGCCTCCTTGAACTCCTTGAGGTTCTTGACCGAGTGCGCGCGCTGCCATTGGGCGGAATGCCACTGTTCGGTCGTGACCTCCCGATACCCCGGGAGGCGGGTCCAGTCCGGCTCCTCATATGCTCGTTCGAGCGGGTACCGGAACGGCTGATCCTCGGCCGCGTGGGCGTGCGCCTCACGATGTCCGGGCCGGATCTGCGATACCACTGCCTCGGTCTCCACGCTCATGGTGCACCCCCTGGTCGATCGAGATGCGCGCAAGCCTCGATCGAGGCCGTGCACGGAAGGATGATGTTCCTCGGAAGACGTTCATGATACCCGAAGACCATCCGGCAGAACCAGGGAGGAACCGAAGGATATTCGGTGTCAGCGCCGTCCGCGCCCGCGCCCGCCGCCCTGGTTGTCACGACGAGGTCGGCGCTCGATATGGATCTCCGGGGCGGCCTTGGGAAGGCGCGCCTTCATGGGTGCGTGGCCCGTGCGCTCGAACCGGACCATGAGGTGGTCGGGGAACTGCTGACGATCCATCTCACGCCAGCCGTTCGCGAGCAGGTGTTTGAGGCGGTTCGAGGCCGTTTTGCGCAGTTTGTCGGTCCCGGGGACCCGGACGTACATGCGTTCGTGGAGAAGTTCCTTGTACTCGGCCATGGACGAGGGAGCCTAGCAGGCCGCGCCTGGCCTCGGTCGGCCTCGGTCGGACTCGTCAAGCGTGGGCGCTCAACCGCCGATACGCAGGGGGTATGGGGGCTGTGCTGCGCGACCCGGATGAACGGCCCCGCCCTAACGGCGAGGACCGGTTCCGCTCCATGGTGGAGCACGGCCCGGCCGTGAGCTACGTCGACGGACCCGACGAGCACGCCTCCACGGTCTACGTTAGCCCGCAGGTCGAGGGGTTGCTCGGCTACGCGCCCCAGGAGTGGTACGACGAACCGAGCCTGTGGCCCCGGCTGCTGCATCCCGAGGACCGCCTTCGTGCGATCGCCGAGAACAAGCGCCACAACGAAACGGGCGAGCCCTTCCGCATGGACTACCGCATGTTCCACAAGGACGGGCACGTGGTCTGGATCCACGACGAGGCCACGATGGCGCTGGACGAGCGAGGGCTCCCTCGCCTGTCCTACGGCGTGATGATGGATATCTCCGAGCGCAAGGCCGGCGAGGAATCGGCCGTGTTCCGCGCCTACCACGACGAGCTCACGGGCCTGCCCAGCCGGGCCATGTTCGAAGAGCTCCTCGAACTGTCGATCGCTCGAGCGAAGCGTCACGATCGATCCGTCGCCGTGCTCTGCGTCGACATCGACGACTTCAGTCTCGTGAACGATTCGCTCGGACATCGCCACGGTGACGGTCTCCTGAGGCAGGTGGCCGACCGCCTCCGGGACGCGACGAGAGAGACCGACCTGGTTGCCCGCCGGGGTGGGGACCAGTTCCTGATGCTGCTCTCGGATCTCGAACGGGAGGACATGGGCGAAACCGATGCCGCGCTCGTACGCGCAGAGGCGTCGGCCCAACGCGTGAAGACGGCGATGTCGGCGCCCTTCGAGGCGGGGGAGACGGAGTTGTACCTCTCGGTGAGCGTGGGCATCAGCCTGTTCTCGCAGGACGCGGAGGACGGTGCGAGCCTCCAGCGCAACGCCGAGGCGGCGATGTACGAGAGCAAGCGGGCGGAGCCCGGCAGCTACGTGATCTCCTCGCGCGGCACGTTCGATTCGGGGGCGAAGCTGCAGTTCGTGACCCGGCTGCGCAAGGCCGTGGAGAGTCAGCGTTGGACGCTCTACTACCAGCCGGTCGTCGAGCTCGACACCGGTCGGATGCGAGGCGTGGAGGCGTTGATCCGGTGGATCGAGCCGGACGGAACGATGATCCCGCCCAACGACTTCATCCCGCTCGCCGAGGAGCTCGGGCTCATCGAGCTTATCGGCGACTGGGTGGTGCGCGAGCTCGTGTACCAAGCGCAGGCGTGGCGCGATCTCGACATGAGCCTCGAGATCGGGTTCAACCTGTCGCCTCGCCAGTTCTGGCAGCCCGACCTTGCCCAGCGCGTGATCGAGCGCATCGTGGCCGGCGGGATCGACCCGGCGCAGATCGTGGTCGAGATCACGGAGAGCTCCGCAATGATCGATCCCGATCGCGCGCAGGAGATCCTGTGGAGCCTGCGTCGTTCGGGACTGCGCATCGCGATCGACGATTTCGGGACGGGCTATTCCTCGTTGTCTCGACTGCGCGAGATGCCGGTCGACGTGCTCGAAGATCGACCGTTCGTTCGTCGCGGGGGCCGACCGGGATCCACAGGCGGCGAGCATCGTGGGGGCCTTCCTCGATCTCGCTCGCGGGCTGGGCATGACCACCCTCGCGGAGGGGATCGAGACGAGCGGCGAGCTTGACTTCCTCCAAGAGCGGGGCTGTGAGCTGGGCCAGGGCTATCTGTTCGCGAAGCCCGTGCCGCCGGAGGAGATCATCGCGTTCGCGTTCGGCCGCCCGCTGCTGCCGGGGTCGGTTCCGGCCCCGGCCGCGGCCCCGGCGGGCTAGTTCCGAACGAGTTCCTCGCGAACGGCAGCGCCGATCGCTTCGGCGTCGATCCCGGCCCACGCCCGCATCTCGGCGGCCGTGCCCGATCCCGGCATCTCCCGCACCGCGAGCTTCACGACGCGGCCGTCGAGCGAGCCCGTGGCCGCCAGGGCATCGAGCACGGCGTCGCCCAGCCCACCCTCCGCGCGGTGGTCCTCGGCCACCACGACCAAGCTGGTGGCGTCGAAGGCTTCACGCAGGGTGTCCGCGTCGATGGGCTTCACGCAATAGGCGTCGATCACGCGCACGTGGATGCCCTGGCCCGCGAGCCCGTCCGCCGCGCGCAGGGCCTCGTGCAGCGTCACGCCCGCCCCCACCAACGTGGCGACGTCGTGATCGCTCCACCGCAGGGTCTTCGACCCGCCGATCGGGAACCGCTCGTCGGCCCCGTAGAGCGGCGGCGTCGCCTCGCGCGTCGTACGGAGGTAGGAGATGCCTTCCAGATCGCACATCGCGGTCATGAGCTGCACCGTCGAGTTGCCGTCGGCCGGATACAGCACGGTCGACCCGTTGTAGCTGCGGAACATCGCGAGATCCTCTACGGCCATCTGCGACGGGCCGTCCTCGCCGATGGAGACGCCGGCATGGGATCCGCAGATCCGCAGATCCGCCCGGCCGATCGCGCCCATGCGCACGAAGTCCGCGGCGCGCGAGAGGAATGCTCCGAACGTGGCCGAGACCGCGGTCTTCCCGAGCGCCTGCAGTCCCGTCTGCACGCCGATCATGGCCTGTTCGGCGATGTACATCTCGATGAAGCGCTCCGGGGCCACCTCCTGGAAGTCCTCGGTGTACGTGGAGTTCCCGACCTCCCCGTCGAGGACGACCAGATCCAACCGGTGCCCGGCCAGCCACGCGAGGGTCTCGCCGAAGGCCTTGCGGGTGGCGGCAGCTTCTTCGTAGGAGGGCGCGGGTTCCTGGACCGTCTCGCCCAACAGGACCTCGCGGAACGCCTCCGGTCGCGGCGGCGTGACGCGAACCGAGCGGATCCCCCCGAGCTCCTCGATGGCGGCGCCCTCTTGGTCCGCGGGAACGGCCTTTCCATGCCACCCCTCGCGGTCGGCCAGGAAGGAGACCCCGTGACCCTTCTGCGTGCGCGCCACGATGAAGGTGGGCCGGTCGGCGGCCTCGGCCTCCGAGTAGGCGCGATCGATCGCTGCGACGTCGTGGCCGTCGATCTCGATGGTGTGCCAGCCGAACGCTTGCGCGCGGCGGGCGAACACGTCGGCGTGCCACTCGTGCATCGTGGGGCCGCGCTGACCCAACCGGTTGAGGTCGGCGATGGCGATGAGGTTGTCGACCTCGTGGAAGGCGGCCGCCTCCATCGCTTCCCACACGGAGCCCTCGGCGAGCTCAGAATCTCCCATGAGCACCCACGCGCGCGCCGGGGCGCCGTCCAGCCTCATGGCGAACGCCATCCCGAGCCCAACGGCGAGCCCCTGCCCCAACGAACCGCTGGCGACATCGATCCATGGCAGTTCCGGCACGGGCGCCGGGTGTCCCTGGATGGGCGAGCCCATCTTGCGCAGGGACAGCAGGAGCTCGTCGTCGATCGCCCCGATCGCTTTCAGGACCGCGTAGAGCGCAGGGGCCGCATGCCCTTTCGACATCACGAACCGGTCCGACGCGGGGAACGCGGGGATCTCGATATCGGTGCGGAGGTGATCCGCGTACAAGACGGCGAGGAGGTGGGCGCACGACATCGACGACGTCGGATGTCCGGACCCGGCGGCGGTGGTGGCGCGGATGCTGTCCACCGCGATCTGGGCGGCGAGGTCGTTCCAGAGCTGGATGCGGTCGTCCATCGAACCCCCGTGGTCGTATGCCGGAAGGGTACCGCCGCGCGCGCCGGGCGCCTCCGCCGGCACCGCCTCGCCGGGCCGGCGGCCACCGGCCTCTGGCGCCGTGTCTGCCGCGTGGAACCCGGTACGCTGGTAAGGCCGATGGCCCCTGCAACGCCCTCCTTCCACGACCTCGGCGTCTCCGACGAGGTCGTCAGATCGCTCGCCGAGCGCGGGATCGATGCCCCGTTCCCCATCCAGGTCATGGTGATCGAAGACGCGACGTCTGGACGCGACACGCTCGCGCATTCCAAGACCGGATCCGGCAAGACACTCGGATTCGCGATCCCCATCGTGGAGCAGCTCGATCCCGGCGCCTCCGACCACCCCGAGGCACTCGTCCTCGTCCCCACGCGGGAGCTCTGCACGCAGGTCAAGGACGATTTCTTCGAGATCGCCAAGGCCAAGGGGCTGAAGGTCAAGGCCGTCTACGGCGGGACGAACGTGAAGGAGCAGGCCAAAGGCGTCGGTTCGGCACACATCCTGATCGCGACGCCCGGCCGTCTCGACGACCTCGTGGAACGCAGGCTGGTGCGGCTCGGCGCGGTGAGGATCTTCGTGCTCGACGAGGCGGACCGGATGCTCGACATGGGATTCCAGCCGCAGGTTGACCGGATCGTCCGTCACCTGCCACGCGATCGACAGACGATGTTCTTCTCGGCCACGCTCGACGGTGCGGTGGGCCGGATCGCGGAGGTCTATACGCGAGATCCGGTTCGCCACACCATCGAGTCCGACACGCAGACCGTCGACGAGGCCGACCATCGATTCATCCCCGTCGAGTCCCACGGCAAACTGAACAAGCTCATCGAGCTCGCTCGTGCAGAGGAGGAGATCGGGCTCACGCTGGTGTTCGTGAATACCAAGCGCCACGTGGAAACGCTCGCGAGGCAGTTGCGCAACGAGGGCGTGCCGGCCGTCACGATGCACGGAGACATGACCCAACAGGCGCGAGAGCGTGCGCTGCAGCGTTTCGAGGACAAGCACGTCGGCGTCCTCATCGCCACCGACGTCGCGGCTCGTGGGCTCGATCTGGACGACATCACACTCGTCGTGAACTACGACCCACCACAGGACGACAAGGGGTACGTCCACCGCGTGGGCAGGACCGCCAGGGCGGGTCGCAGCGGGATCAGCGTGACGCTGGTGACGCCCGATCAGGCGGGCGACGTGAGTCGCATGGCCGCCCGCCTGGACCTGCATGAGGAGTTCGAGCTCGAGGGCATGAAGGTGGCGCCGCCCCGCACCGTCTTCAGCGGCAGCGCGGGCGGACGTCGCAGCGGTCTCGGCAGGCCCCGGCGCCGACGCTAGCCACAGCTGAACTCAGGCGCCGGCCTCGCCCTCCACGAGATGGATCGAGCTCCTGCGCACCATCGCCATGATTTCCCTGGCGGGTACGGGCCGCGAGAAATGGAAGCCCTGACCCAAGGCGCAGCCGTGCTCCGCGAGGAACGTCCATTCGCCCAAGGTCTCGATGCCCTCGGCGAGGGGGATCATGCCGAGGTTCTCGGCCAGGGAGATCATGGCGACCACCATGCTCGCGGCATCGTGATCCTTGTCGACGTCGCGGATGAACGAGCGGTCGATCTTCAAGATGTCCACCGGCATGTGCTTGAGCCGCGCGAGCGAGGAGTACCCGGTTCCGAAGTCGTCGATCGCGAGCTTGAGGCCGCGGTCGTGCAGCTCGCGAAGGATGGTGACGACGCGCTCGGGGTCGGTCATCGCCGTGGATTCCGTGATCTCCACGGTCACTCTCGTCGGATCGATCCCGGCCACCACGATCGGGGAGACGATCTTGTCGGCGAGGTCGGGTTGCCACAGTTGTCGGGGGGAGAGGTTGAAACCGATCTCCAGCTCCAATCCCTCGCTGCGCCACTGGGCGTCCTGGCGACAGATCTCCTCGACGACCCAATCGCCGATCGCTTCGATGAGTCCCATCTCCTCAGCGAGCGGGATGAACTCGCCCGGCGGCACGAGCCCGCCGTTGGGTTCGGGCCAGCGGATCAGTGCCTCGACCCCGAACATGTGCCCGGAGTCGAGCTCGACGAGCGGCTGATAGTGCAGCATCCACTGCTTGAGCTCGACGGCTTTGCGCAGCCGCGTGGACAGCGACAGCCGGTTGAATGGGGAGGCGTTCTCCGGGGCGTGCACGAGGAAGCCACCCGGCCCCGCCTTCTTGCTTCGGAACATCGCCGTGTCGGCGTTCTTCAGAAGGACGGATCCGTCCTCGTCGTCGTTTGGGAAGACGCTGATGCCCATGCTCGCCGTGAGGTAGAGCTCGGTGCCCCCCACGTTGAACGGGTGACGCAGCGCCTGCTGGATCCTGACCGCGACCCCCTCCGCGGCGATCGTGGCACCGTCCTGGCCGCCGGGTAGCGGCGGCGTCCGGTCAAGATCCGAGAGGAGCACGAGGAACTCGTCGCTGCCGGGACGCGCCACGAGGTCGGTGTCGCGGGTTGCCTCGGCCAGCCGCTCGGCCAGAGCCGCGATCAACGCGTCGCCGGCTTCGTGCCCGAGCGAGTCGTTGATGAGCTTGAAGTCGTCGACGTCGAGGGAGATCAGGGCGACGCCCTCGCCGGTGCGTTGCCCTCGGCGTAGCGCGAGCTCGAGGAACTCGTCGAACATGGCCCGGTTCGGGAGGTTCGTGAGTTTGTCGTGATAGGCCAGGAACGCGATCTGCGCCTCGGCTTCCTTGCGCTCGGAGATATCCATCATCACGCCCTGCACGAAGAGCGGGGTGCCGTCGCCGTCGGTGAGCATCACCGAGCGGTCCTGGAACCAGACCACGTGCCCGTCACGCGCGATCAGTCGGTACTCCAGCGTGAAAGGCTCTCCCGAATCGCGGCCACGTTCGTACCCCTCGAGGGTGGCGTCGCGATCGTCGGGGTGGAGCATGCGTCCCCACAGATCCGAGGCGCCCACGTACTCGGCGGGCGTGTAGCCGAGCAGCGGCTCGATCTGCGGACTCACGTACGTCGTCGTCCAGTGTTCATCCACCAGGTCGGTGTAGACGATCGCCGGGATCTGCTCCACCAACGACCCGTAGCGGCTCTCTGCGTCCCGCAGCTGCTGGCGCGCCGCGTTCAACTCGGTCACGTCATGCATGACGCCCAACCAGTAGATCGGTCGGTCGCGAGCATCCCGGACGAGGATCGACTCCTCGCGGATCCATCGCTCGCCGCCCCCGGGCAGCACGGTGCGGTATTCGATACGGAACGGTTCGCCGGCGGCCACCGCGCTCGCGCTCTCGGCGATCACACGCTCGCGATCGTCGGGGTGCACGCTCCCCACCCAGCTCTGAGGTGAGGCGAGGAGGGCCTCCCGGCTGATGCCCAGCAGGTCCTCGACGCCGCGGCTCACGTCGATCATGGGGGCGTCGGGACCGACGCCGTCGAGGTAGACCACGGCAGGCAGCCGGTCGATCAACCCCCGGTAACGCTCCTCCAGTTGGCCGAAGGTGGCCACGAGATCGGGCGCGGGGCGCACGGCGTCCGCCACTGCCCCGCGATCGACAGCGGCGTCCCTCTCGAGCGGCTCTGGTTGGTTGAGCGTCAAGTGCGTCCCTCTGCCCGGTCTACCTGCCTCGCACAACTGTTGAACAGGTATCGGCCGTCCGGCGACGGTGCTTGAACTCAGCGCTTAAGCGCTCAAGCCGTTGCCTCGGAAGGGGAACGAGTGCCTCGGCGTTCGCTCAACAGCCGCGTTCGTCCGGCAGGAGCGGCCGGAACACGATGCTCCAGCGTCGTCCGGCGCTCAGCCACGGCGTGAGCTGGTTCGTCGTTCCGGCGGCCGGCATCACGGTGTCGGTCCAGTCGGCGCCCGCGACGTCGAGGCAGCCGTAGCCTCCGGGCCATGTGGCGCGCCTCGACGAGCCGAGCGGTTCGGCGAGCGGCCACGGCACCGCCCGCTGAGGCAGCGAAGGGTCGCCCTGGTAGTCGCTCACGAAGAGCCGGGCGGAGGTGGCGTCGTACGCGGTCGCCTCGGTGATCGACCCGGGAGGCAGCCAGGTATCGAGCCGTTCGAGCTTGCTCACGAGGGTCTGCAACCCTTCCCGAGCGACGAACTCCTGCTGCGACATCCCGGGTGGGCGTCCGCTCATTTCGCCGAGGGCGTACACGCGCGTCGTGTGCCGCGCGCCTGAGGCGTCCAGCATGAGCACGGTCGTCGCCGCGTCGGCGATCCCGACGGTTCCCAGTTCGGTCATGTCGCGTCCGTGATCAAGGCCCGCCTCGAGCGCGGCGTGCACGATCGCCTGCACGCCTTCCTCGGACAGGTGCCGCTGCTGGATCGCCGGCAACGCCGGCCCGGGGTAGATGGCGACCTGGGGCCCGGGGGTGATGAGCGTGCCGTCCCGGTAGAGGGATACGAACGGGATGGCGCTCAGCGTGGAGCCGGGTGCCACGAAACCCCCTTCGTTCGCGACCCGCAGCACGAGCTGCGCCGGGTGCGTCGGATGCACGATCCCCCCAGCCGATGCGGGTGGATCCGAGACGGCTGGGCCGCGAGACGCGTCCGAGCAGGCGACGAGGGCGATCGCGAGAAGGGCTGCGATGAGGGGGCTTCGTGGTTGCATGGGCAGGGTTCCTCCGTGCGCCGGAAGACCGGCGTTGGACGTTGTCGCGAGCCCTCGCGGTTCCCGCGGCGCGGGTAGTCTGCACCCGATGACGGCGAGGATGCGCGCCTTGCGCAAGACCGCACGGCGACCCGGGGCCGAGCTGGTAGAGATCGCCGTACCGACGCCGCGAGACGACGAGGTGCTGGTGCGCGTTGACGGAGCCTCGATCTGCGGCACCGATCTGCACATCTACGATTGGAACGAATGGGCTGAGCGCCGCATCCCGCGGGTGCCCATGACGTTCGGTCACGAGATGGCCGGCACGGTGGAGGCCGTCGGCAACGAGGTCCACCACCTGCGGCCGGGGGCGTTCGTGGCGGCCGAATCCCACATCGCGTGTGGCCATTGCTCGACGTGTCAGACCGGCCGGGCCCACATCTGCGAAAACCTACGGATCCTCGGGGTCGACACCGACGGGGTCTTCGCGGAGCTGGTCGTGATCCCCGCCCAGAACGCCTGGGTGGTGGGGGCCGGGATCGACCCGGACGCCGCGTCGGTGATGGAGCCGTTCGGCAACGCGGTCCACGCGACGTTCGGAACCGCGGGGGGCGAGGACATCGCCACGAATGCGGTGGCGGTGATCGGCTGCGGGCCGATCGGGATGTTCGCCGCCGCGATCGCCCGCTCGCTCGGGGCCTGGAAGGTGATCGCCATCGAGCCGAACGACTACCGGCGCGCGAAGGCCGCCGAGATGGGCGCGGACGTCCTGATCGACCCGGGGACGACCGATCCTGTATCCGCCGTGATGGATCTCACGAACGGGAGCGGGGCCGAGGTGGTCCTGGAGATGAGCGGGAACGCCCGAGCGATCGACCAGGGCGCCCAGATGCTGGCGCGTGGCGGGCGCATGTCGCTGCTCGGGTTGCCCGACGGACCGGTCACGCTCGAGCTGAACGATCATGTGATCTTCAAAGAGGCGAGGCTCCAAGGGATCACGGGCCGGGAGATGTTCCGCACCTGGCAGCAGACCACGACCCTGCTCTCCACGGGGCGCGTCGACGTGGCACCGGTGATCACGCACCATTTCCCGCTCGAGCGCTTCGAGGAGGCGTTCGCGACCACGGCCTCCGGTCGCTCCGGGAAGGTGATCCTGCGGCCTGATCGCGCCTAGAGGTAGCCCGGTTCGGTGGCGCCGCGCGCGGTGGTGGTTCCCCCGGGTGCGCCCTCGGGAGCGGCGGCGGCGCCCGCAAGGTCCACGCGGAACGGGAGCCGCTCGACGTCGTCGCCGTCCACCCGCACGGAGAAGGCGTAGCTGCCGGCCTCAGGGAACGCCAGGCCGTCGATGTTCAGGGCCATCGGCACGACCACCTCGGCGAACCCGTCGTTCGGCGTCTGGGAGGTGAACGTGGCATGGAGGGCGAACTGCTCGACGCCCGCCGGGTCGCTGAACAGCACCATCGGCTGCCCGTCCGGGCCGAGCAGGGACAGCTCGAGGTTGTGTTCGCCGGCGTCGCCATCCTCGAGCGTGACGATCACGCCGATGCCGACGCGGTCGTGCCGAGCGGGGAAGCCGCCCGCGGCGAGGCGGTTCCACCCCGCCCCCAGCACGTACAGCTTGCCCTCCACACCCTGGACGGAGTCGGCGAGGAACGCCCGCGTCTTCATGCCGCGCATCCTAACGGCCGCCGCGCGGTAGGGTTCCGAACATCATCGAGGAGGGGGCCACGTGGGCGCGCTCGACTACCTGAACGACGAACTCGCCACCCTGGCCGCCGACGGAACCCTGTTGCATCCGAGGACCCTCGAGGGGCCGCAGCGTGCGCGGGCCGTGTACGACGGCCGGCCGGTGATCAACCTCGCGTCCAACAACTACCTCGGCCTTGCCAACCACCCCCGTATGAACGAGGCCGCCGCCGAGGCCGCCTCGCGGCTGGGCGCGGGCTCCGGATCCGTGCGCACCATCGCGGGGCAGATGAGCGAGCACCTGGAGCTCGAGCGCCGGTTCGCCGCCTTCAAGCATGCCCCGGCGGCGCTGATGTTCCAGTCGGGGTTCACGTCGAACGCCGGCACCGTGGCGGCGATCCTTTCCAAGGAGGACGTGATCGTCTCCGACCGAGCTCAACCATGCGTCGATCATCGACGGCGCGCGACTCTCGCGGGCGGAGATCAAGGTGTTCGAGCATCGAGATCCCGAGCACGCCGGGAAGCTCCTTGCCGAGACGGCCCGGCCCGGGCGGCGCCAGCTGCTGATCACCGATGGCGTCTTCTCGATGGACGGGGACATCGCTCCATTGCCGGATCTGGTGGACGTCGCCGAGGCGACGGGCGCCATCATGATGGTGGACGATGCGCACGCCTCGGGTGTGTTGGGCACGGGCGGCGCCGGCACGGTCGATCACTTCGGCGTGCACGGCCGCGTGGACATCCAGGTCGGCACGCTCTCGAAGGCGATCGGGGTCATCGGCGGGTTCATCGCCGGGGAGGCGCACCTCGTCGAATGGCTCCAGAACCGCGGGCGGCCATACCTGTTCTCGACGTCGGCGCCCCCCGCCGTCGTGGCGGCCTGCCTCGCCGCGCTCGACATCCTGCGCGACGAGCCCGAGCGGCTCGATCTTCTGTGGTCGAACACGGCGCGCTTCAAGCAGGGGCTCGCCGACCTCGGGTTCGACACCGGCGCGTCGCAGACCCCGATCACCCCGGTGATCACCGGCGACGAGGTCAAGACGCAGGAGTTCGCCGACCGGTTGTTCGAGGCGGGGGTGTTCGCCCCCGCGATCGTGTTCCCCACGGTGGGTCGCGGCCTGGCACGCGTGCGAACCATCGTGACGGCCGATCACACCGAATCAGACCTCGACGAGGCGCTTGCCATCTTCGGAAGCGTGGGACGAGGGCTCGACCTCGTCTGAGGCGGGTTAGGCTCCTGCGTCCTCGAGCCGCGCCTGCAGGCCGCGGAGCAGCAGATCCAACCCGAACTCGAACTGGTGATCGGCGTCGATCCCGCCGGCCGCCGGGAAGCATTCGGCCACGTTCGGGAGCTCGTCCGAGGGGATCGCTGCCTGGAGCTCGTCCGGGGTCATAGCGGAACTGGGTCCGCCGAACATCGCGCGGGTCTCCATCAGCACGAACCCGAAGATGTACCCGCCCACGGCGTGGAACGCCTCCCCGGCCTCTTCCGCGGACAGGCCGATGCCCCGCAGGCACGCGAGCGCGAACTCCATCGGGCGCAGCGACGAGACCGAGGCCATCGGCTTGTTCCGCTCAGCGAAGAGCTGGATCACTTGTGGATGGGCTTTCAGCAACCGGCGCCATTCGCGGATCGCCTCGCGACCGGCCTCGCGCCAGTCCGAGGTGTCCTGGGGGATCCGGAACTCGCTCATCACCTCTTCGGTGATCCCGTCGAGGAGATCCTCCTTGTCGCGCACGTGGTTGTACAGGGACATCGCCTCGACCTGGAGCTCGCGCCCGACGCGGCGCATCGAGACCGCCCCGAGCCCCTCGTCGTCCATGACCTTCATGGCGGCGCGCACCACGCGTTCACGCGTCAGCCGCTCGCGCGCTTCCTGGGTGACCGGAGAGGGGCCTGTCTTCATGCGCCTCGTGATCCTCACTCCGGATCGCTCCGATCCGGGTTGACATGCTTACGGTGTACGTCTAGGGTACGTACGCTGTAAGCATACACCGTATATAGAGGCGCCGGGAACCGGCGTGCGAAGGAGGGAACACGGGTGAGGATCAACCCCGAAACGCTGTCAAGGGCGAGCAGCCGGCATCCCTGGCGTGTCATCGGCATCTGGGTGGCCGTGTTCCTCATCATGGGAGGCCTGAGCGGGGCCCTGCTCGGCGGCGTCTTGAACAACGACATCTCGTTCACGAACAAGCCGGAATCCATCAAGGCCCAGGACATCGTCGACAGCACGTTCACGGCCGATCAGCCCGGCGTGAGCACGGAGTACGTCATCGTGTCCTCGCCGAACGCCACCGTCGACGACCCTGCCTATCAGGCGTACGTGAAGCAGCTTCAGGGAGCGTTGGCGGCCGACGCGGCCGTCGTCGCCGCGCCCCCGACCACCTACTTCGACGTGGTTCAGCAGGCGCCGGATCAGGCGGCCTCGCTCGTGTCGCAAGACCAGCGATCGACCTTGATCCCCGTCCCCATCGTCAAGGACGACTCAGCGACGATCGCGGACCTGCGCTCGCTGCTCGCGGAGCAGGGATCCGATGAATTCACGACCCAGCTCGCCGGGCAGGCCACCCTCAACGCGGACTTCGCCAAGGTCGCCGAGGAGGATGCTCGCAAGGGCGAATCGATCGGGATCGCGGTCGCGCTCGTCACGCTCGTGATCGTGTTCGCGGCGATCGTGGCCGCCCTCGTGCCCATCGGCATCGCCGTGGTCGCCATCGTGATCGCCCTCGGCATCACCGCGCTCGTGGGCCAGCTCGTCGAGTTCAACCTGTTCGTGACGAACATCATCTCGATGATCGGCCTCGCGGTCGGGATCGACTACTCGCTGTTCATCGTTTCTCGGTTCCGCGAGGAACGGAAGAAGGGCTTCGAGAAGCTCGATGCGATCGGTGCGGCGGGCGCGACCGCGAGCCGAGCGGTGTTCTTCAGCGGCATGACGGTCGTGCTCGCATTGCTGGGCATGTTCATCATCCCGACCACGATCTTCCGGGCGCTCGCGGCCGGCGCGATCTTCGTCACGCTGGTGTCGATCGCCGCATCCATGACGCTCCTGCCCGCGATGCTCGCCAAGCTGGGGGATCGCTCCAACTGGCCGTACCTCGCGCGTGGCGCCAACGTCCTCGTGCTGCTCTTCGTCGTCGTGTCCGCCGGAGTGGGCGGGGCCATCCTCGGCGTCGGTTTGAACGCGGCCGGCGCGGCGAGCGGGCTGGTCGCGACGGGGGCCCTCGTCGGGGTCGTCGGCGGCGGCTGGCTCATGGTCCGGGCGATCAATCGCGGCCGGCTCGCGTTCCTCAGCCGGTTCTCGCGGCCCGATGGCGTCGAGTTCGACAAGCGCGGTGGCTTCTGGGATCGCATCACGCGGTCGGTCATGGCGCGCCCCTGGGTTTTCCTGATCATCAGCGTGGTGATCCTGGGCGGCCTCGGCTCGTTCTATTTCCAGATGAACAAGGGAAGCTCGACCGGCATCAGCGCGCTCCCGGACACCATCGAGTCCAAGGCCGCCTTCGTGACCCTCGAACAGCAGTTCGCGGGCGGCCTCACCGACCCGGCGCTCATCATCGTGACCGGCGACGTGCAGAGCCCGCAGGCACGAGCGGCCATCAAGGAACTCCGGGCGGCCATCGGGGCAGATCCCATCTTCGCGCCGCAGACGCAGGTGACGCAGTCCCCGGACGGGACGGCCGTGCAGATCTCCGCCTTCTTCCGAGGAGAGACGCAGTCGGACGCCTCGTTCGCCGCGATCGATCAACTGCGCACCGAGTCGGTCCCCGCGGCCTTCGGCAACGTTCAGGGTGTTCAGGTCTACGTGGGGGGCACCACGGCGATCTTCGACGACTTCCTGAGCGTCACCGACACGTACCAGTGGATCGTGCTGGCCTTCGTCCTTGGCCTGTCGTTCCTGCTGTTGATGGTGGTGTTCCGCTCGGTCGTGGTGCCGCTGAAGGCCATCATCATGAACCTGCTGTCGGTGGCCGCTGCTTACGGAGCCGTGACCCTCGTGTTCCAGAAGGGCGTGGGGATCAACTTCTTCAACTCCATCGGCTTCCATTTCCACCAGAGCGACGCCATCGAGGCATGGTTGCCGCTCTTCCTGTTCTCGATCCTGTTCGGCCTGTCCATGGACTACCACGTGTTCCTGCTGAGCCGGATCCGGGAGGAGTACGACAAGACCCACGACAACACCGAGGCCGTGGCCTATGGGTTGCGGACCACCGCGGGCATCATCACCGGCGCGGCGATCATCATGGTGGTGGTCTTCACCGGCTTCGCTTCCGGGAGCTTGGGCCCGCTCCAGCAGATGGGCTTCGGCCTGGCCGTGGCGGTCTTCCTTGACGCCACGATCGTGCGGACGCTCCTCGTCCCGGCGTCCATGCGACTGCTCGGCGACCGCAACTGGTACCTGCCCGGTTGGCTCGAATGGCTCCCCAAGCTCAACGTCGAGGGCCACGAGCCCGAGGCGCCGGTCGTGGTGCCCGACACGCCGGCCGAGCTGGTAGACGCCGAGCCGGGCCGCGACTGAGACGACGCAGGGTTCCGCAACTGCATGGAGGGGGGCGCCCGTGCCCCCTTCCATGCGGGAACTCCGGCCCGCTCACCCAGTCGATCGCAGCCGGGACTTCACGGCGTCGCTTTGGAGCTCGCGCAGGACGTCGCGCGCGATCCACCGGGCGCTGCGAGCATCCACGCCGAGCAGCAGCTCGGCCTCCCCGATCGCGGCCGTGCGCAGGGCTTCATCGCGTTTCCCGATCTGCCGCAGCGACCAGCTCACGGCTTTCTTCACGTAGTTGCGATCGTCCCGCGCGCCCCGGCGGATCGTCGGGAACCAGCCGACCCAGAAGGGGTCGTCGTGAACGCGGTCGTGTGCCGCCCGCTCGGCGATCAGCACGAACCCGGCGCGGCGCGAGAACTCCTCGTGTCGGCGGGCCCATGCCTCGGCCTTCAAAAACGCATAGGCGGTTCGGCCGAACAGGTTGCTGCACGTCTGGTCACACAGATCCCACGAATCGAAGTCCCGAAGCCACGCCTCCATCTGCCCCTCGTCGACCTGGGCGGGGTCGTCCACCATCGAGGCCAGGATGCGCGCCTCGTGGATCTCCGTTCCCCAGAGGTCGAGGGCGAGCGGATGGTCGCCGCGATGGGCGCGGGCGATCCGCCGGCAGTGCGGGATGCTCACGCCTAGCGCTCGGCCGAGGTTGATGCCCACGCGCGCCATACCCGGTCTTCGAGCCGGATCGGCGGCCGCACGAAGCTCGTCGACGACCTCACGCGTCTGTGTGCGCACCCGACCCATCCACTCGCCGGCTCGGATCGGGGACGCAAGCCTCGCGACCGACCATCCTTCCGAGTCCCGCCCGGTGGCGGGCCACGCAGGCGTACGCCCGTTCGGTCGTGCGAGGCAAGCGCCCGAGGATGGCGGCCGGAAGTGTCCCCAGCGGCAATCGACGCAGCAGCTCGGGGACGGCGGCGCCTGCCGACCAGATCCGTCCGTCGGGGGTCACCAGGTGCCAGGATGTGAACCGCGCCTGCGGGTCGAGCGTCTCGAGCCAACGGTCGCCGCAAGGCCCCTGGATCGGTGCGAGCTCGAGGCGATCGTCACGATCCCCGGCGCGATCCCCGGCTCGATACACAGCTCGCGACCCAGTGCGACGCCCAGCTCGATGCCAGGTTCGCACGCGTTCGGCCGCGAAGCGGCAGAACCCACAGTCCTCGTCGTAGAACAACCGTGCCGGCCCCACCACACGGATGCTACGCGGGCTCGCCGCTAGGTGGCCCCGGCGGGAACCCTCGCGAACGACAGGCCCATCTTCCGGATGCCCCGGATGATGGTCGGAAGTGCCTTGATCGTGTGCGCGGCATCGCCGCCGCCGTCGTGCAGCAAGATGATCGAACCGGGGTGGACATGGGAGAGGACGGCCTTGGCCACGTCTTTGGCCGTCAGTCCCGAACGCCAGTCCTGGGGATCGACGCTCCACATCACCACGCGCATCCCCTGACGTCGAGCCTCTTGCACGACGAAGTCGTCGTAGCTTCCGCCCGGGGGGCGGAACAGCGTTGGGTGGATGCCGACGGCAACGAGGGCGTCCTTGGCGTCGGCGATCTCCGCGCTGATCTTCGACTGGCTGAGGTCGGCGAGTGGTGGGGAGACCGGGTGGTCGTAGGAATGGTCCCCGATGGGATACCCCGCGGCGGCGACCGCGCGCGCGAGGGTCGGGTAGCGCTCGACGAGATAGCCGACCATGAAGAACGTCGCGGGGACGTGGAACCGTTTCAGCACCGACATGACGCGTTTGGTGTCGAGCGGCCACGGACCATCATCGAACGTGAGCGCCACCGACCGCGGCACCTTCCCGGGGCCCCTCGGCATGTCCGTCACGGAGACGATCTCACCTGAGACCTGTCCGGTCACGGTGACCTGGGTGGTGCGGTAGGTGGCGAGCGTGCGCTCCGGGTTCCCCACGCGCGGCTGAGCCAGGTCTACCGCGACGCGCTCGGTCGGCTCGATCTGATCGTCGCCGTTCACGACCGTGATCCGGTCTCCGACGATGAGCCGTGTGGTCCTGGGCCGACGCCGGCCGTTCAGCAGGATGTGTCCGGGATCCGCGAAGCGATCGAGCACCTCACCCGAGACCGACAGCAGCCGGCCGTTCGCGGCGTGCAGGCCCCGGTCTTCGATGACGGCGCCGAACGTGGTGCCCAGCGGGACCTCGGATCGGGCGCCGTCCACCGAGATCCCGACGGGAGGCAGCGAGTCGAGGAGCCGCAAGGGGGGCCCGCCGCACGCGACGGCGAGCAGCCCGGCAACAAGCGCGAGCGCGAACGCCCGGGCGTGGGGGAAGGCGCGTGCGACCATGGGGTCTTGCCTGTGCTCTCTCCTTGCGGACCTGAGGGACCCATGCATCCTCGCACGGCTGCAGCAGCACCGCCTCGCTGGGATGATGTTCGCATGGCTGTGAGCCGATCGAGCAACGGATCCGTCGTCGTCGTGGCGGCCGTCGACGTCGTGGCGCTGGTGACGTTCGTGGTCGCGGGGTTGAACGCCCACAACGAGGGGAACGTGCCCCAGTACTTCATGCGCAACGCCGTCCCGCTCGTCGTGTCGTGGCTGGGGTTCGCGGTCTTGCTGAAGACCTACGTGCGTCCGGGATTCGCCACGCTGTGGCGGACGTGGCTCGTGTCCGTGCCGATCGCCCTGGTGGTTCGCTCGCTTTGGGTGGGCTCCCCTTCGGGGCTGCGGTTCCTCACGTTCCTGACGGTGGGGCTGGCGTTCACCGCCCTGTTCCTCCTGATCGGTCGAGGACTGAGCGCGTTGATAACGGGCCGCGGCTACCCGTCGCGAGGGGCCGGTCGCCGGGCGACACGGCGCCTGTCGGGCAGGTCAACGGGACGCGGCGCCTGAGGCGGTGCCTGCGGGCCGGGTGCTCGGACCGGCGACGCGGGACCTCAGTACCGATCGTCGCGGCTGGGCGGCAGTTCGCCGGGGTCGGCCTCGTTCTTGCGGTACTTGATGACCCGCTGGTTCGAGACCTGTTCGTCGTACTGCGCGGAGAACTTGCGTGCCGAACGCTTGAGGGCCCACCAGCCGAACGCCGCGAGGAGCGTGATGGTGAGCAAGACCGCGAGCACCACGATCGCCGTGACCTTCAGCACCGCCCCCAGGACCCCGAAGATCGCAGCGAGCAGCAGCAGGATGAGGATGAACACGAGCATCGTGTCTCTAGCCTACGACCCCGCCCGCGAAGCGTTCGATGCGACGCGCCAGCGCGACCGGGTGTTGCAACGGGAGGTCGTGGATCCCGCGCATCCACGCCACCGTGACGGGGCGGCCCGCCGCCGCGCGGCGTACCTCCGCGACGGCCGCACGCTTGGCTCGGGAGAAGGGTTCGTCCGTTGCCTCGACGTCGGGCTGGTGCGCCACGAGCGCGAGGGTGGGGACGCTCAGCGCACGGTACCTGTCCACCGGATCCTGTTCCCAGATGGCGCGGAGGATCTTGAGATGGTTCGCGCGGCAGAGGTACGGGGCGATCGTCCCGTCGCGGCGCACGCGCATCACGGAGAGCACGATCTCCTCGACCTCGGGAGTGAGGGCAAGGGCATCGGCGGAGAACGTCCGGATCATCGACCGGAACTCCTCCAGCGGCAGGCCCTTCAGGTGCGGCGGGGCCAGGCGCTGTTTCGCCGTCGGCCAGTCCATCGATCGATGGAGCGTGGCGACCCCGCCGTCCACGAGGACGGTTCCCGCGACCTCCTTCGGGTGGCCCGCCGCGAGCTCCAAGGCCACCATGGCTCCCCACGAGTGGCCGGCCACGAAGGGGCGTCGCAGGCCGATCTGCTTGAGCACGGCGAGCCCGTCCGCCACGACGGCGTCGAACCCGTAGCCGCTCGATGGCTTCCCGCTTCGTCCGTGTCCGCGCGCGTCGTAGGTGACTACGCGGAATCGTCGGGCGAGGCGGGGCAGCATGAGGTCCCAGATGTGCTGGCTGGAGGCCAGACCGTGATGCAACAGGAGTCCCGGCGCGCGCGGAGGCCCGTCGAGCACGCGCACGGCGAGTCGGACCCCGCCCGCCCCTCGCACGTCGGCCTCGGCCATACTGCGACCATGGTAGATGCCTTCCGATCGCCGCTGGCCACCGATGCCAACCGCGACGCGGTCGCCGTCGTGACCGGGGGCGGGACCGGTATCGGCCGAGCCACCGCTCGAGAGCTCGCGCGCACGGGCGCCCTCGTCGCGATCTGTGGCCGGCGTCCCGACCCCGTGAACGCGGTGCGCAACGAGCTCGAAGCGGCCGGTGCCGAGGTCCTCGCCCTGCCGTGCGACGTCCGCGAGACCGAACAGGTGGAGGCGTTCCTCGACGCCGTGGACCAGCGCTTCGGAGCGGTCGACATCTTGGTGAACAATGCGGGAGGCCAGTTCGCTGCCCCGGCCGAGGCGATCGGACTGAAGGGCTTCCGAGCCGTCCATCGCCTCAACGTGGACGCGCCCTGGAACCTCACGCACGAGGTGGCGAACCGATGGATGATCCCGCGCCGGCGTGGAACGGTGATCTTCGTGGGTTTCAGCCCGCGCCGGGGGATCCCGATGATGGCGCATTCCTCGACGGCGCGCTCCGCCCTCGAGACCATGGCCGCGGCGCTCTCGAACGAATGGTCGCGATTCGGGATCCGCGCCATCTGCGTAGCCGCCGGGCTCATCCAGACCGAGGGCGTCTTGCAGTACGGCGGCCAAGAGGCGGTGGACGGCTTCGCGGACCTCGTGCCCATGCGGAGGGCGGGCCTCGCCGAAGAGGTGGCGGCGACGATCGCGTTCCTCACGTCCTCCGGCGGTGGCTACGTGAGCGGGTCCACGGTCCTCGTGGACGGCGGCGCGGACGCATGGGGGAACGGTTCGCCGCCGCCCGAGTTGGATCCACCCATCGAGCCATCCCCGTAGATCGCGGTCGCGCGAGTCCTCGGGCGTACTACCCTTCGTCCAGCGTTCACGAGTGCTCGGGAGGGATAGTCGATGGCTGATGCCCTGCAGAACTACGTCGACGGGAAGTGGGTCGACGCGATCGACGGCGGCCGCTTCGATGTCTTCAACCCGGCCACCGGCGAGGTGATCGCCACGGCGCCGGACTCCCAGCCCTCCGACGTGGAGCTGGCCGTCGACGCTGCTCGGCGGACCTTCGACGCAGGCGCGTGGTGGCCCGGGCTCACCGGGCGCGATCGCGGGCGGATCTTGCTTCGCGCCGCGGAGATCATGCGGCGTGAGCTCGATCGCCTCGCGGCGCTCGAGTCCCTTGACTGCGGAAAGCCCGTGGGCGAGGCTCGCGACGACCTCGAAGAGGTCGCCTTCATGTTCGAGTACTACGGCGGATGGGCGACCAAGATCGACGGGTACATCCCACCCGTGGGCAACGAGGCGATGTCCCTGGTGGTGAAGGAGCCGATGGGCGTGGCCGCCGCCATCACCCCGTGGAACTACCCCATGCCGATGGCGGTGCAGAAGGTGGCCCCCGCCATCGCTGCCGGATGCACGCTCGTGCTCAAGCCTGCCGAACAGACCCCGCTCACGGCCCTGGAGATCCCCAAGATCCTGGAGGAGGCGGGCCTCCCGGCGGGCGTGCTGAACGTGATCACGGGGTTCGGTGAGACCGCGGGAGCGCCGCTGGTGGCGAGCCCCAAGGTGGACAAGGTGGGATTCACGGGCTCGAAAGTGGTCGGCAAGGTGATCATGCGCAGCGGAGCCGACACGCTCAAGCGCGTCACGCTCGAGCTCGGAGGCAAATCGCCGAACATCGTGTTCGCAGACGCCGACTTCGACGCCGCGATCCAGGGCAGCGCGAACGGCATCTTCTGGAACCAGGGCGAGATCTGTTCGGCGGGCTCGCGCGTGTTCATCGAGCGCGCGATCTACGACGACGCCCTGAGCGCTCTCGTGCAGCACGCCAACGACGTCGTGATGGGTGACGGACTGTCCGAAGGCACCACGATGGGCCCGCTCGTTTCGAAGGAACAACAAGAGCGTGTGCAGGGGTACATCGAGGTCGGGCGCTCCGAGGCCACGCTGGCAGCGCAGGGGCGACTGCCCGCGGATCCTCGCCTGGCCGGAGGTTATTTCGTCCCGCCCACCATCTTCTCCGACGTCGCGAACGACGCGCGCATCGCTCGAGAGGAGATCTTCGGTCCCGTGATGTCCGTGATCCCGTTCACGAGCCCCGAGGAGGTGATCGAGTTGTCCAACGACAACGAATATGGACTGGCCGCCGCCGTGTGGACGAACGACATCAAGAAGGCCATCAACACGGCCAAATCGTTACGCGCCGGAATCGTGTGGATCAACGACACCCAGCCCGCGCCGACCGAGGCCCCGTGGGGGGGCTACAAACAGTCGGGGATCGGACGAGAGCTCGGCAGGGAGGGCGTAGAGGACTACCTCGAGGCCAAGCACATCTGGATCAACCTGGCGGACTGACCGGCTCCCGCACCCCCCGCGGGGCGAGGGAGCCGACCACGATGAGCCCGAACGTGCCGGCCACGATGACGGCCATCGCCGCGCGCAGATCGACGGTCTGCGCGATCCACCCCAACAGGGGCGGGCTCCAGATGAACCCGGAGTAGCCCACGGTGGTCACTGCCGTGATGGCGTTCGTCGGGTCCTCGTCGATGCTCTCCGTGAGCCCGAAGCCCGCGGGGGCGGCCGCACTGATCGAGAACCCGAGCAGGAGGAACGCGAGGCCCACGATCCAGGGGTTGCTCGTGAGGACCGCGAGCGAGCCCGCGATCGCAGATCCCACGCCGGAGGCGAGGATCGTGCTCCGCCCGCCCAGGCTGAACAAGACGCGCCCCGCGAAGAGTCTTCCGAAGAAGGTCGCTCCCGAGAACGCCATGAACGCAACGGCCGCGATCGTGGCGGAGGCCCCCAGTCCGTCGCGCAGGTACAGGCCGGACCACGTGTCCATGGATCCCTCCACGAGGAACGCGAACAAGACCGCGAGCGCCGGGATCCACAGCGCCGGCGTTCGCGACAGCGTGGAGATGGACAGGGATGTCTCGGTGCCCGCGGGTGCCCGTTCTCGCGAAGCCGTCACGGCGTTCCATATGGTCGTCGCCGCCAGGGCCGAGGCCGCGTAGGCGAAACCCCACCGATAGTCCAGGCCACCTGCGCGCACCGCCGCCGCCGCCGCCGCGCCGGTCACGCCACCGAGGGCGTAGGACGCATGCAGCCACTGCAGGACCGGCCTCTTGCGCTGGGTTTCCGCGCGCTGCGCGGCGACGTTCAGGAACACGTCGATCAGACCGTTGCCGGCCCCCACGAGCACGAATCCGAGAGCGATCAAGGAACCGGGGAGGAACCCGATCGCCACGCTCGCGAGCGCGAGGGTGGCCAGGGACAGCGTCACGCTCGTCCGCAGGGATAAGGGCTGCATGCGGGGGGCGATCAGGAGCATGACCACGACCGCGACGATCGACAGGAAGGTGTACAGCAGGCCGAGGCGCGCGTCGCCGATCCCGTGGTGACGTTGGTACTCGAAGACGAGGATGACCCACACTCCCCAGTACTGACCGAACGACCAGTACCCCGCAAGGAGGGGAACGACCGGCGCGCGGGCTCCGTCGGCCGCATCGTCCGGGATCGGATCGGATCGCGGCCGAGGGCCGAGCTCGTCCATCGCGGCATCATCCCATGGCGCCCTCCGGGGCTCGCCGCCTTGACCGGGTCCAGGGACGATGGGCTAGACTCCGCGCACGATGGCGGGCGGAGAGGTTCAGCTGGTCGACCTCGTGAAACGCTTCGGTGACTTCACGGCGGTCGCGGGCATCAACCTCGACATGCCGTCGGGTGAGTTCTTCTCGCTCTTGGGTCCCTCGGGATGCGGGAAGACGACGTCCCTGCGGATGATCGCGGGGTTCGAGCGGCCGTCCGAGGGCCAGATCCTCCTCGACGGCGTGGACATGGCGCAGGTCCCGCCCCATCGTCGCAACGTGAACACCGTGTTCCAGAACTACGCGCTGTTCCCCCATCTCACCGTCGCCGACAACGTCGCGTTCGGGCTGAAGTATCAGAAGGCCTCGAAGGAGGAGACGCGCAAGCGCGTCGGGGCGGCCTTGGACATGGTCGCGCTGAGCGACTTCGGCAAGCGTCGCCCGAACCAACTCTCCGGCGGGCAGCAGCAGCGCGTCGCGCTCGCGCGCGCGCTCATCCTGAACCCCGCCGTGCTGCTCCTGGACGAGCCGTTGGGCGCGCTCGACGCCAAGCTGCGTAAGCGCCTCCAGATCGAATTGAAGGCGCTCCAGGAGGAGGTCGGCATCACGTTCGTCTACGTGACGCACGACCAGGAGGAGGCGCTGACGATGTCGGATCGCATCGCCGTGATGTCGCAAGGCCGTGTGGAGCAGGTGGGGCCCCCGAAGGAGATCTACGAGGAGCCCGCGACGGCCTACGTCGCGGACTTCCTGGGCGTGTCGAACCTCATGGAGGCCACGGCCTCGGGACCCGGCGACGGAGGATGCCGCGTCAAGCTCGGCGATTTCGACCTTATCGCCGGCCGGGGAGACGCCGACACGAGTGGCGCCGCCAAGATCACGATCCGTCCGGAGCGCGTGGATCTGCAGGCGCAGGGCACCACCGGCGAGAACCGGGTCCCGGGCATGGTGGAGCGGGTGGTGTACGTCGGGTCGGTGCTCCAGGTGATCGTGCATCTCGCACCTGGCGAAACGACCCAGGCCTGGATCCAGAACGAGGGGGGCGCGGTGCCCTACGAGTCGGGGAACCCCGTGACCGTGCATTTCCCGCGCGAGGCGTTGCGCGTGCTGTCCCAGGGCGGGACGGGCCTGAGCGACGACGACGACGCTGCCCTCGTCGACCACTGAGCATCCACCAAGGCCGGATGCCGGCCGCCGCGCACCTCAGAAGCCGGCGAACTCCGTCACGCTCGAGGCGCCTTCGGACCGCTGGCCGCGTGTGAGGAACCGGTACACGATCAGCGCCAGACCGATCGCGACGAACGTGGAGATCAACATGAAGGTCGCCGCCGCGTTCACGGACGGGGTGGGCGAGGAGCGCGCGGCGGAATAGATCTTCACGGACAGCGGCTGGGTCGCCACGGTCGAGGCGAGGTAGTTCACGGTGACGAAGTCGTCGATGGTATCCGCGAACACGATCGCGAAGCTCGCGAAGATGGCGGGGTACAGGAGCGGAAGCAGGACGCTCGTGATCGCCTGGCGCGGCTTCGCCCCCAGGTCCATCGCGGCTTCTTCGTAGAACGGCCCGATCGTCAGTAATCGTGCCCGGACGATGATCACCGGATAGGAGAGCTGGAAGGTGATCAAGCCGAGCAGCTGTGCCGTGGTGCCGAGGCCGAGCACGGACTTCAACAGGTTCGTGAACAGCAGCCACAGGGCGACGCCCAGGATGATCTCCGGTAGCACGAAGGAGAACAACATGCCGAAGTTGGCGAACTTGGCGGGCCGCGTGTGCCAGCGGTCGATCGCGATCGCGAACATCGTGCCGAGCGGCACCGCGATCAGCATCGTGATGACGGACAGCTTGAGGCTCTGCACGATGGCCTGGCGCAGCGCCGGATCCTGGAAGAGCGAGTCGGTGGGGTCCTGCCACCACCATCTGAACGAGAACCCTTGCCAGATGCTCCGGGACCGCCCGGCATTGAAGCTGAATCCGATCGCGATGATGACGGGCACGATCGACCACGCGATGTATGCCCACGTGAACGTCCGAAGGAAGATCGGTTTGCGCCATGGGCTGGTCAGCCAGTTCCCGGCGGGCTTCGGCGACGCGCCGATCCCCGCGGTGCCCCCACCGGCCTGCACCGCGACTTCGCTCATTCGAGTCCCTCCGCCGCTCGCCGTGTCGACCGCAGGTAGTAGGCCATCGGGATGATCAAGATCACCATGAGCATGAGGACGAGCGAGCCCGCGCGCGGTCCCTGGTTCGATTGGGTCACGGTCTTGTCGATCAGGTTCCCGAACATGGAGGTTCGCGGGGACCCCATCAGGTTGTTCGTGTAGTAGTCGCCGAACATCGGGAGCGACACGATCACCACGCCGGCCAGGATGGCCTGTTTGGACACCGGGACCGTCACCCGCAGGAACGTGCGCAGGGGCCCGGCTCCGAGGTCCCGGCTCGCCTCCAGCAGGCTGAGGTTCATTCGATCGATCCCGCCGTAGATCGGCAGGATCATGTACGGGATATAGCCGTAGACGAGCGAGAGGATCACCGTGATGGGCTTGCCGGAGAGCCAGTCAACCGGGGCCGAGATGACGTGGAAGAACTGGAGCACCCGGTTCACCCACCCCTCGGCGGTCAACAGGCTCTGCCACGCGAAGATCCGCATGAGGTAGCTGATCCAGAACGGCGCCACGAGGAGCACGAGGTAGAGGGTCTTGCGCTTCCCGCCGTAGCGGGCGACGTAGTACGCGACCAGGAAGCCCACCACGACGCAGATGACGGAGGCGATGGCCACGAAGACGAACGTCCGG
Organism: uncultured Actinomycetes bacterium; assembly: GCA_963719165.1. GTDB lineage: Bacteria > Actinomycetota > UBA4738 > UBA4738 > HRBIN12 > JAOUEA01. The sequence goes on along the minus strand of CAVRAV010000001.1, from coordinate 1,887,891 downwards.
ATGAGGGCAGGCTGCCAGAACGCCGCGTCACCGAAGAACCGCCCGAGGACCTGCTGGAAGGAAGACGTGCTCCAGTACCACGGTTCGTAGACGGGCAGCGGCTCGCCGAAGATCGGGCCCGAGGTGCCGAACGCGACGGACACGACGACGTAGAGGGGCACGAGGAAGAAGATCAGCAGCCAGATCGTGGACGGCGCCGCGAGGGACGGCCAGTACCACCTCGGCGACCACGTGCCCTCGTCTTCCCGGGCTCGTCGTCGGGCCTCGCGCCGGCTCGGCGGTCCCTGCGGGATCCCGCCGGGCGTGACCTCGATGGTGACGTCAGCCACCCGACGTGACCTCGTCCCAGGCGTCGAACCACAGCTGATCCACCTCGCGGTCGAGCTCGAGGAGCAGCCGGCCGGTCTTGAAGTCCCCTTGGGTGACCACGGCATCGGGCATCGAGGCGGGGACCACCTTCTCCTTGATCAGGGTGTTCGGCTTGATGGACTCCTGCGGCGGCTGGTAGCCGACCCAGTCGGCGAAGTTCTGGAACGCGGGTTCTTCGGCCAGCATGAAGTTGAGGAAGGCATGCGCGAGCGCGGGGTTCTTCGCGCTCGCGGGGATCGTCATCACGTCGTTGTTCACGGTCCCGTCGCGCGCTGGCGGATACCAGTACCCCAGCACGTCCGTGCTCACGTCCTTTCGGCAGGTAGTACTTCGCGCCGACCATGTCGCCCGACCACGCCTGCGTGGCCCAGATCTCGTCGTCGGGGAGCAACACGTAGGCGCTGTTGATGGCGATCCGCGCGTTCGTGACGTCGAGCATCTCGAGCAGGGAATCGGAGGCCCGCTTGAGCTCCGCCTCGTTCCCGGTGTTCACGTCCGTGACCCCGTTGCGGAGCAGGGCCATGCCCAGGGCGGCTCGATAGTCGTCGTAGAAGGCCGTCTTGCCGTAGTACGTCGGGTCCCACAGGATGTCGTAGCCCTTGGCCGCCATCTCGTCGTCGGTGATGTGGTCGCGACGGTAGCCGATCCCGGTGGTCCACGTGACGTAGGGCACGGTGTAGGTCCAGCCCTGGTCGTAGAAGGGGTTGCGGTAGACGGGCCAGATGTTCTTCTTGAGGTTCGGGATGAGGTCATGGTTCAGCGGTTGCATGAGCTTGGCCTCGGTGAGCTTGTTGAGCTTGTCGATGTCCGTGACGAACACGTCCGGCTGGATCTGACCCGCCCCGATCTTCTGGATGCCTTCCTCCATGTTGTTGAAGGAGGTGTATTCGAAGCTCACGTCGAACTTCTTGGCGAAGTCCTTCAGCGTCTTCTTGTAGAAGTAGTCCGCCCAGTTGAACAGGCTGAGGGTGGCGCCCTTTTCGATGGGCGTGTCCGTGGGGATGGGGACCTGGCCGTACGTGGGCAGGGTCACCGGACGATCCTGCCGCGCCGGGGGCAAGAGGCTCACCCCCTCCGGCAGCTGACCCGGCTTCGCGCAGGCGGCCAGGATCGCCGCCATGCTGGGCAGCGCCACGGCAGCGCCCCCCGCCCGTCGCAGGAACTGACGGCGCGTCAACGAGCGATCGATCGGATGCCTCGCCATGGTTGCCGTTCCTCGCCTTCCCCCCGGAACCGGTGCGGTGCGATCCCGACGTCGCGTGAGTACCATAGGCGCCCCGCGCAGCGCAAGCTCGACCGGGCACAACTCGAGTCAGATGGGAGCCCCTCACCCGTGGATACGTCACCGAGGGTGCTGGTGGTCGGGGCGGGCCTCGCCGGCCTGGCGGCCGCGTTGGATCTGCGTGACCAGGGCGTGGTCGTCGCGGTCCTGGAGGGACGCGACCGGGTGGGCGGACGGGTGTGGTCGACGACCCTCACCAACGGCGCCGTCGTCGAGCTGGGGGCGGAGTGGATCATGGGGTCCGACGACGAGGTGCTGTCGGCGGCCGAGCGCTTCGATCTCGACGTCGTCGAAACCGGCGCGGACTATCGTCGGCGCGACCCTTGGGGTCCCGGTGCTGCGGGGCTACCGGCGCAGGATGACTTCCTGGCAGCAGCCAACCGTGCTCGCGCGTCCCTGCCCGATGCCGAGGCGGCCGCGTTGTCGCTGGGCGCGTTCCTCGATTCCGTCCCCGGAGACGACGCCGCGCGCGGGGCGGTGAAGACGCGGTTGGCGGGCACCTGCGCGCAGGATCTCGCGAGGGTCACACTGCTGATCGCCGGGGCCGAGCGGGCACTCGACCGTGGCACGGAACGCTACCTGCGCGTGGGTGCTGGGAATCAGCGGCTTCCCGAGGCCATGGCCGCGGCGGTGGGCGACGTGCGGCTCGGCCAGGTGGTCGACGCCGTCTCGCACGACGCGGAAGGCGTCACGGTCCACCTGGGTGAGCGGAGCGAGCGCGCCGCGGCGGTCGTCGTGGCGGTGCCCGCGCCCATCGCCGCGCGGTTGCGCGTGCGCCCCGCGCTGCCCGCGGAGCTCCTCACGGCCCTGAGAGAGCTGCCGATGGGGGTCGCCGCGAAGCTCGCCGTCGCCACGAAGGGCACGCCGCCCTCGACGCGATCGCGACAATCGACCGAACTTTCGATGTGGTGTTGGGTCGCCAACGGCATCGATGGCCGGCCGCGTCGCTGCATCGCTTCGTTCGCCGGTTCGCCCGCGGCCCAGGAAGCGCTCGGGATCTCCCGGGGGCTCGTGACACCCTGGGTGGAGGCGGTGCGGCGGATGAATCCCGACCTCGAGCTCGAGGGCGAACCCGTCATGTACGCGTGGGCCGACGATCCGTTCACCCTCGGGGCGTATACGGCCTGGGACGCCGCTTCGTGGGGGCGGGCCGACGTGTTCTCGCGGCCGATCGGACGGATCGCGTTCGCGGGCGAGCACACGGGCGCGCGCGGCGACTACGCAACGATGGACGCCGCCATCCGCAGCGGTCGTAGGGCGGCGAGGCAGGTGCTGGCTTCGCTGCGCTCGGCCTGAGCGCCCCACCCGCGTCGTTGCTAGCATCCGGGCCTCACGTCCACCGAGCACGAGAAGAAGGGAAGGCCCGTGCGCGAGGCAACAGCCACCGAACCCGTCGTCGTCGAGGATCTCGGCCCCGTTCGGCGGCTGACCATGAACCGGCCGAACGCGTTGAACGCCTTGAACCACGAGCTGGTCGAGGGGCTCTCGGAGGCGGTCCGCGCCGCGGGCGCGGACGACGCCGTTCGCGTGGTGGTCCTGCGTGGCGCCGGCCGGGCGTTCTGCTCGGGCTACGACCTCAACGAGGACGCCGCCGAGGGCGAGCTCGACGCCCGTGTCTGGCATCGCTCGCTCGCCACCTCCCTCGAGCGCATGCTCGAGTTCACCGACTGCCCGAAGCCCACGATCGCGCAGGTGCACTCGTACTGCCTCGCCGGCGGCACCGACCTCATGCTCGCGTGCGACCTGGCGGTCGCCGCCGACGACGCGAAGTTCGGGTACGTGGACATCCGATTCGGCTCGGGCGTCGTCTCGATGTTCCTGCCGTGGGTGGTGGGGGTGCGCAAGGCCAAGGAGCTCCTCTTCACGGGCGAGGACCGCGTCTCGGCCGACGAGGCCCTGCGGATCGGCCTCGTGAACCGCGTCGTCGCGCGCGAGGACCTGGACGATGCCACCCTCGCGCTCGCGACCGAGGTCGCGAAGAACGAACCCTTCGTGGTGCAGACCGCGAAGCGAGCCGCGAATCGGGCCTGGGACGTGGCCGGATTCCGCACGGCGCTCGCGGCGAACATCGAGCTGGACGTCATGATCGAGACCGCGAACCTCCCCGCCCGCGACGAGTTCCGTCGCATCACGCAGGCGGAGGGTCTGAAGGCGGCGATCGCCTGGAGGGACGCGAGGTTCCGGGACCAGGGGTCGTGATCCCGCCCGATCTCACGCCCCTGCTCGCGCCTCGATCCATCGCGATCGTGGGGGCGTCGGAATCCCCGGACTCGTGGGCCCCCGAGATCGAACGATCGCTACGTCACCTCGGATACACCGGGGAGCTCCTTCCCGTGAACCCCAAGTACGCCGAGGTGTGGGGCCGGCCGTGCCGCGCCTCCATCAGGGAGCTTCCGCACGGCATCGACCTGGTGGTCTTCGTCGTGCCCGCGCGCGTCGTGGTCAGGATGATCGACGACTGCGGCGCCGTGGGCGTGCGGGCAGCCATGGTCGTCTCCTCCGGGTTCGCCGAGGCGGGCGACGAGGGACGGGCGCTCCAGGAGGAGCTGCGTGCGGCCTCCCTCCGCACCGGGATCCCGATCCTGGGACCGAACGTCGAGGGGTTCGTCAACTACATTGACCATGTCGCGCCCTACGGCACGACGCCCCCGCCCGTCCCGGTGGCCGGTTCGATCAGCGTGATCTCGCAGAGCGGGACCGTCGCGTGGGCGATGAACCAGCTCGCGTCGGACCGAGGTGTCGGCATGCGCCTCATCCTCGGCGTCGGGAACGAGGCCGTCCTGGGCTTGGGAGACCTCTTCGCCTGGGCCGCAGCGGACCCGAAGACGAAGGTGGTGACCTCGTACATCGAGACGATGCGAGACGTGGAGGGCATCGCGCGCGGTCTCGAAGCGCTGCGGGCCGCGGGCAAGCCCACCTTGATCTGCGCACCGCAAGGCCGGAGCGAGGCGGCCCGCCTGTCGATCGTGGCCCACACGGGGGCGTTGGCCGGCGACACCGGCCTCCGCGACGCGTGGTTGCGTGGGCACGGGGTCGTGATGGTCGAGGACCCCGTGACCATGTTCGAAGCCGCGGTGCTCCTGAGTCGAGTGAAGAGACTCCGGGCGCCCGGCGTGGCGGCCGCCCTGCAATCCGGCGGCGCCTGCACGCTGTTCGCGGAGGCGGCCGGAGCCAAGGGCCTCGAGCTCCCGGCGTTCACGGCGGGGACGAAGACCAAGCTGCGGCGGGTCCTGCCGCACTTCGCATCACAGAACAATCCCCTCGACGTCACGGGTCAGGCCGCGGTGGAGACCTCGATGTTCGAGGGTGCGCTCGAGGCGCTCGCCCGCGACCCCGCCGTGGGATTGATCGCGTTCGACGCGTTCCCGCCGCGGCTGGCAGGCGAGACCCCCTGGGCCGACCCCGTCTTGCGCAAGGCGCTGCAGCTGCAGCGCGAGACCGGGGTCGCGTTCGCGAGCGTCGCGATGAGCCCGCTCGCCTACACCCCCGAGGCGATCGCCTTCACGAGGCGCTGGAAGCTGCCCTTCCTCCAGGGGCATCGGGCGGCCGCGGGAGCCATCGAGGCGTTGATCGCGTTCCAGGGTTCGCGCGCCAGGGCCGTGTCGCACCGGCCGGCCCACGCCAACCGCGGCAGAGCGATGCGGATCCTGCGCGGCCGCGTCGGGCCGCTTGACGAGGTCGTGGGTGCCAAGCTCCTCGCCCTCTACGGGGTTCGGCGTCCCCGCGAGGCGTCGTGCTCGACGCCTCGGCGTGCCGCGGCGTTCGCGCGAACGATCGGGTTCCCCGTGGCGGTCAAGGCCCTCGCCGCCGAGGTCCCGCACAAGGCACGGCTGGGTGGCGTTCGGCTCGCGATCGCGAACGCGGCCGATGTCGAGCGGGCGTCCACGGAGGTGCTCGAGGCCGCGAGTCGGGCAGGTGCCGAAAGGCCTCGCGTCCTCGTCCAGCAGATGATGAGCGGTACGGAGGTGCTCGTCGGCGCGCTGATCGACGGGCGCTTCGGCGCCATGATCACCGTGCGCCCCGGCGGGGTGCGCGCGGAATCGGGGGAGGCGGTCTTCGTGCCGTGTCCTTTGAGCGCGAAGCAGGCGCTGTCCTTCACGCACGCTCAGGCGTCGCGGTGCGGTCTCGATCCTGCGCGCCACGACCTGCGCGCCACGGCCCGCGCCGTCGAGGCGATCGCGTGGGCGGCGCACGACCTGCAGGACCGGATCGTGGCCCTGGAGGCCAATCCGCTGCTGGTGGGGGAGCGAGGCGCCGTCGCGGTCGACGCGCTCGCGGAAGCCCGGCCCGCGTGATCTACGGGCTCGTCGCCGCGCTCGGGTGGGGCTCGGCGGACTTCACAGGGGCGGTTTCGGGCCGCAGGATCGGCAGCGTCTCCACGGTCCTCGTCGCGCAGGGGCTGAGCGCGGTCGTGGTGACCGTGCTGCTCTTCGCGGGCCACCACGACGTGGCCGTCCTGGGGCCGATCGCGGGGTGGATGCTGCTGAACGGGGTGGTGTCGGCGGGGGCCTACACCACGCACTATCGCGCCCTGCAGCTCGGGCCGATGGTGGTGGTCTCGCCGATCAGCGCGGCGTACGCCCTGGTGGGCGTGGCGCTGTCGATGGTGATCCTGCACGAACGTCCCGGTCCCGTGGCGTTGGCCGGCGCGGCCGTGACCGTGGTGGGAGTCATGCTCGCCTCCACGGACCTGCGCAAGTTGCGTGCCGGAACCCACGGCGTGCCCCCCGGCCTCCCGTGGGCGGTCGCCGCGGCCGTGCTGTTCGGGATCGGCGGCTTCATCCTCGGCTGGGGGGCGAAGCAGGTGGGGTGGGTGCCGGCCCTGTGGGCCTCGCGCACCGCACAGCTCGTGTGCTTCGCCGGGCTCGCGGCGATCCAGCGGAACGATCTGCGGAGCATCGGCCGCAACGTGGGCACCACCGCCGCGGTGGCCACCGGCCTCGTGGACCTGGTCGGGGTGGTCGCGTTCTCTTCGGGCGCCGAGGCCGGGTTCCTCTCGATCGTCCTCGTGGCCTCGGCGATCTTCCCGCTGATCGCGGTGGCCTTGTCCGTGGTGTTCCTGCACGAGCGGCCGGTGCCGAACCAGATCCTGGGCGCGTTCGTGGCGGTCGCGGGGTTGATCGTGTTGGGGGTGGGAAGCTAGTTCCCCCCTTGCTCGACGGCCGTCTTCCCCGCCGGATCGCCCGTTCGGTCATCCGTGTGCCGATAGAACGCGACCGGTTCGGGCTCCAGCGGCGTGTTGCCGAGGATCAGGTCCGCCGCACGCTCCGCCACCATCATGACGGGGGCGTAGATGTTGCCGTTCGTCACGTACGGCATCACCGAGGCGTCGACCACGTGGAGTCCTTCGAGGCCACGGACCCCCATGGTATGCGGGTCGGTGACCGACAGGTCATCGACGCCCATCCGCGCCGTACAGGAAGGATGCAGGGCGGTCTCGGCATCGCTCGCCACCCACGCGAGCACCTCCTCGTCGGTGGCGACCCCCTCGCCGGGTGAGAGCTCGCCACCGTTGAACGGCTCGAACGCTGGCTGGGTCAGGATGTCGCGCGCCACGTGGATCGCCTCGATCCACTCGCGGCGGTCCTGGTCGGTGGACAGGTAGTTGAATCGCAGCGCCGGCTTCCGCCTCGGGTCGGAACTCTCGATCTTCACGGTGCCGCGCGCGTCCGAGTACATGGGGCCGACGTGCACCTGGTACCCGTGATCCCCCGCGGGCGCCGAACCGTCGTAGCGGATGGCGATCGGCAGGAAGTGAAACATCAGGTTCGGATAGGCAACGTCGTCATCGCCGCGGACGAACCCGCCCGCCTCGAAGTGGTTGCTTGCGCCCAGACCCGAGCGCAGGAAGAGCCACTGCGCACCGATCAACGGACGACGCCACAGCTTCATGCCGGGGGCGATGGAGACGGGCTGCTTGCTCGCGTACTGGATGTAGACCTCCAGATGGTCCTGGAGGTGCTCACCAACGCCCGGCACGTCGGCGACCACGGGGATGCCGAGGGCGGCGAGGGCCTCGGCGTCGCCCACCCCGGAGAGCTGCAGCAGCTGTGGCGAGTTGATGGCCCCGCCGCACAGGACCACGTTGCCCGTCCGCACCCGGGTGATCGATCCCCGTCCCTGCGTGAACTCGACCCCCACGGCACGCTCGCCTTCGAAGACGATCTTGGAGACGTACGCGCGGGTCTTGACCTCGAGGTTCCCTCGCCCCATCACCGGATGCAGGTAGGCGCGCGCCGCCGAGAGGCGGCGCCCGCGATGGACGTTGCGATCGAACGGCGCGAACCCCTCCTGGCGATACCCGTTCACGTCCCCGGTGAGGGGATATCCCGCCTGCTGGACGGCCTCGAAGAAGGCGCCGAACAGCGGGTTCGAGGCCGGGCCGCGCTCCAGCACGAGCGGGCCCGCGTGGCCGCGGAAGGCGTCGTCCAGATCCGCCGCCAGGCAATTCTCCATCCTCTTGAAGTAGGGGAGGCAGTGCGCGTAGTCCCACGTCTCCATGCCCGGATCGGCGCCCCAACGCTCGTAATCGAGCGGGTTGCCTCGTTGGAAGATCATGCCGTTGATGCTGCTGGAGCCGCCGAGGACCTTGCCGCGCGCGTGATAGATGCGTCGCCCGTTCATGAACGGCTCGGGCTCGGACTCGTATCTCCAGTCGTAGAACCGACTGCCGATCGGGAACGCGAGGGCTGCCGGCATGTGGATGAAGACGTCCCACGGGTAGTCCGAGCGCCCGGCCTCGAGCACCAGGACCCGGTTCGCCGGGTCGGCGCTCAGTCGGTTCGCGAGCGCGCTACCGGCCGATCCGCCGCCGATGATCACGAAGTCGTAGGCCCCGGCCATGCGGCGGATTCTGCACCACGGTGGGGCGCTGCGCGCGCGAGCCGTTGCCGACGGCGCAACCCCTGGCTTGCGCGCGCGACCCCCCCGGACCACTATCCGACGGTCGAGGAGTCACCGGGAGGAGGGGTTCCTGGTTGGACGTGGCCACGAAGGTCTCGGTCTCTTGCCGCAACGTCTGGAAGGTCTACGGGCCGAAGGCGGAGAAGATCGTGGGCTCCGCCGACGCGGCGCTTTCGCGTTCTGAACTCCTCGAGAAGACCGGCTGCGTCGCGGCGGTGCGGGACGTCTCCTTCGAGGTCGCGCCCGGCGAGGTGTTCGTGGTCATGGGCCTATCCGGCTCCGGCAAGTCGACGCTCGTGCGCATGATCAACCGCCTGCACGAGCCCACGAGCGGGCAGGTGTTCGTGGAAGGAGCCGACGTCGTGGCCATGGACGCCGAGCACCTGCGGGCGCTGCGCCGGAACAAGATCAGCATGGTGTTCCAGCACTTCGGGCTGCTTCCACATCGCACGATCCTGGATAACGTCGCGTTCGGGCTCGAGGTGCAGGGCTCGGAGAAGGGTGCCCGCGCGGCGCGATCGCAGGAGGTGCTCGAACGCGTGGGGCTCGGCTCGTGGGGCCGGTCGTTCCCCGACGAGCTGTCGGGAGGGATGCAGCAACGGGTCGGGCTGGCCCGCGCGCTGGCCACCGACCCCGAGATCATGCTCTTCGACGAGCCCTTCAGCGCGCTCGATCCGCTGATCCGTCGCGACATGCAGGACGAGGTCATCCGGCTCCAGCGTGAGGTGAAGAAGACCATGATCTTCATCACCCACGACCTGATGGAGGCCCTCAAGCTCGGAGACCGGATCGCGATCATGAAGGACGGGCACTTCGTGCAGGTGGGCACGCCCGAGGAGGTCGTGGCATCCCCGGCAGACGACTACGTCGCCGACTTCACGCGCGATATCCCGCGCACCCATGTGCTCACGGTGCGCACGATCATGCGTTCGGCGAACGGAGGGGCGACCTATGCGGGCGACGTGGAGGCGACGACGGTCGTGCGCGACGTGCTCCCGCGATTGGTTGACGAAGACCGTCCCTTCCGGGTCGTGAGCGACGGGGCGCAGGTCGGGACGGTGGACCGCGCCGCCGTGCTGGCCGCGATGGTGGAAGACGAGGCCTCGTGACGGTTGAAGCACCGCCGTCCTCCGGCCTGGGCGAGCTCGAGCGCGAGGAGGCCGCGGAACGGAGCGACCTCGTCTTCCGTGCCCGGCCTCGCTGGCGCCGACGCTTGGTGTGGATCGCGGGTGTCGTCGTCGCCGTCATCGTCGGCCTTCAGCTCACGCCCGGCTTCCCGAAGAGCCTGACGGTCGACGCCGCGAAACCGTTCAACGATTTCGTGAACTGGGTCATCGACAACCAGCGCACGAACGCCTTCTTCGTACACGTGCTCACGCCGATGCAGACGGCGTTCCAGTCCCTGTACGACAACCTCGTCCTGTTCCTCTCCCGCCTGACCTGGGTCGGGGTGGTGACGCTCGCGGCCGCCGTCGCCGGCGTGCTCGCGGGCTGGCGCATGGGCGTCCTCGCCGCCGTCGGATTCCTGTCCTTCGGCGTGCTCGGATTCTGGGAGGCCAGCCTGGAGACCCTGGCCCTGATCGCGATCTCGGTCGCGATCTCGGTCGCGGTGGGGCTTCCGATGGGGATCTGGGCCGGGCGTCATCCGCGGGTGGAGCGAGCCCTGCGCCCAATCCTCGACGCGATGCAAACCATCCCGGCGTTCTCCTACTTCGTGCCCTTCGCGCTGCTGCTCGGCATCGGGGCTCCGCCCTCGATCGCGGCGACGGTCATCTTCGCGATCCCGCCCGCGATCCGGCTCACTAGCCTCGGGATCAAGCAGGTGTCGGAAGGTTCGCTCGAGGTGGGCCGTTCCTTCGGCGCGACCTCGCGACAGATGCTTCGCAAGGTCCAGCTCCCGCTCGCGAAGCCGTCCGTGATGCTCGGCGTGAACCAGAGCATCATGATGGCGCTGGGGATCGTGGTCCTCGCGGCCACCATCGGCGCGGGGGGGCTGGGTCAGTCGGTGCTCGATGCCCTCAGCACCTTGAACGTGGGCGAGGCGCTCGCGGCCGGGCTCGCCATCGTGGCCATGGCCATCGTCTTCGATCGCGTGACCTTCTCGTGGAGCCTGCGCGATCGGGTCCGGCGCGGGTCGAGCGGTTCGCGCATCCTGGGCGTCGTCGTGTCGCGACGCATGATCCTGGTCGTGGCCGTGGTGGCGGTGATCGCGGCGATCTTCATCGGGCGCCAGGTGCTCCGTCAGCAAGACTTCCCGTCATCGCTCGCGGTCTCGATCTCGGCGCCCGTGAACCAGGCCGAGTCCTGGGTGCTCCGAACGTTCGGGGGAGCCACCACCGCCCTCACGGGTGCGACGATCCGCTATGCCCTCGACCCCCTCTTCAAGCTGCTCACCGGCTTGCCCTGGTGGATGGTCTGCGGTTTCGCGGCGCTGATCGGCTGGGCGGTCTCGAGGCGATGGACGCTCCCGCTGCTCGCGTTCCTCCTGCTGGCCGGCGTCGGTGTCATCGGGATGTGGGACCCCGCCATGAACACGCTCAGCCAGGTCCTGGTGGCGGTCGTCGCCTCGGTGGTGCTCGCCATCCCGCTCGGGATCTGGTCGGGCACGAGCGACCGCGTCCACGCGGTCCTCAAGCCCATCCTCGACACGATGCAGACGATGCCGCAGTTCGTCTACCTAGTGCCGGCCGTCGCGCTGTTCGGGGTGGGGAGGGTCCCCGGCGTGATCGCGGCCCTCGTCTATGCGCTGCCGCCAGGCGTACGGCTCACGGACCTGGGCATCCGTGAGGTCCCCAAGGACATCGTCGAGGCGTCCGACGCCTTCGGCGCGACCCCGGCGCAGACGTTGTGGAAGGTGCAGCTCCCGCTCGCCCGCCCCTCGATCCTGCTCGGCGTGAACCAGACCGTCATCATGGTCTTCTCCGTCGTGATCATCGCGGGTCTCGTCGGCGGCGCGGGCCTCGGTTACCTGATCGTCAACGGGCTGTCGCACGATCCGGGTCTGGGCGTCGTCGCCGGCGTCGCGATCTTGTTGATGGCCATCGTGATCGACCGGATCACCCAGGCGCTCGGCCAGGCTTCGGCCACCGGAAGGGCGTCGGGGCATCAGGAGCGTTCGGTGATGGCCCCGTCCCGAGGGGCAGCCGACGACGTAGGAGAAGGGGAAGGTTCGCGATGAGAGGAGCAGGGATGACCAAGCGAGGTTGGGCGATCGGTGCGTTCGCGGTGGCGATCGTGTTGCTCATGAGCGCCTGCAGCGACGTGAAAGACAACTCGAGCGCGTCGGGGAGCGCGTCGGGGAGTTCCGCGCCCGACAACTCCGGTACGACGATCACGTTCGCGATCAACCCGTGGGTCGGGTCGGCCGCCAACGTCGCCGTGGCGGAGCAGCTGCTGCAGGACAAGCTCGGCTACGCGGTGGACAGCAAGAAGATCTCCGAGTACGCGCAGTTCCCCGCGATCGCGAAGGGGCAGATCGACGCCACCCTCGAGGTGTGGCCGTCCGGGCACGCGGAGGACTACAAGAAGTACATCGAATCCGGCAACGGCGTGGTGGACGGGGGACTGCTCGGGGTGACCGGTCAGATCGGCTGGTGGTTCCCGACCTACATGCTGGACACCCATCCCGAGCTCAAGACCTGGGAGGGCCTGAAGGGCAACGAGACCCTGTTCCAGACCAGCGAGACGCCGGGCCAGGGTCAGATCCTCGACGGCGATCCGAGCTTCGTGACCTTCGACCAGCCCATCGCCGACAACCTCGGTCTCAACATGAAGGTCGTGTACGGCGGTTCGGAGGACGCGGAGCTGTCCGCCCTCGACGCCGCGTACCAGAAGAAGGGCCCCATCCTGATGTACTTCTGGACGCCCCACTGGGCCCAGCAGAAGTACGACCTGACCATGATGAAGCTGCCCGACGTCACGCCCGCCTGCGAGCAGGCGGCGGCGGATGACGCCACCAAGTACGCGTGCGCCTACCCGCAGGACGACCTCTACAAGGCCTTCAACCAGGATCTCCAGACGAAGGCGCCGGCCGCCTTCGCCTTCTTGAGCGCGATGACCTACACGAACGACGACCAGAACATCATCGGCCTGGGCATCAGCAAGGGGGATGACCCAGCGAAGGCCGCTCAGGACTGGATCGACCAGAACCCGCAGGTCTGGCAGCCGTGGGTGGACGCCGGGATGGCGGCGCAGCCGGCGTAGCTCGTCCGGCGCGCATGACGCACGGTCGGGGCGGCCTTCGGCCGCCCCGCGTGCGCCGGGAGGGAGCCGCGAAGCCATGGGGCACGAGATCGGCCTGTACATCGGCGGCGCCTGGGGCCCGGCCGAGGACGGCGCGACGTTCGAGTCCACGAGCCCGTCAACGGGCGCCGTGATCGGCTCCGTCGCGGCCGGGACGCGCGGCGATGCCCGGCGGGCGATCGAGGCCGCGCGCGTGGCCTTCCCCGCGTGGTCGGCCGCCGGCCCGTTCGCCCGGGCGGCCCTCTTGCGGCGTGTGGCGGCGGCCATCGACGAGCGCCGAGAGGCGATGGCGCGCGTGCTCTCGTCGGACCAGGGGAAGCCGTTGGCCGCCGAGGCGCGCGACGAGGTCGAGGAACTGATCGCGTACTTCGAGATGGCTGCGGCCGACGCGGTGCGCATGGAGGGCGTGCTGCCGCCGTCCGTGGACCCCGCCAAACGTGTGCTCCTGCAGCGGGTCCCGCGTGGCGTCGTCTCTGTGATCAGCCCGTGGAACTGGCCCTACACGATGCCGGGGGAGATCCTCGCACCGGCCATCGCGTACGGGAACACCGTGGCGTGGGCGCCCGCCCCCAGCACGTCCCTCTGCGCGGTCGAGCTCATCCGCTGTCTCGAGGCGGCCGAGGTGCCGCCCGGGGTGGTGAACATGGTGACGGGCGCCGGCCCGGTGGTGGGCGACGAGCTCGCAGCGAACCCCGGCACGCAGGCGGTCGGGTTCATCGGTTCGATCGCCACCGGGCTGACGGTGGCCGCGCGCGCGGCCGGCAAGGACCTCTTGCTCGAGATGGGAGGCAACGGCCCTCTCGTGATCATGGAGGACGCCGACCTCGACGCGGCGGTCGATGCGACGCTGGTGGCGGCCTACCTCAACGCGGGACAGAGCTGTACCGCCGGGGAGCGCATCCTCGTGCATGCGGACGTGAAGGACGCATACGTGGGCAAGCTTGTCGCGGCGGTGGCGGAGCGGATCCATCTCGGCGATCCGTTCGACGACGCCACGACGATGGGGCCGCTGAACAACGAAGCCACCGCGGACAAGACCCAACGTCACGTGCGGGACGCCCTCGACCGGGGCGCCACCGTGCTCGCGGGCGGCGAGCGAGCCCCCCAACACGGCAGCGACCTGTTCTTCGAGGCAACCGTCCTCGAAGGCGTCACGCAGGAGATGGAGGTGGCACGCGAGGAGACGTTCGGGCCCGTGGTGCCCATCACGGCCATCCGCCACGAGGACGAGGCGATCGCGCTCGTCAACGCGTCGCCCTACGGCCTGCTCACCGCGATCTTCACGGCGGACCTGCAGCGTGGACTGCGTTACGCGGAGTCGGTGCGCGCCGGGTGGGTGAACGTGAACGAGGGCACGAACTACTGGGAGCCGCACCTGCCGTTCGGCGGGGGCGCGGGCTCTCGCAGCGGCGTCGGCCGGGTCGGCGGGCGCTTCTCGATGGAGCGGCTCACCGAGCTGAAGACGGTGGTGCTCAACCTGGGCTGAACGGCGGGGGCTGTCGTGTTGCTGTGCGCGCAACTGGAGCCTTGCTGCCGCAACGGTGGGTGAGAACATCGCGGGGTCGCGGCGAGGAGCCGCGCTGAGGAGCGACATGCGGGACCGAGCCCAGACCGTGATCGTCGGCGCCGGGATCGTGGGCGTGAGCGCCGCCTATCACCTCGCGAACCTCGGCGCGAGCGACGTCCTCGTGATCGATCAGGGGCCGCTGTTCGCGACCGGCGGCTCGACATCGCACGCCCCGGGGATCGTGTTCCAGATCAACCCGTCGCGAACGATGTGCCGCCTCGCCGGCGACTCGGTGGGCCTCTACGCGGACATCGACCTCGACGGCGAGCGATGCTGGTACGGGACGGGGAGTCTCGAGGTCGCGACCACGCCCGAGCGGGTCGAAGAGCTCAAGCGTAGACAGGGGTTCGCCCGTTCCTACGGGATCGATGGATCCGGGCTCCTGGAGCCCGAGGAGGCCGCTCAAAAGAGCCCGCTGCTCGACCCGGGATCGATCCTGGCGGCGCTCTGGGTCCCGAGCGACGGCGCTGCCAAGTCGGTGCAGATCGTGACGCGGCTGGCGCGCGATGCGGAGTCTCGCGGAGTGGCGTTCGAGGGCGGCGTGAGCGTGACGGGCTTCGACCGGCGGGACGGGCGCGTGCGCGCCGTCGAGACCGACCGGGGGCGGATCGAATGCGACCGCGTCTTGATCTGCGCGGGGCTCTGGGGGCCTACCGTCGGTGCCCTCGCCGGCGTGCCGATCCCGCTCGTGGCCGTGCAGCACCAGCTCGTGTGGACGGATCCGGTCCCCGGCCTCGAGGCGCTCGTTGGGGACACCTGGATGCAGCAGCCCGTGGTGCGGCATCAGGACGGCTCTTCGTACTTCCGCCAGCGCGGCGACCACTTCGGTGTGGGGAACTATCGCCACGAACCCATCGTCACGCCGCAGGAGGAGATCCGGCGGACAGGCGAGGGGGCGATGCCGTCGTTGATGCCCTGGACCCCCGACGACTTCGACGTGTGCGAGGCCGAGGCCGGACGGCTGTTCCCGGCGTTGCGCGGCACGATGCGCCCGAGCGATCCGGCCCGGTCGCTGAACGGGATGTTCAGCTTCACCCCTGACGGTGGTTCCGTGGTGGGCGAGAGCGCGTCCACGCGCGGCGTGTGGGTGTGCGAGGCCGTCTGGGTGACCCACGCGGCCGGCATGGCGCGGCAGGTCGCCGAGTGGATGGTCGAGGGCGAGCCCTCCTACGACCTCGCCGAGGCCGACGCCAACCGGTTCTACCCGTTCCAGACGTCGGCGCCCTTCGTCGTGGAGCGGGGGAAGCAGCAGTACCGCGAGGTGTACGACATCATCCACCCGCTGCAACAGCCGGCGAGACCACGCGACCTGCGGCTCACGCCGTTCTTCGCTCGGCACCTGGGGTTGGGCGCCGAGTTCTTCACGAGCGCCGGCTGGGAGCGCCCGCGCTGGTTCCGCGAGAATCGGGCGCTCGTCGGCGGCGTCGCTCATGAATGGGCTCGCCGGTCGGGGTGGGCGGCGCGCGGGTGGTCGCCCGAGGTGGGCGCCGAGCATCTCGCCACGCGCTCGCACGCCGGGCTGTTCGACATCACGCCGTTCGCGAAGTTCGACGTGTCGGGCCCGGATGCGCTCTCCTACCTGGAGCGGATCTTCGCCAACCGCATCGATCGACCGGTGGGTTCGATCGTCTACACGGCCGCGCTCACGCCGAAGGGCGGCATCCGGCTGGATCTCACCGTGATCCGCAAGGACGAGCGGCTGTTCCGCCTCGTGACCGGCGGCGGTAGCGGTCCGCACGACGTCGCGTGGTTGCGGTCGCAGATCCGCGCCGACGAACGGGTCACGATCAGCGAGCGCACAGGCTCGCTGTTCGCGTTGGGGCTGTGGGGACCACGGGCGCGAGACATCCTCGAGCGGGTGACCGACGCCGACGTTGCCAACGACGCCTTCCCGTACCTCACCGCCCGGTACCTGAACGTCGGGGAGGTGAGCCCCGTGTGGGCGCAGCGCATCAGCTACGCCGGGGAACTCGGATGGGAGCTCTACGGCCAGTTCGCGATGGGGGACCGGGTGTGGGACCTGCTCTGGCGCGCGGGCATCGAGCACGGCATGGTGGCGGCCGGCAGCGGTGCGTTCGATTCCCTGCGCCTGGAGAAGGGATACCGGCTCTGGGGCCAGGACATCAACACCGAGCACGATCCGCTGGAGGCGGGCCTCGGCTTCGCCGTTCACTGGGACAAGGAGTTCCAGGGGCGAGCCGCGCTCGAGGCGATCCGCGATGCCGGTGGTCCCCCGCGGCGACTGTCGTGCATCACCCTCGACGACCCGCGCGTCGTGGTGATGGGCTACGAGCCGATCTGGCACGAAGGGCGTGTCGCGGGTTACGTGACGTCGGCGGCCTACGGCTACGCGGTGGGCAGGGGCATCGCGTACGGCTACCTCCCCGCCGAGGCGGCCGTGGCCGGGACCGCCGTGGAGGTCGAGTACTTCGGCGTGCGGCACGCCGCGACCGTCGGCAACGAACCGTTGTGGGACCCCAAGGGCGAACGACTCAAGGCATAGGAGCCGATCATGAGCGACCAGGAACTCGACCTCTCGTCCCTGCCGGACGACGAGCTCGTGAGCCAGATGCACGACGACCTCTACGACGGTCTCGCCGAGGAGATCGTCGAGGGCACGAACCTCCTGTTGGGCCGGGGGTGGGCGGCCGACCGCGTGTTGAACGACGCGCTGGTCGAGGGCATGCGGATCGTGGGCATCGATTTTCGCGACGGGATCCTGTTCGTTCCCGAGGTGCTCCTCGCGGCGAACGCCATGAAGTCCGGTATGGCGATCCTGCGTCCCCTGCTGGCCGAGACCGGCGCAGAGCCGATCGGCAAGGTCGTGATCGGGACGGTGAAGGGCGACATCCACGACATCGGGAAGAACCTCGTGGCGATGATGCTGGAAGGGGCGGGGTTCGAAGTCATCGACCTGGGCATCAACAACCCCGTCGAGAACTACCTCGCCGCGCTGGAGGAGCACGAACCCGACATCCTGGGGATGAGCGCGCTCCTCACCACCACCATGCCTTACATGAAGGTCGTGATCGACGAGCTCGCGGCGCGGGGCATGCGCGAGCGCTACATCGTGCTCGTCGGAGGAGCGCCGTTGAACGAAGAGTTCGGCAAGGCCGTGGGCGCCGATGCCTACTGTCGCGACGCCGCCGTGGCGGCCGAGACCGCGCAAGCGCTCGTGATCGCCAAACGGGCGATGGCGTCCTGAGCCACCGAGAGGAGACCCCGTGGCCGACCTGACCGTCATCCGTTGGCGCGACATCCCGATGCAGATCGTGGCGCGCGGCGAGGGCACGAGTGCCCGCGCCCTCCTGCCGGAGCGGTTCCAAGAGGCCGTGGATGCCGCGGCGATGGTGGCGGGCCTGATCGGGTCGGACGACTACACCGAGCAGATGCGTATGGACAAGCGCGCGTGCGGCGACGACCTCGATGCCGAGGTGTCGGCGGCCGCCGAGGCGCTGGAGGAGGCTTGGACGGAAGACGTCCTTCGCGCCGCCATCCGCTCGGGCGGCATCGAAGGCGGAGCGCCGGTATGACCGACACCGTGTTGGGCTCGGCCACCCGCGAGGTGATGATCGGCCCGGGTCGGCCCTTCGTGATCATCGGAGAGCGCATCAACCCCACCGGCCGCCAGCGTCTCGCGGAGGAGATGAAGGCCGGCGACTACTCCACGGTGGTGGCCGACACGCACGCGCAGGTGGCCGCGGGCGCGCACATGCTCGACGTGAACGCCGGGATCCCGCTGGCGGACGAGCCCGCGATCTTGTCCGCGACCGTCCGGTTGGTGCAGTCGCTGACCGACCTCCCCCTGTCGATCGACTCGTCCATCGTGGCGGCGCTGGAGTCCGGGCTGAACGCCTACGTGGGCAAGCCGCTCGTGAACTCCGTCACCGGAGAGGACGAGCGCCTCGAGCAGGTGCTGCCGCTGGTGGCCAAGCACGGGGCGGCGGTCGTGGCGATCACGAACGACGAGACCGGGATCAGCGAGGACCCCGACGTGCGCTTCGCCGTGGCCGAGAAGATCGTGCGCGCGGCCGCGGATCACGGCATCGGGCCGGCCGACATCGTCGTGGATCCCCTGGTGATGCCGATCGGGGCCTTAGGCGGCGCGGGGCGCCAGGTGTTCTCCTTGGTCCGCCGGCTGCATGACGAGCTGGGGGTCAACACCACGTGTGGGGCGTCCAACGTGTCGTTCGGCCTGCCCAACCGCAACGGGATCAACGGCGCGTTCCTCGCCATGGCCATCGCGAACGGCCTCACGAGCGCCATCACCAGCCCCTTGCACGAGGAGGTCCGGCAGGCCGTGATGGCGGCCGACGTGCTGATGGGCGTGGACAGGGACTGCGGCGCCTGGATCGGTCGCTATCGCGAGCAGCCCACGGGTGGCCCGAACGCCGGGCGCAGAGGCGGCCGCGAGGGTCGCAGGCGAGCGGCGGCGGCCGCCGGCGCGGAAGCGCCGCCCGCGCCGTGAATCCTCCTCGCGAGCCGCTCGTCGTGTTCACCCCGTCGGGATTGCGCGGGCGATTCGCCCAGGGCACCGACCTGCTCGACGCGGCGCGCACCCTCGGGGTCGACCTGGACTCCGTATGCGGGGGCCGGGGGATCTGCGGTCGTTGCCAGGTGGTGGTGAGCGAGGGCGCGTTCGCCAAGCTCGCCATCGATTCGACAGCCGCGCACCTCACGGCGTTCAGCGAGCCGGAGCAGCGCTACCGGGACCGCGATGGCCTGGGGCACGATCGGCGGCTCGGGTGCCACGCACGCATCCTGGGCGACCTCGTGATCGACGTGCCGCCGGAGAGCCAGATCCATCGCCAGGTGATCCGCAAGGAGGCGGACGCCCACCCGATCGAAGTGGATCCCACGATCCGCCTGCACTACGTGGAGGTGCGCGAACCCGACCTCCGTGATCCCTCGGGCGACCTCCAGCGTCTGGAGGAGGCCCTCGAACGCGACTGGCGACTCGCGGGGCTGGCGTGCGACGCCCACGTCCTCGCGGCGCTGCAGCGCACGCTGCGCGCCGGCGACTGGACGGCCACCGTGGCCGTGCACGACGGTCGATCGATCGTCGCCGTGTGGCCGGGGTACCACGGCCGGGCGCTCGGGATCGCCTTCGACGTCGGTTCCACCACCGTGGCCGGGCATCTGTGCGACCTCGCGAGCGGCGACGTCCTGGCATCGGCAGGTTCGATGAACCCGCAGATCCGCTTCGGCGAGGACCTCATGAGCCGCGTGTCCTACGTGATGATGAATCCGGGGTCCGAGGCCGAGCTCACGCGCGCGATCCGCGGGTGCCTCGAGGATCTCGTCGGGGAACTGTGCTCGCAGGCGGCCGAGGCGCCCTCCGACGTGCTGGATCTCACGGTGGTAGGCAATCCGATCATGCACCACCTCCTCCTCGGGCTCGACCCGACGGAGCTGGGCGGGGCCCCGTTCGCGCTCGCGACCGACGGCGCGGTGCACCGGCGCGCGCTCGACCTTGACCTGCGCGGTGTGAATCCCGGCGCTCGCGTCTACCTCTTGCCCTGCATCGCCGGTCACGTGGGCGCCGATACCGCGGGGGTCATCCTGTCCGAGGCGCCTCACGCACAGGAACAGGTCAACCTCATCGTGGATGTCGGGACGAACGCGGAGATCGTGCTCGGCAACCGCGATCGCTTGCTCGCGGCCTCGAGCCCCACCGGGCCCGCCTTCGAAGGCGCGCAGGTCACCGGCGGGCAGCGGGCGGCGCCCGGTGCGGTCGAACGCGTCCGCGTCGACGCAGCGACGCTCGAGCCCCGCTACAAGGTCATCGGCAACGACGCTTGGTCCGACGAGCCGGGCTTCGAACCGAGCGCCGTCACCGGCATCTGCGGCTCGGGGATCATCGAGCTCGTGGCCGAGCTGTTCCTCGCCGGGGTCATCACCGAGGACGGCGTGATCGACGGCGCGCTGGCGGAGCGCTCCCCGCGGATCGTCTCCGACCGACGCACGTTCGCCTATGTCCTGAGCGAAGGGCGGGTGCCGCTCCGGCTCAGCCAGATGGACGTTCGTGCTATCCAGCTCGCCAAGGCCGCGCTGTGGGCCGGGTGCAAGCTGTTGATGGATCACCTGGGGATCGACGCCGTCGATCGGATCCGGCTCGCCGGAGCGTTCGGCGCGCACATCGATCCCGTGCACGCCATGGTGCTCGGTCTCGTGCCCGACTGCGACCCGGCATCAGTCACGAGCGCCGGAAACGCCGCCGGCACGGGCGCGCGGATCGCGCTGCTCAACCGCGCCGCGCGCGACGAGATCGAAACCGTGGTGCGTCGCGTGGAGAAGGTCGAGACGGCGGTGGAACCGCGGTTCCAGGAGCATTTCGTCGGCGCGATGGGGATCCCCCACGCCGCCGACCCCTATCCGCGCCTCGCTGAAGTCGTACGGCTACCCGCCCGCCGCGCCGGATCCGGTTCCGGGTCGGAGGACCGGATGCGTCGCCGACGGCGTTCACGTACCGCCGGTCCCACCATCGAGAGGAGTCCCACATGAGCGATGCTCCCAGAGCGCGGCGCACCGGCGGGCGCGCGGGGCGGGCGGCCGTGCGGGCGGCGCACGCCGTCGAGGCCGTCCCCTACATCACGCGCACGCTCGCGCCCTTCGAGGTCCTTTCCGAAGAAGGATTGAGCGTGATCGAGGACAACGCCGAAACGATCTTGGAACGGGTCGGGATCGACTTCAAGGGCGCCCCCGATGCCCTCGCGTTGCTGAAAGCCGCGGGCGCCGGCGTCGAAGGGGAGCGCGTGCGGTTCCCGCGGGGGATGTGCCGGGAGGTGATCCGAGCCAGCGCCCCCTCGGTGTTCGTCCAGCACGCCCGCAACCCCGCGCACGACGTGCAGATCGGCGGGGACGCGACCGTGTTCGCGCCGGCCTACGGATCGCCGTTCGTGCGGGACCTCGACGGCGGCCGACGCTACGGGACGATCGAGGACTTCCGGAACTTCGTGAAGCTCGCGTACAGCTCGCCGTTCCTGCACCACTCGGGCGGCACCGTCTGCGAACCGGTCGACCTGCCCGTGAACAAGCGCCATTACGACATGGTCTACGCGCACATGCGCTATTCGGACAAGCCGTTCATGGGGTCCGTGACCCACCCCCAGCGGGCGCAGGACTCGGTCGAGATGGCCCGCATCTTGTTCGGGAAGGACGCGCTGGAGGAGCGCACGTACCTCCTCAGCCTCATCAACGCGAACTCGCCGCTCGTGTGGGACTCGAGCATGCTCGGAGCGGCCAAGGCCTACGCGGAGGCGAACCAGGCGGTGATCATCACGCCGTTCATCCTGGCGGGAGCCATGAGCCCGGCCACGGTGGCGGGGGCGGCCGCGCAGACGCTCGCCGAGGCGCTCGCGGGCATGACCTACGTCCAGCTCGTGCGGGCGGGCGCGCCGGTCGTGTTCGGGTCCTTCGCATCCTCGATGTCCATGCAGTCCGGCGCGCCGACGTTCGGCACGCCCGAGCCGGCGCTCGTGCTCTACTCCCTCGCGGCATGCGCGCGCCGTCTGGGCGTTCCGTTCCGCAGCGGCGGCTCCCTGACCGCCTCCAAGGTCCCGGATGCCCAGGCGGCGTACGAGTCCGCCAACACGCTGCAGCCGACCGTGCTGGGCGGGGTCAACTTCGTGCTGCATGCGGCCGGATGGCTCGAGGGGGGGCTCACCATGGGGTACGAGAAGTTCGTGATGGACCTCGACCAGTGCGGGATGATGCACGCGTTCGCGAAGGGCGTCGATCTGAGCCCGAACGGCCAGGCGGTGGACGCCATCGTGGAGAACGGTCCCGGTCAGCATTTCCTGGGAACCGCGCACACGCTCGCGAACTTCGAGACGGCCTTCTTCCGCTCCTCCGTCGCCGACAACAACAGCTTCGAACAATGGGAGCTCGAGGGGGCGCTCGAGTCCGCCACCCGGGCCAACCCGATATGGAAGAAGACGCTCGCCGACTACGAACCCCCGGCCATCGACGAGGCCGTCGACCTGGAGCTGCGCGAGTGGATCGAGCGTCAGAAGGCCTCGTTCCCGGACTCGAACGTGTAGGTTGCCGCCCGCGAGCAGGAGGACGAGTGAACGTGGTGCTAGGCAAACGCAAGCCGTCGAACGCGCTCTCGGCGCCTGAGCGATCGGCCCTGCGCGCCCTGGTAGCCGAGCCCAAGTTCGAGTTGATCCCGCTCGCGAGCGCCATGGAGCACGCCGCCCACCTGCCCGCGCGGGCCACGGTGACGGTGACCGCCTCGCCCGGCAGGGGGCTCGAGGCCACGCTGGACCTCTGCGAGCGATTGCGTGATCACGGCCACGAGGCGATCCCGCACCTGTCCGCGCACATGGTTCGGGACGCCGCCCACCTCGCCGACCTCCTCCAGCGCTGCGCAGGCTCGGGGCTCGAGCGAGCGTTCGTCGTGGGGGGCGACGCGAAGGATCCCGGCGCCTACCCCGACGGGCTGTCGCTGCTTCGCGCCATCCACGAGACCGGCCATCCCTTCGCAGAGATCGGAGTCCCGGCGTATCCGGAAGGTCACCCGAACATCTCCGAGGCCCGATTGGTGGAGGTGTTGGTGGAGAAGCAGCGCTACGCCGCCTACATGGCGACCCAGATGTGCTTCAACCCCGACGCCATCATGGCCTGGATCGCCCGCATGCGGGCGGCGGGGGTTGAACTCCCGGTGAACCTCGGCACGCCCGGGGTCGCCGATCTGAAGAAACTTATGGCGGTCTCGGCCAAGATCGGGGTGGCCGACTCGGCGCGCTATCTCATGAAGAACCGGCGGATGGTGGGAAAGCTGCTCTCGCCCGGGAGCTTCGGCCCCGACGCCCTGCTGGAGGGGATGGCGCCCTCGATGTGCGATCCAACCGCCGCCGTCGTCGCGCTGCACCTGTTCACGTTCAATCAGGTTGAGGCCACGGTCGCGTGGCAGGAGCGCATGCTCGCGGAGCTCGGTCGGGATCTGGGCTAGCCTTGGCCGGGCGACGAGGCATGGAGGCGGAGGATGGTTGAGACGGGTCGATCGGCGGGCGGCGAACAGGCCTCCGTCGTGGCGGTCTACGAGACGGACGAGCAGGCGCGCTTGGGGTTCGACGCCCTGCGCGAGCGCGGCGTCCCGGAGGACCGCATCACGGTCGTGGGTGCCGGCGAGGCGGCACCCGAGGGGGCCTTCGACGCGGCGGATAGCCCCACGGCGAAGGGCGCCGGTCGCGGTGCCCTGTTCGGCGGGATCGACGGGAGCGCTCGTGACGCTCGCGATCCCCGGTGGTGCCGTCGTCGTGGCGAGCGGGCTGCTCGCCGCGGCGGTGATCGGGGGTGGCGCCGGGGCCCTGGCCGGCGCGGGCATCGGCGTCCTCGCCGAGGTGGGTGTCCCGGCCGCGAATGTGCAGGACTACGAAGAGGACCTGTCTGTCGGTCGCTATCTGCTGGTCGCGCACGGCTCGCCAGCCCAGGCTACCGACGCGCACGCCGTCCTGGACATGACCGACACGCAGGAGCTCGCCCTCTACCGCTGAGCGGACCGGCCCGAAGGCCCCAACGAGCCCCGTTGAACCCGGCGTCAGCCCCCGACCGCCGCGGCGGCGGACGCGAGCCAGTCCACGAGGTAGCTCGCGAACGAGGGCCGCACGAAGATCCTCGTGACCTCCGGCCCCTGCTGCAGGATCACCTGCGCCCGGGCGAGGTTCGTCTGGGCGCACATGCCCTCGGACCATCGCGAGGGGTGCAGGTCGAGTGAGCATCCGCGGTCGAGGACCTCGAACGCGACCGAGCCACCGAGGTCGAGCACCGCGCGGTTCGCCGATAGATCCATGCAGGCGTGAGGCCGGTCTCCGAGGCCGGCGTGCAGATCCGCGATGACGGCCCCCGCGGAGCCTGGCGGGCCGGTGACGAGCCACTCGTCGGGACCCAGCCACAGCGTCGCACGCTCGCCGTCGATGCGGACCGTGTCGGGCTCGAGGGGCAGGGCGAGACCGGAGGTCGGGACGCCTTCGGCACGAAGGCCGACCTGCGTGAGGAACGGCACCTCCGCAACCCATAGGGATCGATCGACGGTCCCGATGGCCCTCAGGTGCTGCGACCGGTGCGCGAGCGGAGACCTCGCGACCGGCTCAGCCGTCACGGCGCGTTCCCTCGGGATCGAAGAAGATCGGAGCGGTCACGACGGCGGGGATCGTCGCCCCGGGGAGGGGGGCGAACACCGTCGTGCCGATCAGGTCGCGACCCCCCGCCACCATCGCCAGCGCGATCGAGCGGTCGAGCGCGGGGCTGCGGTAGGACGAGGTCACGTGCCCCGCCATCGGCATGGGGATCGTCCCGGTGTCGCGCAGCACGATCTGGGCGCCTTCGGGCAGCACGGCGTCGGGCTCCACGGGCAGGAGTCCGACGAGGTGCTTGCGATCGAGGCGTCTGGCCTCGGGGCGCGAGAGCGATCGCTTGCCGATGAAGTCCTCCTTGGTCTCGTTCACGATCCACGACATGCCGAGGTCGTGGGGCGTGACCGTGCCGTCGGTGTCCTGGCCCACGATCGGGAACCCCTTCTCGGCGCGCAGCACGTGCATGGACTCGGTGCCGTAGGGCGTGATGCCGAAGGCGGTCCCAGCGGCCATCACGGCCTCCCACATCGCGAGCCCGTACCAGCCCGGCACGGAGATCTCGTAGGCGAGCTCGCCGCTGAAGCTCACGCGGGCGATCCGCGCCGGCATGCCAGCGACGACACCCTCGCGCCAGCTCATGAACGGGAACGACGCGGCGTCGAGGGCGATCCCCGTGCCGAGCCGTGACAGCACATCGCGCGCGCGGGGTCCGTTCACCGCCACCGTCGCCCACTGCTCGGTGACGCTCGTGGCCCAGACACGAAGGTCCGGCCACTCGGTTTGCAGCCATTCCTCGACGTGGCTCATCACCGGGGCCGCTCCGCCGGTCGTCGTGCTGAGGAGGTAGCGATCCCGTGCGAGGCGCATGGCCACGCCATCGTCCATCACCATGCCGTCGATCCCCAGCATGAGGCCGTAACGGATCGCGCCGATCGCCAGGCTCGACATCCGGTTGGTGTAGAGCCGGTCGAGGAAGGTCCCCACGTCGGGACCCGCCAACTCGATCTTTCCCAGGGTCGATGCGTCCAGGACGCCCACGGAGCCCCGCACGGCGAGGCACTCCCGGTCCACCGCGGCATCCAGAGCCTCCGAGGGACCCGCCGGGAAGAAGCGCGGGCGCTTCCATCGGCCGACGTTCTCGAAGGTGGCGCCGTGCTCGACGTGCCACGCGTGGATCGGCGTCGAGCGCACGGGATCGAGCAGGTTCCCACGGTCGCGGCCGGCGAGGGCCGCGAACGGCACCGGGGTATACGGCGGCCGGCTGTTCGAAGGGCCCTGGGCGCCTGGGCCGGCGCCCAGGGCCTCGTTCACGATGGCGGCCGTGTGGACGCCGCTCGTGCGTCCCTGATCGATGGCCGTGCCGATATAGGTCGCCCGTTTCACGTGCTCGATCGACCGCAGGTTCATGTCGACCGCGTCGAGCACGTCTGCGACCGTCGAATCCCTCTGCAGATCGATGAAGTGGTGGCTGAGGTCGGCCCCGGGCGTGAACCAGTACGGCGTGACGGCGGGCAGACCGACCCCCGCGGCGGCTCCCTCGATCTCGAGCCATGGCGGTGCCGGGCCGTCGGGGAGGAAGCAGGCGAGGTCGTCGTCGTAGCGAACGCCGCCGCCGATGCCGCGCCACAGCTGGACGACGGGGTTCCACCCACCGGCCACGAGGACGAGGTCCGCATCGAACACCTCCTCGACCCCGTCGGGCCCGACCCCGAGGACCGATCGGACACGGTCGCCCCCCGCGGTGGAGGCCACGGCCCAGCGGGTGCGCACCTCGATACCGCGGTCGCGCGCGCGATCGGTGGCGGGGCCGCCCTCGCCGGCGTCCAGGATCGCCGCGATCTCGACGCCGGCCTCGGCGAGGGCCTCGGCCGCCGCGTGGCCGCCGTGATTCGTCGTGAAGACCACGGCCCGCTCGCCGGGCAGCACGCCGAACCGGTCGGCGTAGAGCACGGCCGCGGATGCGAGCATGACGCCGGGGCGATCGTTGTCGGCGAAGGCGATCGGGCGCTCGTGGGCCCCGGTGGCGAGGACCACGCGCCCGGCACGCACGTGCCAGATGCGCTCCGCGCCCCGGCTCCTCTGCGCCACGACGACGTAGCCCGCGTCGTACACGCCGAGCGCGGTGGCGCGCGGCAAGACGCGCACCCCAGGCGCCTCGTCGAGCTCGGCGGCCACGATCTGTACCCAGGCCGCCGCCGCCTCCCCGTCGATGTCGGCGGCGCTGTGCGCCGTGCCTCCGAGCCAGTGGCGCTCGTCCACGAGCATCACGCGCTCACCGGAGCGCGCGGCCTCGCGCGCGGCGCGAAGGCCGGTAACGCCGGCGCCCACCACGAGGGTCTCCACATGCACGTTCCGGTGATCGGCCGGCGCGGCACCGGCATCGTCCTCCCGGAGTCGTCCCACGCCGGGGCGGCCCGCAGCCCTCAGCCCATCGACCAGCTCCACGGCTGGGGCGGCCACGATTGGTTCGAGCCGCGGCGCGCTCACCTCCACGAAGGCGCAGGGCTCCTCGACCCCTGCGGAGAACACGCCACGCGGGCGGTTGAGGATCGGCGAGGAGCACACGACGTCCACGCCGTTGGCAAGCAGAGCGCTCGCGAGCGTGTCGCCCGCGTAGCCTTCGCGGGTGGACCCGTCGAAGGAGAACCGCAACGGCACGCCGCGGTCGATCCCCGAGCCGCCCTCGGAGCGGCGCGAGGATGTCACCCGTCGCCTCTCGGCGGCGGCTCGCCGATCGCGTAGGCAGCCTGGATCTCGTTCGTCGCCGTGGAACGCACCACGTTGAACCACCGCCGGCATCCAGCTTCGTGTACCCATCGCTCGGACCATGCGCCCATCGGGTTCTCGCGCATGAACAGGAAGTCGGCCCATTCCTCGTCGGAGAGCGCGGCCGGATCCGCGGGGTAGGCCACGTGCGCCTGCCCGCCGTAGTGGAACTCGGTCTCCTCGCGCGGCCCGCAGTAGGGGCAAGGGATCAAGAGCACGGCGCATCTCCCACGCGCGCAGTCAATGCGCATCTCCCACGCGCGCAGTCAATGCGCATCTCCCACGCGCGCAGTCAATGCGCATCTCCCACGCGCGCAGTCAATGCGCATCTCCCACGCGCGCAGTCAATGCGCATCTCCCACGCGCGCAGTCAATGCGCGACCGCCGCCGCGCCGTGTTCGTCGATCAGGGCCCCCGTGGTGAAGCGCTCCAGTGCGTAAGGACGCGCGAGCGGCCCCGGCTCGCCGTTCGCGACCAACTCGGCGTACACCCGACCGGCCGCGGGCGTCGCCTTGAACCCGCCCGTCCCCCACCCGCAGTTGAGGAAGAGACCGGGGATGGGCGTCCTGCTCATGATGGGCGAGGCGTCGGGGCTGACGTCCACGATGCCGGCCCAGGTTCGCAGCACGCTGGCGCGAGCGAAGAGCGGGAACAGCTCGACCGCGGCCGCCATCTGATGCTCGATCACGTGGAAGGAGCCGCGCTGCGTGTAGGCATTGTACGGATCGATCCCGGCGCCCATGACGAGTTCGCCCTTGTCCGCCTGGCTCACGTACACGTGCACGGCGTTCGACATCACCACCGTGTGCAGCACGGGCTCGTAGAGCGCGGAGACGAGCGCCTGGAGTGGGTGCGACTGGATCGGCAACCGCAGGGTCAGCATCGAGGCGAGGACGCTCGTATGTCCGGCTGCGGCGAGCGCCACGCGGTTGGCGCGGATCGAGCCGCGGGACGTCTCCACGCCCACGACCGCACCGTCGCAGCCGCGCAGGAACCCCGTGACCTCGGCGTGCTCCACGATATCCACGCCCAGGCGGTCGGCGTTCGTGGCGTAGGCCCACGCCACCTTGTCGTGGCGAGCCACACCGCCGCGACGCTGCAACGTGCCGCCGAGCACCGGGTAGCGGACGTCGGGCGAAACGTTCACGATGGGGCAGAACCCCTTCACCTCGCCGGCGTCGAGCCATTCCGCGTCGACGCCGTTGAGCCGGTTCGCGTTCACACGCCGCATGCTCGAGCGCACGTCACCGAGGTCGTGCGCGAGGTTGAGGACGCCGCGCTGGGAGAACTCCAACGGGAACTCGAGCGTCTCCTCGAGCGCCTCCCACAACCGCAACGAATGCTCGTAGATGGCGGCGGATTCGTCCCAGAGGTAGTTGGAGCGGATGATCGTGGTGTTGCGTGCCATGTTGCCGC
The DNA here is from genome assembly GCA_963719165.1 of uncultured Actinomycetes bacterium. Classification (GTDB taxonomy): domain Bacteria; phylum Actinomycetota; class UBA4738; order UBA4738; family HRBIN12; genus JAOUEA01. The sequence continues at coordinate 1,859,267 of CAVRAV010000001.1, read as the reverse complement.
CGCCGATCCACCCCTTCTCCACCACGCACACGTCGGCGATGCCGTAGACGGCGGCGAGATAGTAGGCGGTGGCGAGGCCGTGGCCGCCTCCACCCACCACGATGACGTCGTAGGCAGCCTTCGGCTCGGCGGCTCGCCAATAGCGCGATCGTTCCTCGGACATGTCGGACCCAGCGCGGAGCACCTCAGGCTCCGATGCCGCAAGCCTCGGGGACGGCCCGGCCGTGGTCAACGGACAGGGCGCGACAGGCGCAACGCACGCGCGCTCAGCGCGTTGACAGCCTCGCGGGGCCCGGCGTAGCGTCCGAGCGTTGTTGCCCCAAGGTCGTGGCGAGCGGACGGGTGTTGCGGGATGCGAGACGGATCGGAGCGCGGCGGGAACCTCCAGTCGGTGAATCGCGCGCTTCGGGCGCTGGAGCTGATCGCCGAGGCGGGGGAGCTGGGCGTTTCCGAGCTGGGTCGCCGGCTCGACGTGCACAAGGCCACGGCCTCACGGCTCGTGGCGACGCTCGCCGAGCGGGCGATGGTGGAGCGCGACCCCATCACCGAGAAGTATCGCCTCGGGTTCGGCCTCATAAGGCTCGCGGGCGCGGCCATGGCGAGCATGGACCTCGTCCGAACCGCTCGTCCGATCCTGGAGGACCTCGCCGACCGCACGCGCGAGACGGTGAACCTCGGCGTCTTGTCGGGCGACGCCGTCGTGTACATCGATCAGGTGACCGGGACCCGGTCGATCGTGGCCGTCAGCTGGGTGGGGCGCCGCACGCCGCTGCACGCTACGTCGAACGGGAAGATGCTCCTCGCCAACCTGGACGATCGGGAACGCGATCGATTGCTTGCCGCGCCGCTCGCCCGCACGACGTCCGCCACGATCACGGACCCGCGCAAGCTCCGCACCCAGCTCGGCGAGATCCGCGCGCGTGGGTACGCCACGACGATGGAGGAGCTCGAGGAGGGGCTGAACGCGGTGGCCGCCCCGATCCGCCGCGCGGACGGCGAGGCGGTGGCGGCCCTCAGCGTGAGCGGGCCGGCCTTCCGGATGCGCCCGATGGATCTCCCGCGGATCGGACGCTTGACGATGGAGGCGGCCACGGCGATCTCCCGGCGTCTCGGGTACGTGGAGCGACGACGCCCGGCGGCCGGGTGAGCGAGGGAGGGGCAGCCTTGCCCATGGAGTGGGATGGCTTGCGGACCGAGGTGCCGACGCTGCTGGGCGCCATCGGGCGCACGCCGCTCGTCCGATTACAGCGGGTGACCCCTGACGATGTGGTGATCTTGGCGAAGGTCGAGTGGTACGGGCCCACCGGCTCCGTGAAGGACCGGATCTACGCCCAGATGCTCGCGCGGGCCGAGGCGCGTGGCGATCTGCGGCCCGGGATGACGATCATCGAGTGCACCACCGGGAACGCGGGGATCGCGTGCGCCGCGGTGGCGGCGATCAAGGGCTACGACTGCGTGATCGTCATGCCGGAGGGCATGAGCCGCGAGCGCAAGCGCATGATCGAGACCTACGGGGCGGCGCTCGTGCTCACGCCAGGCGCCGGCACGGACATCGACCTCGCACTCGAGCGGATGCAGGAGATGCGCGCACGCGACCCGGACCGATACTTCTTCCCCGGCGAGTTCGAGAACCCGGACAACCCCGAAGCCCAGCTCGCCTCGGGAGAGGAGATCTGGGAGCAAGCGAGCGGCCACGTCGATGCGGTGGTGGCGGCCCAGGGCACCGGGGGCTGGATCTCCGGCGTGGCGCGTTCGCTGAAGGCCCACGACCCGGAGGTCAAAGCATTCGCCGTTGAGCCCTCGGAGTGCCCGCTGATCTCGAAGCAGTCGTGGGGCCGACACGGCGTCCCCGGCATCGGCGACGGCCTCGTCGCGCCCAACCTCGACCTGAGCGCCATGGACGGCATCGTCACGGCCTCCACTGCAGAGGCCCTCGACACCGCCCGCAGACTGGCGCGCGAGGAAGGGATGTTGTGTGGTCCGTCCGCGGGCATCAACGTCGCCGCGGTGCATAAGGTCGCGGCCGCACATCCCGAGCTCCGGCGCATCGTGACCGTCGTGAGCGACACGGGCCAGCGCTACCTGAGTGGCGAGCTATTTGGCGAGGGGCCCGACATCGACGAGCCCGAACGCGAACGCGCCATCGACGAGCGGACGCTCGCGCAGCTCGCCGAACACCGCGCGCGGCTGGAGTTCATCGGGTGAACCGCGGCTGATCAGGTCGAGCCGGAGAACGTGTCGCAGGCGCTGATGTCGCCCCCGTCGAACCCCGTTCGGAACCAGCGGGAACGCTGCTCCGACGACCCGTGCGTCCAGGTTTCGGGGTCGATCCGCCCGGTCGTTGACGCCTGGATCCGGTCGTCGCCCACCGAGGCGGCCGCGTTCAGGCCCTCCTCGATGTCGCCCGCCTCCAAGTCACCGCGCTGTTGCACCGAGTGCGCCCACACGCCCGCCAGGCAGTCCGCCTGGAGCTCGAGGCGGACCGACAGGTCGTTGGCCGAGGAGGGGTCGCTTCGTGATGCGCGCTGCACCTGCGCGTTGATGCCGAGCTCGTCCTGGACGTGGTGGGCGAGCTCGTGCGCGATCACGTAGGCCTGGGCGAAGTCTCCCCCCGCCCCGAATCGATCGCGAAGTTCGCGGAAGAACCCCAGGTCCAGATAGACCTTTTGATCGGCCGGGCAATAGAACGGGCCGGTGGCCGAGGAGGCGGTCCCGCACGCCGTGCGCGTGGATCGTGTGAACAGGACCATCGTGGCCGGCGCATAGGTCCGCCCCGCGTCGCGGAACACGACCGTCCAGTACCCCTGGACGTCGTCCAGCACGAACGAGGCGAAGTCGGCGAGCTTCTCGTCGCCGGGCGGGATCTGACCGCCGGTGCTGGGTCCCGGCCCGAACCCATCGAGCGCCCCTCCCGTGTCGACCCCTGTCCCGTTTCCGCCCAACAGCCGAGAGCCACCGATCAGCACCAGCACCAGCACCAGCACGATGACGCCGATCCCGCCCCTGCCCGTGGGCAGCGGCAGCCCGCCGCCGCCTCCCCCGAGGCCTCCCATGCCCCCGAGGCCGCCCGAGCGGGTGCCGCCTCCTTGGCGGCGTCGATCCTCGAGGTTGACGCTGCGCGTTCCGCGCTTCCACTTCATCGCACCGATGCTCTCGGCCCGGCGCTCGGGCGTCAAACCCAACGCGTCCGCGATTGAATCGTGATTCAACGCTCGCGGTATGCTCGCGACCTCTCCGCCGAAAGCGAGCGTTCCGTCATGAGCTCCTATCCCTTGTCGCAGGATGATCGAGCGATCCAGGCGCGCGCCCGCAAGTTCGTGGACGATGGGCTCATCCCCTGGGAGATCCACGCCGAGGCGCACGGCGGGCGCATCCCCCAGGAGACCCGAGACGAGCACCACCGCCTGGCCATCGAACTCGGGTTGTACGCCATGAACATGCCCAAGGCTCTGGGGGGCTCGGGGATGACGATGCTGCAGCAGGTGCTCGTCTCCGAACAGATCGGGCGCGTGACCAACGCGTTGGGGTGGTGCGTCCACACGCCTCCCGCATGGGCGCCGGCCGTCGCGAGCGAGCACCAGATGAAGTCCTGGATCCTGCCCACGATCCGCGGGGAGATGCACGAATGTTACGCCATCACCGAGGAAGGGGCCGGCTCCGACGTGAGCGCCATCGAGGCCACGGCTCGCCTGGAGGCCGACGCGTACACGTTGAACGGCGTCAAGATGCACGTCACGTCGTTCAATCACGCGAGTTATTGCTTCTTCCAGGCGCGGATCGCGACCGGGCCCCACGAGGGCCAGCACGCGATGTTCTTCGTGGACAAGGACACGCCCGGCGTTCGCGAGGTGCGCTCGCCCGCCTACGCGCACACCTATGCGGACACGCACCCCATCGTGGCCTTCGAAGACGTCGTGGTACCGGCGGCGAACCTCGTGGGTGAGGAGGGCGACGGGTTGGCCTTCACGTACGAGTGGTTCCGCTATGAGCGCCTCATGATCGCGGCGCGTTGCTGTGGCGCCGCGGAGCGCTTGGTCGAGGCGGCCACGGACTTCGCCAAGGAGCGGGTGCAGTTCGGCTCGCCGATCATCGGGTTCCAGGCGATCCAGCACATGCTGGCGGATTCCCTGACCGAGCTGTGGGCCGCCCGGCTCATGACCTACCGGCTCGCGGAGAACATCGATGCCGGCGCCGACGAGAAGCTGCAGCATGCTCAGTGCTCGATGGCGAAACTCTACGCGAGCGAGATGGCCGGTCGGGTCGCCGACCGGGCGGTGCAGATCTTCGGCGGTCGAGGCTATATGCGGGAGAACGTGGCGGAGCGCTTCTACCGCGAGTTGCGGGTGGATCGGATCTGGGAGGGGACCTCAGAGGTCCAGCGCAACATCATCGCCGACCAGCTCGTTAAGCGAGGCGTCGATCCGCTCGTCGGCTGAGGGCCGGCGTGGGGGTCAGTGGCGTCGCATGGGTCCTGGCGGAGCGGTCTCGCCCGGTGGCACACTTCCTCCCATGCGCGTCTTCGCCGATCCGGCCGCGGTCTCGCGCGCGGCCGCCGAGTTCGTGGTGGACGCGAGCGCCGATGCCGTGGACGCCACCGGCCGGTTCCTGGTCGCGCTCTCCGGTGGTGAGACCCCGCGCGGGCTCTACGAGCGGCTGGCGGGTCCCGGCTACGCCGAGCGGATCCCGTGGGAGTCCGTGCACGTCTTCTGGGGCGACGAGCGCTGCGTGCCCCCTTTCGATCCGCAGAGCGACTACCTCATGGCGAAGGAGACCCTGCTCGACCACGTCCCCATCGCGGATGGCCACGTACATCGGATCCGGGGGGAGGACGATCCCGAGCTGGTGGCGGCCGAGTACGAGCGGTTGCTGCGCCGGACGTTCGGCGCCATGACCGGGGCGCCCCCGACCGATGCGGGAGCGCGTCTCGACCTGGCCCTGCTCGGCTTGGGGGAGGACGGGCACACGGCCTCCCTGTTCCCACGCACCGCGGCGGTGCAGGAAGGCCTGCGATGGGCCATGCCGGTCGAGGCACCGGCCGCCCCGCGCCGCCGAGTCTCCCTCACGCCCCCGATCTTGAACGCATCGGGCCGCAAGCTCTTCCTCGTCAGCGGCGCTCACAAGGCGTCGGCGCTCGCCGCCGCCCTCGAGGGGCCGAGGGATCCGATGGCATGTCCGGCGCAGGTCATCGAGGGAGCCGAGTGGTTCGTGGACGTGGACGCGGCCTCGCTGTTGAACGCATAGCCGGCCGAGGCCGGCCGGTCACCCGGAGACGTCTGCCGGGAGCCCCGTCGCCCGGCGCCCCGGTTCGTGCCATCCGTGGCCGCCGTCGATCAGGCGGTCGGCCTCGCGCGGCCCCCAGGACCCCTGCGCGTAGGACTCGAGCGTCGAGGCGCCGTCCAGGACCGGGTCCACGATCCGCCACGAGGTCTCGACGATGTCCTGGCGCGAGAAGAGGTCGGCGTCGCCCTCCATCGCGTCGGTGAGGAGCCGCTCGTAGGGAGCCATGACGTCTCCCGACTGGTGCCGGGCCATCAGCTCGACGTCCTCGCCCGCCATCTCCTCGCCCGGCAGCTTCGCCCGGGCGCCCAGGGTGATGTTGACGTCGGGCCCGAGCCGGAAGATGACATGGTTCGGATGACCGGGATCGTGCTCGTTGAAGACGTTGCGGGGAGGGCGCTTCAGCTCGACGAGCACCTCGGTGCACGTCACGGGCAGGCGCTTGCCCGCCCGGATGTAGAACGGGACGCCGGCCCAACGCCATGTTTCGACGTGCGCCCGCAGCGCGACGAAGGTCTCCACCTCCGAGTCGTCGGCCACGCCTTCGAGCGCCCGGTAGCCCGCGAACTGCCCGCGCACCACGTCGTCGGGGTCGAGCGGGCGGATCGATTTCAGGAGCCGCACCCGCTCGTTCAAGAAGGCGTCGCGGTCGAGACCGCTCGGCGGGTCCATCGCCACGAGCGCCAACACCTGGAGCAGATGGTTCTGCACGACATCGCGGATCGCCCCGACCTGTTCGTAGAACCGCCCACGCTTGCGGAGCCCGAACTTCTCGGCCATGGTGATCTGCACGTTGTCCACGTAGTTCCGGTTCCAGAAGGGCTCCAGGAACGTGTTCGCGAACCGGAAGTAGGCGAGGTTCTGTACGGGCTCCTTCCCCAGGAAATGGTCGATGCGGAAGATCGAGTCCTCCGGGAATACCGACCGCAACACGGCGTTGAGCTCGTGCGCCGACGCGAGGTCACGTCCGAAGGGCTTCTCGACGACCACGCGGCCCTTGGCGGCGCTGCCCGACTCGTGCAGGTGTTCGACCACCGTCGCGAACAGGCTCGGGGGGATCGCGAGGTAGAACAAGGGGTGGGTGGCGTCGCCGAGCGTGGTGCGGAGTTGCGCGAACGTCGCGTGATCCGTGTAATCGCCATCCACGTAGCGCAGGCGGTCGGTGAGCGCCGGGAACGCCTCCGGGTCGGCGCCCCCGTGATCCTCCAGGCTCGCGCGCATCCGCTCCACGAGCTTCTCCTTCGAATACCCTGAACGCGCGACGCCCACCACGGGCACCTTCAGGTTGCCCCTGCGCTCCATCGCCTGCAGGGCCGGGATGATCTTCTGATACGCCAAGTCGCCCGTGATCCCGAAGATCACGAGGGCGTCCGAGTACGCCCGGGGACTCATGGCGTGGAGGCCTCCGATGGCGCCTCGGCATGTCCGCCGAACTCTGCCCGCATCGCGGATAGCGCCCGGCGAGCGAAGTCGTCTTCTCCCCGGCTCGCGAAGCGTGCGAAGAGGGCCGCGGTGAGCACCGGGGTGGGCGTGCCGGTGTCGATGGCGGCCTGCGCCGTCCATCGGCCCTCCCCCGAGTCGCTCACGCGGCCCTCGTATCCGGCGAGGTCGGGGTGCTCGCGAAGCGCCGCGGCGGTGAGGTCCAGGAGCCACGAGGCCACGACGGAGCCGCGGCGCCACACCTCCGCTACCTCGTCGAGCGCGAAGTCGTACCGATAGCGATCCGGGTCCCGCAGCGGGGTCGTCTCGGCGTCCACCGAGCGATCCGCTCCGCCCTCGCCCGCGTGAGCCAGGACGTTCAAGCCTTCGGCGTAGGCGGCCATGAGTCCGTACTCGATGCCGTTATGCACCATCTTCACGAAGTGCCCGGCCCCCGTGGGCCCGCAGTGCAGGTAGCCGAGTTCGGCGGGCCCGGGGGGACCTTCGCACCCCGGCGTCCTCGCCGCCGCCTCCACGCCCGGCGCGAGTGCCGCGAAGACGGGATCGAGCGCGGCGACCGGCTCGGCGTCGCCGCCGATCATCAAAGCGTAGCCGCGATCGAGCCCGCGGATCCCTCCGCTCACCCCCACGTCGAGGTAGCGCAGTCCCCGTGAGGCAAGTTCCTCCGCTCGACGCAGGTCGTCCACGTAGTAGGAGTTTCCGCCGTCGATGAGGGTGTCGCCGGGCTCGAGGAGGGGCGCGATCTCGGAGATCGTGGCGTCGACCACGCCGGCGGGGACCATCATCCACACGTGGCGCGGAGCCATGAGCTTGGTGGCCAGATCCCGCAGGGAGCGCGCGCCGACGATGCCCTCGGCCTCCGTGACAGCGACGGCCTGGGGGACGACGTCGAAGGCCACGCAGTCGTGGCCGGCGCGGGTGAGCCGGCGCACCATGTTCGCGCCCATACGGCCGAGGCCTATCATGCCGAGCTGCACGGATCGCTCCTTACCGGCGGCACGCACCGCACGCTCGGCAACCTAACAGAGCCCGCCGAGGCCGGCTTCGGTACCATCGTCGATGCGCCGAAGGGGCCGGACACGGGCGTCACGGCGCCGGGGAGTCGATCGCGGGAGGTCGTTATGGAGGGTGTGAAGGAGTTCCTGGATCGCGAGGAGGCCTCGTGGGAGGCGTTCGGTGCACAGGTCGCGCGCGTGCCCGAGGACCGTCGCGAGACCGCCGGCGTGGTGGGGGAGTGGACGCTCAAAGACGTGGTGTGGCATTGCGCCTACTGGTCTCGGTTCGCGGCCGAGCACCTGGGTGCGGCGAACGGACCGGCCTTCGTCGACCCGTTCGACCTCCGACCCGGCGAAGATTGGGACGCCGTGAACGCGAAGGTCGCCGAGGCCTCCTCGTCGATGGACTGGAGCGATGTCATGAACGGGGCCGAGGAGGCCCGCGCCGGCCTGCGCGAGGCCGCCTCGCGCCCGGGCCTGACGGCGGCGCCCATCGCCTGGGCGGCCGACGAGTCGTGGGTCCATTACGACGAGCACGCCGCGGACGTGAGGACGTTCGCTGACCGATCGGGCACCTGAGACCTCACCCACTCACGCACGGCACCAGATGTGCGTACGGCCATCGACCGGTTCGCCGCTCAGCAAGCGCGATCAGGCTCAGTGCGGGAGCCTCGAGAGCGAGGTCGGCACGGGCACGCCGAGCTTCTCCAAGACCTCCTGAGCGGCCCGGTCCCCGCTCTCCACCCCGCCGTTGAGGTACCCCTGGCTGTAGGTGGAGGTCGCCTCGCCCGCGAAGTGCACGTTGCCGTCGGCCTGGGCCGTCCCGGCCCACAGGCTCGTGTACTGGCCCGGCGCGAAGGCCGCGTAGGCTCCGTTCGTCCAGGGGTCACGCGTCCAGAGGTCGGCACAGGAGCGGCCGTTGTAGCGGGCCGCCGACCCCGGAACCGCTTCGTCGATCCGGCCGAGGATGTCGGTGACGAGGGGCTCCGGCCCGGGGCCGTGCGGTCGATCGGCCGTCCAGCTCGCCCCCGTGCGCCCGCCCGCGTAGACGGTGATGAGACCCGCCGTGCCGGGCTGCGCCACCGAGCTCTCCCACGTCACGAAGTCGGGGTCGGCGTATTCCATGCCTCCGCCCCAATCGCCGAACGTCGAGGGCCGGGTGCCGTACTGGAGCAGGAGCTTCACGTCGTAACCCATGGCGAGATCCCGGATCGCGGCCAGTTTCTGTTCGCTGAAGCCGGCGGCGCTCAGGTCCACTTGACGGAGCGTGGTCATGGGCAGGGTGAGCACGACGAGGTCGGCGACGACCGGAGCGCCCACGCCGTCGAACGTGAGCTCGTAGCTGCCGTCGCCGGTCCGGCGCAGGGCGGCGAGCGCCGCGTTCATCGTGACGGTGTCCGTCGGGAGCCGGCTCGCCACGCCGCTGATGATGCGATCGTTGCCGCCCTGAACGTGCCAGCGCTCGTCCGCGCCGGGGGCCGGGATCACCAGGTAGTCCAACCAATTGAGCGCCGACAGGTCGGAGAGGTTGAGCCCGTACCAGCCGCACATGACCTCATCGAGCCAGTCGCCTACGTCCGAGCCCACCACGCCGTGGACGTTCGTCTCGAGCCACTCCTGCATGGACGACCGATCGACGTCCACCGCCGCAGGGGTCGGGCTCGGATAAGAGATCGCGGCCATGTCCAGCGCGCCGCCCGCCGTGAGGAGACCGATCCTGCGCGCCGTCTCGGTAGCGGCCGCATTCACGCGATCCATCACGGGCTTGGTCGTGCTCACCAGGAGCTCCTTGCCGCCCACGAGGCGCGGATACGTCGCTCCTGCCGCAGAGCCGCTCCAGAGGTCGTCGAGCGTGAGACCGAGCTCGCGGGCGAGCTGACGGATGTGCACGTGGCGCGTGTCGATGAACTCGCCGCCGTGCTCGGCGATCTGCCCCTGGGCGAACCCACGAGCGGTCCAACAGCGTCCCCCCAGCCGGTCGCGAGCCTCGTAGAGGCGAACCGGGACACCTGCCTGCGTCAGCCGGTACGCGGCGGTCATGCCCGCGAGCCCGGCCCCCACCACGACGACCCGGCCGTCATGCGGACTCGGCGAGATCACGGTGGCCGCCGACTCGTCGGTCCGTTCGGTGGAGGTCGTGCAGGCGGCCAGGGCCAAGCCCGCTCCGAGGATCCCGCCGGCCTTGAGCACCTCGCGACGAGAGATCCCCGGCCGCTCGAGCCGCTCCAGCGTCTCTTCGAACTCGTGGGGCGGGTCGCTCGGACCCCGGCGACGCTGGGCTTGCGCGTACTCACGAAAGGCCCGAGCCAACGGTGACTTCCGCCCTGCTTGCATAGGGCCCCCTTCTTCGACGGCGATCGTTCGAACGGTTCCACGACTGTACGGCAGGGCGCTGCCCGGGACGCTGCGGCGCCGCCGCTCTGCTGCGGCGCCAATCACCACGGCTCCCTCCCGCTTATCCTGGACGGGACCCGACCAGTCCCGGAGGACCGCCCGCATGGCCAAGACCGAACAAGAGATCAAGATCCGCAACGACGGATCCGAGTGGGTACCGCGCCCGACGCTCGGCAGCGCCGACTACGCGAGTCCGCAGGTATGGCAGGACGAGCGCGAGAGGATCTGGTGGGGCCAGTGGATCTGCGTGGGCCGCACCGAGGAGATCTCGAACGCCGGCGACTACGTCGTGCGCGATGTCGCGGGCGAGTCGATCTTCATCACGCGGAACGAGGACGGTCAGCTGCGCGCCTTCTACAACGTCTGCAGCCATCGCGGGACGAAGTTCCTCGACGACGTCGAGGGCACGGCGAGCGTTCGCAAGGCCATCGTGTGCCCTTACCACGCGTGGACGTTCGACCTCAACGGGCAGCTGATCGGCTCGCCGAACGTCAGGGAGGACGAGCACTTCGATCGCGGTGACCACCCCCTGTACGACATCGCCGTCGATACGTACGCCGGCTTCCTGTTCGTGAACCTGTCGACGGATGGCCCGAAGCAGACGCTCGTGGAGTCGTTGAACAGCGGCGCCGAGACCATCACCGCGTTCGATCGTTTCAAGATGGACGAGCTGCGGGTGGGGGTGCGCCTCGTCTACGAGGTGAAGGCCAACTGGAAGATCGTGGTGGAGAACTACAACGAGTGCCTCCACTGCCCGCAGATCCATCCCGAGCTCGTGCAGGTCATCCCGCTCTTCCGGTTCGGCGAGGTCTGGGACGAGGAGATCCCCGACGACGGGAACCGCATGGTCGAGGGTGCGACATCCTTCACCACGACGGGGACATCCGAGCTGCCGCGGTTGCCGGATCTCCAGCCCGAGGACTACGAGATGTACTACGGCACCTACCAGTTCCCGAACCTGATGCTGAACCTGCACCCCGACGCCGGGATGTACTACATCGGGTACCCGAAGGGTCCCGACCACACCACCGTCGTGAGCGAGTTCCTCTTCCGTCCCGAGACGATCGCGGACCCCGCCCTGTTCAAGCCCGAGCCCACCGTCGAACTGTGGGACCTGATCAGCAAGCAGGATTGGGTGGCGTGCGAACGTGCGCAGACCGGCGTGAGCTCCCGCGCGTTCACGCGCGGCGTGTACCCACGGCAGGACCGTTTCCTCTACTGGTTCAACGAGGAGTGGCGTCGGGCCATGGGCCGCCCGACCCTGGGGTGAGCAGCGACCCGAGCGCGGTAGGCTCCCCCACCGACCCGGGGAGGCGCGGACAGATCGTGGAGCGAGGGATGCCGGCGACGGCCGACGAGCTGGGGCTGATGCGCGGCACGCCCCCGCCAGGTGAGCGACTCGTCACACTCGAGAACTGGCTGCTGCCCCCGTTCAACCGTTGGAGCCTCCAGCATCTTCGAGAGGTCGTCCCCACGGCGCCGATCCCGGCCGCCGAGGCACCCGAGCCGCTCCCGCGCGCCGAGCGGAGGCTCGACGACATCGCCTTTGACTTCGATGGAGCCACCTGGACGGTCGGCGAGATGCTCGAGACGACGTACACGGATGGGTTCCTCGTCCTGCACCGTGGCGAGGTGGTGACCGAGCGATATGCGAACGGCTTCGGCCCCCGGAACACGCACGTGATGTTCTCCACCACCAAGTCCGTGGTCGCCTCGATCGCCGGGATCTTGGTGGGTCGGGGGGACCTGAGCGTGGATGCCGCCGTGGCCGAAGTGGTGCCCGAGGCGGCGGGAACGTCGTGGGCCGGGGCCACGATCCAGCATCTGCTCGACATGCGCACGGGGACCCGATTCGACGAGGTCTACGACGACATGGACGGCGACATGGGCAGGTACTCCGTGGCGAACGGCATGGGTCCCTCCTACGATCGGCACGATCCCGATACCCACGCGTATCTCGTGGGGCTCGAGAACGACCGCGAGCACGGCGGGGCGTTCGACTATCGCTCGGTCGTCACTTCCATGCTCGGCTGGGTCGTGGAGCGCGCGGGAGGAGCCCGGCTCCCGGAACTGATCGGCCGGGAGCTTTGGGTGCCGATGGGCGCGGAGGTCGAGGCCTGCATCGCGTTGGACCGTGCCGGGGCCGCGATGGCGTCGGGCGGTATGAGCGCATCGCTGCGCGACCTCGCGCGCTTCGGACAGGTGTGGGTGCGCGGCGGCGCGGGCCCCGACGGGCGCCAACTCGTCCCGGCGGCGTGGGTGGCGGACACGATCGCGGGCGCGCCCGACGGGGCGGCCGCCTACGCGGGCGCGGCCGAGCCGGATCCGATGTTCCCCCACAGCCATTACCGGAACAAGTGGTGGGTCTTCGATCCCCACACGCCCTTCTACGCGGCGATCGGGATCGAGGGGCAGTTCGTCGCCGTGCACCCTCCCTCGGATACCGTGATCGCGAAGTTCTCGTCGCTCCCGGTCGCCGATGATCCGGAGCTGGAGCGCCTCCAGTTCGCGGCCTTCGCCGCCATCGTTGGTGCCCTGGCCGCGTAGCGCTGTCCATGACCCCCATCGCCGAGCGTCTCGCCGACCGCGACCTCGACGCGGCCACGGTGCTCGCCCCGCGCCGCGAGCTGCCGGGGCGGGCCCGGGTGGTGATCGTGGGAGGCGGGATCATCGGTTCGAGCATCGCCTATCACCTCACCCGAGCAGGCGAGACCGACGTCGTGATGCTGGAGCGGGGGCGGTTGACCAACGGCACCACTTGGCACGCGGCCGGCCTCGTCTCGCAGATCCGGGCCAACCACGCGCTCACGGCGCTCACCAAGGACAACGCCACGACCTACGAACGACTGCCTGCCGAGACGGGCGTGGAGACAGGCATGCGCAGACACGGAGCCATGACGATCGCGCGAACGGCAGGCCGTCTGCAGGAGGCCCTCTACGGCGTCGCGCTCGCCAAGGACTTCGGGATCGACGTCGAGGTCCTCGACCGCGGAGGCATCAAGGCGTGCTGGCCCGCCGCCAACGTCGAGGATCTTCACGGCGCCGTGAACTTCCCCACCGACGGCACCGTGAATCCCGGCGGCGCTGCGCTCGCCTTCGCGAAGGGATCCATTGACCGCGGGGCGTGCTACGTCCCCGAGACCGCGGTGGAAGGCTTCATCATGGACCGCGGTCGCGTCGCGGGCGTCGTGACCTCCCGAGGCGTCATCGAGGCCGAGACCGTGGTGCTCGCTGCCGGGCTGTGGACCTCGGAGCTCGCGCGGAAGGTGGGCGCGAGCGTGGCCCTCTACCCGGCAGAGCACGTCTGGGTCATGACGGAACGAAGCGAGGGCGCGCGCGAGCGGGCGCCCTTCTTGCGCGATCTCGACGGCTACCTGTACATCCGCCACTACGGCGGGCGGTACCTGATCGGCGCGTTCGAACCCCAGGGCAAGCCAAAGCGGGTCGCCGAGATCGGCACCGAGGGGTTCGTGGAGTTCGGGCCCGACTGGGATCACTTCGCGCCGGTCCTGCGAGCGGCGCGTGAACGCGTGCCCGAGCTGGAGCGGATCGGGTTCTCCCACTACCTGCGCGCCCCGGAGAGCTTCACGCCCGACGCGAACTTCCAGCTCGGGTACGTGCCGGAGGTCCCCGGCCTCTTCGTGGCGGCGGGATTCAACTCGCAGGGGGTCATCTACGCACCCGGCGCCGGAAGGGCGGCCGCCGAGTGGATCGTGGCGGGGCATCCCACGATGGATGTCGCCGACGTCGATGTCGCGCGCATGGGCCGGTGGGCGAACGATCGATCGTGGATGCACGTGCGCACCGTCGAATCGCTGGGCGGACTCTACGAGATGCATTGGCCGGGCAAGCAGCCCGTGACCGCCCGCGGCGTTCGGCGCGTGCCGCTGTACGACCGGCTCAGGGCGGCGGGCGCCGCCTTCGGCGAGGCGGCGGGATGGGAGCGCGTGAACTGGTTCCAGCCCGGAGTCCTTGATCCACCGGCGAGGTATTCGTTCACGGAGCCGTCGTGGTTCCCGGCGTTGGCACAGGAGGTGCGGGCCACGCGAGAGGCGGTGGCGATGTACGACCTCTCCTCGTACGCCAAGTTCGTGGTCCAGGGGCCCGAGGCGGCGGCGGGGCTCGAGCGCCTGTGCGCCTCCGCCGTGGACCTTGCGGTCGGCCGCGTCGTGTACACGCTGCTGTGCAACGAACGCGGCGGGATCGAGATGGATCCCACGGTGACGCGCCTCGGCGAGGATCGGTTCCTCGTGGTGGCGCCGACGTCCGCGCAGCGGCGCACGGAGATGCTGTTGCGAACCGGGCTCCCGGCCGGCGCCACCGTCACCGACGTCACGAGCGGGTGGGCGGTGTTGCACCTCGCCGGCCCCGCGTCGCGTGAGCTGCTGGGCCGCGTGTCGGAGGAGGATCTTTCCCACGAGGCCTTCGGGTTCATGACCGCGCGCGAGATCGAGGTGGGGTGGACGAAGGCGTGGGCCCTGCGGCTGTCCTACACCGGGGAGCTCGGCTGGGAGCTGTACGTGCCGACGGAGTTCGTGAGCGATCTGTACGACCGCATCGTGGGCGCGGGCGCCGATCTCGGACTGCGGCACGCGGGCGCGTTCGCGTTCGATGCCGCCCGGATCGAGCGAGGCTTCCGCTCGTGGGGTCACGACATGGGACCCCTCGACGACGCCTACGCCGCGGGGCTCGGGTTCGCGGTGCACCTCGACGGGGTCTTCGTGGGCAGGGACGCGTTGGCCGCGGCCTCGCTCGGCCCGCGGGAGCGCCGGCTGGTCTCACTGCACGTGCCCGACGCCGTCCTGTGGCACGGGGAGTCCGTGGTGCGCGACGGAGAGCGACTCGGGCACGTCACGTCCGGCTCCGTGGCCCCTACCCTGGGGGGGTCGGCCGCCCTAGCGTGGATCCGTGGGGATCCCGACGGCGCCGGGTGGGCCGTGGAGATCCGCGGCGAGGTCGTTCCGGCCGCGGTGCAGGCGGCGGCGTTCCACGACCCGCGCGGCGAGCACCTGCGGGGCTGAACGAGGAACTCCTCGAAGATCCGTGGACGCGCTTGTATCGTTGAACGCTCCATGGAGCGGATGACGTTCATCGGCGTGCCCATCGATTCGGTGGGGCGCGCCGGCGGCACCGAGCACGGGCCCGCGGCCTTGCGCGAACACGGTCTGGTGGAGGTGCTCGGGGGAGGCGACGCCGGCGACCTCCCCGTCAGCATCCGCGGCGAGGAGCGTGACGGCGCCACCGGCATCGTGGGCAGCGCCGACGTGCTGGCCACGACGGCCGCGCTCCGTGGGGCCGTCGCCGCCTCCCTCACGCGCGGCCACCGCCCGTTCCTGGCCGGCGGCTGCTGCGCGGAGCTTCCCGGCGCGCTTGCGGGCGCCCGCGACGCACGCGGTCGCATCGGCCTCGCCTACCTCGACGGGCACCTCGATGTCTACGACGGTGAGTCTTCGCCGACCGGGGAGGCCGCCGATATGCCGGTGAGCGTGGCGCTCGGGTTCGGGCCGGCCGCATGGGTGGAGGCGGCCGGTGGGGCGTCCGTGGCCGGCACCGACGTGAACCTGATCGGGTACCGCGATCACGACGAGTACGCCAACCTCCGGAAGCTCCACGACGAGGGAACCCTGGACCGTGGGGTGGGGTTGTTCTCGCTGGACGCGCTTCGGGCCGACGGGTCGGCGGCGGACGTGGCAGACACCATCGCGGAGGGACTGGCGGCCCTTCCGGGCGGCTTCTGGCTGCACCTCGACGTGGACGTCCTGGATGAAGCGGTGTTTCCGGCCACGGACTATCTGATGCCGGGCGGGATGACCTGGGACGAGCTCCTCACCGTGCTGCGTCCGCTCGCGTCATCACCGGGGCTGATCGGCGCCTCGTTCGGGTGCTACAACCCGCAGAAGGATCCCGACGGAGCCTCCGGTCGCGAGCTCGTGGCCGCCTGGGCGAGGGCTCAGCGCGGCTGACCGCTGCACGGCGCGCGTTCGAAACGCGTTCAGCCGGACGTGAGCTCGAGGTCCAGGGTCTCGCGCGTAGGCATCCCGGCGCGAGCCCCCGCCGCGGTGACTGCGAGCGCGGCGGCGGTGACGGCCCGTTCCACGGCCTCCAGCAGCTCACGGCCTTCCCCCAGGGAGACGGCGAGGACGCCGTTGAAGCAATCGCCCGCACCCGTGGTATCCACGACCCGCACCGCCGGCGCGGGGACGTCGACGCGGGCGCCCTCGCGCACGATCGTTGCTCCGGCGGCTCCGCGCGTCTGCACGACCACGACGCCCGAAGGGGGCGCGCCCAGGGCCGACGCTTCGCCCTCGTTGGGGGTCACCACGGACGCGAACGGCAGCAGCGCGGCCACGGCCGTTCCCGCCGGGGCCGGATTGAGCACGAGCGTCACACCCCGCTCCCGCGCCCACGCGCCAGCGGCGCGGGCGGCCTGGAGGGGCACCTCCAGGCTCACCAGCACCACGGAGGGAGCCACGTCGGCGAGCGCCGCCGTCACTCGGGCCGCGGCGAGCATCTCGTTGGCGCCGGGGGCCACCGAGATCTGGTTCTCCCCGGTGGCGTTCACGGCGATCAGCGCGACCCCCGTCGCCGATCCGCCGACGCGCGCCACGTGACCGACGTCGACGCCGTCCTCCTCGAGCGCGGCCAACGAGGCGGCCCCGAACGCATCGTCGCCCACCGCGCCGATCATGGCGACGTCGCCCGCGCCCGCGCGCGACGCCGCCACCGCCTGGTTGCCGCCCTTGCCTCCGTGGTGTTGGGCGAACGTTCCGCCCACCACCGTCTCGCCGGGCACCGGCAGGCGCGCACCCGTCACGACGAGGTCCACGTTGATGGCGCCGATCACGGCGAGCGAACCGGTGTTCACGCCCGGGCCTCGACCAACCCCCGCAGCCGTTCCATGAGGCGGGCGGAGGCGCGCTCCGCATCGACCGAGAGGGCGACCCGCGCGTTCTCGGCGGGTTGCCAGCCCATCGCCCAGGGCGAATGACGTACGTCAGCGAGGTCGGTGACGGTCATGCCCCGGGTCCAGCGACCTTCGCACTCCACCTCGACGCGCGTGCTTACGAGCTCGGCAAGCGAGCCATCGAGGGCGATGGCCAGGGCCAGGGGGTCGTGCATCGCTGCCCCCGATCCGTCGCCGTGGCGTTCGTAGAACTCGATGTAGAACGCCACGGTCTCGCGTACGAACCGGGCCAGCGGGGTATCGGGCGCGGGGGCGCACACCGCGTCGACGTCGGCGGTCGTCATCCGCACCCGCTCCGTGACGTCGAGACCTGCACAGATCGGCAGCTGCGGCCCGGGGACTCCCGTGAACGCTCGGAACACTGCCTGCGCGGCCTCGGGATCGACCCAGATGTTCGCCTCGGCGGCCGGCGACACGTTGCCGGCCTGCGCGAAGGCCCCGCCCATGATGGCGAACCCCTTGAGGAGCTCGGGCAGACGCGGTTCCTCGGCGACCGCGAGCGCGATGTTCGTGAGGGGGCCGGTCGCGACGAGGAGGACCTCGCCGGGGCGTGCGCGAACCGTCTCCACGATGAGCTGCGCGGCGGAACGATCCGATGGCGACGCGTGCGACGGCGCGAGGACGGCTCGGCCCAGCCCGCGCTCACCGTGCACCTCGGGGAACGGCTCGTGATCGCGCACGAGCGGCCGCGCGGCCCCCGCGGCCACCTCGACGTCGCCGAGGCCGACGAGCTCCAGCACCGCCAGCGTGTTCTCGGTCGCCTGCGCGACGCTGACGTTGCCCATCACGCAGGTGGTGCCGATCAGCTCCACCTCGGTTGAAGACGCGGCGAAGAGCAGAGCCACGGCGTCATCGACACCGGTGTCGACGTCCATCACGAGCGGGGTCGCGGCCATGGCCAGGAAGACTACCCGGGGACGTCGAGGCCGGCCGGCGCCTCGCGTTAGGTCGCGGCGGGGGTGAAGCCGATCAGCTTCAGCGCCACGTCCATGCAGATGTCGCGCATGCGCTCGGGCGTGAAGGCGGGATCGTTCATCATGACCGGGATCGCGAGGCCGTCGATCAGGGCGCCGATCGCGACGCCGAGATCGTCGGCATCGTCGCCCTCTGGGAACTCGCCGGTGCTCCGTCCGTGGCGCACGATATCGGCGATCGACTGGCGCCATCGCCGATCCAGGACCTCTCGCTCTTTGGAAAGCTCCGGATCGCGCAGCGCAAGCACCCAGATCTCGATCCACAGCGCCCATTCGTCCAGCCTCTCGAACTCGGGAAGGAGACCCGGCACGCTCAGCTCCACCAGGCGAAGTAGTTGATCCCGCGCCGACGACATGCGCCGCATCTCGCGGGACAGACGCAGATAGAACTGGTCGTTGGCCGACGTCAGGGCCTCGGCGAGCAGCCGGTCCTTGGAGTCGAAGTAATAGAGGATGAGGCCGGGAGAGACCCCGCATCGCTCCGCGATGTCGGAGATGCGGGTCTCGGCGAGCCCTCGATCGGTGATCACGCGCGCCGCGGCGTCGAGGATCTCCTGATGACGATCCCTGCCGTTCCTCTGTCGCGTGCGTGCCATGGGTCGCTCCTCCGCGCCGACCGGTCGTCGGCCCGGCTGAACGCCACACAGGAATGCGTGACCGGAGGGCCCGATCGGTCGACCGTGCGACGCAACTGTACCCGCATGACCAGCGAAGTCAAAACGGATCTCGAAGCGGCGCCAAGTTGACTGAGCATTCAAGGAAAGGCGATACTGGCGCGATCGTCAGGCCCGGGAGCAGGGTCCCGGCCGAGGGGAAGGACCTGTACCCATGGCTTCGAACACCTACGACGCCATCGTGATCGGCGGCGGACACAACGGACTAACCTCCGGCGCGTACTTCGCGCGCGAGGGTGCGCGCACGGTGGTGCTCGAGTCTCGGCACAAGACGGGCGGCGCCGCCGACACGAGCGCGCCGTTCGCCGATCACCCGGAGATCAACGTCACCACGTACTCCTACGTCATGTCGCTGATGCCGCCGTCCATCATCCGCGAGCTGAACCTCAAGCGGTTCGGCTACGACGTCACGCCGTTCGGGCCGTACTTCCAGGCGTTCCCGGACGGACGGGCGATCACGGTGTACGCCGACGACGCCGCCAAGTCCCACGAGTCCATCGCGCAGTTCTCGAAGAAGGACGCCGAGACACTCCCCAAATGGGAGGCGTGGATGAAAGGTGTCTCCGACGTCCTGGGGCCGCTCCTGCTCTCCGTTCCGCCCCATGTGGGCTCCACCAAGCTGGGCGACCTCCTGCCCCAGGCCCAGACCGCGTGGAACATGCGCGGCCTCGGGCAGCGCGGCGTGGCCGACGTGACGCGTCTGTTCACGATGAGCGTCTCGGATCTGCTGAACGACTGGTTCGAATCCGATGCCATCAAGGCCATGCTCACGGTGAACGGCGTGATCGGCACGTGGGCGGGTCCGGACGAGCCCGGCACGGCGTACGTGATGCTCCACCACTCCATCGGGGACGTCGGCGACGGTCACCTCGGCTCCTGGGGGTTCCAGCAGGGCGGCATGGGCGCGGTGTCCGACTCCATCCGGCGCTCGGCGGAATCGTTCGGGTGCGAGATCCGCACCGAGGCGAAGGTCAACAAGATCCTCGTCCGCGGCGGCAGGGCGGTTGGCGTGGCGCTCGAGAACGGCGAGGAGCTGCGCGCCCCGGTCGTGGTCACCACGATCCACCCGAAGATCGCGTTCCTCGACCTGCTCGATCGCCACGAGCTTCCCGCGGACTTCGTGTGGGACATCGAGCGGTGGAAGACCCGATCGGGCACGGTGAAGGTGAACGTCGCCATCTCCGAACTGCCGGACTTCGTGGCGCAGCCGGGGAAGGAGCAGCAGGCCCACCACACGGGCTCGGTGGAGCTCTGCCTCAGCCCGCAGTACGCGGAGCGGGCGTTCCAGGACGCGCACATCGATCGCAAGCCGGCCGTCGCGCCCTTCGTGGACGGCACGATCCCCACCACGCTCGACAAGAAGCTCGCGCCCGAGGGCGTGCACGTGTTCTCGATGTTCACGCAGTGGGTGCCCGACGATTGGAACCTGGAGCCGCACCGCGACGAGCTCGACGCCTACGCGCAACGGATCTTCGACGGCTACAACGAGCTCGCGCCGAACTTCAAGGATTCGATCATCGACTACCAGGTGATCGGGCCCTACGACATGGAACAGGAGCTCGGGCTGATCGGCGGCAACATCTTCCACGGCGAGCTGAGCGTGGATCAGCTGTTCCACATGCGTCCCGCCCCCGGTTACGCCGATTTCCGCACCCCCGTCCGCGGCCTCTACCACGGGTCGTGCGCCACGCACGGCGGCGGCGGCGTGAACGGCATCCCCGGGTGGCAGGCCTTCAAGATGGCCAAGAAGGACAAGGCCATCGCCAAGAAGTAGGGCCGTGCCACGCACCGCCGGGCCCGGACCCGGCATCGAGCCGCCAGGGGAACCCCGTGCCGAGGGACCCGCGCGTCCGGCCCTCGAGCCCATGCTCGTGGCCCGGTCCGTCGCGGTGGTCGGCGCGAGCGTCAAGGAGGGTTCGCTCGGCCGCCAGATGATGGTGGAGCTGCGGCGCGGCGGGTTACGAGGGCGCGATCTACCCCGTGAACCCGGGCTACGACGAGGTGCTCGGCCACCGGTGCTACCCGTCGGTGGCCGAGGTTCCCGGCCCCCCGGACCTCGCCATCCTGGGCGTGGCGAACCATCGGATCGAGGGGGCGCTCGCGGAGGCCATCGCGGCGGGGTCGCGCTCGGCGGTCACCTTCTCCTCGCTGCACGAGGCCGATCCCGACCCGGACCGCCCGCCGCTCTTCGAGCGCGTGGCCGCGCTCGCGCGCGAGGCGGGGATCCCGCTGTGCGGCGGCAACGGGATGGGGTTCCTGAACGAGGAGGCCCACCTGCGGGCCACGGGCTTCGACACCCCGGACGTCCTGCGGCCCGGCCCGGTCACCTTCATCTCGCACAGCGGTTCCGCGTTCGCCGCGTTCGCGTTCAGTGACCGCGGCATCGGGTTCAACCTGCTGGTCTCGAGCGGCCAGGAGATCGTGACCACCATGGCGGACTACATGGAGTACGCGCTCGGCCTGTCGAGCACGCGGGTGCTCGCGTTGCTGCTGGAGACCGTTCGAGGCCCGGATCGCTTCCGAGCGCAGCTCGACGCGCGCCGCCGCCTCCGACATCCCGGTGCTGGCGCTGAAGGTCGGTCGCACCGAAGGGTCCAAGGCCATGGTCACGGCCCATTCGGGGGCGCTCGCGGGCGAGCACGGCGCGTACGAGGCGCTGTTCGACGCCTATGGCGTGCTCGAGGTCCGCTCGCTCGAAGAGATGGCCGACGCCATGGAGCTGTTCGCGTCCCCCAGGCGCGTCACGACGGGGGAGGGCATCGCCACGCGTCCACGACTCCGGCGGCGAGCGCGCCCTGCTGGCGGACGTCGCCCAGGACCTTGGGGTGCCGTTCGCTGCGATCTCCGATGCACACGCGCGCCGAGCTCGCGGACACCTTGGACCCCGGGCTCGAGGCCGCCAATCCACTCGACGCCTGGGGGACGGGCATCGACGCGGACCGCATCTTCCGGGACGCGTTCCTGGCGCTGCACGACGATCCCGACACCGCGGCCCTTGCGTTCGTGGTCGACCTCACTCGCCAGGGGCAGCCCTATGACGAGGGGTACCTCGCGGTGGCGCTCGACGTCGCGGCGGCAACCACCAAGCCCTTCTGCGTGCTGTCCAACCTCGCGAGCGCCGTGGCGCCCGAGGAAGGTCGGTACCTGCGCGAGGCGGGCATCCCGGTCCTCGAAGGCACCGCCTCGGGCCTCAAGGCGCTGGGACATCTGATGCGGTATCGCGACCTCTCCGCGCGCCCGAGCCTCGTGGTCCCCGACGCGGTGAGCTCCGACGTGCGATCGCGCTGGGGCGCGCGCCTGGAGTCCGGTTCGATGCTGACCGAGCTCGAGGGCCTCGCGCTGCTCGCGGACTACGGCGTGCCGGTCGTCCGAGCCCAGGCGGCGAGCTCCGCGGACGACGCCGTGGCGGTGGCGGACGCGCTCGGCTACCCGGTGGTCCTCAAGACGGCGGCGCCCGGCGTCCATCACAAGTCCGAGGTTGGCGGGGTGCGGGTATCGCTGGCAGATCGCGACGAGGTCCGGGAGGCCTACGACGACCTGGCGGCGCGCCTCGGCCCGGACGTGATCGTGGCTCCCGATGGTCAGCGGGGGGCGTCGAGTTCGCCCTCGGGATCGTGCGCGACCCCCAGTTCGGCCCGATGGTCGTCGTCGCGGCCGGCGGCGTCCTGGTGGAGTTGCTGCATGATCGGCGCCTCGGCGCTGCCGCCACTGGACGAACGGCGCGCACGCGAGCTCGTGCACGGGCTGAGTGCCCGTCCGTTGCTCGAGGGCCTCCGCGGCGCGGCGCCCGCAGACGTGGGCGCGCTCGCTTCGGCGATCGTGCGCCTGTCGGTCCTCGCCGCGGACCTGGGCGATCGGCTCGACGCCCTCGACGTGAATCCCCTGATCGTGTCGCCGGTCGGCTGTGCGGCCGTGGACGTGCTGGTGCTCCCTCGCAGCTAGCCTGTGTTCAAGACGGGCCGACGGGACCGAGCCCTCAGAAGGGGTCCGTCGTGGGAACCGTGCCCGCAGGCCACCCGGGGTAGTCCGTGGGGAACTGCCACGGGGTCCCGTAGGTGGGCGCCTCCTTGGGGGAGACCATCGGCGCGCGCGGCTTGGCGTCGGAAGTCGAACAGGTGCGACATGTCGTGGGTGTTCGCGATCCGCGGCGTGAGGTACTTCAGGCCCCAGTTGTCGGAGATGAATCGCAGCGGCGTCGAGAACTCGCCCACCTGCGTATCGATGAGGCCTCGCGGTGTGTAGGGGCTGATGGTGAGCAGGGGGACCCGGAAGCCGAGCCCGACATCGTCCACGACGGGGGGCGCGACGGGGTCGTAGAAGCCGCCCCACTCATCCCATGTCACGAAGATCGCCGTGTGCTCCCACATGGCCGAGGTCATGACGGCGTTCACGATGTCCGTGACCCAGTTGTGGGAGAACCCGGTGCTCACCGGCGGGTGGTCGGAGAGCTCGAACCGAGGAGTCACCCACGTGACCGCGGGCAGGTCGCCCGCGCCGATGTCCTGCACGAGCTGGTCGACGGGACGAGTGTGCTCATGCCACAGGTCCGTGTGGAAGACCTCGGAGATCCCGTTGTACGCGTTCCAGAAATAGCCCGTCTGTCCGGGCGAGGCCGAGTAGAAGGTCCAGTCGACCCCCGCCTGGGTGAGCTGCTGACCGACGGTGGGGAAGGAGAAGCAGGTGTCGTGCTTGGAGAGGTTGCCCTGGGGGTCCTTGGCGAACACGAAGACGTCGGCGCCCAGGGCGTCGCAGCCCCAGCTCTTGAACTTCTTGTCGCCGTCCACCCGGGTCTCGATGTTCTCGGGGTTGTCGATGACGCCGCCCGAGGTCCCGGCGATGAAGAAGAAGTGATTGGGATACGACGGTCCCGACGCCGATGCGAAGAAATGGTCGGAGACCGCGAACTCGCGCGCCCAGCGCCAGTAGTTGGGGATCTGGTGCTCACGGAGCTGGGAGTACGCCCATTCCGGCCCGTAGATCCCGGTGCCGAACCCGTCGAGCTTCCCGCCGTTCATGCAGTTCAGATACGCGGCGCGGTCGTGCGGGAGATCTCCCGGCAGCCAGTCCGGGCAGTCGCGCAACGGCACCTCCTTGCCGTAGCTCACGCCCGTGTCGGTGCCCACGACCCCCGGGAACCCGCCGAACACGTTGTTGAAGCTCCGGTTCTCGAGCATGACGTAGATCACGCGCTTGATCGGCGTCGCGGTGTCCGACGCCGGCGTGGCGTCGCTCACGGTGGGGATCGTGCGTCCGCCCGTGCAGGAGAACAGCACGCCACCCGCGACGGCCATCGCCGACGTGGTGAGGAACTTCCGACGGCTCATCGGCAACGGATGGGCGTCGCCGCGTCCTTCGTCGAGGGGATGGGTGCGTGCGGGCATGGGCATCAGTTCTACCAAGCGGGGATGGGGTCGGTATCCTTGCGGTCCCTCTCGAGGCGTTCGGAGCTGCAGGTGCGTAGGTTCACCACCCTGATCATCGCGCTGGTCGCCGTGGCGTCCACGGCCGCTGCGTGCCAGGGCAACACGGAGCAGACCGGCGGCCTCCTCGCCCGTGGTGGCCTCCGACGCATCGGGGGCGGGCGTCTCCCCGACCGCGCCCGCGTTGCCGCTCACGCCGCTTCCGAGGAAGGGCGCCGCCTCCCCCACGTGCGTCGGGGGTTGGAGGTCGCCGGCTGCGGACTCGCCCCGGTTCACGGACCCACTCGGGCTCATCCGGCGCACGGCTCCGGTCGACGGCCCCCTCGAGGTGGTGGAGATGCGCTATTTCGTGGGACCCGAGTCGCCGCCGTCGGAGCAGGGGTATCTCAAGGACATCGAGCGCTGGTACATCAAGCTCTACGCGAAGGACGATCCCGCGTACCAGGGCCGTTTCCTGGTGGAACAGCGGCGGTTCGGGCGGGGGGTGGTCGCCGTGGCTCCCTATGACACCGCCGGGTTCGTCTCGCCCGACTGGAGCGGGTTCCAGTGGGATGCGGGCGATACCGCCCGCCGTGCCTACCCCGGCCTGCCCGGCACCTGGCAGGGCGTGCGCTACGACTTCGTGGACGGCGGGGCGGGTCTCACGATCCCGGGGCTACCCGACGCCGTCGAAGGCTGCCTGGACGGGACCTGAGCGGCGTGCCCGTCCTCACGGCAGAGCTCCCAGCTGCCTCACGACCGAACGTCCACCGGCCTCACGCCCAGAACTTCCACCACGGGCGCTTCGGGATCGTTTCTCCGCGCTCCGCCGCCTCCTGCGCGTGGATGTCCTCGGCCTCTTCGACGAGACGCTCGCGCTCGGCCTCCTGCATCATCCGTTCCTGATCGGGGCCGCCCCGGTCGGCACCGCTTCCGCCGCCCTCCGTGTGTGGTCGCTCGCCGTACATGACAGCTCCTTCGGTCATCGGGTCCGGTGCGACCTTACGCCCCCCGGGGCGTGCGTGCCTCGATCCCGGGCCACCCCGCATACAGCTCGGCGCCACGCTTGCGCAGCTCGTTGCCGATCACCATCCGCTGGATCTCCGAGGTCCCCTCCCAGATCCGGTCCACGCGGATCTCTCGGTAGAGGCGCTCAACGGGCTCCTCGCGCATGTAGCCGCGTCCCCCGAATATCTGGACCGCCTTGTCGATGATCCGTCCGGCGGTCTCCGAGCACACGAGCTTGACGGCGCTCGCCATGGCATGGGTCTGCTTGCGGTCTGCGCCGCCCCGCGCCGCCTCCCAGCACGCGCGATACAGCAGCGATTTCGCGGCCATCAGCTCGGCGGCCATGTCGGCGAGCATGAACTCGATCGCCTGGAAGCCCACGATGGCCCGGCCGAACTGGACGCGCTCCTGTCGCGAACGTCGAGCGCGCGCTCGCAGCGCCCGGGTCGAGGCGCCGACGGTTCGCGCCCCGATCATCATCCGTTCCTCGACGAACCAATCCTTGGTGAGCTCGAAGCCCTGCCCGACCTCGCCCAAGATCGCGTCGTCGTCCAGGCGCACCCCTTCGAACGCGAAGATCGGATGCTCGAAGACGAACGTGTGCGTGTACTTCGGCGTGCGAACGAGGCGCACGCCCGGCGCGCTCTTGTCCACCAAGAAGACGGTTGCCAGGGCGGGATCGCCATCCACGTGGGCGTGCACGACGAAGAAGTCGGCGACGTCGCCGGACGTGACGTGCCACTTCTCCCCGTCGATCACCCACGCGCCCTCGTCGCGCCGCGCCGTCGTCGCGACCATGGTGGGGTCCGATCCCGCTCCCTCCTCGGTGATCGCGTACGCGTCTCGCCGGTCGCCCCGCAACGCGGGGCGCAGGTACCGCTCCTTCTGCGCCTCGGTGCCGCGGCGAAGCGGGATCGCCGGGCGCCACGGGATGTCCCAGAGCGCCCCGGTCGCCCGTCCCCATTGCTCCTCGACGAGCATCTGCTGGAACAGGTCGAATCCCTGTCCGCCGTCGGCGACGGAGTGGTTGATGCCGTTGAACCTGTGGTCCAGCACCGCCTGCTTGGCCGCCGCCGCGCTCGCGATGGAGAGTCCGTCGTTGTCTTCGCACTCGTCCTCGAGCGGGATCAACACCTGGTCGGTGAAGGCGCGCGCACGTGCCTGCAGGTGCGCGTCCTCGGCGCTCAGGCGCATATCCACGGAGTGCCTCCTCGGCTGGGTCCTCCGAAGTCTATGTGGGGAGCGAGACGGAAGGCCGCTGCTAGCGTTGCGCGATGCTCGCGATCGTGCTGGCCCTGGGGGCCTCGGCAAGCTGGGGCTCCGCCGACTTCCTGGGCGGGCTCTCCACGAGGCGCCTATCCATCCTGACGGTCTCCGCGGTCTCGCAGCTGGCCGGATTCGCGTTCACCGTCGCGGTGGTGCTCATCGTCCTTCCCGGGTTCCCGTCGTCGCGGGTGGTGCTGATCGGGCTGCTCGCCGGCGTGCTGGGTACGGTCGGCCTCGCCGCGCTCTACTCGGGGCTCGCGCTGGGCCCCATGGGCGTGGTGGCGCCGATCGCCGCGCTTTCGGGGCTCGTGCCCGTGGCCGCGGGTCTCGCCCGCGGGGAGCGGCCGGCTCCGCTCCAGTTGGTGGGGGTGGCGCTCGCGCATCGGTGGTGTCGTCCTCGCGGCGCGCCATCGTGACGAGGCCGGGGCGCGGATCCATCCCCGGGCCGTCGTGCTGGCGAGCGTCGCGGCCGCGACGCTCGGCCTCCTCGTGGTGCTGCTGGACGCCGGCGGCGAAGAGGATCCGGCCTGGACGATCCTGTTCGTCCGGGTGGGCGCGCTCGTCCTGCTGGGCATCGCGTTGCTCGTTCGTCGGCCCTCGTTCGCGATGGCGCGGAGCCAGCTCGGGACCCTCGTGGCGGTCGGCGTCATGGACAACGGCGCCAACCTGCTCTTCGTCCTGGCCTCCCGGCGCGGTCTGCTCAGCCTCGTCGCGGTGCTGGCCTCGATGTACCCGGTCGCCACCGTCCTGCTGGCGCGCGGCTTCCTTCACGAGCGATTGGGGAGCACCCAGGTCCTCGGCGTGACGATGGCCCTCGCGGGCGTGGCCCTCATCGCGCTGGGCTGACCGACGAGTTGGCGTGCCGGCCCAAGCGCGTCGTCACGGACCGAGGTGGTAGCCCAGACGCCTCGGCAGACGTGCGACGAAGTCCACCAGGGGGTTCGGCTGTTCGCCGCGATCCTCCACGTCGTCCTTGCGGCGGATGGCGTGGTTCGCGATGAGCGTCCCCGGGGAGCGCAGGGGCTCCGGCGGGAACCGCCTCGGCTCGGCGTCCACGAGCGGCAGCTCCAGGAGGGGAGACAAGCGCCCGAGCGCGCGATGCGCGAGGATTTCCCCGCCCAGGTGGGCGGGGCCCACGCCGTTGCCCGTGTACCCGAGCCCGTAGTGGACCGTGCCCTTCTCGAGCGTCCCGAAGAACGGTAGGTGCGTCCCGGAGACATCGATGGGCCCGCCCCACCCGGCCTCGATGGGGACGTCGCGGAAGCTGGGGAACATGCGGTACAGGTCCCGGGCGGCCACCCGCAGCGCGGCTTCGTCGTAGGCGAAACGGGGTCCGATCCGGCGGGCCAGGTTCGGTTGCATCCCGCCGATCCCGAACGCGATCCGTCCGTCGGGCGTGGTGCGCAGGTAGTGCAGCGCAGAGCGAAAGTCCGACACGCCCATCCCGTCGGTCCACCCGATCGCCTCCAGCCGCTCGGGCGCGGGCGCGGTGAGCACGATGTAGCTGCCGCGCACGGTGATCGTGCGGCGGAACCGCTTCCAGTGCGACGCCCACGCGTTCAGCGCCACCACGGCCGCCCCCGCCCTGACCGTTCCCCCGGGGGTCTCGGCCACGCACGGCGTTCCCGCGCCGAACCGGGTGACGGGCGTGGCCTCATGGATCCGCACGCCGAGCTCTAGGAGTACGCGGCGGAGTCCGCGTCCCAGCATCGCCGGCTGCACCGTCGCGCCCTTCGGCGTGAAGACGCCGCCGCGGAAGGTGGGGGAGTCGACCCGGGCACGCACTTCCTCGGGCGTGAGCACGTCGAAGAGGTCGCTCACGCCCAGTCGATCGGCGGTGATGATGAGGTCGGCCCACCCCCCACCTGCGCCTCGGATCCGGCGACCGAGAGCTCCCCGTCCTGGTGCAGCTCCGCGTCGACGCCGTGCTCCTCGCAGAACGCCGCGATCGACGCCACGCTGTCATCGCCGGCCCGGCAGATCCGAAGCGCGGCTTCATCGCCGAACTCGTGCGCAAGCGTCTCGACCTCGTTCCAGAAGCCGTTGAGGAACCCGCCGTTGCGCCCGCTCGGGCCGCCGCCGCAGATGTCCTGTTCCACGAGCACGATGTCAACGCCGGGGTCGAGTCGCTTGAGGTGGTACGCCGTCCACATCCCCGTGTAGCCGCCGCCCAGGATCACGACGTCGGCGCCGGTGTCGGCGGACAGCGGCGGGGCCGGCTCGCCCGGGTCGGCGGCGAGGGCCTCGTGCAGCCACCAGCTGCGGCCCGCGTCAGGTGGGATCGTGATCGTTTCGTCGCCCATGGGTCGAGCCAGAAGCCTAACTGGCGGCGGCTCGGGCCGCGGTTGGTACCGTGTCGGCCTACCGTCGGGAACGGCGTCGAGGAGGTCGAAAGCATGGCAGCCGGGAAGGATCGCCCGCGCAGCTGGGAGGTCACGGAAGGGCCGCACCGCGCTCCCGCCCGCGCCATGCTTCGCGCCGTGGGATTCTCCGAAGAGGACTTCTCGAAGGCGCAGGTGGGTGTCGCGTCGAGTTGGAACGAGGTGACGCCCTGCAACTACCACCTGGACAAGCTCGCCGCGCTCGCCAAGGAAGGCGTGCGCCAGGGTGGCGCCGTTCCGATCGAGTTCACCACGATCGCCGTGTCCGACGGCATCGCCATGGGCCACGAGGGGATGAAGGCGTCGCTCATGAGCCGCGACCTGATCGCGGATTCGGTCGAGCTCGTGCTGCACGCGGAGCGGATGGACGCCCTCGTGGGCATCGCCGGCTGCGACAAATCCGAGCCCGGCATGTTGATGGCGATGGCGCGCATGAACCTTCCGTCCGTGTACCTGTACGGCGGCACGATCCTCCCGGGGACCTACCGAGGGCGGGACATCACGATCCAGGACGTGTTCGAGGCCGTTGGCTCGCATGCGAAGGGTGTCATCGACGATGCCGAGCTCCGCGACATCGAGCGGGCCGCCTGTCCGGGCACGGGGTCGTGTGCGGGCATGTACACCGCCAACACGATGGCCGCCGTGGGAGAAGCGCTGGGGATGTCGCTGCCCGGCAGCGCCAGCCCACCTGCGGTCGACTACCGCCGCGAGGTGTTCGCGCGCGGATCGGGGGTCCGTGCGGCCCAGATCGTGGCCGAAGGAGGGCCGCTCCCGCGCGAGGTGATGACCAAAGAGGCCTTCGAGAACGCCATCTCCGTGGTCATGGCTCTGGCGGGCTCGACGAACGCGGTGCTGCACCTCCTCGCCATCGCGCGCGAGGCGCACGTGGATCTGCAGCTCGAGGACTTCGATCGGATCGGACGGACGGTCCCCCACCTCGTGGACGTCCGGCCGGCGGGGCGGTTCGTGATGAGCGACATCGACCGCGTGGGCGGCGTCCCGGTCGTGATGCGAGAGCTCCTGGAGGCTGGCCATCTGCACGGTGACTGCCTCACCGTGTCGGGCAAGACCCTCGCCGAGGACCTCGCGGCCGCCGACATTCCCGCACCCGACGGTGAGGTGATCCGTCCTATCGCCGCCCCGATCCACCCGTGGGGCGGGCTCGCGATCCTCCGTGGAAACCTCGCGCCCGACGGTGCCGTCGTGAAGGCCGCGGGCGCCGAGGGCCTCGTGTTCCGCGGCCGCGCGCGCGCGTTCGATTCGGAGCAGGCCGCGTTCGACGCGCTCACGACCGGCGACATCGTCGCGGGCGACGTGATCGTGATCCGCTACGAGGGACCGAAGGGTTCACCGGGCATGCCGGAGATGCTCGCGGTCACCGCGGCCGTGGCCGGCGCCGGACTCGGCAAGGAGGTCGCGCTCATCACCGACGGGCGCTTCAGCGGGGCCACGAAGGGCTTCAGCGTCGGGCACGTCGCACCCGAGGCGTTCGTGGGTGGGCCGATCGCGCTCGTGGAGGACGGCGACGAGATCGCCATCGATGCGGATGCCCGCACGATCGAGCTCGTGGTGGACGACGCCGTACTGCGG
The DNA here is from genome assembly GCA_963719165.1 of uncultured Actinomycetes bacterium. Classification (GTDB taxonomy): domain Bacteria; phylum Actinomycetota; class UBA4738; order UBA4738; family HRBIN12; genus JAOUEA01. Next base: position 1,828,905 of record CAVRAV010000001.1, on the reverse strand, counting down.
GACCGCCGGACCCGCTGGATCCAGCCGGAGCATCGCTATACCCAGGGGGCGCTGGCGAAATACGCACGCGTCGTGGGCTCGGCCGACCACGGGGCGGTGACGTGGTGAGTCCGGGATCCCGGGCCACGACGCCGGCCGCCCTCCAGTGTCGCGTGTGCGGCCAGCAGTATCCGGTCGAGCCGCTCACGATCTGCGAGGAATGCTTCGGCCCGCTCGAGCCCGCGTACGACCTGCAGTCGGTGGAGGGCGAGGTGTTCCGCAAACAGGCGGAGCAGGGCCCCGACTCCTTGTGGCGCTACGGGTCCCTGCTCCCCGGAGGCCCGGGGATCGAGCGCGTGGATCTCGGAGCGGGGTTCACGCCGCTGCGCAGGGCCGACCGTCTGGCGGCGGCGCTCGGCCTGCGGCACCTGTGGATCAAGGACGACTCGGTGAACCCGTCGAATTCGTTCAAGGATCGCGTCGTGTCCGTGGCCCTTACCATGGCCCGGTCCTTCGGCTACGAGGCGGTGTCGTGCGCCTCCACCGGAAACCTCGCCAACGCCACCGCGGCCCACGCCGCCAAGGCGGGCCTCGCGTGCTACGTCTTCGTGCCCGACGACCTCGAGCGCGCCAAGATCCTCGCCACCGAGGCCTACGGCGCGAAGGTCGTGGCGGTGAAGGGCAACTACGACGACGTGAACCGGTTGTGCACCGAGGTCGCGGACGCGCTGCCGTGGGCGTTCGTGAACGTGAACATGCGCCCCTACTACGCCGAGGGCTCAAAGACGCTCGGGTTCGAGACGGCCGAGCAGCTCGGCTGGCGCCTCCCGGATCACGTGGTCGTGCCGATCGCCTCGGGCGCGCTGCTCACCAAGATCCATCGGGCCTTCAGCGAACTCATCGCCGTGGGGGCGGTGGAGGAGTCCAGGTATCGCGTGAGCGGCGCCCAGCCGGAGGGCTGCCGTCCCGTGGCGCAGGCGTTCCTCGATGGCGCGGAGGAGATCACGCCCGTGAGACCGAACACCATCGCTCGCTCGCTCGCGATCGGTTCCCCCGCCGACGGCTACTTCGCGCTGAAGGTGGCCCGGGAGACCGGCGGCCACATCGGCTGGTGCACCGAGCGGGAGATCCTGGAAGGGATCTCGCTGCTTGCCGGGACCGAGGGCGTCTTCACCGAGACCGCCGGAGGCGTGACCATCGCCAACCTCAAACGCATGGTCGACGAGGGCATCATCGGGCCCGAGGAAGAGACGGTGGCCTACGTGACGGGCAACGGATACAAGACGATCGAGGCGTTGGAGGGCTACCTGGAGCCCACCTACACCGTGGCGCCCGACCTCGAGGGCTTCCTCGCCGCGCTGAACGCGTAGCACCTGAGTGACAAGGTGCGGGGAGGCCGGGGCGTGCTGCCCCGGCCTCCTCGAAACGCCGGACGCTGCCGGTCCGCTACGGGATGACGTGGAAGATGAAGGCGTACTCCGCGCCGCCCTTGCGGGCCTTCAGGTTCATCGTGCCGCGGGCGTTCTTGAACTTGCCCTTGCCGCCCGTGATCGCGATCGTGTTGTCCTTCGAGTCGTAGAAGGGACCCTCGACCGTGATGGCGCCGCCGGGCACCCACGTGATCCATCGGCACTCCCAGGAGCCCTGCTTGGGGTTGATGCGGACGCAGTCGCCCTGGTCGCGGCCGACCTGCTTCTTGTTCTTGGAATCGAAGATCTTGTTGTGCCACGTGAGCAGATCGCCCGTGGTATCGCCTTTCTTGCCCGTGTTGATCACGACGTCGGTGGTGGCGTGCTCGATCACGTGCACGGTCATCGGCGACGACACCCGTTTCTGATCCGCGGCCGAAACCAGTGTGGCCACCAACACGATGCACGCCACCAGGCCGGCGACGGTCATCAACTTGCGCATGGTTCTTCCCCCTCCCCATCCGGTTCGGGCGAAGTCTAGGCCGATGGGAGTTCTCGCGCTGCGGCGAGTCGCCCTCGGGTCAGCTCCAGGAGGGGTCGGTGTTCCCGGCCGGCTGGCTCGTGAGCTTCGTGGCGTTCTTGCCCTTCGCGGTGATCTTCCAGATCTGGCGCGCGCCGCTGGACGCGTTGGCGTCGTACGCCAGACGCTTGCCGTTGGGCGACCAGGTTGGATGGCCGTCGCGCTTGCCGTCGGAGCTCAGGCGCACACGATCCTTGCCCTTCGGCTTCATCGTCCAGATCTGCGGGGTCCCGCTGGTGCGGCCCACGTACGCGAGGCGATCGCCGCTCGGCGACCAGGCCGGCTGGTCGTTCGCCTTGCCACCGCTCGTGATCTGCTTGCGATGCGAGCCGTCGGGCCAGACCGTGTAGATCTGCATGGTGCCGCCGCGGTTGCTGGCGAACACGAGCTTCGTCCCGTCCGGCGACCAGTCGGGCTGCTGGTCGGCCCATGAGTTGGTCGTGATCTGCGTGAGGTGCTTGCCGTCGGCGTCCATGACGTAGAGCTCGCGATCGCCCGTGCGATCGCTCGTGAACGCGAGCTGGGAGCCGTCGGGGGACCAGGTGGGCTGGGTGTCGTTGCCGTTCCCCGAGGTGAGCGCCTGCACGTTCTTCCCGTCCGCGTCCATGACGAAGATGTCGCCGTCACCGTTGCGTGAACCGGAGAAGGCGATCTGTGAACAGTCCGGTGACCACGCGGGGTCGAGGTCGGGGGCGGGATCGTTGGAGACGTCGACGGCGTGCTTGCCCGCCGCGTCCATGACGAAGACGTCGCCGTCGCCCTTGCGCGCGCTCACGAACGCGATGTCTCCACATGTCGCCGTCGCCGCCTTGGTGAACGTCGCCGTGACGGCGCGGGCGTTCGTCAGGGTGACCTTGCAGTTCCCCGTTCCCGAGCAGTCCCCGCCCCAGCCCGCGAACGTCGACCCCGGATCGGCCTGTGCCGAGAGGGACACCATGGCGCCCTGCGCGAAGGTCGCGGTGCACGTCGCGCCGCAGTCGATCCCCGCCGGCGAGCTCGACACGGTGCCGCTTCCCGTCCCGTGCTTGGTGACCGTGAGCTGCTGCTGTCCGATCACGGATCCTCCGAAGCGGGCGTAGTACTGCTGGGTGGAAGCGCCCGAGAGGCTCCAGTTCTTGCCCGAGCCCGACCACGTTCCGCCCGCCTTCGTGAATTCACCTCCCACGTGAAGATGGACCCCGTCGGCATCGGTGAGCAGCGCCCACACGCCGTTGTATTTGCAGCAGATCCCCGGGTTCCACGGGTCCGAACCCACCAGGAGCACGCCGCCCTTGGCGGGATCCATCGCCACGAGCTTGGGGGTGTGATAGCAGCTGAGGTTCGGGGAGTCGTTGCTGCCGCAGCTGCCACTTCCCGGCGCCTGGGTCCAGTTGAAGTGGCCGCCCACGATGAGGTCCCCCTGGAACCAGGTTATGGCCTGGCTCGAGCCCGAGGTGTCGGTCTTCCACTGCTGCTTCCCGCTCGACTCGGTGTACGCGGCCGTGAAGTCCGAACCGCCGGCCGCGAGGTAGATCGTCAACGGCCCGCCGCCCGGCGCGACGTGCGTCACCAAGCTGATACCGAACGCCCCGCTGCTGTCGGTCAGGTTGCTCGGCCGCCAGTTGACCCAGTCCCCCGTGCCCGCATCCACCTTCACGAGGGCCTTCACGTTGCGCGTGCCGCTCGTGTCCGTGATGGCGTCGCACTGGCACGCGGCGATGACGTCCGAGCCCACCTGAGTGATGTCGCGGATCTGCGGGGGCGTGTTGTGTCCACGCAGCGACGGATCCACCGAGACCTGCGGGGGCGTGTAGTCCGGTGTGGACGTGCCGTTGAAGGCGAAGGACAGGATCCGGTCGGTGCCCACGTAGACGTTGGTGCTCGATGCGTAGATCGCGGTCGCCTCGGCCGTCCCGGGATCGAACGCCAGGAGGTTCCCGGTCACGGGGTCGATCGCCGCCACGTTCTTGCGCGCCTGGCCATTCACGGCGGTGAAACGGCCCGCGAAGTAAAGCTTGCCGTCGGGCCCGAGCGCGGCGTCGTAGACCGTGGCGGCGGCACTCCCGTTCGTCACGTCGGGCTGGTTCACCGATGTGTCGAGCAGTCCCGAGTTCGGGTCGAAGGCCACCAGGCTGTTCACCGCCTGGGCTGCTTGACCCGACGCGTTCAAGGCCTGCGTGAAGGAACCCCCGATCCACACGTGTCCACCTGCCTGGGCGATCGCGCGGACCTTGCCGTTGAGCATGCCCGTGTCGTCGGGCTGGGTGGAGGGGAGGGCGGCCCGCGCGGGGGTTGCGGCGAGCAGCATGGCTGCGACGAGCGGCAACGGGGCGAGTGTCCGGGCGCTGCGGCGCATCGGCGGGACTCCTGCACTTGGGGGGATCGCGCCCGGCCAGTGCGAAGCCGAGCGCGAGGGATCCGCGGGACGAACTAGGTCTACCGCCCGAGCAGCGGCGTCGTCAAGGGATTCTTCTGCTCGAACCCGAAGTATGGACGAAAGGCGGATACGCGGGGCGGTCCGCCTCGCCCGCTGGCGCTTGGGGGGGGTCGGTACAGTGTCGAGATGGACGCGCAGATACGCCCGATCCGGCCCGAGGAGTTCGCCACCTACGTGCGCGTGCTCGAAGCCGCCTCGCACAGCCGGGTGTCGGACGAGGAGGTCGAGGTCGAGCGCTCGATCGCCGAGTACGAGCGGCAATTGGCGGCGTTCGACGACGGCGCCGTGGTGGGCGGTTCGTTGGTCGCGACCTTCCGGGTCTCGGTGCCTGGCGGGGAGACGGTGCCGGCGGCGGGGATCAAGCACGTGGGGGTCCTGCCCAGCCATCGCCGGCAGGGCATCAATACCGCGCTGATGCGCGCGCAGCTCGATGACGCCGCTGCGCGCGGCGAGTGCCTCGCCCTCCTCCACGCCTCGGAGGGCGGCATCTACCGTCGCTTCGGCTTCGGCCTGGCCACGTTCCTGGGGGATCTGCGCATGGAGACCGGCAGGGCGGCGTTCCTGCCCGGCTACCAACCGCGGGGACGGGTCAGGCTGTTCGAGCATGACGACGCGCTCCCGCGGATGCGTCCCATCTACGACGCCGTCGCGGCGGCTCGCCCCGGCATGATCGCGCTCGACGACCCTTGGTTCTCGTGGCGGTTCAGCGAGGAGCCGCATCACGACAAGGACTTGCCCTCGTACTACGCCATCCATGAGACCGAGGCCGGCGAGCCCGACGCGTACGTCGTGTACGAGGTGAAGCACGATTGGCCGGGCGAGGTGCCCAGGCTCGAGCTCACCGTCCACGAGACGATGGCGCTCACGCCCCAGGCCACGGCGGACATCTGGCGGTTCGTGTTCGACATCGACCTCGTGCACCTGGTGATCGCGGGGATGCGGCCGGCGGACGACCCCTTGCGCTGGCTGTTGGTCGAACCTCGGCGGATGCGCTTCACGCTCACGGACGGGATGTACGCGCGGCTCGTCGACGTGCCCGCGGCCCTCGAGGCGCGCGGCTACGCGTCCGAGGGGCGGATCGTCTTCGAGGTTCGCGACGACTTCTGTCCGCAGAACGACGGGAGGTTCGCGCTCGCGGCGTCTCGGGGCTCGGCGACGTGCGAGCGCACCGACGAGTCGCCGGACCTCGCCTGCGCCGTCAGCGCGCTGGGCGCCACCTACCTGGGCGGCACGACGTTCTCTCAGCTCGTTGCGGCCGGGCAGATCGAGGAGCGAACCCAGGGGGCGTCGGCCCGGGCGGACGCGATCTTCCGCTCCGAGCCCGCCCCCTGGTGCTCGCTGCCCTTCTAGGGTTCGGCTCGGCCCCGGGCCGAGAGCATCCGGACCGAGCACGTCGTCCTCAGCAGCAGTCCGGCGGGCAGCAATCCGCTGGGCAACAGGGATCGTTCATGCGTTCCACCTCCTTCCCGGGCATCTTCCAGGGGCCGCTTGCGGTCCTGGCTCTTCGTTGGCCCCTGATATATCGACGATCGTCGATACGTTGACAGAACACATAGACCGCTGTCAATCTGTGAGCGTGAAGTTGATCGGCGTCATCACCGAGGAATGCTGCCCCCGGGTGCTCCGGGCGCCACTCGGAGCAGCGGAAGCGGAAGAGATGGCGGCCGCCCTCGGCGTGATCGCGGACCCGGCTCGGCTCCGCCTGCTCTCGCTCCTGGCGGCGGCCGAGGATCGCGAGGCGTGCGTCTGCGATCTCACCGAGCCGTTGGGCCTCAGCCAGCCGACGGTGAGCCACCATCTCAAGGTGCTGGCCGAGGCCGGCCTCGTCGAGCGTGAACGACGGGGTCGCTGGGCGTTCTACCGGCTCGTGCCCGAACGACTCGCGATCGTGAGGGAGGCGCTGGTGCCGTGACGGCTCCGCCCGAGGTCCTCTTCGTCTGCGTGCATAACGCCGGCCGCTCGCAGATGGCTGCGGCGCTGCTCGATCACCACGCGCGCGGCCGGGTGTCCGTGCGATCCGCGGGCAGCACGCCGGCGAACGAGATCAACCCGGCCGTGGTCGCCGCTATGGGGGAGCTCGGCATCGACCTATCGAAGGCGTTCCCCAAGCCCTTGACGACCGAGGCAGTGGAAGCGGCAGACGTCGTGATCTCGATGGGCTGCGGCGACGCCTGCCCGATCTTCCCGGGCAAGCGCTACCTCGACTGGGATCTCCCCGACCCGAGCGGCAAGCCGATCGCGGACGTCCGTCCGATCCGCGACGAGCTCGACGAGCGAGTGCAGGGGTTGCTCGGCGAGCTGCTCGGATCCGCCTGAGGGCGAGATCGGCGCCGAGGAGACATGCGCTGTGGCCCGATGTACCCTTCGGGTCGTTCGATCCGGCCACCGAGCCCTCGCGCCGGCGAATCTCGGAGAGGGAGGGAACCTTGTCCAGCACGGCTATCAAGCGCCCCGGCGTCGTCACGTTCATCGGGGTCATCCTCTACATCCAGGCGTTCCTGGCGCTCACGGCGGCCGTCGTGTCGCTGGCGTTCAAGGACCGTCTGAACGACGTCAACATCAACGGTGAAACGCTCACGAACGGCTCGATCTACGCGACGGCGGCGATCGAGGCCGTCATGGCGGTCATCCTGTTCATCGTGGCAGCCGGCCTCATGCGCGGAAGCCGGGGGTTCCGTCTGTTCGTCGCCGTGGTCGAGGCACTTCGCATGGCTTCGGCGCTCGTCCTGATGATCTTCCATCGGAGCGGCGCGTTCGTGGAGTCCGGGCTCGTGACCTTGCTCATCGGCGTGTTCGTCCTCTGGGCGCTCTATGGGCACGAGAAGTCCGAGGAGTATTTCGAGAGCACCGGCGGGTAGCTGCACCTCGGTCCGCTCCCGGGGGATGTCCACGCGACACCCCCGGGAGCGTCCGACGGCTGAAGGAGTGCGTGTGATCCCCACCCTCGGCGAGCGTGACGGCCGCCGATGAGGTACCGGCGCATGCTCATCGAGCAGGAATCGCCGGAGGAGCTCGGCTACGCGAAGATCCGCAACAACCTGTCCGAAAGCTCGGTCGCCGATCGTCGATTCGACTCGATCGACGTGGACCTGTCGGGCCTCCCGCTCCACTACGGCGACCACCGGGGGGAGCCGGACCTCCGGGCGCTGATCGCAGCCCAAGGTGCAGATCCCGCGATCGGACCGGAAGATGTGCTGTTGACCGCGGGGGCCGCGGGCGCGCTCTTCATCGTCGCGACTACGCTGCTGGACCGCGACGCGCATCTGGTGGTGGTACGGCCCAACTACGCCACGAACCTCGAAACCCCTCGTGCCATCGGTTGCGACATCACCTACGTCGATCTGTCATTCGAGGATGGCTTCCGCACGCCGATCGAGCGCATCGAGGAAGCCGTCCGTCCGAACACCGCCTACATCAGCGTGACGTGCCCCCACAACCCAACCGGCACGATGCTGTCGTGGGCGGAACTGGCCCAGCTCGACGCGATCGCGGAGCGCGCCGGCTGCCTGCTCCTCGTGGATGAAACGTACCGCGACCTCGTCTTCGGCACCCCGCATCCCTCGGCCGCGGGCCTGAGCGAGCGCATCATCGCGGTGTCGTCGCTCTCCAAGGCCTACGGCACCCCGGGCCTTCGGCTCGGCTGGCTCATGACCCGCAACCGCGATGTGTACGAGCGATTCCTCGCGGCAAAGGAGCAGATCGGCATCTGCACCGGGATCCTGGACGAAACCGTCGGCCTGGCGGTGCTCCGACGGCGTGATCCTTGGCTTTCCGAGAGCGGGGTGGTGAACAGGGAGCGACGACAGATCGTGTCGGCGTGGGTAAAGCAAGACGCGCGGATCGCGTGGGTCGAGCCGGCCGGTGGCGTGGTGTGCTTCCCGCGCATCTCGGTAGAGGGCTTCGATGCAGGCCGCTTTCATCGCTCGTTGCTGGAGCGCCACGGGACGTACGTGGGGCCGGGGCATTGGTTCGAGATGCCGAGCAACCACGTGCGGATCGGGTTCGCGTGGCCCACGGAGGCTCAGCTGCACGTCGGTCTCGCGGCGATCTCGTCGGCCCTGGACGAACAGTCGTAACTCCGGGAGCCGCGGCGACGATCGTCTGCTCGACCCATCACGGGAGGATGTTCACGGCGCGTGCCACGACGAGGATCGCAACCAACAGGGAGATCGCCGACTCGATCATCATCGTCATCTTCGCCCACGTCCGCACGGGCATGGTGTCGGTGGGGCTGAACGCCGTGGCGTTGGTGAAGGCGAGGTAGAGGTAGTCCGGATACGTTGGTTCCCAACGCGCGGGCTTGGCCGGATCCGTGTTCACCTCTTCGGGGAAGAGGAAGCTGGCCGGGACGGCGGTCTTGAGCATCCGTTCCGTGGGGCCGCCACGATCGATCTCCCAGAACCAGAGACTGAACACGATCACGTTGGTGACCCAGATCGCCGCCCCTCCCCCGAGCAGGATCGTGGGGGTGATGCCGGGAAGGCCATCTACGATGTCGCCGATCAAGACGATGCCGGAGAGCGTGTTCGCCACCGTCATCACGGCGATCAAGACGATGGTGGTCCGGCGAAGGACCGTCGATCGACGATCGATCCGTCCCGGGTCGGCGATGATGAGCATCCCGAGCATCACGAGCTGGATGATCGGGAAGACCCACCAGAACGACACCGCGGCCCGGCGAGGCGCGACGACCATCAACACCGTCGCCGCGATGACGGCCAGAGCCATCGGCCACCGGCGTTCGCCCACGAGCTAGGCCCTACCCTTTCGCAGCGCGTCGACCGACCTGGCGATGCGTCGGCTGCGGGTCTCGGGAGTCTTGGCGTCTTCGACGGAGAGCACGAACCGCCGCCTCTTGCTGTACGAGAGACCCTCGAAGAACGCCAGTGCTTCCGCGTCCTCCTTCAGCGCCTGCGCGAAGTCTGGCGGGACGATCACCTCGCGGGGTTCCGTATCGAGCTCAACGTCGACGTCGATCTCGTCGCCGGCGGACACGCCCGCCGCCGCGCGGTTCTCGGCGCTGACGCCGAGCATGAACACCCCGCTCATAGGCGCCACAGTGCTCCGGTACGTGTGACCGTTGATCGTGACCCTCACCGGCGGCCGCTTGCCCTTGCCCAGTCCCTCCACGACCTCCGCCGGCACCTCGAACCCCGTGGCGGTCTTTCCGGCCAGGAGCAGCGTGACCCTGAACCTCATGGTGGGCAGTATGCCGGACCGCCGATTGCCGCGCGGTCCGGCTCTGCAGCGGTCCAACCATTCCAAGCGCCGGTCGCATCCGGCGTGAGCATCCAGCGCCACGCCAGGGGGCGCCCTCAGCCATTCGCGACCATCACCGATGGGCGAGCGATCGGACCAGGCCTCAGGCAAGGGCTAGGGCAGGGGACCTGGCCAAGGGCTCCGGCAAGAGCTCGGGCGACTCGGCCAGGGGCTCGACCAAGGGCTCGGGGCCGGCTCGGTAGCGGGTGCCGTCGGGTCGCAGCCATCGCAGGTGTCCGCCGGCTTCCCGGCGCACCGACCAGCCCAGCTCATGGACCAAGCGGTGGTGGAACGAGCAGACGAGCAGCAGGTTCTCGAGGGTGGTGGGGCCCCCGCGGGACCAGAACACGAGGTGATGGGCCTGGGTGAAGGCCCGGGTGCCGCAGCCGGGGAACCGGCACCCCCCGTCGCGGTAGCGCACCTGGCGCGCCATCCACGCCGAGGGCTCCCGGCCCATGGGGCCCAGGGCCACCACGTCGGCGGCTTCGTCCTCGACCACGATCTGGGTCCGAGCCTCACACAGCAGGCGGCGCACCGTGGCGGGGTGGATCGCGGTGGCCCCTTCGATCTCACAACCCCCGCGCTCGGGCACGATCTCCCCCAGCTGGGCATGGATCACCACCGTGGCCCGGTCCGGATCGGGATCGGCGCCGATCCGCGCAGAACACAGCCCCACCAGGGCATCGGCGCGGCGGGCATCGGTGCGGCCGCCCTCTTCCCCGGGCATGAGGGGGATCTTCTTGGCCATGCGATCGAGCGCTCGTGCCACGACGGCTCCTTGGGCCGCCGGGAGCTCGCCTTGGATCCCGAAGCGGCTGCCCTCTGCGGCATACCACCACCGCAGCGAGCGGTCCTGGTGGGCCTCCACGGCGTCGTGGGCCTCCACCCGTGCCGCATCCGCGCGTCGGCGGATACCGGCGGCGCTCACCCCTCGGGCCCACCGGATCAAACGGGCCTCGCACTCAGGTGTGGCGAAGCGGGTGAGCTCCACCACCTTGTCGATGCCCAGCTTCCCCTCTTCGAAGGCCCGTGAGAGCCGAGGCAGGGACTCCAAGGCCCCTGCTGCTTCGACCCAGCGCTGGGCCTTCCACACGGAGATGTCCAAGCGGATGGATAGCAGGTGGGCGAGGTCTCGGGCACCCCAGTCCTCCCAGGACTCGCGGGCATCCGCCTGGGCGATGAGCGAGAACATCCGTCGCTGGGCGGCGCAGACCGCTTCGTGGGCCTGATCGACCGCTCCGATCGCTCCCTCGGCATCGAACATGTGTTCGAACCTACCGGCTCCGGGCCGCCCCGTCCGTGATGGGCGTCACGATTCCGGCGAAGATTCCTGAGTGCGGGAGGCGCTTCGACGCCGGAGGGTCGTGAGCCGGAAGTCGCGACAGGACCAGCCGGGAGGCCGGAGTCTCGTGGGACGCCCGGCCGGAAAGCGCGTCAGGCTGCCGGGAGCCACCCGACACGCGGATGGCTAACTGCCCTGACCCACCGCGTCGGCGACCTTCGCGAACATGTCACGCTCTTCGTGGCCGACGAGCTCTCCACGGCCGAAGTGCCCTTCGGTCGTCGCCTCGGCCGACGCCTCCATGGCCGCGATCATCCACGAACGCCACGACGTCGTCTCCTCGGGTGTGGCCTTCGCGGCCATGACGGCGCCGGCATCACGCAGCTGACCGAGCAGCGCCACCGCGATGCCCGCCACCATGGCGGATCGGCTCAAGAGCCTCCACTCGTGGCCGGTGTAAGGCGTCCTGGGCGGTCATGCCGGTGTCCCCGACCCCGCCTCCGAGATCCACGTCCTCGCACCCTGCAGCTCGGCGAGGGGGAACACCCTGAGCTCGCCCGGGACCGCCCACGCGAATCCGTGCGCGAGGTGGGTCAGCCAATCGACGTCGGTAACGATGGCGATCCGCTCCCAGCTCTTCGGGTGCTCGAGGCCGATCGTCGCGTCATCCCACATGGCGCCGGCCGTGAAGTGCTCGAACCGGTCGCCGATCACGTAGATGGCCCGGAGCTTCTCGTGGCGCCCCCGTGCCTCGTTCACGGCGGGAATCATCACCGTCCGGTAGTCCTCGGCGGTCACCTCGCCGATCGCCTCGAAGCCGATCACGTCGTCAGGTAGGTCGCGGAGCATCTCGATCATCGGGTCTCCTCCCGGCTCGTCCGAGCCTCAACCGATCCATGGCTCAGGCGCATCGAATCACACGAGGCCGCCCAGGCCCTTGCCGAACAGGGTGACGCCGATCACCAGGAGCAGCACCGTCATCACGGCGGCGTTGTGCACCGACAGCCACGCCTTGGCGCCGTCCAACGCGGGCTGCACCTTGGCGCCCAGGAACAGGTAGGCAAGGGTGGGGATGACGACCGTGCACGCGCCGATCAACGTGAAGATGCCCACGGCGATCGCGGTGTCGGTGGAACCGAGGTCCGCCTGCGAGATCGTGACCGCGGCGCCCGCGATGAGCAGGAGGTTCTTCGGGTTCAACGCGGACAGCAGGATCCCCAGGCCGATCGCCGCCCCGGGCTTGAGCGAATCGATCTTGGACATCCAGCCGGGCATCGCCGCGTCCGCTCCGGGCTCGGGCCGCTTCCGCCACTGCCTCAGGGCCGCGACGAGCAGGAGGAGGCCCAAGGCCAGCTTGATCCACGACGACGTGTCGGATGGCTGCCCGCCAGTCGCGAGGTCCTGCGTCGAGGCGATCGCGATGAGGATCGCCATCGCTCCGACGATGCCGATGAGCCACCCCAGCGAGAAGGCCAGGCTGTTGCCTCGGGCACGGCCGCTGAAAAGCATCAGGATCACGGCGATGACGGGGATCGGGCTGATGGCCACGCCGACGGCCAGTGGCAGGAAATCCCCGAACGCCTGTCCCATCAGCCCTCCATCCGCGGTCGCCGGCCAACCCTAAGGCGTCACCATGGTGCCGTCCGCGAGGCGCGAGCCGCCCCATTGAATCACCCGAGGCCGAGCGAGGTGCCCGAAGGGTCCGGTGCTAGCGTCGAAGGGTGACGCGCGCTCCCGGTGCTCCCCTGCTCGGCGTTCTGACCGTCGTGCGGCGGGCCACGGATCACGACGCCGATCTCCTCGTGAGCTGGCACCTCGATCCCGACGTCTCCCGGTACTGGGACGGGGAGACCTACACGCGCGAAGAGATGGTGGGGTCCCTGGCACGATCCGACGTCGATCCGTACATCGTGGAGGAGGCGGGCAGGCCGGTCGGGTACCTGCAGGCATGGTTCGCCGACGACCTCCCCGGCGAAGCCGGCCTGGACATGTTCCTCATCCCGGCCGCGCGCGATCGCGGGCTCGGCGCGGATGCGGCGCGAACCCTCGCCGACTGGCTCCTCGGCGCCGGGAGGAGGGAGCGGGTCACGGCCGACCCCTACGCGTCGAACGCACGCGCGATCCGCGCTTGGGCGAAGGCCGGGTTCCGCTTTATCGAGGAGCGGGCGCCGGACGACGAGCACACGGAACCCTGGCTCCTGCTGGCGACCGATCGGCCGAAGCGGAGCGACGCGGTCTCGCGGCGGCGCTAGGGTGATGACGTGACGCGGTCCGCGCTCGACGATGCGTTCGCCCACCATGTGTGGGCGACCCTGCAGATCATCGATGCATGCTCGTCACTCGGCGACGAGCAACTCGCGACGGAGGTTCCCGGTACCTACGGTTCGATCCTCGACACCCTCCGACACCTCGTCGGGTCGGACGCCTGGTACCTGTTCGTGATCTCGGGTGGACACGCCGAGCGGATCGACGAGGACGTCATGAGCCTGCCGGAGCTTCGAGCCGTGATGGAGGGTCAGGCCGCGGCCTGGTCCTCCGTGCTGGGAACGGACGTCGACGCCGACCTCGATGTCGTGGCGCATCGCGAGGACGGGACCCAAAGCCACGCGCCCCGAGGCATCCGTCTCGCTCAGGTGTTGCATCACGGGACCGACCATCGGAGTCAGATCTGCACGTGCCTCACGGCGCTCGGCGTGGAGCCTCCGGCCATCGACGTCTGGGACTTCGGCGAGCTCGACGGGCGGGTGCACGACGATCCCGCGCCCGGGTAGATCGGTTCGCTCAGACCCCAGCGGCATGCGTCAGCCTTCGGCCTCGTCTGCCTTGCGGCGCGCCACGTCGGCTCGGCGCCTCGCGGTCGCTGCGGCCTTGCGCGCCGACCCCGCCTTCGCCTCGGCGTCCTTCGCCGTCCGCTCGAGCCGGGTGGCCTCCCCTTCGAGCACCTCAGCCTCGCCGGCGAGCTTGGCGACCCGGCGCTCCCGCTCCCGCTCCTTGCGCTGCTGTTGAGGGGTGACGCCGGCGTCGTGCCGCGGCAGTTCCGTCACGGAGGCCAGCAGGGCCGCGTCCAGGCGTTCGTCCCCGAAGCCCGCCGGCGCGGGCAGCTCTTTGTCGAGCTCGCCCGTTCGCACGCGCTCGGCTGCCGCCGCGTCGAAGGCGATGGCCATCAGCGTGTCCGCCACCTTGTCGAGGGTGGCTCGGGGCGCGGGCATCGCCGCGCCTTCCAGTGCCTCGGCCGCGGCGCGGACGAGCCCGTCGGTGAGTGACCGACGGGCATCCGTCGCCTCGCGCAGCCGTTCGGCTCCCTCGCCGGCTGCGGCCTGCCGCTGCGCCGACGCGAGGTCCTCCCCAGCGCTGATCAACGCTTCGAGGTCGCGAGCATGCTCGCGGGCGAGGGCGTCCACGGCCCAGGCAGCCACCGTTGGGCGCCGGAGCGCCTTCACCCGCTTCGCGCCGTCGGGATCGCCGCCGCCCTTGAGACGGGCTGCGAGTGCGTTCCTTTCCGCGACGAAGTCCTCGGGCACCGTCGCGTACAGCGCCGCGATGGCTTCGTGCTCCAACCCGGCTGCCACCTGAGCCGTTCTGCCCTAGCGCCGCCGCCGACGTTCCCGGCGATGCATCCCGGCCGCGGAGACCGGGGACAGCGGGCGTCCGAACGGGTCGATGAACAGCGCGCACGGGCCGGTCTGTGCGGGCAGGGAGCCCTCGAGGACCTTGACGTCGTAGGCGAGCTCGTCGCCTTCGAGCTTCGGCGTCATGATCTCGACGACGACGTCGTCGACCGCACGGTCGCCGGGCTCAGCGAACGACAGGACGGCGTTGGGAGGATCGGTCGCGAAGCTGTTCTCGCCTTTGTCCCACAGCTCGACGAAGTTGCTCGTGGTCATGTGACCCACCTCGCGCTGCGGGCGGTCGGAGAAATACAGCGTGGACGGCGAGAGCCCGTGGAGGACGATCCGCTCCCCCTCGCCGGTCATCCCCGTGGCCGTCTGAACGAACAGCGCCTCGATGTCCTCCAGCTTCTGTTCGGTGACCTCGCTCATGACGCTCCTCCTCGTTGTCGCAGACCTTGCTCGTGCTCGAGTCTACCGAAGGGTCGCGGCACGCTCGGTCTCATGGCCCGCCGGCCGAGACCGTCAGCTCGTCGCATCGAGGCCCGACCCGGCGACGTTCGTCCAGGCCCGGAGGTCCGCGGGCTTGACACGGGGATCATCCGTTAGGGTACACTTACCGTAAGTGAGTACTAACGGAGCTGGCTCGACGACCGTGCTCGATGCGCTCGGGGATCCCACCCGCCGGGCGGTCCTCGAGCTCCTGCGCGACGGCCCGCGCGCGGTGGGCGACCTCGCCTCCGAACTTCCCGTGAGCCGGCCCGCCGTCTCCCAACACCTTCGCGTGCTCAAGGGGGCGGGGCTCGTCAGTGAACGGCGCGAGGGGACGCGGCACCTCTATCGCATCGACACCGAGGGGCTTGCCGCGTTGCGGGTCTACCTCGAGCGCCTTTGGGCCGACACCCTTGCCGCCTTCAAAGAGGCGGCCGACCAGGAAGGAGCACCATGATGCTCGATCCCATCCACGCCTCGGTCACGGTTCGTCCTGCACCGAACGATGCGTTCCGCCTGTTCACCACCGACATGGGCACGTGGTGGCCCGTCGACCGCCACTCGATGGCCGTCGACGAACACGAAGGGCGTGTGAAGGTCGAGTCCATCGTGGTCGAGGAGCGAGCGGGCGGCCGGATCTACGAATCGATGTCGGACGGCACCCAGGGCCAGTGGGCCACGATCCTCACCTGGGATCCGCCACGCCGGCTGGTGCTGGCGTGGAAGCCGAACGTCTCGGACAACCCACCCACCGAGATCGAGGTGGTCTTCACGCCGGACGGCGACGGTACCCGGGTCGATCTGGAACATCGCGGCTGGGAGCGTCTCGGGGAGCTCGGCGAAGCGGCCCGGTCGAGCTACGACGACAACTGGGAGGGCGTGTTGGCGCTGTTCGCGGCGGCCGCGACCCCTTAGGTCGGTCGAAGCGTTCGCCCGCGCCACTCGTCTACGGGAACTTCAGTTCGATACCTTCAGCTCGGTGGTCGTCCAGGGTGGTCGAGTTCCGCGAGCCGCCGCTGCAGCAGGCGACGTCCGGCGTCGTCGTCGGTGAGCGCCAGCGCGCGCGCATAGGCGTCGCGAGCATCGCTCGTTCGCCCTAGCCTGCGCAGCAGCTCGCCGCGCGTGGAGTGGAGGTAGCGGTAGTCCCCGAGGGCGAGGCCGTCGACGATGGCGAGGCCGGCTTCGGGGCCTTCCGCTTCGGCGATCGCCACGGCCCGGTTCAGCTCGACCACGGGCGAGTCGGTGAGGCGGGCGAGCTCGCCGTAGAGGGCGGCGATCTGGGGCCAGTCGCGCGGCTCGTCGGCGTGCAGCGAGGCGATCGCCGCCTGCACCACGTAGGGGCCACGCCCGTGCAGGGCCAGCCCCCGGTCGAGCGCCGCCCGCCCCTCGGCGATCTGGGCCGAGTCCAGGCGCGAGCGATCCTGCTCGGCGAGCAGCACGAGCTCGCCGTCGCGCAGGCGCGCCTCGCGGCGGGCGTCGAGCAACAGCATCATGCCCAGCAGGCCGTGCACCTCGGACTCGTCGGGCATCAGCTCCGCGATCGCACGACCGAGCCGGATCGCCTCGGCCGCCAGCTCGCCGCGCGTGGGCGGTGCCGAGTACCCCTCGTTGAAGATCAGATACACGACGGCGAGCACGGCGACGAGACGATCGGGCAACTGATGGTCGGGCGGCACGCGGAACGGGATCCGCGCGGCCTTGATCTTGCGCTTTGCCCGGACCAGCCGCTGGGCCATCGTGGGCTCGGGGATCAGGAACGCGCGTGCGATCTCGCCGGTGGTCATGCCCCCGAGCGTCCGCAGGGTGAGCGCGACCTGGGCCTCGGTGGCGAGCGCCGGGTGGCAGCACGTGAAGATGAGCTCGAGCCGCTCGTCCGGGAAGATCGTGTCCTGCATCGTGTTCTCTCCGGCTTCCGGCCCGGTTTCGGACCCTGCCTCGGCCACCCGGAGCAGATGCGCCTTGGCCGCCAACGTGCGGTCGCGACGGATGCGATCGATGGCCCGGTTCCGTGCTGTGGTCACCAGCCACGTGCTCGGGCTGGAAGGAACGCCGTCCCGGGGCCATCGCTCCGCGGCGATCGCGAAGGCCTCCTGCGCGGCTTCCTCGGCGAGGTCGAAATCGCCGAGGAAGCCGATCAGGGCAGCGAGCACGTAGCCCCAGCGCTCGCGGAACGTCTCCTCCAGGATCGCTACCACTCCACGATCGGACGCACCTCGACCGCGCCGCCCAGGCGCGAGGCCGGGATCCGCGCCGCCAGGTCGATCGCCGCGTCCAGGTCGTCCGCCTCGAAGACCAGGTAGCCGCCGATGGATTCCTTGGTCTCCACGAACGGGCCGTCGGTGGTGAGCGTCTTGCCGTCCTGCACGCGCACGGTGGTCGCGGTCTCGGGAGCGTCGAGCCCGAAGCCGGGGGTGACGCCCGCGGTCTCGTTGATCGCCTGGTAGTCGGCATAGACGGCCTTCTGCTCGTCCTCCGACAACGTCGCCCAGGCATCCGGGTCTCGCGGCGTCGGCGTGGAGCCCTGATGGATCAACAGCATGTACTTCATGGCACCTACCTCCTCGGTCTGGTCGCGTGTTGGACGAACAGGACGACGGAAATCGACAGGTCGGCCGAAGAAAGACGATAACGCCGGTGATGCTGCCAGCCGATGCGCCGCTCGGGCGTCACTCGCCTGGGCTCCAGATCTCCGCCAGCGGATGCAGGTCGATCCCGAACGCCCTGGCGGTCGTCTACGGCTCGCCGAACGAGTGAAGGCGCCTATGCGGCCGAGCCCCGGTGATGGCCACGGGCCCGACGACCCGATGCACATCGCTCGGCACGCTAGTTCACCAGGTGGAAGTCGCTGATCTCCGACTTGAAGAACCGCCCATCGTCCCAACGATCGGTCCCGAAGAACCACCCGGCGTCGCCGGCGCTGGGGATCGAGACGCCATCGAACGTCGAGTAGCCGGTTACCTCGAATCCGAAGGGATGTTTCCCCCAGGTGCCGGACGTGTCGGGGTCGCCCCAGCGTTCGAACGCGACCGATCGGACGCGGGCGTCGTCATCGAGGGTGATGTGTAGATCGATCTCGACGTCGCCCAGGCGGCAGGTCGCCGTCACGTGGTGGTCGTCCGTCGCGCTCCAGCCGACGCCGAACCGTGGGAGCAGCGCCGTCGGCACCCAGACGACCTCCCCGGCCGCTCGGCCGGCGGAGCTCAGGGAGACGTCGGGCCCGTCCGCGTGCGCCACCCGGACGATGCCCAACACCTTCCAGTCCATCGCGCCCCGGCCGTCGGCGTAGCGATCCGATTCCGGAGATGACCCCGCCGGCGGCGCCCGACCACACGAAGCCACGGTGAGGTGCCAGCACCTCGCGGGCGCGGAACGGCACCCAACGTTTGCCGAGCTTGATGTGCCCTCGCATGCGGAGCCGTGCCGCCCTGGCGAGGGGCGTTCCCGAGCAGATCGACCGATGCAGATACCTGCGCACCGGTTCGGGCAGGCCCTCGAGCTCAGCCTCGCTGAAGGACCCTGGCTCGGGGGGTTCGGCCAACTGGATCGACTGGATCGTTGGTGCCGCCGCTGAGCTTCGTGTCGTCCATGATCTCCTCCAACGCGTGCACCTTCATCGTGCTGGACGGGAACCGTGTCGCCAGGGGCCACCCGTCCCCAGACGTGGAGGACCATCGGTCGAGGTGCGGCCGAAGCCTCCAGCGACGCCGCCCCGCGGGCCGTGGGCGACGAGGTGCGTGCTCCGGGAGAGGTCGGCGGCTCGAGTGTCCGGCTGGGACGTCAACCGGTTTGCCAGCTCATGTCTGTGGGGGTATGAGGAGGAAGCCCACCTGGGGCGCCCGCGCTGGAGAGAGCGGTTGAACGAGGCCGAACTGGAATTTGCGTGGTTCTTCCGCGCGGAGTTCCCGAGCGTCCTCCGCACGGTGTTCCTGATCGTGCACGATCGCGCAACCTCCGAGGACGTTGCGCAGGAGGCGTTCATACAGCTCTTGCGTCATTGGAGGAAGGTTTCGCGATACGAGCGCCCCGATGCGTGGGTTCGTCGGGTGGCGATCCGTCAGGCGGTCCGCGTCATGAGACGGGACCGGATGCGCGCCGAACTCGAGCGCCCGGACGTGCCCGCCGCCGACCCCGAACTTCCCGATATCGACCTCGCGCGCGCCGTGCAACGGCTGCCCGCGATGCAGCGGGTTGCCGTGGTGCTCTTCTATTTCGAGGATCGACCCATCGCCGAAATCGTGGACATCCTCGGCATCTCGGATGGGAGCGTGAAGGTGCATCTGCACCGAGCCAGACATCGATTGGTCGCGCTCCTCGGGGAGGAGGTCGGTGAAGGTGCCCGTTGAGCGCCGGCTCCGCGAAGGGCTCCATCGCAACGCCGACGCTCTCGACCCCGAGGTCGATGTGTTCCTGACCGCCGTGGTCGATCGCAGCAGGCGCCGGTTGACCGCGCACCGGATGGCGCTCGCCGCGGTCGTCGCCGCCGCGGTAGCAGTCGCCCTGGTGCTCGGCCCACGGGTCGTGGAATCGATCCGTACTTCTAAGGTCGGGCGTCCGGCGACCACGCCCGTCGTCACGACGCCTCCTCGGGCGCTCGCCGGCACGTTCTCCGGGCGGCTCCGGCCGGGCCTGGACGCCGTCCGCGCGGATCGCATGGCTGGCACGTGGAGCATCAGGATGCACAGAGACGGCACCATGACCGTGCACGGCCCGACCTCGTTCATCGGTGCCCTCGAGGGTTACCGGTTCCGACCCCAGGGCTCGGTCCTTCGCACCGACCTGTTCGACCAAGACGTCTGCAAGGGGTTTCCGCGGGGGACGTACCGATGGTCCGGTTCTGGGGATGCCTTGGTTTTCACGGTATCCCGCGATCCGTGCGACGCGCGGGTCGCACTCCTCACATCGACCCCGATGAGCGACGCGAGTCCGCTCGATGGCGAGTGGCACATGCGATACACGTGCGAAGAGGAACTGCGCACGTTCCAGCGAAACATCCCCCTGGACCGTACCGAAAGCGTCCTGTCCGACACTCGTTCACGACGAGTGCTCCTCAAGGTGTGGTCGCGGGAGTTGGCCTGGGGGCCGAATGCCAAGACGGCAACCGAACCAACGCCCAAGGCACTGTGCCAAGGTGCTCCCGCCCGTCAACACGTCATGCGCATCTACCGGGGTATCGATCTCGGAAGATCCGCACACGATCGGGTTGTCGGGCGCGATCAGGTTCTTGAACGACGACACGGTCGCAATCAGTGACCCGTACGAAAACATCGACACCATCGATACGTTCACGTTCCGGCTTCGCGGCGACACGCTCGCCCTCACGCAGACGGGCCTTCACGACTCTTGGCAGGGAACATTTCTCGAGGAAGCGCCCTGGCACCGAGTCAGGTGACTCACAGCCCAAGACGCTGAGACTGTCAACCGCTGGAGGATTCCAGGCCTGTTGAGAAGTGAGACGGAGGGCTCCATGCGATCGGGCAACTCCAGCACCCCGAGACTATCCCCAGCCGACCTCTTCCAACGCCCGCGACGCGCCTGGGCGCGTAGACCACCTCCGATCAACTCCCGACCGCATCGCATCCAGGGGCTCCTTGGGGGGGATCTGAAGTTGCGCGAACGCGAGAGATCCTCCATCGAGGCGAGGCGGACGCGTGGAGCAAGTCGGCTCATCTCAGCAGGCTCGTTCAAGTGGATGGCGGTATTGGGGATCCTCGCGATGGCCGCTTGCACGAGCGGGAGCTCAGCGCCCACAGACTCGATCACTGCATCGGCCAGACCCGAGTCGCAAACCGAGTCTCCATCACCCGTGCCGTGCCCCTGGCCTGAGGGCGGATCCTGCTTGGGCCCGTTGGCCGCAGGCACCTACACGACGAGCGTGTTCCAACCGACGCTCACCTATCGGCTTCCAACCGGGTGGGGGAACTTCGAAGACTTGCCCGGCAACTTCCTGCTGATACCCCCCGGCGGTCACGTGACCGGCGTCGATCCAGGAACCAGTGACTATGTCGGCGTCTACACGAGCGTGGCAGCGGAGATGCCCAGTTGTGCCGCAGCACCTGATGTAGGCACGTCGCCTTCGCAGCTGGCCGGTTACTTCGCGAGCCATCGAGAGTTGGATGCGACGGCCCCCAAGCCGGTCGTAGTTGGCGGACTTCGCGGGCTTGTTCTCGACCTACGACTTGCGAAGAGCGCACATGCCAAGCTCGTGTGCCTGATCGTGGGCGTCCCACCTTCCGGTCTTGAGCATGGCGTGGGACCGGGACTAGCGATGCGCTTGTATCTCCTCGCGAACCACGACCCGATCGTCGGGGGGACCGTTGCGATAGAGATCGACGACGTGTCGGGCGGCGGTCACCTGGACAGGTACTCCGCCGTCGTGAAGAAGCTCCGCTTCGCGACCTGACTGCCTGAAAAGGCTCCACCTCTTGCCTCGATCATGGCGCGGGCGAATCAATCAGGCGCGTCGAGGATTCTGGGCATGTGCGCGGGCGCCCCCTCCCCACCGTCGCCCCGTCCATGTGAAAGCGCCATGGCACCGAGTCAACTATGCACCGCCCGAAAACGCCGAGGCTGTCAACCGGTGGAAGATCCGGGGCCTGTTGATTGGGGAGGAGGGGGGCTCCATGCCGACGCGCAACTCACGTATCCGAATCGTTGTGACCGCTGTGATTCTGGGGGTGTCCACCATCGGCGCGACCGTGCCCGCCCATGCTCGTTCGATGGAGTGCGGAGGCGCGCCCGCGACGATCATCGGCACGCCGGGCGCTGATTCGATCGACGGGACCTCGGGGAACGACGTGATCGTGGGACTCGGCGGCGACGACACGATCCGTGGCCTGAGGGGCGACGATGTCATCTGCGGAGGATCTGGCGACGACGTGGTTCGTGCTGGTCCGGGGAGCGACGCGATCTACGGCGGCAGCGGGAACGACATCCTTCGGAGCGGCCCAGGGCATGACGGCGGCCTCGACGGCGGGGCAGGGAACGACCGGCTCTACGGGGAAACAGGCGGGCGCACCGACTACGTTCCGGGGCCGGGGGACGATCTGGTCGTCGGGAGCGGCACGGGAGCCGACTGGGTGCATCTTGAGGATGCCAGAGGTCCGATCCATGCAAGCCTCACCACGGGGATCTCCACAGGGCAAGGGACCGACAGACTGGTTGGCGTGAGCGCCCTGCTTGGAGGACCCTACGATGACATCCTGATCGGCAGTAGCGGCGACGATCAGCTCGTGGGCGAAGGTGGGCATGATCTCCTGGTCGGCAAGGGCGGGAACGACACGCTCTCTGGGATGCAGGCCGACGACACGTATCAGGGTGGCCCCGGTTTCGACGTCGCTGAGTACTACGATCAAGCTGCCGCTGCCGGCGTCGAGATCGGCCCGATGAACGTGAACCTGCGCACCGGCATCGCGACCGGAGACGGGACCGATACGCTTCACAGCATCGAGGGTGCCACGGGGAGCGACAAGGCTGACACGATGATCGGCGACGGTAGGGCCAACGCCTTCTTCTGGTTGTTCGGTGGCCACGACACCGTCATGGCGGGCGGCGGCAACGATTTCGTGGAATCTTCAGCGGGAGCGAACTCGTTATCCGGCGGGGCGGGCAGGGATATGGTCGCCTACCTCGATGGCGCCGACCCCGACCATCAACACCACGCCGTTACCGTGAACCTCGTCGCGGGCACCACCTCGTCGGGCGACACGCTGAGCGGGTTCGAGGACGTGCGGGGGTCCCCTCAGAACGACACCCTCATCGGCGACGGTGGATCGAATCAGCTGTTCGGGTGGCTCGGAGACGACGTGCTCGAGGGCGGGGCCGGCAATGACCGGCTCGCGGGCAACCAGGGCACGGATCGAGCCGACGGCGGCGTCGGGGCGGATCGGTGCTGGGCTGAGGTTCGGATGAACTGCGAATCTGGGAACCGCACTCCTGGTCCGGCAGTTTCCGCTGGATGGTGTCAGATGACCGCGACGCCGAGGTCGGGCAACGGGGTTCCGTTGTCCGACTTCAGGCATCTTTGTGGTCTCAGGCGCCCCGGGGCGAGGGCACTCAGTGCTTTGGGATCTTCTTTGGGGCCGTTGCGACCAGGTGGGTGATTCCGGAGGAGTCGACCCGGACGATCCGGTCGCGGTCCACGATGTAGAGGTCGCCGTGGGCCCGTATCGCAGACCCACGTCCCCCCGACCAGAGTCGATGCCATCGACATCCTTCGGTTGACAGCAGATCCCAGCCCTCTACACTGGCTTGACTATGTCGAGCCAAAGGCTGTTCGGACGCAGCGTCCTCGTACTTATTAGCTAGGCGCGGCCAGGCCACCAGGCCTGCTCGCCGCGCCGACGACCCCGCGAACCCCGCGGGGTTTTTTGTACCCGTGAACGACCCCGCGGCACCGTGAACACCGGGCCGGACGCCCGGAGGAGAGGAGAACCACCATGCGGTACGAGTTCGAGCGAGACGGCACCGTCGTCGCCAGCGTGCTTTGGGAGGGCCCCGGCCAGGTCAGCGTGGAGACGGCCGATCAGTCCACGCGGGCCGTCGTGGACCGCTACCTGTCTTCCGAGGTGGTCTACCTGGGCAGCGGGTTCGACTTCGGCGCCGAGGACGAGCAGGACATCTTGCAGATGCGTCGCCGCGACTGGACCCCGTGGGAGTTCGAGCGGGCCTGCCGCAACCTGGGCCACCGGCTGCAGGCGCGCGTCCGACGCGTGGAGACCGGCCCCGTCGAGGATCGCGCGGCGGCGGCGCGATGAAGATGAGCGGCGCCGACGCGCTCCTGAAGGCCCTCGAGGGTGAGGGCGTGGAGGTCGTGTTCGGCATCCCGGGGGGCGCGAGCATGCCGATCTACGACCCCCTGGTCGACCGCTCGCCGATCCGCCACGTCCTGTGCCGCCACGAGCAGGGCGCGGGTCACGCCGCCGAGGGCTACGCCTGGGCCACCGGCAAGGTCGGCGTGTGCATGGCCACGTCCGGACCCGGCGCCACGAACCTCGTGACCCCGCTCGCCGACGCCAAGATGGACTCGGTTCCCATCGTGGCGATCACGGGACAGGTCCCCACGCCGGTCGTGGGGAACGACGCCTTCCAGGAGGCCGACATCACGGGCATCACGATGCCGGTTACCAAGCACAACTTCCTCGTGAAGGATCCCGCGAAGATCGTGGAGACCGTGCGCGAGGCGTTCCACATCGCGCGCACGGGCCGACCCGGTCCCGTCCTCATCGACCTCCCCAAGGACGTCCTCCTCGCGGAAACCACCTACGCCTGGCCCGAGAGCGTCAAGCTGCCCGGCTACAAGCCCACCACCAAGGGGCACCAGCGCCAGGTGGTGGAGGCCGTGAAGCTGATCATGAAGGCCAAGAAGCCGGTGCTCTACGTGGGCGGGGGCGTCATCAAGGCCGACGCCCACAAGGAGCTGTTCAAGCTCGCCACGACGGGTGAGCTGCCCGTGGTGACGACGCTCATGGCCCGGGGCGCGTTCCCCGACTCGCACGAACTGTGCCTGGGCATGCCCGGCATGCACGGCAACTACACCGCCGTCACGGCCATGCAGAGGTCCGACCTCCTCGTAGCCCTCGCCTCGCGCTTCGACGACCGAGTCACGGGCAAGCTCGCGGGCTTCGCGCCAAACGCCAAGGTGATCCACGTGGACATCGACCCCGCGGAGATCGGCAAGAACCGCGCGGTGGACGTGCCTATCGTGGGCGACGCCAAGGACGTGATCGCCAAGCTCGCCGTTGAGCTCGCCAAGCGTCAAGAGGAAGCGGGTGGCGTGCCCGACCGGACCGCTTGGCTCCGGCAGCTCGCCGCGTGGCGCGAGGAGTTTCCCTACCGCTACGACCAGCGGCCCGGCGGCGCCTTGAAGCCCCAGTACTGCGTAGAGCGCCTGCACGCGTTCGCGGACGAGGACACGATCCTGGTCTCGGGCGTCGGCCAGCACCAGATGTACGCGTCGCAGTACTGGCGCTTCGAGCGGCCGCGACACTGGATCAACTCCGGCGGCCTCGGCACGATGGGATTCGCGGTCCCCGCGGCCATGGGGGCGAAGGTCGGCCAACCCAGCAAGCGCGTCGTGGCCATCGACGGCGACGGGTGCTTCCAGATGACCGCACAGGAGCTCGCCACCAGCGCTACGGAGCGGATCCCGTTCGTCACCGCGATCTTGAACAACGGGTACCTGGGCATGGTGCGCCAGTGGCAGGAGCTGTTCTTCGACGAGCGGTACTCGGGCGTGTGGCTCGATCCGAACGTGCCCGACTACGTGAAGCTCGCCGAGGCCTACGGCGCGGTGGGCCTGCGGGTGGACTCGCCCGACGAGGTCGACAACGCGATCGAGAAGGCGTACTCGATCACGGATCGCAGCGTCGTGATCGACTTCCGCGTGGACCCCGCCGAGATGGTTTTCCCCATGGTGCCCTCGGGCGCATCGAACGACGACATCATCCTCGGGCCCGAGGGTCTGCGGCCCACCAACGACCCCGCGGAGGCACCGATCGTATGAGTGACTTCCACACCCTGTCCGTGCTGGTGGAGGACCGTCCCGGCGTCCTGACGCGCGTGGCCGGCCTGTTCGCGGCGCGCGGCTACAACATCGACTCGCTCGCCGTGGGTCCCACCGACGCCGACGGCCTCTCGCGCATGACCATCGTCGTGAACGTGGAGGAGAGCCCACTGGAACAGGTCACCAAACAGCTGAACAAGCTCGTGAACGTGATCAAGATCCTGGAGCACGAACCCGGCACGGCCGTGGAGCGCGAGTTGATGCTCGCCAAGGTCAAGGCGGTGGGCGACGTGCGGGCGAGGATCATGGAGATCTGTGAGGTCTTCCGCGTGAACATCGTCGACGTCACCGCGTCCACCCTCACCGTGGAGGCCAGCGGCAAGCCCGAGAAGCTGGAGGCGCTGCGCGCCATGCTGTCCGAATACGGGATCGTGGAGCTCTCGCGCACGGGGCGCATCGCGCTCTCGCGCGGGGATCGAGGCATCCGCGAGCGCCAGGCGCTCCGGGCCGCCAACTAGTCCATACCAGACTACGAACGAGAACGCCGAGCACGGAAGGGATCGGGACATGGCGACGATCTACTACGAGAAGGACACCGACGCGTCGGTGCTGCAGGCCGACAAGATCGCGGTCCTGGGCTACGGCAGCCAGGGGCATGCGCACGCGCAGAACCTTCGCGACTCCGGGTTCGACGTACGGGTCGGCCTGCGCCCCGGGTCCTCCTCGCGCGCCCAGGCGGAGGCGGCCGGCCTGATCGTCCTCGACACGGCCGACGCGGTGGCCGAGGCCGACGTGGTCATGTGCCTGTTGCCCGACACGAGTCACGCGAAGGTCTACGCCGAGGAGATCGAGCCCAACCTGAAGGACGGCGACATGCTGATGTTCGCCCACGGCTTCTCGATCCATTTCGGGACGGTGGTTCCGCCGGTCGGCGTCGACGTGGCCATGATCGCGCCCAAAGGCCCGGGGCACCTCGTGCGCCGCACCTACGAGCAGGGGATCGGCACGCCGGGCCTGGTGGCCGTGCAGCAGGACGCCACGGGCAAGGCGCTGCAGCGCGCGCTGGCCTACGGCGCGGGCATCGGCTGCGCGCGCGCGGGCATCATCCAGACCACGTATCAGGAGGAGACCGAGACCGACCTGTTCGGGGAGCAGGCGGTGCTCTGCGGCGGCCTGTCCTCTCTCATCAAGAACGGGTTCGACACGCTCGTGGCCGCCGGCTACCAGCCGGAGATCGCGTACTTCGAGTGTCTGCACGAGGTGAAGCTGATCGTGGACCTGATCTACGAGGGGGGTCTGAGCTGGATGCGGCATTCCGTGTCCACCACGGCCGAGTGGGGCGACTACGTGAGCGGCCCCCGGGTGGTGGATCAGCACGTGCGGGCCGAGATGGAGGGCGTGCTCGCCGACATCCGCGACGGTTCGTTCGCCGAGCGATGGATCGAGGAGGCCGACGGCGGCTTCGGGGAGTACCGCCGACTTCGAGATGCGGCGCGGACGTCCCAGCTCGAGAGCGTGGGACGGGAGTTGCGCCAGATGATGCCCTGGCTCGAGAGCGACGACAAGGTGGCCCCGGATGACTGAGGAGGGCAACGTAGGTGGCGTAGGCCACGGGAGCGGCGGCGAGGTTCGGATCTTCGACACGACGCTGCGCGACGGCGAGCAGGCCCCCGGCATCGCGCTGTCGAAGGCCGAGAAGGTCGAGATCGCCGAGCAGCTCGCCCGGTTGAACGTCGACATCCTCGAGGCCGGGTTCCCGATCTCCTCGACCGGCGAGTTCGACGCGGTGGCCGAGATCGCGTCGTCGGTGAAGGGACCGGTGATCGCGGCCCTCGCACGCACCGCTACCGGGGACGTCGAGCGCGCGGCCGAGGCGCTCAAGGGCGCCGAGCGCTGGCGCATCCACACGTTCATCTCCACCAGCGACGTCCAGCGCGAGTCCATGCTGAAGATGACGCATCGCCAGGTGCTGGACGCCGTCACGGCGAACGTGACGCTCGCGAAGAGCTACACCGAGGACGTGGAGTTCAGCGCGCAGGACGCGACGCGCACGCCGCTCGCGTTCCTGCTGGAGTGCTACCGCGCGGCGGTGGCGTGCGGCGCCACCACGATCAACGTCCCCGACACCGTGGGCTACGCGACGCCCACCGAGTTCGGCGCGCTGATCCGCACGGTGCGCGAGGACGTTCCCGATCACGTGGTGATCTCTACGCACTGTCACAACGACCTGGGGCTGGCCGTGGCGAACTCGCTGGCGGGCATCGAGAACGGCGCCGGCCAGGTGGAGGTCGCCGTGAACGGCATCGGCGAGCGCGCAGGAAACTGCTCGCTCGAGGAGATCGCCATGGTGCTGCGCACACGAGGGCAGGCGCTGGACCGTCGCCACCGCCTCAACATCAAGGAGATCGTGCGCACCTCGCGGATGGTGTCCATGATGACCGGCTACAGCGTGCAGCCGAACAAGGCCGTCGTGGGCTCGAGCGCGTTCGCGCACGAGAGCGGGATCCACCAACACGGCGTGCTGTCGAACCGCGCCACGTACGAGATCATGGACCCGGTCGAGATCGGGCTCGAGGGCAGCGAGCTCGTGCTGGGCAAGCACTCGGGCCGCCACGCGTTCGTGGACGCCCTGGACAAGCTGGGGATCCACCTGGACGACGGCCCCCTGGGCCGCGCCTTCTCGCGATTCAAGGACCTCGCCGACCGCAAGGTGCAGATCACCGACCAGGACCTGACGGCGATCGTGGCCGAGGAGCTCGGAGCCGCCGACGAGGACCTCCTGGTGATGGAGTCCCTCGAGATGGGCGGGGGCACGCACCTCCAGTCTCGCGCGAGCGTGCGTCTGCGCCGCGGCGAGGACGACGTCTTAGAAGAGTCGGCGCTCGGTGACGGATTGATCGACGCGGCCATGGGCGCCATCCAGCGCGCCGCCGGCGTGCAGGCGCGTCTCGTGAGCTTCCACGTGTCCGGCGTGACGGGCGGCACCGACGCGCTGGGCGACGTGGTGGTGCAGATCGAGGTGGACGGCCGTCGCGTGAGCGGCCGAGGCGTGGCAACCGACGTGGTTGAGGCGAGCGCGCGCGCGTTCCTCGCCGCCGTGAACCGGGCGCTCCAGGTCTCGGCGGCGACCGCCTCGAACGAGGAGACGCCTTGAGCCCCGCGTATCGGCTCGGCGTCATCCCCGGGGACGGCACCGGCCCCGAGGTCGTGGCTGAGGGCCTGAAGGTCCTCGACGCCGTGCGCGGGGACGCGTCCTACGAGCTCGCGGAGTTCGACCTGGGCGCGGACCGGTACCTGCGTACCGGAGAGACGCTCCCCGTTGACGAGCTCGAGCGCTTGCGAGGCTGTGACGCGATCTTCCTGGGCGCCGTCGGGGATCCCCGCGTGCGGCCCGGCGTCCTCGAGCGCGACCTGCTCCTCAGGGTGCGGTTCGGGCTGGACCAATGGGTCAACCTGCGTCCGGTGGTGCGCTACCCAGGCGTCGAGACGCTGGTGCCGAGCCACACGGAGGAGGACGTGAACTTCGTGGTGGTGCGGGAGAACTCGGAGGGTCTGTACTCGGGCGCGGGCGGGTTCCACCGCAAGGGCACGCCGCACGAGGTGGCCGTGCAGGAGTCGATCAACACGAGGCACGGGGTCGAGCGCATCGTGCGCTACGCATTCGAGCTCGCGACGCAGCCGCACCGCCGCAAGAAGCTCACCCTGGTGCACAAGACCAACGTGCTGACCTTCGCAGGCGACCTCTACCAGCGCGTCATGGACGAACTGGCGGCCGAGTTCCCGGAGGTCGTGACCGACTACGTGCACGTGGACGCCGCCTGCATCTACTTCTTGGACCGGCCGGCCCGGTTCGACGTGATCGTCACGGACAACATGTTCGGCGACATCCTCACGGACCTCGGTGCCATGATCCAGGGCGGCATGGGCATCGCCGCAGGCGGCAACATCAACCCCAGCGGGGTCTCGATGTTCGAGCCGATCGGCGGAACGGCGCCCGACCTCACCGGCACGGGCACGATCAACCCGCTCGCCGCGATCGGCGCGGTGGAGATGCTGCTGCGCCAGCTCGGGGAGGCAACCGCGGCCGACCGCGTGGACCGGGGGATCCGGGCGGCCACGTCGCAGATGAAGAGCATGCGGGCAGGCGAGATGGGATGCAGCACCTCCGAGGTCGGAGATCTCGTGGTGGAAGGGGCCGCCTCGTGAGCGGCCGGGGAACCGGCGGCAAGCTCGAGGTCGAGCTGTACGACACCACGCTCCGCGACGGTGCGCAGGGGACCGGGCTGTCCTATTCCATCGAGGACCGGCTGCGGATCTTGCACAAGATCGATCAGCTGGGCGTCCCGTACATCGAGGGAGGGTGGCCCGGCGCGAATCCTCGCGACACGGAGTTCTTCAAGCTCGCCACGAAGGAGTCGCTCAAGCACGCCACGCTCACGTCCTTCGGCATGACGCGCAGGGCCGGGGAGCGCGCGCAGGACAGCGGCGTGCTGCGCGAGCTCCTCGATACCGGCACCGAGGTCGTGTGCCTGGTGGGCAAGGCGTGGGACCTGCACGTCACGGAGGCGCTGCGCACCGACCTGGACGAGGGCGTGGCCATGGTGAGCGATTCGGTGGCCTACCTGCAGGGGCAGGGCCGTCGCGTCTTCTTCGATGCCGAGCATTTCTTCGACGGCTTCCGAAGCGACCCGATCTTCGCCATGCGGGTGCTGGGGGCGGCCGAGGATGCCGGCGCGGAGCGGCTCGTGCTGTGCGACACGAACGGGGGCATGCTCCCGAACGACGTGGCCACCGTGGTGGAGGAGGTGCGCGCCCGCGTCGCGGCCCGGATGGGCATCCACGTGCACAACGACGCGGGCTGCGCGGTGGCCAACTCCCTCATCGCGGTGGAACACGGCGCCTTCCAGGTCCAGGGAGTGGTCAACGGCTACGGCGAGCGCACCGGCAACGCAGACCTGATCCCCATCGCGGCGAACCTCGTGTTGAAGATGGGCGTCGACTGCCTGCCAGCGGGAGCCGTGGAGCACCTCACCGAGGTCGCGCACTACGTGGCCGAGGTCGCGAACGTGGCGCCGGATTCGCGTCAGCCCTACGCGGGCCGCTACGCGTTCACCCACAAGGCGGGCCTGCACTCGAGCGGGGTGGCCCGCCTGTCCGAGGCGTACGAACACGTGCCACCCGAGTCCGTGGGGAACCGGCGCGGCGTGGTGGCGAGCGACCTGGGTGGTGCGGCCACGCTCCGCATGAAGGCGACCGAGTTCGCCGTCGAGCTCCTCGACGAAGACGTGCCCACGCTCCTCACCTCGCTGAAGGACCTCGAGGCGCGCGGGTACACCTTCGACGTGGCCGACGCCTCGCTCGAGCTGCTCATGCGTCGCGCGCACGGGTGGGAGCAGGACTTCTTCCGCGTGGAGAGCTACAAGGCGCTCGTGCAGGAGCGCTGGGACGAGGGCGCCGTGGCCGAGGCCACCGTGAAGGTCATCACCAACGGGGAGCGGCACATCGAGACCGCCGAGGGCCAGGGGCCCGTGGGCGCGCTCGACAACGCACTGCGCAAGGCGCTCGCGAACGAGTACCCGGCGTTGAACGAGATGACGCTGGAGGACTACCGCGTGCGCGTGCTGGATGAGAACGTGGGGACGGGCGCCGTGGTTCGGGTGCTGATCGACACGTCCAACGGCGAACGCGAATGGACCACCGTTGGCGTGAGCGAGAACATCCTCGAGGCCTCGTGGGAGGCGCTCGTGGAGTCCTACACGTTCGGCCTGTTGCACCCGCGGGAGCTCCGGGAAGCCTGAGGGGCGGCGTGGGCGGCGTGGGCGGCGTGGGCGGCGTCACGATCCGGCGGGGGAAGGTGGCCGATGCTCGCGCCATCGCCGCCGTGCGGGTGGCGAGCTGGCGCTGGGCCTATCGCGGCCTGCTCCCCGACGACCTGCTCGATGGGCTCTCGGTGGACGAGAGCGAGGCCCGGTGGACGACGGCGCTGAGCGAGTACGCGGTCCGAGTGTCCGTGGCCCTGCGAGACGACGCCGTGGTGGGGTTCGCGAGTACGGCCGCGTCGCGGGACGAAGACGCGCCTCCCACCACCGGCGAGGTCCTGACGCTCTACGTCACCCAGGAGGAGGCGGGCAAGGGGACCGGCCGCGCGCTGCTGGCGGCGGTGCAGGAGGACCTGCGATCGCGCGGGTTCGAACGCGCGACCCTGTGGGTCCTGGAGGCCAATGCACGAGGACGCGCGTTCTACGAGCGCCAGGGATGGGCGTGGGACGGCGCCCGGGGCGATCACCAGGTGCAGTGCGCGAACAGACCGATCGTGCGCTACGCGACGCAGCTTTAGCGGCCTTTGGGCTCAAGCCGGCGCGGTGGCGTTCGCGCTTACGGCACGGACGATCTTGTTCTCGATCTGCACGGACCGCGTCTTGGTGATGCCGCTCGACAGGATCGAGAACTCCGCCCAATCACCCACCCGATCCAGCCACACCCAACCCGAGAGCGCCGAGATGTCCGTGAGCGTCCCGGTCTTGGCGCGGACCTCGACGTTGGTGAGGCGGTCCTCGAGCGTGCCCTGCCCGCCCTGAGCGAGGAGGTCGCGCAGGGTGGAGCCCCAGGGGGCGGCGTCGGCCACCCACAGCAGGCGGACGATGCCCTTGGGGGTGATGCGGTTCTCATACGACAGCCCCGAGGCGTCGTGTGCGACCACGCTGCCGACCCCGTGCGCGTGCGCGAACCGGGCGATGGCCGCGGCGCCTTTCGCGATCGTGCCCGGCGGGCCGCCCGCCCGGGCGCCCAGCAGCTTGCCCAGCACCTCGGCGGAGAAGTTGCGCGACCACAGGTCCATCCGATGCATGATCGAGGCGAGGGTGTCGCTGCGCGCGGTGGCGAGCGCGGTGAGCTTGCGGGGAGGCGTGCCCAGACCCGGCTTACGCGTGACCTTGACGCCCGCGCGCTTCAGCCGTTTCGTCAGCTCGTTCGCGGCGAGCCGCTCGGGGTCGTCCACGTTGCGGCCGCGGTGATCCTCGTTCCCGCGGAAGGTGAGCGCCGTGGGTCGCGCGATGTAGTACGTGGGGAAGTAGGACTTCCATCCCGGGGCGAACCAGTCGCGTCCGAACGGGCCGGTGGCGCCCATGACGTGTCCGTTCACCTTGTGGATGCCGCGCGCCACCATATCCCGCGCGAGCTCGGCCATCTCCGCGGGGCCGGTCTCCGGGTCGCCGTGGCCGACGATCCACACGTCCCCGTTCACCACGCCGTCCTGGGGTTTGGACGTAGCGAGCACGCGGGTTGGCAGGGTGGTCTTGGCGGGGAAGCGGTCGAGGAGCGCCATCGACAGCAGGAGCTTCTCGTTCGACGCGGGAGCGCGCGCAACCCAGTCGCGATGCGCGTACCAGGTCGCGCCCCGATAGCCGATCACCACGCCGACCGGCAGATCGCCGACCACGGCGTCGATGCGCTGGATCCACTTCGGCCGCTCGGTGCTCGCTGCGCGGAGGGGGCGCGCCGAGGAGCGGACCGCGGAGCCCGCCGCGGAGGGCGCGATCAGCAGCAACGCGAGCACCAGGGGGACGAAGAGGCGGAGTCGGCGCATGAAGGCCACGATGGTAGAGCCTCGAGGGCGGGTTGCCACGAGATCTCGGCGGATCGCTAGCCGTGGGCCAGGGCGTCCGCTTCGGCCTCCATGTCCGCGCGCTCGCGGAGCAGGACGGCCAGGTCTTCGGGGGGGAGCGGCTTGGCGAAGAAGAAGCCCTGGCCGAGGTCGCAATGCAGCTCGAGGAGCCGGTCCAGCTGGTCGGCGCGTTCGATGCCTTCGGCCACGGGCTTGAGGTTCAAGATCCCCGCGAGCTCGATCACGGCGGCCGTCAGGGCGCTCGACTCGCCGCCTTCGCTCACGCCGTCGATGAACGACTTGTCCACCTTGAGGATGTCCACGGGGAATCGACGGACGTAGTTGAGGCTCGAGTAGCCGGTCCCGAAGTCGTCGATGGCCAGCAGCACGCCCAGGCCCTTGAGCTCGGAGAGTCTCTCGATCGAGAGCTCCATGTCCTGCATCATCACGGACTCGGTGATCTCGAGGATGAGCGCACCGGGATCCAGCCCCGTGTCGAGGAGCGTCTCGCGAACCTCGCTGACGAGCTCCGGCCGCGCGATCTGCCGAGCCGAGAGGTTCACCGCCATGTGGAACCCCGCGCCCGTCGCGAACCGCGCGTTCAGATCGACGGCGGTCCGGCACGCTTCCTGCAGCACCCATCGGCCGATCGGCACGATGAGCCCGGTCTCCTCGGCGAGCGGGATGAACTCGAGGGGCGGGATCGTGCCGCGCACGGGGTGGGCCCACCGGATCAGGGCCTCGACCCCGGAGATCCTGCCGCTCTGGAGCTCGATCACGGGCTGGTAGTGCAGGACGAACTCGCCGTGTTCGAGGGCGCGCTGCATGTCGGCCTTCAGCTCCAGTCGCTTCAACGCGATGTCGTGCATGGCCGGCTCGAAGACCTGGTAGCGGCCCTTCCCCTTCTCCTTGGCCATGTACATCGCCACATCGGCGTTCCGCAGGAGCTCCTCCGCGTCGCCGACCCGTTCGCCCCCCTCGGCCACCGCGATGCCGATGCTGGCGCGGACGTAGACCTCCTTGCCCTCGAGCGCGAACGGATCGTCGAGCATGTGCATCACGCGGTCCGCCACGTCCACCGCCTGGATCCCCTCTCCTCCGTCCTCGAGCAGGATCGCGAACTCGTCGCCTCCCAGTCTCGCCGCGGTGTCGGCCGAGCGCAGGCACTCTCGCAGCCGGTCGCCCACCTCTCGGAGCACCCGGTCCCCCGCCACGTGGCTGAGCGAGTCGTTGATCGTCTTGAAGTCGTCGAGATCCATGAAGAGCACCGCGATCGGTTTGTGATCGCGCTCTTGACGCTCGATCGCGTGGGTCACGCGATCGCGGAAGAGGGCGCGGTTGGCGAGGTCGGTGACGGGGTCGTGGAAGGCCTGGTGGGAGAGCTGCTGCTCGAACGCCTTGCGCTCGGAGATGTCCCGGGTGTTCAGCACGATCCCGTGGACGCTCGGGTCGCGCACGAGGTTCGTGCGCAGCGTCTCCGTGAAGAGCATGCGGCCGTCGCTGCAGCGCATCCGGAACTCCATGATGCCGGGCTGCCCATCACCTTCGCCCACGGAGGTGAGGAAGGACAGGACACGGGTCTTGTCCTCGGGATGCACGAGCTCGATGAAACGCGTGCCCTCCAGCAGGTGCGGCGCGACCCCGAGGACGCGGAGCGCAGACGGGCTCGCGTAGCGGATCGACGTGTCCGCGTCCACCACGGTCACCACGTCTGAGGAGTTCTGCACCAGCGAGGCGAACCGCTTCTCGCTCTGCTGCAGCAGCAGGCTCTCCGTGAGCGCGGCGCTCTCCAGGGCGAGGGCCACCTGGGAGGACAGGGCGCGGATCGAGTCGGCGACGGTCGTCGGCATGTCCTCGGGCGTCGCCACGACCATCAGGCCACGGAGCTCGTCTCGGATGAACAAGGGGGCGACCATGACGGTCCCGTCCTCGTCGCGAGGGAGCCCTAGGGGGTCGCGCAGCGTGCTCTCGTAGATCCGCACGGTGTAGGCATCCCGCTCGAGGAGCCGCTCGCGCTTCCAGGACTGCAGGTCGCTCAGGCGGAAGCGGACCCCCGCCACGTCCCTCACGCCGCCGGACGCCGCGAGCACGACGAGCTCGTCGTCGTCGCCTAGCTCCTCGCACATCCGGATAGCCGCGTCGTCTCCGGCGAGCGCCCGCGTCGCGCCGATGGCCGCCTCATGGATGCCGTCGCGGTTGGTCGCCGTGACGAGCGCCGCCCCCGCCTCGCGCAGCGCCCTCTCGCGCTCGGCCGAGTCCTGCTGGCGTCGCACGAGCCCCGCCATCCGGAACACCACGAGCAGGAACAGCATGATGGTGGCGCTCAGCACGACGGGGAGGTTGGTGGGTCCGCCACGCCACAGCTGGATCACGAGCGTCATCGGGGCGAGCAACGAGGCCGCGCCCAGTAGGAACAGACGACCCACGCTCACGCGCGGATCGACCGTGTCGCCCCGATCCGACAGGTGGCGCATGGACGGGTGCAGGGCCGCGGCGCCGAACAGGACGTAGAAGGATATCCACCCGATCTCCAGGAGCCCGCTGCCCGCGACGTAGCCGTCGTGCAGCTGCAGCCATCCGTAGATCGCGTCGGTCACGAAGAGCGCGACGATCGCCGTCAGCATCAGGTGGAACGACGGAACCCTGCGCCCGGCACCCACCGCCAGGCGGATCGCCACCGTGAACAGCAGCATGTCCATCACCGGATAGCCCATCGAGAAGGATTTGACGCCGCCGGACAGGGTCATGTCCTTGACGTAGGGGGAGATCAGGAACACCCAGGAGAGCGTGCCCACGCCGATCGCGATCATGGCGGCGTCGATCAGGCTCCCGCGGTCGCGTCCTGCTCCACGCTGGCGGATGATCAAGATGAGTCCGGCCACCAGGCACGGGTACAAGCAGAGCGAGAAGAGATCGCCGATCGACGGGTACGGCATCCGGCCCGCCTCGAGGGAGAAGACGCCGGGCAGCAGCCTGTGGAAGGTGCCGTAGTTGTAGGCGACCAGGTCGCCGATGATGAACAGCAACTGTCCGAGCGCGAACCACGACCACGGCGCGGAGTGCTCGGGCCGGTGGATCTTGACGGCGACCAGGATCATCAACGGAGCGGACAGGCCGATCAGATTGAAGATCCAGCTGCGGTGACCGGCCGCGAAGTACGCGGCAGACGCCACGGCAGCCGCAACCAGATAGAGGTACCAAGCCCGATTCCTCACCGAAGGGCTATCGGCCTCGCGCGGAGCCGTCTGAAGGGTGCGGGCCACTCGCGGTAGCGGCCGAAAGAGGCCGTGAGCGGCAGGAACCGCCGGGCCGACGGGACGATCGATCGGGCCGCGACGAGCGCACCGCGGCCGATAGACTGGCGCCTCGCCTGCCACAGGAGGTCGCCACGCCGTGAACGCCATCGATCGCACGAGGATCAGCGACCTCTCGGCCCGGGAGCGCCAGACCTTCCGCGAACGGCATCCGCGTTCAGGTGAGCTCGCGGAGTCGGCGAAGACGAACCTGCTGTTCGGGGTGCCCATGAACTGGATGGTGCGCTGGCCCGGCGACTACCCGGTGTTCGTGGATCACGCGGAGGGGGCGCATTTCACCGACGTGGACGGCAACGCCTTCGTGGACTTCTGCCTCGGCGATACGGGCGGGATGGCCGGGCACGGCCCCAAGCTCGCGGTGGACGCGATCGCGGAACAGGCCGCCAAGGGCATCACCCTCATGCTGCCCACCGAGGACGCCGCCTGGGTGGGCGCGGAGATGACGCGGCGATTCGGCGTTCCTTTCTGGCAGTTCTGCCTCACGGCCACCGACGCGAACCGGTTCGTGCTGCGGTGGGCGCGGGAGATCACGGGCCGGTCCAAGATCGTGGTGCACAACGGCAACTATCACGGCTCGGTGGACGAGACGTTCGCGACGCTCGAGGCCGACGGGACGGTGGGCCCGCGCGAGGGCCTCATCGGTCAGGCGGTGCCCCTGGAGCTCACCACGAAGGTGGTCGAGATCAACGACCTCGGTGCGCTCGAGGCAGCGCTCGCCCCCGGCGATATCGCGGCCGTCCTGTTCGAGCCCGCCCTCACGAACATCGGCATCGTGCTGCCCGAGCCCGGATACCACGACGGCGTACGTGCGTTGTGCTCTCGTTACGGGACCTTGCTCGTGATCGACGAGACCCACACCATCTGTGCCGGACCCGGGGGATGCACCAAGGCGTGGGCCCTCGATCCCGACATCGTCACGATCGGCAAGACCCTGGGCGCCGGGATCCCCAGCGCGGCGTTCGGCATGACGCAGGACGTGGCGCGACGGATCGTCGATCTCACGGACTGGCGCAACTCGGATGTGGGGGGCACGGGCGGGACGCTGGCGGGCAACGCCCTCTCCCTCGCGGCCATGCGCGCGACGCTGGGCGGCATACTCACCGACGATGCCTTCGAGCGGATGGTGGGCCTGGGCGAGCGCTTCGAGGCGGGCGTGCAAGACGTCATCGACAGCCGGGAGCTGCCGTGGCACGTCACCCGGATCGGCTGCCGGGTCGAGTACCTGTTCCGACCCGACGAGGCACGCAACGGCTCGCAGGCCGCCGCCGGGCAGGACGAGGAGCTCGACACCCTGATCCACCTGTACCTGCTGAACCGCGGGATCCTGATGACGCCGTTCCACAACATGTCGCTGATGTCGCCGGCGACCACCGAAGAGGACGTGGACCGACACACCGAGGTATTCGCGCGCGCCGCCGACGAGCTGGTCGCGAGCTGAGGAAGGGGAACGCGATGGGGGTCGGCACGTTCCTGTTCACCACGATCGACTGCGAGGACCCTGACCGGCTGGCCACGTTCTGGGCCGAGGTGCTGGGCACGGAGGTCGACCTGGCGATGGACGACGGCCGCTACGTGTTCCTCAAAGGGAACGAGAGCTTGCCCACCCTGTGCTTCCAGCGCGTTCCGGAGCCCAAGACCGTGAAGAACCGCCTGCACCTCGACGTCTCGGTCGAGGATCTCGAGGTGGCCACCGAGCGGATCGTCTCCCTGGGTGGCTCATGGCCGGATCGGGCGGAGCAGCGCTTGCGGGACGTCGTCTGGCGCACGATGGCCGACCCGGAGGGCAACGAGTTCGACATCGAGGTGGGCTGAGGGCCGCCGATACCTCAGTCGGCACGATGGGTGCGCGCGAACCGGTGCATGAATCCCGCGAGCGTGCGGGCACCCTGGACCGGCATCGCGTTGTAGATGCTGGCGCGGATCCCGCCCACGCTGCGATGTCCCCTGAGCTCCGTCATGCCCGCGGCGTCGGCCTCGGCCACGAATGCACGTTCGAGGTCGGGTGTGGGCAGGCGGAACGTGACGTTCATGATCGATCGGCTGCTCGCCTCAGCGTGCCCGCGGTAGAAGCCCTCGGATGCATCGATGGCGTCGTAGAGCAGCGTCGCCTTCAGCCGGTTGTGCTCGCGCTGCTCGGTGAGGCCACCGACGTCGATCCGCAGCCATCGCGTAACGAGCATCAACACGTAGATCGAGAAGACGGGCGGTGTGTTGTACCGCGAACCATGCTCGACGAAGGTGCGGTAGTCGAGCATCGTGGGGAGGCCGGCCGGGATCTTCTCGAGCAGATCGCGCCGCACGACCGCTACGGTCACGCCCGCCGGCCCGGCGTTCTTCTGTGCCCCCGCGTACAACAGGCCGTACGCGTCGACGTCCACCGGGCGCGAGAGGAAGTCGGAGGACATATCCGCGACGAGCGGCACCTGTGCAGGAACGATCGGCTCCCCGTGGAAGGCCACGCCCTGGATCGTCTCGTTCGTGGTCACGTGCGCGTAGGTCGCCTCCGGGTCGAGGTGCGACGCCAGCTCGTCCGGCGAGGGGACCCGCACGTAGTCGCTCGACCGGCCGTTCCACGCCTCCCGCACCGATCCCTCGCGCGAGGCCTCGGCGGCCGCCTTCGCACCCCAGGCGCCCGTGAGGACGTAGTCGGCGGACCTCGGGGCGCCGCGGAGGAGATTCATGGCGACCATCGAGAATTGCTGGGTGGCTCCGCCTTGGCAGAAGACCACGGCGTGTTCGTCGCCGATCCCGAGGAGTGCGCGGAGATGCTCTTCGGCCTCGTCGATGACGTCCGTGAACCAGGGCGAACGGTGGGAGATCTCCAAGGCCGAGACGCCGAGCCCCGGTAGGGACACGAGGTCGCGCTGGACCTCCTCGAGGACGGGTGGCGGCAGCGTGGCCGGTCCCGCCGAGAAGTTGAAGCCACGCCGGTCGGCCATGCGCTCAGGCGCCCGGCTTGTACACCATCAGGTAAAGGATCACGAGGAGCCCGAGCGACCCCGCCGCTGCCGTGACCATGGTGACGGGCCCCCGCAGCGCCGCGGCCAGGTCTTCCTCGCTCAAAACGTAGGTGCCGTCGTGCCACAAGGTGCATCCCTCGCGCAGCTTCTTCATGTACGGAGTAGCCAACGAGGACATCAGCGCCATCGTGGCGAGCAGCACGACGATCGAGATCCACAGCCATGAGTCGCCGAACATGTGGCCGCGCAGACCGGCCGCCACGCCGCCCAGCACGAGCACGCCGATAGCGACGTACATCGGCCCGACGGTGCGCCTGGACAGCAGGCACAGGTCGAAGATCTTGTCGCGATCGCCGTCCACCGCCCGCACCTGGAACATCGCGTACATCGAGACGCCGTGGGTTGCGAGGAGACCGGCCATCCCCACGAGGTGCACGAAGATCCACAACGACAGCATCCCCGCGAGCATATCGACGGACGGGGCCGGGGCGGGGCCGCGTCGCTCAGCCGGCGGTTCGACGGCCGGTGGGCGCGGCGTCTGCGTGGGTCCGCTCCGCGGACGCCGCGGGAGGCGCTGGGGGTTCCTCCCGGTGATCGCACCCGTGGTTCCCCGGGCGGTGTTGGAGGTAGGGGTCGTGGCCGTCGTGGAATCCTCCCGGGCGACCCGTCGCACCGGCCGGGATCGGCGTGAAGCGTGGGTGCGGCCTCGTGGTGTCCCTCCCCCCGGATCCCCCGGATCCCGTGGGTGCATCTCGGAGCTCGTCGTTTGCGATCGTTCCTCGAGCTGTTGCGTTGGCCACCGTACTCCTACCGGCCGCTGCGGTCATCCCCACGGTCGTCCCCTCGGCACGCGGTGATAGCGTGCCCTCCGCATCGAGGCGAGCACATCGGAAGTGGAGTCCCACGTCGTGGCATACAAACGGATCCTGTTCGGGACCGACGGCACGGAGCGCGCCGCCGAGGCCGGCCGCGTGGCGGCATCCCTCGCCACGGCCGGCAAGGCGGAGCTGATCGTGTGCCACGTCTGGGAGAAGCCCGAGGGCGCGGAGGCCCGGCTCTCGGCGGCCGTGGATGCCGCCCGCGCGGCCGGCGTGAAGAAGGTCGTGGCCGACCTGCGCGGCGCCCGCCCCCCCGCCGAGGTGTTGATGGAGGTCGCCGAGCTCCGCGACGTGGGGCTCGTTGTGGTGAGCGGGGGCCGTGGGCAGTCGGTGGGGCTGGGGATCGTGGCGGATCGGCTCTCCCACCACGCTCCTCGCGACCTCCTGATCGTGTCGAAGCGACCGCCTCCGGCGGAGGGACCCGTCTACCGCCATCTCCTGATCGCCACCGACGGGTCGCCGACGGCGGACCGGGCGGCGCGCAAGGGCTACGACCTGGCGGAGGCGATGGGGGCGAGCGTGACGCTTGCGTTCGTCGGTCACCCCGCCACCGGGACCCTCATCGCGGAGGACACCGTCGCCACGTACGGCTCGGATGAGGTCGCCACCACCATCGACCTGCGGCAGGGCGATCCATCCGAGGAGCTGCTCGCGGCGGCGCGAGAGGCCGAAGCCGACCTCATCGTTATCGGGAACAAAGGGATGAAGGGTGCCAAGCGGTTCTTCCTCAACCCCGTTCCCGAACGTGTGGTGGGACGCACCGATCGCGACATCCTCGTCGCGCGCACGGTGGTGCAGGTCCCGTCGGAGATCGCGCCCGGCGACGGCGGCGTCATCGAGAGAGCGGGGGAGAAGCTGGCGGCCTTCGTGGACACCGACGGAGAGCTGCACTTGTTCTCCGCGAGATGCACGCACTTGGGCTGCACCGTGGCTTGGAACGCAGGCGACAAGGTGTTCGCGTGCCCCTGCCACGGCTCGAGGTTCGCTACCGACGGAACCGTGGTCCACGGTCCCGCGGCCCGCTCGTTGCCCCCTGCCTGAGGCTAGGTGCCCAGGCCGGGCTTGAAGACCATCAGGTAGAGGATCACGAGGAGCCCGAGGAGCCCGATCGCGGAGATCACATGGGCGCGCGAGCTGCGCACGAGGTCGAGGAGCTCCTCGTCGCTCACGCGCGGGACCCCCGACGGCCGCAGGGCACAGGCCGCCCTGACCTTTCGGAAGTAGGGGGAGGCCAGGCCCAGCATCGCCAGCACGGTGATGACCAAGATCGCGATCGAGCCCGTGATCCAGGGATCGTTCAGGTAGTGGGCCTTGAGCGCCGCGCCCACGCCGCCGACCAGGAGCAGGATCAACGCCACGTACATCGGGACGGTCGTCGATCCAGAGAACGCGACGGTGTCCTCGATCCGCGCACGATCGGGAGCGACACCGCGGACGCGATAGAGCGCCACCATGGAGACCCCGTGGGTAGCAAGCAGACCCAGGACGCCCGCGAGGTGGATCAGGACCCAATATTGGTACTTCATGGTCGCGAAGCATACCGGCCGTCCGGGCGGCTCAGGCCGCTCAGCCGCGTTCGAGCGGCTTCGTCAAGCAGGTGGGCCCGCCGTCTCCCTTGAGGGAGATCTCCGAGCCGAGGTACGTCGCGACCTCCACGCCCGCCGCCTCCATGCGTCGGCGGCTCTCGGGGTTGCCATCCAGGGCGAGGGCAACCCGGGGCGCCAGCGCCAATACGTTCGGCCCCATCGTGGAGAACTCCTCCTGCGGGACCTCGACGAGCCCGACACCGCGCTCGCGCAGAAGCTCGACGAGGCGAACGGGCATGAGGGGGAGGTACACGATCGCCAGATCGCGGTCGAGGGGCGAGATCAACGACATCAGATGCAGGCACGCGCTCGGCCCCTCCAGATGGGGTAGGTCGAACGCGATCACGTCGACCCGCGGCGCGAGCAACACACGCAGCTGCGTGATGCCGGCATCGTTCGTGCGATAACTGCGGCCGATCAGAAGCGTCGCGGCGTCCAGCCAGAACATGTCCCCGCCCTCGGCGGTCGCGGGGTCGCTGAGCCGGCCTGCCACCGGGACACCCGCGCTTCCGAGGTCGGCGGCACATGCGTCCGGCTCCCCGCGACGGCCCTCCTTGCCGGGGCGCAAGAGGATCGCGCCCGCGTCGGTCACGAGGACGGGATCGTAGGCGTAGATGGCATCGGGGTCACCGGGGACGCGCGTGGTCCCCGAGACGACTTCCGCCCCCGAGCCCTCGATCGCGGCGCAGAAGGCTCGGTGCTGGTCGAGGGCGACAATCGGATCGGGGGCGGCTCGCCAGGCGTAGGCCTGCCAGGCGGCCGCGTCATCGGCCACGGGAGGTCGCACGAGGACGCGGCGCAACTTCGACGTCTGATCCTGGATCGTCATGGAGCCGATGCTACGCGTCCGTGGTCGGGTCGTCGGGGCTAGTTGCCGTCCCCGCTCTGGTCGCCGCTTTGGTCCCCGCCATGGTCGCCGCCTTGGTCTCCCGAGTGGTCGCCCCCTTGGTCCCCGCCATGGTCGCCGCCTTGGTCTCCCGAGTGGTCGCCCCCTTGGTCTCCCCGAGTGGTCCCCGCCGTGTCCATGGCTTTCTCCCGCGTGATCTCCGCCGCGGTTCAACTGGGTGTTCCCGCCGTGGTCGCCGGGCCCGTGCCCATCGAGGCCGTCGTCGTCCAGGCCGCAGGGCTGGCCGGCATCCCCGCCGCTCTGCAGGCAGTCGCCTCCGCCGCCCTTGCCGCCGCCGGAGGATCCACCCCCGCCGGAGCCGGAGCCACCGGGACCGCCGGTCCCACCTCCGCCACCGCCGCTGCCGACGCTTCCGCTTCCGCCTCCGTTGCCTCCGCCGCCTCCTGCGGGTGGCGTGGGTCCTCCACCGCCGCCTGTCCCGCCGGTCCCGCCCGGGCTGCCGACGCTCACGCGCGTCCCCGTGGCGGCGGCATCGGACCTCACGAAGGTGAGCGTGGTCCCGCTGCCACCGAGATCACCCAGCAGCGCACCGGGAACCGCGCCCGCCGGCGAGCCATGGACGCCGGGGGAGGGGGTGACACCCGGCTCCTCGCCGCGCACCCCTCCGGATGGGACCCGTGAGCCGCTCAACGACAGCGCGAGGACGAGAGATCCCGCCAGCGCCGCTCCTGCGAGGGCGAGGGTTCCGAGCGAGCGATTCCTGCGCGCCCGCGGACCCCCTGCCGCGCCGGCGCCCGTGGCCGCCGTCGCAGCGGCCACTCCGGTTTCCGCCGGCGCGCCCCCTGCCGCGAGGGCCCCCGCAGCGACCCCGGCGCCCGCCATGGCGGCGACGCCGGCGATCGGAGCCGCGTCGCCGTGCTCCGCGCGCTCGAGTTCGGCGAGCGTGAGAGGCCCGGAGATCCCGGCATCCGCATCCGCGGCCGTCGGAACCGCGCCGGGGCTGTCCGGAAGGATCAACACCGGCGACTCGCCTCGGTCGTCGATGATCGCATCCGCCGGAACGGGCCGCGTCGCCGCGGGCCCATCGGCGGGCGTCGCACGTTCGGACCCTGCTGCCCGGCCCATCGCCAGGATGGCCCCGAGACTCAGGATCCCCGCGCCACGTCGTGCGCCCATGCGTCCGCTGGCGCTGGGAACGCCCGTGAGCCCCTCTACCGTGGGACCGAGTCGGCGCAGCACGGCGGATGGCTCCACGGCCGCGTCACCGCCGATGGGGACCACGGCCTCCGGCCAGATCAAGACCACTTTGGCGTCCGGCGCCAGGTCGTGGGTCATGCTCACGGCGGTCGCGCCGATGCCGTCGTCCATCACCACGACGTCGGGATCGTGGGTCTTGAGGGCGCGAGCCAGGTCCGGGGCGGACGACGCCTCGCCCACGACGTCATAGCCCTCGCTCTCAAGTACGAAGCGAAGCAAGCCGTTCCGGCCGTTCGGCCCCTCGGCCACCACGATCTTCACGCTACGATCCTTCACGCCTGCTCTGTCCCCCGTACGTCCTGCAGCAACGAGCGAAGCCTACCCCAGTTCATAGCTTCGGTCGCGCAGGCGGCTGCCTACACTGCCATTTCCAAGAGATGTTCCGCATCCCCCCAAGGAGGTACCGAGCGCCGTGGGTGAGCAACGGCTGGTTTGGAGCGGCGAGGCACAGGAGTACGAGGGGTTCACCGCCTGGGGATCTCCGGTCGCGATCGGCGAGGCCGGCGGGGGCGGCGCCAAGGCCTCGGACCTGCTGCCCCTGTCCCTGGCAGCCTGCACGGCATACGACGTGGTCGTCATCCTGCACAAACAGCGGCAGGATCTTCGCGCCCTGGAAGTCGTCACGACCACCCACCAAGCGCCAGACCCGCCGTGGGTCTTCACGCGCATCCATCAACATTTCGTCCTCACCGGCGTGATCGACGATCACAAGGCCGCGCGCGCGATCGAACTCTCCGAGTCGAAGTACTGTGCGGTGGCGGCGTCCCTGCGGGCCACGGTGGCCCTGTCGCATTCGCACGAGATCGT
This sequence comes from uncultured Actinomycetes bacterium, assembly GCA_963719165.1. Classification (GTDB taxonomy): domain Bacteria; phylum Actinomycetota; class UBA4738; order UBA4738; family HRBIN12; genus JAOUEA01. The sequence continues at coordinate 1,784,127 of CAVRAV010000001.1, read as the reverse complement.
GCCCGGCTAGAGCCGGAAGGCCGAGACCTCCACGACGCCGCGGGACGGCGCGAACCCCGGGCACCGGAACGCGACCGAGGACGTTCCGACGAAGCTTCGGACGACCCAGCCCTGCCGCGCGAACGCGCCGTCACGGGGTTGCAGTCGAAGGTTGGTCGTCGCGTCGATCCGACGCCCGTCCAGACAGGGAGCGCGATCGCCCTCGATGGTGGCCGACCAGCTTGCGCCGGAGGGCTCGAGGTCGGGGCTGCGACCTTCCCAGCTCGTCGCGCAGGGCGCCGACTCTTGCGAACAGGTGGGGACGAAGCGCCACGTCACCGTCCGGCGCCCACCGGGCACGGGCGGCGTGATCCCGGTGAGCGAGGCGAGGTTCCGCGCGCTCCGCACCACGAGCGTAACGCGGTATGAGCCCGCGAGCTGGGCTCGATCCAGCGGCAAGGGGGAGGGGGACGTGGTCCCCGGGGCGATGGTCGGCGACACCTGCGCGTCATCGCGTCCGGCCAGGACGATGGCGCCGCCGATGAGCAAACCCATCACGACGAAGGCAGCTACGACGAGGGGCCAGACCCGACGGCCCTCGGCGTCGGACGTGCCGGCGTCGGGATCGGTCATGTCTGGATCACGCCCGTGAACCGCCAGCGCACGTGCGCGGGTGCGCAGCCGGCCGCGTGCCCTTCCTCCGAGAGGATGCCCGCGATCTGAGTCGCGCGCCAACGCCGTGCGACCGGTCCCGCGCCCACCACGGTCGTGCTCACGTGGAGGCGGTCCCGGAGCGCGCGTCCGTTGCAGCTGCGGATCATGAACGGTCCGGAGGCGCGGCCCCGGTACCGTGCTCCGGAGCGCGAGAGCAGCCCATCGGGTGCGCGAGCGCGCACGCTCCATCCCACGGAGCACGCCCCCTGGCGACAGCGTGGTGCATAGCGGAACAGGAGGCGCCCAGGCGACGCCGCGCCGCTCAAGCCCGAGGACCCGATCACCCGCAGCTCGACGAGGAACGAGCCTTCGAGCCGGGCGTCGGCGACGGGCGGTGCGCCCGTGCGGACACGGATGCGCGCGGGAGGGGTGAGGTCCCCCGATGGATCCGTGCCGAGGACGGTGTAGGCGTACGCGACACCGGGGTCGACCCCGGGATCGCGATAGGCAGGCTCCGACAGGTCCAGCGCGATGGGGACGCCGTCGCGTCGAACCTCATATCGGTCGCCCGCTCCGTCGGGGGAGGTCGACCAGGTGAGCGAGACGGCCCAGCCGCGACCCGAGGGATCCCACTCGGTGGGCTGGTCGGCCCGGAGCTGCACGATCACACCGGGGCCCGGGGTCTCGCCCGGAGGCCCGGAGGAGGTTCCGTCGGCAGGGCCCTCGCCCGAGGTGCACCCGGCGAGGATGAGCACGCTGGTGCACAGAACGGCGAGGCGCCGGGGGGGTCGCCACATGTCGGCATGCTAGCGGCCGCCGGGCGTGGCCGCATCGCCTGGGAGGATGGCCGTATGGATGCGGCGGATCTCCTCGGGTTGCTCGACGAGGGCCCGCTCGTCTGCGACGGAGGCATGGGCACCGCCCTGATCGATGCCGGGGCTCCCGTGGGCGCGTGCTTCGAGGCGTTCAACCTCGACGAACCCGGGCGTGTCGCGGACGTGCACCGGGGGTTCGTCGACGCAGGATCCCGGCTACTGATAGCGAATACGTTCGGGGGCAACCGGTTCCGTCTCCGGGTCCACGGGGAGGGGCCCCGGCAGGCGGCGTTGAACCACGCCGGCGTGGAGCTCGCCCGCGCGGCGGGCGCCGAGCTCGTGGCGGGGTCCCTGGGTCCGCTCGGGGTCCGGCTGGCGCCGTACGGTCGCGTGAGCGCCGAGGGGGCCTTCGATGCCTATCGGGAACAGGCGGCGGCGCTCGCGGACGCGGGCGCGGACCTGTTCGTGATCGAGACCCAGTCGGACCTGTTGGAGCTGGAGCAGGCCGTGCTCGCGGTCCGGACCGCTGCTCCCCGGCTACCCGTGCTCGCGTCGGCCACCTTCACCCGCGACGACCGGACGCTGCTGGGCTCCACCCCCTCGGAGGTCGCGGCCCGCCTGCGCGAGCTCGGGGTCGAGGTCTTCGGGGTGAACTGCGGCGAGGGGCCGGCCCAGGCGCTGCGCATCGTGCGAGCGATGGCGCCGTACGCGGCCGGACGCGTCCTGATGGCCCGGCCAAACGGCGGAGGCCCGGCGGAGATGGGAGGACGGTTCGTCTATCCGGCGACCCCCGGGTACGTGGGAGAGATCGCGGAGGCGCTCCTGGAGGCGGGGGTCGGCATCATCGGCGGGTGCTGCGGGACCGGACCGGCTCACACCGAAGCCGTCGTCGCCGCCGTGCGGGAGCGGGCGGGCACGACGCGCCCGCGGGCCGCGTCGGAGCCGGTCGTCGTGGGAGACGCCGCATCGGCCCCTGCCCCGGCCGCCGCCCCTCCCACCCGGTTGCAGTCTGCCCTCGAGCGCGGCGACTTCGTGGTGACCGTGGAGATGGAACCCCCGCGGTCGTTCAGCGCGGCGCGTCTGGTGGCGGGCGCAGCCACCCTGCGGGACGCCGGTGCGGACGCCATCGACGTGGCGGACTCGCCGATGGCGAAGATGCGCATGAGCGCCTGGGCCGCGTGCCGACTGATCCAGGAGCAGGCGGGCATCGAAACGGTGCTCCACTTCCCCACTCGGGGACGCAACCTGCTCCGCCTGCAGGGCGATCTCCTGGGATCCCACGCGCTCGGCATCAGGAACCTGTTCGTGTGCGTAGGGGACCCGGTTGCGATCGGCGACTTCCCGCAGGCGCTGAACGACGTGGACGTGACGGCGACCGGCTTACTGGCGCTCGTGACCGGCGATCTGAACCGAGGTCGGGACCGTGCGGGATCCTCGATCGGCGAGCCCACCGCGTTCTTCCCCGGCGCCGCCGTGGCGCCCAACGCCGCCGATCTCCTGCGTGAAGCGGGCCTGCTCAAGCGGAAGGTAGAAGCGGGGGCGGCGTTCGCGCTCTCGCAGCCCCTCTACGGACCGGAACCGTTGCGGCGCCTGTACGAGGCCTATGAGGAGGTCGCCGGCGCACCGCTCACCATCCCCGTGCTCGCGGGGCTGTTGCCACTCGTCACCGCCCGGCACGCGGAGTTCCTGCACAACGAGGTCCCCGGGATCGTGATCCCGGACGCGACACGAGACCGGATGCGAGGGGCCGGAGCCGACGCGTGGCGCGAGGGGCTCTCCATGGCGGCCGATCTGGCCGGCAGCTTGCGTGAAGCAGGCGCGTCCGGGCTGTACGTGATGCCGCAGTTCGGGCGCTACGACCTGGCGGCCGAGGTCGTGGAGGCTGCGCGCGCGGCCTCCCGCTCAAGCTCTGCCACCCGGCGCACCGATAGCTGAAGCCTGCCCCCGACCAGGAACGAGCCTCGGACCCCATGCGACGGCATCCTCGAACCCTGCGCGCTTTCGTGACGCTTGTCGTGGCGACGCTGCCCATCCTCGCCTCGCCGCCAGCCCATGCCGGCGCCGCGTCGGCGGGGCGAACGCGGATCGACGCGCAGATCCACGGTGCCCAGAAGCACATCGACCGGTGGGATCGGATGTTGGTGCATTGGCAGACCCGGGTGGCCCGAACGGCGGCCCATCTCCAACGCGTGGAGGCGCTTCCCGAGGTCCGGGTCGCGACCGGGCCCGACTACCTCAGCCCGCGATGGACGCGTCGCGTCCTGGGCGGGTTCCCCTCCCCGCGCGCGCGGGTCCGCGACGCGCATCGTCGTCTGCAATCCGTCTTGCGCGACCACAGGGCACGCGAGGCACAACAGCAGCTACAGGCCTGGACGGCGTTCGTTGGGGAACTCCAGGCCGCCCGCGCGAGTGCCGTTCGGGATGCTCGCCGCGATGCGTCCGCCCACATCCCGACCGGGCCCGTGACGTACGAAGGCTGGGCGCGGGCATTGCTGGGGATGCTCGGCGCGCCCGCATGCGAGGACGACCTCGCCCTGGTCGTCACGTGGGAGACGGCCGAGTCCACGCAAGCGTGGTTCAACCCGCTCGCGACCTCGCACGACATGGAGGGCGCGGGCATCTTCAACAGCTCGGGCGTGCGCAACTATGTGTCGTTGCAGCAGGGACTCGAGGCCTCGCGAGACACCCTGGAGGGCGGCGCGGACAGCTACGGGTACGGCGCCATCGTGGACGGCCTGCGCTCCTGTGCCCCCGCGCGCGTGACGGCCCGGGCCATCAGCGACTCCGCATGGTGCCGGGGTTGCGCCGGGGGAGCCTACGTGACGGGGTTGCTGTCCGTGGTGCGCGGGAGTTGGAGCGAGCACGCGGCACGGCTCGTCTCGACGCCGGGCTGAGCGCGCCCGGGGCCGTTCAGGTGCACCGACCGCGCGCACCTTGGCCGAGCTCGCCACTGCGCTTGGAGCGGCAACCTGCAAGAATGAGTTCCCGTGGGCTCGACCGAGGTTTCCGCGATCCACCCCGTGATCGAGGCGTTGCATAGCCTCATCGACGAGCGGATCTCCCCGGATCGGCGGGACGCCGCCCACGCGTTCGCCAAGGCATACTCTCGCCGCCTCGCGGAGGACGAACTCCAAGAGACCGACCCAGAAGCGCTCTACGGCCGGGTCATGTCCACGTTCGACTTCGTGGATGCGCGCGGACTGGCGCCGATGGCCGTGCGTCTGTTCGTTCCCGACCTCGCCACCGACGGCTACGCCGCCGACGGAACGGTGATCGAGACCAACAGCGACGACTCGCCGTTCCTCGTGGATTCCGTGCGCGAGGAGCTCGCGGCCCGCGGCCTCGCCACCCTTCGCGTGCTGCACCCGGTCATGGGGACGGCGCGCGATGAGCGGGGCCATCTCGAGCGCGTGATGTACGGGCGCGACGCGAGCCATCGTGAATCGGTCATGCACTTCGAGCTCGAGCGCCGGTTGTCCGAGGAGGAGGCGGCCGACCTCAAGAAGCGCATCGAGAAGATCCTGCACGACGTCCGCCTGGTGGTGCGGGACTTCGAGCCTATGCAAGACCGAGTACGCCACATGATCGAGATGGCGCGAGCCGGGGCCGTGCGCTACTCGCCGCAGGAGGTCGGAGAGACCGTCGACTTCCTCGACTGGTTGCTCCAATTCAACTTCGTGTTGCTGGGATACCGGGAGTACGAGCTGTTCGAGGGAGACAGGGGCAAGGCCATCCGGGTGGTGCCCTCGAGCGGCCAGGGGATCCTCGCCGACGAGGAGCTGTCCACCTTCGCCGACGCGACCCCCCTCGACAGCTTGGATCCCGCGGTCCGCCGCCGCATCGAAGACGGCGACCTCCTGGTGTTCAGCAAGACCAACGCGTACTCGTCCGTGCACCGGCGCGCGCGGATGGACTACATCGGCGTGCGCAAGATCGGCCCGCAGGGCCAGATCGTGGGGGAATCTCGGCTGCTGGGGCTGTTCACGTCCAAGGCGTACATGGAGCCTGCCGCCAAGACGCCGCTGCTGCACCACAAGCTGGAGCAGATCCTCACGGCCGAGGACCTGATCCCTGGTTCGCACGACTTCAAGGAGGTCACGGAGCTTTTCGAGAGCTTCCCGATGGACGAGCTGTTCCAGGCCTCGACCGCCGAGCTGCGCCGCCTCGTCGTCGGACTGCTGGAGCTCGAGAAACACGGTGGGATCCGTGTCCTGGTCCGGCGAGATCTCTACGGCCGCAGCGTCTCCCTCGTGGTTGCCCTTCCACGGGATCGGTTCAACGCTGGGCTGCGCAAGCGGCTGCAGCAGCTGTTCGTCGAACGGTTCAGGGGGTCCACGGTGGACTACCACCTGTCGCTCGGGGAGACCGAGAGCGCGCGCATCTTCTTCACGGTCCATGTCGATCCGGGCGTGCAGATCCCCGACGTGCCGTACGAGGAGCTCGAGCTCGAGGTCGAACGGCTCGCGCGGACCTGGGACGACGACCTCGTCGATGCGTTGATCAGGCGCGTCGGCGCCCAGCGCGGTCCCATCCTCGCCGCCAAGTGGGGACCGCGGTTCCCCAACTACTACAAGTCCAGCACGGAGTGGGGCCTGATCGTGGACGACGTCTTGGCCCTGGAATCGCTCGCCGCGACCCCGGAGGGCTTCCTGGTGGGTCTGGGCAACGAGCAGGCGGGGGAGCGGCTGACGCGCGTGAAGCTGTACAAGACCGGAGGCAAGGTCGACCTGTCCGCGTTCATGCCGATCCTCGAGGCCCTCGGTCTGCGCGCCGTGGAGGAGATCCCCACGGCCATCCAGGGCGAGGGCAAGATCTACATCCACGACTTCGGCGTGCTGGACGCGCGCGGCGCGGTGCTGGAGCTCGACACCGCCGCCGAACGCGTGGCCGACACCATCGCGGCGGTGTGGCGAGGCGAGGCGGAATCCGATTCGTTGAACCGGCTCGTGATCTTCGCCGGGCTCACATGGCGCCAGGTCGTGGGGGCGCGGGCCTTCCGCAAGTATCGCCAGCGGGTGTCGGCTCAGTTCACCGAGGAGTATCAGAACGACGCGTTCGCCGAGAACCCGCACATCGCGGCGGAGCTCGTGCATCTGTTCGAGGCCAAGTTCGACCCCGAGTCGCCCGCGAACGACGAGGAGCTGGACGAGATCCGCACCGAGATCCGTCACGACCTGCACAAGGTGGCCTCCCTCGATCAGGACCGGATCCTGCGCGGGATGCTCGGCACGATCGACGCGACCGTGCGCACGAACGCCTACCTCGGTCGCAAGTACTTCTCCATCAAGCTCCGGTCGGCGGACGTGCCCGATATGCCCAAGCCGTACCCGCTGTTCGAGATCTTCGTCTACTCCCCGGAGATGGAGGGCGTCCACCTCCGCGGCGGCCTGGTCGCGCGCGGCGGGATCCGGTGGTCGGATCGCAAGGAGGATTACCGCACCGAGGTCCTGGGTCTCATGAAGGCGCAGAAGGTGAAGAACGCGGTCATCGTGCCCGACGGTTCCAAAGGCGGATTCGTGCTGAAGCGCTCACCGGCCGCCCCGGAGGAGCTGAAGGCCGAGGTCGTGCGCCAGTACACGACGCTCATGCGCGGGATGCTCGACATCACCGACAATCGTCGTGACGGCGAGGTCGTGCACCCCCAGCACATCCGGGTGCTGGACGGCCCCGACCCCTACCTGGTGGTCGCGGCCGACAAGGGGACCGCCACGTTCTCCGATCTCGCCAACGAGATCAGCGGGCGCTACCGGTTCTGGCTCGGCGACGCGTTCGCGAGCGGCGGCTCGCAGGGCTACGACCACAAGGCGCTCGGCATCACGGCCCGCGGCGCCTGGGAGTCGGTGAAGCGACATTTCCGGGAGCTCGGCCTGGACGTGATGACCCAGGCGTTCACCGTGGTGGGCATCGGTGACATGTCCGGGGACGTGTTCGGCAACGGGATGCTCCTGTCCCCGTGCATCAAGCTCGTCGCGGCGTTCGACCACCGCAACATCTTCGTGGACCCCGACCCCGACCCGGCCATCTCCTTCGCCGAGCGGCGGCGGCTCTTCCAGACGCCCGGGTCATCCTGGAACGACTATGACCGGTCCTTGATGTCGGTGGGCGGCGACGTCTTCGACCGCACGGCCAAGGAGGCCGTTATCTCCCCGCAAGTGCGGGAGGTCCTCGGCATCCCCGCCGACGTGAACGACGACATGACGCCGGCCGAGCTCATGAAGTACATCCTGCGCGCCCCGGTGGATCTGCTGTGGAACGGGGGCATCGGCACCTACGTCAAGTCGTCGCGCGAGCGCAACGCGGAGGCAGGCGACCGCGCGAACGACCGCATCCGCATCGACGGGAAGGACGTGCGAGCCCGCGTGGCGGGGGAGGGCGGGAACCTCGGCTTCACACAGCTCGGCCGGATCGAGTACGCGCGCAACGACGGGCGCATCAACACGGACTTCATCGACAACTCCGCGGGGGTGGACACGTCCGACCACGAGGTCAACCTGAAGATCCTGTTGGGCCTCGCCATCTCACGTGGCGAGTTGACGCTCGAGGAGCGCAACGAGCTGATGCAAGAGTGCGCCGAAGATGTCGTGAGCCACGTTCTGTACGACAACTACCTGCAGGCCCAGATCCTCTCGCAGGAGATGATGGTCTCGGCGCAGCGTATCGAGAGCTACGAGGACCTGATGGCCCAGCTCGTCGAGGACGGGGAGCTGGAGCGCGAGGTCGAGTACCTGCCTTCCGCCGAGGAGATGCTGCAGCGCCGGGCCGACGGGGTCGGCATGGTCCGCCCGGAGCTCGCCGTGCTGCTCGCCTACGCCAAGCGCGCGATCGCGTTCGAGCTCCTCGACTCCGACGTGCCCGACTCGCCTTACCTCGCGAAGGATCTCGAACGGTATTTCCCGCCCAAGGTGGTGGAACGCTTCGGCCACTTGATCCCGGAGCACCCGCTCCGGCGCGAGCTCGTCGCGACGATCGCCGCCAACGACGTCGTGAACTCGCAGGGGATCACCTTCGTCTCACGCATGATGACCGAGACGGGCGCGCGAGCCTCGCAGGCTGTGCGCGCGTTCCGGATCGCTCGCGACGTGACCGGGGCCGTCGGGCGCTGGGCGTCCGTCGAGGCACTCGACGGCGTTATCGAGCCGGTGATCCAGAACCAGCTGATGACCGGGGTGGACTGGCTGGTGGAGACCACGTCTCGCTGGTACCTCGTCCGTGCGTCGGGGCAGCACCTCGCGCAGGCCGTCGGAGACATGCACGATTCCTTCGAGGAGCTCTCGGGCGTGATCGATCAGATCGGCCCCGACGGATGGCGGGAGGAACACGAGCAGATCGTGGGCCAGCTCGTGGCCGAGGGCGTCCCGCCCGAGCTCGCGCGGCGTCACGCCTTCCAGAGCGAGCTGGTGCACGGGCCGGACATCATCTCGGTGGCACACGCGAGCGGCCGATCCGTGCTCGAGGTCGCTCGGGCGTTCTTCCTGCTCGGGGAACGACTCCAGATCGACTGGCTGGAACAGCGGCTGGAAGTCATCCCTGCCGGGAGCCGGTGGCAGCGGTGGGCGCAGCAGTCCATGGAGGACGATCTGTTTCATCTTCGCCGGCAGATGGTGGAACGCGTGCTTGAGCATGCCGACGGACGGCCGGTGGACGAGGCCGTGGAGTCGTTCCTGGACGAGCGCTCGGAGGCGTTCGCGCGCCTCGAGAAGTTCATGCGCGGGATGTCGATGGAGGGGATCACCGACCTCGCGCAGCTGACGGTGGCGCTGCGTCAGATCCGTGCCCTGCTGGGTTGAGGCCGGCCTCGTTAGCCCCCGAAGAAGTCCAGCGTCACCCACACATCCCCTTGCGCGCGCACCACGCCGATGCCGACGCGATGGAAGCGCGGGGCGAGGGTGTTGCGCCGATGGGTGGTGCTCGCCATGAACGAACGCTGCAGCCGGGGGAGCGTGCCCGCCATCCCGACGTTCTCGGCCCACGTGCTGGCGCCGTAGCGCCTCACCTGCTGCCAGACGCCCGTGGAGTGATACACGGATCCGCGCCGTCCCATGCGTCGGCTGTGCCGCCAGGCGAAGCTGGATACGGGGCTGTTGAGGCGCAGGGGACGCAGGCCGTGGGCGTGCCGGGAGCCGTTCACGAGGTGGAGCATGCGGTGCCGCATGTCCTGGGTCCTGGCGCCCGCCGAAGCGGTACTCGCCGCCGCGAACGTCGCGGCCACCACCAGCGTCAGCGCGATGAACGATCGTCTGAACGTCATGGGTAGGCGGCCACCCTACCCAGGTCCCCCCGGGCCTGTCACGCATCCGCCGTAGGCCCCCTCCTTGGCGGCCGCGGCGGCCCGGGGTTACCGTGCGCGCCATGCCCCGGTACCGAACGGCCGCCCAGCTTCGGCTGATGGAGGGGACGCCCCCGAGCCCCGACCGACTGGTGACGCTCGGCAACTGGCAGGATCCGCCCTTCAACCGGTGGGGGTTCCAGCACGTCCGCGACCTGATCCCCACGGCCCGGATCCGGCGCGGCGCCGGCGCGCCTTGGCGCCTGCCGCGGGCCGAGCGCGACCTCGACGACCTGGCCTTCGCGTCGGGCCGCCGCCGTATGACGCTCGAGACCATGCTGTCCGACACGGCCACCGACGGATACCTCGTGCTGCACCGGGGGCGGATCGTGATGGAGCGGTACTTCAACGACCTTGGTCCCGACACGACGCACTTGCTGATGTCGGTGTCGAAATCGGTGACGTCGGCGGTGGCCGGCATCCTGGCGGGACGAGGGCAACTTGACGTGGAGGCGTTCGTCACGCGGTACCTGCCCGAGCTCACCGGCACCTCCTTCGAGGGCTGCACGGTGCAGCACCTTCTCGACATGCGCGCCGGCACCCGCTTCAACGAGGACTACACGGATCTCACGGCCGAGGTGAGGGTGTACGAGCAGGTCTACCTGTGGCGGCCACGCACGGATCCGACCCTGCCCCCGGACGCTTGCAGGTACTTCGCCACCCTCGAAAACGACGGGGAGCACGGCGGGGCGTTCCGGTATCGCTCGGTCCTGTCCGACGTCCTGGGCTGGGTCGTGGAGCGTGCGGGCGCTCAGCGCTTGGCCGACCTGATCGCGCGGGAGCTTTGGGGACCCATGGGCGCCGAGTTCGATGGCGAGGTCACGGTGGACGCGCACGGCAACGCCATGGCGGACGGAGGGATCTGCGCCACCTTGCGGGACCTCGGCCGGTTCGGGCAGCTCTTCGCGAACGGGGGTCGACGCGGACGCCGGCAGATCGTGCCGGCCGCCTGGATCGCCGACACGATCGCGGGGGCCCCGGACGCAACCGCGGCCTTCGCGGCGAACGCGGAGGCCGCCGACCGGCGGCCGGGCGCCCACTACCGCAACCAGTGGTGGGTCCTGGCTCCGGACACGCCGGCGTATGCCGGGCTCGGCATCAACGGCCAGCTGGTCTACGTGAACCCGCCCGCGCGATTGGTCGTGGCCAAGCTCTCCACGTGGTCACACGCGCTCGATCCCCTCGCCGAGCGATGGACCTACGACGCGTGCCTGGCCCTGGCGGAGGTCTTGAACGCCTGAACCGCGCTCGAACCGCTAGTGGCAGTTGGTAGCGCCGCGGTCCGCGATCTTCCCGCCCGTGCGGATGAACTTCCATCCGTAGCTGCGGTGATGCAGCTGCATCCGCAGCACCCCGGCCTTCGAGCGGCGGACCTGGCTCCCGCGCACGATCTGCTTGCGGAAGGAGCGGATCCCGGCGCCGCCCGTGCCCACCACGAATTCCCGGATGCCGTGCACGCTCGGACGCCCGCTCGGTAGCAGGCGGGCGAAACGCTCGTAGTCGTGGTCGTGGCCGTTCAGAACCACGTCCACGTGATAGCGCTGCAGGATGTTCCAGAACGCCCCCATCTTGGGGTTGGAGCCGTGCTCGGAGCCGCTGGAGAACCGCGGATGATGGAAGTACGCGAGCTGGCACCGACGGCGATGGTGCCCGAGCTCGCGACGGAGCCAGCGCAGCTCCGCGGCGGGCGGGTCGTCGCCCGTGAAGGAGTCGAGCGCGATCATCCGCCACGATCCGAGGGTGTAGGCGTACCATCCGGGCCGTCCGTGCGCGCGCTTGCCGAAGTACGCGAAGTAGCCCCGCGCCCGCGCGGTCTCGTATTCGTGGTTCCCGGGCACGGGAAAGGTCTTGGGCCGGAAGCGCCCCCAGGTGGGCGCGTAGCTGCTGCGGAACTCGCTGAGCGAGCCGTTCGGATACTGATTGTCCCCCAGGGTGAGGACGGCCGTGGGGTTGATCCGCCGGATCAGCGCGGCGGTCTCGATCTGGGGCCCCCCGGGCCCGTTCTCGCGGGCGATGTCCCCCGCCGCGGTGATGACGGGCCCTCCGGGACGCGCCGGGTGCCGCCGACCGGTCGGTCGTTGGACGCGATGCCGAGGGAGGTGATGCCGACGGTCGAGCTGCCGAAGGTCGAGCTGCCGACCGGAGGTCGCAGTGCGCGCGTGAGCGGGGGTGAGCCCGGGGGCCCCGGCGGCCTCGATCGCGACGACGCCGAGCACGAGCGCGAGCGCGGCGATCACGAACCAGGGTCGGCTGGGGGCGGATCGCATCGGCGTATCCTACCGGGCTGCCCAGGCCGCGAGCCCGTCTGGCCCGGTCTCGATCGCCCCGAAGGATTCCGTGAAGTGGGTGGGCGCCATCACGGTGCCGGGATGCCCGAGGATCTCGGCCATCACGGCGCGTCGGGTCGCGGCCGCCTGCGTGGGGAAGGCGTCGAGGCCGCTCGGCCAGTCGGGGTGCGAGAGCTGCGCCGGGTGGTTGAACGTGTCCGCGCTGACGACCGCCCGCTGACCCTCGGAGCGCAACCGCACGACCTGGTGCCCGGGCGTGTGGCCCGGCGCGTGATGCACCGTGACCTCCTCGGTGATGGCGACGTCGCCGTCGATGAGGTCCACGAGGCCGGCCTCCTCGAGCGGCGAGAGCAGGGTCGAGAAGATCCGCGCGTCCTCGTCGTTCTCCTTCGCCGTCTCCCGCTGCCAATCCCAGTCGGCCCGCTGGATGACGTGGCGGCTGCGGGGGAAGGCCGGCACGGGCCTGGACGAGTCGTCCGGCCCCGTCTCGAAGGTCACGAGGCCGCCGAGGTGGTCGTCGTGCACGTGGGAGATCACCACCGTGTCGATCGCGTCCGGGGGCGTGCCGGTCTCGTGCAGGAGTTGGGGCAGCCGGCCCGCCGCGCCGAACCATTCGACCCCGGGCGAGCCCGTCTGCCCGATCCCCGCGTCGACGAGGACGACACCGCCGGGGTGGCGGATCAGCCATGCGCGGACCCGGAGCCGCCAGCCGTCGTGCTCGCCATACACCCCCGGGTAGCGCTCCCGGTACGCCATCAGCCCGTCGGCTGGAGCATCGGGGTACGAGTCGACGATCGGCCCGATCTCCCGGTCGCCGTCGACGAGCGCGAGGATCTGGAGGACGCCGAGGTCGAGACGGTCGAAGGGCACCGAGGGATGATAGGACGCAAGCTAGGAGGGTGCGACCCCCGATGGTGCTCCGGCGATCCTGCGGCCGGTGAACAGGAGCGCGACGAGGGCCACGCCGCCGATGGCGAACGCGCCGGCGAGCCCGGTCGACAGCGGCTTAGACAGTGCCTCGGACAGCGCGACCGCCCCGCCGCCCAATCCTGCGCCCGTGGCCACGCCGAGCATGTCCATGAGCAGGACCGAGGACAACTCGCTCGCCTCCGTGCCGGCGCCGGACAGGCGCATCGTGGCCAGGGGGAGGGTGGGGAAGGTGATCCCCATCCCACAGCCCACCACCGCCCAGCCGCCGTAGGCGAGGGCGAGCGGGACCCAGGCCCACAGGGTGGCCGCCACCGCGAGCTCACCCCCCAAGATCGCGAGGGTTCCGATCACCATCAATCGCCCGAGCGGCATGCGCTGTGCCCGGCCGGACTGCCACGCGCTCCCCGCGGCCCACGTGATCGTGGCCGCGGTCACCGCCAGGCCGGCCTCGGCCAGCGACACGCCGCGCACCCTCGTCAACATCAGCGTGAGGAAGGCGTCCATCGCCAGGAACCCCGTCGACAGGAGGAACGCGGACATCGCCGACGCGGGGATGCCACGGGCCGCGCGCAACGTGCCCGGGGGCGCGATCCGCCGCAGCGCCGGGATCCCCACCAGGAGGCCAGCCCCGAGCATCCCGAGCGCCCACGGACGCACGATCGTGAGCGCCGTGAAGACGAACCCCGCGCCCACCATGAGCTGCAGCGGCCACCGGAGGTCGACGGTCGTCGCTGCGCGTTCGGCGGCCGGCACCAGGTCGAGGGCGGGCGCGATCAACACCCAACCCACCAGCAAGACCGGAAGGGGAACGAGATAGGCCCATCGCCAGCCGACCGTGCTCGCGAGCAGCGCCCCGATCGGCGGCCCGATCAAGCCGGGGAGGATCCACATCGTCGCCAGCAACGCCAGCACGCGCGGCCGCAGGGCGTCCGGAAACATCTTCGCCACGGTGCCGAGGGACAGGGCGTACAGCCCGCCGCCCCCGACGCCCAGCAGGAATTGTCCGATCAGGAGCACGGGCATGCTCGGGGCGAGGGCCGCCACGATCGTGCCGCCCGCGAAGACGCCGAGCACGGCTGGGAGCACGCGCGCCGCCCCGAACCGGTCGACCGCACGACCGGCGATCGGGATCGCACCCAGCGTGGCCAGGCTCGATGCGGTGAAGACGAGCCCATATAGTTGCACCATCCCGAGCTCGGCGCGAACGTCGGGCAGGATCGTGACCACCACGAGGGATTGGACGGCCACGAGGGCCTCGAGCAGGAGGAGTCCGGCGGTGAGGCGCCCGCGGCGACCACGGAACACCTCGCCCCATTTGGGGGGCGGCGCGTGCTGGGTCGGTGGGTGGTCTGCGGGCATCGCCTCGAGTGTATGGCCGCAGGTGGAGGGCCCCGGCCGGAGCGGTCGCCGCGATATACCGCCTAGACTGACGCCCGATGTCCGGCAGGGGAACCGCTACGGAGCTGAGCGCGATCGAGGCGTCGGTGGTCGTGGCGTCGAACCGCGCCCCTGTCTCCTTCGAGCGCAACGCGAGCGGGCGGTTGGTGGGCAGCCGAGGGGCCGGCGGCCTGGTGACCGCGCTGTCGGGGGTCTTCTTCCGTGACGACACGGCGTGGGTGGCGGCCGCCATGACCGAGGGCGACCGTGCCGTGGCCCTGAAGGGGCGTGTGATCGAACCGGATTCGCACCAGCGCGTGCGCTACGTGGTCGTGCCGCCCGAGCGCTACGAGGGCTACTACAACGAGATCTCGAACCGGATCCTGTGGTTCGTGCACCACAGCCTGTGGGACATCCCGCGCTCGCCGATCTTCGACGAGGCGACCCAGGAGGCCTGGTCGTCGTACGTGGAGGCGAATCGACAGTTCGCCCTCGCGCTCGCCGACGAGGCCGACCGCCACCCCGTGTATCTCATCCAGGACTACCACCTGTCCCTGGTGCCCGGGATGCTTCGAGAGCTCGTGCCGAACGCCAAGATCGTGCATTTCTCCCACACGCCGTTCGCCGGCGCCACGTACCTGAGGATCCTGCCGGTGAACATGCGCGAGGCGATCCTGCGCGGGCTCGCGGGCGCCGATGTCCTGGGGTTCCAGTCCAAGCAATGGGCCGAGAACTACCTGCTTTCGGCGCGCAGCGTGGCCGGCTCGAAGGTGCTGCGCGGCGGCCGGCTCGAGGTCGACGGTCATCATGCCGCCGTGCGTGCGTTCCCGGTGGCGGTCAACGCGCATCCGCTGCGGGAGACCGCCGCCACCGAGGAAGCGGGCGCGGTCCGCGAGGAGCTCCGCGAGTGGCTCGGCGACCGAGCCATGATGCTCCGGGTCGACCGCCTCGAACCGTCGAAGAACATCCTGCGCGGATTCCTCGGCTACGAGCTTTTCTTGCGACGGAACCGGTCGTGGCGGGGGCGGGTGCAGTTCCTTTGCTTGTTCTCGCCCTCGCGCGAGGACGTGCCCGAGTACCAGAGTTACGGTGGGGAGTGCCTGGCAGTGGCGGAGCGCATCAACCAGGAGCTCGGCACGAAGGACTGGCAACCCATCACGGTCAAGGTGCAGGAGGATTACCGTTATGCCGTGGCCGCCTACGGCCTCTACGACGTGCTGCTCGTCAATCCCACCTACGACGGCATGAACCTGGTCGCGATGGAGGGGCCGCTCGTCAACCGCAGGGACGGGGCCCTGGTCCTGTCGCGGAACGCGGGAGCCATCGCGCGCCTGGGCCGCCACGCGCTCGGCATCAACCCCTTCGACCTCGCGGAGACCGCCGAGGCGATCCGGGAGGCGCTGGAGATGCCCGGCGAGGAGCGCGTGCGCCGGGCCCGGGGCATGGCGCGCACGATCCAGGCGCACACGCCGCCCACGTGGCTCGCCGATCAGCTCGATGCCGTCGACCAGGTCCGCCCCCCCGCCCGTCGGCGATGAACCCGGTCGCGCCTCAGAGCCCCCGGAGGAGCTCGAGCAGGTTCGACGCTCCGTCGACGATCACGTCGGCCGAACTGACGAGGTCGGGCGGGGTCTCCTCGCCGCGTACGGCCACCTTCACGGTCTTCAACCCCTCCCCGGCCATCCGGTCGAGCGCGGCGAAGGCGCGAAGATCCGCGACGTCGTCGCCGGCGTAAAGCACCCCGGCGAGCCCAGCTTCCGCCACGATGCGATCGACCGCCCCCTCCTTTAGGGGACGATCACGCGGCACCAGCTCCAGCACACGCTTGCCCTCGATCACCTCCAGGCCGTGGGCCTCGCCGATCCGCGCGAGGGGCGCGCGCAAGAGGGCCTCGGCGGCCTCGGGGTCGGCCGCACCCCGGACGTGGACGGCCACTGCGTGACCCTTCGGTTCCACGCGCGCCCCCGGCACGCGCTCGGCCGCCGAGCGGACGTGATCCACGACCGCCGGCGGAAGGTCCGGAAGCTGCCCCACGCCGTAGGAACCCTCCAGCCGGACGCCTTCCACCCCAACGAGGGCGACGAGCTCAGCATCCGTGCGGCCGGAGACGATGGCCACCACGGCGAACCGGGCCGCGAGGTCCGCCAGCGTCTCCCGCGCGCCCGCCACCATGCGTGCCAGCTCGGGCCGCTCCACGATGGGACTGAGGGTTCCGTCGAGATCGAGCAAGACGCCCGCCGGGCCCTCGACGCCTCGGAAGGCTTCCAGCGCGGTCGCGGCGGGGATGGGGGCGGCGCTCACGCTCAGATGCTAGCCCGCGCCACGGCGAGGCGGCGGACGAGGAACGCCACCGGACCGCGCGCGCGAGGCGCCGGCACGTTGACTTGCCCGCTGGGGCTGCCACCATAGGAAGCTCTGGAACCCCGAGAGATCTACGAGCGATTCAGCGCCGTCCTGTTCGACCTGGACGGCGTCCTCACGACGACCGCCCGCCTGCACTCGGCGGCGTGGCAGCAGACCTTCGACGCCTTCCTCGAACGGTGGGACGTCGAGCACGGGACCGCCACGCCCAGGTTCTCTCCGGCCGAGGATTATCTGCGCTACGTGGACGGCAAGCCGCGCTACGACGGCGTGCGTGACTTCCTCGCGTCGCGGAGCATCGTGCTGCCCGAAGGCACACCCGATTCGCCGCCGGACGAGGAGACCGTCGGAGGGATCGGCAACGCGAAGCAGGCCCTGGTGGAGACGGCGCTGCACACCGAGGGCGTCGAAGCATTCCCGGGGTCCGTGGCCTGGGTGCGGGAACTTCAGGCGCGCGGCCTCGCCACGGCGGTCGTGTCCTCGAGCCAGAACGCCGCCGAGGTCCTCGACGCGGCGGGGATCGCCGACCTCTTCGATGTCCGCGTGGACGGAGCGCTCGCGGCCGAGCTGCAGCTGCCCGGGAAGCCGCGTCCGGACACGTTCTTGGAAGCGGCGCGCCGCTTGCGCGTGGAGCCCGAGGACGCGGTCGTCGTGGAGGACGCCCTCGCCGGGGTCGGGGCCGGCCGCGCCGGCGGCTTCGGCCTCGTGATCGGTGTCGACCGCGACGATCAACGCGAGGCGCTCCTCGCGCACGGCGCGGACATCGTGGTGAAGGACCTCGGCGACCTCGTCACCGAATCCGCCGAGGTGGGGCACATGGCCGGGCCCAAGGCGCACCGTCTCCGCGCCGCGGCCCTGCGCCTGCTCGCCGCCGACGAGGCGTTCCCGGTGGAGGAGTTCAGGCTGGTCGAGCGTGGCTTCAACCCGGAGAACGGACCGCAGCTCGAGAGCGTCTTCGCGGTGGGCAACGGATACCTCGGCATCCGCGGCACGCACGAGGAAGGCCGGCCCGTCCACCAAACGGGCACGCTACTGAACGGGTTCTACGAGACGTGGCCGATCGTGTATCCGGAGAAGGCGTTCGGATTCGCCGAGACCGGGCAGACGATCATCAACGCCACCGACGGCACCATGATCAAGCTCTACGTCGATGACGAGCCGTTCGATCTCGACCACGCCGAGGTGCTGGACTACGAGCGAGTGCTGGACATGCGGGCGGCGGTCATGGAGCGCCGGATCGTGTGGCAGGCGGCCGATGGGCGCCGGTTCTCCGTGCGCACGAAGCGCCTCGTCTCACTCGAGCACCGGCACCTGGCGTGCATCGAATACGTCGTGACGGCGCTCGATCGGCCCGCGTCGATCACGCTGTCATCCGAGCTGGTGACGCACACCGGCGCGGACGCCGGCACGTCCGACGACCCTCGCAAGGGCCGCGGGTTCGAGCCGGGCGTGCTCATAACGAAATCCGCGCACACGGACGACGCCCGCGTGGTGCTGGGGTTCCAGGCGCGATCGAGCGGGCTGCGGATGGCGTGCGGGATGGATCACGAGACGAACCTCGGCGAGGACGTGATCCCGGAGACCGAGGTGAACGGGGACTCGGCGCGCGCCGTCTACCGCGTGCAGGCCGAACGCGGCCGGCCGGTGCGCATCGTCAAGTACCTCGCGTACCATCACGCCGTAGACGAATCCGTCGACGAGCTGAGCTTCCGCGTGAACGGGACCCTGGATCGCGCGCGCAGCGACGGGTTCGACACGGTCTTGCGTTCCCAGCGCGCGCGCGCCGATGCCTTCTGGTCCGCCTCAGATGTGCGGACCGAGGGCGCCCCGTTGTTGCAGCAGGCCGTGCGGTACAACCTCTATCAGCTCCTGCAGGCCTCCGCGTGCTCGGACGGGTACGGGATCCCGTCGAAGGGCCTCACGGGGCAGGGCTACGAGGGCCACTACTTCTGGGACACCGAGATCTACGTCATGCCGTTCCTCACCTACACGGCGCCGAACCTGGCCCGCAGCCTGCTGCACCATCGATACAGCATGCTGGATCAGGCGCGGCAGCGCGCGCACGATGTCGGCATGCGCGGGGCGCTGTTCCCGTGGCGCACGATCAACGGCATGGAGGCCTCCGCGTATTACGCGGCCGGCACCGCGCAGTACCACATCGACGCCGACGTGGCCTACGCGCTGATGCAGTACGTGCGCGTCAGCGGCGACGACGACTTCCTCGCGCGCTACGGGGCCGAGATGCTCGTGGAGACGGCGCGCATGTGGGCGGACCTCGGCTTCTTCTCCCCGTCCAAACGCGGGCAGTTCGTGATCAACGGCGTGACGGGGCCCGACGAGTACTCCACCGTCGTCGACAACAACGCGTACACCAACCTCATGGCGCGACAGAACCTGCGCTTCGCCATCGAGGCGGTGGAGTGGCTCGAGTCGCGCGAGCCCGCGGCGTACGGCCGCCTCGTTGACCGCACGCAACTTCGCCTCGACGAGATCGAGGAATGGCGGCGCGCGGCCGACCTGATGTACGTCCCCTACGACGACGCCAAGGACCTGCACCTGCAGGACGACGGCTTCCTCGACCTCGAGGTGTGGGACTTCGAGGGCACGCCACCGGAGCACTACCCACTCTTGCTGCATTACCACCCGCTCGTGATCTACCGGCACCAGGTGATCAAGCAGGCCGACCTCGTGCTCGCGACGTTCCTCGTCGGCGACGAGTTCACTCCCGCCCAGAAGCGCAGGATCTTCGCGTACTACGACCCGCTCACGACGGGCGACTCCTCGCTGTCGGAGTCCATCCAGAGCATCGTTGCGGCGGAGATCGGCGACCTGCGGGCGGCCGAGGAGTACTTCATCGACGCGGCGGCCGTGGACCTCGCGGACGTCGCGAACAACGTCCGCGACGGCGTCCACGTGGCGTCGGCGGGCGGGACCTGGCTCGCGGTGGTCTACGGGTTCGCCGGGCTCCGTGACGCCCACGGCGAGCTTTCCTTCCGCCCCGCGCTCCCGGAACGGCTGACGGCGCTGTCGTTCACCCTGCGGACCCGTGGGTGCCTGCTGGACGTGGAGTTGCGCGACGGTGCCGCCACCTATCAGCTGCGCGAGGGCGACCTGCTGCAGATCCGTCATCGCGGCGAGACCCTCGAGGTCACGGCTGAGGGCGTGAGCCGGCCCCTGACGGGTCCGGCCGCCGAGGAGCCCGCCAAGAGCGCCTGACCCCCGGCGCGTGGGCTCCTCGTGGCCTCGTCGACGGGACGCGGTATAGGCTCCCACGGTGCCCCTGTCCTCCAACCTCCAACGCATCAGGCAGGCCCTGGGTTCGTTCCTCGAGCCGATGATTGAGTTCGCACCGCAGATGGAAGATCCCGAGGCCTGCGACTTCCTGGCCGGCAACCCGGAGTTCCCCGCCCTGCCCGGATACGTCGACATCCTCAAGCGCTGGATCGAACCCCAGGATCGGCGCTGGTTCGGCTACGGGCTCGAACACCCGCCCGCGCAGGCAGCCGCCGCGAAGGCGCTCTCCGCCGAGCTCGAGATCGCGTTCGACCCGCAGGACATCATGCTCACCCGAGGGGCGCACGGGGCGCTGGCCCTGGCCATGACGCTCGTCGTCGAGCCCGCCGACGAGGTGATCTTCATCAGCCCGCCGTGGTTCTTCTACGAGGCGCTCATCCTGGGGTGCGGCGCAGCTCCGGTCCGCGTGCGCATGGATGAGGCGACGCACGATCTCGACGTGGACGCGATCGCGGCCGCCCTCACGGAGCGCACGCGGATGGTGCTGATCAACACGCCCAACAACCCCACCGGGAAGATCTACCCCGCCCAGACGCTGCGGCGTCTGGGCGAGCTGCTGCGCACCCACGAGGAGCGCACCGGCCGCGAGATCTACCTCCTTTCGGATGAGGCCTACAGCAAGGTCCTCTTCGAGCCCAACGCCATGGTGACCCCCGCGCACTGGTACGACCGGTCCTTCCTCGTGCACACGTACAGCAAGAGCGCGCTCGCGCCCGGCCAGCGGCTCGGCTACCTTGCCGTGCCGCCCGCGATGCCCGGGCGCGAGGAGTTCCGCCTGGGGTCTTTGATGGCGGGCTTCGCCACCGCGAACTCGCACCCTGACGCTGTGATGGTGTACGCGCTCGCCGATATCGAGGCGTCCGTGCTGCTCGATATGGGACGGCTCCAGGCCCGTCGCGACCGCGTGCTGGGGGCGTTGCGGCGCTACGGGTACGACGTCCACACGCCTGAGGCCACCTTCTACCTGCTCGTGAAGAGCCCCCTCGAGGACGAGCTGGCGTTCGCCCGGCTGCTCGCCCGGGACAAGGTCCTGGTCTTGCCCGGAGGCGCCTTCGAGATGCCCGGCTACATCAGGATCTCGCTCACGGGCACCGAGGAGATGTTCGACCGAGCGCTTCCCGTGTTCGAGCGCGCCGTCGGGGCCGGATGAGCGCCTCACCCGGCGCGCTCGGCGTGGGCTCGGAGGTCGGGACCCTGCGCACCGTGATGCTGCACCGCCCGGATCTCGAGTTGAAGCGCCTCACGCCCACCACGGCTCGCGAGCTCCTGTTCGACGGGGTCCTGTGGGTCGAACGGGCGAGGAAAGAGCACGACGCCTTCGCGGCAGCGCTCGCGGATCGCGGTGTGTCCATCGTGTACCTGGGCGATCTGCTCGCCGACGTGCTGGACCAGCAGGACGTGCGGGCCGAACTGCTCCGAGGCCTGGATCCCTCCTTGCTGGGTCCCCACCTTGAGCCTGCCGTGCAGGAGTGGCTGATGGCCATGCCCTCCAAGCAGCTGTCGAAACAGCTGATCGCGGGCGTGACCTTCGAGGAGCTCCCCTTCGAGAGCGAGGGCATCGTGGCTCGCATGCGACGGGGGTTCGTGGCCGCGCCGCTTCCGAACCACCTGTTCACCCGCGACACTTCGGCCTGGATCTACGGAGGCGTGTCGATCAGCTCCATGGCGATGTCGGCACGGATCCGCGAGACGCTGCACCTGTCGGCCGTCTACCGGCATCATCCGATGTTCACGTCGCAGGGATTCGAGATCTGGAGCGACGACGTGCCGGCACCCATGTTCCTGGAGGGCGGCGACGCGCTCGTGATCGGGCGGGGTGCCCTCATGGTCGGCATGGGGGAGCGGACCCGCCCGGCGTCGGTGGAGATGCTGGCGGAGCGACTGTTCGCCGCGGGCGCCGCGACCCAGATCATCGCGGTCGAGCTCCCGTCGCAACGCTCGAGCATGCACCTGGACACCGTGCTCACGATGCTCGACCACGACGCGTTCACGGTGTTCCCCGACGTGCTCGCCGCCATGCCCACCTACGTGTTGCGCCCGGGGCCGGCTGGCATCGTCGTGGACGAGGTCGACGATCTGTTCGACGCCGTCGCGCGCGCGTTGGACGTGCCGAAGATCCGCCTGTTCGAAACCGGCGGCGACCGATTCCAGGCCGCGCGCGAGCAATGGGACGACGGGAACAACGTCCTGGCCGTCGCGCCCGGCGTCGTGATCGCCTACGAACGCAACGTCGACACGAACGAGCGCCTGCGCGACGGTGGCATCGAGGTCATCACGATCGACGGCGAGGAGCTCGGACGAGGCCGAGGCGGTCCTCGGTGCATGTCGTGTCCCCTGGTGCGCGACGGCCTGCCCGCCTGACGCGATCCGAGCTATCGGGGAGGGGGTCGACCCTCGCTCCGTCGGGGTGTTCCCCCGGCTTGAGGCCGCGCTAGGTGGGGAGTGGGCCTCCGGCCTGACGCAGTGCGGCGTCCAGGCGCCGGAACATCCCGGCGAGGTTCGCCAGCAACGCCCGAGACAGGGTCGGATCTTCATCGAGGGCCCGTTCGAACGCGCGACGGTGGAGCGTCAGCATCGTCATCGGCGTGTCGGAGCTGACCGTGGCCGTTCGCACGCCTCCGTCCAGCAACGCGATCTCGCCGAAGTAGTCGCCCGGCCCCTTCGTCGCCACGACCCGCCCGTCGATCCGGACCGTGGCCTCGCCCTCGAGCACGACGTAGAACGAATCGGCCTCATCTCCCTGGCGCACGATCGAGTGCTCCGCCATGAAGTCGATCACCTCCATGAGACCCGCGAGGTTCTTGCGGTGCCGTTTGGAGGTCCCCTGGAAGAGCGGAACGCTCGCGAGCGCTTCGTCGATCTTCACCTTGGCCACGACGTCCCTCCTGGTTGCGGCCGACTGATACCCAAGCCTACCCGGCGCTCGGGTGCAGGTGCGGGCGATAGCCGGCGCCGATCGCGGCGACCGACGCGGGCGGCGTCAGGAGCTCCATCACCGTACCCGCGTCCACCGAGGCGGCCGCCCCGTATCCGGCTGAGGACCACGGGAGGATCCGACCCTCGGCCAACAATCCGATGCGCCCCGCGTGGCGAACCATCACGCCCGGCGGTAGCTCGTCGACGATCGTGGTCCGCGTCACCTGCCGCCGCGTGCGCGGGTCGACGCGTTCGGCGTGCAGGCGGGCGTCGATCTCCGGCGCCCGCGGACGCCTCCGTCCTCGGCCGCCGCGCTGCCACGCGTCCGCGAAGTCGTTGAAGTCTTGGCGACGGCAGTACGCGCAGGGTCGGTGTCCCGCTGCGAGCGCGGTCGCCTCGTCCAGGAAGAACAAGGCCGTCCAACGCCCCGGCGGCATCGGATCGCGCCGGACTCCCTTCCACGACAGCGTGCAGCAGATCCAGTGCGTGGACCGCCAGCGTGCGGCGCCGAGGGTGCGATCGTCCCGATGCAGGCATCCCCGATTGCCCATGAACAGGCCGCGTCCCGGGTCCGAGACGATCTCCCCGGTCGGCAAGACGCGGTTCTGCAGCGGCATCGTGTCCCTGCCCTGTGGGCCTCGTGAAACGGTCGTTCCCGAACGCCGGGGGGCCGTGGGTTCCAACCGGCCGGTCGGCGCCCGATAGGCTAACGCGATGCCGGCGGACGACGACGAGGCGCTCAGGCGGTCCTGCAAGCGCTTCGTGCATTGGCACGGCCTCCAGAGTCCCGGCGAACAGCTCTCCGCGATCCCCGCGGATACCCAGAGCGACCGCTCCGGCGACGGTGGCGTGGTGCAGGAGCTGGAGTCAGAGGTCACCCGCCTGCTCGGCAAGCCCGCCAGCGCGTTCCTGCCCAGCGGCACGATGGCCCAGCTGGACCTGGGCGCGGTCCTGGCCGACGCCGCCGGGTTCGGCGGAGGTCGAGCTGGACGTGGGCGACGCTACGCTCGGCTTCACGCCCGAGGAGGCGGCGGACGTCGTGAGCCGGTTGCTCCGCTCGCGTCCGCGTCGACGCGGGAATGATGCCGGCGAGCTCGAGGTTCTTCCGACATCCAAAGGGGAGGGGACGTGATGAGGGCATTGGCGTTGGCGGCGTTCGATCAGCCACCCGCGGTGATAGACCTGGCGGAGCCGGCGGCGGGACCCGGCGAGGCGCTCGTGCGCGTGAGAGCGTCTTCCGTGAACGCCTTCGACGTGGGGGTCGCGGCCGGGGCCATGCGCGAGTACCTGCCCTATGAGTTCCCCGCCATCGTAGGCAACGAGCTCGCGGGCGAGATCCTGACGATCGGGGAAGGCGTCGACGGTCTTTCGGCGGGCGACCGGGTGTTCGGCATGATGGGCATGAAGGGGGCGATCCACGACGGGGCGTTCGCGGAGTTCGCGAATCCGCAGGCCGCCTCGCTGGCGCTCATCCCCGAGGGCCTCGTCGACGCCGACGCCGGGGCGCTCCCCGTCGCCGGCACCACGGCGATGAGCGCCGTCGAGGCTCTCGGCCCGATCGAGGGGTCGAGCGTCTTGATCGTGGGAGCGACCGGGGGTGTCGGCACGTTCGCGATCCAGATGGCGGCGCTTCGGGGAGCCCGCGTGGTCGCTTCGGTGCGCCCCGGCGATGAAGATCTCGTGACCGGGCTGGGAGCGTCGGAGACGATCGACTACACCGGCGACCTCCTCGGAGTCGTCCGCGAACGATTCCCCCGCGGGCTCGACGCGCTCATCGATGCGGTGAACCGAGACCAGGAGGCGTTCGCCGCGGCCGCTGGCCTCGTCCGCGAGGGCGGCCGGGCGACCTCGGTGGTGGGCGGGGCCGGGGAGGCCACCGACATCGACGGCGTCGCAGTGTCGAATACCGGCGGCGACCCGGGGCTCCTGCGTGCCGTCGCGGAACTCGTCGTGCGTGGGGAGGTCCACGTCGCCGCGCGTCGGACCTATCCCCTGGAGGATGCGGCGGCAGCGATCGCGGATTTCGCGACCGAGCACACCCTCGGCAAGCTCCTCATCACCATGGTGTGATCACGTGAGGCAAGGGCCCCCGATCGTCGCAGTCGATCTCGGTGGCACGCACACACGCGTCGGGCTCGTCGACGCGCACGGGGCCGTCGTCGACCGTGACGTCGAGCGAACGGCCGTCGCCGATCAGGATCCCGACGATCTCGTGGCGTTGATGACGAGCGTCGCGCACGGCAGCGGCGCGGTGCGCGCGGTCGTGGGATTGCCAGGTCGGGTGAACTACGAGGAAGGGCGTTTGGAGTTCGCCCCGAACCTGCCGTCGCATTGGCCGATCCATCTCACCTCCGAGCGCCTCTCGGAGGCGACGGGACTCTCCGTCGACATAGCCAACGACGCCGACCTGGCGACCGTGGGCGAGCACCGATTCGGCGCGGGCAGGGGAACGAGCGACATGGTGTACCTGACGCTGTCGACCGGCGTGGGGAGCGGCGTCATCCTCGGCAACCGCCTCGCCCGAGGTCGTCGTTCGCTCGCGGAGGTCGGACACACCGTGATCGATCGGCGGGCGGACCCGGGCCGGCGTACGCTGGAGGAGTCCGCGAGCGGCAGCGCGCTGGACCGCATGGCACAGGCGGCGTCGCTGTCCGCGCGGGGGCACGCCGTCATCGAGTCGGCGCGCGCGGGAGACCCTGTCGCAGCGTCGATCTGGGAGTCGATCGTCGCCGCCGCCGGCGTCGGCGTCGCGAACCTCGCGCACCTGTACTCGCCGGAGCTCATCGTCGTCGGCGGGGGCCTCGGGCTGGTGGGGGAGGCGCTGTACGGATCGTTGCGCGAGGCCCTCGAGACCTTCGGGCCCATGGCCATGCCGCAACCGATCAGGATCGTGCCCGCCGAGCTAGGCGACGATGCGGGCCTGATCGGCGTCGCGGGTTGGACGGTCTGAGCGTCCCCCAGGCGGTACCGCTCCCCTTGTCCTCAAACCCGTCGTTCGTGGGCGTCGCCCACGTACCGCGCGATGCCCGCGGCCGCCGCGCGCACGGCGTCGATGTCTACGCCGTGCGCGATCCCCAGGTCGTCCAGGAGCTCGCAGAGCGACTCCGTCGAGAGGTTGCCGGGCGCGCCCGGAGCGTACGGGCATCCGCCCGTGCCCCCCGCCGAGGCGTCGAAGACGGCGATCCCCAGCTCAAGCCCCGCTCGGACGTTCTCCAGCGCGCGCCCGTGAGTGTCGTGCAGATGCAGCGCGATGCGCTCGACGGGGATCTGGTCGAGGAGCATCGTGCCCACGCGGCGCACGTCGTCCGGCTCGGCGACGCCGATCGTGTCGCCGATCGAGATCTCGTCGCATCCGAGACCCAGCAGCATCTCCGCGACCTCGACCACCTTGCCGGCGTCCACCGCCCCCTCATACGGGCAGCCGAACGCCGTGGAGACGTACCCGCGGCGCCACCATCCCCGCTCCGCCGCGCGGGCGAGCAGGGGTCCGAACGTGTGCAGGGAGCCCCCGATGCTCATGCCGATGTTGGCTCGCGTGAAAGACTCGGACGCCGCCGTGAAGACCGCGATCGCTCCCACTCCGGCCCGCTCGGCGCGGTCCAGGCCGCGCATATTGGGGACGAGCACCGGGTAGCGGACGCCGTCGCGGGGGTGGATCCCGGCGACGACCTGTTCGGCGTCCGCGAGTTGTGGGACGGCGCGCGGGCTCACGAACGACGTGACCTCAACGACGGGGAGGCCGGCCGCCGCGAGCGCATCGACGAACGCGACCTTCGCCTCGGCGGGCACGAGACCCTCCTCGTTCTGGAGGCCGTCGCGAGGCCCGACCTCGACGACCGTCACCTCCTTAGGAACGCTGTCTTCGGCTCCCTTCACGGCTGCCCCCTGCACGGCTTTCGCCTTCACGACTTCCCTCGCCTTCACGGCTCCTCAACCTCGAGCAAGACCTGACCCTTGGCAACGACGTCGCCGGGGGAGGCGTGGATCGAGCGAACGATGCCCGCCGCGGGTGCACGCATGCGCAGGTGCATCTTCATCGCCTCCAACACCACCACCACCTGTCCCGTCGCGACGACATCCCCGACCCCCACCACCACGTCCGCCACCGATGCGGGCATCGGGGCGCTCAGTGAGCCACCCGAGAGCGCGGCCGGCGCGGGCGCGAGCTCGTCCTGCAGATCGTAGGCCCAGCCGCGGTATTGCGCGTGCGTGCCCGCAACCACGACGTCGGGGTCGGGGGTGGCGCCCCCGAACGCGTGCCAGGCGTCGCGCCCGTGCACCGCCGCCGTGACGTGATCCGGCAGGGGCGGCACGTCCGGGCGCCAGACCTCGGTGACCCAGTCGGTGTCCGCACGGCCCTCTACGACATCCTGATGGGCGAGCGCGTCCAGCAGGAATCCGAGGTTGGTGGTGACGCCCACGATCCTCACTTCGGCGAGCGCCGCCGCCAGCCTCGCGAGGGCGGCCGGCCGGTCCTCGGCCACGGCGATGACCTTGGCGAGCAAAGGGTCGTAGCCGAGCCCGATCTGGTCGCCCTCGCGCAGAGCGGTGTCGATCCGCACGCCCGGCCAGCGCGGCATCGACAGGAGATCGACCCGCCCGGTGGAGGGGAGGAAGTCCGCTGCAGGATCCTCCGCGTACACGCGCGCCTCCACGGCGTGGCCGTTGATGTGCACGTCCCCCTGGGCCCACGGAAGCGCTTCGCCGCCGGCGATCGTGAGCTGCGCTCTCACCACATCGATCCCCGTGACCCCCTCGGTGACCGGGTGCTCCACCTGGAGCCGCGCGTTCATCTCGAGGAACGCCCAGGTGTCGTCGGAGCGCAGCAGGAACTCGGCGGTGCCCGCCCCCCGGTAGCCCGCGGAACGAGCCACCGCGAGGGCGGCCTGACCCAGCTCCTGGCGCAGCTCCGGGGTGACCGCGGGCGAGGGGGCCTCCTCGAGCACCTTCTGGTGCCGTCGCTGCAAGGAGCAGTCTCGTTCGCCCAGGTGCACGCCGTCGCCCGAGTTGTCCACCAGCACCTGGATCTCCACGTGACGAGCTCGCTCGAGCCGCCGCTCCAGGAACACGCGCCCGTCACCGAAGGCGGCGGCGGCCTCCGCGCGCGCCTCCTTGAGCGCTCCGGGGAGCGCTGAGGGCTCGTGCACGACCCGCATCCCTCGTCCCCCGCCGCCGGCGGCCGCCTTCACCAGCACCGGATACCCCAGGCGGTCGGCCTCGCGCGCCAGGTCGTCGTCGGTGACCGCCTGCGCGTCCGACCCCGGCACCACGTGGGCGCCCGACGCCCGCGCGAGCGCGCGCGCCTCGATCTTGTCGCCCAGGCGTCGCATCGCGTCCGGGGGTGGTCCGACCCACCGCAGGCCCGCGTCGAGGACGAGCTGGGCGAACGACGCCCGCTCCGAGAGGAACCCGTAGCCCGGGTGCACCGCGTCCGCGTCGACCTGCAGCGCCGCGGCCACGAGCCCCGCGCCGTCCAGGTACGAAGCCACCTCCACGGAGCGGTCGGCGAGCGCGACGTGCAGCGCCTCGCGGTCGCCCGGGCCTGCGGCCGCCGCGACGCCGATGCCCAGCTCGCGGCACGCGCGCGCGATGCGCACCGCGATCTCCCCGCGGTTGGCGATCAGGAGCCGCTGGATGGCGCCCACGCCGGAGCCCGTTTCTCGAGGAAAGCGGAGAGGCCCTCTTGCCCTTCCTCGCTCGACCGCGCTGCCGCGATTCGCTCGGAGAGGTCCGGGAGATCGAACGCCGCGGTCGCATCGCGGATCAGGCGCTTGGCCTCGGCCACCGCTCGCGGTCCGCAGAGCAGGCACGCCTCGACGGCGTCGTCCACGGCCTCGTCGAGGGCGGCCTCCGCGACCATGCGGTGCACGAGCCCTATGCGCAGCGCGTCGTCGGTGCCGAAGGATCGGGCGCTGGTGAAAAGCGCGCGTGCGTGGCCGGGCCCGATCGCGCGCAGGACGTAGGGGGCGATCGTGGCGGGGATCAGGCCGAGGCGCGCCTCGGCGAACGCGAATCGGGCGCCGTCGGAGGCGACGGCCACGTCCGCGCACGCCACGAGCCCGGCGCCGCCGCCGATCGCTGCACCGTGTACGCGCGCGATCACGGCCTTCGAGCAGCCGTTCACGTGCTCGAAGGCATCGCGCAAAGCGACCGCGTCCCCGAGGTTCTCCTCCGGGGTGAGGTCGCGACTCGCGCGCATCCAACCGATGTCGGCGCCCGCGGAGAACGAGGGCCCCGCGCCGGCGAGCACCAGCACGCGTACCTCCCGGTCCGCCTCGGCCTCCACGATCCGATCCGCGAGCTCGCCCATCAGGGCAGGGTCGAGCGCGTTCCGCCGCTCGGGACGATCCAGGGTGAGGGTGAGGACGGGGCCCTCGCGGAAGACGGCCACGTCGCTCACATCCGGAACACCCCGAAGGCCGTGGGAGCGATGGGCGCGCGTGACGCGGCGTCGAGCCCGAGCGCCAGCACCTCGCGCGTGTCCATCGGGTCGATGATCCCGTCGTCCCACAGGCGTGCCGTCGCGAAGTACGGGCTGCCCTCGTGTTCGTAGCGGTCCACGATCTCCTGCTCCTGCGCGGGATCGCCGCCGACGGTGGTGAGCACGGAGGCGGCTTGGCGTCCCCCCATCACCGAGATGCGGGCGTTGGGCCACATCCACAGTTGACGCGGACCGTACGCGCGGCCGCACATGGCGTAGTTCCCGGCGCCGAAGGAACCGCCGATCACCACGGTGAACTTCGGGACGTTCGCGCAGGCGACGGCCGTCACGAGCTTGGCCCCGTCCTTGGCGATGCCGCCCGCCTCGTACTCGCGACCCACCATGAAACCCGAGATGTTCTGCAGGAAGACGAGCGGAACGCCGCGCGCCGCCGCCAGCTCGATGAAGTGCGCACCCTTGAGCGCGGACTCCGAGAAGAGGATCCCGCTGTTCGCGAGGATCGCCACGGGGTGGCCGAAGATCCGCGCGAACCCGCACACGAGGGTGTCGCCGTACAGCGCCTTGAACTCGTGCAGGATCGATCCGTCGACGATCCGGGCGATCACCTCGCGCACGTCGTAGGTCACGCTGAGATCGCCCGGCACCACGCCGTAGAGATCCCCGACGGCCACGGCCGGTTCCACGGGGTCGGTCACCTCCCAGGCCCGCCCGCCCGGGAGGTTCAGGTTCGCCACGATCTCCCTGACCAGCCGCAGCGCGTGCTCGTCGTCGGCGGCCTCGTGATCCGCCACGCCGCTTCGGCGGGCGTGCACGTCGGCGCCGCCGAGATCCTCGGCACTCACGTCTTCGCCGGTGGCCGCCTTCACGAGCGGAGGCCCGCCGAGGAAGATCGTGCCGGTCCCCCGGACGATGACGGTTTCATCCGACATGGCGGGCACGTACGCGCCCCCTGCCGTGCATGAGCCCATCACCGCGGCGACCTGCGGGATCCCCGCCGACGACATCCGCGCCTGGTTGAAGAAGATGCGCCCGAAGTGATCGCGGTCGGGGAAGACGTCGGCCTGCAGCGGCAGGAAGGCGCCACCGGAATCCACCAGGTAGATGCAGGGGAGCCGGTTCTCCATGGCGATCTCTTGCGCGCGCAGGTGCTTCTTCACGGTCACGGGGAAGTAAGTGCCGCCCTTGACCGTGGCGTCGTTCGCGACGATGACGCAGGGCGTCCCGCGCACCGAGCCGATGCCGGTCACGATGCCCGCGGCCGGCGCCTGATCGTCGTAGAGGCCCTCCGCCGCCAACGGGGAGAGCTCCAGGAACGCCGTCGCCGGGTCGATGAGCCGATCCACGCGCTCGCGGACGGGAAGCTTCCCCCGTGCTCGATGCCGCTGCATGGCATCCGTGCCGCCTCCCAGGCGCACGCGCTCCTTGCGCCGCTGGAGGTCCTCGACCAGGGCGCGCATGGCATCCGCCCCCGCCCGGAAATCGGCGGAGCCCGGCTCGGCGTGTGTGTCCAGTCGGGGCACTTGCGCTCCGTTTCCCTTCCGCCGTCTCGGTCGGGGGTCACCATACCCTCGCGCGCCATCACCGCGGCTCGTGATAGGTATGGACCCATGGTGGTCGAGACGGGGCCCGGCGCGATCTCCCTCGAGGACCTCCGAGAGGCCGTGCGCGACTTCGCCCAGCGCGAGATCGCGCCGCACGCGGCGGCCATCGATCGCGACGACGCGTTCCCGCGATGGCTCTGGCCGCGTCTGGGCGCGCTCGAGGTGCTCGGCCCCACCGTGCCCACCGCCGAAGGCGGCGCCGGTCTCGGCGTCCTCGAGCACCTCGTGATCGTGGAGGAGATCTCCCGCGCCTCGGCCTCGGTCGGGATGTCCTACGCGGCGCACTCGAACCTGTGCGTGCACAACCTGTGGCGCAACGGCACGCCCGAGCAGCGCGAGCGATGGCTTCCCCGGCTCCTGTCCGGCGAGCACGTCGGCGCGCTCGCGATGAGCGAGGCCGACGCCGGCTCCGACGTGGTGGGCTCCATGCGGTGCCGCGCCGAGCGTGTGGACGGCGGATGGGTGGCGAACGGTACGAAGATGTGGATCACCAACGGGCCAGACGCCGACGTGCTCATCGTCTACATGCGCGCGGGTGGCGAGGGGCGCGTGACGGCCTTCGTGATCGAACGCGAGATGGAGGGCTTCGTCACGTCGCCGAAGATCGACAAGCTCGGGATGCGCGGGTCACCCACCTGCGAGCTCGTCTTCGACGACTGCCACATCCCCGACGATCACGTCCTGGGGCAGCCCGGCGGGGGCGTCCGCGTGCTGATGCAGGGGCTGGAATCGGAGCGGCTCGTCCTCACGGGCGGACCCATCGGGATCATGGCGGCGGCGTTCGATCTGGCGGTGCCCTACGCGCGGGAGCGCCACCAGTTCGGCAAGCCGATCGGCTCGTTCGGCCTGATGCAGGGCAAGCTCGCCGACATGTACGTGTCGCTCGAGTCGGCGCGCGCCTACGCCTACCGTGTGGCGGCGGGATTCGACCCCACCGGCGCCAGGCGGCAGTCCGCCACCACGGCGGCCTGTCTGCTGTACGCGTCCGAGCGCGCGGTGGAGGTGGCCCTCGAGGCGATCCAGGTCTTCGGGGGGATGGGGTACGTGAACGAAAACGCCGTCGGGCGGCTCCTGCGCGACGCCAAGCTCTACACGATCGGAGCCGGCACGAACGAGATCAGGCGGATGCTGATCGGCCGGCACCTGACGGGAGAGCTCGGAGGAGTGAACGACGGCGGCGACCGGTTCGTGTGGACCCCGGACGCCGGCACGATCGAGCGGGCCAACGTCACGCGGTTGATGCGCGCGCACGGGATCGGGTCGCTGGGCGAGCTAACGAGGCGCTCCGTGGCCGACATCGCTTGGTTCTGGGACGCCGTGGTTCGCGATCTCGACATCGCGTTCGCCACGCAGTACGAGCGCGTGCTGGACCTCGGCCGGGGCCCGGAGTGGGCGACCTGGTTCGGCGGGGGAACCCTGAACGTGGCCACGCAATGCGTGGATCGCTGGGCGGCCGCCGATCCGAGCGCGGTCGCGGTGATCTGGGAGGGAGAGGACGGGGACGTCCGCGAGGCGACGTATGCCGAGCTGCGCACGTTGGTGGACGGCGTGGCCGCTGCCCTCGCCCGTCTCGGCGTGCGCGACGGCGACACCGTCGCGATCTTCATGCCCATGGCGATCGAGACGGTGGCCGCCCTCATGGCTTGCGCGAAGTTGGGCGCGGTGTGGGTGCCGATCTTCAGCGGGTTCGGGGCCGACGCGGTGGCCACGCGCATCGCCGACGCGGGTTGCGAGGTGCTGATCACGGCGAACGCCACGCTGCGCCGCGGGCAGCCGGTGCCCATGAAAGCGGTGGCAGATCGCGCGATCGAGGGGGCCGGTACGGTCCGGCACGTGCTGGTCTGGGAGCGGCTGCCGGAGGTCCCTACGCCCATGACACCCGGGCGCGATCGCGCGTGGGCCGACGAGGTGGACGCCGATGCCCCAGCGGCGGCGGCGATCGCGTTCGACGCGGAGCACCCTTTGTTCATCGCGTACACGAGCGGCACCACCGGTCGCCCGAAGGGCGCGGTGCACGTGCATGGAGGCTTCCTCGTGAAGATCGCCGAGGAGGTCGCGTACCAGACGGATCTGCATCGAGGGGAGCGGCTGCTGTGGGTGACGGACCTCGGCTGGATCATGGGGCCGTGGGAGATCGTGGGGGCGCTCTCGTTGGGCGCGACGGTCGTGCTGACGGAGGGCTCGCCGATCCACCCGGATCCGGGCCGTCTTTGGGATCAGGTGCAGCGGCATGGCGTGACGACGCTCGGCGTCTCCCCCACGCTCGTGCGCGCGCTGATCTCCTCCGGCCCATCGTTCGTGCATGCCGCCGACCTGTCGTCGCTCCGGCTGCTGGCCTCCACGGGGGAGCCCTGGAACCCCGATGCCTACCTCTGGCTGCACCGGGAGGTCGGAGGCGGGCGCCTTCCCATCGTGAACCTGTCGGGCGGGACCGAGATCGGCGCGTGCTTCCTGTCCCCGCACCCGGTGGTGCCGTTCAAGGTCGACTCGCTCGGGGGACCGGCCCTCGGCATGGACGTGGACATCGTCGACGAGTCCGGCGTGGCCGTGGTACCCGGCGAGGTGGGCGAGCTCGTGTGCCGGCAACCCTGGCCGTCCATGACGCGCGGGATCTGGGGCGATCCGGAGCGCTACCTCAGCACCTACTGGCGGCGCATCCCGGGGGTCTGGGTCCACGGCGACTGGGCCAGTCGAGACGAGGACGGCTATTGGTTCCTGCACGGCCGCAGCGACGACACCTTGAACGTGGCCGGCAAGCGGATCGGCCCCGCCGAGGTGGAGTCGGCGCTCGCGACCCACGCGGCCGTGGCGGAGTCCGCGGCCGTGGGCGTCCCCCACCCCGTGAAGGGTGAGGCTATCTGGTGCGTGGTCGTCCTCCGCCCGGGCTCCGAGCCCACGGATGCCCTCGCCCAAGAACTCCGAGGGGTCGTCCGGGAGCAGCTGGGCGCCGCGTTCACGCCCGCCGGGGTCGCGTTCGCGCCCGCGCTCCCCAAGACGCGCAGCGCGAAGATCGTGCGCCGAGCCGTCCGCGCCGCCCTGACCGGCGAGGACGCCGGGGACCTCTCCTCGCTGGAGGATCCCTCGGCGGTCGAGGAGCTCCGTCGTCGTCTCGGGAACGCGGCACCGCAGGAGCCGTCACCCGCCTGAGCATCCGGCGGGGTTCCCTCTCAGCCTTACGGCGTTACGATGGGGTAACGATGTCCCTTGCGTCGTTCCTCGCGCTGATCGTGATGTACATCCTGGCTTTCGGCGTGGTGACTGGTGGGTTCGCGGCGTGGGCGGCCCGAGGAGGGGCGTCGCCGTTCCACCACTTCACGGCGGCGTTCCGTTCGCACGCGGGGTCGCCGCACGACTAGGGAGTCAGACGAGCGTCACCTTGGCGGCGGTCGTGTCGACGGTGGCGAATCCGTGCGAATGGCGGTAAGCGCCGGTGCCCCCCACGATCGCCACCTTCACGTCGGCCTGGCCGGAGAGGGCCGCGCCCGGGTCCCTGCCCATCAGCGTTATCTGCCCGGAGTTCAGACGCAGCGCCGCCTCGCAGACGGTGCTCAGGGGCGCCGTGTTGGTCAACGTGCACACCGACTCCAGGCGACCCACCTTGGTGCCGTTCTTGAGCAGCAGGTTGCTGGAGACGAGCTCGTCGCCCACGCTCTGCCCCGGCTGCCCGAGATCGATGTTGTCAACCCGCCACCGCCTGCAACGCGTACGTCAGGGTCGTCTTCGACTTGATGGGAGCTTTGTTCGAGATCGCGATCGCCGCGGTCGAAGCGGTGAGCGCCGCGATCAGCCCCGTGATCGACACGACGAACCATTTCCTCTGCATGGATGACCTCCTGGACGGGCGTTGCCTGCTCTCCCCCCTTCGACATCCGCGAGGTCGCCTTGAGCGGACTCGTTCCCGTGCACGAGTCATCCGACCTCAACCTTGGGGGCGGAGCGGACGGGTCGGCGCGGGCTCTGCGTGCTGCGGCCCCGACGCCACCGCTCCGCCTGCTCGAGCAGATCTTGGACCCGGAGCCTGGTGACCTCAGAACGGATCGTGTGCTCGTTCATGACGCTCCTCCTTCGCTGAACATGGTGCGTTCCCAATCCACCGGATCGCCGTAGCCGAGGTCATCGACGCCGAACCGCCCGAGCGCCTGGATGAGCTCGTTGCGCCGACACGCCTGGAACACCAGGAAGTGGGCGAGCATCCCGCCGAACGTGAAGCTCTCGGGCGGATCGCGCAGGGCGTTCACGAAGGCGGTGTCCCACTCACCTCGATCGCGGATCCCTCCGACGAGCAGCGTGAACTCCTCGGCCGATGTCTCCAGCCGCCCCCGCAGCCCTTGGATCGATGTGTCCCGTGCCTCCAGGGGGTTCGACCGTCCCGCGACCCCGGCGACCCACACCTCCCGTGTGAACACCAGCCGATCAAGCATCGAGCGCACGGTCGGTTCCTCGGACTCGAACGCGAGCGGCTCGCGCCCTTGCCGAACATCGCTGTCCAGGTCGTCCTCGGAGAGCCCGGAGGCCCGCTCGAGGATGCGGCTCGACAGCCACAGGTCGTGCTCGAGCATCCTGTCGATGAGGTCCATGTTCGTTGTCCCTTCGGACGGGCCGGGCACGAGCAGCCCGGCGGGCGGATGGAAGTGCACCCCGTTGGGTGCGGACAGAAGGAATGGCCCGCGTGTATGGCGGAACGCGCTGGGGGTGCTGGCGTACGCCCTGCGGAACGCTCGCTCGAAGGCCTCGAGGGACGCGTAGCCGGCACCGATCGCGACGTCGGTGACCGACGTCGTCTCGTTCGCGAGCTGGCAGGCGGCCCGTTCCATGAGCAGCCGACGCCGGAACGCTCCCGGCGACTCTCCCAGCGCGGCCGCAACGAGCCGGTCGAAGTGGAACCGACTGAGGAACGCGCGACGCGCGATCGCGGCGCCGTCGACCGGATCGTCCAGGGACGTCATCAGCACGTCGATGAAGGTTCGAAGGCGGTCCTGTGGAAGCTGCGTCATCATCAGGCAGCTATCTTGCTCCAGCTCCCGCGGCGTCGACCCGACCGTTCTTGCTGTCTGCTGATCGGGGCAGGGGCGTGGGTAGAGTGGCCAGGTGGCGGCGACCTACGCTTGGCGCGGACCCTTCGACAACCCGGAGCTGAACGCGCTGCATGCTGAGGCCTTCGAGACGAAGGTCTTCGATGCGGCGGAGTGGAACTGGGAGGAGCTCGTGCGGCGGCACAGCCTGGGCTGGGTCGTCGCGCGCGATCACGGCGAACTCGTGGGATTCGTCGACGTCCTGTGGGACGGACTCGTTCATGCGTGGATCCAGGACACGATGGTCGCCACGGCGGCGCGACACCGGCGGATCGGGATCGAGCTGGTCGCGGTCGCCTCGAGGAAGCCCGCGCCGCCGGGTGCGAGTGGCTCCACGTCGACTTCGACGATCACCTGCGCACCTTCTACTTCGATGCCTGCGGCTTCACGCCCACGAACGGCGGTCTCATCGCGTTGTAGCCGCAGCTAGCGGGCGGGGATCGCGGGGGCGTGCGGTCCTTCGTCAGCGGCGCCGAGCACGAGCACGACGTCTCCTTCAGCGAGCCTTTGATCCGGGGGAGGGTTGGCGATCACGCTGCCGTCGGGTCGTCGCAGCGCCAGGACCGGAGCGCCGATGTCCGCGTCGTTCACGGAGCGCCCGACGAGGACGGAGCCCACGTCGACCAGCCGTTCTTCGACCTCGATCGAGCTGAGCGCTCTGGATCCCGAGTCGAGGGCATCGAGCACCTCCGGACGCAGGCCCATCACCGCCATGTGCCTGCCGCTGCTCACGAACGGGGAAACGACGCGATTGGCTCCCGCCCGCTCGAGCCGGGGGGCGGATCCGGGCTCGGACGCGCGCGCCACGATCATGATGTCGGGATTCAACGACCGGGCCATCAGGGTGATGTAGACGTTGGTGGCGTCGGAATCCACCGCGCAGAAGAGACCGCGGGCGCGTTCAACCCCCGCCCGCAAGAGCACCGGCTCGAGCGACGGGTCCTCGGTCATATACGCCACGCCGTCCTCGGCCATCCGCTCCTGAACGGATTCGAGGGGGTCGATCACGACGAAGTCGACGCCCGCCGCCTCGAGTTCGCGCGAGACGGAGCGGCCTACGCGACCGTACGCACAGACGATGTAGTGCCCACGCATCCCGTCGATCCGTCGTCGCATCTTCTTCCTCCCCCTGCGGTCGCCGATCTCGGCCTCGGCGACCAGCTGCGCCATCAGCGATATGGCGATCAGCGCGACGCCCACGCCGAGGCCGATCAGGGTCATCGTGAAGACCTCGCCCGAGCCCGTCAGCGGCCGAACCTCCTGGAACCCCACCGTCGAGAGCGTCACGATCGTCATGAACAGGCTGTCGGCGAAGGACCAGTGCTCGACGAGCATGTAGCCGATCGTGCCGTACGCGATCGCGGCGACGAGGATCAAGGTCACCCACCTCAGGCGTTGCCAGGTGCCCGAGCGCGCGGCGTTCCCCACGATCGGAGGCTAGCAGCGATGGGCCGGCGCCCCGATTCAGCACGCGGAGCGAACGCCATTGGAGCACGCCCACGCGTCGGCGAGCAGGTGCCCGTAGAAGGCGGCGACGAGGAAGCCCGCCAGGAGGATCAAGGTAACGGAGACCGGGTCGAGCGAGAGCGCGAACTCCCGCGAGCCCGCGCGCTCGCCACCGTCCGTCGATCTCATGTGACCGCTCCACCACAGGTTGACGCCGAGCGCGACGACCGGACCCACGAAGGCCCAGGCCCGGATGGCGACGGGGTCGAGACCGCCGCCGCGGCCGACGTGAGGACGTGGGCCGCCTGGAGGGCGGACTGCCCGATCGCCCACAGCAAGGGGGCGCACAAGAGGAGGGTGGTGAGGAGACGAACGAGCGCCGACACCTTCATCGGGGCGTCGCGGTCACGGGTCAAACGGACGGTGAACCCATGGTCGCCGACGTGGTTCCGGATCCCCAACGAGAGCTCCCATCGCATGCGGTCACGGTAGCCCCTTGCCCCCGCCGGTTGGTGGCGAGGATGTGGAATACCTGTGACGTCGACGTGCGGCCCTATCATCGCGCGGTGGACCATCCGAACGGCCTCGGCGACCTTGGCTCGCTTCTCGACGCGCCTTCTCCGGCCGCGCTGCTCACGTACACACGCGACGGCGCCGCCGACGTGTCCCCCGTGTGGTTCCGCTACACCGGCAACGCGTTCGAGGTGGTCGTGGCGAAGAGCGACGTCAAGCTGCGGCACCTGGGCCGCGATCCTCGAGCGGTCCTCCTGATCTTCGAGACGGTCCCGCCTTTCCGAGGCGTCAAGATCCGCGCCGACGTCGAGCTGGACGAAGCCGCTGTCGACGACGCCCGCCTCGCCATCTCCTCACGTTATCTGGGGCAGCAGGCGGCGCAGGCGTTCGTGGCGGAGCGAGGTGAGGCCGTGGTCGTGCGTCTCCCCGCGTCCGCGGCCCGCACCTGGGACCTCTCCGGGATCCTTCCGATCGCGGACTGAGGGCGCGAGGGCGCCGCGATGTTTGCTAGACGGCCGCCTTGCGGGCACGCACCACGGCGCCGACCACGAAGAGGGCGGCGATCGCCACGAGCTGCCCACCCAGGATCGCCTTATTGACATCGATGGCGGGGCGCCACTGCACGTCCTCACCCTTGATGACGAACGCCCCGACGGGTCTGGCGTTGACCCCGAACCCGGTGCCCATGCCGGACCCCTCGCCTTCGGGTCCCTCGCCGCCGCCGCCCCCGGCACCACCCTGCACTCGGGCGGCGGGGACGATCGTTACTCCGTCCTTCTCGACGGGTTCTCCGAACACGCGACGCACGGTCATGGTGTCCTTGGCCCGCTCGATGGTCTCCATCACATCGCTGTGTGCACCCATCGGACGCCTTCCTCCCTCGGCTCGGCAGCTCAGACCGCCCGCGCCGGCTCCGGTTCGGCTCGCTGCCGGCGGGACGTGAGATCCGTGCCCTTCATCCGGTAGGTCGCCGAACTCCGTAAGAACAGGTCCTGTACCACCGTAGGACAGAGCCGGCGATCTGACAGGCGAACCCCACGGACCGGGATCGGTTCCCTGACTACCCCAGCGAGACGTCGCGATCGCGATCGCGATCGCTATACGCCGGCCCGAAGGCATGATAGACGGATGGATGGACGCGATCACAGGGCCGGCGAACTCCGCAACCTCCCGTTCGCGATGGCGACCGCGTCGCCGGCGGGCATCGCCCGAGACCGCATCGTGAACGACCGACCGGTCGAGGAGACCATCTCGTGGGCGCGGGAGGTGACGGACCGATGAAGCCCCCCGCCCACGTCGAGGTCACTCGCCCTGACAAGGTCCTCTGGCCTGATGAGGGCATCACGAAGGCGGATACGTCGACTATCTCGAAGGCGTCGCGGATCTCATCATCCCGTGGCTCGCGGGCCGGCCGCTCAGTCTGGTCAGGGCGCCGGACGGGGTGAACGCCCACCGCTACTTCCAGAAGGCGGCACCCACGTATGCCCCGGAGTGGATCGAGACGGTCCGGATCCCCGCCCCCAGCGCCGGGCGGGACGTCGACTACGTCGTGTGCGGCGACGCGGCCACGCTCGCGTGGCTCGGGAATCAGGCCGTGGTGGAGTTCCATCCCGCGCCGGTGCGCCGTGACCGGCTCGATCGTCTGGATCTGGTCGTGGTGGACATCGACCCGCCCGAGCGGGCCTTCGATGCGGCCGTCGAGGTGACTCGACTGGTCCTGGAGGTCCTCGACGATCTCGGGCTTCCGTCCGGGATCAAGACGACCGGCGGCAAGGGGATCCACGTCGTGGTACCGGTGCAGCGCCGGCTCGACGTCGCCGACGTGAGGAGGGCGGCCAACGCGCTCGCGACGATCGTGGCTTCTCGCGCCCCCGCCCTCGTGACGACCGCCTTCCGCAAGGCCGACCGTGGAGGACGCGTGATGCTCGACCCCTCGCGCAACGGCGCGGGCGCTACCTTCGTGGCCCCCTACTCACCGCGCGCCAACGCTCACGGGACCGTCTCGTTCCCTCTCGACGCCTCGGAGCTCGGCTCGGCCGATCCAGATGGCTTCACGATGCTCACGACGCCGGGCCTCCTGAACTCCCTAGGTCCGCGTCGCTGGGCCCGCCTGGCGGAGGAACCGCGCCCGCGGATCCCGGCCCGCCTCTTGGGGAGGTGAACGAGGCGGACGGCAGATGCGGCAGGATGCGCGACCTCCGCGCGGTCCTGGCGAACTTCCGCGCGAACGTCCGCCGACCGAACCCCGGATCCGCACCGCTGGCTCAGGCGGCCGGTCCTCCTCCGACCAGGCTCACCGACGCGGTGGAGGCGCCGCTAGGGCCGACCCACGTGACCTGGACGACGTCCCCCGGCTTCCGCTGATGCAGCAGGTCCCCGAGCGACGTGGCCGAGGAGACCGGGTGACCGTCGATAGCGGTGATCGCGGCCCCGGTCGGGATGTTTGCCGTGGCGGCCGGGCTCCCTGGGAGCACGCGAACGATCAATGCTCCTGAGCTGGCCGAGATACCCGCTCGCGCCGCGGTCTGGGCGTTGAGATCCTGGACCCCAACGCCCAGGAATCCGGGCGCGCCGATGATCACCGATGACGATGCCTGCCCCGAACGGATGGCGTCCACGGTCTGAAGGGCGCCGTCGAGCGGGATGGCGAACCCGACGGCCGAGGATCCTCCCCCCACCACGTTGCCGCTGCCCGCGGTGATCATCCCGACGACCTGCCCTGAGGTGTCGACGAGCGCTCCGCCCGAGTCCCCGGGCCTGATGGCCGCGTCTGTCTGGATCATGTTGTGCAGATGCTCGGGAGCTCCACCGGGGTCGTTCGCGGTGATCGTTCGGTCGAGGGCAGTGACCGCGCCGACCGTGGTCGTTGGGGCTCCGCCCTTACCGAGCGCGTTACCGATCGCCACCAGCCGCTGACCCACGCTCAGGGTTGAGGGGTCGCCGATCGGAACGACGGGCAGCCCGGTCGCGCCCTGGATCTGGATCAGCGCGACGTCGTTGATCGTATCCGCGCCCACGACGCTTGCGGGATAGTCGCCATGCCCGGCGATGCTCACGGTGATGGAGGTGGCACCTTTCACGACGTGGTTGTTCGTGAGTACCTCGCCCGAGGACGTCAGGATCATGCCCGTCCCGGCGCCGAGCGGTTGCATCGCGGCACCGGGGCCGTACGAGGTGCGAACGTAGGTGTTGATGTTGACGACCGCCGGCGTGACGCCGTTCGCGACCGAGCGCGCTCCCGCCCCTCCGGTGGAGGCCCCGTCCCGCGGGACCGGAGCTGACCCGGCCGGCGGGATCCCGAACGACCGGTCCGACGCCGCCTGCCCGTCGTTAAGTCTCCATCCGATGCCGAGGCCCGCCGCGAGTACGGCGACCATGAGCGCGACGGTCAGCAGGTACGTCCGTCGCTTCGGACGCGTCGACGGTCCCGGGACCGTCAGCGGCTCCGTGGCCGGAGGGGGTGGGGGAAGCGGGTCGCCGATCATCGGCGGTTGCCCGCCCGTCGTGTTCTCCATCGTCCTCGACCTCCGCTCGTTTCGCCCGTAGGCGAGAGGATCCGCTACCTCGATGCTACGGGCGTCCAGATGAAGGAATCATGTGTCGCGGATGGGAGTTACCTGTGGATCGAGTTCCACCGCCGCGGAGCTCGGGGCGGTCCGCAGGTAGGCCGGCCTCCGGTCGTCGCCGTCTCCCGACCCGTTGCCGCCGTGGTGGTCGCCTCCGGAGCGACCCCCTTCGCCAGCAGTGAGCCTTCGGCCTGCTTTGCGCTCCTTCGCGATCGGGCGTTCGGTCGCGTGGTCTCGATCTCTCGAAGGAACCGGAAGCGAAGCCTGCGATCTCGCAAGATCAATCGCGACCCCGGCCTCTTTCTATCGACCGCGGCCATCGGTGCGTCTGCCTACGGGCACGGAGGGGCGAGCGCGCCGCAGAGCACCTGGTTGTCTTCGGCGGCGACCGCGGCGATGAGGTCCGCTCGAGGCATAAACGAGAGGCCGCCCTCCGGCCCGAACGACGGCGCGCTTGAGTCGGTGATGGTCGAGCGGTAGGTCACACAACCGCCGTCGAAGGGGATCTGGTCGGTGCCCACGGCCGGTGCCGGGCAAGACCAGGTCAGGGTGACGGTCACAGGCCCTCCCGAGCCACCGACTCCGACCTCGAAGTTCGCCTTGCCCCGGACGGTCTCGGCGGTGTCGACGCTCCAGCCGTAGGCGAGGCCCAAGACGCACGGGAGCCTGGTCGCGCTCGGCACCGCCTGCGCCATCAGCTGCATCGCCCGTCCCGTACCGCACGTCGGCGTCGTCACTGTGCCTCGACTGGGGAAGAGCAGCGCGACTCCCGTCAATAGTGCCAGTGAGAGCACAGCGAGCGAGACGGCGATGAGTGCGACCCGTCGCACGCTCCAGCGTTGCACCGCGATCGGCCGGCGGGCGGGTGCCATCGCCCGGAACTCGGCGAGCAGGTCTCGCCCATCCTCCTTCAAATGCTGGCGTAGCTGTGTCGGGCTCGCGACGCCGCGGGTCGCCGCCAACGCCTCGGCGAGATCGTCCGGCGTGAAGTGCCGTAGGGCCGCACCGTACACGGTCGGCGCGTCGGAGCGAAGAGCGAGGACCAGCATCATGTTCCCCAAGTCAACGGCCTGGCGCCATGGTGAGGGCCGGACCTGGACGAAGAAGACGTCGATCAGCTTCAACTCCCCCCGCTTCACCATGAGGTTGCCCGGCTTGATGTCGCGATGGGCCAGCCCGAGGTCCCACATCCGGCGGATCATCGCGAGCCCCTCGTCGATCACGTGCGCATCTATCTCTGCCTCACCGATCTCGACTGCATCGTCGAAGAAATCCATCGCGATCAAGTACTCGCGCTCCGGTGTGATCTCGGCGATGCCCAGCGGGGCAGGTGTCGGGAACCCGTAGTCGCCGAGCGTGCGGAGGGTGTAGTCCTCGTACTCCACGAACCGACGGACCGTCGTGAACGGCGTCTCATCCTCGAGCCGTCCGTAGAGCATCGTGCGGCCGAGCTTGTACCACCGGTCCGCACGCACATGGCTCTTCGCGTAGAGCTTCGCGAAGATCATC
Organism: uncultured Actinomycetes bacterium; assembly: GCA_963719165.1. Lineage (GTDB taxonomy): Bacteria > Actinomycetota > UBA4738 > UBA4738 > HRBIN12 > JAOUEA01. The sequence continues at coordinate 1,741,038 of CAVRAV010000001.1, read as the reverse complement.
CGCTCACGACCCTGCTCGTCGGTGACGGCGATCTTCAGCGGGGTTGAGCCGCCGGAGCTTTCGAGACCGACCGGATGGACGTGGTGTGCCGTGAACCCGAGCTGGTCCCGTAGCGCGACGCGGATCGCCTCGCCCCGGCGTCCGGTTACGTCGAGGTGCGCCGACTTCCCGTGCGCACCGTAGCTGACGGGGAAGAGATCGTTGGGAGCAAAGGCCCTGAACGCTGCCAAAGGGATCGCGACCCCGACGATCGTGCCGAACACGACGTCGGTGAAGTGGTCAACGCCGAGGTAGATGCGCAGCAGGCCGGCGATCGCGATCGCACCCGCGGTGGCCAGCTTGGCCCAGTACCGAGGTCGGCCGGGAACGACGAGCATGAACGCCGCGCCGATGGCCAGGATCGCGATCGCGCCGATCGGGATCGACGGTGTGGCGTAACCCTCCCAGCTTGCCAGGTGCTTCACGCCGAAAGGCCGCGGTCGCAACGACACCAGTTCGAGCCCCTGCAGCAGCCCTCCTGCGAGGCCGAGGGAAATCACCCAGATCACGAGATGACGCCAGCGGCGGAACCACGCCGTCGCGATCAGGAGAAGGGCACCGAGCAGCGCGAACCCGACGCGGGACCCGACGGTGTGCACCTTGCGCGCGAGCGCGTCCAGCCATCCGGCGCGGAGCGAGACCACGGCGTCGGTGATCTTGGCGTCGAACCGGTCGAGCGGGGCGGGGTCGATACGGAGCCACAGGCAGCCCGTGACGACCACGACCAACAGCAGGATCAGCCAGACCCAGCCCGTGGAACCGATCTGTCTTGGCAGCGGCGGGGCAGCACCCGAGGGCCGACGACGTCGACGTGCGGTGGCGAACGCATCGGCCGTGGTGCCTGCTACCTCATCACGCTTATCCATGCTTCCTTCCACGGGATCCTCGCACGATCCGAGCGCAGGAACGTCGGTTTGTGCTTCCGGGCAACGGGGCGTAGGGTCGGCGCATCTCGACCGTCCGGGCGATCACACGGATCGATGTGATGTCCGTGCGTCACCGAAGGGGGAGAGGACGATGAAGAGAACATCCATCGCCATGGCGATGGGTCTGCTGGTATCGACGATGCTGAGCTACGGTACGGCGTCCGCCGCCGGAGGAGGCGCCAGCCTTCTGGCCCAGCCCGACGCCATCCGGCACGGCATGACCTACGCAGAGTGGGCGGGTGCCTATCAGATCTGGGTCGAGGGGATCCCGGTAGCCAAGAACCCGCTGGTCGACCCGAGTAGCCCGCGCAACTGCGAGCATCAACCCGGCAACGTCGTGTTCGTCGGAGCGAGCGGCGCCAACTGCTCGATCCCGGCGGGATCATGGGTCGGGGTCTCGACCTACTTCTGGGAGTGCTCCACGGCCGAGGGGCTCGGCGACACGTTCAGCGAACTCCGGCGGTGCGCCGAGGAGAACGCCGCGCACGACTTCGGGCCTCAGGTGTCGCACACGATCCTGAAGATCGACGGGGCGAAGGTGAATCACCCCCGTCGCTGGACCTTCACCACGCCCGGTGAGATCATCCATTTCCCGAAGAACAACCTGTGGGGCGTCGAGCCTGGGCCGAGCAAGTCCGTGACCGCGGGGACGATGTACCTGGTCCGTCCGATGGCGGACGGGACGCATCACATCAGGCTCCACGTGAACGACGATGTGGCCGGTGAGTTCAACATCGACTACTGGCTGCACGTGAGCTGAGGTCGACGCGTTCCCATCCCCGCGATCCCGAACGGGCCGCGGGGATGGGGAGGCCGCCCGCCACGCTCACTCCGGGTCGCGTGCGCGCGGATCTCCCCGTACCGGGCCGGTAGTCGGGGTCCGTCTTCAGCACATCGAGATGTCGTTGTGGAGACCGGCGGAGGAGTCGATGTGGCCCACGGATTCAAGGGCGGCTTCACTAGCGACGCTTGGTCAGGGATGAAGATGAGGGTGCTTCGCCAGTCGAGGAGGCCGCGGTGTCCAGTCACCGGTCGATAGCGGCACGTGTCCTCTGTCTGGTCGATCGCAGCGAGGCCCACTCAGTGGTTGGCGCCCCTGCAGGATCGAACCGCGACACCCGGTTTCGGCCGTGGGGCTTTCCGCAAGCCCTCAGTATGGTGCAGAGCCTCCTGACGAACGTTGGGAAACGAGGAGTGGTGTGTGTCCGAGCATGCGGTGGTGATCGCCGGCGGCGGTCCGACGGGGATGATGCTGGCGGCAGAGCTGACGCTGGCGGGGACCGACGTCCTCATCGTCGAGCGACGCCCCAGCTTCAGACTCGAAAGCGCGCGTTCCAGAGGTCTGCATTCCCGCACCATCGAGGTGCTGGATCAGCGAGGAGTGGTTGATCGTTTCCTCGCCGAGGGGAAGACGATGCAGGTGCAGGCGTTCGCCGGAGTTCCGATGGACATCAGCGATTTCCCCACCCGCCATAACTATGGGATGGCGCTGTTGCAGAGCCACTTCGAGCGCATCCTGGCCGGCTGGCTCGATGAGCTGGGCGTTCCCATCCTGCGCGAGCGCGAGGTGACCGGCTTCACGCAGGACGACAGCGGCGTCGACGTTGCGCTGTCCGACGGCACGTCGCTGCGGGCTCAGTACCTGGTGGGTTGCGATGGGGGTCGCAGCACTGTGCGTAAGGCGGCCGGCATCGAGTTCGCGGGCTGGGATCCAACCACGCGCTGGATCATCGCCGAGGTCGAGATGGAGGAGGAGCCGGAGTTCGGCTTGCGTGGCGGTGGTGGCATCGGCCCGGCCGAAGACGGACGGGTCGGCGTCACCCTCATGGTGCCCGATCTGGACCCCGGCGATGAGCCCGGCCTACAGGACGTTCGCGACGCGCTCATCCGGGTTGACGGGAAGGACTACGGCGTGCACAGCCCGCACTGGATCTCGAGCTTCACCGACATGACGCGTCAGGCGGTGGCGTATCGCAGCGGGCGTGTGCTGCTCGCGGGTGACGCCGCACATGTGCACGCTCCGATGGGCGGGCAGGGTTTGAACATCGGCGTCCAGGATTCGGTAAATCTGGGCTGGAAGCTTGCTCAGGTTGTCAACGGAACATCACCGGTGAGCCTGCTCGACACCTACCACGCTGAACGGTATCCGGTTGCTGCCCGCGTGCTGCGGAACACGATGGCGCAGAAAGCGGTGGGCGCCAACGACGAGCGCACGGTCGCATTGCGCGCCATCCTGGCAGAGGTGCTGACGATGGATCAACCGCGCAAGCACATCGCCGCGATGATCGCCGGTCTCGACGTCACTTACGACCTAGGCGAGGGACATCCGCTGCTGGGACGTCGCATGCCCGACCTGGACCTGGTGATCGTTGAGGGACCCCGATTCGCGTCTTCGAGCTGCTGCACTCCGCCAAGCCCGTGCTGCTCAACTTCGGCGAGACCGGTGAGCTCGATGTCGCACCGTGGGCCGACCGCGTTCAGCTCATCGACGCCTCGTACGCCGGTATCTGGGAGCTTCCTGTGGTCGGCGAGGTGGCTGCTCCATCGGCCGTGCTGATCAGGCCGGACGGACACGTCGCCTGGGTCGGCGAGAGCACTGATGCCGGATTGCGCGACGCACTAACGACCTGGTTTGGATCGCCGGGCGGCGGATAGTGCGAAGGTCAGGCCTGACGATTGGGCGACGGTTACCTGTGCATGACACCCGTCGGCTCGGTCAATTCGACTGTCACGCGCGCGATAAACGGTGCTCTCCTTGCCGGTTCGAGCCCATCTCCAAGTCTCGTCCAGCCCTCGTGCCTAGAGGCGCCTGGCAGGACCCGAACCTGCGACACCGGTTTGGATGTTGCGAGGTGATCACGTGAGCCCGTCCACCAACGGAATGCTCTCTGTTGCACAGGGCCGCCGCTTGCCGGGTGTTCCCCCCTACACCTGCGACCTGACGAACCTCTTCCGGCCGGAGAACGTGCCGTCTCCCAGTTCCCCGGCGAAGTTCTCCCCTGTGCACCGCACCACCCCGGCGGCCAACCGGATGCACGTGTGGCGCCACCCCGCCGACACCGAGATCGCGTGATGGATGCTTGCGATCGTGACGGGGATATGCCGTCCTTGGTAGGTCCCATTGCCGTACTGCCCGCTGGCGTTGTCTCCCCAGCACTTGAGACCGCCCGAGTTCAGAACGGCGCACGATGTCCCGTTCTCGATCTCCATGTCGGCCACATGAGCCAGGTTCTTCGTGGCGACCGCCCTCTTTCGGTTCTTCGTTGTTCCGTCGCCCAGCTGGCCCGATGAGTTGTCGCCCCAGCATCTGACGGTATTGGTCACCGTGATGGCGCAATTCGCGAAGTAGCCGCCGATGATCCGGCGGATGCGGCCGAGGTGCTTCACCCTAACGGGAACGTTGCTGTCCGAGAACGTCCCGTTCCCGAGCTGCCCATCCTGGTTGTATCCCCAGCATCGCGCACTGCCATCGGCGAGCCTGGCACAGGACGAGTACTCATCCCCGGCGTCCACCTCGACCGCGTGCGCGATGCCGCGGACGTGCACCGGCACGTTGCTCGGATTGTTGTGACCGTTGCCCAACTGGCCGTTGGAGTTGTCGCCCCAGCACCAGACTCGTCCGCTCGTCTGCACCGCACACGAATGCTGGTACCCGCTGGACACCTGCCGCACGCTCGTCAGGTTCGACACCTGCACGGGCACGGGCGAATCGTTGTTGAACCCATTCCCGAGCTGGCCGCTGGAACCCGATCCCCAGCACTTCACGTGGTGGTTCGCCAGCAGGGCGCATGGGCCCTCGCTGGTAGAGATCTGCAGAACCCTGGTCAGTCCAACCACGTACACACCCGTAGGGCTGCTGGGACCGCCGCCGTTGCCGAGGGCCCCCTGGTCGTTGTCCCCCCAGCACTTCACGCGACCACCGGTCACGATCGCGCAGGAGGTGTACCCGCCGGCATCCATCTTGGCCACGGTGGCAACACGTGCGTTCGCGGTCGGCGGCCCCGACATGGTGAACACGGCGGCGGCACCGAGGATCAGCGTGGTGATCGCTGTCTTTCGCATGCGAAGACCCTCCACTCATCGCGGCGAGGTTCGACGAGCCTAGCACTGCATGAAGTCTGCCCGTCCAATGCTCGTCCACCAGCGTTGCTGGCGGTCCCTAGCCTGTCGAGAAGTAGCGCCTTGCAAGTGCCCCCGGCAGGAATCGAACCTGCGACACCCGGTTTAGGAAACCGGTGCTCTATCCACTGAGCTACGAGGGCCGAGGGCCGAGGGCCGAGGGCCCGAGGGCACGAGGGCGAGGGCTGTAGAAAAGGTGGTCGAGAACCCTCCTGACCTGGTTCGAATCTGATGGGTGGCCAGTTTACTGGCGAGGTTGGGGCCGCCCGATCATGTGGATGGGATAGGTGTCCGCATCACCTGGGAAAGGAAGGCTTCGCAGCCTATACAGATGTTTGGTAATCTGTACAGATGTTCAGTATGACCGGTTCCTCGAAAGATCTCACCGCGAAGGCGCGGATCCGCGAGAAGGCGCTCCTGCTTTTCGCCGACAGGGGTCCTGACCGGGTCACCGTGCGGGACGTGGCAGCTGCGGCAGAGGTCTCGCCGGGGCTGGTGATGCACCACTTCGGTAGCAAGGCCGGCCTCCGCGAGGCTGTCGATGAGCATGTTGCCCACACCTTCGACGCGATGATCGACACCCTTACCGACGCGGAACTGCAGGACGCGCTCGTCGGTGGCGACCCGACGTCGCTGGCTGCGGCGTTCGTCGCCAGCTTCCCCGTGGGCTCGCCCCTGCCGGCCTACTTGCGTCGGCTATGGATGACCAACGACCCCACAGGGGACCTGGTGTTCCATCGTTGGCTGGCCGAGAGCGAACGAGTGCTGGGGGCATTGGAAGAGTCGGGCATCGCCCGACCGAGCAAGGACCGTCGGGTGCGCGCCGCCTTCCTTCTGGTCAACGACCTCGCGCTGCTCCTGCTCGCACCACAGCTCCAGGACGCTCTGGGGTTCGATCTCCAGACACCTGCCGGCATGGCGGCCTGGGCCAGCGAGGCGGTCGACGTCTATGCCCAGGGCGCCTTCCGCGCGAATGACGAAGGAGGGACATGAGCGACGACATCGTCCGCATCGAGGGCCTGGTCAAGCGGTTCGGAGATTTCCGGGCGCTGGACGGCCTCGACCTCGAGGTACGCCGTGGCGAGGTGCACGGGTTCCTCGGGCCCAATGGCGCCGGGAAGTCCACCACGATCCGGATCCTGCTCGGCCTGATGCGCCGTGATGGCGGCAGGATCATGCTCTACGACCGCGACCCGTGGAGCGAGGGAACCAAGCTCCGGGGCGATCTGGCCTACGTGCCCGGCGACGTGTCGCTGTGGGCCGGCCTCACCGGCGGGGAGTGCATGGACATCCTGGCCGGGGTCCACGGTGGGATGGACCCCGGGCGGCGGGTCGAGCTGATCGAACGCTTCGACCTCGATCCGACCAAGCGGGCGCGCGACTACTCCAAGGGCAACCGGCAGAAGGTTGCGCTCGTCGCGGCGCTGGCGAGCGAGGTGGGACTGATGGTTCTCGACGAGCCGACCGCGGGGCTCGATCCCCTGATGGAGCAGGTGTTCCAGGGGGTGATCCGGGAGCGCTGCCAGCAGGGCGCGACGGTTCTGCTGTCCAGCCACATCCTCTCGGAAGTGGAGGCGCTCGCCGACCGGGTGAGCATCATCCGGCGTGGTAGGACGGTGACCTCCGGAACGCTCGCGGACCTGCGCCGACACACCCGCACCAGCGTCCACGCGCTGACCGGATCCGCCGTCGGGTCCCTGGAAGCGGTTACCGGGCTGGAGAGCCTCACCACCGGCCAGGTTGACGGAAGCATAGAGACTCGGTTCACGGTCGGTCCTGATGAGCTCGACCAAGCGATCGGACTCATCCACGCAGCCAGCATTCGGAGCCTCACCGTCGAGCCGCCGAGCCTGGACGAGCTGTTCCTGCGCAACTACAGCGACGACGAGCCCGGCCGGGTGCAAGCATGACGGGCACCAGGGCCATGCTGGCCATCCAGTGGCGCGGGCAGCGTCGACGTCTCTTGGTGTGGGTGCTCGCGGCCGTCGGCACCCTTGCTTTCACCGCGATCGCTGTGGCCCAGCTCTACGACACGCCCGAGAAGATCGCGTCCTACGGTGCGGCAGTGGTCAGTCATGCCCTGATCGCGATCAACGGCCACGTGGAGGGCATCGGCACCCTTGGAGGCATCATCCAGGACGAGTTCGGGTTCATCGCCTCGTTCCTGATGCCGCTGATCGGGCTGATCTTGGTCGCGCGGATGACTCGGGGCGAGGAGGAGTCCGGACGTCTCGAGGCGCTGCTGGCGGGGCGGATCGACCGAGAGGTCCCGGTCGTCAGTTCGCTGGTGCTCGTGGCCGGCGCGGTGGTGATGATGGACGTCGGCTTCGTCCTCTCCCTGCTCGCTGCCGGGATCGGGCTCGGACCGGCGGTGCTCTACGCCCTGGCCCTCGGCATGGTGACCGTCGTCTTCGCCGCGCTCGCCGCGGTCTGCGCCCAGGTCGTCCTGCACAGCAGGGGTGTCTACGCCCTCGGGTTCGCGGCCGTCGGGCTCTCCTACATCCTGCGTGGTGTCGGCGACGTCAACGGCACCTTCTGGGTGTGGCTCTCCCCGCTCGGGTGGCTGGAGAAGACCGCTCCATTCGCCGATGAGCAGCGCTGGTGGGTCCTGCTCATCCCCATGGTCGTCGCGACCGGGCTGTCCGTCCTCGCCGTCGCGTTAGGTCGGCGCCGGGACCTCGGTGCCGCACTGTACCGTCAACGGCCAGGTGAACCGTCAGCCGCGTCCTGGCTGGTCCGACCCCTCGGTCTGGCGCTGCATGAGCAGCGCGGCTCGTTCCTCGGGTGGCTGGTCGGATCGGTCGCGCTGGCTGCGGTCATGGGCGCGCTGGCGCAACAGGTCGTCGGCGCCATCCTCGGCAACCCCTCGCTCAGCAAGGCGATGGGGATCACCAAGCAGAACGCCGCCGCCGGCTTCCTGGCGTCGACCCAGGTCTACCTCGCGATCATCGCCTGCGGCTACGTCGTCCAGGCACTCGGATCGCTCCGACATGAGGAGGTGGCTGGACGCGTCGAACCCGTCCTCGCCGGAGCCGTGGGCAGGGTGCGATGGCTCGGCGCACAGCTGTTGATCGTCATCACCGGTTTGGTCGTGGTGGTCGTGGTCTCGGCGGTGGTGTTCGGCGCCGCCACAGCGATCTCGACCGGTGACTCCGGCTACGTCGGCACGTTGCTGAAGTCCGGGCTAGCCTACCTGCCAGCCGAGCTGGTCATCGCCGCCGTCGCGGTGCTGCTCTATGGATCCGTTCCGGGTGCATTCGCTCTGGCATGGGTTGTGTTCGGCGCGGTCACGTTCATCGGGCTGCTCGGCTCGGGTCTACAGCTTCCGGACTGGATGCTGGATCTGTCTCCGCTGACCCACGTGGGAAACCCACCGGTCGACGACATCGACACCACGGCGCTGGCTTGGCTGGCACTGGTGGCGGCCCTCCTGGCTTCGGCGGCGTTCGCCGGGTTCCGCCGGCGTCGGGTGCCTCAAGGCTGAGCGGCCTTGGAGGGGCCAGGTAGCAACGAGATGACTGGATCGTGTCCGGAGCAGGTCGTACGCCAGCGCATCCCCGGAGGCCAATAGGCGATGAGCCTGCGGCGATCCTGACCCCGGGCGACTCGCAAGCCGATCGGAAACCGTTGCCCCAAAGTGCTGTCGAGCGGCGGGATCGTGGCGCCGTGGGAAGTCGAATTGCCTCGTCGCTCACTGGTCGCCGATATCAGCCTGGGTGGTCTCGTGCGAGGAATACATGTCAATATGCCGGTTCCTCGACGAAGTGCCGAGCGAAGATCTGCTCGACCCGTTGACGGTCGTGGGGGGTGAGGTCCGCGCGCTGGGTCGCGTCGAGCACGAGCCGAGCGTGTCGGCCGAGGAGCTGGCGAGCCCGTTCCTGTTCCGGAGGCAGTGACTGCCGGAGGAGGCTCATGCTCTCCAGAAGGTAGATGGATACGGTCGGGAGCGATGCCGCGGCCAGCCGGATCTCGTCATACGCGAGACCGACGATCGCTTCGTGGTCCTCGGCCTGGGCGAGTACGAGCCGACGATCGTCGTGGACGAGATCTCGCACCGGTTCCTCCCGCTGCAGGAATTCCCGCAACACCGCCCCCAGATGGAAGATCGCGTCCTGCGCCGTCGTCGGGTCGTTGATGCCGGGCGAGAGCGCCTTGAGCGCCACGTCGGCGAGCTGGCGGATGCCGTAGGAGGCATCCTGCTGCAGCGTCCGGGTCGCGCCGGTGTGGACCGCGGCGAGCGCCGTGCGCACCGCCTCGTCCCGGTCTGAGGGAGCGGGCCACACGGTGCAGAACGAGGATCCGTCGATCGCGAACCGGCCCACTCCGCTGTCGACCCGGACCGTGCCGCCTTCGGGCGCCGACTGGATCAGCGCCTCCAGATCGAGGAGTTGGACCCATCCATCGTGTTCGAAGCGAACGACGAACCCCGGGTCGCGGGGTAGGACCTCGGGTTGCTGGACGGTTGACGGCTCGAAGACGTCCGCCGACCAATGTCGGTCCACCGCGCTGACGGCATCGTGTGTGATGCCGTCGAGGATCTTGCTGATCTCCATGGTGTGCGCGTTGTGGTCGATGAACGCGATGATCGCCAGGATCGATGTGATCCCCAGGAGCACCGCGATGGCGACCGAGACGTTCGGGATGACCGGGTTGCCCTGCTGCTCGATCGGCGAGCGCACGGATCGTAGAACGATGAGGCAATACGAGAACGTGCCGACCACGATGCCGATGACCCACTTGTTGAACGGATCCCGGAACAAGCCGCTCACGACGCGCGGCGAGTACTGACTCGAAGCGAGCTGGATGGTGAGCAGCGACACCGAGAAGGCGATGCCGGCGAACGTGATGGTCGCGCCTGCAACCGTGCTGAGCACCGCGCGCGCGCTCTGCACGGTCGAGGTGAGCCCTAGCGGAAGCTTGCTCGCACCGGTGCCGATGGAACTATCGAGCAGGATGCCGAGCCCGCCGGCAACGATCGCGGCGATGATGAAGAGCATCGGGATCACGAAGAGACTCCCGCGCACTCGTTCGGCGAGCGCCGACGTCCCGAGCCTCATCGGCGCGCACCTGGCGACCACACCATGATCTCCTCGAGCGGCTTGCGGCGGATCGCGGGCACCATGGCGCCGTCGGCCGCATAGCCGACGGGGATCACGACGAAGGGGCGTTCGTTCCGCGGGCGTTCCAAGATCTCGTTCAGGAACCTCATCGGGCTGGGCGTGTGCGTCAACGTGGCCAGACCCATCCGGTGCAGAGCTACCAGAAGGAAGCCGACCGCGATCCCCACCGATTCCTTGGTGTAGTAGGGCTTCGGCTCGGTCGCGCTCCCGTGGACCTCGAAGACCACGATCAGCACGGGGGCATCGGTGAGCATCGCCTTGTGCCAGTCGGTCCCGAGCGGCCGCAAGGCCCGATGCCATTCCTCGTGGCTCGCCTCGTAGAACTGCCGCTCCTCCAGCTCGGCTCCCTCCCGGATCTTCGCCTTGATCTCCGGATCGGCGACCACGACGAATCGCCAGGGCTGGAGGTTGGCGCCGCTCGGGGCGGTCCCCGCGGTCGCGATCGCCTCCTCGATCAGGGAAAGAGGCACGTCCCGCGTGGAGAAGTCCCGGATCGTTCGCCGGCGGACCATCTCGTCCCGGAACTCCTGCCCGATGCGCGCCGCGTCCTCGGGCGGGACGGAGTGGATCGGGGCGGATACGAGGCGATGTTCGGGATCGCAAGGCATGGCGGCGATGTTCACACATCTCGGGTCAGAGAGCGCGCGGACCTTCCACTCGGCGACCGTGGGCCGCTTCAACGCGCGAGGTTCGGCAGGCGCCCGCGCATCTCGCTCCGGTAGCATGGCGCGACGGAGGTCCCGACCATGGCGCACAAGTTCGAGATCGCGAAGGACCTCGCGGTCGACGCCACGCCCGAACAGGTCTGGGAGGCCATCGCCACCGGCCCGGGGATGGACTCCTGGTTCATGGGCCACAACGAGATCGAGCCGCGCGAGGGCGGCACGTCGCTGTGGAGCATCGGGGGATACACGGCCGAGTCCACCGTTACCGCGTGGGACCCGCCGAGGCGGTTCGCGAACGTCCAGACCCCCGATCCCGACGGCGCCTTCCATCAATTCGACTATCGCATCGAGGCTCGCGAGGGCGGCGGTTCCACCATCCGCTACGAGCACACCGGCATGCTCACCGGGGACTGGGAGGCCGAGTACGAGGCCATGAGCGAGGGCGATCCGATGTACCTCGACAAGCTGGTCACCTACCTGCGGTTCTTCCAGGGGCGGTTCGGCGCTTCCGTTGAGGCCACGGGGCCGGTCGTCGCCGACCGCGAGCGGGCCATGGCGGGCTTCCGCGCGGCACTCGGCCTCGAGAACGGCGCGGCCCCCGGTGATCGGGTGCACGTCGAGCCCGAGGGCCTGGGCGCGATCGACGGCGTGATCGACGGCGTCATCGACTACGTGTCCCCGCATTTCCTCGGCATCCGTTCCGAGGACGCGATCTACCGGTTCATCCACGCGTTCACGGGACCCGTGATGGTCGGGCATCACCTCTTCGCCGAGGGCGTCGACCAGGCCGGCGCCGCGCGCGCGTGGGGATCCTGGCTGGGTCGCGCGTTCGCCGACTCGCCCGACGACGCCGCGCCGTTAGGCTGACGCGACCCGAACGGACGACGGAGCTGCGGTGGCCACCAAGCGATCGTCCGCGAGGGACCCCCGCGATCGAGACCGCGCGCGCGTCGCACGCCTACTGAAGCCGCACGCCCCGCCCGATTGGGAGCATCGATTCCGAAAGGACGAACTCCTCGACGCGGTCATCGACGGCGAGCCGATCCAGATGTTCGTGATGGCCGCCGACATCCGTGAGTCCACGACCCTGATGAAGGAGGCCGTCCGGTTCGAGCGCTTCGCCCTCGTCATGGACAAGTTCGTGACGTCGGTCCGCCGGGGCATCCGTGGGTCGGGTGGCTGGTTCGACAAGTTCACGGGCGACGGCTTCCTCGCGTACTGGATCGTGCAGAGCGGATCGCCGAGCGAGTACGAGGAGCGGTTCGTCCAGACGGCAGGGGACGTCGCGCACACGGCGAACACCCTCGTCGACCTCTTCCATCGTCGGGTTTTGGAGGATTTCCGCAGCAACTCCAGGAACCTGTCGGCGGGCGTCGGACTCTCGATGGGCCTGGATGCCGGCCCCGGGCTCCTCGTCAAGATCGCCGACGAGCTGACGGTCGTCGGCTCGCCCATCGTCGGCGCGGTCCGCATGGTGACCGCCGCCTCCCTCCCGTGGGAGATCGTGTCCAACGTCTACCTCGGAGAACGCCTGCGTGAGGGACAGGAGGGCGTGTACCAGGCACTCGGCGTGACCGCGACGCGAGAGTTTCGCCCGACGAAGGAGTACCCGAGGGGCCAGGAGGTCTACGTGCTCACGTTCGAAGACCCGGCCGCGGCCCTCGGATCTTCGGAAGGGGACGCCAAAGGAGACGCCGAGGCTACCCGATCGGGGTCTGCTGATGGATGACGAGCTGCCACTCGCCTGAGGACGCGCGCCGGTAGGTCGATGCGATGGCCGCCGCATATGAGACCCCCGCCCGGTTGGCATCCGCGCGATAGCAGAGCGCGGCAACGCCCTCGCCGAGCCGGATCTGTGCGAGGTCGTGAAGCTCGAAGGATGTCCACTCCTCGGAGCTGCCGATCGCATCGAGGATGGCTCGCTTGTCCAAGATCCCGGGCGGCAGCAGGAACATCGCGTCCTCCGCCGTGTGCTTCCGGTAGAAGGCGGGGTCGTTCGCCGCCTGCCAGAACCCTCGCTCCAGGTCCAGCAGTTCCCGCTCGACGGTCACTGCGCTCACCCCTGGTCCATGTCTCCTTCGTCCGGCCGCCCGAGGAAGCCAGAGACGTAGTCCGCGGTCCCGTCGCCGCGATACACGTATTCGACGACGCCATCGAGACCGGGCACGGCATCGTCGTCTTCGGCCCGGTCCAGCGCGCCGGGCGGCCAATAGATGATGCCTCGCTCCGTCTCCTCGTCGGCGACTTCCTCGGTCCTGCCGTCCAGCGGACCGTCGTTGAACCGGACCTTCATCGGCGCTCCCTTCCCAACGGGGCCCACCGGGTCTACTGGGCGACCTCGTTGCCGTGGACCTGGATCACGTGTTCGTCAAGTGCCTCTTGTGTCTGGAAGACCGCACCGCAGACATCGCAGGACGCGACGCTCGGGTCGCGGTCCTCAGACTGCTCCATCCTGTCGCTCATCGCGGGCCGCTCCTTCCGTTTCGAACCGGCCGATGTCCTCAGCGGCTCTTCCGGGCGGTGGCTTTGCCGCCCTTGCGGCCCGCGGCCTTCTTCTGCGCCGTCGTTCCGCCTTGCTTGCTGTCGCCTCCCGATCCGGACTTCTTCCCCCCGTGCTTCGATGCATCGGGCGAGTTCGCGATCTTGGCCGCTCGTTCCTTGGACATCCCTTTGTCCTTGAGGGCCTCGTACTGCTTCTCGTTCTTGACGTTCGCGGATCGTCGCGGCATCTCCCAACCCCCTTCGTTTGATGCGCTCTTCGCCTAACCCGTCGTGGAACGCGAGCCAGTCTCAGAGACTGTCGATGTCCTCGCTCTCCTGGATGCGCTGGTGCCCCTGCGGGGTCTCGATGGAACGGTCGCTCGTGACGGTGCGGCGCCTGGAGGGCCAGAGCATCATCACGAGGCCCAACACCAGCGACAGGAGCCCCACGACCAACGCGATCACGCCCGCCATGTGGATGTCGAACCCCTGCGTTCGGGCCGTTACGGCGTACCGCATGATCGCGCCCGCGATGATCAGGACGATCCCGAGGCCGACGAATGTTGCTCCTGAGCTTTTATTCATCTTCTCCACCCTTCTATCCGGCTTTGATCCCGTCGGCCTGCGCGTCGGGGCCTTCAATCAGTGGCGCCGGACGCCACCGACCCCTCGACGGCTCCGAGCCGGCGCCGGCGGGGCCGACCTTCCAACCCGGGCCTTCGAACGGAAGGAACCGCCAAGCCGCGCCGCAACGAGGACACGACCATCGCAGGGCCTGGCTGTCGTTCCGGATCTCGGAGGGGTAGGGATCCCGAGGCGGGCGACAGATGTGCTGATCCACGACGGCGGACTACCCTGCGCACGCAGCGTCAAACCTCATCGATCGCCGCTCCCGACGGGGGTGGGGACGTCCGCGCCTTCACCCGACGGCGAACGCGCGCTCTCGACGGGCGCCCCGAAGTCGAGCAGACGACCGCCCGTCGCGACGGCGCACAGGGCGAACCACGCCCATCCGAAGGCCAGGCCTGCCAGGACGTCGGTGAACCAGTGCACCCCCAGCAGCATCCGCGAGCAACCCACCGCGACCGCGATCCCTGCGGCGACCCCCGCCAACACGGCCCGCATGCGTGGGGAGCGGCCGCGAGCCAGGACCAACGCGAGCGCCGCGTAGCAGGCGGCGGCGCCGGCCGTGTGACCGCTCGGGAACGACGATCCGGAGAACGGAGCCAACGGATCGATGCCGGGACGAGCCCGCGCCACGCCGAGCTTGATGAGGTTCACGATGAGAAGCTCCCCTCCCACGGCGAGGACCAGGAACAGCCACAGGGACCGGCTGCGGATCCTCCGGTACTCGAGGAGGGCAACCCCGAGGGTCACCGCCACCACGACCGGCGTGGATCCGAGCTGGGTCACCGTGCGCAGGAAGGCTGTCGATAGAGAGGTTGCGTGCGTCGCCGCCCACTGGGCCACCTTTGCGTCCACGTCGATCACGCCGGCGTTCGCGCGGACCACGTACGCGAGCACGCCCACGACGATCCCGCCCGACACGATGCACACCGAGGCTGCCGTGAGCGCGAGGCCGGTGACCGTCTCGGGATCCATGCGATCGCGAACGAAAGACCTGAGGCCGCCGCGATCGCGCACCTCCCGAGCCACCGAGGCGCTCGCGCTGCCTGCGGGATCTGCTGCAGGCCAACGACTGATCGCGAAGCCTGCCAGCAGCCCCGCCAGGGTGCTCGCGAGCAACAGCACCGCGATCACCATCGGGATCCTCCCGTCTCGAACGACAACGTTCTTCGCTTCGGCGCGTTTACCCCTTACGTGGGCTGGGAAACCGTGGAGGCATGACGCAACTCGAACGCACAGATGGGGCGCTCTCCGCGCCCGCCGAGGGTCCAGCATCATCCCGAGATCGCGACGTCCTCGATCCGTCTCCCGGGGCTTTCGCCGACCGGATCGCCGATCGTGAGAGGTCACATCATCCCGTGACGGTCGCCGCGGCGATCGCCGTGGCCGGCTACATCCTCGTGGGCGCGTTGATCGTCGGCCTCGGCCTCCTGCTCACGCACCTCCTGCTCAATGGGGGTCTCGGTCGGTGGGACGAGCGGGTGGATACGTGGTTCGTGGCTCGACGCACCTCCTCCCTGAACTCGGTGACGTCGTTCGCGACCACGATCGGATCCACCGGAGTGGTGGTCGGGGTGGCCGCGCTCGTCGTTGTGGTCTTGGCGTTCCGCCGGCTGTGGCGTGAGGTGGGCATGATCGTGATCGCGCTCGCAGTCGAGGCGTCGGTGTTCCTAACGGCGGCCGTGATCGTGGATCGTCCGCGGCCCTCCGTCCCGCGCCTCGACCCCTCGCCCCCGACCGCGAGCTTCCCTTCGGGGCATACGGCCGCGGCCATCGCCCTGTGGGTGTCACTCGCGATCGTGTTCTCGACGAGGGTCAGGAGCTCGCTCGGGCGAGCCGTAGTTTGGATCATCGCGATCGGCTTGCCCATGTTCGTCGGGATATCCCGCCTCTATCGAGGCATGCACCACCCCACGGACGTCCTCGCGAGCGTGATCCTGGGATCGGCGGCGATCCTGATCGCCCTCCTTGCCGTTCGCTCGGCATCGGGGGTGGCCTCGCTGAGAGCCCGCTCCGCTGGGGCCGATCGGGATCGGAACCGGGTCGAGGTGAGCCCGTGACCTCCGTCGCGGTCGTGGCGCACTCCGGCAAACGTCTGGGCGGCGGACTCGGTGTCCTGCGGGAAACGCTGGCCGCCGAAGGGATCGATGAGCCGCTGTGGGCTGAGGTGACCAAGAGCCGCTTCGCACCGGAATGTGTTCGAGAGGCACTCGACGAGGGGGCCGACCTCGTCTTCGTTTGGGGCGGCGACGGCACCGTGCAACGGTGCATCAACGTCCTAGCAGGATCCTCGGCCACCCTCGCGATCCTGCCGGCCGGCACGGCGAACCTGCTGGCGACCAACCTCGGGATCCCCATCGACCTCGAAGCCGCGGTGCGCGTCGGCCTCTCTGGTGCCCGGCGCCCGCTGGACGTCGGCGTCGTGAACGGCGAGCGCTTCGCGGTGATGGCCGGCACAGGTGTGGACGCACTCATGATCAAGGGTGCGGACTCGGGGCTCAAGGACGCCATCGGGAAGGTGGCATACGTGTGGACGGGCGCGAAGAATGCGCGGCGCGAGCCGTTCGAGGCGAAGATCCGCGTGGACGGCCACCGCTGGTTCAAGGGCGAGGCCACCTGCGTCCTGGTGGGCAACGTGGGGAACGTCCTCGGGGGGATCTCGGCATTCGAGGACGCGCGTCCCGACGACGGCAGGTTGAACGTCGGCGTCGTCACGGCCGACGGACTCTGGCAGTGGGCGCGCACGCTCAGCCGCACGGTCCTCGGCGACCCTACGAACTCTCCGTTCGTCGAGAGGACGACGGCGGCGTCGATCGAGGTGCGACTGGGCCGCAAGGTGCTTTATGAGCTCGACGGCGGAGATCGGAAGAAGACGAAGAAGCTCGACATCGAGGTGGAACCGGGCGCGATCAGCGTGTGTGTTCCCGAAGGAGGAGCAGCATGAGTACGGCGAGCACGATCCCGGAGACATGGGAGCTCACGGGCGACGACGCGCGACGGACGTTGCAGCAGGTGGGCCGCGGCCAACTGGTCAAGGACGCCTTCAAACGCCTGCGTTGGTCGGACGGGTTCAGCCACGGACGTTCGGTGGCCTTCCTGCTGTCCTTGCTCTTCATCGAGGGCGTGATCGCCCTGGTAGGCCTCGCGAGCGTCATGCAGTCCGGAGGGCTCAGCGACGCCATCGTGCGTGCGCTCAAGACGGCGGCACCCGGGCCGGCGGGCAGCGTGCTGACCGAGGCGGTAGGTCAGGCTCACCGTGCGGGCTCGAATTCACGGTACCTCGCCCTCTGGCTCGGCCTGGCGGCGGCGCTGATCACGGGGACGACCCTGCTCGGACAGTTCGAGCGCGGGATGAACCGTATCTACGGGATCGAGAAGGACCGGCCCACCGTCCGCAAGTACGTCAGGGCCTTCCTGTTGCTGTGCACCGCCGGAGTCCTCGCGGCGGTCGGCTTCGCATGCGTCGCGTTGGGGCACGTGATCGGAACGTCGTTCAACAACGACACGTGGGCGAGCGTGTGGAACGTGGCCCGCTGGCCAGTCGGTCTGGCATTCATGGTGGGAGCGATCGCGCTGATCTTCTCTCGGTCGCCGCGCCGTCATCAGCCCAGCTGGTCGTGGCTCGCGTTCGGGGCCGTCCTCGCCGCGGTGCTCTGGGTCGCGGTGACCCTGGCGCTCGACGTGTTCTTCCGCGTCAGCCACACGTTCGGCCAAACCTACGGACCGCTCGCCGGCATCGTGGCGCTGCTGCTGTGGTCGTATGCCTCGGCGATCGCGGTGCTCTTCGGCGTGTCCGTTTCGGCGCAGCTCGAGGCCGTTCGAGCCGGCGTCGCGGCGCCCCAAGACATGAGCAAGGAGACCGCCGCTCCTCCCCGCCGTGACGTAGCCGCGGCCTCCGCGCCGCCGGCGCGATGAGCACGGCGACGACCGTGGATCCTGAACCGGCGCCGTCCGAGGAGCGGACCGAACGGGTCAGGAGGATCCTCGAAGGGGTGATCGGAGTACCGGCGACCGAGGGTAACCGGCTCACGGTCCTGCGCAACGGAGATGAGATCTTCCCGGCCGTTCTGGATGCCATCGACGAGGCGGAGCACACGATCGACCTCCTCACGTTCGTCTACTGGGAGGGGGAGATCGGCAAGCGGTTCGCCGAGCACCTCGCCGAGCGAGCGAACGCCGGGATCCGCGTGCGCGTGTTGCTCGACGCCTGGGGGGCGCACCCAATCAAGCGAGACCTCGTCGATCTCATGGAAGACGCCGGCGTCCTCGTGCGCTGGTTCCGGCCATTGCATCGCTTCGAGCCGACCAAGGTGGACCATCGCACCCACCGCAAGGTGGTGATCGTGGACGAGGCCACCGGGTTTACCGGCGGCGTCGGGATCGCCGACGAGTGGATGGGGGACGCGCGCGACGAATCGGAGTGGCGCGATACCCACTTCCAGATCAACGGGCCCGCGGTCGACGGCCTCCGCGCCGCGTTCCTCGACAACTGGGCGGAAACGGGCGAGGCGCTCTTCGACGAGGATGTCGACCGCTTCCCGGATCAGCCGAAACCGGGAGGTTCGGTGGTCCAGTGCGTCCGCGGCGCTTCCGAGATCGGGTGGGCCGACGTATCGACGTTGTTCCTCACCCTGCTGCAGCTCGCCGAGCGGCGCGTCCGGATCACCACGGCCTACTTCGTGCCCGACGAGGCGCTCTTACAGCGGCTCTGCGATGCCTCCGACCGCGGCGTCGAGATACAGCTGCTCCTGCCGGGGGAGCACGCCGACAAACGCTTCGTGCAGCTGGGAGGGGAGGACTGCTACGCGGAGCTCATGGAGCACGGGGTCGAGCTGTGGCACTTCCAGCCCACCATGCTCCACGCCAAGGTCATGACGGTGGACGGCCTGGTGGCCAACATCGGGTCCGCGAACCTCAACGCCCGATCGACGGAGCTCGACGAAGAAGTCAACTTGGTCGCGATCGATCCCGACGTCGTGAAAGTCCTTGACGCCCAGTTCGACGAGGACCTGGAGCGGAGCGTTCGGATCGACGCCGATCGCTGGGAGGGCCGATCGCTCGGGCAGCGTGCGATGGAGAAGGCCGTGGCGCCACTGCGTCGGCACATCTGATACGCGGAGGAGGCGACGCAGAGGGATGAACCGAAGCGAGGAAACTTCACGGCGCGCAGCGATCCTCTGCGGCTGCGGCGCGCTCCTCGCCGCCGTGGTGGTGGTCGCTGCAGCCGGGATCCGCGGTCGCACCACTCGCACCAATCCCACCGCCAAACCGTCGGACGACGCGATCGAGGCCGCACTGGTCAAGACCGACCGGGTCCTCAACGCGACCGCCCTGGTGGGCGAGACGGCACGAGCGCTGCTCGAAGGTCCGTCGGAGGCGAACACACCGAGCCCCTGACGGCTCGGCCGGATCGTTACGCCCGCGGGTAGGGTTGGTGCGATGTCGGTGATCGATGCGGCCTACCCACCCATCGCCGACCGAGCATTCATCGGTGATTGTCATGCCGGCGCGCTGGTCCGCAGCGACGGGACGATCGACTGGTGTTGCCTGCCCCGCTTCGACTCCCCGAGCGTGTTCGGCGCCCTGCTCGACGCGCGGAGGGGCGGCCACTGGAGTCTCGGCGCCTCGGAGCCCCGCGAGGTGTCTCGACGCTACCTCGAGGGAACGCTCGTGCTCGAGACGACCGTTAGGACGAGCGGGGGGGAGGCGACCGTGACGGATCTCTTCTCGATGCGGGAAGGGGGTCGCATGCGTCCCCGTCGGGAGTTGCTTCGCCTCATCGAAGGCGTTCGCGGCCGGGTCGAGTTCCGCACGGCGATCTGCCCCCGGTTCGACTACGGGCAGACCAGCCCATGGGTGCGTGCTCACGGAGGGGGCGTCCACTCGATGGTCGGGAGCTCGAACGGGCTCGTTATCTGGAGCGATGTCGAGCTTCGCCTCGAAGGGGAGCACGACCTCGTCGCGACGTTCGAGGTCGGGCCGGGCGACCGTCTCTCGTTCTCCTCGCGCTTCGAACGACCCGAGGACATCGAGCAGGCTGAGGGCTCGACTTCGGAGCGATCGCATGCTCACCGCCGGGAAACCGTCGATTGGTGGCGCGATTGGTCGTCCGCGGGACGGATCAAGGGTTCGCATGGACCCGGCGCCCTGCGGTCGGCGATCGTGCTCAAGGCCATGACCTATGCGCCGACCGGGGCGATGATCGCAGCACCGACGACTTCATTGCCCGAATCGAAGGGCGGCGTGCGCAACTGGGACTATCGCTACAGCTGGGTTCGGGATTCGAGCTTCGCGGTTCGGGCGCTCGATGAGCTGGGGTTCGGGGACGAAGCGAACGGGTTCCGCAGATTCGTCGAACGCAGTGCTGCCGGGAACGCCCGCGAACTTCAGGTCCTGTACGGGGTCGGGGGCGAACGACGGCTCCCGGAACTGGAGCTCGATCACCTCCATGGGTACGAGGGATCGCGTCCTGTGCGGATCGGCAACCAAGCCTCCGGCCAGTTCCAGCTCGACATCTTTGGGGAGCTCATGGACCTGGCGTGGGAGTGGCACGTGCGAGGGCATCCCCCCGAGGGGGACTACTGGCGGTTCCTCAAGAGCGTCGTGCACCAGGTCGAGACGGGATGGGAGGAGCCGGATCGCGGGATCTGGGAGATCCGCGGAGAGCCGCAGCACTTCGTGCATTCCAAGATGATGTGCTGGGTCGCGCTCGACCGTGCGATCAGGCTCGCCCGCGAGGCGGGCCTGGACGGCGACGTCCCGCTCGAGCGATGGGGAGAGCTCCGCGAGCGGATCCGCGCCCAGATCGAAACCGACGGGTTCGACGACCGGCGGGGCGTGTTCCGCAGGTCGTTCGGGAGCGACGAACTCGACGCCGCGCTGCTCCTGCTGCCGCAATACGGCTTCGTCGAGTATCCGGACCCTCGCATGCTGAGGACGGCCGACGCCATCCGTGACGAGCTGAGCGAGGGTGGTCTCACGATGCGGTACCGCGCCTCCGACGGGTTGGAGGACGGCGAAGGGGTGTTCGTCGCCTGCACGTTCTGGCTCGCCGAATGCTTGGCGCGGCAGGGTCGGTCCGAAGAATCACTCGCGTTCTTCGAACGCGCAGAACGCACCGCCAACGATTTGGGTCTGTTCTCAGAGGAATTCGATCCGGAGCACGAGGAGATGCTCGGGAACTTCCCTCAAGGGTTGACGCACCTGGCACACATCGGGGCGGCGGCGGCGCTCGCGGGCCGAGATCTGCCGGGCTGACCGGCAGGCTCGGATCTACGCCTTTCCGCGATGCTCGCGGGCCCACGCCGAGAAGGCATCGACGCTGCCGGCGTCGTCCACGAGGCCGAGGGCGACGTATTCGTCGGCGAGGGTCCGAACCTCGTCGTAGGACAGCCCAGCGGAGCCGAGTTGATCCCGCGCGTCGTTCGCGAGCAGTCGAGCGCTCTCCACCTCCGCTTCCTCGGGCTGGGGGTGGCCGGGGTCCGATGTTTCCGACGCCATCTTCTCGTGGTCTCGTGCCAACGTCGTCTCCGTTCCATCTCGACGGGATGTGTGTTCCCCGATCGTTCACCCCCAAACGATCGGACGGCGAGCCGAGGTTTCCTCGCCGAGGTAGCCGGGTACGGAGCAAACATGTCGTCCGGGATCGGGAAGACTCGATGGGCCATCGCCGAGGGGTACATCCCTTCCTGGAGCACGGGGCCGGAGCCGGAGTTCACGAGCCATGAGACGGCCTGCATCCTCAACGCGACCGATCGGGACGCCCACATCCAGATCACCGTGTTTTTCGCGGACCGCGAACCCGTAGGGCCGTATCGCATCGAGGTTCCCGCCCGCAGAACGCACCACGTGCGATTCAACGAGCTCGAGGACCCCGAACCGATCCCGGCGGGCACGGACTATGCGACGTTGATCGACTCGGACGTGCCGGTCGTCGTTCAGCACACGCGGCTCGATTCGCGCCGCGCCGCGAACGCTCTCGTCACGACCATCGCGTACGCGGATGCCTGAGTTCTCCCTCGAGCGCGCCCTCCGCGAGGCCGTCGCGGGGGAGGTTCGCTTCGGCGACGGCGACCGGGCGCTCTACGCCACCGACGCATCGAACTATCGTCAGGTCCCCATCGGCGTGGTCGTGCCGCGCGACATCGATGACGTGGTCAAGACCGTCGAGGTCTGCCGATCGTTCGAGGCCCCCATCCTGCCTCGCGGCGGCGGCACGAGCCTCGCCGGGCAGTGCTGCAACGTGGCGGTCGTGATCGACTACTCGAAGTACCTGCGGTCGGTCATCGCGATCGACCCGGATCGGCGAACCGCGCGCGTGCAACCCGGCGTCGTTCTCGATCATCTCCAGGAGCAGGCAGCTCCGCACGGACTCATGTTCGGCCCCGATCCTTCCACGCACAACCGCTGCACGATCGGGGGGATGGTGGGCAACAACTCGTGCGGGGTGCATTCGGTCATGGCGGGGCGAACCGAGGACAACGTCGTCTCGCTCGAGGTCCTCACTGGCGACGGCATCCGGATGACCGTAGGCCCGACGCCGGACGACGAGCTGACACGGCTCGCCGACCGCGGCGATCGGACCGGCCAGATCTACGGGGGGCTGCGCGACCTCCGCGATCGCCACGCGCAGCGGATCCGGAGCGGGTTCCCCCAGATCCCTCGCCGCGTCTCCGGCTACAACCTCCCGCAGCTCCTGCCCGAGAACGGCTTCGACCTCGCGCGAGCGCTTGTGGGCACCGAGGGCACCTGCGTGAACATCCTGGAGGCTACCGTTCGGCTGATCCCGGCCCCCGGGGCGCGGTCGCTGCTCGTGCTGGGGTATCCCGACGTGTTCGCGGCCGCCGACGACGTGCCCATGATCATGGACCTCGGCCCGATCGGTCTCGAAGGCATCGACAACGAGCTCGTGGAGGACATGCGCAAGAAACGGCTGCACGTCGACGAGCTCGAGATGATGCCGAAGGGCCGGGCTTGGCTGCTCGTCGAGTTCGGCGGGGACACGAAAGAGGAGTCCGACGACGCCGCCAGGCAGGTTCGCGACGTGCTCCGTCGCCGGTCGCCCGCGGATCCGGAGGCCGAGCTCTACGACGATCCCCAGCGAGAGTCGAAGATCTGGGAGGTCCGTGAATCGGGCCTCGGAGGGACCGCCAGGGTGCCGGGCCAGGGCGATACGTGGCCGGGCTGGGAGGACTCCGCCGTCCCGCCGGCCGCGCTCGGTTCCTACCTGCGGGAGCTTCGCGGTCTCTACGATCGCTACGAGTACGACGCCGCCCTCTACGGCCATTTCGGCCAGGGCTGCGTGCACACGCGCATCGACTTCGATCTGCAGAGCGCCGAGGGGATCGCCCGGTACCGTTCCTTCGTCGAGGAGGCCGCGAGCCTGGTCCTGCGCCACGGGGGCTCCCTCTCCGGTGAGCATGGTGACGGGCAGGCGCGCGCCGAGCTGCTGGAGCGGATGTTCGGCAAAGATCTGGTCGACGCCTTCCGCGAGTTCCGCTCGATCTGGGATCCGGACGGTCGCATGAACCCCGGGAAGGTCGTGGACCCCTACCCGATCGACGCGAACCTGCGGCTCGGCGTGTCGTACCGGCCGGCTGCCGTGGAGACCGCGTTCGCTTACCCCGACGACGACGGGAGCTTCGCTCGCGCCACCCTGCGATGTGTCGGGGTGGGCGCGTGCCGTCGCACCGGCGGCGGGGTGATGTGCCCGAGTTTCATGGTCACCCATGAGGAGAGGGACTCGACTCGAGGCCGGGCGCGCCTGCTCTTCGAGATGCTGCAAGGTGACCCATTGGAACGAGGGTGGCGAGAGGACGCGGTCAACGACGCGCTCGATCTCTGCTTCTCCTGCAAGGGCTGCAAGAGCGATTGCCCTGTAAACGTCGACATGGCGACCTACAAGGCGGAGTTCCTGCACCACTACTACGCCGGCAAGGTCCGGCCGCGCCAGGCCTACGCGCTGGGGCTGATCCCCTGGACCGCGCGCCTCGCCTCGCTGCTGCCGCGGCTCGCCAACGCCGTCACCCGTGGGTCGATGACCGGTCCGCTCCTCAAGCTCATGGGCGGCGTGGCGCAGGAGCGCACCGTTCCTCCCTTCGCCGAGACGACGTTCGCGTCGTGGTTCCGCACCCACGAGTCTCTGCCGTCAGCCGGCTCGCGCGGAAGCGTGGTCCTGTGGCCGGACACCTTCAACAACCACTGGCACCCGGGGACGGGGCGGGCCGCCGTGCGCGTGATGGAGGAGGCCGGGTACCGGGTCCTCCTGCCGCCGAAATGGGTCTGCTGCGGTCGCCCGCTGTACGACTTCGGGATGCTCGACATGGCCCGAGCGACGCTGAGACGGGACCTCAGGATCCTGCGTCCGGCGCTGGAGCGCGGGCTGCCCGTCGTGGGATTGGAGCCGTCCTGTGTCGCCGTGTTCCGCGACGAACTGACCGGCTTGTTCCCGAACGACCCGGATGCGCAGCGCCTTTCGTCGCAGGCGTACACGCTCGCCGAATTGCTCGTGGAGCACACGGAGGGATGGCGGCCGTCGCGGCGCGAGGGCCGGGCCCTCGTTCAGCCTCACTGCCACCACCACGCCGTGATGGGGTTCGGTACGGACGAGGAGGCGCTGCGGCGGACGGGCCTCGACGTAGAGGTCCTCGACGCCGGCTGCTGCGGCATGGCGGGGGCGTTCGGATTCGAGTCCGACCACTACGAGGTCTCGGTGGCGGCCGGCGAGCGCGCGTTGCTGCCGGCCGTTCGGGAGGCGACCGACGCGATCATCGTCGCCGATGGCTTCAGCTGCCGCGAACAGATCGCGCAGGGAGCGGGCCGGCGCGCATGGCACCTCGCCGAGGTCTTGGCGGGGGACGCTGCAACGACACGGGGAGGCTAATCATGGACAAGATCGCATCCGAACTGCTCGTCGAGCGCCTCATCGACTGGGGTGTCGACACCGTCTTCGGGCTGCCGGGGGACGGGATCAACGGGATCATGGAAGGTTTCCGTCGCCACGAGGATCGCATCAGGTTCTTCCTCGTCCATCACGAAGAGGCGGCCGCCTTCATGGCGAGTGGCTATGCCAAGACGACGGGCAGGCTCGGGGTCTGCCTCGCGACATCGGGTCCGGGCGGGTTACACCTCATCAACGGGCTCTACGACGCCAAACTCGACCACGTGCCCGTCCTGGCCATCACGGGCATGCAGGCGACGACCCAGCTCGGGACCGGCTTCCAGCAGGAAGTGCACCTGGATCGGATCCTCATGGATCTCACCGAGTACAACGCCTTCGTCCACACGCCGGTGCAGATCCCGGCCCTGGTCGACATCGCCGTACGCACGGCGCTCGCGCGCAAGGGCGTATCGCATCTCACCTTCCCGGTCGACCTTCAGGAGGCGCCCGCCGACCTCGACCCGTACGAGGGCGGCCTCGCCAATGCGCGGGTCCCGATCACGGCGCCCACGCGAGCGGAGGCCCGGGTGGTCCCCGACGAGCACGCGCTCGCTCGCGCGGCCGGTTTGCTCAACGACGCCGAGCGGGTCGTGATCCTGGTGGGTGCGGGCGCCATCGGCGCGCGCACGGAGGTCCTCGAGGTGGCGGAGGCCCTCGGCAGCCCGGTCGTGAAGACGCTGCGGGGTAAGACGGCGGTGCCGGACGACCATCCGCTCACCACGGGGGGCCTGGGTTTGCTCGGCACTCGGCCGTCGGAGGATGCCATGGAGGGCGCCGACGCGATCTTGATGGTCGGCACCAACTTCCCCTACACCGCGTACTTGCCCGCCGAGCTCCGGGCGGTCCAGATCGAGCTCGATCCGGTCCGCATGGGCAACCGGCTCCCGGTCGAGGCGCCGCTCGTCGGCGACGCCGCGGAGACGTTGTGCGCCCTTCGGCCCCTGCTGGATCGCAAACGGGACCGCTCCTTCCTGGAGGACATCCAGGAAGGCAAACGGGGCTGGGACGAGGACATGAGGGCGATCGAGTCGCCCGATCGCGAGCCGATCCAGCCCCAGTTCCTGGCGCGGACCGTCGATCGCTTTGCCGATGAGGACGCCTTCCTCATGTGCGACTCCGGCACGATCGCGACCTGGGCGGCACGGCATTTCGATATCAGGGGCGATCGAGAGTTCCATCTCTCGGGGAACCTCGCGACGATGGCTCCGGGGCTTCCGTACGCCATCGCCGCTCAGGTGGCCCATCCCGGACGTCAGTGCATCGCGTTCGTGGGCGACGGTGGATTCGCGATGTTGATGGCGGAATTCCATACGGCCGCCATGCACGCGCTTCCGATCAAGGTCGTGATCTGCAACAACTCGCTGTTGGGGCAGATCCTGTGGGAGCAGATGGCGCTCGGCTATCCCGAGCACGGGGTGCGGTTCGACCGGCGGATGGATTTCGCGCCCTGGGCCGAGGCCTGCGGGGCGCTCGGCATCAAGGTGGAGAAGCCGGGCGATCTCGAGTCCGCCCTCCGCGACGCCTTCTCGTATGACGGGCCCGCCCTCGTCGACGTGGTGGTCAATGCCGACGAGCCGCCGATGCCGGCGTCGATCACGTACGAAGAAGCCTCATCCTTCGCTAAGGCGTTCCTGAAGGGGCAGCCTCGCCGCGCGTCGATCGCCTCGACGATCTTCCGCGACAAGCTCGATCAACTGAAGCCATGACCACGATCCGAACCTTGGACGTGGCGGCATACCGGGTCCCCCTCGTGGAGCCGGAGGCCGACGGCACGCTCGCCTGGGACCACACCACCGTGGTGGTGGTGGAGATCGACGCGGGACCGGAGCGCGGCCTCGGCCTCACCTACGGGCCGCCCGCCTGCGCCTCCGTGATCCGCGACGTGCTCGCGCATCAGGTCGTTGGTCGCGACGCCCTCGACATCCCCGCCGCCTGGTCCGCGATGATCGACGCGGTGCGCAACGCCGGGCGTCGCGGGATCGCCTCGATGGCGATCGCCGCCGTGGAGCTCGGCCTGTGGGACCTCAAGGCGAAGCTGCTGGGTCTGCCCCTGTTCCGCTTGCTGGGCGCGGCGCGCGACGAGGTGCCCGTGTACGCGAGCGGTGGGTTCACGTCGATGGACGACGATGCCCTGGCGAGGCAGCTGGCCACATGGGCGCACGACGACGGGTTCACCCGCGTCAAGATGAAGATCGGCGTGGACCGCGGCGCCGACCCGGCTCGCGATGTGGACCGGGTCGGCTTGGCGCGCAAGGCCGTCGGGCCGGGCGTGGAGCTGTTCGTCGACGCGAACGGCGCGTACTCGCGCAAGCAGGCGATCCGTGTCGCTCACGCGCTCGCGGGCGAGGGCGTCAGCTGGTTCGAGGAGCCCGTCTCCTCCGACGACCTGGAGGGGCTCCGCGAGGTGCGCGAGGCGGTGGAGCCCGAGGTCGCCGCGGGGGAGTACGGCTACGACGTGTTCGATTTCGCTCGCCTGCTGCCCGTCGTCGACGTCCTGCAGGCCGACGTCTCCCGCTGCGCGGGGGTCCTGGGCTGGATGCGGGCCGCGGCGCTCGCCTCGTCGCGGTCTTTGGAGCTGTCGGGGCACACGGCCCCGTCCTCACACCTGCACGTGGCGTGCGCGATCCCCAATCTCAGACACGTTGAGTACTTCGCGGATCACGCGTACGTGGACCGACTGCTCTTCGACGGCGTGGTCTCGCCGCATGGCGGCGCGCTCAGGCCCGACCCGGCGCGCCCGGGCCACGGGCTCGTCCTTCGGCGCAACGACGCGGAACCGTATCGGAAGGAGTGACCCAAATGGAAACGATCGACGAAAGGCCGCGGGTGGCGGTGGTCACGGGAGCGAGCTCCGGCGTCGGCCGGGCGACGGCCAAGGCGTTCGCCGAGCGCGGCTGGATGGTCGCCTTGCTCGCGCGCGGGCACGATGGGCTCGCCGGAGCCGTGCGGGACGTGGAGGATGCGGGCGCCAAGGCGCTCGCCATCCCGACGGACGTCGCGGACCCCGAGCAGGTGGAGGCGGCCGCGCTCGCCGTGGAGGAGGGGCTCGGCCCCATCGATGTATGGGTGAACGACGCCATGACGTCGGTCTTCGCGCCCGTGCGGGAGATCCAACCTGAGGAGTTCCGTCGTGTTACCGACGTGACCTACCACGGCGTCGTGTTCGGGACGATGGCCGCGCTGCGACGGATGCGTGCCCGGGACCGGGGAACGATCGTGCAGGTGGGATCCGCCCTGGCGTATCGAGGGATCCCGCTGCAGTCGGCATACTGCGGCGCCAAGCACGCGATCCAGGGATTCACCGAGTCGCTGCGTACCGAGCTCTTGCACGAGGGCAGCGGTATCGAGGTGACCATGGTCCAGATGCCCGCGCTGAACACGCCGCAGTTCGACGTGGTTCGTTCTCGCCTGCCGAAGAAGGCCCAGCCGGTCCCGCCGATCTTCGAGCCGGAGGTCGCGGCCCGAGCCATCGTGCACGCCGCCGAGCATCCGCGGCGCAGGGAGCGATGGGTCGGAGGATCCACGGTGCTCACGATCGTGGCCAACAAGTTCGTCCCGGGGCTGCTTGACCGATATCTGGCGCGGACCGGGTACGCCGGTCAGCAGACGGCCGAGTCGGAGGATCCCGATCGACCCGACAACTTGTGGGAACCCGTCGCGGGTGACCACGGTGCCCACGGCCGCTTCGACGGGCGATCGCACGCGCGGAGTCTGCAGCAGGTCGTGGCGCTCCGAGCTACGCCCGTGCGCGTGCTGGCCCTCGGCGCCGCGATCGCGATCCCGCTGATGGTACGCGCGGCGCGCCGTTGACGGATCGCCGCCCGACGGGTGACCCTCCCCAGGGGCCATCAGGCGACGGTTCCGGCTCCCGAGGACGCCGCGGCGGCCGCCACGCTTTCTCCCGGGAGCAGGCGTGCGTACTCCTCGCGGACAACCGCGTAACACTCGCACGCCGCCCCGCGTAGGGCTCCGCGGTCGAGGATCGAAGTCGCCCCGCGGCGCGTGGCCACCATCCCCGCCTCCTGCAGCTCCCGCAGCGCCACCGTGACCGACGCGCGGCGCGCGTGCAGCATGCCGGCGAGGAAGTCATGGGTGAGGCGAACCTCATCGGAGGCGACGCGGTCGCTGGTTTGCAGGAGCCAACGGGCGAGACGCTGTCGCACCGAGTGCGCAGCGCCGCACGCGACGCTCTGCGTGAGTTGCACGAGGCTGGCGCGCGTGTAGTCGTTCAGGAGCGAGCTGAGCTGCGTGGACGGATCCCGCAGCTCGTGGTCGAACCACCGAAGATCCACGCTGAGGATCTCGCCTCCCATCTGCACGACTGCCCGCGCGTTCGGATCGCGATCGTCGCCCAGGAACGTGAACGCGCCTACCAGCCCCTCACGGCCGATGGTGGCGACCTCGACCGCGGTTCCGTCGGCCAGGACGGCGAGGATCGAGACGACCGCGGTGATCGGGAAGGAGACCGTCGTGAGCGGTCGTCCCGGCTCGTACAGGACATCGCCCGGCTCGACTCGACGGGCCCGCGCGTCGCGCAGGAGGTGAGCGCGTTCGGCCGGCGGCAGCGCCGCGAGCAGTTCGTTGCCCGACGCAGCGAGATCCGCGATCGCCTGAGCCATGACGGAAAGCATAGCCGGGCGCGAGGCGCCCCCGATGCGGTCACGTCCGGACCCGTGGCGGCGCCGGCGATCGCGCCGCTATCGTGAGCCGGGAACTGATGCCCGACCCGATCCTCGAAGGAGCGAAGCGATGGATCCTACCCGGCCGCTGATGATCCATGGCGGCCGCGTGTTCACCGCCGACGCCGCCATGCCGTGGGTGGGCGCGCTCGCCATCTGCGGCTCCCGGATCGTGGGGATCGGCACGGCGGCCGAGCTCGCGGATCGGTTCCCGGGGGCCTCCGAGATCGACGTCGAGGGCCGGACGGTGCTGCCGGGGTTGATCGACGCCCACAACCATTTCCTCGCCACGGGCGAGTCGCTCGCTACGTTGGACGCTCGATACCCGGGGATCGGGTCGGTCGAGGACCTCGTCCGCCGGCTCCGCGAGGCCGCCGCGCTCGCGCCCCCGGGAGAGTGGATCGCGGCATCCGGATTCGACGACGCGAAATACGAACGGGTCCTGACCAGGTGGGATCTGGACCGCGCCACGTCCGCCCACCCGGTGATGGTCTTGCACGTCTCGGGCCACCACGTGTTCGTGAACTCCGAGGCGCTCGAGCGTCGGGGCGTGTCCGAGGACACCCCCGATCCGCAGGGCGGGCGACTCGTTCGGGGCCCGGACGGTCGCCTGAGCGGACTCTGCCTCGACGCCGCGATGAACCTCATCCTGCCCGTGGCGGTCGACATCGGTTCGCACGGGCCGAACTTCCACACCGAGACCACCCTGGAGGCGTCCGTCGCGAACGTCGAGCGCGCGTCTCGGGCGTTCGTCGCGGCGGGGCTCACGACCGTCTGCGACGCGCAGGTAACGCGCCGCGAGCTGCTCGCGTATCGGGAAGCATCTCGGCGAGGCACGCTGGGCGTTCGCACGGTGTGCATGCCGCTGTCGCACCAGTTCGAATCCTTCCATGCGCTCGGCCTCGCGGGCCCGTTCGGGGACGACCGCCTCAGCATCGGCGCCATGAAGTTCTACGCGGACGGCTCACTCATCGGTGGCACCGCCTCCTTCGTCGACGGCTACGGCACGCACGCGGAGTTCGGGGGCTCGATGTACTGGTCCCCCGAGCAGCTGCGCGAGATGATCGTGGCCGCCCACGTCGACGGCTGGCAGGTCGGCGTGCACGTCCAAGGGGACCGCGCCATGGGGGCCGTGCTGGACGCACTCGAGGCGGCCGCGCGGGCGGCTCCCCGCGAGCACCGGCACCGCCTGGAACACGCCGGGTACCCGACGCCCGAGCTCGTGCAGCGCATCGCTCGGCTGGGCGCGATCACGGTCGTCCAGCCGAACTACCTCCGCGACAGCGGGGACGAATTCCTGGAGCGGTTGGGGCCCCGCGCGCACGCGCTTCAGCCGTTGCGGGACGAGCTTGAGGCGGGCATCACCGTGGTCCTGAGCAGCGACTCCGATGTGACCTCCTACCGGCCGATGGATACGATCGCCGCGGCGATGGAGCGCCGAACCAGCAGCGGCGCCCCCATCGGCGCGTCCCAGGCCCTCACGTTGGAGGAGTCGCTCCGCGCGCACACGATATCCGCGGCCTTCGCGTTGCGGATGGAGGATCGGATCGGCTCGCTCGAGGTCGGCAAGCGGGCCGACATCGTCGTGGTGGACGGCGATCTCGTCGAGACCCCCATCGCCGAGATTCCCGCGGTGGGCGTCTGGCTCACCCTGATCGACGGCCGGCCGGTACACGACGCGAGGGTCGCGAGCCGGGTCGCGGGAGGCCGCGGATGAAGCTCGGCCCAACGGAGCAGGCGAGGTTGCTCGTGTTCCAGGTGGCCGAGCTGGCGCGGCGCCAGCGCGACCGCGGTCTGCGCCTGAACGCCCCCGAGGCCATCGCGATCGCGTGCGACGAGATGCACATGGCCGCGCGGGCGGGCGGCACGTTCGATGCGGTCGTCGACGCGGGGATGAACGCCGTGGCACCTGATGACCTTCTCGAGGGCGTGGACGCCTTGATCGCCGAGATCCGCGTGGAGGTCCTGCTCGACGAGGGCTCGCGCCTGATCGTGCTCCGCGGGCTCGGCGCCTCGGACGCGAGCTCCGATCCGGGTCCCGGCGCGATGGTCCTCGCCGAGGGCTCGCTCACCCTCAACGAGGGGATGTCTTCGTTCGACCTCGAGGTGACGAACGACTCCGATCACGCGATCCGCGTGTCCTCGCACTTCCCCTTCGACCGCGTCAACCGACGGCTGAGGTTCGAACGCGCTGACGCCCGGGGATTCCGACTGGACATCCCCGCCGGCGACACCGTGCGATGGGCACCCGGCGAGCGCAGGGTTGTCCGCCTGGTCCGGGTCGACGGCGCGGGCCCGCGGCCGGAGGTTGGGGGCTGATGCCCGTGCGGATGTCCCGCGAGGACTACGCGCGCCGCTACGGCCCCACGACGGGAGATCGCGTGCGCCTCGCCGACACCGATCTCTGGGTCGAGGTGGAGGATGATCACGTCGGGTACGGAGACGAGCCGCTGTGGGGCTACGGAAAGAACATCCGTTCGCGGATGGCGCAGTTCGACCGGGCAACGGCCGACAGCGAGCTGGACGTGCTGGTGGCGGGCGTGCTCCTGCTCGATCCGTTCCTCGGCGTGGTGAAGACCAACATCGGGATCAAGGACGGGCGCATCGTAGGGATCGGCCGCGCCGGCAACCCGGACATCACCTCGGGCGTCGACATGACGATCGGCCCGAACACGCTGCCGATCATGGGCTACGGGCTGATCGCCACGGCGGGTGCCGTGGATAGCCACGTCCATCTCATCACGCCGAACCTGGTTCCGGTGGCGCTCGCGGCGGGAGTGACGACGCTGATCACGGCCGGGTTCGAGGAGCCGCCGATGGCGATGGGCATCACCATGCGTGCCTTCGAGCACATGCCCGTGAACCTCGGGCTGCAGGCGAGTGCTCGCACCGATGTTCCCGGCGCGGTGGACCGCTTGATCGAGTCGGGATCGGTGGGCCTGAAGATCCACGAGGACTGGGGCGCCTACCCCGAGGTCATCGACGCCACCCTTCGCGCGGCCCAGGCCCACGACATCGCCGTGTGCCTGCACACGGATTCTCTGAATGAGTCGGCCGAGCTCGTGGACACGGTGGAGGCGATCGACGGCCGGGCGATCCATGCCTACCACGTCGAGGGCGCCGGGGGCGGCCACATCCCCGACGTGCTCGCGCTGGTAGCGGAGCCCAACGTCGTGTGCTCGACCACCACGCCCACGATCCCGTTCGGCTCCTCGACGGCCCGCGAGCACGTCGAGATGATCATGGCGGTGCACGCGGGCAACCCCGAGGTCCGTGCCGATCGGGAAGCCGCTGCCGAGCGGGTCCGACCGTCGACGATGGCCGCCGAGGGTCCCCTGCACGAGCTCGGTGCCATCTCGATCGTGAACAGCGATTCGCAGGGGATGGGGCGGATCGGCGAGACGGTGCGGCGAACGTTCCAGCTCGCGCACGCCATGAAGGCCTGGCGCACGTCGCGGGAGGGCGCCGGCTTCGCCCCACCCCCTCCTGTCGCACACCGTTGGGCCCGACCCCGGCCCGGAGATCGCGCGGATAACGAGCGCGTCCTGCGCTACCTCGCCAAGGTGACCGCCGAGCCGGCCATCGTCCACGGGGTTGCGACCGAGGTCGGCTCCCTCCTGCCGGGTCGCATGGCCGACGTCGTCCTGTGGTCGCCGGGCGGTTTCGGCGTGAAACCCGAACTCGTCCTCAAGTCGGGCCACTTCGCGTGGGGCCCCTCCGGAGAGGGGAACGCCTCGATCGATGGCGCCGAGCCCGTCATCGTGGGTCCTCAGTGGGCCGCGATGGGCCTCGCGGCCGCGAGCGTGAGCGCGACCTTCGTGTCGCAGGCGGCGCTGGAGTCTGGCCTGCGGGCTCGGTTGAGCAGCCGCCGCCGGTTCGTGGCCGTCGCCGGGACGCGTGAGGTCCGGCGCTCCTCGCTGGTGGCGAACACCGCCGTGGCTCCCGTAGAGATCGACCCCGCGGATGGCTCGGTCCGGCTGCGGGGTCGAACGCTCGCATGCTCACCGGCGAGCGAGGTGCCGATGAGCGCACGCCACCTCCTGCGCTGAGCTCTAGCCTCCGTACCGCTCGCCCAGGATCCGCAGACGCTCTCGGCCCTCCTCGGTGAGCCTCGTGGTGAAGGCGGGGCCCGGCTCGACCAGTTGCTGGTAGAACCCGGCCATGCCTCGGCGGTTGTACCCGTGCTCCTCGCCGATCTCCAGGAACCGCTGCCGGCTCACCTCCCCGCCTTCGCGAGCGAGCTGATCGAGCACCGTGAACATCATCTTTGCCCAGCGATCGTTCGCCCCACCGCCGTCGGCGCCCAGATCGAGGCGCGCGCTCCTCGCCTCGTCGGCCGCCGCGCGCAGCAGGCGTTCGACCCGCTCGAGCCGACGCTCCATGTCGAGCCGTTGCATCTGCGCCACCGCGTCTCCTCTCCTCGCCGCGGGCCGGCACCTCATGCTACGTCCCCCGCTCCGGGCGGATCGCGACCGCCGGTCCGAGCCGCCCAAACGATGAAGGGTGCGACACTGAAGTATGTCGACCGCGCCCCTGCCTGCCGCAGCCGACGGCGTAGGGGTGAGCGTTCGGGGGCTGCGGCACCGATACCGGACGTCCGCGGACGAGCTCGTCGTCCTGCACGGAATCGATCTCGACGTTCCGGTGGGCGGCTACGTGGCCCTCACGGGGCCCTCGGGGGCCGGCAAGAGCACGTTGCTGTCGCTGCTTGGTGGCCTCGAGCCGCTGCAGGAGGGATCCGTTGAGGTGGGGGGTCGCGACCTGGCCTCCCTGCGCGGCGACGAGCTCGCCGTGTACCGGCGGGAGACGGTGGGGTTCGTGTTCCAGCACTACGGACTCGTCCCCGTGCTCTCGGCGCTCGAGAACGTGGAGCTCTCGCTCGCGCTGTCCGGTGCGGATCGACGGGCACGCCGGTCGCGCGCCGGGGCGCTCCTGGATGCGGTCGGTCTGGGGGACCGGATGGAGCACCGCCCCGCGGCCCTGTCCGGCGGCGAACGTCAGCGGGTGGCGATCGCGCGCGCGCATGGCGAACGATCCGCGGCTGCTCCTGGCCGACGAGCCCACCGGGAACCTCGACGAGGACGCGGCCGCACAGGTGTTGGATCTGCTCGAGGCCATCCGGGCGGACCGCGGCTGCACGCTGGTCGTCGTCACGCACAACCGCTCGGTGGCCGCCCGCGCGGACCGTCGTCTGCGGCTCGAAGCCGGCCGGTGGGTCGCATGAGGTGGGCCGACGCCCTGCGCCTCGCCCTGGAGAGCGCCACGCGCCGCTTCGGACGCACGGCGCTGACCGTCCTCGCGGTCACGCTCGCGAGCGCCCTGCTCGTAGGCCTTTCCACGATCGTGGCCACCGCGAACTCCCGCGTGTTCAACCAGGTCAGCAAGGGGGGGCCTATCACGGCGATCCGCGTGGCGGCCGCCAGCGCCAGCCCCGGGCAGCTCGAGACCGACGACTTCCGCCTCGGCCCGCCCCTGCCCATCGACGACCAGACCCTGGCTCGCATCTCGGCGCTGCCCGGCGTCGAGGCGGTGGCGCCCGTCCTCGACCTCGACGCGCTGGCCGTTCCCCCGCCGGACGCCGGTCTGCGCGAGCCCATCTTCGACCGGATGGTGGGCGTCGACCTGCGGGATGCGGGTCAGCTCCCCGTGACCGTGTTGGCGGGGCGGTTGCCCGCTGCGGGGCTCTCGAACGA
Source organism: uncultured Actinomycetes bacterium (assembly GCA_963719165.1). GTDB lineage: Bacteria > Actinomycetota > UBA4738 > UBA4738 > HRBIN12 > JAOUEA01. The sequence goes on along the minus strand of CAVRAV010000001.1, from coordinate 1,705,750 downwards.
GACCGCCGTCACGCTGAGCTACCTCGACAAGCTGGGCCTTACGGCAGACGATCCCTCCGTGGTCCTGGGCTCCAGGGTCTCGCTCGCTCATCCGCAGGTGATCCAGACCTCCACCGGCCCCGACTACCGCGGCCGGTGGGTCTGGGCCACCATCGTGGGCGTCGTGGCTCAGGATGCCGCGCCCGGGATGTTCCTGGTGTCCCTCGAACAGACGGAAGCCGACCGCGCGTGGGCCTTGGGTGGGACGGGCGACGCAGACTTCGAGCCGCTCCCCGAGTCGCCATACTCGGCCGCGATCGTGGTGGCGCGCTCCCTCAGTGAGGTGAGGGGGGTGCGGAAGTCGATCAACGACCTGGGGTATGCGACGAGCGCGCCCGAGCAGCTCATCGCGAACGTGCAGCGCTACCTGAAGGTGGTCGACATCGTGCTCGGCGCGATCGGCCTGATCGCGCTCGTCATCGCGGCGCTGGGGATCACGAACGCGATGCTTGCCCAGGTGCGCGAACGCCGACGCGAGATCGGCGTGCTCAAGGCCATCGGCGCCCGCGACCGCGACGTGCTGCGCGTGTTCCTGTTGGAGGCCGGGTTCGTGGGCGCCCTCGGCGGCGCCGCCGGGACCGTCTTCGGGGTGGCCATCGCGGCGGCCGTGGGTGCCGTCGTGAACGGCTACCTCACGCAGCAGGGACTGCAGGGGATCACGCTGTCGGTGCCGGTCGCGATCGTGCTCGCGGGCGTGATCGGGGCCACCGCCCTCGCGCTCGTCGCCGGCGTGCTGCCGGCACGCCGCGCTGCGCGGCTCCCCGCCCGGGAGGCGGTGGGCGGCGCATGAGGCGCGGAGCGTGGCGGCTCCCGCGCGCCGGGCTCGTGGTCATCCTCACCTCTTGCGTGGGCTCCGGGGGGACCTCCCTCGACCCGGGCGCTCCGCCGGTGACGGGCGACCCGTCGTGTACGTCGCCATCGGCGCCAGCGAAACCGTCGGCGTGGGTACCGACGATCCCCTCACCCAGGCCTGGCCGAAGGTGCTGTGGCACTCGGCGCTCCCCGAGGCCGTCTTCTACGACCTCGGGCGCTCGGGCAGCACCCTGGCGGAGGCCCTCGCGGAGCAGGTCGGTGAGGCCGAAGCGCTCCATCCCGACGTCGTGACGGTCTGGCTGAACGTGAACGACCTGGTGGCGCGCGTGCCGGTCGCGACGTACCGAAGCGAACTCGCGACGCTGTTGGGCGGGCTCACGGCCGGCGGGGCCACGGTGCTGATCGCCACGACCCCGCGGATCGACGGTCTGCCCGTCTATCGCGCGTGTCGCCCGGATCCGCCGCCCGGCGGGCCCGCGTGTCCGGTCGGTGCGACCCTCCCTCCCGCCAGCCCAGGTGCGCGCCCTCGTGGACGCCTACAACGTGGCGATCCGCGACGAGGCCGCCCGCGCCGGCGCCATCGTGGTAGACCTCCAGGCCTTCGGCAACGCGCCGGTCGAACACCCGGATTGGGTGGCGGCCGACGGGTTCCACCCGAGCACCGCCGGGGCAAAGGCCGTGGCGAAGGCGTTCGCCGCCCAGCTCCCCGCGGGGCTCACCTCGGCGGCCGCCGTCCCGCGATGATCGCGTCTACTCCCCGGCGGGTCGTCGTTCCGGCGAACGGCGGGAGCCCGGTCGGCACGCTGCGTTGAGGAACGGGTAGGGGTCGACGGCATCCATGATCTGGCTGAACCCCGAGGGTGCCCGATGGCGCGGTGTCGGCGCGACCCAGGGATGCCATTCGAAGTGGTCGTGCGGTCCCCGGGCATCGCCGGTGCTCCCCACGTAGCCGACGATCGTCCCGGCCTTCACGAAGCCGAGGTGACCGAAGCGACTGAGGTGGTCGTTTCGGACATACCCGTGGCTCCCGACGACGGTCACGTTGCGACCGGCGAACCAGGTGTCGGCGTGTGCCACGGCCAATCCGTCGAACGGCGCGCGGATCGGCCGACCGGTGGGTGCCCCGATGTCGATGCCCCAATGCGGGTGATACCCGCCCACGGTGCGTCGCTCCCCGAAGTCGTCGGGGTAAGAGATGGGACCGACCACCGGGCATCGTGTGAACGGCTCCCGGGTGGGCGCGTCCACCGCGTCCTCGCGTGGGTAGGAGTTGAATCGGCCGGTGCGGCGGATGTTCGCCCACGCGGCCTTCGGCGTCCCGAAGTTCAGCCTGATCCACCGCAAGCCGGCGACCGTCTGCTGCACCACGCGGGTGTGGGCGATGGTGTGCGAGCATCGCTCCCAGCCACGGACGAAGCACGGCGCCTCCAGATGCAGTGCGGAAGGGTCGGCGATCATCCAGGGGCCCGCGATCGTCTGGACCTCCTGCGTGGTCATGGCGAACGCCCCGTGCCAGTCGTGGTTCGACCGGCCGTGGTCCAGGAAGTCCTCGCGGAAGCCGGTCCCTTGCCAACAGACGATCCGGGCGATGTAGGGGGAGCGGCTCCACACCCGGGGAAGGTCCCCGGACACCCCGATCGAACGAACGAGCTCACGATGGAACCGGTGCGGCACGCTCGGATGCTTGCACGCGTGCGTGGGCGCAGGCGCCGCCGAGGCCGATCGCGGTGCCAGGGGCGCCGAGCCGGCAAACAGCGCGATCGCGACCCCGACGACCCAGGCCCTGTGCGATCTTCGGACGCTCGTCATCATCGCTCCTCGTGGGCCGCTGCCTGCGGTCGAACCGCGAGAGTGTAGCGGGGGCCGGGGCGCATCCGTCGGACGTCCGGCTATCGCACGAACGAGTCCACGAGCAGCCAGCCCGCGCCCAGGAGCCATGCCGCGGCGGCGACGGGAGCTGCGACCCGCACCCATCGGGGTGAGCGGATAACCGTGAGGCCCAACAACCAACCGATCGCCACGACGGCGCGCTTGATCCAGATCCAGTCGCTGGGCGGGAACCGGCGGAGTCCGACGGTATCGATGCACACCCCGAAGTTCGAGTCGAGGATGACGCCCGGGGGGCACGTGTACCGCGGGATCCGCGACGCGATCAACAGCATCCCCAGGATGAAGAGCACGCCGAGGCCCCATGTCCACCCGGTGTCGCCGTCCTCGGCGACGGGACGACGTCGAACGGACCATCCGACGGCGACGCCGATCCCGGTCACGGCGATTGCGGTCACGGAGATCAACGCGGCATAGTGCTGTGAGAACGTGCATCCGCGCGTGCAGTCCATCGCGGGCACCGCGAAGACCAAGAACGCGATGCCCACGACGATCGTCGAGCCGGCGGTGACGAAGCCGGCGAGTCGGCCGGCCGGGGCGATGTCGTCGGGCACGGGCCTGCGGCTGCGCATGGGCCGAGTGTCCCGCGGCCGCCCCCCACGGGCAACCGGAACCAGGCCGCCACGCTCGACACGGCCCCCCGTCGGCCGGCCGGCGTTTTCGGGGACCCACGATCGGGTAGCGAGAACGGGTGGACATCCAGGCATCCCTTGCGAAGGTCGACGCGTTCCAACAGCGGCGTCGCTGGTCGGCGTTCCCGTTCGCGGTGCTCAAGAAGTTCTCCGACGATCGTGCCGGAGGGCTCGCGGCAACGATCGCCTACTACGGCTTCTTCTCGGTGTTCCCCCTCCTGTTGGTCCTCGTGAGCGCATCGGCGCTCCTGCTGCACGGGAACCCCGAGCTCCAGCAGCGGGTGCTGTCGTCGGCGCTCGATCGGTTCCCGGTGGTCGGCCAAGACATCGGGTCGAACGTGCACGCGCTCTCCGGGAGCTGGGTCGCCCTGTTCGTCGGCATGGCGACGGCCCTCTGGGCGGGCCTGGGCGCCATCGACGCCACGCAGGCAGCGATGGACGCCGTCTGGGATCACCCACGCAGCCGCGGCCCGTCCTTCGTTCGGCGCAAGGTCCGCGGGGTCCTCCTGTTGGCGTCGTTGGGCTCGGCCGTGCTGCTGGGGGGCGTCCTCGCCGGCCTGTCGGGGGCGGTGGGGGGCGGCTGGGGTTCGGTGTTGGCCCTGACCTCGGCTACGGCGATCAACGTGGCAACCCTGTTGATCACCTACCGCCTCCTGACCACCGCGGAGGTCTCTTGGCGCGACGTGCTGCCCGGGGCGGCCGCCGGCGGGGTCGTGTGGACCGCGCTCCAGGCTCTCGGCGGCGTGCTCGTGGCCCGCCAGGTCCAGGGCGCCTCGGCGACCTACGGGGCGTTCGCGATCGTCATCGGGCTGCTGTGGTGGATCTACCTGTCGGCGCAGATCACGCTCTTCGCCGCCGAGCTCAACGTGGTCCGCCGCGATCGGCTATGGCCACGAACGTTCTTCGGCGCGCCTCTGCGTGAGGAGGATCGCCGGGTCCTGGCGCGGCAAGTCGAGGAACAGGCTATGCATCCCACCGAGCGCGTGGAGGTGTCGTTCGGGCAGGAGGGCTCGGGAGACAGATCCGCCCCGACGCCGCCCCCTAGGAAGGGCGAGGTGGGGCGCCGCCTCCGGGCCTAGAAGACGCTCCTGCCTCCGGCTGTCGTAACACCAAGATCGCGACGTCGTCCTCGCGGGCCTCGCGGAGGTCGAGGATCCCGGCACGGATCGCACCGACCGTTTCATCCGCCGACGCGCCGGCGCTCGCTTTCAAGACCTGGGCGAGACGGTCCATGCCCACTGCGAGGTCGATCCCGCGCTGCTCGATGAGGCCATCGGTGTACAGGACGAGTCGATCCCCCGGCGCGAGGTCCACCGCGACGTCGTGGTAGTCGGGTGCCGGGAACATCCCGAGCAGATCCCCGTTCGTGCCCACGGTCTCGACGTGACCGTCGGCGTGGGCGAGCAGGGGGGGAGGGTGGCCCGCCAGGGAGACGGTGACCCTCGAACCGTCCGTGCCCGTGTGGATACGCGAATAGCACATGGTGACGAACCTGGCATCGGGGATGGACGGATCGGCGAGCAGCACCTCGTTCAGCGTCTTCAGGAGCTCGCTCGGGCGCGTCTGGAATCGGGCGAGCGAACGGACCGAGTGCCGGGCCAACCCCATGACGGCGGCCGCCTCGGGTCCCTTCCCGCTCACATCCCCGACCAGGGCCCCCCAGCACCCCCGTTCCAGCTGCGGGAACACATCGAGGAAGTCGCCGCCCACCTCGTCGCCCGGCATGTAGGGCCGATAGAGGGTTGCCGCCTCGAACCCCGGGATCTGCGGGAGCGATCCGGGCAGGAGGCTTCGCTGGAGGGCCGACGCCATATGGTCGCGCTGCTCGTACAGCTGCGCGCGTTCCAGGGCCGATGCGATCCGCCCGGCCATGAGCTCCATGAGGTGCAGATCGTCGGCCTCGAACCGCCCCTCGGTCCGCGACGTCACGTGCAGGACACCGGTCACCTTGCCCGCTCGTCGCAGGGGAACGCCGAGGAGGGACCGCATCTGCTCCTGCAGCCACGACCTCACCGGCTTCCACTCCCGAAGGTTCGAGATCACGAGCGCCTCGCCGGTCGCCGCGATCCGCCCGGCGATTCCCTTGCCGACCTCTACCGTCGCGGGCCCGTGCGTGGGATCGGCGTCCCGTTCGATCAACGACCGACCATCCGGGCTCAGCAGCAGGAGCGTCGCCCCGTCGGCGTCGAGGATCTCCTGGATGCGTCTGAGGAGGGCGGGCACCATCTCCTCGAGCGAGAGTGTCGAAAGCGCCGCATCGGTGACGAGGTGCAGGCGTTGGAGCCGGCGAGAGACCTGTTCGGCCTGTCGGCGGGCCGAGGCCTCCGCCTCCAGCGATCGGGCTCGAGAGAAGGCCTGTGCGGACTGCGCGGCGAGGTTGTCGAGGAACGCACGCTCCGAGGCGCTGAAGGCACGTTCGCCGTCGAAGGCGAACGAGATCACGCCCACCACGGTTGACGACACCTGAAGCGGGTGGTGGGTGACCGCGATGTATCCGGTGTCCTGCATGGTGCGAACCATGTGGGGGAATCCCGCCCGCCATTCCTCGAGCGTGCCCACGATCTGCGCCGTTCCGCTGCGGTAGGCGCGCACGATCGGCAGATCGGTGTCCAGGCTCACCGCGGTCGATCGCTCAGCTGTCTCCGCGGGATAGCCCTCCATGGCCAGAGGTTCGAGCCCGTCGTCGGAGGGGACCATGAAGCTGCCGCCGGAGGCGCGCAGCACCTCGAGACCCGTTCGAACCGCTTCTTGGGCCACCTCCACGGGACTGGAAGCCTTCGACAGTGCTGCCGTGACCCGCTGCAGGCGTTCTGCGTCGTGGCGCGCGAGCTCGGACTGCTCGTAGGCAAGTGCGCGTCCCATGGCCTCCTGGACGGCGCGCGCGAGCGCGGTCAACAGGCTCCGCTCCGTTTCGTCGAACGGGCGTCGCTCGTGGAACTCGACGAAGAGCAGCCCGCGGATCTGGCCCGCCTCGCGCAGGGGGAACCAGGCCCAGGCCTCCCCCGGCATCGTCTGCTCGAGATCCGGGTATCGGCGACGGAGCTCGTCCGCGCCCGCGATCAAGACCGCGGCGTCGGACCGGATCGCCTCCTCGGCTGGAGGGGTCCCGGTCGGCCACCATGGGGATCGGTGCGCGTCGGATGCGGCCGAGCGATCTTCGGCCTCCTCCAGATACAAGCGGGTGTGCGCCGCATCGAGCACGGCCGGCCCGAGCTCCGCCACGACGCCCCCCACGGCTTCGGGGGTCGTGGCCCCGGCGAGTGCGGTCGCGACGCTCACGAGACCCTCGAGTCGACGCTGGTTCCGCCGTTCGAGTGCCAGGAGCGCGCCCTGGGCTCCACGGGCCTGATCGAGACGAGCCAGGACGGCGGAGAACACCACCGCGATCAGCAGGAAGAGTCCCAGGCTCGCGACCGAGGCAGCGTCCGTGAGATCGAGCTGTCCACGGGGCACCACGAAGTAGTAATTGATCAGCAGCGCCGCCCACACGGAGGCAACGAGGCCGCAGAACAGGCGCCCGAGCAGCGTGGCGAGGACGATCGCCAAGATCATAGGAGGGGCGGGGAAATCGCGGATGAGCGGCAACGAGGCGAACCCAGCCGCGAGCAACGGGCCTCCGACGGCAACGGCCAAACCGAGGATCAGGCGCGTGGCGCTGCCGGGGAAGAGCACCCGCTCCCGCGGCGTTCCGGTCGTCACCACGGGCACCTTCGGCCTCCGGTCGGGCGCATCGAGATCCGTGAGGGCATTGTCGTGCTCGCCCCTCGAGAAGACAACACGAACACAGACGACGGGCGGGTCGGTTGACCCGCCCGTCGTCCTGGCAAACCTCGTCGTCTAGCGGTCGACGACGTCCTTGGCGGCGTCCTTGGCCTTCTCGCCCGCGTCCTTCGTGTCTCCCCAAGCCTCCTTCATCTTGCCCTTGGCCTGGTCGGACTTCCCCTCGGTCTCGAGGTCCTTGTTGTCGGTCGCGTCACCGACGCCTTCCTTCACCTTGCCCTTGGTCTTGTCCCATGCACCCTCGGCGTGCTCCTGCGTGCCATCCATGCCTGCCTCCCGTCCTCGGATACGGATGGTCTTCCCACGAGGTCGCTCGGCCAAACCAACCGGCTCGGTGAGGCTCAGGAAGGGGCGTCCGACGCCTCGCGCAACGCCTGGATCGTCTGGGAGAGGATCCGGGATACGTGCATCTGGGACACGCCGATCTCGGCGGCGATCTCGGATTGTGTCCGTCCCTCGTAGAAGCGGAGATAGAGAACCCGCCGCTCCCTGGGGGGCAGGGCGGTCAACGCGGGACTGATGTCCGCCCATTCATCGAGCATCGCGATCGAGGGGTCGTCCGCCCCCAGCATGTCGGCGGCGGTGAGTTCTCCGTCGCTGAGGGGTGCGTCCAGCGACGAGCTCGTGTACGCCTGCGCGGCATCCATGGCCTCCACGATCTCGTCCACGTCGACGTCGAGCCGTTGCGCCAATTCGGACACCGTGGGCATCCGGCCGAGCGTCTGAGCCATCTGCGGCAGCAGGCGGTTCATCTCGAGCGAGAGCTCCTGCAGCCGACGGGGGACCCGCACCGCCCACCCCTTGTCTCGGAAGTGGCGCTTCAGCTCGCCCACGATGGTGGCGGAGGCGAAGGTCGTGAAGCGGATGCCGCGATCGGCGTCGAAGCGGTCGATGGCGTTGAGCAGCCCGAGGCTCGCGACCTGGACGAGATCGTCGAGGGGCTCCCCCCTGCCCCGGAAACGGCGGGCGAGGTAGCGTGCGAGCGGGTGATAGCGGGCGACGAGTCGCTCCCGGGCGTCTGGGTCCTCAGCCGCCTTGCGGAACAGCGGGAGGAGGGCCTCGTCGTCATCGGCGAGCCGGGTGGGCTCATCGTCCGAGGTCATGGCTCCTGCCGCCCGTGCGTGATGCGCCGGGTAAGACGGATCGCCGGACCGAGAGCCGTCGCCTCGGCGGTCGCCTCGTCGACGAGCCGGGTGATGATCGTCCAAGACAGGCCCGCGAGGTCCGCCTCGTCGTCGGGCCATCCGCTTACGACCGCGTTCGTGCGGACGATCACCTGCACGGCCCCCGTGTCGGACCGCACCTCGATGCTGAGTCGCGTGGGGCTCGGCCGATGCGACAACAGGAGGCTCGCTGCCTCGTCCACGGCGATGCGCAGGTCGTCGACCGTGTCGTAGGGAAGATCGAGCCCCGCTGCGGCCGTCGCCGCGACCGAGCGTGCAACGGCGAGGAATCGTGCTTCCGCGGGCAGCTCCAAGACGATGGCGGGTCGCTCCTGCACGCAGGGAACCTATACTACGGACGCTTCGAGACGGGATCTGTTGGGACGTGGAGGACGCAGCGCATGGAATTGAGCCTCGAGACCACGGCCCGGAACGATTGGGTCGTGATGACGGTCGAGGGCGAGCTCGATCTCTACTCCGTCACCCCCTTGAAGGAAGCGCTTTCCGCCGCGATCGCCGAGGGTTCCTCGAGGATCGCCGTGGACCTGTCGGGGGTCGGCTTCATGGACTCGAGCTCGCTCGGCGTGCTGGTCGTTGCCCTGAAGCGAGCCCGCGAACGGGATGGGACGATCGCCCTGGTGGGCGTCCACGGATCGCCGGCAAAGGTGCTCACGTTGACGGGCCTGGATTCGACGTTCGAGCTGCTGCCGTCGATCGAGGGTCTCGGCCCGGCGTGACCCGGTCGCAGGGCCCGGAGATCCTCGAAAGCGACCTCCGGCTACGCGTCCCGGCGGAGCCGGCATCGCTCGCTGCGGTGCGGTCATTCGCGACGTCGGCGGGCGACGCGCTCGGCCTGGGCCCCGAGGCGGTCGAAGATCTCAAGCTCATCCTGAACGAGCTGTGCGCGGGCGCCGAGCCGCCCCACACGTTCGAGGTCGCCCTCTCGCAGGCAGCCGACGGCGTCGCGGTTGACTGCGTCGGCGACCAGGGTGCCTCGGGCACCGCGGCCGATCGCCGTCGAGGGATCTTGGAAGCGCTGATCCCCGAGGCCGTCCTCGGGGGCGACACGCTTTCGTTCTTCCTTGCGCGATGACCCTACCGACGCGCCGGTGTCCGGCGTGTTTCGGGCCGCCGGTCCCTGGGTAGGGCTGCACCACTCGGATCGCACCGAGCGTTCGAGGCCAACGGAAGAAGGGTGACATGGATCAACGCGTGCAGGATCGAGACGACCAGGAGCCTGCGACGATCCCCACGGACCCGCAGCTATCGCCGCAGGAGCGGACCGGACAGCGCGGGGCGTCGGGGGCGCCGGAAACACCAGGGGGGTCGTCGAGGCCGATCGAGTCGGACCTGGAGGAGCGACATGGCAACTAAGACCGAGAACCACGCAGGGACCTACGACAAGACGATCGCCGTCGGCGGGTCTGCGTTGACCGGATGGCGCGACCGCGCGGCGGGCGCCGTCGCCAAGCCCGTCGCCGGACACTCGCGGTTGAGCGAGGACGAAGTGAAGGCGATCATCGGCTTCGCTCTATTGGCGTATGCCTTGTATCGCCTGCTCAGGCCCATCGTCGCCACGATCAGAGAGGGGAAGTAGCCATGCAGTCAGCGCTGGCGCTCATCGCCGCGAACAGCAGCGGACACACCATCTTGTGGGTGATCGCGGCGATCCTCGTGATCGTCGGCATCGTGACCATCGTTCGAGGCGCGGTGCTGTGGGGTGTGGTGCTCATCGTGCTGGGCCTTCTCGTCGGACCGGGCGGTGTGAGCATCTTCAGCTGACCCCGAACGGTTCCACAGGGTTCGTCTTCGGGCCCGTTGGGTAGGACCCCACCATGATGGATCGATCGAGCGGCCGGAAGCCCATCCTATCCGTGCGCCTTCCCCCCGACCCACAGTCGGTGCGCGCGGCGCGGGATGCCATGAACGCGCTGGGTGGGTACCTGGGAACCGAGCCGCTCGATGACGTGCGGCTCTTGGTGAGCGAGCTCACCACCAATAGCCTGCGCCACGGCTCGCTTCCGGCGAACAGTCGGATCTGCGTTTCCGTCGACCTGCGGGACCGGCTCCTCACGGTCGAGGTGCAAGACGAGGGCCAAGGCTTTAGGGCGCGCGGACGCAGCCGCCCCGGGCCGAAGGGATGGGGCTTGTCCTTGCTCGAGAAGCTGGCCTCGGATTGGGGCGTGTCGAGCAACGGATGCACGCGCGTCTGGTTCCGCGTGCCCGCGTCCTCCGTCTGATCGACGCTGCAGGAGCCCGCAGCCGTAGTGAGCCCACGATGCCTCGGGCCGCTCGTGCGGCCCTGTAGGTACGCTGGCGCACCGTCGCGCGCGCGTGGGCCACCTACGCTCCTGATTCGAGATTCGGGACGGGAGCGTCAGTGTCCGCTGGGTTCGACCTAGATGTGAACGGGCGTTCGATCCACCTCGCGGGTGAACTCGACCTTGCCTCCGCCCCTGATCTGCTTACCGCGATCTTCCCGCTCACGACCGAACCGGGGGATCTGCGCATCGACATGTCGGAGTTGTCGTTCATGGACAGCTCCGGGCTCCAGGCGCTGCTCACGACCGCTCAGGCGCTCCGCGGCCGCGGCGAGATCCACCTGGTAGACGCCCCGCGCGCCGTCCGGCGCGTCTTCGAGATCACGGGAACGCTGGATCTCTTCGACTTCGTGTCTGCGGAGCCCGGGCGGGACTGACCCCGGAACACGTTTGACCGCGGCAGGCATGGGTATACAAGCGGGTGATTCCAGCTTGACCTGGGTAGGGAGCGGGGTGAACGGTGTCTCAACGGCTGAACGACGTCGGCGTGCGCGAAGCCGTGGGCGGGTCCGCCGGGCCCTGGGAGAGCGAAAAGGAACGCCTCAATCGCAAGCTGATCGAGCTCCTCAACGAGCTCCGTATCGCGATCCCGGGTGTCCAGGTCCTGTTCGCGTTCCTGCTCATCTTGCCCTTCAGCCAACCGTCGATCCGGACGCACGGACCTCAGCAGGTCCTCTACGCGATCGCGCTTGTGAGCGCCTCGCTCTCGTCCGTCCTCCTTATCGCACCGTCGGCCTATCATCGGTTGCGGTTCCGTCGCCTCCAGCGCGAAACCCTGGAGGACAAACGCGAGATGATCGCCGCTTCCGATCGGCTCGCGGTGGGAGGCCTGCTGTGCCTGTCCGTGGCCATGTGCGCGGCGATCCTGCTCGTCCTAGCCATGTTGATCGATTGGGTCGTCGCCGCGGCCGTGACCGCGGCCGTCGCGGGGACGTTCGCCTGGCTGTGGTACCTGCTGCCGTTGAGCCGCAGGAGACGGGATCCCCGCAGGCACGAACCGCTCGATGCGTAGCCGGCCACGGACCTGGCGGACGTCCGTTGTCAGGAACCGCCGTTGACGACGTGTGCGCCCCGCCGCGTTGGGTAAGAGGTATCGGGCAGCTCGGTGAGATGACTCGGAAAGGCGAAACAGATGGGATCGACGACGACTTCAGGGACGGCCTCCCGAGAGAAGACCGGACGAACGCACCTCGAAGGACACGATCGGCGCTCCGGTGAAGCCGAAAGCCTCGGACGGCTCGAGGTGCATTGCGTGGCGTGCGGTGACCGGTGGGAGCCTTCGGACGCAGCCCGAGCATGCGCGTGCGGCCGATCGACGGCAACCCCGGCCGATCGATCGCTTGAACTGTTCGGACCGATCGAGGCGATCTGGCACGATGGCGATGAGGTGGTCGTGACCACCGGGGCCGCCCCGGTCCTGCCGTGGGGTGCCCCAGCCGTGCGGCGACGGGTTGTTCCGCCCTTGCTATGACCGTTGCGGCGCACTTCGAGGCGTTCGTCATCGGGGGTGGGGCTGCGGGGTCCGAGACCGCGTTCCGCCTCGCCGAAGCGGGCATGAACGTGGGGCTCGCGGAGCGTGGCCAGCTCGGGGGGGAGTGCAACCACTACGGGTGCGTCCCTACCAAGGTCATGCTCCGAGCAGCGCATCGCGCGTTCGAAGCTCGGCACGCGGAGCGCTTCGGGGTGCGCGGATGCTCGGCCGAAGTGGATCTTCCCGCGGTGCAGGCACGAGCTCGCTCCGTGATCCAGGAGATGTCGGGAGAAGGCGCCGCGCCGTTCGAACGGGCGGGCATCGTGGTGCTCCCGGCCGAGGCACGGATCATCGGGGACTCGTCCGTGGAGCTCGCGGACGGGACGCGCCTGTCTTGCGATCGCATCATCCTCGCGACCGGCACGCAGGCGCAGGTCCCCGACATCAAGGGTTTGGGAGACGGGCCCTACTGGACCAACAAGGACGCCGTGTGGACACCCACGGCGGTGCCGTCCTCACTCGCCGTCATCGGGACGGGGGCGGTCGGGACGGAATTCGCGCAGATCTATGCGCGTTTCGGAGCCAGCGTGAGCATGTTCGAGGCCGCGGAGCGATTCATGCCGAGCGAGGACGCCGACGCGGCGGCGGAGGCTCGAACCGTCCTCGAGCGCGAGGGGATCGACGTGCTTGTTGACACCCGGCTCGAAGGTGCCGTGCGCCACGAGAACGAGTGGACGCTCAGCTGGGATGGGGGCGAGGTCCGAACCCAGGAGGTGCTCGTCGCGGCGGGTCGCCGGCCCGTGTTCGACGGGCAGGACCTCGACTCGGCCGGCGTGGAGCTCGATCCCGAGGGAAAGCCCATCCTCGACGCAACACTCCGAACGACCCAACCCAACATCTGGGCCGTCGGGGATGCGACCGGAGACCTCCTCTTCACGCACGTCGCGACGTATGAAGCCCAAATCGTGGCTCACGACATCCTGGGCGAACCCGTCGAAAAGGACTACCGCGTCGTGCCGCGCGTGACGTTCTGCTCACCGGAGGTCGCGAGCGTGGGTCTCACCGAGGAGGTGGCGCGCGATCAAGCGCCTCGAGATCGCCGCCGCGACCGTTCGCGCCGAAGACGTCGAGCGCTCGATGATCGACGGGGATCCGTTCGGCATCGTCAAGCTCATCGCCTCTCGCGAAACCGGCGAGATCGTGGGCGGACACATCGTCATGCCCAACGCGGGCGTCATGATCCACGAGGTCTGCGCCCTCATGCGATCGCGGACGCCGGCGCGCGAGGCCTCCACGCTCATCCATGCGTACCCCACGCGATCCGAAGCGGTGGGAACGGCCCTGCGGGAGCTGACCGGATGAAGTCGGCGGTGTCGGACCTCACGCCGAACGCCGCGCGAGATCGACCTGCGGGCGACGTGGCCCCTGGAGATCGACGATGGCCCCCGATGCGCTACTGGGCCAAGGCGACGGCCATCGTCGTGCTGACGGTCGGCGCGTTCGCGGTGGCGCGCTCGGTGCTCAACATCCTCATCCTCATCCTCATCGCGATCGTGATCGCCTTGGGCGCCGAGCCGGTGATCGGTTGGCTGACCGGTCGCGGTCTCGCTCGCGGTTGGGCGGTCGCGTTGCTCTTGGCGGTGATCGCGCTCCTGGCGCTTGCGTTCGCCTGGTTCATCGTGCCGCCGCTCGTCGCGCAGGCAGGAGGGCTCGGGGCGGATATCCCGCGGTACCTCGGTTCGCTCGAAGCGCGGAACGACTGGGTGGGCAACCTCATGCGTGAGAATCACGTGACGGATCAGGTTCGTGGGTTCATCGAGCATCTCCCCCAGACCGCGGGCCGTTCGTTCGGGACGATCCTCGGGGTAGCGGGCCGGGTCGGCAGCCTCGTGTTCGAGGCGGTCACGGTCACGGTGCTGGCGATCTACTTCATGGTCTCCCTGCCCAGCATGCGACGGACGGCGACCATCCTCGTGCGCCCGCACCATCGTGCGCAAGCTCGTCGCGTGATCGATTCCACCGTCGATCGGATCGGCGGGTACGTGGTGGGGAACTTCATCACGTCCGTCCTGTGCGGCATCGCCACGCTCGTCGCCATGCTCGCCATCGGGGTCCCGTTCGCGGTGCCGCTCGCGATCTGGGCGGGCTTCGCCGATCTCATCCCCGCTGTGGGCTCCTACCTCGGTGCCGCGCCCGCGATCCTGGTGGCGTTCGTCGCCTCGCCCGTGAAGGGCCTCCTCGCCGCGGTGTTCTTCGTGGCGTATCAACAATTCGAGAACTACCTCGTCGTGCCGAAGGTGATGAAGAACGTGATCAACCTGTCGCCGGCCGCCGTGATCATCGCAACCCTCGTGGGCGGCAGCCTCGCCGGCTTCGCCGGAGCCCTGCTGGCGCTTCCGGTCGCCGCCGCCATCAAGGTGGTCATCGTCGAGGTCTGGATGCGGGAACGGGTGCGAGAAGGCGACGGCCTGGCCGAGGAGCAGATCGAGGAGGAGGGGTCGACCCCGCTCGAGCCCTCGGACCACCTCTGATCCGGGTCGGCCGGATTGACGCTCAGCCCCTATGCGGCGCTCCACCCAGCAGCTGCAGGACGGCTCGCTCGACACGCCCACGCATCGCCGGGTCGTCGGTGCTCACGTCCACATCCGGGAGGTCCGTGGCGATGGTGCATCCCTCGGCGAAGCGGTTGAAGACGCGGGGGTCGATGTAGGAGGCTCGACACACCGCCGGCGTGTTGCCGAGCTGCTCCGCGACCGTGCGCACGGCGGCGGCCATCTCTCGCTTGCGCGCAGCGGCTCCCTCCGCATCGCGAACCGTCGCGAGCTCGATCGCGGCGAGAACCGTTGCGTGCCACGTGCGGAAGTCCTTCGCCGTGTACTCGTCGCCGGCGAGATCCTTGAGGTAGTGATTGATGTCCGTCGACCGGACGTCTCGCCACACCCCCGCCTCCTTGAACGCGAGCAGTTCGCGTCCCCCTCCCTTGCGCCGAAGCAGGCTTCGGATGAGGGGAAGGATCTCGGGATCGCGGACCTCCTGATGCCTGCGCTTGCCGCTCTTCGCGGCATAGTCGAAGCTCACACGACCGCGTGCCAACGGTCACGTGCGATCGCTTGAGCGTCGCGAGGCCGAACGATCCGTTGCGTCGCGCATAGGCTTCGGATCCGATCCTGAAGAATGCCTGATCCAGCAGTCGAACGGCGCAGGCCAAGATCCTGGCACGCGGGAAACCACGAATGCCCGAGATCCTCCGCGACCGAGGTCCTGAGGGCGGGGAGCCGCGTCGCGAAGTCCTCCACCCGCCGGAACTTCTCTCCATCGCGTCGCTCCCGCCAGCGGGGGTGATAGAGCGGTTGTCGGCGTCCCGCCTCGTCGACGCCCGACGCCTGGAGATGGCCTGCGGGGTCCGGACAGATCCACACGTCCTCCCACGCCGGGGGGATGGCGAGGCCTTTGATGCGCTCCAGCGTGGCGGTGTCTCGAACGGGACGACCGGAGGGATGGCGGTAGGCGAACCCTCGCCCCGCTCGGTGCCGGGAGATCCCCGGGGAGTCGCCATCGACCCGATGCAGGCGGCGCGTGGCCGCGGGCGCAGCCATCGTCATGTCCCGACACGCCGCCGGCCCCCGGTCGCGAAGCGATCGAGGGCCGGCATGGCGGGAATTCCGTCCGACTTCGAGCTCCCGCCGGCTAGGACATCCCAGACTGGATGTTGTTGGCAGCTTCGACAGGCGAGATGTCTGCCGCCGCGCCCGCCTTCTCGAAGTCCTCCATCGTGATGTTGTCGTCGTTGCCGTGTCGCTCGTTCGGCTGGCCGCAACCACATGACAGGCACATCTCGCTCTCCTCTCCGCTCGACTACGGGGTGACTACCCCGCGGTCGCTGCCGCTAAACCCGGCTCGGCGTTTCACCGCCCGACGGCTGGGTAGTCCTCTCGCAACGACGGATCGAACCGGGAACGGGGAGCCACATGACCGAACGCCACGGACAGGACATCACGATCAAGGGCAGCCTCCCGGGTTCGGGCCGCAAGGTGACGAGCGGACGCCGGGACGTGGCCGAGCGGGTGTGTCGGCGGCCCGGCTGCTCGACCGCGTTGTCGATGTACAACCAAGGGCCGTATTGCGCGCTCCACGCGCCGCCCGTGTTTCGGCCAGTGCAGGCCCCCAGGCGCCGGCGCGACGACGAGCTGGTCCAGGGGGTCTACGAAGGCGTCTGGGAGCGTATGAGCGGAACCGGGGACCGCTGGGTCAAGCGCGGCGGCTGACGGGCAACCGGACATCCAGCCGATATCGAGTTCGAACCACACCTCGCCCGGGTGGCCCCGGGATGATGCCCCAGCGGTCCGTGAGTTCCTCCACGATCATCAGTCCCCAACCGCCCTCGGGTAGCGCCATCGCCGCGTCCCGTCGCCATCGCCTCGAGCGCCCGTGGGCTGGCGCAACCGCACCGTCAGCGTGGACGACGTCGCTTTGACGTTGAGTTGCATCCGATCGTCCGGGAGCCGCCCCCCCATGTCGCACCACGTTCGCGATCAGCTCCGTGATGGCAAGTCTGACGTCGGCCCCTCGCGCGGGACCGAGCAGCGCGTCAAGCGGTTCTTGGAGCTGGCGGCGTGCGAGCCTGGCCGCGGCCGGAGTGACGGGCACGTTCAGTCCGACGTCCGTGGAGACCCCCGCGGGTCGGTCGCTGAGTCCGCCGTTCCACCGGGTGCTTCTCTTTGGTTCCGCGTTAGGCCCGGGCGATCGCGGATCGGACGGTCGACCTGCGAGGGCTCCTGAGACGGGTCGGGAGACTCGAGAGATGAATAGCTGGCCACGAGCACCGCGACGAGGACGGAGAAGATGAGGCAGGCGATCAGCACGGCCCAGAAGCCTCGCGATCCGCGCGCGAACGCGGCGATCCCCAGCGCGTAGCCGACGATGGCTCCGACACCCACTCCCAGGGCGGCCGCCACGGCCGCTCGTCGCAACCAGCGGCCCTTCAGCCGTTGCGCTCGGTGGGCCGGGGCTCCCCGGTCCTCGGTCATTTCGTTACGTCCGTCCATGGCCGGTGCGGATACCCAGGGGGACGTTCGCCTAAACACGCCGCTATCGGGCCGGGTCGGCCGGCGGGCGTTTGCGGCGGGGCGAGGGGGGTACGGCGTAAGGCGAACCTCGTTCGAGACCGCAAGGACAGATCGAAGGGAGTCAGACCAATGAACAGGATGGATCGTCGCGCGAGGATAGATCAACCCGCTGAGAAGCGAGGCCTCCTCGGTGTGCGTTTCGAGCAGCCGCCGGTCCCTTCCCCGGATCCCGTGCCCTCTCCCATCCCGCAGCCCACGCCGGAGCCCGCGCCCACGCCGCCCTCTCCGCCCGCTCCGAGCCCCCCTCCCCCCATGGCGTGAGCCCGACGGGCGGGACGTTCCACGGGCCCTTCTCGCGGAACGCGCTACCGGGCTCTCGCGGCACCCTCGGCTGAGGATCACGCGCGACGCATCAGCCAAATGACGACCGCAACCACGAGCGCGATCACGATGATGGTGCCGATGATGCCCAAACCGATGGCTGCCAGCATGTTCACTGCTCCTTCCCTCTGATTGTTCTCACGACTCCTTGACGTTGCGCTTCTTCGCTCGACGTAGCTCGGCTTTGCGTTCTGCCATGCGTTCGCCGAGCTCATCGAGTTGGCGTCGGCTCAGCACCTGACGCGCTCGTTTGAACATCTCCCCTTCCTCTTCCGTGACGTGGTGCTCGATGTTCTCCTTCATCACCGTGAATTTCGCGCCCCACGTCTCGTCGTCGTAGGGGAGATCCGACAACTCCGACATCACCATGTCCACCACGTGATGCTCTTCATAGCCCTCGAGCGCGATGTCTTTGGACTTGGCGTGCTCCTTGAGCTCCGGATAGAAGATCTCCTCTTCGATCTGCTCGTGGATCGACATCTCCGAGCGAAACCGGGCGAACAGCCCCTCCCGTGTCTTCACCCCGCGTTCGGTTGTGCGATCGAGCTTGCTCAACAGATCCTTGACCTTGGCGTGGTCGCTCTTCAACAACTGCAATGCGTTCAATCCAGGCACCTTTCCTCAAGGGATGGGATCAGCGGTCCACGGCGCGTTGGAGTTGCGCCTTGTTCATCTTCGAGCGGCCCTCGATGCCTCGGTCCCGGGCCTCGTTGTACAGCTGGCGGTAGGTGCGACCTCCCGGCCCGCGGTGCGAACGGAGCCCCCCTCGCCGGCCCGAGGAGATGTCCTCGGTCGACGTCGGGCTCGAGGTGTTCGCTTCGCCGGCGCGAGCGCGCTCCTTGTTCACGGTGCGCGCGGCGATCTCCTCGGCGACGTGCTCGGATCGTCCGCCCTCCTCGAGCCCGTCCTTGATGTGCTCGTACTGCCGCTCGCGCTTCTTGGACCAAGCCTTCTGTGGCATCACTCGCCTCCTTCGTGCCGCGGTCTGGCTGCGATTACCCGGGGTGAGAGCGCCCAAACCTTCTCCGCGAGCGTTTCGGCGCGCCGGCCGAGGGTATGCGCCGGTCCATGGACGACGCGCGGAGGATGGACTCGGACGCGCAAGGAACGGCCGACGTTGAGATCCGTTGCTACCCGGATGGCCCGATCCTCGTGCGCGGCCAGGTGGTGCTGCGAGACGGATCGAGCGAGATCGGGACAGACCGCGGCGTCATCGCCTTATGCCGTTGTGGACGTTCGAGGCTGGCCCCCCTGTGCGATGGCAGCCACGCGGTCGGAGGGCCTTCGATGACGCAGGGTGGTGATCGTCAGCGGGATGAGCCGATCCGCCATCGTGGGCAGACCGACGCCGCCTTCCACGAGTAGGCTCACGCGGTTCCCGACGCCAACAAGCTCGACAGGCCCCGCTCCCACGGATCGAGCAGCTGGCTGGAGGCCATGCCCTCCATGAGGTCGAGCGCCTTCGCCCCGAACACGATGGAGCCGGCCAATCCGGGTTCGGCTTCGGCCAACGCGGCCGCCAGGTCGTAGGTCGCGATCATGTCGTGGATCGAGTCCGCCTCCACGTGCTCGTCGTGGAAGGCCGTGACCTCAGGACCGAGGCCCAGTCGTCGCAGCCCGTCGCCGTAGAGCCGGTTCGGCCGAGCCGACGTGAGCTCGAACAGCGCCAGATGCCCCACCGCCGCACCGCGCCAGCCTCGATGCAGCCCGAATAACGACATGAGGTTCACGGGTGCCAGGGAGGAAGAAGGGATGACGTTGAGATAGGCCCCGTACGTCGGGTCCAACCCGAGGCCCACCATCATCCGGGAGAAGAGCGCGGCATGCATCCGCAGTGGCCTCCCCCCTCCGTACTCGTCAGCCTGGATCTCCACCAAGGCTGCTTTGGGTCCGTCGCTCAGGCGCGGGATCACGAACGTATGGGGGTCGGCCTCCTTGAGGTGATACGCCGAGCGGTGCATGACGAACTCTCGAATCTGGTCCAGACTCGCCCTGCGGCCCAGGAAGCTCGCCAGATCCAGGGTCGTGGCTCCGGCGAGATCGCGAAGGGTGGACGACACGTCGAGCGCCTCTTCGTCCGAGACCCGGATCGTCGCAGCCAGAGCGTTTTCGAACTCGCGCTCGAGGGTCCTTCGGAAGCGCAGCAACTCCGGATCCCATTCGCACTCGTCGTCGACGCCTTCGAAGCCGCGATAGTGCAGCTCATAGCAGACGTAGAGCGCGAGGTGCAGGTCCTCGTCGCGCAAGGGATCGGACGAGGGTTCGGGAACGCCGATCGTTCCGCCGTCGGTCAAGGCCCGGATCAACGCGTGGGATCGAGGCCCACGGGCGTGGGGGAGCGTGGGCGCAGGGGTTGGCAGCACGGGCGTGTCGCTATGGGCCTCCATCTGCGTTGCATTACCCAGATCGTGGAGTTCGACACGCGGCGAACGACCTGCGCGGCGGAGACGCACCGATGTTCCGTTGGATGGTGGGGTCCTCCGGTAGGGTGGTCGCCATCGCCTTCCCCAGCTCGTTCGCCAAGCGCCTGCTCGCCGTGGTCGTCCTCGCCGCGGTCTTGGCCGTGGTGCCCGCCGTCCGCCCCGCGATGGCGGCGGTGGCCGATCGCGCCCCCGGGATCGACGTCTCCCGTTGGCAGAACGTCATCGACTGGCAGAAGGTGGGCGCCGCCGGTGCCGAGTTCGTCATCATGAAGGCCACCGAGGGATCCAAGTACGAGGATCCGACCTACGCCACGAACCTCGGCGGCGCAACCGTCAGGGGATTGTCCGTGGGCTCGTACCACGTCGCCACTCCGAAGGCGACGGCGGTGGATCCCGTGGCGGAGGCGGATCATTTCGTGGCGACCGCACGCAACGGGGTCGGCGACATCCTGCCGGTGCTCGACATCGAGCACACGGGAGGGCTCAGCGTGCCGCAGCTTCAGGATTGGGTGCGGGCGTGGGTGATGCGGGTGAAGGCGCGGACGGGCGTACGGCCCATGATCTACGCGAGCCCGTACTTCTGGCGGACGAATCTGGGCGACTCGCACTGGTTCGCCGATCACGGATATCCGCTGTGGATCGCGCACTGGAAGGTGAACAAGCCGGACATCCCCGCCGCGAACTGGGGCGGGAGAGGGTGGACCTTCTGGCAGTGGACGAGCTCGGGGCGGGTGCACGGCATCACCACCAACGTCGACCGGGACCACTTCCACGGGACGGACCTGCGTAACGGCCAGATCGCGCGCCTCACCGTGCATGACGAAGGGGGCGGTCGGGTGGCCGGCGGCGGCATCGATTGCCGGCCAGATGGATCGGGATGCACGCGACTCACGAACCCGGGCGACCCCGTGACCCTGACGGCGACCCCCACGGCGGGGGCGTCGCTCCTGCGATGGACCGGCGCGTGCGCATCGGCGGGGAGCGCGCCCACGTGCACGGTGGTCGTGCGCGGTCGCGTGGCCGCGACCGCGGTGTTCGGCTACCCGGTGGACGTGAGCGTGACGGGGACCGGCGGCGGCACCGTCACCTCGTCGCCGGCCGGTATCCATTGCGGCGCCGATTGCTCCGCGAGGCTGCCCTACGGAACGACCGTGACGCTCACCGCGTCGCCCGACTCCGCATCCGGCTTCGGGTCGTGGGGGGGCGATTGCGGCGGGGCGTCGGCGACCTGCACGGTGTCCGTCACCTCCCCGGTCAGCGTGAGTGCGCGCTTCGATGCGGCCGTCACCCTGGACGAGGACGGAGCGGGGACCCGCTACGCCTGGGGACGCAAGGCCGACCGCCGGGCCCTCGGGGGTTCCTACCTCGTCGACCGGCGGCGGGGCGCGTTCCAGACGTTCGCGTTCCGGGGCGGCGCTCTGACCCTATTCTCCGTGTCGGGCCCCACGATGGGCGAGGCCGGCGTGTCCATCGACGGCACGCCCGAGGGGACGATCGACGGCTACGCTCGGTCCTTCCGCGCAGGGGTCCGGCATCGCTTCACCGGCTTGGGATCGGGCGCGCACAAATTGACCGTGCGGGTGCTCGGCACCAAGGCGCCCCGAGCACGGGGAACGCTCGTCGCTGTGGATGCCGTCCGCGCGAACGGCGTCGTGCGCGCGAACCCCAAGCCCATCGAAGGGACGTGGGCTCGGGTGGCGGCGGCGGAGGCGACGAACGGGGGCTACGTGTTGAACGACGTGGCGGGCGCGGCGGCCACGCTGCGGTTCCACGGCACCGGGGCCACGTGGATCACGTCGCGCGGCCCCTCGATGGGACTCGCGCAACTCTGGATCGACGGCAAGCTCGCGAAGACCGTCGACCTGTACGCGGCCACCCGCGTGTTCAGAGCGTTGCGCACGATCGACGGCCTGGCGGACCGTGTGCACGTCCTTCGCGTCGTGGTCCTGGGCACCCATCGTGCGGTGAGCCGGGGTGCGGGCGTCGCCGTGGATGGCTGGATCGTTCGCTGATCAGCTCGCGGGATCTCGGCGTCGCGATACCCCACCGATGCGTGGTCCCCGGGCACGAGGCGGAAGAACGACGTACGGTGGCTGGGCAGACCGAACGGCACTCGGGAAAGGGGCGGCGCATGCGGATCGGCGTGCTGGGAACAGGGATCGTGGGCAGGTCGCTTGCTGAGGGACTCGCGCGCATCGGGAACGACGTCAGCATCGGCACGCGCGATGTCGATTCATTGATGGCGCGCGACGAGCCCGATCAGATGGGGACCCAGCCCTTCGCATCGTGGCGCGGCGAGCACGAGGACATCGCGGTCGCGGCGTTCGCGGAGGTCGGAAAAGGTGCCGAGCTCCTCGTGAACGCGACCCTCGGCTCCGCCTCCGTTGACGCCCTCACGGCGGCCGGCGCCGGGACCATCGATGCTCGCATCATCATCGACGCCGCGAATCCGCTCGACTTCTCCGGCGGATTCCCTCCCTCCCTGTGGGTGACGAACACCGATTCTCTGGGGGAGCAGATCCAGCGTGCGTTCCCGTCGGCGCGGGTCGTCAAGGCGTGGAACATGATGACGGCGGCGCTCATGACCCATCCCGAGGCGCTCGCCGACGGCGACCACACGTTCGTGCTGTGCGGCGACGACGAGGACGCGAAGACGCAGGTCGCGGATTTCCTCAGAGCCTTCGGCTGGCGCGACATCGTAGATCTGGGCGATATCACCAACGCTCGGGCGTTGGAGGCCTACGTCATCATGTGGGTGAGGATGTTCAGCGCGCTCGACTCGCCCATGGTGAACATCAAGGTCGTCCGCTAGCTCGGCGGGGTGCCTCCCTCGGGGGAGCTCGTGGCGCGCTCCTCCGCGCGGGCCACCATCTCCTCGTCGGAGATGTCTTCGCGGTGGGTGGCGAACCACCAGATGTTGCCGTACGCGTCGCGCACCCCCGCCATCCGGTCCCCATAGAACTCGTCCCGCGGCTCGCGCTCGGAGGTGGCGCCCGCGGCCAGCGCGCGTTCGTACGTGGCGTCGGCATCCTCCACGTAGAGATGCAGCGTGGAGGGCCTGGGCTCTTCGGCGGCGTCTGCCAGCATCACGACCGAGTCGCCGATCATCACCTCCGCGTGACCGACGGTGCCGTCGGGTCCGGGCATGCGGAGTCGCTCCTCAGCGCCGAGCGCCATCTTGACGAAATCGATCAGGCCCGCCGCGCCTCGCACGGTCAGGTAGGGCGTGACGGTGTGGTACCCCTCGGGGATCGCGTTCACCATGCTGCTCCTTCCTCGATCCGGCCGCCTCCCCGCGTGCGGCGCCGGCCCGGTGGGGCTGCACGGCCGACCGACGTCATCCGCCGCAGGCGCACCCGCCCCCGCAGCAGCCCCCCGAGTTGGCGGCACCGCCTGCCGCCGCGTCGGAGGTCGTGCCCGAAGCTGCGGCGAACAACGAGAACC
Organism: uncultured Actinomycetes bacterium; assembly: GCA_963719165.1. Taxonomy (GTDB): domain Bacteria; phylum Actinomycetota; class UBA4738; order UBA4738; family HRBIN12; genus JAOUEA01. The sequence continues at coordinate 1,682,330 of CAVRAV010000001.1, read as the reverse complement.
GTCGACGCACGCGATCGCTTCCACACTGTGGGCATGCCAGGGCCGTGTCCACGGCGCTCATGGAGCGGCGCTCTTCGAACGGATGCTCACACGCCAGACAGACGTACTCGTAGGTGGCCATGGGCTCACGGTACCTCGTCGGCCCGACATCGCTCAAGCAGCCGGCAACCGGCGCCACGGGAGCGGCCGTGAAGGGCCTTCTCACCGGAGCGCCGAGCGATCCGGCCTGGGCTGATGAGGTCAGGGCGCTCAGGGCCGACCTCCCCGTGGCGGGGTCGCCGTGGGACGCGTGATCCTGGACACCTCCGTCCTGGTCGCGGTCGAGCGCCGGCTCTCTGAGCTGGACGATCTCATCCGCGATGACGACGATGTCAGCATCGCCGCCGTGACGGCGGCCGAACTTTGGGTCGGTGTGAGATTGGCGGATGCACGCCGCCGCCCCAAGCGCGCTACGTTCGTCGAACAGGTCGTGACGACGATCCCGGTCGAGGATTACGACCTGGCCGTGGCCGAAGTGCATGCGGGGCTGCTCGAGCAGGCGCGGCGGCCCGGACGTCCTCGAGGCGCGCACGATCTGTTGATCGCGGCCACCGCCATCGCGCGAGACAGGTCGCTCATCTCGTTCGACCGGTCGGGTTTCGAGGGGATCCAAGGCCTCGACCTGCGCTGAAGGGCCCGTGCAGAAGGGCCTTCAGGTGTGGCCCGGTCGCGCCGATGTCAGAAGGCAGTTGCTGGGAGGTGACGTGATGTCGCGAGTGCTGGTGATCGATGATGAGACCGTGGTGGGGACGATCCTGCGCTACGCCTTTCACGGGCAGGACCACCAGATCCTGATCGCGGACGGCGGGCGTGCGGGCATCGAGGTTGCGCGCGCCGAGCATCCCGACGTCATCGTGCTCGACCTGATGATGCCCTCCGTGAACGGCTACGACGTCCTCGCCGTCCTGCGCGAAGACGCGGACACGAAACGGGTGCCGATCCTCGTGCTCACGGCGGTCACCATGTCGCGAGAGCGGGAGCGCTGCCTGTCGAGCGGCGCCGACATGGTCATGACCAAACCCTTCGATCCGCAGGACGTCGCGGACGCCGTGCACGTGCTCCTGGAGCCGGAGGCAACCACCGCCTAGCCCGATTGACGATGGGTCGGGGCTCCCCTACGCTCCGGCGGCATCGAGCCCATCCGCCTCGCCCCCGTCTTCCTCCTCGCGGCAGCCTTGCTCGTCATCGGCGGTGCCGTGAAGACGGTGCGCCCGAACGCCACCTCCCAAGCGCTCTACGCTGCAGGCCTTCCGGCCCGCCTTTGGGGGGTTCGGGCGCTCGGTGTCGTCGAGATGGCGGTGGGCGTCGCCGCCCTGGCGCGTCCGGTTCCCGGCGTGGCCTTCCTCCTCGCGGCGCTGTACACCGGGTTCGCCGCGTTCGTGGCCTACCTGAAGCTGGCGCGGCCGCAAGCGGCCTCATGCGGGTGCGCCGGCGAACACGACGTCCCCCCAAGCTGGGTGCATGTCGGCTTGAACCTGACCGCCGCCGCCTCGGGCGTGGCGGCCGCGCTGATCGGCGTCACCGCGTTGCCGTCGATCGTGAGGGCCGTCGGGTGGGTCGCGGCGCCCGCGGCCGTCGGACTCTGTGTGGCGGGATGGCTCGTCACGGTCGTGGTGGCTGAGGCCCCGACGGCGTTCCGTGCGTGGACGCCGCCCACCCATCACGAGCAGGAGCTCTTCGATCCGGACCGACATCGGCGCGCCGACGCGGCGTTGGCGATGTCGGGCGTGGGCCAGGGGCATGCGAGCTTGTGGCCCGATACCGACGGGGCGAGCCCGAATGATCGAGGCGATCGAGGCGATCGAGGCGATCGACCGGAGGCCGGGGGCCCGTGAGCGTGGCGGAGCGGGCGATGAAGGCTGCCACCTCGTGGGTGGCGCGCGGGCCCGAGCGCTCACGTGCGGAGCGCGCGACGGTCGCGGCTGCCGCCCTGGCGGTGGCGCCCGTGCGGTATGCGACGCGCCCAGTGGCGGCGGAGGACCTCGTGCGCGCATCCTGCAGCCGCTGTCCGCCGGGTTCCCGGTGCTGCGCTGGCTACACCGCCTTCTGCTGCACGCTTCCCGGCGGCTCCAACTTCGGCTGCCCCCAGAACACGTTCGTCGGCGGGTGGTGGCAATGCAGCTACGGGGGCAGCGGCCTGTGCGGCACCACGAACGTCCGCTATTACCTCGATTGCAGCATCGATCCCGGGAAGGCGTGCCCCGGCGGCTGCCACTGTGGCAGCGACGACTGCAGGAACTTCAAGACGTGCTGCGTGGTCTTCCGCTACGGCCAGTGCAACACCCAGATCGCCGCGGTCACGCCGATCCAATGCCGGCTCGTCACGTGCGTGCTGCCCTGCGAGATCGAATGCGTGAACTGCCACTGTTCGGCCGCCGTCGACCAGGTGACCTGTTCGCACGAGGCGGGCTGCCTGTGACCGCCCTCACCGTCATCGTGGTCATCGAGACGCTCCTGCTCGCACTGCTCGCGTTCGTGGTGGTGGGGCTCCTGCGCAGCCACGCGGAGATCCTCCGGCGCCTGCCGACTCCCGACGAGGCACCCAGCCCGCAGCCGCTCCCCCTCGGGAACCGTTCGGACGAGGCGGCCCCTGCACCGGAGGCGCCGCGCATCCCCACGCACCTGCCGGGCCCTCGGGACCTCACCCCGGCCTACGACCTGTCCGGCCGCACGCTGGGTGGTGACGCCGTGGTGACGCCCGTCGGTTCGGCGGGGGTTCCCGTGCTCGTGGCCTTCCTGTCGAGCGGCTGCCTGACCTGCCGCGCCTTCTGGGAGGGGCTGCGCGCGGGCGCGCATCGACCCATGCCCGAGGGCGCCCGCGTGGTCGTGGTGACCAAGGGACGTGACCTCGAGAGCCCGTCCCGCCTGCAGGATCTCGCGCCGGCGGACGTTCCGGTCGTGATGTCCACCGAGGCCTGGGCCGACTACGGCATCACGATGTCGCCGTTCTTCGTGATGGTGGGCGCCGACGGCGAGGTCCGCGGGGAGGGCGCCGCGAGCTCGTGGGACCAGGTCCGGTCGCTGCTCACCGACGCGATGGCCGATGAGGAGCTGGCTCGCGCGGAAGGCTCGTCCGACGGCGGGGGACCGCGTTGAGCGGCGGATCAGGCGTGTACCTCGGCCTCGCCCTGGGCCTGGCCGCCGCCGCCGCCGTCCGGTCGACCTGGTCGCCCTGAGGGATGTCGATGATGGGAAGCATCACCCCGCTCGGGCAGCGGGCACGCGGATCCCGGTTCTGGCCGACGGCCACTGCCTACGTCGTCGCCTCCGCGTCCGCCGGCGCGCTCGTGGGCGCCGTTTTGGGGTTCGTGGGCCTGCCACTCGCGCGCACGCTTCCGTGGACCGCGCGGATCGCGCTCCTGGTGGCGGCGGTGTTCCTGGGGCTCGCGGCCGACCTGGGGATCGGCGGCCTGCGGCTGCCTTCGGTGCGTCGTCAGGTGAACGAGGAGTGGATGCTGCGCTACCGAGGGCCCGTGTTCGGCGCCGGGTTCGGGTTCCAACTGGGGGCGGGGTTCGTGACGATCGTCACCGCGTCGGCGATCTACGCCGCCTTGTTCTCCGAGCTGCTCGTGGGCGGGGTCCCGCGGGCCGCGCTCATCGGGTTGGTGTTCGGCACCCTGCGCGCGTTGCCCATCCTCGCGGTGGCGGGCGTGCGGGAGCGGTCGCAACTCGGCCGTGTCCAAGGAGGGCTCTCGCGCTGGGGCGGCCCGGTCCGTCGGGCGATCCTGTGGGGCGAGTCGGCACTGGCTGTGGCCGCCGCCGCGGTGGTGCTGCGATGACGAGGCTGGCCGACCGGGGGCTCTCGGTGGACGTTCCCCCCGGCTGGGAGGGGCGGATCTTCACCCCGCGCCTGCCCCCTCCCGCGGAGAACCACCCCGTGCTTCACCTCGCCGACGTGCCGTTGCCCTTCGACCACGGCTCCTACCTGGAGACGGCGGCGACCCTGCGCGGGCGGCGTGGCGGCTTGGTGTGCTCGTTGGTGAGCTTCTCGCCCGACCTCGCCGACGTGGGCCTCTACGCGCCACAGGGGGCCCCGCGCATCCGCGCGAACGATCTCGATCCGCGGACGCTCCAGGTGCCTGCGCCGGACCGGGCCGGCGTGCAGCGGTTCTTCTCCATGAGCGGCCGTCCGTTCAGCCTCTACCTCATCGCGTCGTTGGACCTGCACACCGCGGCCCGTCTGCGGATCGCGAACGACGCCCTCGCGTCGCTGCGCGTGGAGAGGGTGCGAACGTGAGCTGGCTGCCATGGGTCCTGGTCGGGGTGCTCGCGGCGGCGGTGGCGTGGCTCTTGCTGGCGCTTTCGGGAGCCGCACGGACCATCGGCGAGCTCCGGGCCGCGGACGAGGCCGCGGTGCGTCATCTCTCCGGGGGCATCGCGCCGGGCAGCCGAGCTCCCGGATTCCGCGCCGACGCCGCCGACGGCGAGCGTGTTCGATGCGCGCCAGACGGCAGGCCTGCGGCACCTCGTGCTCTTCGCGGACCCCGCATGTGCCGCGTGCGCAACGCTCGTGCCCGGCGTCGTGTCCGAAGCAGCGGCGCGGCGGCTCCCCACGGTGGTCGTGGTGAGCCGGGGCGATCTCCAGGCCCATCCCTCCGGGTGGCACGCGGCCGAGCGTGTTCGGCTGGTGAGCGAGCACGGCACCGACGTCTCCGACGCCTTCGGCGTGGACATCACGCCCACCGTGTTCGTGATCGACGAGGGCGGCGCCGTGGTCTCCCGCGGCCCAGTCCAGACCGTGGACGAGGTCGCGGATCTCGTGGCCGAGGGCGACGGCGTGCGGATCGTGGGAGCCGCCGGTGGCTGAGCAAGCGGGGCCACCGGTCGTCGAGCGGTCCGGATCGCCGCGCGAGCGGACACGCGAGCTCACGCGGCGGTCGTTCGTCTCGCGTGCCTCGCTCGCGGCCTTCGGGGCCTACGCGGCCGTGAGCACCCTCGGCGCCACGCGGGCCCGCGCACGACCCCATCCCGACCCCTGCAAGGTGGGGTGCGAACCCATAAGCAAGACGGGGTGCGCGTGCGGCGGGAACCTGTACCGGTGCGGCGGATGCTCGCGGCGGTTCCATGCGTGCATCCAGGGCCGGCCCTACCGAGGGTTCTGCCTTCGGCGTGCGTGCTGAGCGTCTGGGTGCTCAGGGTCCGCCCACGCCGGCGCGCAGGCGCAACCCGTACCTGAGGAAAGCCGGGTCGCGCGCGTTCCACACCACCACGGCGCGGGTGGGACGCGTCAGCGCGAGCGACGGAGACTCGTTGATCCTCGCCTCCTTGCCGGAGAGTCGGAGCGGGCTCGACCAGCTGAGGCCGCCGTCGCCGGAGCTCGTCGCGAACAGATCGACACGCGCGGATCGACGGGTGGAGCCACACGGGTTCGCGAGCTGCGTCCGGCGGCACGCGCCGAACGCCACCACCAGGTCCTCGGTCCCCGAGGGCGCGACGGCCGGACCGTAGGCGCCGGCGTAGGTCCGGCCCCGCAGGTTTGTCGGCCAGGTGCCCGCGAGCACGTCGCGCTCCGGACCCAGCGTCGACCCATCCCACACGCGCACGGCGAGCCCGCCCGTCGTGGTGTAGGAGATCGCCACATCCTCGGTCGTGCCGTCGGTGGCGCCCCGCGCCCCCGCGTAGTGGAAACCGTCGTTCGGACCGCGCGGCGTGAGCACGTCGAGCGCGGAGGACTTGTTCCAGTCGGCGCCGCCGGCGCTCGAGGTCTTCACCACCTGCTTTCCGTCGCCGTCCGCGTACCAGGTGAGCGCCACGTTGGATCCGCTCGCCCCCACGACGGGGTAGCCGGCGAACCCCTCGGCGCCGTCGGGGCGCGCGGTGGTGTTGCCGACCGTGCTCACGCTCCACGTCTTGCCCTGGTCGGCGCTCGTGGCAAGCCGGATCGCCCCCGATCCGGCCATCGTCCAGGCGGCGTACGCATGGCTGCCCGTCATCGCGAGGGTCGGGTAGTCGACGCGGCCGCCCGCCGGAGACAGACGCACCGCCGGGAACCAGTGCCGGCCCGACCGAGAGGCGCGTCGCACGTAGAAGGCGCGAGGCGCCGTGGCGCGGTAATGACGGTAGGAGGTCTGCGTGACCCAGCCGGCCAGCACGGCGGAGCCCGCGCCGGTCACCGAGGCGCGCTCGGCCTGGCGCTTGGGCTGGGAAACCCGCACCGGCTTCGACCACCGGCCGCCTCCGCCGCGCTGCGCGAACACCCCCATGAACGGACCGCGGTCGGTCGCGCATCGCCCGTGCGGGGGCGGGCAGTCGCTCGACCACACCACGAGGAGTCCGTCGGCCGTCGCGGTCAGCGATGCTCCCGGGTTCCAGACGGAGGGGGGCCCCACCGGGTGATCGGGCCCCCACACCACGGCGGCGGAGGCCCGCGGGGCGAGCAGCGCCCCGCCGGTCAGGGCCATCGCAAGGGCGCGGCGGAGGGGGAGCGTCATGGCGCCAGATGCTACTCGGCGGCCCCCCGAGCTTGGGATAGTTTGCGCGGGTGGGTTCCTGGAGCACCGGCGCGCTGATCGGCGTATTCGTCCTGGCGGCGGCGGCCACCTGGATCGCCGGAGTGGTGCTCTCCGACGCCACCGATGTCATCGACGACCGTTTCGGTCTCGGTGAGGCACTCGGGGGAATGATCCTGCTCGGGTTCGTCGGGACCTTGCCGGAGCTCGCCGTCACGGCATCGGCCGCCGTACACGGGAACCTCGGTCTTGCCGCCGGGAACCTCCTCGGCGGCATCGGGATGCAGACGTTGGTCCTCGTGTTGATCGATGCGGTGTCGCGCAGCGAGACGCCGCTGTCGACGATGTCGAAGGTCGTCGAGCCGATCTTCGAGGCCCTGCTCGTCGTGATGGTCGTGTCGATCGCCCTGATGGGCCCGCTGCTTCCCGCGAGCGTCGCCGTCGGACCCGTGAGCCCCGTGTCCCTCATCATCGTCGTCGCGTGGCTGCTCGGCATGGTCGGGCTCCAGCGGATCCAACGCTCGGAGCATTGGGAGTCGGTGGAGGGCACCCTGCAGGGCACCCTGGTCGCCGCGCAACCGGGGCCCGTGAAGGGCGTTCGGCCCAACCGGTTCGCGAACGCCTCCACGCGCCGGGCCGTCACCTGGTTCGGCGCGGCCGCGGCGGTGACGCTCGCGGCAGGCGTCGCGCTCGAGCAGTCCGGCGACGGGCTCGCGACCACGTGGGGGATCAACGGCGTCATCTTCGGCGCCACGATCCTGGCCGCCGTCACGGCGCTCCCCGAGATCAGCACCGGGATCCGCGCGGTGCGACTGGGCAAGGTGGGGCTCGCCATGGGCGACATCTTCGGTGGCAACTCCGTGCAGATCACGCTGTTCCTGCTCGCCGACATCTTGGCGGGCAAGCCGGTGCTGACCTCCGTGAGCAACGATTCGCTGTGGCTGGGCGGGATGGGGCTCGCCGTGACCGCGATCTTCGCGATGGGGCTGCTCTTCCGGCCCAGGCGCAAGGTCCTCGGACTGGGGCCCGATGCGTGGTTCGTGCTCGTGGCCTACGTGCTCGGGATCTGCGGCCTGCTCCTCATCGCGCGGTGAGGCCGTCGCTCAACGCAGCACGGCGATGCCGTCGATCGAAAACGACGGGTGCCTTCGCGCGCCCACGTTCACGAACCGGAGCGTGTGCGTGCCGCCGTGCGCCCCGTGGCCCAACGTCACGCGGAACGTGACCCGACGGTCGTCGTTCCCGCCGGCCCGCTGCGAGAACGATCGCGCCCGGTGTCCGTCGACGAAGACCCGGACGGATCCGTAGGCGGGACCCATCCGCCCGAGCACGGCCACGGCGGAGGCGCGCACGTGCAGCGTCGCCGATGCGCCGGCACGCGTCGTGACCCGGTACGTGTGTCCGAGCGCTCGCCGGTCGGGGCGGGCGGACCACCGTCCGTGGTAGTCGAGGCGACCCTCGCCGAGCACGCCGAGCGAGATCCGCGGGGCCTCGGTCCAGTCGCTGCGGTTCCCCCATCCGTCGGCCGCCCGCACCTGCACCGCGTACGTATGCCCGGGGGCGGCCTCGATGTTCCACGACGCCGCCCGGCGATCCGTCGATAGCGTCGTGAACGCGCCACCATCGGTGGCCATGCGAACGTCGTAGCCGGTGTGGGAACCTCCCGGGTCCTTGGCGGCCCAACGCACCCGCACCCGGACGGGCTTCCCCGTCCGGGGCAGTTGCTGCGGCGATGCGAAGGACAGATGCGGCTGGGACGTGAAGGTGGGTGCGGTCGTGTCGGGCACCTTCCCGACGGTGACGGTCGCACGGCTCGGGCGGACCGCGACCACATGGATGGCCCAGTCCGTGGCAGGGTCCACCCAGGTCGCTCCCGGTGTCAGGGCGGCGTTCGAGAGGTTCGCGTCGCCGGGCGTCATGTCCAACACGTCGGAGCCGCCGACGTCTGCCGGAACGTGCACGAGGACGCCGCCCGTGATACCCGCCCCCAGCCACGAGTCGATCCCCGTGGCCCGGCGGTACTCGATCCACACGTCGTGGGTGGTCCCCGGCAATCGGAGCGCCTGGAGGCCTGCACGCTGTCTGCCGAGCGGCGCGATCTCGTAGGTCCCGCCGGCGGGCTTCGCATCCTTCTCCCGGCCCTGAAGCCAACCGAGTTCGTCGGCTTGCGAGGCGTTGAAGCGTCCGACCCCAGCGAACCCGTTGCCCATCGCGTCGGCGGGGTCGCCGTACTCGCTGCGGCTGCACGTGGTCGACCAGGCGACCGCCGTGCCCGACTGCGTGCACGCCACGGAATGTGCGTGGTACAGGCCGAGGTTGTGCCCGATCTCGTGGACGGTCACCCGCGTGTCCATGTACCCGTTGATCCAGAGCCGGCCCCAGCCGACGTAGGCCATCCCCGCGTACCCACACGTCGCGTCGTAGGGGAAGTACACGAGCAGGTGGTCGTAGGCGTTGAGGTTCCAGCCCGCGTCGCCGGCCGCCCCGAGGGCGTTGGACATGATCCCTCCCGAGTCGCACCCGGCAGGGGCCGGGATCCGCAGCCAGTTCGTCGCTTGGGCCGTCATGCGGACCTGGCCGTAGGACGCGTCGTCGTACCACGTGTCGTTCACCGCCTCGAGCTGATGGACGGCCGAGGCCGGGGTCACGGAGTCGGGCGTGGTCCAGTTCACGAGGATCGCGAGGACCTTCCGGGTGTCGGTTGCCAGCCGCGGGGTGGCGGTCGGAGCGGCCGCCGCGACGCGAGCGCCCGGCGCCAGCTCGACGGAGGCGGCCTCGAGCTTCGCTCCGTCGAGGGTGCCGTCCACCTCCACGCGCGACCCCGAGGCCAAGGGAGGGAAGTCGCCCCCGCGCTGCATCAGGTACGTCTCGTCGCCGGCGACCAGGTAGTGATCGGTGCGGCCCCAGCCGATCCCGTCGACGGCCATCGCGCGGTACGTGCCGACGAGGCGGACGCGATGCGGACCGGCCGCCGCGCCCTGGACGCCGGTGAACAGGAGCAGGAGCACCGCCGCGGCGGCGACATGCGTGTGCGTGCGCAGACGGCGCCGGGGGGACGCGCTCACGATCACCTCTCTTTCCGAAGGGTTGTCGACCGCGGCGGGTCGATTCCTTGAGTCTCACGAGGTCCCAGCCGTGACCGCGCCCCAGTCTTGACGCGCACCGGCCGGGACCGCGCCCCTCTAGGCTGTGGAGGTGATCGAACCGTGAAGGACGCGCCGCTGCTGAACGGGCCACTGCCCGCCCGCATGGTCGCGCTCTTCGTGGGGTTGGTGCTGATCGCCGTCGCCATCGTGTGCATGCTCGAGTCCCAGTTGGGGCTTCCGCCCTGGGACGTGTTTCACATGGGGATCGCCGAGCACTCGCCGCTCTCGCTGGGCACGGCCAGCGTGGTCGTGGGCCTCGTGATCGTCGCCATCGCGTGGATCGCGGGTACGCCGCCCGGCTTCGGGACCATCGCGAACGCGTTGGTGATCGGAGCCTCGATCGACGTGTTGGTCGCGATCCCGTTCGTCGACAGACTCTCGGAGGCTGCCCTGCTCGTCCGGGTGCTACTCGTGGCGGCCGGGGTGCTGCTGTTCGGGGTCGGTTCCGCCCTGTACATCGGCGCGGGGCTGGGCGCCGGGCCACGCGACTCCCTCATGATGGCGCTCACGAGGAGGACGGGTCAGCGCATCGGCCTCGTGCGCGGCGCGATGGAGATCACGGTGCTCGTGGCCGGTCTCCTCCTCGGAGGGGTAGCCGGCTTGGGCACGCTCGCGTTGGCGCTCCTGGTCGGACCGTCGGTGGAGCTCGCCTTCTGGATGTTGCTGAAGCTGCGGCTCGCCTCGCCGGGTCCGCGTCATGCGCCGGAGTTCGGCCCCTTGGACGTTGGGTAGATGGCGGGGCGAACGCCGCGTCACCGCCGGGCGCGCCACCGCTCCGCCGTGATCGCGTAGACCACCGCCTCGAACACGATCCCCTCGTCCTCGATCGTGGCTTCGCGCTCGAAGGTCATTCCAAGGCGCCGCATGACGGCGAGGCTGCGCGTGTTGGGCTCGTCGGCGATCGAGATCACCCTCGGCAGGTGCAGGGCCTCGAACGCGTGGTCGAGCCAGGCCGTCGCGGCCTCCGTGGCGTAGCCGTTGCCCCAGTGCTTGCGCGCGAGGCGCCACGCCACCTCGACCTCGTCGGGGAACGACTCCTGGTGATGCAGCCCGCACATCCCGAGGAACGCGCCGTCCTCCCGACGCGCCACGGCGATCAACCCGATGCCCTCCTCCGCGTGCACCTCGTTCGCCCAGGCCGCGATGTCGTCGGAGTGTTCTCGGGTGAGGGGCTCGCCCCCGAGGTAGCGCACCACCTCGGGATCGGCGTTGAGCGCCGCGTAGAACGGGAGGTCGTCGAGCAGGAACGTGCGCAGCAGGAGCCGCTCGGTGCTCAGCACGATGGTGCCATCCCACTCGACCATCAGGCGCCTGAGCGCGAGCCGTCGGCTGCGATCGTCCCTCGGACCGGACCGGGCCCCAGCATCGGCTAGGGCACGAAGCCGAACACGGTGCTCGGCGCGCCGCTGCCTCGCCGGTTCCTCGGACCTCCCACCACGAGCCAGCCACCGGTCGTGGGCATCGCCTTGAGGTTCGTGAGGTTCTCAAGCGTGAGGCGATGGCGCCGGAGCGTGAACGAGGTTTCGAGGTAGAGCGGGTCGGAGCCGGGGTCTGGCCCGAACGTGTCCGAGCCGAGGGCCCCGCGTCTCGCCAGCACCCCCGTCTTGATGAGCCACCGCACCGCCCACTTCGAGAATCCGGGCTGGCGGAAGCGCCCGTGCGCCGAGCCGCAGTTGTAGTAGGTCTTCGCCTGGGGGGAGAACGCGGGTCCCCAGTAGCGATCGCAGCCGGTCCACAGCAGGACCGCGGCGCCCGCGGGGATCTGTCCGTGGGCGGTCTCCCAATCCTTGAGGTCGCGGACGCTCAACTCGAAGTCGACGTCGGCGGCGACCTCGGATCGGACGTCGATCACCACCGCCGGCAGCACGAAGTCGCCGGCGGCGAGGTGATCGGCGCAGCGCGCCTCGACGTGGAAATGGCACGGCGCCGAGTAGTGCGTGCCGGTGTGCTCGCCCTCATGCACGTCCTGGAGATAGAAGCCGTCCTTCGCAACCGTGAACGCGGTCCGCAAGGAGAATTTCGGGTCGCCCGGAAAGCCCGGGATCACGGCCGGGTTGTTCACGTGGCTGAGGAACGCCACGCGGGAGAAGCCGGGCATCGATGTGCGTTCGCCACCCGACGCACCCGCGGCCCCCTGCCCCGACCCCGAGGCGGCGCCGGCCGCGAATCCGACCACCACGGCGGCGGCGAGCCCTAGATAGAGGATGGACAACGATCGTCTGCGGTTGGTCATAGGTCCTCCCGTGCGGTTGGTGGTTCGTCGGCTGTCAGCTCTCCGGCGAACGCCGATTGCGCTCCCGCTTCACGAGCTCTCGTCACAGGCCACGGCCCAAGCCTATTCGCAAGGACCCAAGCTCTGCGCGCCCAACCGGACCTCGGCGAGGGGCGCCGCGGCGATCGCCCCCTAGCTGGGCCTAGGTGTTCGAGGTCACGGCCAGGGTCTGGGCGATCTCGCTGCCCCATGCGCGGGCCTTCTCGGGCTCGCCCGGCACGAGCGTGTTCTGCTTGGTGACCAGGAAGCTCGCCGGCGCGGCAGCTCGCGCGAACCCTCGCCCGGCGAGCCGTCGGCCGATGCCCCTGGCCGCCGACCCCGTGAAGGCTTTCGGCCCTTGCATCCGCGTGTCGAACGCGGCACCCCATCGGCCGCCGCCCATGGGGAGCTCGTCCATCCACGCACGCAGCCCCGGGCCCGTGGTGGGGTCGTCGTAGGCGTTCTGCTCGTCCTTGCGCGCTTGCTCCCTGGTGGACGTTCGCGTCATGCCGTGGACATGGGTAGGCCCCCCGATCACCAGGAGATCCACCTCGGACGTCATGGCCGGGTCCGCTCCATCGACCGTCATCACGGCCGTCTCCACGCCCCCCGCTCGCAACCCCCCACCGATCGCCTCTGCGATCGCGGCCGTGTTGCCGTACATCGACTCGTAGATCACCAAAGCCTTCATCGTCTCCACCTCCCGCGCCCATCGCACCACGTGCTCATGGTGCGATGCAGGGGCGAACGGCCCCCGCGGAGCGGGCCTCCAGGGGGCCTCCGTGGCCGGTGAATTCCTCGCCGCGGCGATGGGGATTTGTGCTGGCTAGTTGTGGGTCTTCACCGTCTTGCTGGAGGCCGCCTTGCAGTTCGGCGTGCGCTTCACGTGCGCATAGAACTTGCCGGTGAGCCCCGAGTTCCCTATCGACCACTCGTAGCGGGTTCCGTTGAGTCCCGCGGTGTCGCTCGCGACCTTCTTGTCGACGCTCAGGTTCTGGTGCTTGCCCTTCTGCTGGTACACGAGGACGTTGCGGTTCCTCGCGCACTTCTTCGGTTTCGGGCTGCTGATGGTGCCGGAGAGATCGCCCGACTGCGCCTTGATGGTGAGGTGCGTCATCGCGGCCGTGCCCGCGCTCGCCATCCCAGAGAACGCCACGGCTCCCGCGATGGCGATGCCCACCGCCGCCGACACAAGCTTCCTGCTCCTCACGGTCCCTCCCCTTCGTCGTCGGCGCAGAGTCTCCGACGACGAGCACCCGACGGTCAAGTCGCGGGACGTCCGGATCTCGGTGGGGGTCAGGCGGCGACCGTGACGCGAGTTGTCCCCCGAGCCGTGCGGCGCGTGAGCTGCTTCACCACGTACGCGGCGTCCCGGCCGATCCCCGGAAGCAGGTCGGAGACGGCCGAGAACTGGAACGGCAGCCCTACGAAATACAGGCCGGGCTCGCTCGTGACGACGCCACGCTCGTGAACGGGCGCCCCGTCCTCGCCGAAGATCGGCACGTCGATCCAAGACAGATCATGACGGAACCCGGTGCACCAGATGATGTTGGTGACGTCGAGGACCTGACCGTCCTCCAGGACCGGCGCCCCATCGAGGGCGCCCACGGTCTTGGGCACGCGCTGCACGCCCGCTGCCACGAGGTCCTTCGGCTTCACGCGGACGAGCGGGCCTCCGCGGCCCGCGGCCTTCGCGATCGCCTTGCGCCCCAACGGTGTCCGCCGCGTCTGCACGTGCATCCCGATGAACCGGACGATGGGGAACACGAGATGCCGGGCGAAGCCGCTGTCGATGTTCACGGGAACGTGGCCGCGGTCGGGGCCGGAGAGCCAGGTCGGGTGGTCGGCGACGAGCTCCATGGCGATGTCCGCACCCGAGTTCCCGGCTCCGACGACGAGCACGCCGCCGTCGCGCAGCTCCGAGGGGTTGCGGTAGGCGCTGGAGTGCACCTGCACGATCGCGGGATCCAGATCGCGGGCGAAGGCCGGCACGCGGGGTTCCTGATGCGCCCCCGAGGCCACCACCACGTTGTCGGACTCGAACCGGCGGTCGCCCGCGCTCACGACGTAGCCATCCTCCTGCCGAGCGAGGCCATCGGCGTGGATCCCATTGCGCACGGGCAGCGAGAAGTGGAGCGCGTAGGACTCCAAATAGTCGGCCATCTCGTCCTTGGTGACCGTGGTGGAGCCCGCTGCCGGGAATCGCCGGCCACGCAGGCCGCTGTACCGGACCGGCGTGAACAGGCGCAGGGAGTCGTAGCGCTTGCGCCACGCGTCGCCCACCCGCTCGTTTGCATCCAAGATCACGAACGGGCGACCCGCTCGCTGCAGTTCGTACCCCACCGTCAGGCCCGCCTGCCCCCCGCCGATCACGATCGTCTCGAACCGCTCGGTCTTCATCTCCGCCCTTCCGCTCGACATGGGTCGACGTTAGGGGCAGGGACGGCACCGGCACATCGACGGTTGTAACCAACTTCGCAGCGAGGGCCGAGTGGTGAGAACGCACCACGAGTGCGGGCTCAGGCCAAGTCGTGTTCGAAGGCGTAGGCGGTGGCGCCCGACCGGGAGGAAACGCCGAGCTTCGCGAACAGGTTCTGGAGGTGCCGGGCCACCGTGTGCTCGCTGATCACCAGCTCCACCGCGATGTCGCGGTTCGTCTTGCCCGCCGCCACCAGGCGAAGCACCTCGGCCTCGCGCGCGGTGATCCCGGCCGGGAGGGATCCAGGTTCGTCGAGGAGCCGGGCGGTGGCGGCGGCGTCGGGGACGGCGCCGAGGCGCTCGAACGCGGCGGATGCGGCGCGCAGTTCCATCCGCGCCCCCTCCTCGTTCCCGCTCGCGCGGATCGCGCGCCCGTACAACACGCGAGCCGTCGCCCCCTCGTAGGGCAGCTTCAGGTCCTGCCAGGAGGCGCTCGCGGCCCCCAGGTCTCGGAGCGCAGCGGGCACGTCGCCCTCGGCCAGGTGGATCGCGCCTCGGGCCGTGGCAGCCGCGGCGGCGGACGCCGGGGTCGCTGCATCCCGGGCCGCCGCCTCCAGCTCGTCCGCGGCTGCCCGCGCCTCCTCGAGGTCCCGGGCCGCCAGGGCGGCCTCCACCTGGGCCGTCAAGAGACGGGAGCGACGCGGCCGCTGCCGCTCCGCCGCGAGTGCGATCCGCAGGCCCGAGCGCGCCGCGTCGACCTTCCCCTGGGCGAGCCGGAGCAGGGCGAGACCCGGCTGCGGGTCGGCGCCGAACTCGTGCGCACGGGCGAAGGCCGCCTCGGCGCCGTCCAGGTCGCCCGTGCGCCGCCGGATCTCGCCGACCTGGTTGAGCGCCGACGCCGCCAATCCGGGGTCGACGTCGAGGAGTTCCTCCGAAGCGAGCAGCGCCTCGGCTTCCGCCTCGGGCCACGCCCCGCGCAGGCGGGCGACCTCGGCGCGATTCACCCGGCACATGCCCGGGTACGGAGATCCGGGTTGGAGGGCCTCGCACCACGTGCGCGCGGCGTCGCTCCACTCGCCCGCCCGGCGGATGTCGTTCAGCTCAAGGCACGCCTGGATCAGGTTGCAGTAGATGATGCCCGTGAAGTAGGGGCTCACATCGCCGCCCAGCACCGCGGTCATGGCCTCGTCCAACAGCGCGATGCCCTGGGCCACCTCATTCGCGTCGAGCAGGGCGAGGCCCTCGGTATGGATCGCCATCGCGAGGACGTCGGACGAGCCGAACCGCTGGCCGATCTCGATCGCGACGCGGGAACCGCTGCGCGCGCCGTCGAGATCGCCGGCGAAGCGCGCAACGTTGGCCTCGACCACGGCGAGGAAGCCCTGCTCCAGACAAGGGGGCAGGTCCTTCAGGTGACGCTGCGCCCGCATCAGGAAGCCGGCGCCGACCGACGTCTCCTCGCGAACGAAGTGTTCGATCGAGAGCCGGGCGGCGACGGCTCCGGCCGCGGCCTCGTCCCCCGCGGCGACGTAGGCGGCATACGCCCTTTGACGTGCATCGAGCGACTCTTCGAGTCGCGACACCCACCACGCGGCGTCGGCGAGTCCCTCCAGGTCCCGCGGCCCCATCAGGTTGGGCTCGACGGCTCGGAACCGGTCGTACGCCTCGGCCCACGCTCCGCGCGTCAGCGCGTCATGCGCCTCCTCGATCGCGTTGTCCGGCTCCACCACGCCCCTCCGCCGGGACACTCGCCCCTGTCACGTCGCCGCAGGAGCGTACGCCCCCCGCGCGGGCGTCGTCGTCGGCTCGCTAGACGGGCTGGCGGCCACGCACGCAGACCGCACATCGGTCATCGGCGTTGTAGACCGACAGGCGGGTGCCGCAGCCCTCGCCCCGGCAGATCCGACCGGCGGGCATCTGGGCCCGGCGGGTCGAGGGCCGCGGGCGCAGACCCTGGCGCCGCAGGCGTTGGCAGGGAGGACACCAGCGGCTGTGCCCGAATTGGCCGCACGGACGAAGATCCTTGCACATCGGACATTCCCGATACCCGCGACAGGGACACGCTTCGTACTCGGCCATACCCACCAACCGTACCGCGCCCCGCGAGGCCACGCAGGCTCGCGTGGCAGGAGTGATGGAGGTATACAGCGATGTATCGGGCTCTATCGTCTGTCGTTATACCCAGCTAGACTCCGATATCGATGGATCCCGTGTCGAATCCGTATTCACCTGGGGCCGGACTGCGGCCTCGCGAGCTCGCCGGGCGCGATCGCGAGATCGAGCTGTTCGACGTCCTGCGGGATCGGGCCGGGCGCGGGCTCACGAGCCGGAGCATCGTGATGACCGGACTGCGGGGCGTCGGCAAGACCGTCTTGTTGAACGAGCTCGCCGAGCGAGCGCGATCCGACGGGTGGATCGTTGCGAAGGTCGAGGCCGAGGGCGGAGGCGGGAGCCGGCCCTTCAGGGTGCAGGTCGCGCGGTCGTTGAACCGTGCGCTGCGAGAAGCCACCGGCTCCTGGGGCGTCGCGGAGAAGGCGCGCCGCGCTCTCGCAACGTTCAGGTCCTTCTCCCTGAGCACGGACCCCAGCGGCGGGTTGTCCGTGGGGATCGAGATCGATCCGGAGCGTGGCCGCGCCGACACCGGGTCGCTGGAGATCGACCTCACCGACCTGGGGCTCGACCTCGCGGCCGCGGCTCTGGACTTCGGCACCGGGGTCGCGCTGTTCATCGACGAGATGCAGGATCTGGACGACGGCGAGCTCAGCGCGATCTGCCAGGCGTGTCACGAGGCGGGGCAGCAGGACGCCCAGTTCTACGTGGTGGGAGCCGGGCTCCCGTCGCTCCCGCGGGTCCTCGCCGAGGCGCGCTCCTACGCCGAGCGCTTGTTCGAGTACCTCATGATCGGGGCGCTCGACGCGACCGCGGCGGCGGCCGCGCTCACCCGGCCCGCGGACGACGTGGAGGTGAGCTGGGCCCTCGACGCCGTCGAGGCCATCGTGACTCGGTCCTCGGGCTACCCCTACTTCCTCCAGGAGTTCGGGAAGGCGTCGTGGGACTTCGCCCCGGGACCCGGCATCGAGCTCGCCGACGCCGAGGTGGGCATCCGCGTGGGCATGGACAGCCTCGATCACGGGTTCTTCAGGAGCCGCTGGGAGCGAGCGAGCCCCACGGAACGCGCGTACATGAGCGCGATGGCCGTGGACGGGCAGGGGCCGAGCCAGTCGGGGGAGGTGGCGCGACGGCTGGACAAGGAGCCGGCCGCCGTGGGCCCCACTCGAGCGAACCTCATCCACAAGGGCCTCGTCTACGCCCCCGAACACGGTCTGATCGGGTTCACCGTGCCGGGCATGGCCGAGTTCATCGCCCGCCAGGACGAACGCTGAGCGAAGCGACCCCGAGCCGCGGCCGTCCCTATCCGTTGACGGCGGTGGCCAGCACGAAGGGGAGGACCGGCCCGCTGCCGGCCTGCCGGAGCGCGCGCGAGACCACGGTCAGCGTCCACCGGGAGTCGGCGAGATCGTCGACGAGGAGGACGGGGTCCCTGGACGACGCACCGAGCCCGTCGACCTCGAAGGCGTCCCAGACGTTGCGCACCTGCTGAGCGCTGTTGCGCATGGTTGCCTGGGGCTGGTTCTGCCCCACCTTGCGGACGGCCTCGTGGAACGGGAGGCCCAGCGCCGCCGCGAGCCGCCGCGCGAAGTCGGGCACGAGATCGGGGTGCGTCATCGAGGGCACGCAGGTCACCCAACCGGGGGCGGGCTCCGGCTCCCACCGCCGGGAGACCAGCTCGGCCGACGCCGCCACGAGGTCGTCGGCGAAACGCTCGTCCTCGCCACGACCCTGCGCCACCAGCCGTCCCCAGCCGCCGTCGCCCACCACCGAGAGCGCGCGGCCGATCTCGGGCCGCTCCTCCTCGGTGATGCGTCCCTTGGGCGACCCCGCGCCCGGCATGCCCGACGGCCATTGCTTGCGCGGTTCCACGAACAGGTCGGATCCGCGCAGGTGCTCCCGCGCGGCGGCCCGCAGTTCCGGCGCCACCTCGACCTGCAACGGCGAGGCCGTGCACACCATGCATCGCCCGCACGGTTCGGCGCCCGGGTCGTCCAATTCGCGCCGCAGGAACTCCATGAGGCACCCGTCGTGGTGGGCGTAACGGCGCATGGCCTCCTGCTCATGCCGTCGGAGCGCGGTGATGTGATCGACGCGCTCGGCGGGGTAGGTCCAAGGTCGCTGCGTCCGAACGTACCCGCCGCGTTCGCGCGCCACGGCCCCCTCCACCTCGAGGACCTTCAGCATGGACTCGAGTCGCGAGCGACGGACGTTCACGGCCGCCATCAGCTCGTTCAGCGACGTGGGGCCCGAGCCGTCTGCCGACGCGAGCAGGCCGACGATCGCCTCCGCCTGCTCACGGGGCGGGAACGCCGTCTCGATGAAGTAGTCCTGGATCTCGCGATCCTCCACGCCGCAGAGCAGCACCGCGGGGGCGTGAGCGAGCGCGCGGCCCGCGCGCCCGACCTGCTGGTAGTAGGCGATGGGCGAGCCGGGGGATTGGTAGTGGATCACGAAGCCGAGGTCGGGTTTGTCGAACCCCATGCCGAGCGCCGAGGTGGCCACCAGCACCTTCAACTCGTTCGCGATCAGGGCCTGTTCCAAACGCACGCGGTCGTCGTTGTCCGTGGCGCCGCTGTAGGCCTCGGCGTCGATGCCCATGCGACGCAGGAAGGCCGCCACGCGTTCGCCGTCGGCGATGGTGAGCACGTAGACGATGCCCGAGCCGTCGAGGCCCGGGATGGTCTGCGCGAGCCAGGCCATCCGCTCGGCTTGGCTCGGCACGTCGGCGACGGCCAGGGAGAGGCTCTCGCGGTCCAGGGTGCCGCGGAACGTCTGCAACCCGCCGCCGAGCTGCTCGGTGATGTCGGCGATCACGCGGTCGTTCGCGGTGGCGGTGGTGCAGAGCACCGGCACGCGATCCGGAAGCGCGTCGAGCACGCTCACGATCCGGCGATAGTCGGGACGGAAGTCATGGCCCCAATCGCTGATGCAATGCGCTTCGTCGATCACGAGCAGGCCGACCTTCCGAGCGATCACCGAAAGCATCTCCTCGCGGAATCGCGCGTTCGCGAAGCGTTCCGGCGAAACCAGGAGCAGGTCGATCTCGTCGTCGGCGAGGCGTCGGACGATGGGTTCGAACGCGTCGGGGTTGGTGCTGTTGATCGTCTCCGCGCGCACACCGATGCGGGCGGCCATCTCTATCTGGTTGCGCATGAGCGCCAGCAGCGGGGAGACGAGCAAGGTCGGGCCGGCGCCTCGTTCGCGCAGGAGTTCGGTGGCGATGAAGTACACGGCGGACTTGCCCCAGCCCGTGCGCTGCACGAGCAGGACGCGGCCCCCGTCGCGCGCAACCGCCTCGATGGCCTCGGGCTGACCGGTACGGAACACGGCCTCGGGCCCGAGCATGCGCCGGAGATGGTCGAGGGCCGCGGTCGAGACGTCGTTCACGCGGCCACCCTAAGGCCCGGAGGTGACGGCCAACCCGGCCTATCCGGAGTTGCGGTCTACGTCGAAGGGGGAGTAGAACCGTGTCGTTCCGGCGGAAAGGAGTGTTGGACGTGGGCATGGGCCTGGATCAGCTCAGGGAACGGGTCAGGGGCGAGGTCGTGGCGCAAGGTGACGAGGGCTACGAGGAGGCCCGCGTCGTGTACAACGCGATGATCGATCGGCACCCCGCCGTCGTCGTTCGAGCCGTCGATGCCGGCGACGTGATGGCGTGCGTCGACCACGCGCGTGAGAACCGGCTCGATCTCGCGGTCCGCGGGGGCGGCCACAGCGTGCCGGGCTTCGGCACGTGCGACGGCGGCGTGGCGATCGACCTGTCGGGGATGCGCGGCGTTCGCGTGGACCCGCGCGCCGCCACGGCGCGAGCCGGCGGCGGAGCGACGTGGGGTGATTTCAACCACGCCACGGGCGCATACGGCCTGGCGAGCACCGGGGGCATCATCTCGACCACGGGCGTGGGTGGACTCACCCTGGGCGGCGGCATCGGCTATCTCACGAGGGGCCTTGGCCTCTCGTTGGACAACCTCGTGTCCGCCGACGTGGTCACGGCGGACGGCGCCATGGTGATCGCGAGCGAGCGCGAGCACGAGGATCTCTTCTGGGCCATCCGTGGCGGCGGCGGGAACTTCGGGGTCGTCACCTCGTTCGAGTTCAAGCTGGCACCCGTCGACATGATCTACGGCGGAGCGATGTTCTTCGAGCTGTCCGACGGGCGCGCCGTCCTCGAGTGGTACCGAGCGTTCATCGCCGACGCCCCCGAGCAGTTCGGCGGATTCCCGGCCTTCCAGATCGCGCCGCCGCTGCCGTTCATCCCTGAGGACCGCCACGGCGACACGTTCATGGCGTTCGTGTCGTGCTGGACCGGCCCGCTGGACGAGGGCGAGGTCCACCTGAAGGGGCTGCGCGACGCCGCCCCCGTGGTGGCCGAGATGATCGGCCCCATGCCCTATCCGGCGCTGAACGCAGCGTTCGACGGGCTCGTCCCGGCCGGCCTGCAGCACTACTGGAAGGCGAGCTTCGTCAAGGAGCTCACCGACGACCTCATCGCCGCGCACCTCGAGCACGGAGCCAAGGTTCCGGTCGTCAACTCGACCGTGCACATCTACCCGATCAACGGCGCGGCGCATCGGGTGGCGCCCGATGCCACGGCGTTCGCGTATCGAGACGCGAACTTCGCCGCGGTCATCGCGGGCATGTGGCCCGACCCCGGCCAGAACGAGGCCAACATCGCCTGGGTGAAGGACTACCACGCGGCGGTCTCGCCTCATTCTGAGGAGGGCGGGTACATCAACTTCATGGCCGAGGACGACCAGGCGAGGATCCGGGAGAACTATCGGGGCAACTACGATCGGCTGACGACGGTCAAACGCACCTACGACCCCGACAACCTGTTCCACCTGAACCAGAACATCGTCCCGGCGTCCTAGGGAGCCGACGCCGTGGCCGTGCACATCTGGGAGATCCGCAACCCCGATGGCGCGTCGGCGGGACTCGAAGTCGCGCGCGGCCGCATGGAGCCGCACACCGACGTGCTGGCCCACGCCCTGCCCGAGCGCGTCGACGTCGAGGTGTTCGACGAGGACCGCAACTTGGTGGCGCGGGGGAGCGAGCTGCCGGGGGAGCTGGCCTCGCCGATCGCGCGCCTGTGGATCCGCGGCCGGGCGGTGGAGCGCGAGAACGTCTGGCCCGACGGCTCCGACCTCGGCAAGCCGGTGATCCTGCCGGGCGGCGAGGTCGGGATCCTCACGGCCTGGTGGCACGCCGAGGACTTCTCGGCGTGGCGCTGGAGCATCGAGCTCTCGAACCAGGTCTAGGGGGGCCGGCCTCGGGGGCGACGGGCTCAGCCGCCCGGGTCGGTGATCGTCCTGCGCAGCACCACCGTGGCCACGCTCAGGAGCACGAGCGCGTAGGCGCTCAGGACCGCGAGGTCGGTCGCGACGTCCGCCGGCGAGGCGTGCGTGGCGATCGAGTCGGTCAGCGCCTGGATCGCCCAGGCGTGCGGGGTGAGATGCGCGATGGCGAAGATCGCCGGGGGGAAGACCTCGAGGGGGACCATGCACCCTCCGAGGGCCGCCAGCACCAGCCCGAGGAACACCCCGACGGCTCCCGCCTGGGCGGCGTTGCGAAGGAGCGATCCCATGAGCATGGCGGCTCCGGTCGCGGCGAGCGCGAACAGTACGACCACCAGCCCCGTCGTGAGGGGGTTGCCCCACTCCACGCGGAAGACGAGCAGCGTGCCCACCACGATCAGCGTGCCCTGGACGAGAGCGATCGCGTAGCGTCCGAGCGTCTCGCCCGCCAGGATCGTGCGCACCGGCGTGGGCGAGGCCAGCATCCGCCTCGTCAAGCCGAGCCTGCGCGTCTCGATCAACATCGCCGAGGCAGAGAGCGACGTCAGGAAGATGAACAAGACGAGCTCCTGTGCCGCGCCCGTGTCGAACGGCCTCGCCACTTTCACCCCGCCCGCGATGCGGCTCGTGAACGCTCACGCCCGAGAAACCCGTCGATGCCGCGCTCGCTCGCAGCAGGCCTTGGTCGAACCCCGTGGCCGCCCCCTCGGAGACCGCGAACCTCGCGGCACGGATCTCGTTGCTCTGTGCGTCGACCACCGCGCTCACCGTGGCCTGGAGCCGCTGGCCGGCGCTCCCGGAGCGCGCCACGTAGCTGAGCGGCACCGTCCCGCCCGCACGGATCCGGCCGTCGTAGTCCGAGGGGATCACGAGGCCGCCCTCGACATCGCCGCGGGCGACCGCCTGCCGAAGGGCGTCGGCGTCGGCGAACGACCGGACGTCCAGGCCTTCGGTCGCCTCGATCCTGCTGCGCAGGTCCTGCCCCAGCTCGCCCGATCCCGCCCACCACCCCGAGCTTGGGCGTGAAGCCGGATCCGAACGCCGCCCCGAGCGCGAGGATGATCAGGAACGGGAACACGAGCACGAAGAACGCGCCCGTGCGGTCCCGCAGGAGCCGGCGCAGGTTGGCGCCCGCGATCACGAACGCCTTCATCCCGCCACCATGCGTTTGGCCCGCGCCCAGGCGACGGCCCCGGTGACGAGCGCGATCGCGAGGATGCCCGCGAGCGGCGCCGCGATGTTGCGCATCCCACCGCCCGAGGAAGCCTCCTGGAAGCCGCGCATGAGCCATCCCTGCGGCGAGAGGAACCGGAGGGTCCCGAGCCAGCCCGCCTGCGAGATCGGGAAGAACGTCCCGCCCAGCAAGCCCCCCACCACCGCGACCACCGAGACGAACGCACCGGCCTGTGCGGTGGTGGTCGCGAACGTGGCGACCATGGCGGTGACGCCGACCGCCGCGAGGACGCCGGCGACCACGAGCAGCGCCACCTCGCCCGGGGCTCCCCACTCGGCGCCGAGCAACCAGGTGGTCGCCACCACGAGCGTCGTGGTGCTCACGAGGCCCAGGGCGAAGCTCGTCAGGGCCTTCCCGCCGATCACCGAGGACGGATCGATCGGCGCGACCAGCAGCCGGGAGAGGGTGCCCTGTTCGCGCTCCTCCAGCAGACCGCGCACGCCGAACTCCACCGCGAAGAACAGGAAGAACACGGCCATCCCGATCGAGAAGAACGTGGACTGGGACGCCACCTGGTCCTCGACGGTGGCCGTCCGGATCGTGGCGGCGGGAGGGAGGGTCCGCGCCAGCGCGACCAACGCCGGGTCGCTCCGCCCTCCCGGGCCGGCGACCGCCGCGACGGCGAGCCCAACAGCGTCCAGGTTCGAGCCGAACGAGCGTGCGAGCGACACGGCGACGAGCGAACCGATGCTGGAGTCGGGGGAGGTCAGCACCTCGATGCGGCCGCCGTCACCCGCGCGCACGTCGTTGGTGAACCCGGGCGGGAACACGATGGCAGCGTCGACGTCGCCGTCCTCGGCCAGGCGCTCAGCCGCGGCTCGCGAGCCGGCGTCGCGCAACGTCACGAACCCCAGGGCCTTGAGTTCCTGGGTGAAGTCCCCGGGGAGGGCGCCCCCGTCGGAGCCGACGACCGCGTAGGTCACCTCGAACGCGCCGCTGTCGACGCCGCTCAACGTCAGGCTGAAGATCCCCGCCAGCGCGAACGGAAGCACGAGCGCCACCAGGATGGCCGTGCGGTCGCGCACGCGGCGCTTCAGGTCCTTGCGCGCGATGGTCCAGGCGTTGCGCAACGCCTACTCCTCGTCGCGGAGCGCTTTGCCGGTGAGGTGCAGGAAGACCGCCTCCAGGTTGGGCTCGTGGACCTCCATCGAAAGGATGCCGGCGCCCGTGCCGTCGATCGCGAGCACGATCTCCGCGAGCGACGCGCGCACGTCGCGCGCCATCAGGTCGAGCCCGCCCTCCCGGGCGACGGCCTCCGTCACCCCCGGCACGGCCAGGGTCGCGCTCGCCGCGGCGGGCAGGTCGCCGCGGACCTCGACCCGGAGCCGGTCCTGTTCACCCACCAACGAGATCAACTCCCTGCGCGTGCCCTCCGCCTTCATCGTTCCTTCGTCGAGGATGCCGACGCGATCGCAGAGCCGCTCGGCCTCCTCCATGTAGTGCGTCGTGTAGAGCACGGCCATGCCCGTGGATGCGAGCGATTCCACCGTGCCGAGGATGGCGTTGCGACTCTGCGGATCCACACCCGCGGTGGGCTCGTCGAGCACGAGTAGCGCCGGATCGTTCAGCATCCCCAACGCGATGTTGAGCCGCCGCTTCATGCCGCCCGAGAAGGCGTCCGTGCGCTCATCCCCACGATCCGCCAGGCCGATCGTGTCCAGGAGTCGCTCGATCCGTGCGTCCAGGTCGGCCCCCGAGAGCCCGTAGAGCTTGCCGAAGAACCGCAGGTTCTCGCGGGCGCTGAGGTCGGGGTAGATCGCGATCTCCTGCGGTACGAAGCCGATCGCGGCCTTGACCTTGACCGTGCCGGGGTCGAGCGCCTCACCCTGGACGGTTACGCGCCCCCCGTCACGCCCGAGCAGCCCGCACACCATGGAGATCGTGGTGGTCTTGCCCGCCCCGTTGGGGCCGAGGAGTCCGTAGGTCTCCCCGGGGGCGATCGCGAAGCTCACGTCGTCCACGGCGACGCGCGCTCCGAACGTCTTGCGCAGACCCACGCATTCGAGCACGGCATCCACGGACCGAACCTAGCAACTGCGCTTCGCCACCACTTCTCCGCAGGATCCACAGCTCGCTCTCAGCTGGCCCCGGGACAATCGTGACGAAAGGCGGACATGAGGAGCGAACCTGGCATGGACGGCAGGACGGGATCTCGCGGATCTGGCCGGCGCACAGCATCGGGTGGGCGCGCAGCATCGGGCGCTCGAGCCGCGGAACTGCGATCGGCTCGCCGGCGCGCCTTCGGCGCCAAGGCGGGTGTCGCCTCGCTCGGTGCGGTGGCGTTCGGCATCGCGATGGTGTTCTCGCAGCGTTCCTACGCGGGCCACCCGAAAGGATCGGCCACCGCCCTCGAGGCGCCGACGAGGTTCGTCGAGGTGGTCAAGCGAGACCTCCTGCAGGGCGGCGTGGTCGGCCCGGCTCAGGCGCCGCCCGGGGCGGCCACGTCGGTGTCATGAGCGAGCACACGTTCGAGGCGATGGGCTGCGAGATCGTGGTGGGTGGCGCCGCCGCGGCTGCGCTCGAGGCCGTCGAGCGGCTCTTCCACGAGCGCGACCTGGTCTTCAGCAGGTTCATCGCGCGGAGCGAGTTGAACCGCATCAACGCCGCGGCCGGGCGGCTCGTGCTGGCGTCCCCGCTGTTCGCCGAGACGCTCCGCACCGCGTTGCGCGTCGCCGAGGAGACCGGCGGGCTCGTCGTCCCGACCCTGGGCGCGGAGCTCGTCGCGGCCGGGTATGACCGCGACTCGGCCTCGCTCGCGCCGGACGCTCGACCCGCGGATCCGGTGACGGGCGTGCAGCCGGCCGGCGTGATCTCGCTCGGCCGCGTGGTGGGAGTGCCTCCCGGCGTGCAGCTCGACCTCAACGGGGTCGTGAAGGCGCTCGCGGTCGACGACGCCATGAAGCTGCTCTCGGGCGACGGGTTCGTCTCCGCGGGCGGCGACGTGGCGGCCCGAGGTGCCCTCACGGTCGCGTTGCCGAACGAGGGATCGGTCACGCTGCAACGCGGGGCGCTCGCCACGAGCGGGACCGCCAAGCGGCGGTGGCTGCGCGGGGACGTGCTCCAGCACCACCTGATCGATCCTCGGACCCGCCGCCCGTCGACGTCGCCCTGGTCGTCGGTGACCGCGTGCGGGGCGACGTGCCTGGCGGCCGACGTCGCGGCCAAGGCCGGATTCCTCGCGGGCGGCGACGGCCCCGCCTGGCTCGAGGAGCGCGGGATCCCCGCGCGCTTCGTGGGGCTCGACGGCGAGATCCGTGCGAACGGAAGCTGGGACCGCGGCCTGCGGGAGGCCCTCGCGTGCATCTGACGTCGAGCCCCATCGACTGGTATGCGGCGCGCGCCGGCGGCATCGTGGCCTACGTCCTGCTGTCGCTGAACGTCGCGCTCGGGCTCGGGATGACCGGCAAGAAGCGGATGAAGCACTGGCCGCGGTTCGCGCTGGAAGACGTGCACCGGTTCACTGGCTTGCTCACGGGGACGTTCGTGGTGCTGCACATCGTGGCGATCGCCATCGACTCGTATCTGCCGTTCTCGCTCGCATCGCTCGTCGTGCCGCTCTTGGCCTCGTATCGGCCGATCTGGACCGGCCTCGGGATCGTGGCCGCCGAGCTCCTGCTCGCGCTCGCCGTGACGAATCACTACCGCAACGCGAAGCTGAGCTACCGGTTCTGGCGACGCGCGCACTACGTCAACTTCGCGGTGTGGGGCGCCGCCACCCTGCACGGCATCGGCTCGGGCACGGACCGCAGCACGCCGTGGATGATCGCGATCTTCGCGGTCGCCGTGGGTACCGTCTGCGGCTTGACGGTCTGGCGCGTGCTCCGGCGTGCGGCGCCCGGGCGATGGCCCCTTCGCACGGCGCCGGCGTTGGCCTCGGTGATGGGCGTCGCGCTCGTTGCCTCACTCGGTATGGGGCCGCTGCGCTTCCGGCCTCACACGTGGAACGCCGCGACCTTCAGCGATTCGCTGAGTGGGCAGATCCTCACCGACGTGGGGGTGACGCGCGGGATCGTGTCGATGGCGGGTAACGGCACCGGGCCGCAGCGGGTCCTCGTTCGCGCCGACCTGCTCGTCAGCTCGTCGAGCCTCGACTCGACCGCGTTCCAGATGGAGTATCTGCCGAGCGGGACGCTGTGCACCGGCACGGTGACGCAGGTGCAAGCGGCGAGCTTCGACGCCACCTGCTCCATGCCCAACGGCAGCCGGCGCTACGTGGCTGCGAGCTGGACGGCGCCGGGGGCCACGGGCAGGTTCGCCAACGGCGTGATCACGTCGCACACGTGATCGACCGCCCTACTTCGAGGGGCGCGCGATGGTCGACTCGAAGTTCCACTGGCGCACGACCTTGCCGGCGTCGATCTTCATGACCGCCATGCCCGATCCCCGCCCGTCTCCGGCGAAGCGGTAGGCGAAGGTCGCGAAGGCGCCGTCGGGCGTCGACGCGACGTCGCCCAACTGCGTCATCGTGAAGTTCGGTCCGCGGTCCTTGGCGGCGGCCACGATGGACTTGATCCCGGTCGATCTGGTCCCTTGCGCGTCGATCAGCACGGCGTGGCGATCGTAGACGCCACCGAGGCCGGCGGGTGCCGCCGAGCCCCAGGCCGTCGCGACCTCGGCGGCGAGGCGCTCGGCGTCGGTTCGGGCGTGGTGCTGGTAGAAGGTCAGCCCTGCGAGCGCGAGGAACCCCAGGGTCATGATCACCAACGCGCCTACGAGCCAGGGCATGGATCGGGGCCGTTTCGGCCCGGCGTCCGGGATCCTGGCGACGTCCGGTCCCGCCTTCGTGACCTGCTCGGTGCGAACCATGCGCGCCACCTCCCGTGTCGAGGGTGCGACGGCGGGTCGCGTCGCGGGTCCATCTCACAGGCGGCGAGGTAAGGGGATCGCTAAATGAGCCCCAACAGGGCTCCAGGAACCGACGGTTTGGAACCGTCAACCCCGTTCGTCTCGAGCCTGCATCAGGTCGAAGAGCTTGAGGGTCACGCGGGCGTTGCGGATCGTCACCTCGGGGTAGCGGGGGTGCGCGCTCAGCTTCACCATGGCGGTGCGCGTGAGGGTGCTCATCGGCGCGGACCAATAGACGGCGTGGGGGCTCGCCGCGATCGACTCGATGGCGGGATCGACCTCGAGCCCGCCGATCAGGTCGTCGGGGGCGACGCCGTCGGTGAGGAAGATCACGTTGTGGCGAACCGTGCGATCGTCGGGGTCCCAGTCGGCAGGCATCGCCGCCACGATCGCCGCCATCTCGGGGGTGTCGCGCACGACCACGCGCGCCCCGTACCCGAACGCCTCGGACAGGTGGCGCTCGATGCGCGCCACGGCCGCCTTGCTCCGCTTCCTCGGGCTCTCCACGAGCACGTTCCCGCTCTGGATGTGGGTCTGTGGGTCGCGGAAGCCCATCGCGGCGAACTCGTCGCGCAGCGACGCCATGGGGATCACGTTCTTGCCGCCCACGTTGATCCCGCGCAGGAGCACGACCCAGGTCTCCACGATCGCCAACTGTAGCCGGATGGCCATTGCAAGAGGGCGCATCCCAAGGCACACTCGGGTCGACGCGCGACGCCGGGAGGCAGCATGAAGATGAGGTTGGCCGCTTCCTTCGCCCTGTCCTGCCTCAGCATGGCCCTGTTGATCGGCGGGGCAGGACCGGCCGATGCCGGGCCGGCGTGCACGGAGACCGCGTCCGCCGGCGCCGACCTCGGGATGTTCTTTGCCGCAGTTGGCGCTGAGGCGGGCACCGACGGAGGCGTTGCCTGCCTCGAGGGGGGCATCTACGCGATCGGGGCTCCCCTCGTCCCCCCATCGGGGATCACCGTGATCGGCGTGGGGTCGGAACCGACCGTGATCGAGTGCGCGGCGGCCGTCTACTGCTTCAAGGGCTCGGACGGCCGAAACGACGTCACCTTGCAGGACCTCGTGCTCGACGGAGCCCGAAAGGCCGACGTGCAGATCGGGAGCGGCGCCGCGGGCGGCGGCGTCGTGAGCGGCTGGACCCTCAACCGCATCACGGCCACCGGGGCGGGGCAGGTGGGGATCGCGATCAACACCGCCGAGGACATCACGGTGTCGGGCTCCACGATCGAGCGCAACGGCTCGACCCCCTACGATGCCGTGTCGAATCCCACCGGTGACTTCGGGCTGCGCGCCGTCCGAGTCGATGCGCTGACGGTCGAGGATTCGTTCGTCTACGACAACCCGACCACGACCGGGTGGTCGCCGGGGTTCGCCGGAGGGGCGAAGTTCAACACCGACACCGACCTCATCGTCCGGGGCACCACGTTCCGAGGCAATGCGGGGGGAGCGCAGCTCTGGCTCGACATCGACACGCGCGGATTCGACGTCTCGAACAACACGATCGAGCAGACGGCGAACGCGGTGAACGCCGCGCTCCCACAGGAAGGGATCCGCGTGGAGGTGAGCTGCGGCGGTCCGACCGGCGGCGACATCCACGACAACGCCGTGGACGGAGGTCTCGTGGCCGCCATCGATCTGTACGACTCGAACGGGGTCACGGTTCGGGACAACGTCGTCACGGTACCCTCCGCGACCTCGCCCAATTGGGGTATCCGTATGTTCGGAAACAGGCATGACCCCGTCCCCGCCCCCGCTCCGAGGTGCGACCAAGGGGCCAACTATCCGAATCGGGACAACCTCGCCGTTCGCAACGCGATCGACGTGGTAAACAAAGCGACCGCATCGAACGGCGTGGTGAATCACGGGGTGGGCACGAGCGCCGGGAACCGCTGGACGGACAACGTCTATCGCCTGCGACATTGCAGCGCGCAGCAGTGGATGTGGTGGGATGGCGCCACGAATCAGCACCTCTCGTACGGCGGTTGGGGTGGTGTCGGGCAGGACACTGGCGCCGCATCCACGTGCACGTCCGTCTACCCGGAGATCTCATCCTTCACCCCGGTCCAGGCTCCCGTCGACTCCCCGGTCAGCATCACGGGGAGCGGGCTGACCGGGGCGACCTCGGTAAAGTTCGGCGGCGTGCCCGCCTCGTTCCAGGACGTGTCGGACTCCCACATCGATGCGACGGTGCCTCAGGGCGCCGCGACGGGTCCGATCTGCGTCATCACTCCGGCCCAGGGTTGGTGCACCTCGTCCGACTTCACGGTAGGCCCGACACAGATCGCCGAACCGCAGAAGCCGATCGTCACTTCGTCCGCGGCGAGCTTCCGGCTCGGTCCCTACGATGTCACGTGGTCGCCCTCCGAGGGAGCCACCGGATACGGGGTGCGGTGGCGTTCGGCGCCGTTCACCAAGGGGTTCCCACACCGTTGGCACCGCACCACGATCACCGGCACGGCCATCGGATCGCCGTTCGCTCCGGGTGACACCACCTGCTTCTTGATCGATGCCTTCAACGCGAGCGGGGCCTCGAACAGCGCGCGGGCATGCGCGGCAGCGCCGGTTGACGACCGGTCGCTCCGAGGATCCAGGGGGGCGTGGACGGAGTCGTCCGCCGGACGTCTCTACCAGGGTACGGCGACCCGATCGAGACGCCGCGGGGCCACGCTGCGTCTGCGGGCCGTCAAGGCGCGGGCGATCTCACTGCTCGTCCAGGAACGTCCTGGTGGCGGGACCGTGGACGTTCTGTGGAACGGCGTGCTGCTGCGTAGGGTCTCCACACGGGCGGATGTGATCGGGCGCCGGCTCGTGAGGGTGGTGTCGTGGAGCGCGCTGCATGCGGGCGCGGTCGCGATCCGCGTTCATTCGGCGGGCCAGCCGGTGGTGATCGACGGACTCGGCCTCTCGCGCGTCTGAGGCTCCGTTCGGTCGGCCGTTCAGGTCACGGTCGTGCCGGCGGCGAGCTTCGCGCCGAGCTCGCGGACGACCTGGGGCACGAGGTCCACGTCCTCCTCGCGGGTTCGCCAGTTCACGAGCGCCGGGCGGAACGCCACGCGGCCGCCGTAGTCGGTCGAGCCGAAGAAGACGCGACCGTCCACGAGCGCGGCCTCGCCGATCCGCCGGTTGAGGTCGTCGAGCGCCGGACCGTCGGTCGAGCCCGGCGGGCGGTAGCGGAAGCAGACGATGTTGAGCTGCACCTCGGCGAGCCGCTCGAGGTCCGGCGCCTCGTCGACGGTGGCCGCGAGCCGCTGCGCGAGGTCGAGGTCGTGTTCCACGATCGCGCGGTGGCCCTCGCGACCGTACGCCCGCAGGGTCGCCCAGACCGGGAAGGCGCGCGCCCGCCGCGACATCTCGGGTCCGAGGTAGCCCCAGTTGGGCTGCGGGTCGTCGATGTCGGGGAGGTAGGCGGCGCCCGAGCCGAACACGGCCGGCAACAGGGTCGGATCGCGCACGAACGCGAACCCGTTCTCGTAGGGCACGTTCAACCACTTGTGGCCGTCGGCGATCACCGAGTCGGCGCGTTCGACCCCCTCCACCAGGTGCGCGGTGCGCGGCGAGAGGGCGGCGAACAGCCCGAAGGCCCCGTCCACGTGGAACCAGGCGCCGTGCTGTGACGCGAGCTCGGCCATCTCCACGAGCGGGTCGAAGTCGCCGGCGTTCACCTCGCCGGCGCTGCCGATGACGATCGCGGGTTGCCCGTTCAGCTCGGCGAGCGCGGCCCGCATCGCGTCGAGGTCGACGCGCCCCACGGCATCGCGGCTCAGTTGCCGCACGCGACCCCGGCCCACGCCCAGCATCCCGAGCGCCTTCACGTCGCTGGGGTGCGTGTAGCCGCCGCCGAGCACGGTGATCGGCGGCGCGGCGGCGAGCCCCAGCTCGTCCACGTCGACGCCCGCGCGCTCGGCGCACCACCGTCGGGCGCATCCGAGGGCCACGAAGTTCGCCATGGTGGCGCCGGTCGTAAGCACGCCGCCCCAGGCGGCCGGCAACCCGAACAGCTCCTTGAGCCATCCGATCGACACCTGCTCGAGCCGCCCCCCGAGGGGCGAGGAGACCCAGGCGCCCGGGTTCTGATCGAGCGCGGAGGTGAGCCAGTCCGCACCGAGCGCGGCGGGCGTCGCCCCGCCGTCCACGAAATGGAAGAACTTCGGCCCCGCGGAGTGCACCGCGCCGTCGATCCCGCCGAGCAATTCCTCGAGCGCCCCGACCGCCCCGACGCCCTGCTCGGGCAGCGGTCCCCCGAAGCTCGCGGCGACCTCCTCCGCGCGAGGATCGCGCACGGGACGGTCGTCGAGGCCGTGGAGGTACGCGGCGGCCTCGCGCGCGACGAGGTCGATGACGGCGTCGAGCTCGGCGGGATCGGGACGGTCCACGCCGGCGATGCTACCGCGAGGATCCTCGGGCGCTGTACGCCCACAGGGCCCGGTCCAGGAGCCGCAGCTTGGGAAGGGTCGTGTCGGGCAGATCGAGCCCGATCCGCGAGCTCGCGACACACCGCGAGGTACAGCCCGAGGCTCACGCCGCCTCCACTCGATCGGAAGTAACCCGCGGCCCGCAAGGTCTCGGTCGCGCGCCAGTCGAACACCGTGAAGCGCAGGGGATCCCAGACCGCGAGGATGGCCGACGCGATCGGCTCGCCGACGCCGGAGAGGCCCGTCAGCACCGACGCCCGTTCCACGGCATCGGGGGCGAACGCCAGCGACGACACCGCGCGAACGCTTCTCGCGTCGTTCCGCTCGAGCCGTGACCGAGCGCGCGGGGACTTCCAGATCGCGATCGTCATGAACTCTCCGCGCGTGAGGTACCCGCGCGCTCGTATGGTCGCGGACCCGGTGGAGAACAGCCGCTCCTCGAACGCCCCCTCGGCGTCGGAGATGTCCTCCGCGTACCGCTCGGCCCATCGCAGCACGAACGCCTCGTCGATCTTCAGTCGCTTCACATCCCCTCCTGGGCCCCGCCTCGGCGAAGGGTAGCCCGGGTCGCGGCGGCGAGCACTGCGGGGCCGTCGGTATCGTGTGGCGGGATACCCTCTGCCGAAGAGCGTCGCACGACGATCGGGGAGAACGTGACCTTTCAGGCGCACAACGGCGAGGGCCCGACCGGATGAGCGAGCGTCCGCCGCTGTTCGAACGGGTCGGGGTGCTGCAACCGCTGCGCCACCGCGACTTCCGCCTGCTCTGGATCGGGCAGACCGTCTCCATGATCGGCGACGGGATCTACGTGTTCGCGGTGGCCTGGCTCGTCTACAAGGATCTGGAGGCCTCGCCGGCCGTGTTCTCGGCGGTGGGCATCGCGTGGACGTTGCCGCAGGTCCTCTTCCTGCTGGCGACGGGTGCGCTCTCGGATCGGATGGATCGGCGGCACCTCATGATCATCGGCGATCTCCTGCGCCTCGTGGCGATCGCCGCGATCGGCATCGTGATCCTGCTGGACGTGATCACCATCCCGCTGCTGATCGGCCTCGTGTTCGTCTACGGCGCGGGGCAGGCGATCTTCTGGCCCGCGTTCAGCTCGATCGTCCCGATGATCGTGCCCGAAGACCAGCTGGTGCAGGCGAACTCCATCGGCTCGACGGTCAGGCCGTTCGCGATGATCGTGGTCGGCCCGCTGATCGGCGCCAGCGTGGTGGCGGCCGCGGGCACCGGCTGGGCGTTCATCTTCGACGGGCTCACGTTCGTCGTGTCCGCCGCCTGCATCTGGATGATGGAAGTGCGCGCGGACCGCAAGAACGATGAGGAGCAGACCGAGCTCTGGGCAGACATCCGGGAGGGGATCGCCTACGTCCGCTCCACCCCCTGGATCAAATGGGGGCTGCTCTGCGGTGCGGTCAGCTTGTTCTGCGTCTGGGGCCCGTGGGAGACGCTCGTGCCGTTCGTGGTCACCGACCAGATGTCGGGGACCGAGCTCCAACTGGCCCTCGTGTTCGGGGCGGGCGGCGTGGGATCCGTCATCGCGTCGTTGTACATGGCCCAGCGCGGCGGGCTGCCGCGGAGGCCGATCACGGTGATGTATGCGGCGTGGGCCGTCGGCATGGGCATGACCGCGGCGTTCGGGGTCGTGGCGAACATCCCCCAGGCGATGGCGGCGTCGTTCGTCGCGGAGAGCGCCATCTCCGTGCTGGTGGTGATCTGGTTCACGGCCATGCAGCGCCTCGTCCCCAACGAGCTCCTGGGGCGGGTGTCTTCCCTCGACTGGATGATCTCGATCCTCGGCGCGCCCATCTCGTTCCTGGTGGTGGGGCCGCTCGCGGCCGTCATCGGCGCCGACGACGTGCTGATCGTGGCGGGCGTCCTGGGCGCGGCGGCCACGGTCGTGTTCATGCTCATGCCGGGAGCGCGCGACCCCGAGCGCGACGGCTCACTCGAGCCGAGCGCGCGGGATCGGTCCGGCACGCCGGCGCCCTAGTTCGACGTCCTCGACGGCTGGATACGCCTGGCTACCTACGCGTGGTGCACGCCGGGGCGCACCGCCGAGACGTGCACGACGCCCTCACACGGGAACATCACGGCCGGGATGAACAGGGACGCCCCCGCGTTCGGCGGCGTGATCTGCGCGACGCTCGACGTGGGGCACGGGCCGCCGGAGGACACGTCGCTGAAGCTCGTGCGGAAGGTGGCGGACGCGCCGGGCGCGAGCCGCACGTTCTTGGGTCCGGGCGGGAGGTCGCGTCGCACGGTGGTGTGGATGGGGCGCCCTTGCTTGCCGAAGAGCTGGATGCCTGGGTAGCCCTTGAGCTTGCAGGCGGCGTGTGAGCGGTTCGTGAACACGAAGGCTCCGTAGATCGTGCCGGCGGCGCCCTGGGATCCGTTGGACCGGACGCCGAGCTGGTTGCGCACGCAGTTGGCCGGCGGGGCCTGCCGGGCATGCAGCGCCGCGAACGCCGTGGGCAAGACTCCGATCGCGACGATCGCCGCGACCACGCCCGCGGCCGCCATGGTGCTTCGTCTCATGTCTCCGTCCCCTTCCTACGATCTCCGGCCGTGACGCAACGAAGCGAGGAGCTCCGGCCCCTCGCTTCGTTCGCTCCTGCTTGCCGGGCATCCGGTGGATCCCCGGCCCGCGTTCGCGGCTATCTTCGTACGTCGCGCGACCTCAGAGTCCGGCGCACTGCCCGAGCTTGTGACCGCCGACGGCGTTGGGCTGGCCGCCGTCGTTCGGGTTCACCTGCGCGCGGGGCGAGTTGCCGTAGCAGCGCAGGTCGCCGGCGATCCAATTCGTCTGCACCTCGTTCGAGTCCGGGTCGGTGGCGCTCTTGTTCTTGGTCCAGACCAGGTCTCCGCCGACATCGTTGCGGATGGCGCCGGCCCAGCCGCCCTTCCAACCTCGGACGATCAAGTCACCCTCGATGGTGTTGTCCTTGATCGGGAAGTTGAGGAACTCGCCGTGCAGGCCCGGACCACCGTTGCGCGAGATCACGTTGCCGTGGATCGTGTTGCCGTCCAGGTACATCGTGAGCGCGTCCTGGGCGACGATGTTCCCGCCCACGGTGTCGTTCGTCGTGGTCGTGCCGCAGGGCGGAACCGGCCCGATCGAGTCGGGCGTGCACCCGAGCGCGAGCACCGCGCCCTCGCCGACGCGGATGTTGCCGTGCACGTGCACGGTGCCGAGCGTGAACGCATCCAGGCAGGCCCCGGGACTCAGCCTCAGGTTGGCGCTGACCCGCAGGGCCTTGCCGGCCGGCACGTACGCGTCGCCGTTCACGGTGAGGTTGCCGTGGTGGGAGCCCCACAACGCCGTCCCCGCACTCGCACACAGGGGTGGTCCCACGAATGGATCCGCGCCTGCCGTCGCCGGCCAGATGGCGACCGCCAGCAGTGCGCACAGGCCAAGAACAACCCGTACCTTCATCCCGTTCCTCCTTCTCTCCCGCGGGCACTCCTGCGGGCACGGTCCCTTGGGAGGGAGACTATCCCGTTCATCCATTTCTCGCTCGGGCCACCCCCTCCGCGTCCTCCGCCGAATCGCGGTAGGTTTGGAGGATCCGAGGGGAAGGGGAACCGATGGACAAGGTCGTGCACTTCGAGATCACGTTCGACGACCACTCGCGAGCCAAGGAGTTCTACGGCTCGGTCTTCGACTGGGAGCTCAACGACAACGACATGGGCAACGGGATGGTCTACACCACCGCGACCACGGTCCCGATCGACGAGCAGATGCGACCCAAGGAGCCCGGCGCGATCAACGGCGGGTTCACGGGCCGCGGATCGGAGACGCCGTACCCGGTGATCACGATCGGGGTCGACTCGATCGACGAGACCCTCAAGAAGATCGAGGCGGGCGGCGGCAGCACGGTCACGCCGCGCACCCCGATCCCGAACATGGGGGCCTTCGCGTACTTCAAGGACAGCGAGGGCAACACCATGGGGCTGTTCGAAACCGCGATGTGACGGAGGGCGACGCGGAACCGCGGCGCCTTCCGGGGCGCCGCGGTTCCGGTCCTCGGGCGCTCGGCCCGCGCCGTGTTCGCAGGTCGGTCCGGGATCAGGCGCCGACCGGTTTGAGCTGGGCGATGACCTGCTCACGGGTGACGTCCATGCCGTGCTTGGCCGCCCCGTGCGCCTGGACGGCGACGACGAGGTCGTCCTCGATCCCGCGCGCGTAGAAGCCGCACTCGCAGGTGACTTCCTTGATCATGCGATCACCTCCTCGGGGCGGATACTAGGCAAGCGACGTTGGCGCAACGTTGGCGCCGCCTCGCCCGGCGGGCCCCGAGGGGATGGCATGGACGAGCCACAGCTGCGGATCTACCTCGCCGGCAACGTCGCGATCGAGCGCGGCGACGTCCTCGTGGCCGAGAGCCGGTTCCCCGGCGGGCAGGGCCGGCTCGCCTTCGCGCTGCTGGCGTCGGAACGCCGCGACGCGCTGTCGACCGAGCACATCGCCGACGTGGTGTGGGACGGAACCCCGCCCCAAGCGTGGGCCACGGCCCTGCGCGCGATCGTGAGCAAGTTGCGCGGCGTGCTCGCGCAGAGCGGAGCCGAGGCGACGATCGAGCATGCGTTCGGTTGCTACCAGCTTCGCCTGCCGCCCGACGCATGGATCGACGTCGAAGCCGCCGCGGCCGCGGCGCACGACGCGGAGGCGGCGCTGCGGGCGGGCGACCTCGCCGCGGCGAACGGGGCGGCGCTCGTCGCGAACGCGATCGCGCGACGTCCGTTCCTCGAGGGCGCCGAGGGGGAGTGGGTGCATCGGCAGCGGACGCAGCTTCGAACGATCCAGGTGCGGGCGTTGTCGTGCAGAGCCGAGATCGCGATCAGGCAGGGCGACCTGACCGGCGCGGCGGGGGACGCGGAGCGCATCATCGCGCTCGAACCGTTCCGGGAGCGCGCGTACGTGACGCTCATGCGGGCGCACGTCGAGGCCGGCAACAACGCCGAGGCGCTCGCGACCTACGACCGTCTCCGCGAGACGCTCGCCTCGGAGCTCGGCGCCAGCCCGTCTCCCGACACCGAGGCGGCGTTCCTCGACGTGCTGCGGGCGAACTGACTCCTGTTCACCGGGCTCGTGTATCGGGTGGGGTCTTGAGTCAGTCGGGCAGCACCAGGACGTGCTGGATCGTGGCGAGATCGGAGGCCATCTCCTGCCAGGTCGATCCGGCGTCTTCCGAACCGAAGATGCGTCCGTCGGAGGTGCCGAACGCCGCGAACGATCCGTCGTTCAGCGCATCCAGGTGATAGGTGTCGATGTTGTCGTCGAACCATCCAGGGAGCCCGGCCGTGCAGCGTTCGAACGCACCGGCGGAGATATCGGCCCGGTACACGGCGGCGCGACCACCACGCGGGCCGTTCGAGGCAGACATGAGGAGCGTGTCGCCGCAGACGACCACCGCGCGCGAGTACGGAGCATCGAGCCCCTCGCTCCGCATCGTCCAGGTTGCGCCGTGGTCCAGGCTCGTCGCGAGCCCGCCGGCGCAGGCGGCCAGGACGAAGCCCTCCGCGGTTGCGACTTGGTGGACGTCGGCGTCGATCTCGATCGTGGGGTTCCACGTAGGCCCCTGGTCTCCGGTGTGAAGGATCCCCCCGACGTGGACGTTGACATAGACGTCGTCGCCCCACTCAGACAGGGAGCGAGTGGCGGGCGGTCCGCCCCAGGGTGTGTACCACTCGGAGCGGCCTTCCGCGTCGTCGAACGCGACCACGGGCTCGAGCGTTTCCCCGGCGAGTCGGAACAGTCGTGCGTTGGACGAGCCGACATGGATCGCGTCGGTCATGGCGATGCACGTCGCTTGGTAGCCCTGCAGCGTGGCCACCAGGCGCCAGCCGGCCTCGGGTGCGTGCCAGACCTCGGATCGATCCACGATCGCCCAGAGCTCGGGACCGTCTCGGACGACGGCAGTCACGGACCGACCGGCGAGTTGGATGAGGCCCAACGGGACCTCGGTCGCCGATCGTCTGGAGCCCGTCCCTGGTACCAACCAGTATCCGGTGCACCGCTCGATGTTCTCACGGCGACGCACTCGAATGAGCCCGATCGTGCGGCGTGGAGGAGGCCACCGACCGTTCGATCCGAGGGTCTCGACGGAGGTCATGAGCTTGGCTGTTCGGGCGAGTCGCGATGACGATCTCGCCGTTCGCAGGTCGACCGATGCGCGAAGCCGGAGCCACGTGATGAAGGCGCTTGGCAATCTACAGATCCGGTAGGGAACGTGAGGCGGTTCGCCAGGATCGCGCTCCATTGTCGACACCCTCGTTTCTCGCGATTCGAGCCCGTCTGCCCTTCAACCTGCGCTCTTGGCGCCCGACATCGATCTGAGTGGGAAAGCTCGACAGCGGGCGTGAGCAATGGGAACACAACCCCGATGAACCTCTCGATCAAGGAGCCTCGCCGTCGCTGCACCACCCCCGCCCCGCCTCGCTGGTTAGACTCGAGCCCTTGGAACCCGTCACCGGTTACACCACGCTGGACGACCAGCGGATCGCCTACCAGATCATCGGAGACGCTCCGATCGATGTTGTCTTCACGGCCGGCTTCTGGGGCTCCTTCGACGTGGAGTGGGAGGAGCCCGCCCACCGGCTGTTCCTGTCGCAGCTGGCCACCTGGGCGCGCGTGATCCGGTTCGACATGCGGGGCACGGGCGCCTCCGACCCCGTCCAGCTGAACGCGCTCCCGCCTTGGGAGGCGTTCGCCGAAGAGATCGAGGCCGTGATGGACGCCGTCGGCTCTGAGCAGGCGGCCCTCATCTGCGGCGGACCCGCCGGACCCGCCGGGATGCTGTTCGCCGCGACCCGGCCCGAGCGCGTCCGGGCCCTCGTCTTGGTCATGGTCGCCGTGCGGGTCCTGTGGGACGACGATTACCCGGTGGGGATGTCTCCCGAGGCGTTGCGGGCACAGATGGAGCGCTTCGAGGAGGGCTGGGGAACGGGCCAGACCTTCGACCTGCTGTTCCCGAGCCGCGCCGGCGACGAGCGGCTGCGTTCCTGGTACGCGAAGCTCCAGCGGCTGATCAGCAGTCCTGGCGCGATCGCCGCGTATCAGGCCGCCGCGGCTGCTGCCGACGCTCGCTCACTGCTCCCGGCGATCACAGCACCGACGCTCGTCATACACCCCGAGGACAACGCGTTCGTCCCGATCGAGCTCGCGCGCTACGTCGCCGAGCACATCGATGGCGCCACGTTCCTGCCGATCCCCAGCGGCGACGTGATTGCCTACTGGGACCATCCCGAGGTTGAGCTCGGTGCGCTGGAGCGATTCATCGCCGGCTCTCGGCGGGCCACCCCGACCGGACGGCAGCTCTCGTCGGTGCTGTTCACCGACATCGTCAACTCCACCGGTACGGCGAATCGTCTAGGCGACAGCCGTTGGGCGGCGGTGTTGGATCTGCACGATGCCACGGCCCGCGATCTCGTGGAGCAGGACGCCGGGATCTTGGTGAAGACCACCGGGGACGGGATCCTCGCGACCTTCGATGGGCCCGGGCGCGCGATCCGATGCGCCGCCGCCCTACGCGAGGAGCTCGAGCGGGCCGACGTGCGGATCCGGGCCGGGATCCACACCGGCGAGGTCGAGCTGCGGGGCGGTGACGTCGGCGGGATCGCGGTCCACCTCGCCGCCCGGATCATGGCTGCCGCCGATCCGGGGGAGATCCTCGTCTCCGGCACCGTGCGGGATCTGGTGATGGGGTCCGCCCTCAACTTCCGAGACCGCGGTCCGCACGCGATGAAGGGCATCGACGGTCGGTGGCAGCTCTACGCGGTCGCCGACCCGTCGTCCCCGGTGCCACCGAGTGCCTAAGGGCCGGGCCGAAGAGCCGTAGTTCAGGTTCTTCCCTGTCAGGCGTCTCAACCACGATGTCCACCCTCGCGAAGAGGGGAGCGGTCGAGCCCGGCTCGGGTTTGCGGATCGCCTGCTGGGATCCCGGAACTGGAGCCGATCGACTTGAGGCCTCGGGTCGCGGCGTCCGCGCGGCGACCGGCCGGAGAACGGCCGGGCGCCACGCGTGGGTCGTGCTGTTCGAGCGGCGGCCCGTCAGTAGCCGTAGCCGCCGGCCGGACCTCCCCCTCCACCGTTCCCACCGTAGGGCGCGGTCGGGCCGTTCTGGCCGCCGCCTCCACCGCCGGATGCGAACGCGTTGGCCTGCGACAGGACCCCGGCGAGGCCGAGCGCGCCGATCAACACCGCGGCCGCGAGCGTGAAGCCCCGCACACGTGCCGCGGCCCGCGTCGTAGCGGATCCCCGAACCATCAGCAGAACCGCACCGACGACGGTCACCGCTTCGAGGATCGTCGCCACGCTGTCGGGGAACCTGACCGGCAGCACGACGTGGGCGAACTGACCGAACGGGAGCCCCACCGTCCTGGAGACGAGCCACGTGGCCACGACGACCGCGTTACCCAACGCGCCGAGCACGAGCCACCAGGGGGCTACCCAGACCAGTGCCAGGATGCCCCAGACGACCTGCGCCGCGCCCACCGCTCCGAAGAACGCATAGGTCTGGGCGTTGCCGCCGCCGATCGTCGCCGCTACGGCGAGGTTGATCGCGCCGGCAGCGATGCTGGCCAGGGCGATCACCGACACGATCCGTGCAGTCTTCCGATCCGTGTCCCCCATCGCCCGGCTCGTAGGCACCGAGACCGGGCGCTGAGCGGGTGCCGTGTCATCCCATCGAGGTTGTGCAGACATCTCGAACTCCTTCCTAGTAGGTCCCGCCGCCGCGCCCTCGGCGAGCGACGCGTACACGATCAGCTGCTGGACGACTCCCACGCCATGAACGCACCTCCCTGTGTGTGGCGAATCCGCGTCGACGGGTGATCCATGCGACCACCCCCTCTTGCTATCCACAGTTCCGACGCTGTGTCCACCTCCTCGTCTGCTCGGTGGTTCCAGGGGTAGTACTAGCGGCGGCGTCCGACGGCTTGCGCGTGGCGCGGATACTCAGCGAACTCTCAGCCGTGACGGACGTCGCCAAGGCGAGTGCGCGGGGGAGTCGGATGATTGCTCGACCGTGAGCTCCGCGAGCTTCTCTCGCACATGGACCCACGCCGCGAAGTACTGCGTGCGCTGATGCGAGCGGATCAGTTCGAACGAGGTGGATAAGCGCGGCGTGTGTGCTCGTGTTGGTAGGACAGGTCAACGATTTCCGACGGTGTCAGAAGGCCCTGGGGTATCTGCGCCAGATGGCCCACGCCTATTGACCCCAGTCTGATTTGCGGAAGAAGATGACCCAACCGTTTCCCGTCCAGGGAACGGCTGGAGAGGGAGGGCACGGATGAGGAAACGATCGCTCGTCCTGGTGGGGCTGCTCGTCGTCATGGCCATGGCGTTGCCTGCAGGCGCGAACGCCGAAGGGTCAGGCGGCGTGGTCTATGGACCGAACACCCATCCCCTCGGCGTGTCCTACGAGGCCTGGACCCGGCGGTTCGCCCGGTACCTGTTCGAGCCACCGGTGGCCGAGAGTCCCATCGTGAACCCCACCTGCGATGCGGTGACGGCGCGTGGCGGGATCCTGTTCATGCCGGTCGCGACCTCCGAAGGCCTCGTCGTGCACTGCCACGTCCCGGCTCACAGGCCCCTGCTCGTCACCCCCGGTGGTCAATTCGCGACGGTAGGTCTGGACGCAGACACGCGGAGGGCCACCAAAGCGATCGCCGATGCGTTCATGGCGATGACCCACGACGCGGTGGTCAAGGTGGACGGGAAGCGGATCCGCGAGATCAACCGGTTCAAGACCGGCTCGTGGGTGCGGCTCGACCTGGGCACGGACAACCTCTTCGGCGTCCCTGCGGGGGAGTATCAGATGTTCCTCGAGGGTTGGTTCGTGATGGTGCGGGGCCTCGAGCCAGGCCGGCACACGATCTGGCTGGGCGACGTCTTCACGGACCCGACTCACACCGACCAGGTGGCGACGATCAAGTTCATCTTGAACGTCGGGTAGCCGCCGCCGACCCGTCGGCGAGCGTTCCCACCGTCGGAGGACGCAGAGCTGCGGAAACAGCGGAGTTCCGATGCGCGGCGGGCCCCGGCGGTCGGAGCCGGATGACCTGGAGGCCTGTTCGAGCTGGTTCCGTCGACAGCGCCGGACCGTGAACCGGCATACACTCACACCACCGGATCACCTCCGAGAGCGCGCGCTCGCATCGTTCCCGGACCGATCGTCTTGAATGGGACGAGACGGAGGTGTGTCGCATGCGGATGGACGTTCCAGCGAGGCGGACCAGGGTCTGCATCCTGATCGTCCTCACGATGGCCGTTGCCTTCGCAACTCCCGCCGCGGCGTCTGCGCAACTCGGTTCCTTCCGCGACGCGAAGGACACCGGTTCGAGGCTCGATCTTGCCCATGTCTCCCTGCGATTCCACGCGCGATTGCATCGCTACACGTGGCGATTCAGCACGTTCCAACGGTTCCGACTGGCCAACGGCGGCACCTTCGTGCTGTTCATCGATTCCGTGGGTGCGGGGCGTTGGGATTACCGCCTCTACGTGTGGGACGACCCCGGCAGCTCTGGTGTGTTCTGCGATCGCGGCACCCGTCCCGGCGCGGGGAGCGGCAGCCACCTGACCCCGCTCGCCTGGGATGTCGCCCCTCGGTCGGGATGGTGCAGCTTCCGGGGCATCCGCCATACCAAGCCCGTCAGGTGGAGGGTCATCACCGTTCGACATCAAGGGAAGCCGTTCGGCCCTGCTGTCGATCGCGCTCCCGACTCCGGCTGGTTCTGAGGACCCATGATCGGCCATCGCCCGAGACGAGGGCTGCGGCTCGGCGAGGCGAGGCCGAGATGTGAACGCGGTCTCATGGCCGGCGGACAGCCAAGAGCTCTTCCTCAACCGCGTTCAATCCTTGACGGAGTTTCTCCTCACCCGATTTCAGCAGAACATGGTCCTCACGCATCTATGACGTATGCGAGCAGGAGAAGAAGTCGTGAGGTTCGCCTCGGGAGGACTCGAAGCAGGGGCCCGCTTCGAGGTCTTCTACGAGGAGGAACGCGAACGGCTGTTCAAAGCCCTCTACTTCGTGACCGGGAATAGACACGATGCGGAAGAGCTCACGCAGGACGCGTTCCTGAGGCTCTGGGAGCGGTGGGACCAAGTCGATCGGATCGACGATCCGACGGCCTACCTCTTCCGTGTCGCGCTGAACGCTTTCCGACTACGGCGGCGCAGAGCTTCCATGGCTATCCGGAAGCTGATCCCTATCGCGGAGCCCCCCGACGCGTACCGGGAGGCGGAGATGCGAGCCGATGTTCGACAACTCCTCCTCGGGCTCACGCCGAGGCAGCGGGCGGCGCTCCTGCTCGTGGACCTGCTCGGATACCCCTCCGAGCAGGCGGCGCGCATCCTGCGCGTCCGACCGTCCACGGTTCGGTCACTCGCCACGCAAGGTCGCCGGACCCTAAGAGCGGAAGGAGCGCGGGATGCCTGAGCTGCAGGAGGTATTTCGCATGGCAACGCAGAAGGTTGATCAGGAGCCCGGGGCCCTCGAACGACAGGTCGGGAGGCAGCGACGATCGGCT
The DNA here is from genome assembly GCA_963719165.1 of uncultured Actinomycetes bacterium. GTDB lineage: Bacteria > Actinomycetota > UBA4738 > UBA4738 > HRBIN12 > JAOUEA01. The sequence continues at coordinate 1,638,586 of CAVRAV010000001.1, read as the reverse complement.
AGGAATCGCCGCATCGGTGCCTTCGCGGCGGTGACGGTACTCGTCGCGGGTTCCGTCGCCGCCTATGCGCTCACGCGGGGCAGCACGGAAGGGGTGCCGGCCGATCGCCCGCCGACATCCATCCAGCCCGGGATGGGGTCGGCGATAGTGGACCTCACCACCGGCCAGTCGACGCCGCTTCCCAAGAGCATCGCAGCGTCGGGGACCTACTATGCGGTCTCCCCCGACCACACGAGGCTCGCCTACAACGCGTGTTGCAGCGGGATGGATCCCCTTTACGTGGCGAACGTCGACGGGACCCAGGACCGCCAGATCTCAGCCACCGGATGGGGTGGCTTCGGTGCACAGTGGTCCCCGGACGGATCGCAGGTCTTGTATCAGCAACGGCACGCCTCGACACAGGAACTCGGCAACCTGTTCGTCCAGGATGTGGCGACAGGCCGGCGGACGCGACTGACGAACTTCGATCAGACGCAGCAGTGGGACTGGTGGTACATGTTCCCGAGCTTCGCGCCGGATGGTCGGTCGGTCCTCTTCCAGCTCCCGCGAGGCGACCCCCACGATTCGAGCTTTGACCTCTGGTCCGTCCCGGTCGCGGGCGGGACACCGACGATCGTCCAACGCGACGCTGCATGGGGCGGGTACGCGCCGGACGGCCGCTCGCTCGCGTACCTCGCTCCGGTCAGCGGGAAGGATCTCGCCGGCGGAAAGCTATGGATCGCGGGCCTCCACGGGGGAGCCCCTCGGGCCGTGGGTCCTCGCGGGCGTCTCGGCTGGCTGAGGTGGTCTCCGGATGGGACGCGGATCTCCTACCGCAAGGGCGGATCGATATACGTGACGACCGTCGACACCGGCTCGACCGCGAGGGTCGCCGCCGGTCGAACCGCCGAGTGGTTCGACGACCACACCCTGATCGTCGGACCGGGCGGCAGCTGATCGAACCGTCTCGCCAAGAAGCCCGGTCCGTGAGGGGCCGGGCTTCTGTCTTGGCTCACGCGCTATCCCCGGAAGTCCCGAGGGTTTCGTCGAACAGCTCGACGTACTCGTCCCCTTCGTGGTCGACGGCGCCGGGCGCCGTGTCACGCACCGTCAAGGCTGCTTCCTCGGGCGCGACATAGGCCTCGCGCTCGGTGGTGGCCTCCGCCACCAACTGGGCCTCGTCGTCCGGGGCGTCGGCATCTTCGATCGCGAGCTCGGTGTCGTTCCTGGGTCGCTCCGGCCGTTCCTCGGAGAGCCGCTGGTCCAAGGACTCGCCCCGCAGCTCTTCCTCCGCGGTGGTTCCGAACGACTCCGCGCCGAACGCATGGTCGGCCTGCTCGATCATCGCCTCGAGATCCTCACCGGCGTCGTCCTCGGGGTCCACGTCGGCGTTCGGATCGACGTCGTCAGCTCTCGTCATGGCCCTCCCTTTCGGTTGCGTCCATGGTAGGGGGTCTGAGCAGATCGAGGGGTGGGGGGAAGATCGGGGCGCCCCGACGCGTCCATGAAGAAAGGGCCGGCAGATGCCGGCCCGCCGAGCGTCCCCGGCGAGCGCACCGTCGTGAGCACCATCTCAGCCCCCTGTGCCGAGGTGACGTACACCTTCACGGCACCGCTCATGATCACGAAGAAGGCGTCCCCGGGCTCGCCCTCGTGGAAGACCGGCGCGTGGCGCTTGTACGAGCGTTCGTGGCCTTCAGCGGCGAGGGTCGCGAGCGCGGATGCGTCGAGACCGGCGAACAGTCGCGTCTGCGCGAGGAGCGACTCGGCCTGGCCCTGACCCACCAGGGAAGTCTATGCCGCCTAAAGGGTGAGCCCATCTGGCAAGGGCACCGACGCCATGAGGTCCTCGAGGTTCCACGCCGCCTCGACCGTGCGGACCCATTCGTAGCACAGGCCTTTCGCTCCGATCAACGTCGCGCCCGCGGCGCGCATCCGCTCGATCCCGTCGTCGTGAGCGTCGCCGGGAGCCAGCACCGCGTCACGCACGACCACGACCCGGAATCCGCGGTCGAGGAGCCCCAAGGCCGACTGGGCCACGCACACGTCGGTCTCCATCCCGACGAGCACCGCCGTGCGCCGGCCCGTGGCCTCGATCGCAGCCAGGATCTCGGGCACGTCGGCGAGGCCGAACGTGGGCTTCGTGTACCGGCGGGTCTCCTTCGGCAGCTGCTCGACCACCTCGGGGAGCGTCGCACCGTTTCGGTCCGGCTCTTCTTCGGTGACCACCGCGGGGACCCCGAGCACGGTGGCGAGTGCCGCCACCCAGGCCACCCGCTGGACGAACGGCGCACGACCCTCGTCTTCGCCGAGCTTCGCGACGAACCCCGGCTGCACGTCGACGGCGCACAGGACCGAGTCGTCCACGCCGAGCAGACGCTCATCCTCCCGCTCGCCCATCGACCGACCTGCACCTCCTACGGTCCTCGCATCCTATGAGGGAGGGCTAAGGCCGCCCGCCGTGTGGCGTCCGCGACACCATCCGCGGCCTCACCAGTCGGGGCGCAGCGGCATGGCGCTGCGTCCTGCCGGGCTCCTCACCGCGAGCACCTGATGGATCTGGGTCCCTCCGGTCTCGAACCCGAGGGCGGAGGCGGCCATGTAGAGCCGCCAGATCCGCGCGCGCGGCGCGCCCACCTCGGCGACCGCCGCGTCCCAGTTGGCCTCGAGGTTCCCGACCCACGACCGCAGCGTGAGCCCGTAGTGTTCGCGCAGACCCTCCACGTGACGCACCTCGAGGCCGGCCGCCCCGATCGCGGAAACCACCGACCCGACCTCGTGGAGCTCCCCGTCGGGGAACACGTAACGGTCCACGAAGCCCCTGCGGTGCAGGCGCGAGGGCGTCACGGGCGGACGGCGTCCCCCCCGCGCTCTCCGGCCGGCCGGGCGGCTGATCCCGTGGTTCAGCAGACGGCCCTGGGGTCGTAGGAGCCGCGCGATCCCCCGGAAGTACAGGTCGAGATGGCGCATCCCGACGTGTTCGAACATGCCGATCGAGCTGATCGCGTCGAAGGGGCCGTCGCGCACGTCGCGATAGTCCTGCTCGCGGATCCGGACACGATCGGCGAGCCCGGCCTCGGCGACCGCCTTGCGTCCCCAGTCGGCCTGCTCCCGCGAGAGCGTCACCCCGACGGCCTCTACGCCGTGGTGGCGAGCGGCGTGCATGACCATGCCGCCCCAGCCGCACCCGATGTCGAGCAGGCGCATCCCCTCGCGCAGGCCGAGCTTGCGGCAGATCAGCTCGTACTTCGCGGCCTGTGAGTCCTCGAGCGTGTCCTCGGGTGTGGACCAGACCGCGCACGAGTACGTCATGGAGGGACCAAGGACGATGCGGTAGAAGGCGTTCGAGACGTCGTAGTGGTGAGCGATGGCGGCGGCGTCGCGATCGCGCGAATGCCGCACCCCGTGCAGGCGAGCCTCCTCCGGAGGGGGCGCGAGCGGCTTGAGCGCGTCCAGTCCGGCGATCTGGACCAGGCGGGCGATGTCGCGCGGAGGGATGCTTGCCTTGTTGAAACGTGACCGGAGCGCCGACAGCGCGTCGAACATGTCGCCCTCGATGTCGAGGTCACCCGCCACGTAGGCGCGGCCCAGGCCGAGCTCGCCGGGGGCTGTGAGGATGCGACGCAGCGCGTCGGGGGAGCGGAACACCAGCGTCGCGCGCGCGTCGGCGGGACCGATCCGATCCCCCTCGTAGGTTTCGACCGCGATGGGCACGTCGCCGAGCAGATCCTGGACGAACGATGCCAGTGACGTCGACATGGGCAACCTCCGGTCCGTGTATCCCTATCTCCTCACCACGGCCCGATTCGGGCAACCCCCAATCCTCGCCATCCTTGGGCGTTCTTCGGCTGGCCATCTCCGGCACGTTATCCGGCGCACCCTTCCCGGTCAGGCAGAGAGGCGCTTGGCGAGATAGGCAAGGCCGAGCGGGTAGCGGTACTCGATCGCCATGTGCGTGGCGTCGAAGAGCTCGAAGGAGACGTCCGTCACGCCGATCCCCTCGAGCTCGCGGCGGAAGGCCTCGGCGCCCAGGTCCAGGAACCACTCGTCCTTCTTCCCGGCGTCGATGTAGATGGCGCGCATCGACCGCATGACGTCCGCGTGGTCGCCGACCATGCGGACGGGGTCGTGCGTGAGCCATCGTTCCCAGACCTCCGGGACGAGCTCGCCGGTCGCGGGATCGAAAGGAAGCCTGACCGTCCCGTCGGGGTCGGCGGAGTAGCACGCGGCCATGCACCACTCGTTCAGCAGGACGCCGTCGGTCGGTTTCGCCATCGCGGGGCGGCTGCGGAAGTCTGCCCAGAATCTGTCGTAGGACCCCTCGTAGTCGTCGCGGAGGGCGCGGGCGGCCGCCGGGAACTCGGGCTGGTAGCAGACCTCGAACAGCGCGTCGCCGGCGTGCGTCGCCAGGCCGCCCCACAGCTCGGGTCGGAGCATGGGCACGACCATCGCCCCGTAGCCCCCGCTCGACTTCCCCTGGATGCCGCGATGCTCGCGGTCCGCGATGGTCCGGTAGCGCTCGTCAACGAACGGGACGAGCTCGTCGCACAGGTACGTGAGGTAGTTCCCGGTCCCGGGAGAGTCCAGGAACTGGCTCCCGCCGAGCGACGTCCAGGCGTCGACCCACACGATCACCACGGGCGGCGCCTCGCCGCGCGCGAACAGGGCGTCGGCGAGCTCCGGGAAGTTGCGGCGGAACGGGGAACGGTTCCGCCACATGTCGAGCTGGCCGGTGAGGCCCTGGATCGCGTAGACGACGGGGAATCGTGCGTCGGGGTCGTCGTCGTAGCCCGGCGGCAGGTAGACCCAGAGCGGCCGCTCGTGGGGATCGCCGAGCGGGTTGCCTCGGAGCGCCTCGCTCGTGATCGTGTGTTCCTCGAAGCGGCCTCGCGGCTCGAACGACCAAGGCTCCACGGCGGATCCCTCCTGTCTCTTTCGATGCATACTCTGCCGAGATCGGGGAACGACGACGATAATCGACCGAGGGGAGCACGTCATGCAGTGTGGACACGAGGGCTGCAATTGCCAGGTCGGCCAAACCGGCGAGTTCTGCAGCGACCACTGCCGCGAGCACGCGGGCGACGCGGGACATGAGGCGCACGCATGCGAGTGCGGGCACGCCGACTGCCAAGCCGCGACGGCGAACGATCGTACGGAGCAGGACCTGCAGGCCGCGTTCGAGTGAGCGGAACACCGCTCCGGCGGCTCGGTACACTCCCGCGGTGACCTGCCCCGCCCGAGGGGAGGGGTCTACGGGGAGGACCGAGCGATGGCGACGACCGCGACGATCGACGGCCAGACCTACCTCAAGCGCGAGCCGCTCGGGGTGCTCGGGTTGTCGTTCATCACGCTGGGGATCTACTTCCTCTACTGGTACTACAAGGTGAACGATGAGCTCAAGCGGTTCGAGCGCGACGACTCGATCAGCCCGACGCGCTCGCTCATGGCGCTGATCTTCGGATGGATCATCATCGTTCCGCCGTTCATCGCGATGTACAACACCGCCAAGCACGTGCGCGCGATCGAGGAACGGCTGTCGCTCGTCTCCCAGCTCGAGCCCGCCCTCGTGATCGTGATCATGTTCCTGCTGAGCATCGGCAACGGGCTCTACATCCAGGAGCACCTGAACCGCATCTGGGACCGGGCCGAGGGCGTCGGCTCCGCCCCTCCGAGGCCCGTGCTCGGGTCCGGCGGGGCGCCGGTCCCTCCGATGCCGACCCCCCCGTCCGGCCCACCGGCCGGCACCGATCAGTGAGGAGAGAACGGATGAAACGAGCATCGTTCATGGCGGCCCTCGCGGCCGTGCTCGCGTTGACGATGGCCGCCCCGGCCACCGCGGCCAAGAACGCGGTGATCTTCAACAGCGCGCCATCGCAGCTGCCGGGCAACGTGACCAGCCAGGCGTTCCAGGCGACGCAGACGTCGCAGTTCGGCGACGCGATCAAGTTCGCGCCCGGCAAGCGCATGCTCAAGAAGGTCACGGTCGTCATGAGCGACTGGGCGTGCGAGACCGGCCAGTGGAACCTGGGCACGTGCGTCACCACGCCGGGCAGCACATTCACCCAGCCGATCCAGCTGAACATCTACGGCGTGAACGGAGCCAACTCCACCGCTCCCGGCGGGCTGCTCGCAAAACGCACGAAGAAGTTCAAGATCCACTTCCGCCCGTCCACCAACGCGACGAAGTGCCCGGGAGCGCCCGCGACCCGCTGGTACTCCTCCGACGACAAGAAGTGCTACAACGGGTTCGCCCAGAAGATCACGTTCAAGTTCGGGGATCTGAACCTCAAGGTGCCGAAGAAGATCGTGTACGGCATCGTCTACAACACGAGCGGCTACGGGCCCCACCCCTACGGCTACGGGACGGCTTGCGCCACGGATCCGATCACGGGGTGTCCGTACGACGCCTTGAACGTCGGCGCGGCGGCGGGGCTGCCGAACCGAGGCACGGACCTGTACCCCGACGGGGTCTTCCTGGACTCCGACACCGGATCCGTCTACTGCGACAACGGCGCGGGGGGGACCGGCACCTTCCGCCTCGACGACGGCTGCTCGACGGGCCAAAACCCCCTGGTCCGCTTCGTTGTGAAGAAGTAGCGCTCCCGGTCGCGGACGAACCGCACGAGCGCGCCCACGGGGCCGCCCTCGTCCTGCTAGCTGGTCGGGGGGCGGCCTTGGGCGAGCAGCCCGAGCCCGATGCCGAGCATCCACACGTCCTTGCTCACCGCGAGCCCCGTTCGCGTCGGCCACACGCTCCCCGGTTCGTGCATGCTCGGCGTGCGCAGGTACATCGTCAGCAGGCTCCCGGCGAAGGCCGTGAGCGGCGCGCCGGCGAGCCGGTCGGGGACGAACGGTGCGAGGAGCGTGGCGCCGATGCCGATCTCGGCGAAAGCGAGCGCCCTGAGGAACTTCGGGGGCGAGACGTCGGCGAGGAACGGGAACGCCTCCGAGGCCCGGGCGTGAAGGCCCTGCGCCTGCTCGTCCCCCCCGTGCCACTTCTCCCAGCCCGAATGCAGGATGTAGGCGCCGGTGGCGACCCGGGTGGGGAGGTTGCGGAAAGCCATGCGCATGCACGCGAGCATACGACCGGCCACGTCGTTGCCCTGCACCATGTCGAGGGGCACCCCGGGGCCCCGCAATGCGAACGGCCGGGCCCCAACCGGGGCCCGGCCTCGTTCGCTGGATCTCCTCACAGGCGCTGCGGCCTCATACGAGGCTTCGTCCGGTAGACCAGCCGGAACCCGTGAGGTCGGTGAGCTGGTGTGGATTCTGCCGGTCTCCCGGCAAGCGGGCGGGATGGTGGCCCCGGCCCGCGAGGGACGGCTCAGCAGCCAGTCACCTCGAGGGTCTCGTCTTGTTCATGCAAGCTGGACCACCTCCTTCCTCTCGTGCCCCTATGGTGCCGCAGGCGTAAGCGAAAGGCAATAACGAAGCGGTCGTCGGCGACCCGATGACGAATGGTCTGCGGGCCTGCCTATCGACCGACCTACGGGCTCACAGGCGGTGCCGTCGTGGCCTCCGGGTCGCCGGCGGGAGCGGTGCTCGTCGCGGCGGACACAGCATCGGTCGGGGCCGATTCGCCGCTGGCGTTGATCGCGATCACCCGGTAGTAGTACGTGGTGCCCCCCGTGAGGCCGACGTCGATGAACTGCGTGACGTCTTGGCCCGTGGTCGCGAGCGTCGTCCAGCCGGGGTCGCCTACGAGCATCCGCTCCACGCGGTACCCGGTCTCGTTCCCGACGTTGGTCCAATCGAGCTCGATCTGGCTCGAGGAGAGCGCGATCGCGGTGAGCGGCGTGGGCGTCGCGGGAACGACGCTCGTCGTCGCCGACGCCACGCTCGAAGCCGAGGAATCGCCGCCCAGGTTGGTCGCGATCACCCGGTAGTAGTAGGTGGTGTCGGCCACGAGGCCCGTATCGACGGCGGACGTGGCGTCCCGGCTGACGTTCGCGACGGGGGCCCAGCCCGTGACCCCGTTCAGCGATCGTTCCACCCGATAGCCGGATTCCCTCGGGACGTCGGCCCAGCGCACCCGGACCTGACGAGGGGAGATCGAGACCGCGGTCACCATCGTCACTGCGGTCGGGGTGGAGGGAGCCGCCTGTCCCGCCGACGGGGGCGTGCTCGCCACCGCGGAATCTCGGACCGGCGTGGCGTCCGGGCCAACGGCCCCGTCGCGCGCATCCACTGGGGTCTTGGGTGCCTGCCGGTTCGCTCCCGGTCCCTCCTGCGACGAGAGCGGGCCATCGCTGCCGGAGGCAGCGGCTGCCTGCTCGACCCGTTGCGGGTGCAGTCCGCGGGTCACGACCCCGATCGCCGACGTGAGGGCCCCGCGGCCTTGCGGGCTCGCCAGGGTCGTCGTCGCCGCCAAGAGCACGGTCACGAACGCCACGCCCGCGAGGCGTGTGTGTCCCGCCCGCGGCACTTCCCGTGCGCCGCGACGCTGCGCACGCCAGATGCTCTCGAGCTCGCGGATCTCCCGACGCTGTCGGGACGCGTCGAGCCAATTCGACAGGGCCAGCCCGCCCACGAGGAGCACGTTGAGCGCGAGGATCGCGCCGATCACGATCAAGATGTTCCGTAGCACGGCTAAACCCTACGGGAACCGGCGGGCGGCGCGCGGTCCGACGAGCGGCCTACAGCGCCACCCGGCGCATGGATCCCGTGTTCAGGCCTCCAGACGTCCATACTCCACCAACCACCGGAGCTCCGGCTCCCGATCGAAGATCGCTACGCCCCCGCGCGAGGGTCGCGCCCCGATCTGACGATCGTCGTCCACCACCATCGTGATGTCGTCGGCGTGCGGCCACACCCCGTTGCGATCGGAGAAGTGATAGAAGATGAAGTCGCCCGACTGCGTGTCGTCGTGGTCGTGGAACGTCGTAACGCGGCCGTCCACTCGGATCCCCTCGGAGAGATGCGGGAGCGTGAGGCCCCGCACCTCCTGAACCGCCCGGACCACGAGACCCGAACAGTCCCCGTCCGGGGGGAAGATGTGCCCGAAGACGTACTTCTCACCCAGGAGCTTGGTGGCCGCGGTGACGAGCGGCGACTCCCGCCGGTCGTCGCGGATGATCCGCACCGCCACCCCTGGCTCGTCGTAGTTCGATCCGCTGATCACGAACTTGTCGCCGAACGTGCCCTCGGCGAGCCGCTCCTGCAACAGGGTCAGGATCGCGGGGCGGGTGTGCTCCTGCTTCGGGTCGTCGTGGAAGTGGTACGGCGGCGCGACCTGGTGGAGGCGGTCCCGAGCCAGATCGATCGCCTGCTCGGGCAGCGCGTGTCCCGGATCGTGGAACCCCGTCCCGAAGGTCGTCACCTGGAAGCTCTTGGCGCTCATGCTTCCTCCCTCTCCCTCTCCGCTCCTCCCTCTCCGGCTCCCTCTCCGGCTCCCTCTCCGTCCCGCCCCGGCGGTCGCCGCCCGGTGCGGTCGCCTCTGCCCGTTCCCTACCCGAGGGGCGCGAGCAGGGACTTTTTCCCCTCGAACGCGAACAACAGGAGGTCGACCATCCGGAACGTGGTGGCATCGGGGCCGAGCGTCGGGTGCCACGTCGCGTCGCGCACGATCGATGTCTGGCTGCCCTCTATCGCCCGGTGGAAGGTCTCGGCGACGATCCGGGCGCCGACCCCTTTCAGCTTCCCCCCGTTGAGTTCTGCTTCCCGCAGGATGTAGAACCACAGCGGTGTGTTCGCGACGACAGCGGCCCGCTGCTGGTCGGTGAGCCCCTCCAGCGAAGCCCCGTTGTTCCCGTCGCGGACCTGGCCGTTCGTGAGCTTCGTCAGCGTGACGCCCTTGTTCTTCAGGAACGTGACCATCTGCTGACCGGTCGCGAGCTTCACCATCCGGGCCCGGGTCAGGTTGCGTACCGCGAGGTTGTCTTCGGCAGGCGGGAAGCCGGGCAGGTGCGCGAGGGGGTTCGCGAGCCTCGTGTCGATGCGCATCGCCCGGTTCGACTTGGCCGGGGGCACCACGAGCCCGGGTTTGCCGGCATCGCCGAAGTCGTAGAGCCGTCGGAAGTCCGCGATCCACGTGCTGGGCAGACGCTGATCGCCGAGGAAGTCTCCGTTCAGCCCGGAGAAGGCGAACAGCAGGTCGAGCGATCCGGAGCCGTTATCGAACACGGCGTTCCAGTTGTACGCGTCCCTGATCATGGAGTGTCCGAGCCGGTAGGCCGCTACCGAGAACTCGATCGGCATCGTGGGCACGTCCGTCGGGCTCGCCCCCACCTCGAACGCCTTCCGACCGTTGGTGAAGACGTCGTTCACCACGCCCGCGGCGCATATGCGGGGAAGGAAGTCGGTGCGCAGTACCCACTGGTAGTGGCGCGTGACGATCCGCCGCGCGTGGACGAAGCGCTGGCTCGGCGGCACGGAGGAAGGCAGCGTGTCGACGACGCGGTTGTGGAAGCGGATGAAGGCGAGGTGCGTCTGGGCGACCGCGAGGTTCTCGTCGTTGCGGGGTTCCGGGATGATGGCCTTGCGCTTCTGGGCGGCTGTGGTTCCCTCCCCGCGGGGAAGGTCGAACCCGGCCTTGGCCGCGATCCCGCCTGAAGCGACGGTCTTGCCCATCTTGAGGTGGATCCCGTCGGCCTCGTAGAACATGGCCGATCCGGGATCCGCCGGCCCCGCGCCGTAGAGCGAATCCAGATCGAGGCTCGGCGAACGACCCTGCAACAGGTCGGCCGGCGAGACGTTCTGGCCGAGCATGACGTTGGTCTTGTCCGAGGTGAGGTCGTGGTCGGCGAACTGGCCGAGGTACGTGAAGCCGGCCGGGCTCTGCGATTCCCCACCGCCGGCCGTGACCATGGCGTTGCCGAGCTTCTTGCGATTGGCGTCGCTCAGCTGCCGATCGGTCCCCTTAGGCCCCATCCTCGTGAAGCGGAACGGCGGGTCTGCCGCGACGTCGGCGGCGAGGCTCCGCTCTCGGCCTCCGAGGCTTTCGGACAGGAGGCCTTCGCCGATGACGAAGTAACTCTCCGAGCCATGCCGTTCCACGTCGGCTCCCTCGTGAGGATCGAGCAACACGCTAGCGCGCCGGGCCCGCATGCGGTGTCGGATATCCGGCCATCGGCCGTGCGGTCTACCGAGCGTGGACCGCATCCTCCCGGCGACCGCGAGCCCCTCGTCCTCCTCGGGTGGACGCCCGGGCGGATCATGCGGTAGTGATGATGGGTCCGAGTCGGGGGGGTCAAGTATGAAGAAGATGTTCATCGCCACCGTGATCTTGCTCACCGCGCTGGCCGGCACGGCGTTCGCGGCCGCCGGCCCCATCACGAGGCTGGGGGTCGAACACAACGGCGTGGCGAACCCTGGCGGTTGTGACGTCGGCCCGGACGACGTGCACACCACCGAGCTTCGGGTCGACTGCTCGCCGAGGACGCACGCCACCGCGGGGGCTCGTGTTCGGTTCCGGTTCCTGAAGGATGTGGGGGTCCTCGTGGGCCCGGCCACCGTCAGCGCCGACATCCATCAGATCCGGGGCAAGGCGTGCGAGTTCAGCTGGCGGGGACCGGTCCGCACGTTGCGCGTGGACGTGCCGTTGGGCAGCTACTGTCACATCCGCACGGCGACCCTCGTGTCCCAACCGTAGCTCGACGCCGGGTTCGGCCGACGTTAGGGCAACGCCGCGCGAGAGCCTCGCGGCCCTCGCGACCGCGTGGCCTCACGGCCGCGCGGGGCTCGGAAGACCCTCGAGGACGGCGCCGCTCGGGAACCTTCGGGAGTCGCCCCCGCGGAACACGGTGACACCGCCCGCGCCGAGGACCTCCCAATGCTGTTCGCGCTCGATCGCGGCGGTGCGTTCGTCGATGCCCACGAGCACGACGTCGGGAGCCGGAGACGCGGCGAGGGCGGGTCGTACCCAGCGTTGACCGAACGTGTCGAAGTGGGGGATCACCGCGACCCCCGGCACCAGTCCGAGCGCCGGTTTGAACCGACGCCGATCGTCGCCGGGGTGGCGGTCGCGGATGAGTGTCCAGCCGCCCATCGCCATCGCCCCGGCCGACGAGCCTGCCAGCGCGGCGCCCCCGGCCCAGGAGGTCACGACCGCCTCCCACACCGGCGAACCCGAGAGAACGTCCGGGACGATGCCCGGATCGCCGCCAACCAGGTAGAAGAAGCGGCCCGTCCGCGCCTTCTCTACGTTCGCGGGATCCTTGACCGCGCCCCGCGTGGTGGCTGGAAGCTGGTCCACCGCCAACCCCAACCCCTGGAACCAGCTGCGGGCGTTGTCCACCGCCCGATCGGGACCATGGCGGGCGGCCGCGGTCGCGAGGATGTACGCGGCGCCGCCCCCGGCCGCCTCCACCAGGACCCGGTCCTGCGGCTCATTGCCGGGGTTGAGCTCGTCGCCGCCGACGAGCGCGAGCGGTCCGGGCATCCCCCTGTCGACGTCTGTCATGCTTCCAGGATGCCAGGCGGGCGAGCTCGTGGCAGGGGTGCGGAGGCGCATCCCTGCCAGGATGGGTGACATGCACGGCACCGACCGATGGTTCCTCACCGAGGGCGAGCGCAACAACTCGGCAACCCGGCTCGATGCCATCCACGCCGACGGGCGTGCGTGGACCGAAGGCAACTCCGTCACGCCGCTCGTGCACGGCCGCACGTACTTCACGCGCCTCGCAAACGCTTTGCGCACCCTCGGCTCGGGGGATCGCGTGTACCTATTCGACTGGCGAAGTGACGCCGATGAACGCATGGACGGGCCGGGGTCGGAGATCGGCACGCTCCTCGCGGACGCGGCCTCGAGGGGTGCTGACGTGCGCGGACTCGTGTGGCGCTCGCACCCTGATGAAGAGAACTTCTCGGAGCAGGAGAACGCGAAGCTGAGCGAACGGGTGAACCGGTCGGGCGGCGAGATCCTGCTCGACGAACGCGTGCGATGGTTCGGTTCGCACCACCAGAAGATGGTCCTCATCCGCCGCCAGGACCCCACCGAAGATGTTGCCTTCGTCGGCGGCATCGACCTGTGTCACGGCCGCAACGACGACGAGCGGCACCTCGGCGATCCCCAGCCGATCAGCTTGGACGCGCGATACGGTCCGACACCCGCCTGGCACGACGTGCAGATGGAGCTTCGCGGCCCCGTGGTGGGCGACCTCGTCCACACGTTCCGGGAGCGATGGGAAGACCCGACCCGGCTCGATCACATGGGTGCGATCCGAGGACTCCTGCATCGTTCCGTGCGAGCTCCGCGTCGCGCCAAGCCGCTGCCTCCGGAGGCGGAGGCGCCGCCTCCGGCCGGGGATGTGGCCGTGCAGGTTCTGCGGACCTACCCGAGCCGGCGTCCACCTTATCCGTTCGCTCCGAGGGGCGAGCGCAGCGTGGCGCGCGCCTACAGCAAGGCGTTCGCCCGGGCGCGGTCGTTCATCTACGTCGAGGATCAGTACCTGTGGTCGCGAGAGGTGGCGAACGGTCTGGCCCGCGCCCTGCGACGGTCGCCCGGCCTGCGCCTGATCGCCGTCGTTCCTCGTCATCCGGACCGGGATGGGCGGATCTCCGGACCCATCCAGCGAGTGGGGCAGATCGAGGCCGTGGAGCTCGTGAAGCGCGCCGGAGGCGACCGCGTGGCGATCTACGATCTCGAGAGCGAGGCCGGACGCCCGATCTACGTGCACGCGAAGGTGTGCATCGTCGACGACGTGTGGATGACGATCGGCTCGGACAACCTGAACCTGCGCTCGTGGACCCACGACTCCGAGCTATCGTGCGCGCTCCTCGACCCGCGGGTCGACCCCCGCGAACCCACGGACCCCAGCGGCACGGGCGATCGAGCCCGGGCGTTGCCGCGTGAGCTTCGCCTTCAGCTGTGGCGCGAGCATCTGGGTCAGGGCCCGACCGACGAAGAGCTCCTCGACCCGGACCGTGGCTTCGAGGTGTGGCGCCGAACCGCCGACGCGCTCGATGCATGGCACCGGAGGGGGCGAGGAGACCCCAGGCCGGCAGGGCGCGCCCGCCGCCATCGGCCGGAACCGCTCCCGATGTGGGCCAGGCCGTGGGCCCGGACGCTCAACCGATTCGGCGCCGACCCGGACGGACGTCCTCGCGACGTGCGACGGGCGGGCCGTTTCTAGCTCCCGACCCGTTTATGTCGGCCGAGGAGGGGTACGAACGCGAGCGCTCCCTCGGGAGCATCGGCGAACATGCGTTGGGCGGGGTGCTCATCCCCCCGCCCTTCGTATGTTCACGGGAGGGCGCAAGCAGGGCCCGAAGGCCCGACGACCGGCTAGCTTGCCGACCGCAGCGCGGGGTCCTCGAGCGGCACGTAGATCTGCGAGACCGAGCCCAGCGTGAAGCCGCCGCAGCGGCATTCGGAGTACAAGCACCGGCGGCCACCGTGGTCTCCGTGGACGAACTCGGTGTGCTCGCACATCGTGCAGTAGACGCGGCGCGCATCTGAGGGGCGGGGAAGCAGGGCTCGTTGAGGATGTTCGACGGTCTCCATGGGTCTGGACCGTAGGGCATCTGGGGGGGAGTCGGCATCGGCCGAATGTCCATGTCCGTGTCGGCCTTTCGGCCGCGTCCGCCGAGGAGCCGCCGCGCCGATCGATTTGTCGCCGAGGGGCGATCACGCTCAGGATACGCGTGTGGAGATCCCCGAGACCCGCTACGCGACGACGGTCGACGGTGTCCATGTGGCGTACCAGGTGTTCGGAGATGGGCCCATCGATGTCTTGTTCGTGCTGGGTTGGGTCACGCACATCGAACGCATGTGGACGGAGCCGAGATTCATGCGGTTCTTCTCGCGTCTCGCGTCGTTCTCGCGGGTGATGGTGTTCGACAAACGAGGCGTCGGACTCTCCGATCGGGTGGCCGAGGATCGGCTCCCGTCGCTCGAGGTGAGGATGGATGACGCGCGGGCCGTGATGGACGCCGTCGGATCACAACGCGCGGTCGTGCTCGGCGTGTCGGAGGGAGGTCCCATGGCGCTGCTCTTCGCCGCGACGTACCCGGAGCGCACGATCGGGCTGATCGTGTTCGGCACCAGCGCGTGCTGGAACAACGCCCCGGACTACCCGTTTCGGGCGTCCGAGGACGAGGAGCGGGAGCTCGAAGCGTTCCGGGAACGGCGCGAACGGCTGTGGGGAACGAAGGAGCTGGCCAGGGAGTTCCTCGTGGAGTCGTTCTCACCCCCTTCGGCCGACGACGAGGCGATGCAAGCGTGGCTCGCCGAGTACATGCGGAACGCCGCGAGCCCGGGGGCCGTGAACGCTCTCGGCCTGATGAACCGGGCGATCGATGTGAGGTCGGCCCTTCCGGCGATCCACGTGCCAACGCTGGTGCTCGCCCGCGACGATGACCTCGACTACGCCGTGGAGGAGACGAGATGGCTCGCCGACCAGATCCGTGGATCACACTTCGTGTCGTTCCCTGGGAACGAGCACCTCTTCGTGATGGGCCCGCAAGACGATCTGCTCGATGAGATCGAGCGCTTCGTGGCCGAGGTGCACGGCGAGGAGGCCGACCTCGACCGCATGCTCGCCACGGTGATGTTCACCGACATCGCGGGTTCGACGGAGAAGGCCGCGGAGCTCGGGGACGAGGGATGGAGGGATCTCGTGGAACGCCATCATGGAATCGTGCGGGCGATGCTCGGTCGGTTCCGGGGCAAGGAGGTCGACACCGCGGGGGACGGCTTCTTCGCGACGTTCGACGGGCCGGCGCGGGGTGTGCGATGCGCCCACGCGATCGCCGAGGCGGTGAAAGGTCTCGGTATCGAGGTCCGCGCGGGGGTGCACACGGGGGAGGTTCAGACGATCGCAGGGAAGGTCGGAGGCATCGCCGTCAACATCGGCGCACGGATCGCGTCGCTGGCGGCCCCTTCCGAAGTGCTCGTGTCCCATACGGTGCAGGGGCTCGTGTCCGGGTCCGGTCTCCTGTTCGAGGACGCGGGCGAGCACAGGCTCAAAGGGGTGCCCGAGCTCTGGCTCCTCTACCGGCTGGCGGGCGGCGACGCCCGCGAAGCGCAATCTGTTTAGGAGACGCTAGGCGCAGGGAGACCGAACGAGGTCCCTCATCCGCTTTCCCACGGCCTGGAGCACCGAGAGGGCAAGCTTCGGGTCCGACTCGAGAGCCTCCTGGAAGTCTCTTCCGGCGAGGTGAAGGCATCGCGTCGGCCCATCCGCGATGACATCGGCCGTCCGAGGCCCCGGATCGAGGAGCGAGATCTCACCGAACATCTCGCCCGCGGCCATCCGGGCCACGGTCCGCCCGTGCTGTTGCACGTTGACCCGCCCGTCGAGGATCACGTAGAGGTCCGATCCCGACGTGCCGTCCTTCACGATGGTCTCTCCGTCGCGGAACTCGCCGATGACGCTTGCTCTGGCAAGCACGTGCAGACGATGTCGAGACAACGAGGCGAGCCAGGGGACCAGCCTCAGGGCGCGCTCGTCGGGCGAGGGCTCCGACGCCGAAGCGACGTGGGTGACGGGGAGGCCGAAGGCGCCCTCGACCCGAGCTGGCAGGCCGCCTTTCTTCCCTCGACCGCGCTGCGGCGGGGTGGAGATGATGACTTCGTCGAACGTGGCTCCCCGGAGCACGTCATCGACGGCGAGGAAGGCGTCGGCGTCGCCGACGCTGCCCTCGGCCTTGACGCCTGCCGCACGGAATCGCGCGAGGGCTCGATCGAGCCGGTCCCTTGCGATGAGCGAGACCTCGCTCTCGCTCCAGGTGGCCGTGCCTCGTGGCGTCGACGCGGGAACGAGGATGAAGAACTCCGAGGGCGCCACCTCAGAACGCTCGCGGACGGTCGCCAGGAGCTGTTCCCCCCCGAGTGTCCGGTTCGCAACGACGAGGTACCGGTGCATGAGACCCCCCTGGTGAATCTAGGCCACGATGACGGTCCGCCACAAGGCCCGATCTGCTGATCTTTGTGGCCCTAGGCAGGCACCGAGGGCGTCCAGACGAACGGCGTGGTCGTCGTCACCGCGACGAACCCGAGTCGTTCGAGGATCGGCCGGCTGTCGGCCGAGGCGTCCACCTGGAGATAGGGGAAGCCCCTGTCTGCGGCCAGATCCGCACGGTAGGCCACCATCGCGCGGTAGATGCCGCGCCCGCGCCACTGTTCCAGGGTGCCTCCCCCCCAGAGCGTCGCGAACCCCGTCCCCGGCACGAACCGCACCCAGCCGGCACAAGCAACCTGTCCGCCCGCCTCGGCCACCACGATCGTCATGGCGAAGGGATCGGCGGAACGCTCCGCTTCGAGGGTCTCGGCGAGCCAGCCTTGGCGACCGTCCCGCCAGATCGCCTCCTCCATGGCGCCGATGCGATCGAGATCAGCACGCTCGTGCACCTCTCGCAACGCCACGCCCGCGGGCAGGACCACGTCGCCGGTGACGGCGGCCACCGGCGCGATCACCACCGTCTCGCGATCCTCGGGCACGAATCCCGCCGCCATCAGGCGCTCTGCGAGGTCGGCCGGCCGGTCGTGCTCGTGGAACTTCCACTCGAAGGGTTCACCGCGCGCCGCGAAGATGCGCACCTGGCGGGCGATCAGCTCGTCGAGCTCGGCTCCGTCGAGTCCTCCCAGATCGCGATAGCCGACGAAGCCCCCGCCTGCGAAGCCGACGAAGCGAAGGAGGGGTCCGTCGCGCTCGACCTCGACGCCTCGCGGCAATCGATCCGGCACGTGCCCGCGCAGTTCGGCGTCGTAACGGGCAAGCAATTCGGCTGCGAGGCGGTGCGGCACGCGCCAGACTGTACGAGGTGGATGCTGGAGGGAGCCTCGCGCGATCGCGCCGCTGCGTCGGTACGTCGACGCTCGGGATCCTCGTGGCCGCCGCCCTCCTGGTCGGTTGTAGCGCGGCCGCTTCGCCGGACCCGGTGGCCCGACCGGTGGGCTCGTCGGCGAACTCCACGCCGCCGCCTGGCGGCGGCGCCTGGCATCCGTCTTGGGTGCCGACGTGGACCCCGTCGGGGCGCGTTCATCACGAACCCCCGCCACCGTCACAGGAGCACGCCGACCATGCCGGCATCCCCGTCGCCGATCTGCCCCGGCACGGGCTCACGCCGGGGGCGAGGTTCCGCGTCGGCCCGGCGCAGATCTGCACGCCCGGCTACGCCTCGTCCGTGCGCGACGTGTCCGACGCGCTGAAGGCGCGGGTTTACGCGCGCTATCACGTGGCGTGGGTCCCGTATCGGCACGAGGTCGATCACCTGATCTCCCTCGAGCTCGGCGGATCGAACGCCGTGAGGAACCTCTGGCCCGAGCCGTACGCGGGTCGTTGGGGCGCCCGCACCAAGGACAGACTGGAGAACAGACTGCACGACCTGGTCTGTTCGGGGCAGCTCTCCCTGCAAGCGGCGCAGCGTCAGGAGGCGGGGGACTGGGTGGCGGCCTATCGCCGCTACTTGGGCGGAGCGCCCGGTGCGACCGGTCAGGGCACCTCGGTCGGTTCCGGCCCGAGCCCGGGTGGGTACTACGCCTCGCGGTATGCGAGCGCCACCACGATCTACTGCGCCGACGACCCGGCCTGGCGCTCGTTGTCGAAGACCTACCTCGTGCATCTGTCGACCTGGGCCGGGGCGCGCCGTCGGTTCCCGTCCTACCACCTGCACCGGCCCTGCTGACCGAGCCACGACGCGGTCAGTCCGCCAGGCGCCCCTCGAGGAGCTCCACGATCGGCCACGCTCCCTCCGACGTGTTCGAGATCACCGTGAAGGTGCTCGTCGTGGCCGGATCGTGCGCGCCCGGCGATGCTGTCGACGGCGTTCCTCAGGTCCATCGAGCCGACCCTGCGCTAGAGGCGCAGCGCCGCGCCGGAAAGCCTCGGTTCGCGCATGCCGGCCTATCCTGTCTCCCATCGGTGCCCGGGAGTCGGGCACAGAGCACCGAGGAGAGCGAAGGAGCCATCGCGTGACGCACTTCGGATTACAGCTCCCGAGTTTCACGTTCGCCGACGTCTCCGACGACATGCTCTTCGAGCGGATCGCCGGGATCGCCCTCGCGGCCGAGGAGGCCGGATTCGATTCGTTCTGGGTGATGGATCACTATCATCAGATCGCCGCCATCGGGCCCACGACCGATCCGATGCTCGAGGCGTACACGCTCCTCGCCGGGGTGGCGGCTCGAACGTCGCGGATCCAGCTCGGCGCGATGGTCACGGGCGTCACGTATCGGAATCCCGCGTTCCTCGCGAAGGTCGTGACGACCCTGGACGTGATCTCCTCGGGCCGAGCGATCCTGGGTATCGGCGCCGCCTGGAACGAGGAGGAGTCGCGTGCCTACGGCTATCCATGGCCGTCGGCGGGCGAGCGGTTCGAGCGCCTGGAGGACGCGTTGCGGATCTGCCGGTCCATGTTTACCCAGCGTGAGTCGACGGTCCGAGGATCGGTCCACCACGTGGAGGGCGCGATGAACGTCCCGCAGCCGGTGCGACCGGGCGGGCCTCCCATCCTGATCGGCGGCGGCGGGGAGAAGAAGACGCTACGACTCACGGCGCGCTACGCGGACATGTGGAACGGGTTCGGCGACGCCGGGACGATCAGGCACAAACTCGAGGTGCTCGCCGAGCATTGCGACGCCGAGGGGCGCGATCGCTCCGAGATCGTCGCCACGCGGCTGGGGACCCTCATCGTGGCCGATTCCGCCGAGGACGCGGATCGCCGCAGGACAAAGTGGCAGCGCGATCGCGGGGTCGATGACGACGGCCTGGCCATGCGCCTCGTCTGGGGCGACCGCGACGCCGTGGCCGAGCAGGCGCAAGCGTTCCTCGACGCGGGACTCCAGGGTCTGGTCTTCAACATGCCCGCGGGTTCGACCGGGGAAGACGTGCACCGTGCCGGGAAGGCGCTGGCAGGGTTGCGCACCTGATCCTCATCCAACGACGCGGTACGTGACGGGGGTGATCCCATCCGGCCCGCGACCACACGGGTGCGGACCACGGTGGCCCCTACCTTTCGATCGCGTCCTCGTTCGACCCGCCGATGGCTCCCGTCTCGATCGCCCGTGCGAGCCTTTCGAGGAAGGGGGCCTGCGCGGCCTTGATCTTCCGGTGGGCCTTCTCCAGCGTGAACCACGCCACCCGATCGATCTCGGGGAACACCTCGATCCTGTCGGAGCGAGGCGGCCATTCCATCTCGAAGGTGTTGCTCACCGCCGCCGCGGGATCAAGATCTCCCTCCACTGCCCACGCCACCACGACCTTCCCGGACTTCTGACGGATGTCGCCGAGTTCGTACAGGGGAGCGTCGGGACCGATCGTGTGGCCCGTCTCCTCCGCGAACTCACGTTGGGCCACGGCCTCGAGCTCCTCACCGGGCTCTGATTCTCCCTTGAGCACCGTCCAGTCGCCGTCGTCCTTGCGCGAGAAATAGGGACCGCCGGGATGACCCAGCAGCACCTCCAGGCCGGTTTCCCGAGTGCGCCACAGCATGATGCCGGCGCTGCGTCGGCCCGTCTTGTTCACCTTGGGCTTGCGAGGGTGCGCCATCGCGCGATGATGGCACCCCCGCGGACCGATGGCGACCCGCCGACGGCGCCCGATCGGGCACCGCCCGCACCGACGGTGGGCTCGGTACGCTGACCTCGTGGCTCCCCACCGCCGACCGAGCGTGGCCGTGCGTCGACGCCGTGCCTTCGTCGGGCTGGTCGGCGTCCTGCTGCTGCTCGTGCTTGGCCTCACGCTGTTCGCGCCGAGGGCCTCCGAACCGCCGCCGCGCGCCGACGCGCCGACCGGAGGCGGCGGCGGCTCCCCGGACCCCGGCGAGGCCGCATCGTCGATGCCGCCCGCGTACCTGGCCTGGATGTCGGGGGGCTTCCCGCCCGATCTCCGCCGTCGTGCTGACGCGCTGTCAGCGCTCGGGCGAACGGTCGTGATCGCGGGCGATACCTTGTGGATGACGGCCTCGCGCGACGCGGACGGCACGGTGGTCGACCGCCCCGAGCCCCCGTTCGCGATACCGATCGATGCCTTCGCGGTGAGTCCCGATACGTATGCCCAGTTCCTCCCTGCCGTCATCCGGGATCGGGTCGTGCACGCGCTCGATGCGGGGGAAGCGGTCCTGGGCGAGTCCAGCGCCGGTCTGCGCGAGATCGGTCCCGGCGGCTCGATGACGTTCGGGGCACACACCGTCGATGTCGGCGCCGTCGTGCCGGACGCCGCGGTGGGCTGGAGCGAGATGATGGTCTCGCGGGAGGCGGGGATCGCCCTGGGGATCACCGACGAGCGCTACCTCTTGGCGCAGCCGGACGGATCGCCCTCGGAAACCACGTTCGGGCGATGGGTCGGTGGGCTGCTCCCGCGTGGCACGCCGCTTCGTGTCGTCGCCCCGAACGGCAGCCGGTACATGCGTGTGGGCAGCGGCGTGAACCCGCCCGTCGTGCTGAAGGAGACGTTCGGTGAGTTCAGCGCCCATCCGCAGGCGGACCCCGCCTACCTCACGGAAGACCCGTCGTGGGTGCGGGCGCACATCCAGACCCGCACGGTCCCGCTGCTGGGAAGGATCACCTGCAACCGGCAACTGTTCCCGGCGCTGATCGCGGCCCTCGAGGACGTGCAGCGAGCGGGGCTGGGCGGCCTGATCCACACCAACTCCGGATGCTGGAACCCGCGCACGGTCGCCCGCAGCCCGACCGCCCCGCCATCTGACCACGCGTACGGCGCCGCCGTAGACATCAACGCTCCGGAGAACGCGTACGGCGCGACGCCTTCGATGGATCCGCGGATCGTCCGGATCTTCCGGGCGCATGGGTTCAACTGGGGCGGGGCGTTCTTGATCCCCGACGGCATGCACTTCGAATTCGGAAAGCCCGACCCCGAGACATGAGCCGACCACGATCGACCTCCATCGTGGCCCTGCTGATGCTCGCCGCTTGCACATCGGCGACGGCCGCTCGGGACCCGACGCCGACCACCGCGCCGGTGTCCAAGCCGACCGCGACGGTCGCCGTACCGTCCGTCGGTTCGCCCACATCCTCTCCCGCTCCCGCAGTCGTCACCCGGATCGTCACGGCGGACTGGACGCGGGAGATCGAAGCCGCGGTCGGGGGGCGCGACGTCTCGGTGGCCGTGGGCGCGAACGATCGGATCTCGTTCGAGCATGCGGGCGGGGAGCTCCGGATCCCTGCTTCGAATCAGAAGCTCCTGACCTCGATGGCCGCGTTGGCGATCCTCGGCCCCGATCATCGGTTCCCGACCGTAGCCGCCGCACGTCGCCCCGTCGGGGCGGGCGTGATCCGCGGCGACCTCTGGCTCGTGGGATCTGGGGACCCCGAGGTGAACGCCGCGTCCTTGGCGCGGCTCGCCGACGCCGTTGCCTCCGCGGGCGTGTTGCGCATCACCGGCGGCGTGATCGGCGATACGGCGGCGTTCTCCCGATCGTGGTGGGCGCCCGGATGGGTGCCGGGGCTCTCGCGGAGCTACGTCACGCGGACGACCGCGCTCGCCTTCGACGGGAACGCCGGCAGGGGCAACCCGAGGCCGCGGCGGCGGCCGTGCTCACGGCGGCCCTGCGCGAGCGAGGGATCGCGGTCGCCCACGACCCGGCGGCCGGCGTGGCGCCCGCGGACCTTCACGCGTTGTCCCTCACGCGGTCCCGGCCGCTGCGAGACCTCCTCGTGGTGCAGAACCATGGCTCGGTGAACTTCTACGCCGAGGCCCTCTTGAAGGCGATCGGGGCCGCGGCGGACCACGGCGCCGGCTCGACGGCCGGAGGCGCCGAAGCCGTGGCCGCCTGGGCCGCGTCGCTCGGCGTGACGGCCCGAGTCGAGGACGGTTCCGGGCTCTCCCATCAGGACCTGGTCTCTGCGCGTGGGCTCGCGACGTTGCTCCTCCTCGCGCAAGGTCGGCCCTGGGGACGAGCCCTCGACGCCTCGCTCGCCCCGTCCGGCCAGGGCACGATGGAGGGCAGGCTCGTCGGCGTCCCGGTCCGGGCCAAAACGGGAACCCTCTTCGAGACGCCGGTCTCGGCGTTGTCTGGCTACGTCACCGACGCGGGCGGCGCCAGGGTCGCGTTCTCGGTGATCTCCCGCGGGCTCGACAAGGGCACGGCCGTCGGCATCGAGGACACGATCGTGCGCACGCTCGCAGGCGCTCACGTTGCGTGAGGCGCGGCCCGTTGGGTCCGCAGCGGCCATACTGCAGACATGTTCAGGATGGCGGTGGGCCACAGCGACGACATCGACGCCGACGTCGCCGCGCGCATCATCGTCGATCAGTGCCTCGAGGGGCTCGACGGCCTCGAGCCGAAAGCCGGCCTCCTCTTCTCCGCATGGGAATCCGACCACGAGGTGGTGCTCAGCAGCGTCAGGGAGCGCGTGCCGGGGATCGAGCTCATCGGCTCGACCTCCTCGGGCGAGATGTCCTCGGAGATGGGCTACCAGGAAGACTCCATCACCCTCGCGTTGTTCGCCTCCGACGAAGTGGACATCACCGGCGGCGTGGCCGAGCGCCTCTGGGACGACGTGCCGGGCGCCGCTCGCTCGGCGGTCGAGCAGGCCCGGAACAAGACGGAGAAGGAGCCCCGGCTCTGCATCGTTACCCCGTCGATCGGCGGAGACATGCGGGCGCTGCTCGACGCGCTACGGGAGGCGCTGGGCCCGGACGTGCCCGTGATAGGCGGTGGAGCGGCGCCGCGATCGAACCGCCATCCCGCAGGGGACAGCTGGCAGTTCTTCGGCAACCGGGTCGTGACCGACGCCGTTCCCCTTCTGCTCCTGTCGGGGCCCCTCACCTACTCATTCGGGACGGATGCGGGTTGGCGCCCGGTCGGACCGAAGGGCCGCGTCACCGACGTGTCGGGTGGCACGGTGCGCGAGATCGACGGCAGGCCCGCCCTTTCCTTCTACGAGCGGTATCTGGGCGAGGGGTTCGAGCCTGCGTTCGCGACCCCCCTCGCCGTGTTCGATGAGGGTTCCGAGCGGTTCTACCTGCGCGCGCCCGTGCGTCATGATCAGGCAACGGGGGCCGTCACGGTGAGCGGAGACGTGCAGGAAGGTGCCGAGGTCCAGCTGACGACGGCGGCTACCGACGAGATCTTCGACGGTGCCCGCTCCGCGTTGTCGCAAGCGATGGATCAGTTCCCCGCCGGTGGGAAGCCCGAGGCGGCATTGATCTTCTCCTGCGCGATCCGCAAGTACCTCCTGGGCACGCGCACGGGCACGGAGTACGAGATCCTTCGGCAGATGCTGGGCGACGGCGTGCCCGTATGCGGCTTCTACTCCTTCGGAGAGATCGCACCACTCGACGAGGGCGGAGAGGCCCGCTACCACAACGAGACGATGGTCGCCTTGCTCATGGGCACGAGCTAGCCGCCGTGCGCGATCCGAGCCCCGACCCGGATCTGGCGAAGCAGATCCGGGTGCTCGTCCGCAGGCTCGAGCGACTGCAGACGAACACCCGCCAGCTCGAAGAGATCCGCGATGTGAACTCGAGACTCCTGTCGAACCTCATGCATGAGCTCGACGAGGAACGCACCCGATCCACCGAGCTCCTCCTGAACATCCTTCCGCGACAGATCGTCGACCGCCTGGACCGCGGTGAGTCACTGATCGCGGATCGGTACGAAGAGGTATCGGTCTTGATGAGCGACCTCGTCGGCTTCACGAAGATCTCTTCCCAACTCGCCCCCGATGTCTTGGTGACGGAGTTGAACCGGCTGTTCTCGGAGTTCGACGCCCTCTGCGCCTCGAGCGGGATGGAGAAGATCAAGACGATCGGGGACGCATACATGGCGGTGGGGGGGCTCCCCGGCACCCGGAGCGATCACGTCGCCGCGGCCGCCGACATGGCGCTTCTGATGGTGGACGCACTCCATCGGACGAACGAGATCACGAAGCGAGGTTGGCGGATCCGCATCGGGGTGCACACCGGCCCGGCGGTGGCAGGCGTGATCGGCAGTTGGAAGTTCGCGTACGACGTTTGGGGCGACACCGTGAACATGGCGAGCCGCCTCGAGTCGTCGTCGCTGCCCGATCGGATCCAGATATCGTCGTCGGTCGTCGAGGCCCTCGGGACGGCGTACGTGGTCGAGGCCCGGGGCACGATCGAGCTCAAAGGCAAGGGGCGGACGGAAACGTCCTTCTTGATCGGTCCTCGGTAACCGATCAGTCGTCCTGGGCTCCGGAGCGGTAGACGTGGGCGGCGGCGCGCAGCGTGTCCACCAGCACGTCGAGCGGGGCGTTCTTCTCGATGAGGTTGGCGGCACCCACGAACTCCGCGGCCCACCGGGAGCCCTGCTCCGAGTAGGCGGTCAGGATGACGACCTGCGTGCGCGGCTCCTGCGCCTTGATCATCACCGTGGCTTCCAGCCCGTCGATCTCCGGCATGCGCAGGTCCAGCAAGACGACCTCCGGGTGCAGCGAGGCAACCTTGTCCCCGGCCTCCGCGCCGTTGCGCGCGTCGCCCACGACTTCGAAGCCGAACGCCGGAAGGCTGTCGCGCAGCACGAGCATCGTCTGGCTGTCGTCGTCGGCGATCAGCAGCCGGATGGGATCTTCGAGGAACTCTGCCTCTTCGGGCGACGGGTCGACGGGCATGGCCACACCTCGTTCACGATCCGACCTTCGGGTCGCTCCTTCCAACGGTCGACATCCTTCGGCACGGTCTTTAGTCCGGGCGCAGACCGGCCGGTGCCGGGACCGCTGCCTCCGCGCCGGGCTCGAGGCCGCCGACCGTGGCCCGGCATCGGCTCTTCGGGGGACTCCGCGAATCACGAGGTTGGCCGACTGTTCGGGTCCGCCCCCGAGCCTAGGCTCGGGGCCCGGCTCGAGCGGAGGCTCTATGGCCGAAGGACGAACCCGCAGCGCCCAACCGGTCGTCCACAAGGCGGCCTGGGACGACGACATCGAGCGCCTCTTCGAAGCCTGGCTGCGACGGGTCGCCGCGGCAGAGGCCGGCCACCGGCAGTCCTCGGACCGGCTCCGTCGCGGGTCCTTGCTGCTCGGGATCCCCGTGGTCGTCCTCACGACGATCGTGGGCACGAGCGTGTTCGCGTCGCTCGATACCGCGAACGTGAAGGTCGGCCTCCGTGCCCTGGTCGGCGCGCTGAGCATCCTCGCCGCCGCGCTCTCGAGCCTGCAGACGTTCCTGCGGCTCGGGACGCGGGCGGAGGCTCATCGGATCGCCGCCTTTCGCTACGAGACGCTCCGGCGCGACATGACGCAGGAGCTCGCGATCCCTCGGGCCTCGCGGGCCGACGCCGTGCACGAGCTCGACGGCGTGCGCCTCCGCTTGGACCGCTACGCGAAGGAGTCGCCGACCATCGACGAGCGACGTTGGGCGCGGCTCGAGCACCAGTTCCACCTTTCCAAAGTGCCGCCGGATCCGCAGTGGGCCGATCGGAAGATCCGGATCCCCGAGCCGGAACCCGCCGGGGGCGACGAGGGTACGCAGGGGGGATCGGGCCATGGATTGTGACCTCGTGCTCGAGGGCGGGGGCGTGAAGGGCATCGGGCTCGTGGGGGCGTTCACGGAACTGCAGAAGCGCGCGCTACGCCGTGCACCGGATCGCGGGAACGTCCGCGGGTGCCATCGTCGGCGCGCTCATCGCGTCCGGCATGGAGCCGGAGGAGCTCCAACGCGTCATGCGGACCGTCGACTACGGACGGTTCCAGGACGAGGGCTTCATCGACCATCTGGGGCTCGTGGGCAAGGGCCTGTCGATCCTGTTCGAGAAGGGGATCTACGAGGGCCACTACCTGGTGGCGTGGCTGGACGGGCTCCTCGCCGGCCTCGGCCGCCGCACGTTCGGGGACCTGCGCATCGACGATCCCAACTCCTCGCTCCCGCCGGAGAAGGCGTACAAGCTCGTCGTGATGACGTCGGACGTCACGCGGGGGGAACTGGTGCGTCTTCCCTGGGACTACCCGAGGTACGGTCTCAAGGCCGACGATCAGCTCGTGGCCGACGCCGTCCGGGCATCGATGTCGATCCCGTTCTTCTACGAGCCGCTCCGCTTCACCGGCCGCGACGAAGACGGCAAGGCGGTTCGGTCCTACATGGTCGACGGCGGGATGCTCTCGAACTTCCCGATCGAGGTATTCGACCGCACCGACGGCAAACCACCGCGCTGGCCCACCTTCGGGATCAAGCTCTCCGCCAAGCCTGCCTCGGCGGTCGTTCAGCGCTTCGACGTGAAGGGAGCGTTCGGGTTGGCACGCGCCATGGTGGGGACGATGACGAACTTCCACGACCAGATGCACATCGACGATCCGTCGGTTCTGGCTCGCACGATGTTCGTGGACACCGTGCAGGTGAAGGCGACCGATTTCGACATCGACACGGCCACCCAGGACGTGCTCTTCGCGAACGGGCGCCGAGGAGCCCAGAAGTTCCTGTCGGACTGGGATTTCGAGCGGTACGTGGCGCAGTTCCGATCGGCCGGTACGATCGATCTCACGTCCCACGAGTCCCCGGTGCAGGCCGGCTGATCCGCGGAGGCTTTCGACCATCACGAGCCGCTCGATCCCGGGCTTCCTGCCCAGCACGTCGGGGTTCCGTTTCGCGAACGACTTCCCCCACGTCCCCGTTCGGCACATCGGGATCCCCGGCGTGATCAGCCTTCCCGTCGGCGACGCCTCGAACGGGTTGTGCGGTGGCATGGCGTTCGCCGCGCGCGACTATTTCGAAGCCGAGCGACCCCCGCCGCTCGACGAGGTCGCTCCTGGGAGCGGTCCGCTGTTCGACTACCTCTGCGAACGCCTCTTCGACAGCTTCGATCTGCCGTGGGGTCCCGCTCGCTATCTGGAGTTGATGAGCCCGTTGCTGCCCGACGGCGAGTCGCTGTGGAGTCGCGTGGGCTTGGTGCCGCACGGGCGGGCGTGGCGCATGGTGCACGAGGAGTGGCCCAAGGTCCGAACGGCCCTCGATGCCGGCCGTCCCGCGACGCTCGGCCTCATCAAGGTCAAATCATCCGATCCGCGGCAGCTGAAGCAGGACCATCAGGTGCTGGCCTATGGATATTCCGAGGAGGGGGGGGCGCTCACCCTGCGGGTCTATGATCCCAACCGGCCCCGGCGCGACGACGTGACGCTGTCACTCGACCTCGACGACGCGGTCGGCCCGGCCACGTTCGGAGCCCCGCCCCTGCGCGAGCCGGTCTTCGCGTTCTTCTGCGTCGCCTACGCGCCGGCGATCCCTCCCTGACGCGACCGCCCCCGCGGCCGAGACGTCCTACCCGGCCGAGCGCTTCTTGCGATCCGGGCGGACGTAGTCCTCCTCGGTCTCGTTCCACACCTCGTCGACGTTCTCCACGTTGAACCCGTACTCGAACACGAGCGTGCCTCCGTACGCCGCGCCGAACAGCACGCCTCCCCCCGCCAGGACCGACAACACGAGCCAACCGAGTTGCGTCTGCGCCCGGTCGAAGTCCGCGATCCGCAGCACGAGGTTCACGATCGTCAGGACGGTGACAGCGATCATCACCGTGGCGTGCCAGTTGATCGTCCGCCACACCTGGGTGTGCTTCGCGCGCCCGAGCGGTCCCGACTTGCGGTCGCGCGGGATCCCCTTCCACCAGTCGAAGAAGCCGGTGAGCACCGCGCCAAGGCTGACGATGAACCCCGCCACCATCACGAAGGTCGCGGCGGCGAAGAAGTCCTGCGCCTTCGGATCGTGCGCGCTCGAAGCGTAGGAGATCAGGTCGAAGACGGCGGCGAGCGCGTAGCACACGATGGGGAAGTCGGTCAGGGGAGGATGGGACGGTTTTCCCGTGAACCCCCGCACCCCTTGGAACCGGCGCCCCTTGAAGCGCAGCGTGGGGCGTATCGAGTAGAGCCTCGGCATGATCTCTCCTCCCGGAGCCGACACGACGAGGAACCCTCCTCGCCCGTCCGCATCATGGCACGAACGGCGCATCAGCTTTGGCGGGCGGCCCCGGCGCTGCCGACGGCGACCCGCTTCGTTCCCACCCGCCGCAGCGAGGTGGGGTAGCCTCGGGGAGGATGTCGCGGCCGTCGAGGCCGTGGCGGCTCGAGAACGGAGGTGCACTCGTGCGCTGGGTCGTGACGTTCGCATTCGTGCTGGGACTGCTGGCGACGCCCGTGGCGGCGCAGGCACATCATCGGCCTACCAGCTATTGCAGCCCAACCGGTGACATCTGCCAGAGCACGACCAAGGCCCACGGGGTAAGGATCCTTACGGATCTCGCTCGCCGCCCGCTACTTCGGGAGGTATCGCCTCTGCGTGACGGCGCCCGACCACACGACCGTATGCCGGAGGTTCCGCGTCCACAGGCACGGCCCGGTCTGGTCCTCATCGATCAAGTGGGCGGCGCAGTTCCCCCCGAGCGGCCACGGCAAGTACGAGGTGAAGTGGAGGTCGCTGCCCGGCAACGACCGCGTCGGCAGGATCCTGGGCTTCCACGTGATCTGAGTACCAGGACGCGGGAGCTCGTGGGTCGGTGACCGTGGCGTCGCGCCGAAGGAAGGAGCGTCCGATGAGCAAGAAGCCCGGGCCGATCCTCATGCCGAGCGAGGTCTCGAGCAGGGTCGGGTTCTTCGACCGATTCGCGGGGCTGTCAGCAAAGCTCGCCAGCCGCGCTCCCGTTCTTCGCCTTCTGCCTTTTGCTCGTCATCCTGTGGCTCATCCAAGGCGTGGCCCTCATCGTCTCCAAGGGGACGCACGCGTTCCTCGACCCCCAATATCAGCTGGAGATCAATACGACGACGACGATCGTGACCTTCCTGATGGTCGCCCTCCTGCAGAACAGCCAGACCCGGACGGATCAGGCCACCCAACACAAGCTCAATGCCATCGCCGACGGTCTCGCCGATCTGATGAAGCACCTGGCGGACGAGCACCCGGACTCCTCCCTCGACAAGGACATGAGGGAGCTGCGAACCTCGGTGGGCCTCGAGACGCGGGAGAGCACGTCCAAGCCCAAGCGGTGAGCTCGGCGCAGGCGGATCCGGCGCCCGCGAGTAGCGGCCGCGGGCACGCCGCGCTAGGCGCTGACCGGCTCGGTCTGCGGCGAGGCCTCGGCGCGGCCCTTCGCGTGCTTGGCCTCGTACATGAGCGCGTCCGCCTTTCCCACCAGGTCGTCGATGGAGCCCACCGCCTGATCGAGCTGGATGATCCCCACGCTGAAGCCGACGCCGACGGGCGCGAGCTCGGAGCGCACGCGCGAGACGACGGCTTCGGCTCCCTCGCGATCGGTGTGGGGGAGGAGCACCACGAACTCGTCGCCACCGATGCGGGCGACGAGGTCGGAAGGTCGCAACGACGCGCCGAGGGCGGAGGCCACCGAACGCAACAACTGGTCCCCGGCCGCGTGGCCCTGCTCGTCGTTGATGCGCTTGAAGTCGTCGAGATCGAGATAGATGAGCGACAGCGGTCCTCCGTAGCGACGCGACGAGTACATCTCGCGCTGCGCCACCTCCTCGAACCACCGGAAGTTCGCCACGCCCGTGAGCGGGTCGGTGCGGGCGAGCGATCGCTCCGTCTGGTGTGCGGTTCGGAGCTGCGACACGACGATCACCACGACGACGAACACGCCCAGACGGGTCCCCGCGTTCCACACGGGGTAGAAGCTATGCGTCCCGCCGCTCGCGAGATCGCCGAGCAATCCCGCGGCCGCGCAGACGCCCGCCACGGCGAGGCCGTAGGCGCGCCCCGCGTACGCGGTGGCGAGCAGGACGGGAGCCAGGTAGATGAGCGCGAAGCTCAGATAGACGCCGGTCGCGAAGTCGATCCAGCCGATCGCGACCGCCATGGCAAGGGCCACGCCGAGGATGGCGAGCGGGGACCGCCGAGCGAAGGAACGATCGAGAGCGTTCATCTGCGTACTAGGCGCTATCGACGCGGTCCGGACCCTCCTTGACGCGCGCCGGGGGGCTCGACGCAAGCGCCCGGGTCGCGGTACCGTCGCCCCCTGCCCGCCCGCTGCCCGCAGGATGGAGGCCGCTATGTACGGAACCGTGGCTCGCTCGCGAGTCAAGCAGGAGAATCGAGAGGCCCTGCGCAAGGTCTTCGAGCGGCAGAACGCCGGCGAGACGCCCGCCGGCTTCGTGGCCGCCTACACGCTCTTCGAGAACGACAGCGACGCCACGTGGCTGTTCGCGGTCTTCGAGGACCGGGCGACGTACGACGCGAACGCCGATGACCCACGTCAGAACGAGCGGTTCATGGAGTATCGAGCGCTCATGGAAGAGGACCCCGAGTGGCACGACGGGGAGATCGAGGGCATGTAGCGCTTGCCGAGCCTGCCACCCGGGGCCCGTCGATCGGCCTGGGTGGCGGGCGCACGGCGTCAGGTGGCGCCCATACTGACCGGCATGACCGGTCCGCTTCGCGTCACCCGCTCCGTGGTCGTCCCCGAGCGGGAGCTGCGGTGGCGGTTCAGTCGATCCTCGGGGCCGGGGGGGCAGTCCGTGAACACGGCCGACTCTCGTGTGGAGCTCAGCGTCGACCTCGCGACGACGACCGCGCTGGGTCCGACCCAGCGCGCTCGAGTGATGGACCGCTTGGCCGGCAGGCTGGTGGACGGGGTGCTCACCGTTACCGCCTCCGAGCATCGTTCGCAGCTGCGTAATCGCGAAGCCGCACGGAAACGGCTCGCCGCGACGATCGCCGCGGCCGTGGCGCCGCCGCCGCCGAGACGACGGCCCACGCGCGCGAGCAAGGGTTCGGTGCAGCGTCGCCTCGACGCGAAGCGGCGTCGGGCGCGAACGAAGGGCCTGCGGCGCGTGGACGACACCGATTGAACGGTGTTCCGGGCCCCCGGCCGAGGTTCGAGACCGCCCGACGCCCGAGTTGCGGCGCCGAAGCCCTGAGCGGTAGCGTCCCCGCCATGAGGCGTCGAGGGACGTTCGCGATGCTGGTGCTCGCGCTCGTGTCTGCGTCGGCGGGGACCGGGAGCGCGGCGACGACGAACGCCGGGACGACTCGCCGTGCGACCCGCGTTCACCCGAACCCGATCGTTCGCGAGAACCGGCACCATGGCACGGACCGCTGGGACATCCCCTGGCCGGGCTTCAAGATCACCGACGACCGACGGATGAACATCAAGGGTTACGCCTCGTCGGTGAGTGTTCAACAGGGCAAGGCGATCGGTCTGAAGATCAGCACCGCGATCCGCGAGCCCTACGCCGTCGATGTCTACCGATTGGGCTACTACCAAGGCCACGGTGGACGCCACATCGAACGGATGGGTCCCTTCCCGGGGACGCCGCAGCCGGCGTGCATCACGATCCACGCGGTGGGCACCGTCACGTGTCCATGGCATACCTCGTTACGCGTGCAGACCCGCCCGTGGTGGACCACCGGGTCCTACCTCGCCGTGCTCACGACCCGGTCGCGCTTCCAGTCGGAGATCATGTTCACGGTCCGAGACCGTCGTCCGGCAGACATCGTGTACGTGTCCCCCGTGAACACCTACCAGGCGTATAACAACTTCCCGTACGATCCGCCCGCGGGCACCGGTTGGAACTCGGGCGCCCACCCGCGCACGGGCCGGAGCCTCTACGACTTCAACAGCCCCGTGAACTCCAGGTACCGGGACGGGAAACCCGGTGTGAAGGTCTCGTTCGACCGCCCGTACAGCTCCCAGTACGGCAACCCGGGCAACGGGGGACTCACGGACTTCGAGCCCTTCACGATCGCCTACCTCGAGCGGCGCGGCTACGACATCACGTACGCGACCGACGTCGACGTGGACGCACATCCGCGGGGGCTCCAGCGGCATCGGGTGGTGCTCGTGTCCGGCCACTCGGAGTACTGGTCGGAGCGGATGTATGACGCCGCCTATGCCGCGCGCGATGCCGGGGTCAACCTGATGTTCATCGCCTCCAACGAGATCTACTGGCACGTGCGATACCAGCGCGGCCGATCGGGCGCCCCCCATCGCGTCGTCGTGGGCTACAAGGACTTCAAGCCCGATCCCGTGAAGGACCCCGCCCGCCGCACGATCAAGTGGCGCGCCCTCGGCCGGCCCGAGCAGGAGCTCGCGGGCTTGCAGTTCCCCACCGAGGGCAACATCGACTGGGGTGGCGAGGATCTGGTGCCGATCAACACCGGCACGTGGCCGTTCAACGGCACCGGACTGCGTGAGGGCAAGCCCGTGAAGGGCGAGCTCGTGGGATACGAGATCGACGCCTTCGATCCCTCGTACCCCGCGCCCGACTCCACGTGGCGAGTCCTGCTCGCGAGCTCACCGTTCGTGAACTACCAGGGGATCGCATACACGCACAATGCGTCGATCTACCGCGCGCGATCGGGGGCGCTGGTCTTCGCCACGGGCACCATGGATTGGGCGTGGGCGCTCGCCCCGGGTGGCAGCAGCGACGGGTCGCGAAACAACGTCCGGCCGGCCTTGCAGCGGGTGACCCGCAACGTGTTGCACCGGATGCTGCGCGGTTGAAGCCGCGCCTCTCGCGGAAGCGTGGTCCTCGTTCGGCTCACGTGGAGGGCCTCGATGGCCGATACTGCTCCCATGGAACGACGGGTCGGCCTCCTGCTCGCGCTGTGCGCCACGCTGTTCGTCATCCCCGCTCCGGCCTCCGCGGGCCTCACCCCCGCCCCGACGCTCAGGGGGGAGCTGCCGCGGTGCCCGATTACCAACCCGACGCGCGGATCAAGCTCTGCGGGCTCAGCACCGGCTGCACGATCGATCCGCTGCCGCACCCGTGGCACGGGAACGACGTCTACAACACGACCGGCGCCAGGCAGAAGGTCAGCGTGCGCATCGACGACGGCGAGGGCGTACGGTTCTGGATCCTGCTGCAGAACGACGGAACGCTCGCCGACACGTTCACGCTGCACGGCTGCAAGGGCAACCCGCGCTTCCGCATCAACGCCGTGTTGATCGGAAAGCACAAGGTGCCCGATTGGCGCGCCAAGAACATCACCAAGGCGTTCACGCGCGGCACGTACACGTGGGCCGTCCCCGGGTCGGACACGAAGAAGAACCTGGTGCTCACGCTCAACATCGTGACGAAGACGCCCGGCCTGCGGTATCGGTGCCCTATCACGGTGATCTCGGGAGGTCCGACCCCGGTGAAGGACACCGTGGTCGCCGTGATGACCACCTACTGAGATGACGCCGCTACGGCCCGGCGCCGTCGCCCCCGCGGTCCCCGGCGTTGCGTTCGGCGATGGCCCGGTGGGCCTCTTCTTCTTCAAGGTCACGTGTCCCACGTGCCAATTGTCGGCGCCTACCATGCGCGCGTTCGAGCGTGCCTTCCCCGGGCGCATGATCGCCGTCGGGCAGGATCACTCATCGGACCTGGAGGACTTCCGCCGAACCTACGGGATGGAGATCCGCGCGGTCGAGGACGCGCCTCCCTTCGCGGTGTCCGATTCGTACGGGATCGTTTCCGTGCCCACCCTGTTCCTGATCGGGGAGGACGGAAGCGTCCTGAGATCCGTGGGCTCCTGGGACCGCGCGGGGTTCAACCTGGTCGCCGAGGCGATGGGAGAGCTCGTCGGCTCGGCCGCGCCCATCATCTCGACCCCGGACGACGGCCTCCCGGCCTTCAAGCCCGGCTGAGGCGGGCGCAACGCGCATCCGGTCTGAGTGCGAGGGAGGGAGGGAATGGACGAGTCGTTGTGCTTCATGACGGCCACGGAGCTCGCGCGCCGGATCCACGGGGGTGAGCTGTCCGCCCGAGAGGTCCTCGCAGCCCACCTCGAACAGATCGAGCGTTTCAACGAGGCGGTGAACGCGATCGTTACGCTCGTGCCCGAGCGCGCCGAGGCCGCGGCGCGTGGGGCCGACGACGCGTTCGCCCGCGGCCGGGAGGTAGGTCCGCTCCACGGGCTCCCGATCGCCCACAAGGACCTCGCGCTCACCGCCGGGATACGCACCACGATGGGGTCGCCGATCTTCGCCGATCACGTGCCCGACCAGGATGCCCTCTTCGTCGAGCGGACGCGTTCTGCCGGGGCCATCGTCGTGGGCAAGACGAACACGCCGGAGTTCGGAGCGGGCTCGCACACGTTCAACCCAGTCTTCGGGCCGACGCGGAACCCGTACGACCTCGACAGATCGGCGGGGGGGTCCTCCGGTGGGGCCGCCGCCGCGTTGGCGTGCGGCCTCGTTCCGCTCGCCGACGGCAGCGACCTCGGCGGCTCGCTGCGGAACCCCGCCAGCTTCTGCAACGTCGTGGGGTTCCGTCCCTCGCCCGGCCGTGTCCCGGTGTGGCCGGCCGACGACCCGGCCGATCTCCTCGGCGTCCAGGGGCCAATGGCGCGCACGGTTGCCGACGCGGCGCTGCTCCTGTCCGTCATGGCTGGCCCTGATCCGCGCGTGCCGATCTCGCTTCCCGAACCGGGATTCCTCTTCGCTCCGCCCCTCCCGAAGGGGGACCGGGGCGTGATCGCATGGGCGCCGGGGGCCGGAGCCACGATGCCCGTCGACCCCGAGATCGCACCCATCCTCGAGGGGCAGCGCGAGGTGTTCGAGGCCTTAGGCTGGCGCACCGAGCCCGCCTTCCCGGACTTATCCGACGCCCGTCGCGTGTTCCTCGTGAAGCGGGCGCTGGCCTATCGGGCGCTGGGGCCGCTGATGGACGAGCATCCCGGACAGATGAAGGCGACCGTGGTGCGGGACATCGAAGAAGGCCGCCGCCTGACCTCGGATGACCTCGCCGACGCCGAGCGGCTGCACACAGGAATCCGATCGCGCGTGGCTGATTTCTTCGAGCGCTTCGACGCCTTGGTCATGCCGGCAGCGCAGGTCCCGCCCTTCGATGCGGAGGTCGAGTACCCCACCGAGATCGACGGTCACCCCATGCGGACGTACGTGGACTGGATGCAATGCTGCTGGTGCATCACCTTGACAGGGTCGCCGGCCATCTCGATCCCTTGCGGGTTCACCACCGGTGGGCTGCCGGTGGGTGTGCAGATCGTGGGGCGGCCCGGAGGGGATCTGCGGGTGCTGCAGTTGGCGGAGGCTTTCGAGGAGGCGACCGGCGTGGGAGCGCGGCGTCCGCCGCTGGTCTCCTCCGGCTGAGACCGGGCCTCGCTAGGGTCGGGTGAGCCGGGAGAGCAGCTCGTCGCGGATCGGGGGCCGCGTGCCGAAGACCAGCAGGAACAGCGCCTCCCGGGCGAGCCGTTGTGCGTGATGGTCCCGCAGGATGCCGCGGCCGCCCTCCGTGACCGTCAAAGCGCCCGCGGCCCGCAGGGCGAGCTCCGCGACGCGCGCGCGAGCCGCGGGGAGCGAGTCGGGTCTCCCCGCGTCGAGTTCCGCGCGCGCTTCGATGAGCTCGACGTCGAGGGCGGACGATCCTATGAGCGCGCAGCAACGCGAGATCACCCCGAGGGCGAGCGAACCGTTCGTGCGTAACCCTTCGGGATCGCGCGCGAGCACGGCGTCGAGGGGTTCGGTCTCGACGACGCGCTCGAGGGGGACGGGATGATCGTGGAACCGCAGGGTCACGGTGCCGCTGGCGTCGGCCGCCACGGTGCGTTGCCGTACCACATCGATCGTGGCCGCCTCCTCGGCGTCCATCAGCATGCGCACCACGTCTTCGCCGTCGCGCGCCGCCACGAGCACGACGTCGATCAAGCCCCATCCCGTGACCCAGGGGGCCTCGCCGTTCAACACGAGGCCGCCCCCGGTGCGCGCGGCCGTAAGCACGGGCGGGCCGGCGCGTTCGCCCGCCCGCGCGATGCCCGCCCGGACCAC
This sequence comes from uncultured Actinomycetes bacterium, assembly GCA_963719165.1. Taxonomy (GTDB): domain Bacteria; phylum Actinomycetota; class UBA4738; order UBA4738; family HRBIN12; genus JAOUEA01. Next base: position 1,602,046 of record CAVRAV010000001.1, on the reverse strand, counting down.
ACCTCGTGTGAGCGGCTCGAGCCACGCGTCGCGGACCTCCGGCGGGGCCGTCGCCACCGCGCGCACGGGGTTGTGGTGCTGGATCCACACGAACGTGGTGCTGAGGCAACCGGACGCGAGCGCCTCGATCACCTCGTTCGCCGACGCGCGGTCGAGGTCGAGCCCTCCGACGTCGCGCGGCGCGGCCATCCCGTAGAGCCCCGAATCGGCAAGGGCGTCGAGGTTTCCGACAGGGACGAGATCCGCCGCGTCGGTCGACAGCGCCGCCGGGAAGAGCAGCTCATCTGCGAGCCGGCGCGCACGGTCCGAGGCGTTGGTCACCTCGGGACGTTAGCGATGGCATCGAGCGAACGGCAACGAGCTGCCGCCGGGAACGGCGCGCGACCCGGGTACGCTTCACCCCCGATGCACCCCGACCCAGAGCCGAACGAGATCACGACGGAGCGCCTAACCCTTCGCCGCTCCGTCCCCGAAGACGCCGGGGGCATCTCGTCCTACCGAAGCGACCCCGACGTCCACCGGTACCAGGGCTGGGAGCGCACCGACCCCGATGGCATCCGCACGGAGATCGTCGAGATGGCCGGCCGCGTTCCCGGCGAGCCCGGCGGATGGGTCCAGTTCTCGGTGCGGGAGCGCGAGAAGGGCACGCTGGTGGGCGACGTCGGCCTGAGCCCCGCAGACGAGCCGGACGTGATCAAGGTGGGCTACACGATGTCGCCGGCGTTCCAGGGGCGTGGATACGCTACCGAGGCCGTCGGCGCGCTCGTCGGCTATGCGTTCGGCACGCTCGAGGCCGACGTGGTGCGCGCCTACGCCAGCGCGGAGAACGTCCCGTCGATCCGGGTGGCCGAGAAGGTCGGGATGAAACTCGTGGAGCGGTTCGAACACGTCTACGGCGACGAGGTGTGGCACGGCGTACGGTACGAGATCCGCCGTGATGACTTCCGGGGCTGAGGTTCGCTATCGAGTCTGCGTGCTCACGCGGGCATCGTCGACGGCCGCGAGGAGGTCGCCGGCCCGCTTGCGCAGGGAGGCGCACGTCTGCACGAGCTCCGTCCTGCGCTCCGTCTCGCCGATCGCGAACGCGTTGATCTCGATGTCGGCGAGCGCCGCCAACGTCGCGGCGTGCAGCGACGCCGCCGCGCTCAAGCCGTCCGCCGCCGTGTTGGCGTCACCGAGGCGCGTGACCTCCTCGGCGAGGCCCAGCAGGTAGACGGAACGGCGCGCGATCTGGAGCTGGCCATCGATGGTCGCCTCCAACGCGTCGCGGAGCTGTAAGAGACGAGCCGTCCGGTCGCCGTCGGGCCCGTCCGGCGTCCGGAGGATCCCGAGGAACGACGCGTAGGCATTCGCGTTCGTGTCGGCGAGCTGCAGGAAGCTCCCGCGTCCCGCGTCCGCTTCGTCCTGGATCTCCAGCATCCGGGCGCCGCCGGGTTGGGTCCCCAGACGCTTCAACGTCCGGCGTGCGACCGCGCCCACGAGCGCCGCCCCCGCGGCCCCTGCGAGGGCCGCGAAAGCCTCGCCGGCGGGCGCCACCAGATCCGAGGCCAGGGCGTCCAGCCATAGGTCGATCGGCTCTCCCACCATCACGCGAGGCGTCGTCACGCGGCCAGCGTCCACTGGGCGCATGCCCCCGTCAAGCAGGCCGGCGCGGGCCCATCCGCCGGCCACCCATGCGCGTCACGTGCGAGCGGCGCCGTCATCCGGCGGCGATCCGCACCACCGAACGGACGACTTCCCCCCCGAGCATCGCCCGCACGCCCTCTGCGAGATCGTCGTCGGTGAGGCGAAGCTCCCGCGTCACCATGGCGTCCAGGTCGAGGCGGCCCTCCATGGTCCATCCCAGCCACGTGGCGAAGTCCTCGGCGAGGGGATCGCCGCCGTCGGTGACGCGAAGCTCGATCTTGCTGGGGTACGCGGCGCGGTCGCCCTCGCTCCAGTTCAGCGTGACCTCGCTCGAGGGCGGTGGCACCCCGATGGCGACGGCGATGCCGCCCCGGGCGAGCATCGATACGGCCTGGCTCACCACCGCGGGCACCCCCGTTGCCTCGAAAGCGTGATCGACGCCCTCGCCATCGGTCAGGTCGCGGACCGCCGATACGGGATCGGTCGCCGACGCGTCGACCACGTCGGTTGCGCCCATGCCGAGCGCCGCATCGAGCTTGCCCCGCACCAGGTCGACCGCGATCGCACGCGTGGCGCCGCTGAGCAGGGAGCCCTGCAACGCCGCGAGGCCGATCCCGCCGAGGCCGATGACGGCAACGGTCGATCCGGCTCGGACCTGCGCGGTGTTCACGGCCGCGCCCACGCCGGTGGAGACTCCGCAACCGATCAGACACACGCGGGCGAGGTCGGCCTCGTGGGGGACCGGGATCGCCTGCGCTTCGTGCACCACCGTATGCGTGGCCAGCGTTCCCAACGAGAGCGTTCCGGCCAGGGGTTCTCCGTTCGCCGAAAGGCGCAACCGCGGGGGCTGGACCCAGGCGTGGTCGCACTTGCGCGGCCGGCCGCAGCGGCACGGGCGACAGCGCCCGCACGGCACGGCCCACGCCAAGATCACACGGGTTCCCGGCGCGAGGCCCCGTACCCCCGGGCCTACCTGTTGCACGACACCGGCGCCCTCGTGCCCGAGCAGCATCGGGAAGGGGGCGCCCCAGTTGCCGTGCAACATGGCCCAGTGGTCGCTGTGACATATGCCGCTTGCCACCAAGCGCACGAGGACCTCGCCGGGGCCTGGAGGGTCGAGGAGGATGGGCGCCAATCGCGGTGGTTCCCCACGGGCTCGGACCACGGCGCCCAGGCCCTCCACCGGCTCGGCGGCCACGATGAGCTCCCCTCGATCTTGCGCTGATGGCGACTGTAACATCGGCGCCGGTGAGACCGAGACGGCGTCCGAGGAGGCGTCGGAGGACGAGGCGAGCGAGCTTTTCCGGGCCGCGCTATCCTTCGCGCCACGTTCGACCCTTGAGGAAGGAGCTGTCATGGACGACGAGCTGATGGATGCCGCTGCCGGCGCCGCGGAGGACGCTGTCGAAGAGGCCGAGGTGGCCGACGCCCTGCACGCCGACGCGATGGACAAGGCCGAGGCCGCCGTGGAGCTCGAGGCCGCCGCCGAGGAGCTGGCGAGCGAGGCCGTGGTGGAGGAGGCCATGGCGGAGGATCTCGGAGCGACGGCGATCGGCGACGCGGGGGCCGCAACGATGTTGGCCGATGCCGCCGAGGACGACGCGTAAGGTCCCCCGTTCGGGGCTTCCCTTGCGGCCGGCCTAGGCCATAGGATGGCGGTCGATGGCCGTCCCCCGCGGCCGGGAGGCGGCGTCCATGAGGAAGATCCCGATCGCACTCACCGCTGCGCTGTCGATCCTGCTGGTTCTCGCCGCTGCGGCCCCTCCCGCGTCCGGAGGTGCCGATCGCCCTCGTGGCGCCACCGTTACCATCGCGGCGGCGGGGGATATCGCGCTGTCGGGCCACGTCGGCAAGAACCAGAAGCAAACGGCGGACCTCATCACCGATCGCATCCACCCCGCCGAGGTGTTGGTGCTGGGCGATGCGCAGTACGAGAAGGGGGAGTACGCCCAGTTCCAGAAGTCCTACAACCCCACGTGGGGCGCGTTCAAGAACATCACCGCGCCGGCGCTCGGGAACCATGAATACGAGACGAAGAACGCGAGCGGTTACTTCCAGTATTTCGCTCAGCAGCTCGCGGGACGCGGAGCGGCCGCCTCAGATCCAACGCGCGGCTACTACAGCTTCGATCTCGGCTCGTGGCACATCGTGGCGCTCAACTCGAACTGCAAGTTCGCGAGCTGCCCCGCGCAGGTCACCTGGTTGAAGAACGACCTGGCGGCCGACGGCCACCTCTGCGAGCTGGTCTTCTACCACCATCCATCGCAGGGAACCTTCCCGAAGGCGGCCGCGCAGTCGGGCGCCGACCTCATCCTCGCGGGGCACAAGCACACCTATGAGCGGTGGGACAACTACAAGGGCCTCCACATCCGCCGGCTCATCGTGGGCACGGGCGGGCGTTCGGCGGGGACGCCGTCGGGCAAGGCCGACGCCGGGTTCAAGGGGTACGGGGTCATGCAGCTGGACCTCAGCCCGTCGGCGTACACGTGGAAGTTCATCGACGTGAACGGGACCGTTCGCGATTCCGGATCGGATTCCTGCTCGGCCTGAGCCCGCCGCACCGGCTAGGGTGTTCGCCGTGGATACCGACGAAGAACGCATCGCCCTGTTCCTGGACTACGAGAACCTCGCGATCGGCGCGCGCGACAACCTTGGGCTTTCGTTCGATCTGCGGCCCGTCCTCGACGCGCTCGCGGTGCGCGGACGTGTGATCGCGCGCAGGGCATACGCGGACTGGTCGTACTTCGATGAGGACCGGCGCATGCTCACCCGCAACCACGTGGAGCTGATCGAGATCCCGCAACGGATGGGCGCGTCTCGCAAGAACGCGGGAGACGTGAAGCTCGCCGTGGATGCGCTCGAGATGGCGTTCGAGCGCGACTTCGTCACCACGTTCGTTATCTGCACCGGCGACAGCGACCTCACGCCGCTCGTGCACAAGCTGCGCGAACTCGACAAGCGCGTCATCGGCGTGGGGATCAAGGACTCCACCTCCGCCCTGCTGCCGCCGGCCTGCGACGAATTCCTCTTCTACGAATCGCTCGACGGCGTCGACGCTCATGCGGGCGGGGGACGTCGGCGCCGGGGTCAGGGACGCGGCGGTTCGGGCTCCGGCGATCGGGGTGCCCACGGGCCCGAACTCGTGGTCGAGGCCCCGCCCGAGGCCATGGACGACGACGAGCACGAGGTGAGTGCGATCCCCCGGCGACGTGAATCAGCTCGCGATCTTGATCGCGCAGACGCTCGCCGGGCTCCAGCGTTCCTCCAACGGCCCCGTCCGCGCGTCCTCGATCAAGCGCGCGTTGTTGCGCAAGGACCCGACCTTCAGCGAGGACGATTTCGGGTTCCGCGCGTTCGGTGAGCTCCTGCGCCACCTCGCGGACCGGAACCTCGTGGAGCTGAGCGAGAGCTCGGCCAACGGTGATCCCGAAGTGACCCTCCCGTCGCGCGGAGGGGAAACGGAGGCGTTCGCGCTACTGCAGCAGGTCGTCGCAGACCTGCAGGCCGACGGTGACGCTCCGCTGCTGTCCGGTCTCAAGAACCAGGTGCGCAAGGTCGAGCCCGACTTCAGCGAGAAGAAGTTCGGGTACCGGGGGTTCTTGCAGTTCTGCAAGGCCGCGGAGACCGAAGGTCTCGTAACACTTGCATGGGACCCGGACGCCGAGGACTACGTCATCGAGGCGACGGCGGGCTGACGCCGACCCTGCGCAGAGCATGAAGACGTCGCTCACGCGCCGGGGCGAGGGCGCGGTCATCCCGGCCGGGCGGCCCGCCTGGCGCTCGGCGCCGACCCGCCTGCTGCACCGCCCGGCGCTGTTCGTCGCGCTGGCGCTCGGCGGCATCCTCGTCACGGTCACGGCGGCGGCGGCGCCCCTGTTCGTGGCGGCCTCGGAGAGTCAGCTCCTGGATGCCGCCATCGCGAACCCCTCGTTCACGCGCTACGGCGTGGGCATCACGTACAAGGCCACGAACGTGGGCTTCGGCGCGCGGGCGCCCGACGGAGGATCGCTCACGCAGGAACGCGCCGCGGCGTTCGCCGCGGAGGCCGCCAAGGACCCGGTGCTCGGCCCGACGCTCGCGAGCATGGCGGCACCGCCGGTGCGGGTCACCGACGACACCGGGCAGGACCCGTCGTTGGGGCCGGTCAGCGGTCGGCTCTACGCGGGCGATCGAGCGCTCGACCACGTTCGGATCCTGGCCGGGCCTGCAGGGGACGGCATCTGGCTGCCCTACGTCATCGCCCACACCATCGGCGTGAAGCCCGGTGACACGGTGATCCTGCACGTGGGCCGGCGAGCCGCCCGGGCACGGGTGGCCGGCATCTTCCAGACGATCTGGGGCGCGGCGCCCGACGGGTACTGGCAGCCGTGGTCGCCGGATATCTACCTTCCGTGCCCCGATTGCTCTCTGCCTCCCCAGTTCATGATCGCGGACCCCGACACGCTCGTGCGGCTCCAGGATCAACTGGGACGACGGCAGGTCGATCAGGCCTGGCAGGCGCCCGTCCGCGCCGCGCCGGAGCTCACGGTGAGCGAGGCCCACGGGCTGGCAGCCTTCGCGGCCGATCTCCTCTCGCGCATCCAGCGGGGCAGCGATCCCAGCGTCGTCACCCGCACCGGCTCCCGCCTCGGCCAGCTGTTCGAATGCTGCGGGACCGTGTTCACGGCCCGACCCAACGGGCGATCCCTCCCGACCTCGGAGTCCCGGTTCCACAGCGCGAGCGGGGCCGTGATCACGATCGTGGATCAGCGGACCCCGGCGATCCGCGGCCCGGTCTCGGTCCTGCTCATCGCGGGGCTCGCGATCGCATTCGCGGCCATCGCCGCCGCCGCGGTCTTCGCGGTCGCGTCGCGACCCGACGAGACGGGGCTGTTTCGCGCGCGAGGATGGAGCCCCCTGCGGGTAGGGGCGCGGACCTCGGTGGAGGCGTTCGTGCCCGTCGCGGTCGGGACCGTGGCCGGGTTCGCCCTCGCGGCGGCCCTCATGGCGATGTTCGGTCCCACCGGTGCCGTGGGGGCGGCGGCGCAGCGGATCGCGGTGGCCGGCTCCCTCGCCGCCGCCGCCGGTTCGCTGCTCCTCGTCGGGGGCGTCTCCGGCGCCCTGTTCGCGTCCAGCCATGAGCACAAGGAGCGGCTCACGCGACTCGTGATGTGGTTCCCGTGGGAGCTGCTGGCGTTCGCGGCGGCGTGGGCACTCGGCCGGTCGCTGGTCACGCAGGGCGGGATCGTGCAGGCGGGCGACGTGGCCTCGCCGAGGGCCGCCGTGTTCCTGTATCCGCTGACGCTTGCCGTCGGCGTGGGGATCTTGACTGCGAGGATCGCGGCGGTTGCGGTCATGCGGCGCGCGCGATCCGGCGGGGGCCGCGGCGTGACCGCGGGTTGGCTCACCGTGCGGCGGGTGGCGGCGTCCCACCGGCTCGGCGTCGTCTTCGTGGTGGCGACGGCGCTGGCGGTCGCGGTCTTCGTCTCCGCCCAGGGTCTCGTGACGTCGCTCCACGCGACCGTCGAGGCCAAGGCGAAGGTGTTCGTGGGCAGCGACGTTCAGGTGCAGACCGTGCCGGGTGCCACGGCTCCCTCGTCGTTCCCGTTCCCCATCACGGAGGTGCAGCGCGTCACGCAGGCCGGCACCTTCGACGGGGGGGGAAAGGAGTACGACCTGCTCGTGGTGGATCCTTCGACGTTCGAGTCCGCGGCGTACTGGAACGGCGCCTTCTCCGGCCGGCCGCTCTCGCAGTTGCTGAGCGCGATCGCCGGTCATGGATCCGCCGCCGTGCCGATCGTGCTTGTGAACGGGGGCGACGACGAGCCCTCCTCGATGACCCTGGGCGGTGTCGAGGCTCCGGTGGAGGTCGTGGGCACCGCGGCCGCCTTCCCGGGCGCGTCCTCCCAACGACCGATGGTCGTGGTAGCGGCGGATGCCGTGGAGCCCGTGTTCCACGTGGATCCCTATCGCGTCACCTCCACGTTCGCCACGACGGAATACTGGATCCGCGGCAACCAGGAGCAGATCCGCTCCGAGGTCGGTGGGGCCGGTCTGCAGGCGTACCTCGTCCTCACCGCTCACGAGGTCGAGGACATCCCCATCGTGGTGGCGGCAGTGAACACGCTGCTCGTGATCGACGTCCTGGGGCTCGTGGCGCTTCTGCTCATCGTCCTGCTCGCCGTCGTGTACCTGCAGGCCCGGCAGCGTTCTCGCATCATGGCCTCCGCGCTCTCGATCCGTATGGGGATACGCGCGCGCACGATGCGCCTCGCGTTGGTGCTCGAGCTCGGCGGCCTGTTGTTCCTGGCGCTCGCGGCCGGGGCGCTGGCGGGGATCGTCACGCTTCCGACGGTGCTCGACGCGATCGCCCCCCTGCCGTCCATCCCGCCTCACCCCATCGTGGTCGCTCCGTGGGCGGCGCTCATCGCCGCGGCAGCGTTGCTCGGCGTCGCGGCCCTCATCGGAGGGCGGCTCGCCGACCGGGCCGCACGGCGCGGAGACTTGGGAGAGGTGATGCGTGTTGCGGGCTGATCCGGCGCAGGAGGCGGCGATCCGGTTCGACGGCGTCGTGCGCTCGTACCCGGCGCCGACCGGAGCGGTGCGGGCGCTCCGGGACGTAACGGGGTCCCTGCCGCGTGCGGCGGTGAGCGCGGTCGTCGGGCCCTCGGGCAGCGGGAAGTCCTCGTTGCTGCGCATCATCGCGGGCATGGACCGCCCGAGCGCGGGGTCGATGGCGGTCGAGGGAATGGACGTGGGCGCGGCGTCCGCCAGGGCGCGCAGACGGCTGCTGCGCGACGTGGTGGGGTTCGTCTACCAGCGCCCCGCCGCGAATTTCCTCACCGACCTCACGGTGGCCGAGCACCTGCGCATGGCGGCCGGCCCGGACCGAAGCGGGGACGACCTCATCGCGATCCTCCGCAAGCTCGGTATCGAGGATCGCGCGGATCATCGGCCGGAGGCGTTGTCCGGGGGGGAGCAGCAGCGCGCCGCGTTCGCGCAGGCGCTGGCCTCCGGTGCTCGCATCGTCGTTGCCGACGAGCCGACGGCCGAGCTCGACCGCGGGTCGAGTGCCCTCGTGATCGAACGCCTCCACGCGTTGGCCGCGGACGGTGTGACGGTCGTGATCGCCACGCACGACCCCGACGTCATCGCGGCTGCCGAGCATCGGCTTGAACTCGAGCACGGACGCGTGCGCGACGCAGGGGGACGGAGTTCTCCCGAGCCCGAGGCGCCGGCTCCCGGGACGGTCCTGCGGTGGCCGGGCCGCGATCTGCCCGCCTGGATGGAGGGGTCCGGCGGGACAGCGCTCGCGGCCGCGGCGGTCTCGAAGGCCTACGGGCACGGCGACGAGGTGGTGCATGCGCTGCGCGGCGTGAGCCTCGTCGCGGGTACCGGCGAGCTCGTCGGGCTCGTGGGTCGGTCGGGTTCGGGCAAGACCACACTGCTGAACATCGCCGCCGGGTGGGAACGAGCCGACGAGGGCTCCGTGAGCGTGCCCTCCGGATCGTCGACGCCATGGGCCGACGTCGCATACGTCCCGCAGCGGCTCGGCCTGATGGACGAGCTCCGGATCCGCGAGAACGTCGAGTACCCGGCGCGCCTCGCGGGGCAACTGGAGGAGCGAGCCCCGCTGGTCGACGGGTTGCTGCAGACCTTGGGGCTCGACGAGCTGGCTGACCGATACCCGCGTGAGGCATCGTTGGGCGAGCAGCAGCGCACGGCCCTGGCACGCGCGTTGGTGCTCGGCCCTGCCCTCCTGATCGCGGATGAGCCCACGGGACACCAGGACGCGGGATGGTCCCGACGGATCCTCGCCGTCCTCGCGGATGCGGCCGCCTCGGGGTCCTGCTGCGTGATCGCGACGCACGACGCGGAGCTAGCGCCTCTGCTGGACCGCGTCGTGGCCATGGCCGACGGGACCATCGCGTCCCCGGGCTGAGGTCGTCAGTTGGCGCGGACGAGCGCGACGACGGGGATCACGCGATCGGTCTTCTTCTCGTACTCGGCGAACTGCGGGTAGGCGGCCGCCTGCCGGGCGAAGAGGGCGTCGCGTTCGGCGCCCCCAACGATCTCGGCCTTCACGCCGAACCGGTCCGTGCCGACCTCCACCGTGGCCTCGGGGTTCGCCACGAGGTTCCGGTACCAGTCCGGGTCGGCGGGCGCCCCCCCCTTGGAGGCGAACACGACGAAACGGTCGCCGTCGGGCAGGTACATCACCGGCGTGGTGTGCTGTCGCCCGGTCTTGGCGCCCGTGCTGGTGAGCAGGAGCAGCGGGGCCCCCTCGAAGGGACCGCCGACGACGCCCTCGTTGGCTCGGAATTCCCCGATGATGCCGCTGTTCCAATCGCGTGCCTCTGACATGCAACGTCTCCTTCACAGGGGCCGGAAGCCCGCCACGCTAGCACTACGGCGCGCCGCTGAGTCGGTCGCTCGCCAGCAGGCGGGCCTCGTCCAGCCGCGTGCGGTCGACGAAGAGCCGGACGCCGTGCTCCCAGATGCGGCTGATCGCTCCGGGGGACTTGGACCACCACACGATGCCGGCGCCCTCGAGGGCTTCCGCGATCAGCTCCGCGTGCGCGAGCGTGAATTCACCGAGGTAGGTGGTACGCACGTGCGGCGGCACCTGTTCGAGTCCGGGCATGCCCGAAGGATAACGTCGCGCACGCGCATCCCCGGCCACAGCTGAACCACCGTTGGTGCGGAGGTCAAGAAGAGGCGCTCGGAGAACGGAGGACATCAACATGGCCGAGTACGCGCCGCCCTGGCCGACGCAAGGTCCGGCATCGTACTTCCCGTCCATCGAGAAGAAGTACGGGCGCTCCATCGCGGAGTGGCAGCGGATCATCGCGGGATGTGGCCTTGAGAAGCACATGGCCATCGTGGGGTTCCTCAAGTCCGAGTACGGCATGGGACACGGTCACGCCAACGCGATCGTCGGTTGGACGCTCGCTGGCAACGTCGCACGTCCTTGAAGCACTCGCGGTGAGTCCCGCGCCGCGACCTCGGAGCAGACGAACGATGCGAAGTGTGACGTGCAAGGCGCGGTCACCGGTTCCGTAGGGGTTTCAGTGTTGAGGGAGCTTGATGGTGCCGTCTTCGCCCAGCGCGAAGCCGGGATTGTGGGCGATCTCCCAGGGATGGCCGTCTGGGTCGGTGAAGACGCCTGCGTAGCCGCCGTAGGACGTTTCTGACGGTTCACGGGTGATCCGTGCCCCCGCGGCCCGCGCCTCGTCGATGACGCGACCGACCTCATCCCGTGAGCCCACGTTGTGTGCAAGGGTGACTCCACCCCAACCCCCTCCATCCGTGACGCCGCTGTCCTCCTCCAGCTTGTCCCGGCCCCACAAGGTGAGGATGGCGCCGCCGATCTGGAAGAACACCGTCTCCTCCACGTCCAACCCGACACGCCAGCCGAGCCGCTCGTAGAAGCTCCTTGATGCTGCGACATCGGCGACACCGAGGGTGATCAAGGTCACGCGCTGATCCATGGTTGCCACCCTATCGCCCCCAGACACCTCCCCGGTTCTTGCTCGGTGGCATGAGGAAGTCAGGCGCGGACGGCGCTGGTGCGCACCTCGAGACCGAGACGCTCCGTCGCGTACGCTCGGGATCCGGCGACGAGAGGAGCGGCGATGGCGATCAAGCGGATGAACCACGCGGTCCTGTATGTCCGGGACGCTCAGCGCACGTGCGCGTTCTATCGCGACGTGCTCGGGTTCCGTCTGGTGTCCGAGATCCCCCAGGCGGGCGCGGTCTTCATGCAGGCGCCGGCCTCAAGGAACGATCACGACCTCGCGCTCTTCACGATCGGCGAGGACGTGGCGGACTCCACCGCCGGCCGGGGCGAGGTCGGTCTGTACCACATCGCGTGGGAGGTTCAGACGCTCGGAGACCTGCAAGAGATCGCGGCGAAGCTCGCCGAAGCGGACGCCTTGGTGGGCGCCACCGATCACGCCACCACGAAGGCGCTGTATGCCAAGGATCCCGACGGGCTCGAGTTCGAGGTCTGCTGGATCCTGCCGGAACGGTTCATCACGGACGAGGTGGAGTCCGCCAAGATGCGGATGCGGCCCCTCGATCTCGCGTCCGACGTCGAGCGGTACGGCGCGGACACGCCGAGCGGTCGCTGAGCCTGGTGGACGGAACCCCGGGCGTTGAGCCAGGGGGGACCTAGAGGCGATCAGCTAGGGGCACGGGACCGCTTCGCCGCACAGCGGCAGACCCTCCTCGGTGTCGACCCGCCTGACCAGATCGGCGCGCGGCACGAGGCCGAGCCCGCGGCCGGTGAACGACGGGACCTCGTCGCTCGGCCGCAGCGCCGAGACGTACGTGACGCACCCACCGCCGGTATCGATCTGCTGCCCGCCGAGCGCCGGATCACAGTCGTGCGTGAGCGTGACGGTCACCGCGGGCGTACCCGTGCCGGGCAGGGGAGTGAGCCCGACCACCACGCGCCCTTGCCGGACCGAAACGGGGTTCGCCGTCCAGCCGAGCGGGAGGTCCCGAACGCACGGGAGATGCTCGGCCGTCGGCACCGCCTGCGCGACCAGGATCAACTCCCTCGAGCCGTCGCATCCGGGCGAGGCGACCGTGTCGTTGTTGGGGAAGAACAGCCCGATGCTCGTTTGCACGGTCACGGTCGCCAACAGCAGCGCCCCGAGGATCAGCAGCACCCGTTTGGCACTCCAGCGCTGCACCCCGATGGGCGGTCGAGCCGGCGCCATCGCGCGGAACTTCGCCAGCAGGTCCCTCCCGTCCTCCTTGAGTTCGTTCCGCAGCTGCGTCGGGCTCGCCACCCCGCGGGCGGCCGCGAACGCCTCGCCCAGCTCATCGGGCGTGAAGTAGTGCAGGGCCCGTTCGTACACGGTCTCGGCGTCCGATCGCAACGCGAGGACGAGCATCATGTTCGCGAGGTCCACGGCCTGCCGCCACGGCGAAGGTCGTACCTGGACGAAGAAGACGTCGATCACCTTGAGCTCGTCGTCGCGCACCATCAGGTTCGCCGGCTTGATGTCGCGGTGCGCGAGGCCCACGTCCCACATCCGCCGGATCATCTGGAGCCCCTCGTCGACGATGTGCTCGGTCACCTCGGCCTCGCCGATCTCCACCGCCCCATCGAAGAACTCCATCGCGATCAGGTACTCGCGCTCGGGTGTGATCTCGGCGACCCCCAGCGCCTGCGGGGTCGAGAACCCGTAGGCACCGAGCAGGCGCAGCGCATAGTCCTCGTACTCCACGAACCTGCGCACCGTGCCGAAGGGTGTCTCGTCCTCCAGCGAGCCGTAGAGCATCGTCCGGCCCAGTTTGTACCAACGGTCCGCGCGGACATGACTGCGCGCGTACAGCTTCGCGAAGGCCGATCGCTCCCGTCCCGTCTCCTCGTCGATGACGCGCATGCGCAGCGGCGTGGACCCGCCGGAGGCCTCGAGCCCCACGGGCTTGATCTCGAGCACCTCGAGTCCCAGTTGGTCGTGGACGGCGGCGCGGATCGCGTCTCCGCGGCGACCGCTCACGTCGAGGTGCGCCGCCTTGCCGCGCTTGCCATACCTGACGGGGAAGACCTCGTTGGGGGTGAACGTACGGAACAGCGTCACGGGGATCGCGACGCCGACGATGGCGCCGAGCAGGACGTCGGAGGGCGCGTCCACACCGAGATACACGCGGACCGCCCCGGCCAGCAGGATGAGCCCGGCGATCGCCCACTTCGCGTACCAGCGCGGTCGTCCCGCGACCACCAGGGAGTAGACGACGCCGACGAGCACCGCGGTGCGGGCCGCGATCGGCATCGACGGGGACGCGAACCCCTCCCATCCGGCGATCTGTCGCACGCCGAAGGGGCGGTGCCGAGCGATGGCGCTCGAGAGGACGTCGATGCTCACCTCCACCAAGGCGAGGCTCACCATGAACACGACCAGGTGGCGGATGCGACCGAACACGATCAACAGCACCACGATGGCGAGGCACATCAGCGCGAGGCCACCGCGGGAGCTGGAGATGTTCATCCAGCGCGCCGGCCCGTCGATGGCGGGGCTTCGGAGGCCGGCCACGGCCCGCGCGATCGCGGTGTCGACGCGGTCGGGCGCGAGGGGGGCCCACCGCAACCACAAGGCCCCGCCCAGGACGATGACGAACAGCGCGGCCAGCCAGAGCTTGCCCGTGAGCCCGAGTGACCTCGGCAGGGGTGGCGGCGTGCCGGTGGGACGCCTGCTTCGCCGTGCCGAACGACCCGCGTCCGCCGCCGGCGCCACCGGTGCGGGCGCTGCATACGGTTGCGACTCGTCCACGGCACCTCCACCCTCCGGCCCCCTCCGGCCCCTTCCGGCCCCTTCCGGCCCCTTCCGGCATCTTGCCACGGCCGGGGTCGTCGGGGCCACGCGGTCGTCGCGGCGAGGGCTAGATGCGCGGGAGGGTCGCGATGCCCGCCACGGCGATCACCATGAGGACGGCGGCGATGGCCCCGGCGGTCATGCGGACCGCGCGGAAGGTGAACCGCTGGCCCACGGCGACGAGGAACAGCACGGTCGCGAGCAACACCGTCTGACGCACGTAGCGGTCGGCGTTCTCCCGCGCCGCGGTGCCGGCCTCGAACGTGACGCTCGCCGCTTCGTTCAGCGTTGCTCCCTGCTCCACGAGGGAGTTGTGATACTCGGACATGTACGTCGGGCCGGCCGGCGCGTTCGGGTTGGAGAAGGGATGGGTCGCCCGCCAGGCGTCGAACGCCACGCGGAACTCCGGGCTGAAGCGGCGGACGTAGAGCTGCGCTTCCTCCAGGTCGCCGTTCTGCTGCGCCCCGATCCACGTGTTGAAGGTCGTGACGTCGAGCAGCCTCTGCTGGGAACCCAGGGTGTCGTCGGCGTCGGCCTCGATGCGCTGGCGCGACGCCGTGCCGTAGAGGAACGCCTGCTGCCCGTCCCATTGCGCTGCCTGGTACCCGCTCCACGCGGTCGCAACGGCCACGATCGCCAAGATGATGACCTCGACGATCTCCGCTGCCTCCTTCCAGCCTCGCCTCGTACTTGGCCCTCCGTGTCTGGATTCGCTCAATGTGTGCGCGACCTCGACGTTCATCCCTTCGGGCATCGCGACCTCCTGGGCGAGCAGCGTAGCGGAGGAGGGGGCGTCGTCCTGTACGCTGGGGAGGTGCCAGACAGTGCTGGGAAGCGGCAACGAAGAGAAGTGAAGGCGAAGAAGGCCGCCGCGATCGAGGAACGGCGCCTCGCGCGCAGGAAGCGTGACGAGGATCGCGCCGCGGGTCTCATCGAACCGGGAACCCCGATCGAGGAGGCCGAGGATCCGCTCGGGCTCCCGGCCGAGGAACCGCAGGGCGATCGGAGCGGCACGGAGCCCTAAGGGCTCGTACGAACCGACGTCGCCGGCCCGTGGGCCGGCAAGGAATCATCCAACAGCGCCCACGAAGCATCTCCGCTGTGGAACGAGGCATCGAGCACTCGACGCCCACAGAGGAACGAGCCGAGGAGGCTGTTGTGAACACCCAAACCGTACCCAGACCTGTCATGCCCGGGGACCGACCCGTCGCGGCGGGGTCGTTCTCCGACCACCGGGTCTCGCCACCGGTCGTGCGGGCGCTGCAGATGCGGGGGATCGAGCGTCCCTTCGCCATCCAAGCACTCGTCCTGGACGATGCGATGGCCGGGCGCGACGTCCTCGCTAGATCCCGTACGGGCTCGGGCAAGACGCTGGCGTTCGCCATCCCGATCGTGGAACGGCTCCATCCCGACACCAGGTCGCCCACGGCCTTGATCCTCGTCCCCACCCGCGAGCTCGCCAGCCAGGTGACCGAAGAGTTCCGCGCCATCGCCGACGTCCGCCGGCTCACCATCGCCGCGGTGTACGGCGGCGTGGGGATCCCCGCGCAGGCCAAGCGCGCCCGCCATGCCGACGTCCTGATCGCGACGCCGGGCCGGCTGCTCGACCTCGTGGCGCGCAAGCTGCTCCGGCTCGATCGCGTGAGGATCGCGGTCTTGGACGAGGCCGACCGCATGCTCGACATGGGATTCCTGCCGGATGTCACCCGCATCCTGCAGATGTTGCGGCCCGTTCGACAGACCATGCTCTTCTCGGCCACCCTGGACGGGGAGGTGGGGCGTCTCGCGCGGCGCTTCACCCAGGATCCGGTGCGCCACGAGGTCGTGGACGACCGTCCGGTGATCGCGACCGCGGATCACCGCTTCGTCTCCGTGGAGCATGCGCAGAAGAAGGGCCGGCTCGTACGCGAGCTCGCGGCGGATCGCGGGCTCACGCTCGTGTTCGTGCGCACGAAGCGGGGTGCCGACCGACTGGCGAAGGGCCTGATGCAGGCCGGGTTCCGCGCCGGCGCGCTCCACGGGGGCATGACCCAACCTCAGCGCGAGCGCGCCCTCGGCCATTTCGCGTCGGGGGACCGCGACGTGCTGGTGGCCACCGACGTGGCCGCGCGTGGGCTCGACCTGGAGCACATCACGCACGTCGTGAACTTCGACCCGCCGGAGGATGAGAAGGCCTACGTCCACCGCGTAGGGCGCACGGCCCGTGCGGGGCGAAGCGGCACGGGCATCACCTTCGTGACGAGCGAGCAGCGCTCGGACGTCGCCAAGATGGCCCGCGAGTTGAAGCTACACGTCGAGTTCGACCGCGCAGGCATGAAGGCGCCCGAGCGCTCCGCGCACCAGCCCGCGCAACGGCGGTCGCACCGCGCCGGGGAGGCTCAGGCACGCCGCAGGCGTCCTCGCAAGCCCGTCCGTTAGCTCCGGTGCTCGGTCGGCCGGGTCACGTCGGCGACGTCCGCGCGGAGTTCGGCGAGCAACGCGTCGGCATCGACGTGGAGGTTCACGCCCCTGGCCCCGCCCCCGATCGCCACGAGCCCACGCCCGCGCACGGCCGCGTCCGCCACCACGGGCCAGGCCACGCGTGAGCCGAACGGAGTGATCGCCCCGCGTTCGTAGCCCGTTGCCCTCCTCGCCTCATCCGCGCCGGGCAGCGACAGGCGCTTCACGCCGAGGTGTGCGCGGAGCCGCGGCCAGTCGATCTGGCGGCCGGCGGGAACCAGCACGAAGACGTAGTCCTCGACCCCGCGCCGGATCACGATCGTACGAAGCAGCCGGTCGAGGGAGATCCCCTGCAAGGCCGCGCTGTCTTCGGCGCTCGTGGGCGGCTCCGTCCGCGACACCGAGAACGCGAGCGACGACCCGATCACGGCCCGGGTGGCCGGTGTCTGCGGGTGGGTCCCCGGACCGGTCTGTGGGGGCATGCAGCCCAGACTAACGGTGGGGGTGCCCCGCGCCGATAGGAGGTGCATGTCCTTCACCGCGCTGGTCCTGCTGGCCTGGGTCGCCGCCGTGCTCATCCTCGTTGCCGTCCTGATCGGCCCCAAGTTCGTGCGGCAGCAGCGGTTCAAGCGACGCTACGACGCCGCGTCCGTGACCTCCCGCGGGGTGTACAAGTGGAAGACGTTGCTCCCGCCGATCCTCCTCTTGGCGGCGGCGGCCTGCCTGGCGCTGGCGTTCGGCCAGTTCCGCCTGAGCAGGCAAGCGAAGGAGGCCACCGTGGTGATGGCGATCGACGTCTCCGACTCCATGGACCAGACCGACGTCCTGCCCAGCCGCATCGCGGCGGCGCAGCACGCGGCGCAGGCATTCGTGCAGAAGCTTCCCGAGGGCTACCGGATCGGGCTCGTGACGTTCGCAGGGAAGGCCCGCGTGCTCGTGACGCCGTCGTCGAACCGCGGGCCGCTCGACGGGGCCATCACGTCGCTCACCACCAGCCGTGGGACCGTGATCGGTGACGGACTCTCGTCGGCGCTCGACGCCATCGAGGCGGACCGAAGCGCCAACGGCGACGCGGCCGCGGCCGTCGTGTTGCTATCCGACGGCGCGGACACGGGCAGCCAGGTGACCCCGCAGCAGGCCGCCGAGCGCGCGAGCTCGATGGAGGTCCCGGTCTTCACGGTGGTGTTGCGAGGAACGGAACGCCCGGAAGTGCCTGCCGCATCCGCCACTCCCGCGGCCGGCGGCGGCCTGTTACAGGAGCTGTCGGCGAGCACCCAGGCTCAGACCTTCTCGGCGCAGTCCGCAGGCGAGCTGACGAAGGTCTACCAAACGCTCGGCGCGCAGCTGTCCTACGACCTTGCGGTGGGCGGCTCGGCCAAGGCGTTCTTGCTCCTCGCGGCCCTGCTCGGGGTGGCGGCGGGGCTGGCCGCGCTCGCGATATCCAAGACCGAGTAGTTCCTAGCGGTAGGAGAGCCCCCACTGCTCGCGCTCACGTCGAGCGAGCTCCTGGACGGCCGCACGCACGGCGTCGTCCTGGGGGTTGTCTGCAAGCCACGCTCGTGCTTCGGCGAACGCGGAGGCGATGTCGTTGGGGGAGGCGGCGCCCGACATCAGCGCCAATACGTCGTTGCGATCCATACCTACCTTTGTACCTGCCGAACGGGGTCGCGCGTGGGATATGAGCCCGTTTCCACACCACCGACACAATTCCGTTCAGCCGCAGGGGGTGCGCATGCGGTTGTGGTTCGTGACGAAGATCGGCCGCCCCTGGCCGTCCGTACCGATGGTGTGGACCGTGTAGGTGCCTTTGTGGCGGGCGCACCCGGTGCGGAATCGCGCCACGCCCCAGCTCCCGTCGGCGCGCACCCGCGTTTCGAAGATCGGGTTGTGCGTGGTCCCGGTCCAGTTCAACCCCACCCGGGTCCCCGGCAGGAATCCCACGCCGTCGGCCCGCCAGTGCATCGGTCGCACGTTCCCGGAGAACGCGTAGCACGTGAACCACGTGGAGAAGATCGCCACGGATGTCGGGAATCGCTGCGTGGGAGATGACGTGCGCACCTTGTAGAACCCGGAGGGGACGTTCGGTTGCACGTAGTGGCCGGCGACCGACCCGAACCGGTCGGTCGTCACGACCTTCGCCGTGACCGTGTCGCCGGTGCCGGACAACAGGAACACGCGGATGTGCTCCCGTGCGGGGTAGCCCGTGAGGTCGAAGGCGGCGGTGTAGGAGCCTCTCGATTGCAGCCGCTGCTGGGCGCAGACCCGGTCGAAGGGCGCAAGCTGCGTATCGCCCTGCCGCAGCCGTTCCCTGATCGTGAAGGTGACGGCTGCCGACCGGCGCCCGGTCGCGTCGACGGCGGATACCAGGTGGGCGCCGCCGGGGTTGCGAGGGACCGTGAAGGCGACCCTGAAGGTGCCCGAGCGCGTCGTGGTCGTTGACGCCACCTTGACGACGCCGCGGACCCGGTCCTGGAAGCGCACCGAGACCTTCCGGCGGTGTGCGAATCCATGCCCGTGCACGGTGACCTTCGCTCCGACCGGTCCCACCGACCGCGACAGCGATATCGAAGGATGATGGGCGGAGGCGGAGGCCGGCGACGCCAGTGCCGGGGCGAGGCACGTCCCCAGGAGCGCGATCGCGAGGAGGCTTCTGAGTCGGACCATGGCTGGATAGTATCCCCGCTCAGCGCTACAGCGTCTGCGGGTCTGGTCGCTCGAGCCAGGTCGTCAGCGGCTCGAAGCCCGTCCGCAGGAGGAACTGGTGGCCGCCGGTGGGCACCTCGAGGCGATCGGCTCCCGGGAGCAACGCGGCCCAGGCTTCCTGTGCCCGGATGGGGACCCGGCGGTCGTCGGTGGCGCTCAGCAACAGCGCGGGCGGCGCCGGGTCCAGCAGAGCCAGGGCACCCACCTCCTCGCGGATCGAGGGATCGGACAGCAGCGAGGCCAGGGTCCATGCACGCGCACGCACGGTGGGCCGGGCGAAGTCCATCACCACGGCTGCCGAATACCCACGCGCGAGCCCCACGGGGAGCGCGACCAGCGGCCAGACCAGCCGGGCGGTGGCCGCCAGGCCGCGTCGTCCGAAGGAGGGTTGCATCTCCCTTGGGTCGCGTGGTCCGGGGTGCGCTCCCGTTGGGAACGGGGTGGCGGCGAGGGCGAGGGCGCGCACCCGGCGCGGGTTGCGGACGCACCACAGGGCACCGAGCACCCCGCCCAGCGAATGGCCCACCACGGCGAGCGGCCCCGGCGGCGCGGCGTCGGCGACCACGGCATCCAGGTCGCCGAGGTGGAAGGCGCGGTCGTAGTCGAGCTCGGGCTTGTCCGACCCGCCGAACCCTCCCAGGTCCGGTGCGATCACGGTGCATCGGTCGCCCAGCCGGTCGGCGAGCCCCTGCCAGTAGCGGCCGGACCCGCCCAGGCCATGGATCGCCAACACCGCCGGTCCCGAGCCGGCGGACCAGACCCGCATCCGCCCCCAGGGCCGTGCGAGGTCGTGAGGCCGCAGACGCGTCATCGCCCCGCCCGGAACGCGCGGACGCTAGTACCCGGGCTCGGCGGCCAGGCGTCCGCTGGCGACCGCGGCCTGCATCGCCGCGTAGTCCTTCTCGTTCTGGTCCGCGTAGGCGGTCGCGAAATCGGCCATCGCGCGGTCGAGCGCGTCGCCCTTGCCGATGTAGGAAGCGATCGCGATGCGGTCGCCGGAGCGGGCGTGCGCTCGCGCCAGGGTCCACCCGCACATGCGGGCATACTGCGCCATCCCCTCGGGCACCATCGCCTCGATCACCGCCGAGCCCTTCCAGTCACGGAGCTGACGCACGTAGAAATCCCGCTCCACCCCGTCGATGCCGGTGACGTGCTGCCATCCCAGGAAGATGTCGCTGGTCGTTTGCATCAGGCGCTGCCCCGCGACCACGCGCCGTCCGTGGTTGGCGAAGGCGCTCTTGCCGACGAACCGCTCCAGCACCGATTCCTGCGCCTCCTTCATCTGCAGGAAGAGCGGGTCCTGGGCGTCGCGCCCGAGGAAGAGCCCGATCCAGGCCCGGGTGCCTACGCTGCCGACGCCGACCACCTTGCGCGCGATCTGCACCATCCGGAACTGCTCCAGCAAGTGGCGCCGATCGGTTTCGAGCGTCTTGCGGTAGCCCCGGACCAGCTGGTGGAGCTGGTGCTCCATCCCCTGGCGCGCCCCTTCGTCGAGCAGGTCCTCCAGGGGCACGACGAGCGGCGGCTGCGCCACGATCCGGGGCTCGCCGCCGGAGCTATCCGTCAGCTTGGTGAGGACCTGCATGCTGTCGCGCGTCCGTGCCTTCGCGACGTTCTTCTCGAGACGCTTGACCTGCTTGCGGTCGACGGAGGCGGCCATCGCTTTCATGTATGCATCGAGATCGAGATGCTGATACCACACGGCGAGGTTGCCCATCTGCGAGAACTCCCGCATCGCCTCGCGGTAGGCGCGCGCGGCCTCGAGGTCGACCCGGCGACGATCGGCGTCGCCGAACCCGTTGTCGCGCCCGGCGATCTCCAAGCTGGCGACGAGCCGTTTCAGGTCCCACTCCCAGGGTCCCGGCAGGGTCTCGTCGAAGTCGTTGATGTCGAAGACGAGGTTGCGCTCCGGGGAGCCGAAGGCCCCGAAGTTCGACAGGTGGGCGTCGCCGCATATCTGAGTCCGGAGCCCGGAATCTGGCGTGCCGTCCAGGTCCGACGCCATGATCAAGGCCGCGCCACGGTAGAACGTGAAGGCCGAGACGCCCATGCGACCGTACCGGATCGGGAGGAGCTCGGGGACGCGATCCGGACCCTGCGACTCGAGCAACGCGATCGGATCGGGTCGGTTGTCCGAAGCCACGAAGACGCCGTGGCTCTCCCGCGGCACCTCGGCCCGGGCGGCCTTGCCCCGTGCGGCTCGCTCTGCGGGCGTGGGGTGTGGCACGCGGGATCCCCCGGGGTAGCGACGCCCCTCTTCGCCCCGGTCTGGTCTCTCGCTCTCTTCGGTGGCGGTCGATCCTTCATCGGTATGCGTTTGCACCGTCGTCCCTTCCTCGTGCGCTGGGCCCAGCACTCGTCCGTCGTGCGGTGTTCGTATCACATCATCGGCGGAACCGCCTCATCGTCGCGGCGTGAGCCGATCGATCTCCTGCACGACACGTTCGAGCTCGTCGATCATCGAGCTCTGGAAGCCGATCGCCCTCCTCGATCTGAATGCATCCACCAGGCCGCGGTAGTACCGCACCTGGAATGCCGCTCCGGTGTTGAACCGCTCCCAGATCCCGGGGCCGCCGTCTCGGAGATCCCGCAAGATGCTGCGCGAGTTGTGCAGCTTGTCCGCGAGCGACACGCGCAGCCCGGCGAGGTTCTCCGCTTCCCGAAGATGCGCCACGTAGCGATCCTTGCGCACCTGCGAAGGCGGTGGGTCGACCTCGAGGTGGTCGGTGCAGAACGCGACCAGTCCCCTGACATCGGGTCCGAACCGGGTCTCGATATCGTCGAGGCGGCCCGAGGGCCCTTCCTCGGTGGGGTGATCCTCGGCGGCATCGTGCAAGAGCCCCGCCATCGACTGTGTCTCGTCGCCGCCGTCTTCGAGCACGAGCGCCGCGACGCTGAGCAGGTGGGTCAGGTACGGCACGTCGCTTCCCTTGCGGCGGTCACCACGATGCAAGGCCGACGCATACGCGTAGGCGTCGTCGAAGCGTTCCGTCAGCGCGCCCATCGTTCCCCCCGTCTCCGGCAGAGCGTACGTGAGAAGACGACCTAGGAGGCAGGGCGAAGCACGGGGGCGTTGTGGTCCCCGGTGTCGAGGACGCCGTCGAGGCCGGCCTCGGCCAACAGCACGGCCTCACCGCACGGCACCTCAACGTCCCCAAGACCCGGACCGTCGGCGAGCGCGAAGGACACGCCAGCAGGCCCGCGAACCAGCCTGATCCGGGCGTCGGGATCGAAGCGCCTCGCGGCCCTCTGGGCTTGTACGACCACTTCGGTCGCGCGTTCGGTGGGCCGGATCACCGCCCGATGCTACCCCGCGCCGGTTCGTCGAGGCCGACATGGCGTCGAGGGCAAGGCCCGGCCGGGGCCCCCGCCGGCGAGGGGTCGGCATCGGGTACGGTCGAACGCATGGCCGCCACGCTCACGGAGCGCTCCGAGCGTCGTTCGCTGGGGATCGCTGCCGTCGCGCTCACCACGGTGATCTGGGGGCTCGTCCCACTCGTCCTGCGCCGGATCGCGATGCCCACCCTGGCGTTCGCCTCGTATCGGCTGTGGATGGGGGTGCTCGTGTATGCGGCGGTCTTCGCAGTCACGGGGCGGCGGCCCTCATGGCGCGTCCTGAAGATCTGCGCGCTGGGCGGCGTGTTCTTCGGCGCCGACGTGTTCTTGAGCTTCACCTCGTTCCGGCTCACCAGCATCGCGAACGCCACGATCATCGCCGCGCTCGCGCCCGTGTTCATCACGCTCGGCGCGGCCAGGTGGTTCGGCGAGCGGGTGCAGCGCCGCGACGTCCTCTTCGTTGCGACGTCGTTCGCCGGGGTCGTGGCCGTGGCGGTCGGCTCGGCCGGTTCGCCGTCGTGGAGCCCGCTGGGCGACCTCGCGGCGCTCGCCAGCGTGTTCAGTTGGACCGCGTACTGGCTGTTCTCCAAACGCGCACGGGCCTCGGTGGGCGCCCTCGAGTACATGGCGCACGTCATGTTCGTGGCGGCGATCATGATTACGGCGCTCGGGTTCGCGACGGGAACGGACATGGCGCCGCCCCGCGGCATGGACTGGGTCTGGGTCTGGGTGGTCACCATCTTCGCCGGCGCCGTGGGCCACTCGTTCGTCGCCTGGTCGCACCATCACGTGGAGGCATGGCTGGCGGCCTTGATCACGCAGTGCCAGCCCGTCGTGGCCACCGTGGCGGCCTGGGTGGTCTTCGGTGAGGTCCTCACGCCGATCGCGCTCGCCGGCGCCGGCGTGGTCCTGGTGTCGACCGCGGCGATCCTGGTGCGCGGCGCGCTCCGCCGCCCCGATGCCCCGGACGATCCCACGGAGATCCCCGCCCCCGGCGGCTAGTCCCGTCGCGCGATCGCAGCCGGCGAGTTCAGCGGCGCTTATGGTCGCGCAGCACCCGATGCGCCGCCACGTAGCCGGGGGCTCCCGTGACACCCCCGCCCGGATGCACGCCGGCGCCGCACAGGTAGAGGCCGTCCACGGGCGTGCGGTAGTGCGACCAGCCGGGCAGGGGCCGCATGAAGAAGAGCTGCTCGATGTTGAGATCGCCGTGGAAGATGTTGCCCTCCGTGAGGCCGTACGTGCGCTCGAGGTCGAGGGGGGTCACCACCTGCATCGCCTGCACGGCGCCCGGCACGTTGGGCGCGTACCGCGCGACCTTGGCCAAGACGCGCTCACCCAGGAGGTCGCGGTGACGATCCCAGGTGCCTTCGCGTAGCTCGTAAGGGACGTATTGCACGAAGCACGTCATCACGTGGGTGCCCTCGGGGGCGAGCGACGGATCGACGTTGGAGGCCACGACGCAGTCGACCCACAGGTCCTCGGGGATCTCGCCCCACTTCGCGATGTCGTACATGCGCTCGGCGCCCTCGAGGGTGGGCACGAGCGTGGCGAGCGAGCGCCGGTTTGCGTCGGCGTCGGCAGGCATGCCGCTGAATCGAGGCTCTTCTCCCAGCGCGAGGTTCACCTTGGCGCACGGACCCGACATCTTGATGGCTTCGATGCCGCGCCGGTAGTCCTCGGGGACCTCGTTCGCGTCTACGAGGCCGAGGAACGTTCGCTTCGGGTCGGCGTTCGAGACCACCACGCGTGCGCGCAACTCCGTTCCGTCTTCGAGGATGACGCCGGTGGCCCGACCGTTCCCGGCGAGGATGCGCTGCACGGGTGCCCCCGTGCGGATCTCGGCCCCGTGCTCGCGGGCGGCGTCCGCGAGCGCCGATGTGATCGCCCCCATGCCGCCCATGACGTGTCCGTAGAAGCCCTGGATCGCATCGTCGCCGCCCGAGAGCATGTGGAACATCAGGCCGATCGCGGTCCCCGGGCGGTACGGCGGGGCGTGCATGCCGTACACGTTGTTGGCCAGGTACATCCGTTTGACGTACTCGGACTCGAAGTTCCGGTCGAGGAACTCGCCGAGCGAACCCGTGAGGAACGAGGCGAGGCCCGTGATGTCGTCCCCGTCGATGGTGCGCAAGCGCTTGAAGAGGCGGCGCCCTTCCCGCAGCCTGGCCCAGCCCCTGGCGTGCACGTCGGGCGGCTCTTCTAGGAAGAAGGGCTGCAGGTAGCGAACGAGCTGCCGGAGCCGCTTGTCCACCTCGTCGAACCTGACCGCGTCGACGGCCGAGAGCTTCGCGATCTCTGACACGGTCCGCGCGTGCTCGGTCCACCATGGCAGCACCGTCCCGTCCTCGAACACCGACTGGAGGCCGGGCTCGCACGCCACCATCTTCAGTCCCCGCCTTCCGAGCTCCAGGTCGCGGATCACCTCGGGCCGCAACATGGAGGCGATGTAGGACGTCGTGGAGGCGCGCACACCCGGGGCGATCTCCTCGGTCACGCACGCGCCGCCCACGATCTCCCGACGCTCGAGGACCAGGGTTCGCATGCCGCCGCGGGCCAGGTAGGCCGCCGCCGTCAGTCCGTTGTGCCCTCCGCCGACCACGATGGCGTCGTACCGGCTTCCGCTCACGATCGTCGATCCCTCCCCGCTCGTTCCATCTCAGTGGGTGCCCGCGCTCGACGCATCGGGCACCATCCGGTCGCGCTCGAAACGATCGGGCGCGAAGGGAGCGATCAGATCCGGGGTTCGTCCCGTGGCGATCATCTCGGCCATCGTGCGTCCGAAGATGGGCGATCCCTTGAATCCCCACGTGCCCATCCCGGCCATCAAGAAGAAGTTCCGGACCTCCGTTTCCCCGAGCAGCGGCGAGGAGTCCGGCGACATGTCGCACAGGCCGGTCCACTGGCGCATCGCACGCGCCTTCGCAGCGAACGGCAGGATCTGGATCGTGCGCTTGGCCGCCTCGGCCAGGAAGCCGAAGGTGGAGCGCGTGGAATAGGTGTTGTAGGGGAGGATCTCGGCTCCCACCAGCAACTCGCCGCGCGCGGTCTGCGAGATGTACACGAACAGGTCCATGGAGCTGACCAAGCCATCCAGGACATGCGCGTACGGTTCCGTCACGAACGCCTGCAGCGGGTGCGTGCTGATGGGGAGTTTGATCCCAGCCATGGCTGCGACGACGCTGCTGTGGCCCGCCACGGCGCTGACCACGGCGCCGGCGCTCACGGGCCCCGCGTCGGTCCGCACGCCGTGGCAGACGCCGTCTCGAACGTCGAGCCCGGTAACCGCGACGCCCTCGTGGACCGCGACGCCGCGCCGCTCCGCCGCCGACGCGTACCCCCACACCACGGAGTCATGGTGCGCGATCGAGCCCGGCGGATGATAGCTCGCACCCAGCACCGGCAGTTCGCCGCCGCCGCTCGCGTCCACCAGTGGGCACATCGTGAGCACCTCGTCCACGCTGAGGATGTCGGTGGCCACCCCGTACGCGCGATTCAGCAGCGACTTGTCCCGCTCGACCTCCAGGGCATCGACGCTGTGGACCAGGTCGAGCTCGCCCCCGGGGCTCCACAAGATGTTGAAGTCCAGCTCGGCACTCAGGTTCTGCCAGATCTCGAGGCTCGCCTTGTACAGGGGAACCGTCTCCGGGGTGTTGTAGTTCGCGCGAACGACCTGCGTGTTCCGCCCGGAGCCCCCCGAACCGATGTACGCCCGCTCGAAGACCGCCACGTTCGTGATGCCCTGTCGTTCGGCGAGGTGGTAGGCGAGCGACAGGCCGTTGACCCCGCCCCCCACGACCACCACGTCGTAGTTCGCCGCCACGTCCGACGTATGCAGGAACGTCCGCTTGCGCAGGAGCCCCGTCACGCCGGCAGCTCCCACGCTCGCGGCGCCCGGCGTTCGCGGATCTGCAGGGTGGCGCAGCGCTCGAGGATGCGCGCGCGCAGGTACGCGTCCCACATGGACGGCACGAGGATGCGGACGCTGCCCCGGGTCAGGAAGAGCTTCACGGGGACGCGCGCGAGGTCGCCCTGGGCGAAGCCCGAGTCCGCGAGTTCGAGGGCCGTCAGCCGGGCCATGGCCCGGTCCAGCGCGCGCTCGGCGCCCGTCATCGTCCAGATGCTCCACCCGTCGGTCGTGTCGATGACGAGCGCGCCGGCGTCGACGGGCAGGACGACGGCGCTCACGGCTTCCGATCGCTCGTCGTCGCGCCCGGCGGCCCCGATCAGCATGGCCTCGTCCGGCGCGACCCGGCCGGCCTCGAGACCGCCGACGGCGACGGCGGCGTCCACGGCGTCGCGCGAGCCGAGGCACGTGAGGACCGTGGCTTGGGTGGGCGCGAGCTCAAGCACGTTGCCTCGCACCATCCGGGTCGTAGAACGGGGTGTCCGCGACGGTGGCGTCGACCTCGCCCGCCCGCACATGCGAGGGGAAGGCGCCGTCCACCCGGCGCAGCCACGCCAAGCCGATCCAGCGTCCGAGGACCTCGGAGCGGGCGCACGAGGTCACCCGGCCCACGATCGCGTCGTCCGCGTACAGCGGCGCGCCGCGCTGGGGTTCGGCGGCGAAGTCGAGTCCCACCTGCTTGCGCTCCAGCGGCAGGGCCGCCATGCGCAGGAGCGCGGTCTTGCCCAGGAAGCCGGGCTTATCCATGTCCACCGCCCACGTCAGTCCCAGCTTGGCGGGGTGGTCATCGGGCAGGGTGTCCTGACCGAGGTAACTGTGCCCCTTCTCGAGGCGGAGCACATCGAGGGCGTCGAGACCGTGCGGTCGCAGACCCAGGTCGGCGCCCGCCCCCCGCAGCGCTTCCCATAGGGCTCCACCGGTCGACCGCCGGTGGTGGAGTTCGAACGACACCTCGCCGACGAACCCCGATCGGATCGCTCGACAGTCGACGCCGGCCACGGTGATCTCGCCGTGCCGCCCGTAACCGAGGGCTGCCGGGCCGACGTCGTCGTCGCAGAGGCGCTGCAGGAGCTCCCGGGCCCGCGGACCCGCCACGTTGACCGCGCCGAGCATCGAGGTCTGGTCCAGCACGAGCGCCCGCAGGTGCCATCGATCCGCCCAGTTCCGGAGCCAGGCCTCCATCCTGTCGGCGCCGCCCGACGTCGAGGTCACGTAGTAGCGCTCGGCATCGAGCGCGCAGATCAGCCCGTCGTCCATCACGTACCCGGCCTCGTCGAGGGCGAGGAGGTAGCGGGCGCGTCCTGGTTCGAGATCGCGCATGCGACAGGTGAAGAGCCGGTCCACCAGCTGCTGCGCGTCCGGCCCCCCGACGAGGAACTTCCCCAGGGTTCCCACGTCCATCACGCCCACGGCCTCGCGCACCGCCCTGATCTCGGCGGGGACGTCCCCGTAGGTCGAAGGGCGGGTCCAGCTGCCGGACCGATCCAAGGTCGCGCCCGCCGCGACGTGCGTGTCGTGCAGGCCGGTCCGCTTCTCGATCACCTCGTTCACGCCGCCGGCGAGATCCTCCAACCGGACGGTCCTCACGGGGGGGCGCGCGGTCGTGCGGCCTTGCGCCCGTTGGGCGCCGCCCTGGTCCTCCACGAACGCGGCGAGGTGGGTGCCGCACATCGCGCCCTGGCAGGGACCCATGGTCGTCGTCGTGTAGCGCTTGAGGATCTCGGCGCTCGTCCACCCCTCCGCCCACGCGGCGCGAAGGTCTTCGACGCCTACGTCCTCGCAGAGGCAGACGTAGCCTCCCGCGCCCAACGGCGCCCGGGCGGTTTCGCCGGCGTGGTCGGCCCGCCCTGCGTCGGATCCGGCCCGTGACCCGGATGCCTCAGCCTCCTCGGCCGTGCATCCGGGGATCACGACGTCCCCCGCCGCCGAGACGGGCAGCCCTTCGGCCATCCGGACCAGCGCGTCGCGCGGCGCGTAGCCGAGGGAGACCACGACGCTGTCGCACGCCACGGTCCGCTCACCCCTGGCGGTCCCGAGCAGCACGGACTCCACGCGCCCCCTGCCGTTGGCGGCGACGAGACGCGCGTTGCGCGAGACGGCGATGCCCGCCGGTACCTGGTCGGCGATCGCGTCGGGTGCCACGACCTCGGCGACCCGCATGCCGGCCGAGCGGAGGATGCCGAGATGCTCCAGCCCCTCGGTCGTATCGATCACCGCCACCGCCCATCGTCCGGGCGCCACGCCGTGCACGCCCGCCATGCGCGCGGCCCCACGCCCGAGCCAGACCCCCGGAAGATCGTTGCCCGTGAACACCCCGTGGGCCTCCACGGCGCCCGTGGCGACGATGACCCGGCCCGGCTCCACCTCCACGAGTTCATCGGGACCCACGCAGGGAACGGTCGGCCCCTCGTAGATGCCGATCGCGACGTGCTGCTCCAGGAGCTCCACGGTGGAGATGGCCCGCAGCTCGGCGGCGAGGTGCTCGATCCGGCGCTGGAGCGGTCCCGCCGGGATCGCCGCGGCGAAGCGGCCTTCGTCCGCCACCGCCACCGTGGCGCCCGTGCCGGCGGCCGCCCGGGCAGCGGCGAGTCCGGCCACGCCGCCGCCGATCACCAGGACGTCGGGGCGCGCATGGCGGGCGCTCTTGCGCTGCGGCAGCCGGTCGACGGGCAGCGTCCCCACGCCCGTGTGGCGGCGGATCGACCTTCTCCACGAGGGGCCAGAGCCAGCGCGGTCTGGTGAACGACTTGTAGTAGAACCCCACCGGCATCAGGCGGTGTGCCTTGTCGGCGAGCCCCAGGAGATCACGCTCCGCGGACGGGGATCCGGACTCGCGGCGCACGCGCTGGCCCGAGCGCGCCGGCGTCGTGCAAGCACGGACGCCGGGCACGTCGTCCACGGTCATCAGGCAGTTGGGGCAGTCGCCGCTCAGGCAGTACAGACCACGGCGCCGGTGATACTTCAGCGAGCGCGTGAAGGTGCGTACGCCCGCGCGGAAGAGCGCGGAGGCGATCGTGTCGCCCTCGTTCGACTCCACGGGTGTGCCCTCGAAGTCGATCGAGGTCATGGGGCGGTCTCCGGCGCCACCTCGTTCGTGCGCGTGTCCCGCCTCAGCTCCAGCCACCGGCGGCAGCCGAAGAGGTGGAACCACCGCTCACGTTGCCAGCCGGGCGCGTTGTCGAGCAGGTAGACCCGGGCGAAGTCGTCGTGAGGGTCCTCGGCCGCGGCCCCTTCGCCCGGGGCGCCCGGCACGGGGCGCAGTTCGCCGCCGAACATGAACTCCGTGTAGTCGCGCGGCCCGCAATGCGGACACGGGATCTTCAGGGCCAAGCGGTGCCCCTCACGTGCGGTGACTTCCGGCCAGGGCAGGCCGTGGCCGGCCCGCTGCGAACGACGCGCCACCATACAACCCGGCGCTCGGGCCCCTCATCACTCAGGATGACTTCGGGTCGCCGCACGGCGTTCCGCACGGCATCAGGCGACCGCGGCCGCGATCGCGCGGATGTCCTCGGGGCCAGTCCCGCAGCAGCCGCCCACCATGCTGGCGCCGGCATCGACCCACCGTCTCGCGAGGGCCCCCAGATCGACGGGATCGGGAACGCCCCACGTCTTGGAGGCAGCGTCGTAGGGAGCGCCCCGGTTCGGGTAGGCCAAAACGGGGCGATCGGTTGCCGCCGCGGCGTGGGCCACGAGCGAGGCGACGTGCGCCGGCGCGGTGCAGTTCACCCCGACGGCGAACACGTTCGTCGCGTCGGTGACGATGCGGACCGCGTCCTCGAGCGGCGTACCGTCTCCCAGGCGCTCGTCGTCGCGGCAGGTGAACGCCACCCACGCCGGTCGGTCGGGGTGCTCGGCGAGCGCCGCCACCAGCGCCTCGGCCTCCAGCGCCGAGGGGATCGTCTCCACCGCCAGGAGATCGGCACCGGCGGAGGGCTCGGCGAGAACCTCCAGGCGCCGCGCATGGAAATCTCGAAGGTCCCGCACGGAGCGACCGTAGTCGCCGGAGTACTCGGCGCCGTTCGCGAGCACCGCCCCATAGGGGCCGACCGAGGCAGCGACCGACGGCCGCACGCGATCGTCGGAGCCGTGCTCGTCCCACCATGCGTCGCGCGCATCGACGGCCAGCGAGATGCTCCGCCGCATGAGGTCGGCGGCCCCTGCCTGATCGAGACCACGCTGCGCCAAGCCCTCGAAGCTCGCCTGATAACTCGCCGTGATCGCGACGTCGGCGCCCGCCTCGAGATAGGCCGTGTGGACCTGCGCGATGAGCTCGGGCCGATCGATCAGCACCGAGGCGGACCACAGGCGGTCGTCGAGGTTCGCGCCGCGCTTCTGGAGCTCGGTCGCGAGGCCGCCGTCGAGGACCACGACGCCGGGGCGGAAGGAAGGCGGGGGCATGGCGCTCAGCGTAGTCCGCGCCCGCAGGTCGACGGCCGCGCGATCAACCGAGGCAGGCGGTGGGACCGCGGCCCTCGAGGGCCGCGCGCCATCGGTCGAGCAACGGTGCGACGAGGAGCGCCATCGCGTTCTCGTGATCGCTCAAGGGGTGGACCCCGTCGGAAACGAGCATGTCGTCGCTCACGTAGCCGTTCCAGTCGGCGATGGCCGTGTTCGGGTAGCGCGCGACCAGATCGCGGATCGTCGCGTTGATGTCCGGGATCGCCGACATGGTCTCCGGCCCGTGGGCCGTTTGCCACAGCACCAGTGGGACCGTCTGCAGTGCGTCGAGGATCTGTTTCGCGTTGCTGCGGAACTGGTCGGGATCGTTGTCGTTCGTGCCGAGTTCCACCACGACGGCGTCGGGGGTCGGCTCGGCCTGTCCCTGCGCCGTCGCCTGCGTCACGCCGCCCGAGGACGGGCGACCGATGACCGCGTCGAACCCGGTGGCCCATCCCGGCAGCGCGGCGGCGATGTATGTGGAGGCGCCGTCGGTGATGGAGTCGCCGATGAAGAACGCGCTGGGCTCCCGTCCGGTCCACGGGATCGATGCGGGGAGCGCGAGCCATCGCGAGACGCCGACGGCATCCTGCACCCAGACCCAACCGGGCTCGCCGTCTTTCGCGAAGACCTCGAGACCACCGGGAGACGTTCCGATGGTTTCGGTGCCTGCGGGCACCTCGCGCGCGTTCACCCGGTAGTCGCCGCCCAGGTACCGACGCTCCCGGTCGGTCCCCGCCCAGCGCACGAGCACGTCGGGCTGATCGAGCGCGCAGGATCGCAGCTCCAGCACCGTCTCAGGCACGCAGCGTCCCTTCGCGTCGGCGAACGCGACCCGTCCGGGTGTCGGCGCATCCTCGCACGTGGCCGAGGGGGCGGAGGGGGCCGGCGAGGCGGCCGGGAGCACGCTCACGCGCTCACCCAGGCACGAGGTGAGGGCCACGGCTGCAACCAGCACCATCACCGCCCGGCGCATCGGGCAACCGTACGGACGCCCCGTCGAGGCGTCAACGAACCGTCGCCCGACCCTCGATGGTTGGACCGAGCCGCGTCGCGACCGCCGCGGCACGCCCGGCAACCGCGTCGTTGCCGCGCTGACCTGCGCGATGGCCGCTTAGGGTCGGCCCGGCAAGCGCCGAAGTATCGCAGGAGAGATGGATCGACCGCGCCCGTCGGCGCCTGGGAGATGGCGATGGCACTCGACCCTGTGCAACGGCTCCGCCGCAACCGCGGCGTCTTCGTCGTCGTCCTGCTCGCGTGCGCGGGCCTGTTCGTGGGCTCGCTGATCATGCAGGGCAGGGCCCTTACGACCGCGCGCGGGCAAACGCAGGGTCGCGCGCGGGCCGTCGCGAACGAGGTCGACGGATCGCTGGGGGTCACGTCGCTGGAACGTCCGATCGATGCGCGGACCTCGGCCCAGCTGGACGCGCGTCTGCGCCACGCGCTCGCCGGCGAGGTCGTGATGGCGGTGCGGTTGTGGACGCCCGGGGGAACGCTGCGCTACTCCACGATCGACAACGACCACACCACGGCCCTCGAGGACACCCTGCGCGAGTCCGTGAAGGGCGTGGGCAAGGCCACGACGATCGTCGACGGGGAGGTCATGACGACCTTCCTGCCGCTGCGGACCGGCCCCGACGGCGCGCCGTTCGGAGCGGTCGAGATCGTGCAGCCCTACACGCCCGTGCTCGCCGCCTCCTCGCAGCCCTGGACCACCATCCGCGAGGTCGCAACGGGGGTCGGCGGGCTGATGGTGCTCATGATCGCCGTGGGGTTGCTCGCCGCGATCCCGGCGCGTAAGGCCGCGAAGGCCGGCGCCGGCTTCGTCTCGGCCAACGGCGGAGGCACCCCACCGCCGGCGTCATCGGAAGATCTGCAGTACCTCAACGACGAGCTCGCGCGGTCCGAAGCCGAGCGGCGCACCCTGGAGGGCGAGCTGGAGCGCGTGAGCGGGCGCCTGAACGCGGACAACGAGCGCGCGACGGCAAGGGTCAACGAGCTGCAGGACGAACTCGGCGAGGCGAAGGTCCGGCTGCAGGAGCTGCAGGCGGCGACCGCCTCACCCACCGCGGACGACGAGGTGGCTCGGTGGAAGGCGAAGGCACAGACGGCCGAGGTCCATGTCACCGAGCTGGCGGCCCGGATCGACGAGCTCGAGACGCGGGCCGAGGCGCTGGGGGCCCGGGCGGACGACAGCCAGGTGCTCGAGGCGGGCACCTCGGAGCTCGTCGCGAACCTCGAGCGCTCGGTGGAGGAGGCGCGCACCGACGCGGAGGCTTCGCGCCGCGCCGCCGCCACCGCGCAGGCGGAGATGGAGACCCTGCTTGCCCGGACCGAGGTGACCAACGCGCACGCCAAGGAGGACCTCGAGCGTGCGCGAGCGCGGATCGCGGAGCTCGAGGGCGGGTCGAGGGGCGGGAGCGCCCCACCCGATCATCTCGAAGAGCAGCTCGAGGCCCGCCTGGAGGCGCAGGCCCTCGCGGAGGCGCAGGCTGAGGCGGAGATCGTCCTGCGCCGCGAGGTCGCCGAGCTCAACGATCGGATGGCTCGCATGGGAGAGGAGCTGAGTTTCGCGCTCGAGCGTGCCCGGGAGGCTGAGGACCGAGGCGCCCAGCTGCAAGATCGGCTCCAAGAGCAGGCTGCCGCCTTCGAGCCGGCGCCCGAGCCCGAGCCGAAGTCGGTGCCCGCCGCGACGATCCCGCGGGGACCGGCCGTCGAGCGCTCACCGCTGGATGGTTGGATCGAGCCCACGGGGGCCGTCGATACGGACGGGAGCCTGCGTGAACGCCTGGCCCGCAACGCGGCCCGCAAGAAGACTCGATCCTCCCGCGACGAGTCCGAATGGCCCGCCTAGATCATGCTCCGAACGTCCGTCAGCTCGACGTGCTGTCGAGCGCGGCGAGCAATCTCGTCACCGGCCCCCGCAGGCCGTGGCGCTCCGCCATCGCCTTCAGCGCGGGATCGTCGCGGGTGCCCGCCCAGGTGGCGAGGGGAGCGGTCGCGTTCACCGGGACGATCCGGCGCATCACGCCCAGGTACTCCGCGGCCGCGCGCACCTTCGCTCGCAGGGCGGGCTTCCCTTTGAACGGTCCGTCGCGGGGGGGCGCGCCGGACACGGCATCCTCGAGCATCGCCTCGATCGAGGGGTAGGCCTGGACCAGGGCGCGTGCCGTCTTCTCCCCGACGCCCTGCACGCCGGGGAGTCCGTCGGACGGGTCGCCGCGCAGGATCGCGAACTCGGCGTAACGGTCCGCGGGCACCCCGTACTTGTCCAGCACGGCTGATTCGTCGAACTCGTGCAGCTCGCTCACGCCGCGCACCGTGAAGAGGAGGCGGACGGGCGGCGGCTCGTCGCGGACGAGTTGCAGCAGGTCGCGGTCGCCGCTCACCATCTCGAGCAGGTCGTCGGACCCGGCGCGCTGCACCAACGCCCCGATCGCATCCTCCGCCTCCCAATCTGGCGTGTGCGCCTGCGGCATGCCCGTGAGGTTCAGCACGTCGCGCAGCAGGGCGAACTGCTCCGGAAGGCCCTCGGGCTCGGGCGGGCGGTTCGCCTTGTAGGCGGGGTAGAGGTCCGTGCGTGCCGTGGGCCGCCAGTCGTGGTCGTAGACGTGCGTGGTCTCTGCCGGCCGGCGCGAGACGATCAACCGCGTCACCATGTCGAGGTAGCCGTGCACGGCCGCCATCGGTCCGCCGTCCGGCGCCCGCATCGAGTCCGGCATCGCGAAATGGGCGCGGTACATCAGGCTCGAGACGTCCAGGAGCGATCTGTGCGTCACGAGGGCGACCCTATCGGGAACAGGTCGTGGTCATCGACCGAGCGTGAGAAGGTCGTCGGGGATGAACCGGAAGACGGTTGGCCTGCTGGCCGTATCGGTGTTCTTGGTATCGACACTTGTTGCATGCGGCAGGCTGTCGCGCATCCCCGCCGGTCAGCCTGCTTACCCGGGCTCGAGATTGACCAACAGCTCGGAGAGCTATGGTGATTCACACCAAGCGACGAGGGAGTATGTGTTCGCCTCTCCTCGCCCCACCGTTGCGAAGGTGCTTGCTTGGTACACGACGGAGCTGGCCTCCTTCGGGTACTCCCCGACTGAACCGGGCCCCACCTTGGGGCCTCCGAGCGAGGACTCCGAGGGGTTTTCCGGAGCCGGGCACACGATCCTTGTGACCGTTGACGTGGTCGGCCAGCTCCCTCCAGGTGACGCCCGTGCCACGTCGTCCGACCGGCCCGCGTCCGCCAGACCTCCGGTTGAGGGTCTCCTCGATGACGGTCGTGATCGACGATGTGTCGAGTCGAGCTGGCTCTCATATACCTCCAACCGCTCAAGCGAGCCCGCCCTAGAAGAGCCGGTGGGTCACGAGGGGGCTTAGCCTGACCCGGCTCACGCCGGGTCCGTGCCTCAGTCGCCGGGCCAGGGGATCGTGAGGGCATCCAGCAGGTCGAGGTCGCCCGGCGAATGTCCGCATCGCGTGAGGTAGTGCCCGATCTCGCTGCGGTGCTGCGTGCCGTGATTCACGACGTGGACGAGGATCAGCCACCGTGGGATCCGGTCGTCGGGATCCTCGCTCATCACCAACGGCTCGTCGAGCGCGCGGGCATCGAGGGACGCCACGTAGTCCCGGAAGCGACCGTCCTCCTCGAGGCAGAACGCGTGGAGCGCCGGGAGGTCGTCCAGCGCGAACCCGTGGTCCCACACGTAGGACGCGCCGATGTCGTTGCCGCCGCAGAATTCGCGCCAGCTCCAATCGACGTCGACGAGATGCCGGATCGTGTCGAACGCACTGCCACGGTCGAGCGTGTCGGGCCGCCGGAGATCCCCCTCCGACACCTCGGCAGCCGTCGTGAGGATGCGGTCGTTCGCCCATGCGTGGAACCGCACGAAGGCGAGCAGGTTGTCGGCATCCACGTAAGACATGCTCGCAGACTCGTGTCCCCACGCCCGTCGCGGGAGGTGGGGTTGACGTTGTGTCTGGCCACGCGCACGTACTAGCGCCATATCGGGCGGGTCCCGAACCCCGGGCGCAGCTGGCGGTTAGATCTTCGCGATCGTGCGGATCTCGGTGCGCGGTCCGAACTTCGGGGCCGTCGCGCCCCCCGCCTCCAAGAGCTGCTGCACGCGCCCGCGATGACCCCGGTACGGCTCGAGCAGCTCCAGCATCCGCTCGTCCGTGCCGCGTGGCTCGCCGGCCAACATCCAGCTCACGAGGTGGGGCAAGTGATAGTCGCCCACGCTCACGGCGTCGGCGTCGCCCAGGGCCAGCCGGGCGACCTCCCCTGCCGTCCAGGGTCCGATGCCACGATGGGCCTGCAAGCGTGCACGTGCCTCGTCGGGGGACAGGACCTCGAGCGCCTCGAGGCGGCGGGCGCGCGCGCTCACGGCGCGGACGAGGTCGGCACGTTTGCGTTCCACACCGAAGCGATGGAACGCGAAGTAGGGCAGCGCCGCCACCCGGTTCGGGTCCGGGGGGAGCCAGAGGCCTCCAGGCCCGGGCGCCGGTTCCGAGGTTGCCATCACGAGGCCGCGCCACGCACGGCGGGCCTCGGACCCGGTGACCTTCTGCTCGAGGATGGCGGCGACCAGCGCGGGCATGATCACGTGCGTCCTGGTGAGCCTGAGTCCTCGACGCCGGCGCCAGAGATCGGCGACGACGTCGTCGTGGGGCGAGAACCCCTCGGCGGTGTCGGCGGCCCCCACGAGGTCGGGAGCGGCCTCGAGTGACCACGCGGCGCCGGCTCCCCACGCCTGCGCCCGCACGGTCTCACCCTCGGCCACGACGTGCAAGGTTGACGGTCCCTGCGGGGTCCGCGCGGCGCAGAGCGCCTCGGGTCCTCGGATCCGCCAGGTGGGGTCGCGGTGCCCACGACGCAACGGAAAGAGTGTCCCGGCGAGGTCGAGCGGACCGCCCTGCACGGTGAAGGTTCGGCGCGGCACGCGCCCAGGGTACGTTGCGAAGTGGCCTTGGGCCTCGCGGACGGGAGCTAGGCTGCGTCGGTGTCCACGGTCTACGACCTCACACGCGAGCAACTCGGCGAGCGCCTCGTGGCGTGGGGCGAGCCGGCTTTCCGCGCCAGGCAGATCCACGTGCAGCTTTGGAAGCGCTCCGCCACCTATGACGAGATGACGGACATCGCGCCGTCTCTGCGCGCGCGCCTCGCGCGCGAGCTGCCGCTGGGCGTGGAGCAGCTCGACGAACGCAGCGCGGACGGCGGCACGACGCGCAAGTCGCTGCTGAAGCTCGGCGCGAAGGGCCACATCGTCGAGGTCGTGCTGATGGGCTACCCCGAGCGCGTCACGGCCTGCATCTCCTCGCAGGTGGGCTGCGGCATGGGCTGCGGCTTCTGCGCCACCGGGCAGATGGGACTGATGGCGAACCTCACGGCGGGAGAGATCGCCGCGCAGGTCGTGTGGGCGCGGCGGGAGGCCGCCCGGCTGCCCGCCACGACACCGCAGCGCCTCACGAACGTGGTCTTCATGGGGATGGGTGAGCCGCTGGCCAACTACGCCCGGGTTCGCGACGCCATCGCGAGGCTGATGGATCCCGCGGGCATGCGACTCGGCGCCCGCCACGTGACGGTGTCGACCGTGGGCCTCGTGCCCGGCATCCGGCGCCTCGCGCAGGATCACCCGCAGGTGGGCCTGGCGGTCAGCCTGCACGCCGCCTCCGACGAGCTCCGCGACGAGCTCGTGCCGATCAACCGCACCTACCCGCTCGCCGAGGTGGAGGCCGCGATGGCAGGCGTGGCGGTGGAAGACGCGACGCCGGCCATCGATCGAGTGGGCGATGATCGACGCAACGAACGACTCGGACGAGCAGGCGAGCCTGCTCGCGCCCATAGCGCTGCGCCTGGGCGCGCACGTGAATCTGATCCCGTTGAACCCCACGCCGGGTTGGCCGACGAAGCCGAGTCCGCGCAAGCGGATCGCAGGGTTCGTGCAGGTGTTGCGAGATGCCGGCGTGAACGTGACGGTGCGCGACACGCGGGGCAGCGACATCGATGCGGCCTGCGGGCAGCTGCGATGGGAGTACGACCGCAGGGGTGCCTTGCGCGCCTGAGGTGGGATCAGCGCCGGTCGCGACGTTTGGGGTTCATCGAGCGGCCGACGATCCCCACCGCGACCGCGATCAGCACCACGAGCAGCGTCACGAGCAGCACGACGCCCACCACGATCACCACCGGGTTCGGCCGCTCCGGCGCCGACCCGACCCACTTGACGATGGCGTAGACCGACACCATGATCCAGACCGCGATCGCCAGCAACGCCGGCAGCAACGTGTAGAGGAGGGCGTTCGCCACCCCGATGCCGATGCCGAGGCCTCCGCTCTGCAGGCTCGTGTCCGTGGTGGGGGGGGATCGGCGTCTTCCATCCGTCGTCCATCCGCGACAGTATCCACCAACGCACCGGCGACACCCAACCCGCCCCGACACCCCGGGTCCAGGGGCCTTCGACCGGCGCGGGTCCCTCACCGTGGCTCGGGACGCGGTGATACGGTCGGCGCTCCGTGCAGCCCTTCACGTTTCCTCGGCCGGCCACTCGTGCCGTGGTCGTGTCCGCGTTCGCGGTCGTCCTGTTCGCCGCGTTCGCCGCCACGCCCGGATCGACCTTCCAGCCGGTGCTGCCCGAGGGGGCGCGATCGGGCGGGCCGTTCCGCTGGCTCGGGTCGCTGCTGGGGTTCGATCGCCTCTCCGGGAGTTGGCTCGTGGCCATGGGGGTGTTGCTCACGGTGTTCTGCGTGGGCGCGTTCCTCCTCGTCCTTCGCGAATGCTGGCGCGGGAACGTCGCTCCACGGACGGTCGTGATCCTCGGCGTCGCGTATCAGGTCGTGGTGCTCTTGCTCCCGCTGCTGTTCTCCCGCGACGTCTACAGCTATGCGTTCTACGGCCGGATCGCCGGCGTGTACCACGCGAACCCCTACGTGCACACGCCCGTTGAGTTCGCGAGCGACCCGCTCTGGTCGTTCGTGGGACCGCGCTGGGTCAACACGCCCGCCGTCTACGGCCCGCTGTGGACGGGCCTGTCGTCGCTGTTGGCCCGGGTGGTCCGCACCCCGGCCGGGATGGTGACCGCCTTCCGGCTGATCGCGGTAGCCGCCGCGCTCGCGACGATATGGGTGATCCGTGACACGACCCGGCGGATCTGGCCCGAGCGCGCCGCGTTCGGCGTGGCGGCCTTCGCGCTGAACCCGGTGGTGGTCTTCCACTCCGTCGCGAGCGGGCACAACGACGTGCTCGTGGGCCTCGCGGTGGCGGGAGCGTTCGCGTTCCTGCTGCGATCGCGCGAGCTGCCGGCCATCGCGTTGCTCGCGGTGGGCACGCTCGTGAAGGCCACCGGCGCGCTCCCGCTCGCGCTCGTCTTGGTGTGGTGCGTGGCACGGACCCCCCGCGGCCGGCGGCTCCACGCCGCCCTCACCCACGTGGGTCTGGCCGCCGGCATCGGCGTCGTGTTCGCGCTGCCGTTCATGACCTCGCACGACCCCACGCTCGGGATGCTCGAGCTCGCGGGACACGAGGGGTGGCTCGCCGCCTCCCCATCGGCGCGCAGGCTCGTGGAGACGATCAGCTTCGGCACGCTCGGCTGGGTCGCGCGCGTCGCGTTCGCGCTGGTCCTGGTGCTGGCCGTCGTCGGACTCGCGCGAGACGTCGCGCGGCGGGCCACGGAACGGACCCCACGCGATCTGGGTGCCGCCATGGGGTGGTCGCTGATCTTGATCATGCTCCTGGGCCCGGTCCTGCTGCCGTGGTACGTGATGTGGGCCCTGCCGCTCGCGTGGCTCCTCCCGCGTGCCCCGCGTACGGCGTTGATCGCGACGGGCGTGGGCCTGGCGCTCGCGCAGTGGTCCACGGAGCCCTTGCGGTTCCCCGGGACGTTCGGCGTGAACCTACGCTTCGGACACTGGGTCGTGGTGCCGGCCGTGTTCGTCCTGCTGGTCTGGACCCTCGTCGATCTCCGGCGGCGGCTCCGCCTGGGGCTGCCCCTGGAGGACCAGGAGGAGGTAGCCGAGGCCGCCGCCGAGCGCTGAGACGAGGGTCGGTCCCCAGGCACCCGTGAGCGGCAGTCCGGCTCGCTCGAGCGTGAGCCCGACGATCCCGAGCACCGCCACGCCGAATCCCGGAGCCGTTGCCGCCGCGGCGACCCGGTCCCCGAGCGCCCATCGCGCCCATCCGAACCCCACCCCCCACAACAGGAGCGCGATGAGGATGGCCGCAGCGGCGATGCCCGGGGGGCTCGACGGCCTCAGTTCGCCGGGGGCCTCGGCGAGCGGCCGCGGGTCGACCACGTTGCTGGCCACGGCGTCGGACCACACCAGGAGGTTGGGGTCGGTTCGGTCGGCGGCGCGGTCGAATCCTCGCACCACGAAGACCGCTCGCGGGCCATCGGGGAGCGCCTCGAGCGACCGGCTTGAGAGCGTATCGAACCCCTCGCTCGTCCCAGTGGTCGGCTCGCCCGCGAAGTAGTGCGCGGCGTCGCCCACGTAGACGTAGACGTCGTCCGCCCGTTCGGGGGGGAGCGCGGCGCGCGCGAGGTTGGCGGCGAGGGTCGCCACGAACGCCGATTCGGATCCGGCCTCGCTCACGATGAACACGAGCGGTGTACCGTCGGGAACCGTTGCGGCGATCCGCCCCGCAGCGGTCGCGTCGCCGAGGTTGTCGGGCGACAGGAAGGTCTGCTGAGCGCTCCATGCGTTCAGGGCCGTGCCCGCCATGAGGGCGACCAGGACGAGCGAGACCGGCCACGCGAGCCACGGGGACGTTCGGTGCGCGATCGCGTCCCATGCCCAGGTGACGCCGAGCGCGGCGAGCATCGGCAGGGCGAACGCGAACGTCACGATCCGATCGGGCGGGAACGCACGGGTGAGGATCCCCAGCGGCACGCCCACCACCGTGATGGCCGCCCAGGCGGCGAGGTAGCGCCGGGTGAACCCGCCGTCGCGTGCGTACGACGCCGATCGCGGCGAGGGGCAGGACGAGCCAGAGCGCGTAACGGCCCGCGTTATCCCGGAACCGCTCCAGGTAGTCCGCGCCGAGCTGGCCCGTCAGCCCGGTCCGCCGGAGCAGCGCGTCCTTCGAGGTGTCGGCGCTGAGCTTGGCGGGACCCATCTGCGTGGCGAGGAGCCCCACCCCCACGAGTACTCCGCCGCCCGCCACGGCCTCGATCACCCGCCCGCCGTCGGAGTTCCATCCTCGTTCGTCGTGCCACCACGACCATGCCACGACGACCGCCAAGATCGCGGTGCCCACCAGGAAGAACTGGGGGTGCATGAGCCCGCCGCCGCCGAGGAGCAGGGCCGCGGCCAGGGCGCCGCGAGGCGTGCGCGTCGCGAGCGCGGCGCCGGCCGCCAGGAAGGTCAGCGTGAAGGCCAGGTTCGCGACATAGCCGCCCGCCAGGTGTACCGCGAACAGACCGCTCAGCGCTCCCCCCAGCGCCCAGCCCCAGCGTCCTCCGCGCGCGTGACCGCGGAGGACCGCCGTGGCGCCCACGCCGACGAGCGCCGCCATCGCGTACTGGAGCCCGGCTTCGGCAGCGACCAGGGGCAGGTGCAACGTCCCCGCGACCGTCGGGAGCAATGCCGCGATCCCGGGCCGATCCCCAACCAGGGAGATGCCGCCGGCGGCCCCCACGCGAGCCCACCAGAGGTAGACGGCGACGTCCGGC
Organism: uncultured Actinomycetes bacterium; assembly: GCA_963719165.1. Taxonomy (GTDB): domain Bacteria; phylum Actinomycetota; class UBA4738; order UBA4738; family HRBIN12; genus JAOUEA01. The sequence goes on along the minus strand of CAVRAV010000001.1, from coordinate 1,560,632 downwards.
CCGACCCCGATCTGCCAGTCGTGGCGGAACGTGGGGCGGAGGAAGACGACCAGCAGGACGAGTCCGAGCCCGGCCAGGACGGCGAGATCGAGGCGGACGCGAGTGCGAACCCCCGTGTCCGCCCTCACCCCGACGCGCTGAAGCTGCCCTGTGCGTTCACCACGATCGTTCCGTCGCCGTTCTTCACGCCGGTGCATTGGAACTGACCGGCCAGGCTCGAGGCTTCGGCGAGCGTGATCGTGATCAGGCACTCGCCGGCGGTCGACCGGAACTCGACCTTCGAGTTGTCGATCCGGATCACGAAGGAGAGGGAAAGGGCCGAGGACGTTGGCTGCTGGCCCGCGAACGACGCGCCACCCATGCCGAAGGACTGACCGTTCGGCCCACCCCACCGCAAGGCCATGGATCCGGGAGGTGGCGACCACAGCGCGGGCGTGACCAGGGTCGCGAACGAGACCGACGCGGTCGTCGATCCCGTGACGCTCATGGTGGCGATCCCGTCGGTGACGGCCCCCGTGATGCCCGGCGAGGAGCTCGGCGGAAGGCTTCCGCTCGGGTTGATGGTGGTGCCCGTGCTGCCGGTGACGCCGCTCGGACTGCTGCTGGGCGGCAGCGGGGAGAAAGAGAAGGTCGGACCCGAGTCTCCCGAGCAGGCCGCACCCAGGAGCGTCGCGACCGCCATCGCGGCGACGGTGAGGCTCCTGCGCATCGATCAACCCTCCTGAGGCCGTCGGGCGAGACGTCGTGGCCCCATGGTCCGAGCGGCCATCCGGTCGGTCATCCGGTCGCGCGTGACTGTACCCCAACGACTTCGCATGGCGCGCATGGGTGCCCTGTTAGCATCCCCGCCATGCTGGAGCGGGAGCTTGCCGACGAGGTACTTCGGGCGGCCCGCCGGCACGGAGGGTCGTTCGCCGAGCTGTTCGTGGAAGAGCGCTCGTCGACCTCGGTCCGACTCGACGACGGGAAGGTGGAGGAGCTCACCACCGGCCTCGATCGCGGCGCCGGCGTGCGGGTCGCGGCGGGCGCGTCCTACGGGTACGCCTACTCGAACCGTCTCGACCGCGAGGCGCTCTTGGAGGCCGCGGCCGCCGCCTCGGCGGCTCTGCGTTCCGGCGAACCCGGCGCAACCGCGGACCTGCGGACGCTGGAGGGGCCTGGCACCAACCGCGTGGAGCGACCGGCCGCGGAGGTGGCCGCCGCGGCGAAGGTCGGGTGGCTCCAGGAACTGAACGAGGCCGCCCGAGCGTTCAGCCCCGAGGTGGTGCAGGTGGTCGGGGTGTACGGCGATTCGGTGCAGCGGCGGCTGATCGCAACCTCGGACGGGCGATGGGTGCAGGAGGACCGGCCCCGGATCCGCCTGGTCGCGCAGGTCGTGGCCAAGCGCGGCGACAACATCCAGACCGGGTTCCACGGCCCCGCGGCGTGCTCGGGCGTGGAGTTCCTGGACGGCCACACCCCGCAGGCCACCGCCGAGGTGGCGGCGCGCAGGGCGGTGAGGATGCTCGACTCGATCCCGGCGCCGGCCGGGGAGATGACCGTCGTCCTCGCTCCGGGCATGGGCGGGGTCCTGTTCCACGAGGCGGTAGGCCACCCGCTCGAATCCGATGCCGTGGACAAGGAGGCGAGCGTGTACCGCGGCCTGGTCGGCACGAAGTGCGCCAGCGAACTGATCAACGGCGTGGACGATGCCACGGTCGCCAACGGCTGGGGCTCCTACGACTTCGACGACGAAGGGGCGCCCGGGGAACGAACCGTGCTGTTCACCGACGGCGTCCTGCAGGGGTTCCTCTTCGACCGGCTGCGCGCGGACAAGTCGTCGACGACCTCCACCGGCAACGGGCGACGCGAGTCCTACGCGCATCCTCCGGTGCCCCGCATGACCAATACCTACATCCTCAACGGCGCTTCGGATGCTGCGGAGATCCTCGCCTCCACGCACAGCGGCGTGTACGTGACCTCGCTCGGCGGCGGTCAGGTGAACCCCGCCTCCGGGGACTTCGTCTTCGGCGTCAGCGAGGGATCCCTCATCGAGGAGGGCGCGGTCACCACCCCGGTGCGGGGCGCCAACCTGATCGGTCGGGCCATCGACGTGATGAGTGCCGTAGACGCCGTGGCCGACGACTTCGATACCTGGGAGGGCGTCTGCGGCAAGGACGGTCAGTCCGCCCCCGTGGGCAGCGGTTCGCCCACGCTCCGCATCTCGCGCATCACGGTCGGGGGCACCGGTGCCTGACCTGAATGACCTCGTGCGCATCGCGGTGGACGCGGCCTTCGGCAACGAGGCCGTGGAGGCCTACGCGGAGGAGTCGCGTCAGACCGAGGCGAGCGCGCTGCATGGCGAGGTGGAGGGGCTGACCTTCGCCGAGTCGCGGGGCGTCGGCGTGCGCGTGGTCCGCGATCAGCGCCAGGGCTACGCCTGGGCGTCGGACCCCAGCGATGACGAGGTCCGTGACACGGTCCGGCGAGCGCGGGAGAACGCGGCGCTCGGCGAACCGGACGAGTTCAACGGGATCCCGGGGTTCGAGCCCGCCGATCCCATGCCCGAGCTGTTCCGCTCCGACACCGCAGACGTGACCGCCGACGCCAAGGTCCAGATGGCGCTCGACCTGGAGCAGCGCGCCATCTCGGTGGATCCCCGCGTCACCAAGATCGACGCCGCCCAGGTGGGCGACGCCGTCGGCCGGGTGGCGATCGCCTCCACCGCGGGGGTGGCTGCGGAGTATCGACGCACCGACGCGTGGTGCGTCGTGGTGACGCTCGCCGTGGAGGGCGACGAAACCCAAACCGGCTACTCCTACAAGATCGCGCGCGGCCTCGACGAGCTCAACCGGCAATCCATCGCCGACGAGGCGGTCGAGCGCGCCGTGCGGATGCTCGGCGCGGTGAAACCGCCGTCGGCGAAGGTCCCCGTGGTGCTGGACCAGTTCGCGGCCACGTCGTTCCTGGGTGTGCTCGCGGGCGCGCTCAACGCTGAAGCGGTGTTGAAGGGTCGATCCCTCTTCGCGGACATGGTCGGTCAGCAGGTGGGATCCGAGCTGTTCACCCTGGTGGACGACGGGCGCGTGACCGACGGGCCGGGGGCCTGCCCGTTCGACGACGAGGGCGTGCCGAGTGGTCGATCCGAGCTGTTCACCGGCGGCACGCTCAACGGGTTCCTGCACGACTCGTACACGGCTCGTCGGGCGGGCGGTGGACAGCGCTCCACCGGCAACGCCAAGCGCGGCTACAAGAGCGCGCCGGGGGTCGGGACGTCGAACTTCTACCTGGACGCCGGCACGTCGTCGTTCGAGGACCTGCTGGGCGCCGCCGACGGCGGGGTGTTGATCATGGACGTCTCCGGCGTCCACAGCGGCGCGAATCCCATCAGCGGCGAGTTCAGCGTCGGCGCCACCGGCCTCCGCGTCGCCGACGGCGCGCTCGGCGAGCCGCTGCGCGAGATGACGATCGCGTCCACGCTCCCCGAGATGCTGGCCGGCGTCTCCGGCGTCGGCAGCGATCTCCGGTTCTTCTCGAGCGTGGGCACGCCCTCGATCCTCATCGGCGAGATGACCCTCGCGGGCGTCTAGCGGGCGTCTAGCAGGCTTCTTGGGGGGGACGCGGGGCCGTTCCTCGTCCCGCGCGGGGTCGTTTCTCGTCCCGTAAGGAAGGTTCTGCAAGGATGGTGGGTCCGCAACCCTCGAGGAGGAACGCATGAGTTCGGCCACCCACCTGAAGGACCTGGCCCCGATCATCGACGAGATCATCGAGCCGTCGGCCATCGCGATCGACCGCGACGCGAAGTTCCCGCGGGAGGCGCTGGATGCGATGGGACGCGCGGGGCTCCTGGGTCTCGTGAGCGACGGGTCCATGGGCGGGCGGGGAGGCGGCATCCCCGAGGCGGCGGACGTCATCCGCGAGATCGCCAAGCACTGTGGGTCCACCGCCATGGTCGTGACGATGCACTACGCGGGCGCGCTCGTGATCGAGGCGCACGGGTCGGACGAGCTGCGCGCCCGGGTCGCGCGCGGGGAGGCCGTGGCCACGCTCGCGTTCAGCGAAGCCGGGTCTCGCTCGCATTTCTGGGCTCCGGTCTCCACGGCCACGGCCACCGATGACGGCCGCGTTCGCCTCGATGCGATGAAGTCCTGGGTCACCTCGGCGGAGGAGGCAGACGTCTACGTGTGGTCCTCCCTCCCCGTCGCGGCCGAAGGCCCCTCCACGATCTGGGCGGTGTCCGCGTCCGCCGAGGGCCTCACGAGCCCGGCGCCCTTCGACGGGCTGGGCCTGCGCGGCAACGCATCGTGCCCGGTCAAGGCCGAGGGCGTCCTCGTAGATGTCGCCGACCGCCTCGGAGAGGACGGCGGCGGGTTCGATCTGATGATGAGCACGGTGCTCCCTGCCTTCTCCGTGTTCAGCGGCGCCTGCTGCACGGGGGCCATGGAGGCGACGACCGGCCTCGCGGCAACCCACGTGGCCGGCACCACGTTCCAGCACCTCGACGGCAGCTCGCTCGCCGATCTGCCCACGATCCGCGCGTACGTCGCGCGGATGCAGATCAAGACCGACCAGGTGGCCGCGATCCTCGCCGACACGATCGCCGCGCTGGGCGCGGGCCGTGAGGACGCGATGCTTCGCGTGCTCGAGTGCAAGGCGGCCGCCGGCGAAGCGTCCACGGAGGTCACCGACATCGGCATGCGCGTGTGCGGTGGTGCGGCGTTCCGCAAGGAAGTCGGGGTGGAGCGGCGGTTCCGCGACGCTCGTGCGGCCTCGGTGATGGCGCCCACCACCGACGTCCTGTACGACTTCATCGGACGGGCCGTCTGCGGCCTGCCGCTGTTTTGATCGCGCCGACAGGAGGCCTGCCCGATGTCCGACGCACCGCTCACCCTGGGAGCCGTCGCCTACGACCCCAAGGTCGTGACGATCTGGGAGGGATTCAAGGCCTACCTCGCCGACGAAGGACTGCCGATCGATTACGTCTTGTACTCCAACTACGAACGGCAGGTGGAGGACCATCTCGCCGGACGCCTCGACTTGGCGTGGAACTCCCCCCTCGCCTGGGTGCGCTCGCGCCGCCTGGCGTCGGCGAACGGCCACTCCGTACGGCCCCTGCTGATGCGCGATGCCGACCGCGACCTCACGTCGTCCATCCTCGTGCGCGCCAGCGATGACGCGCGCGCGCCGGCGGACCTGCGGGGACGGCGCGTGGGCGTCGGCGCGGTCGACTCCCCGCAAGCCACCTTGATCCCGCTGCTGTTCCTCATGGACGGAGGTCTCGATCCCGAGGCCGACGTCGAGATCGTCACGCACGACGTGTTCGCCGGAAAGCACGGCGACCACGGCACGGCCGAACGCATGTCCCAGCGGGCGCTGGCGGAGGGATCGATCGACGCGGCGTGCGTGCTCACGGGCAACGAGGTCGCCGCCGTGAGCGAAGGGGTCGTGCCGGAGGGGTCGCTGCGGACCATTGCCGTCACCGGCACCTTCGACCACTGCAACTTCACCGTCACACCTTCTGCGCCCCAGGATCGCGTGGACCGGTTCGCGGAGCTGCTGCTCGCCATGTCCTACGACGACCCCGAGGTGCGCCCGCTCTGCGACCTGGAGGGCCTCAAACGGTGGGAGGCGGGGCGCTCCGAGAACTACGAACTGCTCGAGCGGGCCGTGGACGCGTTCGGCTTCTACGACGATGCGGGAGCGATCACGGCCCCCGACTACCGGTACTGATGCCCCAGGTCATCCTGCCCGTCCTGAACGAGGCCGGCGCCCTGCCGTGGGTGCTCGGGCGCATGCCGGAAGGATTCCGTCCGCTCGTCGTGGACAACGGCTCCGTGGACGGGTCGGGGTCGCTCGCCCTCGACCTGGGCGCCGAGGTCGTGCACGAGGGGCGCGCCGGGTTCGGTGCCGCGTGTTGGGCCGGCCTGCAGGCAGCCACCGACGACGTCGTCTGCTTCATGGATTGCGACGCGTCCCTCGACCCGGCCGATCTGCCGCTGGTGGCCGATCCCGTTCGCGCGGATAACGCCGACCTCGTGCTGGGCGCGCGCGTGGCGGAGCCGGGGGCCTGGCCGGTGCACGCCCGGTGGGGCAACCGGGCGATCGCCTGGGAGGTGCGACGCCGCACGCAGATCCGCCTGCGAGACCTCGGGCCGATGCGAGCGGCGCGGCGTTCGGCGTTGCTGGACCTGGGCTTGCTCGACCGGCGGTTCGGGTGGCCCTTCGAGATGGTGCTGCGCGCGGCGGACGCCGGCTGGAGGATCCGCGAGGTGCCCGTGCCCTATCGGGCCCGCACGGGACGCAGCAAGGTGACGGGCACGGTCAAGGGCACCGCGCGCGCGTTCGCCGACATGGTGCGGGTGATGCGGTGAAGATCCTCGTCATCGCGAAATCCCCCGTGGTCGGCGCCGTCAAGACCCGGCTCTGCCCCCCGTGCACGCACGAAGAGGCGGCGGCGCTGGCGCTGGCCGCCCTGCAGGACACCTTGGCGACCGTGGCCGCGGTGCCGCGGGCGCATCCGATCCTCGTGCTCGACGGGCCGCAGGGCCCCTGGGTGCCCGACGGGTTCGAGATCATCCCCCAGCGGGGGAGCGGACTCGCCGAGCGCCTCGCGGCCGCGTTCGAGGATGCGGGCGCGCCGGCCTTCCTCGTGGGGATGGACACGCCCCAGCTCACGCCGCCGTTGATCTCGGCGGCCGCCGAACGCCTGGGTGCGCCCGGGATCGACGCCGTCCTCGGCCTCGCGCACGACGGAGGGTGGTGGGGGATCGGTCTTCGCTCCGACGACCCCCGTGTGTTCGAGGCTGTGCCGATGAGCACCCGGAGGACGGGCGCGGCGCAGCTCGCGCGGCTCCGGCAGCTGGGATTGGTGACCGACGAGACGTTGCCGGTCCTGCGCGACGTCGACGGGTACGAGGACGCCGTGGCGGTGGCGGAGGAGGCTCCGCACACGCGTTTCGCGGCCGCCGTGGCCGCACTCGCGCTCGGCGTGTCCGTCGACGAGGTGGCCCGGTGAACGCGGTGGACGCCTCCCCTCGCGCGCCGTCACAGGACCGCGAGGGGGCCCGCCCGCCCGGCGTCCGCACGCCTTGGTGGGTGACGGCGGCGGTCCTCGCCGGGGGCGGAGCGCTGATCGTGGCCGCCGCCATCCGCGGGCAGTGGCTCCGAACCAACGGCTCCTTCGGCATCCTCGTGAACGCCCCGCCGCTCACCGGCGTGTTCCGGCCGCTGTTCACGCCCCGCTCGCTGCTGGCGATCGCGGTGGGCGGCGTCGCGGTCTGGGGGGCGGACAGATCGGCGCGCAGGACGTCGTGGCGCTCCCTCCTCGTGTGGGCCTTCGTCGCCGCCCTCATCTGGGCCTTCGCCCTCGCGTTCTGGGACGGGGTGCCCGGCTTCGTGCGCGCCGCTCGCTCTGCGGATGGTTACGCCACGGCGCTCGGGGCCGTGGGCGACGCGCCGGGGTCGTTCGTGCGCGGCTTCGTGGCGCACATCCGCGACTACTCCGCGCACGTGCAGGGGCACCCGCCGGGCCTCGTCGTGGTCTTGTGGGTCATGGATCGGGTCGGCCTGTCGGGGCCCTGGTGGGAGTCGGCGCTGCAGCTCTCGGCCGCCGCCGCGTCCGTCCCCGCGGTGCTGCTGAGCGTGCGCGAGGTCGCGGGGGAGGATCGGGCCCGGGCGGCCGCGCCGTTCCTCGTGCTCACGCCGGCCGCCGTCGCGTGGTCCTCGGGCGATGCGGTCTTCCTCGGCGTGGCCTCATGGGCGGTGGCATGCGTGCTGCTGGCCTCCGGCGCGCGCGGGCGTCGATCCGATCTCCTCGCCCTCGGCGGCGGTCTCCTCGGCGGCTGCGCCCTGATGCTCTCCTACGGGCTCGTGCTCGTGGGGCTCGTACCCCTCGCGGTGGTGGTCTCGCGCCGGCGGTGGCGGGTGATGGTCGTCGCCGCGGCGGGCGTCGCCCTGGTGCTGGCCGGAGCCGCCGCCTCGGGGTTCTGGTGGCTCGCGGGGTTCCGGGCCACGCGCAAGCTCTACCGCGAGGGGATCTCGAGCATCCGCCCGTATGGCTATTTCGTCTGGGCCAACATCGCGGCCTTCTCCCTCGCCGTCGGTCCCGCCGTGTGGGTGGGCCTCACGCGTCTTCGCGACCGTCGGATGTGGCTCCTCGCCGGCGCGGCCCTGGGGGCCGTCGCGATCGCCGACGTCTCCGGCATGTCGAAGGCGGAGGTGGAGCGCATCTGGCTGCCCTTCGTCCCCTGGCTCGCGGCCGCCGCGGGCGTCGCGTTCGTCTCGGTCCGTGAGCGGCGCGGCTGGCTCGGGGTCCAGGTGGCGTGTGCCCTCGTGGTGCAAGGGCTGGTGCGTGCGTCGTGGTGACCGGGGGGCTGCCGTGAAGGTCCTCGTGACGGGGGGAGCGGGATTCATCGGCTCGCACGTCGTGGAACGGCTCGGGGATCGCGGCCACGAGGTGGTGGCCCTCGACGTGCTCCATCCAGGAGCCCACGACGGCCGCCCCCCCTACCTTGACGCGCGCGCGGACTGGCGTTTCGACGACGTGCGCGATCGTGCCGCCGTGGCCGCCGCCCTCCCGGGCGTGGAGGCCGTCTGCCATCAGGCGTCCATGGTGGGCCTCGGGCTGGACATGACGGACATCGACGCCTACGCGGCGCACAACGACCTGGGCACGGCCGTGCTCCTGCGCGCGATGCACGACGCGGGGTTCGCCGGTCCCCTCGTCCTGGCGAGCAGCATGGTGGTGTACGGCGAGGGACGCTACCGATGCCCGGAGCACGGCATCGTGCGACCGGGGCCGAGGACCGCGGCAGCCCTGGCGGCCGGTCGGTTCGAGCCGCCGTGTCCGCAGTGCGGCGCGGCGCTGGGGCCCGAGGCCGTCGATGAGGACGCCCCTATCGACCCCCGCAACGTGTACGCCGCCACCAAGGTGCATCAGGAGCATCTGTGCGCCGCGTACGGGCGCGAGCACGGCAACCCCGTGACGGCGCTGCGCTACCACAACGTCTACGGGCCGAGGATGCCCCGGGACACGCCGTACGCCGGGGTGGCGAGCATCTTCCGCAGTGCGCTCGCCCGCGGCGCCGCGCCCCAGGTGTTCGAGGACGGAGGGCAGATCAGGAACTTCGTGCATGTCGAGGACGTGGCCCGCGCGAACGTGCTCGCCCTGGAGACCGGGACGGGCGGGGCCTTCAACGTTGCGAGCGCCCAACCGCACACGGTGGGGGAGATGGCCGTCGCGCTCGCCGACGCGTTCGAGGGTTCGCCGCGCCCGCAGGTGGTGGGGGGCGGCAGGCTCGGAGATGTCCGCCACGTCTTCGGATCCCCAGCAAAGGCGGCGCACGAGCTCGGGTTCCGGGCGGAGGTAGCGTTCGCGGAAGGTATGGAGGCCTTCGCGCATGCCCCGTTGCGGGAGGCCGCGCACGGCGCACGCGCCACGGTCGAGACGGAGGCGGGATGACACCGGATACCGAGGCGACGACGGGACCGCGGGTGGCGCTGCTGAGCGCCGACCGCGCCCCGCTCACGACCAAGCCGTACTTCGAGGGTGGAGACCCGGGGCCCATCACGGCCTCGCTCGCACACGTGCCGGAGCTGCTCGAGGTCGCCCTGCCGTTCTTCGGGCGGGCCCTCGCGGGCGTCACCGTCGATCCTCGGACCGCGGAGCTGGTGATCGTGCGCGCGTCTGCCGTGCTGGGCTGCTCGTACTGCACGCTCACCCACGCGGCCGTGGCGCTTGGCTCGGGTGTGACCCCCGAGGAGATCCGATCCCTGTGCGACCCCGATGTCGCGCCCCAGGAGGCCGCGGCGGACGAACGCGAGCGCGCGCTGCTGGTGTGGGTCGACGTGGTCGCGGCCGGCCACGGCGAGGTGCCCGACGACGTCGCCGGACCACTCATGGCGGCCTACGACGAGGCCACCGTGGTGGAGCTCCTCACGATGGTCGGCTGCACCATCCTCCTCAACCGCTACTGCACGACGCTGCGACTTCCCACGGGAGCCGGGAGCCTCGCGACGCTCGCCGCCTCCGGCCTGGAACCGAGCGAGCTCGCACCATGAGCGCGGTCGCCGAAGCGATCGAGGCGGGGAGCGTCGGGGGCCGGCTGTGGCTGTACTCGAACTACCACTGCAACCTCGCCTGCAGCTACTGCCTCACGGAGTCCGCCCCCGGGGTCGAACGCAGGGAGCTGAGCCCCGATCGCATGCTCGAGCTCGCGCGCGAGGCGAAGGATCTGGGCTTCACGGGCATCGGGATCACGGGTGGCGAGCCCTTCCTCGTGCCTCGGATGCCCGAGCTGCTGGCCGAGCTCTCGCAGATCCTCCCGGTGGTGGTCCTCAGCAACGGGACGCTCTTCACGGGCGCCCGGCTCGTGCGGATGCGCGTGCTCGGATCGCGGGATGTTCGGATCCAGATCTCGCTCGACCGCTCGGAGCCCGTGGCGAACGACGAGATGCGCGGCCCGGAGAACTTCGCGAAGGTCGTCGAGGCCATCCCCCGACTCGTGGCGGCGGGCATCGGGGTGCGCATCGGCTCCACGCTGGCGTGGGTGGACGAGGCGGACATGGCGCGCCTGTGCGCGCTGCATCGGTCGCTCGGCGTGGGCGACGAGGACCACGTCGTGCGCGGGATCGTGCGCCGGGGGCGTGCCAGGACGGAGGGCCTCGGCGAAGACGCCGGGATCGCGGAGCTGGGGCCGGAGCTCACGATCACGTCGGACGGGGCGTTCTGGAGCCCGTTCGGTCCCACCGTCACCGGCGGCCGGCTCGACACGGACCTGATGGTGACGCGCGGGACGCGGCCGCTGGCCAAGGCGGCGGACGCGCTCGTGGGCCTCGTGGACAGCTCGTCCTACGCGGGCCCCGCGGACGACCGCTTCACCTGAGTGTGAACGATGTGGCGCCCCGTGCGGGCGCCGGGACGCGTTCGCTCGCGCGGACGGGAGAGGATGGACGATGCAGACGGACACGGTGAACCGGGCGGGCGTCGGTCCCCCGATGGATACGCGGCTCGCGCGCTCGGGCGTGGCCTTCCTCAGGATCGTGTTCGGCCTGCTGTGGCTCACGAACGCGTCGTGGAAGGTACCGCCGGACTTCGACGGTCTGCGGCACTTCACGAGCTTTGCGGTGAGCCACCCGGTCTTCGGGCCCTACAAGGTGATCGTGGAGCACGTCGTGCTTCCGCACATGACGTTCTTCGGGTACGTCACCCTGGTGACCGAGGCGGCGCTGGGCGCGTTCCTCCTGCTCGGCCTCGCCACTCGTTTCTGGGCCGTGGTGGGCATCGTGCAGGCTGTGGCCATCGGCCTGTCCGTGTTGAACGCGCCCGGGGAATGGAGCTGGTCCTATTACATGATGATCGCGGGCATGGTCGCGATCTGGGCGACCGCGGCCGGACGCGCCTACGGCCTCGACGCCGTGCTCCGGCCGGGCTGGCTGTCCTCGGATCGCCCCTGGTTGCGAGTCCTCGGGAGGCTCTCATGATGCAGGCACGCACACGCGCCGTCGTCACGCTCGGGATCGTGGCGATCGTGGCCGGGATCGCCGCCGCCGTCAATGCGCGGGACCAGTCGCTCTTCGCGAACGCCGGCCAGCAACTCGGGGGCCTCTTCGCCCTCAACCTGTTCGGCGGGATCCTCACCTCGGTCCTGGGCGTCGCCGCGATCCTCGGAGCTCGCGCCGGGAGGCCGGAGATCGTGACGATCGCCGGCGCGATCTTCTTGGTCGGGGCGGCGATCACGCTGCTGCGCACGGCCACCACGCTGAACTTCCTTGGCGGGCACGGGGCCACGCTGTCGTTCCTGCTGATGATGGGCGTGGGGCTCGTGGCCCTGGCGATCTCGCCAGAGGCGGACGCCGGTAGCGGATAAGAGGCGGACGCCGGTAGCGGAGAAGAGGCGGACGCCGGGAGGCATCAGATCGTGGCTGAGCGGGTCCCCGTGGCGATCAACAGGAGGATGAGCGCCGCGACGCCGATCCGGTACCACATGAAGACGGCGAAGCCGTGGGTACGCAGATACTTGAGGAGACCCCAGATCACGATGAACCCGCTCACGGCGGAGGCCAGGAAGCCCCAGAAGAACTGGGGGCCGTAGCCCTGGAACCCGTCGCGGGCCAGGCCGACCCCTTTGAGCAGGCCGGCCCCGGCGATGATGGGCATGGCGAGGAGGAACGATGCGCGCGCCGCGCTCTCCCGGTCGATCCCCAGCAGGCGGGCGGCGGTGATCGTTACGCCGGATCGAGACACCCCCGGCTGCAGGGCGAGCCCCTGGGCGAGCCCCAGGAAGATGCCCGTCCGCGGCCCGATCGTGTCGAACCCGCGGTCCGAGCGCATCTGCTTGTCGACGGCCCACAGGATCACGCCGAAGACCGCGAGCATGACCGCGATGAGCCACGGCTCGCCGAGGCGGTCCTGGATGGGCTGCTCGAAGGCCGCCCCGAGCAGCGCGCCGGGGATGGTCCCCAGGACGAGGGCCCAGGCGAATCGCTGGTCGGTCGTGGTGATCGAGCGAGCCGCGAGCGAGGCGAACCACGCCTTGATGTAGCGCCACACGTCGTGACGGAAGTAGGCGAGAGCCCCAACGAGCGTGCCCACGTGCAGCGCCACGTCGAAGGTCTTGTTGAGGGCCGGGTCGTTCACGATCGACCAGTTGAAGAGCCACGGCACGATGATCAGGTGCCCCGAACTGGAGACCGGCGCGAACTCCGTGACCCCCTGGGTGAGGCCCAGGATGATCGCCTGCAGGATGCTCAGGGGTGATGCTCCCTTCCGGGTGGTGGCAACGGGGCGGAACGGCCCGCGCCATGCTAGCGGGTCGCCCGAGCTGAGGATGTGGAGAAGTCGTTGCGGTGCAGCGCCCGCCGACGCCCTACGGGCCGGCGCTGGGGTCGAGGGCCGTGGCGATGACGGGGGGCGAGGTTGGCACCGACGATGCCGATGCAGCGCTCTGCGGCGGCGCGTCGACCGTGACGGTGATCGTCGCGAACGCCAGCGCGAACGCCAGGTCCTCCGAGGTGGCGGGGTCGGCGAGCAGGATCAAGGAGGGACCGCCCGCCCCCGTCGTGCTCGGCGTGCGCGTGGCGGCATCCTCGGGCGAGAGCACGCGTGCGACTTCCAGCCCTTGCCCCACGATCTCCACGTGACTCTGCGGTCCGCCGAAGGCCGCGAGCACGTCGACGAGGTCGCCGGGGCGAAGCGGATCCGATGGCAGGGCCGTGGGGACGACGACCGCCCGCAGCCCGGGGGGAACGAGGGCCGCGATCGGGCCCGAGGACGCACCGGCCAGGCGGGCGCCCGTGAGGACCTCGCCGCCCGCGACGTCGGCGGCGAGGACACGTCCCAGGGCGTCCTGCGTGGAGGCCACCGCGGCGGGTGGCGCGAACGCTTCCGGGACGGTGGCGTCGCGCATCATGTCGGCGGTGAGCGTGACGCCGCGCGGCAGGTCGCGCGTGACGACCGCCACTGCCACCGGCGGTCCGCCGTCGGGCCGCGTGGTGTTGACGCGCTGCGTCCATGCCTGCATGAGCGCGAAGGCCGCGACCCCGCACGCGAGGGCGAGGGCCCCGAACACGACGGAGGAGACGGGCAGTTTGCGGCGCAACATGTGCGAACGCTAGGCCGGGCGAGCACGAGGAACCGTGACCGACGTCACGGCGCCCGCCTACTCCACGGCGCGCGGGCCCTTGCGCTGCGTCAGGGGCAACGTGCGCACACGGAACTCCTCGAGCGCCGGCCTCCCGACGATCATGCTCACGGCTTCGTGGATGCGATCGCCGAGCTCCTGGACGCTCTGCTCCTGGGTGGAGCGGAACGCGAGTTCGACGCGGATCAGGACGGGATCGTTGGACATGGGTCGAGGATATCCGCCCTAGGCTCCGGACCCGGACAGCTCCGTGGCCAGGGTCTCGGCGCGAGCGCGATCGTACCCGCCGCTGATCTGGCCGGACCCGACGTGATCGCAACCTGCACGGCCGGCGCCGAGGCGACCTCGCCATCCACGACGACGGCGATGCGCTTGGTGGGGTCGCTCGCGGGGAGGTCGGCGAGGGGCGCGGTGATGGCGGCGAACACCGCGGTGCCGTCGGGGCCGAGCTGGAAGTCGACGACCCATTGCACCGCGCCCCGGTCAGCCGTGGCGGAGGCGACGTCGTCGCCGTTGACGACCGCCGCGTCGAGGGCGTACCGCGTCCCGTCCGCGCCCTGGAGCACGAGCGAGGAGGCGTTCACCAGTTCCTCCTGCGTACACGGCGACGGAGAGCCCGTCCCGCAACTCACGTGCAGGTCCGGGTAGTTCGCAGCATGCGGCGGGGCGACGTCCCGCACAGGCCGCAGTTGCATGATCGCGGCGCGGCCGAGATCCGATGAGGCGGGGGACGCAGGCGAGGACGGCGTCGTCGCGCCGTGGCCGCTCGAGCAACTCGCCACGACGGACATCAGGGCGAGAGCGAGAGCGGACAAGCGGAGCGCCCGCACCACGCGCTCACGCCTCGAATCGGGCGCCGGTCAACGCGGTGGCGCACGCGCAGGAGCGCTCGGGCGGCAACGACGGGATCACGGAGAACAGCAGGGTGCGAAGCGTGTCGTTGTTCTGCGTGAAGACGCGCACCACCTCGTCGTGAGAGACGGGCGGCACTCCTTCCACGCCCACGTCGTAGTCGGTGATGAGGGAGATGTTCGCGTAGCAGAGCTCCTGCTCGCGGGCCAAGATCGCCTCGGGGTACTGGGTCATGTTGATGACCTCCCAGCCCGCGCCCGCGAACCACGCAGACTCGGCACGCGTGGAGAAACGCGGTCCTTCGACCACCACCACGGTGCCGCGGTCGTGCAGCGGGATGGCGAGCTCGCGGCCCCGGCCCACGATCACGCCGCGCATCACGTCGCAGTAGGGATCGGCGAACGAGATGTGGGTGGTGATCGGCCCGTCGTAGAAGGTGTTCGCGCGATCGCGCGTACGATCGACGAGCTGGTCGCAGACGACGAATTCGCCGGGCTTGACCCCCGGCTGGAGCGATCCGCACGCGTTAGGGCCGAGGACGCGGGTCACGCCCAGCTCCTTCATCGCCCACACGTTGGCGCGGTAGGGGACCCGGTGCGGCGGGAACTCGTGGTGCAGTCCGTGGCGCGGGATGAACGCCACGCGAACGCCGTCCACCTCGCCGAGCACGGGCGGAGCGCTGGGCCGGCCGTAGGGCGTGTCGATGTCGACCGTCTCGGTCTGCTCGAGGAACGAGTAGAAGCCCGAGCCGCCGAAGACGCCGATCTGCGCGGTCGCCACTCAGTCCCCTTTGGGGGTGGGGGCCTTGGCGTCGGATCCCTTGGCCGACCCGGACGAGCCCTCGGAACCACCTGAGGAAGATTTCGAGGACGATCCGCCCGATACCCCCGCCTTCGCATCGGACGACCCCTTTTCGGCGGACCCGGCGCCCTTCTTGTCCTGCGCGCCCTGGTCCTTGGACCCACCGCGATCCGATGCCGCGGCCTCCTTCCGCTTCCTCTTGCCGTGGTCGGTCGCGTAGAAGCCAGAGCCCTTGAACGAGATGGCGGGTGGCGCGAACACCTTGCGGAGCTCCCCCCCGCACTCGGGGCACTCGGTGAGCGGGTCGTCCTTCATCGACTGGACGATCTCGAAGAGGTGACCGCAGCTCTTACAG
This sequence comes from uncultured Actinomycetes bacterium, assembly GCA_963719165.1. Taxonomy (GTDB): domain Bacteria; phylum Actinomycetota; class UBA4738; order UBA4738; family HRBIN12; genus JAOUEA01. Next base: position 1,545,005 of record CAVRAV010000001.1, on the reverse strand, counting down.
ACGTACTCGTAGGTGGGCATGGCGGAGCGAGTGTAGCCGAGCCCAACTTCCCACCCGGCCAAGAACCCCCGAACGAGCACCGCCTTTCGGCCGATGCGCGGGCTCGCGAGCGGGCCTACGGTTGTCGGCGGATCCGCGACTTGCGTTCGAGGACCCCCTAAGGCGGTTGAGGCTCGGCGGCGATGGTCGCCGGGCCGCTCCGCGCGCGGGTCCCGCGGCGCGACCACCGACGGCCGACTGGCGTCGCTCGCACCCCGCGCGTAGACTCGCGCCCTCTCGGGTGAGGGCGTGCCCACGGGTCGAGGGATCGGGGGGAGGGGGAGCGCGTGAAGGTGAGGAAGGCGGTGATCCCCGCGGCGGGCCTCGGCACGCGATTCCTGCCCGCCACCAAGGCCCAGCCCAAGGAGATGCTGCCCGTCGTCGACACGCCGGCGATCCAGCTGGTCGTCGAGGAGGCCGTGCGCGCCGGGCTCACGGACATCCTCATCATCACCGGGCGCAACAAGCGCTCCATCGAGGACCACTTCGATCGCGCGGTCGAGCTCGAGGTCTTCTTGGAGGAGAAGGGGAAGTTCGACGAGCTCAAGCAGGTGCGCGCGCTCTCGGACATGGCGGACATCCACTTCATCCGCCAGGGCGAGGCGTTGGGGCTCGGGCACGCGGTGAGCGTCGCCGAGCCGCACGTGGGTGGGGAGCCGTTCGCGGTGATGCTGGGCGACGACCTGATCCATCCCTCGATGCCGCTGTTGCCCGAGATGCTGCGGGTGCACGAGCGGTACGGGCGCAGCGTGCTGGGCGCGCAGGAGGTCTCCCGCGAGGAGATCGCCTTCTACGGGTGCATCACGCCGGAGTTCGTGGACGAGAACCTCGCGCGGGTCGTGAGCGTGGTGGAGAAACCCGACCCCGCCGAAGCTCCCTCGAACCTCGCCGCCATCGGTCGCTACGTCTTCACGCCCGAGATCTTCGAGGCGATCCGGCACACCGGGCCTGGGCGCGGCGACGAGATCCAGCTCACCGACGCCATCAACCTCCTCGCGCGCGAGCAGGCCGTGTACGCCTACACGTTCGAGACCGGCCGCTTCGACGTGGGCAACAAGCTCGACTACCTCAAGGCCACGGTGGAGTTCGCCCTGGAGCGGGACGACGTCGGTCCCGCCTTCCGGGCCTACCTCGCGGAGACCGTCCAGCGCAAGAAGTTGGTCTAGGCCCCGCGGGTAGACTCGAACGCATGAGCGAAGCCCCGCGGCTCCACGATCACGACGCGCCCGAGGGGCTCGTCCCGGTGGAGGAGGCACGCGAGCGCGTGCTCTCATCCGTGAACCCGCTCGCGCCGCTGCAGCTCCCGCTTACCGACGCGTACGGGTGCGTGGCGGCCAAGGACATCGTGGCCGCCTTCGATCTTCCGGAGTTCCCTTCCTCGGCCATGGACGGGTTCGCGGTACGCGCCGCCGACGTTGACGGCGCCACCCCGTCCTCGCCGGCGGAGCTCTCGCTCGTGGGACGCTCCATGATCGGGCACCGCCCCGAGGTCACCGTCGGGATGGGCGAGGCGGTGCAGATCGCCACCGGGGCGCCGATCCCCTCGGGGGCCGATTGCGTCGTCCCCGTCGAGAACAGCAGGATGCAGGACGTTACCGTGCAGCTGTTCGAGGGCCCGCCCGAGGGCCGGCACGTGCGTCCCGCCGGCGAGGACGTGTCCGAGGGCCAGGTCCTCGTGAGCGGGGGGAAGCGGCTGGGTCCCCCGGAGCTGGGTCTCCTCGCGAACTCGGGGAACGCCACGCCCCTGGTGCACCCGCGCCCGCGCGTGGTGGTCCTGTCCACCGGCGACGAGCTCATCCCTCCCACGGAGACGCCGGACTTCGGGCAGGTGCGCGACTCCAACGCGTACACGATCTTCGGCGCCCTTCGCGACGCCGGGGCGATGCCCGTGCTCGCCGGCATCGTCCCGGACGACGTGGAACGGCTGAAGGAGGCCGTGTTCGCCTACGAGATCCAGGCGGACGCCTTCATCTCCTCGGGCGGCGTGAGCGTGGGGGAGCGCGACGTGGTCAAGGCGGCCTTCTACCGACGCGGCGACGTGGACTTCTACAAGGTCGCGATGCAGCCCGGGATGCCGCAGGGGTTCGGCCAGGTGGAGGGCAAGCCCTACTGGGGCCTGCCCGGGAACCCGGTGAGCGTGTTCGTGAGCTTCGAGCAGTTCGTGCGCCCCGCCATCTTGAAGATGATGGGCCGCACCAGGCTGAAGCGGCCGGAGGTCACCGCCACGCTCACGCAGGACGTGTCCGGGCCCAAAGGCAAGCTGCAGTTCGCCCGCGTGGTGGTCGAACGCTCTCGCGACGGCTGGCAGGCCACGCCCACCGGCGCGCGCGGTTCCAACCTGATCTCCACCGTCGTGCGTGCGAACGGATTGGCCATGGTCCCCGTGGGCATCGAGGTGGCGCCCTCCGGCTCCCAGGTCCGCGTCCAGGTGTTCCGCTCCTCCGAGGACTAGGCGCTGTGGCATCCGATCAGGCGGGCGCCGACGGCATCACCCGGATCGTGGACGTCGGGGCGAAGCCCGAGACGGAGCGGGTGGCCGTAGCGGAGTGCTGGGTCCACCTCCTGCCGGAGGCCGTCGCGCACCTCATCGCCGGGACGAAGAAGGGCGACCCGATCCAGACGGCGAAGATCGCGGGCGTGATCGGGGTGAAGGAGACGCCGCGCCTGCTGCCGCATTGTCATCCGATCCGCGTGACGGGCGCCGAGGTCGAGATCGAGCCCGACGAGGCGGCGGGGGCGATCCATGTGCGCACGACGGTCCGCGCGGTCGACCGCACCGGCGTGGAGATGGAGGCGCTCACCGCGGCGGCCGCGGCCGCACTTTCCCTCTACGACACGGCCAAGGCGTTCGACCGCGCGGCCCACATCGAGGGGTTGCGGCTGTTGGCCAAGTCCGGGGGCAAGTCGGGCGACTACCACGCCTGAGGAGCACCCGAGGGCCGGATCGGGCCCTTGTGAAGAAGTTCCACGATCATCACGATGTGTTTGTGAGCCCCTAGATGTGGTGCTAGCTTCCCGACCTAGCCTAGATGTTGTGCGCTGGACGGCGACCAGGTGACGGGAGGCTGTCGGTTGGGTTGGTGGCTCCTCGCCGCGTTAGGCATCATGTGGGCGGCGTTCCTGGTACCGAGGGGTCGACGCCGGCACACGCCGCAGGCGAGCGTCGATGATTTCGAACACAGGATGGAGCTGTTGGCACAGGCTGAAGCACGGGGGGGAAGCGGTCGCTGGATCGTGACGCCACGCAAGGGCGTCCGGTTCGTCGGCACCGCGGAACGGAAGCGGGCTCGGGCCCGCGAGCGTCGCCGACAGGTGTTCTCCTTCCTCCTCGAGTCCATCGCGATCACGTTCCTCATCGGGCTGGTCCCCCCGCTGCGCGCGCTGTGGAGCGCGACCGCGGTCCTCGGCGTCCTGCTCGCGACGTACGTCTGGCTGTTGCTCGCGATGAAGCACCAGCACCCCGAGGCGCATCCACACGAGCAGGCCAGGGCGGTGAACGAACGGCCCGTCGCGCGCTCGCGTCCCGCCGTGGCCCGCCACGCGGCCGAGGGCCGAAGCGGCTGGGCGCGTCCCACGTTCAACGGCATGGGCACGCTCGGCGAGGGCGACCGCGTGCACGTCGTGGTGCACGCCGCAGGCCCCGCCAACGCCTGATCCGGGATCCTCGCGGTCGCGTCGTGGGCCTCTGCTAGGCTCCTATCGGTTCCGGGGGGTGTAGCTCAGTCCGGTAGAGCACTGCCCTCGCACGGCAGGGGCCAGGGGTTCAAATCCCCTCACCTCCACGTCCCCTGACCAGCTGAGTTGTGCAAGTGGTGCGCACAGTGCGCGCACCCCGCCAGGGCGAGTCGAGATGGCGTGGATCACCGAGAAGCCCAGACCAAGGCGTTCCTGGTTCGGTGGCGAGATGCCGATGGCATGACGAATCCCACCACCAAGTCCGGTGGTACCCGAACGAGACCGCCGGACATGAGGAAACGCCGGCCCCGGACCGAGCATGGGCTCTCTCGACCGCTGAGGCGGCGGGTTCACGCCCATATTCAGTCGCGTCCGGTCACGGCCGGACCTTCACGACTCCTTCCGAGGCCGAAGCTCCGCCATGGGACCCATTACGGGGCATTGCCGAGCAGGCTATCTTCGCCAGATGCGGCTGCACGATGATCAGTTCGACATCGATGAGGAACTGGTGGCTCGCCTGCTCGCCGACCAACAGCCGGCGCTCGCCGACCTGCCGATCTCGCGCGTGCAATCCACGGGCACAGTGAACGCGCTCTTCCGGATCGGCGAAGACCGATGCGCTCGCCTGCCGCTCGTCGAACGGTGGGCCAAGGACCTGAGCAGCGAACTGCGGTGGTTGCCGTGGCTGCGCGAGCATGTCTCGCTCCAGATCCCTGAGCCGCTCTTCGAGGGCGAGCCCACCGCCTGGTACCCGTTCCCGTGGGCGGTTTTCCGGTGGATCGACGGTGCAACGTATGCGGATGCCCTGGTCGACGATGAGCGAGAGGCGGCGCGCACCCTCGCCGCGTTCGTCCTCGAGCTGCGAGCAGCCGACATCTCACCGGATGTACCTCGGACGGGGCGCGAACCGCTCCGAACGCTAGACGTCCAGACACGCGAGGCGATCGAGGCATCGAGCGGCGTGACCGACCGAGACGCGTCGATGCTGGCCTGGGAGCGAGCCCTGCATGCGCCGGTCTGGGATGAGCGACTTACCTGGATCCATGGAGATCTCCTCCGGCCGAACCTGCTCGTCCATCGCGGTCGCCTCACCGGGGTGATCGACTTCGGCGGCGCCGGTATCGGCGACCCGGCCACCGACGTGATCGCGGCGTGGGCCGTGTTCGGATCCTCTGGCAGGGCCGCCTACCGAGCCTCGCTCGATGTGGACGACGGCACCTGGGAGCGCGCACGCGGTATCGCCCTGCATCAGGCCGCGCTGATCATTCCCTACTACGCGGAGACCAACCCCGACTTCGTAGCCCTTGCGAAGCGGACCATCGAGGAGATCCTGGCTGACAGGTGAAGTGACACGACTTCTGGCGTCTCGGCGAGCGCTAGTTGGGCAAACGTTGACGCAGGTCGACTTCATCGGAACAGTGGGGTCGTCGAGGCGGGACGTGTGGGCTGAGCTTGGAGAAGACGTGGGAAGTACCGAGTGTCGTTATCCAAGAGAGTGGCACCCAACCAATCGTCTCTTGGAGCCCGGCAACCGGCGACGTCGAGACTCTGGTTCCCGCCGGTGGCTAAGCGCATCATATCGCTTCCGCTCTGCGTCTAAGGGGCCTCGGCGACGCCACGAACATTTTGGATCCAGTGTGGTCCTCATCCGGCGACTACCTGGCCGTGGATATCCAGTCGATTCCCGGCGGGAGTGTCCCGGCTATCCTCGCTCCCGACGGGAGCGTGGTGGCGATGGGAACGCCCAATGATGATGCGCAGATCCTGGCCTGGCAGCCAGGGCGAGATGTACTGAGCTACACCGTCGGTAGGCACTATCCAGCGCAGGGGTGGAGGGTCGACACGATCACTCCGGGTCAATCGAAGCCGTCGACCCTCTTGAGCGAAGACGGACTGGCCGACCCGGGTATCACATCCTTGGTGTGGAGCCCGGATGGCGCCGAGCTGGCCGTCGATCACGCCCAAGGAGATATCCAGATCGTTCCCGTTCGTGCAGGAGGGCCGGTTCCGACGTTGCAAGCCGACGGCTTGCTGGTTGGGTGGGGCCCCTAGAGAGCCGATGAGGAACGTCCGCCTGGCTTGGGGAGCCCTCTGCTGGTCCATGGCTGGGACTCTACCGTCCGTCGTCTGGGCGTCAGAACCGACCTCCGATAGGCATCAGCCCGGACGGGTTACGTCGCCAGGGTTGGTGAGCAACGTTCCGTCCCACGCCGTCATCACCTAGAATCCCACGCCCACTTGCTCCGAACGGCTAATCGTCAGGTTGGCCCGCAACGAAGTGGGCGATCAGCAGCAGGCCGATGCCAAGGAGCAGCCCGGCCAGCATCACGTATGGCGTCCAAACCGGACGGAGGAAGGTCGGGTCGCATGGTCCCCGGACAGGGGGCTCGCACCCGACTCGGTGCGTACGCCCCAGGTACATGAAGATCGGGATCGACACGAACGAAGCGAGGGCGAGCCAACGTAGAACACTTGCCGCCTTGCGCCGAGTCGTCCACGGTCCCGCGACCTCACCCTCGGCCATGCCCGGACCCTACGCCAAGGGGATTCCAGGCGAAAGGGCGACCCGCGCTAGCATCGCGTTCGTGGACGAAGAAGTAGAAGTGCTAGTACGCGATCTCCGTCTGCTCGGGCAGCCTGCGATCCAGGAGCTGCACGGTCTCCTCACGGGCCACCCGAACGCATGGACCGAGTGCTCCAGCAGCTCGTCGGACGACCGCAGTACGCGGACCTCGCTCAGTTCCTGGCGATCGCCGCCACGGACAAGGTGGCGCGGTTGCGGCTGCTGCAATCAGGGACGCTTGAAAGGGGGACTCGTTGAAGGTGCGACTGACCCTAGCCCTCACAGTGCTGATCGTACTTGTGCCGGGATCGGCATCGGCACAATGCATCACCGTGCCGTTCAACAAGGTCGTTCGCTCATCCGACGCCGTCCTCGTGGGGACGATCGCCGACGCCACCTTCAGAGGTCACACGCAGGTTATCGCGCGGCTCGACGTCGAGCAGGTTCTCAGTGGCTCACCCGATGACAGTCGGGTAGCGGTCGGTGGCTGCGGTCCACCGTTCACCCACGCCGAAGCGATAGCCGCGGCGAACTCGCAGGTCGGTACGCGCAACCTCTTCCTGCTGACCAAAGGTCCTGGTCACCTCTTCTATACGTCTAACGTGATCACCACGCCGCAGAACATGTCCCTGGCCGAGAAGATCGCTCAGGCGCGTCAGGTGTTGGGCCTCGACGCTCCCGTCGTAAGGGTCCAGGAAGGGAGATCCGCCGTGTGGGCCTGGGTGCTAGTAATCACCGTGATCGTTGCTGGGCTCGGGACCTTAGTGTTCGTGTCTCGTCGGGCGAATCGGTCCGCCCAATGAGTGGTTCGGCTGCGGCTGCTGCGAGCGATCAGGGACGCCTGACCCTTCTCATATCCCGTTGGCGCAGAATCACCGGCGCGATGGATCAGGGCTAGGGAGCGCCTGTCTCCCAGATGAGCATGACTCCTCCCGCGGAGCTAGGAAACAGACCCCCGGAACCGATCTTGGGAGCGGCCACCAGTCGCCATCCGTCGTCCGCTCTCTGGTTCATCATCGCTTCGAGACGTTCTTCATGGCCGATCACACTCGATAGATCGACGTTGTCTACGGCGTATCGAACACTCATGAACTCCTCCTCCTCGGCAGGTGGAATCCGGCACAACGTAGCCCCATACCTCAATCGCCGCCTGGGCACCGTCATGTCCCTTTAGAGCAGCGTCACCTGGGTGAGTCCCCCGCTCAAGGCCTGCGCGCGGGCCGTTGCACGGCGCGTAGTGTGAGCGGGACATGCCCATCGCCATCGGCAAATCACGGCTTGTCTTCGCAGGTTTCGTGGTCTGCGCATTGACGGTTTGCTCCTGCACCAACGGGACCCCCGCTACACCCGGACCCTCTTCCGGTCCGGCCTTCAAGTACGTCTCCTGGAAGCAGGCACGGTGCGGTCAGGACACTTGCGTCAGCCTCCGCGTGGAGAACGCAGGGGATGAAGGCGGGCCTGGTACCTGCCAGCTTGAAGATCGAGCGGGAGGTTCGTTCCCTGGCTCTCGCGCCCAGCTGCCCATCGTCGGGCCCGGGGACTCCGTGGATGTGATCTTGCGCTGGGGCGGGCAAGCCGTGAAAGGCAGCCTGTCGGCGCATTGTGAGCCTGGCCTCCAGTCATAGCTAGCCTCTATGCGATGTACGTCTGACGCAGCGTCACCGGCGTGACGCCCCCCGGTCTGACACCACCTCAATCCCACCGCTGATCGGTCCGACAAGGGTGGAGTGACGAGCGCACAGACGAAGGCCATCGGTGCAGGGCTATCGGTTGCCCTGCTTGCTGCTGTCCTCACGCTCGTAGTGGTCCGGCGCGACTCGAATCCATGCTCGGTACTTGCAGAGCGTGACCTATTCGCGGCCATCTCGGATGTTGGGTCACACGGTCGTCCGCTTGTTGAGGCCGTGAGCGTATCGCTCAGACGAGCCGGGTTGAGCAGTGACATCGGCGCAAGCGACCTCGATCCGATCATCCACAGCGACGGGAACCTGGTCCACATCGGAGTGCGCGGATACTACGTTGAGCCTGCCGAGACGCCAGGGGGCTACCTGCCCGTCTCTGCTCCACGTCTGTGCTCGACGATGTAGGAGCGATCGAGTGCCCGCTTCATGTATGTCACACACACCGTCACCGGCGTGACCGTGCTCGGCGTGGGGGGCTCTCCCATCGCGGTCGAGGCCTTCGCGCACCAAGTCGACCCGTCGCCTGAGCCTCGGTCAGGCGACTACGGCCTGTTGTGGTCGGCGATAGGATCGTCACGTGAAGTGGTGGGCGTTCGCAGCAGGGGCCGTCGTCGTCGTCACCATCGCCATCCTGGTCGTCTCGCCGTCGTGGCGCCCACAGCTGCAACGACGCTGCGGGCGGTTCGGATTGCGGCGGCATCTACCCCACCATTGTGGGTTCGTGGGAGTGGCTGCATCCGTCGTCTTGCTGCTCATCGGAGCCCTGCGGTCCATCCGATAGCGCGTCCGGCGATATTGACGAAGCCTCTGGCACTACGGCGTGCTGTTCCTCGACGAGTTCACCGAGTTCCGAGTTCCTGGCGCGACGCCGTCGAGGCCGTGCGTCAGCCGCTCGAGACGGTCGGATCGTCCTGACGCGCTCGGTCGGGTCGGCCGTCTTCCCGGCTCGGTTCACGCTGGTTGCCGCGGCGAACCCCCTGCCCGTGCGGGTACCGGGGGACCCGGCTCGCGAGTGCGACTGTCCCGAGCACCGGCGATTCGAGCGCATCGTGGAACCGTTTTGACTCCGGGTCGACGATCATCGTCTTGGGCGGATGCGCGACTTCGGGACGGTGGCGAGTCCACGCGAAGGATGCGTCTTGTTCACGAAAGCCATTCATGGCGTATGGCACTTGAGGTCGATATCGTGAAGCATGCGACCGAGATTCGGCCGGTTGACCCAGGTCCTGTCAGCCGTCTTCGTACTCGCGGGCCTCGGCGCTTGCATCGCGGGCCTTAGCAGCGGTCACCAGACGACTCCAGGCAGCGCATTCAACGGGCCCATCCTGCTCACCTTGGGTGTCACTTACCTGCTCGTGGGGGTCGGCCTGTGGCTCGAGTACATCTGGGCCTGGTGGGCGGGGTTGGCGCTTACCTCCGTGGTGGTCACGGTTGACTTGGCTCGAGGCGTCTTTGATGGCGGGCTCGTGGTGTGGACGATCTTCTTGATGCTCTTCGCCGCTTCAGCGGCCCAAGGTCTACGTGGCCGAACCGGCAGCGGCTAGAAGTGTCGAATTGCTCCGGCGGTATCACCGTTCTGGTCACGATCGCCCAGAGCAAGTAGCCAGGTTCCAGCATCACCGACCTGAGCGCGACGGCGCGAGAGCGTCGGGACCGACCAAACAGGCCGGCGTGATCTTGCGCAATGGACGCCGTCCCCGACTCGGTTCGAGCTCAACCCCCGGTACCAACGAAGACTTCTTGGATCGGCCCGCCTTCATGAGCGAGCCACACGTGACCCTGACCGTCGTAGGCAGCTTGCACGTAGCCCCACGACGGACTTCGCGGAACCTGCACCTCGAGCGTGACTTTGCCCGAACTGGCGTCGTAGCGGAGCAGATGGTTCTGGCCGCCCGGGCTGTCCAAGACCCAAATGCTTGAGCCGGCCGACGCGAACGGGACTGCGAACCTAACCGGGAGCGGCACGTCGGTCGTCGCTCCGCTCGCCGGGTCCAAGCGGACGATACCGCCCCGGCCCGAGAGCCACGCGACGTCGTCGGCGACCACGAGGCTCGTCGAACTGGGTGCGTCGTACGTGGCGATCAGCCTCGCCGTCGTCAGGTCGATCACGCTGAGACCGATGTTCGAGACCTCTTCCTTCTGGGGGTCGAAGGCTCCACCGAGCAGATAGGCCGTATCTCCGGTCCGCGCCAGCGCGTAGGCGAGGAAGCTGCCGTGGGGGAAGTTCTGAAGGTCTGCGAGGGAGATGCGACCTCGTACCGTGCCCGTCGCTCCGTCGATGTCCCACAGGGACCCTGGTCCTCCCCCGTTGATGGTGTGTTCCAGCGCCAGGACGTTGCCCTCAGGCGAAGTCGCGAGCAGCGATGTGTTGATACGCCCCGGCGGGAGCAGCCGGATATCGGGCGTATCGGCCTCCGGACCGAAGTGGGCGATGTAGTCGCCGCGTGAAGGGTCGTACCCCGCAGCCCACACCCCCGCGTCGGGCGCGGCTGCCAACACGAAGGGCGGCTGCTCGAGGTTGATCTCAGACTCCTGGGCGCCCGTGGGGATGCGTAGGAAGCGGCCGTAGGAGGTCCACGCGGTACCCCCGGATGCGGCTACCCCGAAGAAGTTGGGCTCGGTGGGGATATCCCGGATCACGGTCCCGTCCAACGGGGTGATCGAGGCAGTGATCCCAGCAGGGATGCTCCTGTCAGATGCGCTCGCATCAGGTCCGAACCAGACGCGGACCGACAGATGCTGACCTCCGAGCGTGAACGCGAGCAATCGAGTGTCGCCGGTCTTCCCGAGCGTCTTCGCATCGCCGAGTCGCAACGGGAGCGGTGTGTCCATCCAGCCCAGTCGATGAGGGTCAGGGGTGGGTGGGCCGCCGATCACACGCTCGATGCTCACGAGGACGCCATCGCTCGGCAACCGACTCGTGTCCCAGGCGGTAGTGACTGCGTTCGCTGATTGCTCAGGATGGACCACCGTCATGGGTTCGTTGGAGACGAGGGCGCCGCTGAACCCGACCGTGCCCACCTGTTCGTCGAATCGCCGGAACCGCCAACCCGGGGGCGTGGCGACGGATAGGTCCAGGAGCGGAACCTGCGAGCTTGGCCATTCACCTGGGTTGAGGGATAGGCCGGATGAGCCGTCCAGAGCATCGATGACGAAGGCCGTCGCGGCGACGGTCAGGACGAACGCGGTCGCGATGACGAGCCCTTTGGACCACGCCGAGCGCCGAGGGAGGCCCGCGATGGGGAGCAGATCTTCATCGGGTCCGAAGCGCCGTTCGCGCGCGTTCGCCACGATCTGGGTCCAGCTGGTCGAGCGGCCCGGAAGGCTTCGAGGTCGTGCAGTTGCCGTTCGAGCCGATCAGTCATCGCGATCCTCCAATAGCGAGCGGAGCGCCTTGCGACCACGGTGGAGATGCACCTTGGCGGTCGACGTCTTCACACCCAACGTGGCGGCGACCTCCTTGATGGGCCGGTCGGCGTAGTAGAAGAGGACGACGGCGGCGCGCTGCTGCTCCGACAGATGGGCAAGCAGCTCGATCAGTTCGGCGGGGCGGTGGTCATCCTCGACGTAGGTATCCGGCAATGTGTGCGTGAGGGAGCTACGGCGTTTGAGCTCGGCCCGGGCGAGGAGGAAGGCGACCCTCCAGATCCACGCGAGTGGCTCTCTCAGCTCGTCCCCGCGAGCCAATGCTTGGGAGAAGGCGTCGGCGACGGCATCGTCCGCGACGGTCCGATCGCCAGAGAAGGCCAAGATCGCCCACCACAGTCGATCCCCCTGGTCCCGGTAGAGGCGTTCCATGGTCTCATCTGGGCCCATCCTCTCCGTCCCCACCCTCTGGCTCGATCTCATGCCCACAATGGAGAGGTAGCGATCGGCCCCGGAAGGTTTACCTCGCCGCGAAGCGTAGTCCGCCAAGGGTTTCGCCCGATGCCTCATTCGAGCCCTGCTTTCGTGAGAGGGCTGTGTGCAGACCCCTCTGACCTGCGGCGGGACAGGCAGGAGTGGGGTGGGGGTCTGGTGATATGGCCGCTCGGAACGAAGACGCAGCGTTCGATCAGGCGGTGACCAGGGGTCGGCGAGCGGCCACTCTGTGGCGGCTGAAGCTTGCGGCGCTCGGATGCCTCGGCGTCCTCGCCGTCGCGATTCCCCTTTGGCTCCTCCTGCCTCTCGGGGAGCCGAGGACTACCTCTCTCGCCTCGTTCCCAGAGGGTGCTTGGGCACCCCAGCCGGGGAGGGTTGCGGTGGTGCAGGTCGCGATCGCACCCGGCTGGTCCCGCTGGGTTGAGGAGGGCACCGACGCCCTAACACCGACGACCGTGCTCGCTAGTAGAAGCGTCGGCACCCAGCACCGATCGATGCACCAGCTCATCGACCGGCTGGGCACGAATGGAGCGGTCGTCTCCCTCGCGCAGCTCGTTGCCTGTGATTGCGTGAACGCGAGCACCTTCCACGCTCTCAACCCCAGCGATTTCGTTCGACTGAACGGCGTCTTCCATCAGGAGCTGGTGTACACGACCGGCTCGAACACGATGATCGCGCAGATCTACCTCGGCTCGGCCGGCCCCAGCCCTCAGGCGATGGGGTCGATCGACCAGATCCTGTCCTCAGCCACGACCTCGTTACGACCGGCGCCCCCAGCGGTGGACCTCGTCCCATCACCCTCCTTCACCCAGGAGGATCACTGGTTCTACCTGCCATCGGCGGTGAGCCCTGCAGGAGAAGACGTCGCGATGACGTGGTTGTCGACGGCGCCGTTCGCACTTCAGGATCTCCGAGGTACGAGTTCCACCCACGGCTTGCCGGCTCCGTTCGCGTCCCTTGACAACCTCTCGTCGGATGACGTGTTCATCATGGCAGCCGCGGATCCAGGGGCCTCCTCAGAAGCCCCGACTCCGGTCATCCCCGCAGCTAAGCTCCCGTTGAAGCTTGCAGACGCGGATGTCAGGGCCGAATGGGAGGGCCAGGTCGCTCCAAACATCCCCGAGTATGTTCTCTGGCGCACGGTTGATGGGGTCAGGCTCGATGTCCGCGTGTACTTCGGAACACAAGACCCATCGCCCGCAACACTCGCGCGGGCGCAGGCGATGCTCGGAGGCATGAACAACCCATCGTGGTGCCGCTGGATGCCGTTCGTGTTCGGTGCGCGGACTGAAGGGTTCCCGTTTCACGACGGAGATGAAACCGTCCACCCAAGGCTCCTCGCCGCTTCGGCCATCCGCGCGTCGTAGGTGATGATCTTCGACAGATCCGCTCCCAATTGAGCCGCTGTCGCGAGGTGTATGGCATCGAGCGATCGGAGATCATGGGGGAGCATGGTGCCGGCTCCGTTCAGGACTCGATCGTTGACACGCAGCAGCTCGACGCGGGCAAGGACCTCTCCTCCTCGGCGGACCGCGTCGGGTCCGAGGGGAAGGAGCGCTCTCGACACCTCGGTTCGAGCCAGTGCGCTCGAGATGAGTGGGCGCCTGCGCCGGACGGATCGGCGGAGTGCGTCCGACTCCGGCTCCCGAACGGCCAGTTTCACCAGCGCCGAAGAGTCCAGATAGATCGCTCGGTCAGCGCTCATCGTCGCGGAGTCGATCGAGGATCCGCGAAGGCGGTTCCTGGCCTTCATCAAGAGGCAGTGGTTCGGGCAGGTCGTCGAGGGCGCCGCGGCTCGGGATCACGTCCCCCGTGGCCCTGAGCATATCGAGCGGACGCTTGTCGGGCACCGGAGCGAGGACCGCGACGGGTCGGCCTCGATCCGTGACCTCGATGGTCTCCCCAGCTTCGACGCGCCGAAGGAGTTCACTCGCGCGCTGTCTCAGCTCTCGGATCCCGACGGTTGCCATGTGTTACTTGTAGCACATAGGTGATCCCGCGTCGAGCGATGAATCGTGCCTTCGGGCGCTCGACTCCCAGGTGTGCACCACTGCACGGGCGCTGACAGCCCTCGTCAGGGCGACGCGACCACCAACCGATAGCCCGCATCCAAGGCATCCAGATCCTGCAACCCCGCGTGACGGGCCGCCCAGGCCCCGCTCGCCAGATCGTCCGCTAGCAGGCGGAGTCCTCGTTCTCGCTCGCGCGCTCCGATCATGGAGAACGTCGAGATCCCGGCTCGGACCTCTGGATCCAGATACGACTCCGGCCGTCGCCAGAACGCCGCCAAGAAGCCGTCATGGCAGTCGTGCGGCACACGGACCGCATGCACGGTCGCCCCGCCGAGCACCCCGCCGACCGCCTCGATGCCCATGAGGTGGGCCGCGTCCCAGTCGCCGATCTCGGGGAAGTACTCGGCCGTGAGCCAGAACGAGCGGGCGACCTCGGGGTCGATGGTGAGGATCACGACGCGCCGCGCGACTCGCTTGAGTTCGGCCAGGCCGCGAGGTGGGTCCGACCAATGATGGATGGTCAGCACGGCCAGGGCAGCGTCGAAGCTGTCGCTCGCGAACGGCAGGTGTTCGGCGACCCCTTGAACGGCGGGGGAGGATCCGAGAGGCCGCTGGGCGATCATCACGCGTGACGGTTCGACGGCGACGACTCGGCGCTCCGTCGGTTCGTACGAGCCCGTTCCCGCGCCCACGTTCACGACGGATCTGGGCGTCACCCAAGGCTTCCTGGATGCGCGCTGAGATACGGGGGTCGGCGCGCCGAGAAGACCCATAGTCGATGCCGATCTCGTCGTAGCGGACGGTCTCTCCGGACATCCGCCGATGGTTTCACAAGCGGATCGTTGCGTTCGCAGGGCCCTCAGCCTGATCGGTCGTGTCCTTCGGATAGACGATCCCGGCACGCATAGGCCATCCGACCCAGAGCCGCTCGCCCGGCGCACGCGGGTCCCGGACTTGCAGGCGGCAAAGCCCTGCCGCCGTTTGGATGAGGATCTCGAAATGCGAGCCGAAGAAGGAACACGTCTCCACGGTCCCCTCCAGGACCCCCCGCGCCTCCTCGACCACCTCGAGCTCCTCGGGACGCAGCAGCACCTGCGCGTGGGAGCCGGTCTCGACATCCGCGCCGAGCGCTTCAAACCGGCGACCCGCAACTTCCACCTCCACGCGATCGCCGCGCGCGCTCACGACCTGAGCGGCGAAGAACGATCCCGCGCCGATGAACCGTGCCGTGAACAGGGTGGCGGGTGAGCGATAGATCGTCTGCGGGTCCGCCACTTGCTCGATCCGCCCCAGGTTCATCACCCCCACGAGCTGGGAGATGCTGAGCGCTTCGTCTTGGTCATGCGTGACGAAGACGAACGTGGTGCCCAACTCTTGGTGGATCCGGAGCAGTTCCTCTCGCAGCGTGAACCGGACGTTGCGATCCAGCGCGGACAGGGGCTCGTCCAGCAGGAGCACGCGGGGCCGGTTGATCAAGGCTCGCGCGACCGCTACGCGCTGTGCCTGCCCCCCCGACAGCTCGGACGGGTACCGCCCGCCGTAGCCCTCGAGCCCAACCAGTCCCAGCATCCTCGTGACGCGGCGAGCGCGCTCGTCCTCAGGGATGCGCTCACGGCGCCGCCGGGTCGTGAGTCCGAAGCCGACATTGTCAGTCACCGTCATGTGGGGGAACAACGCATAGCTCTGGAACACCATGTTGAAGGGGCGTCGTTCTGGTGGCAGCCGCGTGATATCGACGTCGTCGGAGAACACGGCGCCGGCGTCTGGCGTCTCGAGTCCCGCGATGATCCGAAGGAGGGTGGTCTTGCCGCAGCCGCTGGGGCCCAGCAAGCTGAAGAACGAACCGGGCGGGATCTCCAGATCCAGCGCGTGTAGGGCGGACACTCGGTCGAAGCGCTTCGTGATGCCTCGGATCGAGACTGCTCCGGATCGCGCCTCGTCGACCTTCATGCGACCCGCGCCAGTTCCTCGACGCCCGCTCGCACGGCGTGTCGCGAGGATCGCCGGCGCTGCAGGACGAACGCCAACGCGACGGCGAGCCACGGCAGCAACAGGAGGACCGTTGCGACAGCGTTCACGGACGGATCGATCGTACGACGCAGCCTCGAGAGCACGAAGAGCGGCAGCGTCTGCCTCGTTCCGGATGTGAAGTTCGTGATCAGGACCTCATCGAAGGAGATCGCCGCCGCGATCACCATGGCCCCGAAGACGGACGGGGCGATCAGCGGCATCGTGATCCGTCGAAGGACCATCGTTGGACGCGCTCCCAGATCGCGCGCCGCCTGCTCCAGGGCGAGGTCGTAGTTGAGCAGACGAGCCCCCACGATCAGGACGACGAAGGGCGTCGTGATGATGAGGTGCCCGGCCACGATCGTCCACATGCTGGGGTCCACGGCGAAGGTCTTCATCACAGCCACGAGCGAGATCCCGACGAAGAGCGGAGGCAGCATGATCGGCAGGCGCGAACCGCTTTCCAACCAACGCGTGAACCGCGTGGGCCGACGCGTGATTGCGAACGCGGCCATCGTCCCGATGATGCCGGCCAAGACCGCGGTGGCGCCGGCCGCCCACGCGCTTGTGGACAGTCCAGCGCGGAAGGCCTGCTCGGTTAGGATCTGGTGGAACCATCGCAACGAGATCCCGCGCGGCGGCCAGCTGAGGTTGGAGCCGGAATTGAAGGCGTAAAGCACCACGACAAGCAACGGTAGATACACGAACACGATCAGTGCGAACGCCAGCACCGTGAGGGATCGCGGACGCTTCAACCCGTGTGCTCCGGGAGAAGCCCCGCCAGCTTCATCGCCAAGCGCAGGATCACGACGAGGATCACGAACAACGCCAGGGCCACGAAGGAGATCGCGGCCCCCAGCGGGTAGTTCAGCGTGGTCGAGAGTTGATCGGCGATGAGCGTCCCGACCGTGCCGCTGGCGCCGACCCCTCCCAGGAACACCGGCGTGATGTAGTCCCCCGCCGAGAGGAACAACACGAAGAGGCCGGCGCCCAACGCGGCCGACCCGGACAGCGGAAGGACGATACGTCGAAGCGTCATCCACTTGGACGCCCCGAGATCGCGCGACGCCGGCTCCAGCTCGACCGAGATCGACGTCAGACTGGAGAACAACACCAAGGACGTGAACGGAAGGAAGAAGTTCACTTCCGCCACGATCACCGCGAGCCGCGAGAACAACAGCACACCGAGCGGGCGGTCGGTGACGTGCAGGGCCTGCAGCAACGAGTTGAAGATCCCGCTTTCCCCCGAGAGCGTCCGCCATGAGTAGATGAGCGCGAGATAGCTGCCCATAAGCGCGATGACGATCGCGACCAGCAAGATGCCGCGTGAGCGCCGTGCTCGGAACGCGAGGAAGTAGGCGAGCACGTACCCGAAGACCACAGATATCACGGAGGTGGGGATCGCGATCAGCAGCGTGTTGACCGCGTACTTGCGGTAGAGCGTGGTCGTGAGCACCCTTCGGTAGTTGTCGAGCCCCGCGCCCGGCACCACTTCCAGCAGGTGGAGATGGAAGAACGAGAACGCGAACAGGAGGGCGACCGGAACCAACACACCGAACAGCAGCAGGGCCCCGAGGGGGGTCATGAGGAACGCAGCCAGGCGGCGGGAAAGCGTCAAGCGCGCCTACCGGACCCGGCTACGAGCCCTTGACCTCCTCCCACGTCGCGATGATCTCGTCGTACGTCGCGAGGTCACCGTCGGGCTCGTGCGGCCACCCGCGGTTGAAGGTCAGCGTATTCGAGAGATAGTCATCGATGTTGTCGTAAGGGTAAAGCTCCTTGGCCTCCGGCGTGAGGAGCGGGATCGACGTCGGTCACTGCCAGGCCCCCTGCAGGAGGCTGCTGTTCGCCTCCGCGTTGAACGGCAGGCTCCATGAAGTGGTTCACGAAGGCGTAGGCGTTCTGGGGGTTCGGCCCCGTTGGCGTGATGAACGCCGTGTCGGCCCAGCCGATGGCCCCCTCCTCACGGGATGACCGTCTTGGTGGGGATCCCCTTTCTTCGCGGTGACCGAGTCCATGAACGTGAGGCCCACGACCATGTAGTCGACGTCGCCGGACACCAAGAGCGAGATCGAGTCACCGATGCTGGGAGCGAGCGTCCGGGTTTGACCGATGAGCTTATGAGGTAGTCCTTCACCGCCCCGTTGAGCTGCTCGGTGGTCATCGTGTCGGGATCGATTCCGACGGCGATCGCCCCCAGCGCCACGTTGTTCGTCGCGCTGTCGATGGTGGAGACGCGTCCCTTGAACTCCGACTTCAGCAGGTCCTGCCAACTGGCCGGGTTCGGGACGCGGTCCGTACGGTAGGTCACGCCCGAGTAGCCCCACGTCCAGGGCGAGCCGTTGTAGGTACCGTCATCGTTCCTCCACGGCGGGACCTGCAACGCCGGCAGGAGCCCGTCGAGCCCGGGAACCTGTTCGACCGTCATGGGCGAGATCAGTCCGAGGTCTGCGTAGTCGGTGAGGACGACGTTGTCGCCGTAAGCGATGTCCCACTTGTCGCCACCCGGTCCCTTTAGCACGGTCGGGACCTCCTCGGGCGTCGTGATGTACTTCACGTTGCCGTGATTCCTGCTTCTTCATCCACTGGGTGAGATCGCCGGCGGTGTCGTACCCCTCCCACGAATAGAGATTCAGCGGCCCGCCCACGGGCGGCAGTTCGCTCGGGGAACCCGTGGCGGCGGTCGCTGGTAGCCGTCGAGGAGTCGCTTCCGAGGCCGCAGGCCGCGAACAACGCGCCGCGGCCGCCCCCGCTCCCGAGAGCGCCAGGAACCGCCGCCGGTCCATGAGGAACCTCCGATCACGCTCGCCTGTCGATCGCCCATCGTGTCCCCCTCCGCCTCCGACGTTCCCGGGTGGTCAGGTGGCATGATAACCTGCCTTCCAGACCGCCCGTCAATGCAGTGGGTCATCGGATACCCGCCTCGTGGTTTCGACGGGGCGAGGTATCGGTGCCGCTCCCAGATCCGTAACGTGGTCGCCGGAAGGCAGCCTCTTCGCGGCGGCCTTGAAGCGCGAGGATCTCCACGAAAGTCTCTCCGAACGCATCCTTGCAGAAGGCGCTCCTGCTCGAAGCGCTCGACGGCCTCGCTCAACGACGCCGGCAGGCGTTCGAGGGTGTCGTCCTTGTAGGCGTCGCCCTCCAGAGGGCTTCGGGCGCGATCAGGGATGCGCGCGATGCCGTCGGCGCCCGAGGCAGATCGAGCCCGCGAGGATGAGGTAAGGATTCGCATCGGACGAAGGCGGTGCGGATCTCCAGACGCCGCGGGCGCTGCGTTCGGCCGCCGGCACCCGGACGGCAGCCGTCCGATTGTCGAACGCCCAACGACACTCTGTTCGGAGCGAACGTGTAGTCCCGCAGGCGCTTGTACGCGTTCACACTCGGCAGGTTCACGGCCGTAAGATCGGCCGTGTGCTCCAGCACCCCGGCCGCGTACGCCCGGAAGAGCCCTTCGTTCTCGAGCGAACACGTTCACTTCAGAGCCCTTGGCCCGCAGACTCTCATGGAGATGGTGCCCGCTCCCCTCTTCGCCCTGGAAGGGCATCGGCATGAACGTCGCCCGCAGGCCGTGGCGGGCGGCGACCGATCTTCACGATGTACTTCAACACGACGGCGTTGTCGGCCGTATCGATGGGGTCGGCGGGGCCGACGTTGATCTCCATTGCCCGGGACCCGCCCTCCGTCTGGCTGGACTCCACGGGCACACCTGCCGCCGAGCAACATGCGCACGGATCTCGCCGATCGACGGTCTCCGTACTCGGCGCCCCTCGTCATCGACCAACAGCGGTTGTCCTCGCTAGACCGGCCGCCAGTCCTCGGTGCACAGGTAGAACTCGAGTTCGCTCGCGGCCCAAGACTCGAAGCCGAGCTCGCCCAGCCGTCCTCACCGAGCGTCGAAGGATCCACGCGTGTATCGAGGGGATTCGGCGCGCCGTCGCGGTCGAGGTACGTATCCATCAGGCAGAAGGCCGTTCGATCTGCCCACGGGGCGCTCCGCAACGTCGAGAGGTCGGGCGCCACATACATGTTCGGGAACCCCGTATCGGCGCTGGCATAGGGGGTAGCTTCAATATGCCCGAGGATGTTCCAGGCCAGCGAGGCATTCGGCATGCTCGAGACCGCGCCCGGCGGCCTCCAGGAAACGGTGGAGGACATGCGTCGGCCCACCAGGACATGCCCCACAAGATCGGGGAAACAGCATTCCACGGTGTCGATCGGCCTCAGGAATCGCTCGGTTTCCGCCGGATCCATCGCGCGGAGCTCCTTCCTGAGCTCGGCTCTCCCCGATAGTCATCCGTACACCGCGGAACCGCGCGCCAGGCGCCTGTTATCATCTGGTCTGCTCACCATATATCTACTCGAGTCCAGGTGGTCATGATGCAGGACGAGATGTTCAGCCGTCTGTCGGGCTCCGGCGGGCATCGTGACGGGCGCCGGACGGGGGATCGGTGAGGGATGCGCCACCATGCTCGCGAGCCCACGGCGCCCGCGTCCTGCTCGCCGACTTAGAGGAGGCCCGCCTGGAGGACGTCGCCGCCAGGATCGAAGCGCCGGGAGGCGAGGCAGTGACCAAGGTGACCGACGTCCGGGATTGGCCGAGCGTCGAGGCTCTGGCCACCGCCTGCCTCGAGAGTTCGGCACGATCGACTTCGCGGTGGCGAACGCCGGGCATCGGGAGTTACAGCTCGTTCGCACGAGGGCGACCCCGCGCTTTGGCGGCGCGTTGTCGAGACGAACCTGCTCGGCGTTCTCCACACCGTGCGCGCCACCTATCCGCACATGAAGGAAGCGAGCGAAGGGCCACATCGTGCTCATGGCCTCGATCGCCGGGCGGCAGACGTGGGTGGGTGAGCCGATCTATATCGCCACGAAGTGGGGGGTGGTGGGATTCGGCTGGGCGCTGAGGCAAGGAGGCGATGCCGCATGACGTGCGCGTGACGATGATCGAGCCCGGCATGGTGGATACGCCGCTCTTGCGCGAGACCGAGGAAGGGCGCAGCCGAGCTCGCATCGTTTCGCGGCCTTCTCGATCGGCCGATGTCTCGCGCGCCGTGGTGTTCTCGCTCGCGACAACCGGAAGGGGTCGCCGTCAGCGAGCTCATGATCACCCCCGTCGGCCCCGAGCTCTGAGTCGAGGCGGGCATGGTCGGGTCGCGCCACCCCGAGACTCGACCCTCGGCTGCGAACAGCTGCTCCTCGTGACGATGGTGGGCCGTCCACCTACGAAGATGGCCTCGACTCCTGCGCTGGTGCTGGACCTCCGCCGCTGCGCGCCGGAACGTCGCCACCATGGCCCTCGAGGATGGACTCCTCTGCCCGCTGGGTCTGCGGCCCCACATCAAAGCGCACAAGAGCGCCCAGCTCGCCCAGCTGCAGCTCGAGGCGGGGGCCCTCGGCGTCACGACGGCCACCGTCGAGGAGGCGGTGGCGATGGCCGAGGCCGGCGTACCCGACATGCTGGTGGCGAGCCAAGTGGTATCACCCGTCGTCGATCGCGCGGCTCGCTGAGGCGGCTGCGCTCGCTGGATCCGGGTGGCAGTCGATGACGCCGCCGTGACCTCGCCTCGACTGGGACGGGCGGCCGTGCGAGCCGGCGTCGATACTGGGTGTTCTCGTGGAGTTCGACGTCGGGCTCGGCCGCGGCGGCGCCCGAAGCCTCGACGGAGGCCGTCGAGCTGGCCCGGCGCGAACCGGCGAGTTACCGACGGAATGTGGTTCGATGGGTTGATGGGATACGAGGGCCACTGTCGCGGGTGAGAAGGACGCGAAGCTGCGGGCGCGCGGAAGCCATGGCGAGCGATGGGCCGCCTGGCAGAAGCGGTTGCCGACGCCTGTCGCGATTCGCCGGCCTTACGTCGCTATCGTCTCCGGCCGGCTCGACGGGCACGTTCGAGATCACGGGCAGGGCTCCCAGGGTGACGGAGGTGCAGGCGGGTTCGTACGTCTTGATGGATCATTCCACGCGCCGCTGGTGGAGGGGTTCGAGCTTAGCGCTCACCGTGGTCGTCGACGGTGATCGGTCGCCATGGGAACCTCGTGATCCTCGACGCCGGGTCGCAAGGCGATGGAGGTGGAGCTGCGCCCGCCGACTGCCGCCCAGGATCCCGGCGCCGACGCTGGCCTTCGTGCACGAGGAGCACGTCGGGTTCCTCTACAACGGGCGAGGCTCCGTGATCCGCTCGGCGATCGCGTGCACATCGTGCCTGGCTACGCCCCCACCACCGTCAACCTGTTCGGCGCCTACCATCGTGGTCGACGGACGAGCCGAGTCGTCGATGTTGGCGGGTGCTCGCTCGTCACGGGGACCCGTGAGGGCGGGCCCCCTCACGGCCGGAGCTCGACGGCGCCGATCTCGTTTCGACGTGCAGTGGGGCGCCCTGGAGATCGCCTCCAGCGGTGCAGGTGACCGTGCGCGACGAGCTATGGGGAACCCTGCGGCCGACGGTCCGCCGCGCCGAACATGAGCGCGAGGGTCCCGACGGACTTCTCGCTCGACGATCGAGGCGACGCACGGCGACGTCGGGTTCATGTGGCGTGGCAGCGGTCACGGCGATCGGCCGAACGGGACGCTCGAGGTTCGAGATCGATGGCACGTCGCCGAGCGCGATCTTCGTGTATCGAAGGATCGGACTCTGTGTGGTACATCCATGGGAGCGCTTACGTCCAAGCGCCACCTATCGAGGCTTCGACGGTGTCTGGACGGCGGACGCACGGGGAAGGTTCCCCCTGCAGATCGCCCCACAGACGCTCGTCGACGGCGTGATATCTAACCGATGATCCCCGTCCTTTTCAACGGCTCGCCGTCGCCTTCGATCGACGGCGCGCTCGCGAGCTTCTGGTTCGATGGCGAAGCGCGACGGATGGGAGTTGGAGGACCAACGGAACTGGACCGACGCGTCCTTCAAGTCCTATCCCGACGCCGCTTCGGGCGCTCAAGTGCCGCGCACGTCTGCAGTCGAGGCGAAAGGCTCCGGCACCGGCTCTCACTCCGCGGATCGGGGTGCCTGCGCCACCTCTCGATCCCGACGATGTGAGGCCCGTCCATCTCTCCATCGGCGAGCCTCAGCGGCCGGGTGGTGCCGGCTGTGGGCGTCAGCGTCCCCGGAGATCGAGACCGTCGAGATCGGGCGGCCCTGCGCGATCTTCCACCCCGCGCACATGAGGATCGAGGTCTCTCGGTGGAGGCGCCCTCAAGCCTGGAGGCCGCCTCGCACCTGGCTCGAGACACTGGTGTGCCGCTCGAGCTGATGTACCTGATGGATGGCGCGGACCCCGGCGGAACGCGGCGCGGACGCGGCGCCCGCGTCGCGTGATAGTGCTCCGGCGCAGCGGCGCCACGTCTGACGGCTCGTTCGTATCCCGGCTGTGTCCGCGTCTCGGGCTGGCTTGCGGCGGCGTCCCGTCTGCGGTGGCACCGCCTCCCACTTCTCCGAGCTCAACCGCCGGCCACCCCGACCCGCGAGGGATGGATGCGATCGTCGCTCGCCCTCAGCTCCGCAGATGCACGACCGTCGGACGAGCGTTCCATGGTGGCGTCGCTGGAGGTCCAAGGGCAGATCGTGAGTCCGCCTGCGCGCGACTCGACCGATGGTCTGCCGATGTTATGGTCTCGCCCGCTGACGCTGGCGGCCCACGAAGGCGCACGCGCCCGACGACCGAGATCGACCCGACGCGTGGCGCTCCGACTTCGCCGCCGCCTGGACGGTCGGGTCGGTGTGCCAACGCTTGCGTCCAAGCGGGCGCGCGTGTCCATCACCGCTGCACGAGCGCCGCCGATCGGACGGTGCTTGGCGTCCGCGGCGCTCTCGGCGGCTGTTCGGGAACTCATATCACGGCGACGTCGGGCTCTGAGTGGCCGTCGATTCGTCGAACTCCCATCCACGGGTCGTTGGCATCGATCGCGGTACGGCGCATGCCGCATGTTGCTCGCGAACCTCACGCCAGAGCCGCAAGAGGTGCGTGATGGAAGGTGCAGCCTTCGGCAGAGCGTCTAACGCTCGGCCCTTACGAAGTGGCCCCGGTGGAACGGTCCCCGCGGTAGTGAGGGTCCATGGAGGTCACGTGCTCCAACATCCGGAGCCGGGCCAGCTCGCCGTCGCCCGAGGCGATGGCGCCCCGGATCTTGTGTGCTGCTCCAACTCCCAGTGTGCGTAGCCCTCGGTCGTTTGGTACAGCTGGGGGCCGAGCTCGAAAGCCAGTCGGAAGAACGGGCGGACTACGCCCGCGAGCACCCGGTTCCGCCCGGCTTCGGCGACGAGCAAGTGGAACTGGGACGCCTCCACCACCGGCCGTTCGAGTTCGTTCATCCGGGCTCGATGGTGGTCAAGAACCTCCTGCATGGCCGCGAGATCATCCTCGGTGCGACGTTCGGCGGCAAGGCGGGCGAACTCGACCTCGATGATCCGCCGGGCCTCGAGCAACTCGGGGTGATGACCTTAGGTTATGCGTCGGGCGGAGTCCTTGGGGATCGGCGGCGGTTCGGCCACGAACACGCCCTGACCGTGCCTGAATCTCGATCACGCCGATCATCGCGAGACCGTTCAACGCTTCGCGCACCGTGGAGCGCCCGCACTTCAGGCGCTGGGTGAGCTCGCGCTCCGGCGGGCAGTCGCGTGCCTGGCGGCAGATCGCGAACGGCCACCGAGGATCTGCTGCGCGACCGTTTCGGCCAGCTTCTTCCGGGGTGCCTGGTTGATCTCCAGCGCCGGGAATTCGTCCGTCACCATCGCGAGTCTAGCCCTTTCCCTCATCGGTTCCGTGGGGGACCGGGATGTCGGCGCGTTGGATCAACTCGATCTGCACGCCGTCGGGATCGAACACGTAGACCCCCTTGCCGCCCGCGTAGGCGCCCTCCATCATGCCGACCGGCTCGGGGGTGCGCGATCGCGACGTCCCGCAGCGCCGTAGCTCGCTGCGTCAGGGCCGTCCAGATCATCCACCAACAGAGATAGGTGCGATCGGCCGGGCTCGTTCTCCTGGCCAGTCGGCACTTGCATCATCACTCACCGGACTGAGGTACTGCATGAGCTCGATCCGGCCCCCGCCTGGGACCCGGAGCTCGACCCACTGCCACCTTCGTGTCATCGAGCGCCACGAGGCGGTCGATATGCTTCCACTCGATTATCGCCGCGGCCCACCTCCTCGAGCCCGAGCAGGCCCTGCCAGAATGCGAGCGAACGCTTCAGGTCGCGCACCGTGGCGCCGAAATGGTCCGTTCCGATCACGATCGCCACGCTTGAGACCCACCTCCGAGGCCGCTGGCGCAAAAGCAACTGTTCAGATAACCTGCTGACCTGTCAATGATGCTACCATGCGCGCCATGGTCGGCAGCCGAGGTCGTGGAGGGCCACGATCGCGTTCGAGCAGACTCGTGTTGATCCGGCGGTTCGAGGAAGAGGCACGTCGGCTCTACCTCGCGGCGTCCATCCCTGGAGGGCGCCGTTCACCTGGCGACCGGCCACGAGGCCGTGAGTGTGGGCGTGGGATCGCGCGGTGGGACCCGAGCTGACTGGGTGACGTGCACGTACCGAGGGCACGGACACGCGTTCGACGCGAGGTGTCCCCCCCGGGCGCTCGATGGCCGAGATGCTCGGGCGATCCGACCGGGTATCTGCGGGGGTCGCTCGGGATCGATGAACATCATCGCTCGTGAGTATCAGCTGCTTGGCTCCTTCGGAATCGTCGGGGGCAGTATGGCCGCGGCGACGGGCGCCGCGCTGTCCCTGCGAGGGACGAACGGGGCGGCGATTTCCTTCTTCGGCGACGGCGCGGCGAACCAGGGGTACTTCCTGGAGTGTTTGAACCTCGCCGCGGTGCTGTCCCTTCCCGCCCTGTTCGTCTGCGAGAACAACCTCTACAGCGAGTACACGCGCACGGACCTGGTCACTGCGGGATCCGATCGTCGGATCGAGTGCGGGCGTTGGGCGTCGCGACTGACCTCGTGGATGGTATGGATGTGCGTGCGACGTCGGGGTCTCGGCTCGATGCTGCGCTTGGGAGACGATCCGCGACGGCAGCGGGACCGAGGTTTCATCGAGGCCGAAGACCTATCGCTTCGTGCCGCACAGTCGCTCGGACCCCGTGACCTACCAACCCGAAGAGGAGGTCGACGCCTGGACGGCACGCGACCCCATCGACTTGGAGCGAGCGCGCCTGCTCGAAGACGGCGTCGAGGACGCCCACCTGGACGCGCTCGTCCGCGCATCGAGGACACCGTGGCGATGGAAATCGAGGCCGCCTTCTCCGACCCACTTCCCACATCCCGCCTCGATCCGAGAAGGCGAGTTCGTGTGAGCGTCGAACGGGTCTCGATCCGCGACGCCCTGCACGCGGGTCTGGCCGACGAGCTCGAAGCCGACCCCTCGGTGCTCCTGCTGGGCGAGGACATCGCCGGCGCCGGGGGGGTGTTCCAAGTGACGCGCGGTCTGGTGGAACGGTTCGGGGCAGATCGGGTGATCGACACGCCGATCTCGGAGATGGCGCTGGCAGGGGCCGGGTTCGGTGCCGCCGCCACCGGCTCGCGTCCCGTGGTCGAGATCATGTTCGCCGACTTCCTGCTGCTGGCGATGGACTCCATCGTGAACCAGGCGGCGAAGTACGCGTTCGTGTCAGGCGGCCGGGGCAGCGTGCCGTTGGTCGTGCGCTGCGCGGTCGGGGGCGGCGCGCGGATGGGAGCGATCCACTCTCAGATGCCCGTCTCCTGGCTCCTGGGAGTTCCGGGACTGAAGATCGTGGCCCCGAGCGACCCGGCTTCCGCCTACGGGCTCCTGCGGGCATCCATTCGCGACGACAATCCCGTGATCTTCCTTGAACACAAGATGCTCTATGGCGAGAAGGGACCGACGTGGGGGGCCGATCCGGTTCCGCTCGGGCGTGCCGCCGTCGTCCGCGAGGGTGCGGACCTCACGATCGTGACCGCGATGCGCTCGACGCTCGATGCGATCGCGGCGGCTGTCCAGCTGAGCTCTGAGCATGGAATCGAGGCGACGGTGATCGACCTCCGCTCTCTGCGGCCCATTGACATCGAGACGCTCGGCGCATCCGCCTCTTCCACCAGTCGCGTGCTCGTGGTGGAGGAGGGCCCGAGGACCGGCGGCTGGGCCGGCGAGGTCGTGGCCTCGATAGCTGAGGCGTGCTGGGGCGAGTTGGAAGAGCTGTGGCGCCTTACGTCGCCAGACGTTCCCACGCCGTTCAGCGAGCCACTTGAGGACGCCTATCTGCCCGGGGCGGACGCGATCGTCCGATCGGTGCTCGAGCACGCGTAGCGTGAAACGGCTTTCAGGCCCGCGCCGCGATTGCCTCGGAGACGGCGTCGATCACCGCGTCCGCCGTGAGTCCATGCTTGCGAGCCACGTACGCATTCGATCCGAAGGAACAGAACTCGTCTCGCACCCCCACCGGGCGCACCGGAACCCCCGATCCACCGCGAGCCAGGGCCTCTGAGACCGCGCTGAAGAGACCTCCGATGACGGTGTGGTTCTCCGCCGTCACCAGGGCGTCGGTTTCGCGCGCGAACCTCAAGACCCCGTCGGCGTCGAACGGCTTGATCGTCGAGATCTTCAGTACGCCCGCGGACACACTCCGATCCTGCAGGGTCGCCGCGGCATCGAGCGCCTGGCGGACCATGATGCTGCTCGCGATGATCCCCACGTCGGCGCCTTCGCGCAGCAGCTGCGCCGGACCGATTTCGAAGCGATGCCCATTTCGATCCACGTCGAGCGTCTCACGCCCGAGGAACTCGCGAAGGTACACCGGGCCGTCGTATTCTACGGCCGCCTCGATCGCCTCCCCCATCTCGTGGTTGTCGCATGGATCCAGCACCACCATGTTCGGGAGCGCACGCATGTGCGCCAGGTCGTCGATCCCCTGGTGGGTGGGCCCGAAGGTGGAATAGATCCCGGGCAGTGCGGCGACGATCTTCACGTTCGCGCGGTTGAGCGCGCACTGGATCGCGATGAAGTCGAGGGCGCGCCGTGTGGCGAACGCCGCGAACGTGGTGGCTACCGGGACAAACCCCGCCTTGGACAAGCCAACGGCCACCCCGATCAGATCCTGTTCGGCCATCCCCACGTTCACGAACCGGTTTGGAAACCGCTGTGCGAACGGGGCGAGACCGGTGACGCCTGCCACATCCGCAGACAGGGTCACCACATCCGGTAGCCGTTCTCCGATCGCGAGGATCGCTTTGCCGAATGGGCCGGACTTCTCCAGAAGCACCGGGTCGACCGACGAGTGCGCCGCGCCGCGGCTCACGGGAACTCCTCCAGCTGGCGCGCAACGGCGTCCCATTCATCGTCGTCGACCCGAACGAAGTGGTTGCGCTCACGTTCCATGATCAACGGCACGCCGCGGCCGAGGGTCGTCTGGCACACGATCGCCTTGGGCCGATCACTCACCACGCGTGCACGATCGAACGCACCCAACAGCGCCCCCACGTCGTTGCCGTCCACGTCGTCGGCCCACCAACCGAATGAACGCCACTTCTCCGCGAGCGGCTCGACCTCGAGGACCAGCTCCCCGTCGGCCTGCGTGCGATTCACATCGATCAAGTTCACGAGGTTGCCGAGCGCCTGATCACCGGCGAACATCGCCGATTCCCAGGTGGACCCCTCCTGCACCTCACCGTCGGTCATGAAGTTGAAGATCCGGGCGGGGTAGCCCCTCAACCGATAGCCGATCGCGAGTCCCGCAGCCACGCCGAGGCCATGCGCGAGCGATCCGCCGGTGAGCTCGATGAGCGCGGGATGTCCTTCGTGCGTCGACATGATCAGGTCTGTTCCGTCGGCGCCGTAAGAGTCGAGGTCGAAGCCGTCCAGATGGCCGGCTTCGGCGAGCGCCGACCACAGGCCGATCGAGTAATGGCCCGCCGAGAAGATGAGGCGGTCGATCTCGGGGATCGATCCGCTGGGTCGTAGCGCAACTCGGAACAGAACAGAACGGCGAGGATGTCGGCAACGTCCAAGCCCTGCCCGACATAGCCCTCTCCCTTTCCGGCGGCCATCCGCACGACGTTGCGGCGGATCTGCATGGCGTGAGCCCGAACGGCTTCCACGCGAGTCACGTCCTCGGACGCCGGCTCCCCACCCATCGTTCCTCCTCAGTCAGAAGGTGAGCAGATAACCTGCTCTCAATGCGGAGTATGGTGACGCTCCCAGCGAGCGTCAAACGTGAAGGAAGCGCCCTCATCCCGCGAACCTGAACCGTCTCGGTTGGGAGGCGAGAGAGGCTCGAGGCCCACCTTCCCGATCCGCCCGTCCCTTCGTCGATCTGCAGGAACGCCGCGACGACTCGAACAGCTTGCCCAGCCATCTCAGCGACCCAGACCATCTCCCAAGACCTCCAAACTGGAGACAAGGCGGGCCGAGGCGCGAAGGGACAGCGGATCGCCTGAAGCGATCGGCCGGTCGCTCGATATCCGCAGCGCCCCAGGTGAGGGCACACTGGCGCGGCGAGATCGAGCTGGCCGGGCTCGCTGACGTTCGGCACGCTCGCGCGCGGTAGCCTGTGCGCCATGCGTGGGTCCTCCGTCGACGAGCGAACGTGGTGGTCGCGGCCCGGTCTCGAGGTGCAGGACGGACAGCTGACGATCGCCGGTCGTGACGCCGAGGCGCTCGCGCGGACGCACGGCACGCCCCTGTACGTGCACGACCTCGCGCGCGTCGAAGAGCAGGCGCGCGCCTTGCAGGGGGCGCTGGCCGGTGCCGGGCTGCGCGGCCGGGTGCGGCTCGCCCTCAAGGCGCAGCGCGAACCCGAGCTCCTGCGGTTCGTGCGCGCGCTCGGGCCAGCCGGCTCCCCCGAGTCGGTGGCCATGGACGTGTGCTCGCCGGGAGAGGTCGATCTGGCGCTCCAGATGGGCTGGGAGCCGTCCGAGATCAGTTACACCGGAACGAACGTGTCTGAACGGGATCTGGATAGGATCCTCGGCGCGGGCGTGCACGTGAACGTGGATCTGCTCTCACAGCTGCGGCGGGTGGGGCGGCGCGCGCCAGGCTCCACGGTCGGCATCCGTGTGGATCCCGGGATCGGAGCGTCACGAGCGAACAGCGGCGAGACCCTCTACACGGGCCCGCGGCCCACCAAGTTCGGCATCCTGCCGGAGCAGCTGGACGAAGCTGTGGCGATCGCGCGCGAGCACGACCTCTCGATCGACACCGTGCACGTCCACGTGGGCGACGGGTATCTCAGCGACGGCCTCGACGTCTTCGAGGAGACGATGCGGCGGGTGGCCGTCATAGCCGAGGCGCTGCTGGAGGCGGGGTGCCGGATCGAGGAGATCAACACCGGTGGCGGGCTGGGTGTGCCACAGGCCCCGGGGGACACCCCGCTCGACGTTGAAGCGTGGGCGGGCGTCCTCACTCGGCGCCTGGGATCGCTCGACGTCACGGTCTCCACCGAACCGGGCGATTTCCTCGTGAAGGAGTGCGCGGTGCATCTCGCCGAGGTCGTCACCGTGGAGGACCGGGCGGGCTTCCCGTTCGTCGGACTCGACACGGGATGGAACGTCATGTGCGAGCGCTTCGTCTACGAAGGCCTGCTCGACCTGGTGCTCTGTCGCGCCGCCGACGCGGAGCCCGCCGCGGCGGTGACCATCGCCGGCAACATCAACGAGGGCGACGACCTGTTCGCCGAGGACTACCCGTTCCCCGAAGTGCACGAGGGGGACATCGTGGCGGCGCTGAACGTCGGAAGCTACAACGCCTCGATGACGTCCGAGCATTGCCTGCGGGAGCCCGCGGGCGCGGTCTGCTTCGCGGACCGCACATGAGCGGCCATGCGTGGCGCCCGCCCGTGACCTCGGAGTGGCTCGCCGCGGCCCAGCTCGAGGAAGGCATCACGAGGTTCACCGAGCCCCACGTCGACCCCATGCTCGAGTCGAACGCGTGGCTCGTGCGCGGGCGCGACGCCGATCTCCTGGTGGACACCATGAACGGCATCGGGCCGCTGCGTCCGGCCGTGGACGATCGCACGGGCGGACGTCCAGTCGTGGCCGTGGTCACGCACGGTCACTTCGACCACGTGGGCGGCCTGCGGGAGTTCGACGACCGGCGGGGGCACGCCGAAGACGCCGACGAGATCCGCTCGCCGTTCCCCATGCGCCTGCACGTCGACGACTACCCCGAGGGCACCGCCGAGATGTTCGCCTACTACGGGTTCCCAGTGCCCCGCATGGCGGTGTCCGCCCTCCCCACCGAGGACTTCGACGACGTCGGCTGGGTGAGTCCGGGCGCGGAGCTGACCGAGACCGTTGCCGACGGCGACGTCATCGACCTCGGCGACCGCCGCTTCGAGGTGCTGCACGTCCCGGGCCACTCGGCGGGCTCGATCGCGCTGTGGGACGCAGAAGCGGGGCTCCTGTGCAGCGGGGACACCCTCTACCTCGACGACCGGCTGTCCTGGGACGATCGCGCCGCGGGCGCGGACTCGCTCCGTCGGCTCTCCGAGCTTCCGGTCCGCCGGGTGCTGCCGGGGCACGGCGGTTCGTTCTTCGCCGACCGGATGACCCCGGCCGTCGAGGCCGAGCTCGCGCTCCTGGAGGCTTCCTCACCGGGCTGACGCCGTGCCCCTTGAGTGCCTGCGCGCGACGTTCGTCCGGAAGCTATGCTCCGCGCCATGCCCGAGTCCGCGTCCACCACCGTGATCCTTGCGGGGCGCCTCGTCGACGTGGAGGCGGGCGAGGTGCTCGCGGATCGCGCGCTCGTGGTCAGGGGAGCCCGCATCGAGCGGATCCTCGGCCCGGGTGACGACGTCCCGCCCGCCGATCGCGAGATCGACCTGAGCGCGCACACCGTGATGCCGGGGCTCATGGACATGCACGCGCACATGATCGGCGAGATCGAGGGCCACGAGACCTACGCCGCGCTCGTGGTGCGAACGCCGGCGCAGGAGGCCCTCACCGGCGTGCGCAACGCGCGCGACACCGTGATGGCGGGGTTCACCACCGTGCGCGACGTGGGCACGTTCCGCGCGTTCGTGGACGTGGCCCTGCGCGACGCGATCGACGCCGGCTGGACGCCCGGTCCCAGGATGCGCTGCGCGGGTCCGTTCGTGACGTCGTCCGCGGGCGGCGGTGACGTGCCGGGGCTGGCGGTCGACGTGGACGAACGCCTGCCCAGAGACCTGCGCTTCGGGGTCGCGAACTCCGTGGACGAGGTGCGCAAGGTCGTGCGCGAGATCCTGCATCGCGCGGACTTCATCAAGGTGATCGCGACGGGCGCCGTCCTCACGGAAGGCACGAACCCCGGTGCCCCCGAGTTCAGCGAGGCCGAGATCCGCGCGGCGGTCGAAGAGGCCGCGTTGTACGGGACCTTCGTGGCGGCGCACGCGCACGGCGCAGAGGGCATCAAGCGGGCGGTGCGTGCCGGGGTGCGCTCGATAGAGCACGGCTCCCTGATGGACGACGAATGCATCGATCTCATGCTCGAGCACGGGACGTACCTGGTGCCCGACATCTACTGCGGCGATTGGATCGAGGAGGTCGGCCGGGCCGAAGGTTGGCCCGCCGGCACGCTGCGCAAGAACGAAGAGACCACCGATGCTCAACGCGAGGGTTTCACCAAGGCCGTGAAGGCGGGGGTGAAGATCGCGTACGGCACCGACAGCGGGGTCTACCCCCATCGGTTCGCGGGGCGACAGTTCGCGTACATGGTGCGCCACGGGATGACACCGATGCAGGCCATCCAGAGCGCGACGCTGGTCGGGGCCGAACTGATGGCCTGGGACGAGGTCGGATCGCTCGCGCCCGGGCGGTTCGCGGACCTCGTGGCCGTGGCCGGTGATCCGATCGATGACATCGCGCTGCTCGAGGACGTCGCCTTCGTCATGAAGGGCGGCGAGGTGCTCAAGGGAGCCTGAGACCGGGGGCCGAAGCTAGACTGGGGCCCATGACCGAGCCCATGACCGACCCCGAGATCGAGCACGCTGTGCTGTCGGCCGAGGAGATCG
Organism: uncultured Actinomycetes bacterium; assembly: GCA_963719165.1. GTDB lineage: Bacteria > Actinomycetota > UBA4738 > UBA4738 > HRBIN12 > JAOUEA01. Next base: position 1,512,222 of record CAVRAV010000001.1, on the reverse strand, counting down.
TCGCGCTCTCCAAGCGGCACACGCTGTACGACTGGCAGGCACAGTCGAAGGTGATGCCGCTGCCGGTGGAGCGAGCCGAGGGCGTCTACTTCTTCACCACCGACGGCACCCGCTACCTCGACTTCAACTCCCAGCTGATGGGCGTGAACATCGGGCACGGCGACAAGCGCGTGATCGATGCCGTTGCGAAGCAGGGCGAGACCCTTGCCTACATCTCCCCGTTCATGGCCTACGAGACGCGGGCGCGGTTGGGGCAGAAGCTCGCCGAGCTATGGCCCGGCTCGATGGAGAAGACCTTCTTCACGCTGGGGGGCGCCGAGTGCAACGAGAACGCGATCCGCATCGCGAAGGCGTTCACGGGGCGGCAGAAGTTACTTACGCGCTACCGGTCCTACCACGGCGCCACGTACGCCACGATCAACCTCTCGGGCGAACCCCGGCGGTGGGCGAACGAGAACCCGCCGATGCCCGGCGTCGTGCGCGTGATGGAGCCCTACCACGGTACCGAGCGAGGCTTCGACGATGCGCAGACCGCGCTCGCGCTGCTCCGCGAGACGGTCGAACTCGAGGGGCCGGAGACGATCGCGGCCTTCATCCTCGAGACCGTGACCGGGACCAACGGTATCCTCATCCCGCCCGACGGCTACCTGCAGGGCGTGCGAGACCTGTGCACGGAGTTCGGCATCTTGATGATCGCCGACGAGGTCATGTGCGGCTTCGGGCGCACGGGGGCGTGGTTCGCCGTCGATCACTGGAACGTCCGGCCCGACCTGATGTCGACGGCCAAGGGCCTCACGTCGTGCTACCTTCCGCTCGGCGCGCTCGCCATAGCACCGGAGGTCGCCGAGCACTTCGACGAGCACGTCTTCTGGGGCGGGCTCACCTACAACTCGCATCCGCTCGGGTGCGCCGCGGCGCTCGCGACGATCCAGGTGATGGAGGACGACGACCTCGTCGGCAACGCCGAGCGGCTCGGGGTGCAGATGCAACGCCATCACGTGGACCTGGCCGCGCGGCACCCGAGCATCGGTCGCTATCGCAACCTCGGGCTGTTCGGGATCTTGGAGCTCGTGAAGGACCGCGTGACGATGGAGCCGCTCAGCCCCTTCAACGTGTTGAACGACACGATGGCCTCGATCAACCGTGGGCTGCTGGACCGGGGCCTCTTCACCATGGTGCGAGGCAACGGGATCATGACGAACCCTCCGCTGAGCATCAGCGCCGAGCAACTCGACGAGGGGTTCGCCATCATCGACGAGGTGCTCGAGGTTGCGGATCGCGCGGCCGGGGCCTAGGGCTCAGACCGGAGCCGCTGCCCAGCGCTCCGCCCACGCGGCGAGCTCCCCCATCACCTTGGAGAGATCGCGCCCGCGCTCGGTGAGGCCGTAAGCGATGCGTACGGGTGTGTGAGGCGTAACGGTGCGGGTCACGATCCCCGCGGCCTCGAGCTCCTTCAGCCGATCCGACACCAGCGCGTCGGAGATGTTCGGGATGCCGGCCTTGAGGTCGGAGAACCGCGTGGCGCCGGACAGGAGCGCGCGCACGATCTGGGGGTTCCACCGCTTCGCCACCAGCTCGGCGGCTTCTTGGAAGTGCGCACAGATCGGGGCTTCCTCGGGCATCGGCCTCATCATCCTAGCCGGGGCCTCCGCCCGGACGTGGGTCCCAGAACCTGGATGACTCTGGAATACAGAGTACCTTGGGTTCCGTTAGTACCGGGGTCGAGCTGCCGCGAGGGGCGGTAGCCATCGAACGAAGGGGGAACCCATGGCCGATGCAGTTCGCGAGATCGACGGCGTCTCGCTCCCACCCGCAGGCAAGTACGAGCTGGACCTCGCGCACACGCAGGTTGAGTTCGTGGCCCGGCACATGCTCACGCGGGTGCGAGGACGATTCGTGGAGTTCGAGGGCGCGATCGTGGTCGGCGACCGCCCGCAGGACTCAAGCGTCGAGGTCGAGATCAAGACCGGCAGCATCCAAACGAACCAGGAGCAGCGCGACGAGCACCTGAAGAGCGCGGATTTCTTCGAGGTGGAGAAGTATCCGGTCATGACGTTCAAGAGCACGGCCGTGCGCCACACCGGCGGGAACGCGTTCGAGCTGGACGGCGAGCTGACGATCAAGGGCACCTCCAAGCCGCTCACCCTCACCGGCGAGTATCTCGGCTGGGGTCAGGACCCGCACGGGAACACGATCTTCTCCGCTTCGGCGAGGACCGAGATCAGCCGCGAGGACTGGGAGCTCACGTGGAACGTCGCCGTGGAGACCGGCGGGTTCCTCGTCGGCAAGAAGGTCGGCCTGGAGATCGAGGTCGAGACGCGGAAGGTCGGCTGAGCGGGTAGACGCGAGCGAGGGAAGGCCGGCCCGGGGGCCGGCCTTCTCAACGTCAGGGCTCCTGCGGCCGGGGACCGTTCGCCCCGGGTTCGTACGCCGCGAGCTCGAAGAGCCCGGCGTAGCGAACCACCACGTCGCCGGCGACCCACAGGTCCGCGCTCCATCCATCGCCCAGCGACGTGAACACCCACCGGTCGGCTTCGAAGCTCCCCACCGGCGTCCGAACACGCTCGCGTCCCGCCAACTCGTAGCGCTGCCGCCGCGCCGTGGGCTCCAGCGTGACCGGCTCCAGGTAGACCACGTCGATCTCCGTCGTGTCATCGAGCCGCCGTGCGGTGATCGCGTTCGTGGCGGGCGTGAAGTAGTCGAGGTGCCATGAGGCTCCGAACGCGATCTCGATCGGCACCCGGTCCCGGTAGCCGACCAAGGCGTCGTCGCGTGCCTCGAGGAGGAGGTCGTGCGACCCCGTGTCGATGCGCACGCGCGCGATCCGCCAGTCGCGGTCCACGGCGACGTCCATCACCTCGGTGTGGTCGGTGACGATCTCGCTGAAGTAGCGCCAGCCCATCGGCCCCGGGGCGCACCGGAACGCCTCGGTGCCCGCGGGCCTTCCGTCGTCGTCCCCCGATACGTCGTAGCGTCCGGTCGGCATCTGCGCGCAGCCTATCGGCACCTACTTCGACGGAGCACGAACGGTCGCGTCTGGTGCCATAGCATGGCGCAGGGCGCGGTCTCCTGATCGGAATCAACCGCTGTTGCAGCAGGCTTGCCGAGTGCGGATGAGGCGCCCGCCGAGGGCCAGACAGCTAGCATGAAACGCATGTCCATCAAGCTTGAGAACGTCGGCATCGCCGTTCGTGACCTCGAAGCAACGATCTCCTTCTTCACCGACCTCGGTCTCACGGTCGTTGGCCGTGACACGGTCAGTGGCGAGTGGACCGACACCGCCGTCGGCCTCGATGGCAACCACGCCAACATCGCGATGCTCCAGACGCCAGACGGTCACGGTCGCCTTGAGCTCTTCGAGTACATCCACCCCGAAGCGATCGAGTCGAAGCCAACCCGTCCCAACGAGATCGGCATGCACCGCGTCGCCTTCTCGGTCGACGACATCGACGAAGCACTCGAGATAGCCGCGAGGCACGGATGCCGTCCGCTTCGCGGCGTGGCGACCTATGAGGACGTCTACAAGCTCACCTACGTCCGCGGTCCCAGCGGCATCATCGTGATGCTCGCCGAGGAGCTGAAGAAGGACTGACGGCCGATACGTACAGATCCGACCCACGGGGTAGGGTGCGAAGCGATGGCCGATCAGCCGCCTCCGGCGAACGCGAGGGAGCGCCAGAACCGAGAGCTCCTCGAGGTCCTGAACGAGTTGCGCATCGTGCTGCCCGGCGCGCTCATGCTCTTCTCGTTCCTGCTCGCCCTGCCGTTCTCCTCACGATTCGACGAGATCGATGGGCTCGAAACGGTCACGTACTTCGTGGCGTTCCTTTCGAGCGGAGCCGCAGCGATCTTCCTCATGACGCCGACCGCGTACCATCGGCTCCGGTGGCGCCGGCCGGACAAGGAGCCGCTGCTGCGGGTGACGAACCGGCTGTCCCTGGCGGGCATCGTGTGCCTCGCCGTCGCGATCGTGGCGGTGGTGGGCCTCGTCGTGGACCTCGTCGTCTCCGAGGCGGCCGGGGTGATCGCCTCGGTGGTGGCCGGTAGCCTGATCGCCTTCCTCTGGTTCGGCCTGCCGCTGGAGCGCACGGCGCGCGGGGGCTGAGCGCGTCCGCCCGCTAGCATCAGGACCATGCGCGTCGCCGTCTGCCAACTGTGCTCCGGCTCGGACGTCGCGGCGAACCTCGGCGCCGTGGAGGGTGCGCTTCGTGAGGCAGCCGCGGGCGGGGCGGACCTGGCCGCGTTGCCCGAATACTTCGCCTATCTCGGCGACCCTCGGCGACGCGTCGAGCTGGCGGAACCCGTGCCGGGCCCGTTGACCGACCGCGTGGGGAGCCTCGCCGACGAGCTGAGGATCTGGGTGCTCGGCGGGTCCGTGCTCGAGGCGGACGACGGACGTGTCTACGACACATCGGTCCTGTTCGACCGGACCGGCGAGGTGGTCGCGCGCTACCGCAAGATCCACCTCTACGACGTCGATCTGCCGGGACAGCCGCCCATGCGCGAGTCGGCAACGATCTCGGCGGGCGAGGCGCTCGTCACGCACGAGACCGAGTTCGCGCGCGTGGGGTTATCCGTCTGCTACGACGTTCGGTTCCCCGAGCTCTATCGCGGGCTCATGGCGATGGGTGCCGAGGTCCTGTTCGTCCCCGCCCAGTTCCAGCACGAAACGGGCAAGGACCACTGGCACGCCCTCTTGCGCGCGCGCGCCATCGAGGAACAGTGCTTCGTGGTAGCTCCCGCCCAGTGCGGGACGTTCGGCGACCCCGCGAAGGGCAGGCGGTCCTACGGACATAGCCTCGTCGTCGACCCGTGGGGGCGGATCCTCGCCGAGGGATCCGAAGATGCGCCGGGGGTGTGGTTCGCCGACCTCGACTTCGCGGAGTTGCGGCGGATCCGCCAGGCGCTCCCCGCTCTGCAGCACCGGCGCCTGGGCACCACCTGCTGATGCGTCGCGAGCTGACTGGCTCGTTCGAGATCGACGACGACCGCGCGCGCGTGGACCTTGATGCCGTCGCACGCTACCTGGGCGACGAGTCGTACTGGGCCGCCGGCCGCACGCGGGCCACGGTCGAACGGCTCGTGCGAGCCGCCGCACGCGTCGTGGCGATCTACGAGGCCGACGCGCTGGTGGCCTTCTGCCGGGTGGAGAGCGACGAGACCACCTTCGCCTTCCTCCTCGACGTCTTCGTGCTTCCGGATCATCGCGGTCGCGGTCTCGGGACGGAGCTGGTCCGCGAGGCGGTCGATCTCGGGCCTCACCGAGACCTGCCGTGGCACCTCGGGACTCGGGACGCGCACGACCTCTACCGCCGGTTCGGGTTCGGCGAGCCCGAGGCCGCGGTTCAGATGGTTCGACCGGGCGTGAAGCGACGCTAGGCGGGGGATCCGGGGATCTCCAGAAGATCCTCGCGGGTATCGACGTCGCGGGGGGCGTCCGCGTCGACCGCGACGTCCTCCACCCACTCAGGGTGGCTCGCCATCAGGATCCGCGCACCCACGTCACCATGGAGATGCCCGGCCTCGGCGAAGATCTCCCGTGAGAGTAAGGCGGGACCCGGCCCGTCGCGGAAGTTCGCCCGCACGATCTGCTTGCGCGTCTGGAGGAACCGGCTGATGAGCGCCCGGACCACGTCCGAGCCGATCCCCGGTTGATCGCCCATCAGGATCACCGCCGCCTGACTCTCGTCGTCGATCTCGTGGAAGGCGGCTCCCAACGAGGTCGACATCCCGTTCGCGTACTCGGGGTTGCGCACGAATCGGCCGCGATCGGGCAGCGCCAGCGCCGCTTCCACCGCTTCGGCATCGTGGCCCGTGATCACCAAGAGCTCCTGCACGTCGGCTTCGGCGAGGGCGTCCACGGCGTGCTGCGCGAGCGGGCGGCCCGCGAACGTAGCCACCTGCTTGGTCCCCCCGAACCGCGATCCCGTTCCGGCGGCGAGCACGACGCCGGAGATCACGCTCACGCCTTCGGCGCGCGCCCGAACAGCCGGGCGAAGAACGCCTTGACCACGGACCACGATGCCGACAGTCCCAGGCCGATCCCGCCCACGGGCTTGGCGGCCGCGGCCGGGCCCGGCGCAGGCGTCGCCTGGACCGACGCTTCGGACGCATCCGGTGAGGAACCCGATGCCGCCGCCCCGGCGGCCATGTTGGCCTGCAGGCAATCCGCGAACTGCTGCGTGAGCTTCTTGGAGATCTCGGGCAGCAACCCACGCGAGAGCTGTGCGGCCGCGCCGGTCAGCGTGATCTCGGCCTCCATCTTGACGGTGGTCTCGTCGGAGGCGGGGCCGGGCTCGAGCCACGAGGTCACGTTCGCGTTGGCGGCGCCCTTGCCCTTCTGCTCCATACCCTTGGCCGTGAGGCTGACGCGGTGGACGGCGTCGTCTCGCTCGGTCATCTCCACGGTTCCGGCGAACGAGAGCCCGACGGGTCCGAACTTCGCCTTGAGCTTTCCCTTCCAGTGGCGGTCGTCAACGATCTCGGTGAGCTCGGCACCCGGCATGCACGGGGCGATCTTCTCCACGTCGAGCAGGTATCGCCACAGCGGGTCGGCCGGCGACGTCACCGTGAACGTGTTCTCGATCAGCATCGGGATCCAGCCTCCCAGGTTCCTGACCGGTGCCGACGGTCCTTCGCCGGCCGGGTTTCGAACGGGGTCACGGCGCGGCCGTCTCGGATCCGGCAGGCGAGGCGGCGAAGCGTTCCCTGCACCCGGCCGAGCAGAAATAGTAGGTCCGGCCCGCGTGCGTCGCCACGTAGCGCGCCGACGCGATGTCGACCGTCATCCCGCAGACGGGGTCGAGGGCCTCGTGTCGAGCGGGCGCGGCCACGCTCGAACCGTCGGGCAGGGCGCCGGCGGCGCGCAGCTGGACCAGCTCGGCGAGGATCGCCACGGCGATCTCCTGGTTGGGCAGGCGTCCGAGATCCAGGCCGGCTGGCGCGTGCACGCGATCGAGGTCCTCCTCCGGCACGCCGCGATCGCGCAGGTACCCGAGCACCGACGCCGCGCGCTTGCGCGACGCGATCAATCCCACGTAGGCGGCCGGCGTCGCGAGGGCGCGTTGCAGCGCGTCCTCGTCGTAGTGCCCCTGGGTCGCCACCACGACGAACGACCCTTCGTCGACGCCGGCATCGCTCAGATCCATCGAGCCCGCGGCCCCCGCCGCGTCGGCCTCCTCGTCCACGACCGCGACGCGCCACCCCAGGGCGCGCGCCAGTCCTGCGAGCGCGTCGACGGCGGGCGAGCGGCCGATCACGGCGAGGTGGGGGGACGGCAGGACGGGTTCCACGTATACCTCCAGTGCGCCTTCGCTCTGACACGCGATGGGGATGTTCACGACCCCGTCCCGGCCACCGCGTTCGAGGTCCTCCGGGGTGCCGAGGAAGAGCAGCCGTGGCGTGCCCTCTTCGAGCGCGCGCAGTCCCTCGCGGATCACGGTGGGCTCCGCGCAGGCCCCCCCGAGCCAGCCCTGGATCGAGCCGTCCGGCGAGATCAGCGCGGTTGAGCCGGGCTTGCCCGATGAGGGCGCCCGGCTCCACACGACGGTGGCCACGACGAAGGGCTGACCATCGCGTGCGAGCGTCGCGGCCCGTTCGAGGATGTCGGGACGCACCTCAGCCACTCGCCGCCTTCGCGGACTCGATGGCTTCCCAGACCTTGGCGGAGGTGACCGGCATGTCGATGTTCGTGACCCCGAGCGGCTGCAGCGCGTCGATGACGGCGTTCACGTAGGCGGCGGGGGAGCCCACCGTGGCGGATTCGCCCACGCCCTTGGCGCCGATGGGGTGGTGCGGCGACGGCGTGACCGTCTCTCCGAGCTCGAACCGCGGGGTCTCCCACGCCGTTGGCAGGAGGTAGTCCATGAAGTTGGACCCGATGCAGTTGCCGTTCTCATCGAACGTGATCAGCTGCATGGCCGCGATCCCGAACCCCTCGGTGAGGCCGCCGTGGATCTGGCCCTCGACGATCATCGGGTTGATGCGAACGCCGCAGTCGTCGACCGCCACCATCCGCCGCACCTTCCACACGCCCGTGTCCGGATCGACCTCGACGGCCACCGCATACGTGCCGAACGGGAACGTGAGGTTGGGCGGGTCGTAGTAGTAGTTGGCCTCGAGCCCGGCCTCCATCCCGTCGGGGAAGTTGGTGTAGGCCGCGAACGCGACCTCCTGGATGGTCTTGACCTTGTCGGGAGCGCCCTTCACGAAGAAGTTCCCCGCCTCGAACTCGATGTCCTCCTCGGCCACCTCGAGCAGGTGCGCGGCGAGCTTGCGGGCCTTCTCGCGGACCCTGCGCGTGACCATCGCGGTGGCCGCGCCGGACACGGGCGTGGAGCGTGAGGCGTAGGTGCCGAGGCCGTAGGGCGTGTTGTCCGTGTCGCCGTGCATGACCTTGATGTCTTCGGGCTGGATCCCGATCTCCTCCGCGACGATCTGTGCGAACGTGGTCTCGTGGCCCTGCCCCTGGGTCTGGACGCTGATCTTCAGCACGGCCTTGCCGGTGGGGTGGATCCGCAGCTCGGCCCCGTCGTTCATCTTCAACCCAAGGATGTCGTAGTCCTTGTGCGGCCCGGCGCCCACGACCTCCGTGAACGACGCGAGCCCGATGCCGTAGAGCTTGCCCTCGGCGCGCGCGGTCTCCTGCTCCGCCCGCAGCTCCGCGTATCCGATCTTCTCCTGTGCGAGCTTCATGGCGGCCTCGTAGTCACCGGAGTCGTAGACGAAGCCGGTGGCCGATGCGTACGGGAACTGGTCCTTCTGGATGAAGTTCTTCAGCCGCAGGTCCGCCGGGTCCATGTCCAACTCATAGGCGGCGTTCTGCACCAGCCGCTCGATCAGGTAGGACGCCTCCGTGACGCGGAACGAGCATCGATAGGCGACGCCACCGGGGGCTTTGTTCGTGTAAGCGCCGTCCGCCGCGACGTGCACGGCCGGCAGGTCGTAGGAACCGCTCACGATGTGGAAGAGCCCCACCTTGAACTTCGAGGGTTGGGCGTCGGCGTGGAACGCACCCTCGTCGGCGAGGAGGGAGGCTCGCAGGCCGAGCATCGTGCCGTCGGCCTTGAGCGCCAGTTCCCCGTGCATGTGGAAGTCGCGTGCGAACCCGGTCGAGATGAGGTTGTCCGTGCGTTCCTCGATCCACTTCACGGGCCGGCCGATCAGGAGCGAGGCCGCCGTGGCGATCACGTACCCCGGATACACCGGCACCTTGTTGCCGAAGCCGCCTCCGATGTCGGGCGAGACGATGCGGATCTTCTCCTCGGGCAGGCCGGCCACCAGCGCGAACACCGTTCGGATCGCATGGGGGGCCTGCGACGTCATGTAGATCGTGGCCTGCCCCGTCGCCGGGTTCACGTCGGCCACGCAGCCGCACGTTTCCAGCGGCGCCGGGTGGCAGCGCGGGTAGAAGGTGTCGAGCGACACCACCTTGTCCGCGTCGGCGAACGCCTTGTCCGTGGCCTCCTTGTCGCCCGTCTCCCAGTGGTAGATGTGGTTGCCGGTCTGATCCTCCTTGTCCGTCCGGATCACCGGAGCGTCGGGCTCGAGCGCGCGCTGGGGCGTCACGACGGGTTCCAACGGCTCGTAGTCCACCTCGATCAACTCGAGGGCATCCTTGGCGACGTACGGGTCCTCCGCGATCACCGCCGCCACCTCCTGCCCCTGGAAGCGAACCTTGTCGGTGACGAGCACCGCCTGCGTGTCGCTCGAGAGCGTGGGCATCCACGCGAGGTTGTGCTGGGCCATGAGCTCGCCCGTGACCACGGCCACGACGCCGGGGAGGGCCTGTGCAGCGCTCGCGTCGATCCCGTTCAGGGTGGCGTGTGCGTAGGGGCTGCGCAGGATCGCCATGTACAGCATCTTGGGCAGGTGCATATCGTCGATGTAGTTGCCGGCGCCGCGGATGAACCGGTCGTCCTCCACCCGTCGGACGTTGTGTCCGATCCCGCGGATCGCTTCGGTCTCGGTTGCCATCGGTGGTGCGCTCCCTTCGAGATCTGGGTCGAGGTTCAGGCGTTGGCGGGCTCGGAGGCGGGCGCGGAGACGGGCTCGGCGGCCCTCGCCTTCTCGCGGGCCGCGGCCTGGATCGCCTTGACGATGTTCATGTACCCCGTGCAGCGGCAGATGTTGCCCGAGATCGCCCAGCGAACGTCGTCGTCGCTCGGTGCCGGGTTCCGCTCGATGAGCGCGGCACCCACCAACATCATGCCGGGCGTGCAGTAGCCGCACTGCAGGCCGTGCTCTTCCTTGAACGCCGCCTGCACCGGGTTCAGCGCGGCGCCGTCCATGAGGCCTTCGACGGTCGTGAGCGCGCGGCCGTCGGCCTGAACGCCGAACAGGGTGCAGGATTTCACGGGCTGGCCGTCGAGCAGGACGGTGCACGCACCGCAGTTGGACGTATCGCAGCCCACGTGGGTGCCGGTGAGCTCGAATACCTCGCGGATGAGATGCACGAGCAACAGCCGGTCTTCGATGTCCGCCGAGCGTTCGGTGCCGTTGACGCCGACCTTGATCTCCATCGTCATCGCTCTCCGTCCTTCGATCGCTCGGCCGCGTTGGCGGTCTCGAGCGCGTGGGCGAGCCCGCGGCGCACGTAGACGTCCACCATGTGTCGCTTGTATCCCTGCGGTCCCCGAACGTCGGAGACCGGGTTCGATGCGGCGGCCGCCAACCGCCCCGCTTCCGCGAACGCCTCGTCCGTGGGAGCGGCGCCTGCGAGCGATGCCTGGGCGTCGGTCGCCTCGAGGTTCTTCAGCCCGACGCCGGTCATCGCGATCCCCGCGCGACCGATCGAGCCGTTCGACAGCGTGAGCGCGACGGCGACGCCGACCGTGGCCCAGTCGCCCACCTTGCGCTCGAGCTTGAGGTAGTCACCGCCGGAACGCGCCGAGGCCTCGGGCACGCGGATCGAGGTGAGCACCTCGTTGGGTTCGATCGACGTGGTGAACGTGTCCACCAGGAACTCGGCGATGGGGACCTCGCGCTCGCCGCCCGCGCTCGTGAGGACGACGCTCGCACCGAGGGCGAGCATGACGGAGCCCATGTCCCCGGCCGGGTCGGCATGGGCGAGGGAGCCGCCCACCGTCCCCAGGTTGCGGATCAGCGGGTCGGCGACCTGCGGGACCGCGCGCGCGATGGTGGGGTACCTCGAGGAGATCAGGTCCGACGCGATCACGTCGCGGTAGCGCGCGAGCGCCCCGATGTGCAGATGGCCGTCGCGCTCCGCGATCTCTGCGAGCCCTTCCACGTGGTTGATGTCCACGAGGTGCTCGGGGTTCGCGAAGCGGAGCTTCATCATGGGGATCAGGCTCTGGCCGCCGGCCAGGACCTTCGCGTCCTCCCCGTGGGTGCCGAGGAGCTGCAGCGCCTCCTCGAGCGTGGCGGCCCGGTGGTACTCGAACCGTGAGGGCAGCACGTGGTTCTCCCTTCATGCGGTGTCGGCCGGTGTCGGCGCGCGGCCACCCGAGGCCGGGAGGCCACTTGAACGCATATCAACACGACCGTTGAGTTCGGGCAACCCGGATGGGAGCCGGACGGCGGCCGAGCGCCGCGGCCCTAGCGGGCCTCGGCGCCGGGACGGGGGCGGTCGTGGATCGGCCCGGGGCGCTCCGTGAGGAACCCGCCGTGACGCCCGCGGCGCACGGCGACGATCTCCGCGGCGATGGACTGCGCGATCTCCTCCGGTCCCTCGCCGCCTAGGTCGAGGCCGGCGGGACCGTGGATGCGCGCCCGCGCCTCCTCCGGGATCGCCACGCCTTCTTCGCGCAGCTCCATCAGCAGGCGCTCGGTGCGCGCGGCGGGTCCCAGCATGGCGACGTAGGGCGCGGGCGAGCTCACGAGCGCGCGCAGGTACTCCTTGTCGCGCAGGAAGTTGTGCGTCATCACCACGGCGTAGGTGTGGTCGTCGATCGCGGCGGCCTCGGCCACCCGTTCCGGGGCCTCCACCGGCACGAAGCCGGCGGCCTCCGGATAGCGCTCATGAGTGAGGAACGCGGGACGATCGTCCACCACGAACGCGTTCCACCCCAGCCCGGCCGCGGCGCGTACCATCGGGACGGCGTCGTGCCCGGCCCCGCACACCAGCAGGTGCAACGGCGGCTCGAGCACCTCGACGAACGCCCGCACCTTGCCCGGCAGGTTCCTGATCTCCGACCTCCCCAGCGCGAGTTGTTCGCCCCCCACCGCGAGCGCCTCGACGTCGACCGCGGCGTCGCCCAGCGAACCCTCCCCGTCGCTCGAGGGACCGACCACGAGCCGCGCCCCGGCATCCACGCCGGCGCGCCCGGACTCCAATACGGTCACCAAGCAGATCGGGCGCGCCTCCTCCAGGGCCATCCGCAGCGCCCCCGCCACCTCGGCGGCCTGTTCGGCCGGCTCGATGAAGACCTCGATCGCGCCGTTGCATCCCAGGCCCAGGCCCCACACGGCGTCGTCGTCCGCCGTGAGGTCCCATCCCGCGAGGCGGGCCGTGCCCTCGTCCATCACCACGCGCGCGAGGTCCGCCACGTCCCCCTCGAGGCAGCCGCCGCTGATGTTGCCGATCGGGGCCCCCTCCTCGGGGACCAGGAGACGCGCTCCCGGGCGGCGGTAGGTGGACCCGCGCACCGCGACGATCGTGGCGAGCGCCATGCGCTCCCCGCGCGCGGACAGCGACTCGATGGCCGCGAGGACGTCGCCGATCTCGCTCATCCCTCGATGGTAGCCCGTGCGGTCGGTCTGCCCTCGGGCTAACGCCGGGGGCCTCGGCCGCCGATAGGTGAGCGGGGATGAGCGACACCTTCGAGTTCCGCATGGTTCCGACACCGCTGCGTCGCCGCGTGCGTCCGCGCACCGTCGTGGTCGTGCTCGTGGTGCTGGTGGTGGGCTCCGCCGTGGGTTGGTTCGGCCGCTGGGTGAACGCGAGCGAGCGGGCGAGCTTCCTCGCCGCGCCCGCGCCCCCCGAAACGAACTTCGTCGACACGCTCGACGGCGTTGCGGCCCCCGAGGCCGCGGGCAACACGGTGGCGGCGCCCGAAGACCGGCTGGCGCGCTCCACGGCGAGGCGCGCGGTAACGGCCGCCCGGCGGATCGCGCACGGGCCGACGTCGTTCGTCGAGGCCGGGCCCGCCCAGCTCGCCAAGCGGATGCGCTCCGTGACGTTCTCCGACGGCCCGTCCGCCGCCCCCCAGGTGGTGAGCGTGGCCGCCACCGGCGACGCCTGGGCCGCCGCCGTGATGTCGACGAGCGGCCGGTGCTTCTACCTCCGCCTCGACGCCGGCGGGCGGCTCGACAGGGGCTCGTCGGTCACCGATTGCACCGGTGCGGCCGCGCTCGGCGCGAGCGGGGGCTGGTAGGTCGGGCACACCCGTCCCGTCGCTCGCAGGCTGGTCGCGCCGGTTCGCGCGACCGAAGGGTCCCGGCTAGACTCCCTCGCTATCACCAACCGACCGATCCGGGTTCCGTCGAAGAGGGGGTCGTCAGTGACGCATGTCTCCGTATCCGTGAACGGGGAGGCGCGTGAGGCCGATGTCGAGCCGCGCACGCTCCTCGTGTACTTCCTGCGGGAGACCCTCGGTCTCACCGGCACGAACGTGGGGTGCGACACGTCGAGCTGCGGGGCGTGCACCGTCCTGCTCGACGGCGAGTCGGTGAAGTCGTGCACGCTGCTGGCCGCCCAGGTCGACGGGCGCGAGGTCACCACCATCGAGGCTCTGGCCGACGGCGAGCGACTCAACCCGCTCCAGGAGGCCTTCCATCGCAACCACGGCCTGCAGTGCGGGTTCTGCACGCCGGGCATGGTGATGGCGGCAACGAGCTTCCTCAAGGAGAACCCCGCACCGACGGAGGGAGAGGTGCGCGAGGCGCTCGAGGGCAACCTCTGTCGCTGCACCGGGTACCAGAACATCGTGAAGTCGATCCTCGATGCCGCCGGCTCGATGAGCGGCGCGACGACCTAAGGAGGACCGATGGTTGCCACGGAACCGTTCGTCGGCCAGGAGGTGCTCCGCAAGGAGGATCCCGAGCTGCTAGCCGGGCAGGCTCGCTACATCGACAACTGGACGATGCCCGGCATGGTGTGGATGGCGATGGTGCGCCCACCGTACGTGCACGCCACGATCGACGGGATCGACACGTCGGCGGCGGCCGCCATGCCTGGCGTGGTGGGCGTGTTCACCGCCGCGGACCTCGACGTCGGCGCGCTGCCGTTCGTATGGCCCATCACCGAGGACATCAAGGTGCCCGTGCACCACCCGCTCGCCAAGGACAAGATCCGCTTCAACGGCGACGCGGTGGCGGTGGTGGTCGCCTCGTCGCGCGAGGCGGCGCTCGACGCCGCCGAGCTCGTGACCGTCGAGGTCACGGAGCTCCCCGCCGTCACGGACATGGAGTCGGCGATGGCCGAGGGCGCGCCGTTGATCCACGAGGAGCTCGGGTCCAACGTCACGGTCCATTGGGATCACGGCAGCGTGGGCGACATGACCGTGTTCGAAAGCGCACCCGTGGTCGTGAACGAGACCTACCATCAGCCCCGGCTGATCCCGAACGCGATCGAGCCGCGGGGGTGCCTCGCCTACGGCGTGAAGTCCATGGACGAGTACACGCTCGTCTCCTCGACGCAGATCCCGCACATCGCGAAGGTCACGCTGGCGGGCGAGTGCGGCATCCCGGAGTCGAAGTTCCGCGTGATCGCGCCCGACGTGGGCGGCGGTTTCGGGTCCAAGCTGAACGTGTATGCCGAGGAGGCCCTCGCGGTCGTGCTCGCGAAGGAACTCGGCATGCCCGTGAAGTGGATCGAGGAGCGCAGCGAGAACTACGTCGCCACCACGCACGGCCGCGGCGTCACGCACGAATGCACCATCGCGGGCACCGAGGACGGAAAGATCCTCGGTGTGAAGTTCGTGGAGATCGCCGACATGGGCGCCTACTACCAGCTGCTCACGCCCGGCATCCCCGAGCTCGGCGGCTGGGTCTACATGGGCCCGTACGCCCCCGAGACCTACCACTTCGAGTTCCGGGGGATCCTCACGAACTGCACGCCCACGGACGCCTACCGGGGCGCGGGCCGTCCCGAAGCCACCTACGTGCTCGAGCGGATCGTCGACGCGTTCGCGCGGCGGGTGGGCAAGGACCCCGCCGACGTGCGCCGCATGAACCTGCACCCGCCGTTCGATGAGTCCACCACGTCCGTGTGCGGGCTCAACGTGGACTCGGGCAACTACGAGCCGTTGCTGGACAAGGCGCTCGAGCTCAGCGGCTACGAGGAACTGCGCAAGGACCAGGCCGCCCGCCGCGACCGGAACGACACCGTCCAGCTCGGGATCGGGCTGTGCACGTACATCGAGATGTGCGGCCTCGCGCCGTCGAACATCCTGGGTGCGCTGCGCTACGCGGCCGGCGGCTGGGACGGCGCCACGATCGAATGCCTGCCTACCGGGAAGGTGATCGTGAAGACGGGGACCTCGCCGCACGGCCAGGGCCACGAGACCAGCTGGTCGCAGATCGTGGCCGACGGCCTGGGCGTGACGCCCGACGACATCGAGGTCCTGCACGGCGACACCATGATCACGCCGCTCGGCATGGACACCTACGGTTCGCGCTCGGTGAGCGTTGGGGGCGCCTCGCTGTACTTCGCGATGGAGAAGATCAAGGAGAAGGCACGCACGATCGCCGCGCACGAATTGGAGGTCAGCGAGGACGACCTCGAGTGGGCGGAGCACAGCTGGCGGGTGCAGGGCGCGCCCGACAAGGCCAAGACCATCCCGGAGATCGCCCTGACCGCGTGGCACGCCCACGACCTCCCCGCGGGGACCGAGCCCAACCTGAACGCAACGGCCGTGTTCGACCCCCCCAACTTCACCTGGCCGGCGGGTGCGCACGTCTGCGTCGTGGAGGTCGACACGGAGACGGGCAAGACCGAGATCGTGAAGTACGTGGCCGTCGACGACTGCGGCACGGTCATCAACCCGATGATCGTGGAGGGTCAGGTGCACGGGGGGGTGGCCCAGGGCATCGCCGAGGCGCTCTATGAGGAGGCAATCTACGACGAGAGCGGCAACCTCATCACGTCCTCCATGACGCAGTACCTCGTGCCTTCGGCCACCGAGATCCCGCGGCTCGTCACGGACACCAGCCAGGAGACGCCGTCCACGACCAATCCGCTGGGGGTCAAGGGCATCGGTGAGGCCGGGACGATCGCCGCCCCGCCCGCGGTCGTCAACGCGGTCCTCGATGCCATCGGCCACCTCGGCGTCACGGAGATCGGCAAGCCTGCGTCGCCCGAACGCGTCTGGCGAGCCATCCAGGACGCGAAGGGAGGTGCGGCATGATCCCCGCGCCGTTCGAGTACGCCAGGGCGGAGAGCATCGACCACGCCATCGAGCTGCTGGGCACCAGCGAGGACGCCAAGATCCTCGCGGGTGGGCATTCGCTCCTCCCGCTGATGCGCTTCCGCCTGGCGCGGCCCGATCTGCTGGTTGACATCGGCCGGCTCTCCGACCTGTCGTACATCCGCGAGGACGGCGACGTCGTGGCGATCGGCGCGTTGACGCGCCACCACGACGTGGCGAACAGCGAGCTCGTCCAGACCGCCTGCCCCATCGTGGCCGACACGGCAGGTCAGATCGGCGACCCGCAGGTCCGTCACATGGGAACGATCGGCGGTTCGGTGGCCCACGCGGACCCGGCCTCCGACCTGCCCACCGTGCTGGTGGCCCTCGGGGCCGACCTCGCGATCCGGGGCGCGGGCGGCGGCTCGCGCACGGTGAACGCACGCGACTTCTTCCAAGGACTGTTCACGGCCGACCTCGCGGCGAATGAAGTGCTCACCGAGGTGCGGATCCCCAAGACGAGCGCAGGCTGGAGCTACCTGAAGTTCCACCGGCGGGCGCAGGACTGGGCGCTGGTGGGCGTGGCCGCGATCCAGCGCAACGGCGGCGCCACCGTGGCGCTCACGAACATGGGCGAGATACCGCTGCGGGCGGCCGGCGTGGAGGAGGCGCTCGCCGGGGGCGCGGACCCGGCCACCGCCTCCCTGCGGGCGGACGAGGGCGCCGCCCCTCCGTCCGACGCGTTCGGGAGCGCGGAGTACCGCCGGGAGCTTTCCAGGGTGCTCGTGCGCCGAGCCCTGGAGGAGGCGATGGGGGGCTGAACGAGCGAGCCCGGACTCGCGCCCAGATCCGTCAACGGGGGAGGACTTGGATGAGGAAGCTCGCAGCTGTCATCACGGCCGCGGCGCTGATCGGCACCGCCGTCGCCGCCATCGCGCCCGCGGGGGCGGCGCCGAAGGCGCCGCGCGCGGCCGTCGTGTGGGGGCGATGCGACGACGTGTCCCTGCGCAGGGCCGGCGCGCGGTGCTCGATGTTGGACGTTCCGCTCGACTACGCCAACCCGGGCGGGACCCAGATCCAGATCGCGCTGTCCCGCATCAAGCACACGACGCCGGACGCCAAGTACCAGGGCGTCATGCTCGTCAACCCCGGCGGGCCCGGGGGGTCTGGCCTGGGGCTCGCAACCCTCGGGGGCTACGTCCCCCGTCACGCGGGCGACGCCTATGACTGGATCGGCTTCGACCCCCGCGGTGTGGGCTCGAGCGAGCCCTCCCTGTCGTGCCTGCCGAACTACTTCCACGGCGACCGGCCGCCGTACGTCCCCCGGACGCACGCCCTGGTCAAGCGGTGGCGAGGCCGATCCCAGAAGTACGCGAACGCATGCCAGGCGAAGGCGGCGGCGCTGCTCCCGCACATGACCACGATCGACGCCGCGAAGGACATGGACAGGATCCGCCAGGCGCTCGGCGTCGCCAGGATCAACTACTTCGGCTTCTCGTACGGGACGTACCTCGGTCAGGTCTACGCCAGCGTGTTCCCCGGGAGGATCCGTCGCGCGGTGTTCGACTCGAACGTGGACCCGCGCAGGGTCTGGTACGAGGCGAACCTCGACCAGGACATCGCGTTCCAACGCACCATCGAGATCTGGTTCCGGTGGGTCGCGAAGTACCATCGCGTCTACCGGCTGGGCAAGACTGGCACGGCGGTCGAGAAGCGGTACTACGCCGTGTCCCGGCACCTCACGCGGAAGCCGGCGGGCGGCGTCGTAGGTCCGGACGAGTGGAACGACGCGATCCTCTACGCCGGGTACTACCAGCAGGTGTGGACCTACCTCGCGGACGTGTTCTCCAGCTGGGTCCATCACCACGACGTCCAGAAGCTCATCGGTGCGTACCAGTGGGCCGACGGACCGGGTGATGACAACGGGTTCGCGGTCTACGCCGCGGTCGAGTGCACGGACGTCCAGTGGCCGACCGCGTGGAGCACCTGGCGCCAGGACAACTGGGCAACGTACGCGAAGGCGCCGTTCGAGACGTGGGGCAACGCGTGGTTCAACGGCCCGTGTCTCTACTGGCCCGCGTCCGCGGGTACCCCGACGACGATCGACGGCGGGGGAGCACGGGTGCTCCTGATCGACGAGACGCTCGATGCCGCCACGCCGTACCCCGGCAGCCTGTACGTGCGCCATCTGTTCCCCGCGTCGAGCCTGATCGCGGAGCCCGGCGGCACGACGCATGCCGGGTCGCTCTACGGCAACGGATGCGTCGACAACAAGATCGCCGCGTTCCTGGCCAACGGAACGCTGCCGCCCCGCCAGCCCGGGTACGGCGCGGACGTGAAGTGCAAGCCGTTGACGAAACCCGCCCCGGAGTCCGAGCGCGCGCTGCGGCAGGGTCCACGGCTGCGGACGCCGCTGATCCCGATCTACGGACCCTGACGGTGGGGCGCCCCGGTGGCGACACGCGCCACCGGGTGCGGTCCGAAGTCCTAGGCATCGGTCGGACGGCGGTTGATCCTTTGCCCCCCAAGCGTCCCTTGCGCGATCGAGGACCTGGTGCGACGGTGAAGAGGTGCCGCCCGGCTTCCCCCAGTTCGCAGGTCCGGCACCGGCGCTTCGGGTGGACGACGGCATGGTGGGCGCGCCACCCGTTCCCCGGCACCGGTGGTTCGTCGCGCTGGGCTCCGTCGGACGCGCGTGGTGCGTCTTCGGTGGCGCCGTCGTCGGCTCGTTCCTGTTGTACGCCGTGCCCATCCTCGGGCGCTTCTCGACGTCGTTCGTGGGGCAGGGGAGCGCGGACGCGAAGCTCTACGTCTGGGATCTGGCCTGGTGGCCCCACGCCATCGCCGCGGGACTGAATCCGTTCCACCCCACGCTCGTATGGGCGCCCACCGGCGTGAACATGGCGTGGGTCACCGGGCTGCCCGGCCCCTCGCTCGCCGCGTGGCCGCTCACGGCGACGTTCGGCGCCGTGGCCACGTCCAACGCGATCGCGGTCGCTTCGCCCGCGCTCGCCACGTGGGCCGCGTACCTCCTGTGTCGCGAGGTCACGCGTCGTTTCTGGCCCGCCGTCATGGGCGGCGTCGTGTTCGGTTTCTCGACCTACCAATTCGCGGAGATGCGCGGGCACATGAACCTGTTCCTCGTCTTTCCCGTGCCGCTGGCCGCCTACCTCGTGTTGCGATACGTCCACGGCCGCCTCTCGAGGCGGTCGTACGTGCTGCTGCTCACCGCCGTCTTGGTCGCGGAGTTCTCCATCTCGACGGAGGTCTTCGCGAGCATGACGATGTTCGCGGGCATGGCGGCGCTGACGGCCTACCTGGCGATGCCGTCGACGCGGCCGCTCCTGCGGACCGCCGCGGGGCCCACGATCGTGGCCTGCGGTGCGGCCGCCGCGGTGCTCGCGCCCTATCTCTGGTACGCGGCGGCGGGACTGCCTTCTGGGCCGATCCGCGGGATCGACGGGTCATCGAGCGATCTGCTCAGTTTCCTGATCCCGCGCCACGGCACCTTGGTGGGCGGCGCCGCGTTCGCGCGGCTGACGGATCGCTTTCCCACGAACGTGAGCGAGGACGGCGCCTACCTCGGCCCCGTGTTGCTCCTCGTCCTTGCCGCCGCGTTCATCGCGGGGCGTCGTGAGCGGGTCACCCGCTGGCTGTTCGCCTTCGTAGCCCTCGCTGCCGTCCTGTCGATGGGGGCGGTGTTGTTCGTGGGCCCGCACCGGACGATCCCAATGCCGTGGTCGGTTCCGGCCCGCGCGCCGATCCTGATGAACGTCCTGCCCGACCGGTTGACGATGTACATGTGGCTCGGGGTCGCCCTGATCGTGGCTCGATGGTTGTCGAGGCCGCGGCCCACGAAGAGCGCGTTCGACTCGACGGTGCGCTGGGGCTCGGTGGGACTCGGCGTCCTCCTGCTGATCCCGAACGTGCACGAGGCGGGCCTGCACCGACCCATCGACGCGCCGCGGTTCTTCTCGGCCGGGCTGTACCGCCGGGTGTTGACGCCGAACGAGACGATCCTGATCGTGCACGACCGCAGGAGTCGCGGCCTGGAGATGGTGCTGCAGGAGCAGAGCGGGTTCGCCTTCTCGATGCCCCAGGGCCATACGGGGCCGGAGCCCGAGGCCTTCGAGGCCGACCGCCTGTGGCAGGGCGTGCAGACGGGCCGGCTCCCGCCCGCGCCCGATCGGTTCCGGCTCTGGCTCCGACAGCACCACGTGGGGGCGATCGTGGTGATGACGGGATCCGTTCGCACCTGGGCCCCGTTCCTCGACGCCGCGCTCGGCGCGCATCCGCGGCGGATCGGTGGCGTCTTGTTGTACCGCAGCGTCGGCGGAAGCCCGGCGCTCTCGAGCGGGAAGGGGCTCAGGTCGCCCGGAGGAAGCGCCTCACGTCGCGACCGTCGCGATCGAGCGCGTCGCGCTCGCGCGGCGTGAGGTCGCGAAGCGGGTCGAGCTTCACTTCGCCGCCGGGCAGGGTCCATGTCGCCGCGGCCATTCCCTCGATCATGGCGAAGGGGCGGAACATCCCGTTGCTGGTGACGATGTGCGTGGCCGCCCCGAGGATGGGTTCGCGCGAGGTCCACCCCAGCAGCACCGGATCGAACGAGCCCAGCAGCGTGGGTCCGGGCAAGGCGGCCGTTCGCGGTCGCTTCGTGAGCTGCACGAGACCGTCGGGGCGCTCCTTCAGCTCCGTCGCGATCGCGCGCATGCCGGCTCGCGCCCGGCCCAGGGTGAGTCCGGACCAGCGAGCGAGGTCGCGATCGTCTGCGGGTCCGTGGCCGATCAGGAACCGACGGGCGAGCTCGGCGGTCGCCCGCTCACCATCGACCGCGGGTGCGGGCCTCAGCCAATCCGCGGTGAGCACGTACGCGTGATGGGAGCCCACCATGGGACCGCGCACGATCAGGCCGCGCAGGCTCGCGAGCAGGAGGATGTGGATCAGCGCCTGGCCCTGGGTCCGCACGTTGGTGGCGCTCACGCGCTCGCCGAGTTCGGAGCGCGTGAGCGGCCCGTCGGCCTCGAGGCCTCGAACGATCGCACGGACGGCTCGGTCGGCGTCGCGCTCGGAGACTCCCTCTTGGCGCAAGCGGCGGGCGTTCCCCGTGGCGAGCTGGGGCGTGGTGAGCGCGTGGAGCCAGTGGTAGTCCTGGGTGCGCACCAGATGCAGGGTGCCGCGGTTCAGCCAGGTGATGAGCATGGACCGATCTTGGGTGAGCGCGCGATCGACGTCGCCGGCGGTCAGCCCCCGCGAGCGGGACCGGATCGCGAGCCGCGCCCCGCGGGCGTCTTGTCCCTGCACCGCTAGGAGCCGCTCGACCACGTCGAGGGGGTCGCGCGCTCGAGGGCCGGCCAGCAGCTGGCTCGTGAGGCGTTGTCGAAGCAGGCGGATGGCGGGGTCGTGGGGACGCCGGGTCACGTCGCCATGCTCCCAGGTCGGCCGGGCGCGCCGGAGGCCAGGGCTCCCTTGTGAGGGCGAGGCCGGCGAGCTACCGTCTCACCCATGGAGCTACGTGCGCACCGACTGGTCGTGATTTGCTCGACGCTCGTGGTCGTCCTCGGCTCCGCGTCTGCGGTCGCGTCGCCTCCGTTGGCAGCGCCTCGGACCGCGGCCATCCACCGGGTGGCGCGGCACGCTCGGGCCCTTCCGCTCGATCGCGTGCGCATGCTCACGCGAGCCTCGCGCGGCAGGCCCACCACACAGGTGGGTGTCGGTGGCATGTTCAAGATGCCGGGGTCCCCCTACCGGTGGCAGGTGGGCGCCGGCGACGTGCGCGGCGGGACGATCGTCATCGTGTCGGGTTACCAACAGGTGACCAACGGGTATCAGGCCCACACCTGGTTCTTCCAGCTCCCGGCCGGCGCGCTCCGGGTGGGCGCCCGCCTGCACAAGGCGCGCCTGCGCACCGGCTCGGGCCTCGGCCCGTTCGGTCAGATCGACCTCACGTTCGCCGGGAACCAACCCGCCCGCACGCACTCGTACCGCTGCCCCAAGACGCACGAAGTCCTCCAATCGACGATCGTTCGCCGAGGCACCCTCACGGGCACGTTGTCGTTCACCCCGAACGAAGGGACCCTGCCCGACCTGGCCGCCACGTCGATGAAGGGTCAGGCCGGACGGTTCTTCCTATCGGGCAAGCGATGCCCCAACGAGTCGCCGCGGCCCCATGGGTGCTTCCGCGGCTCGACGTTCAGGGCGCAGGACGCGGGGCAGCTTGCCACCGTCTTCGCTCCCCTCGGAGCGGGTTCCGTCGGGTTCGAGCAGGTGGAGCGGATCGCACCGGCAACCGTGGATCACAGCATGACGGCCTCGGCCGTCGGGCGCCCGGCGCGGAAGACGCCCACGGGATTCCTCGTGAAGGCCGCCGACATGGCGCCGCTCGCCTCAGGAACGTTGCGGTTCACCGACGGGGCCTCGTCGGTCCACCACGGGCGTCATTGCATCAAGACGAAGACTCCCGAGGCATGGTCGGCGGGGACGGTGACGGTGAACTTCGACTCCGGCGCGATCGCGCTGAGCGGCTCGCAACTCAAGGCGAGCCTGCGCGCGTTCGCCAAGGCGGGCTGAGATGGCGTTCAGGGGCTGGCCCGCCGAGGCCCTCGAGTTCTTCGAGGGTCTCGAAGCCGACAACTCCAAGCCGTACTGGCAACGGCACAAGGATGTGTACGAGACCGCGGTGCGCGCGCCGATGGAGGCGTTGCTCGCCGACCTGGAATCCCAGTGGGGCGAGGGCCGCATCTTCCGGCCCTACCGGGACCTGCGGTTCAGCCGCGACAAGTCGCCGTACAAGACGAACATCGCGGCCATGCTCGGCGAGGGCTACGTCCAGCTCGATGCACGCGGACTCGCGGCCGGATGCGGCATGTGGGAGATGGCTCCCGATCAGCTCGAGCGTTACCGGGAGGCTGTGGACGACGATCGATCCGGTAAGAAGCTGGCGTCGGTGGTCGCGAAGGCGCGGGCCTCGGACGCGGAGATCATGGCGCACGGCGAGTTGAAGACGGCACCGCGCGGTTACGCGAAGGACCACCCGCGGGTCGAGCTCCTGCGGTACAAGGGCATCGTCGCGTGGCGTTCGTGGCCGGTGGGCGCCTGGCTCGGGACCGCCCGGGCGAAGGACAGGGTGGTGGAGTTCCTCAAGGCATCGAGGCCGCTCCGTGCCTGGCTCGATGCCAACGTCGGCGCCTCGACGCTCCCCGAGAGAACCCGGTAGGAAGCGACGGAGGCCGCCACCGCCGGACGGGAAACAGGCCGCCCGGGGTAGGGCACGGACCTGCCGAGCACCGAGCGGGAGCGAAGCAGCTCGGTCGTGGGCAGCGGAGCGCCGTGCAGGTTCAGGAGCTGGGGCTTAGCTCGCCGCCTTCTTTATGAGGGCGGCGATCTTCTTCTCATCGGTTGCGGTCAGCTCCTTCAGCGCATAGGAGGTCGGCCACATCGCGCCCTCGTCGAGGTTGGCCGCCTCCTCGAAGCCGAACGTCGCGTAGCGCGAGCTGAACTTCTCGGCGCTCTTGAAGAAGCAGACGACCTTGCCGTCCTTGGCATACGCCGGCATCCCGTACCAGGTCTTCGGCCAGAGGTCGGGCGCGCTGGATTGGACGATCGCATGGAGCCGCTTGGCCATGGAGCGATCCGGTTCCGACATCGCGGCGATCGCCGCGACCGCGGCGCGTTCCCCTCCCCCCGGTTCTTCTTGGCGCGCGCTTCCGCCTTCATCTCCTGGGCACGAGCCTTCATCGCCGCTCGTTCTTCGTCCGAGAATCCCGCCGATTTCTTGGTGGTGGCGGTGGTGCGCTTCGTTGACTTCCGTGCGGCGGTCTTCTTCGCTGGCTTCTTCTCAGCCATCTCGAGGCGCCTCCTTCGGACGTTACCGCGCTCGTTGACGCGGCTCAGGCTGCCGGCGCGGTCGCGGCCGGCGCAGTGGGCGAACCCCACGCCTGCTCCATGCGCTCCCTGGACGACGACGGCCTCGCTCCTCGTTGGCCCTCGAGGGCGCCCTTGGTAGCGAGGAGGCCGAGGGTGCGGCCGCCCTGGCCAGATCGGTGCGCGGCAGGATGCTCGCATGCATGCTGATGCTCATCGCGACCATGATAGCTGCGGCCCCAGGCTCGCCGCTCTCCTCGATCCTTGTCGGTCAGTGGCGCGTCTGTTCGATGTCCCTGACTCCTGGCTGTGAGGAGCGCGACCGTGATTCGGCGGGTGAACGGGCCCGAGTTCCGCGTGTTTGAATCCGCCGATGGAGAGGACTTCTACTAGATCGTCCGTGTCCCGCGGACCGATCCGAGCGGGAACAAGCGGAAGCCGAATGGGTCATGAACGCCAACACGCCCTGGTCGTTTGGGTGCTGTTGGCCCTGCTTCCGATCAGCTGCTCGTCGTCGAGCGGAACGGGCCCTCTCGCCGCGAGCGAAGGAGCCCGGGCGGACGCCTACGCGACGTCCAGGTTGGTCTCCACCAGGCACCCATTCACGTTCTCAGACGTCATGATCGCAACCGTGGCGACGAAGACGCGGTTCTCGACTCCGTGGAATTGGTGAACAGCACCGATCAGATTCACCTCGTCGGTACCGTTGTCGCGTTCTTCGAGGGACGCTCGATCGATAAGAGAGATGGCGCGGCAACGTACCCGCCACCGTTCCCCAACCCTATGAGCCGCTCGAGGGGTTCCCCGTGCCCCCAGGCGGACACGCGGAGCCGCATCCCTTACAGCTATTCATCGGGCTGGTAGCGGAGGGCGGCGGGCGGGGCACGTTCGAGGGTGTCGCGTTGAACTACCACGTCGGTGAGGCGCGATACCGGTTGATCATCCCGGTCGGCCTCCGAGCCTGCGCACCTGCCCCTGCCTACCGAGGACCCGATTCGCTCGTGTGCGGACCGCCGCCGTTAACGCACGGTCCCGGCTGAGCCGTAGCGTCTGCGTCGCCCCCACGGAGCGGGAACCCGATGGCCTAGCACCTGCGAGGGCCTCAGAGTCGATCGATCCGAAGGCTCACCGACCAGGGATGCGGGTCTAGCGGGGAGTGAACAGGATCGCCACGGGCAGCAGGAACGCCATGATTCCGGCTACCAGTGCCCGGAGACGGGAGCCTCGTGAGCGTTCTACCGAAGGTGCCATCCGCAGCGACCCGACCGTCATCAGTACCCCGGCGACGAACAGGGGGAACCCGATGGACCACATCCCGATGATGCCGAGCGATATCAGCCCTCCCGCCGCCGCAGCCATCAATACGAGTCGACGTTGCGGGGAGGAGGACCAAGACGCCCCCGCTGCGCACGCGCCGGCGGCTGCGATGCAGGACGAAACCACGAACACGCGAATGCCCATGCCGTCGCCCTGGCTTCGGATCACGAGGAGATAGACGACGACCATGACGAACGCGATGCCGGCCGAGATCGCCGCGAGTATCCTGCCGGGGTACGTCGCCACATCCGGCCTCATCGGCACATCCGCCTGAACGTTCGACCCCATGGAGAACACCTCGCTTTGTCTCCTTGAGTGTAGTGAGCATCGAGCTGGCTTCGGGGGACCGGCATGACGGGTGGGTCGGCTACCCGCTCTTGCGATGCACAGACGGACCGTCTACGTTCCCCGGTGGACTCAGCCATAGATGAGGCTGGACCGAACCTCGGGCCCGGTGATCGCGCGGGAAGGACGACGTTGACTCGAGTGTTCGACGTCGCCATCCATCTGACGAGTGGGCGATGAGACGGAGTCGCGGCTCCGAGGGGGACCACGCACCTGGCTTCGGGTAGTGCAGGCGGCGGCGGACCGATCGGCGGATGGCTACCCGTCAGGGCGCGGGATCGGGCGTCCCGACATCCAGGTCGTAGTAGGCGGTCACGACGGCGTGGATCGTGGGGTCGAAGTGGGTCGGATCGATCGTCCGAGTGAGCTCGTACCGGGTGATCTTGCCGCGTACCGGGTCCTTCATCTCCGCGAAGACGAGGGAGATGCCATGGGCATTCAACCACTCGTCGAGGTCCTCGAGTATATCGGCGGCGGTGGTGTCGACATCCGTGATCGGCTCTGCGGCGATCACGATCCAACGGACCCCCGGTCCGTTCGCGAGCTCACGGATCTGCTCGCTGAAGGTTCGTGCGTTCGCGAAGATCAGCGGCGCATCGAACCGGAACGGCACGAGCCCGGGGGACGCCGCGGCGTCGGGATGGCTCGCCATGTCGTGGAAGCCCGGGAGGCCGGGGACATCGCCGAGGACGGCCTAGTGTAGCCACCACGTCCGGCGGAAGCCGTTCAGGATCTGCCCTTGCAGCATGTCCGGACGCCGTTCTGACGAGCCTCACTCCCACGACGCGGAGCAGTCCTTCAGCGCCGAGGCGACGGCCGCGGGGCTAGAGGTCGTCGCGCACGATGCGTACCACGACCTCGGCGGCGGGAGGCGAGGCCGAGCGCTTCGAGCGGCGCTTGCGCAGGACCAGTGCGGCGACGGCGCCACTGCCCACGAGGAGGCCGGCCATGGCTTTCGACGACCGCAGCGAGGTCGGCAGACGCGCCTCGAGCTCGACGAGGTCGGTCTCGAGCTGACGCCGGCTGTCGCCGATCTCCGTCACCTTTTGATCTGCTGCTTCAGCCATCGAATGTCCTCCTTCAGGCTTTCCTGGGTTCGCTCGCTCGGCGCGGGAGCTGACTTGATCGTGCGACGCCCGAGCATCACGAGCACCCACGCGACGACGAGCATTACGGCGGCCACGATCAGGATGGCCGCCCACACCGGCAACACCAAGGCGAGCGCGGCCGCCCCTGCGGCGGCGATGAAACCGACCGCGTACATCGCGGCGACCGCCGCCCCCGCCATCATCCCGGCACCCTTGCCTCGGACCGCTGCGGCCTCCGCAGCCTCGATCTTGGCCAGATCGAGGTGCTGGCGTGCGAGGGTGCCGAACCCGCCGACGACCGATGCCACGAGCTGGCCGAACGGTCGACGGCCCGCATCCACCCCAGGCGCGCTTCCGATCCCATCCTGAACGTTCATGGGTACCTCCCTTCCCTTGAAACGACGTTGCCACTCTATGCCGCGCCCAATCGCGAACGCGAGGAGCACCAGCGCCGTGAATGCGCTTCGGCTCCGTTTGCGGTGGCGTGGGCAGACTCGATACGTTCCCGACGGATGGACCAGGGCTTGTTCGTCAAGCGTCGCTACGAGTACCTCACCCGGACAGATGTACCCAGGCCGCGTGAGGATGAACTCGTCGACCGATCCGCACGGAGGACAGAGAGATGAGCAGGACCGAGGAAGCGTCGGAACGCATCCCTTGGCATGCCCTTTCGGCAGCCGAGGTAGCCACACGGTTGGTGACGGATCCCGAACGAGGGCTGAACGCCGAGGAGGTCGCGCGACGACGCGCCACGTACGGGCCCAACGAGCTGCCGACGGAGCCGGCGCCGAGCGTCTGGGCAGTGGCGCGCGGGCAGCTCTCGAACCCCATGAACATCATGTTGTTGATCGTCGCCGTGGCCAGCTTCGTGATCGGTCAGGTGGCCACCGGGCTCTTCGTGCTCGGTCTCGTGTCGTTCAACGTCATCATGGGGTCGAGCCAGGAGCTGAAGGCCCGAGCCAGCGTCGAGGCACTCTCGCAGCTCCAGGTGCCTCACGCCCGCGTCCGGCGATCGGCCGGCACCGAGGAGATCGACTCCCGGGAGCTCGTGCCGGGCGACGTCGTGCTGCTCGAGGCTGGTGATCTGGTTCCGGCCGACGGGCGGCTCGTCTCCGCGGCGACGGTCGAGGTCCAGGAAGCGGCCCTCACCGGGGAGAGCGCACCCGTGCCCAAGGACACGACCCCGATCGCCGGCGACGACGTCGCCCTCGGCGACCGCACGGACATGGTGTTCCAGAACACGCAGGTCACCCGCGGCTCCGCCTCCACCATCGTCACGGCGACCGGACAGTCGACGCAGATGGGCCGCATCGCGGACATGGTCAGCGCGACGAAGCGCTCACGCTCCCCGCTCCAGCGGGAGCTGGACGGACTGACCAAGGTCTTCGGCGTCCTCGCCTGGTCGGCCGTGGCGGTGATCGCGATCGTGGGCATCGCGCGGGGCCAGGATCGAGACACCCTGCTGCTGCTGTGCATCTCGACCGCGATCGCATCGATCCCGGTCGGACTCCCCACGTTCGTGCAGGCGATGCTGTCGTCGGGTGCGCAACGCCTGGCCGAGTCGAAGGCGGTCGTCAAGACGCTGACCGACGTCGAGACGCTCGGCGGCACGACCGTCATCAACAGCGACAAGACCGGGACGCTCACGATGAACGCGATGACGGCCACCTCGATGCTCACCGGGGGCGACTGGTACACGATCGAGGGCGGCGGCTACCAGAAGACGGGTGCGGTCCTCGCAGCGGGAGGCCAGCCATCGCCGGACTTCCGGCGACTGTCGCTCGGCCTGTGCCTGTGCACGGACGCGACCGTGGCGGACGACGGATCGATCATCGGCGACCCCACGGAGGCCGCCCTCGTGGTGCTCGCCGCCAAGACCGGGGTCGACGCGGAGGAGACGCGGCGGACGATCCCGCGCCGCGCGGAGGTGCCGTTCGATTCCCGATACAAGTTCATGGCCACGCTCCACGACGTCCCGGAGCATCTCGTGAGCGGAATCATCCAGCACCCACACTTCATGAGCGTCAAGGGCGCGCCCGACGTCGTCATCGAGCGGTGCGACCGGGCGCTCTGGCACGGGGAGACGACCCCGATCGACGAGGTCCGCGACGAGATCCTTGCCGCGAACCAGCAGCTCTCGGAGCGGGGGCTGCGTGTGCTCGCGTTCGCCGCCCGCGACCTCGACGACTCGGCGATGACGGCGGCGATCGACGACCCGATGGAAGCCGTCTCGGACCTGGTCCTGGTCGCGCTGGTCGGGATCATCGACCCCCTCCGCGCGGAGGCCAAGGATGCGGTGCGGATCGCCCTGAGCGCCGGCGTCGACGTCCGGATGATCACGGGCGACCACACGGTCACGGCGCGCGCGATCGCCGATCAGCTCGGTCTCGGGCCCGGCGTGATCACGGGGACCGACCTGTCGCACCTCCCGGACGCCGAGGTCGTCGAGCGCCTCCCGGAGCTCCACGTCTTCGGGCGAGTGGCCCCCGAGGATAAGGTCCGGCTCGCTCGCCTGATGCAGGAGGCGGGCAACGTGGTCGCGATGACCGGGGACGCCGTGAACGACGCCGCGGCCCTCAAGCAGGCGGACATCGGCGTGGCGATGGGGAGCGGCTCGGAGGTGACGCAGCAAGCCGCGAAGATCGTGCTCACCGACGACAACTTCGCCACGCTCGTCAAGGCGATCGACCTGGGCCGGGACATCTACCGGCGGATCACGTCGTACGTGAAACTGCAGCTCACGATCCTCTCGTCGGTGCTGCAGCTGATGCTGCTCGCCACGATCCTCAACATCAACGGCGGCGTCGCGCTGTTCCCGATGCAGCTGTTGTTCTGCAAGTTCTTCGTCGTCGTCACCGTCGTGATCGGGTTCATCGCCGACGTCCCCGATCCCAGCGTCATGCAGCGACCACCACGCAGGCCCGGGACGAAGATCGTCACCGGCCCACAGATCGTGCGATGGGCGATCAGTGGCTTCGCGGTCGCGGCCAGTGCGCTCGCGGTGCTCGAGTGGGGGCCCGACGAGCCGAGCACCACGCTCCCCTCGATATCGATGACGATGGCCTTCGCCATCGTGGCCATGAGCGCGGTGAACTTCGGGGTGGTGATGCGGAGGGAGCGGGAGCCCGTGTGGTCGTCACCGATCTTCCCGTACTTCGGGTGGATCATCCTGGGGTGGGCGCTCACGTGGGCGGCCGTCGAGCTGGGCATGCTCCAACGCTTGCTCGACACGGTATCGCTCTCGGGGAAGCAATGGGGCACCGTGTTGCTGCTGTCGTTGATCGCTCCGGGGATCGTCTGGATCGACAAGACCGTCCGGTTGGCCCGGTCGCGAAAACGGGAGGCAGCCGGCAGCCTCGTGGCGGTGAACGACGGTGGCTGAATCGACCTCCACCTCCTCGCCGGCCGAGCGGCGCTACACCGTCCGCCAAGCCGCGTTCATCGGTGTCGGGCGATGGTCGGCGCCGGGATCTTCTCGCTAGCCGATGCGGAGGACCTTTGGGGGTCGAGTTAGCCGTGCAGTTCCTTGTTGATCTCCGCGGCGGCCTCGTCCGACAGCGAGGTCTTCAGGACGGTACCGCCGAACTTCGACAGGGCGTCGAGCGCCTTGTCGGCGGTGACCTTCTCGAAGACGATGAACAGCGCGGAGGTACCGGGCTGCAACATCTCCCGGACCTGGTCTTGGAATGCTTGTCCATGCCGGTCTTGCCCATCTTGCCCATCAGCGCGCCCATGCCCGCCCCCACGGCCATCCCCAGGAACGGGATGAAGACCAAGATCCCGAAGAGCAACCCCCAGAACATGCCGCGCTGCCCGCCCCGACGGCGTGGGTGTTGGTCACCGTCTTGAGCTTGCCGTCCTCGCTGCGGATGATCGCCTCTTCAAGAAGGACTTCTACGCGGTGACCCCAAACTATGTGTTCCACTTCAACACGTCGGCTTGGGGATGGATCCACATGGCGCTGGGGTTGATCATCCTGCTCGCTGGGTTCGGGGTCCTTTCCGGAGCCGTGTGGGCGAGGACGGTCGGCGTGATCATGGCCGTGATCGTGGCGGTTGCCCCCACATACGTGGCCGCGATGCGAGGGCTGTGCACGACTACTCTCGCCTATGCTGGATCGGATGCTCCGTCCGTGATCCCGCAACCTCGAGTCGGTGGGAGGAGCTTAGATGGAAACGATGGAGCTCGCCGATGGCCGGACGCTCGCCTACGATGAGTACGGCGATCCTGCGGGAACGCCGATCATCTTCACGCACGGTTTCGGCGACTCGCGCCTTATCCGCAATCCAGACGAGCGACTGACCGCTTCGCTGGGCGTGCGGCTCATCGCTCCCGACCAACCCGGCGTTGGCGGTTCCTCGCCTCAGCCGGGTCGCAAGATCGTGGACTGGGGTCCGGATATCGAGCAGTTGGCCGATCACGTACGCCTCGAAGGCTTCGTCGTCGCGGGCCATTCGGGAGGCGCACCGCACGCCCTCGCCGTCGCGTACCACCTGCCCGATCGCGTCTCTCGGGGGGTGCTGGCCTCACCGGTAGGGGATTTCGACGACGCGTTCATGCGGAAACAGCTCGTGATGAAGGACCTCAAGCAGATCGCCAAGATCCACAGGCTCCACCACCTCTTGCGATGGGCCAACAAGAGCGAGTCGAGGAAGATCCTGAAGGACGTTCCCAGCTACGTGGAATCCGTCACCGAGGACGACCCCTCAGATGCCGCCACGATGCTCGACGATCCGGCCCAACGCGAGATGTTCGAAGCCAGTTTCGAGCAGGGCATGCAACAGCACGGCGAGGGCACCTACGAGATGACGCTGGCCTTATGGGATTGGGGATTCGGGCTCCAGGACGTGAAGCAGCCCTTCGACGTCTTCTATGGAGACGCCGACGACATCGTCTCCCCGGAGATGCCCAAGCGGGTGGCCGAGGAGCTCCCTCATGGCACAGGGCATGTTTGGCCCGGGGCGGGGCACTACGGCTTCGTCGACCGGGATCGATGGACACAGTTCCTCAAGGCGGTAGCCTGACCCCGTCTCGCAGGGACCCACGGGCGACGCATGTCTGGTGTCGAGATTCGCGGCTGAAGAGGAGCCTTCCAGACCATCGCTCGCGGTCGCGGATCCCACCACCGGCACGGATCGCCTGGGCGAAGGCCTCGGCCACAGCGTCGCTCGCGATATCCCGGTCCCCGGTGTACGCGACGAGTGAGCGCCAGAGCGCCGGAGCCTGGTCTCGGTAGGTTCGTTCGAGCCCCTCGGCATCGCTCACCTGCATCGCCGCATCGTGCACCACAGGAGGAAAGGTTGCCGACATGGTCGAAACGTGTGATCGCGTCGTCGAGTCTCTCGTTGATCGTCGAGCCTCGTGCTCCTACTCCATGTGCGCTCTGTCCCGGCTACGCGGCCGCCATGCGGCTTCCCCCTTCTCCCTTCGGGTCGGTCTTTGACGGGAGGTGGTTCCCCTAGTTGGATGGGCCGGTGACCCGCATCCTCGCAGCGATCCTTCCCGATCGAACCAGCGCCGAATGGTTCCGGTTCGCTCTGTTGTGCCTGGCCCTCGTCGTCTTCGGCTTGCTCGTGTCCGTCGTGGGCAGGCGGTACGCGCGGCGCCTGCATCGGCGGGCCCAGTCCGCGGGCGACCTGGAAGGGCGCAAGGCGCGGCGCTCCGCCACCGTCGCGAGCCTCGTGGTGGCCACCGTCGCGGTGATCGTGTGGTTCACCGTCGCGATCACGATCCTGCAGGGCTTCGGGGTGAGCGTGGGCGCGTTGGTCGCCAGCGCGGGGATCGCGGGCGTGGCGCTGGGCTTCGGCGCCCAGTCCCTGGTGCGCGACACCATCACCGGCCTCTTCATCCTGCTGGAGGGTCAGTTCGATGTCGGCGACCTCGTGGATCTGGAGACCGAGGGTGGCCAGGTGTCGGGCACGATCGAGGGTCTGACGTTGCGCGTGACCGCGGTGCGCCACTTCGACGGCACGTTGAGCGTCGTCCCGAACGGGCTGATCCAGATCACGAGCAACCGCACCCGCGGGTGGGGGCGAGCGATCGTCGACGTTCGCGTGGCCATCGACGAGGATCCGGAGAAGGTGCGCGAGGCGCTGCAAGACGTCTTCGGATCCGTCGTGGACCTCGAGCCGTTCCACAGCGGGCTGCGCAAGGAGCCGGAGATCCTCGGCGTCACGCAGACGACCGACACCGCGCAGGTGATCCGCGTGATCGCCGAGACGCGACCCGCGCAGCGCAGCGAGATCGAACGCCAACTCCGCGAGCGCATCGGCGCGGCCATCACCGAGCGGGGGATCCGCATCCCGCCCGTCACTGTGGCCCCGGCCGCCCAGCGCGAACAAGGCCTCTGAGCCGCCCGCTCCTGCCGCGCCGCTCGGATACGCTGTGCGCCATGCCTGGGTTCGCCTACACCTCGGTCGACGACCTCGGGGCCGCCCTCGGCGAGCACGCGTACCTCGCCGACCGGGGCCTGGCCACCGCGATCTTCCTCTCCCTCTCCCTCGGCAAGCCCTTGCTGCTAGAGGGGGAGGCCGGCGTCGGCAAGACCGAGGTCGCCAAGGTGCTGTCCACGCTGCTCGATCGCGAGCTGATCCGGCTGCAGTGCTACGAGGGCATCGACGCGTCGCAGGCCTTGTACGAGTGGAACTACTCGCGGCAGCTCATCGCCGTGCGGGCGATGGACGCGGCCGACGCGGCCACGCACGTTGAGGATCTCTTCGGCGAGGACTTCCTCGTGGAGCGGCCGCTGCTGGCCGCCCTGAAGGCGGGGGACCGAGCCGTCCTGCTCGTGGACGAGCTCGACCGCGCCGACGACGAGTTCGAGGCGTTCCTGTTGGAGATCCTGTCCGAGTTCGCCGTATCGATCCCCGAGGTGGGTCGCGTCGCGGCCGAGACCCCGCCCGCGGTGATCGTCACGTCCAACCGCACGCGCGAGCTGCACGACGCGCTGAAGCGTCGGTGCCTCTACCACTGGATCGACCATCCCGCCCTCGACCGCGAGATCCAGATCGTGCGCGCCCGCGCCCCGCACGTGGACGAGACCCTCGCCCGCGACGTGGCCTCGGCGGTCGCCCGGCTGCGCGAGATGGACCTCGCGAAGCTCCCAGGCGTGGCCGAGACGATCGATTGGGCCAACGCCCTGGCCTTCCTCGGGGCCGCCCGGCTCGGGCCTGCCGTGGCCGCCGACACGCTCGGCGCCGTGGTGAAGGACCACGAGGACCAGGAGCTGGTGCTCGCTCGCCTCGCCGACGTGGTCGGCGGCGATGCCTGAGCCGATCGGCCCGGGCGCGGTCGCGGGGCCGATCTCCCCGCTCGTAGGACTCGGTCGCGATCTTCGCGCGCGTGGCCTCTCGGTTGGCACCGGCCGGATCCTCACCTTCGTGCGCGCCGTGGCGGCCCTGGGGTTCGTGGATCGCGACGCGCTCTACTGGGCGGCCCGGACCACACTCATCGGCCGCCGCGAGGACCTCGAGCAGTTCGACGAAGCGTTCGCGCGATGGTGGGACTCGCTGCACGAGACCGAGGAGCTCACCGTCGAGCTCACGATCCCCGGCGTGGGCACGTCGCCGCCGGTGACCGACGAGGCGGCCGCGCTCGCGCGGCTGGAGGTCGACGCGGGCACTCTGGCGGCGGAGTGGCACGGCCTCGACGACGAGGACGCGGAGGCTGAGCAGGAGGAGGCGGAAGAGCTCACCGCGATCAGGATCGTGGCGAGCGGGTCCGAGGTCCTGCGGCACAAGTCCTTCGGCGATCTCACCGACGACGAGCGCCGGCGGGTGGCGGCCTTGATCCGCCGCCTCAGCATCAGCGTCCCGGTCGAGCGGACCCGACGCACTCGTCCCGCCTCCAAGGGTGCCACGTTCGACCTGCGGCGCACCCTTCGGCGATCCCTGAGGACCCAGGGTGAACCGTTCGACCGGGCCTGGCGCACGCGCGGGACGCGCCGCCGCCCGTTGGTGCTCATCCTCGACATCAGCGGCTCCATGGCCCCGTACTCGCGGGCGCTGATGCAGTTCGCGTACGCCGCGATGCTCGCGGGGCGACGCGTGGAGACCTTCTGCTTCGGGACTCGGCTCACGCGCGTCACGAGGATCCTGCGCACGCACGATCCCGACCGCGCGCTGCGTGAGATCGGCGAGCGCGTGCAGGACTGGGAGGGCGGCACCCGGATCGGGGAATCGCTGAAGGCGCTCATCGACGGATGGAGCCAGCGCGCGGCGCTCCGCGGCGCCGTGGTGGTCCTGTGCTCCGACGGCCTGGAGCGCGGCGATCCGGAGCAGTTGCGCCTGCAGATGGCGCGTCTGCGCCGGCTCGCCTACCGCGTCGTGTGGGTGAACCCGCTCAAGGGTTCGCCACGTTACGAGCCGCTCGCGCGCGGGATGGCGGCCGCGCTGCCCGAGCGTGGACGTGTTCCTCTCAGGCCACAACCTGGAGAGCCTCGAGCACCTCGGACGCGTGCTCGGCGCCTGAGCGGGGTCGCGAGTAGGCTGGCGGGGTGCAGGACGACGACGAGATCCTCGAGGCGTACGAGCGGGAGCTGGACGGGATCCCACAGCCCCGCCGTAGGCACGGGTTCCCCCTCGTGGTCGGCGTGCTCGGGCTCTCGTGCGTCTTCTTGTTGGTCGAGATCTTCGCGAACCGGTCGATCCCCAACGACATCGGCAACGCTCAGCACGACCTCCGGGTGGCGCAGGCGTCATCCGAACAGGTCTTCGCGGAGACGGGTTCGTTCGCGAGCGCCGACGCCGCAGGGCTGGCCGGCTCGTCGGAGCCCGGTGCCGGCGTGACCTACGTGGATGCGGACACGTCGTCCTCGAGGCTCGGCGAGGTGAGCGTGTACGCCAACGGCGTCACGTGGGCCGCGGCCGTTCAGGTGCGCGAAGGCGCGTGCTTCTACCTGAAGCTCGTCGCCGGCGCACAGGACCCGCTCTACGGGGTCGGCACCGAATGCACGGCGAGGCAAGCGCTCACATCCAAGGACGATCGCTGGTAGCGGGGTCGTCGCCTCCGGGCGGCGGAGGCGGCAACGGTGGCGGGCCTTGCGGCGCGGCGCCCGGCGCGGCCGGGACGGAGGACTCCCGCGCCGTCGCCGGTGGTTCGTTGCTGCGGACCACCACCGTGTCGGCGGCTCGATCGCCGATGCGCTGCTTCTGGGAGCCGCCCGTCCAGATCATCACCGATCCCAGCAGGTACGGGATCACGAACGGGAACAGGTCCACGACCCGCAGCACGTTGCGGACGACGGAGCCTCCCCACCCCATCTTGGTCCCGTCCATGCGCACCACGCGCAGTCCGAGGAGGAACTTGCCGACCGTCGCGCCGAGGAGCCCTTCGAGCAGCACGTAATAGAACAGCGTGATGAGCGCCGCCGCCACGAATCGCCATCCGGTGAGCTCGAACCGGTAGCTCGTGAGCGTGGCGCCGCCCGGGTCGTGCGTGACGACCTTGGTGATCTCGTTGAGCGGGATGATCCACAGCAGCGCGAAGATCCAATCGATCACCGTCGCGAAGAAGCGACGACCGACGCCGACGTAGCGCAACCGGGAACCTCCGTTCGAGGGGTAAGGGTCCGACCGTAGGGGGACGGGCGCCCGACGTCAAGGAAAAGCCGGAACACTCTACCGTACAACGCGTATGGGCCGTTCAAGGAACTGCGGACCCCGACCGATGACTAGTCCATGCGAGGCATGCGTCGGACGGCCGCTGGGAGCCTGATGCTCGCTGCGGCCGTCCTGGCCTCCGTGGCCGTGTCACCGGCCACCGGCAGCGCGGGTCCCGCCGCGGGGCGCAGCTCCACGACCCAGAAGATCGCGCCCGGCCTCAAGCTGACGCGCATCGTGGACCCGACGGGGCCGAACCGCGCGTACGTCCTGACGGTCGACCCGTCCAAACCCGTGACCATCGACGTCGCGACCGCGGCGGGGGCGATGGGGAACTACGCGCGCACGAGCGCGATCGGGGCCGCGCACCAGGCGATCGCCGCGATCAACGGCGATTTCACCATCGCCCCAGGCCGCCCGCTGCATCCGTTCGCGGAGGACGGCACCCTGCGTCAACTGGGCATGCAGAACGGCGCGAGCTTCGCCATCTCCCACGACGAGTCGTCGGAGTACGTGGGCGCGCAGCAAGCGCGTGTCTCCGGCCGGAACCTCGACACGAAGGCGCGGTTCGCCGTGTCGGAGTTCAACACGGGGCATCCGGCGGGCTCGGACATCGTGGGGTACACCTCCTACGGCGGCTCGGCCGAACATCCGCCGCGCGACGCGTGCTCGGTAAGGTTGAAGGTCGCCGGCACGCTCCGATGGACCGCGAATCGCCGGGGCGTGAGCCGGGATTACGTCGTCGATCGCGCACGCTGCGCCACGAGCGTGCTGCAAGTCCGGCCCGGCACGGTGGTGCTGTCGGCGGGACTTAGGGGGCGGGGCGCCAGAGAGCTGCAGGGCGTGCACCGGCGTGAGATGATCCGGCTCACCTGGTCGTTCGGCTGGGCCGGGGTCATGGACTCCGTGGGCGGGATGCCGCTGCTGGTGGACAAGGGCAGGGCCGTCGCTCCATCCAGGTGCCACTCGTACTTCTGCTCGAGGAACCCGCGCACGGGCATCGGCGTCACGTCGGACGGCAGGGTCATCCTGGCGGTCGTGGACGGGCGGTCACACAGCTCGGTAGGCATGACGCTCAGCGGCTTCGCGCACTTCATGATGAGTCGGGGCGCGACGTACGCGGTCAACCTCGACGGCGGCGGCGGCGCCACGATGTGGGTGCAGGGACAGGGCATCGTGTCTCATCCTTCGGACCGCTCCGGAGAGCGGCCCGTCACGAACGCCGTCCTGGTCCTCCCGGGCCCGGACCCGGGCGAGGTCGATCCGTCGCCCTACGGGAAGCGGCCTGCGTTCGGCGTGGGGCCGTTCGCAGCCGCGGCCCCAACGGGATTCGGGGCCATCGTCTCGGGGCTGCAGGCCCGGCGGGCGATGGACGCATCCCTGGGTGATCCGGGCTCCACGGGCGGGTTGATGGCGGCGATGGCCTCCGGCGCGTTCGGGGGCGTCGGTCCCTTGCCACCGAGCGTCCTGCGGATGGCGCGTTCGTTCCACGCCCGCTCGCGCTAAAGGTCGCACCGCACCGCACCGCACCGCGGCGCTCGCGCGACGCCGAGCTCTCTTGAGCGTCGCCCGCCCGGTGTTGACGGTGCCGGGCGATGGACCCTACCGTCGCGCCATGGCGGAGGACGCGGGGGCGCAGGAACGACGGTTCGGACGCCTCGCGGACGTCGCGGAGAGCGACGTCACCTACGCCTCGTACCTCCACATCCCGGGATTGCTCGAGCTCCAGCAGCTGCGGTCCGAACCGCCGGTGCACGACGAGTTGCTGTTCATCGTCGTGCACCAAGCGTACGAGCTGTGGTTCAAGCAGGTGCTGTTCGAGCTCGGTTCGGTGCGCGATCTCATGACCGAGGGCGAGGCCGAACGCGCCCGTCACTACCTCGTGCGCGTCCACGCGATCGAGCGGGTGCTGATCGAGCACATCCAGGTGTTGGAGACGATGACCCCGCAGGACTTCCTCGAGTTCCGGGAGTTGCTCACGCCGGCGAGCGGCTTCCAGTCCGCCCAGTTCCGTGAGATGGAGTTCATCAGCGGGCTGAAGGACGCACGCTTCCTCGAGGATCTCGCCGCGGCGCCCGAAGAGCGCGAGCGGCTGCGGCGCCGGCTTGACGAACCCACGCTATGGGACGGGTTCCGGGCCCTGCTGGAACGTTCCGGGCTGCCGATGCCCGCCGACGACGAGGCGGTGCGGGAGGGCTCGCTCGTGAGGATGGCGCGCGAGCACCCCCCGCTCTTCGCCGTGAGCGAGGGGCTGCTCGATCACGACGAGGCCGTGGCGCAATGGCGCTCCCTGCACGTCTTGATGGTCGAGCGTGAGATCGGGGCGAAGCGCGGGACCGGGGGCAGCAGCGGCGTGGGTTACCTGCGCTCCACGCTCGACAAGCGGTTCTTCCCGGAACTGTGGGGTCTGCGCAGCCGTCTGTAGGCGCGGTCGGTATCATCCGCGGCAGATGGATGTCTCCAAGCTTCGCTCCTCGGTCAAGGCATCGTCGTTCACCGAGTCCGTGATCCGCGACATGACCCGGCTCGCCGACGAGCACGGAGCGATCAACCTGGGCCAGGGCTTCCCCGACTTCCCGGCCCCGCAGGCGATCAAGGACGCAGCCGGACGGGCCATCGCCGAGGACCACAACCAGTACCCGGTGACCTGGGGCGTTCCGGCGTTCCGCCGAGCGATCGCCGCCGCATACGCGCGCGACTACGGCATGGCCGTGGATCCCGACACCGAGGTCTGCGTGACGTGCGGGTCCACCGAGGCCATGATCGCAGCGTTCCTCGGCGTGCTCGACCCCGGCGACGAGGTCGTGCTGTTCGAGCCCTTCTACGAGAACTACGGACCCGACGCGATCCTCGCCGGCGCCGTCCCACGTTACGTGAGGTTGCGTGCCCCCGACTGGTCCTTCGACGAGGCGGGGCTGCGCGCGGCGTTCAACGAGCGCACGCGCGCGGTCGTCATCAACACGCCCAACAACCCCACCGGCAAGGTGTTCACGCGCGCCGAGCTCGAAGCGATCGCCGCGCTGTGCGCGCGGTTCGACGTGGTCGCCATCACCGACGAGATCTACGAGCACATCCGCTACGACGGCGCGGCGCACGTACCGATCGCCACGATCCCTGGGATGGAGGAGCGGACGATCACGATCAGCGCGCTGTCGAAGACGTACGCGGTCACCGGCTGGCGCGTGGGGTGGGCCGTGGCGACGGCCCCGTTGATGGCGGGGATCCGATCGGTGCACGACTTCCTCACCGTGGCAGCGGCCGCGCCCCTGCAGATGGCGGGCATCGACGCCCTCGAGCTGCCACCCGCCTACTTCCTCGCGATGGCGGCGAGCTATCTGGAGCGACGCGACGTCATGATGCGGATCCTCGAGGAGACCGGGTTCGCGGCGCGGCCGCCGGCGGGCGCGTACTACGTGATGGCGGACTGCACCCACCTGGGGCTCGGCGACGACGTGCAGACCGCGCATCGGCTCGTGGAGCGCGTCGGTGTCGCCACCGTGCCCGGCTCGTCCTTCGTCTCACGGCCGCAGGACGGTGCCCACCTCGTGCGGTTCGCGTTCTGCAAGCGGCTGGAGACCCTCGAGGCCGCCGGCGAACGCCTGCGCTCGCTGGTTCAGTAGGCGAGCTCGAGCGCGCCCGAGACGAAGACGCGGAACCCGTTGGGCTCGGATCCCGGGAGCGGCGTGATCGCGTACGGGTGCGAGCGGAGGTCCACGAGCGAGACGGCGCCGCCGCGGAAGCGGATCGCCATCTGCCCAAGGGTGCGCGAGACGCTGTAGTCCATAACCCTACCCTTGACGAGCGGAGCGACCGCGCCGGTTGGCACGTCGACGGTGACGAGCCCCTTCACGCCACGGCGGCCCCAGCTCCATGCGACGAGCGTCTTCGGGTCCAGCCACACGGGACGCAGCAGCGTTCGCGTGCATGTGGCGGGCACGATCCTCCGCGCGCGCGAACCGTCCGACGCCATCACCCAGACTGACCCGCTGCAGGCTTTCTGACCGTCCTTCCTCGTGAACGCGATCCTCGAGCCCGAGGGGGCGAAGGACGGGTACAGCGAGTTGCCATCGTGGGTGAGTCGCCGCACGCGGTGCCGGTCGGTGCGCGCGGTCCAGATATCCCACGCGAACAGGTCCTGGTCGTTGCCGTGCGTGATCGCGACGACGCGCCCGGAGGGGGAGATCGCGAGGTTCAGGGGGACACGGTCGGAGTCCCTGAAGCGGATCAGCCGGCGATCGGTGCCGGCCACGACGTCGTGCAGCCAGACGGAGTTGAGCGCGTTGTCGCGGTCGCCGGGCCCCGACGCGTTCGCGTCGGGCAGGAACACGACGCGAGATCCGTGGCGGCCGATGAGCGGGAAGAACGCGTCGCGGATCGTGAACGTCGTGGCGCCGGTCGCAGCATCGGATCCCATCACCCTGCTCCCGCCGTGTGCCCCGGGCCGCGCGGCAGCGACGATCCCGCCACTCATGGATCCGTACGGCGACCGGTGCGCCCATGCCGCGGTGACGACGCCGTCGAGCGCGGCCGCCCGGAGCGAACCCGCGTTGGTGTCGTAGGAGATGCGAGGCGGCAGGGCGGCCCCCGCCACCTGTGAGCCGCTCCCGAGGACGACGGCGACCACCAAGGCGACAACGGCGGAGACGGTGACGGCGAACGCGGGACGCGAGCGGCGCATGCGTGCAGTATGCGCTCGAAGTCCCCCGGGCCGAGACGAGGAAGCCCGGCCTCAGACGTACGATGCCCCGATGGGGATGACCTGGGAGGCCTTCGAGGCGGCCGCACCCGAGCTGGCGGCGTTCGGTCGCGACCGGATCGGAGGCGCGGTCGTCTTCCATGCGACGCTGCGGCGCGACGGCGCGCCCCGCGTGCACCCGGTGTCTCCGTGGTTCGGCGGCGGGCAGCTCGCCATCTGCTGCCGGGCCGGAAGTCCCAAGGTCGCGGAGATCGCGCGCGACGGGCGGTACGCGCTGCACACGCCCATGGACAACCACGAGGGCACCGGGGGCGAGTTCATGGTGCGGGGGACGATGCTGCGTGTCCAGCCGGACGAGCCGGCGGCGCAGGCACGTCCTTTCTCGGCCTCGTACCCGCTGGCCTTCTACGTGTGCGACGTCACGGAAGCGGTGGCCACGACGTACGAAGGGGACACGCCCGTCTACCGGCGGTTCCGCGCCTGAGGAGTGCTCAGGCCACGCTTCCCGGCGAGCCGTCCGCGGCTTCGAAGGGAAGGCCCTCTGCGGCCCACGCCTCCATCCCGCCTTCGACGTTGTGCGCCTCGAACCCTCGCGCTTGCAGCATCATCGTGGCGAGCTCGCTGCGGTTGCCGGAACGGCAGATCACGGCCACGGACCTATTCTTGTCCAGGTCCTTGCCTGCTCCGGCCATGATGTCGTTGAGGGGGATGTGGACGGCGCCCTTCACGCGCCCCGCTTCCCATTCGTACGGCTCGCGACAGTCCACCAGCTGGATCTGACCCAGCCGGTCGTAGACGCCCTTGACGCTGGAGAGTTCGTCGCCCATCGCAGTTCCGGATGCTACCAGCGAGGTCCGAAACGCCTCCAGGGCGACCGTGTCGAACAAGACGAAGCGGACCCGCCGAACCGCCGTCTCGGCTTCTAGCACGGCGCCGATCGCGATCGGCGCAGCGAGCTCGAGCGGGTAGCCGTAGACGCCCGTCGAGATGGCGGGGAAAGCGACGACCCGGGCGCCCAGTTCATCCGCCACGCGCAGGCAGGACCGGTGACTT
Source organism: uncultured Actinomycetes bacterium (assembly GCA_963719165.1). Taxonomy (GTDB): domain Bacteria; phylum Actinomycetota; class UBA4738; order UBA4738; family HRBIN12; genus JAOUEA01. The sequence continues at coordinate 1,469,957 of CAVRAV010000001.1, read as the reverse complement.
GCCGTGAGCAACCCCCGATCGCGTTCGGTTCCGGAGTAGACCGGACCGGCGGTGTGGATGATCCAGCGGGCGGGAAGATCGCCCCCACTCGTGGCGATGGCCTCACCGGTGGCGAGCGGCGGGTGGCCGCGCTCCTGCGCGATGGCAAGACGCTCGGCGAGCGCCCCCGGCCCGGCCGCGCGCGCGATGGCTCCGTCGACGCCACCGCCGGGCACGAGTTCGGTGTTCGCCGCGTTCACGATCGCGTCCACGTTCTGTGCGGTGATATCGCCGTGGGCCAGCTCGATCTCCGGACGCCTTCGCATCCGTCGATGGTAGCGACGGATGCCCAACGCATGATCCATGCCCGTCTGCCTCTGCCGCTGAACGGATCTCGCGGGTAGGCTCGGAACGTGGTGGATTTCGACCTGCTGGTTCTGGGCGACGCGAACCCGGATCTGGTGCTGCGCGGCGGCGAGGTCGTGCCCGCGTTCGGTCAGGCCGAGCGCATCGTCGAGGAGGCCACCCTCACCGTGGGAGGCTCCGGGGCCATCCTCGCTTGCGGTGCCGCGAGACTGGGCCTGCGCGTGGCGATCTGCGGGGTGGTCGGCGACGACCTCTTCGGCCGGTACCTCCGCGAGGAGCTCACGCGCCACGGCGTGAACACCCGCGGGCTGATCACGGACCCCGTGCGGCCGTCGGGGCTCACCGTGGTCTTCTCGCTCCCCGGCGACCGGGCCATGCTCACGGCGATCGGCACCGCGGCGGACCTCCGTGCCGAGCTCATCGACCCGGAGCTGTTGGCGTCCGCTCGCCACGTCCACGTCAGCTCGTACTTCCTCCAGCGGGCGCTCCAGCCGGATCTCCCAGAGATCTTCGACGCCGTGCACGCGAGCGGCGGAAGCACATCGTTGGATCCGAACTGGGATCCCGACGGCGGATGGGACGCCGGGTTGAACGCGCTGCTCCCGCGGGTCGACGTGTTCCTGCCCAACGCGATGGAGGCGATGAGCATCGCGCACATCTCCGATCTCAACGACGCCATGGGGCGGCTGCGCGCTATGGCATCGATGGTCGTAGTGAAGCGAGGGCCGGACGGCGCGATGGCATCCACGACGGGTGAGACGGCGGTCGTCCGCGCGATGCCGGGCCGCGTCCTCGACACGACCGGAGCGGGTGATTCGTTCGACGCCGCCTTCCTGGCCGCGTGGCTCGCCGACATGCCGCTGCGGCGCTGCTTGGAGATCGGCAACGCCTGCGGCGTGCTCTCGACACGCACCCCGGGCGGCACCGAAGGGCAGCCGTCCATGGATGAAGTCCTCGAAACGCTCGAGCGAGGATCCGCCGCGTGATCGTCTGCCTCGCGGCGAACCCGTCGGTCGACAAGCTGTTCGAGATCGACCGGTTGGTGCGCGGAGCCATCCACCGTCCGACGGGCTTCGTGGATGTCGCGGGCGGCAAGGGGCTGAACGTGGCGCGGGCCGCGAGCGCCTTGGGTGCCGAGGTCCGGGCGGTCGCCCTGATGCGTGGGCACACGGGCCAGTGGCTCACGGACATGTTGAGCGCAGAAGGGGTCCCGTGCGAGTGCGTGTGGACCCATGGCGAGAACCGGTCGTCGCTGAGCGTGGCAGATCGGGAGACGGGAGGGCTCACGGAGTTCTACGAGCATGGGTCGGAGGTTCCGGAGGCCGCGTGGGTGGAGCTCGTCGACGCCGCCGCGAACGCATGGGTTCCCGGCGGATGGCTCACGATCAGCGGATCGACGCCGCGGGGCACCCCGGGCGACGGGTACCGCTCGGTTGTCGCCGAGGCCCGCGCCGCAGGCGTGCGGGTGGCGCTCGACTCGGAGGGCGACCGGCTCCGCCTTGCCCTCGAGGCCGAGCCGGACGTCGTGAAGGTGAACGCCGCCGAAGCGAGCGAGTTGCTCGGTGTTCCCACCGCGCACCGCGACGACGCGCTCGCGGCGGCGCAGAAGTTGCGCGCCCTCGCGGGCGGCGAGGGCCATGCCGGCATCGTCACGCGCGGGGCGGACGGCGTCGTCGTCATCACTCCCGACGGAACGCTCTTCGAGGGAACGCTCTACGTGCGAGGACGCTACCCGGTGGGAAGCGGCGACGCCTTCCTCGCCGGGCTCGCCGTCGGACTCGACGCCGGGCTCGCCGCCGGACTCGACGCCGGACTCGCCGCCGGACTCGCCGCCGGACTCGACGCCGATTGGGCACGTGCGCTCAGGCTCGCGCTGGGGGCCGCTACCGCGAACGCCGAGGTACCGGGTGCCGGGCGTCTGGATCGGGGTCGCGCCGAGGCCCTGGCCGCACGGGCCGAGGTCCGGGTCATCTCGTGACGCTGCGCGCGGCCCTCCCGCAGGATTGGGAGCGATTGCGGGACGTCCGTCTGTCCGCCCTGCGCGACGCACCCGACGCGTTCGCGTCCACGCTCGAGGCCACCGAAGGGCAGCCGCGATGGCGGTGGGAAGGCTGGGCCACGGGGGAGGGGTGGGGAGCGGACCTCGTGACGTTCGTGATCGAGCCCGTTCCGGACGCGGCGTTCACCGGCCTCGCCACCGGCGCGATCTTCGGGGAGGACCCGCTCGCGGCGAACCTCTTCGCGATGTGGGTGGCACCCCGGGCGAGGGGGAACGGTCTCGGCCGCGCCCTCGTCGAGGCGGTGGTGGGCTGGGCGCGTGAACGCGGCGCATCGCGCGTGGTCCTTCGCATCGCCGAGGGGAACACGGCGGCGCGTCGCCTCTACGGATCGGCCGGGTTCACCCTCGACGAGGACGATCGCGAGCCGCTCCGGGAGGGATCCGATGTCCTCACCCTGAGCATGTACCTTGACCTCTAGCGCGACGATCAGCCCAGGCGATCGCCGTGTTCCACATCGAAGAGGTGGATGGCGGAGGGCTCGGCCACGAGCGGCATGCGGTCCCCCGGCTCGGGTCGCATGCCCGGATCCAGCCGCACCGTCACCGCAGCCCGGGTGCCGGTGTCGGCGAGCAGCATCGCGTCCTCCTCCTCGGCGCCGCTCTGCGCCGCACGAGCATCGACGGTCCCGTGCACCAGGACCTCGTCGCCCAGGGGTTCCACGACATCGATCAGCGCCTCGATCCGCGGTCGCCCGTCGGCGTCTGCGGCGGCCGGGTGGAAGGCCTCCGGCCGCACGCCCACGGTGACCGGGCCGTCCCGCACGCCTGAACGCTCGAACGCGAACGACCCCACCTGCACGACGCCCTCGGTCGCCGCACCCTGGAACAGGTTCATCGGAGGGGAGCCGATGAAGCCCGCTACGAACACGTTGCCCGGCCGGTCGTAGACGTCTTGGGGAACGCCGATCTGCTGCAACCGTCCCGCGCTCATGACCGCGATGCGCTCGCCGAGGGTCATCGCCTCGACCTGATCGTGCGTGACGTAGATCGTGGTGATGCCCAGCCGGTGGTGCAGCTTCTTCAGCTCGGCCCGCATCTGAACCCGGAGCTTCGCGTCGAGGTTGGACAATGGTTCGTCGAGCAGGAACGCTTTCGGCTCGCGCACGAGGGCTCGGCCCATCGCGACACGCTGGCGCTGCCCACCCGAGAGCTGGCCGGGCCGGCGCTTCATCAACTCCTCGAGCCCGAGTGTGGCGCTCACCTCGCCGACCCGTCGAGCGACCTCGGCGCGCGGGGTCTTACGCTGCCGCAGTCCGAAAGCGAGGTTCCGCTCCACCGTCATGTGCGGGTAGAGGGCGTAGTTCTGGAACACCATCGCGATGTCGCGGTCTTTGGGGGGCACGTCGTTGATCGAGCGGCCGTCTACGTAGACGGTTCCACTCGAGATCTTCTCCAAGCCGGCGACCATGCGGAGTGCCGTGGACTTGCCGCAGCCTGAGGGTCCGACCAGGATCAGGAACTCCCCATCGCCGACCTCGAGCGTGAGGTCCTCCACGGCCACGGTGGGTCCGGGATAGACCTTGTTCACGTGCTCGAACGCTACGTTCGCCACGGCGCCGTCCCTCGCGTCCTCATCGGCGCGTCATCCCTTCAGGCCCTGGGTCGCGATCCCGCGCACGAACCAACGTTGCGCCGCCACGAAGAGCACGAGCATCGGGATCATGCTCATCACGTTGCCGGCCATCAGCAGGTTCCACTCGGTGGTGTGCGACCCCTGGAAGCTCTGCAACCCGAGCTGCAGCGTGTAGGCCTGCTCATTGAAGATCGTCACGAGCGGCCACAGGAAGTCGTTCCAGGTCCACATGAACTGGATCACGGCGAGCGTCGCGAGCGCCGCGGTGGACAACGGCACCACGATGGTGAAGAAGATCTTGAGCCGCCCGGCGCCGTCGATCCGCGCGGCCTCCTCTAGCTCGATGGGAAGGGTCCGGAAGAACTGCGTGAGCATGAAGATGCCGAAGACGTTCGCGAGGTTCGGCACGATCAGCGCCCCGAGGTGGTTGACCAGGCCGAGTTGCTTCACGATCAGGAACGTCGGGATCAAGATCACCTGCAGGGGTACCATCAGCGTGGCCAGCAGCAGGAAGTACACGACCTTCTTGCCGAGGAACTCCATGCGCGCGAAGGCGTAGGCGGCCAGTGAGCACAGCAGCAAGTTGCTCGCAACCACCACGCACGTCACGACGGTGGTGTTCCAGAACCACCTGCCGAACGGAGCGGAGCGCAGCGCGGCCGGGTAGTTCGACCACTGGAACGAGCCCGGCCACAGGATCGGCGGGAAGTGGCGCGTCTGGCTCAGGGTCTCCAGGGACGTCACCACCATCCACACGAGGGGCACGAGCATCACCAACGCCATGGGGAACAGCAGGAGGTGCCACGGGCTGAACGGGAGCCACGCGAGGCGACGCGGCTCCACCATCCCGGTCTCGCCGGGGAGGGTGCGTGGATCGATCGCCGTGGCGCTCATGCCTGGTAGTGCACCACCCGGTTGCCCATCCAGAACTGGCCCAGCGTGAGCACGAAGATGGCCACGAACAGCAGGTACGCGAGCGCCGCACCTCGTCCGGCGAGCGGCAGTCCGCTCTGGAAGGCCATGATGAAGATCCGGTACACGACGACGTCGGTCGCGTGCAGCGGCCCCCCTTTGGTCACGAAATACACCTCGTCGAACAGCTGGAGCGCGGAGATCGTCGACCACACGATGAGCAGGAGCGAGGCCGGCCCGAGCAGCGGGAGCGTCACGTTGCGAAACGTGCTCCAGCGGCCCGCTCCGTCGATGGCCGCGGCCTCCAAGAGCTCGGCAGGGACGCCCTGGAGCGCCGCGAGGTACACGATCGTGTCGAACCCCAGCCAACCCCACACCGTCATCACGACGAGCGAGGGCAGCGCCTGTGACGGCGAGGAGAAGAACCCGAACGGTCCGAGGCCGACCTTGCCGAGCGCCCAGTTCGCGAGGCCGAAGTCCTTGTCCAAGAGCCACAGGAACATGATCCCGGTGGCGATCGTCGACGCGACCACGGGCACGAACACGGCGAGGCGGTAGAAGCGGATGAACCGGATCCTGCGGTTCAGGGCGGAGGCCACGCCGAGCGCGAGGATCAGCGAGCTCGGGACGAACAGCGCCGTGTAGATCAGCGTGTTCGTCACGGCCTTCTTGACGAAGGGGTCCGTGAACAGCTTCTGGTAGTTCTCCGTGCCCACGAATGGGCGCACGGGGTTCAGCAGCGAGGCCTTCTGGAACGACAGCACGAATCCCCAGCCGATCGGGAACAGGGCGAACAGCAAGATCAACACGACCGACGGCAGGATGAACGCCCATCCCGCCGCGTGGTCGGACGCCAGGAACCGCCGGAAGGTCCCGATCGTCCGCTCCTTCCTCCGCCGACCCGCCTAGGACGAAGCCAGGATGTCGTTCACCTGTTGAGCCGCGTCGTTCAGCGCCTGTTGGGGATCCTTGTCGTCGATCAGCACGGAGACGACCGCGTCCGCCATGGCACGGGAGATCTGGTCGTAGGAGGCCAGCACGGGTCGCGCCTTCAGTACGTTGTTCAGGTTCTCCGCGAACAAGCCGTTGCCGGGGTACTTGTCGTTGAACGCCTTGGTGAAGCCGGGGATCTTCAGCACAGAGGCCTTGGTGGGCAGGTGACCCGACGTCATGGCGTCCTGTTGGATCTGCTGCTTCTGGGTCAACCAGCTGATGAACTCCCAGGACGCATCCGCGCGCTGCTGCCCGTTGTCGAAGAGCACCCACATGTCCGGGCCGCTGATCGTTTGGTGGTTCCCACCCGGGAACGAGGGCATGATCTGCACGCCGTAGTTGACGTCGGGATAGGCCGAGAGCGCCCACGGCCCCGTGACGAGCATGCCGATCGACCCGGTGTTGAAGAGGTCGTCGATCTTGCCGGTGTTCTGCGGGTCGAGGTACACGCTCTTGTCCGTGACCGCCATGTCGCGCAGCATCGCGAGGGCGGTCACGCCGGGCGCCTGGTTGAAGACCGCCTGCGTGTTGTCCGCGTTGAGGATGTCCCCTCCGGCCTCCCACAACATGGCGTCGAAGTGCCACGTGGTGTCCTCCGACGCATCGATCGGGAACGCCCAGCCGAACCGCTTCTGGGCCGGGTCGGTGAGCGCCTTCGCGGCCGCTCGGAAGTCGTCCCAGGTCCAGTCCACCGTCGGCTCGGCGATGCCCGCGTCCGCGAAGAGCTTCTTGTTGTAGACGATGGCGAGGTCGTCGATGAGGGCCGGGACGCCGAGCACACGACCGTCCACCGTGGAGGATTCCCGGGCGCCGGGGAAGAAGTCGTCCCATCCGAAGGCGGGGTCGGTGACGCGGTCGGTGAGGTCCATGACGTTGGGGGCGTTCGCGATCTGCGGGAGCGAAGTCCCGTACTGGTAGGTGATGTCCGGCTGCTGGCCGCCCTGGAGCGCCACGGTGAGCTTGTCGAGCGCCTTGTCGTTGGTGCAGCAGTAGACGTTGTTCACCTTGATGTCCGGATGCGTCGAGTTGAACTCCGTGATCAGGTCGTCCATCGACTTGGCCTCGTAGTTCACGACGCCGCCGGGCAAAGGCTTGCCGGCGATGCCGTACCCGTGCCACAACGTGATCTCGGTGGGACCCGCCGAAGCGCCGCCTGACGGCTGGTCGGAGCCCCCGCTCGTGCATGCCGCCGCGAGCACCGCGAACGTTGCGAAGAGGGCGAACACCGTGCGCTTCATCGAGAACCTCCAGGTCTTCGGGGCGGTCACGAGAGCACCACCGATCGGGTCAGGTTGCGAGGATGGTCCGGGTCGAGCCCGCGGGCCGCGGCCAGCGCCACCGCCACGCGTTGGATCAGGATGAGTTCGGCCATGGGATCGAGCTCGGCCTCGCGCACCGAGGCCCCGGCGGCGCGCACGTCGGCGGCCACCGTCGGGTCGGGCGTGCCGAGGAGCCACACCAGGCTGTGGGATCCCACGAGGCTGATGGGACCGTGTCGGTACTCCATGGCCGGGTAGGACTCCGTGTGCGCCTGGGCCGCCTCTCGGAGCTTCAGCGCAGCCTCGTTGGCGAGTCCGTTCGTCCATCCGTGCCCCAGGAACACGAAGTGATCGAGCCCGTCGACGTCGACGGGGAGCGGCGCCGCGAGGGCTCGCTCGGCGTCCGCGACGGCCGGCCCGAGGTCCTCGCCCAGGTGCGCCCGCAGCAGGGCGAGCGCGGTGGTCGCGAAGCGCGTCTGAACGACGGAGCGCTCGTCCGCGAACGCCAGGGAGATGAACTCGGCGGACGCCTCGGGGACCGGGGCATCGGACACCGCGCAGAGCGCCACCGTGGGCGTGTTCCCGCGCAGGTCCTCGGCGAGCCTCGCCATCTCGGTGGTGGTGCCGCTGCGCGAGATGAGCACCGCGCGATCGTAGGTGCGTCCCGTGTGAAACTCCGAGGCCGCAACCGCATCCGTCTCGCCCAGGCCGCGCGACTCGCGCAGCCCCGCGTACGCCTGGGCCATGAACAACGACGTGCCGCAGCCCGCCGCGATGACGCGTTCTCCCCGAGCGGGCAGCGAGGCCGATGTGATCGATGCGGCGCGCGTCCAGCTCGACGGCTGGCTCGCGATCTCCCGCTCGATGTCGTTCATTCGGTCCCGTTCGCTCGCATGTGGTTCCCACCGCTCCTTCGCGCGATTACGCTCGGAAATGCGCACGATAGAGCAAGAACGAGCATCCACGCAACCCAGAACGATCACGCATGCCTATACTCCTGCGCATGCGACAGGCCGAGCGGCTGAGCGCGATCCTCGAGGAACTCTCCGCCGACGGCACGGTAGGGGTCACGGAGCTCGTGGCCACGCTGTGCGTGAGCGCGGCCACCGTCCGCCGGGACCTCGAGCTGTTGGAGCAGCAGAAGCTCTTGGCGCGCACGCACGGTGGCGCGGTCGCCCAGGGCGTGCTGTACGAACTTCCCCTCCGCTACAAGTCCGCGCGGCACCAAGACGAGAAGCGCCGCATCGCGTCGGCCGCCGCCCGCCTGGTCGCCGACGGGGGAGCCATCGGTCTCACGGGCGGTACCACCACCACCGAGGTCGCGCGCGCCGTGATCGACCGTGAGCGGCTCACGGTGGTCACGAACGCGCTGAACATCGCAAGCGAGCTGGCGATCAGGCCGAACCTGAAACTCGTGGTGACGGGCGGCTACGCTCGGCCGGAGTCCTATGAGCTCGTCGGGCCGCTCGCCGAGCGATCCCTCGCCGGCCTGAACCTCGACGTGGTCTTCCTCGGGACCGATGGCATCTCCGCCGGGGCCGGGCTCACGACCCACCACGAGGTGGAGGCGCACACCGATCTCGCCCTGATCGAGCGCGCGCGCCGCGTGGTCGTCGTGGCGGATTCGTCCAAGATCGGCAGGGTGGCGTTCGCACAGATCTGCGGGGTCGACCGCGTGCACGAATTGATCACCGACGTGGATGCCGACCCGAGCGGCGTGGCCGGCCTGCGCGATGCCGGGGTCGAGGTCTCCACGGTCTGAGGGCCGCGTCGATGGATCGCGACGACCCGTCATTCCCGCAGCGGCTGCGCGACCTCCCGCTGCGGGACTATCGCCCGCGCTCAACGCTCCAGCTCCCGACGCACGGCGTGAAGCGGGCGGCGTTCCCGGTCGTGGACGCGCACAACCACCTCGGACGGTGGCTGAGCGAGGGCTGGGGCGCGCCCGACGTGGGGGCCCTCGTCGAGCTGATGGACGCCTGCGGCGTTCGGAGCATCGTGAATCTGGACGGCCGCGCCGGGGAACTGGAGGCGAACCTCGCGCGGTACGACCGGGCTCACCCCGGGCGGTTCGTCACCTTCTGCCAGGTGGATTGGGACGAGCCTGCGCGCGGCGGCGCGTTCGCGTCGCGGATGGCCGCACAGCTCCACGAGGCCGTCGACCGCGGCGCCCGAGGGATGAAAGTGTGGAAGATCCTCGGCCTGCATGTGCGCGATGAGGCCGGCGCTCTGGTGATGCCCGACGACGAGCGTCTCGACCCCCTATGGCTCGCGGCGGCCGAGGCCGAGGTACCGGTCTTGATCCACGTGGGCGACCCGGCGGCGTTCTTCCAGCCGCTCGACGAGACGAACGAGCGCCTCGAGGAACTCGCGGAGCATCCCGACTGGTGGTTCGGTGACCGCAGCCGGTTCCCGGCGTTCCGGACGATCGTGGATGCGCTGGGATCCCTCGTGGCGCGCCACCCCCGCACCACGTTCATCGGCGCACATGTCGGCGGGTACGTGGAGGATCTGGCGTGGGTCGCGCGCATGCTCGACGCCCACCCCAACTTTCACGTCGACATCGCCGCGCGCATCGCGGAGCTCGGTCGCCAGCCGCGCGCCGCTCGTCGGCTCTTCGAGCGCCACCCCGACCGTATCCTGTTCGGCACGGACGCATCCCCCCCGGACCGGGAGACCTACATCACGCATTTCCGCTTCCTCGAGACCGACGACGAACACTTCGCGTACGCGTCCGACGACGTCCCGCCTCAGGGCCGATGGGCGATCTCGGGACTCGACCTGCCTGCCGAAGTACTGCGGAAGGTTTACGCGGAGAACGCGCTCCGGCTGGTGCCGGGGCTCGGCCGGTGAGTGGGCGCGTAGACCGTCGCCCGTCGCCCTCGGTGGCGGTGCAGGGCCTCTTCCTGACGTCGGGGTTCGTGATCGCCGCGTTCTTCCCGTTCCTCGCGCTCTACCTCGATCAGAGCAAGGGCCTGAGCGGGAGCGACATCGGCCTCGTCATCGCGGCGATGGCGCTCGCGCGGGTATTGCTGAACCCCCTGTGGGGACAACTCGCGGACGCCACCCTCGGCCGCAGGACCACGTTGCAGATCGGTGTGGCGGGGGCGTGCCTGTTCTCGCTCGTCATGACGACGGCCCACGGCGTGATGTCGGTGGCGGTGGTGGGCTTCCTGCTGGCCGGGAGCATGGTGACGTTCGGACCCAACGTGGACGCCATCGCCCTCGAGCACCTCGGCGACGCGCGCATGTCGGACTACGGCCGCATCCGAGCCTGGGAGAGCCTGAGCTATGCGGTCGGCTGCCTCGCGTTCGGCGCGTTGCTGCGCGCGTGGGGAGTGAGCTGGGCGATGCCGTTCTTCTCGATGTCGAGCGCCGTGGTGCTCGCGTGGTCCTTCACCGTGCGCCGGGACCTCCCGCGTCACGTGAGCTCGGGCGACGGGCGGCTCGGCGCCGTGGGCGCGGCCTTCCGCGCGGCGCCGCGGCTGTGGGGGTACCTCGCGGCGCTGTTCCTCGTGTGGACCGGCTTCAACGCCGCGTGGAACTTCATCGCGCTCAAGATCGTGAGCGAGGGCGGCGGCCCGCTGCTCGTGGGGATCGGCACCGCGGCCGGCGGCCTCATCGAGGTCCCGACGATGCGTTACAGCTCCCGGCTGCACGCACGCTTCGGCCTGCGCAAGGTCTACGTGCTCGGCGCCTTGGTCTACGCGACGGGCTTCCTCTTATGGGGGCTCATCGACGACCCCACCATCGTCTCGCTGCTGTCGGTCTTCGAGGGGCTGGCCTTCAGCCTCCTGTTCACGACCGGCGTGGTGGTGGTGGGCCGGCTCCTGCCGTCCTCGCTCTACTCGACCGGGAACTCCATCGCTCAGGCGGTAGGGTTCGGGCTCGGCCCCATCCTCGGCGCCGGGGTCGGCGGCTTCGTGTACCAACACGCGGGTCCCGTGGTCTTGTACACGGGGGCCTCGGCGCTCGCGCTGGCCGGGGCCGCGGTCGCCTGGTTCGCGCTCGCCGTCCCCGAGCTCGATCGCCCCGGCGCCGACGACGTCCCGGCCGATCCCTCGTTCTCGCCGCCGGAGCCGCTCGGATGAGCGAGGCGGCGCGCGTTGCCGAGCACCGGGCGTTCGCGGAGGCTCGGTTCCCCGAGCTCGGGAGGATCGCGACCTTCTCGCCGGTCGGCGAGGGCTGGACCTGCTCCACGTACGAGGTCAACGACGTTTGGATCCTGCAGTTCCCGCTGGGGGAGGCGGCCGAAGCGACGCTGCGCGGGCAGATCGACATGCTCCCGGAGATCGCGGCGGAGGTGAGCGGCACGGTGCCCGAACCCGAGCTCGTGTCGCTCGATCCGGTGGTCATGGGGTACCGCAAGCTCGAAGGACGTTCGGTCGCCGACGCGGGCGAGGAAGGGGTCTGGCCCGAACGGCTGGGTCGGTTCCTCTACGACCTCCACCTGGTTCCTCCCGAATACCTGGGGCTGCGCGCCAGGCCGGCGGAGGTCCTGCGCGAAGAGCGGCGCGCAGAGCTGGCGATGATGCGCGAGCGGGTCTTCCCGTTGCTGCGCCCGGACGAACGTTCGTCGTTCGCGAGCAGCTTCGCCGCCTACCTCGGCGACGACGCCCTCTGGCGCTTCGCGACGTGCGTGACGCACGGCGACCTCGGCCCCGAGCACGTGCTCGTGAGCCCGTCGGGCGATCTCGCGGGCGTGATCGACTGGGAGGAGGCCGGGATCGGGGATCCCGCTTGGGACTTCGCCTGGTTCCTCGGCGCGCGCCCCGGCGCCGGGGAACGCGCCCTCGCCGCGTACGGCGGGCCGCCCGATGCGGGCTTCCACGGCAGGGCGCACTTCTCGTTCCTGTTCATGCCCTGGCACGAGGTCGCTCACGGCCTCGACACGGGAGAGGATCGGTTCGTCGCGTCGGGCCTCGCCGGTATCCGCGAACGGGCCGCGGCGGATCGCTAGCCCTTGGCGATGCCCTCGGGCATGAGGTCGCCGTGGGCCGCGATCAGGTCGTCGCACATCGCCACGATCTGGCCCGAGGCAAGGGTCGCCGCCGTGTTCGGATCCAGGAGCGCGGCGGCGTAGACGAGGTCGCGGCGCTGTTCCAGCGCCGCGTGCACCGTGAGCTCCACCACGTTCAAGAAGGTGCGGTTGAGTGCGAGCGTCTGGAGCGGCAGACGCCCCACGCGGGTGGGGAGAACGCCGTTCTTGCCGGCGACGCACGGGACCTCGACGCACGCGTCCTCCGGGAGGCCTTCGATCAGGCCGGCGTTGCGCACGTTCCCGTAGACCTCGCGCGCGACTCCCGACTCCACGGCGCGCACGATCTCGGACGCAAGCTCGCTGTTGAGCTCGATCTCAAGCTCCTCGCCCGTATCGAGCTTGGCTCGAAGCTCGTCGAACTCGCGGAGGTTCTCCTCGCTGCGTCGCAGGTACTCGTCGATCTCGCTGCGGAAGTGCGTCACCTGGTCGTCGTGGTGCAGGAGCCATGGGACGTATTCCGCGGAGTGCTCGGAGGATTCGGTCGGGAAGAAGCCGAACCGCCGGAACAACTCAACGCGAACGCGACGGCCGAGCCCCTCTTCGGTCCGCGTCGATCTTCGCCCGCAGGCGGGGGTAGAGATCCTCGCCCGTGTGGCGATCTTCGAACCGGTACACGAAGCACTGGTGGTTGAAGCCTGCGGTGATGAACGAGATATCCTCCTCGGCGACGCCCACCGTCTCGGCCAGGAACCGATGCGTGTCGCGCACGCTGTGGCAGACGCCGATCGTGCGCTCGGCGGGGAACGCCGATCCCGCCCAGATCCCCCACGGGACCATCGCCATGGGGTTGGTGTAGTTGAGCAGGAGGCCGTGCGGGCAGAGCGCCGCCATGTCGTCGGCCATCGCCGCCATCACCGGGATGGTCCGGAGCCCGCGCATGATGCCGCCGATCCCGATGGTGTCCGCGATCGTCTGCCGCACGCCGTAGGTCTTGGGCACCTCGAAGTCTGTCAGGGTCGCCGCGAAGCCGCCCACCTGGATCTCGTTGATCAGGTAGTCGGCGCCGTCGAAGGCGGCGCGACGGTCGAAGAACGCCGCCACGTCGTACCCGGCGCCCACCTGCTCGACGAGACGTCGTGCCGCTCGTTCGGCCGTGGCGAGTCGTTCCTCGTCGATGTCGTGAAGCGCGATCTCCAGGGTCCCGTGCAGTTCCTCGTAGGAGGCGAGATCCGCCACGATGTTGCGGGTGAACTCGACGCTGCCGGCGCCGATGATGGTGACCTTGGCCATGCGCGGAAGTGTTGCAGAACGATCATAAGCGGACAACTTCGCGCATCTCGGCGAACCACTCGATCCCCGCGCTCTCGGAGCCCTCGAACTAGCCTCCTGACCTGCAGGTTTGCCGTTATCCACCGGTCCCGGAACGATGGGGGGTCCCACGACTCGTGAAGGAGCAACGATGAGCGACGAACAGAGCGCCGCCGACAAGGCGAAGGACGCCGCCCAGGGCGCGGCGGACAAGGCCGCCGATGCGACCCAGGGCGCGGCGGACAAGGCGAAGGACGCCGCCCAGGGCGCGGCCGACAAGGCCGCCGATGCGACCCAGGGCGCGGCGGACAAGGCGAAGGATGCGGCCCAGGGCGCGGCCGACAAGGCGAACGACGCCGCCCAAGCGGCGACCGACAAGACGGGGGACGGCGCACAGAGCGCGGCCGACAAGGCCAAGGACGCGGCGGGAACCTTGGCCGACAAGGCCGCGCCCGTGGTTGAGAAGGCGAAGGGAACGGCGAGCGGCCTGGTGGACAAGGCGGCCCCGATCACGAGCAAGGCCGTGGACACGGCGGGCGGTCTCGCGAGCAAGGCGCTCGGCGCCACGGGCGACGCCGCGCTCAAAGCGAAGGACGCGGTTGGTCCGGCGACCGACAAGGCCAAGGACGCGACGGGGGGCTTCTTCGACAGGGTCAAAGACATCTTGAGCGGGAAGGCGAAGAGCTAGGCCGCCGAGGATGCCGGCGACCCGGGGCACGACCTGGCGAGCGTAGCCAGCCGAAAGAGGGAGCGGCAGATGGTGAACGCCTACATCCTCATCCAAACCGAAGTGGGCAAGGCGGCGCAGGTCACCGAACAGATCCGGGGGATCGACGGCGTCGTCGCGGTCGACCCGGTCACCGGGCCATACGACGTGGTGGCACGCGTCGAGGCCGCCGACCTCGACATCCTGGCGAAGGCCACCGTGATGCCCATGCAGGGGCTCGAGGGCATCACCCGCACGCTGACCTGCCCCGTGCTGCTCCTCTGAGGACACGAAAACCCCCTACAGCTGCGCCGGGGACGCGCCGATGGCGTCCCTATGGAACGCCCGATCAGGTTCCGGGGCGAGGCCGGCGAGCTGAGCATGATCGGCTGGGTCGTGATCCTGGTCGTGGTAGGCGCCTTCGCCGCGGTCCCCTACGTATTCCTCTCCCGCAAGGAAGTCGATTCCGCACAGACGGGTATCGACGCGATCGGGCGGACCAACGACGTGTCGGCCGAGCTCTCACTCAAGAACGCGCTGGTGGGCGCCCAGACCTGGTACGCGGAACAGGGCACGCTGCTGGGCTACGGGGTCGCACAGGCCGCGCAGTTCGACCCGCAGGCGCGGTTCGATGCGGCCGGCCTCGCCACCACGGGAAGCGTCAGCGTCCGCGGCCTCGGACCGGCGACCGTGGTCTTCGTGACCAAGGGCGGCACCGGCCCGCTATGCGCCGCGTTGAACGCCGGATCGGTGACCTACGGCAAGGTCGACGCTGCCTCGGCCGCCCAGTGCGCCGGCACGGGCTGGTGACTGCTCGAGCCCGCTCGCCTCAGACGCCTGCGATCTGGACCGGGAAGGGGAGCGCCACCGGATCGATGAACGGCGAGCGGCCGTGCTCGTCGAAACGATCCATCCGGAAGTGCTCAGCGTGCTCGATGACGTCCGTCGCTACGCCCATCGCGTGGTCCACGGCGATGCGAGCCACCGCCGGCCCCCACATCATCCCGTGCCCGCAGGCGCTCGCGATCGTGACGCCACCGAGTTCGTTCCCGTCGCGGAGCACGAGCGGACCCAGCAGCGGCAGGTGATCGGGGGTGTACTCGATGGTGGCGGCCCATGCCTTCTTGATCCCCAATGCCGCGGTGAGCGGGACGAGTCGGTTCAGCCGGCGCCGCATCTTCCGCAGGTAGTCCCAATCGATCGCCCGCCCCGGGCCGGGGAGCTCCTGCGGGTTCGACATGCCCCAGAGGATGCCGCCTTCTTCAGGTCGCCAGTAGATACCCGCGTGGATATCGAAGACCATGGCGCCGAACCGGTCGGTCGCGAGCGCCTCGTGCGGCTCGGTGACCACCACCTGATGGCGGGCGTACCCCACGAGGGCGCGGGCCCCCGCGGCGTCGGCGACCGCCTGGAGCGCCGGTCCTCCCGTCAGGATCACCCGCGGGGTGCTCACCGTCCCGGAGCTCGTCACCACGCCGGTCACCGCGCGGCCACCTCCTCGGACCGCGCGCGTGCGCAGGCCGAGGAACGTCACGCCCTCGCGCAGCACGACGGAGGCGTCGTGCATCGCACGTAGGTAGGCGCGGACGTTGCGGGGCGGATCGATCCAGCCGTCCATGGCGACGTAGGAACCGCCCCGGTACCCGTCCTGCCCGAGCGATGGGCTCAGGCCGCGGGCCTCCTCGGCATCGACCCAGCGGACATCGAGGCCGACCTCGTGCTGCATCGCGATCCGCTCTCGTGCCGCGCGCTCGTCGGCGACCGTCGAGGCGAGTATCACGTAGCCCGCGCTTTCGAACCCCGAGGTCGCGGCGTAGCGCTCCGGCTGCTTGCGGTAGAAGTCGATCGACCATGTGCCGAGTCGCACGGTGTCGGGCGCGCCACCCTGCGAGCGGACCATGCCGGCCGCCCGGCCCGAGGCACCGAGCCCGGCCGTCTCGCGCTCGATCACCATCACGTTACCGACGCCGAACTCTGCGGCGAAGACCGAGGACCAGCCGCCGAGCGTGCCCGCCCCGACGATCACCAGGTCTGCACGCTCCCGCATTCCTAGTCGGACTCCTCATCGAGGTCCAACACGTCCACCACGGTGCTGGGGTCGACGTTCTGCACGGACGACCGGCCGAACCGGGGTTTCACCTCGAGCCGAAGCACACGCACGGGCGTTCCGTCCTCGGCCGCGCCGTCGCCTGTGCCGAGGTAGGTCCCTTCGGCTCGGAACGTCCGGCGCAACCGATCGTGGCGGTAGTCCACCCGGTATCGACCGCCGACCTCGAGGGTCTCTGGATCGAAGGGGGCTTTCCCGGCGGTCATCGCGCACTCACGATACCGACGTGACGTACCGTTGCGGGATGCGTCTGTCCGACCGCAGGACCCTTCCTCCCGTCCCGCCGGCGCCCGCCGATCCGCGCACGCTCGCCGAAGAGGTGCTCGTCGTGCTCATGCTCTCGGTGCTCGCGAGCGCGGTGTACGCGATCCTCGACCTGCTCTCCGCGCCCTTGCGCGGGGTCTACGTGGCGGCGGGGAACCAGAGCAACGAGTTCCTCAAGCAGATCCTGGGCTTCGTGTTCGGCCTCGCCCCCGTCTACCTCGTCCTCCATATCGTCCGGCGCGACGGCGAGGGGATCGGCGCCATCGGCCTCGGAGCGGATCGACCCCGCCAGGACATCGGGCGCGGACTCATCTTGTTCGCCGTCGTGGCCGCGGGCGGGCTCGCGATCTACCTCGGGGCGGTGGCGCTCGGCGTGAATCGGTTCGTGGTGCCCGTGCCGCCCCTGGGGCACTGGTGGACCGTTCCCGCACTTCTGCTCAATGCCGCCGCGGCCGCCCTGCTCGAGGAGATCATCGTGCTCGGCTACCTCGTGACCCGCTTGCAGCAGCTCCGATGGTCCGCCGTGGCCGCCGTGACGGGGGCGGCCCTCCTGCGCGGGAGCTACCACCTCTACCAGGGGTGGGGCGGGTTCATGGGGAACCTCCTCATGGGGTTGCTGTTCGGGTTCCTCTTCCTTCGGTGGCGGCGCACGTGGCCCTTCGTGGTCGCCCATCTCCTGCTCGACGTCGGCGCCGGCGTCGGGTTCCTGCTGTTCCGCCGCCACCTGCCGGGGTTCTCGTAGTTGTGAACGTTCGGTGACGCTCGGCGCCGCGGCCTTGCGATGTGGGCGTGCGACGGTATGCTCGTAGTTGGGATATCCCATCAAGACCGAGCCCCGGCGAGCGCCGGGGTTTCGCGTATCCGGGGTCCGTTCGCCCGCCTGCGGGGGGTCCGTTCAGATCCATCCGCGGAACCACACGCGGGCGCGCCACAGCGTGTTGGGGAGCCTGCCGGCCGTGAGCACCGGCCAGAACCACACGAACAGACCCACGGCGCCCAACACGATGGCCCACGCGATCCAACGGTAGGGCCGGCGAACGGAGATCGCCGGCTTCCCCGTGTCCGGGTTCGTCGCCACCGCCCCCGTTTCCTTGTCGCGAACGACGATCCGTGCCCCGGCCAGGTCCCGCACGAGCATCGCCACCGCGAGCACCATGAACGGCGTGCACGGCAGGACGTAAAAGAAGAACTGGGGCCGGCTCACGGCGAACCACGACAGGTACTGGGCCAGGAACGGGACCAGGACGTAGCCCGCACGCCAGTCGCGCCTGCGGCGCCAGCGGAACGCCGCGTAGGGCAGCGCGAGGATGCTGCCCCAGAAGATGACGGGGCTTCCGATCGCGATGATCTGCGAGACGTCGTTTCCGGCGTTCTGCACGTAGAAGCTGACCGGGCGGGTCATGGGCAGCCACGTCCACGGCCGCGAGTAATAGGGATGGGTCGGCGTGTACGTGTGCGTGGCGCTGTCCAGGGCGGTCGCTTTGAGCCCGGCGTGGTAGCGCCACATCTCCAGGTGGTGTTGCCAGAAGCCCGAGAGGCTCCAGCCGAAGTGGTGGAACCAGGGGAGCCACGTGAGCAGGTACACGGCGACGGGCACCACCAAGAAGGCCAGCACCATCCCGAAGGTCTCCAACGCGAACGCCTTCGCGAGGGCGCGCGGGAGCGATGTGTCGTCACGGTGCCGGCGCGTGGTCTCCCAGATGTAGGTGAGCATGACGGCGCCGGCGAGGGCGGCGATCCCCGACCACTTCACGGCGCAGGCCGCGCCGAACGCCGCGCCGGCGGCGAAGCGCCAGGGCCGCCACAGGGGAGAGGGCACCTTCGTCCAGCGCGGCATCACCATCGTCGTGACGCCGCCGACGTCCGTGACGGCGAGCGGGACCCGCGGTGGAGGCGTCTCGCGCCCGATCCACCGCCGATCCAAGAGCACGCACAGGAACCCCAGGACGACCCAGAACTCGAGGTGGATGTCGAGCAGGCCCGTGCGCGACATCACGACGTTGAGGTGCTCGATCGACATCAGGAGTCCGGCCACGAACGTCCAGATGGGTCGGCGCCACAGCAGCTGCGCCATGAGCGCCACCATCACGGCGACGAGCGTGCCCGCCAGCGCCGACATGGATCGGTAGCCGAACTCGTTCATCCCGAACGCCTTGATCCCCATCGCGATCGTCCACTTGCCCAAGGGCGGATGGACCCACGAGCCCACGTCCCATTGGTTCGTGCGCCAGTACTTCTCGTCGCTCGAGGCGACGTGGCACGTGGCGTTGGAGGACCCGACGTAGATGCAGGCCGCCTTCGGGTAGTAGATCTCGTCGAACACGAAACCCGGCGGGTGCGTCAGATGGAAGAAGCGGATGCCACCGGCGATAGCGGCGACCGCGAGGATCGCGACGAGTGGGCGGTTGAGGCGCGCCAGGACCGGGGACACCGCCAGATGGTAGCGGGGCGCGACAGCGCCGAAGGCTCGTCGGCCGCGTCCGAACGCACGCGACGCCTGGGACCATCGGGGGATGGCGGGCATCCTCTGGCTGGTCGGAACCCCGATCGGGAACCTCGGCGACCTCACCGATCGTGCCCGGGCGACCCTCGCGTCGGCGGACCTGATCGCGGCCGAGGACACGCGGCGGACCGGCCGCCTGCTGGAGTCCATCGGCCTGCGGCCACGGCCGCAGCTCGTCTCCTATTTCGAAGGCAACGAACGCGAGCGAACCGTGGAGTTGGTGGAGCGTCTGCGCGAGGGAGCACAGGTGGCGCTCGTGACCGACGGCGGCATGCCGAGCGTGTCCGATCCCGGATATCGGATCGTGCGAGCCGCGGTGGAGCACGACATCGAGGTCCGGGTCGTGCCGGGTCCCTCGGCGGCGCTGGCGGCGCTCGTCGTCTCGGGCCTGCCCACGGATCGCTTCGCCTTCGAGGGGTTCGTGTCCAAGAAGCCCGGCGAGCGGGCCCGGCGCCTGGGGGAGCTATGCCACGACGATCGCACGTTGGTGTTCTTCGAGTCGCCCCGACGCGTGCACGCCCTCCTCGACGCCCTCCTCGACGCCATGGGAGACCGCCGCGTGGCACTCGCGCGCGAGCTCACCAAGCGCCACGAGGAGGTACTGCGCGGCCGCGTGTCCGAGGTGCTCGGCCGGCTCGACGACGCGACACTCAAGGGCGAGATGGTCCTCGTGGTGGAAGGCGATACCGGGACTGCCGGCGTCGACCTCGAGGGGTCGTTGGCCGAGGCGCGTTCGCTCGTCGCCGCCGGCATGCGCAAGCGCGACGCGGCCCGCGCGGTGGCCGAGCGGCGCGGCGGGTCCGCGAACGATCTGTACGCGCGGCTCATCGGTTGAGCCTGGCTTCCGAGGTCGAGGGTTCGTGACTAGTCTGATATAGACTAGTGGCGCTCGGAGGTCATGCCTGGCGTCGGTAAGATGCCGGTCATGGGTCGCGACGTCTTCTACATCACCACCCCGATCTACTACGTCAACGATGCGCCCCACATCGGCCACGCGTATGACGCCGTGGCGACGGACCTCGTCGCTCGCTACCACCGGCTGCGCGGGGAGAACGTCTTCCATCTCACGGGTACGGATGAACACGGCCTGAAGATCCAGCGGGCGGCCGAGGCCGCCGGGACCGATCCTCGCGCGTGGGTGGACGCGATGGAGGCGCAGTGGCGGGAGGTCTGGGCGCGCCTCGATATCGGCTACGACGACTACATCCGCACCACCGAGCCGCGTCACTACGCGGCGGTCGCCAAGCTCCTGGAGGCCGTCCACGGCAACGGGCGGGACGACATCTACCTCGGTTCCTACGAGGGGCTCTACTGCGTATCGTGCGAGGCCTACTACACCGAGGGAGACCTGCTGGAGGGCGGGCTCTGCCCGATCCACGAGCGTCCGGTGGAACACGTGACGGAGGAGAACTACTTCTTCCGGTTGTCGGCGTACCGCGACCGGCTCCTCGCCCACTACACGGAGCACCCCGGGGCGATCGAGCCCGGGACCCGGCGCAACGAGATCCTCAGCCTCCTCGAGGGCGGTCTGCAGGACTTCTCGATCAGCCGGACCACCCTGAGTTGGGGCGTGCCACTCCCGTGGGACGACGCGCACGTGACCTACGTCTGGTTCGACGCGCTCACCAACTACATCACGGCGGCGGGCTACGCCTCGGACCCCCAGCGCTTCGACCGGATGTGGCCCGTGGACATCCACATGATCGGCAAAGACATCATCCGGTTCCACGCGGTCTACTGGCCGGCCATGCTCATGGCCGCCGGCGTTCCGCTGCCGAAGCAGGTCTGGGCACACGGCTACCTCACGGTCGGTGGCAAGAAGATGTCCAAGACGAACCTCACGGGGATCCACCCGGCCGACCTGCTGGAGCGCTTCGGCGTGGACTCCTACCGCTACTACTTCATGCGCGAGATGCGCTTCGGCGAGGACGGGAACTTCAGCTGGGAGTCCATGGTCGATCGTCACAACGCCGACCTCGCCAACGGCCTCGGCAACCTCGCCGCCCGGGTGCTCGCCATGCTCTCGTCGAACTACGACGGCGAGGTACCCGACCCCGGAGACGATCGCGCGGAGGCCTCCGACCTCCCCACCATCATCGAGGACGTGACCGCCCGCTACGACGAGGCGATGCTCGCCGTGCAACTCCAACCGGCCCTCACGGCCGTGTGGGAGATCGTCGGCCGCGCGAACCAGTACCTGGTGGAGCGGGCTCCCTGGGCCGTGGCGAATGACCCGGGTCGCGGCCGAGAGCTGGCGGGGATCCTCTACGCCGCCGCGGAGACGCTGCGCTGCCTCGCGATCTTGATCCAGCCGGTCATGCCCTCCGCGGCGGCGCGCCTGTGGGAGCAACTCGGCCAGACGGGCTCCCTCGAGGGACAGCATCTGCCCGCCTCGACGGCGTGGGGCGGACTGCGTCCCGGGACGCTCACGACCAAAGGAGCGTCCCTGTTTCCCCGCGTGGACGCGGACTAGCCTGCGTTCGGCGTTTTCCACCGCGCCTTCACTCGGGGGTGAGGCTTCCCAGATCCATGTTTCACGTGAAGCTCCCCCGGTCGACCCCATGTGGAGACCGCGGTAAGCTCGCCGATCGTGAGCGACCAGAACCCTGAAGTGTCGGTGCAGAGCGGGGCGGTGGACACCCACTGCCACCTGTTCCTCCTCGAGCACGAACCTGCAGATGTGGTCGAGGCCGCGAACGAGGCGGGCGTCGACCGGATCATCTGCGTGGGCGTGGACCCGTCCACGAGCGCTCGATCGCTCGGGCTGGCAGAGCGGCTGGAGGGAGTGTTCGCCACGGCCGGCATGCATCCGCACGACGCCGCGACCTTCGATCAGGCGGCCGCCGCGCGGATCGAAGAACTGCTGGGCGACCCGCGCGTGATCGCGGTGGGGGAGTGCGGTCTCGACTTCTTCCGGATGCGTTCGCCCGTCGAGGATCAGCTTCGGTGCCTGAAGACCCACATCGCCTTGTCGAACGAGACGGCGAAACCCATGGTGGTACATATCCGCGATGCGTGGCCCCAGACGCTGCGGGCGCTGGAAGAGGGCTCCGCCGAACGTGTGGTGATCCACTGCTTCAGCGGCGACGTCGGGCTGGCGCGCGAGTGCGCCGAGCGCGGTTACTGGGTGAGTTTCGCGGGCAACATCACGTACCCGAAGAACGAGCACTTCCGACAGGCGGCCGCCGCCCTGCCCCTGGACCGCATCCTCACCGAGACCGACTCACCGTTCCTCGCCCCGCAGAAACTCCGCGGCAGCGACAACGAGCCGGCGAACATCACGATCATCGCCGAGGCGATCGCCCGCGCACGCGATGTCGACGTGGACGATCTCGTCGCGGCCACCGCCGCGAACGCACGCGAGGCGTTCCCCGGGCTCCGCTAGCCCTCGAACATCTGTTCGGCCTCAAGGTTGCAGTGAGGGTTGAGGGTTTGCTAAGGTTCCGCCCCCGTGCGCTTGAAGGCTTCGATCCGGTTCAAGCCGCTTCCCCGCGAAGCCTTCCTCGAGAACTTGGAGGAAGGTTGGCACCACGTCCTAGGCGGCTCCGCAGGTTGCGGATGCGCCGCGCTGTGCAAGGCACGACCCTCGCGGTCGGCGTGCTGCTCGTCGCGGGCGTCGTGCAGTTCGCGTTGGTCAAGCACGTCACGCTGGTGGTGGACGGCAAGCGGGAGGCCGTTCGTACGACGTCGACCAACGTCGGGGAGCTGCTCACGGGCGAGGGCATCTCGCTCGATGCCGCGATCCTCGTCGAGCCGTCACCCGCCACGGCGCTGGCCGACGGCATGACCGTGGTGGTGAGTCCGGCGCCCGAGGGTCCGTTCTCCTATCGCCCCACGGTCGAGCCCGATCCCTCAGGTGTGGGGGTCTGGGTGGTGGACGGGACGAGCCCGAGGTCGGTGTCTCCTGACGCGGACCGGCTCGTCGAGTCTTCGGGTTCCGCATCGAGCGCCGGTACGTCTCCGGCCGTGTCCGTGCAGGCCGTCGTGTCGGGGAAGGTACACGACGTCCTGACCAACGCGGACACGGTCGGAGCACTCCTTACGGCCATGGGGATCACGCCGGATGCGAACGACCGCGTCGAGCCATCACCCAGCACCCCCCTTCACGACGGCTCCATCGTGCACGTGGATCGCGTGGAGATCCTCACGCGACTCGAGGCGACGACGGTGCCTTTCCGCACGCTCACCACCTTCAAGGACACCATGACGCCCGGGCGCAGCCGAGTGCTGTCCGAGGGTCGTGACGGTGTGGGCCGCGCCACGTACCGGATCACGGAGATCAACGGCGAGGTCACGCGGCGCGAGCTCATCGGCCGGTGGGTCGAGCGGGCGCCGGAGCCGCGTCGTGTCGTCTCGGGCCCCGAGTCGATGTACGGGGGCACGACCCGCGTGCCCGGCGCCGACGGCCGCGCGCAGGCGGGGCTGGCCACCTGGTACGACCCGCCGTGGAGCGGCCTCACCGCGGCACACCCGAGCCTCCCCTTCGGCACCCGCGTCACCGTCACGGACCTCGTGAGCGGGCGCTCCGTTACCGTGGTCATCGATGACCGAGGACCGTTCTCCCCCGGCAAGATCATCGACCTCTCGCCCGAGGCGTTCGCCGCCCTCTCGCCCCTCGGCGCCGGCGTCCTCCACGTCCGCCTCAGCTGGTGAGCGATCCGCCCCGACGACGCTCGGGGCGACCGACATCCGGGAGCTCGCCCGCCGGTATGGCATCCGCCCCTCCAAGGCGCTCGGCCAGAACTTCCTGATCGATCCCAACCTCGCCCGGGCCATCGCGAGCGACGCGGAGGTCGGGCCGGGATCTCTGGTCCTCGAGGTCGGTGCCGGGTTCGGGTCGCTCACGCTCGCGCTCGTCGCCGCGCGGGCCAACCGCGTGCTCGCGGTCGAGTTCGATCGGGCGCTGATCCCGGCGCTGAACGAGGTGGTGGCGTCTCACCCGAGCGTAACGGTGCGCCACGGCGACGCCCTCCGGATGGATCTCGCAGCCACGATGGAGGGAGCGCCGTGGACGCTCTGCGCGAACCTCCCCTACAACATCTCGGTTCCGATGGTGCTCACGGTGCTCGAGACCCTTCCCACGGTGGGTCGATCGGTCGTGATGGTGCAGCGCGAGGTGGGCGATCGCCTGGTGGCCGCGCCGGGGGAGGACGCATACGGCGCGGTGAGCGTGCGGGTGGCGTACCGGGCGATCGCGACGAAGGTGCGCAAGGTGCCGCCCACCGTCTTCTGGCCACGCCCGCGCGTGGGGTCGGTGGTGGTGCGCTTCGAGCGTCGGTCGGCGCCGCCCGTTGACGTGTCCGAGGATCGGCTGTGGCGCGTGGTAGACGCAGGCTTCGCGGAGCGACGCAAGACGATGCGCAACGCGCTCCGTCGCCTCGGGCTGGACGGGAAACGAGCCGACGAGGTCCTGAACTCCTGTGGGGTCGCCCCGTCGGCGAGAGCGGAGGAGCTCTCGCTCGAGACCTTCGCGGCGATCGCCCGGAAGATGCCGGCGTGAGCGAGGCCGGGCACGGGTCGGTGACCGCGCTCGCCCATGCGAAGCTGAACGTATTCCTGCGCGTCCTCGGGCGTCGCTCCGACGGCTATCACGACGTCGAGAGCCTGGTGCTGCCCCTGGAGCTCGCGGACGCCGTCACCGTTGACGGCGCCGATGCGTGGTCCCTGTCGGTGCGCGGCCCCACCTCGGCGTCCGTGCCCGACGGGATGGAGAACGTCGCGATGCGAGCGGCCGTCGCCCTGGCGCGTGCGGTGGGTCGGGACACGCCGGGCGCGGCCGTCGCGATCGACAAACGGATCCCGGTGGCGGCGGGCATGGGTGGAGGCAGCGCCGACGCTGCGGCAGTCCTGCGCGCCTTGAACGAGCTCTGGGGCCGCGGCCTCGACCCCGTCGCGCTGCGCGAGGTGGCCGCGACGACGGGCTCCGACGTCCCGGCGCTCCTGCCCGGTGGCGCCGTGTACGTGAGCGGCAGGGGCGAGCGCGTGGAACCCGTTCACGTCGTCACGACGTGGTGGGTGGTGCGCCCTTTCCCGTTCGCGGTGCGCGCGCCGGACGCGTACGACTGGTGGGACGAGACGAGCCGGACCGGCCCCGACGGCGGGGCCGTGATCGCCGCGGCCGAGACGGGCAACGACGTCCTGCTCGGGAGCGCGCTCTTCAACGATCTCCAGGGCCCCGTCGCAGGGAGGCATCCGGAGATCGCGAGTGCGGTCGATGCCTTCCTCGAGGCGGGCGCCCTCGGCGCCGTGATGACGGGGAGCGGTCCCACCGTCGTCGCGCTCGCGCGCCACCTCGGCCATGCCGACCAACTGGCGACCGCCGTCGAAGGTTCGTTCGTCACCAGCGGCCCCCCCGCGGCGCCGCGTCCGATCTGAATCGGTCCGGTGCAGACGGGGCCCGACGAGCCCCCCGTCACGGGCGCCAGGACGGGAACGAACCGCGTGTATCGAGGATCGGCTCCCTCCCCGTCCCGTCCGGGTGCATGGCGCAGATCTGGCCATCGGGGTCCGAGGAGGGAGCGCAATCGAAGGCGATCCACCGTCCGTCCCCCGACCAGGACGGCTCACCTCCACGAGCGAGGAAGCGGGCGTCGGAACCGTCCGCGTTCATGAGCCAGAGCTCGCCGCCTCGGTAGCTGTAGACGATCTTGGTTCCGTCGGGCGACCATTCGGGCCAGTTGCTCTCAGCCGGGCCATGGGTGAGCGCGCGAAGGCTCGAGCCGTCGGCCCTCCCGACGTAGATGCCGTCACGCCCGGCGAACGCGAGCGTCCGCCGGGCAAGTTCCGGCGGCAGGCGTCCCGAGGACGAGCCCGTCGAGGGAGCGCTCGCGTCCGCGGAGGTCTCCGCCGAAGGAGAAGTCGTTCCTGTCGAAAGCGACACACAGGCCGGGAGCGCCAGCAGCATCGTTGCGGCAACGACTCCCCAGATCCGAGAGCCAGCCGTACCGTCGCCCCGCCGAGCCGTTCGCAGCATCCTCGCATCGTGCCAGGGTCGATGCGTGGTGCCCAGCGCGACCGTTGAGCGGAGGGATGCCTCGGCCCGCCGCCGCGCACGCGTGCTCGGGCCGTCCGAGCGCCTAATCTGTGTGGCGATCCGGGGTGGTCTAACGGCAAGACACGGGCCTTTGGAGCCTGGGATGGAGGTTCGACCCCTCCCCCCGGAACAACGCTGGAACGCGCTTCTGCCGCGTCTGACTGATCGTCGTGTCCACGAAGGCAGCGTGGTCCGTTCCTCGCACGGCGGGGCGAAGCTCCTCCAGCATCTCCGCGACGCCGCCGAGGCTCTCCGCCTTCCGTGCGGTGGGTCGCCGCCCCCTCGTCGATGTGGGACGATACGGACCCCTCGACCCGGGAAGCGTGTTGACCGAGCCGACGACGTCCAAGTCCTCCCGCTCCCTGGCCCTCGTGGTACTCGCCGCGGGCCGGGGCAAGCGCCTGAAGTCCTCCACACCCAAGGTCCTCCAACCCGTGTGCGGCCGTCCCGCCCTCTGGCACGTGTTGCAAGCCGGCATGGCGGCGCGACCCAAGAAGGTCGTGGTGGTCGTCGGCCACGGCGCCGACGAGGTCGAGGCCGCGGTGCGCTCCTGGACGCTCTCGCCCGCCCCCGTGTTCGTCCGGCAGCCCCGCCAGCTCGGCACCGGCGACGCCGTCAGCGTCGCCCGGTCCAAGGTCGGCCGGGTCGACGACGTGCTCGTGATGGGCGGTGACTTCGATCCGGTGACCGCGGACGATGTGAAGGCGCTCGTCACCTCGCATCGGCGTTCGCGCGTCGCCGCCACCATCGCGGCCACCGAGTTGGACGATCCGGGCGGCTACGGCCGGGTGGTTCGTGAGGGCCGCCGCCTGGTCGAGATCGTCGAGCAGGAGGACGCGCCTCCGGACGTGCAGGCGATCCGCGAGGTCTCGATCATGCTGTTCGCGTTTCGCCGCTCCGAGCTCTTCCGTGCCCTTCCCCGGCTGGATCGCAAGAACCGGCAGCGGGAGTACTACCTGAATCGCGTGATCCCGCTCCTGCTCGCCGACGGCCTCAGGGTCACGGTCGTGCCGGTGGACACGGGAGGCGCGATGGGGCTCAACTCGCGCGCCGGGCTGGCCGCCGTGGAGCGCGTCGTCCGCGGTCGGATCAACGCCGGGCACCTCGCGGGCGGCGTCACGCTGATCGACCCGGCCACGACGTACATCGACGTGGACGTGGCCATCGGACCCGACACCGTGATCCGTCCGATGTCCTTCCTCGAGGGCCGAACGCGGGTGGGGGTCGGCTGCGCGATCGGGCCGTCGACGCGGCTGGTGGACGCGGAGGTGGGAGACGGCAGCGAGGTGACCTTCGCCGTGCTCCTGGGTGCTCGTCTGGGTCGCGACGTGACCGTGGGACCGTTCGTGCGCATGCGCCCCGGGGTCGTCTTAGCGGACGAGGCCAAGGTGGGGGCGTTCGTGGATCTGAAGAACGTGAGCGTGGGCCGCGGATCGAAGGTGCCGCACCTGTCGTACGTGGGCGACGCCGACATCGGGGACGGTGTGAACATCGGGGCCGGAAACATCACCGCGAACTACGACGGCTATGCCAAGCACCGCACGGTCGTCGAGGACGGAGCCCGCACGGGTTCGGATACCATCCTGGTGGCGCCGGTGCGCGTGGGCCGCGAGGCCGTCACGGCGGCGGGGTCCGTGATCTCGAAGGACGTGCCGCCGGGGGCCCTGGCGGTCGAGCGCGGGGAGCAGCGGGTGATCGAGGGGTATCGCAAGCGCAAGGACGCGGAGCACCGCGCCCGGACCGAGCGAGGTTAGGAGAGCGCCGTGGAGATCATCACGAAGAAGCGGATGATGCTGTTCACCGGCACGATCCATCCCGCGCTAGGACACGAGATCGCCGACTGCCTCGGCATCCCGGTGAGCGAGGCCCAGCTGCGACGATTCGCCTCCGGGGAGATCTACTTCCGCGCCGAGGAGAGCGCGCGTGGGGCGGACTGCTTCGTGGTGCAGACGCACTATGAGCCGCTCAACGAGGCCATCATGGAGCAGCTGATCATGATCGACGCGCTGAAACGTGCCTCGGCCAAGCGGATCAGCGCGGTGATCCCCTACTACGGCTACTCGCGCCAGGACAAGAAGGCGATGGCCCGTGAGCCGATCAGCGCCAAGCTCGTGGCCGACCTCCTCACCACGGCCGGGGCCGA
Organism: uncultured Actinomycetes bacterium; assembly: GCA_963719165.1. Lineage (GTDB taxonomy): Bacteria > Actinomycetota > UBA4738 > UBA4738 > HRBIN12 > JAOUEA01. The sequence continues at coordinate 1,441,771 of CAVRAV010000001.1, read as the reverse complement.
CCGGGTCGTGAGCGTCGACCTTCACTCGGGCCAGATCCAGGGGTTCTTCGACGCCCCGTTCGATCATCTGACCGCGCTGCCGATCCTGTCGCACTACCTGAAGGACGAGGTCGGCCTGCACGGCGACGATCTCGTGGTGGTGGCCCCCGACGCGGGCCGCATCAAGACCGCCGAGCGCTTGCGCGAGTACCTGCACGCCGACCTCGCGTTCCTCTATAAGCGTCGTTCGCGCAAGGAGGCGCACAAGATCGAGGAGATGGCCGTGGTGGGCGAGGTCGAGGGTCGTCCGTGCGTGATCGTCGACGACATGATCGACACGGCGGGGACCGTCGCCAAGGGCGCCCAGACGCTGGCGGCCCAGGGAGCGGGTCCCATCTTCGTGGGCGCCACGCACGGGATCTTCAGCGGCAAGGCGCGCCAAGCCCTCGAGGAGGCCCCGATCTCGCAGGTGGTGGTCACGAACACGGTGCCGATCCCGCAGGAGCGTTCGTTCGCCAAGCTGCGGGTCCTGTCCATCGCTCCGCTCATCGCGAGCGCCCTGCGAGCCGTCTTCGAGGACTCCAGCGTTAGCGAGATCTTCGGCGGCCACAACCAGGTCTGAGCCGATCGGGGCTCCGGCCCGATCCCGGTCTGCATGGGTCCGGTTTTCCGTACAATCGGCGCGTTCCCCTTCGTCGCGAGGATCCGTTCGCCATGGAAACCAAGCTGCATGCAGACAAACGTGAGGACACAGGTAAGGGCGTGGCGCGGAAGCTACGCGCGGCCGGACGGGTCCCGGGCGTGCTCTACGGACAGGGCGTCGACCCTGTCGCGCTGTCCGTCGACGCACGCGAGATGTTCCGCGTCCTCCACGGCGGCGCGGGTTCGAACGCGCTCGTGGATCTCGTCGTCGACGGGCAGGACCATCTCGCCATGGCGCGGGAGATCCAGCGCGACCACGTCCACAACACCCTGCTGCACATCGACTTCCTTGCCGTGAGCAGAACCCAGACCATCACGGCGAGCGTGCCGGTGGTGGAGACCGGCGAGGCCGCCGGCGTGAAGGAGGGCGGTGTCGTGGAGCACCACCTGCGCGAGGTGACCGTGGAGTGCTTCCCGCAGGACGTCCCCGATCAGATCGAGGTGGACGTCACCGACATCGAGCTGGGCGGGATGGTCCACGTGAGCGACCTCGCGGCTCCCGATGGCGTGCTGATCGTCACGAGCCCGGAGGACGCCGTCCTGTCGATCATCACGCCCGCGGTGCTGCGCGTGGAGGCAGACCTCTCCGTTCCCGGCGAAGAGGGCGTCGAGGCGGTGCCCGCCGCGGAAGAGGGCGAAGAGCCCGAGGCCGCGGAGGAGGAGGGCGCCGACGAGGCGCCCGCCCCCGAGGAGGGCGGGGACGAGGCCTGATCGATGCCGTGGCTCGTCGCGGGTCTCGGCAACCCCGGCGACCGGTACGCGACCTCCCGCCACAACATCGGCCGTCTGGTGATCGCGGCGCTGGCGCGCGACGACGGTGCCCGGTTCCGCAAGTCACGCTTCCTGCCGGTCGAGGTCGCGGAGACGCATGAGGCCGGCGAACGGGTCCTGTTGGCGCGCTCGACCCGGTTCATGAACGAGTCGGGCCCGTCCTACGCGAGCCTGGCCAAGAAGCACGGGATCGTCGCAGGGCAGATCGTGGCCGTGCACGACGAGCTCGACATCCCGCCCGACACCCTGCGTGTGAAAGCGGGCGGTGGCAACGGCGGTCACAACGGCCTGCGTTCGCTGCAGCAGGCCCTCGGCACGGGTGACTTCTCTCGGGTGCGCGTGGGGATCGGGCGACCGCCCGGGCGCCAGGACCCGGCGGATTTCGTACTGGAGCCAACCCCCAAGCGCCTTCAGACCGACCTCGCGATCCTCGCCGAGCACGCGGCCGACGCCGTTCGCTCCCTGATCGCCGACGGCCTCGAGGCGACCCAGGATCGATACAACGGCTCCGGGCCGGGCGCCTGAAACCTAGCGACGAACCGAGGGTCTGGGCCGAACGTCGGAGCCACCCATCCGGTCGGTCGCCGGTAGGATGGGTGTGATTTCGCCCCGCCGCACCGCGGCGGGGCTCTTCGTGCATGTTCGGGAGGTCGGGTGAGCCTGCGGGAGATCGTCGACGCCATGGTTGCGTCGGAGCCGTTCGAGCGCTTGCTGCTCGAGCGGGCGCGCCCCGTCGTGGCCCGGGCCCAGGCCGCCGAGGATCTGGTGACGGCCGCCGTTGCCGTGGCGCTCGAGGCGCCGGTCCTCGCGGTGACACCCGGCCCCCATGAGGCGGAATCGTTGGCGGCCGACCTCGTCGCTTACCTCGGCCCGGCGTCGGTGGCGCATCTCCCCGCCTGGGAGGCTCTCCCGTACGAAGGCATCTCGCCCGCGCCCGAAGTGGCCGCTCGCCGCGCGAGCGCGCTCGAGCGCCTGCGCGCGGCCGAGGGAGCGTTCGTCCTGGTCGCGCCCGCGCTCGCGGCGATGCAGGGTGTCATCCCCACGCTCGGCACCGTCGAGTCGCTCGTGCTCGAGGCTGGCCGCGAACTGCCTCCGGACGCCCTCGCCGGCACGCTGGTGGACCTCGGCTACGCGCGCGCCGACGTGGTGGAACACCGGGGAGAGTTCGCCGTGCGCGGCGGCGTTATGGACGTGTTCCCGGGAACGGCGCGCCGGCCCGTTCGGCTGGAGTACTGGGGTGATGAGATCGAGTCCCTGCGCGCGTTCGTCCCCTCGACGCAGCTGTCCACCGAGAAGATCGCCCGGGTCGATGTCCCGCCCGTGCGCGAGCTGATCCCGGACGATGCGCTTCGCGCGCGGGCGGGGGAAGCCGCGTCCGTGCACGCCGAGCGTTTCGCCGACCAGCTCCAGCGCCTCGCCGACGGCCTCTTCGTTGAGGGGGCCGAGACGCTCGCCCCGTTCCTGTTCGACCATCTGCCGACCCCCGCGGAGCTGCTCCCCGACGGCGCGTGGACGGTCGTCACACAGGCACACCGGACCCTGGACCGGGCCCGTCAAGCGCACGAGGAAGGGGAGGCGCTCGCCGACGCCATCGCCTGGCCTGCGGCGCGGGCCCTCCATCCCCTCGAGGAGGCGCTGGGCGATCGCGTGCAACTCAGGCTGACCGAGTTCACCGAGGGCGTGGACCTCGGCCTCGATCACTGGGGAACGGCACAGGGGAACCCGCAGGAGCTCGCCGCGCGCCTCACGGAGCTCTCCGCGCAGGGGTACCGGCTCGTGCTGTCCGCTCGGGGCCACGGCTCGCTCGCCAGGGTGAGCGAGGTCGTCGCGGACGCAAAGGTTGAGACGGTGGAGGCCCCGCTGACGCGAGGGTTCGTGTTCCCGGCCGAGCGGCTCGCGGTCGCCACGGAGGAGGACCTGTTCGGTTCGCGACGCCACACCCGAACGGCACCGCGCTTCACGAGCCGGCGGACCGAGTCGATCGCGGATGAGCTGGAGCCGGGCGACTACGCGGTGCACCGGATCCACGGCGTGGGCACCTACGTGGGGATCACCCACAGGGAGCTCGCCGGCGCCGAGCGCGACTACCTGATCCTCGAATACGCGGCGGGGGACAGGCTGTTCGTGCCGTCGGACCAGGTGGGGATGGTGGCCCGCTACGTGGGCGGCGATCACCCGCGCGTGCATCGCATGGGAGGCTCGGACTGGACGCGCGCGACGGCCAAGGTCAAGAAGGCCGTGAAGGACATGGCCGGCGAGCTCGTCCGCCTCTACACGGTGCGCATGGCGGTGCCCGGCCATGCGTTCGGGCCCGACACCCCCTGGCAGGCGGAGCTCGAAGACGCCTTCCCGCACGAGGAGACCGGGGACCAGGTCACGGCCATCGACGAGGTCAAGCGCGACATGGAACGGCCGCGGCCCATGGACCGGCTGATCTGCGGCGACGTGGGTTTCGGCAAGACAGAGATCGCGCTGCGAGCGGCGTTCAAGGCCGTGATGGAGGGCAAGCAGGTCGCCGTGCTGGTCCCCACCACCCTCCTGGCCGAGCAGCACTTCATCACCTTCAGCGAGCGATTCGCCCCGTTCCCGGTGACGGTGAAGATGCTCAGCCGATTCGTGAGCCCCACCGAGCAGAAGGCGATCGTCGCCGAGGTGGTGGCGGGCAAGGTGGACGTGGTGATCGGTACCCACCGGCTCCTCGGCAAGGACATGGCGTTCGAGGACCTCGGGCTCCTGGTCGTGGATGAGGAGCAACGCTTCGGGGTCGGGCACAAGGAACGACTGAAGCAATTCCGCGCGAGCGTGGACGTGCTCACCATGACCGCCACGCCGATCCCGCGCACGCTCGAGATGGCCCTCACGGGCATCCGGGAGATGTCGACGATCGATACCCCGCCGGAGGACCGTCAACCGGTCCTCACCTACGTGGGCGCCTACGACGAGGGGCTCGCGCTCGGTGCGATCCGCCGCGAGCTCCTGCGTGAGGGACAGGTCTTCTGGGTGCACAACCGCGTGGCCACCATCGATCGCCAGGCTGCCTGGCTCCAGGACCAGCTGCCCGGCGTCCGGGTGGTCGTGGCGCACGGCAAGATGGACGAAGACGTCCTCGAGGCCCAGATGATGCGGTTCTGGGACCGAGACGCCGACATCCTCGTGTGTTCCACCATCATCGAATCGGGCCTCGACGTGCCGAACGCGAACACCCTCATCGTCGACTCCGCGCATCGGCTCGGACTGGCGCAGATGTACCAGCTGCGGGGACGCGTGGGCCGCTCGACGGAGCGGGCCTTCGCCTACCTCTTCTTCCCACCGCAGCGCGAGATGACGGACGAGGCCCGCGAACGGCTCGCCACGATCAGCAAGCATCAGGCGCTGGGCAGCGGGTTCCAGATCGCGCTGCGGGACCTGGAGATCCGCGGCGCGGGGAACATCCTGGGCGCCGAGCAGCACGGTCACATCGCGGCGGTGGGCTTCGATGCGTACGCGCGGATCCTCCAGGAATCCATGGCGGAGATGAAGGGCGAGGAGATCCCCCAGGACAAGGAACTGCGTATCGACCTGCCGGTGAAGGCATACATCCCTCCGGGGTGGGTCGCTCAGGAGGCGCTGCGCCTGGAGCTCTACCGCCGTATCTCTCTCGCCGCCGACCATGCGGCTCTCGAGGAGATCCGCGCGCAGACCGTGGACCGCTACGGCGCGCTTCCCCAACAGGTGGAGACCTTGTTCGCGATCGCCTCCCTGCGGGTCACGGCCCGCGCGCTGGGCATCGAGGACGTAGCGACGTACCGCGACCAGGTCCGGCTGAGCCCGGTGGCGATCCCGCCCGAGCTGCGCTTCGACCTCGAGGAACGCGTCTTCAAGGCCACCTACCATGAGGAGACGCACACGCTGAACCTCGTGCCGGAGCGCGTCTTCGGCACGGACCTCGTGCGCTTCGTCGAGCGGTGGCTACTGGAAGCGGTCAAGGGGGACGACGAACCGGTCTCGTGACGGTTCTGTGACGGTGGGGGCCCGGGCGTGGGCTTCACGTAAACTCGTTGCCGTGCATCCCCGAACGAACCGCCTCATCGTCGTGTCCGCGATCGTCGTGCCGGCCCTGTTCTTCTCTGCCTGCAGCAAGGGCGACGGGGCTGTCAGCGGCACGACGGCCGCGACCGCCGGATCCACGCAGATCACGGACGAGCAGGTGGCCCACGAGGCGAAGCTGTTCACCTTCATCGGGGCGCTGAATCAGAGCGGATGCGGCCAGCCGACGGCGGGGGAGTCCGCCGAGGCGGCGTGCAACCGGTTCGCGCTCTCCAACCTGATCCAGGGCGCCTTCGTGCGCGAGTTCGCCGACCAGAACGACGTTACCGTGACCGATCAGGCGCTCACCGCCATCATCGCGAGCCTCGACCAGCAGTTGGGGGCGGACAAGGTGGACCAGCAGCTCCAGTCGAGCGGCCTCTCACGCGACGACCTCAACGAATTGGGACGCGAGGTCCTGCTCTTCCAGGACGTCCAGAAGAAGCTCGGCGAGGCCGGGTCGACCGACGCGCAGCTGAGGGCCCTGTATCAGCAGCAGATCCTCGACTTCACGAACGTCGAGGTAGAGCACATCCTCGTGAAGACCCAGGCGGAGGCGCAGGCCGTCTACAAGAAGGTCACCGCGCCGGGCTTCACCGACGCCGACTTCGCCGCCCTTGCCAACGACGTGTCCATCGACCCGAGCGCCAAGACGAACGGGGGGAAGCTCCCCTCGTCCCCGGCCTCGGGCTATGTGGCCGAGTTCGGACAGGCCGCCGCCGCTCTGGCGGTCGGCGAGGTCTCCAAGCCGGTCAAGACCCAGTACGGATGGCACGTGATCAAGCTGCTCGACAAGACCGTCACGCCGTTCGACAAAGCCAAGTCGCAGCTCGTCCAAAGCGGGGCCTCCAAGATCTTCAACGACTGGCTCACCAAGCAGGCGCAGGACCAAGGCGTCGAGGTGAACCCGAAGTACGGTCGCTATGACATCCCGACCCTGACGGTGGTCGCGGTCACGAGCACGGACCCGAGCGCCACCGGCTCGGCGACGGACGTCCCGAGCGCCGCCATCAGTCCCACGCCGTGACCGAGGCGTCCGGCCACCCCGACGACAGGCCGCCGGCCGCCGGAGGCCCGAACGCCGAGCCCCGGGTCGGCGAGGGCCCGGTCCCTTCGTCTCAAGAGGGGCGGCGCCTGCTCGATCTGGTGAGGGTGATGGCCCGCTTGCGCGGGCCGGGCGGCTGCCCGTGGGACGCCGAGCAGACCCACAGGACCCTCGCCCCGCACCTCCTCGAGGAGACGCACGAGCTCATCGAAGCGGTCGAGGCCGAGGACGACGAGGCCATCCGCGACGAGCTCGGGGACGTCCTGCTGCAGGTCGTCTTCCACGCGCAGATCGCGGCCTCCGAGGGTCGCTGGGACGTCGACGACGTGGCGCGCGGGCTCGTCGACAAGCTCGTCTACCGGCACCCCCACGTGTTCGGCACCGTCGACGTGGCGGACGCCGACGAGGTCCTCGTGAACTGGGAGAAACTCAAGGCGGCCGAGTCGGGCGGTCGCAAGGGCGTGAACGACGACATCCCGGCCACCCTGCCGGCGCTCGCGCGCGCCGCCAAGGTCCAGCGCCGCGCCGCTGGGTGGGGGTTCGAGTGGCGCAGCGTGGACGGTGCCATGGAGGCGCTGCGCGAAGAAGTCGACGAGCTCGGGCGTGCTCAGGGCGCCGAAGAAGCCGAGGCCGAGCTCGGCGACGTCTTGTTCGCGGCGGTGGCCGTGGCGCGCAAGCGCGGCGTCGATGCGGAGAGCGCCCTGCGACGGACCGTGGGAACGTTCGCGGTGCGTTACGAACGGTTCACGGAGATGGCGGCCGAACGGGGCATCGACGTGGAGACCGCGCCCGAGGCCGAGTTGCGCGCCCTCTTCCGTGCGGCGCGGGAACGGTAACGATGGTCGGCGCCGGCGTGGTTCCGTCGCGGGACGCGATCGAGGCCGCGCGCGAACGTATCGCGCCGCACGTGCGCACGACGCCCGTGATCCGGACCGGCGCCGGGGCGTTCGGCATGGACGTGGCGCTGACCCTCAAGCTCGAGCTGCTTCAGCACACGGGATCGTTCAAGCCGCGAGGAGCCTTCAGCAAGCTGCTGGCCTCCGACGTCCCGCCGGCCGGGGTCGTCGCAGCGAGCGGCGGGAACTTCGGCCTGGCGGTGGCCTACGCCTGCCGGCGTCTGGGATACACCGCCGAGATCTTCGTGCCCTCCACCTCGCCTGCGTCCAAGATCGACCGGGTCCGGGCGCTGGGCGCCGCGGTGCACGTCGTGCCGGGGTACTACGACGACGCCTCGGCGACGGCGGGTGCCCACCAGGCGGAGACCGGGGCCCTCGCGATGCACCCCTTCGACCAGCCGGAGGTGGTCGCCGGCCAGGGCACGATCGGGATCGAGCTCGCGCGGCAGGCGCCCGACGCCGACACCGTGATCGTGGCCTGCGGCGGCGGCGCGCTCGTGGGTGGGATCGCGGCGTGGCTTCGGGGCGACGTTCGCGTGATCGCCGTGGAACCGGAGGGATCGCGGTGCCTCGACGCCGCGCTCGCGGCGGGCGCGCCCGTGGATGTGACGGTGGACTCGATCGCCGCGGACTCCCTGGGCGTCCGCCGCGTGGGGACGATCGCCTTCGGATCCGCGCGCGCCTACGTCGAGCGGGTGGCCCTGGTGCCAGACGCGGCCATCCGCGAGGCCCAACGCGCCCTCTGGCGCGAGCTGCGGTTGGTCGCCGAGCCCGGGGGCGCGGCCGCCTTGGCCGCGTTGATGCACGGTGCCTACGTTCCGGCGGCCGACGAGCGGGTCGTCGTCGTGGTGTGCGGCGCCAACGGCGATCCCGGTGACGTCATCGGTTGAGACCCTCGCGTAAACTCCCTCGGCCATGAACGACGACCTCGCGCGCGCCTGGGCATTCGGCCGCGTCCTCCTCGATCGCACGTCCACGGAGGTCGTCGCGTTCCAGGGAGGAACGGCCTACTTCGATCACGAGGCCCCGCTCCGCTACTACAGCAACCTCCTCGTGATCGATGAGCCCGCGTCCGCTCCGGCGGATCGATGGGTGGCCGAAGCGGACCGCCTCATGCAGGAGCGCGGGCTCGCACACCGTCTCGTGGCCGTGCGGGACAGCCGCGCGGCAGACCGCTTATCGGTCGGCTTCGTGGAGCACGGGTTCGCGGTGGATCGCAGCGTGCTGATGGTGCAGGAAGCGCCCGACCCGCGCCCGCCTCTTCACGCTGTCGAGGAGCTCACGTTCGCGGAGGTGCGGGGGTTGGAGGAGGAGGTCACGAGCCGGGAGCCCTGGGCGGGGGACCCCGAGACCGTCCGGCAGCTCACCGAGCACCACGGGAAGCTCGAGCGTGCCGTGGGGGCACGGTTCTTCGCCGCACGCGTGGACGGGGCGCTCGCGGGCTGCTGCGAGCTCTACGTCTTGGGTGAGGAAGCCCAGATCGAGTCGGTGGACACGTTGCCGGAGTTCCGCCGGCGGGGCCTCGCCACCGCCTTCGTCCTCGCCGCCGCCGCGGCGGCGCGCGAGGCCGGTGCCCGGCGGGTTCACCTGTGGGCCGACGCGGCCGACTGGCCGCAGCGCTGGTACGCGACGCTGGGGTTCCGCCCGGTCGCCACCGTCGGGGACCACTTCCTGCGGCACCCACCGGAGTCGCTCGCGCCGGCCGCGACCACGGCGGGCGTCGCCGCGCCGAAATCCCCGGATCGACGGTGATCCTCCGGTACCATCGTGCACCCATGTCGCTGATCGGATCCGTTCACGCGCGCCAGATCCTGGATTCCCGGGGCAGCCCCACGGTGGAGGTCGACGTGCGCCTGGACGACGGGGGCTTCGGCCGCGCGGCGGTGCCGAGCGGGGCCTCCACCGGCGAACACGAGGCCCTCGAGTTGCGCGACGGCGACGAGGCTGCGTTCGGAGGCCGCGGCGTCCTGCGGGCGGTGGCGAACGTCAACGGGCCGCTCGCCGATGCGCTGCGCGGCCTCGACGGGTTCGATCAGCGCGACGTAGACCGCACCCTGGTGGACCTCGACGGCACCGCGGACAAGTCGGAGATCGGGGCCAACGCGACGCTCGGCTGCTCCTTGGCCGTGGCACGGGCCGCGGCCGACGCTTGTGGTCAGCCGCTGTGGCGCTACCTCGGTGGACCCAACGCACACGTGCTCCCCACCCCGATGCTGAACGTCATCAACGGCGGCGCCCACGCGAACAACGACCTCGAGATGCAGGAGTTCATGCTGATGCCGGTCGGGGCAGCGTCCTTCTCCGAGGCGCTGCGGTGGGGGGCGGAGTGCTTCGGCTCGCTCCGCGCCATCTTGATCGAACGCGGACTCCCGGTGGCGGTGGGCGACGAAGGCGGGTTCGCGCCCCCGTTGGCCACCGCCGTCGAGGCCCTCGAGCTGCTGGTCGAGGCGGTCGAACGCGCCGGTCGCGACCTGGGCACGGAGATCGCGTTCGCGATGGATCCCGCCATGTCCGAGTGCTACCGCGACGGCGCATACCAGCTCGAGGGAGCCGCGCGCTCCGCCGACGACATGATCGCGTTCTGGACCGAACTCCTCGACCGCTTCCCCGTGGTTTCGCTCGAAGATCCGCTCGCCGAGGACGATTGGGACGGGTGGGCGCGCCTCACGGCGGAGCTCGGGAGGCGCGTGCAGGTCGTGGGGGACGACATCTTCGTCACCAACGCGGAGCGCCTCGAGCGTGGCCTCCGCGAGGGCGCGGCGAACGCGATCCTCGTGAAGCTGAACCAGATCGGCACCCTCACGGAGACCCTGGACGTGATCGAGCTCGCCGGGCGGAACGGCAACGGGGTCGTCGTGTCTCACCGCAGCGGCGAGACCGAGGACACGAGCATCGCGGACCTCGCCGTGGCGACCGACGCGGGCCAGATCAAGACGGGCGCGCCGAGCCGGGGGGAGCGCACCGCGAAGTACAACCAGCTGCTACGCATCGAGGAGGCGCTCGGCGAGAATGCGAGCTACGCCGGCGGTTCCGCCCTGGCGGGCGCGGGATGAACACCCCCGCCGCGGCCACTCCCCAGGCCGCCGCCCGCGGGAAGAACCCACCGGAACCCACGGCCGGGGCGAAGCCCGTCCCGAAGGCGCCGGCACCCGCGACGGCGGGATCGAAACGGCGCGTGAGGCTCACCGCGCGCGGCGCCGTCCTCCTGGTCCTCGTCATGTTGTTGATGGTCGCGGCGATCGGGCCGGCCCGCGGTCTCCTCGCGGAGCGTTCGAGCCTCGCGGAGCTGCAGCAGCAGTCCGAGGAGCTGCGCTCGCGCAACGCCGAGCTCCAGGCGCAGATCGACCGCCTGAACGACCCCGCCTACATCGAGCAACTCGCCCGCGAATGCCTGGGCATGGTCCACGCCGGGGAGATCGCGTTCCGCGCGATCCCCAAACGCGGCGCGCCCGTCCCGCCACGCTGCTAGCGCACGGCGTTGCGCATTGACGGGTGCGGATGATTCCCGCACACTGGCCGTCCGCCGCACTGTGGGGCGGCCGCGGTCGTCCGAGAACGGCACGGGCCACGAACGGGCCACGAACGGGCCACGAAACGGGAAAGGGGGATCCGAGATCGCAGAGATCGAGATCGGGGCGGTGATCGACGGCACCGTCGAACGCATCACGCCCTACGGAGCGTTCCTGAAGCTGGAGGACGGACGGCTCGGGCTCGTGCATATCTCCGAGATCGACCGCAACTACGTCAAGGACGTGCACGATCACCTCCGCGAGACGGACGTGGTGCAGGCGAAGGTGCTGGCGATCAAGGAGGACGGCAAGATCGACCTGTCGATCAAGGCGCTCCAGGACCCGCCCCCCACGCGCCAGCGGCGTGGCAGCGATCCAGACTTCGAGAAGAAGCTCAAGACGTTCATGAAGCAGAGCGAAGAGCGGCTGGTGGACGTCAAGCGCGCCGTCGAGCACAAGCGCAAGTAGCACTCACGCCGATGGCCTCGTCAGCTCGTACGTGTATTCCACGCATGCCTCTCCCTTGAAGGTCGCGGGCTCGGCGGCGACGCGCCGCATCCCGAGCCGCTGCACCAGCCGGATCGACGGATCGTTGCGCGCATCGGTGACGGCACGCACCGTCGCCACGCCGAGGTCCTCGAACGCGTACGCGACGAGCGCGCGCACGGCCTCGGTCGCGTAGCCGAGGCCTTGGTGTTCCGGCGCCATCGTGTAGCCGATCTCGGCCGTGGTGCGGGCCTCGGCCGGCACGTGCACGACGCAGTCCCCCACCAGGGCGTCGGTGTCGAGCTCCGCGATCGCGATCTGGAACCATCCGCCGGGCATCCCCGGTCGGACGGTGGCCATCTCCCGCACGAATCGCTCGGCCGCGTCCAGCGGGTAGCCCGCCTCCCACCCCTGGAAGCGCGCGACGTCGGGCCGTGCGCGGTAGGCGGCGAACACGCGGGCGTCCTCCGCGCGGAACCGGCGCAAGCGCAGACGCGCCGTCTCGATGGCGGAGAACGGGTCGGCGGCCACGGCGGCAGTATGGCGGGCTCTGCGAACATGGGCGCATGGAATCCGGCGCCCTCACCGCTCAACGTGAGCTCCGCCCCGCGGACCTGCGGGCCGTCCGCGGCCAACTCGGCCGGGAGCCCACCACCGCCTTCATCGTGATGGCACGATGCCCGGGCGGTCATCCGCTCGTGATCCGCAACGCGCCCCTCGATGCCGAGGGCGATCCGTTCCCCACCACGTTCTGGCTCACGTGTCCCACCGCCGTGAAGGCCGTCGCCCGCATCGAGGCCGGCGGCGCGATCGGCGAGCTCAACGAGCGAGCGACACGGGACGCCGCCTTCGCCCGGGCGCTCGCGGCCGCGCATGCGGCGTATGCGCGCGAACGCGCGCGCGACCTGCCGCCCGCACGAAGCTGGGGCGGGGTGGCGGGTACGCGAACCGGTGTGAAGTGCCTGCACGCGCACTACGCCTACCACCTCTTTGGCGGAGACGACCCGGTGGGCTCGTGGGTGGCGCGTCGCGTCGAGCCCGTGCATCCCGAGCAGCGCCGCGGCCGCGTGGCGGCGATCGACCAGGGAACGAACTCCTGCCGGCTCCTGGTGCTGGAGCCAGGTCCCGACGGGCCCACCGAGATCGCACGCGACCTCCAGATCACCCGCCTGGGCGAGGGCGTGGATCGGACCGGCCGGCTCGATCCCGATGCCCTGGCTCGCACCGTGGACGTCCTTGCGGGCTACTGTCGCCGCGCCCGCGCCCTCGCCGCCGAGCGGATCCGCGTCGCCGCCACGAGCGCCGTTCGTGACGCCGCGAACCGTGACGTCTTCGCAGCGTCGGTCCGCGCGGTGGCCCACACGCCCCTCGAGATCCTCTCGGGCGAACGCGAGGCCGGTCTGTCGTTCGTGGGAGCCACGCTCGGGTTGGAGCCATCTGAGTATCCCGGGCCTTACCTCGTGCAGGACATCGGCGGCGGTTCCACGGAGTTCGTGGTCGGCGCGGTCCCGGGGCATGCGGAACGCGCGATCTCGACCCAGATGGGCAGCGTCCGACTCACCGAGCGGCTCGTGCGAGCGGACCCGCCGTCGCGCGAGGACCTCCGCGCGCTGCGGGCCGAGGCCGAGCGGGTACTCGAAGAGGTGGACGCCGCGATCCCGGCGGCGAGCGCGCGGACGTTCGTGGCCGTGGCGGGGACGGCCACCACGCTGCAGGCGATCGCGCTGGGCCTCGCTCGATACGATCCCGACGCGATCCATCGCACATGGCTCGCTCGGGCCACGGTCGAGGACCTCCTCGAACGTTTCGCGCGCATGACCAACGGGGAGCGCGCCGCGATCCCGGTGATGGCCCCCGGGCGCGGCGACGTGATCGTGGCGGGCGCGGCGATCCTCGCGGCCACGATGCGCCGGTTCGGATCCGACCGCGCCCTCGTGAGCGAGACGGACATCCTCGACGGCTTGGGCTACGAGACGCTGGGCGTCGGGTAACCTTTCCGACCGTATGCCGAGCCGAGCCCGGGACAAGCAACTCGCCAAACTCGCCGCACGCCGCCAGGCCGAACGCCACCGCCGCAAGCGCCGTCGGGACATCACGATCGGCGTGATCGCGGCCGTGCTGGCGCTCGCCCTCGTCGGCGGGACGGCGGCGGCCCTGCTGGGCGGCGGCGACGACGGCAGCGCGGCTGCCTCCGGCTCCGCCGCGCCCTCGGCGTCCGCCACGCCGTCGGGCAAGCCGGGGACCCAGACCGGCACCGTGCAGCCCAAACCCGCGCCGACCACCGTGGCCTGCGGCGGGAACGTCCCCCCCGGGGCGGGCAAGCCCAAGCCGCAGTTCGCCGGTCCGCCGCCCATGACGATCGACCCGAAGAAGACCTACACGGCCACCATGGTCACGTCCTGTGGCACCATCACGATCGAGCTCGATCCGAGCCGCGCGCCCCAGACCGTGGACAGTTTCGTGTTCTTGGCGCGCAAGGGGTTCTTCGACGGGCAGTTCTTCACGAGGCTGGACACCTCCATCGACGTCATCCAGGGCGGCGACCCGACGGAGACCGGCAGCGGCGGTCCCGGCTACAACATCCCCGACGAGCTGACCGGCGACGAATCCTACGTTGCCGGCACGTTCGCGATGGCGAAGGGGCAGGCCCCAAACAGCGGCGGCAGCCAGTTCTTCATCATCAGCGGGCCCAACGGGACCCACCTCGACGCGAACCCCAACTACACGATCTTCGGCCACGTCACGGGAGGGCTCGACGTGGCGCGCACGATCCAGGCCCTCCCGGTCATGGACCCGAAAGCGGCGAAGGGCGGCGACATCGCGGCACAGGAACCCAAGCAGGCCGTGTACATGGACAAGGTGACGATCACGGAGTCCTGAGCCTCAGAGCCGGATCACGTGCGGCGCGTCGATGCCCTGGGTCGCCCCCCGCGCGTCGAACACCAACGCAGCCGCATGCACGAGGTCGGGCACGTCCAACCCCGGGTGGGGCGTCAGGATCGCCACGAGGTCCTGGCCGCCGACGGTCGCCGCATCGAGCGGGAGCGATCCCTGGGCGTGGCCGCCGATCTCGCATCGATCCACGAAGGGGTCGTGGTAGGTGACGTGGGCGCCCTTGGCCGCCAACCGATCGAGGACCTGGAGGGCGGGAGAGCCCCGCAGGTCGTCGATACCCGGCTTGAAGGCCACGCCGACGCCGAGGATGCGCGATCCCATGATGGGCTTGCCGGCGTCGTTCAGCGCTTCCCCCACCCGCCCGACCACGTAGTCGGGCATCCGGTTGTTGACCTCGTTCGCGTGCTCGATGAACTCCACCCGATGACCGAGCTGTTGTCCGGCTCGCCAGCTCAGGTACGTGGGATCGATGGCGATGCAATGGCCGCCCACTCCGGGACCCGGCCAGAACGGCTGATAGCCGAACGGCTTGGTGGCCGCGGCGGTGAGCGCCTCCCAGATGTCCACGTCCAGGTCGCGCGCCAGGATCGCGAGCTCGTTGACGAGCGCGATGTTCACCTGTCGATACGTGTTCTCGATCAGCTTGGCCATCTCCGCCTCGCGCGGCGAGGACGTCGTCACCACCGTGTGGACGACCTGCGCGTAGAACGCGGCGGCGAGCTCGCGACAACGTTCCGTGAGCCCCGAGACGATCTTGGGCGTGGCCCGAAGGCCGTGGCCCCGGGTTCCCGGGTCGATCCGTTCCGGCGAGTAGCCGAGCGCGAAGTCCCGGCCGGCCGCGAGGCCGGAGGACTCCAGGATGGGCCGCACGAGCTCCTGCGTCGTGCCCGGGTAGGTCGTGGACTCGAGGATCACGAGCGTGCCCGGCGTGAGGGAGCGTGTGACCTCCTCCACCGCCGTGAGGACCATGGTGAGGTCGGGGGAGCCGTCGGCGAGCGGCGTGGGCAGGCACAGCACGATCACGTCGGCGTCGCGCAACAGATCGGGAACGCCGGCGAAGGTCGCGCGATCCAGCGCGTCGATCTGCGAATCCAGGACGCCGGCGATGGGAGAGCGACCGGCCCGCAGCGCGTCGATCTTCGCGGGGTCGGCGTCCACGCCGATCACGGGGAACCCTGCGGCGTGGATGCCCACTAGCAGCGGCAGGCCCACGTACCCGAGTCCCACGACCGCGGCGACGGCCTCCCGTTCGCGGATGCGAGACGCCAGGCGCTCCAGCGGATCCGCGCCCAGGCCGGTGCTCGCCTCGACGGTCATACCGATCGCCCGTTCGGGTCGCCGGCCAGCCACGCGTCGATGCCCGCGTCGATCGACGCCTTCAGCCCGGGGTCGGCGAACGACGACGCGACGCCGGCGCGGGCGATGTCGGCGAGGGTCTCGTCGGATAGGTGCCATGCGTCGCGGGCCGCCTCGTACACGTCGGTGAGCCACGCGCCGAACATCGGCGGGTCGTCGGAGTTGAGCGTCACGATCACGCCCGCGTCGCGGAGCGTCGTGAACGGGTGGTCGGCCAGCGACGCGAACACACCCGTCCGCACGTTCGAGACGGGCGACACCTCCAGAGGGATCCGTCGTTCGGCCAGCTCGGCGACCAGGGCAGGGTCCTCGATGGCGCTCACACCGTGCCCGATGCGATCGGGGCGGAGGTGCTCGAGCGTGGACCAGATGTTGCGCGGTCCCGCCCACTCGCCGGCGTGCGGAACCGACCGCAGCCCGGCCTCGGTGGCGACGCGGAAATGCCGTGCGAACGGGGCGATGTCCGTGCGCTCGCTGCCGGCGCAGTTCAGCGCCACGACGCCGCGCCCCGCGTACTTCAGGGCGACATCGAGGACCCGGTCCGCCTCCTCGACACCGAGGTCCCGCACGATGTCGGGATCCAGCCGCACCACCGTGCCGGTCGCGCGCTCGCCCGCCGCCAGGCCGTCGAGCACCGCCTCGATGGGTCCGAACCAGTCCTCGGAGAATCGGGGGGCGTGGTTGGACGGAGAGAACACCGCCTCCGCGTAGCGCACCCCGTTCGCGGCGAGATCCTGCGTCACCTCGAACCCCAGCCGGCGGAAGTCGTCGAGCTCGCTCAGGAGCCCGCACATGCCCACGTACTGTTCGATGAAGTCCGACGGGCCGCGGAACGTCCACGCGCCGTCGACGAGCCCGGCCGGGACGCGGCGCCCGCCTCGGTCGGCGAGTTCCAACGCGGTCTCGATCCGCAGGGAACCCTCCAGGTGGATGTGGAGCTCGGCTTTGGGGAGGGCGGACAGGTCGCGCATCACACGATGGTAGCCGGGGCGGCCCGACAGCAGCGTGCGGGGGCCGGGTGGTTCCGCCTAGGCGCGGACCCGGCTAGCATCGGTGGTCAGCCCGGGTGTCGGAATCGGTAGACGACAGCGCCTTAAAAGCGCTTGCCCTTCGGGGCGTGGGGGTTCGAATCCCCCCCCGGGCACCGCCGTAGAGCCGCATCGGCGCTGCTGAAAGGCGACTCAAGTCGAACTGAGGGGGGTGCCGCCCCGCGGCGCGGCCGAGGATCCGCACCAAGGCGGGCTCACCGAGCCGGGCCACCTCCTCCACCGTGGTGATGAACGCTCGCGGAGCTTGTCCGCGGTCACCGGCCCCACACCCCGTAGACGCTCGACCGGCAGCGGGTGCAGGAACTCGAGCTCGCCGTCGATCGGGACCACCAACCGCCCGTCCGGCTTCGCGACCCCCGCTCGCCACCTTGGCGAGGAACTTGGTCCGGGCAACGCCCACGGTGATCGGCAGGCCGACCCGCTCGAGGACCTCGGCGAGGAGAGAACCCGCCCTCGGGGAACAACAAGAGGACGATCGGGATCGCGACGACTGTGATGATGTAGTTCCAGTTCGACACCCATGCCGCGATGTCACCTCCGGGGAGCGCCGGGTCGTCCGCGTATGCGAATTCCGCGCAGTTCATGCTCGGGTGGACCACCGCGGCATTGACCCCTCCGCCAACGAGCAGGATTTGGCCGATCGGGTTCTCGGGTCGATGCGAGGCGACCATCAATCCCACGGTCGCGAACGAGAACGTCCGCAGGGTCGGGTAGCCGCGAAACCCGAACGCGCCGACAGGTTGCGGGACGTCGCGCGAGAGTACCGAGAAGACGAGCGCCGCCACCGCGATCGCCATGGCGAGACCCCAGAGCGACCGTGCGAGCAGCCGGCGCCGCGCCCGTGGTTCCACGGAGCCATCCTGCCATCTCTCGAGTCGGCCGCGGAACGACAACCCGAGGGGCGTCTTGAGCTGCGCGAGGCCGGCGACCGCCGCAGCAGACGGATCCTCAGGTCGGTCCGTCCAACGCTTTGTCCAGCCACCACGGCAAGTGGGATTCCCACTGCCAGCGTTCGGTTGGATCGAGCGCGTCCAAAATCTCCCGGTAGCTGATCGCATGGTGCATCGCCAAGAGTGGCTCCGTGCGTCGGAAGAGCGACTCGGCTTCGTCATGGGGCATCAGGCTCTCCCAGCCGACGAGGTAGTGCCCCAGCAGTCGATCCCGAACCTCGACGTCCGTGCTCGGCGGCCCGAACGTGTGGAAGAACGTCAAGAGGTCGACAAACGGATGGGCAACGCAGGCGTCGGTCCAGTCGAAGATCGTGTATCGACCTCGCTCGATCACGACGTTGTTGGGATGGAAGTCTCCGTGCACGAGCGTGTCGGGGATCGGCGCTGCCCCCAGTTCCGCGCAGAGTTCGACGAACCGTGGGAGGGCGTCGCGCACGCGACGCGCGTATCCGTCGGGGATCACGCCGCGATGTCCGTCGGCGAATGCCTGGATCTGTGACAAGAGCACCTCTGGTCGTCGGTCGCGCAACCCTCCTCCGAGCAGTTCGTCGGTGAACCGAAGGCTGTTCCGCTGGAGTGATGCCATCGTGTCCAGCGCACCCTCCCAATGTTCGAGAGCTTCCGAGCCAACGAGTGCGTCTCCGAAGTCCGCCAGCACCATCCAGCCGCGTTCCGTGTCGATCGCGACTGGGCGAGGGACCACATCGGGGAACCGATCGGCGAGCATCGCGGTCATCGCACCCTCGCCGTGGAAATAACTCGATGCCGCCTTGAGGTAGCGACGACCGCCAGCGGTTTCGATCCGGAGCAGCGAGGACCCGCACCAGCTGGCGTGCTGCTCGACGCGGATCACATCCGGCACCATCGCGTGTATCCAGGCGTCAGCGACCGCGAACCATCCCTCGCGCTGCCACGGTTGGAGGAGCTCCGGTCCCCCACTCCGCCGCTCGGCGAACCACTGGAGCGCGCCTTTGCGGTCGCGCTCGTCGGTCATCGCGAGTCCGGGCAACTCCGCCTCCGTGCACCAGCCCTCGAGGCCCGAAGGATCCTCCCCAACGTTCTCCGTGAACCGGAACTCGTCGTCGGGGGTCTCGTCTGAGCCGCCTTCGCCCGGAACGACGATGCTCCTCAAGACGACGACCTCGAGGCCGAATCGCGCCCGCACCTGGGTCGGGATCGAGCTCACCAGTGACCACAGCTGCGTGCTGGTCACGCGGGGGAGCGCCCAGCCGGCCGCGTCCTCGACGAGCAATACATGCGTGCCCGATGTGTCCGGGATCACGACGTGAAAGGTGGTGGTCATCGCCCACAGGCTACGTCGGTACGTCGAGGCAGCTTGCGGCGAGCTGAACCCGTGCTGTTGGAGCCGCTTCTTCAGGGGTCGTTACGGAGGTGCTGACCCAGCGCACGGAGGAACCGGCTGTAGCGAGCGCGGAGCTCTGGTTTCGCCAGGTCGGTCCCGACGACATCTCGCGTGATCTAAGGGAACGCGATCGGGAAGATGTTCATCGCGCGAAGCCTGCTGATCTGAGATGCCCAAGCAGAGCCTGGATGGTCGGTGTCCAAAGGCCCGCAGGCTTCCGGACGGTCTCGCCGACCCTAACGGCACCGATCACGCCTCCACTCAGCGGTCGCTCCATGTGGGCCATCATGCCCTTGTACTCGACCGACAGCCAGATGGCTTCGGCTGGCAGGAGGGACCCGTGCTCGACACTTGAGCTAGGCTCAATCGTCGCCACCTCTTGGCAACCCGAAACATGAAGCGGCTGATCCTTTCTAGACACGCGGAGAGCGTGTACAACGTCGAGGGGCTCATCAACGCCGACCCGGCGAAGACGACCTCGCCCCTGACCCCCATCGGGCGGGAGCAGGCAGCAGCCCTTAGATCGTCGATCATCGACACGCCGCTCGACCTCTGCGTCACCAGCGAAACGCTCAGGGCGGTCGAGACGGCTGAGATCGCGCTCGCGGGGCGCGGTCTCCCCTGTTTGAAGCTTCCCCAACTCAACGATCCACCTGCAGGGGACTTCGAAGACGGCCCCGTGGTGGCTTTCGCCGACTGGATGCGCGAGAACGGCGATGACATCGTGGTCCCGGGGACGAACGTCACCCTGGCCGCATCAGCGCAGAGGTTCCTCGACGGGGCGCGGTACTTGCTCGATCTAACGGAGGTGACGGTACTGGTCGTCGCTCACGCTCCCGTTCTTCGCTGGCTCGATCAGACCGCGACGGGATCGTCCGGGGGTCTCGACTACCGCCACCCTTCCTTCGAGTGCGCTCAGCCGTTCGAGGTCTCGGTCGAGGCGCTGGATAGGGGGATCCAACGGGTCACACATGATCCCGCCATGGTCTTCAGGACCGAGTGACTGGGTTGGCGAAGCGTCTCTTTGCCCATCGGATGATTTCCATCTCCCGCTCCCTCAGCTGGCGATCAGCCAGCGTCGGGTCGCTCGCGTCGTCGAGCCCACGAGTAGCAAGCACCCCAGGACTAGGAATGGCACGCCCCACGGGGCGACCAACTCGTAGGGGTCCGTGTACTCGGGTGGAAGGAAGAAGATGATGCCGACCACGAAGAAGGGGATCGCGGTCAACACGATGAACGGCCAGGACCATCGGTGTCCCAGTAGGAGTCCGACCCCGCCGAGCACGGTCGCGACTCCGACCATCCTTGAGAGGGAAGGATGCCCCACATAGGGCATCCAGATAGTGATCATCACTCCGAGGACTGCGGTTAGGGCCCCGGCGACGCGAACGTACCAAGGTGGCTGCATGATCGCGTTTGAGGGGACTGTTTCGTCGCTCATGTCTCCCCTAGCGTAGCTGGCAGTTTCATGAGAAGGAAGCGGTGATTCGACCCGCGACGAGTCCCCTGGGCATCCGAACATCACCCGGCAGATCGCACCGACCGCAAGGGAGCCCAAGACACCGTCGCCGCGGTGGTGCGTACGGTCTTCTCCGCACCGGATCACGCCTCGGCGATGATCCAGTTGCACGAGGTGGCCACGATGCTCGAGACCAAGTTCCCCAAGGCCGGGATGAACTCACGAGGGCCAGTCGGGCTTCGGCTCCGCTTCTTTCGCGAACAGATCGTCGAGCGATCGCTTGGGCGCGCGCTCGGCTTCCGCGAGCTTCTCGTCCAGGCCGCCGGGCTTCGGATCGTCCGCCGCCTCGAGCAACTCCTCCAGCGATTTCGCGTCGCTGCCTTTGAGCCGGATGCGCAACGCGGCCAGCACGGCGGCGTGATGTTCGGACAGTCCTTGGTTGACCTTGATCTCGGTCAGGGCCTCTTCCGCTCGAACCAGAAGCTCCTCGTCGTCCATCGGGGAAGTCTGCCACGGTCCCGGCGACCGTGCCCGTCTCACCCGAGGACGAGGTATCTTCGCTCCCCGGACGCAGAGAGCATCGAGGCAGGCCGATGGCTGATCGCGATATCGACGAGGCGAAGCGCACGCCCGTCACCACGACCTATCACGGCGTCGAGGTGACCGAAGACTATCGCTGGCTCGAGGACCGGGGCTCCGAGGAGACCCTGACGTGGACCGCTGCCCAGCACGAACGCACGGTGGCCTACCTCAAGGCCATCCCGTCCTACGACGACATCCGGCACAGGGCCGCGGAGATCCTCACGGTCGACTCAACGTCGTACACCGACCCACAACGAGGCGGCCGGACGTTCTTCGCGCTCAAGAACGAGCCGCCCAAGCAGCAGCCGTTCCTCGTCGCGTTCAGCGACCTGCGCGATCCGGCCTCGGAGCGCGTACTCGTCGACCCCAACGTCATCGACGCGAGCGGGGCGACGACCATCGACTGGTACGTGCCTTCCCCGGACGGGCGTCTGGTCGCCGTGTCGCTCTCCTCTCATGGCACAGAGGACGGCACGCTCCACGTGTACGACGCGGCGACGGGCGAGCTCGTCGGTGAACCGATCGCCCGCGTCAACAGCGGCACCGCCGGCGGGTCGATGGCTTGGCGCGCCGACGCGTCCGCCTTCTGGTACACGCGCCACCCCGCCCCCGGTGAGCGGCGCGACGAGGACGCCGGGTTCTTCCAGGAGGTCTGGTTCCATGAACTCGGCGGCGCCGTGGAGGACCGTCGGGATCTCTCCCTCGACCTCGCCGACGACCGGATCGTCGAGCACTACCTGTCGGCCTCGTTCGACGGTCGTTGGGTCCTCGACCGCGCTCAGAAGGGCGACGGGAGCGAGTGGCAGCTGTTCGCGAGGCCGCAGGATGCCGGCGCGTGGTGGATGCTCGCCGACCTCGCGGACGAGGTCGTCGACGCCGCGTTCGGTCCCGATGCGATCTTCCTGCTCTGCCTGAAGGACGCCCCGCGCGGGCAGATCCGCAAGCTCGCGATGGCTCCGGGGGCCTCGGCGGCCGAGGGCGCGGTCGTCGTGCCGCAAACGGGGCTCACCGTCGAGGGGCTGGCCATGACCGACGCCCGGCTCTGGGTCCTGGACATGGACGGCGGTCTCTCCGGCATCCGCGCGTTCGACCACGACGGCGAACCGCTTCCCGCCCTCGAGCTGCCGCCCGTGTGCGCAATAGACACGGTCCGCCGGCTCGGCGAGGACGTGGTGGTCTACTCGGTCGAGACGTTCCTATCGCCTCGGTCGTGGTGGATCGCCGAGGACACCGGCTCGGCTCCTCGCCGGACGGCCCTTGACTCGACCTCGCCGCTGGACTTCTCCGGGTTCGAGGTGCGCCGGGTCCTCGCGACGTCCGATGACGGAACCCGGGTTCCGGTGAGCCTCATCGCGCGGATCGGCACGCTGGACGCCGGCCCGGCACCGACGATGCTAACCGCGTACGGAGGCTTCGGCATCTCGCTCAAGCCGTGGTTCGTTCCCGGCCGCCTGCTGTGGCTCGAGCAGGGCGCCGTGCTCGCGATCGCGAACATCCGCGGCGGCGGCGAGTACGGGGAGGAGTGGCACCGGGCCGGGCAGCTGCTCGCCAAGCAGACCTGCTTCGACGACTTCTCGAGCTGTGCGCGGCACCTGGTCTCGTCCGGGGTGACCACGGTGGACGGGCTGGCCATCCGCGGCGGCTCCAACGGCGGCCTGCTGATGGGCGCCGTGCTGACGCAGCACCCGGACATCGCCCGGGCGGTCATCGCCGAGGTCCCGGTCCTCGACATGCTGCGGGTCGAGCTGCACCCGAACGGGGCTTTCAACGTCTCGGAGTTCGGCACCGTGGAGGATCCGGCGTCCTTCGCGGCGATCTATGCCTACTCGCCGTACCACCGGGTGGTCGACGGCACGCCGTACCCCGCCGTGCTGCTCACCGCCGGCGAGTTCGACCCTCGCGTCGACGCGTACCACGCCAAGAAGATGGCCGCCAGGTTGCAGGCCGCGACGTCGTCGGAGCGCCCGATCCTGCTGCGGATCGCGTCCGGCGGCCACGGCATCGGGCAGTCGCTCGACCAGGCGGTGGGCCTGCTCACGGACATCCACGCGTTCGCGTTCGCGCAGCTCGGCGTCGACTGGTCGCCGTAACGCGACGGAGGTCCCCGCGGGCTCAGTTCGCGATGTTGTAGCGCGTGGGGTCGATCCCCGGGAAGACGCTCGCCACGGAGCTAGCCTCGCACCGCTTCTCGAGCAGTTCGGCGAGCACCAGCCGGTAGTCGTTCACGCCGTTGAGGTCCCCGTCGACGAGGTCGCCGTGGGCGAGGCCGGGCCACGCGCCGTGCACCTGCCCGCCCTTGATGCCGCCCCCCAGCAGGAAGACGGCCTGGCCGTAGCCGTGGTCCACGCCGCCTGATCCGTTCTCCTCGGCGCGGCGACCGAACTCGGTGAGCGTCACGAGCGTGACCTTGTTCATCCCGGCGCCCAGGTCGGTGGCGAACGCCGCGAGCGAACCCGAAAGCTCGGTGAGGTGATCGTGCATCCACCCATCGTCGAACTTGCCCAAGTCGACGTGCATATCCCAGTCGCCGTAGTCCACGGCCGCCACCTGCAGGCCGGTGTCGTTCCTGATGAGCTGCGCGATGTTGGACAGGGCGTTGCCGAGTCCGGTGTTGGGATAGGAGGCTCCGTTGCCGGGGACGTAGCCAGTCCCCGGGAGTGTTGCGGCCTTCGCGAGGGCGTCGAGGGCCGTCATCGAGGGGTCGCTCACGCTCGCGGGGGCGCCGCCGTTCAGCGAACGCAATGCGGTATCCCAATGGGCCTTCTCGGTGTCGTTCCAGGCGCCGCTCAGGTGGAACGAGCTGATGTTGTACATCGCGAGCTCCGGGTTGGGCCCGAGGAAGGCCGAGGCGGCGGTGTTGGATCCCATCTGGGTCGCCTGGAACGCGGTGCCGGGGTCGCGGAGCCCCATGACCCGGTCGATCCATCCGGTCCGCAGCGAGCTTCCGGGCGCCGCGCGCTCCATCTCCTCCATCGCGTCGAAGTGCGACCGGTTGGGCTGTGCCATGCCGACGGCGTGCACGACGCCGAACGTGTGCGCGTTCCAGAACGGCTGCAACGGCGCCATGGCGGGGTGCATCCCGAACTGGGCATTGAGCGGGAGGAGCTGCCCCTGAGGGATCGCGATGTTGGGTCGTAGCGCCACATAGTCTAGGTAGTCCGTGCCCGAGGCCGGGACGATGGCGCTCAGCCCGTCGAAGCCCCCGCGGAGCGAGAGCACCACGAGCACGTCGCCCGTGTACGGCGTGGCGGCGAACGCCATCTTCGTGAACATGTCCTCGCCGGCGATGCCCGCCACGATGCCGGCCGCGCCCAACGACTTCAGGAAGTTGCGGCGCGACAGGGCGGGTATGTGCGGGCATCCGCAGGGCTTCAACGCGGCCTGGGGATCGAGCGTGGGGCGGGGTTTCGTCATGGACATGTGATCACCTGATCTCGTGATAGGGCGAGTCGAGGATGAGGGCGACGAGGTAGGGCAGGCGCCAGGTGACGGCCGCGTCCGTCGCGAGGAGCGGGTCGGAGGCCGCGCGGCCGACGAACGTGCACAGCGCGTTGCGGTGCGTGGCCGAGAGCTTGCGGAACACGAGCCGCTGCGCGAGCGCCTGCACGAGGTCCCCGTGGTTCCTCGGGAGCCGCGCCGGCAGGAGGTTCCGCCGCAGGTCGGGGAGCTGGAGGTCATCGTTCCAACCCGCGGCCAGGGACAGATGGGTGTTCCAGCGGTTCAGCGAACCGCCCGCCGAGCGCCAGGCGTCGGCGTAGTCCGGGTAGCCGTTGGGCTGGACCCAGGCGAGCGGCGCATCGCTCAGGCTCTCGGTGGTCCAGTAGAGGCTGCGGAGTCCGTCGGTGCCGTTGCCGGCGTCGGGCTTCACGCCGAGGATCCGCAGGGTCGCCACCACGTCCTGCATCGGCCGGATCACCTTGTCGCCCTTGGATTGGCGGAAGGCCTTGGAGCCGAACAGGACGTGGAGCGCGGGCACGATCGCGGTGTCGTGCGCGCGGTACGTCTCCGCCATCTTCTCGACGAGGCCGCCGGGCGGCTTGTCCGAGAGGAATCGCTCGCACAGCTTGGAGGCGATGCGCCGGGCCGTGGACTTGGTGTGCGCGAGGTAGTCGACGTAGTCGAGCGCCACGTGCAGCCCCCTGCGCGCGCTGTCGTTGTGGGAGGACCAGTTCAACACCTTCACGTGACCGGTGTAATGGTCCTCGGGGTTGTAGCGGAACGTGCCGTCGTTCACGTCGTCGTACCAGTGGACCCCTAAGCCCGTGAGGATCAGCGCCGACGTCCGCATCTGCGCCTCGGTGTAGCCGCCGTCGACGCCGACCGTGTGCAGCTCGAGAAGCTCGCGGCCGTAGTTCTCGTTCGGGTTGTCCTTGGTCGACTCCGCGTTGTTGAGGTAGGTCATCATCGCGGGGTGCGTCGCGGACGCCGCGAGCATGTCGGAGAACTTGCCGAGCGCGTGGCGGCGGATCACCGTGCGGTCGTAGTCGTGCCGCGACCACCACACGTTGTCGCTGGGGTTCGCGACGTTCAGGTGGTTGGACCAGAAGTCGACCATCACCTCGAAGAGCTGCCGCTTGCTCCACGTCGCCCGGACGATCGCGGCGTAGCCGAGCTCGTACATGAGGTCCCAGGATGCCGTCGAGGTTCAGATAGGCCTGGCGCGAGTTCCACGCGAGGCGCGGGAACCGCTTGTTGATGATGCGCTCGCAGTCCCGATCGTCGATCGAGTGGGGCTTCAGCTGCTGATCCAGCCATTTGTTCATGCCCATCTTGCGGATCTGCTTGTGCAGGTTGGGGGTGGGACCCCACGTCGCACGGCGCAGCAGATGCAGGTCGTTGTCCGAGGGCAGGAACGACGCGGCCCCCGCGCGTTCGGCGGCCTGCGCGGGCAGCGCCTGCAGGAGCGAGGACGAGATCCCGGAGCCGGCGATCGCGCCACCGACGGCCGCATTCCGCACGAACCGCCGCCGCGAGAGCGTGGACGTCGTCGTGGCCGGACCCCCCTCCGCTCCCCGTTCGCCCCTCATACCAGCGTCGTATCGGCGTTTCGGCCGGCGGAACTTGACCTACCCGGAGTAACTAGTTAGCCGTGGCGAGCGCTCGCTCACCACGCTGCCGCGTATGCCTGCACGTCGGCCACACCGCAGGGCGCCGCCGAGGTCGAGTACTGCACGCTGCTTCCGTTCACGTCCCGCAGGTACAGGCACGTGCCGGACTGGCTGCGCGCCGACACGAAGAGTTCGTTCGCGCCCGGGTGGTAGTGCAGGTACACGGACCCGGCGGCGACGGGCGTATCGCTGTCGACGTAGGCAAGCGCGGGTTCGATGATCGTCATCGCGCCGGCGGTCGCCGTGTAGCGGTTGGTGTCCGCGAAGTAGGCCTTCTCCGCGGTGAACGCGATCCGGATGTCCTGCTGCGTCTTGCGATCCTGGGCGCGGGTCCGGGTCCCCAGATACGTGGGCAGGCCGATCGTGATCAAGATGGCGATGACGAGCACGACGACCAGCAGCTCCACCAGGGTGAAGCCGCCTTCGTCACGAGGTCGGAGCAGGGCGCGACATGTTCGTAAGGTGTCGGCCGAACGGAGGGTCACATTGAGCCCCACTCGGCCGACCGACCTTCGGCGCGCCGAGATGGCCGCTAGGGTCGTTCCAGGACGATCTGGCTGACGTCGGCACGTCCGGCGCGGAACCCGCCCTCGCAATAGGCGAGGTAGTAGCGCCACATGCGCCGGAAGGGCTCGTCGAAGCCGAGCGCCTCGATCTGCTGCCATCGCGCGTCGAAGGCCTCCAGCCAGCACCGCAGCGTGCGGGCGTAGGACGCGCCGTGCCCCTCGTCGCTCACCCAGCGCAATCCCACGCCTTCGGCGAGCCCGTGAAGGATCATCGGCGCGGGGACCTGGCCTCCGGGGAATACGTAGCGACGGATGAAGTCCGGGTTCTCGTCGGACGAGCGCCAGTGATGGTCCGCGACCGTGATGACCTGCAGGCCGATGAGGCCGCCGGGGCGCACGCGGTCGCGAAGGGCGCCGAAGTACTCGCCCCACCGCGATCTGGGGATCGATTCGATCATCTCCACCGAGACGAGCCGATCGTAGGAACCGCGGTGCTCGGCGAAGTCCTCGAGTCGGACGTGAACGCGCCCGCGCAGGCCGCGCTCGGCCGCGCGCTTCTCGACGTAGGCGGCCTGCTCCCGCGACACGGTGATGGTGCTCACCTCAGCCCCGAGCTCCGCGAGGTAGGTAGCGAACCCACCCCAGCCCGATCCGATCTCCAGCACGCGGTGACCCGCGCGGATGTCGGCCGCCTCGGCCAGGCGCCGGTATTTCTCGCGTTGGGCCTGCTCCAGACTCATCTCGTCGCGAGCGAACACGCCGGAGGAGTAGGTCATCGAGGGGTCGAGCCACAGCGCGTAGAAGTCATTGCCGAGGTCGTAGTGCTCCACCACGTCCTTCAGGGGTCCACGCGGCCCCCCGCCGCGGCCCAGCGCGTGCCAGATCGCCCGGCCGACCCGGTCCAGGATCACGGGCACGGCCACCCGATGCTCGGGTTCCACGTGCAGGGCCATCAGCTCGATGAAGGAAGCGAGATCTTCGGTCGCGTACTCGCCCGCGATGTACCCGTCGGCGAGCCCGATCGCGCCCGTCGTCGCGACGCGCCGGAGGATCCGAGGGTCCCGCACGCTCAGGCGCGCCTGTGGCCCGTCTTCCCGCCCCACGAACACCTTCCGCGAGCCGTCGGGCAGATCCAACTCCAGGCGGCCCGTGCGCACCCGACGGCCCACCACGTCCAGCACCATGCGCTCGAAAGGCCCCAACGTGCGCCCCCGCCGCGGGGTCCGGGTCCGCTCCTCCGTCTTCATCGCTTCGCGGTGGCGTCGCGCCGCGCGCGCGAGCGCACCACGGTCGTGTCGTGAGCGGGCGGGAGGCCGCGCCGTCGATACGGCGCCCCTTTCAGCCGCAGCTTCGCTGCCTCCCAGTGGATCCCGGCCATCACCTTCAGGGTCACCAACGGGTATCTCGCGAGCACGCGAGCGAGCCCGCCTCCTGTGAGCGCGCGCCGGCGACCGGTGAGGGTCGCCACCAATACCTGGCCGCCGGCCGCCATCTGCCGCACGAGGACGGCGATCCGCTCATCCGGCACGCGCGTGCGGAAGTCGTACGTGGACGCCATGTCGACGAACGGCGAAACGAACAGCTCCTTGTCGAAGGAGCTGTGGATCACCGAGCGACCGTCGCCGGCGGGCACGGGCACCACGTAATGGTGCCATTGCCCGAACGTGTTGGCGACCTCGTACACGATCGCGCGGAGCTCGCCCCCCCGGCCGTGGCAGAACCAGACCGAGATGGGGTTGAAGACGTATCCGAAGACCCGCGGGAAGCACAGGATGCGCACCGGTCCGCCGTCGAGATCGACCCCGGCCTCCGCGAGCCGGGCCTCGACCCACGGCCGCAGGGGGGAGCCATCGCGTGGGCCGTGGTCTCGACGGTGGAAGCTCACCGGCGCGCCTCGGTCGACACCGAAGCCGCGCACCGTGCGGTCCAGCGTCGGTAGCTCGTCGAGGTCGGCCAGCAGGTACCAGACGCCGTAGCCGAGACGGTGGCGCACCGGGAAGAAGCGCTGGTGCATCACTCGGCACTCGTAGATCGCTGAGCGCAACCCGGGTGGGGGCGCGACGGCTCCGCCGTCCGCTCGCGGGTCGCCCTGCGTTCGATCGCGCTCGAGGGTCTGCACCAGGCTCAAGCCCCCACGGTAGCGAGCGGGGTCGCGGGGGCGGGTGACGCCGTCGGCGACGACCACCACGGCGCGGGGGCGCCCAGCGCGGCCGCCACCTCGAGCCCGGACCGGAGGCCGTCCTCGTGGAACCCGAACCCGGACCAGCTGCCGCAGAACCACGTCCGGTCGAGGCCCTGGATGGACGGCAACGCCGCCTGAGCGTCGATGGAGCTCCGGTCGTACGCAGGGTGCTGGTAGATGAACTCGGCCACGGGTTCTCTCGGCTCGCGGTGGGGATTGAGCGTCACGATGACGGGACGTTCGGTGCGCAGGTTCTGAAGCCGATCCATCCAGTAGCTGAGGGACACCTCGCCACCATACCCACGATGCTCGGCGAGGTAGTTCCAGCTCGACCACACGCGACGGCGGGCGGGCATCAGGGAAGCGTCGCGGTGCAGCACCGCCCGATTCTCCTGGAAGCGGAACGCCCCGAGGAGCTGCCGCTCGAGGGATGAGGCTTCGGGGCCGAGGAGGGCGAGGGTGGTGTCGGCATGCGTCGCCATCACGACGTGGTCGTAGCGATCGCGCCCTCCGCGGGCATCGAGGACGGTGACGCCCTCCGGCCCACGCTCGAGCCCCCGTACGGGCGTCGCTAGGCGAAGGCCCGTGCTGAAGCGAGCGGCGACCCGGCGCACGTACTCCCGCGACCCGCCGGAGACCGTCCGCCACTGCGGCCGGTGCCGCACCTGGAGCAGCCCGTGGTTGTCCAGGAAGGCCACCATGGTGGCGGCCGGATAGTCGAGCATCGCGTCCAGGCGCGATGACCAGATGCACGCGGTGATGGGCAGGAGGTAGTCCTCGCGGAAGGCCCTCGAGTACCCATGGCGCTCCAGGTAGGAGCCCATCGAGATCCGTGACCCGCTCCCCAGGAGCTCGCGCGCCTCGCTCGTGAACCGGAGGATCTCTCGAACCATCCGGCGGAAGGAGGCGTCCGCGAGGTTGGACGGCTGGGCGAACAGACCCTGGGCCCGGCCCTGGTACTCGAACGCCCCGCCGCCCACGGAGACCGAGAACGACATGTCGCTGGGCTCGGTCGGGACGCCTTCGGCGGCGAACAGACGGGTGAGGTTAGGGTAGTTGCGCTCGTTGTACACGATGAACCCGGTATCCACCGGCACGGCGCGACCCCGGTCCCACACCTCGGCCGTGTTCGCGTGACCGCCGAGGTGCGTGCCGGCCTCATAGACCGTGACCTCGTGGGACCGCGACAGCGCCCACGCTGCGCCGAGCCCGGCGATCCCACTACCGATGACGGCGACCTTCACGATTGGCTCATTCCTCCCAGGGTCCCTGCGGGCTACGGTTGGCCTTCGCAGCGCGACGCCGACCGGATGGCCGGGATCTCCGCCTCGCCGGCCATCCCGCGGACCGGCTGCGTCGACGAGCGCTGCGCGGTATCCTGGGCGTCCAAGCACGCCAACCTTGTGCCGACCAGGTCAGCGTGTCAGACGATGGGCAGTCGTTCGGGGCCGAACCTCTGCAATGCGTGTGGCGCCCCCTGCCGAGGTTTAGAAGGAGTCACCGATGACCGATCCCGTGAACGACAAGGCCATCCTTCACGAGCTGCTTCCGTCCGTCGAGCAGGCGCTCGGCCGCCACGTCGCGGCCACCTCCGAATGGTTCCCCCACGATTTCGTTCCCTACGAAGAAGGCCGCAACTTCGTGGAGGAGCCGTGGCAGCCGGCCGACAGCTCGCTGCCCGATGTGGCGCAGACGGCGCTCGAGGTGAACCTCCTCACCGAGGACAATCTGCCCTACTACCACCTCGCGCTGTGGCGCACGTTCGGCGAAGGCGAGGCATGGGGCGAGTGGGTGCGACGCTGGACGGCCGAGGAGGGACGTCACGCCATCGTGATCCGCGACTTCCTCACGGTGACGCGCGGCATGGACCCCGTGGTCCTCGAGCAGGGCCGCATGGACCAGGCCCTGCGGGGCTGGTATCCCGCCTTCGCCGAACAGGGTCCGCTCGACGGCGTGGTGTTCACCACCATCCAGGAGCTGGCCACGAGGATCTCTCATCGCAACACGGGCGAGATCACGAAGGACGAGACGGCGCAGAAGTTGTGTGCCCGCGTGGCCACGGACGAGAACTTCCACTACGTCTTCTATCGCGACATGGCCATGAACGCCATCGAGCTCGATCCTTCCGCCGTGGTCATGGCGATGCATCGTCAGATCTTGAACTTCGCCATGCCCGGCGCCGGGATCCCGGGGTTCCGCCGCAAGGCGAAGGCGATGGCGAGCGCGGGCGTCTACAACCTGCGGATCCACCTCGAGCAGGTCTTGCGCCCGGTGTTGGAGAACCACTTCCGGCTGGCCCAGATCGACGGTCTCACCGACGTCGCGAAACAGGCCCGCGAGGAGATCTTCGAACACCTCGACCGCCTGAAGCGCGTGGCCGCACGGCTGGGCGAACCCCTCGGGCCGGTGAAGGGCGACATATCCTCCGATCCGATCGGCGTGGCCTGAGCCTCGCGTCCCGGCTACGGTCCCGTGAGGTCGACCTGGTAATCCGTGGTCGTCTTCGTGGACGGCGACGGGCTCGTCATCTTGACGTTCGAGACCACCGCGGTCACCTCGTCGCACGGTCCCGCGACGTAGTTCGCCAGCGTCAGTGGGGATGATGCCGTCGCCGTGCCGAGCTCCGTCACCGTGAGCGTCGCTACGGTGCGGCAGACGATGCCGACGCGCAGGCGTCCCTCGCCGTCCATGACCTTGATCGTGACGGGATAGCTCCCCGTGTCCGGCAACCCGATCCAGTGGGTGGCGAAATCGTTCGCGAGCGTGAACGAGCGTTTGTGAGCGTCCTTGACCGAGGCGTGATCGCGGTTGTCGCCGGCCTTCGATGTGTACGCGGCCGCCTCTTCCAGGCAATAGGGCTCCGGGGTTGCGCCCCCGCACGGGATGAGGAACCGCAGGGCGATGCCGGCGTCGTGGTAGGCCTTCGCGAGCGACGACCCGACGCTGCGGAACGCCCGGTTGAACGCCGCGGTGTTCGTGGAGGCGTTCTTGCTCAGCTGCTCCCAGAAGGCGCGGAAGACCCGCTGGCCACCGAGCGCCCGTCCCGAACCCCCCAGGGGCTCGGTCATGGCGCGGAAGACCACCCAGTACGGGTAGGGGAAGCTGGGGTCGAACAGCGGCATGGGCTTTCGCACGTCGGGCCACAGGTAGTTGTAGTTGTCGTTGGACCGATCGAAGACCTCGTCCTCCATCCAGGTGGCGCCCCCCTCCACCCACGAGGCCTTCACCTTCGTGGGGCCGCTGAGGGCGCCGTAGCCGAACTGCAGGGAATGGTTGAACTCGTGGGCCACGGTGGCGCGCATCGCGTTCAGCGGCGTCCCTGGGAAGGGGCCGAAGTTCTGGTTGAGCACCATGCACGAGCCGAGCGCGTCGCGGTCGTTCCACGGGGTGTGCGGGTTGTCGCCCACCTTGTGCGTGCTGGTGACGTACCCGTAGAGCTGTTGCCCCAGGTTCTCGATCCGGACGAGGTAGCGCCCGCCGGAAACCTTGAGCCGGGGGTCCTTCGGCGGCGCCGCCCAGCCGAACTTCCCGACCTCGGTTCGCCAGGTGGTCTCGAGCGCGCTCGTATACCCCCCGATCTTGATGTTGCGCAGGCTCGAGGGCCGGTATTCGATGTAGAAGTGAGCGGTCGCGGCACGCGCGGGCAGGGGGCCGGCGGCTCCCCGGCAGGGGAGGGTCGTGAGTCGCCGCACGCCGGCCCGCACGGTCCGGGCAGCCCTGCCTCGACCCAGCTTCGAGACCGATCGTTGCAGGTGCCGCAGGGGCAGCGTGCCGTCCCAAGGGGCGGGGCTGCGGTAGCCGGCGGGCACCCGGTCGGGGGCCGTGAAGGCCCACAGGAGGTAGCGGGCGGCGAGCGTCGGGCCGATGATCCCCGCGTCCTCGTCGCGGCGGATCAGATCGGGGGTGGCGTGCGCGCGCCCCGCTCACCGGGGTCTGCGACGTGTGCAAGCTTCGCGCCGACGCACGGGCGCTCGCGCTGCCGCCGGCGAGGGCGAGCGGGGAGAACAAGGTGAGGAGCGCCACGGCGAGCGCCGTGCGTCGGGCGGGGCCGGCGGGTGCGGGCACGAGGGTCTCCTTGCGATCTGGCTGACCGGGCTCCGGGGGATCCGCGATCCGGCGACCCCTTATCCTACCGGCCGCAGGTAGACGGGTAGACCACGTCGAGCAGGGGGCCGGAGATGACCGATGCGAGGACCGTCGCGAAGACGATCGCCTTCTTCCCGGAGCCGGGCGCATGGGGTCCTACGAACAACTGCGTGGCCATGGCCGATGTCCTGCTGGAGCGCGGCCACCGCATCGTGTTCGTGGCAGACGAGTCGTTCGAGGGCGTGCTCGAGGCGAAGGGGTTCGACGAACGCCTGATGCGCATGGCCGCGCCGGAGGAGGACACCGAGGCCGCCGCGGATCCGTGGGCGGAGTTCATCCGCGTCACGGCGCCCGAGTTCCGCAAGCCCACGATCGAACAGATCGAGACGGTGACCAAGCCCATCTGGGAGGCCCTCGTGGCCGGCGAGCGCTATTCGCACGAGCGCGTGATGGACATCTGGGACGACGTCCGCCCCGACGTGGTGGTGACCGACAACGTCACGGGCTACCCCGCGGTCGAGCTCGCGGGCTGTCCCTGGGTGCGATTCGTCTCGGCGAATCCGTTGGAGATCCGCGACGCCCGGCTGCCACCCGTCCTCTCGGGCCTCGCACTGGACGACCCCGGTCCCTGGCAGGCGTTCCGGGACGAATACCATCGCCAACACGAGGGCCTGCTGGGCGAGCACAACGACTTCCGGGCTTCCGTGAGCGTGGCGCCCTGTCCGCCCGATGAGTTCAACACCGCGTCGCCCTGGTGCAACCTGTACCTCTTCCCGGAGGCGGCCGACTATCCGCGTTCGCAGCCCCTGGATGCCACCTGGCACCGTTTGCAGTCGACGGTCCGCACCAGCGAGGTGGCGTTCGACGTGGACGAGCACCTGCCGGGGCACGGGAAGGTCGATCTACCTCTCGCTCGGTTCGTTGGGATGCATGGATCTTGGCCTGATGCAGCGCCTGATCGATGCGCTGGGCCGAACGGAGCATCGGGTCATCGTCTCGATGGGGCCGCTGAAGCACCAGATGACGCTGGGGCCCAACATGTACGGCGACCAGTTCCTTCCCCAGCCGTCGATCCTTCCCCAGTGCGACCTGCTCATCACGCACGGCGGGAACAACACCGTGTGCGAGGGCTTCCATTTCGGATTGCCCATGATCGGGCTACCGCTGTTCTGGGACCAGTACGACAATGCGCAGCGGCTCGAGGAGACGGGGTTCGGGGTGCGCCTGCCCACCTATGACTGGACCGACGAAGCGTTGATCGGGGCCGTCGATCGGCTGATCGGCGACGAGCTCCTCGCGGCGCGCATGCGAGCCATCGCCGCCGACGTGCGGGCCGACCCCGGCCGCGTTCGGGGCGCCGATCTCATCGAGCGCGTGGCCGTCACGGGCGAACCCGTGCTCGGCTGAGGGCGTCGGCGACCCGGCCCCTCGGCCGGCGCGCCGCCGCCGAAGCAGCCGCGCTAGGCTCGCTCCGTGCCCGAGCAGGAGCGGATCCCCACGCGACGTCAGGCGATCGCCATCCTTGACCGCGGCGACGAAGCGGTGCGCTCGCTGATCGCCGGCGTTGCCCCGCAGGGCCTTGACGCGACCGGGGCTCGGTGGCGGGGAGTGGGCCCCGAAGGACCTGATCTCCCACCTCGCCACCTGGGAGGAGTTCGCGATCGCTGCCCTCGACGCGTGGGGAGAGGGCCACGGGCCGGCGTTCGAGAAGGAGCTCTGGTCCAGGGGCACGGCGGCCGTGAACCGCGCGGCCCACGAGCGCAAGGTCGGGCTGTCTGCGCCGGAGGCGTTCCGGCGGGCGGCGGCCACCCATGGCGAGCTGATCGGGCGCCTGAGCGACCTGAGCGACGCGCGATGGCGGCGCCCCGCCACCGCGAGGGCGCGCAAACCCATGGGCGACCGCCTAGGCGGGATCCTCGGGGGCCCGAAGGGCGCGTTCCGCCACGCCGACGCACATCTCGACGAGCTACGAGCCTTCGTCGCGGCCGCGACGGACCCTCGTTCGCGGCGGACCAGCTAGCGCGTGATGACGATCGGCGTGCCCAGCCGCAGCAGCGGCATGAGACGGTGCAGGGTGCGCTCGCTCACCCGGATGCATCCGGCGCTGGCGGATCGACCGATCGACGAAGGGTCGCTCGTCCCGTGGATCGCGAGTTGGTTGCCGCCGCTCCAGCCTGCCGGCAGGCGGGGCTGGATGCCCGAGATCCCGAACGCGAACGAACCCAGCGGGCCACCGGCGGCGAAGGGGATGCGATCCGTCACGAAGTAGTGGCCCGGCGGCGTGGGCGACGACGCGGTCCCGGTGGCGCCGCGTGCGCCGAACAAGATCTTGTGGAACTTCGTTGCCGTGAGCCAGTGCCGCGAAAGGTCGACCTCGACCTGCACGTGCGTCCGAGAGCGGCTGAGGCCCCCGAGTGGGATCCAGCCGTCCCGACGCGGCCACGAGTACGGGATCGCCACGCGGCCCCAGCGCCCGTGCTTCGCGGTGGACTCGACCCAGGCCGTCAGCGCGACGTGGTAGTACTTCGAGCTCGACGGGAGCGTTCCGACCGGTCGCGCGGCGGACGTGGGTCGCGCCCGCACCGTCATGGACGAGGGCACGCGCACCAGTAAGTCGGCTGCTGCACGCCTTCGACGGTGCCGGGAAGGAACCTCGGCCGGCTTCGTTGCCGCCGCGATCTCTGCGCGGTCGGGGCCGGGCCGATCCGCGAACGCACGAGAGACGCCCACCGCGGCGTGCGCGACGTCGCCGCGGGGGTGGCCGGCGATCGAAACGACCCCGGTGGTGGCTCCCAGGGCGATCGCCCCCGCGACCACCGTGGCGATCCAGCTCGTCCGAGCAAGGCGGTCTCGACCCATGCCGGACCCATCGGCGGACCTGTTGAAGGGCTTGAATCAGGCCCGTGGCCGCCTCAGGCCCCGAACACCTGGTCGAGCTGGGCCGAGAGCTCGTCTCCCGTCAGGTCGTGCGGCACCAAGGTGGTCGATCCATCTTTGGCGACGAAGAGCCACTCCGCCTGGCCCAGAACGCCGAACCGCGACCACAGCCGTCCGTCCTCGCTCGCCGTCTGCGGGAACCCAAGGCCGAACTGGTCGACGAAGCCCTGCATGTCACCTTCGCCCGCGAGTCCCGCCATCCCCAGGAACTTCACGTCCGTGCGCGCTCGCGCGACCTGCGCGACGCCGGACGCGGACGCCCGGCATTGGCTTCACCACGGCGCCCAGAACCAGATCGCCGTGTCGTGGCCCGCGTAGTCCGCGCCGTTGAGGGTCCCACCGCCGAGCCTGGGGGCCGTGAAGTCGAGGGTCGCGGGCACGGCCGACCCGGGGCTCGCGCCCGTCGCAGGGGCCGTCGATCGGGACGGGACCGTGGCCGCCTCCGGCGTCGACGAGCACGCCGCGGCCAGCACGGCCATGGCGAGGATGACCGGCAGGCCGGCGATCAGCGAAGGTGAGCGGCGTGACATCCACCCCATGGTATCCCCGCGTGCGTTACGAGGGGCGAAACACGGTGGCGATCGCGGGTCGATCAGCCGAGGGCGTCCACCCGGGCGGCCTCGCCGCGCCGCCGGGCGGAGCGGCGATAGACCGACGCCGCGATCACGATGAGCAGCGTCGAGGTCGCCAGCATGATCGTGCCGATCGCGTTCACCGCGGGGGTGGGTGAGGTCCGGGCGGCCGCGTAGATCGCGATGGAGACCGTCTCGGTCGAGGCATCCCGGGACAGCTGATTCACGATGACGAAGTCGTCCAAGACGAACGCGAAGATGATGGCGGCGCTCGCGAAGATGGAGGGCCCCAGCAGCGGCAGGGTCACCCGCGCGAGCGTACGCGTGGGAGAGGCGCCCAGGTCCATCGCCGCCTCCTCATAGGAGGTTCCGAGCGAGAACAGTCGGGCGCGCACGATGATCACCGGATACGCGAGCGAAAGGACCACCAGGCCGACCAGCTGGCCCGCCGTGCCCAACCCGATGACCCGGAACACGTTGAGGACCAAGAGGAACAAGGACACCGCCAGGATCAGCTCTGGAGTGACGAACGAGAACAACATCATGAAGTTCGCCGAGGCCGCTCCGCGTCCTCGCCATCGATGCAAGGCCAGCGCGAACGCGACCCCCAGGGGCACCGCGACCACCGAGGTGAGCAGGGCGAGCTTCACGCTCTGGACGATCGCGTGCTGGAGCGAGGGGTCGTGTAGCACCGAGTCGGCACCGCCGAGATACCAGCGCAGCGAGAATCCCTGCCATCGCGTGATCGAGCGACCGCTGTTGAAGGAGAAGAGGACCGCTTCCGCCACCGGGATCAGCGACCACAAGACGTAGCCGATCCCGACCACCCACAGGAAGCGCGTCCGCGCCCACGGGTTGCCGATCCACTCACGGAGCCCGCCCCCGCGCGGAGCAGATCCGATCCCCGCGGACGCGCTCATGCGGTGATCTCCGACGCCGCCCGGTTGGTGCTCCACAGGTAGTACATGATCGCGGGGACCAGGATGACGAGGAGCACCAGGATCAGCGCGGCGCCTCGCTGCACGAAGATCGGCACGTCGAGCGAGTCTTTGATGGCGTTACCGATCATCCTCGTCTTGGGCGTGGACGCCAGGAGCTGCTGCGTGTAGTAGTCGCCGAACATCGGGAGGCCGCAGATCACGA
The DNA here is from genome assembly GCA_963719165.1 of uncultured Actinomycetes bacterium. GTDB lineage: Bacteria > Actinomycetota > UBA4738 > UBA4738 > HRBIN12 > JAOUEA01. The sequence continues at coordinate 1,404,130 of CAVRAV010000001.1, read as the reverse complement.
ACCCGGCGAGGATCGCTTGGCGGGACTGCGGCAGCGTCACGCGCCGGAAGGTCCGAGCGGGACTCGCGCCGAGATCGCGGCCGGCCTCAAGCTGCGAGGCAGGGATGCGATCCAGCGTGGCGAACAGGGGCAGGATCATGAACGGCACGTACCCGTAGACCAGGCCGAGGATCAGGGTCACCGGTTTGCCCGAGAGCCAGGGGTAGGGCTGGGCGATGACGCCGAGCTTCTCCAGCGCCTTGTTCACGTATCCCTCGTCCTGCAGCAACGAGATCCAGGCCAGCATCCGCAACATGTAGGAGATCCAGAAGGGCGCGAAGAACGCCACGACGAACACGGCGCGGAACCGACCGGCGCGACGCGCCAGGAAGTACGCGAACGGGTAGCCGATCAGCAGGCACAGGAACGTGGCGATCCCCACGAAGAGGAACGTGTTGATGAAGGCGGTGTAGTAGAGGCCGTCGGAATGCACGATGTTCGACATCGTGAAGGTGAGGATCGCGGGGCTCCACGTGGCGGGGTTCCAGGCCGGGACCGGCTGGCGCAGGATCGGGTCGACCGAGCCGAAGGTCACGGCCATCACCACGTAGAAGGGGAAGGCGAAGAAGACGAGCAGATAGATCGTCGCGGGAGCGGAGAAGCTCGGCCAGAACCAGCGCGGCGCCCAGGCTCCCCGCTCACGGGCCGCGAGCCGGTCCCGGGCCCGCCGCCCCCGCCGGGTCAGCGAGGTGGAGCCGCTAGACACCCGATTGCAACTCCTGGAACGCCGACTGCCACAGGCTGTCGAGGTCAGGAGGGAGCTCCAGCTCTCGCGACCCCTTGGCGAAGTCCTCCTCGCTCACGATCACCGTGGCGAGATGAGCCGGGACGATCCCGCTGTCGACCATCGACCGCGGCGTGAACGAATGCACGGGCTGCTGGTAGCCCGTCATGTTCGTGAAGTTCGCGAGCGCGTTGCCGTTCTCCAGGAGCCAGTTGGCCAACAGGTGCGCCAGCACGGGGCTCTTCCCACTCGTCAGCAACACGATGGTGTCGTTGTCGACGTTGCCCGGATGTCCGTCCGACCCAGGCCAGTAGTACGAGAGGTTGTCGGCGTCGCTCTTGTTCGCGAGGAACACCACGGCGTCGCTCGCGTTCCCCGACCACGTCTGGTGCAGGTACGCCTTGCCCTCGGGAACGTCGGTGTAGTCGTCGTGGTCGTAGGAGATGTTGCCCACCATCTGCGCGATCGACGCGACGTCCTCCTTGGCCTTGGTGATGGCGGCCGCGTCGGCGGCGTTCACGTCCGTCACACCGTCGCGGAACATCGGCATCGCCAGGACGTCCTGCGCGTTGGCGAGCAGGTGCGTCTTGTCCTTCGGCGGATGGTCGAAGAACACGTCGTAGGGGTTCGACATGCTCGCGGGATCGATGTCGAGCTTGTCGTTGCGCCAGAAGATCCCCGTTGACCAGACCGCGTACGGGAGCGAGAACTGCGCCCCCACGTCGTAGAAGGGGCTCTGGAAGGACCCGTACACGTTCGCCTTGAGGTTGGGAACGTAGTCGTGGTTGATGGGCCGGATGAGCTTGGCCGCGATCGAGCGCCCCAGGTACTGCAGGCTCATGCCGATCATGATGTCGAAGTCGCCCTGGCCGGAGTTGATCTTGGCGATGCCCTTGTCCATGTCGCCGAACTGCGTCTGCACGATCGTGCACTCGTATTTCTGCTCGAAGGCCTTCAGGAGCCCGGGGTCGATGTAGAACGGCCACCGCATGACCTGGAGGGTGGCGTTCTTCTCGGGCGCCATGCCGCTGTCGATCACAGGGTTGTCCGCCTGCACGGTCCAGGTGACGGGGGCGTCGATCCGCGCCAGCGGGTAGGGCGCTCCTCCGATCCCTCCCGTGCCGTAAGGGTTGGTCGCCGAACTGCCCGACGTGGTCGCCGAACCCGTCGCCACGGCCTCCTGTGCACCGCTGCCGCAGGCGGCGAGGATCGCGGCCATCGACGGCAGGGCGATCCCGGCGGCGGCGGCGCGGCGAAGGAACGCTCGACGGTCCATCGCGGTGCCTCGATACGGGTGCTTCGGGTCGATCGCCATACGTGGAACCCCCCTGTTCGTCCGATAGGCCCTTTTGTACACCCGCGCGGGTGCGGTCGCCCGCCGTCGTCGTGCTCAGCGGAACCGATGGCCAGGGCCAGTAAGCTGGTCCTGGGCCGCCGGCCGCGCGCCCAACCCTACTCAGTCGGAGTCTCTGCCATGCCGGTTCGCGACGACATCCGCAACGTAGCGATCGTGGCCCACGTGGACCACGGAAAGACCACGCTCGTTGACGCCATGCTCTGGCAGTCGGGAGCGTTCCGCGAGAACCAGGACGTCAGGGAACGCGTGATGGACTCCATGGACCTGGAGCGGGAGAAGGGCATCACGATCCTCGCCAAGAACACGGCGGTGCGCCACGCCGGTCGCAAGATCAACATCGTCGACACGCCGGGCCACGCCGACTTCGGCGGCGAGGTCGAGCGCGCGCTGACCATGGTGGACGGCGTGCTCCTGCTGGTGGACGCGAGCGAGGGCCCCTTGCCGCAGACCCGATTCGTGCTGCGCAAGGCGCTCGAGGCGCGGCTGCCGGTGATCCTCGTCGTGAACAAGATCGACCGGCCGGACGCGCGGGTGTCCGAGGTGGTGCGCGAGGTGGAGGAGCTCTTCTTGGATCTCGACGCCGACGAGCATCAGATCGACTTCCCGATCCTGTACACGAACGCCCGCGACGGGCAGGCCTCGCTCGACCGGGATGTGCCGGGCACCGACCTCGAGCCGCTCTTCGACACGCTCGCCGATCGGGTCCCCGCCCCCGAGTACGAGGAGGACCATCCGCTCCAGGCGCTCGTGACGAACCTGGACGCCTCGCCGTACGTCGGGCGCCTCGCGCTGTGCCGGGTGCGCCATGGGCACATCCGGCGGGGCCAGCAGGTGGCCTGGTGCCGGGTCGACGGCACGGTGGAGAAGGTCAAGGTGACCGAGCTGTACGTCACCGAAGCGCTCGAGCGGGTGGATGCCGAGGCGGCAGGGCCGGGCGAGATCATCGCCATCGCCGGGATCGCGGAGGTCACCATCGGTGAAACGCTCGCCGATCCCGACGACGCGCGTCCGCTGCCGGTCGTGCGCGTCGATGAGCCGAGCCTGGCGATGGTCGTGGGGATCAACACCTCGCCGCTGTCCGGGCGCGACGGCAACAAGATGACCGCGCGGCTGCTCCGCACGCGCCTGGACCAAGAGCTGGTGGGCAACGTCTCGATCCGGGTGCTGGACACCGAGCGCCCCGAGATGTGGGAGGTGCAGGGCCGGGGCGAGCTCCAGCTCGCCGTGCTCGTGGAGATGATGCGGCGCGAGGGATTCGAGCTCACGGTCGGCAAGCCGCAGGTCGTCACCCGCACGGTGAACGGCACGCTCATGGAGCCGATGGAGCGCGTCGCGATCGACGCCCCCGAGGACTACCTGGGCGTGGTCAGCCAACTCCTGGCGCTGCGCAAGGGCCGGATGGAGCACATGGTGAACCACGGCACCGGCTGGATCCGGATGGAGTACCTGGTGCCGGCGCGCGGCCTCATCGGGTTCCGCACCGAGTTCATGACCGAGACGCGGGGCACCGGCCAGCTGCACCACGTGTTCGAGGGATACGAGCCGTGGCACGGAGAGCTGCGTACCCGACCCTCGGGATCCCTCCTCGCGGATCGCACGGGGGTCACCACCAACTTCGCGCTGCTGAACCTGCAAGAGCGCGGCGCGATGTTCGTGGGGCCGGGCGAGGACGTGTACGAGGGCATGATCGTGGGCGAGAATGCGCGCCCGGACGACATGGACGTCAACCCCACCAAGGAGAAACAGCTGACGAACATGCGCAAGGCCAACGCCGAGGAATTGGTGCGGTTGATCCCGAAGGTCCAGCTGTCGCTCGAACAGGCGCTCGAGTTCATCCGCGAAGACGAATGCGTGGAGGTCACGCCGAACCACGTGCGCCTGCGCAAGGTGACCCTCGGACGGTCGGAACGCGCCAAGGCCGCACGCCGCGGTACGTCGTCGTCGGCCGGGTAGGCTCGTCCCGGCTCGGGTAGGGTCGGGTCGTGCAGCGGAAAGAGGCGATCGTCTGATGCCGATCACGGACGTCGCCGACCTGCGACGACACCTCCAGTGGGCCATCACGGTGGAGCACGCGACGATCCCGCCCTACCAGTGCGCGATGCTCTCGGTGTGCGACCAGGAGTCCGAGGCGTTCCTCACGTTCAAGTACGTCGTGCGCGAGGAGATGCTCCACATGGCCCTCGCGGCGAACGTCCTTGCCGCGGTGGGCGGCGAGCCACGATTCGCGGGTCCTGATGTGATGCCGCGGTATCCGGGACCGATGCCGCACCACGACCCGGATCCGCCCCTCGTGCTGCATCTCGAGCGGGCCTCCGTGGATCTCGTTCGCGACGTGTTCCTGCGCATCGAGCAGCCCGAGCTGCGTGGCTCGCGCCCCCAGACGGATCGCTACGACACGCTTGGCCAGTTCTACGACGCCGTTTCGGCGGGAATCGAACACCTCGGAGAAGACGTCTTCACCGGCGACCCGGGGCGGCAGATCACGAAGGGCTACGAAGGGCACGGCGGAGGAACGCTCTTCGCCGTCACCGACGCCGCGTCCGCGTTGCGGGCCGTGGAGGAGGTCGTGGAGCAGGGCGAGGGCTCGGGCCAGGCCGCGCTCGAGCCTTACGGCTTCGAGGGCGCGATCGAACCCGCGCACTACTGGCGTTTCCGGCGGATCGTCGACGGCGAGATCCCGATCGATGAGGTCTACCCGATGCGCCGCGACCCGAGGACGCAGGATCTGCCCGGCGGGTCGCTGCACGATCTCTCGGCACTGTTCGATGGGGCGTACGCGCTGCAGCTGCGCGTGATGGAGCGGGTCTGGGTCGAGGGCGATGCGAGCCCGCTGATCGACGACGCCATGGTTCCGTTGATGAATCACGTGCAGAAGCCCGTCGCCATGGCGTTGCTCCGCGCGCCGATCCCGGACGGCAGCGGGGACCACGCCGGACCGCCGTTCGCGTGGGCACCCATGCCGCTCGCCGAGATGCGGGTGGCCGCGCACGGACTCGCCGAGCACTTCGACCTGGGGCCAACGGTCGATACGCTGGATCAGGTCGCCCAGCTCCTGTCCGAGTGAGCCGACCGAGCGCGCCGTGGATCCCGCGACGCCGTACGGCCGAGAAGGAGCTATGGGAGCATCGCGGGATGCCACCCGTGTCGCCTCCTACGCTCGAAACCGAGCGCCTGCGTCTGCGTCCGCTCGTCCCCGGCGACGCCGAGGCGCTCAACGCGATCCAGGCCGACCCCGATCACATGCGGTTCTACCCGCACCCGTTCTCGCTCGAGGAGAGCCGCGCGTGGATCGATCGGATGCTGTCCCGTTACGAGCGGGACGGGTTCGCGCTGCTCGCCGTCGAGGATCGCGGTTCGGGGGCATTCCTGGGGAACGTCGGACCCGCGACCCAGTCGATCGATGGCGTTGGCGAGGTTGAGCTGGGCTGGTCCATCACGCCCGCGCGGGCGCGCGAGGGCATCGCGACGGAGGCGGCGATCGCGTGCCGGGACTGGGTCTTCGAGACGCTCGGGGTCGACCACGTCGTCGCGTTGGTCCTGCCCGCGAACGCACCCTCGGCCGGTGTCGCGCGCAACCTCGGGATGACGGTGTGGCGCGAGACCGTATGGGGTTCGCAGCCGCAGCCGCATCTGCTCTTCCGACGGGATCGCGACGGCGGAGAGGCCGCCGCCGGCATCTCGTCTGAAGCCGACTAGTCGCCGATCTCGATCCGCTCGATCACCACGTCCTCGACCGGGCGGTCCTGGGGGCCCTTGGGGACGGCGATGATCGCCTCCACCACGTCGTAGCCCTCGGTCACCTGCCCGAAGATCGTGTGTTTCCCGTTCAGCCACGGCGTCTCCGCCACGGTCACGAAGAACTGGCTCCCGTTCGTGCCGGGACCGGCGTTCGCCATCGCGAGCCGGCCGACCTGGTTGAAGGTGGGCCCGCCGGGAGGGCATTCGTCGGCGAACCGGTAGCCGGGGCCGCCCATGCCCGTGCCGGCCGGGTCGCCGCCCTGGATCATGAAGTTGTCGATCACGCGATGGAAGATCGTGCCGGGATAGAGCGGATCGGTCCTCGTGTTGCCGTCGCGGGGATCCTTCCATTCGCGCCCGCCGGTAGCGAGGTCCACGAAGTTCTGCACGGTCTCGGGGGCGTGCTCCGGCATCAGCTGCGCCGTGAAGCTGCCCTTGGAGGTCACGAATCTGGCGGATGTCAAGGCTCGGATCCTTCCTGTGCGGCCGGGGAGGGTGGGCGGTCGAACGTGGCCGAGTCTACCGCGGTCACCGCAACGGCTTGTCCGCGCGCACCACCACGCCGAGCCAAGAGCCCGCCGCGAGCGACGTGAGGATAGCCAGCAGGACGAGACAGGCGTAGAAGCTCTGGTCGATGATGCCGGCCCCCAGCGCCACCGATGCCAGCACGATCCCCGGCCCGCCCCGCGCGTTCAGCGCGGCCGCGAGGTTCCGCGCACCCGTCGCCGACTCTCCAGCGAGGCGCGCGCCGATCCACACGCTCGTGAACTTCGCGACGCAGGCCACGGCGAGGAACGCGAGGAAGAACAACGGGCTGAATGCGTGCACCAGATCGAGCCGAAGGCCCACCATCGCGAAGTAGATCGGGATGAAGAACGCGAACGAGAACGTGCGGATCGTTTCCCGAGCCTCAACCACCTTGTCCCCGGAGGACGTTCCCACCACGATGCCCGCCACGAAAGCCCCGAACAGCGGGACCACCCCGAGCAGGACCGCCACCACCGTCACGCTCAGCATGAAGACCAGTTGAAAGCCGATCTGGCTGCCCCGGCGCACCAGGTTGAACCGGAAGCGACCGAGGCGGCGGTAGATCGGTGGGCCGAGCCACAGCGCCAGTCCCAGGAACCCGAGTGTGGCCACGACGTGGAACGCGCTGCTGGCGACGGATCCCGGCTCGATGCCCAAGAGCGCGGGAACGCCCATGGCATCGCCGGAGCCCGAGGCGACCATCCCGAGCGCGATCGCGAGGACCACGTACACGAGCACGTCCTCCAAGACCGCCACGGCCAGGACGATGCGCGCGAAGGCCGTCTCAAGGATGCCCAGGTCGTACATGATCCGCGAGATCACCGGGATGCTCGTCACAGCGATCGCGAGAACGAAGATCAACAGGAAGGCGGTGGGGTCGTCCGCGGTGCCCAAGGCGTAGCCGTCGGGCAGCAGCGCGGCGAACCCGAAGCCGACGATCGCCGGCAACGCCACGCCCATGAGGGTGACGGCCCCGACCGTGCGACGTTCACCCGTGCGGAACGACGACCGCATCTCGGTGCCGGCGCCGAACATCAGGAGCAGGAGGCCGAGCTGCGACAGGGCGTCCAGCACGACGGGGACCGCGCCCGTGGACGGGAAGAGGGAGGCCTCCAACCCGGGCGCGAGGACGCCCAGGACCGTCGGGCCGAGGATCAGGCCGCCCGCGATCTCCCCGATCACCCGGGGTTGGCGATAGCGACCGAACAGGTAGCCGCCGCTGTGGGCGGCCGCCAACAGCAGCGTGAGCGCCACCAGGAACCTCGCGACGTTCTCGGCGCTCAATGAGGTCAAGATGATCCTGCCTCGACGGGAACGGCTGTGGCTCGAGGCGCGATGGCGCGCCGAGCAGTGCCGCTCGTGCTAGTCGACGTCGTCGCCCGCGGGCATCTCCACGAGGCGGATCTGACCGTTCTCCACCTCGAACTTGGTGAGCGATCCGCGACCCACGGGGATGCGCCACTCCTCACCGTGCAGGTTCAACAGCTTCGACGCCACCAAGCGGATCATGACGGCGTGCGTGACGCCTGCCACGCGCTCCCCCTTGTGCCGTTCGCCGATCAACTGCACCGCCTCGATCATGCGGCCCTGCGCGTCCGCGAGCCGTTCGCCGTTCGGGCAGATCGCGGTGTCGGGGGCCGACTTGTAGCGCTTGAACATCTCCGGGTCGTACATGGCCGCCTCTTCGGAGGTCATGCCCTCCCATGTCCCGTAGTCGAGGTTGATGAGTCCGTGCAAGATGCGCACGTCGGGGATCCTGCATTCGTCCGCGATGACCTGTGCCGTGTTGATGGTGCGTCGCAGCGGCCCCGCGTACACGGCCGCAAGGCTCAGCGGGGAGAGAGCGCGCGCGGCCTCGACCGCGTCCGCCCACCCCTGCGCGTCGAGCGGGACGTCGCGACGGCCCCGGTACCGGTTCTGCACGTTCAGGGTCGTCGTGCCGTGACGCACGAGGTAGAGCTCGGCGACGTTCGCCCGCACGGGCTGGTCCCGCTCGGACGGGTCGGGCATCGGCAGGGTCTCGGGGGTGGTAGCCATGGGGAACAACCTCCAGCGGGTTCTCGTGTCGGCCACGGACGGGATCGGGGTTGTGGCGGGCGTGCCTCGGCCCGAAAACGTACGATAGGCGCCGTAGGAGGGTCAACAGCCCGGTCAGGATCTCGCCCTTCGGGGATGCTCGAGCGGCGGAAGACCTAGGACGGGCGATAGACCCGAACCTCCACGAAGTTAGCCCAAAGCGGGGAGCGGAGCGCCGCTCGTGTCCGATATCATGGGCGCTTGCGCGGCCTGGCCGCCGCCCGCCGGGCGCGATGCCGCACGTCAGGAGCAGGAGTGTCCGAACCAACCACCAGGATCCTCGATCTCAGCGACTACTGGAACATGATCCGGGCGCGGCGACTCACGGTGCTCGTGGCGGCCTTGGTCATCGCGGTCTTGAGCGCCGGCTACGTGCTCCTCAAGCCCAAGGTCTACTACGCGCAGGCCAAGGTCGCGGTCTCGCCGCTCATCAACGTCGCCGTGACCCCCGTTCCCGGGAGCACGGCGGGCACGCTCGAGCCGGACATGCTCACCGAGGCGGAGGTCGCGAAGTCGATCACCATCGCCGACAAGGTCCGGCAGAGCCTGGGGGTCTCCCAATCGTCGCAGACGCTCGTGAAGAGCGTGTCCGTAACGGTCGTTCGCGATACGACGGTGATGACGATCGGATTCACGTCCAGCGACCCGCGTGTGGCAGCCGACGTCGCGAACGCCTTCGCGAACGCCTACCTCGCCCAGCGGCAAAGCATCGTGCACGATCAGGTCGCCCAGGCGATCACCCCGCTCCAGACGTCGCTGCGCACCAAGCAGGACGACTACTTCGATCTGGAGAAGCAGATCAGCGTCACCAAGAATCCCGCCCAGGGCGCCGCGCTTCGTCAACAGGCCCAGACCCTCAGCTTGAGCATCGACAACCTGCAGGCTCGCATCGACGACCTGGAGTCTCAGGGCAGCGTCAGCCAGGGGGGGAGTGTGATCCAGGCGGCGGTCACCCCCGGCGGCCCCGTCGGGCCGAACCTGCCCCTCGCCGTCCTGCTGGGCCTGGTGGTAGGCGCGATCCTGGGCGCCGCACTCGCCATCGCGCGCGGCCTGCGCGACAATAAGGTGGGCGGTCGCGACGAGCTGGCACAGCACCTCGGCGCCCCGGTCATGGCCGTGATCCCGCGTGTCGAAAACTGGGATCACGCGGAGCGGGCCGAGCTCGTCACGCGCGAGGAACCCGGTGCGCCCGCCTCCGAGGCATACCGCACGCTCGCCACCAACATTCGATTCCTCCGCTCGCAGCAACCGCTGCGTGTCCTGGTTGTCACCAGCGCGATGCCCACGGAGGGCAAGAGCGCAACGGCGGCGAACCTCGCGGTGATCCTCGCCGAGACGGGCCTGCGCACCGTATTGGTGGATGCCGACTTGCGTCGACCGCGCGCATCGCGGTTCATCGGCGTCACGGAGCGGGCGGGTCTCCGCGAGGCCCTCGAGGGTGCCCGGGATCTCGTCGATGTGATCCAGGCCACGGATACGGAGAACCTGTGGATCGTTGGCGCGGGCTCGATCCCGCCGGACCCCGTCTCGCTGCTGGCGGGTCCGAATGCGGACGCCGTGTTCGAAGGGTTGCGACGCGTCGCCGACATCGTGGTGTGTGACGCCCCCCCGGTGCTACCTGTGGCCGACGCCTCGGTGCTGGCCGAGGAGAGCGATGCGGTCCTCTTCGTCCACGATCCCAGCATCTCCAACCGCACCGCGTTGGAGGACGCTGTTCGCCAGCTCCGCACGGCGGGCGGCTCCATCATCGGTGGGGTCTACAACAACGTGAGCGCAGCGCAGCGGAGCTATCTCGGGTACGCGAGCTACGACGAGTACTACGGACCAGACCGCGGGTCGCGCACGTCCGTGGGCTCCGACGTGGATCTGCCCGCCTCCTCCGTCGGCGTGAGCAGCAACGGGCAGAAGTCCAGTGGCGATCGCGCGAGCGGTGTTCCCGGCACGCGTCCGTAGGCGCGTCGTGCGGTTCCGGCGCGGGCCTGGGTTATCGGATCAATGGCAGGTCACGCGACCCTCATCATGGAACGCGGATTGTTCGGGCGCCGAGCGCCAGGCGTAGCTCAGACCCGAGGGGTCGAGCGCGAGTCGGAGCGCCCCGTAGGACGTGTCTTGGGCGGCCATGAGGTTCGCGGGCCGCGGCTGGGGGCCGAACGGCATCATCCTGCGGCCACCGGTGCCCACGACGAACTCGGTGATGCCGTTGGTCGGATCGATCTGGCCCTCGACGTTCTGGGGCGCCCACCGCTCGTAGTTGTGCGCGCTCGCTCCCAGGACCACGTCAGCGCCGGCGCCGTAGAGCAGCCCCCAGAACGGGGTCACCTTCGTGTTCGCTCCTTTGGGCAGACCGTCCAAGGCCCACCACGTCACCCACAGGTACCGGGGCTCGTGGAAGTAGGCGAGCGTGCACGGATACAAGGAGTTGGGGTGCGAGGCGAGGTCGCCCAGCAGCCAGTCGTACTGCTTGGTGCCGGGCCCGCACCCGCTCTCGTCCAAGCAGTCCTGCGAGTTCAACGAGATGATGTGCCAGGAACCGATGTCGTAGGAGTAGTACCCGCCCGGGGCGCCGGCGGCCTTGCCGAACGCCTGGAGGTAGGCCTGAGGGCTCGGGGCGGCCCAGTCGCTATCACCGGGGGTCGGGCTCGTCACGGACATGAGGTCCCCGAAGTACCGGTCGTAGTACGCGGCGTAGTCGGGCGGTCCCGAAAGCGAATACTGGAGATTGCCCAGCGCGAGGAATCGGTCGGGGGCGAGGCTGTGCACGAGGTCACCAACCAGGTCGTAGCGGCACTTCTGCTCGGGATCGTCGGGAGTCGGCGCTTGTCCGCAGGCGATGTCGCCGGTCGCGACCACCACGAAGTGGCGTGTGGAGTTCCCCTCGAGCGTCGTCTCCGAGCGGCTGCACGCACCGCTCATCAGCGCCATGCACGCGAGCACGGCGATCCAACGCCGCGCCGGGACCTCCCTGCTCGCCATCCCCAGACCTTCCCGCGGGCCTGCCGCGCCCGAACACGAACAGGCTACCCAACGCCGACGCCGCGGGGGTCCCGTCCCTCGGCGGTTTCGAGGGGAGTCCTCTCCGGGCCGTCAAGGCCGAGCCTCGAAGGATCAGGATGGATCGCGTGAGCCTCCCGCAGACCAGCGCGTTCCCCCTGCCGGTGACGGGAGACACCGACTCCTACCGATTGGCCCGCTCGTTCCTGTTCCTCATGTCGCTCACGGTCGTAGATGCGTTCAACGTGCTCGATCGAGGCGGCGCCATGCGGTACCTCGTCCTGCTGATCCCCATAGGCACCATGGTCGCGATCCGGATGAGGGAGCCGTCGATGCTGGTCCGGTCGCCCGCTGCGAGCGACGTGGCGCTGGGGATCCTCTACGTGCTGGGCATGGGCGGCTCGCTCATCGGCGTGGCATTCTTCGGGACGCAGGACACCGTCCGCCCGGCCTTCCTCCCGATGCTGCTCGGGCTCCTCTACCTTTTCACGCTGCGGGAGCCGAGCGATCGCGAGGTGGGGCGCACGATGACCTGGCTCGCGTGGATCGGCCTCGTGTACGTGCTGATGAACGTAGCCGTCAATCTGCAGATCCTTCCCGGGCTGCTCCAGTACAAGCAATACCGCAACGCGAGCTTCGCGTTCGTCGCCCTGGCCCTTGCGGCCGCGTTCGTGACGCGCAGGTATCGGCGGTTCGTGGTGATCATGATCCTCACGGGGATCATCTTCGTGACGTATCCGTCGGCGACCTCGCTCCTCATCATCTTGTCGGTGTTCCTCACCCTCTTCCTCACGGGACGCCGGGCCACGGGGCTGCGCTCGCTCGTGGTGACGGCGCTCGTGTTGCTCTTCGCCGTGTTCGCCATCGCGAACTTCCAGGAGGGCGTGAAGCTGACGAGCGACTACTTCTCGGCCGTCGGCAAGGCGGACGCGAACGCGGGCCGCATCGACTTGTGGACCTCCGGGATCGAGAAGTTCCAACAGTCGCCGCTGGTCGGATCGGTGTTCTCGGGGAGCGCGGTGGCGGTCCGCTCCCGCGACCAGAAGGCGCTCCCTTACCACAACGACTTCGTGCTTTTCGCGGCGGAAGGCGGTCTGGTGGGGCTGGGCCTCCTCCTGGGCTGGATCGTGCTCACCGAGATCGTGATCGTGCGGCGCTATCGACGTTTCATCCGGGTGGGGCAGCAGGATCGAGCGGATCTGCTCCGCGTGATCTTGGTGTGCCTCAACGCCGTGTTCGTGGCCATGCTGTTCAACCCTGTGCTCCCGGGCGCGTCGCGATCGGCAACCGTGTTCGGGCTCTACGCCATCGCCATGTCGCTGGGTGACCCCGGCCTTCCGCGGCGCGCGGAGGCGGCCGACGCCGTGCGTGCGCTCGGCATCAGCGAACCCGCGGCGCCATACGTTTGAACGCGGTGCGCTTGCGTCGCTGTGCCCACGTCCAGTAGGTGCCGTGCACCACGTCGGACACCGCCCTGCGTGGTGTGGACGGCAGGTCATCCAGCTGCCCCCGGAGCTCGTCGGCGTCATACCCCATAGCGGCGAGGCGTTCGGGTCCGATCCGATCGAGGTAGGCGCGACACCACCGCTTCCGCCACGGGTGGCCCAGCGTCGCCTTCCACTTGTCCAAGGGTTCGGTGCTGAGCTCTCGATAGCGCTGCACCCCGGTGGGGTCGCCCATCGATCCCGCGAGGTGCACGCCGGAGAAGGCGTTGAGCAGCTCCGGATCGAACGGCAGCTCGAGGTAGTCGAAGATCCGGGGCCATGCGGTGTGCGGCTCCCCGACCAACGACTCGAAATTCACCGCGAGCGAGCGGTCGGCGTGCTCCTCGCGAGCCGCCACGAGCCGTTCGATCCCATCCAGGTCTCCCTGCCACCGGTCTACGTTCCAGGCGCCCTTGCACCAGGTATCCACGATCGACGCCACCACGGCCAGCGGGTTCCGCCACAGGAAGATGACCTTCGCGTCGGGGAACATCCGGAACAGCTCGGGTGTGATGAAGTGGTAGCGCGGCGTCTTGTCCAAGAAGTGCGTGGCGCCGGGTCCGGCCGCTCCCTCGTAGAGGTCCAGCGCGAACGCGCGCAACGCCGCCCAATAGGTGTCCTCGCCACCGGGGAGGCCGGTAACGAACTCGCGGATCGCGCGCGCGGCGACCGGCTGCGTGTATTCGGCGGCCACCCCTCGCTCGCGCAGCGCGTACGCGTGGGGGAGCAGGAGCCACGGCTCGGCCGCGGTGCCGATCCGGGGGTGCGCGCCCAGGACGCGCTGCACGAGCGTCGAGCCCGATCGGGGCAGCGAGAGGACGAAGACGGGCTGGATCACGCCGCAGCCTCGTCGCCCCGCAGGACGTCCCGGTACCGCATCGCGATCGTCGCGGGCGCGTACGCCGCACGGACACGCTCGACGTCAAGGGCCGATGGTTCGAACGACGTCGGATCGTCCAGCATCGATCCGATCCGGTCGGCCATGGCCCGGACATCCAGCGGATCGTCGAGGTAGGTGCCGAGGCCCATCGTCACCTCGGGGATCGCGGTGCTGCGCGTCGTGAGCACGGGCAAGCCGAAGCCCAAGGCCTCCACCACGGGCAACGCGAACCCCTCGAACAGCGAGGGGAACGCGAACACGCATGCGCGGCGGTACGCGGCCCCGAGCTGCTCGTCGCCGAGGTACCCCGTCACGTGGACGGTGGCGCCGAGGTCCTCGGATGCGATCACGTCGTCGAGCGACCGGGTCCACGCCACCCCGCTCAGGTTGTGACCGAGCTGCCCGGCGAGCACCAGGCGTGCATCGAGGTGACGGCCCTCCCGCCGCAACGCCCCGAAGGCCCGCACGAGGGTCTCGAGGTTCTTGTGGGGATACTGAGCGGCCACGGCGAGCACATACGGTTCCTCGACGGGCGCCGGCGCGTCGCCGTCGAAGCGCGTCCAGGAAACGGGATTGTGGATCGTCCGCACGCGGTCCGCCCAACGCGTCCCGTAGCTCGCGAGCACGTCGCGCCGCACGTCGTGGGAGATGGCGACCGTCTCGTCCGCGAGGCGCAGCGTGGCCTCGTGCGCCGCCCGCAGCCAGGCCCGTTTGCGCCGGCTGAAATTCTCCGGGAAATGCCGGTACTGGAGATCGTGGATGACGGTCACGAACCGCGGCCTGCCGGTCGTTCGCGGGAAGGGCGGTGTGAAGTAGTTCGCGAACAGGAAGGCGTCGAATCGCTTGAGCTCCGGACGCACGGTTCGTGTGATCCGGCGGAACCGATCGCCGCGACCCCGCGGATGGCGGAAGCGCACCGGGTCGGGCGCCGCCCACGGGTGCTCGGTGAAAACCGTCACTTCATCGTCGCCCCTGGCCGTCTCGCCCAGCCCCTGCACGAGGTTCGTGAGCATGTGCTCGGCGCCGCCCACGCGACCCGGGTCGATGAAGCTGGCGTCGACCCCGATCCGCACTGAGCAGCTCCTCTTCGTCGATCCGTTCCTCGGCCGGTTCGATGATACGGGCGCCGGCGATGCCGCCGTCGACGCCGGGCGGCGCCTCAGGACTGCGGCGTGAAGCGGATCTTGCCGGTCTTCTTGGCCAGGAGCCATCTCGGGTTGCGCGCGTTGAGACGCAGGCTCAGGTATTTGCCTCGGACCCAGCCCGCGCGAGACACGGTTCCGTTCTTCTCCTGCACGCGGCGGCTCTCAGCGGCCATCACGCCGGGGTTGAAGGACAACTGATCGCCGTGCAGGCGGAAGCGTCCGATCACGTCCTTGAGGATCAGGGGGCGCGCCACGGCTCGGCAGCGGGCGTACATGTCGTAGTCCCCGGTGTTGCGGAATGTGGTGTCGAAGGGGCCCACCTGCTCCCGGAAGGAGCGGCGCATCCACACGGTCTCTTGAGGCACGCACGACCAGCCGAGGCCCAGGTACTCCTCCAGCGTGAACGGCACCGGGGTCATCCACGCGAAGGCAGTCCCCTCGCCGTCGATGAACTCCCGGGTGCCCATGAGCCATCGGGCGTCCGGCTGCGCCCGGAACGCCTTCGCAACGCGCGCGAGCGTTCCGGGGGGGAGCTCGTCGTCGGCGTTGAGGTAGCCCACGATGTCGCCTTCGACCATCGCGAGCCCGCGGTTCACGGCGTCGTACATCCCCCGATCGTCGGTGTTCACGACGATCCGGGTCGGGTGCCGCCGAGCGATCTCCAGCGTCGCGTCCTTCGAGCCGCCGTCCACCAGGACGTGGTCGATGCGCATCGCGTCGGAGGCCTGTCCCCAGATCGACCGTAGGGTGTCCTCGAGGTAGCGCTCGGCGTTCAGCGTCGGGGTGACGATGCCGAAGGTGGTGACCCCCGAGTCGTTTGAACCCTCGATGCGCCTCGGCCTCGATCGTGTCGATGGAGCGCCGCCCCGGTTCACCCCTAGAGGGTGAACCGGGCGATGCTTTGCTGGCCGCGACCGTTCGTGCAGGTCCACTTGCCGGGCCCGCCGCCGGTGTCCGAACGCGAGGGGTCGCAGTTGACGTCGTGGAACTCGCCGCCGGCCCAGATCGCGCTGGACGTGACCTGGATCTCCCACACGCCGCCGAAGGGGTTCGGCCCCTTGAACTGTGGCAGGAAGCTGCAGTCCAGGCTCGGGGTGCTCGTGCCGTAGATGTTGTTCAAGATCCCGAGGTTCTTCAGGTACTTGTTGCCGCAGACCTGTTGCGTGAGGAACGTGCCGAAGTGCCCGCCGATGACGAGGCTCTGCTGGTCGGACGTCAGCGCGATGGACTGCACGTTGCCGACGGTGCCGAAGGACCAGGTCCGGTTCCCCGTGTCCCCGTTGTCCAGGCGGAACGCCGCCGCGTAGTTGGCCCCGCGTCCGCAGCCGGCGAACACCCGCGTCTGCGTGACGGCGATGCTCCAGCAGCTCATGCCGTAGTGGGTGGGACCGTTGTCGACGATCACGCCCGAGACGTTCCAGGTGTCATCCTTCCCGGTCGACGTGAGGACCCGGGCGATGCTCTGATGCGCGACCTTGTTGATCTTGCTGAACGCGCCGGCGATGAAGATCGTCTGACCGTCATTCGAGAACGCCATGTCCCGGATTGCGCCGTTGACGCTCAGGACCTTCCAGGTCTTGACGATGGCGCCCCCGAACGTAACCTTCGCGGCCTTGCTCCTGCCCAGGCCGTCCACCTTGGTGAAGACCCCACCGATGTAGAGACCGCCGGCGCCGGGGAGGATCTCGTACACGAAGGTCTTGTTCTCGTTCGAGGCGCCGGGCACCCCAACCTCCGCGGCGAACGAGTCATCGACCGTTCCTGTCAGCGGGGAGGTGTCCAGGTCGATCGCGCCGAGGTTGTAGTGGGACGAGCCGTCGATCGAGCTGAATTGCCCACCCACGTAGAGCGTGTTGCCCGCGACGGCGAGCGCGTGGATCTGCGCCGTCTGCTGACCTGAGCCGGCCACGTTGGGGTGGAAGGACGCGATGCCCTGGCCCGTCGTCATGTCGATGGCCGCCAGGTTGTTGACGGCGATCTTCGTGGCGCCGGAGGTACCCGCCGGTGCGCTGCGCACCTGCGTGAACTTGCCGCCGATGAACAGGACGTTGCCGTACTGGGCGGTCGCCCACACCGAGCCGTTGGTCATCCAGGTGGTGTCGGGGTTGTTCGACAAGGCGAGCGCGGGTGAAGCAGGCAGAAGCGCGAGCCCGCTCGCGATCATGGCTACGACCACCAGGCCGCGAGTCAAGCGTCGGGGGATGTGCATCGAGCGTAACCTCCTCGTTGTCGCCGCGTTCGGCGCGGCCCATGCCGGTGCGCCGATAGCTGTACCTCGGCTGACCCACGGTACCATCGGCCGCCTGGGTCTCACCACGGGTCGAACGGCCACGCACCGTACGCCCTTCGCCCGATATCGAACGCACGGACATCGACGGCCCTGCGGGGTATCGGGCCTCGGCGGGTAGCCTGAGGCGGTGGACGCTTCTCGGCCCTTGCTCGTGACGGGTTCGCACCGATCGGGCACGGGCTGGGTCGGTGAGATGCTTGCGGCCACCCCCCGCCCACGGCTGGCGTACCTGTGGGAGCCGTTCAGCTTGCGAGCGCGACCCGGCATCTGCAACGCACCCTTCCGCTACTGGTTCCCCTACGTGTGCAAGGAGAACGAGGGCGCCTTCCGCGGCCCGGTGGCCGATACGCTCGCCTTCCGCTACCGGCCGGGCGCCGAACTGCGCTCGTTGCGTTCACCGAAGGATGCCGCTCGATTCGCTCGCGACTGGTGGACCACGGAGGAGCATCGTCGACGACACGCTCTGCCCCTGTTCAAGGACCCCATCGCCGTCTTCTCGGCGGGTTGGCTCGCCGACACGTTCGAGATGGACGTGGTCGTGCTCATCCGCCACCCCGCAGCCTTCGTGCGCAGCATCGTGCGGCAGGGTTGGGACCATCCCTTCGACCATTTCCTGCGTCAGCCGCTGATGATGCGCGACCAGCTCGGCGCCTACGAGGAGGAGATCCGACGCTTCGCCGACGTGGAGCAGCCCCTGATCGATCAGGCGATCCTGTTGTGGAACCTCATCCACATGCAGATCCGTCGGTTCCGCGACGAGCGACCGACCTGGACCTTCCTGCGCCACGAGGATCTCTCGCGCGAGCCGGTCCGCGCGTTCCGCGCCCTGTACGAGCGCTTCGGTTTCAGCTGGACGCCCTCGGTGCAACGCACGATCGAGGAGCACAGCGGCGTGGACAACCCCGAGGAGACCACCGACGCTGCCTCGCATCGGCGCGACAGCGCCCGGTCCATCACCGCGTGGAAGACGCGCCTCACGTCCGAGGAGGTCGCGCGGATCCGCACGGCGACGGCGGACGTCGCCGCGGCGTTCTACACCGCCGACGACTGGTAGGCAGACGCGCAAAGATCCCGCCCTGCACGTGCACCGAGACCATGCCCCTTAGTCGAACGGCCAGACCTCGAGGCCGTGCACCGCGTTCCGCACATCCATCGTGATGTTCACGGAGGTCTCACGGACGCCGGCATCGAGGTCGTACACGCTGATCGTGGCGGGGGACGACCCTCCCACGACGCGGCCGTCCGCGAGGACCGTGAGGCCGCGGCCGAACGTCGCCCGGGCGAGGTCCTCCGGAAGATCGGCGTGCTCGAGTCGACCCTTGTCGTACGTAGGCATCGACACCGAGGCCAGGACTTCGCCCCCCAGCGAGCCGTACGCGATGCGGTCGGTCTTCGTGTGGTTGAAGAGCACGCCGTCGCGGAATGGTCGCGCGTTGTGGGTGCCGAACGGGACCGTCGCGTAGCGCTTCAGTCCGGCACCGTTCACCTGCCACAGGCCCGAGAGCTTCGTGCCGCTCGCGAGCAACGCGCCCTCCTGGACCCATACGTGGTTCACGTGACTCGTGTCTCCGCGGGCGGGCCCGCCGGGCCGTTGGGGTCGAACGTCTTGAGCGCGGGCGGGATCTTGAGCTTCAAGGTGCGGCGAAGCTTCCACGCTTTCGCGTAGCGCAGGCTCCATCCGTGCGTGAACGCCCCCTCAGACAGGTCGTACTCGAGGACCGCGTCGAATCCGGTAGACGCCAGGTACAGCCGGTCGTCCTGCACGAAGATCTCGTGGCACATGCTCAGATACGGGTTGCGGAACGACCCGGTCCGGTTGAACGAGCGGTCGAACACGAAGATCTCGTCGCTGGCCGCGAGGTAGATCGAGCCTCCGTGAAAGGCGATCCCCCGCAGCCCCCGGTCCCCCCCTCGCCCCTCCCAGTCGATGTTGGTGTCCTTCCAGTCGAGCACCTGCTCGGACGTGCCCGCTTCGAGATCGACGAGGTAGACGCCGCCGTGGCTTTCGCCCTGGTGGACGGAGCGGACCACGGAGCTGCACAGGATGCGGGGGAGGGGGACGGCCGTCATGGGTCAGCTCAGTCCGGGTCGAACGAGCCCTCGGTCGCCGGCGCGTCGGCGACCCAGGCGGGCGGCCGCTCGTAGCCGAGGGAACGCAACCGTCGGGCGAGGGCCGCGTTGCCGGGCGCGAAGAGCGTCGCGAGCTCTCGCCGTGTGTCCCGGGCCATGCGCTCGGCCTCGGGCCGGCGGTTCACGGCGTAGTAGAGCTTTCGCAGCGGCTCCTTCAGGCGCCGCTTGTCTCCCAGGCGGCCCTCTCGGTTCGCGGCGAGCGCCGCCCGCTGGATCAGCTTGCTCCGGTAGCGGATCGTGCGGTTCTGCACCGAGTAGGAGATGGCACCGTCCGCGGGCGGGTCCAGGCCGAGCCAGGCGTACGTCTCGACAGTCGTCGGCCCGGGGGCGGCGGCCAGGTCCTCGAAGAACACGATGCGCAGATCGTCGGCGAACGCCTCGGTCCAGGGTTGGAGATACTCGTCGTAGAAGCCGCCCTGGACGGCCCAGTAGAGACGGTTGTCCTGGGAGAAGGGTTCTCGCCGCTCGCGCACGTCGCGGCAGGCCTCCACGTAGTCCTCGAACGTCATGGCATCGGGAAGGCCGGCGAGGCGGCTGCGCATGAAACGGAACTGCGACCAAAGCCGCTCGACGGGATCGCGAAGCATCACGATGACGCGCGGGTCCCGCAGGGTCGAACGCATCGCATCCACGATGGGCTGCCCGCCGTGGAAGTACTGCGGGCTCGCCTCCAGCCGGTAGCGCTCGCCCGACCAACCGCGGAAATGTCGCGCGTACGAAGTCAGCGGCTGGAGGTTCCCGTCGCCCTCGCTGAGCGGCGTGAAGTACTGGATCTCCTTCACGTCGGACGCGCACACGTCCGGGTGCTGCGCGAGGTACCAGAAGAGCGAAGTCGTCCCGGCCTTGCCCACGCCCGCGATGACCAGGTTCGGGAGCGTGCTCGTGTCGGCGGACGCTCCGGTCGCCGGCGTCGCCATCAAGCGCCCGCCCAGAAGCGGGCGCGACGCCTCGGTTGTTCGCTGCTGCTCGCTGCCGGTTCCACGCGTCCTCCGAGCCCCTTCTCCGTGGCGCACGACGTCGCCGTGTCGCCCCGACGGGACCACGCTAGCCGCGGTCGATCGACCCGACAACGGGCCAACGGGTCCTTCCCGGGGCCGAAGGTCGGAGCTCGCGGGCGCTCCTTGACACATCGAGAAGGGGCTCCCTAGTCTCGGTGGATCTCGACCCCCCGCGACCACCTCGAAAGCGCGCGTCCGCGCCCCGACCCTCGTCCGGCCGGTGGGCGGTCCGACCGCCGCCGTCGCCCGATCGCCGTAGGCATGTCGCCGACTCGCGCAGCAACCGCGCGACGGCGCACCGGACGCGGTGCCGCGCTCCTGCTTTCGTTCGCCGCAATGGTGGGTCTCATCACGAGCGCGGCGCCCGCGGGAAGGGCGAGCGGTTCGCGCCCCCTCGACCAGCGTCCCCACGTGCACGTGTCCAGGAACGATCCCGTGATCGCGGCGGCGGGAAACATCGCTTGCGATCCGTCGAACCCTGCCTTCAACAGGGGACGCGGATCGGCCACGGGCTGTCACATGAAGGCGGTTTCGAACCTCCTGCTGCGTGGAACGCACCCCCGATACCGAACGGTGCTGGCGCTCGGCGACACGCAGTACACGTGCGGGGGTCTGTCCGCGTTCCGTCGCTCGTACCGGCCCACGTGGGGCCGGGTGTTCGCGGTGACGAAGCCCGTGGTGGGGGACAAGGATTACCGCACCACGGCGAGCGCCCCCGGGGCGACGGGGTGCCAGGACCCACCCGGGAGCGCCAACGGGTTCTTCGCCTACTTCGCCGCCCTCAAAGGACCGGATCCGGGACCGACCCCCGGCTCGGGGGCCTTCTACAGCTTCAACGTTCCGCAGGGCTGCAGGCCTGGGAACGGTCGCGCCTGCTGGCACTTCATCGCGCTCAACGGCAACTGCGCGAAGGCCAAGGGCTGCACCCCTGGAACGCGCCAGTACGCTTGGCTCGCGGCGGATCTCGCGGCCCACCCCCAGCGAACCTTCGGGTGCACGCTCGCCTTCTGGCATTGGCCGCGGTTCTCCTCGGGCGTGCACGGAAGCGATCCGACCTACGATGCCGTCTGGCGGCTGCTCTACCGACGGGGCGTCGACGTCGTCCTGAATGCGCACGAGCACGTGTACGAGCGCTTCGCTCGCCAGACGCCGAACGCCGTGCGCAGGCCCAACGGGATCCGTGAGTTCATCGTGGGAACCGGAGGCGCCAGCCATGTGAAGTTCCCGAGCTCGAGGCGCGTCGCGAACAGCGAGGCGAGCAACGACAACACCTTCGGGATCCTTACGCTGCAACTGCACCGCGATGGCTACGACTGGCGGTTCATCCCCGAGCGCGGTGGCCACTTCCACGACGCATCCGCCGTTCCCACACCGTGTCACTGAGTCAAGACCCCATCGCGGAGGACGCCACCGTCATCTTCCTTCACGTGGGGAAGACGGCCGGAGCCACGATGCGGCGCGCGCTCCGCAAGGAGTTCCCGTCCGCCGAGGTCATGGAGCTCAGGGCGCCGACGGTGGCGCCCGGGCGCCTGCGCCGCGACGGCGCGATCGACTACTTCGCCGCCCTCTCCGAGGCGGAACGGACCCGCCCCCGCCTGATCATGGGCCACATGACGTTCGGCCTCCACGAGGTCGTGCCGCGGCCGGCCACCTACGTGACGTTGCTGCGTGAGCCGCTCGACCTCATCGCGTCCCAGTTCCATCACGCGAAACGCCACGAGGGCCACCTCCTGCACGAGGAGGCGAAGGGATTCCCGGACCTCGCCTCCTATGTGCGGAGTGGGATCTCCCTCGAGATGGACAACAGCCAGACGCGTGCGTTCGCCGGTGACGTCAGCACGCCGTTCGGCGGCTGCACGCCGACGATGCTCGGGCACGCCAAGGCCAACCTCGAGCGAGCCTTCGCCGTGATCGGCCTGACCGAGCGCTTCGATGAGTCGCTCGTCCTGATGCGGCGAGCCTTCGATTGGCGCAAGCTCCGCTACGTATCGGTCAACGTCGATCCGGGGCGCGACCGGCGCGGCTCGCTCTCCATGGACGACCTGGATCACATCCGAGCGCAGAACGCGCTCGACCTCGAGCTCTATGCGTGGGCGGCCGCCCGCTTCGACGAGACGATCCGGGCATGGCCCGGGTTCGCAGACGCCCGCGCGGCGTTCCTGCGGGACAACGCCCGCTACCAGCCTTGGGGGAAGCTCGCGCAGATGCCGCGGCATCTGGCGGAGCGGCTCGTCGGACGCCGAAGCGCCTAGGTGCGGCCTCGGAGCCGGTCCTGCGTCACCCCGGCCACGAACCGCGCGTTGCCGAGGAGGTAGCGCCTCCACAGCCTGCCCGGTTCCGAACCGAGCCGATGCGCCCACTCGAGACCGCTGCGCTGCATCCACGCCGGCGCGCGGCTCTTGGTCCCGGCGATGAAATCGAACGCCGCGCCCACCGCGAACAACAGGGGAGCGGCCCCGCGCTCCCTGAGCCGGGCGGCCATGACGTCTTGCTTAGGGGCTCCCAGGCCGACCCACACGGTATCGGCGCCGGCGGCGCGGATCCTCGCCACCGTCTCGTCCAGCTCGCCGTCGGCGATCGCGCGGAAGGGCGGCGACTCGGCACCTACGACCTGGATGTCTGGATGACGACGCTCGAGGTTCGTCCGCATGGCGGCGAGGGTATCCTCGGTGGCGCCGTAAAGGTAGTGGCGCAGGCCTTGAGCACTGCCCCAGTCCGAGAGCGCCATCATCCCATCGGTACCCGCGAGTCGCTCGCTGGATGCCCGCGGCGGCGCGCCGCCCAGGCCACGGGCATCCCGTCGGCGACGTTGAGATCTCCCTGGTTCAGCAGGTCCCGATACCCGGGATCGTGTCGCGCCTCCACCGTGGGATGTGCGGCGCAGAAGTGGATCACGTGCGCGTTTCCGGTCCGGCGGCCGCAGCCGAGGAAATCCTGCACCACCTCCAGGAAGCGCCGTTCTCCCACGGGGTCGATCCGGACGCCGTTCACGTGGGCCGGCCGCTGCGCGAGGGCGGGACGGCGGCAGACATGGTCGGCCGCGGCGCGGCCGTCCGCGTTCACGCGCGCGCCCATGCCGGGTTTACGAGAGCGCCTGCAGCGCTCGTTGCGCCTGCGGCACGGTCGCCGTCGGCGCGACCTTGTAGAAGGCCTCCAGGATCTTCCCGTCCTCGTCGACCAGGAACGACGACCGGACGATCCCGTCGTACTTCTTGCCGTACATCGATTTCTCACCCCACACGCCCCAGGCGTCGGCCACCGCGTGGTCGGGGTCGGAGAGCAGGGGGAAGCCGAGGGAGAACTTCTGGTCGAACGAGGCCTGATCCTCGGGTGCGTCGGGTGAGACGCCGACGACGTCGACGCCAAGTTCGCGCAGATCCTCCCGCGCGTCGCGAACCGCGCATGACTGCGTGGTGCATCCCGGCGTGTCGGCCTTTGGATAGAAGTACACGAGGAGCTTGCGGCCCGCGTACTCCTCCAGGCGCACGAGCGTGCCGCCTTGGTCCATGAGCGCGAAGGGCGGTGCGGTGTCGCCGGCCTGCAAGGTACCCATGCACCCATCGTAGCCGGTGGCGTGGATCGGTCGTTCAGGCGTCGAGCTGGGCGGCGAGCGCCTCCGCGTCCGAGACGGGCAACGAACATGCGAATCGCTCGCAGACGTACGCGGTCGGCCGGCCGCGCATCTCCGAGCGGTCGCGAAGCAACGGCACGGCGCCGGTCGCGGCTCCGTCGCCGGGGTCCGCCACCGCCAACACGACGTTGGGCCGGTAGGCCGCGACGGTCACCGTGTCGATGAGCGCACGCGTTCGTGCTTCCTCGGGGGCTCCCACGACGGCCACCTCCCGGGCCGGCCCCACGTACAGGTCGAGGGCGCACAACGCTTGGCCGAACCCCGCGGGCGCGCGGCTCATGGCGTCGCGAACGAGCTGCAGCGCGCCCGCCGCGGCTCGCGCGTAGGCGTCTTCGCCGGTGAGCAGCGCGACCCGTTGGAGCACCTCCGCGGCCGAAGAGTTCCCGCTCGGGACGGCGTTATCGTAGAGATCCTTCGGGCGCACGAGGAGCTCCTCCGCGTCATCAGCGGTCTGGAAGAACCCGCCGCGTTGGGGGTCGGCGAAGTGGTCGACGAGCTCATCGACGAGTTCGCGGGCGGCCTCGAACCATCGCAGCTCGAACGTGGTCTCGTACAGCGTGAGGCAGGCCAAGGCCATCGCGGCGTGATCGTCGGCGAACGCGGGCCCGCCCAGCCGTCCGTCCCGCCACGATCGAGCGAGCCTCCCCCGATCGTCGCGCAGGTGCGCGAGGACGAACGAGGCGGCGCGTTCGGCCGCCGCCGTGTAGGAGGGCTCTTCGAACGCCCTGCCGGCCTCCGCCAACGCCCGGATGGCCAACCCGTTCCACGCGGCGAGGATCTTGTCGTCGATGGCGGGCCGCACGCGGGTCTCGCGCCGCTCGAACAGCCGCTCGCGCGCCCGAGCGAGCTCGTCGATCAGCTCGCCGGCGTCGCGACCGAGGCTACGCGAGAGCGTCGAGATGGGGGTCGGTCGCCATAAGACGTTGGTCCCCTCCCAGTTGCCCGCCGGTGTCGCGCCGAAGCAGGTGGCTACGTCCTCGCCCACGAGCTTCACGAGCTCGTCCCAGGTCCACACGAAGAATCGGCCTTCGACGCCGTCGGAGTCCGCATCCTGCGACGACCAGAACCCCCCCTGCGGATGCTGCATCTCCCGAAGCAGGTACTCGGCCGTGCGGCTCGCCACGTCCCGATACTGAGGATCGCGCGTCAACTGCCACGAGCGCGTGTAGAGCTGGAGCAGCTGGGCGTTGTCGTAGAGCATCTTCTCGAAATGCGGGACGTGCCACGACCCGTCCGTGGCGTATCGAGCGAACCCGCCTCCCACGTGGTCGTAGATCCCCCCTTCGGCCATGCGGTCGAGGGTGAGCACCAGCATCTCCATCGCGTCCGGCGATCCCCGCACGGCGCGCCGCAAGACGAACTCCATCGTCATGGGCTGGGGGAACTTTGGTGCTCCGCCGAACCCGCCCCACCGCGGATCGAACGTGCGGCGGAGCTCGTCGAGGGCGGCGTCGGCGATCTCATGCGTGAGCGGCTCTGACGACGCGGTCGCGCCCGCGCGGGCGATCGCCTCCGTGACGCGCGTCGCCTGCACGACGAGCTCGTCGCGCCGATCGCGCCAGGCGTCGGCGATCCCGCTCAGGACCTGTCGGAACGAGGGCAGGCCGTGGGACGGCTCGGGAGGGAAGTAGGTGCCGGCGTAGAAGGGTCGGCCGTCCGGCGTGCAGAACGCGGACATCGGCCAGCCACCATGACCGTTCATCGCCTGGACGGCGTCCATGTAGATCCCATCCAGGTCGGGGCGCTCTTCACGATCGACCTTGATGCAGACGAACGACTCGTTCATGAGCGCCGCCGTCGCGGGGTCCTCGAAGGATTCCCGCTCCATCACATGGCACCAATGGCAGGCGGCGTAGCCGATCGAAACGAACAGAGGCTTGGCCTCCTCCTCGGCTCGCGCGAGGGCCTCGTCGCCCCAGGGGTACCAGTCCACGGGGTTGTGGGCGTGCTGGAGCAGGTAGGGGCTCGTCTGGCCGGCGAGCCGGTTGGCGGAGGCATCGGTCATCCCACCAGTGTCTCGCGTGTGGTCCCGACGAACATCTCGGCGCCGATTCAGATGAGACCGTCGCCGTGCCGATGTCTACGAGGTGGTCGCCACCATCCGCGTGCTCGTCGTGGACGAAAGTCCGGGTCTCGCCCAGGACTTGCTGCTGGCGTTGCCTCGACGTGCTCCGATCCGCGTCCTCGGGCCGGTCGCGGACGCCGATGAGGCGCTCGAGGCGGTTCATGGCGGCCTCGCCGACGTGGTCGTGGTGGACCTCGATCGCGAAGACGGGCGCGGGGCCGAGATCGTGAATGCGATCCGCGACGCCGATGAGCTCGTCCGGGTGCTCGCGAGTTCACGGGTGGCCGGCCCCGACACCGTCACCTTGGCCCTCGCGGCCGGCGCCTGTGGGATGTTGCCCCCACAGCGCGACCGCACCCTGATCGACGTGTTCCGCCGAGCCGCGGCCGGCGAGCTCGTGCTTCCCGCCTCGGACCTGCCTCGGATCGTCGATCGACTTCGCCACACCCTCCCGGAGCCCACCGGACCCGAGCGGCTGGCGATGTTGACCCAGCGCGAGGACGAGATCCTTCGCGCGCTGGCCGAGGGGCGTGCGACGGCCGAGATCGCGCGCGAGCTCGGCATCAGCCCGCTCACCGTCCAGAGCCACGTCAAGAACATCCTGGCGAAACTGGGCGTTCATACGAAGGTGGAGGCTGTGCGGATGATCTGGCGACACGCGCGAGCCGGCTCCCGAACGGCGTGAAACCGCAGGGTAGCCTCCACCCCATGGGGGCGCCTGCGAGTTCGATCCGGGTCGCGATCGCGGGGGGGCATCCGGCGGTCCGCGGCGTCGTGCGCCTGGCGTGCGAGGGCGCGCCCGACCTCGACGTAGTCGGCGAGGTCGACGACGCAGGGCTCGCCGCCGATCTCTGCGGGCGTTCGGAGCCGCAGGTCCTCGTGATGGACCTCGACGGGGCGAGCGACGGGCTCGCGGCCGTCCGGGCCGTCCTCGCCATGTCACGCGCGACGCGCGTGCTCGTCTTGAGTGGGCGGTCGGACGGCGCGACGATCCTCGACATCCTTCGATCGGGTGTGACGGGCTGTCTCGACAAGGCCGACGGGTTGCGCACCGTGGGCGATGCGATCCGACGCGTGGCGGCGGGCGATCGCGTGGTCGCGCCCGATCTGGAGCAAGCCGCGGTGATGCAGCTTGGGGTGTTCGCGAGGCGCACGCGGGAGGGCTCCGCGATCGAGGCGACCCTCACGCCCCGGGAGCAACAGATCCTCGGGTTCATCAGCGAGGGATTCACCATGCACCAGGTCGGCACGCGCCTCGGCATCTCGCCGCGAACCGTGGAAACGCACGTCGCGAAGCTGTATCGCAAGCTGGGAGTGCGCACCCGGGTGCAGGCGGTATCCAAGGCCGCGAAGCTCGGGTTGCTCGATCTCGGCTGAGCCTCGGCCGTTCCCCGGGCTCGGATCGATCTCTTCCCGCGGGGCCCCGGCTCATCCTCGGGCGCCGCCGTGCCGATAGGTGGGACGGCGCTCGGGCTCGCCGAGCTCCCCGCTCGAACACGAAAGGCACCATGTCGCGCCGCCCCGACCATGAGCACCCTTCCCCCAAACGCCGGCTGGGTGTTGTGGTGGTCGACCCGCTTCCCGTCGTGCGGGCGGGGTTGGCGATGTTGATCGATGACCGTCCCGACATGGAGGTCCTCGCCGAGGCGGGCGACGCGGATCTGTGCCTGGACGCCATCCAGCGGGTGCGCCGTTCTCGCGTGGTCGTGCTGGTGGGCCTCGGGCTCACGGGCGCGCATGATTCGTTCTGGCTCATCCGCACGCTTCGCCAGCAGTTCCCGGGCCACGCCGTGCTCGGCTGCGGCGCGAACGCCGACGCGTCCCTGGTGTCCCGGTCCCTGTTCGTGGGCGCGGACGGGTTCGTGGACAAGAACATCGACCCGGTGGTGTTCCTGCAGTCGCTGCGCAAGGCCGCGGACCGCGAGATGGTGCTCGCGGGTCCCGAGCCCGCCGCGGTGGGCCACATCGCCGATGGGCTCGAACGGCGGCGGGATCTCGACGTGAAGCTCACCGAGCGGGAGCGCGAGGTGTTGAGCGTGGCCGCGGAGGGGCTCACCGCCCGGGAGATCGCCGGCCGCCTCGGGGTGCGGGAGCGCACGGTCACCACGCACCTGGCGAGGATCTACGGAAAGCTCGGGGTCGGCAGCCGGCTCGCGGCCATCCGCCTGGCCGCCCAAGCGGGTCTCGTCACGGTCGGGACGATCGCCCAGTAGGCGGTCAACGTCCCGCAGCTGTGTACGTATCGATACGTACGCACCATCAGGGAAACGCGGAATTCCCTGCTCAAGTCCGCACCCCTACGGTGTCGACAAGCGGTAACGAAGGACCGCTCCGGCGACCAAAGGGGGTCGCCGGTCGGACGGGATCCTCGATGAAGGAGGGTGAAAATGTTCCTTCGCACCTACACCGGCCTCACCACGTGGTGGGCCGACCTGAAGCTTCGCGCCACCGAAGAGGGCGGGGCGACCGCGGTTGAGTACGCGCTGATGGTTGCGCTGATCGCCGTGGTGATCATCGGAGCCGTGACCTTCCTCGGAACTTCGTCCAAGGACAAGTTCCAGACGGTCGGCGACGCGGTGGCCGGCGCTTAAGCACCAGGCTCAGAGCGACCTCGCCGGTCGCTCGCTCTCCCGGGTCGGGATCCCCGTGGGAGCGAGGGGCCGGCGAACCCATCAGTACCGTCGGACAAGGTGGGAGTCATGAAGATCAGCACAAGCCAGTTCCGCGAGCCATCGGGCGCAGCATCACCGGCTCCGCGGTGGGCGCGCCATCGCGACCACCCCGTGGCATCACCGGCTCAACCACTCGTCCGGAGCGCCGATAGGAGTGGACAGCGGCACGTCGACCTCCGGTCGCGTCCGCGGTCCATCGCCGAACGAGGGCTTGGGAAGGTGGCACCATGACCGATGCAAGCGTCGTCGCCGTCGGGACGCCGCAGTCGTTCCGCCAGCAGCTCGCACGATCGCTGGAGGTCGAATCCGAAGAGGTCGGCTGGGTGCAGTCCGCCACGGCCGCCGAGGAGATCCTCATCCACGCGATGCACCCCGTCGACGTGCTCGTGCTCTCCCCGGAGGTCAAGGAGCCTGATGCGCTCGGCCTGGCGGAATTCGTGGGCCGTCAGGCCCCCGGCACCGCGATCGTCCTCGTGCGCGACCATACGTGGAACGGACTCCTGCCCGCTGCCATGCGTGCGGGGATCCGCGACGTCGTGGACATGACGCAGGGGACCGAAGAGCTGCGGGACGCCGTCGAGCGAGCCATCGTCTGGGCGTCGAACCTGCGATCCGTGGGCGTGAGCTCATCGCCGAGCCATCAGTCTCAGCGAGGGCGGATCATCTCGGTGTTCTCCTCCAAGGGCGGAGCCGGCAAGACGTTCCTCACCACCAACCTCGCCGCGGCCATCGCCGAGACGTCCGGTCAGGATACGGCGGCCGTGGACCTCGACTTCGACATGGGCGACGTCTTCACGTATTTCGGAACGGAGCCTGCAACGAACATCCCCGAGCTGATGGAGCTCGGGGAAGGCGCCACGCACGAACGGATCCGCGAGGTGGGAGCCCAGATGGGCGACCACCTGTGGGTGTACGGCGCGCCCCCCGACCCGGCCGCTGAGGCCCCGGCGGGGGAATCGATCGGCAAGTTCCTTCGTGGATTGCGAAACGACTTCCCTTGGGTGGTCGTGGACGCCTCCGTCGACTACTCGGATTCGGCGCTCGTGTGCTTCGACCTGTCGGACACGATCTGCCTCGTCACCAGCCTCGACGTCGTCGGCGTGAAGCACCTTTCCAAGGCGCTCGACACCCTGCTCACCATCGGCCTGCCTCGCGAACGGTTCCGCGTCGTGCTGAATCGCGCGGACAGCAAGGTGGGGTTGGACGCCTCCGACGTCGAGCGCGTGATGAAGATCCAAGTCGACGCCATGATCCCGTCGAGCCGTCTGGTTCCCACGTCCCTGAACAAGGGCCGTCCGGTCGTCACGGACGAGCCGGGGTCCGAGGTAGCGGTGGCGGTCAGGCAGCTCGCCTCGAAGTTCACGGGCCAGCTCGTATCGGACGAGGTCGACGCGGACGCGGCGGCCAAGAAGAAGCGCAAGTTGTTCTCGCGGAGCTAGAGGAGGCCACCCCACATGTCCCTGGCAGATCGGCTGGCGAAGGCCCAGCAGAAGGACCGGATCTCGGAGGTCCGCGTGAAGGTGCAGGAGCGCCTCGTCGAGGTGCTCGGACCGCGCCTGTACGACGCGACGATGTCCGACAGCGAGCTCGAAGGCCTGGTCCACCAGCGCCTGCGCGAGCTGCTGGACGACGAGGAAGGTCCGCTCTCCGCCCAGGAGAAGCTGCTGATCGTGCGTCAGATCGGCGACAGCGTCCTGGGCCTCGGCCCGCTCGAGCCCTACGTCCGCGACCCTGAGGTCACGGAGATCATGGTCAACAAGTGGGACACCATCTACGTCGAGCGCGCAGGGAAGCTGTATTGGACCGGCACGAAGTTCCACGACGAATCGCAGCTGCGCCGCACGATCGACAAGATCGTGGGCAAGGTGGGCCGACGCGTTGACGAGGCGTCGCCGTACGTAGACGCCCGGCTCCCGGACGGCTCCCGCGTGAACGCCGTGATCCCGCCGCTCGCCGTCGACGGTCCCGCGCTCACCATCCGCAAATTCGCCGCCGACCCCTACCAAGCCGAGGACCTCGTTGAGTTCGGCACCATGAGCTCGGCCACGGCGAAGTTCCTTGATGCGTGCGTTCGCGGCCGCATCAACATCATGGTCTCCGGCGGGACCGGTGCGGGGAAGACGACCACGCTGAACGTGCTCTCGTCGTTCATCCCCGACGACGAACGCATCATCACGATCGAGGACGCTGCCGAGCTCCGCCTCCAGCAGCCGCACGTGGTGCGGCTCGAGGCGCGGCCGCCGAACATCGAGGGCAAGGGCGCGGTCACGATCCGCGACCTCGTTCGCAACTCGCTGCGCATGCGGCCCGACCGCATCGTGGTCGGGGAGTGTCGTGGTCCGGAGGCGCTCGACATGCTCCAGGCCATGAACACGGGCCACGACGGCTCGATCAGCACCATCCACTCGAACTCGCCGCGAGATTCGCTCTCACGGCTGGAGACCATCACGATGATGGCCGGGATGGAGCTCTCGCCCCGATCCGTTCGTGAGCAGATCTCCTCGGCGATCCAGCTCATCGTGCACCAGTCCCGGATGAAGGACGGCACGCGCCGGGTCACGCACGTGACCGAGGTCGCGGGCATGGAGAGCGACGTGATCACGCTGCAGGACCTGTTCGCCTTCGACTACTCGGCCGGGATCGACGACGAGGGCCGCCTGCGAGGGCGCCTGAAGTCCACGGGGCTGCGGCCGAAGTTCATCGAGAAGCTCGCGGAGCGCGGCGTCTTCGTGGACGCCGAGACCTTCGCGCTGGAGCCCAAGGGGAGCCGCTGATGCAGGCGCTGCTCGCGGTTGAGTTCTGGACGGGTCCGATGGCCCAGATCGTGGTCGTGGCCCTGGTGGGCCTGGCCGCGTTCGTCGTCGGCTGGCTGCTGTTCGGCACGGCGATCAGGGCTAAGAGTGACCGCGAGATGGCGGCGCGCATGGCCTCCGTGGCTCGGCCGAACTCCCAGCCCGTGACGCCCTCGGACAACCGCCCCGGCACCGGATGGATCCCCGAGCGTGTGAGCTCGTTCGGGCGTCGCTTCGCGGACTCGCGCGGGTTCAGCGCGCGCGTGGATGCGGAGCTCGAAGCGGCCGGCATGAGCATCCGTGCCGGGGAGTTCGTCGTGATCTCCGTAGGCGCGGCCCTGTTGGGGGCCGTGCTCGGCGCGGCACTCCTGCGCAAGCCTTCCATGGCGCTCCTCGTGGGCGGGGTTGCCGGCGCGGGACCATGGTTCTTCCTGCGGGCGGCCATGAAGAAGCGCGCGGAGAAGTTGCGAGATCAGCTGCCCGACGTCCTCACCATCATGGCGAGCTCGTTGCGCGCCGGTCACAGCTTCATGCAATCCCTCGACACCGTCGCCAAGGAGATCCCGCAGCCCGCCTGCCTGGAGTTCCAGCGCGTCGTGGCCGAGATCCGGCTGGGCCGCCCCACGGAGGAGGCCCTCGAGGCCCTCGCCGAGCGCGTGGGCAGCGATGACTTCCGTTGGGCGGTCCTGGCCGTCAACATCCAGCGCGAGGTCGGCGGGAACCTGGCGGAGATCCTCGACAACGTGGCCGACACGCTGCGCGAGCGGGCGATGATGCGCCGACAGATCCAGGTCCTCACCGCCGAGGGTCGGCTGTCCGCGTGGGTGCTCGCATTGCTGCCCGTCGGGATCGGCACCTACTTGTTCCTGTCCAACCCCAGCTACATCGGGCTCCTCGTCACTACCCGAATCGGCCTCTTCATGCTGGGCGGCGCTTTGGGCCTGCTCGGCGTCGGGGTCGCCTGGATGAGAAAGATCGTGAACATCGATGTCTGAGATCTTGCTCGTGCTCGCCGTCGCCAGCGTGTTCTTCGCCATCCTGCTCGTCGGCGTTGCCCTCGAGGGCGTGCAATCGGAGCGCAAGCGCGCCGTGCGCATGCTCGAGTCGCAAGTATCGGGCTCGCTCGACCAGCCGGTGGACCTGCGCGAGCGATCCATGAACGAGAGTTTCGGCTCGCGTGTCATGATCCCGATCGTGGCGCGCGCCGGCAGGATCGCGCGACGCATCACCCCGATCGATGCTCGTGAGCGATTGACGAAGAAGCTTCAGGTCGCGGGGAGCCCGCTGGGGTGGGATGCCGAGCGCGTGCTGGCGTTCAAGGTCATCGGCGCCATCGGGGGCGTGGTCGGCGGCCTGGCTGCGATCGGGATCATGCACCCGAAGCCGTTCATCGCCATCGTCATCATGGGGCTGCTGACCTTCGTCGGATTCGTCGTACCGGACACCGTCTTGAACCGACAGGTCGAGGAAAGGCAGCGCGAGATCCTCCGGACCCTCTCGGACACACTGGACCTGCTCACGATCAGCGTCGAGGCGGGGCTGTCGCTCAACGCGGCGATCGCGCAGGTCGTCCACAACGTTCCCGGCGTCCTCTCCTCGGAGTTCGCGCGGATGCTCCAGGAGATCCAGCTGGGCGTGCCGCGCTCGGACGCGTTCCGCCACCTGGCGGACCGCACCGATGTGGACGAGCTCAACGCCTTTGCCCTCGCCATGATCCAGGCCGACGTCTTCGGCGTTTCGATCGCGAGCGTCCTGCGCACGCAGGCGCAGCAACTCCGCATCAAGCGTCGGCAGCGAGCCGAGGCGAAGGCCCAGCAGACCCCCGTGAAGATCGTCTTCCCGCTCGTGCTGTGCGTGTTGCCGGCGTTGTTCGTGGTCATCATCGGCCCCGGCGCCATCCGCATCTTCCAGAGCTTCAGCTAACTCGAGAGGCCCCGCGGCCTCCGACGGCCGAGTTCTTCGGCTCGATGCCATCTTCAGATGGCATCGGGCGGGCCAACCCGCTATCGTCACCGCACAGGGTCGTCGCCCGGAGGCTCGTTGCCTTCCCCGGTACCGGCCGCGCAAGACGAGAGGCGCGCATTGCAGGGTCGCTACGAGGACGCCATGCTCGGTGACGCTGAGCAAGGCGCTGCGCCGCGGACGGAGATCACGGGAGCGGTCGCCGGCCCCTCCACGCGGGCCGCCTATCGTCGCCTGTATCGAGCCGTCGCCCTCACGGACGCTCTGTCCATCGGCGCCGCGCTGCTGGCCGCCTATTGGCTGCGCTTCGGGTTCCGATCTCCTCAGCCGTATTTCCTGTGGGTGCTTCTGGGCACACCGGTGGTGATGGTGGTCGCTTACCAGGCGTTCCACCTGTACGACGCCTACCGGTACACGCCCGCCGAGGAGTTCCGCCGGATCATCCTGGCGGTTTCCATGGGGTTGTTCGCGGTCCTCGCCCTGGCGTTCGCGTCCAAGACCGACTACTCGCGACAGTGGCTCGCCGCGTCCTGGGCGCTCGCGATCTTGGCGGCGCTCGCGTCCCGACGCCTGTGGCACAAGCGGATCGGCCGAGGTCGACGCGACGGATCCCTCGCCTTCCCAACGCTCGTGGTCGGCACGAACGAGGAGGCGGAGCACCTGGTGGAACTCATGCAGCTCCCGTCCTTCGGGTTCCGCCCCATCGGGATGGTCGCGACCGGAGCGGACGGTCCGGACGCGAAGGGACCGAACTTCCCGGTGCTCGGCTCGGTCTCGCAGCTGCGCGACGTCATCCGCGAGGTGGGCGCCGAATGCGTGTTCGTGGCATCCTCCGCGCTCTCAGGGCAGGAGATGGGCCACGTCGCGAAGGCGGTCCGTCTCGAAGGGGTCGAGGTCCGGATCACGGCGACGCTGCCCGAGGTGCTCTCCTCCCGTGTTGCGGTGCAATCACTCGGGGGGGTCACGGCGCTGTCCCTGCGTCCGGTGCGCCTGAGCGGGACGCAGGCCGTCGTGAAGCGCCTGTTCGATGTCGTCGTCGCGAGCGCGATCGCGGTCGTCCTGTCGCCGGTGCTCGCCCTCGTGGCGCTGGCCGTGCGTCTCACGTCCCCGGGTCCCGCCCTGTACCGAGCCACGCGGGTGGGCCAGCGTGGACGGCCGTTCACGATGTTGAAGTTCCGCACGATGCGCGTCGGCGCCGACTCGATGGTGGAGGGCCTCCGAGCCCAGCACGGGGTGAACGACCTGATGTTCAAACTGCCGCGCGACCCCCGGGTGACGCCGGTGGGGCGCTTCCTCCGCCGATGGAGCCTCGACGAACTGCCGCAGCTGTTCAACGTGATCCGCGGCCAGATGAGCCTCGTCGGCCCGCGCCCCCCGCTGCCCCAAGAGGTCAACCGCTACGAGGACTGGCAATTCGATCGGCTTGAGGTCCCGCCCGGCATCAGCGGGCTCTGGCAGGTCAGCGGCCGCAGCGACCTGTCCTTCGACGACTGCGTCCGCCTCGATCTCTTCTACGTCGAGAACTGGTCGCTCGCCTACGACCTGTACATCCTCGTGAAGACCGTCCCGGTGCTGCTGTCGCGCCGCGGCGCCTACTGAGGAGCGTCGAGGACGCGAACCCGCCCTGGGCGGCGTCGGATCCCGGCGACCCGACGCTTCGGGTGGGCCCGCTCTGTGACGTAGCGTGCCGTGGTTAGCCAACCGTCGGCAGCGTCGTAGTCCCCAGAAGCAACGGCCTCGGCAAAGGCCTTTTCGATGCGATCGATCGTGGACGCGCGGAGCTTCACCTCAAGGGTATCGACCCCGTGACCAGGGAACTGAAGCGTTTGACCAGCGGTCCGAAGGGCGGATGCCAGATATTGGTCCTTCGGCTAGTTGCTACGCGTAGCCCGAACGCCCTATCATCTCGTCGGTAGTTCGTAGGACACGTACGGGGATCCGTACGACGTCAGGGCGACAGAAGGGAACGGCGATGAAGAGGATGGCCGCAGTGTTCGCGGGTGCCATGGCGCTCGTGACCACGCTGGCGGGCTCCGCCCTGGCCTATTCCACCGCTCCACCCCCCACCACGGTGGTCAAGGGGAACGGCGGCGGTACGGCCTTCACGGGCGGGAACGTCTCAATGGCCGCGATCGTCGCGGTGGTGCTGTTGGTGGTCGGCCTGGGTGCGCTCCTCCTCGCCCGGCGTCGCTCAGCAAGCCAGGCGTAGCCGCAACGACCAGCGGAAACGAAGAGTTGAGGCGCCCCGGCGAACCCGGGGCGCTTCTGCATGCCGGGCTCGGGACTCTCGCGGGGTGGACCTCAGGTGAGCGGGCGGATCAGGTTCCGCCACCAACTCAAGGGGATCGTGGCGCCGAAGCGCACCTCGAGCGTGACCGGTCCTCGCGGTTGCCCGCTCCATACGGCCGTCGCGCCGTTCACCTGCATCGGCTCGCTCGTCCAGCTGATCCTCGTGCCCCCCGGCGCGTGGATCGTCGCCCGGAACGACGTGGGGTGGACCGTGGTTTGGGGGAGGATCCTCAGCCGATAGGATCCACCCGTGTCGTTCCCGCTCCAGGCGTCGTTCCGGGACGTGACCATGTGCAGGGTTCGCGTCGTCCCGGCCGGCACGACCATGACGTCTTGGTACCAGGCATGGCCCAGCTCGGATCCGACGCGCAGCTGAGCGTCCTTCCCGTCGCGTTGGGCCTCTTCCAACCCGCACGGTCCGGGGCAGGACACCGTGATCAGGTTTGCCGCATCGCCTCGCCGGTACCCCGGCGTGGCCGGGTTGATCACGTCGCCCGGGATCGGCGTGTCGGGCGCTTCGTTGTGGAGGGTGACATCAGTGGTCGCGAACCCCTGCCCGTTGCCGCCCAGCTGGACCTCGTAGTCCACGGCCCTGCGCACGTAATAGTCGATCTTGCTGGCGGCCACGTTGTTCACCACCACCGACAGGAGATCCTCGCCGGGAGCGGTGGCGAGGGCGCCGTCCCGACCGGCCGTGCGCAATCCCTGTTCGAATGAGGGATCCGTGGTGAACACCTTGAGGTTGCCGTTCGCGACCGCGCGCCCGATGGCCTTCAGCTTGGGGAGCGCCTCACCCGGCTGGGCCAAGAACTCCTCGAACGCGGCTCCCGCCACCGCGCCGAGGACCTCTTTTCGTACCTTCCCCTGGTTCGCGAATCGGATGTACGCCTCGTTCGTGGTGAAGTCGACGAGGTTGGAGGCATCGACCGTGACGCCGAGGGAGGGGATGGTGGCCGGCCCGGTGACCTTGAACAACTCCTGGAGCGCGAATGGGTCGGCGCTGATGACGCCGTCGAGTTTCGTGCCGGTGCTCACGAGGTAGTTCGACAGCGCAGCGCGCGCAGCCGAGGGGAAGTCGGGGGTCATGTTGAGATCGCGGAATGATCCGGCCCCGCCGTAGGCGTCGTAGTTCCTGCGGTAGTCCGGGTTGGGGGCGGGGACCTGGTCGGGGCGCAACTGCGGCAGGGTGAGGACGCCGTGGAACGGCGAGACGGAGATACGGCCGGCGTCGGCGGTGAGGATCGCGAACGCGCCCCAGATCCCTCCGGTCCCTCGCTGCTCCGCCGGGCTCTCCGCCACGAGGAGGTAGTGGCGCGGCCCGTCCGCGCCCGCGAACGCCGGGAACGCCCCCAACAGTTCCGAGGCCGAGCGCAGGGACGTTGCAGCCTCGACCACCTGTTGGCGCGCGTCCAGACGCGCGTTCGCAACGGGACCTGCGAGAAGCGTGGAAGGGGTGGCGTCGATCGCAGCGAGCGCGGCCTCGGCGTGAGCTCCGGCCGCAGCGACCTCTTCGGTGAGCGAGGCGATCGCGGCGACGGGGATCGTCCCGTCCCGAGGAGCGAGCGACCCGATGCCGTGGGGGAGCCCGTCGACCGCACCGGCCAGCTGGGATCCCGCCAACGAGAGCTCTCGCCCCGCGGTCGCGGTCCCCGCCGCCACGTCCAGGTTGCGGCCCAAGATAGGCACGACGCGCATGGCGCGGGCCAGGCCGCCCGAGGCCCGGTCCTCAGCCGTCGCGAAGGTGGCCCCTGCGCCGGCGAACGCGTCGGTCGCACGTGCGAGGTCGCCGTCGGCGAGCGACCGTTTCCCCGCCTTGAGCTCGTCGGCTCCCCGTTTGAGGTCCGATCGCACCCCGAGGGACGCCACCAGGGTGAGGGCTCCCAGCACCAGCACGAGCGCGGCGAGGATGGCGAGGAGCCAGCCCGCCCGGC
Organism: uncultured Actinomycetes bacterium; assembly: GCA_963719165.1. Lineage (GTDB taxonomy): Bacteria > Actinomycetota > UBA4738 > UBA4738 > HRBIN12 > JAOUEA01. Next base: position 1,366,408 of record CAVRAV010000001.1, on the reverse strand, counting down.
GAGGCCAGCGCCGCCGCCTCTGTGCGCGAGCGTCGTCCCCGGCAGGGGTCGGCTGGGCGTGCTCGGGCATCTCGGCGCGGGTGGGTATCTCCATCGGCTGGGATGGCGCCGGGGGAACTCCGGGCGGCGGAGCCGCCCCGGACCGCGCCAACCATCGAAGCGTATCATCGGGCCCAGCCTCCCCAGCCTCCTTTCCTTGGGGACAAGGGTGGATCGGGGCCGCTGCTAGGCTCTGCGGCCATGAGTGACGTTGCCTACCAGGGGGAGCCGGGCGCCTACAGCGAGCGAGCCGTCCGCGCGCTCTTCCCCGACGCCGACCCCATGCCGTGCGAGACCGTGCGGCTGGTGTTTTCGCGGGTCACGAGCGGGGAGGCCGCCTACGGCGTAGTCCCGCTGGAGAACTCGCAGGCGGGTTCGGTGAACGAGACGTACGAACTCTTGCAGCACACGGCCCTACTCAACGTGGTGGGTGAAGTGATGGTGCGGGTGGACCACGCGCTGCTCGGCCCGCCCGGAGCCCGCCTCGAGGGGGTGCGACGAGCCCATTCTCACTGGCAGGCGCTCGCACAATGCGAGGAATTCTTGGCATCGATGGGGATCGAGGCCGTCCCCGTGAGCGACACGGCGGGCGCCGCGCGGATGGTGGCCGAGACGGGTGACCCCACGCAGGCGGCCGTGGCCGGCGTGGAGGCGGGCAAGCGTTTCGGGCTCGCGGTGCTGGCCGAACGCATCCAGACGGAAAAGGAGAACCTTACGAAGTTCGCCGCCGTCGGCAGCACGGACCCGCACCTCGGGGTGCCCGACAAGACCTCGCTGGTGATGGCGGTCTCCGACGAACCCGGGTCGCTCCTCGCCTCGCTCCAGCCCTTCGCGGTACGCGAGATCAACCTGCACAAGCTGGAGTCCCGTCCCCGCCGGGGGAAGCCGTTCGAGTACGTCTTCTACGTCGACCTCATGGCGGCCGCCGACGATCCGCAGGTGAAGTCGGCCCTCGAGGACGTGGCGGTTCACACGTCGCTCCTGCGGGTCCTCGGGTCCTACCGGGCGGCCGGCGAGCCCGTCTGAGACGACTCCCATGGGGTACGGGCCGGAGGGAATCGGCCGGAGGGGATTCAGCCGAGGGAATCAGCCGAGGGGAATTAGGATGCGACGCATGGCCGGTCGCTTCCCCACGCTTCCCCGCTCCACCGTGGCACTCATCCTCGGGGTGGTGGCCGCGGTGTTGGTGGCGGGGGTGGGATTCGCGATGGTCCGGCCATCGGCGGGTTCGGCCGGGGGAGCGTCGCTTCCGCCGCGCGGGGCGGTGAAGACCCCCGGACCCGTGAACACGAAGGTGCAGGGTCTCACGACGTTCAGAGGGAACCTCTCACGCTCGTACTACGGCGAGGGCCCGGTGCCGGACCACCCGGTGATCCGCTGGCGGGAGCCCCAGAACAAGCTGTGCAGCACGTCGATCGTGGGCCTGGAATCGAGCGAATGGTGCGGCACCGGATGGACCGGGCAGCCCAACGTGATCCAGTCTCCGGGGGGCGGCGTCGAGGTGCGCGAGGGCGCCTACGACGGGAAGTACCACTTCCTTGACGGGCGGACGGGTCAGCCCACGAGGCCCGACCTGGTGACGCGTGACCTCGCGAAGGGTTCGGCGACCTCGGATCCCGATGGGTACCCCCTCTACTACGGGGGCTCGAGGGACAACTACCTCCGGGTGATCGCGCTGGACCGGTCCGCCCCGGAGGTGCTGTGGGAGTTGAACGCCGACACGTCTGCGCCCGATCCGCTCCGCAACAACGACTGGGACGGGGCGCCGCTCGTCGTCGGCGACTACCTGCTGGAGGGCGGCGAGAACGGCTGGTTCTACGTGATCCGGCTCCATCGCGGCTACGACGCGCAAGGACTCGTCCAGGTCCACCCGAAGGTGGTCGCCACGATCGCCGGCTTCGATGACCAGCTCCTGTCCGACCTGGGGGACCGAGAGGTCTCGATCGAGAGCTCTGTGGCGTTCCGGGACGGCGTCGTGTACTTCGCGAACTCGGGGGGCCTCGTCCAGGGGTGGGACATCTCGGGATTGCTCGCCGGCGGGTCCGACTACCACCAGGTGTTCCGCTTCTGGACCGGCGACGATACGGACGCCACGGTCGTGATCGACCAGCAGGGATACCTGTACGTCGCGAGCGAGTACCAGCGGTTCAACGAACGCTCCCGCGACGTCGGCCAGCTGATGAAGCTCGATCCGTCGCGCCCCGACGACCCCGTGGTGTGGAGCATCCCGGCGCGCCAGATCGGGTTCGAGGGAGCGGGGGGCAGCTGGTCCACGCCCGCCCTCTACGGCAACCGGGTGTTCTTCACCACGGCTGCCGGCCGCGTGCTCGAGGTCGACCGCGTCACGGGGAAGATCCTGTGGGAGGTCCACGTCGGCGCCCCGTCCATCGGCTCACCCGTGGTGGTGGACGGCGTCTTGATCCAGGGCGACTGCGCGGGCGATCTTTACGCCTGGAACATCGCGGACGCTTCTCAACCGCCGGGGCTCATCTGGAGGCTCGACCTCAACGGGTGTATCGAATCGACTCCCGCCGTGTGGCACGGATGGCTCTACCTCGGCACCCGAGAGGGCTACGTCTTCGGTCTCGCCGACGAGCGGGCGAAGTAGCCGCCTTTCACAGCAGCCCGGGGAATCGTTGCTGTATCGAGGCCGTCTTCCACAGCGCGATCGCGACCGTCGCGGCGGCCAGGACGACGCAACCGATCGCGAAGCTGACGCGCTCATCGCGCAGACGCCCGAAGCCCTCGGCCGCGTAGCCTGCGAACAGACCGGCCACGAATCCGCCCGCGTGGGCGCGCCAATCGATAGCCCCGCCGGAGGAGAATCCGATGAGGGCGTTGATCAAGATCAGGGTCGCCGCCATGCGGAGACGGGCGGCCGCCACGGGTGTGTGGCGTCGGCGCCAGTTGAACGCGACGAAGGCGCCGAAGATGCCGAAGATCGCCCCCGACGCCCCCACGGCCACCGCCGGGATCACCACCTGTCCGTTCGCCAACACGTCGAACGTGACGAACGCATAGGAGACCACCCCCCCGAACAGGCCCGTGAACAGGTACAACAGCGAGAAGCGCAGGCGGCCGAACTCTTCTTCCATGACCCGTCCGAAGATCCACAGCGCGTAGGCGTTGAACGCGAGGTGGATCAGCCCGGCGTGCAGGAACATGGACGTGAAGAGCCGCCAGTACTGGCCCTCGGCGATCCCGACGACCCCCGTCGGGGTGGGCCAGGCGGCAACCGACCCGCCCAGCCTCACGAGTTGGTTCGAGTTCGGTCCCCCGAACAACGAGCCTGGGCCTCCCACCACGACCTCCACCACGTACATCGCCACGATCGCGGCGAGGATCACGACGGTGACGGACGTGGACCGTGCGTTTGCGACGGCGATGCGGCGACCCGGCCCCTTGCGGAACTCCCGGCGCGCCTCGCCCACGCAGGTGGGGCAGTGGTAGCCCACCGGCGCCTGCACCATGCAGTCCGTGCAGATGGGCCGGTCGCAGCGCGTGCAGCGGATGCCGGTGGCGACCGATGGGTGGCGATAGCAGTACTGCGTGGTGGGCGGGGGCGGCATGGTGTCCTGCGGGTCCATGGCCACCATGCTACGGGCCCGTGCGCTACGCGGGCGTGTGAGATTCGTGCTCGTGTGGGTCGACGTGGACCGACGCGTCGGCGAGCCGAGGCACGTGCATGAGGAGTTCCTCGCGGACCCGTTCGGCGACATCGTGCCCGTCCTGCACCGACAGGGTCGCCTCCACGTCGATGCTGAGCTCCGTGAGCAGCTGATGGCCGGTCCAGCGCGCGCGTGTGTCGCCAACGTGCTCGACCCCGGCGACCGAGGCCGCCACCTCCTGGATGAGGGCGATCGTCTGTTCGTCGGTCCCGTCGAGGACGCGATGGAAGACGGCCCGCGCGGCCTGGGCGAGCGTCCAGAAGATCACGACCGTGATGGCGAGCCCGATCAGCGGGTCGGCACGTGGGAATCCGGCGAGTACCGCGAGCCCCGATCCGATCACGGCCAGCGACGTGAGCCCGTCGGTACGGGCGTGGAGGCCGTCGGCCACCATCGCCGCCGAGCCGATCGAGCGGCCCACGCGGATGCGGTAGAGCGCAACCGCCTCGTTGCCGATGGCGCCCACGGCGCCCGCGGCCAGGAGCCACCCCACGTGCTCAACGGGCTGCGGGTGGATCAAGCGTCCGACGGCCTCGATCGCGGCCACAACGGCTGAGGCGAGGATCACCGCGACGATCACGACCCCGGCGAGATCCTCGGCACGGTGGAACCCGTAGGAGTATCGCCTCGTGGGGGGCCGCCGTGCCAGGCGAAAGGCGATCAGCAGCGGGATCGCGGTCAGGGCATCCGTGAAGTTGTGGATCGTGTCGGCGAGCAGGGCCACCGAGCCCGTGGTCGACACGATGAGGAGCTGCATCAACGCCGTGCACAGCAAGGCGATCAGGGAGATCCAGGTGGCGCGGACGCCCCTTCGGGTGGCGATCGTGGCGGCGTCGACCGGACCGAAGTGCTCGTGGCGGCCCCCGGCTTCCTGCGGCTGGTCGTGTCGGTGGGGATGGTGATGTTGAGCGTCCGGTTCTCGCATCCGGAGGCGATGATAGCCCCGGGAGCTTGTCGGCCTAGGAGGTCAATCCCCGGTGTTCGGGAGCGCGTCGAGCTCTCGCATGACCTGCGCGGGGTCGAACAGCGGCGCCCAGCGATCCGCGATACGTCCATCCGTGCCGATCAAGAACAGCCACGGTTCCCGCAGGTCGCCGTTGCGGTAGAGCCAATCGGCCGCTGCCTTGTTCAGGACGCTCTTCTGGTAGTCCTTCCAGATCTCGATGTGGATGTACGACGCCGCCTCGGGGTGGGCGTCGGCCATCGCTTGCAAGGCATCGGTCGTGGGCCCGCAGAAGCGGCTCGTGCAGTACAAGGGTGTCGCGAACAATGCCAGGATGGGCTTGCCGGCTCGCAGCGCCTTCGCGATGGTCGTTCCGTGCAGTTCGGGGTCGGGGATCGCGGCGCCGTCCTGGGCTCTCGAATCGATGGCCGAGCGGGGCACGCCTTTGGAGGCAAGCGTGAGGTTCTGGGTGTGCAGGGCCGCGTCGCCCGGAGCCGGCAGAGCGGGCTTCGACGCCACCGTGAAGGCGCTCGTGAGGACCTGCTTCCCGGCACCCACGATGTCGGCCGTCACCTCGACCTGCCAGGTGCCCGGCTCGTCGAACACGACGTGCTCGGCCTGATACACGCCTCGGGCGGTCGCGGGGTCCGTGATCGCCGGCCCGGTCCCATCCTTTGGCGTCCCGGGGGTGCCCAAGTACGTTGCGGTCGCCGTCGGCCCCGGCTCCGGGGTGGCGGAGCCGTCCGTTCCGAGGTACTCGAACGCGAACCGAACCTCGCCGAAGCTCACCAACTGCACGCCGTTGGCCGAGGTTGAGAGCACACCCACCTCGACGCGCTGGGGTGCGCGGACGTACAGGTCCGTCGTGGCCACCTCGGCTGCGAACGTGGACGACGCGCCGGCCGCCGGGGTGGCCGACGTCGAGGGCGCGGCGGGGTCGGGGCTCTTGCTGCATGCCGCGCCGAGCGTGAGGAGGGCGAGCACGAGCGCGGCGGTTCGACGGTCCTTCATGGGCTCCATCTTCTCCTACGGAGCCGCGAGCGTCCGTTCGACGTCCGATTCACTCCGGGTGCTCGAACCGGATCAGCCACCGTTTCCGCTCCTCGTGGGTCCCGTAGCCGCCGATGCCGCCGCCGGCGTGCACGACCCGATGACAGGGGACGAAGAGCTCGATCGGGCAGCGGCGGAGCGCGTTGCCCGCCGCCCTGCCGCCCCGGGGGCTCCCCGCCATGGCGGCCACGTCCCCGTAGGTCCACAGCTCGCCGAACGGGATCGAGGTGGTCGCGGCCAGGACCCGTTGGGAGAACCCCGTGCCCGCTCGGTCGAAGTCCACGGGGGTCGAGAACGCGCGGATGCGACCCCCGAAGTAGTCGCGGACCTCCCGGCGCACGCCCGCGAGATCCGCGCCGGACCGCACGACGGGGACGTCATACATCTCTCCCAAGCGGTCCCCGAACGCGCGGAGGTCGCCTCCCTCGGACGCGAACTCCGTAGCGATCACACCGCGGGCAGAGCACGCAACGGCGAACGACCCCATCGGGGTGGGCATGCGCACCACCCGCAGGGCATCCATCACACGGGTGGCCATGGGTACGGCCGATCCAGCTCCGGCCTGGGAAGCACGCGGCCGGCGATCAGGCGGCGCAGCCGCCGGCGCAGCGCCTGCGTTTCCTCCGGATCGAGCAGGGCGTCGAGCTCGGTTCTGACGGGGTCGTGCGGAGCATCGAGCCCGGTGCCGAACCGCCTGAGGTCCTCGAGCCGCCCGGCGTCGATCGGCTCGCCGGCGTGGTCCCAGATGACGGTGCGCAGCTTGTCGTCCACGTTGAAGCACACGCCGTGATCGATCAGGAAGATCGAGCCGTCCTCGCCCAAGAGGCAGTGCCCCCCCTTCCGATCGGCGTTGTTGATCACCGCGTCGAAAAGGGCGACGTCGACGAACGTGTCGGCGTGCTCCTCCTGCAGGGTGAAGTAGTGCTGCGCCGGGTCGAACGCGACGAACAGTTGCGCCGAGCCGATCCCTTCTGGTCCGTCGCGAAGGATCGTGGGCGGGACGTTGGGCCATCCGAGGGCGCGCGCCACCACGTACGCCGCCACCTCGCGCTGGGCGAGGGTTCCCTCGGGGAAGTCCCACAGAGGTACCTCTCCCCGGCGCGGCTTGTAGATCGCGAGGACCGACTCCTGCGAGGTCTCGGCCTTCGTGAGGAACGTGTAGTTGGATGAGTTGGGCATGAGCCCGAGGATCGTGAGCTCGCCTGAGGCGAGCGCGCGAGGCATCGCGGGATCGGTCAGTCCCGCTTCGAGTGCCCGTTCATCGCGGGACACGCGTGTCCTTCCGGATCCATCGGGTTCCCGCAGTACTGGCAGGCGGGCCGGCCACGCTCCACGGCCTCGGAACCGTGGCGGGACAACGCCAGCATCTGTTCGGTGCTGGCCCAGATCCGGATCGTCTGCGGCTCCTCGGCGAGCAGGGAGCGGGGGTCGTCGTCCTCCACCTCCGGTTGGAACTCCTCGACCTCGAGTTGGAAGAGGCGGCGCTCTTGGTCGAAGCCGATGGATAGCCGGCCCGCGCGCCAGAGCGGATCGACCGGCGTTTCGAGCTCCATCAGGTTCTCGCCGGGCCCGAGTCCGGTCTCGACGTCGAGATCGGCCAACAGGTCGAGGACGGATGCCGCCAAGAGCTGTACCTGTTGCTTCTCCACGATGACGCTCACGAGCTGATCGCCGTGGCGGGCCTGGAGATAGAACGTGCGAGCACCGGGTTCGCCGACGGCATCGGCGGTGATGCGATCGACGGGTCCGAGTTCCATCGGGTCCTATCCTCGCAGGTTCGTCCCCGCGCGAGGGCCCCGCGCGCCCTCCTCCCACGGCGGTGTCGCGCCGTTGGGGCCGAACCGGTCGAGAGCCCCGGCGTCGTTCATGAGCAGCACGTGAGGGCGCCCGCCCGACACCAGCTGAACGACGGACACCGACGCAGTGTCGATCACGATCCGTTGGAAGGCGTCCAGCGGGGCGCCAAGGTATCGGACGAGGATCAGCCTCGCGATGTCACCGTGGGTGGCGACGGCGACCCTACCGCGAGGATGACGCCGTGCGATCGCGTCCACCTCGGCGCCGGCGCGCTCCCATGCCTCGGAGAAGCTCTCACCGCCACCGGGGAAGCGGAAGGAGGAGGGCGAGGTCTGCACCTCCACCCACGCCTTCTTCCGCCGCAGGCGGCCGAGCGCCTTCCCGGTCCAGGCACCCGTGTCCATCTCGATCAGACCGGGGCGCTCGGCGACCGCGAGGCGATGCGCGGTGGCCAGCGGCTCGACGGTCTGGCGGCATCGTTCCAGCGGGCTCGAATAGATCGCGGTGAGCCGCACCGAAGTGAGCCGCGCGACGAGGGCGCGGGCCTGCGCCCGCCCCCGGTCGTCCAGCGGGATGCCCGCCGTCCGCCCGTAGAGCGTGGTGCCGGTCTGCCCCGTGAGCCCGTGGCGGATCAGGAAGAGTGTGGTCATCCGGCCGCAGCATACGGGCGCCTAGGCGGACGATGCGACCGGGAGGGTGACGACGAAGGTCGACCCTCTGCCCAGCTCGCTCGCCACCCGGGCGCTGCCCCCGTGGTTCTCCGCCACGTGTTTGACGATGGACAGGCCGAGGCCCGTCCCGCCGGTTTCCCGAGAGCGAGCTCGATCGACTCGATAGAAGCGCTCGAAGACCCGCGGAAGATCCCTCGTCGGAATGCCCGCACCGTCGTCGCACACCGACAGGAGGACCAGCCCGTCGTCCTCCGTGAGGTTCACGCGCACGGTGCCGCCCCGGGGCGTGTACCGGATCGCGTTGTCGATGAGGTTGCGCACCAGCAACGAGAGGTCCCGGGAGGAGCCTCGCACCCGTTCCGTGCGGCCGCAGGCAACGACCAGGGTCAGGCCTGCTTCGCGCGCCGCGGCATCGAAGCGGCCCGCCTCGTCGGTGACGATCGTCCCCAGGCGCACATCCTGATCGAGTTCGCTCCCCGTCTCCAGTCGCGACAGGTCGAGGAGATCGGCGACGATGCGGGACAATCGCCGGGCATCGCGGTCGAGTTGGGCGGCGAAGCGCTGGACGGCCGCCGGGTCGTCGTGGGCCGCGTCGTGGAGCGTCTCCGCGGCCGCTTGGATGGACGCCGCGGGTGTCTTCAGCTCGTGCGAGGCGTTCGCGACGAAGTCACGGCGGATGTGTTCGATGCGTCGCGACTCGGTGATGTCGCGCACGACGACGAGCAGCGAGCCGTCGGCGCCCGCCGGCGTCGCGGTGATCTTCAACCAACGCGTTGGGCTCCCATAGGCCGCCTCGCAGCTCCCACCCTCGCCCGTATCGGCGACGCGTTCGACCAGATCGCGCGCGGCGACGGGCAGGAGTTGATGGATCGTCGCCGGACGCCTGCCCAGATGGCGCGTGACCGCATCGTTCGCGAACGCCAGGCGCCCGTCGTCATCGACCAGGAAGATCCCCTCCTGCATGGTGGCGAGGATCAGGTCCTGGACACGGGGATCGTGCTGCGAGGAACGATCGTTCCGCTCGAGCGCCTCTTCGGGCGCCGCCGCCCGACCCTGGATCCGGCCCTGGCTCGCGACCTGGGAGCGGCGGCCGAGTACGACGCCGGCTGCCAGGGCGCCGCCGGCGAGCGCCACCGCCACGATCCACCCGAGTCCGTCCATCGCGGCAGTGTAGGGTCTGGCCGTTCGACGTCGGATGCGGCGCGCCGGGCTGTTCACCGCAAGGAGGTCACGCGTTCTCCGTCGCTTCGCCGCGTTCACCGGTTGTTCATGCCGGGAACGACGTTCACCTTCCGTTCACGCGGGCGCAATCCGGCGTCCATACCCAGCTCCTAGCGTTCGGTCGGGCGGATGCCCACGACGAGGGAGGTTGGGATCGACATGGTGAAGCGAACCAGGGCCAGCGTGGTCGCGGCGGGGATGATCTTGGCGTTGGTCGCCGCCGCCTGCAGCAGCAACAACGACAGCTCCTCATCGGCTTCGAGCTCGTCCGGTGGCAGCTTCGACGGCGTGGCCTTGACGGGTGCCGGTGCGACGTTCCCCGACCCCATCTACGAGCAGTGGTTCCAGGACTTCCCGAGCGTCGAATCCGGCGCGCAGATCAACTACCAGGCGATCGGCTCCGGCGGCGGGGTCGAGCAGTTCACGGCCCAGACCGTCGACTTCGGCGCCTCGGATGCCCCGTTGCAGTCCGACGAGATCGCGGCCCTTCCCGGCGACGCGGTGGAGATCCCGACGGTGCTCGGCGGCGTGGCCGTTGCGTACAACGTGCCGGGCGTCGACGACGGGCTGAAGCTCGACGGTTCGACCGTCGCCGACATCTTCGCCGGCAAGATCAAGAAGTGGAACGACCCCGCGATCGCCGGCCAGAACGCCGGCGTGAGCCTGCCCGACATGGACATCAAGGTAGCGCACCGCTCCGACGAATCGGGCACCACGTTCGTGTTCACGTCGTGGCTGTCCGACGAGAGCCCTTCGTGGAAGAAGGACGTGGGCGCGGACAAGGCCGTGCAATGGCCGACCGGACAGGGCGGCGACGGCAACGACGGCGTGGCGGCCGCGATGACGCAGACGCAGGGCTCGATCGGTTACCTGTCGTTCGACTTCGCGCTGAAGAGCGGGCTCCAGGTCGCCGCGATCAAGCGCGATGACGGCATCTACGTCGCACCGTCGATCGAGAGCATCAGCGCCGCGGGCGGGATCCTGAAGTTCCCGATCAGCCCCGATACCAACATCCTCAACTCCCCGGCGGAAGGGGCCTACCCGATCGCGAGCACGACCTACCTGCTCATCTACGTGGATCAGACGGACCAGTCCAAGGGCCAGACCTTGGTGGACTTCGTCACCTGGGCCCTCGGGCCCGGTCAGGACACGGCGACCCAGCTGAACTACTCGCCGCTGCCGACGGAGATCGCCCAGCAAGGCCTGGAGCAGCTCGCTAAGGTCTCCTACCAGGGCACGCCGATCCAGGCATCGTCGAACGTGACCGGCTAGGGGTTCGATGGAGTCATCCGGCTTGATAGCAGCCGAGGGAGCGCCGCCCATCGGGCGGCGCTCCCAGGTCGTGGACAAGGCCTTCAGATGGACCACCGCGGTGGTCGCCGCGGGGCTGATCGTGCTCCTGATCGCCTTGATCCTCGAGCTCATCGATGGCAGCTCCCGGATCTTCTCCACGTTCGGGTTCTCCTTCTTCACGGGGACCGACTGGAACACGGTGGCGGGACGGGAATCCTTCGGTGCTCTGCCCTTCATCTACGGCACGCTCGTGACTTCCTTCGTGGCCGTACTGTTGGCCGTCCCCGTTTCGGTCGGGCTGGCGCTGTTGCTCAACGAGGTGCGATCCGGTTGGGTGAGCAACCCGCTGGCCACCTTCGTCGACGTGCTCGCGGCGATCCCGAGCATCGTCTACGGACTGTGGGGGCTGTTCATCCTGAAGCCCTTCCTCGACAAGTACATCGAGCCGTTCTTGCAAACCACGTTGGGGTGGATCCCCGTTGTCGGCAAGCTCTTCTCCGGCAACACCGTAGGTCCGGACCTGTTCAGCGCCGGCGTGATCCTGGCGATCATGATCATCCCGATCGTCACGGCGGTCACGCGGGAGGTCGTGGCAACCGTGCCGCGGGACCTTCGTGAAGCCGCGAAGGCCATCGGCGCGACGCGCTACGAGACCACCCGCATCGCCGTCCTTCCGTACGCGCGCAGCGGGATCGTCGGCGCGACCATGCTGGGGCTCGGCCGAGCGCTCGGCGAGACGATCGCGGTCTCATTGCTCGTCGGCAACACCACGCGGATCAGCGCGAGCCTCTTCGGCGCCGGTGTGACGATCCCTTCGTGGATCGCCAGCAGCTTCCGCGACGCCACCAGCGTCGGGTTGCATCGCTCCGCCCTGCTTGGGCTGGCGCTGATCTTGATCGCCTTGACCTTCGGGTTCGCGGCGCTGTCGCGCGTCCTCGTCGGACGCGACCCGCGTATCTCCGTGAGCGCGACCGTCGAGGTGGCGGTCGCCGAAGCCGAAGAGGGCCGCGGAGCAGACGACCGATGAGCGCGACGGCCGTCGCCACCGCGCCGTCGCTGCTCGCGGGGAAGGTGAGCGGGCGCCGCCGGGCCAAGGATCGGGCGTACGGGGTCTTCATGATCGTGTGCGCGATCCTCGTCTTCATCCCGCTCGCCCTCATCATCGGCTATGTGGTGATGCGGGGCTGGTCGGCACTCACCGTCAACTTCTTCACGAAAGAGCCCGCCGGACCGCTCAACCCATCGGCGGGAGGGATCGTGCAGTCGTTCATCGGCACCGCCATCATCACGGGGATGGCCGCGGCCATCTCGATCCCCTTGGGGTTGCTGGCCGCCGTGTACCTCGCGGAGTACGGGCGCGGGCGATTCGCCGCCGCCGTCCGCTTCGTGGCGGAGGTGCTCCTATCCACCCCCTCCATCATCGCCGGCGCGTTCATCTGGGCCATCGTGGTGGTGTGGATGGGCAGCTTCTCGGCGATCGCCGGCGCGCTCGCGCTCGCGTTCTTGATGTGGCCCATCATCGCTCGCGCCACGGAGGAGATCCTCCGCCTGGTTCCCAACGAGCTGCGCGAGGCGGGCCTCGCGCTGGGGCTGCCGCGCTGGAAAGTGATCGTGAGGGTGGTGATCCCCACCGCGGGAGCGGGCATCCTGACCGCGATCATGCTTGCGGTCGCCCGCGGGCTGGGCGAGACCGCGCCGCTCCTGCTCACCACGCTGGGCAGCAACTTCATCAACTTCGATCCGACGAAGACGACCGATTCGGTGACGTTGCGCCTCTACGCCTACGCTCGAACTCCCGTGGAGGCGCTGCACACGATCGCCTGGGGTGGGGCGATCACGCTGCTCGCGTTCGTGCTCGCGCTGTCGATCGGCGCCCGATATGTCAGCCACAGACAACGGAAGAGGCTCTCTTGAGAAGGATCGAAGCATCGGATCTCAACGCCTGGTTCGGCGCCACCCATGTCCTGAAGGACGTGAACGTGGTGGCCGAGCCGAAGACGGTCACCGCCATAATCGGCCCGTCCGGATGTGGCAAGTCCACACTGGTTCGCTGCATGAACCGCATGCACGAGGAGGTGCAGGGAGCCAGGGTGGAGGGGAAGGTGCTCTTCGACGGTCAGGATATCTATGGCTCCGACGTCGATCCGGTGGAGGTGCGGCGGCGCATCGGCATGGTCTTCCAACGCCCGAACCCGTTCCCCACGATGAGCATCTTCGATAACACCGTCGCGGGCGCGCGGCTTGGGGGCGGCCGGATGTCCAAGGCCGACCTCCAGGATCGGGCCGAGAAGGCGTTGCGGTCGGCCGGCCTTTGGGACGAGGTCAAGGATCGGCTGCAGACCCCCGGCGGTCGGCTCTCCGGTGGTCAGCAACAGCGCCTCTGCGTCGCGCGCGCGCTGGCCGTCGATCCGGAGGTGCTGCTGATGGACGAGCCGGCGTCCGCCCTCGACCCGGCCTCGACGTTACGCATCGAGGAGCTCGTGACCGAATTGAAGGAGCACTACACGGTGGTGATCGTCACGCACAACATGCAGCAGGCCTCCCGCGTCTCGGACTGGACGCTGTTCATGCTGTTGGGCGAGGCCGTCGAGTACGCGCCCACCGAGAAGGTGTTCACGAATCCCGACGACCATCGAACGGAGGACTACGTGACCGGAAGGTTCGGCTGATGCAAGGGACGAGGAAGAAGTTCCACGAAGAGCTCGAAACTCTCGAGGGGGATCTGCAGCGACTGGGCGAACTCTCCGGGAACGCGGTGCACGAGGCGGTCGCCGCACTGGTCGAGAACGACGCCGAGCGGTCGACGCGGGTGATCGCTGGGGACGACGCGATCGACACCCTCTACCTGCAGATCGATCAAGGCGTGCTGGCGTTGCTGGCCCTCCAAGCGCCCGTGGCTTCCGACCTGCGCCTCGTCTCGACGCTCATGCACTGCTGCCTGCACCTGGAACGCATCGGCGACCAGGCGGTGAACGTCGCCAAGCTCCATCTCGCCACGTCGAGCCTCCCCGGGAGCGATTCGCTCCGCCAGCAGCTGGGAGAGATGGGGACCATCGTCGTGCGGATGGTCCGCACCGCGATGGAAGCGCTCGCGAGCCGCGACATCGAACTCTGCGGCACCCTCACGACGATGGACGACCCCGTCGATCGCCTGAATCGTGCGACCCACCTGGAGGCGCTCAAGCTCGCCGACGATGCGGCGGCGCTGGACTGGGGCATGCACATGAACATGGCGGCCCGGGCCCTGGAGCGCGTCGGCGACAACGCGGTCGACATCGGCGAGCAGGTCTCGTACCTGATCACGGGGGAATTCCGGGAATTCACGGACGCCTCGCACGAGGATGCATGAACCGCTCGACGCCGCGCATCTTGATCGTCGAAGACGAAGAGTCGCTCGCCGACTCGGTTCGCTACAACCTCGAGCGCGAGGGGTTCGACGTCGCCGTGGCCTCGGACGGACGCAGGGCGATGGAGCGTTTCGCCGACTTCCATCCCGCCCTCGTGATCTTGGACCTGATGCTTCCCGAGATGTCCGGCTTGGACGTGTGCCGCCTCATCCGTCAGGACTCGGCCGTTCCGATCATCATGGTCACGGCCAAAGACGCCGAGTCCGACAAGGTGATGGGGCTGGAATTGGGGGCCGACGACTACGTCACGAAGCCCTTCTCGGTGCGGGAACTGGTCTCACGGGTGCGTGCACATCTTCGCCGGGCCGCGATCGGAACCGCCCTGCCCCCGGAAGAGATCCTCACGGGCGGTCCGGTGCGGATGGATGTGGCTCGCCATGAGGTGTCGGTTCAGGGAGATCTCGTGGCGTTCCCACCGAAGGAGTTCGAGCTGCTGGAGGCCTTCCTGCGCCGGAAGGATCGTTTGCTCACGCGACTGTTCTTGATCGAGGACGTCTGGGGGAGCGACTACGTGGGGGATACGAAGACGCTCGACGTGCACGTGAAGCGCATCAGGCAGAAGGTCGAGCACGATCCACACGACCCCGAGCACCTCATCACGGTGCGAGGATTGGGATACAAGTTCGTCGATCGACGCATGGATCAGTCGGCTCGCTCGTCCGCGCCGTAGCCGTAGCCCCGACGGAGCGGCCAGGTGAGGGCCTCCACGGCGTGGCGGTCCCGGGCGGGGTACGATCGCCGCCACTCCTCATCGGCCACGAGCGGCGTCCATCCGGTGGCCATCCGGCCCCGGCTCCCGGCCGCGATGTGTTGGGTCGCGAGTTCCACCTCGCCGTTTCCGAGGAAGGACAGGTCGTCGCCCGTTAGCTCGACGCCCGCCGTCGTGGCGATGCGCCGCAAGGTGCCCGCCGGATCGCGGACGAGGTCCTCGTACCGCACGTGAGCGGTCGTCGTGCCCGTTCGGGCGAGCCACGCGAAGGCCAGGTTGCACCAGGTCCATTTCACCGCGCTCTTCCGTGCGCTCCGGCGCGCCCGGAAGGCGCCGTCGATCGCCCCTTGGCGGGGGATCCATCTCGTGTTCGAGAAGGCATAGCCGCGAGGGTCGCGGGTGAGATGGGCCACACGCACGTCGAGCTCCTCCAAGGTGCTCGCGAGGTACACGTGACCGGGGAGCTTCATGGAGTCCACGACGATCCGTCCCTGCGCGATGCGGTCCAGGGCCCGGTAGACGCGGCCCAGGAGCGACCCGTAGACGATGAGATCCTCACGCAAGGCCGGCCAGGCGTCCGGATGCAAGATGAAAGGCAGCGCGACGGCGTGAGGAAGTCGGCGGCTCTTCAGCGTGACGGCGTCACGCAAGCGGATCGCCTCGCTGAGGTCGATTTCGTCCCAGCCACCGAACGCCTCCCGTCCCACGCTCGTCCAGAATGGACACGAGCGGAAGGGGCGGCCGCATCCGCACGCCATGTCTTCGACCAACCCCTTGTCCCAGATGCGGCCGACCTCTCCCACGGCCACGAAGCCCGGGAGTCGCCCAAGCAGGCGCGAGAGCAAGGTCGAGCCACTCTGGCCCGTGGCCCCGATGCACAGGACCCGCACGGGCGCCGGGCGTCCCGGTGGATCGGGCGACGGGCCGGGCGCACCGAGGGTCTCGAGCCCTCCTGCCTGCCGGGGGGCTGGGCGCCCCCTCTCCGCTTCGAAGTACCTCTCGCGTGCATCCGATGCCACGGGTTCCTCCTGCCGCTCGACGCCGTACCGCGAGGCTGACAGCGTCGAGTGACCGGCAGCATGCCGAGGCATGGACGCGTGGCGAAGGCAGGCGGAACATCCGGGCCCGACGGACCCGTTGCAGCTCTCATGCCAGGCCCCCTACGATAGGAGGCCTGCCCATGACCCATGCCCCTTTCCCTGACCTCGCCGGGTCCACGATCAACCGCTTCATCAACCGGGAGCTGTCGTGGCTTGAGTTCGACGCGCGCGTCCTCGCCCTGGCGGAGGATCCCGAGCGGCCGCTGCTGGAGCGGGTGAAGTTCCTCTCGATATTCGCGAGCAACCTGGACGAGTTCTTCCAGATCCGAGTGTCCGGGCTCGAGGAGCAGGTCGAGGCGGGTGTGACGGCCGCCACTCCCGATGGGATGACCCCCGTGGAACAGCTCGAGGGCGTCCGCCGCAAGGTGGTGCAGCTCTCCGACCGGGCGGAGACGGTGTGGCTCACGGAACTGAAGCCTGCCCTCGAGAAAAACCGGATCCGCATCATCGACTGGGAACAACTCGACGAGGACGACCGGGCGTTCCTTGCCCGGCGGTTCCGCGACCGGATCTTCCCGGTCCTCACGCCGCTGTCGGTGGATCCGGCCCACCCGTTCCCCTACATCTCGAACCTCTCCTTGAACCTCGCGGCCGTGGTGCGCGACCCGCACACGGGCCTGCGCCGGTTCGCCCGCGTCAAGGTCCCCCCGCTGTTGCCGCGGTTCACGGCGCTCCCCGACGGAGAACGGTTCGTGCCGCTCGAGCAGGTCATCGCAGCGCACCTCGACCAGCTGTTCCCGGGGATGGACCTCGTCACCTTCCACGTGTTCCGCGTCACGCGCGACGCCGACGTCGAGGTCGAGGAGGAGGAGGCCGACGACCTCCTCGCCGCCATCGAGACGGTCCTGCAGCGACGCCAACGGGGCGCCACCCCCATCCGCTTGGAGATCGACCCCGGCATGACGGACGAGGTGCGCAGCCTGCTCATGCGGGAGATGGGTCTGGACGAGCCACAGGTCTTCGTTACCGAGGGGTTGATCGACACCGCAGGGCTCTGGTTCTTCGTCGAGCTGGACCGCCCGGACCTGAAGGATGCCCCCTGGACGCCGGTGACGCCCGCAGAGTTGCAGGTGACCGACGTCGCACCGGACATCCTCGCCACGCTGCGTGATCACGACATCTTGGTGCACCATCCCTACGAGTCGTTCTCCGCCACGGTGGAGGAGTTCGTGGCACAGGCGGCCGCCGATCCCAACGTGCTCGCTATCAAGCAGACGCTGTATCGGACGTCGTCGGAAAGCCGGATCATCAGGGCCCTGATCCGAGCCTCGCAGTCGGGCAAGCAGGTCGTGGCGCTGGTGGAGCTCAAGGCGCGCTTCGACGAGGAGGCCAACATCACCTTCGCTCGCGAGCTGGAGCACGCGGGCGTCCACGTGGTGTACGGGGTCGTGGGGCTCAAGACGCACGCGAAGACCTGCCTCGTCGTGCGCCAGGAGGAGGAGGGCATCCGACGCTACGCCCACATCGGCACGGGCAACTACAACCCCAAGACGGCGCGCCTCTACGAGGACTTCGGGCTGCTCACCTCCGACCCCGACCTCGGCGCCGACCTCACCGACCTCTTCAACCTCCTCACGGGGTACAGCCGGCAGCGCGAGTACCGCAAGCTGCTCGTCGCGCCCGTGTCCATGCGTCCGGGCCTGGAGGCGTTGATCCGCCGCGAGGCGCAGCACGACGACGGCTCCATCGTGTTGAAGATGAACAGCCTGGTAGACGTCGACCTGATCGACGCGTTGTACGAGGCATCGCAGCAGAGGACCCAGATCGACCTGCTGGTGCGTGGGATCTGCTGCCTGCGACCGGGCGTCCCGGGCATGTCGGAGACGATCCGAGCTCGCTCGCTCGTGGGCCGATTCTTGGAGCATTCGCGGGTGTACCGGTTCGGCAGCGAGGCGCGCGGCTACGACTACCTCATCGGCTCGGCCGACATGATGCCGCGCAACCTCGACCGGCGCGTGGAGGCGCTCACGCCGGTGCTGGACCCCGCCTTGCAGGCGCGCGTCGACGAGGTGCTGCGCATCGAACTCGAAGATGACGAGCTGGCCTGGGAGCTCGACGGAGGAGGCGACTGGCACCGCGTGCCCACGACGCGGGGCGTGAACGCCCATCGAGCCCTACAGGAGCTCGCGGTCGCCAGGGCCGAAGGCACGTCATGACCGTCGAGCGTGAGGTGAAACTCGCCGTAGGTCCCATGTTCCAGATCCCCGATCTCACGGAGGTCGTGCCCGGCGCCGTCGCCGTCGACGAGGGCTCGAGCCGGTTCATGGCGAGCTATTACGACACGCCTGATCTGCGTCTCGCCCGATGGGGATGCGCGCTGCGCTATCGAACGGGGGAGGGCTGGACGGTCAAGTTGCCGATCTCGGTGAACGCAGGCCGGTTCGAGCGCGATGAGCGTTCCTTCGAGGCGGGCCCCGGGCGGCCCCCGGAGGGCGCGGTGGACCTGGTGCGCGGGTACGTGCGCACCGCCCCGGTGCGACTCGCCGTCCGGCTTCAGACCGTGCGGCGTCGGTTGGGGATCGACGTGGACGACAACGGACGGGTCGCGGAGGTCGTGGACGACGAGGTATCGGTGCTGGACGGGCGCCGGGTGGCCGGGCGCTTCCGAGAGGTCGAGGTGGAGCTCGCCCCCAGCGCCGATGACGAAATCCTACGGTCGATCGTGGCGCGTTTGGACTCCGGCGGAGTCGAGGCTCGCAGCGAGGTTCCGAAGTTCGTGCGGGCCCTTCAGCCGCGTTCGGCGGAAGCTCCCGAGGTATGCACCGCCGAGCTGGAGCGTGGGGCCACCGTCGTCGACGTCGTCCGGGCGTCCATCGCGGGATCGGCCGAGCGGATCATTCGCCACGACGCGGGCGTGAGGTTGGGCGAGGATCCGGAGGCGGTGCACCAGGCGCGCGTGGCGACCCGGCGCCTGCGCTCGGACCTTCGGACGTATCGGTCCCTCCTGGATCCGTCCTGGGTCTCAGACCTGCGAGAGGAACTGGATTGGCTCGGCCGGGAGTTGGGGACCGTGCGGGACCTCGACGTGTTGGACGAGCGTCTCCGACTGCGGATCAGATCGCTCCCGGATGACGACGTCGAGGCGGCTCCCAAGCTCCTCGATCGCGTGCGCACCGAGCGGGACGCGGCCCGCATGGACCTCATGTCGGCGATGCGCGAACCGCGCTACCTCTCCTTGCTCGACCGCGTGGTTGCGGCCGCGACCGAGCCCGCGGTGCTGCCGGAGTTCACGCGGCGCCCCGCCGACGAGATCATGGGGGAACTCATGGAGGGGCCCTGGGCTCATCTGCGGCGCACCTGCCGCGAGCTCGGCCCCATGTCGAGCGACGGAGACCTTCACAAGGCTCGGATCCGCGCGAAGCGCGTCCGGTACGCCGCCGAGGCGATGATCCCGATCTTCGGCAAGCCCGCCCGGCGGTTCGCCCGTCGCGCGGCGGATCTGCAGACCGTCCTCGGTGAGCATCAGGACGCCGTGTTGGCCATCGCATGGCTGCGCGCCCAGGCGGGCGGGACCGCTGCGCGCGGCGCGTTCGTGGCGGGAGAGCTGGCCGGGCATGAGCACCTCGCGCAGTCCGAGGCGCGTGCCGCGTGGCCCGTTGCATGGAAAGCCTTGCGGCCCAAGAAGCATCGATTCTGGCGGCCGTGAGATGAGCAGCCTTCCCGATCTGCAGGGCGGCGAGCTCGAGGTACGAGCCGGCGGAGGCGTGGTGCGACGGCGCGGCCCGCAGGGCCCCGAGATCGCACTCGTGCACCGCCCCAGGTACGACGACTGGACCCTGCCCAAGGGCAAGGCCGATGAGGGGGAGACCGACGTGGCCACCGCGCTGCGTGAGGTCCGCGAGGAGACCGGATTGCAGTGCGAGCTCGGGCCGGAGGTCACGCAGGTGCGCTATCGGGACCGCCTCGACCGTCCCAAGGTCGTCCGCTACTGGCTGATGTATCCCGCGAGCGGTGGGTTCGTCCCCAACGCCGAGGTGGACCGGCTCCGGTGGATGCCCCCCGACCACGCGCTCGCGGCGCTTACCTACCCTCGGGACCGCGACGTCGTCCACAAGATGCTCGCCTTCGATGCCCCGCTGTACCTCGTTCGCCACGCGAAGGCGGGTGATCGGGAGGCCTGGACCGAGGACGACCGCCTGCGGCCCCTCACGGGGAAGGGTCGACGGCAGGCAGAGGCGCTCGTCGAAGCATTCGCGGATCGAAGGGTCGACCACATCGTGTCGAGTCCGTTCGATCGATGCGTGCAGACGGTGCGTCCGCTCGCGATCGCACGACACCTCAGTGTGGAGGACAACGACTCGCTCGCGGAAGGCGCATCGTTGCCCGACGTCCTCGCGTTCCTGCGCGGCGCCGCGGGCGCCGTGGTCATGAGCACGCATGGCGACGTGATCCCTTCGGTCGTCCTTCACATGGCGGAGCGCGGGCTCCCCATGCGAGATCCTCCCCGATGGCAGAAGGGGTCCACCTGGGTCCTCGAGCGCGAGGCCGGCCTCTTCTCGGTCGCGCGCTATGTCGCGCCGCCATGATCGAGGGGCGTCTGTACCGGGACGGCCTGGCCACCGACGAGCGGGTGGAACCGGCCCGGATCGGCGACCTCATCACGCAGGACGGCGTGTTCCTCTGGCTCGACGTTCGAACCCCCGACGACGACGAACTTCGGTTGCTGGGTCGCGCCTTCGAGCTGCATCCGCTGGTGCTGGAGGACCTTCGGCACCAGCACCAGCGCCCGAAGGTCGAGTTGTCCGAGGGCCAGGCCTACGTGGTTCTGCGCCCGGTGGGACCGCCCGGGTCCGTCGAGGCGGACGAACTCGAACTGCACGCGCTGGCGGCGAATCGCTACTTGGTCACGATCCAGGGGCGCGACGGGTTCGACCTGAGCACCACCCTGCGGCGATGGGATCAACAGCCGGAGCTCTTGGCCAAGGGCGGTGCGTTCGCCGTGTACGTCCTGATCGACGAGGTCGTCGACGGCTACCTGAGCATGGTCGAGTACCTCGAGGACCAGGCGGACGACCTCGAGGACCTGATCTTCGCCACCGACGATGGGCCGGCGGACGCCTCGACGGTGCAGGAGCGGCTGTTCCGTCTGAAGCGAGAATGTGTGCTGCTCCGCCGCTCGGCCATGCCGCTGCGCCAGGGGATCGATCTGCTCCAGGAGGAGCCCGACCTCGGGACCGCGCCGCTCGCTCCCTACTACCGCGACGTCATGGATCACGTCATCCGCACGGTGGAACTCACCGACAACGTGCGGGACCTCCTCACGTCGATGCTGGAGGTCCGTGTGTCGCAGATCGCGAACCACATGAACGACATCATGAAGCGGCTCACGGCGTGGGCGGGGATCATCCTGGTCCCCACCCTCATCGCGGGCATCTACGGGATGAACTTCCACGACATGCCCGAGCTGGGATGGCGGCTCGGGTATCCGGGAGCCCTCGGGCTCATGGCGGTTTCGGCTCTGGTGCTCTACGTGGTCTTCAAGCGGCGAGGATGGCTTTGATCGTGTGCCGGGCCGTCAAGGTGCTGTGCGTCGCACCGGATCGCGACGCGCTCCGCGCCCTGAAGGTCGCGACCGTCTCCGCCGAGTGGGAGCTCACGGCAGGGGCGGTGGACGGGCCATCGGCGCTGCGACAGCTCGAGGACGAGCGGCCGCACATGATGGTGGTGTTCGGACCGTTCGAGGCGCTCGTCTCCTCGGTTGCCGCTCGGTTCCCGAACATGCGCATCGTGGTCGACCGCGACGCGCCCGGGGCCACCGCCGTGGCCACCTCCGCGGAGGAGGTGCGCGGTCTCCTCGAAGGAGCCCCGCGCCCGGGCGGTCCGGTGCGGTAGGGCTCAGCCCCCCCAGGGGTACCAACCCGTCTGTCTCACCATCCGCATCGTGACGATGATGTTCGCACGGGCGTTGAAGCCGGACCATCCGCGGAACCCGTAGGCGATGGCGCGACCCGGCCAATACCGGCTCAGGTGCTGGTAGATCCCCAGCGCTCCGCTGTAGGAGTTGTACGCCATCGGGCGGAAATGCGACTCGCGACCCGCGATCGAGAGCGCCTTCGGGGCGCCTCCGGGAACGTGGTAGTGCCGTGCCGCGCACCGGATCATCTGCCTGACGAACCAGGGGCCTCGCTGCCATGGGATGGGGCACATCTTCGCGGGGACACGGCTCGTGTGCCGTTCGATCGACGCGCTGGCCGTCGCGGCCGGGACGATCAGGAGCACGGCGGTCAGGAGCAACGCCACGGGGAGGTTGTGGCGCGTCGTAGTGGCATGGGTCATACGTGGGGTTCACCCCCGCGGTTGAACGGCAGCTGGCCGCTACGTTCGGGTGGCGCCGGGCCCGGGCGACTCTCGCCCACGGTCCTCGCCCCCCCGCGGTAGGTCGCGGGTGTGGACATCACCTCCTCGGTGTCGGTCGTCTCTGTGTGACCTGCGTCTGACCCGGATCGGCCGATCCCGACTCCGCGCGCGCGGGCACGCCTCAACCGCCTTGGAAAGGTGGTGGAGCGCTGACGCGCGGGGAGGGGTGGCGGACCGAACGGTCCGGTGCAGACGCTCCACCCTAAAGGGGGGTCGAGGTTGCGACAACCGCGAGATGTGCGGGTTCCGTTGCCTCCGTCCCGGGTCGAGGGACACCGCTACCATGGTCGGCATGAGCGGACGAGTCCTCCTCGCGGCCCCCCGTGGATACTGCGCCGGCGTCGAACGGGCCGTCGACGCCGTGGAGCGGGCGCTGGAGGCCCACGGCGCGCCCGTGTTCGTTCGCAAGCAGATCGTTCACAACCTCCACGTCGTGCAGGACCTCGAGTCGAAGGGAGCGGTCTTCGTCGAGGAGGAGGCCGAGGTGCCCGAAGGTGCGGCGGTGGTCCTGTCTGCCCATGGGGTCGCCCCGGAGGTCTACGACAACGCGAAGGCGCGCGATCTCGAGGTGATCGACGCGACGTGTCCGCTCGTCACCAAGGTCCACGTGGAGGCGCGCAGGTTCGCGGAGCAGGGCCGAACGATCATCTTGATCGGCCACGAGGGACACGAAGAGGTCGTGGGTACCACGGGGCAGGCGCCGGAGCGCACGTTGCTCGTGCAATCCCCTCAGGAGGCACGGACCGTGGAGGTCACCGATCCATCGAACCTGCGCTATCTGACGCAGACCACGCTCTCGGTGGACGAGACGAACGAGATCGTGCGGATCCTCCGCGAGCGCTTCCCCGCCATCGAGGGGCCGCCCCGAGACGACATCTGCTACGCGACGCAGAACCGGCAGGACGCCGTGAAGGTGATCGCGCCCCGATCCGACGTCGTGCTCGTGATCGGCTCCAGGAACTCATCCAACTCCAATCGCCTCGCCGAGCTGTCCCGGGAGCTCGGGACGCCGGCCCACCTGGTGGATGACGAGACCTCCATCGACCCCGGCTGGCTCCTCGAGGCGGCCGTCGTCGGTCTGACGTCGGGCGCCTCCGCGCCGGAGTGGCTCGTGCACCGCATGATCGATTGGCTCGCGGCGCGGGGCTTCGAGGACGTGGAGGAGGTCACGCTCACCGAAGAGCATGTGAAGTTCTCGCTCCCGGCCGGCGTTCGGCCGGCGCCCTCGGGGACGAGGCCGGCCTAGGTCCAGGTCGAGAACTGGTCCCGGTCTTCCTCCGGCTCTTCGAACACGATCGAGACGAGCGTGCTCGTGGCCACCACGCCCGGGAGGGAGTGGATCGTCTCCAGGATGATGCCGCTGGCGATCTCCCACGGGTGAGCGACGCAGGCTATGAGGTCGTAGTCCCCGCCGAGGACCGCGACCCCGCTCACGTCCGCGATCTCTCCGAGCCGCTCCGCGAGCCCGGACGCGGCGCCGGCCTCGGCCTTGATGTGCACGTAGCAGGCGTCGCCCACGATGGCGGGCGCCTGCGGCGCGCCCCAGCCGCCGATGCCGACGCGGTCGGGGGGCACCACGGGCGCCGTCATCGTGCGCTCGACCCCGTCGATGTGATGGATCTCCGCGAGCACCGAGGAGGCGAGGGCCGCGAAGTCGGCACCGTCGACGTGGACCATGATGTCCCACTCGCCCACCACGGCGATCGCCCTGCGCACGTTGCTCTTCGTGGCGAGGCTGGTGAGCACCGTTGCCATGGTTCCCGGGCGTATCCGCAGGTAGACGTAGGCTTCCATGCGCGGGAGGCTAGGTCAGGAACTGGCCGGGCACAAGGACCGAGCCCCCTCAGCCCTCGGCGAGCGCGGGCGCGCCGGTGAGCGCCCAGAGTTCCTCCTCGCCCTCCTCCGGCCCGATCGAGATGATCCGGTCGCCCTCTTGCAGCACGAACGTTCCTCGCGGGCGGTAGATCCACCGCGCGCCGCGCTGCACCGCCAGGACGAACATCCCGGTCTCGGTCTCGACCCGGAGGTCCTTCAGCGACCCCCCGGAGGCGGCGGATCCCGGCTGGACCACGGTCTCCGCGCTCGTCTCCTCCGTCTCTTCCAAGGCCATCTGGACGACGGGGTGCAGCGGCTCGCCCCGTTCCACGTACCACGTCATGTCGCGCGCCGCATCACACATGTATTCGCCCGCACTCCCCAGTCGCAAGAGGCCGCGGAGCTCGTCGGGGTTCCGTGCCTCGGGAGCCGCGCGCAGCACCCAGGACTCGAGCTCGTCGTGCAGCTGATCGCTCCGCGCCTCGAGCGATCCCACCTCGGCGGCCAAGGCCCGGTTGTTGAACAGGAGCGAGGAGTACGCGAGGCCGACCGCCGCCTCGGCGAGGTCCTTCATCTCGACGAGGATGTCGACGGCGCGATCGAGTTCCGAGAGCGCTGGGAGGTCGTCGTCGGGAGCGGCCGGCAGGGGCGGCGCGCCCGCGAGGGCGCGGACCCCGTTGACGCCCTCTCCGGGGCCTCGGATGAGCAAAACGTCTCCTCCGCTCACGACGTCGTCGGGGCCGGGATCGAACTCCCAATCCAGGCCGCTGCGGATGGCCATGACCCACATCCCGGTCTCGGTCGGGAGCGAGAGTTCGCGCAGAGATTGGCCCGTGGCGTCGGCATGGTCGCGCACCTTGACCCGCGCCGTCATCTCCTCGGCATGACGAAGGTCGGGGCGCAG
Organism: uncultured Actinomycetes bacterium; assembly: GCA_963719165.1. Taxonomy (GTDB): domain Bacteria; phylum Actinomycetota; class UBA4738; order UBA4738; family HRBIN12; genus JAOUEA01. The sequence continues at coordinate 1,341,434 of CAVRAV010000001.1, read as the reverse complement.
CGCGTCCGGGATCCCCAGTCGGGCGGCCACCACTCGGGCGATATCCGATGCGGCGTCGCCGACCTGCTCGATGGCATCGGCGATCCACAGGACGCCGGCCATGCCCTCCGCGTCCTCGGGCGAGCGTGCGGCGAGCATGGCCGTGATGCGGAGCCGGCGGAGGTGGTCGTTCATGCGTTGCTCGAGGCGCTCCACCTCGCGGGCCAGCTTCTCCTCGTTGAAGAAGACCGCGGCATACGCCAGGTCCACCATGAGCTCCGAGGCGTCCTTCAGTTCGACGAGGAGCTCTTTGACGTTCTTCGGTTGGTCATCCATGCCCTAGGACCCCGAATGATGTCATAACGAACAGGACGCACGCGACCCCGGCCAGGTCCATCGCGCTCGTGATGATGGGCACCGTCTGATTGTCGGGGTCCAGCCCGAAGCGAAACGTCATGATCGCGAGGTAGTAGCTCACCGCGATCGTGATGGGGGTCGCGATCAGGCCCGCCACCATCGTGGCGCCGATCACGGCGCCCGGATCGCTCGGGCCATGGCCGCCCAGCGACGTGAGCCCCACCGCGAAGATCCCGATGAGGGCGAACACCGCGACGCCCAACACGAACACGCCGGCGCCGTCCACGAGGGCGGGGATCTCCGGAAAGCCGCGCGGGGTGATCACGCCGATCTGCAGCTTCGAGGAGATCCGGGACGCGAAGATCCCGCCGAGCGCGCCGGCTTGCGACACGAAGGGCGCGAGCATCGCGAACACGGCGGGAACCGCAAGCAGCTCAGGGAGCCGGTGCTGCTGGAGGAGGCCGGACAGGACGTCGAGGATCGGAGTGAGGAGGATCACGGCTGTCATCTCCAGGATGATGCGACGCACGACGCGGTCGTTGACCGCGTACGCCCGGAACGCGGCGAACACGGACCCGGCGAGGCAGATCGCGAATGCGACCCTGCTCACCGCCTGGTTGTCGAGGAGGAAGGTCGCCAGGAAGAGCGTCGGGATCGTGACCATGTCGCCGAGGGCGGTGACCATCGGCGTGGAAACGGAGTCGAGGTCCCAGCCTTTGCGGAAGGACAGGATCGAGAGCCCAACCGTGACCAGCAAGATAAGGACGGAGCCGAGCGCGCCTCCCACTACCGAGATCGTGACGAGGTCCCACAAAGAGATGGACGCGATCCCGAACACGGCGCACATCAAGCGTGCGAGCACGGCGAGCCACAGCGACGACGCCAGCGTCGTGACGATGGCGACGTACACGTTCTGGTACAGGACGCTGCCCTTGTTGCGCGTGACTTCGAACGTTCCGGCCGCGCTCGTCGTGCCGAGCCGCGCGCCGATCGCACCGAAGATCGTCCCGCGCATGCCCACGGCGGCGGGGATCAACACGATGAGCCCGGGCAGCTTCTCGAGGGTGCCGCCGATGCCCGCGAGCGTCAGCCCGGCGATGAAACCGGCGACCGTGCTGAGGGCGAGCGCGACCAGACCCTGGCGGAGGGTCCGCTGTTCCGCCCGCCAGTAGCCGTAGAGGCGGTTCGCACGGCGCCGGATGGCCCGGCGGCGCGAGGACATAAGGGCACCGTCATCGTTCGCTCGTTCCTGCTGGTCTACGGGTTCGGCCGGGTCGGCCACGGGCAGTATGCCCTCCGGCCGCGGTGCGGGGCAACCCTTCCAGGGGGCATCGCCTGCCGAGAAGGCGCCCCGGACACCGAGTCGCCAGCGGATCCGGCCGAGGCTAGGTCACCCAGTCGCTCGTCACGAACAACCAGAAGGCCAGCCCCGCCTGGTCCCCGTAGCCTCGGAACCGACGGCGGATCGCGGCGTCGGGCACGAGCTTGGCGCGGCCCAGCTTGCGCGCGTAGGTCGGGCGCGTCCAGCTGTCGAGGATGAGACGGGAGTTGCGGCCCATCGTCATCATGATGTGCGCGGCCGCGTACGGTCCCACGCCTGGAAGGCCGAGCAGCAAGGCCTCAACTTCGTCGTCGCTGAGGCGATCCGTAGCCCGGTCTGCGAGGGCATCGAGCTTCAGGTCGCCGTCGGCGACCAGACGGGCGAGGGATGCGAGATAGGCGCCCCGGTAGCCGGCTCGGACCGTCTCGCGGTAGAACGACTCCGGGGCCTCGGCCATGGCCGCAGGGCTCGGGAAGGCGTTCGTGAGCGGCCCCGCCCCACCCATGGCCGGGTCGCCGAGATGCGTCACGAGTGCGGCGACCATCCGCTCGGTCGCACTCCACGTGCAGTTCGTGGTGCAGACCGTCTTGACGACGTCCTCGAACAGGCTGGGGCTCTGGAGCATGCGGCCCGCTCCCGTGCTCACCCACGCCAGGTCCTCGTCCGCGGCGACCCGTGCGTAGAAGTCTGAGAGATCCTGATCCAGCCGAAGCATGTGGCGGACTCCCTGGCGGACCGCGGCCTGCACGCGCGGGCCGGCCGCGCGACCGAGGATCCTCACCCGGACGCTCCCCGCTCGGCCGGGTTCGATCCGGATGCGCCGCGGGCGGCCCGCCGGGATCCGCACGGTGGTTTCCAACGCGGGCCTGGTCCCGTCGAGGAGGTTCGGCGGGAGCTCCGCGAATCCGTGCGAGTTGAGGGTGCGTGCGAGGTCCACCGGCTCCCCGCGGGGTCCGCGGAGCGCGATCTCGACGGCGCTCACTCCGACGCCGGGACTTCAGAGGGTGACGGCGACTCCTCGGCCATGGCGGGCACGATACATGCGTGCGAAGTGCCGGCGGTGCACCGGATCCACCTCGACGTGCGGCTAGACTCCCGGGCCATGGAGGATGAGGGTTCGCTGCGTGCGCTGGGTGGTCTTTCGGCCGGGCCGGTGATGGTGATCGGAGGCGCCGAGGACAAGCTCCGCGACAAGGTGATCCTCTCCCGCTTCGCCAAGTTCGCCGGTGGCGACGCCGGAACCGTCGTGGTGATCTCGACGGCGTCGTCGCTCGGAGACCAGGCGACCAGCCTCTACAGCGAGCTCTTCAAGGAGCTGGGGATCGGCCGCGTCGTCGGGGTCCGGCCCGAGGAGCGTGAGGAGGCGGACGATCCAGATGTCGCAGCGATCTTGCGCGAGGCGACGGGCATCTACCTCACGGGCGGCAACCAGTCGCGGCTCACGCAGGTCGTGGCCGGAACGAGGCTCGGCGACGCCCTCTTCCTCGCGCACGACCGCGGGGTCGTGATCGCGGGAACCTCCGCCGGCGCCAGCGCCGTGGCCAGCCACATGGTGGCCTTCGGCAACGCCGGGCCGACGCCCAAGAACCGCATGGTCCAGCTCTCCGCCGGCCTCGGCATCGTCTCGAACGTGGTGATCGACCAGCACTTCGGCGAACGGGGCCGGATCGGGAGGCTCCTCGCCCTCGTGGCCCAATCCCCGTCGCTCCTCGGACTCGGGATCGACGAGGACACGTGCGCGATCATCTTCGCCGACCAGACCCTCCACGTCATCGGGCGCGGCGCCGTCACGATCGTTGACGGCACGCAGGTCCGGACGGACGCCTACCGCGGGAAGGGGTATAAACCGCTCATGGTCTCGGGCGCGATCTTGCACTCCCTGCCGTCGGGCTACTGGTATGACCTTCGGGGTCGCCGACTGCTCGCGGGAGCGCACGCGCTCGAGGATGAGCGGGAGGCCTCGGAGTGACCTCGGAAGCCACCGCGAACCGCGCGGCGCGGCGCGCGCGCAAGACGGAGCCCGCGGCCAAGAAGCCCCCCCTACGGCCCGATCTCGCGATCGTGCAGGCACAGGCGTTCCGCGGCCCCAACTATTGGTCCTACGAGCCGTGCATCCGCATGGTCGTGGACCTCGGTTCGCTCGAACACTGGCCCTCGAACACGATCCCGAGGTTCAACGACAAGCTGCTGAAGGTGCTGCCGGGCGTCGGGGAGCATTCCTGTTCGCTCGGCAAGCGGGGAGGGTTCCGCGAGCGCCTCCAGGACGGCACTTGGCTCGGTCACGTGGCCGAACACGTGGCCCTCGAGCTCCAGCGCCAGTCGGGGGCGCAGATCTCCCGCGGGAAGACGCGAGGCTCGGGGACCCCGGGCCGGTACAACGTGATCTACGGATACGCGGAGGAGCAGGTGGGCCTCGCGGCCGGCCGCCTCGCGGTGCGCCTCCTGAACCACCTCATCAAGACCGAGTCCGGATTCGATTTCGACGCGGAGCTGGAGCGCTTGATCTTGTTGGCGGAGCGCCGGCAGTTCGGTCCTTCGACGCAGGCCATCCTCGACGAGGCGTTGACCCGAGACATCCCGTTCATACGCCTCAACGAGCAGTCGCTGGTGCAGCTCGGCCAGGGGAAGTACCAGCAGCGCATCCGGGCCACGATGACCTCCATGACCAGCGCCCTGGCCGTTGACATCGCGGGCGACAAGAAGATGACGAATCAGCTCCTCGGCTCTGCCGGGCTGCCCGTCCCGCGTGCGGATGTCGTGCGCGCGGAGACGGACGCCGTGGCGCTCGCGAGGAAGATCGGCTTCCCGGTCGTGATCAAGCCGCTGGACGGCAATCACGGGCGGGGGGTGGGCCTCGACCTGCGGACCGATCGCGCCGTCCGCGCGGGGTTCAAGCGGGCCCAGAAGGAATCGCGGCGCGGCTCGGTGATCGTGGAGTCGTTCGTGACGGGCAATGACTACCGGGTGCTCGTGGTGGGTGGGCGCATGGTGGCCATCGCCGAACGGGTGCCCGCGCACGTGATGGGCGACGGGCGTCACAGCGTTCGCTGGCTCGCCGCCAAGGAGAACCAAGATCCTCGGCGCGGCTTCGGCCACGAGAAGGTCCTCACTCGCATCAAGATCGATGACGCCGCCGAAGAGCTCGTCAAGAAGCAGGGGTACGGGCTCGATGACGTTCCTCCCAAGGGGGAACGCGTCCTGCTGGCGGCCACGGGCAACATGTCGACCGGCGGCATCTCTATCGACCGAACCTGGGACGCCCACGAGGATAACGTGGAGATCGCCGAGGAGGCCGCGCGCGTCGTGGGACTCGACGTCGCGGGGATCGATTTCCTGGCGCCCGACATCTCTCAGCCGGTGCGCGAGGCCGGTGGGGCGATCGTGGAGGTCAATGCCGCCCCCGGCTTCCGGATGCACACCCATCCGACCGAGGGCGAGCCGCAGTACGTCGCCAAGCACGTCGTGGACGGCTTGTTCCCGCCCGGCACGCCGTCGAGGATCCCGATCGTGGCGGTGACCGGCTCGAACGGGAAGACCACAACCACCCGCATGATCGCGCACATCCTGCGCGGCAAGGGTCACCAGGTCGGCATGACCACGACCGACGGCGTGTACATCGACGAGCGGCTCGTCAAGCGCGTCGACGCATCCGGCCCCAAGTCGGCCCAGATGGTCCTGCAGAACCCCCGGATCGACATGGCCGTCTTCGAGGTGGCGCGCGGAGGGATCCTGCGCGAGGGCCTCGGGTACGGGCGCAACGACGTCGGAGTGGTGCTGAACGTCACCGGCGACCACCTGGGCCTGCGGGAGATCAACACCCTTGAACAGCTCGCGGCGGTCAAGCAGGTGGTGGTCGAGGCGGTGCCGCGCAACGGCTGGGCGGTGCTGAACGCCGACGACTCGCTGGTGCTGGAGATGCGGCGGCGTTGCAGCGGCGGCGTGATCCTGTTCACGATGCGCGAGGATGACCCCTTCGTGGAGCGGTGGGTCCGGCGCGGCCGCAAGGCGGTCATGCTGGAGCGGAGCGACCGGGGCGAGATGATCGTGATCAAGGAGGGTCGGCGCACCATGCCGATCGCGTGGGTGCACACGCTCCCGTCCACGTTCGACGGCAAGGCGCGGATGATGGTGCAGAACGCGATGGCGGCCGCGGCCGCGGCGACCGCGGTGGGCGCACACCTGCACGACATCCGCCACGGCCTGCGCTCGTTCACGACATCGATCTATCAGGCCCCCGGTCGCCTCAACGTCTTCGATCTCAACGGCGTCAAGGTCATCCTCGACTACGCGCACAACGCGGCCGGCTTGGAGACGCTGGGCGACTTCGTCGAGCGGCTCGTGAGCGGCACGCCCTCGCCCGAGAAGCCCGGCGAGGCGAGTTGGACGGCGAACCTGCGCGTCGCCGTGGTGGCGACGGCGGGGGACCGGCGAGACGACGACATGCGAGAACTCGGTCGCGTCGCCGCGAAGTATTTCGACGAGGTGATCGTGCGGGAGGACAACAATCCGCGAGGACGCGAACCGGGCGCGACCGCGGACCTCATCCGCGACGGCGTCGAGGACGCCATCGTGGCAGGCGGGGCGCGCGCGGGCAGCGTCGAGGTGGTCTTGGACGAGATGTCGGCCGTGCGCCGTGCACTCGATCGATCGCGCCAGGGCGATCTCGTGGTGCTCTGCGTGGACTATGCCACTGAGGTATTCAAAGAGCTCGAGAAGCGCCGAGGCGTCGCTTCCCCGGACGTCCTGCGCGCCTCCGAGGGTGCGCTGTCCGACGCCGTCGGCGGTGACCCGGATCTGATGAGCTGAGGCGCAGTCGATGTCGCTGGATGTCGCGGCGCTGCGCCGCAGGCTGGAACACGAGGGGGTCGCGCTCCGCGGCGAGCTCGGGACGCTGACCACCGTGACACGTGACCCGGACGCCACGATCGGGTTCGGCAAGCGCGTGGGCGAGGGCACGAGCCAGGCTGTCGAACGGATCGAGCGGGTCGGCCAGGCCGACGCGCTGACGGCCAAGCTCGCAGACGTGGATCGCGCCATCGCGAAGGTCGAAGATGGGACCTATGGCATCTGCGACCGCTGCGGCGCAACGATCCCCGCCGAACGCCTCGAGGCGCGCCCGTCGTCGGTGTTGTGCGTGCGATGCAGCGCGCTGCGGTGAGCCTTCAGGCGGGCATCGCCCGCATCCCTCTCACGCGGGTTCGCCCGCATCCCTCTCACGCGGGGTTCGCCCGCATCCCCCTCACGCGGGGTTCGCCCGCGATGCCCTGGCGCGCCGCACGATGGCCTTGACCTGACCCGGCGCCAAGGGGGTGGCGCCCCGTCGCCGTAGCCAGGCGAACAGCTCGGTGCGCATCCCGAGCGCCGTGACACCGAGCACGTCGCCTCGCGCCGATCCCTTCACCATCGCTCGGAGGGCGTGAAGCTCATCGTCGTAGACCGCGACGTCGTCGACTCCTACCTCGTGAGCCCCCGCGCGAAGCTGCCGCACGACGTCCTCGCGACTGCGGCCGCGGAGGTAGTGAGGAAGCTCCGCGACGGCGAGACGGTCCGATCCGAGCGCGGCACGCAGACCGAATCCCCGGAGGATCTCGTCCGTGCGGTCTCCGGCAGTGCAGATGGTGAGCCACACGAGCTGATCGCCCACGCGAAGGCCGTTCAACAGCTCGGTGAGCCCGTCCATCCCGGCTTCGTTATGCGCGTAGTCGACCACCACGAGACGCCCGTCCAGATCGAAGAGGTTCGCGCGGCCCGGGTTGCGCGCAGGATCCAACACGAACGACCGGAGGCCGCGGACCACCGCACGATGGGGGAGCCCGACCGCGAGACCGGCGGCCGCGGCCGCGAGCGCGTTCTGCGTGTAAACGCTCGAGACGCCCGCGATCGTGCTGGGGACGTCGAGCAGGTCGACGAGCGGGTGGGAACGCTGTCGTTCGAGCCAGGTCACGCGACCGTCCATCACGGTCATGGCGCGGCCACCGCCGGCGAGGGCCTCCCGGATCCCGGGGTGGTTAGGATCGCGGGAGAAGACCCAGAGCTTCCCGGTGGCGTGGTGACGCATCGCGAGCACCCGCGGGTCGTCGGCGTTCAGCACGTCCCAGCCGCCGGGCCGTGTGATGCGGGTGATCACCGACTTCACCTCGGCCAGCTGATCCACGGTCTCGACCCCTTGGAGGCCGAGATGATCGGCGCTCACGTTCGTCACCACGGCGACGTCGTTGTGCCGAACGCCGCAGCCTCGCAGCAACATGCCTCCCCGCGCCGTTTCGAGAACGGCGACGTCGGGTCGTTGCGCAAGGGCGATCGCCGCGCCGCCGAAGCCCGAATAATCCCCCGACTGCACGAGCCGGCCGTCGTCGCGGTACACGCCGTCGGTGGAGGAGTAGGCCACTCGAAGGCCGGCGCAGCGCACCAGGTGGGCCAGCAGCCGGACCGTGGTGGTCTTCCCGTTCGTGCCGGTCACCTGCACGACGGGCACGCCGGGATCGGGGACTTCGGGCTCCGGACCCGGATCGAGGGAGCTGAGGCGTGCGCCCGCCTGTTCGGCGAGTCGCACGGGTCCGGCGCCGCGCAGCATCGCGGCCATGGCGAGCGCGATCTCCTCCGCCAACGCCCGGGCGGCGTCGCGCCGACGCCACGGGAAGGCCACGACGATGAGGTCCGTGCCGGGACCCGGACGTGCTCGGACGGCGAGCCTGCGGGCTCCGGATGCTGCCGCCGTCCGGCGCGTGAACGAAGCGGCGATCCGCATGACGATCCGGCGCCGGTGCTCGGTGCCGACTCGACCCGGTTGAACGGCGCCTCCGATGCCGAGCGCTGCCGCCGCGCCGCCGACGCGCGCGTCCGAGGCGCGCATCCAGCCCGGGACGGCCAGCGTGAGCTTGATCGCGGGCCGCGGGAAGTAGAGGTTGGGCCCGTCCAGGACCCGGACCTCGAGCGTTCGCACGGACGGCGCCATCCTAGAGAGCCTCGCCGGGGAGGGTCACGGCTCGGCCGTCGCAGAGACCGAGATCGCCCTCGCGTGCCGCGCGCCCGTTCATCTCGCTCATCGTGGCGAAGCGTACTCAGCCCTCGTCGTGTCCGCGACCCGGCGGGAGGGAGGAAGCGGTGGTGCCCGGGCCGCCTCGATATCGGCGCAGCTCGGGATAGCGGGCGGCGACGAGCGCGGCGCCGGCGATGCACGCCAGCCCACCGCTGATGACGCTGATCGAGGCCGACGTGAGCGAGGCGACGACACCCGCCTCGAAGTCCCCCAGCCGTGGCCCTCCCGTGACCACGAGGATGAAGATGCCCGAGAGCCGGCCCCGCAGGGGATCGGGCGTGGCCAACTGCATGATCGTCGAGCGGAAGATGGCGCTGATCACGTCGGCGGCGCCCGCCAGGGCCAGGAACACGAGCGCCCACGCGAGGTGGGAGCCGGCCAGGCCGAAGGCCGCGATGGCGGCTCCCCAGCCCACGACCGCCCAGATCACGAGCACGCCCTGGCGGTGAGCGCGGCGGACCCAGCCCCCGCTCACGGCTTGGAGGAAGGCTCCGACTGACGGTGCGGCGAGCAGGAGTCCCACCACGGCCGGGCCCTGATGGAACCGTTCAACGGCGAGGATCGGGAACAGGGCGATCGGCATCCCAAAGATCATCGCCACGAGATCGATCACGAAGGTCGAGGAGATCAGCCGGCTCGACCGGACGAACGCGAATCCCTCCTTGACGGCGGGCCAGCCGGCGGCCGCCCCGGCATCGTGTTCGGGCGGCATCGGCCTCATCATCAAGGCCGCGCCGAACAACACCAGGTAGGTCACGAGGTCGAACCCGTAGGCGATCGGGAATCCCCATCGGCTGATCGCCAGCCCTGCGATCGCCGGGCCCGAGATCTGCACGGTCTGCCACATGACCTGGTTGAGGTTGAGTGCCGACGGGAGAAGGTCCCCGCCCACCAAACGCGGGATCATCGCAGTGCGCGTGGGATCCTCGATCGCCGCGATGAATGCCGTCAACGCGTTCGCCCCATAGATTAGGGCGAGGGGCGGATGTGCCGATAGGGCCCCGAACCAGAGGATGCCCGCCGCGATCGTCAGCCCCACCATCGTCCAGAGCAGGACCGTGCGCCGATCCATCGCGTCGATGAAGGAGGCGCCGACGAGGGTCCCGATGAACAGCGCGACGAGTCCCGTGAGCCCTACCAGGCCGATGGCCAGCGCGGAGTGGGTGAGCTGGTAGACCTGCACGTAGATCGCGACCCGGGCGAACTGGTGCCCAAGCTCGGAGATGAACTGTCCCGTCCACAGCAGGCGGAAATCGCGCGACGCTCGCAGCGGCGTGAGATCCACCATCGTCCGCCGCAGGCGGCCGCGCAACGATCGATCCCGGGGCTCGCCCTCCTCGCTCACGCCCGAACGGTAGCAACGCGCCGCGGCGCGCGTGCCACGCAGCCGCCTAGGGTGCCGAGGTCGCGATCGCCTCTTCCAAGACGTCGAGCCCGTCCTCGAGCAACACCGGGTCGATGTTGATGGGTGGCAGCAGCCGCAGGACGTTGCCGTAGGTCCCGGCCGTGAGGACGATCGTGCCCATCTCCAGGCATCGCGCAGCGATGGCGTTCATGCGCGCGGCGGACAGCGGCTCCTTCGAGGCGCGGTCGCTGACCAGCTCCACGGCGCACATCGCTCCCCGACCGCGCACATCGCCCACGATCTCGAGGCGCGACGCGAGGGCATCGAGTCGGGACGTGATCGTGGCTCCCACCCGGCGAGACGCGGCGAGCAGGTCCTCGTTCTCGATCTTGTCCAGAACGGCGAGCGAGGCGGCGGCCGCGACGGGATTGCCGCCGAAAGTCCCGCCGAGGCCTCCGGCGTGCACCGCGTCCATCAGCTCCGCACGACCCGTGATCGCGCTGATCGGGAGCCCGCCCCCCATCGACTTCGCGGTGGTGACGAGGTCGGGGACGACTCCCTCATCCTCGATGGCATACCAACGTCCCGCCCGGCCCATGCCGCTTTGGATCTCATCGGCGATGAACACGATCCCGTTCGCCGCACAGAACGCCGCGATGCCGGCGACGAATCCGGGCGCGGGGACGATGAAGCCCCCCTCGCCCTGGATCGGTTCGAGGATGACGGCGGCGATGTTCTCCTCGCCGATGTGCTTGTGCATCTCGTCCAGGTCGTAGGCGAGGCACGCGGCAGCGCATCCCTCGGCCGTGTCCCCGCCGCACGGACACCGGTAGGGATAGGCGAACGGCAAGCGGTAGACCTCCGGTGCGAACGGGCCGAAGCCCTGCTTGTAGGGCATCACCTTCGCCGTGAGGGACATGCCCAAGAGCGTGCGGCCGTGGAACGCGTGGTCGAACGCAACGATCGCGGTGCGGCCGGTGGCCGTGCGCGCGATCTTCACGGCGTTCTCCACGGCCTCCACACCGGAGTTGGCGAACATCGTCTTCTTGTCGCCGTCGCCCGGCGTGAGCTCGTTGAGTCGTTCGGCGAGCTCGATGTACGGCCCGTTGGCGGTCACGTGGAAGCAGGTGTGCGTGTCGAGCTCAGCCTGTCGCTGGATGGCGGCCACCACCTCGGGTGCCGTGTGCCCCACGTTCAGCACGGCGATGCCCGTCGCGAGATCGATCAGCCGGTTCCCATCGACGTCTTCCACGATGGCGCCGGAGGCCCGGGAGGTGACGATGGGATGGATCGCACCCACACCGTCGGGGATCGCCTGCCGCCGTCGCGCGAACCACGCACGGGATTTCGGCCCCGGGATCTCGGTCACGAGCTTGCGTTCCTGGGGGATATCCATCCGATGGGTTCCTCCTTCGACCTGGGCTTGTCGTGATGGCAGTCCCGGAGCTCCGCACAGACGCTAGATCGAGTGTCGGCGTCGCGCCCTGGGATGTCAGGCGTTCGCCGGTCCATGACGGGCTGACTGGATTGTACGGACCGTCCAGCGTAGAGGCCCGAGACCCGCCTCTCGTGCCGGCCCTCTATACGTTTCGTACAATCGCCGTCATGGCCGTGACCGTGCAGGACATCCTCAGCGTCGACGGACTGACGTTGCGGTTGTTGGCAGGCGAGGATCGCACGGACGGTGACGTTCGCTGGGTCCACGCGTCCGAGCTGGAGGATCCCACGCCCTGGCTCAAGGGCGGAGAGCTGATCCTCACCACGGGGATGGGCGTGGGCGTCACCCCGGCGCGGCAACGCGCCTACGTCAAGCGTCTTGCCGCCGCGGAGGTGGCCGGTCTCGGGTTCGGGCTCGGGTTCGGGCACGTGCGCACACCAAAGGCGCTGGTGAACGCCGCAGAGGCCGCCGGGCTGCCGCTGTTCGAGGTGCCCTACGCCGTGCCGTTCATCGCCATCACGGAGGCGGTCTTCACCAAGATCTTGGCCGAGCAGTACGAGACCCTCCAGCGCTCCGTGGATGCGGAACACCAGCTGACGCGCGCGGTGATGGAGGGCAAGGGGATCGAGGGCCTCGCCGGATCGCTCGCGACGGTAACGAGGGGTTGGGTGCTGCTCCTGGACCTCCATGGGATGCCCCTGGCCTCCACGGGTCGTCCGGCGACGTCGCGCGCCGCCCGGATCTGGGAGGAGATCCGCGACTCCCGCCCGGCCGGTGCGTCCTTCTCCCTGACGCTCGTCGATCGCGGCCACCATGTCTGGGTGCAGCCGGTGGGGGCGTCGGGGCGCATCGAGGCGTTCCTCGTGGTGGGAAAGCCGACGCAACCGAGCGCCTTCGATCGGATCACCGCGGGGCACGCCCTGTCGCTGTTCGCGATCGAACTGGCCACGTCGCGGGCCGTCGCGGATGCGCAGCGCCGTCTCCAGGGTGACTTCTTCGACCAGCTGGCGGTGGGAACGATCGTGGGCGGAGCGGTCGCCCGGGAGCTGGCTCGGTTCGGGTTCGAGCGGGGGGCGGAGGTCTCCGTGGTGGAGTTCGAAGCCGCCGACCCCGAGGCCCTCGCGACCGTGCTCACGGACGATCGTTCGCGGACCGGCGGCGGCTTCTTGGTCTCCACACATGAGCAGGGCGTCAGCCTGATGGTTCCGGCCGAGCCCGAGCTCGACCTCGCCGATCTCGTGGCCTCCGCCGGAGGGAGGCTTTCCGCGGGCCTACGCGCGGGCGCGGGGTCGCCGGTTCCGCCGGCGGAGGTGGGCCGATCGCTGCGGGAGGCGCGCTACGCCCTGCGGGTCTGCCGACTCGAAGGTTGGTCCGAGGCCGGTTTCGCGGACCTCGGCACGTACCGCCTCCTGCTGTCGATGGCCGATCCCGGCGCCTTGCGCGCCTTCGCCGATGCCATGCTCGCCCCCCTCGACGCCTACGATCGCGACCACAACGGCGAGTTGATCGCCTCGCTCCAAGCGTTCCTGGAACACAACGCCCGATGGGAGACCGCGGCCGCCGCGCTGTACGTGCATCGCCACACGCTCCGCTACCGCATGCGCAAGGTTGAGGAGCTGTCCGGGCGCGATCTACGCAGCAGCTTCGATCGGATGGAGTTCTGGCTCGCCTTGCGGGGGCGCGAGCTGATGACCGCCGACCGGTCGGCGTAGGGTGCGGTCGCGCGGATAGGCGTTGGCCGGTCCGTACAGCGGCGCCGGTCGCGCTGAACCAACCAACCCGTGGTTCGTCTCCGACGATTGGCGCCATACTGGCGGTTCGATCTCGGTGCGAGATCTCCGTCGTTGACCGAGGAGGGAACATGGCCGACAGTCACCAGATGTTCATCGACGGCGAGTGGGCGAACTCGTCCGACGGCGCCACCCGCGACATCATCAGCCCCGCCACCGGGGAAGTCATCGCCACGGTGCAGGAAGGGACCGCGGAGGACGCGAACCGGGCGGTGGCCGCGGCCAAGCGCGCGTTCGAAGAGACCTGGTTCGACTCCACGCCAAAGGACCGCCAGCTGATGCTGCTGAAGCTCGCCGACGCGGTGGAGGCGAACGCAGAGGAGATCGTCCGGATCGAGTCGGAGAACGTGGGCAAGCCCGCGGCCGTCACGATGTCCGAGGAGATCCCGCCCATCGTCGATAACCTGCGGTTCTTCGCGGGGGCTGCCCGCACGCAGCAGGGACTCAGCGCCGGGGAGTACATGGCCGGCTTCACGTCCATCGTTCGCCGCGAGCCGATCGGCGTTGCGGGGCTCATCGCGCCGTGGAACTACCCACTCATGATGGCGATCTGGAAGATCGGCCCGGCCTTGGCAAGCGGGAACACCGTGGTCCTGAAGCCCTCGGAGATCACGCCGCTCACGGCCATCAGACTCGCCGAGCTCGCCGCGGACATCTTCCCCCCAGGCGTGTTCAACGTGGTGACCGGCGACGGTGAACCCGTGGGCGACGCTCTGGTGCGCAGCGACGACGTCGGGATCGTTTCGCTCACGGGTGACACGGGCACGGGGAAGGTCATCTCCAAGAACGCCGCCGACTCTCTCAAGCGGATGCACCTGGAGCTCGGGGGCAAGGCGCCCGTCATCGTCTTCGACGACGCCGATATCGCCTCGGCGGTGGAATGGGTGAAGATCGCCGGGTACTTCAACTCGGGCCAGGACTGCACGGCCGCGTGCCGGGTGCTGGTGGGCAAGGGGCAGTACGACAACGTGCTGTCGGAGCTCGTGCCCGCCGTAGCGTCGATCAACATGGGGGACATCTTCGACGAGGACACCGAGGTGGGCTCGATGGTGTCCAAGGAGCAGCTCGAGCGCGTGGAGGGGTTCGTGGGGCGCGCCCAGGAGGCGGGCGCCGAGATCCTCACGGGCGGCAAGCAGCTCGAGCACGAAGGGTTCTTCTACGAGCCCACGGTGGTCGCGAACCCTTCGCAGGACGCCGAGATCATCCAGAAGGAGGTCTTCGGCCCCGTCGTGACGGTTCAGCGCTTCGATGACGAGGAGCAGGCGCTCGCGTGGGCCAACGGTGTCGATTACGGTCTGGCGTCCTCCGTGTGGACGCGCGACGTGGGCAGGGCGATGCGCATGTCGCGCCGGCTCCAATACGGGTGCGTGTGGGTGAACACACACATCCCGCTCACGCCGGAGATGCCGCACGGCGGATACAAGCAGTCGGGCCATGGCAAGGACATGTCGGTGTACTCGCTCGAGGACTACACCAACATCAAGCACGTGATGGTGTCCCTCGACTAGTCGGTGGGACGCGACGAGCGTGCCGGCGCTCCCGACGAGGGCGCGCCGCTCGCACGGAAGGGTGGTGGATGACCATGACGATCAGACCGTTCCTGGTGAACGGCGAGTGGCGCTCCGGTGAGGGGACGCTCGAGGTCAAGAGCCCGTTCGACGACTCCCTCGTGGAGGAGCTCGGCGTGCCCACTGAGGCCGACGTCGAGGAGGCCGCGCAGGTCGCGAGCGACACGTTCGCCGAGAGCGTGCGCCTACCGGTGCATGTGCGTTCGGAAGCCCTGGACCATATCTCCCGGCGCCTCGCCGAAGACATCGAGCGCAACGCCGAGCTGATCGCCCGGGAGGGCGGCAAGCCGCTCAAGTGGGCGACGGTGGAGGCCACCCGCGCCGTCTCGACGTTCCGCTGGGCTTCGGAGGTGCTCCGCCACGGCAGCGATGAGGCGATGCGCCTGGACACCGAATCCGCGTTCACGGGGCGCATGGGCATCCTGCGCCGGTTCCCCTACGGCCCGGTGCTCGGCATCACGCCGTTCAACTTCCCCCTGAACCTGGTGGCGCACAAGGTGGCGCCCTCCCTCGCGGTGGGCGCACCGATCGTCGTGAAGCCCGCGAGCGCCACTCCCCTCGGGTCCTTGGTGCTCGCCGAATACTTCGCCGAGACCGATCTGCCCAAGGGCATGTACCAGGTGCTGCCCGTGAGCTCCAAGGTCGCGGACACGATGGCGCGCGATGAGCGTTACCGCAAGATCAGCTTCACCGGGTCGGCGGCGATCGGGTGGTACCTGAAGGGACTGGACCCGAAGAAGCGCGTGACGCTGGAGCTGGGCGGCAATGCCGGGGTCATCGTCCACGGCGACGCCGATCTGGACCTCGCCGCTCAGCGCGTGGCGGTGGGGGGGTACTACCAGGCGGGACAGAGCTGCATCAGCGTTCAACGCGTCCTGGTGCAGTCCGAGGTCTACGACGATTTCGCCGTGCGTCTCACGAAGCAGGTCGAGAGCCTCAAGTCGGGCGACCCGATGGACCCCACGGTCGACGTCGGCCCCGTGATCAACCGAGGCGAGGCTGATCGCATCGGCGAGTGGGTGCAGGAGGCCGTGGCACAGGGCGCCGAGCTGCTGACCGGCGGGAGGGGAGAGGGGTCCGTCTACGAGCCCACCCTGCTCGGGCGCACCACGCCGGAGATGAAGGTTCGCTGCGAGGAGGTTTTCGGACCCGTGGCCACCATCACGCCGTACGAGACGTTCGCGGATGCGCTCGCCGAGGTCAACAACTCCAAGTACGGCCTGCAAGCGGGGGTATTCACGAACGACATCAACCGGGCCTTCGAGGCACATCGCACGCTCGAGGTGGGCGGGGTGATCATCAACGACGTGAGCGCCTTCCGGGCGGACCAGATGCCCTACGGGGGGAGCAAGGACTCGGGGTTCGGCCGAGAAGGGCTGCGCTTCGCGATGGAGGAGATGACCGAGCCTCGCATCATGGTCCTGTCGCACGTGCCGCTGTAGGCGATCCACGGACGAGCTCGCGGTACCTCGCGTCGTCGTGGAGTTCCGCGCGCGCCTAGCGGTAGACGCCGTTGTGTCCGATCGAGTACCGCCCCGGCTGGGGGAACAGCGTGAGCCCGTGCGGGTGCCCGCCCACCGGGATGACGTGGAGCACCTTCCCGGTTCGGGTGTCGATCACCGACACGGAGGCGTCGAACCGGTTCGAGGTCCATAGCTGTTTGCCGTCGGCCGAGACCTGCAGCATGTCCGGACTTTGCCCCACGTGCCACGTGGCCGTGACCCGCTGGGTTCGCGTGTCGATCACCGAGATCGTCCCGCCGAGTCGGTTCGTCACGTAGAGATGGCGCATATCCCGCGCCATCGCGAATCCGTGCGCGCCAGCGCCCGTCGGGATGAATTTCACCTCTTTCATCGTGTTCGGGTCGATCACCGAGACACCCCCGCGGATCTGGTTGGCCACGTAGAAGACGTCCCCACCGGGGGCCACCTTGACGTCGACGGTGCTCCCCCCGACGTTCACCGCGCCGACGATCCTCCGGGGCTGCACCTGCACCTTCACGACGACGCCGCCGTACTCGGTGCTGATCAGGAAGTACGAGCCGTCGGCGGAGAAATCCAGGTGATCTGGCCCGCGGTACTGGATCGGGAGCGAACCCTGCAGCTTCCACGTCCGGGGGTCGTAGAAGTACAGCGTGTCGCGACCCTCCGACACGTCGATGGCGTGTTGGCCGTCAGGGGTGAAATAGAGGTTGTACGGATCCGGTACGTTGATCGTGCCGCTCGGTCGCCCCGAACGAGGATCGATCACGGTGAGGGAGTTGCCGGAGACGTTGCCGACGTAGAGATGCCTCAGGTCCCACGACGGGGCGACGTGCTGCGGCTCGCTGCCTACGGCGATCCTCCGGACGACCTTGAACGTGTTCGGATCGATCACGCGGACGTCGTTCGAGTCGTTGTCCGGGACGAAGACCCGTATCGGGATGCCCGCGACGGCCGGGGCATAGGCTCCCGAGGTCGTGGCGGCGTAGACGTTGTTCGCCTTCGACGACGATCGCGGGGTCGACGTGGCGGTCGGGGGATCGGCGCTCGGCGTCGCTCCTGGCGCCACGGTCCCGACGGAGGATGCCGCCGCCACGCCGGTCCGCGTACCAGTTGCGGGCCCAGAGCTGCACCCAGCCGCCAGGCTTGCGGCGATCAGCAGGCACCCGAGGACGACCCCTCGCGCCGCCGGCCGCGTCACGGCTGCCCCGCCTTCACGACCCCAGACGCGAAGTCGACGTGCAGGGGGATCTTCTTGCCGGGCAGGAGCAGATCGAGTCCGTCCGGGAAGGCCAGCTGGCCGGGTCCGCTTCCGGAAGCACCGGTACCGTACTGCCAGACGATGCGGTTGGTCGCAGGGTCGATCAGCACGACACGATGTCGATAGTCGTCGTTCACGGCCACAAGGCCGTTGGGCAAGGGTGCCGCCAGGCTCGGATGGTCCAGCATCCCCTGGCCGCTCGTGACGCGGTAGGTCCACAGCACGTTGCCGGCGCGATCGAACCGGATCACGGCCCCCGGCCGGGCGTAGCTCGCCACGAGGTACGTGCCGTCGGCCAGCCGTTGCGGATCCGAGGGCTCGACGACCCCGGGCAACTGGCGAGCCCAGATCAGCCGTCCGTCCGCCGTGACCTCGTCGACCCAGGCGCCGTTCAGCTCCGAGATCAACAGGTGCCCGTTCGGCAGGGGCGTGTCGCCGTTCGGGTAGCCCACCGTGGCCGGGAAGCCGTGGGTGCATACCCCGTTCGTCCCGATCTGGTGGTCGAACGAGCCCGCCACGTTCAAGAACAGGATCCGGCAGTTCTTCGCGTCGGCAACGACGACGCCACCGCCAGGCACGGGGTAGGCGTCGTCGGGTTGGTGGAGGTAGCCCGGAGATGATCCGGCGATCCCCGCGTGTCCGTAGGTCCAGAGGGTCCGCCCGCTCGGATAGGCGATCTCGGCGATGAGGTTGTTCTCTTCTTCGTTCACCAAGATCGCGTGTCCGCCGTGCACCCAGAACGCGTCGTCGGGGAAATAGAAGCGATCGGGAGGGGGCGGGAGCGATGGAGACGGGTATCGCCAGACGATGTGCTTGTTTGCGTTCATCACGAGCAGCCGGTTGTTTCCGCGGTCGGCAATGAGCAGCGATCCGGCGAACGGGCGCTTGGTCAGGGCGCTCGATCCGGCCTTGGCCGGCGACGTCGGGCTCGTCTGGGCGTCCGGCGTGCCGGACGAAGCTGGACCTCCCCGAAGGACCTGGTCCAGGGCGTGTCCGCCCCAGCCGCCGATGAGCAGCACGCCGCCGGACGCGGGGGCGACCGCCGCGTCGGCAGTGGGACGCGGCAGCGGGGACAACGTGCTGACCGACCCGGATGCCGTGTCGACCGCGCTCACCCTCGCGACCGGCGCGTCCGTGGCGTTACGTCCGCCGGCCAGGTAGGTGATCCCGGCGATCGTGAACGCGGCTGCGTGGCCGACGGGCGTCGTCAGGCGTCCGGCCCGTTCCACGGTTCCTGCGACTGGGTCCACGAGGTAGATCCCATCCGTCGGGCCTGCGGCGTCGTTCCCGCCGGCCACTACCAGCGCGCGGCCGACGGTCGCAACGGCGGGGTAGCGCAGTCCGACGGGCAGCGTCGCCACCAACCGGAACCGTGTGCCATCCGAAGTGGCGTAGATCTCGGGACGAGGACGGGCGCCGTCGTATCCCCCGACGAGATAGGTGATCCCTCCGATCGTGGCCGCCGAAAGATCAGAAAGCACCCGAGGCAGGTGTCCGGCGACGATGCCGCTCCCGGTCGCGGGGTCGAAGGCCTGCACGAGGTCGGTTCCGACCGAGGACCCTCCGCCGAAGACGAACAACCGGCCACCGATCATCGCCCCGGCGGCATCATGAACGGCGCGAGGCAGGCTTCCGAGGGACGACAACGATCCCGTCGCCGGGTTCATGGCGAACACGCCCCCCACGGTGGTCCCGGCCGCGTCGAGGCCACCCGCGATGTAGACCGTGCCGCCAGAACTCACCGCCACTGCGCGCTGGATGGGTGCGCTGAGACGGTAGCCCGCCGGTGCCAGGACGAAGCCCGTTGAGAGCGCTCCCGTGATCGCCTGGTCGGTCGGCGAGGGGGACGGTGAGGGTGTCTCGGACCTGGACGCCGAAGGCGAAGTGGCAGAACAGCCGGCCAGGAGACACAGGAGCAGCAGGCGCGAGAGGCGCGCCGTGCTTGGTTTCCGCCGGGCGTTCTCGCGCATTCGTCCCCCATCGATCCAACACGTTGCAGACTCGGCTCCGCGCGTGGAGCGGTCCATCCTGTCAGAAAGCGGATGAAGGTTCGATGAGTGCCGGCGCAGGCCGTCACGGTCACGCCTACCGGGCGGGGGTGCCCCCGACGGGCGGGAGGAAGCGTTCAACGAAGGAGCCCGCGACCGTCGCCGCCTCTCGTTCACGCCGCCACAGGTAGTGGTCGGTGCCCTCGAGCAGCGCGAGGTTCGCGGCCGGGAACTCGGCGGCGAACGCTCGCATGTCGTCAGCCGGGCAGTAAGTGTCGCCGTCTCCCGCGATCAAGAGAACGCCACCGCGGAAGGTCCGGAGCCGCGCCGCCCCGGGCAGAGCGGGAAGCGAGAGGTCGTTCGGGCGCAACGGGATCCCGTAGAGCACCAGCGCCGCGACGCGGTCGTCGTCGAGCGCAACGCGCAGCGCGACGTTGGCCCCGAACGACCACCCGCACAGGACGGTGGGTCGGCCGGGAGTCTCCTCTCGGACGCGGCCGAGGGCCGCGTCGACGTCCGCGAGCTCGTCGCGGCCACCGCCGTACGTTCCTGCGGACCCCATGACGCCGCGGAAGTTGAACGAAAGCACCGTCAGCCCTCGACGGCCGGCGAGCTCGTTGCGCAGGGCCCACAGGATGGGGTGGTCCTTGCTGCCTCCGTGCCGTGGGTGGGGATGGCAGATGACGGCGGATCCCCGCGCGGGCCCGTCCGGCCTGCGCAGTTCCCCCTCCAGCCGGACGCCGTCTCGCGCCGTGAACGTGATCGGCTCCACCACATGCGACGATGGCACCATGAACGCCGACCGCCAACCGAAGGGGGTGGCGTTCGCACTGCGCGACCCGCTGCCGTGGGACCCGTTCGCGCGCATCGTGCGGGAGGCGGAGCGGTCGAGGTACCGGGCGGTGTTCCTGCCGGAGATCGCCGGGCGAGACGCCTTCGCGGCGCTCACGGGTCTGGCGGGGGAGACGCGCAGCATGCTCCTGGGAACCGGGGTCGTTCCGATGACCTCGCGATCGCCCCGTTCGACGGCGATGGGCGCCGCCACCGTGGCGGAGCGATCGGGTGGGCGGTTGATCCTGGGGCTCGGGACGGGACCCGCGAGGCGCGGCGCCCTGGAGGCGCTCGCCCGCCAGGTCGAGGAGATCCGGGGTCTCCTGAGCGGGGGTGCGGGCCTGGCGCTGCGGGTCGATCTACCGATCCCCATCTGGATCGCGGCGTTGGGTCCCCGGGCGGTGGCGCTCGCGGGTCGTCTCGCCGACGGGGTCCTCCTCAACTGGTGCACGCCCGAACGGGTGGCCCGGGCGCGTTCCTCCGTCCGCGAGGCCGCGGAGGCGGCGGGTCGGGACCCCGACGACGTCACCATCGCCGTCTACGTGCGGGCCTCGGTGGGCGTGGATCGGGCCGCCGCCCTCGCCGCGCTCCGGGCGGCGTTCGGCGGATACGCCTCGTACCCGTCGTACGCTCGACAGTTCACGACGATGGGTTTCGGCGAGGAGGCGGCCGCCGCTGCCGCGGGGCGTCCTCAGGACATCCCCGAGGCAATCGTGCGCCGCATCTGCCTGCTGGGCGATCCGTCGTCGGCCCGGGAGGGACTTCGGGCCTACGCGCAGGCCGGCGCCGACCTGACGGTGGTGTACCCCGCGCTGCTGCCGGGCGATCCCGAGGGAGACTCCGTCGCGGCGACGCTGCGAGCGCTCGCTCCCGAGGACTGACCCGGGGTTCGTGTCGCCTCGGTTGCAGGTCACCGCGAGCGTCGTATGATTTGTGAGGTCGGCACCGTGGAAAAGGAGATCGTGGCATGACGTACACCATCGCAGAGCCCTGCATCGACGTGAAGGACCGCGGCTGCGTGGACGAGTGTCCCGTGGATTGCATCTACGAGGGTCCGCGCATGCTCTACATCCAGCCCGACGAGTGCGTCGATTGCGGGGCCTGCGAACCCGCCTGCCCCGTCACGGCGATCTTCTACGAGGACGACGTCCCGGGCGAGTGGAAGCAGTTCACGCCGATCAACGCCGAGTGGTTCGCCGATACCGTGAGCGGCGTGGGATCGCCGGGCGGCGCGGCTCAGGTAGGCCCGGCCGCGGTCGATCACCCGGTTGTGGCCGCATGGGACGCCGTTTAGCCGTTCGCGTCGCCGGCGTTCGCCCGGCCCGGATCCGGGAGCGTGCCGGGGGCTGAGGCGGCCGAGGGGATCTCCTGGGCGTCGGGCCAACGCTGACGCGACTTCGCGGCGAGCTTGAACATGAGGTCGACGGCATGGGGGTCCTCCGAGCCCGGCCGTGACTCGATGACGCCGTCGGCGAGCGCCCGATCCCAGATGTCCTTGCCCCGATCCGTGCGGACCACGGTGAGCGTCCAGCCGTCGGACTGGCCGAGTCCCCCGAAGGAGATGTCGGCGTGCTCCGCGGCGAAGTCCGGACAACGCAGGCAGCCCGGCCTCGTGAACCGGTGCGCGTCTTTCAGGGGGTACGTGATCTCCTCGCCGGCGTCGGTGTAGAAGAGAAGCTTGCCCTTGATGTTCACCCGGACCAGGCGATCGAGGTCCAGGCCCAGTTCCTGCTGCACGATCTCATCCATCAAGCCGTCGTACGTGAAGGTCTTGGAACAGAGCAGGCCGAACGTCCACGCGATCTTCTTGCGCCACTTGTTCACCCGGCGGGCTTCCATCGCGCCCGTGACCGAGGCCTGGCAGCTCATCCCGACAAGGGCCACCTTGGTGAGCCCCAGCTCGGCGGCCTTGATGAGCGCGAGCGGGTTGGCGGAGTAGGTGTACCGCGACCCCGCGGTATCGAGGACGCCCTGCGCGTCGGTCACGACCGTCGGCTCCGCGTCCCAAGCTCGTTCATCCGAGAGCTTGGATGTGCAGGCGCCGTCGATCTCTCCGGTTCGCAGACCCCAGATCAAGAGGGCCGAGACGACGCCGCCGTCCTGGCCGCTCATCAAGGATCCGGGGTCCGTGGCGCGCGCGAGCACGATGTCCTGGTAGTTGCCGATGAGCTCCTCGGGTGACCGGGTCATGCCGAAGAGTGAGACGTCGATCTCGTCTTCCCAGCCCCTGAAGCGCGGGCACGCCCGCGTGCAGATGTCGCATCCTCGGTCCCCGTGCCCGCACCTGTCCGGGCCTTCGTCTTGCAACTGCACGGGGACGCCGTCCTCGTAAGCCAAGACATGGAACGGACAGACCACGATGCACGCCGTGCAGCCCGTGCAGAGTCCCGTGGCGACGACCTCGTGATGCAGATCGAACCACTGGGTCTTGTCCGTCGAGGACGCCATCGCGCGCAGCATATATCGGGGGATCCACGCCGGGCGATCAGCGCCGTTCGAAACGCATGTCCGGCGCGCTCAGATGCTGAAGGACTCGCCGCAGGCGCACTCGTGGACGGCCTGGGGGTTGCGCATCTTCAGGCCGCCGCCCAGCAGCGCATCGTCGAAATCCAGCGTCGACCCGCGGACGATCGGGACGCTCCGCGGATCGACGACCACGCGGACGCTCTCGGCGGCCTCGACCACCAGATCGTCCGGCGCCTCGGCCTCTTGGAACGAGAGCTCGTAGCTGAACCCCGAGCAGCCGCCCGCCGTCACGCGGACGCGCAGGATGGCCTCGGCGCGACCCTCGTTCGTGGCGAGCGCGCGGATCTTGCGCGCCGCGGCGACGCTCACCGCGAGCGCATCCCCCTGCGTGGTGGCAGTGTCCATGGAGCCAGGATACCCCTCGCGGGGCTTCTCAACGCCCCGGCGCGCCGCTCGGCGCGCTCAGGAAGGCAACGAACGAGCGCGCGTAAGCGCGGGCGCCGGCCACGAGATCTTCCACCGCCACGGACTCGTTCGCTGTGTGCGCCACGCCGAGGGATCCCGGGCCGAGGATGATCGTCGGGATGTGGGCCTCGTTGATGTAGAACCGAGCGTCGGTGATGCCGGTGAACCCGACGAGCTCGGGTTCGCGGCCCGTCGCAGCCTCGACCGCCTTGCGCGCGATGCGAACCAGGGAGGTGTCCGCAGACGCCTCCGCCGGATCCGTCCACTCCCTCAGCGCGGCGTCCACACGGACCTCGGGGTGCTCGCGGCGCAGATCCTCGGCCAAGGCACGGAACGGGGCCAGGACGCGTTCGGGGTCGCGCTCTCCGGGGATCAAGCGGCGGTCGACGTCGACCTCACACCGGTCGGGCACAACGTTGGGCGCGCTCCCGCCGGTGATGAGCGCTGCGTTCACACTCGGGCGCCCCGTGAGGGGATGCTCGATGTCAGGCAAGACCTCGCCGAGCCGAAGCAGGTACCGGGACATCGAGATGATGGCGTTCACTCCTCGGTCCGGCTGCGACCCGTGCGCCGCCCTTCCGAACGCCGTCAAGCTCACCCAGGCGCCTCCGCGCTCGGCGAGCCCGATCTCCAACTCACTCGGCTCACCCACGACGGCGGCGTCCTGGTTCAGGAGCCCTCGTTCCCACAGGATCTTCGTTCCGTGGACGCCGGCGAGTTCCTCGTCGGCGACCAGGTGATACTCGAGGGTTCCCGCGAGCACCACCCCCGCTCGGCGGATGGCGGCGCCCGCCGCGAGTGCCGCCGCGATCGGTCCCTTCATGTCGGCGGAGCCGCGGCCGATCAGGCGTCCGTCGCGCACCAAGCCTTCCCAAGGTCCGTGGCTCCACGTGTCCCGTGCGCCCGCCGGGACCACGTCCAGGTGACCGTTCCAAGCGAGCCTGGGTCGCCGCCCGGAACCGAGCGCGCCCAGCACGCTCGGTCGCCCGGTCGCCGAGCGGATCGTCTGCGGCGCCGCGCCGAGCTCCTCGAGGATCTCGGTGGCGACCGTGGCCGCTGCTTCTTCCGTCCCCCCCGGGTTCTCGCTCGGGGCGGCGATGAGCGCGCGCGCGTATGCGAGGACCTCGTCCGGATCCACGGCGTCGGCCGCCGCCCGAGCGGCCGCCTCCTCTACCATGGCGCGCGATGCTACACGCCTCGGTCGCGCGCGCCCGCCTGCGCCGGGGGCTGGTCCAAGATCCGGCCCCCGATCCACCGCCGGGCGACCGGCTGGCGGCCGTCCTGGCCCTCCTCGTGGAAGCGCCGACGCCCTCGCTCCTGTTCACGGAGCGGGCACCCACGCTCTCGCGCCACCCCGGTGAGATCTCCTTTCCCGGCGGATTGCTCGATCCCGGCGAGCGGCCCATGGATGCGGCGCTGCGCGAGACCCACGAGGAGATCGGTGTGGATCCCGAGCTTCCCGAGATCTTGGGCGCGCTGGGGCCGGTCCATACCTACGTGAGCGGGATCCTCGTGGTCCCGTTCGTCGGCATCGTGCCCGATCGACCGACGCTCACGCTGAACCCGGGAGAGATCGCCGAGGTGCTCACCTTCGGCCTCGCGGATCTCGCGAGCGTTGAGGCCCCGATTGAGCTGCCTCGGGAAGACGGCAGCCCGTGGCACGGTTGGGCGTATCACCTGGATGGCCACACGATCTGGGGTGCCACTGGCTGGATGCTGCATGCCCTGCTGGAGCTGGTGCGGAGGGAGACGTCATGGACGGAGGAGGGGTCGTGAACCCGGAGGATCGCGAGCTCCGGACCCTCTTGGGCAGCGCGCGCACCATCGCGGTCGTGGGACTTTCCTCGAAGCCCTACCGACCGTCGTTCGGGGTGGCCGCCTACCTGCAGGAGCACGGATATCGGATCGTCCCCGTGAACCCGCACGAGACCGAGGTCCTGGCAGAGCCCTCCTTCCCGTCCTTGCTCCAGATCCCTGTGTCGTTGCCCATCGACGTCGTCGACGTCTTCCGCCGAGCGGAGGAAACCCCCTCCGTCGCTCGCGACGCCGCGGCGATCGGCGCCAAGGTCCTGTGGCTGCAGGAGGGGATCGTGAGCGACGAGGCCTACCGGATCGCGTCGCACGCCGGGTTGGACGTCATCATGGGGATCTGTATCAAGCGCGTGAAGGAACGACTGGACCGGGAGGCATCAGCATGACCAAGTGGGAGTACTTCGTGGCGCCGCTGCTCGAGCACAACCCGGGAGAGATCCTCGACACGTTCGGGGAGGACGGCTGGGAGCTCGTGGGAGTGACACAGATCCAGAACCCGATGGGCGGTGTGTCGACCGTCGCCTATCTGAAACGACCGAAGGCCTGACGCGGCGGTGCGCATCGACCACGCTGTGCTCGCGGTCGCAAACCTGGACGAGGCCGCCGCCCGGTTCACCGCGGGCACGGGGCTCGCGACGATCGCCGGCGGCCGGCATCCGCGGTGGGGGACGGCCAATCGCATCGTGCCCCTGGGGGCGGATTACCTCGAGCTCCTCGCGGTCGTGGATCCGGACCTGGGCGCCGGAACGTCGCTCGGGCGCCGGCTGACGGCGCTCTCGCGGGATGGCCGCGACCGCTGGTTCTCCGTCTGCCTCGCCGATCCCGACATCGACCGCACGGCGGCCCGGCTCGGACTCGATGTGGAAACGGGCGCGCGCACCCGGCCGGACGGGGTCGAGGTGCGCTGGCGCAGCGCCGGCATCGAGGATCCTTCGCGCCCCGACTGGCTCCCGTTCTTCATCGAATGGGAGTTGCCGGGCGACCTCCACCCCGGCCGTTCGCACGCGGACCATGCTGTGCGCCCGACCGGCATCGCCGGCGTGACGGTCTCGGGCGGGCCCGCCGTCCTGAAGGAGTGGCTCGACGGGGCGCGGGTGCCCATCGAGATCACGGATGAAGGCGAGCCCCACCGGGTCCACTCCGTGAGGGTCGCGACGGGGGGCGGGGACGTCATCGTGATCGAGGGCGCCCCCCCTCCGGCATCCAGCTAGACCTCCAACTGCATCCCTTCTGCGGCCGCCTCGCAGCGCGTCTCGTCCACGCCCCATAGGTCGCGGACGCGCTCGGTCATCACGTCGATCTGATCGTCGCCGTGCATCGGATCGTGGTGGAAGAGCAACAGGCGCTCGGCGGCGGCCCTGCGGGCGAACACCGCGAGCTGGGCCGTGCTGGTGTGCCCCCACCCCACGCGCCGCGGATACTCGTCCTCGTCGTACTGGCAGTCGTGGATCAACAGATCCGCGCCGGCGGCGAGGCCGCGACCGGAGATCCACTCGGGACCGACCTGCTCCAGGTCCATGCCGAGCCCGGGTTCGTGGTCGGTGAGGTAGGCGAGGGAGCGCCCTTCGGCCTCGACCCGGTAGCCGACGGTGGGACCCGGATGCAGGATCGGGTTGGATGCGATCCGCGCGCTCCCGAGGCTCCACGGTTCGGTCGGCGCGTCGTGGAACACGACGTGCGCGGGGACCTGGGACAGATGCACGGGGAACAGCGGAGGCGAGAAATACGTGGCGATCCGCTCGTCTAAGGACGCCATCGGCGACGACGGCCCCCAGATGTGCAGCTCCGTATCCGCCGACCAGATCGGAGCGAACGCCCCCAGCCCCTCGACGTGGTCGACGTGGAGGTGGGTGAGCAGAAGGTCGATCCGGGCAGGCGGCTCCTGCATCAGGTGGACCCCGAGGGGCCGCGCTCCCGTCCCGGCGTCCAGGATCAGCACGTGACCCTCGTCCCAGCGCACCTCCACGCACGAGGTGTTGCCGCCATGCCGCACCGTGTCCGGTCCCGGAGACGCGATGGAGCCTCGGCTCCCCCATACGCGGATGCGCACCCGGCCTACTCCGAGGGTTCCCAGAAGATCGACATCGCCCCGACGCATTCCTCGGCGTGCGCGAACAGCGGAAACGCCGTGACCTCGATGCGCCGGTAGGTTCCGCCGGCCGTTCGGATCTTCAGCGACCGGTGGCTCGGGGTCCGCCGCTCGAGCGCGATGCGCAGGGGCCGTTCGTCGGGGGGCAACGGCCGCTCGTCCTCATCGGCTGGTACGACCTGTTGGGACCAGCGGGCCGCCTCCACGACGCGTCCCTCCACGAAGGGGATCCCGAGCATCCGCTCGGCGGATTCGTTGTAGTAGATCAGGTTGTCGTCGGGATCCACGAGGAACACGGCCGAGGCCAGGCGCGACGCGAAGTCCCGCGCGAGGATCAAGACGAGGTTGCGCTGGGCGATGTCGGCCACGGCGTGAGCCTAGTCCCTTGGCGGCGGGCGAGGAACCGGCGGGGCGGGCTCGGCTCAGCCGAGCGCGCGATCGAGATCGGCCACGAGATCGTCCGGATGCTCGATGCCGACGGACAAACGGATGAGCGTCGCCGGAACCTCCAGGGGCGAGCCCGCGACGCTCGCGTGGGTCATAGGCCCCGGAACCTCGATCAGCGACTCCACGCCTCCCAACGACTCGGCGAGGAAGAACAACTCGGTGCGCGCCGCCACGGCGAGGGCCTCCTCGGGCGTCGCCAGCTCGAAGGAGACCATCCCGCCGAACCCGCGCATCTGGCGCGCGGCCACCGCGTGCCCCGCATGGGAGGGCAGGCCGGGGTAGTGCACGCGCGTGACGCGCGGATGCCGGACGAGGAACGCAACCACGGCGGCCGCGCCCTCGCCGTGGGCGCGCATCCGGATCGCGAGCGTCTTCAGCCCCCGGAGGGCGAGGTAGCAGTCCATCGGCCCCGGCACCGCCCCGACCGCGTTGACGAGGAAGCCGAGCCGCTCCATGAGGGTCGTGTCGTTCGTTGCGAGCGCCCCTCCGATCAGGTCGGAGTGGCCGCCGAGGTACTTCGTGACGCTGTGCACCACCACGTCGGCACCGAGCAGCAGGGGCCGCTGCAGCGCCGGGGTCGCGAACGTGTTGTCCACGACGACCTGTGCTCCCGCGGCGTGCGCCACGCCGGCCACCGCTTGGATGTCGACGATCTTCAGCAGGGGGTTGGACGGGGTCTCCACCCACACGAAGCGCGTTCGTGGGCCGATCGCCTCGGCGAGGGCGTCGAGATCGCTCAGGTCCACCGTGGTGCAGGCGAGGCCCCACGGATCGAGCACCTGCGTGAGCAGCCGGTACGTCCCGCCGTACACGTCGTCGGCCAGCACGACGTGATCTCCCGGGCGCAGGGTCAGCAGAAGGGTCGTCTCCGCGGCCAGCCCGCTGCCGAAGCAGAATGCGCGCTCGGCGCTCTCCAGAGCCGCCAGCGCGACCTCCAAGGCCTCGCGCGTCGGATTGCCGCCGCGTCCGTAGTCCCAGCGAGCGAACGAACCGACGGCCCGTTGAGCGTAGGTCGCGGTCTGATAGATCGGTACGTTCACCGCACCGTAGATCGCCTCGGGGTCTTGTCCCGCATGGATCGCCTCCGTCTCGAGGTGTCGCTCGGTCATCCGACGCTCTCCGGCGGCAGCTCCCAACGGCGTCGCAGCAGTTCTTCGCGGGCGAGGTCGCCCTCGCGGACCTGGCGCCACAGGCGGTACTTGCGCTTCGCGTCGTGCCCCGGTGCGAATTCGCTGCCGGCGGGAACCTGTCGGTCGCAGCCCCGCTCCCCGCAGGCGCACCAGGCGAAGAGCTGCGCCGGATCGTCGCGGGTCAACGTTCCGGGTCGGTACGTGGGGGCCGGCGCCGAGATGGGGATCACGATCACGCCCTCGCTCGGGTCGCCGAGGTGCGTTTCATGGCCGTCGAGGACGAGGAGCCCCGTGAGCGCCGCGAGGGCGGCGTCGAGTCGATCGATCGTGGTCAGCTCCTGCGTCTGCACGCCCTGCATCCTCAGCACGCGTTCGCGCCACTGCCGTTTGCGTTCCCCACGCGGGGGGAGGCAGCCGGCCAGAACGGCTGCGGTGGCGTGAGGGAACACCTCGATCGCACGGTTGCGGTAGGGCCTGCCGGTGGCCAGGGGATACCCGAGGCGCTCCGCCACCGCGAACACCTCCATGCCGCGGCGCATCCAGTCGAACCGCGTGTGTTCGGCGTGCTCCTGCGAGGGCGTGCGGAACGCATGGATGTTGAGGCGCGCGAGCTCGTTCTCCGTATGACGGGACTTCCCGCCCCGCGCCCACGTGGGCGGGGAGTCGACGGCCACGATGGCGGGCTCGAACTCATCGATGATGCGCTCCACGTCCTCGAGTCCGGCGCGCGAAAGCACTCGTGCCGGCGCGCGGCGGCCGTCCATCACCACGAGGTCAAGACCCTTGTTGACCCCGACGTCGACACCGAGTGAACGCACGCCGCTACTGCGCCCGTCGATGCGCCAAGAAGTCCAGCAGGTCGGAGCGGGTGAGCACGCCGAGCACCTGTCCCTCCTTCGCCACCAGGACCGCCGGGCCGTGTTCGAGCTCGGCGAACGCCGACTCTACCGGTTCGTCCCACTCCACCATCGGCATCGGCGGTGCCATGACTTCCGCGACGTCGGCCTGCAGGGCGTCGGGGTCGCGGAAGACACGGTCGAGCAGCTCCCGGTCCCGGATCGACCCGACGAACTGAGCCACCTCCGCGGAATCCTCTCGCACGACCGGCGCCTGGCTGATGGAGTGCTGGTGCAGCGTGTCCACCGCCTGGCGAACCTTCGACCGGGCGCTCACGGTGATCAACGGGGGCAGCTCCCCGCCCTTGGCCGCGAGCACCTCGTCCACGCGGATCGCCTCGCGGCGTTCGAGCATCCCGTACTGGAGCATCCACGACTCGGAATAGACCTTGGACAGGTAGCCGC
The DNA here is from genome assembly GCA_963719165.1 of uncultured Actinomycetes bacterium. Lineage (GTDB taxonomy): Bacteria > Actinomycetota > UBA4738 > UBA4738 > HRBIN12 > JAOUEA01. Next base: position 1,311,326 of record CAVRAV010000001.1, on the reverse strand, counting down.
GCCCGGTGTCGGGCAGGAGGACCACCACGGTCTTCGACGCGTCCAGTTCCCGCGCGACCTGCAGGGCCGCGAAGACCGCCGTCCCGCACGATCCGCCCACGAGGATGCCCTCGTGACGCGTGACGGCGCGGGCCGTGAGGAAGGAGTCGCGGTCGCTCACCTTGACGTAGCGATCCACCACGCTCGGATCGAAGGTGTCCGGCCAGAAATCCTCGCCGATCCCTTCGACGAGGTAGGGGCGGGGCGTGTCGCCGGAGTACACCGACCCCTCCGGATCCGCCCCCACGATCGTCACGCTCGGGTCCTGCTCCTTGAGATAGCGACCGACCCCGCTGATCGTGCCCCCCGTCCCCACGCCCGCCACGAAGACGTCGATCCCGCCGTCCGTTTGGCGCCAGATCTCGGGCCCGGTCGTGTCGTAGTGCGTGCGCGGGTTCTCGGGATTGAAGTACTGGTTGGGCTGGAACGCCCCCGGGATCTCGGCGGCGAGCCGATCCGCCACCCGGTAGTAGCTCTCGGGGGAATCGGGCGCGACCGCGGTGGGCGCGATCACGACCTCGGCGCCGTACGCGCGCAGGAGCGAGATCTTCTCCTGGCTCATCTTGTCGGGCATCACGAAGATGCACTTGTAGCCGCGGATCGCCGCGGCGATGGCCAGGCCGTGGCCCGTGTTGCCCGAGGTCGGCTCCACGATGGTGCCGCCCGGCTTCAGGAGCCCCTCCCGCTCGGCCGCCTCGATCATGCGGATGCCGATGCGATCCTTCACGGAACCGCCGGGATTGAGCATCTCGAGCTTGGCGAGGATCGTGGGTCGAACGCCGCGGGACACCGAGTGCAGCCGAACGAGCGGCGTATCACCCATCGCGTCCAAGAACGTGTCGAGCACCTGCATCCGAACCCCCTTCGCCGTCCGCGGCCCCTATGGTGCCACGGGAACGACCCGGCCGAGGTTCGCGGATCCGGCGACCTTGCGTGAACCGCTACACCTCCGGGGGTAACGTGCCGATTCCAGGAGCGGATGCGCGCGACGACGCGCGTCGACGGCGCACCACACGAAGGCGATGGAGCGAGACCGTGAGCGACCTGCAACCCAACGAAGAGCCGGGCGGTGGCGGCGAGAGCTTGCTCGTCGTCGACGACGATCCGTTCATCGCGCGGCTGCTCGAGATCGAACTGAAGGCGGCCGGGTACGACGTCCGCGTGGCGAGCGACGGCATGATGGCGATGGAGACGGCCCAGGAGCGGAGCCCCGACCTCGTGCTCGCCGACGTGATGATGCCCAACATGGACGGGTTCGAGCTCACGCGGCGGCTCCGGCAGGACCCGAGGACCGCGTCGGTCTCCATCATCATGCTGACGGCCCGTGGGCTGTCGGCCGACAAGCTCGAGGGCTTCGCGATCGGCGCCGATGACTACATCGTCAAACCCTTCGATACCCCCGAGCTCCTGGCGAGGATCCGCGGCGTGCTTCGGCGCTCGCGCGACATGCGGGCGCAGTCGCCGCTCACGGGGCTGCCGGGCAACGTGCGGATCGAGGAGGCCATCGACGCGCGCGTGGAACAGGGGGTCCCCTTCGCGATCCTGTATGCGGACCTGGACAACTTCAAGGCCTTCAACGATCACTACGGGTTTTCGCGCGGCGACGAGGCGATCCAGGCCACGGCGCGCATGCTCGACGAGGTTGCACGAGAGCTCTCCGACGGCGCGGGGTTCGTAGGCCACGTGGGGGGCGATGATTTCGTCCTGGTGGTGCCGCCCGAGTGCGCCGAGACCGTCGCGCAGGCGGTCGTGGATCGCTTCGACGCCATGGCGCGCGAGCTCTACGACCTCGACGATCGGGAGCGCGGGTTCGTGGAGGTCGTGAACCGCCGTGGCGAGCTGCAGCGCTTCGCCCTGCTCACGATGTCGATCGGCGTCGCGTCGACCGAGCGTCGTGCGTTCCAGCACTACGCCGAGGCCGTCGCTGTGGCGACGGAGATGAAACAGTTCACGAAGGGCGCCGCCGGCTCGTCGTGGGCGGTCGACCGCCGCGCGATCTAGCTGCGCGGGGTGGGCTCCGCCAGGTAGTAGCCCTGGCCCTGCGGGACCCCAAGCGCCAGCAGGGCGTCCAGCTCGGCCGCGGTCTCGATGCCCTCGGCCACGATGACCATGCCCATCTCGTCGGCGAACGACACGAGCGCCGCGGCGAGCGCGTGCTTGGCACGATCAGCGTCGATATCGCGGGTGAGTGAGATGTCGAGCTTCACGATGTCGGGGACGAGCCGCAGGGTGTGGTGCATGCTTGCGAACCCTGCTCCGGCGTCGTCGATGGCGAGGCGCGCACCGATGGAGCGCAGGCCGGCGAGGGCGCCCAGCAAGGCGTCGTAGTCCTCAACGGCCTCGTGCTCGGTGATCTCGAGGACGATGCGCGGTGCGTCCACGGACAGCAGGGAGGCCAGCTCCGTTGAGACGGCGGCCCGGTGCGAGCAATTGATGGACAGGTAGACCTCGGGGGGCAGGCCGGGAAGGATCCGCAAGGCCTGCCGGACGCTCGCGAGCTCCAGCTGGACCCCGAGCTCGAGACGTACGGCCTCGGCGAACCACTCGTCGGGGGCTCGCAGGGGAAGGGACCGGAACCGGGCGAGCGCCTCCATACCCACGACGGAGCGCGAGCGCAGATCCACGATGGGCTGGTAGACCATCGACAGGCCGTCGCCGGCCATGAACCGCTCGATCTCGCCCCGCGCGGCATCGACCTGCTCACGTTCGATCTCCTCTCGCCGCAACTGGGACGTGAGTTCCGCCACGATGCCGCCGACCACCTCCGCCGACAGGCTTGCGCCGCCGCCCATCACGCGATCGATCGATCCCAGGATCTCGTCGGCGCCGGTGCCCTTCACGAGGTAGCCAACGGCCCCCGCCCGGAGCATCTCGAGCACGGTCGGCCGGTCCTCGAAGGCGCTGAGGGCGATCACGCGCGTGGCGGGGGAGACGCGCACGATCTCGCGCGCGGCACGTGCACCGCCGCCCGCCGGCATCTTCACGTCGACGAGCGCCACATCGGGGTGCGCATCGTCGGCGATCGCGATCGCCTCGTCAGCGTCGCCGGCCGCGCCGATCAGCAGGACGTGATCCTCGTGGGCGAGCAACTCGGCGAGCGCAGCTCGGAGCGCGGGTTCGTCGTCGGCGATCAACACGCGGATGGGGTCGGCGGGGGCATGGTTCATGTAGGGGGAAGGGCGGAGGGCCATCGGGGGGACGCTATCCTTCACCGGGGACCGGCTCAAGCACCCACCCGAGCCGGGGCCGGCGGTAGCATCGCCTGGGTCCCCGAAGGAGGCGCATCGATGAGCGCACGAGAGATCCGCGCACCGCGCGGCTCGCAGCTGAGCTGCCGCGACTGGCCACAGGAAGCCGCGATGCGGATGCTGATGAACAACCTCGACCCCGAGGTGGCGGAGCGCCCTGAGGACCTCGTCGTCTACGGCGGGACCGGACGCGCCGCTCGTTCGTGGGAGGCGTTCGATGCGATCGTGCGCACGCTGCGAGACCTGCGGTACGACGAGACGCTCCTCGTGCAGTCGGGCAAGCCCGTCGCGGTCTTCCGGACCCACGACATGGCTCCTCGGGTGTTGATCTCGAATTCGATGCTCGTGCCGAAGTGGGCCGACTGGGACACCTTCCGCGCTCTGGAGGCGCAGGGCCTCACGATGTACGGCCAGATGACGGCGGGTTCCTGGATCTACATCGGGAGCCAGGGGATCCTCCAGGGCACGTACGAGACCCTCGCCGAATGCGCGACGCAGCATTTCGGTGGATCGCTCGCCGGTACGATCACCCTCACTGGCGGGCTCGGCGGCATGGGCGGAGCGCAACCGCTCGCGGTCACGATGAACGACGGCGTCGCGTTGTGCGTCGAGGTCGACCCCCTCAGGATCGAACGCCGCGTGAAGACCCGCTACCTCGATCGTGAGACCGCCTCGCTCGATGAGGCACTGGCCTGGGCGACCGAGGCGAAAGGGCGGAGGGAGGCCGTGTCGATCGGACTGGTGGGCAACTGCGCAGAGGTGCTGCCCGAGCTCGTCCGCAGGGGTTGGTGCCCCGACATCGTGACCGACCAAACGAGCGCCCACGACCCCTTGGGCGGCTACGTGCCCTCCGCCGTCACGCTCGACGAGGCCGTCCGGCTCCGCCTCGAAGACCCGGACGGATACGTGCGGCGCTCGCAGGCATCCATGGCCGTGCACGTCGAAGCGATGGCGGCGATGCAGGACGCTGGCGCTGTGGCCTTCGACTACGGGAACAACCTGCGCGCCGGCGCAGAGCTGGGTGGGCTCGGGCACGCGCGCGCCTACGCGTTCCCCGGGTTCGTCCCCGCGTTCGTGCGTCCCCTGTTCTGTGAGGGCAGGGGGCCGTTCCGCTGGGCCGCGCTGTCCGGGGACCCTGCCGATATCGCCGCCACCGATCGCGCGGTGGGCGAGCTGTTCCCCGAGAACGACCGGCTCCAGCGGTGGTTGCGGATGGCCGGGGAGCGCGTGGCGTTCCAGGGTCTGCCGGCGCGCATCTGCTGGCTCGGCTACGGGGAACGCGCCCGGGCGGGCGAGCGCTTCAACGAGCTCGTGGCGGCCGGCGACGTTGCCGCCCCCATCGTGATCGGGCGCGACCATTTGGACGCCGGCAGCGTCGCGAGCCCGTATCGCGAGACCGAGTCCATGGCCGACGGATCCGATGCCATCGCGGACTGGCCGATCCTGAACGCCCTCGTGAACACCGCGGCCGGGGCGCACTGGGTGAGCGTTCACCACGGCGGCGGCGTGGGGATCGGCTACTCGATCCACGCCGGCATGGTGGTGGTGGCCGACGGTTCCGAGAACGCCGGCGATCGACTCGAACGGGTGCTGACGTCGGACCCGGGGATGGGCGTGGTCCGCCACGCCGACGCGGGCTACCCGCGAGCGGTCGAAGTGGCCGAGGAGCGCGGCGTCAGGATCCCCATGCGGGAGCATGGGGCCTGAACCGGTGGCGAGGGTAGCCTCAACGCCATGACGGTCGAGGTCGGGGAGGGGCTACAGCTCGTGGACGTCGTGGCGGTCGCGGAGGGGGCGCCCGTCGGGTTCCCGGATACTGCGCGCACGCGCGTCCTGGCGAGTCGCGCCGTGGTCGACGCGGCGCTGGCCTCAGGCGCCACGATCTATGGCGTTACCACCGGGTTCGGTTCCCTCGCGGACGTGAGGATCGATCCCTCGCAAGCCGCCGAGCTGCAGCGCGGGATCATCCGTTCGCATGCCACCGCCGTGGGTCGGCCCCTGTCGCGCGAAGAGGCGCGCGCGATGCTCCTGCTGCGGGCGCACGTCCTGGCGCTCGGCCACTCGGGGGTGCGCCCGGTGTTGATCGAACTCATGGTCCGGATGCTCAACCAGGACGTGATCCCGGCGGTCCCCGAGCAGGGGTCGCTCGGGGCCTCGGGTGACCTCGCACCGCTCGCCAACCTCGCCCTCCCGCTCATCGGCCATGGCGACGTCCTCGCTCCCGAGGGTGGCGTGGAGCCCGCGGCGCCCGCTATGGCTCGCGCGGGCCTCGAACCGCTACGCCTCGAAGCCAAAGAGGGCCTCGCGCTCGTTAACGGCACGCAAGGCATGCTCGCCATCGGGATCCTCACCGCCGATCGCGTCGCCCGTCTCGTGCGCACGGCCGACGTGGTCGCCGCGATGACGATCGAAGCCGCCCTGGGGACGGACGCGCCGTTCGACGAACGACTCCAGCGCCTGCGCCCTCATCCGGGGCAATCCAGCAGCGCGTCGAACCTGCGGCGCCTGCTCGCCGGTTCGCCGATCCGCGAGTCGCATCGCGACAGCCCCCACCTCGTGCAGGATGCCTACTCGCTTCGGTGCGCACCCCAGGTCCACGGCGCCACGCGCGACGCGCTTGCCTACGTCCAGGGCGTCCTGCAGATCGAGGCCGGCAGCGTGTCCGACAACCCCATCGTCTTACCCGAGGGCGGGGCGGGCGAAGGCGAGATCCGCAGCGGCGGCAATTTCCACGGCATGCCGGTGGCGACGGCGATGGACGCGCTCGCGCTCGCCACGGTCCCGCTCGCGTCGATCAGCGAGCGTCGTCTCTACCGCCTCACCGACCCGAAGAAATCCAACGGGCTCCCCGCGTTCCTCGTGCACGGCAGCGGGCTGAACAGCGGATTCATGCTCGTGCAATACACGGCCGCCTCGCTCGTGAGCGAGTCGAAGTCGGCGGCCCATCCCGCCTCGGTCGACACCATCCCGTCGAGCGCGGGTCAGGAAGACCACGTGAGCATGGGCATGACCGCGGCGCGTCATGCGCGCGAGATCGTGAAGAACGCGGAGACCGTGATCGCGCTGGAGGCGCTCGCTGCCGCGCAGGCGCTGGATCTGCGTGCACCGCTGGAACCCGGTCCCGCCACGCGGGCGGTGCACGACGCCCTGCGCGCCTCCGTGCCGTTCTTCGACGCCGACCGCGAGTTCGGCCCTGACATCGCCGACGCTGTCGCGCTCGTGGTGCGCGGGTCCCTCGTCGAAGCCGCCGAATCCGTCGCCGGCGCGCTCGATTAACGCCCGGGGCGTGCGGCCGATGCGAGCCGCCCGCCGACCACCACGGCCGTGACGGGGTTGTGCCCCGGTCGGTAGGGGACCTGGGCGAAGGACGGCTCCTCGAGGAGCAGGAGATCGGCGCGTTTGCCCACCTCCAGCGTCCCGAGTTTCTCGTCCAAACCCAGGACCCATGCGGGGTTCGCCGTCGCCGCGGTGAGCGCCTCCAACGGCGGCAAACCGTAGAGGGTCGCGGCCATCGCGATCGTCTCGGGCATCGAGCAAGTGGGTGAGGTGCCGGGGTTGAAGTCGGTGGCGACCGCGACGGCCGCCCCTGCGTCGCGGATGGCCCGGGCTGGGGGCAGGCCGGCCCCGAGGAAGAACGAGGAGGCGGGGAGCAGGCCCGCCACCGTCGCCGTCGCGGAGCCCAGTGCGGCGACGCCGTCGTCCCCGCAGTGGTTCAGGTGGTCGGCGCTGCGGGCGCCCAGGCGCACCGCGGCCGTCGTAGCGCCGGTCGGCCCCAGTTGGTCGGCGTGCACGCGGAGCGGTAGCCCGGCCTCGCCCGCCGCCTCGGCGACCGCCTCGAGGTCGTCCAGGGTGAAGGCGATGTCCTCGACGTAGATGTCGACCGCGTCGACGAGACCCTCTGCCGCGGCGGACGGGATCAGCTCGCCGCATGCCGTGCGCACCCAATCCTGGCGGGAGATGCCTTCGGGGATCGCGTGGCAGGCCAGGAGCGTCACCGTGCACGCCTGCTCGACCTCCTGCGCCAACCGCCGCGCGAGCCGGGCCTGGCGGAGCTCCGCCTCCAGCCCGAGTCCGTAGCCCGTCTTCAGCTCCAGCGCGGTGGTCCCGTGGGCGAGCATCTCCTCGAGCAGGGGCTTGCAGAACCCGATGACCTCGTCGTCGCCGGCCCCGTTCAGCAGCCGGCTCGAGCTGAAGATGCCGCCCTCGGAACGGTGCAGTTCCGCGTAGGAGGTGCCGCGCACGCGGGCCTCGAACTCGGCGGCTCGCCAGCCGTAGAAGGGCAGATGGACGTGGCAGTCCACGAAGCCCGGGACGAGACAGCCGCGACCGGGATCACCGATGGTTGCAGGCCAGGGGATCCCGTCCGCCCGCCCCGTGTACACGATCGTGCCCGTCTCGTCCCAGGCGACGCCCGCCCGTTCGCTCACGCGGGCCGCCGAGGCCCTCCCGCGCGCGGGCAGGGTTCCCGTCGCGGTGGCCATCGTCGCCGCAACGGCCGCCCCCCGGTCCATAACCGCAGCCTAGCCGCATCGGCCCTCCACGGTGCCGCCGTAGGCTGAGCGCGTGAGGCTCGAACGCCGCATCGTGCTCCCGGCACCGCCCGCGTCGGTCTGGAGCGTGCTGATGGATTGGGAGCGACAGGCCGACTGGATGCTCGACGCCGACGCCGTGCGCGTGGTGTCGCGGCACCGGGAAGGGGTCGGCGTGCGGCTCGCCGTCAAGACGCGCATCGCCGGCCTGCCGGCGTTCACCGAGCCCATGGAGGTGCTCGGCTGGGATCCCCCGCGGCGACTGGAGATCCGCCACGGGAGCTTGGTCGCGGGCAGGGGCGTCTGGACCCTCGAAGCCACCGTCGCCGGAACGCGCTTCACGTGGTCCGAGGACATCCGGTTGGCCGTCCCCGTGGCAGGCGAGCTCGCCGCCCGCGCCTACCGGCCGATCATGCGGATCCTGATGGACCGGGCGATGACCGGGTTGCGGCGCCACATCATCGCCACGGGTCCGGGATCGCTCAGCGCATCGCGCCGGTGCTGACTCGATCGCGTCCGGCCACCTTCGCCGAATACATCGCGGTGTCGGCGGCGACGAGAAGCGCGGTGGCGTCGTGCACGAGATCGCCCACGCTCGTCACGAGCCCGAGGCTGGCCGTGACCTGCAGCGTGCCGGCGGTCGTGAGCACGCGTTCGCGGTTGATCCGCGTGCGGATGCGTTCCGCGGCCGCCTCCGCCGTGGCCCCTTCGGCGCCGGGCAGGACCACCATGAACTCCTCTCCCCCGAAGCGGCCGACGGCGTCGTAGGCGCGGATGGACCGGCGCAGCCGCAGCGCGATCTCGCGGAGCACCTCGTCGCCCACCACGTGGCCATAGGTGTCGTTGATGTCCTTGAAGTGGTCGAGGTCGACCATAGCGATGCTCAGCGGGGAGCTCTGCCGGCCGGAACGCGCGAGCTCCTCCATCAGCACCTCGATGATCCGGTTGTGGTTCCACAACCCCGTGAGGGGGTCGTGGGTCGCCGCCTCCTCCGCGACCGCCTTGGCCGCCCGGAGCTCCGCCTCCACGCGCTTGCTCTGCGTGATGTCGCGGATCACGCCCACGAAGATCGGTTCCTCGCCGACGCGCGCCTCGGAGACCGAGACGTCGATGGGGAACAGGCCGCCGTCGCGGCGGCGCCCGACGGCCTCTCGGCCCAAGCCCACCACGTCGCGGGCGCCCGCCTCCAGGAAGCGTCGCAGGTGCCCGTCGCGCGGGTAGCGATCGTCCTCGGCCAGGAGGATGGCCGCGTGGGCGCCGAGCAGCTCGTCGCTCGCGTAGTCGAACATCCGCTGCGCGGCGGGATTGACCGAACGGATCAACCCCGCGTCGTCGACGGTGATGATGGCGTCGCGCGCCGTGTCCACGATCGCGGCGGTGCGGGCCTCGCTCCGGGCGAGCTCCGTGGTCCGCTCGACGACCCTCGTCTCGAGCTCCTCGTTCTTCGCCACGATCGCCCTCCGCGTGTGCCGCGCGAACGCCGCCACGCCCACGAAGAACACGGCCAAGATGCCCAGAACCGCCGTGTTCACGACCTGGATCCGGTGCCGGGCGCGATCCTCGGTGAGGGCGATGTCGCGCGAGAGCTTGTCGGTCTGGGCGATGATCGTCGCGTAGATCCGATCGAACTCTTGATCCGCCCTGGTGCCGATCTGGCCGGCTCCCTCGCGATGCATCCAGCGAGAGCCCGCCTGGCTCGCGAAGCTGTCCACCTGGGCGGCGAGGAGCCGGAGGTCCGCCGTCACCACGGGATCAGTGGTCGGGCCCAGTGCCTCCCCGGGGGTCGCCGGCCCGTCGGCGAGCGCCGCCTGCGCGAGCTGCAAGGCCTCGGCGAGTGGAACGAAGACGTCGTCACCGACGTCGACCGACGCGTCGCCGCCGAGTGCCTGCACCAGGTACAGATGAGCGGTTCCGACGCGGTTCGCCACGCCGTCGGCCACGGGCGCAAGCTCCGCCTGGGAGCGTGAGACGCGCGCGGCGGCGAGCTGGCCGTAGGCCACCAGGCCCATGGCCGAGACCGCGATCAGCAGGATCAGCGCGGTCAGGACGTCGCGCCCACGTCGCCGCTCGCGCTCTCGCCTCGGTTCGGACGTCTCCATACCGTCCGCATCGGGCGTCTGGGGGATGACTTGAGGTGAGACAGATGGTCCCTTCGGATGGTTCCCGCATAGGGAGGGAGCTCGGCTAAAGTGGGTCCGATAGCAGGGGAGCCCGGCCGGAACCGGGCTGAGAGGCCGGCTTCGTGCGAGGGTCGGCGACCCTTCGAACCTGAACCGGGTCATGCCGGCGGAGGGAGCACGGGTGGCACGCGTCAGCGATCGGCTCGAACAGGCGATCGAGCGAGAGACCCCGCGCTGGGGGATCCGGCCCGTGCCCGTGGGGCTCCGGCGATTCTCGGGGGTCGACATCGGGGTCCTGTGGGGCGACCTGTCGATCGGCCTCCTCGTGCTCGTCTCCGGGGCTCTGTTGGTGCCGGCGCTCGGTCTGCCCCGGGCGTTGCTGGCGATCGTGGTCGGGAGCCTCCTCGGCTGCCTGCCGCTCGCCCTCGTCGGCCTTGCGGGCGCCCGCGATGCGGTCCCCGGCATGGTCCTGTTCCGCCCGGTCCTCGGCCTCCGCGGATCCTACGTGCCGTCGGCGCTGAACCTCGTGCAACTCGTGGGATGGACCGCCTTCGAGCTCTGGGCGATGGGCAGGGTGGCCAACGCCGTGTCACGCGAGTTGTTCGGGCTCGACGCCGGGCTCTTGTGGCTGGCGCTCGTGACGGTCTTGTGTACCGCCCTGGCGCTCGCGGGACCCATCTTCGCCGTGCGGCGTTGGCTCGAGCGCTTCGGTATCTGGGTCGTGGCCGCCGTGTCCTTGTGGATCACGCTCCGCGTGCTCGCGGTGGGCGATCTCGGGGCCATCTGGCGCGCGCCCGGGACCGGGGGCCTCCCCTTCTGGCTGGCGGTCGATCTGGTGATCGCGATGCCGATCTCGTGGCTTCCCCTCGTCGCGGACTACGATCGTTTCGCGAGGCGCCCGCGGGCGGCGTTCGGAGGGACCTACGCCTCCTACGCGGTGGGCAACATCTGGTTCTATGCCCTCGGCGCCCTGCTGGTGCTCGCGGCCGGGGCCGGCGCCGACGTGCTCGACATCGGCACGACCATCGCGGCCACGGCGGGGGGGGCGGTGGTGCTGCTCGCCCTCCTGGTCGGCGAGAGCGACCAGGCCATGGCGAACATCTACTCAGGGGCCCTCTCCGTGCAGAACGTGCGACCGTCCGCCCCGCAGCGTCCGCTGATCGCGGCCATCGGCCTCGCCGGTTTCGCGATCGCCGCCCTCCTTCGCGACGACGCGACGGGCACCTTCCAGCTCTTCCTCTACCTCGTGGGCGCCGTGTTCGTGCCGCTGTTCGGCGTGTTCCTGGCGGATTGGGGGGTGCGTCGTGGCGGGCGCTTCGGCGAGCCGCATCTGTTCGCGCAGGCCCCGCCGGGGTTCCGGTGGCGGGCCTTCGCGCCCTGGGTCGCGGGCGCCGTGGTCTACCAATGGTGCGTCCCGACGGGGCCCGAGTGGTGGACATCGGCGATCACGAAGGGATTCGAGGCGCTCCATCTGCCGTTCCCGCTGTTCGCCGGATCCCCGCTTGGTGCGAGCATCCCCGCCTTCGTGGTCGCCTTCGGGACGGCGCTCGTCGTCTTGCCCGGGTACCCGAAAACCGCCGGGCGCGGTCGTTAGGCCGCGGGCGCCGGAGGGGGCGCCAAGACGAGGAGGACGACGGACGGTTCGGCGGAGGCGTTGCGGAGTGTGAGCCCTTCCCCGCGCGGGACGAGGACGGCGTCCCACTGCGCCATGCGCATGCGCGAGGACCCGACCTGGGCGGCGATCTCGCCGGCCAGAACGGTCGCGAGCGCGTCGGAGCCCGGGTCCGTCATAGGGCCCACTCCTTGGGATCGCTGCAAGCAGACCACCTGGGACCACAATCGATCGCTTTCCAACAACGTCTCGTGTCGGGCCTCGTCGTCGGCGAACCAGACGAGGTCGCGGATGTCGCGGGGTTTCATCGTCGCTAGGGTAGCGTCCGTCCGCCTCCGCGCCCGGCCACTAGACTGCCGCGGTCCGTCACTCGCCGTAAGGAGCAGCCCGCGTGAGTACCTACTCGTACACCGCCGAGCCCGCATCGCAGTTCTCAACGGGCCTGCTGATCGTGCCCGTGTTCCAGGGCCCGAAGCCCGGGCCCGGCGTGGATCGGCTCAACCTCGCCGAGGCCTACGCGGCCGCGCGGCTTTCGGGCAAACGCGGCGAGGACCTGCTCGTTCCGCGCCGGCCCGGCGACGGCTTCGCGGCCGACGCCGTCATGCTGGTCGGCGTGGGGCCGAAGGACGCCTTCACCGTGGATGTGGCCCGTCGCGCGCTGGGTCGCGTGGCCGGAACGGCACGGCGCTTCGGCGCCGTTGCTACGACGTTCGCCCAAGCGTTCGGCGCCCGCGACGCGGCCGAGGCCGTGGCCGCCGCGGCGGAGGGCCTCGGACTCGGGGCCTATCGCTTCGACCGCTTCCGGACCAAGGACGGGGACGCCGCGACCCTGAAGAAGGTCACCGTCCTCGGCGCCGCGCGCTGGGACGCCAAGGTCATGCGCGCGGCCGCCAAGGACGCGGCCGGGCTCGTCGAGGCCGTTTCCTGGGCTCGTGACCTCGTGAACACGCCCGCCGGCGACATGCCGCCCGCCACGATCGCCAAGCAGGCGCAGGCCATGGCCCGCGAGGTGGGCCTGTCTTGCAAGGTCTGGGCCGTGCCCCAGCTCAAGCAGGGCGGGTTCGGCGGGATCCTCGGCGTGGGACAGGGAAGCGCCAACCCGCCGCGGATGATCGAACTGCGCTACACGGGCGCCGGCCGCGCGACGCCCCTAGCGCTCACCGGCAAGGGCATCGCCTTCGACTCCGGCGGCCTGTCCATCAAAGACGCCAAGGGCATGGAGTCCATGAAGGACGACATGGCGGGCGCCGCGTCGATCCTTGCCACCATGCGCGTGATCGCGCAGCGGAAGCCGAAGCTCAACGTGATCGCCGTCATCCCCTGCGCCGAGAACATGCCGAGCGGCACCGCGCAGCGCCCGGGGGACGTCATCGTGCACCGCGGCGGGACCACGTCCGAGGTGTTGAACACGGACGCCGAGGGCCGGTTGGTCCTAGCGGACGCCCTCGCCTACCTGATCGAACAGGAACCCCAGCTCGTCATCGACACGGCCACGCTTACCGGCGCGTGCGTGGTTGCGCTGGGGGACAAGATCTCCGGGGCATTCTCGAATGACGACGACCTCGTCGCCCGCGTGATCGCAGCCGGCGAGGCCGTGGGAGAACCGGTCTGGCGGCTGCCGCTCTTCGGCGAGTATCGACGCCTGATCGACTCCGACGTGGCGGACATCAAGAACATCGGCGAGCGCTACGGCGGCGCGATCGCCGCCGCCTGGTTCCTCGCGACGTTCGTGGGCGACACGCCCTGGGTTCACATGGACATCGCCGGGCCCGCGTTCGCGCCGGGTGGAACCGATCTCGGGCCCAAGGGGGCCACGGGCGTGCCCGTGCGCACGCTCGTCCGGTTCCTGGAGAACTGGGCGGCGGTTCCGGCCGCCAAGGCAGGTCGACGCTCTCGGTGACCCACGAGGAAGCGCCCACCGTCCGCACCGCACCTGTGCTCGCGGTGTTCGCCCACCCCGATGACGCCGAGATCGCGGCGGGAGGAGTGCTGAGCAAGTGGGCGCGAGCGGGGCGCGAGGTCCATCTGCTCGTCCTCACCAACGGCGACCGCGGGTCGCAGGACCCGCGGCGCGATCGGGGCGAGCTGGCTCGCACGCGCCGAGACGAGACGGAAGCGGCGGCTGCCGTGATGGGCCTCGCGAGCTGCCGGATCCTCTCCACGCACGACGGAGAGCTACGCAACCGCCTCGAGATCCGCGAGACGGTCGTGCGCAGGATCCGTGAGGTGCGCGCCGAGACGCTCCTGTCGTGCGACCCGACATCCGTGTTCTTCGAGAACCGGTACTACAACCACAGCGACCATCGCACGGCGGGCATGATCGCCCTGGACGCGGCGTTCCCCGGGTCGGGGAACCCGCACTTCTTCCCGGAGCACTTGGGCGAGGGGCTCGAGGTCCAGGACGTCACCGATGTATGGCTCGGCTGGACGACGGAGCCGAACCATCACGAGGACGTGAGCGATTCGTTCGCGACCAAGATCGCCGCGCTCGCCGAGCACGCGAGCCAGCTCGCCGAGGGGATCGCGTACTTCGAGGAGAGCCTCGGTCGCGCCGCCGCCGAGGCGGGCGCCGAGCTGGGCGCGAGCTACGCGGAATCCTTCCGCGTGCTCGACCTCTCGTAGGCCTTAGACGCGGGTCCCCACCGCGAGGATGACCTCGCGGAAGTCGTTCAGCGGGTCCGGGAACTGCTCTTCGAACACCGTGCGGGCGCGCTCCATCAGGGACTCCCACCCGGACTCGCCGAGCATGTTGCGGACGAACCGGCCCGTGGCCCACACGCCCAACCCGTCGAGATAGTCCGCGAGCGCGTAGGTCCATCGGTACTTCACGAGGTCGGTGCGCACATGGCGAATGCCGGCGGCGAGGAGCACTTCCTCCACGGGGCCGCGATCGCGGAAGCGCTCGTGGCCCGGGGCGGCCTCTCGATACGCGGGCGCGAGCATCTCGCGGGGCACCACCGTCTCGATCAGATCGTGCCAGGCCTGCTGGTAGGCATCGACGCCGTCGGCCCAGGAGGAGAAGGCGACGCGGCCTCCGGGTCGCACCACGCGGAGCACGTCGAAGAGCGCTGTGTCCGTGCGATCGAAGTGAGCCAGGACGAAGTTCCCCACGGCAGCATCGAACGAGCCGGGACCGAACGGAAGGTCGATGGCATGGGCGGCGGCCAGGCGGAGCCTGGGACGAACGCGGTGCCCCACGCTCAGCATCCCCATGGACTCGTCGATGCCCGCGGCGCGATGGCCGGCGTCCACGGCGACCTGCGCGGCGACGCCGGTCCCGGTCCCGACATCGAGGACGCTGGCGGCGGCGGGCAGGTCGGCCCGGGCGATCAAGTCGCGCGCCACCTCCGAGAACCGCGGCGCGTGCACGCGCTCGTAGATCTCGGCCACATCGTCGTAGGTCCGCCAATCGCTCATGGCTCGCAAGGGTACCGGGCGGGCGTTGCGGACGAGGCAGGGACCGTCCGGCCGGTAGGCTGATGCCCCGTATGGCCGGGAGCGGGGCGTGAACGGGTCTGCGGGGGTGATGGCGCTCGTCTTGGCCGAGACGGTGGCGGGCGCCACGGCACTCGTGTGGCTCACGCCCTTATGGGCAGAGGTGAAGCGAGGCTTCTTCACGCTCACGATGTCGATCCTGCTCCTGCTGGCGGCGGCCGCATGGTGGGCGACGCGGTCGGGCATCGTGGAGGGGATCGTGCCGGCGAACGCTCGGTGCTCCTGGCGTCGGCGACGCTCGCGGTCCTGGCGTTGGGAACCGGACTCCTGGTCGCGAAGCGATGGTGGGCGGGCCGGATCCTCGGGTTGTTGTCGGTTCCCGTGGCGATCGCGGTGCTCGCAGCCATGGCGGGCACCGGCCGCCAAGCCTGGGCCCTCGGCTTCTTCCAATTGCTCGCCGGAGGGTTCTTCCTGGGGTCGGTGATCGACGGCCTCCTGCTCGGCCATTGGTACCTCACGGACCGGGGGCTGCCTCGGCGCCCCATCAACCGCGCCACGAACCTGCTGTTGGTCGCCGTGGCGGTGGAGGCGGCGGCGGTGATCAGCGGCGGGTTCCAGGGGACGGGGTCCTCGCAGGCGGTGAACCCGCTGCTGACGGCGGGCGCGCTCGCCCCGTGGATCGCCCTGGGGATGGTGGGCACCACCGCACTGATCGCGGGATTGACGAGGGCCGCGCTGAAGGGCGAGCGGGCCTCCGCTGTCCAGTCGGCCACGGGCTTCTACTACCTCGCGGTCGTCACGGCGTTCACGGCCGAGCTCGCGGTCAAGACGCGGTTCCTCGCGAGCTGACGTGCAGGGACTCGTCATCGTCGTGGGCCTCGTCGCCGAGATGGCCGCGTGGTGGCTCGTCTCCACCCGTGGGCGCGACGTGTGGGCGCTGATGCCCCTCGTGCTGGGAGGCATGGGCGTGGCCGCGGTCCTCGCTCGGCCCCCGGTCTGGGTCGTGGACGTCGAACCCGGCGTGGTCCTGGCGGCCGGGGCCGGGAGCGGCGCGGCCCTGTACCTGGCGACGCGGGCGTTCGTGTGGGGCGCCGGGCACTGGGAACCGTTCCGCCGCGGGGTGGCGCGGGAGTATCGGGAGGCCGCCACCGTGTCGCTCGCGCGCTCCCTGGTGTTGTCGTTGCTCGTGATGGCGCCCGCAGAAGAGTTGTTCTTCCGCTCGCTCGTCCAGGGGCATCTGGGGACGGTCAGTGCCGCGGCCACGGCCGCGGGGGTGACCCTCGTCGCCTACGTCGCGGCCAACGTGCCCAGCCGAAGCTTGCCGATCGTCGCGGGCTCGCTCGTGGGGGGTGCGCTATGGGGCGGGCTCGCATGGTGGTCCGGCGGCGTGCTGGCGAGCCTCGTGAGCCATATCCTTTGGACGGGTGCGATGCTCGCGTTCCCGCCCGGCACCGGGCGGCAGGCGGAAGGGAAGGTGGGGGTGTGAGCTTCCTGTCCACGGCGGTGCAGGGCGTGTTGGCGTCCGGACCGTTCTGCGCCGTTGCGACCACGACGCCTCGGGGCCCGCACTGCACCCCGCTCGTCTTCGCGTATTCGGGTGGCCGCGTGTGGGTGACCACGTCGCGGCGGTCCGTCAAGGCCCGCGCTTGGAAGGCGGATCCGGGCGTGTGCGGCCTGATCCGCCACGGTGAGCTGGCGGTGACGTTCACGGGGACGGTCAAGACCTACGACGCCCTCGACCGGGCGACGTGGGGCGCGGCCGTCGCGGGCGCCACCTCCATCGCGCGAGCCACCGGAACGTTCTCGAAGAAGAACGCGAGGTTCTTCGCGGGCTATGCGTTCGATGCTCACCAGGTGCCGCTCGCGTGGACACCGCCGGGTCGTGTCTTCGTGGGCGTCGATCTCGAGCGGACCGCCTTGCTGGACGAGGACGGCGTGCAGGAGGGGCGCGGTCGCTGGAGCGGCGCCGCGGCCTCGCATCCCGCCTTTCGTCGCACCGCGCGAGGCCCCGATCCGCTGGGCGCGCTGCCCTCCGACCTCGCGTCCGAGCTCGGGCGCTCTGGAGAGGCCTCCCTGGCGATCGCGGGGTCGCGTGGTCCCGTCGTGCTCCCGGTGCGTTGGCTCGCCGACGAGCACGCCCTGTACGCCGCGCTGCCGGCCGAGACGCTCGCGCTCGCGGGAGCCGGCGCCGATCCCGCCGTGGCGCTCACCGTCGATAAGGCGTCGGCCTGGCGCGCCAAGGAGATGGTTGGCGCGATGATCCAGGGGAACGCGATGTGCTACCTCGTCGAGGATCTGGGATCGGGCGCCAAGAGCGCGCGGACCCTGGCCGCGGCCCTGCATCCGGCGGCCGACGCATTGGTGCGGATCGTTCCGCAGCGCCTCGTGTGGTGGAAGGGTTGGTCCAGGGGGAGCGCCCCGGCCGCATGACCACGGTCGAGTTCTCGGTGGAGGTGGAGGCATCCGCCGAGCGCGTGTGGGCGGTCGCGAGCGACGCCGCGAACCTTCCGCAATGGGACCGCCACGTGGTGCGGGTGCGCCTGCCCGAAGGAGGGTTGGGCAGGGGAGTCGAGTACGAAGTCGACATGGGGTTCTCCGCGATCCAGACCACGGTGCGAGGCACCGTGGAGGAGTGGGAGCCGCCGTGGCGCAGCAAGATCCGACTCGAGGGGCTGGTGGAGGCGATCGATCACCACGTCGATCGCGGCGCTGCCGTTCGACCGCAGCGTCCTGCGCCACGAGGTGGACTACCGGTTCAAGGGTCCGCTCGGAGGATTCGGCGCGAGGAGCCTCAACATGCTCGGCGGGGCGCAGCTGGCCCTGCGCCACGGGGTGCTGGCGCAGAAGCGGCAGATCGAAGCGGCTTCCTTAGCCTTCCGAGCGTTCCCGGCGCCTGCGCCGGCCGATGCGGGCCACGAGGTAGCCGCCCGCGAAGCCCAGAACGGCGGCGATCAGCAGCGCCATCCAGGTTCGCAGCGTCGCATCCCAGAACAGGAAGCTGATGGTGCCCTTCTCGCCGTTCTGCAGGATGAAGAGCAGGAGCAAGACCGCGACGACGATGAGTGCGATGACGCCGCCGCTGGGTCCCTCGCTGGTGTAGCCGGTGTTGAGGTCCTCGTCCCGACCGTCGTCGTCGCGGTTGCGCATCGTGGCTCCTCGTGTGACGGGTGGATGTCCATGGTCGCATAGTGGGCGGCGTGCAGGTGCGGAGGAAGGCATGGGCCGCGGCCCTCGCGGGCGGCGTCGCCGCGGTTGGTCATCTCGCCCTGCGCACGTCCGCAGGTCGCCGCGCGGACGAGGAGCTTCGCTCCGCCCTCAACGCCGGAGGCCGGCCCCGGGCCGACCGGTTCTTCCACGGGGTGACCGAGCTGGGCTCGTTGTACGCGGCCGGTGCCGCTGCAACGTCGCTCGCGCTCCTGGGCCGCCGCCGCGCCGCCGCGAGCGCCGCGAGCGCGGCCGGCGCGACCTGGCTGGTGGGCCAAGGTCTGAAGCGGCTGGTCGATCGGCCCCGTCCCTATCACGCCGACTCCGAGGGCACGCGCACCCTGATCGCCGAGCCCATGGGGACCTCATGGCCCTCGAGTCATCCCGCCGTCCTCACCGCGTTCACGCGGGTAGCGGCCCATGAGCTCGGGCTCGGCGCCGCGGCTCGCGCGTCGCTGAGTCTCCTGGATCTGTCCGTGGCGACGTCCCGGATATACCTCGGCGTGCACTACCCATCCGACGTCGTCGCCGGGCTCCTGATGGGTCGCTGCGTGGCCCGGCTGTGGCCCTCGGCCCGCCGGTAGACTCGCTGAGAGATGCCGTTCTTCCTCGCCGCCGTCGGATGGCCCGTGCTCGACCGGTTCCGCTTCGGCGACGGGTTCGCCATCTCCCCGCACGGGATCTTCATCGCGGTCGGCTTCATGCTGGGCGCGTGGCTGCTTGGGCGGATCGGCCCGCCCGGGGGTATCCCCGCCGAGGAAGTCAACGCCATCGCGTTCTGGTCGCTGATCGGTGCCATCGTCGGGGCGCGCCTGTTCTACGTGATCGGGCACGTTTCCGAGTTCAACGATGTCGGGCAGATGCTGGCCGTCTGGCGGGGGGGCATCTCGCTGCTGGGGGGCATCGCCGGCGCCGTCATCGTCAATGTTCCTCGCGTGCGGCGCCGGGGCTACCGCTTCTTCCAGGTGGCCGATGCGGTCGCGCCCGCGCTCGCGTTCGGCATCGCGATCGGCCGGATCGGCGATCTCATCATCGGGGATCACCTGGGCAAGCCGACCTCGTGGCTGCTGGCGTGGACGTATCACGGGGGCAACCTCGCGCCGCCGTTCCGTTGCGTGGCCGATACGTGTCAGGCCGCACTCCAGGGTGGCCACCTCGAGATCGTCACGCGGACCGGCGTTCGGCTGCTGGACGCTCAGGGCAACCTGATCGCGCAGGGGAGCGGCCTGCACCAGACCGCGCTCTACGACATGATCATCGCCTGGGGGCTATTCGCGTTCCTGTGGTTGTTCATGAAACGGCCCCGGCGCGAGGGTGTCCTCACGTTGTGCTTCGGGCTCATCTACGGATGCGCGCGCATCCTGGAGGACTCCGTTCGCATCGACAAACGGTTCTGGTTCTTCACCGGTTCTCAGTGGACGGCGCTCTGCGTCGCGCTCGTCTCGGCCGGCATCCTCATCTGGTGGGCCTTCCATCCGAAGGGCGACGCCTCGGCGGGCGAGGAGGCCACGGAGGATGGCGCCGAGGGCGGCGGCTCCGGTCCCGAGGACCCCGAGCCCGCTCGAAGCTAAGGCTCCCCACCGGCGGGCGGGCTCTCAGTGCTGGTGGGTGCCGGTGTTCGCAGCAGCGCCGGCCGTCATCAGCGTCAACGGCTTGCCGACCTTCGACTTGGTGGCTCGTGCCACGGCTGAGGCGGCCTCTCGGAGCGCGGCCGATGCGGCCGCGTCGGGATGGCTCAGCACGATGGGAACGCCCGCGTCACCGCCCTCGCGCAGGGCGGGGAGCAGCGGCACCTGACCCATCAGCGGGACGCCCAGGGTGTCGGCGGCCTCCCGCCCTCCCCCCGAGCCGAAGATGTCGTCGCGCTGGCCACAGTGGGGGCAGAGGTAGTAGCTCATGTTTTCGACGACCCCCAGGGGGCGCAGGTTCGTGCGCTCGGCCATCTTGCCCGCGCGCTCGGCCACCTTGCGGGCGGCCTCCTGCGGGGTCGTGACCACGAGCATCGAGGCCCCCGGCAGGAACGAGGCCAGCGAGATGCTCACGTCCCCCGTTCCCGGCGGGAGATCGCACAGGAGGAAGTCCAGATCGCCCCAGTACACGTCGCCGAGGAACTGCTCGATGGCCTTGTGCAGCATGGGTCCGCGCCAGATCACCGGCGTCTCTTCCGGAACGAAGAACCCCATCGAGATCACCTTCACCCCGTGCGCCTCGAGGGGCAGGATCATGTCGTTGAATCCCACGGGCTGGCCGGAGACCCCCATCATCCGCGGGACGCTGAACCCCCAGACATCGGCGTCGAGGACGCCCACCGCGTGGCCTTCGGCCGCGAGCGCCGCCGCGATGTTCACGGTCACGCTGGACTTGCCCACGCCCCCCTTCCCCGAGGCCACGGCGATCACGGCGGTTTGCGGCGCGAACTGGATCCGCGGGGGGCGCGCCGCCTCCGGCTGGGGCGCTGCCCCGCAATCGCTGCACCAAGGACTCGCGCTGCTCGGGGCTCATCGGGGAGAGCTCCACGCGAACGGCCTCGACGCCCTCGAGCGGCGCTACGGCCGCGGTCACGTCCTGTGTGATGCGATCCTTCAACGGACAGCCCTCGATCGTGATCAGCACGTCCACGGTCACGGCGCCGCCGTCGATGCGGATGTCGCGCAACATCCCGATGTCCTCGATGGGGCGCCCGATCTCGGGGTCCATGACACGCTTCAGGGCTTCGCGGACGAGTGCCTCGGTGACCACGGGGTTCCTTTCCTGCGGTAGCGTTGGTTGACACGGTCGTCGCCGTGGAAATCCAGTCTACGACGGAGGCAGCATGACGGAGCCCGCTCCGCTCGAGGTTCACAAGGCGCTCGCCGACGACACCCGCTACCGCCTCTACCGCTACTTGCGCCTGTCGGGACGGCCCGTGTCGGTGCGCGAGCTGTCCGCGCGCCTTTCGCTGCATCCCAACACGCTGCGCCCTCACCTGCGGCGGCTGCAGGAGGTGGGGCTCGTGTCGAGCGAGACCCGCAAGGCGACCTCAGTGGGGCGTCCCCAGGCGCTGTTCAGCGCGACGGAACGCGAGGGCCGCGAGGGAAGGGACTACCGATTGTTCGCCGACATCCTCGCGGGCCTCATGAGCACGCGACGTCAGCAGGATCGGGCGTCCGAGCTCGCGCGGGACTGGGGCGCCTACCTCGTGGGGCGGAGCGTGCCGAAGCCGGGCGCGCGCCGCCCGGGCCCCAACCTCGCCGTGCTGCAGGAGGCCCTCGCCGAAGCGGGGTTCGACCCCCGGTTCCGGCGCCGCGGAGCCAAGGCCGTCGAGATCACGTTGCGGGCCTGCCCGTTCCAGGATCTGCTGGACGAGCATCGAGACCTGGTGTGCGCCGTGCACCGGGGCCTCCTGGAAGGGATGGTGTCCGCCTCCCGCCCGCCCATGGCCCTTACGGACTTCGAACCACGCGCCGATCACGCCGGCGTGTGCCGGCTCGTCGCGCGCGCCTGAGGGATCCGGACGCCCCTCGTGGCGCGGATCCTCGCGCGAAGAACGTGCGGGGACTGAAGTCCTCGGGCGTGCCCGCCGATGGATACCCAGAACCTGCCGTCGGCGGATCGCCCGCGGATCCTTTTTCGAGGAGTCAGGATATGGAGGGCACCACCGCGCCCATCGTTGAGGAGTTCAACGGTTGGCTCACGGACCTCGTCGACAGCGAGGGATCCGACCTGCACGTCAAGGTGGGCTCGGCGCCGCTGATCCGCATGCCCAACGGGCTGCAGCGCCTCGACCGAGCGCCGCTGTCCAACGCCGAGACCGACACCATCGCCGCGGCGATCATCCCCGAGGACCGTCTCGAGCGTTTCGACGAAGCGGGCGAGATCGACTTCGCGTATTCCATCCCGCGCGTCGGCCGGTACCGCGTGAACGTGTTCCGGCAGCGGGGCGCCATCAGCATGGTGCTGCGGAAGCTCCGCTTCGGCGGGCCGTCGTTCGCCGAGATCGGGCTCCCCGACGCCGTGCGCACCATCGCCGACGAGCACCGAGGCCTCGTCCTGGTCACGGGCCCGACGGGATCGGGGAAGACCACGACCCTGGCCGCCATGATCGAATACATCAACAGGACCAAGCCGGTGCACATCGTCACGATCGAGGATCCGATCGAGGTGCTGCACCGCGACGACGTCGCCTCCATCAACCAGCGCGAGGTCGGCAATGACACGAAGGACTTCCTGGTGGCCCTGCGCGCCGCGCTGCGCCAAGATCCCGACGTGATCCTGATCGGGGAGATGCGTGACACGGAGACCGTGCGCGCCGCGATCGCCGCGGCCGAGACGGGGCACCTCGTGCTCTCGACCCTGCACACCCAGGACGCAACCGAGACCGTGAACCGCGTCATCGACTTCTTCCCGCCGTACCAGCAGAAGCAGGTCCGTCTCGCGCTCGCGGGAACGCTCCGCGGCATCGTGTGCCAGCGCCTGGTCTCCACCGTGGACGGCGGACGCACGCCCGGGCTCGAGATCATGATCAACACCGGGCGCATCGCGGAGCGGATCGCGGATCCCGACAAGACCCACGAGATCAAGGACGTCATCGCCGACGGAGCGTTCTACGGCATGGTCACGTTCGACCAGTGGCTGCTCGAGCTGCTGAAGCAGGGCAAGATCGACGTGGACTCGGCGTTCAAGGCCGTTAGCTCCCGCCACGACTTCGAGCTTGCGATGCAGCAGGCCGGTCTCACGGTTCCCGCCTGAGAGCGGGGGTGCGGACCCTCGCTCAGGTCGACGTCGTCCCCCCGTCGCTGCCCATGGTTTCGGCGATGGCGGTGAACCCCGCCACGAGGCCGGCCAGCTCCATGGGGACGACGACCTTGGACGAGGGGGAGACGCCGAGCGCCTTCAGCGCGTCGAGGTATTGCAGCTTCATGGTGTTGCCTCCCACCACGTCGGCCGCCTCGTTCACCTTCGCGAGCGCGAGCGAGAAGCCCTCGGCCTGCAGGATCGCCGACTGGCGCTGACCCTCGGCGCGTAGGATCGCCGCCTGTTTCTCGCCCTCCGCGTTCAAGATCGCGGCCTCCTTGTTCCCCTCGCTCACCGTGATCGCGGCCTGCTTGGCGCCCTCGGCCTCCGTGACCACGGCGCGCCGCGTGCGCTCGGCAGACATCTGCCGCGTCATCGCCTCCTGAACGGTGGGCGGGGGCACGATCTCCCGGATCTCTACATTGGTGACCTTCACGCCCCAACGCTCGGTCACCTCGTCGAGTTTCACGCGCAGGATCTCGTTCATCTGCTCGCGCTTGGCGAGCACATCGTCCAGCGACATGTCGCCCACCACCGAGCGCAGCGTCGTGGCCGCGATGTTCTGCGCGGCGCCCGCGAAGTTCCCTACCGAGAGCACGGACATCTGCGGATCGAGCACCTTGTTGAACACGATGAAGTCGATCGAGATCGACGCGTTGTCCTCCGTGATCGCGGTCTGATGCGGGATCTCGAGATAGAACTCGCGGAGATCGACGTTCGTGGCCTTGTCCACGAACGGGATCAGGAGCACGAGCCCGGGCCCCTTGACCCCGATCACACGCCCGAGCCTGAAGACCACCAGGCGCTGGTACTCGCGCACGACCTTGATCGCGCTCACGAGCACCGCCACGATGAACACGATGATCAAGGCGCTACCGATGAGTGGAGCCATCTAGGTGGTTCCCCTTTCGTCGACCGGCCGCGACGCGGATCGGGCGTCCGTTGCCGGTATCTCTTGTGCGCGCGGGGCTCCCGGGAGCGATCCGGGTCCGGCGGGTTCCACGGTGAGGGTGAAGCCGTCGATCTTCGTGGCGCGGATGCGCGCCCCCCCCGGGATCCGGCGCCCGGCCGTGACGGCCTGCCACTGTTCCGCGTTGATCCGCACCACGCCGCTCGGGTCCAGGCCGGCGCCGAGCGCGATGCCTTCCTGGCCCACGATGGCCTCCGGGCCGGCAGCGGGCGGGAGGTTGCGCAGACCCCGCGCCTTCGCCACCACCAGTCCGAAGAACAGTCCGATCACCACCGCGACCATCCCCAGGACCCATCCCGAGACGCCCGCGCCGTCGGCTCGGTCGTAGAGGAACCACCCCCCGAGCACGAGGAGCACCAACCCGAGCACGCCCCAGACGCCGAGCCCGGGGTGCGACGCCTCCGCGATGAACGCCGCCGCCGCGCCCACCAGGAGCGCGACGCCGAGGATACGAACCGGCAGCAGGCCGAAGGAAACGATGGCCAGGATCAGCAGGATCGTGCCGACGGTTCCCGAGAAGATGTGCCCGGGAACGATGAGCTCCAGGACGATCAGGGCGAGCCCGAGCCAGAAGAAGATGAACGCGAGGTTCGGGTCGATCAAGCCGTGGAGGAAGCCCACGACCCCTCCGAGCTCCTGGTCCACGATGGGATCGCCGGCGGTGTGCAGCGTCACGGGGGTCCCCGCAACCTCGACCTGTTGGCCGTCGACGTCGGTGAGGAGTTGTTCCGCCGACGACGACACGAACTCGATCGTGCCGTCGGCGAGCGCCTGTTCGGCGGAGATGCTCGTCGCGTCCGTCACGAAGGAGGCCGCCACGTCGGCGTTCCGTCCCTGCTGCTCGGCGAGCGACCGCATGTACGCAGCCGCGTCCTGCACGGCCTTCTCAGAGCCCGTGGCGCCGCTGATGCCCACGGGCGTGGCCGCGCCCACGTTCGTGCCCGGGGCCATGGCTGCCAGCGGCGTGGACATGAGCACGAAGGCGCCGGCCGACGCGGCCCGCGCGCCCGAGGGCGCGACGTAGCCGATGACCGGGAGCTGCGCGCCGAGGATCGCCTGGGTGATCTGGCGCATCGAGGAATCGAGACCCCCAGGGGTGTCGATCTCGATGAGGACGACTTCGTCATGGGCGGCCGCGGCGTCGGCGATCCCACGCTCGAGGTAGTCGGCCACGAACGGATCGACCACGCCGTCCAGATGCAGGCGCACGACGGTGTCCTGCGAGGGTTGGGCGTGCGCGACGACGCTCGTCCCGACGATCAGGATCAGTCCGACGAGGCCCGCGAACCCGACGATGGTGCGGCGGGTTGCGCCCGGCCCTGCGCGCGCCGTTCGACCGCCTCCGTCCCCGCGTTCTCTCACGATGGAACCGAGCGTACGCCAGGTACGAATGGCGTGCAGGGAATCGTTCGAGGCCACATACTCGTCGAGCGAGAGCTCCGGGCGCTGAAGGCAAGCCGCCGGGGACGCGCAGCGCGTATATCGGAAGGAACCCGGTGGACGACCGGAACGAAGGACCGCTCCTCCCGAAGGAGGAACAACAGTTGATGGAGGGACTTCGCGTCGGCGACGACGCTGCCGTCCGCGCGCTGTACGCGCGATTCGGCCGACCCGTGTACGGGCTGGGCCTTCGCCTGCTCGGCAGTCGTGAATCCGCCGAGGAGCTCACCCAAGACGTGTTCCTCACCGCATGGCGTAAGGCGGCGCGCTTCGATCCCACCCGCGGAAGGCTGTCCACGTGGCTCATGACGATCGCGCACAACCTCGCTGTGGACCGCCTGCGGCGCGAGACCGGCGTCTCGCGGCCTACGCTCGTGCTGGTGGACGAGGTCCCCGATGCCCCGGGCATCGACGAAGAGGCCGTCCTCATCGAGCGCGACACGGCGATCCGGTGTCTCGAGTCCCTGTCCGATGCGGAACGGCGGCTGGTTGCCCGCGCGTACTTCCGGGGCCTCACCGCCCGTGAGATCGCCGAATCCGACGGCATCCCGCTGGGGACGGTCAAGACGCGGCTGCGTTCGGCCATGATCAAGGTCCGCCGCGCCAACGAGGGCAAGGAACCATCATGAGTTGCCCGGTGATCCGCGATCAGCTTCCCGAGCGCGCTCTCGGCACGCTGGGGGCCCGCGACACCGCGGTCGTTGATCGTCATCTGCAGTGGTGCGCGGCGTGCCGCAAGGAGGCCGGACAGTTCGACGCGGCGGCCGCCACGCTCGCGTTCGCGGTGGTCGACTCTGAGCCTGCACCGGACCTCGAGGACCGCGTCGTGGCCGCCGTGCGCCGCCAAGCCGCGGCCCCCGGGGGGCGCCCCTCGCCCCATGCGCCCGTGCGCCGCGGCCGCCTCGCGGTCTCGGCCGTCGTGGCCGCCATGGTGGCCGTGGCCGGCCTGGGGTGGGGTGCGGTGATGGCCGGCAGAGCGGCCCGCTCGGAAGAGGCCGCGAAGGTGGCGATCGTGCGACAGCAGAGCGCCGCCGATCGTTTCGAGTGGCTCGTCAGCACCGCCGAGTTCGCCGACCCGTCCAACCAGGTCGTGATCGGCCGGCTCTCGCCGCTGCGCGGCACGGGCGGAGGATCGGCGTTCACCCTCGTGTCGTCGACGATGATCGACATGGCCGTCGTGATGGTGAATCAACTCCCGCCGGCGCCGCCCAAGACGGAGCCGTACGTCGTCCGGCTCCAGGGTCCGCGGCTGCCGGCGTTGCGGGTCGGCAAGATCCGGCTCGACGCGAGCGGTTCGGCCATCGTCTCGCGCGACTTCGAGCTCGATCTGGAAGGATATGATCGAGTGACGGTCCGCGATGCGACCGGCACGCTCATCATGAGCGGGTCGCTCGCGACCCGTGCCGGTTTGGCATCGCCCTCGCGCTAGGGCCGAGGCTTCCCGTCCGGCGTATCCTTCGCCGCATGCGATTCGGTTTGAGCCTGCCCCATTACGGGTTCTCCCTGCCGGGCGAAGCCCCGATCACCTTCGAGGCGATGGCCACGTGGGCCCGGCGCGCGGAGGACCTCGGGTTCGACTCGGTGTGGGTTTCCGATCACTTCTACTACTCGTTCGCCCGCTATGGTGCCGATCCGACACCCATCCCCGCCCTCGAGCCGATGACGGCATTGGCCGGCCTCGCCGCCGTGACCGAACGCGTGCGATTGGGAACCCTCGTGTTGTGCGCGCCGTTCCGCCATCCCGCGCTCGTGGCGAAGATGGCCACCACGGTCGACGGGATCTCGGGCGGACGGTTCGAGCTCGGTCTCGGGGCCGGCTGGCTCGAGGACGAGTTCGCCGCATTCGGATACTCGTTCGGCAACGTGGGCGACCGGTTCGCGTCGCTCGAAGCCACGCTCAAGGTCCTCGATGCCCTCGCCGGGGGCGGGCCCGTGACGATGGATGCGAACGGGTTCTCGCTTCGGGACGCGCGGATCCTCCCGGCGCCCGTTCAGTCAAGGATCCCGCTGTGGGTCGGCGGGAAGGGCGGTCCCCGGCTGCTGGGCCTCGCCGCTCGGTACGCGGACGGCTGGAACGCCGCGTGGCGATGGGTTCCCGAGTCGTTCGCCGAACGCGCCGAGGGGGCGCGCGCCGCCTGCGAACGGGTGGGGCGCGACCCGGCGACGTTCCGCCTCTCCGTGGGCCTCTACCTGTTGATGGGGGAGGACGACGACGACGCACGGGCCGCGTTCGAGCGGGGACGGGCCGCTATGCCCGGGGGGCGCTGGCCGAGGAGTCGTACGAGGGTTGGCGAGCCGACACGTTGTCCGGCACGCCCGATCAGGTCATCGATCGCATCGGATCGTTCGCGGATCTCGGCGTCGAGGAGCTCATCATCGCGCCGTGGGTATTGCCGTTCGCGATCCCCGAGCCGGAGCAACTCGACCTGTTCGTCGAACGCGTCTTGCGCCCCCTCGCCCGAGCGTGATGGAGGTCTTGGACGCGGTCGTGTCGGTCTTGCGCGAGGAGGGGCGACCCTTGCATTGGACCGTGATCCAGGACCTCGCGCTCAGGCGCGGCTACCTGGACCCGTTCGTGCAGAAGGACCTGCGCCGGCGGCTGCAGCGCGCCCTGATCGACGCTGCCCGCCGCGGGGTGGTGGTCCGCACCGAGACCGGCGTGTACGAGATCCCGCCCTAAGCGGGCTTCTTGCGCGGCCGACCGCGCTTCTTCGGGGCGGCTGCGACGGGCTTGGACGGGACGGCAACGGCCTTGCGCCGTCCAGGCCGCGGCCTCCGCGCTCCCTTGATGAGTTCCTGGACGTGGGCCGGACACTGGTCCTTCACGTAGTTCCCGCGTTCCAGCTTGATCGTGACGGTTTCCGCGGCGGGCTTCCCGCACGTGTCGCAGACGAGGATCGTTTTCTCCGCCATCTCGTTCGTCCTTTCGCTCGAGGTGGCGCTGAGGATACGAAAAGATCAAGCGGTATCGACCGCTCGGTGATTCAGCGCCGATACGCGATGGGAGAGAATCGCTCGAGTTTCTCGAACTGGTGGTGCGCCTCGACGTAGCGAAGCGTTCCGGATCGGGCGCGCATCACCATGGAATAGGTGGTCGCTCCGTCCGGCCAGTATTGGACGCCGCGGAGCAACGCGCCGTCCGTGATGCCCGTCGCGGCGAAGAATACGTGCTCGCCGCTCACGAGGTCGTCCGTGCTCAAGACGGCGTCCAGATCGAACCCTTCGTCGAGCAACGCCCGGCGCTCCGCGTCGTCGCGAGGATACAGCCGACCCTGTATCTCCCCGCCGAGGCACTTGAGGGCCGCGGCGGCGATCACGCCCTCGGGCGTGCCTCCGATGCCGTAGAGCAGGTCGACCCCTGAGCGCGGCGCGGCCGCCGCGATCGCTCCCGCCACGTCACCGTCGGAGATCAGGAACACCCGTGCGCCCACGCTGCGCACAGCGGCGATGATCTCGGCATGTCGTGGGCGATCGAGGATCGTGACGGCGATGTCCTCGGGGCCGACACCCTTGGCCTTGGCGACGCGGCGAACGTTCTCCTCCGGGGGCAGCGTGATGTCGATCGCGCCGGTCGCGTCGGGACCGCACGCGATCTTCTCCATGTACACGGCGGAGCCCGGGAAGAACATCGCGCCGCGCTCGGCGAGCGCGATGACGGCCAGCGCGTTGGGTTGGCCCACCGCCGTGAGGGTGGTGCCATCGATGGGATCGACCGCGACGTCGGTACCGGGTCCCTCGCCGTTGCCGACCTCCTCCCCGTTGAACAACATCGGAGCGTCGTCCTTCTCGCCCTCGCCGATGACGACCGTGCCGCTCATGGACACGGTGTCGATCATCAACCGCATGGCGTCCACAGCGGCGCCGTCGGCCGCGATCTTGTCCCCGTGGCCGATCCACCGGCCGGCGGCGAGCGCTGCCGCCTCGGTCACGCGCACGAGCTCCATCGCCAAGTTGCGGTCGGGACGGTTCGTTCCGGTCAAGGTGATCGCCTCCTGAGAACCGCGGCGCGGCGGGTCGCCATCCTACGCGGCGTCCGGAGCGAGGGTGTCGCGGTCGATGAGGCCGTGCTCGCGATACCACCTCAGGCTCCGTCGCACCGTATCCTCGGCGGAGCGGTACCGCAGGCCGAGTTCTCGTTGGGCGCGGGATCCGTCATAGCGGTGACCGTGCAACACCGCCCTGGTGACTTCGCGGCACAGGGAGGCCTCGCGTCGCGTGACGTGGGCGGCGGCATCCCCCGCCCAGCCCGCTGAGCGCACGGCCCAAGCCGGGAGTCGGATGGTGTGCACGGGACGCCCGCAGACCGAGCGCAGCAGGTCGATGGCGTCACGCGCCGAGAGCGAGATGCCGTTCAGTACGTACCGCTGCCCCGGCGTCGCGGAAGTCTCGGCCAACAGGTGCCCCTGCGCGCAGTCGTCGACGTCCACGACGGAGACCCACGTGTCCACCACGACCGGCCGCCGCGCATTCACGAGCGTGAGGAGCAGGCGGGCCGTGCCCTCTGTTCGCCCCGGACCCTGCACGGAGGACGGATTCACGCACACGACCGGCAGCCCGAGCGCCGCACCGAGGCTCAACGCTCGCCGCTCGGCCTCGTACTTCGATCGCTCGTAGGCCGTGAGGAACGAGCCGCGGTGCGGGGAGTCCTCCCGGCCCACCGTCCCGGCCGCCTCTCCGATCGTCGCGGCGGAGGACGTGTAGATCAGGCGGCTCACCCCGGCTGCCGCCGCGGCCCGGACGACATGCGCCGTCCCCTCGACGTTCGTACGGAACATCACGGCGGGATCGCGCAGGCAGGTCGCGTTGATACCGGCGACGTGGAAGACCGTGTCGCAGCCGCGCATGCCGGCGAGGAGCGCCTGTGGGTCCTCGAGATCGCCGCGCACCGGGGCGGCTCCCCCCGCGAGGACGCGTTCCTGCGCTTCGTCGGAGCGAGCGAGCGCGCGGACGTCTCGGCCTTTGGCCGTGAGCCGCCGCAGGACCGCGCCGCCCACGAAGCCGCTCCCCCCCGTGATGAACGCCGGGCCGGGCATGCTCAGTCGTCCCGGCGCGTCAGCACGCTACCGAAACGCGTGAGGTACTCGACTCCCGAGCCGATGGTGACGACCGCGGCCACGGCCAGCGCCGCCTGCGCGAGCGTCCAGCTCCCGACGGAGACCGCGGGCTGCCAGATCGCGATGATGATCGCCACGAACTGGACGTTCGCTTTGAGCTTGCCCCAGATCGAGGGTGCGACGACGGTGCCGTCGCTCGCGGTCACGGCACCGCGCAGCCCTAGGACGAGGATCTCCCGACCGACGATGATGAAGGTAACCCACGCCGAGGCCCGTCCCACCTCGACGAGCGCGATCAGCACACCGGACACGAGCAGCTTGTCGGCGGTGGTGTCCAGGAACGTGCCGAGCGTCGTGGTCTGTTTCCAGCGCCGGGCGAGCCGCCCGTCGAAGAAGTCGGTGATCGCGGCCAGCGCGAACAGGAGCGTGGCGGCGGGGATCGCCCAACCGAGCCGGTCGCCGGACAGGATCAGCGCCATGATGACGGGCGTCAGCGCGACCCGCAGGTAGGTGATGAAGGTGAGGAAAGCGGCGGCTCGATCGTCGGCGGACATCACGGCCCCGCGAATCGTAACAGCGCTGCCTCAGCCATCCTCGAGGAGGGCGCGGACCTCCGGTGCATCAGCGCAGAGCAAGGCGTGGCCGGCCAGTGCGCGGGCGTCCGCGAGGGAGATCGCGCGTACCGCCTCCTTCACGGGGGCGATGGCGGGAACGCTCATCGAAAGCTCGCTCACGCCCAGGCCGATCAGGAGCGGCGTCGCCGTGGGGTCGGCCGCGATCTCCCCACAGACCCCCACCCAGCGTCCGCGCGATGCGGCGCCGGTTACCGCCTCCTCGATGAGCCGCAGCACCGCCGGGTGCAGGGCGTCGGTGAGCGAGGCCACGCGCTCGTTGCCGCGGTCGACCGCGAGGGTGTATTGCGTGAGATCGTTCGTCCCGACGGAGAAGAAGTCGGCATCTTCGGCAAGCGATGTGGCGGTGAGGGCCGCGGCGGGAACCTCGATCATGACCCCGACCTCGACCGAAGCGCGGGTGCCGACGTCCGCGCGCGCCTCTTCGAGGATGCCTCGGGCGCCACGCAGCTCGGAGCGCGTCGCGATCATCGGGAACATGACCCGGAGTCGCCGGCCCTCGGCCGCGCGCAGGATCGCGCGCAACTGCGTGGCGAGGAGCTCCGGTCGTTCGAGGCCGAGGCGGATCCCCCGCACGCCGAGGAAGGGGTTCTCCTCGCCCGGTTGATGCAGGTAGGGGATGGGCTTGTCGGCGCCGGCGTCGAGGGTCCGAAGCAGCAGGGGACGTCCGTCGAGCGCGTCGGCCGCTCGGGCGTACGCCTCGGTCTGCTCCTCCTCCGTCGGCATCTGATCACGGCCCATGAACAGGAACTCCGTGCGGAACAAGCCGACCCCGTCGGCGCCTCGCTCGAGGGCGGCCGCCGCTTCTTCGGGGCGCCCGATGTTGGCCGAGACCTCGATCGTCACGCCGTCCAGGGTGCTGGCCGGGAGCGCCGCTCCCGCCCGGGCCGACGCCCATCGTGTGGCGGCGGCGGCCTGTTCATCGCGCAGGCGGCCGGCGAGCTCCTCAGTCGGGCGGATCCACACGGCGCCGGCGCCTCCGTCGATCGCGAGCGGCTCGCCCTCCTCGACCCGATCCAGCCCTGCGCCGACGCCCACTACGGCGGGGATGCCGAGGGAACGGGCCAGCACCGCCGCGTGGGAGGTCGGGCCTCCGTGGACGGTGACGATCCCGTGTATCCGGGCGGCATCGAGCCGAGCCGTGTCGGCAGGGGTGAGGTCGGCGGCGAGGAGGATCCCCGGTTCGTGGAGCTCCAGCCGGGGCTGCGGCTGACCCAGGATGTGCGCGAGGACCTGCATCCCGACGCTGCGAAGGTCGGTGGCGCGCGCGCGCTGATAGCCGTCCTCCAGTCCGTCCCAGGCGGCGGCCGTCTCCTCGACGGCGTCACGCCAGCTCTCCGCCGCCGACGCCTGACCGGCCTGGATCCCGCGGCGGGCCGCCCCCACCAGGGCGTCGTCTCGAAGGAACAGGAGGTGCGCGTCGAAGATCTCCGCCGCCGGCGCTCCGGCCACCCGCGCGACATGGGCGCGCTGTTCCTCGATATCGAGCCGCGCGGCGCCGAGCGCCGCATCGAGGGCAGAGGCTTCGCTCGCGGGATCGGTTGTGCCCGCGCGAGGGACCTGGAGCTCCGCCGGCTGCGGCCGGCGAGCGGGGCCGAACGCAACGCCGGGGGACGCGGGGGCACCGATGAGCGTCTTATCCTTCAATGCCGAGACCGACCTCGCGACGTCGGTCGGGGCCTCCGGTGGCGGGTCGTCGGGCACCTCATCGAAGTCGCGTTGCGCGAGCGACTTCAGCGCGCCGATCGCGTCGGCCGCCCCCGGGCCTCGCGCAGCGATCTCGATCGTGTGCCCCTCGGTGACGCCGAGCATCGCGACGGCGTTCAGGCTGGCAGCGTCCGCGGGGCCTCGCGCGTTGGTCAGATCGCGCACCTCGACGCTCGCCTCGAACCCGGAGGCCGTCTGGACGAACCGGGCGGCCGGCCGCGCGTGCAGGCCGTGCGGGTTGCGCACCGTGACCTGGAGCGTAACCGCATCCCCCTCCCTATCGGGGGGGCCGGTGGGGACGTCGGGCGCCGTGAGGCCGAGGTGGGCGACCTTGCCGCCCAGGCCGCCGCGGGCCTCCGCCGCCACCGCTTCCAGGGACCTGCCCAACTTCGCCGTGACCGCCGCGGCCACCGCGCCCTCCACGAGCGGCGCCTCGCAGAGCAGGACGCCCTCCCGCTGTCCGCCGAGCATCTCCATCGCCATCTCGGCGGACAGCACCGCGCTCCCCAGGTCCATCAGCACCAGGACGCCGTCGGGCGACCACGCGCGCTCGATCGCGTTCATGACCATCACCGCATCGGTTCCCACGGGGTGGTCGGGCAGGTCGAGTCCCCCCGCCGTTTCGAGCTTGACCTCGGGCCCGCCCATCTCACGCGCGAGCTCGGCGACGCCCTCTGCGAGCCGGAAGCTATGGGAGACGATCACGATCCCGACCACGAGGCTCTCTCACGCCCTCGAGGCCAGCACGCCGACGAGGACGAGGCCGTAAACGACCGTCGCGACGCCGAGCACCGTGAGGCCGCGGTCCACCAATCGTTGCGCGCCGTCGCTCAGCCCGAAGTCGAAGATCACCGAGCGGAGCCCCAGCATCGCGTGCATCGTGACGACGATCAGGAACAGGGTCTCGACCACGAGGATCAGGGGATCGCCGATGTACTCGATGACCTGCCGGTAGGACCGCAAGCCTCCGACCGACTCGATCACGAAGTGGTTCGCCACCATGTGGATCGTGAGCAGCACGAGCAACGCGACGCCGCTCACGGCCGTCCAGCGAAAGGCCCCGGACCCCGAGCCAGAGCGCTTGGGCGTTCCGGAGCGAGGGGCCGTGCGGGCCATCAGCGGCTCCCCCAGATGTGCAGCGCGGCGCCCAGCAGAAGGATCCCCGCGAAGGTCATGAGGGATCGGTACAGCGCCTTCTGGCGGCTCGAGGCGAAGCCGCTGCCCACCATCGCCACGCGGAGCCCGTTCAGCCCGTGCACCAGGAGCCCGAAGATCAGGAGCACGTCCAAACCGAGGAACACGGGTGTCGTCGCGATCCTCAGGAAGGAGGACCACGCGGACTCCCCCCGCAGCAGCAACGAGAGCACGGCGAGGTGCAGGTAGAGGTAGAACACGAGCCCGAGCCCGGTGAAACGGTTGAGGGAGAACGCGACGTGTCCGAGACTCCGGCGCCGGACATCGAACCAGGCCGCGGGTCCGGGGCCTTTGCGCAACACGGGTCCGATTTCCTCCCGAGCGCGCTTGAGCTCCTCGACCCCCGGATCCGCGGGACGCGGTGACGGCATCAGACCGCCTCCCGGCCACGACGGAGCTCACGGCGCAGGGTCATGATGCGTTCGGCCGGACGCACGTTGGACGGGCAGGCCTCCGTGCACTCGAAGGCGGCGTGGCAGCGCCAGGCCGCATGGTCGTCGTCGGCCCAGGCCAAGATCGCCTCTCGGTCGCTGCCGCGAGGCTCCTCGAGCAGCCGCTGGGCGAAGGCGAGGGCGGCGGGGCCAACGTACGAGTCGTCCGTGGCGGCCACCGGGCAGGCGGACAGACAGAGCCCGCATTCGATGCAGTCCTCGAAGCGCGTGCGGTCTCCGGCGGCGGGGACCTCTGGGCCGGCGGGGCCTTCGCTCGCGCGGAGGATGGGTTGCCCTTCGTGGAACCGTTCCGTGAACGGCGTCATGTCCACGACCAGATCGGCGAGCACCGGGTGATTCGCCATCGGCTCGACCGTCACCGCGCCGGTTCCCGCGTCGCCCAGCGCCGTCACGCACCCAAGGGCCTCCCGTCCGTTCACGCGCAACCCGCACGTGCCGCAGGAAGCGTGGAAGCAGGAGTGCCGCAACGCGAGGGTTCGGTCGCGGTGGATCTGGATCCAGCGCAAAGCCTCGAGCACGGTGGTGGAGGCCCCGACGGGGACATCGTGTTCCTCGTAGCGGGGACCCGCGGCGCCCGGCCGGTAACGGAAGATCCGCAGGGCCCGGGTCCCCGTTCGAGGATGACCGCCGGCCCCCGTCTCCGGGGACCCGGCCGCGAGCGCCGCCGGGAGGTCGCTCCCCGGGTTCATGCGGCGAAGTACCCGCTGTGGGGGAGCAGGACCGTGTCGCGCGTCCGGCACGGGGCGTCGACGCCGAGCTTGGCGCAGACCAGATCGGCACACCGCTCGGCCATCCCGCGAAGCGTGGTGGCCTTGCCGCCGGTGATGGTGACGAATCCCTCAACCCCGTCGGCCCGGGCGTGGTCGATCGCAACGAACGTGCGCGACAGCTCGCGTCCCGAGTCGGCGTCACCCGTGCTGCCCACGAGGGGTCGCGCCGCGGACCAGGCGGCCCGCAGCGGCGCCGTGCGCACCGCGGGGATGAGCGCCGACCCCTCCTCGATCATCCGTCGGACGTGCTCGCCCGGCACGTCGAGCTCATCGGGGTCATCCACGTCCCAGGAGCTCGTGCCCACCACCGAGAGCCCGCGCTGGGGCACCACGATATCGCCGTCGCCGGAGCGATGCAGGCGGTTCACGACCATGTTGCACAGGCGCCCACGCAGCGCAACCATCACGCCGGGGGAGGGGTGGACGGGGACGTCCGCCCCGGCCATCCTCGCGATCTTCTCCGACCACGGACCGGTGGCGTTGACCACCACGTCGGCGTGGATCTGTGTCTCGTTGCCCGAGACGTGGTCGCGCACCGAGGCGCCCGCCACGGCCGCGCCCTGGGTGAGGATGCCGGTAACCTCGACGAAGTTCAGGAGGTCCGCCCCGTTGGCCCGCGCGGTCGCGAAGAACCGCATCGGCATCCGCATCGCATCCATCGTGGCGTCGGGGACGCGCACGGCGGCCTTGAGCGAGGGATTGAGGTTCGGCTCGAGAGCGAGGGCCTCGGAAGGGCCCAGGCGTTGCGCCGGGATGCCGGTCTCCTCGCACCCAGCCATCAACTGGGGCAGGTAGTCCATGTCCTCGTCCGTGACGGCGACGAACAGCCCGTCGTTCTCCTCGAACGACCCCGGGGCGATGCGGCGCAGCAAACGGTTCTCCTCGATGCACTCCACCGCGGACTCCCGGTCGTTCACCGCGTACCGCGCGCCACTATGCAGCAGCCCATGATGGCGACCCGTGGTGCCCGAGGTGAACTCGCCCCGCTCGACGAGCGTCACCCTCAACCCGCGCAGCGCCAGGTCGTGCGCGAGCGCCCCGCCGGTCCCGCCACCCCCGATGATCAGGACGTGCGCGGGAAGGGACGTGACGCGCGCCATGGGGCCATCATCGCACCGAGCGGCGGCTCAGTGCTCGTGCTCCTCGCCCTGCCCCTCGGCGAACGTTCCCTTGTGGCCGAGATCTTCCTCCTCGTCCTCCGCCTGCCCCTCGGCGAAGAAGCCCTTGGGGGCGCCGAGCTCGGGCGATTCGCCTTCGGTCTCTCCGGTCGCGAACGAGCCTCGGTGTTCGTCGCCGTGATCGTCCGCTTCCTGCCCGGCGGCGAAGTCACCTTCGTGCTCGTGGGGCGTGGCGTGCTCGTGCTCGCCCGTCTCTTCCTTGTCGTTCTCCTTATCCTCGTCCATCTCGCCTCCTCGTTTGGGCTAGGACACCCAGTCGAACGTCCGGGTGACCGCCTTCTTCCACTGGGCATACCCGGCCGCCACCGTCTCGGCGTCCATGTTCGGCTCCCACTGCTTGTCCTTGCCCCAGTTCTGACGGAGGTCTTCGTAGGAGCCCCAGAAGCCGACGGCGAGGCCCGCCGCGTACGCCGCACCGAGGGCGGTCGTCTCGGCGACCTTGGGGCGGATCACCGGCACCTGCAGGCAGTCGGCCTGGAATTGCATCAGGAGGTCGTTGTAGACCATGCCGCCGTCGACCTTCAGCTCGTTCAGTTTCACGCCCGAGTCCGCCTCCATGGCATCCAGGACCTCTCGCGTCTGCCAGGCCGTGGCCTCGAGGGTCGCGCGCGCGAAGTGACCCTTGTTGACGTAGCGGGTCATGCCCACGATCGCGCCGCGGGCGTCACCTCGCCAGTAGGGCGCGAACAGGCCGGAGAACGCCGGGACGAAGTAGATGCCTCCGTTGTCCTCGACGGTCGCGGCGAGCGTCTCGACCTCCTCGGACGTGGCGATGAGCCCCAGGTTGTCGCGCAGCCACTGCACGAGGGATCCCGTGATCGCGATGGCCCCTTCCAGGCAGTACACCGCCGGCTGGTCGCCGAGCTTCCAACCCACGGTGGTGAGCAGGCCATGCTTGGATTGCACCATCTCCGTGCCGGTGTTCAGCAACATGAAGTTGCCGGTGCCGTAGGTGTTCTTGGCGTCGCCCACGTCGTACGCGGCCTGTCCGAAGGTCGCGGCCTGCTGGTCACCCAGGTCCCCGGCCACGGGCACGCCCGCCAGGGTCCCCTTGGCCTCCCCGTAGACCTCTGAGGACGGCCGGATCTCCGGGAGCATCGAGCGCGGCACGCCGATCGCCGAGAGCAGGTCCTCGTCCCAATCCAGCGTGTTCAGGTTCATCAGCATCGTGCGGCTGGCGTTGGACACGTCGGTGACGTGACGCCCGCCGTCGGTGCCGCCGGTGAGGTTCCAGATGCACCAGGTGTCCATGTTGCCGAACACCAGATCGCCCGCATCGGCCCGCTGCCGGGCGCCCTCGACGTTGTCGAGGATCCATCGCACCTTGGTGCCGCTGAAGTACGTGGCCAGGGGCAGCCCCGTCTTCTCGCGGAATCGGTCTTGTCCTCCGTCGGCCGACAGGGCGTCCACGATGTCCTGCTGCCTCGTGTCCTGCCAGACGAGGGCGTTATAGACCGGTTCGCCGGTGTTCCGGTCCCACACCACGGCGGTCTCGCGTTGGTTCGTGATGCCCACGGCCGCGATATCCGAAGCGGCCAGGCCGGTCTTCTTGAGGGCGGCGTCGATGACCTCGGTCGAGCGGGTCCAGACCTCCTGGGGGTCGTGCTCGACCCAGCCTGCCTTCGGGAAGATCTGCTCGTGTTCACGCTGATCCACGCCCACGACGGAGCCGGCGTGATCGAAGATCATGAATCGCGTGCTGGTGGTCCCTTGATCGAGTGCTCCGACATAGTCTGCCATCGCAACCTCCCTTGTCCGTACCGGATCAGGCGCCGGCCCACGTGTCGGCGACGGTGCTCAGTAACAGGAACGACGATGTCGCTCCCGGGTCTTGGTGCCCGGCGCTGCGCTCGCCGAGATAGCTCGCGCGCCCCTTTCGGGCCACGAGAGGGATCGTGGCCTTCATCCCCTCCTCACCTGCGGCGGCGGAGCGCCGCAGGGCGTCGGGGAAGGACGCGCCGGCCTCGATCGCCTCGGCGAGCGCAGCCCGGGCGGGCATGAGGGCGTCCAGCATCGTCTTGTCGTTCGGCTCGGCCTTCCCCCGTGCACGCACCCCTTCGACGGCCGCCGTGAGAGCGCCGAGCCAATCCTCGGCGGACAACTCTGTCTTGCCCGCCGAGGCCACGCCCAGCTGCAGGAACAGGGTCCCGT
Organism: uncultured Actinomycetes bacterium; assembly: GCA_963719165.1. Lineage (GTDB taxonomy): Bacteria > Actinomycetota > UBA4738 > UBA4738 > HRBIN12 > JAOUEA01. The sequence continues at coordinate 1,272,818 of CAVRAV010000001.1, read as the reverse complement.
ACAGCGGCCCTCCGGCCCCTCCCACGGTCGAGACGAGCGTCATGCCGACGGTCTTGAACAGTGCGCCGATGTCGCCGTCGGAGACGCCGTCCAGCTTCACGAGGACCGCCTGGAAGCCCCGGTCCATGTTGATGCCGTGATCGGCGTCCCCGATCGCGGAATCGAGCTCCGTCAGTTCGTCCTTGTGTTCGGCGACGGTGGCGGCGTACGTCCGTACGAACGTCGCCGCGTCGGCATAGGTGACGCTCAATGCTGCTCGACCCTTTCCGTCATCGACGAGCGTCGCTAGACCCCCCAACGGAGTCCGGCGGTGTTGACCGGCGCGTCCCAGAGCGTAGTGAAGTCGTCGCTCAGCTTCAGCAGGGTGATCGAGCAGCCCGCCATCTCGAGCGACGTGATGTAGGACCCGATCAGGTTGCGGCCGATCGTCACCCCGCGACCCTTCAGGAACTTGCTCAGTTCGTTGAACACCACATACAGCTCGATCAGGGGCGTGCCGCCGAGTCCGTTGACGAACGCGAGGACACGATCGCCGTTGGCCAAGGAAAGGTCGTCGGCGACGGCGGACGCCATCATCTCGACGATCTCCGCGGCGCCCGTCATCTTCATCCGCTCGCGACCGGGTTCGCCGTGGATCCCCACGCCCATCTCGATCTCATCGTCGCCGAGCTCGAAGGTAGGCTTGCCCGCCGCCGGGACCGTGCACGACGTGAGGGCGACCCCCATGCTCCGGGCATTCGCGTTCACCTCGCGGCAGACGTCGGCCACCTCCTTCAGCGGACGCCCTTCTTCGGCCGCGGCACCGGCGATCTTCTCCATGAGGACCGTCGCGCCGACGCCTCGGCGACCGGCCGTGTAGAGGGAGTCTTGCACCGCCACGTCGTCGTCCACCAAGACGGACTCGACGTCGATCCCCTCGGCCCGGCAGAGCTCGGCCGCCATGTCGAAGTTCATGACGTCGCCGGTGTAGTTCTTCACCATGTGGATGACGCCCGCTCCCCCGTTGACGGCCTTGGTGGCGGCCTCCATCTGGTCGGGCGTAGGAGACGTGAACACCTCGCCCGGGCAGGCGGCGTCCAGCATGCCTTTGCCCACGAACCCCCCGTGCATGGGCTCGTGGCCGGAGCCTCCGCCGGAGATCAGGGCCACCTTGCCCTTGACGGGCGCGTCGGCGCGCATGATGACGTACGGGTCGTAGAGGACCTTCACGAGGTCCCCGTGGGCCGCCTCGATCCCCTCGAGCTCCTCACGTACCACGTTCGCTGGGTCGTTGATCAGCTTCTTCATCGTGTGCGCGCCACCTCCTAAGACTCAACCGGGAGCCGGGGGACCGCGGGCGGCCCTCCCAGCGCCGGAACGATCAGAACTTCAGGTCGAAGACCCACTTCGCGAGGAACGCCCCGATGACGCCGCCGATGATGGGCCCGACGACCGGGATCCACGAGTAGGTCCAGTCCGAGCCCCCCTTGCCTGGGATCGGCAGGATGAAGTGCATGATGCGCGGGCCGAGGTCGCGTGCGGGGTTGATGGCGTAACCGGTGGGTCCACCGAGGGACATGCCGATCACCAGCACCAGGAGGCCGACGAAGAAGGCGCCGAGGGATGCGAACGCGGTCGTCTGCCCGATCGCGAGGATCCCCAGCAGCAGCATCGCCGTTCCGATGATCTCGGTGATCAGGTTGGCTGCCGTGTTGCGGATCGCCGGCCCCGTGCTGAACACGGCGAGCTTCAGGCCCGGGTCTTCGGTCTCGCCCCAGTGGGCGAGGTAGGCGAGCCACACCAGCGTGGCGCCGATGAACGCGCCGATGAACTCGCCGGCGATCACCTGCGGCACGTCGGCCCACTTGAAGGCCCCGATGGCCGCGAGGCCGAGCGTGACGGCCGGGTTCAAGTGCGCAACGCCGCCGCTGACGGCGATGCTCGCGAGCACGCCCATCGTCACGGCCATGCCCCACGCCCAGGTGATGACGACCCATCCGGCGTTCTGTGCCTTGGACTTGTTGAGCAAGACCCCGGCGACGACGCCGTCGCCCAGCAAGACCAGCACCGCGGTGCCGACCACTTCTCCGAGGAACATCTCGGCGACCACCCCCCTCGTTCCTTCGGGCTCCTCCCTGCGGACACCCGTCGGATTTCAGCAAAGTGCGTTCGTCGCAGGTTGTCAATACCTCATCGAACACGAGGACGAGATGGCGATGCCGTATCTTGTTCGACATCATCGAACGATATGGACGCTAGTCATGGCCGGGGCGTGGATGGGTTGACAGGGCGGCGTCCGAACCGGAGGGTTTGCCCGTGGGCGAGGGACGAGACCGTGAGCATGGCGAGCCGGTCGTCGACGTCGGACTCATCGGGCGGTGGATCAAGGTCTCCGCGGCCGAGATGGCCGCGAGCCGGGACTATCTCACCCAGCTCGACGCCGCCATCGGCGACGCCGACCACGGGATCAACATGGAGCGCGGGTTCAGCGCGGCGCTCACCGATATCGAGGCGTCGGACGCCTCGAGTCCCGGCGAGATGCTCGAGCGCGTCGGAACGACGCTCGTCTACCGCGTGGGCGGTGCCGCCGGTCCGTTGTTCGGCACCATGTACCGTCAGGCCGGCGCGGCGGCAGGGACCCAGGAGCGGATCGATCCCGAGGCTCTGCTCGCGGCCCTGCGCGCCGGCCTGAACGCCGTGCAGTCGCTGGGTGCGGCGGTTGAAGGCGACAAGACGATGGTGGACTCATACGGGCCGGCGCTGGACGGCCTCGAGCGGTGCCTGCGCTCCGGTGGCGCGCTCGCAGCGGCGCTATCCGAGGCCGCGACGGCCGCGCGAGAGGGGATGCGCGCGACGGTTCCCATGCAGGCACGCAAGGGCCGCGCCTCCTATCTCGGGTCCCGCAGCGTCGGGCATCAGGACCCGGGCGCCACGTCGATGGCGCTGCTGTTCCTCGCGCTCGCCAAGGCGGCCGACGGGACGGGCCGATGAGCCGGAGCCGCCGGTCCTGCCCGGTTACGTCGTGGCCCCGGGGTAGGCTCCGGCGGTCATGGAGCGGAACGGCACCGTCGTGAGTACCACGGGCGAGCGGCGCGGAAGCATCCAGTCGGTCGAGCGCGCCGCGCGCATCCTCAAGGCCCTGGGGTCGGGCTCCTCCCGCCTGGGGGTCACCGAGATCGCCGAACGGCTGGGCCTGGCCAAAGGCACCTGCTACGGGCTGCTGCGGACCCTCGAACAGCAGGAGTTCGTTGAGCAGGACGCCGACACGGGGAAATACCGGCTGGGCGCCGCCATGCTGCAACTCGGGAACGCCTTCCTCGACAACCACGAGCTGCGCGGGCGTTCGCTCTTGTGGGCCGACGCGCTCGCCTCGCGCGTCGGGCAGTCGGTCCGCGTCGGCGTGATGAACGGCACCAACGTCCTGATCGTCCACCACGTCTTCCGTCCGGACAACTCGGTGCAGATCCTCGAGGTCGGGGCGTCGATCCCGTGGCACGCGTGCGCGCTGGGCAAGACCATCGTCGCGTACCTGCCGCCCGAGACGCGCGCAGGCCTGATGGCCGAACCCCTGACCGCGTTGACGGGGCGCACGGTGATCGATGCCGAGCAGCTGGTGGGCGTCCTCGAAGAGATCGTGGCCTCCGGCGTCGCCCTCGAGGATCAGGAGGCGGTCGTGGGAGAGGCCGAGATCGCGGCCACGGTGTTCGATCACCTGGGCGATCCGGCGGGGGCCATCGGGGTGGTCGGGTCCGTGGAGCGGCTCATGCCGGACGGGCCGGCCGCAGGGTTGGTATCGGCCGTGAAGGAGACGGCCCGAGGTCTCTCCCGTGACATGGGCGCGGGGCGCCTGGCCGCGCGCGGGAACGCCTGAAGCCATCGGCATCTCCTCTCACCGCGAAGGAGATCGACCGTTCCGAGGGCGGTCGGAACCAGGCGGCGGATGACGTCCTCAGGGCCCGTCTGCCACCCTTGCCCCGTGAGCGGCTACGACCTCCACACCCACAGCACGCACTCCGACGGCACCGCGACGATCGCGCAGAACGTGGCGATGGCCTCCGAACGCGGCCTCGACGGCATCGCGGTGACGGATCACGACACCACCGAGGGGCTCGCGGAGGCGTCGGCCGCCGCGGAGGCCCTCCCGTTGGAGATCGTGCCCGGCATCGAGTTCTCGGCGGAGCACGATGGGGCGAGCCTGCACGTCCTGGCGTACTGGATCGACCCCGCCAACGCCGAGCTTCGAACGGAGCTTCGACGGCTCACGGACACGCGGCTGCGGCGCGGCGAGATGATGGTCGAGAAGCTCCAGGAGCTGGGCTACGACGTCTCGTTCGCGCGCGTCGACGAGCTCGCCGGGGGGGGCGTGATCGCCCGGCCGCATGTCGCCAAGGCCATGGTGGAGGCGGGGATCGTCGACACGGAGAAAGAAGCGTTCGACCGATTCATCAGCGACGACGGCGTCGCGTACGTGCCCAAGCACGCGCTCGATCCGGTCCGGGCGGTGGCGCTCATCCGCCGGGCCGGGGGGGCCTGCGTCCTGGCTCATCCCGGGATGTGGAAGGGGCAAGGCTCCGTGCCCGACGGATTGATCGAGCAGATGGCCGAGGCCGGCATGGCCGGCTTGGAGGTCGATCACCCCGACCAGAACCCCGAGCAACGCGGGCACTACCGGGCGATGGCCGAGCGCCTCGAGCTCGTGCCCACGGGGGGGAGCGACTGTCACGGCGAGCGTTACGGGTTCCGGATGGGGTGCGAGACCACGCCATCGCCGGTCGTGGTCGAGCTCAGGCGCCGGGCCGGCCTCGAGCCGTTCCCCGCCGCCTGAGCGAACCCGCAGACGCCATGCGGACGCCGAGGGTCGAGCGGCTCGTGGATCCGAAGGATCCGCGACTCCGCGATTTCACCGGCCTGCGGGACGTTCAGCTGCGCGCTCGCCGCGAGCCGCAGGAGGGGCTGTTCCTCGCGGAGGGCGAGGCCACGATCCGGCGCGCGGTGGCGGCCGGATACGTCGCTCGGGCCGTGCTGCTCACCGAGCGCTGGCTCCCGGCGCTCGAAGATCTCCTGACGTCCACGGGGGTTCCGGCCCTCGTCGTGGAAGACGGCGTGCTCGAGGCCACGACCGGCTTTCCGGTCCACCGTGGCGCGCTCGCATCGATGGATCGACGACCGCTGCCGGATCCGGCGGAGGTCCTGCACGGGGCGGCAAGGATCGTGGTCCTGGAGGATCTGAACGACCACACGAATCTGGGCGCCGTCTTCCGCAGCGCGGCGGCGCTGGGTGTGGACGGCGTGCTCCTCACGCCCCGATGCGGAGATCCGCTCTATCGCAGGGCCGTGCGCACCTCGATGGGGGCGGTGTTCTCGGTGCCCTGGACGCGGGTGCCGTGGTTCGAGGGGCCCGAGCTGTTGCACGCGGCGGGGTTCGAGCTCGCCGCCCTCACGCCTGCGCCGAGCGCGACCTCGCTCGAAGCAGTGGATCCGGCCGAGCATCCGCAACTTGCGGTCGCGTTCGGCAGCGAGGGACACGGCTTGTCCGAACGATGGCTGAGCGCGGCGGATCTTCACCTGCGCATCGCGATGCACCACGGAACCGACTCCCTGAACGTCGGCGCCGCCGCGGCCGTCGCCTGCTACGCGCTGGCGATGCCGGGCCGATAGCATGCCGATCGTGCCCAGCCCCCCGCCCACCGATCCGATCGCCAGCACGCGGATCGACATGGTGTTCTTCGACATCGGTGGCGTGATGTACGACGACTCGATCTACGCGCGATCGTGGATGCGAGCACTGCACGAGGCCGGAGGCGAGTTCAGCGATGACGAGTTCGAGCGTGAGTACGCGGCGACGCGTGCGGCCCAAGACGGTTCCTTCCGACGGCGGTTGAGCGCGCGGTTCCTCGGCCCCGACTACGACCTGGGCGCGCTCGAGGCGCGTGCGGCGCGGTACTGGGCGTATCCGCCCACTGCGCTCTACGCGGACGTTCGCCCGTGTCTGGAGACGCTGGCCCGGAGGTACCGGCTGGGCCTGATCGCGAACCAACCCTCGTCGGTGCGCGCGGCCCTGGATCGCGACGGGCTCTCGAGATCGTTCGAGGTCTGGGGTGTCAGCGACGACCTGGGGCTACAGAAACCGGACCCCGCGTTGTTCGCCCACGTGTTGGCCACGGCCGCGGTGGACCCGGCCCGTACGGTGATGCTGGGCGATCGCCTCGACTACGACGTGAGACCGGCCCGAGCCTCCGGCATGCACGCGATATGGGTCCTGCGCGGCGAGGCGCCCGAAGACCCGACGCCCGAGCAGCTCGCCGAGCCCGACGGCTGGGTGCGGACGCTCGAGGAAGTTCCGGGGATGCTGGAGTCATGGGCGGCAGCCGGGTCCTGATCGTGGGCGGGGGCTTCGCCGGGCTGTACGCGGCGATGGAGCTGCGGGGCGCGGCCCGGGCGGGTCACCGGGTGACGCTCGCGAGCGCGGAGAACTTCATGCAGTACCAGCCATTCCTCCCCGAGGTCGCGAGCGGGACGATCGACCCACGCGCGGCGGTGGTGCCGCTGCGCAGCGTGCTGCATCACGTCGAGGTGATCGTGGGGGAGGTCTCCCGCGTCGATCATGACGCCCGACGCGCGACCGTGCTCATCGGGGACGGGCGCGAGCATCGCGTCGACTACGACGAGCTCGTCGTCACGGCGGGGTCCTGGTCACGCGTGCTGCCCATCCCCGGCCTCGCCGAGCACGGCGTGGGGTTCAAGACGATCCAAGAGGCCATCTGGCTCCGCAACCACGTCCTGTCGCGGCTCGACCTCGCCGCCGAGACGTCTGACGGGGCCGTGCGGCGGGCGGCCCTCACGTTCGTGTTCGTGGGCGCCGGCTATGCCGGCGTGGAGGCGCTCGGCGAGCTGGAGGACCTCAGCCGAGACGCGCTCGGGTCCTATCCGACGCTCCAGGCGTCCGACCTGCGATGGGTGCTCGTGGAGGCGGGCGACCGGATCCTGCCCGAGTTGCCGGAGGACCTCGCCCGGTACGCGCGTTCCCGGCTCGCGCGGCGCGCGATCGATATCAGGCTGCGGACCCAGCTCGAGTCGGCCGAGGGCGGCGTGATCCGCCTGTCCGACGGCGAGTCCTTCGCGTCGCAGACGCTCGTGTGGACGGCCGGCGTGAAGCCATCGCCGCTGGCGGGGTTGAGCGGCTTCCCCCTGGACGAACGGGGGAGGATCCGGGTGGACGCCGAGCTCCGGGTGGTGGGCGTCCCCGGCGCCTGGGCGGCGGGCGACCTCGCTGCGGTCCCCGACCTCGTCGCGGGCGGGACGTGCCCGCCCACCGCGCAGCACGCCCTGCGTCAGGGGCGCAGGCTGGGCCGCAACATCGGGGCGCAGCTCGGGGCCGGCGGAGCGTTGGAGCCGTTCGTGTGGCGCAACGTGGGCGGCGTGTGTTCGCTGGGACGCTACAAGGGAGTTGCGAACGTCCGGGGGGTGAAGGTGAAAGGGTTCCTGGGCTGGTTCCTGCACCGGACCTACCACCTGCTCGCCATGCCGACCCTGGGACGACGCGTGCGTATCGCCATGGACTGGACCGTCGCGCTGCTCTTCCCGCGCGACATCACGCAGTTCGGGTCGTTCGAGCATCCGCGCGAGCCGTTCCAGCGTGCCGCCGGAGACGACGGAGGGGCCCGCGAAGGCTAGGCGCCCTTGCGCCGCTGCTTCTGCAACTCGCTCGCGGCGGCGAGCGCCTTGTGGCTGCGCGCGATGTCGGGCATCTCGTGGCCCCCCGCGAGCTCCTCGGCGGCCCACTTGGTGAGGTCGCGGATCGACACGATGCCCACCACGCGCCCTCGATCCACGACCGGCAGGTGCCGGATGTTGCGGCTCACCATGTGCTCGGCGGCATCGCCGAGGTCGACCTTCGGTCCGATCGTCTCGAGGTCGCGCCGCGTCATGCCGTGCACGACCTTCACCGAGTGTGGGTCGCCGCCCGCGGCGACGAGGTTCACGATGTCGCGCTCCGTCACGATGCCGGCGAGCTTCTTGCCGTCGAGCACCACCACCGAGGAGATCCCGTTGGTCCGCATCAGCTTCGCGACGTCGGCGAACGTGTCTTCCGCGTCCGCCGTCTTGACGTCCGCGTGCATGATGTCCGCGACCTGCATGGCTCCTCCTCGGCGTGCGTGGGTGGTGGCGTCAGCCTACCGCAGGGCCTCACCGCACCGATGCGCGGCGCCTCGGGCTAGTGGTCGCTCACGCCGGAGAAGTTGAACGCCTCGATCTTCAGGGCGGGCACGCGGCTGGCGCTGAAGAAGAATTCGCTGGCGAGCTCCGCGTCCCGCCCCACCATCGTGGTCTCCGAGAGCGCCGACAGGATCGACTGGGTGAACCGGAAGTTGCGGACCGGGCCGACGACCTCCCCGCGTTCGATCAGGAACGTGCCGTCGCGGGTCATGCCCGTGATGGTCGATTCCATCGGGTTCTCCACGTTGGAGTAGTGGAAGCGCGTGACGAGGATCCCGCGCTCGGTGGCGCGGATCATCTCCTCGACGGTGGCGTCCCCGGTGCCCATGAAGACGTTCAACGGGAACGGACCCTCCGGGTTGGGCGATGGCAAGGCGTGCCCGGTGGAGGCGACGTCTCCCTGCTTGGCGGTGCGCAGGTCGTAGACGGCGTCGAGGAACACGCCGTTCTTGATGAGGTCCACGCGCTGCCGCGGAACGCCCTCGAAATCGAAGGAGGCGCCGAGGGTGCCGGGGTCCGTGGCGTCGTCCCAGAGCTGAATGGCGGGCGCCGCCACCTGCTGGCCCCGTCGACCGCTGAAGCACGAGCGGCCCTCCACGTACCCCTTGCCCGCGAAGCCCACCCAGCTCAGGAACCCGACCAGCGTGGCGGTGGCGGCCGGCTCCAACACCACCGGGTACACGCCGGCGTCGAGGGCGCGCGGCGACTGGGACGCGACCGCCTTCTCAGCCGCGCGCCCCCCGACGGCCTCGGCGTCGATGGCGTCCGCGCTTCCCGTGAACACCTCTGCGAAGCCGCTTCCTTGCTCGCCGCCGGACATCACCGTGGTGATCGACGCGACGGTGGACGGCGACCAGCAGAATTGCCCCAGCGTGTTCGCGACGCCCACCTCCACCGCCTGCGTCTCGTAGGCGCCCGCGGCCGTGAAGCCCGGCGGGCACTGCCCGATCAGCGCTTCAGTCGCCACGGCGCGCGTCGTGGGCGAGGCGTCGGCGGTCGATGGGAAGAAGCGTTCCACGTGCGCGACCTCGGCCTTCGGCGCCAGCCCGGGCCACAGGGGATCGGGAGCGACGATCTCCGCCATCTCCTTGGCGCTACGGGCGGCGCGAGCCGCGCCCGCCCGTGTGAAGTCGTTGGTGGCCGCTACGCCGACGCGGCCCTTGGATACCACGCGGACCCGCAGCTCGGTGTCCTCGCGGAAGGTGCTCTGGTGGATCTCGGAGCCCGCGAATCGGGTGAGCCCGCCCCAATCGTGCATGAACAGCACCTCGACGCCATCCACACCGTCCATGGCGAGCGCCGCCTCGGACACGGCGCCGAACCCGTCGGCGCCGATCAACCCCGGCATCAGCGCACCCCCACCTGAACGTTGCGGAACCGCGCCGGCGACGTGCCGTGCCCGACGCGACCAACCTGGCCCGGCTGTCCCTTGCCGCAGTTGGGCGTGCCCCAGACCACCCATTCTTCTCGTCCCCCCACGGCGTCGCACGACCCCCAGAACTCGGGTGCGAGCCCCGTGTAGTTGGGGTTCTTGTAGAGCTCGGTGAGCTTCCCGTCCTTCACGCGCCACGCCGTCTCGCAGCCGAACTGGAAATTGATGCGCTTGTCATCGATCGACCACGAGGTGTTCGTGCTCATGAAGAGACCGTCCTTGGTGTCGCCGATGATCTCCGCCAGGGACCCCGCCTTCGGTTCGATCGAGATGTTGGTCATGCGGATGAGCGGAAGGTGGCTCCACCCGTCGGCGCGGCTCGTGCCGTTAGAGGCCTGCCCCACCACCGGCGCGGTCTCCCGATTCGTGAGGAAGTTCTGGAAGATGCCGTTCTCGATGATGGGCGTGCGCTGGGCCGGCACCCCCTCGTCGTCGTAGCCGAAGGACCCCAGGCCGCCGGGGAGCGACGCATCCGCGGTGATCGAGACGAGGTCGCTCGCGTACCGCACGTTCCCGCGATCTTGGGGGGCGAGCCAGGACGAGCCCGCGTACGCTTCCTCCATCCCCAGTACGCGGTCGAGCTCGATGGGGTGGCCGATCGATTCGTGGACCTGCAGCTCCATCTGGCCGGAGTCAAGGATCAGCGTGGTGACCTCGCTGGGGCAGTCGGGGGCCTGCAGGAGCTCCACCGCTTCGCGCCCGATCCGCTCGGCCTCCTCGATCAATCCCAGGGTCCGGATGTGCTCGTACCCAGCGGCTTTCACGTGACCCCGGAAGGAGTTGGGGTAGGAGCGGCGCTGTACGTCGCCGTCACCCACGGCGACGGCCTCGGTGCCACCGCCGCTGTGCGTGACGACCTGGTCGATCGCGGCTCCATCGCTCGACGCGAACCAGGTCGAGCGTCGGAAGAAGTCGAGCGCGGCCTCGCTGAAGCTTAGGCCCGGCACGCCCTGCATGCGGCGCGTCGCCTCCATGAGCAGGGCCACCTTCTCCTCGAGCGGCACGAGGAACGGATCCTCGAGGACGGCGCCGTGCCACGAAGCGACCACGGGCTCGACGGGGCTGAGGGTCACCGGGTCACCGGGGAGCCGCTGGGCCGCCTTCGCGATCGCGACCGCGAGCTCGGCGGTGCGCACCACCTCGGCTTCATCGAGTCGGGACGTGGCCGCGAAGCCCCACCGACCTCCCACGAGGACCCGGACTCCTACGCCGGTGGACGTGGTGCGATCGATCCCCTCCATCTGCTGGTTGCGCACGGTGAGGGACTCGGTCTCGTCGAGTCCCGCGCGCGCATCGGCGAAGTCGGCGCCCAGTCTCCGCGCAGCCTCCACCGCCATCTTCGCGACATCCAACAACCCCGAACACCCCCCTCGGAGCTCGCGAGCCATCGAGCGAGCCAGGACAGCCCGTTCGACGCGCGGCATGGTACCCGTTGCCGCGGCGAGCCACCCGGACCTGTCCTCATCGATCCATGCCTCGACCGGCAGCGCCCAAAGGATCAGGAGCACGCCGCGCGTCGCGGCCGGTGCCGAGCGGGCGGGTATCGTGACCAGCATGCTTGCTGGGATGGGCCCCGCCCGGGACGGCGCCGCGGAGACGACCCCGCGGTGCGCGCGATGATGCCCACCTACATCGCGAACGTCGGCGTGTTCGACGGACGAACCTCGAGGGCAAAGCAAGGCGTGTTGATCGATGGCGACCGCATCGCGTGGGTCGGCGCACACGCGCGGGCGCCCAAGCGTGCCGGCGCGGCCCGGGCCGTCGACGGCCGAGGGCGGACCCTCACGCCGGGTCTGATCGATTGTCACGTGCATCTCCAGTTCGACGGGGGGGCGGACTTCGAAGGCGAAGCGCGGGCGCTCACGCCGGCCCGGGCGGCGCTCAAGGCGGCCGCGAACCTGGGTCGACACCTCGCGAACGGCGTGACGACGGTGCGGGACCTCGGCGGCATGGACGCGGTCAGCTGCGACGTGGGGCGTGCGGTGGACGATGGGTTGATCCGCGGTCCGCGGGTGCGAGCGGCGGGCCGGGCGCTCACGGTCACGGGCGGTCACGGACACAACGTCGCGTTCGCGCGAGAGGTCGACGGCGCCGACGCCATGCGCAAGGCGGTGCGCGAGGAGATCCGCGCGGGCGCCACAGCGATCAAGGTGGTCGCGACCGGCGGTGTGCTGACGCCGGGCATCGGCGCGACGTTCACCGCCTACACACCCGAAGAGCTCGCGGCCGCCGTCGATGAAGCCCACTCTTGGGACAGGGGGGTCGCCGCGCATGCGATCGGAGCCGAGGGCATCTGGAACGCGGTCCTGGCCGGGGTCGACTCGGTCGAGCACTGCAACCACATGACCCCGGAGATCGCGCGGGAGATGAAGGCGCGAGGCACGTTCCGCTCGCCGACGCTGAGCGCGATCCGCGGGATCCTCGATCACGAGGACGACGTGGCGGACTACGCGGTTCGCAAGGCACGAGAGCTCGAGGGCGCATCGCGCGATGCCCACCGGCGAGCGGTTCGTGCGGGCATCCGCCATGTGTGCGGGACCGATGCGGGGACCCCCTTCAACCCGCACGGGAACGCGCCGAACGAACTGGTCGCGATGGTCGCGTGGGGGATGACCTCCCTCGCGGCCATGCGCGCCGCCACATCCAACGGCGCCGAGCTCGTGCGCGTCGATGATGTCGGGACGGTGGAGCCGGGCAAGGCGGCCGACGTTGTCCTCTACGACGAGGACCCGGTCCAGGACATCTCGGCGGTGCGCCGGCCGAGGACGGTCTGGCGCGGCGGGAAGGTCGTGGCGGGGGAGGAGTCGGGATGAGACTCTTGGTGATCGGCGGGACGCGCTTCGTCGGGCGAGCGGCCGTGGAGGAGGCGGCGGCGCGCGGTCACGACGTCACGGTATTCCACCGCGGCCCGGCGGAACCCGAGGGGTTCCCCGATGTCGAGCACGTGCACGGCGACCGCGACGGCGGCCTCGGGATCCTCGCCGGGCGCTCGTGGGACGCGGCGCTCGATACGAGCGGCTACGTGCCGCGCCAGATCCGGGAGGTCGCAGCGACGCTCGGCGACGCTGTCGGACACTACGGGTTCGTATCCTCGATCTCTGTGTACCCGGACGGGACGGCGCCCGGCGCCACCGAGGCGACCCCCACGTCGGAGCCCCCCGCGGGGGCGGAGGATGTCACCGATGCGACCCGCGGCCCCCTGTACGGCCCCCTGAAGGTCGCGTGCGAACGGGAGTCACGGGCGGCGTTCGCTGGCCGATGCCTCACCGTTCGTCCTGGCTACGTCGTCGGTCCGCACGACCACAGCGATCGATTCACGTACTGGGTGCGGCGGGCCGCGGCGGGCGGCGAGATGCTCGTCCCCGGCCCTCGCTCCCAGCCGCTGCAGGTCGTCGACGCCCGCGACCTCGCTGGCTTCATCGTGCGCCACCTGGAGGCCGGGACGGACGACGTCTTCTGCGTGGCGGGTCCCGAAGCGCCCCTCACCTGGGGCACGGCGGTGCCCCAGCTCGTGGAGGCCGCGGACGCCGGGACCCAGCTGACGTGGGTCGACGAGGCGTTCCTCACGGACCGCCTGGGAGAGGACGTGTTCGAGGCGCTGCCCCTTTGGGACGTCGAGGACGCAGGCCTGCACGAGATCGACACCACCAAGGCAGCGGCGGCTGGTCTGCGGCGTCGCACCTTCGCCGAAACCGCGGCCGACACGCTCGCCTGGGATCGCGAGCACGGCGTTCCCAACGCTGGGCTGAGTTCCGAGCGCGAGGCCGAGCTCCTCAAGGCCTGGCACGCGGACGGGGCCTCCGCTTAGCCGAGCGAGCGCTCCAGGACCTCCACTTAGCCGAGCGAGCGCTCCAGGACCTCCACCCCTTCGGCGAGCGCGGCGAGCTCCCGAGCAGACAGCTCCCCCAGGTCGGAGGCCAAGGCCGCCACGCGCTGGGCCTTGGCCCTGCGGAGGACGCGGGTGCCCTTGGGGGTGGCCCGCACCACGACCGCGCGCCGGTCCTTGGGGTCGGGAAGCCGGATCACGTACCCGGCGCGTTCCAAGCCGTCGGCCAACCGAGTCATCGTGGGCGGCTCCACCTGTTCGATGCCGGCCAGGGTCCCGATCCGCATCGGGCCGCCGAACACCAAAACCGAGAGCGCGGACAGGCGCGGGGCGGAAAGGCCCATCGCCTCATCCTCGACGCGCAGGCGACGCAGGAGGTGAAGGGCGGCCGCATGCAGCCGGTCCGCAACCGCCTCGACCTCGTGCGCTGGGGAAGTTCGCCCTGACGTCGGCATAGCTATTTAGTTAGCCTAAACAGATAGAAGCACGAGAGGCAAGCCGTGACAAGTTCATCGGCGAAGCTCTTCGCGGCCATGCCGCCGCCGATCCTGGCTGCGGTGGCCGCCGTGGCGGCGGCGCCGGTGGGTGACGCCGGTTCGCCGGTCGTCGAACGGTCCGCCTAGGGCGGTGAGGGCATCGGTGGCATCGGCGGCGGCCCGGCCATCGGCTTTGGCGCTCCCGCCACCGCCGGCGGCTCGGCGCGTCCACGCCCGGCGCGGAACCCCGCCACGATCATGGCCCCGAGCCCCCAGCCCGCGGTCAGGATGAAGAGCAGCCCGCCGAGCACCGGAACGAGCGCGGCCCCTCGTAGGATCGCGAAGCCGGCCAGGAACGCGAGGAACCGGTGCCGCGGCGGCTTCACGATCGATCGGCCGAGGGCGTTCGCGCCGACCGTGTAGGCAACGATGTAGATGAGCAGGAGGGCCAGGAGCAGCCCGAGGCCGGCCGCGCCGGCCACGACGGTGGCGAGCACCAGGATCCCCACGAGAGGCAGGCCGAAGAACCCTGCGGCTCCCCAGCCGGCAGACGGCCCGATGCGGCGCACGGCGACCTCGGCCGATGCGTCCGCCGCGCGCGGCAGCACGAGCGTCAGCAACAGACCCAGGAGGAAGACAGATCCCGACATGATGAGCCACAGGAGGCCCCGGCCGACGACCCGGGCCCAGCGAACGTCCAGGTTGGCTCCCTGCGAGACGCGGCCATCGACCGTTCCCGGGGCAACCTCGGGCGCCTCCCTCGAGGTGACGTCGCCGCCCACGTGCGCACCCGGCCGAACGACCACGCGGCCTCCCAGGGACACGACGTTCCCGCCGACGCTTCCCGTGACGATCACGTCGCCGTTGAACGCCACCGCGTCGTGGACCACGGTGCCGTCGATCAGCAGCGGCCCGTCCACGATGACGGCGGCGTCGTAGAGGTCGTCGGTGCGGACCTCGAGTCGGCCGGTCACCACCACGAACGCGTTGTGGGCCCGGGCCGCGGGTGACGTCTGCGCGAGCGCCGGGCCCGCGATCGCGAGCACCGCGCTTCCCAAGAGCGCGCCGATCCCCAGACGTGCGCGGATGCCCATGGTTGCCCTCCCCCGATGATCCCTCGATCGGTTGAAGGCTACCGCGGCCGAGCCATCGATCGAAGCGGTATCACGGCGTGCCCGCCACCGTATAGGCGTGCACGATCCCAGCGTCGTCGCCCACGTAGACGCCGGTCGAGGTCGCGTCGGGGGAGCCGCCGGCGGAGGCGCCCAGTGGCTCGGACCAGGATGAGCCGCAGTCCGGGGAGGCGCCGCCGCAGCCCAGCGGGATCGCGATGAGCACCCCACCGGTCGAGGTGACGTACACGACCGAGTCCTGGATCACCGGCGTGAGGAGCGGCAGATTCCCCAACTCCCAGGTTCGGTCGGCCGGACAGGTGGCCTGCGCGCAGTGGTCGGGGAAGGCCCACAGCGTGCCGTCGGCGCCCCCGACGTAGACCTGTCCTGCATCGATGGTGGGGGCGCCGAGCGCGCCGCGTGCCTGGGGGCGGCCCGGCAGGACGGTTCCCCTCCACGCCGGGCGACAGGTCGCCGGGCAGGACAAGGGGAAGGCCAGGAGGGCGCCGCGCGCCACCACGTACGCCGTGTCTTGGGACAGGGTGACCGACGTGGCCCGCCCTCCCGTCTCCCCGACCCACACGGGCTTGCAGGGGTCCAGACACACGGCGGGGAACGCCGCGACGCCCCCGCGCCGTGTGGCCGAGGTGACGACCACGAGGCCGCCGCCCACGGCCGGCCGGCCTGCCGCACCGCGCCCGGGGATCTCGCCCACCCACGCGGGAGGGCACGTCCGGTCGTTGGTGCCGCAGGTCGCCGGGAAGGCGTACAGCTTCCCGGAGGTCACGTACACGAAATCGTCGTTCTCCCCGGGCGTGGAAACGGTGCCGTGCCCGGCCTCCCCGTTCCACAGAGGGCGGCAATGGATGTCGCAGTGGGCCGGGAACGCGTATACGCGGCCCTGCGCCGAACCCGCGAACACGGCGGTGCCGTTCGTCGTGGGCGTGGACAGCGGGCCGTCGGGGATCGAGGCGGTCCAGTCGGGGCCGCAGGTGCGTCGGGCGCTGGGGGCGCATGGGAGGGGGTAGGCGACCAGTCCGTCGGTCCCGCTCACGAACAACGCATCGGCGCTCGTGGCCACGCCGGACACGGGACCGGGACCGGCATCGGCGGTCCACGCCGGGGTGAGTCGATCGACGGTCTCGGGGGTGAGCGCGGGTGTCGTCGGCCCCTGGAAGTAGCGGATCGCACCGCCCACGCCCGCGAGCAGCGCCACCACGCCGAGCACGACCGCCCCCACCCGGAGCGCGCGGTGCCCGTGGGCGCGCGCGAGGTCGCCCATCGACTCGATGGGGCGTGCTCGCGTTCCGGGCCGTTGATCCTGCATGAGCGCTCATCATCGCGTACGCGGCCGTTCACCGTCCGGGCTCCGATCGCCGGAGATCCCTGTCAGACGGCGCGCGTAACGTGAACCCGTCCCTTCCCCGAACGGAGGAACTATGAGCGCGCAGCTCGGCACCTTCCTGTTGGCCCTGGCGGTCGGTCTCGGCATCGGCATCGCGGTCGCGGCCCGGAAGCGTCCGGGCGAGGGTCGTCCCCTGGCCGAGGACGCCCTCGCGGTCGCGCGCATCCAGGGTCAATTGGAGGCGCAGGCTGCCGAGCTGCGTCGTATCGCGGACTCGTCATCCGGTCGCGACCTCGCCGGCGAGCAGCTCCGGAGCGGACTCGAGGGAGCTCGCCGCGCCCTCGAGCAGCTCCAGCAACGAGACCAGGAGCGACGCGTCGTCGAGGCCGAACATCGGGAGGTCGTGAAGCGGCTGTCCACCGTGCTGGCCGGGGGGGCCGCCAAGGGCCGGGCGGGCGAGAACGTGCTGCGGGAGCACCTCGCTCAGCTGCCCCCCGGGATGCTGATCACCGACTTCCGGGTGGGCGGCAACGTCGTGGAGTTCGGGCTCCTCCTGCCCGACGGCCGGCGACTGCCCATCGACTCCAAGTGGACGGCGCTCGCGGAACTCGAGGCTCTGGCGAGGGCGCAGGACCTCAACACGCGCGACGTCTGTGTCCGGGCGGTGGAGAAGGCGGTCAGGGCGCGCGCCAAAGAGGTGGCGCGCTACCTCGACCCGGCCCTCACCGCGCCGGTGGCCGTGGCGGCCGTGCCCGATGCCGCCTACGAGGTGCTGCGCCGCGCGCATGCCGACGCGTACGCGTGCGGCGTCGTGATCGTGCCCTATGGGTCGGCGCTTCCCATCGTGCTGTTCCTCTACGCGTTGGTGCAGCGCTTCGGCGACGCCGCCGATGTCCAGGCCGGCCTCGCCGACGTCGCCGCGGTGCTCGACGTGCTGGAGACGGTCGTGGAGAACAAGTTCGTTCGCGCGGCCACGATGATCGCCAACGGCTCCGACGAGTTCCGTTCCCAGCTCGGGAAGGCGCGTGGTTCCATCGCCCGCACTCGCCCCGCCGCGCCGGCGCCTGCCGGCGACCCGGGGACGCTCGCCGCGGTGCGGTAGATGCGTGGCATGCTGTGCCGGTGCAGGTTCGTGCATCGATCCGTCGTGGCGTGAGATCCGCGATCCTCGCGGGCGCCCTCGCGGGACTGGTCGCGGGGAGCGTCGGTTCGGCGCGTGCCGCCGGTTCGGGTCGGGCGCCGGTGCGCGGGCCCGGGCGCGCGCCGGTCATCCCTGATCGGCTGCCGGGGCCTGTGGCATGCCCGGGATGCTATGCGCCGGCGCTTCGCACCAGCTGGCAATGGCAGCTCCAGTTCCCGGTGGACACGGCCTTCGACGTGGACCTCTACGACGTCGACGCGTTCGATGTGAAGAAGTCCCTCGTGAAACGGCTGCACGCAGACGGTCGGCGGGCCGTGTGCTATTTCAGCGCGGGCTCCTGGGAGAACTGGCGGCCGGACAAGCGCCGGTTCCCCGCGGCGGTCTTGGGCCGCCCGAACGGGTGGCCCGGGGAGCGGTGGCTCGACATCCGTCGCATCGGCGTGCTCGGTCCGATCATGAAATCCCGGCTCGACCTGTGCCGCGCGAAGGGCTTCGACGGGGTGGAATTCGACAACGTCGACGGCTATCAGAACCGGACGGGGTTCCCGATCACCGGGGCCCAGCAGCGGCGCTACAACGTGTTCCTCGCCAACCAGGCGCACCGCCGCGGCATGTCCGCCGTGCTCAAGAACGATCTGGGGCAGATCAGGGCGCTGCTGCCGTACTTCGATTTCGCCCTCAACGAGCAGTGCCACCAGTATCACGAATGCGGTCGCCTCATGCCCTTCGTGAGGGCCGGCAAGGCCGTGTTCGGCGTGGAGTACAAGCTGAACCGCCCCGCTTTCTGTCCCCAGGCGAACGCCGCCAACTTCAACTTCCTCAAGAAGCGCCTGGCGCTCGGGCCCTGGCGCCGCCCCTGTCGCGGCCGCTGACGCCGGCGATACCGGGTTGACGCTCTACCCATCTTTTGCATAACTATGCGGTATGAAGGCCGCGCATCGCGGGCAGCCGCTCGCCACCGTCGTGATCGAGGCGCGGCGCCCCGCCGCCCGCTCGGGGACGGACATCGCATGACGCGACCGTTCGCGCCGCAGGTCCGTGAACGGACGGCGGCCAAGGCGCGCACGCTCCTCGAGGCCCTGCCGTTCATGCGTGAACACCTCGGCCGCGTGATCGTGGTGAGGTTGGGTGGCGCCGCCATGGACCGGTCGGCTCTCACCGTCTCCTTCGGCGAGGACATCGCCCTGTTGCAGAGCGCGGGGATCACGGCGGTCATCGTGCACGGAACCCCGTCGGACACCCCATCCGCGGGCGTGCGGACCCGGGAGGTGGTCGGCGTGCTCTCCGGCGTGGGCGTGCGGGCCGTGGGCTTGTCCGGGTCCGACGGCGGTCTCCTGGTCGCGCGGCGGCACGGGGCACCCGATTTCGCCTTCGAGGGCGAGGAGGTGCGCGTCGACGTCGAAGTGTTGCGCACGCTCACCGAGCGGGGGTTCGTCCCGGTCGTCGCGTCCATCGCGGTGGATGACGCCGGGCAGGGGAACCCCATGAACGCCGATGGGGTGGCGAGCGAGCTCGCCGTCGCGCTGGAGGCGGAGAAGGTCGTGTTCATCGACGACGTGCCCGGTCTGATCGGTCCGACCGGCGATCTGTTGTCCGAGTTGCCCGCCCAGCAATGCCGCGACCTGCTCGCGCGCGGAGGCGACGTCGTGACCGGCGGGATGGTCCCGAGGCTGGAGGCCGCGGTGCGCGCGCTCAAGGCCGGGGTCGGTCGCGTGCATCTCGTCGATGCTCGCGTCGAGCATGCGCTGGTGCTGGAGCTGTTCACGCCGGAGGGCGTGGGCACGATGATCACGCCCGATGCCGAAGGCCCAGGGGTGGGCACGTGACCCGCGTGAACGGTGCCCTCAAGGCCAAGCGACAGCGGGCGATCCTGCGGCTCGTGGGTGGTGAGCGTCTGGGCAGTCAGGAGGAGATCCGTGTCCGGCTCTCAGCCGTGGGGATCGACGCGACGCAGTCGACGATCAGCCGCGATATCGAGGAGCTCGGTCTCGCGCGCGTCGGCGGCCCTGGCGGTACGCGATACGTCGTGCCCGGCAAGGGGACCCCGCCGCCGTCCATAGCCCTGTTGCGCCGTCTCCTCGACGAGTTCGCGCTCGCGATGATCCGAGCGGACCACGGTCTGGTCGTGCGGACCCCGCCCGGCGCGGCCGCGGCCCTCGCAGAGGGCATCGACCGTGCAGAGCTCTCCGGCATCGCGGGGACCATCGCCGGAGACGACACCATCCTCATCCTCGGCCACGAGGGCGTCGGACCGTCCACCCTCGAACGTTCGATCACTCGGATCATGGAGGCAACCTGATGAAGAAGAAGGCGGTGCTCGCGTACAGCGGCGGGCTGGACACATCGGTCACCATCCACTGGTTGACGGAGCGGCAGTACGAGGTCACTGCCGTGGCCGTCGACGTCGGACAGCAGGAGGATTTCGACCGGATCGTCGAGCGCGGGAAGGTGGCGGGGGCCTCCGACGTGCGCGTGGTGGATGCCGTCGATCGCTTCGCCGCCACCTACCTCGCGCGCGCGATCAAGGCGAACGGACTGTACGAGGGCAAGTACCCGATGGTGTCCGGGCTCGCTCGTCCCTGCATCGTGGAAGAGGTCGTGAAGGTTGCGCGGGAGATCGGCGCCGACACCGTCGCGCACGGCTGTACCGGCAAGGGCAACGACCAGGTGCGCTTCGAGGTCGGCTTCTACGTGCTGGCTCCTGACCTGACGGTGCTCGCGCCGATCCGCGACGCGAACATCCCTCGCGAGAAGGCGATCGCCCTTGCCGCGGAGTGGGGGATCCCCGTCGCGAGCGTGGTCGCGACCTACTCCGTGGACGAGAACCTGTGGGGGCGCACGGTCGAGTGCGGCCCCCTCGAGGACCCCTGGTTCGCGCCTCCCGAAGACGTCTTCGGGCGCACGGCCCCCCCGGCGGACAGGCCCTCGGAGCCGGCCGAGGCGTCGATCACGTTCGAGCGCGGGCTGCCCGTGGCGCTCGACGGTGCGTCGATGTCGCTGGCGGAGATCGTGCGGTCGCTCGACGCCTTGGGCGGGTCCTACGGGTACGGACGCGTCGACATGATCGAGAACCGCCGCGTCGGCATCAAGAGCCGTGAGCTGTACGAGGTCCCGGGCGCGCTCGCGATCATCGCGGCGCACCGGGCCCTCGAGGACCTGACCGTGGAGCGCGAGGTTGCCCACCACAAGCCCCAGATCGAACAACGTTGGGCCGACGCGGTTTACGACGGGCAGTGGTTCGGACCGCTGCGGCCCGCCCTCGACGCGTACGTGGACGCGACGCAGACGCACGTGAGCGGCGAGGTCCGACTGCGGTTCGAGCCGGGCGCCTGCACCGTGGTCGGCCGCAGGAGCGAACACGCACTGTACGACCTCGGGCTCGCGACCTACGGGAGCGAGGACGCGTTCGATCAGTCGCACGCGGAGGGATACGTGCGCCTGTACGGGCTGGGTCTGAAGGTCTGGTCGGCCAAGCAAGGGGCCGGGCGGGGAGCCGGGGCGTCGTGACTGCGGGTGGCGAACCTCTGTGGGCCGGGCGGTTCTCCGAGCCGCCGGCGCCCGAGGCGCACGCGCTCGGGCGGTCGCTGGAGGTGGACGCTCGGCTGGCCCCCCACGACGTCGCCGCCGGCGTGGCGCACGTCCGCGCGCTGCAGGACGCGGGGTTGCTCGAGGCCGCCGACGCCGACGCGCTGGCATCCGCGTTGACGGCCGTGGGCGTCGAGATCGCCGAGGGCACCCTCGCGTTCGACGGAGCAGACGAAGACGTGCACTCGGCGGTGGAGCGGGCGGTGACCGAACGATTGGGATCGGTGGGCGAGCGGCTGCATGCGGGCCGCTCACGCAACGACCTCGTGGTGACCGATCTTCGGCTCTGGCTCTTGGCCGCGAGCGAGCGGATCGAGGACGACCTCGCCGCGTTGATCGCGGTACTCGTCGATCGCGCCCGCGAGCACGACGCCACGGTCATGCCCGGCCTCACCCACGCCAGGTTCGCGCAGCCCGTCACGCTCGGCCACCATCTGCTCGCCCATGCGTGGGCGTTCGACCGGGATGGGGAGCGGCTCACGCAGTGGGCGGACCGGGCCTCGACCTCGGCGTTGGGGGCCGGGGCGATCGCGACGTCCACCTTCGGTCTCGATCCGGCCGCGACGGCGCGCCGGCTTGGGCTCTTGCGGGCGTTCGAGAACTCGATCGACGCCGTGAGCGATCGCGACTTCGTGCAGGAGTTCTCGGCGGTCGCCGCCATCGTGGGCACCCATGTCTCCCGCCTCGCGGCGGATCTCGCGCGGTGGACGGACGAATCGCTGGCGTGGGCGGACTTCGATGACGCCTACGCCACGGGATCGAGCATGATGCCGCAGAAGCGGAACCCCGACACCGCCGAGCTCGCGCGGGGCAAGGCGGCGCGGATAGCCGCGCGCTTCGGGCAGCTCACCGCCCTCCTGCAGGGGCTTCCGCTCGGCTACCACCGTGACCTCCAGGAGGACAAGGAGCCCGCGTTCGATGGCGCGGACACGCTGGGGCTGGTGCTTCCCGCCCTGACGGGCGCGGTACGCACGCTCGCGATCCATCCCCAGGCCATGCGCGCCGCGTGCGAAGCGGAGGGGCTCTATGCCACGGACCTCGCCGAGGCCCTCGTTCGCTCCGGCATGCCGTTCCGCGAGGCGCATCGGCGCACGGGTGCGCTCCTGAGGGAGCTGGGGGACGGGGGGCGGGGGCTCCGCGACCTCACGCCTGAGGAGTGGGCCGCGTTCGGCGTCCCCGGCGGAGGAGCGCTGTTGGACGCCGAGCGCAGCGTGGCGTCGCGCGCGACCGCGGGCGGGCCTTCGACATCGAGCGTGCGAGCCCAGGCCGACGCACTGAGCGCGAGGCTCCGGTCGCGGAGGGAGCGGATCAGCCCTCTCGGGTGAGCCGTTCGCAGAGCGCCCAGAGGCGGGCACGTTCTTCGGGCGTGGCGCCGGAGCGCACGAGCTTGTGGGTCGAGCGCGGCCGTCGGTCCAACCAGAACCTGCCGGAGGAGCGGCCGGGGACCTCCGCGGCGGCCAACCACACCATCGTATCGACCCCCTGCCGCGGCGTGCGCAGGATCGGTCCCAGGAGCGTCCGAAAGCCGGGGAGCCCCGTCTGCAGTCCCGGTGTGTCCACCCAGCCGGGATGCATGGCGTGCACGACGAGGCCGCCGCCGCGCATGCGCCTGGCCCCCTCCTGCGCGAGGCACACCTGGGCTCGCTTGGCACGCGCGTACGCCACGGAACCTCGGTAGTCCTCCGCGCCCATCTCCAGCGCGTCCGCGTCGAGCGGCTGCGTGTACATGCCGCCGGAGGACACCCAGAGCACCCGCGCGCCGCGCGCGGAGTGCAGGAGGGGGAGCAGCTCGTTCGTGAGCAGGAACGGGCCCAGCACCATCGTGGCGAAGGTCATCTCGCGCCCGTCCACCGAGGTACGTCGCTCGGGCAGGAGCGCCCCGGCGTTGTGGATCAACACGTCGAGGTGTGGTTCGGCGTCGCGGATCGCCGCCGCGGCCAGGCGCACCGAAGCGAGCGACGACAGGTCGGCGAGATAGGCGCGGACGTCCCCCCCGCCCGCCCCGGCGATCTCCTCGCGGGCCGCCTCGCCGCGCTCGGCGTCGCGCACGACGATCCTCACCTGCGCGCCCATGCCCGCGAGCTCCTTCGCCGCCTCGAGCCCGAGGCCGGAGCTCCCGCCCGTGATGAGGACGATCTTCTCGTCCATCGCGAGCGCCCGCAGGTCGTCCCACTCGAAGAGCCGGCGGCGGGCTTCGAACCCGATCGCGGTGAAGCTCCCGATCACGCTCGCCTCCAAGACGTCGTCTGCGACCGCCTTGAGGTCGATCATGAGCGCCTCCTTCGTTCGTCTCGCGAGCTCGTGCCTGGCCCCCGACGCACGGACCATCGTGACAGGCCCGTCGTCGGCTGCCGCGACCGAAGCTCTGCGAACGGCGCCGCGGCGGTGACGGGCTCCGGTGGCGCTGATGGATGGCTCAAGCCTGCTTCGCGACCGTTTCGAGCGGATCGCTCAGGTTGACCAGCGGCAGCTCCACGATGAACGTGCAGCCAGACGCGCCCGCGCTCTCGACGCGAACGCGGCCGTGCATGGACGCCACGAGCCCTTCGACGATGTGCAGGCCCAACCCCACCCCCCCGTGGACCCTCGTGGCCGACTGATCCGCCTGGTAGAAGCGATCGAAGATCCGCCCGACGTCTCCGGGGTCGATACCCGGGCCCTCGTCGGCCACGGACAGCGTCAGCGTCGCGCCGTCGACATCGCCGCGGACCATCACCGGGGAGCCCGGCGCGTACTTCAGGGCGTTGTCGACGAGGTTCACGAGCACGTCGGCGACCTTGCCCCGGTCGCAGCAGACCTCGAGGTCGGGCGCGACGGCCGACCTGATCCGGCGACCGTCGCTGTGGAAATCGCCCGCCACCTCCTCGATCAACGAGCCGAGGTCGAAGGATGTCACCTGCCCCTCGCTGCGGCCCGATTCGATGCGAGATTCGCTCAGCAGGTTCATCACGAGGCGAAGCATCCGGGAGGACTGGCGTTCGATGGCGTCGGCCGACTCCGTGACGACGCCGGCGGCGTGGGGGGACGCTCGCAGCAGCCGGGCGTAGCCGAGGATGCTCGTGAGCGGCGAGCGCAGCTCGTGCGAAGAGGCAGCGACGAAGTCGTCCCGGAGCCGGTCGAGCTCCCGGAGCTCGGCGACGGTCGCCTGCTCCCGCTCGAGGAGGTCGCCCATCTGATCGGCTTGGGCGCTCAGTTGCTCGTTCTGGGCGCGCAGCGTGCGCGTAAGGCCGACCATCAGCGGGAGCAGGAGGATGTAGAGGACGAGGAGCCCGGCGGCCAACGAGATCGCGAGGGTCCGGGTGAGCCGGTCGATCTCGGCCTGGATGACTGCATAGTCCCGATAGACCTCGAACACCCCGATCACCGGTCCGCCTTCGGTGGCGCGCACCGGCACATAGGTCTCGAACAGGCGATCCGCGAGGGATCGTTCGCCCACGTTCTCCGCGCCCGAGAGGTCGGAGATCTCGCTCTGCACGTCTCCCTCGTCGATCGCCTCCAGCAGGTCCGGCTCCGGCGCCGGGCGCATCCCGACGAGGGCTCGATCGTCGGAATACAAGATCGTGCCGTCGGTACCCCAGATCTTCACGCGCTCGATCCCCGGGTCGTTCCCCTTGGCGCGTGCCACGACCTGGTCCACTCGCGCGTAACGATCTCCGACGAGCGGCGTGGCGAGCATCTCTCGCGTGAGGAGCGGAGACACCATCTCTGCCGCGATGAGCTCGGCCCTGCTGGCCGCGGCCCGCTCCTCGCGTCCTCGGAGGTCGCGCGTCCGCAGGTACGTGATGGCGACCCCCACCAGGACGAACACCAGGAAGCTCGTCAGCGCGAAGCGCATCACGTTTCTGCCGCCCGGGCTCCCGACCGTCTTCGCCGAACGCATGGGAGTTGTATCGACCCCCCATCCCTCGGCATGAACCCGGCACGCCCCCTGATGTTCTACGCCGGAGCCGCTAGGCTCGACGGCGATGCCGCCGTTCGCCTCAGCCCTGGTCGTGTTCGCCCATCCCGACGACGCCGAGTTCATGTGTGGCGGCACCGTGGCGGCCTGGACGCGAGAAGGATGCGAGGTGCACTACGTGATCTGCACGGACGGGTCGGCCGGTTCGAACGAGCCCGGCGCCTCCCGTGAAGCCACCGCGCCGGTGCGCGAGCGCGAGCAACGCGCCGCCGCGGCGGTCCTGGGCGTGCGGGGCCTGACGTTCCTGGGGGAGCCCGACGGCATGCTCGAGGTCAACCTCGATACCCGCCGCAAGGTCTGTCGCGAGGTGCGCCGGCTGCGCCCCGAGGTCATCGTCGCGCCCGATCCCTCCCGGTTGTGGTCGGGCAACCGCTACATCAACCACTGGGATCACAAACAGGCCGGCGTGCTGGCGCTGACGGCGATCATGCCCGACGCACCGACCCGCGTGATGTTCGACGAACTGGAGCGCGAAGGCCTCGAGCCGTACGAGGTGCCCAACCTCTGGCTCGCCACCGACGAGCCCGATACGTTCGTCGACATCACCGACACCATGGACGTGAAGATCGCCGCGCTCGCCGAGCACGCCTCGGAAGAAGGGGATGCGGCGGCCCCGTGGGTCCGTGAACGGGCCGCCGAGCTGGGTGAACAGGCCGGATACGCGTTCGCGGAGGCCTTCAAGACCTTTCGGCTCTCGGACGAGGATGACTAGGCCATGGAACCCGACGATCGTGACCCTGTCGAACTGACCGAGGCGGAGCGGCGAGACATCGAGGCCGACCTCGTCGATCTGTCCGCCATGCGTCTCGTGTTCGAGTCGCAGTCGGTCAAGGGAGTCATGATCGCCTGTCAGGACTGCGGCGCGAACCACTTCTACGAATGGGAGCTCCTGCACGACAACCTCGAGCACATGCTCAAGACCGGCGAACCGCGCATGCACGAGCCGGCCTTCTACATCGCCGAGGATGAGTACATCCAGTGGGACTACGGAAAGGGATACGTCGATGCCCTCTCCGACCTCGGTCTCGAGCCGGATCGCAGGATCGAGGTCACGACGTGCCCGTGGTGTGAGACGCCGTTCGGCGACGAGTTCTCGTTCTGTCCGCGGTGCGGACGCACGCTCGCGACGGTGCGCCTCTACAAGGAGCTGCTGGACCGCGGGTTCGATGAGCGTGACGTCCGCGCGCTCTTGGTTCGCGTGGGCTACGAGCCCTTCTGAGGTCGCTCGAGCACGCATTCGTCGGGCGTCTTGTCGGATCGCAGGCCCTTGAACGACGGAGCGCGCATCTTGCCCGTCCCCTTGGTGAGCTCGAGGTACTCGACCTCGCACACGAGCTCGGCGTCCACGTAGGTGGCGCCCTTCACGGCGGCGAGCTCAGGGTCATCGATGGGGGGCGTGTCGCGCGAGAGGGCCGCGAGGCGCTCCCGGATCTGCCCGAGCGTCCGCTCGTTGAATCCGCTCCCGACCTGACCGATCCAACGCCACGCGCCGTCGTCGATCGCCGCAACGAGGAGCGCTCCGAAGGAGTCGCTGCGTCCACGCTGCCCCGGCGTCCAGCCAACGATCACGCAGTCCTGGGAATCGCGCAGCTTGATCTTGCGCCAGTCCTGGGTCCGCTTCCCGGGCTGGTAGATCGACCCGAGGCGCTTGGCCATGACCCCCTCCAGCCCGAGCGAGCGAGCCGTCTGCGTGAACGCCTTGCCGTCGCCCTCGACCTGGGTCACCACCTGCAGGCGATGATCGGTTTCCACGATCAGCTCCAGTAGCTCGCGGCGTTCCTCCAACCGCAGGCCCGTCGTCTCGCGGCCGTCGAGCCAGAGGAGGTCGAACACCACGAGCGCCACGGGGATCTGTTTGGCCACGCGCTTGATCTCGCGCTCGTTCGTGAGGTTCATGCGCTGCTGCAGCGTCTGGAAGGAGTTCCTGCCGTCCTCGTCGAACGCCACGATCTCTCCGTCGATCACGGCGTTCACCTGATCGACGAGCTCGTGGATCATGTGCAACTCGGGGTACAGGCCGGTGACGTCCCGCCCGGTTCGCGTGCGCAGGGACGTCTCCCCGGTGGCGAGCTCCGACACGCACCGGATGCCGTCCAGCTTGGGTTCGAACCACCAGCCGGCATCGTCGAAGGCCTTCCACCCGCCTTCTGCGAGCATGGGTTGGAAGCGACCGGGCGCGGCGATCAAGGGTGCCTCCTGGGCGCTGGCCAGGAACCCGAGCCAGTTCTGGCGGGTCTTGACGAAGTGGAACTCCAGCCCCGGATATCGACGCCCATGGAGCCGGAAACTCACCTTGCTGTCGGTCCACTCCACGGGCTCGTACCAGCCGTTGTCGAAGATCCTGACCTCGCCCGCCCCGTAGTGGCCCTCGGGGATCGTGCCCTCGAACGAGCCGTACTCCAACGGGTGGTCCTCGGTGCGAACGGCGAGGCGCTTGTCGCCTTTGGCCACGGGCAGCCCTTTGGGCACGGCCCAGCTCGGCAGGGCGCCGTCCCGCTCGAGGCGGACGTCGTAGTGCAGCGCCGTGGCCCGGTGCTTCTGGATCACGAACGAGTTCCCGTCGGCTTCGGCCGCGTCGCCGGGTGCGGGCTCCGGCGTGCCTTCGAAGTCTCGACGCCGAACGTATTCCATCAACTTGGGGTCCTTGGAGGCCGCCGCGATCTCCTCCGAGGTCTTCGTCCGCGCCGAGGGCGCGGCCGTGCGAGGTAGCGGGGAGGGCGCCGGCTCCTCCATGGTGACGCCGAGCGCATCGATGGCGTGTGTGAGGTCCATGAACGGGCCCTCGCGCACGCCCGCGAAGAGGTCGCCCAGGCGGTCGAACCGCTCCCACACGTTGTCGATGCGGAAGTCCTGGGGCTCGAACCCTCCCTGCATCACCTCGTCCCACGAGAGCGGGGTGGACACGGGCGCGCGCGGCTCGGGTCGCAGGGAGTAGGCGGCCGCGATGTTCGCCCCGCTCCGGTTCATGTTGTGATCGATGAAGATCTTTCCGGTGCGGTCCGCGATCTTCCAGGCCATGGTCACGCGGTCGCGATCGGCGTCCCGGATCAGGCGCCCGCAGGTCCCCACGAACGCTCGCACGAGCTCGTGGGTGTAGGTGCCGCGGTCGAGCGGCATGAAGATCTGCAGGCCCGTCGCCCCGCTCGTCTTCGGGTAGGTGGCGAGGCCGAGCTGGTCCATGAGCACCTTGATGTGGCGGGCCACGGCAAGCACGTCCTCGTAGGTGTAGGGCGGGAACGGGTCGAGGTCGAAGAAGAGGTAGTCGGGGTGCGCGAGGTCGGCGCAGCGCGCGTGGAGCGGGTGAAACTCGATGCAGCCGAGGTTCGCGATGAACAGCAGCCCCGCTGCGTCCTCGATCGTGAGGTAGTCGATCACGCCCTTGCGGCTGTCGTCGCTCGTGACGGGGCAGCGCCCGAGCCAGTCGGGGACGTGGGAGGGGGCGGACTTCTCGTAGAAGGCCTCCCCGTCGATGCCGTCGGGCATCCGCTTCATGGTGAGCGGCCGGCCCGCGAGGTGCGGCACGATCAGATCGGCCACGTTGAGGTAGTACGCGATCAGGTCGCCCTTCGTATAGCCCTCGTCGGGCCAGAAGGCCTTGTTCAGGTTGGAGAGGCGCAGCTCACGTCCCGCCACCTCGAACCACCACGCGTCGCCGTCTCGGCGCGCATCGAGCGCTCGGGGGAACTCCACGGTGAAGGCGGGGCCGGTGCCCCGCTTACGCGCCGGCATGGCTCCGATGGTAGTGGGCTGTGGTAGGAAACCGATGTCCACGCACCACGACATCGAGGAGCGAGCATGCCTGGATTCGATCTCGCCGGGCCGATCACGACCGAACGCCTCGTCCTGCGGGCGTTCGAGCCGGAGGATGCGGACGTCGTCTTCGAGATGCAGTCCGACGAAGACCTGCTCCGCTACGTCGAATGGGGAGCGCGCACGCGCGAGGAGGTCGCCGAGAGCCTCGCGAAGAAGATCGAGGCCAACGCGATCCACGACGAGGGCGACGTCCTCTCGCTCGCCGTCACGCTCGCAGACACCGGGGCGCTCGTGGGCGACGTCGTGCTGCAGTATCCGAGCTCGGAGCATCGCCGGGGAGAGATCGGCTACATCGTGCACCCGCACCACGCCGGCCGCGGGTACACGACCGAAGCCGCACGCGAGCTGTTGCGGATCGCGTTCGACGACCTCGCGATGCACCGGGTGATCGGCCAGGTGGAGTCCCGCAACACGCCGTCTCGGCGAGTGCTGGAGAAGCTGGGCATGCGCGAGGAGGCGAACTTCGTCGAGAACGTGTACGTGAAGGGTGAATGGCAGGACGAGGTGACGTACGCGATCCTCGATCGCGAGTGGCGAGCTCGGGGTTCCTGAGCCCGCGCGCCTCAGGTCGCCCGCCGCGGCTAGACTCTAGAGATTCCGCAGGTTGCACCGCGATGTCGACGTCGACCGGGGGGTACGACATGCCAAGATCCATGTGGAAGGGAGCCATCTCCTTCGGCCTCGTGACCATCCCCGTGGCCGTGTATCCGGCCACCGAGGAGAAGACGGTCCGCTTCAACCAGCTCCACGATGAGGACATGGGGCGCATCCGCCAGAAGCGCGTGTGCGAGAAGGACGGCGAGATCGTGGACTTCGACCACATCGTGAAGGGCTACGAGTACGAGAAGGATCGCTACGTCGTCCTCACCGACGAGGACTTCGATTCGGTGCCGGTGGAATCCAGTCGCGCGATCGACATCGTGCAATTCGTCGAACTCGAAGAGATCGACCCGATGCTCTACAAGAAGTCGTATTACCTGGTCCCCGACGAGACCGGTGCCAAGGCGTACGCCCTCCTTCGCGAGGCGATGACGCAGGACGGCAAGGTGGGCATCGCCAAGGTCAGCTTCCGAGACAAGGAGCACCTGGCCGCCCTCCGGTTCAGCGACGAGGCCTTCGTGCTCGAGACGATGTACTGGCCCGACGAGATCAGAGAGGCAGAGTTCGGCGACGTCGATGTGAACGTGAAGGTCCGCGATCAGGAGCTGGAGATGGCGCGCCAGCTCATCGAGGGGCTGACATCGGACTGGAACCCCGAGGAGTTCACCGACGAGTATCGCGAGGCGCTGCTCAAGATCGTCGAGGCCAAGATCAACGGCGAGGAGATCGAGCTCGTGGCGGCCGAGCCCACCGCGAAGGTCGTCGACCTCATGGAAGCGTTGAAGGCCAGCGTGGCGGCCGCCAAGAAGGGGTCGGCTCCCGACACGGACGAGGAGCCGGCGAAGCCCTCGCGCGCGGCCGCGTCTCGCAAGAGCCCGGCGAAGAAGAGCCCCGCGAAGAAGCGTGCGGCGAAGAAGACCACGGCGCGGAAGAAGGCCGTGGGGGAGTGATCGAACGCCCGCCTGAGCGATGCACGACGCGCTCACCTCTCCGGGAGGCGCCGTGAAGCTCGTGACGGCGATCGTGAAGCCGCACCGCGTCTCAGAAGTCAAGGAGGCGTTGCGCGACCTCGGCGTGAACGGCCTCACCACCACCGGTGTCGAGGGGTTCGGCCGTCAGCGCGGCCACACGGAGGTCTATCGGGGCGCCGAGTACCAGGTCGATTTCGTCCCGAAGGTGCGGGTCGAGATCCTCGTCGCCGATGCCGATGTCCAGGGGGTCGTGGACGCGGTGGTGAAGGCGGCCCGCACCGGGAAGATCGGCGACGGCAAGCTATGGATCACGGAGGCGGAGCAGGTCATCCGGATCCGCACCGGCGAGATGGGTCCGGAGGCGGTCTGAGCTCGACGCCGCCCCCGGACCGAGCCGATCCGGCCGCCCGGCTCCGCGAAGATCTCGCCGCGCTCGATAACGCGTACTCCCTCGGCCACCACGGGTTGTGGAGCGCTCGCCGGCGCGCCGAGCTGCTGGATGACGCGCTGCGCGCACGGTTCAGGGCCGCGGGCTCACCCGCGGGGGTGGCGCTCGCGGCCGTGGGTGGCTACGGACGCGCGCGTCTGCTGCCGCATTCCGACATCGACCTGTTGATCGTGCACGACGGGCGTCGCGATGCGGAAGGGCTGGCGGCCTTGACGGAGCCGATCCTCTACCCGCTGTGGGACGCGGGCCTCGAGGTCGGCCAAGCGGTGCGCACGCCCGAGGAGAGCATCGAGGCCGCCCGCGAGCGGCTGGAAGACACCACGGCGGTCTTCGACCTGCGGCTCCTGGACGGCGACGCGACGCTAGTGGAACCGGTCGCGGCCGAGGTGATCGGGACGGCTCGCGCCGACCCCGAAGGGTTCGCCGAGCGTCTACGGGCGGCCGCCGCGCTGCGCCACGAGCGCTACGGGGCCACCGCCCGCCTCCTGGAACCGGAGCTGAAGGAGGGGCAGGGAGGGTTGCGCGACGTCGCGGCGCTCGGCTGGATGGGCATCGCGTACGGCGGCTCGCTCGAGGCAGCCGGCCTCCTGCGGCCGCGGGAGGGGGAGGCGGTGCACGCTGCCGAGGACTTCCTCACGAGGGTCCGCAGCGCCCTGCATCTCGAGACCGGCCGGCGCGCGGACAGGCTGACGCTGGAGCGCCAACCGTCCATCGCGCGGGCGATGGGGTTCGAGGACGAGCCGGGGCTGATCGCGGAGGACGGGCTGATGCGTTCCCTCTTCGAGCACGCTCGGCAGGTCTCGTTCGTGAGTGCCGCCGTTGCCGAACGCAGGTACTTCGCCCACGATCCGGGGGGTCCGCCGCCTTCGGCGCCCCTGGACGCGCGCGCCCTCTTGGAGGCGCTCGCGCTCGTCGCCGAGGCGGATCCGCCGCCGCCGGCCCCGTCGCTCGATGCCATCGAAGCTGCGGAGGTCCCGAACCCCGTTGCGTGGTCGCCCGCGATCCGCGACGCATTCCTCCGGCTGCTCCGTGCGGACGGTCGGGGCGTGGACGCCCTGGAGACGCTCGATCGACTCGGACTGCTCACGCGCTTCCTGCCCGCGTGGGAGGGCGTTCGTTGCCGGCCTCAGCGGGACCCCTACCACCGGTTCTCCGTGGACATGCACCTCACCGCCACCCTGCTCGAGCTCGGTCGGATGCTCGGCTCGACCGACGGCGACGATGCGATGGAGCTCGAGGCCGTCCGGCAGATCGAGGATCGCGATGGCCTCCTCCTGGGGGCGCTCCTGCACGACATCGGGAAGGTCGGGACCGGCGGACACGTGGCCGTGGGCGCGCGGATCGCCGACGACACGTTGGCGCGGATGGGCGTCGAGCCACGGTCCCGTGCACTCGCCGCGTTCATGGTGTCCCAGCACCTGCTCCTGCCGGACACGGCGACGAGGCGGGACCTGACCGACGAGAACCTCATCCTGGACGTCGCGGCGGTCGTGGGCACGCCAGAACGACTGGCCGCCCTCTACCTGCTGGCGAAAGCCGACGCGGCCGCCACGGGTCCCGCGGCGTGGACGCCGTGGCGACGGGCCCTGATCCGTGAGCTGGTGGCCAAGGTCCAACGGTTCTTCGACCGCGGGCAGATGGGGACCGAGCTGGCGGTCGCGCTCGCGGAGCGCGTCGAGGAACTGCGCGATCGACTCGTCGACGAACCAGAAGCGGAGGTGGACCGGTTCGTCCTACGGATGCCTCGCGGGTACTTCCTGAGCGTCGATCCCGCCCGCGCGGCGGAACACTACGCCACGGTGGCGCCCGAGATCGGGTCTCGCGAGGTGCGAACGGCCTGGGCGCCCGGCGGTGGTCCCGACACCTACGAGCTGCTCGTCGTGGCCGGCGACCGGCCGGGCTTGCTCTCGTGGATCGCGGGTTCGCTCGCCCTCGCGGGCCTGTCGATCCTCACCGCGCAGGTCTTCACGACCGAGGACGGGGTGGCGGCCGACCTCTTCGAGGTCGAGGGGGCCTTCGAAGCGCAGGTCGATGAACGACGCTGGCGGGCCTTCCGCACGACCCTGCGGCAGGTCCTAGATGGGCAGGTCTCACTCGAGCGGCGTGTGGCCGACCAGCGCCGGCACTATCCATCGGGGGTCGACGCGCCGGTCACGGTCGAAGTGGACAACGCGGCGTCGGACTTCTTCACCGTGATCGAGGTGGGGGCGCCTGACCGCATCGGGCTGCTGCATGACATCACCGCCGCCCTGGCCGAGCTGCGGCTCGACGTACACCTCGCGAAGGTGACCACGTACACCGGCCGGGTGATCGACGCCTTCTACGTGCGTGGCGCCGTCGGTGACAAGGTCGAGGACCCGATGCAGGTGGCCGAGATCGAAACCGCCGTGCGGGCCCGCCTGGAAGCCTAGGGGGCCGCCGAGAAGCCGAGGGGGCGGGCCGGCGACTCGGCCAGCATCGGCGGCCGGGCGTCGGAAGGAGCGAGGGGCGAGTCGTCGGCCTGCCGCGCGCGAACGCGGCCTGCGGCCGGATAGCGGCTCATCTCCCCTCGTCTCGCCGCACCTCGAGGTCCGCGAAATTCGCCGACGTCTTCCCGAACTCGCGCCAGCCTGCAACCCACGGTTTCACGATCGCCATCGACCGGCCGTACACGAGCGGGATGCACGCGACCCGCTCGGTGACGACCATCCGGTCGGCCTCGTGGAACAGCTCCAGGCGTCCGCGGTCGCTCCGTTCCTGGCGCGCCCGCTCGATCAGCTCGTCGAAGGGAGGCCACGAGAAGCCTCCCTCGTTCGTCTTGCTCGTCGACTGGAACAGCAGCCGCAGGATGTACTCGGGGTCGGCGTAGCCGGGAAGCCAGCCCGTGAACACGATCGGCGCCACCTCGCGAAGGTCCCGCAGCATGGGCATCGTCGCGGGCGTCCAGGCGCGCTGCTCGATCTCGAGCCCGAGGACCTCGCGCCAGCTCGCGACCACGGGCTCAAGCAGTGACGCATCCTCGTCGAACGACGCGACGGCGAGCGCTCCCGTGATCCCACTCGCGGCGAGATGTTCACGTGCGAGGTCGGGGTCGAACCTGAGCGCGATGTCCGGCGTGTGCCCCTGGAGGGCTGGGGGCACGACGCCGCCGGTCGCCAGGACCATGTTGGCCGGCAGGGCCTCGCCGAGGGCCTCGCGGTCGAGGCCGCGCGCGAGCGCGAGCCGCAGGTCCAGGCTCGCGGTCACCGGATCTCGATGATCGAACGCGAGGTAGCCCGACCACGCGGCGGGTCCGACGATCGCGTCGGGATGCCGTCCCTCCACGAGGTCGGCGATGCGCGGGGTGTAGCGGACCGTGACGAGGTCGAGCTCCTCACGCTCGTACCGTTGGGCCGCTCGTGAGATGCCGAGCCGGACGTACTCGACGCGCCCGACGTTCCCGTCGTGCATGCCCCGGTACTCCGGCCGCCGTTCCAGCACCAGCACATCGGCACGGCTCGGCACGACCCGGAAGGGCCCGCTCACGACCTGGCGCTCGGGCCCGGCCCATCCGTCGCCGTGGGCCTCGATCGCGTGCCGGGGCTGCGGTCCGCCGTCGGGCCGATTCATCACGCTCATGAAATAGGGTGCCGGTGCGGCCAGGCGGAACTCGACCGTGCGGTCGTCGAGCGCGCACACACCGATACGGTCGGGATCATCGAGGCGCCGCAGGTAGTGGTCCTCGCCCCCCTCGAGCACGAAGTAGATCGCCACGCTGGACCCGGGCGCGTCCGGGTCCAGGACGCGCTTGATCCCGAACTCGACGTCGGAGGCCGTGAGCGGGACACCGTCGGACCACGTCAACCCCTCGCGCAGACGGAACGCGTATCGCAGGCCATCGTCGGCGATCTCCCACGATTCGGCGAGGTTCGGGACGATCGTGCGCTCGGGCCACTGCTCGACCAGCCGGTCGAACAGGTTCATGCAGAGCTGGATGTTGGGCCACGCGATAGCCGAGCGGGGATCCGGGTCGTCGGGGAGGATGCTCGAGGAGACACGCAGGGTCTCGATCGGCAGGTCGTCCGGCGGCGTGGGCGGCGTCCAGAACGTGAACGCTCGTTGATACGCGGCGTTCGCTTCCGCGAAGCGGAGCGACATGTGCAATGCCAGAGCGAGCTTGAACAGGACGAGCGCGACCTCCTGTCGTTCGCCTCGCCGTTCGAGCAGCGGCAGCAGCTGGCGGTAGTGATTGACCGCTTCGTCGAGGGCGTACTCCTGTCGGGCGAGATCTCCGGCCCGCGTGAGATACGCGACCGCCTTGTCCTCGTCGGCGGCGCCGAGCCAGTGGTGGGCGAGCAGGGCGGCGACCTCGTCGCGCCGATCCCCGGCGCGGTCCTCGAGCCACGTGGCCGCCGTGCGATGCAGACGTATCCGGTCCCGGCGGACCAACGTTCGATAGGCGGCCTCCTGGATCAGCGCATGCTTGAAGCGGTACTCGGGCTCGGGCCAGCGACGCGCCTCCCGAATGAGGTCGAGGCGTTGAAGCTCAGAAAGGGTCGCGGTCACATCACCGTTACCGTCGAGCGCCTCGAGCATCGGCAGCCCAAACTGGCGCCCGAGCACGGAAGCGGCGGTCAGGGTCGCGTGGGCGCCCGGGGAGAGCCGGTCGATCCGCGACAGGATCACCTTCTCGACCGTGGGCGGGATCTCGATGGCGACCGCGTGGTCGAAACGCCACGCATCTGCCTCTCGAACGAGCGCGCCCGCGTCGGCGAGGGAGCGCACGATCTCCTCCAGGAAGAACGGGTTGCCTTCGGCCGGTTCGAGGATCCGCTGAGCCATCTGGGGTGGAAGCGTGTCGGCCCCGATCATCGCGGCGAGCAGCTCCCGGCCGGCGTCGCCGGACAGGGCCTCGAGCGGGATCTCGCTGAAGCGGTGGGGGAGGTCTCGCGCCGCCTCCTCCTTCACCCGCCACGCAGGATGGTCCCGCTCGGGGCGCATCGTGAGGACCAACAGGAGCGCGGCGTGCTCCGTGTCGCCCAATAGCCGCTCAAGCAGCTGGATCGACGTGGCGTCCGCCCAGTGCAGGTCTTCCAGGGCGACCACGACCGGGCCGTCGTCGGCCAGCCGGGAGAGGAGGGTTCTGACGACTTCGAACGTTCGGTACTGCAGCGCCTCGGGAGAGAGCTCCGCGAGGTGGGCGGCCTCCTTGGGATCGGGCTCCAGGCCGAGCAGCGGTGCCAGGTAGGGCTCGATCTGATCCGCCCGTTCCTCGAAGAGACGCCCCACGTGCCGGCGGAGCCTCACGCGGAGCCGGAGCTCGGGTTCGTTCGGCGGAGGTCCCCAACCAGGCGTGGAGCAGGTCGCGGAAGGGCCAGTACGGCATCGACTCCCCGTAGGAGACGCAGCGTCCCTCGATCCACGTGGTGGCGCCGTGTTCCACCGGCGCCTCGTTCACCAGGCGGTGGAGCTCGCCCATGAACCGCGTCTTCCCGATGCCCGGCTCGCCGACCAGCTGGAGGATGCCGCCGGAGCCCTGGATCACGGCGTCCACCGCGGAGCGGCCCATCGCGAGCTCTCGTTCACGGCCCACCATCGGGGTCTCCACGCCTTCGAGCCCCCGCAGCTTCTGTCCGCCCTCGGCCGCGGCTTCGACGGGCCAGGCGATCACGGGCATCTCCTTGCCCTTCAGCGTCAAGGAGAGGGGCTCGTCCCACGAGAAGAGCGGTTCCGTGAGCCGGTGCGTCTCCTCCCCGACGAGGACGGCGCCGGGCGCCGCGTGGGACTGAAGCCGCGCCGCGGTGTTCACGGCGTCGCCGAGGGCGGCGTATTCGACCCGGCTGCCGGCGCCGATCGTGCCGACGACGACGCGGCCGGTGTCCACGCCAACACGCACACCGAACCCGACGACGCCCCAGCCACGCTCCACTTCTCCCGCGAACTGAGCGATGTCGTCGAGGATCCTCAAGCCGGCGCGGATCGCCCGTTCTGCGTCATCCTCGTGCGCGACGGGGGCTCCGAAGAGCGCGAGCATCCCGTCGCCGGCCAGGTCCTTCACGATCCCGCCGAAGCCCTCGACCGCACCGATCATCCGCGCCACCGCATCGGCCACGATCAGCTTCAGGTCCTCGGGATCGAGGTGTTCCCCGAGCGAGGTCGAGCCGACGATATCCGCGAAGAGCGCGGTGACGTCGCGCCGTTCCTCGCGTAGGTCTCCCTCGAGCGGCATCCGTGCATCCTCCCATCCCGACATGGGAAGGGGCTCCCGGCCGCGGTGGGAACCCCCTTCTATGCCGCCCCCCCGGGTTGGCTTCCAGACGGCGTCACCCCCAGACGTGCGCGCGGCTGCATCGATGGTTGGCCAGGTCGGTGAGGGGGAGGGAGCCGCGTAGGTCCCGTCGACGAGGCCCGAGGAGATGACCGTCACCTCGTGCTCCAATGCCTCGGGAAGATCCGGGCACACCCCGGTTCCCCCTGCGACAGACACACCCTTCCGGCCTGCGGGAGAACGAGCTCGTAGGGTTGTCCGTCCGCCGAATGGTAGGAGACCGCGACGGCGGCGAACGTGCCCACCGGCACCTCGACCGAGGATGCCACGCCCAGGACGACCTGGAACCCCCGATGTGCGACGGCCTCGGCCGAGATCGCCCAGCCGTGGATCGGAAACAGGGTGCAATCCGTCGGTGGGAACGCCGCGGCGGATCCGACGCAAGCGTACCGTTCGCCCGAGCCCGTCGAGACGAGCGCGCCGTTGAGGAGGACCCCCGGCGTCGCGTCGATCAACCCCACGCGATCGAGAACGAGCGGCATGCTCCCGCTTGACCCGTCCAGGGCGATCGTGATCCCGATGGACGCCGTCCTCCCACGAGGCGACAGAACACCGGTGATCGTCACCGATCCTGAGTTGTCGCTGGTCTGAAGCGGGCCGGGCGGGGGTCCTCGGCGCCCGACCACCCCCGCCCTCTCTTCCAGAGAGGGCCAGGGCGCCGACCGCCACCACGATGATGGTGGTCCCGGCAACGATCACGGCAGTTGTGCGTCGGGCGTCCAGTGGGCCTCAGCTCCTGCTCGGTGGATCGGAACCGGCGACCAGTGTGCCGCCGCAGATATTGACCGTCGGGCCTACGGTGAAACTCCTTCACCGCAGCCTGTCTCAGCATGGCCTCCAGCCGTTTCGCCATCTGCGGGCTGGCTCCCTCGTCCTCGTGCTTGAAGTGATCGTGGCATGGCCCAGATATGTTGCAGCACAACGGCACTCGAGCATTGGGTAGTGCGCCGTATCAAGCCTCCCACGACCAGCGGTTTCACATTTCTCATCGCGCTCATGTTGCTCCAAAGTGTTGCCCATTTGATTTAAGTTCCGCGTCGGCGCTGTATGTCGCGGATGACGAGGCGCTCGGGATACCGTCCCTCGTGCTCACCTGCTCGAACTGCGGTCACGAGAACCCGGACGGGGCGAAGTTCTGCATGGAGTGCGCCGCCCCGCTCGGAGCCCCTGCTCGTCTGGTCGCCGAGGAGCGCAAGGTCATCACCGCGCTGTTCTGTGACCTGGTCGGGTTCACCGCAACCTCGGGGTCAGCCGACCCCGAAGACGTGGACAAGATGCTCTCGGCCTATGCCTCGATGGCTCGCGCCCAGATCGAGGCCCACGGCGGGGTGGTGGAGAAGTTCATCGGCGATGCCGTCGTCGGGGTCTTCGGGGTCCCCGCGGCCCATGAGGACGATCCAGAACGTGCGAAGGAGCCCCCTTCGAGGGCTCCTTCCTAGCGGCGGAATGCGAACTCAGATCAGAACGCGCTCGCGTCCTTGGGTCCGCCCGCTCCGTCCTTGGAACCGTCCTTCCGATCCCAGGACTCCTTGTAGGTATCCTTCCCGCTGCGATCACTCACGCGATCCTTCGAGGTGTCGTGCTTCTTCTCGAACGACTTGTGCTCGCGGGTGACGTCGACCTTGGATCCTTCACGGGATCCGGGCCCGAGCCCGTTCCAGCGAACGCCGCCGTGCCCCCACCGGCGAGTGCCAGCGTCAAGAGGCCCGCGACTCCAGCCTTCGTGACCTTGCGCATCGTGCTCTCCTTCCCTTCGTGCGGCTCCGGCCTGTCCAGAACCGCTCTTGGGGGCCACGCTAGGGAGGTGTCCATGACAGGAAGGTGAAGGAGAGCGTCCGTGCCCGAACCGTCATCTAGCCTTCATGAAGTGCGTGCGATGCTTACACGCGACATGAAGATCCTGGTGGTCGAGGATGAGGAGAAGATGCGACGGGCGCTGCGCAGAGGGCTCGAGCACGAGGGCTATTCGGTCGACGCCGCGGCCGATGCCGAAGACGCGATCTCCCATGGCATCGAGTATGACTACGACGCAGTAGTTCTTGACGTGATGCTTCCCGGCGCGGATGGATTCGAGATCTGTCACGAGCTCCGGTCCCAGGGGCGCTGGGCACCGATCCTCATGCTCACGGCGCGCGATGCCGTGGATGATCGGATCCGCGGGCTTGACGCCGGGGCCGATGACTACCTCCCCAAACCGTTCGACTTCGGGGAGCTCACCGCGCGGTTGCGCGCACTGATCCGGCGGGGCCCCGTCGAGCGTCCCGTGGTCTTGGAATTGGCTGATCTGGCTCTCGACCCTGCGGCACACGCGGTGAGGGTCGCAGACGTGGCCGTGACACTCTCGGCGCGAGAGTTCGCGCTCCTTGAATTCCTGATGCGTCATCCGGGGGAGGCGGTCACGCGCACCCAGCTGCTCGAGCACGTATGGGATGTCAACTACGGAGGATTCTCCAACGTCGTCGACGTCTACGTGGGGCACGTGCGCAGGAAGCTCACCGCCGCCGGCGCGCGCATCCGCATCCGCACGATCCGTGGAGTGGGCTACGCATTGGAGGCGACCACGTGAGCGTCCCGATCCGGGTACGGCTCACGCTGTGGTTCACGACCTTGCTCGCCCTGATCCTCGTATTGGTGGGGGTGCTCGTGGCCGTCAACCTACGTGCGGCGCTCACGCGCGCTCTTGACGGCACGCTACGAACGAGTGCGAGCGAGATCGCCGCCGACTACATGCCCGTTGCCAGGAACAGCGAAAGTGAGTTCAGCGGCGCCATCGACGCGTCGCTCGCGGGACTGCCACGCGACGCGTCCGCGGCCCAGATCGTTTCACCAGGCGGATCGGTCGTCGTAAGCGCCGGGAACGGACAAGCAGCCTCTCCGATGCTGCCTCCGGCATCGATCTCGGCAGCCGTCGCGGGAGCAACGTCGATGCAGACCGCCGTGGTGAACGGTCAGGACTACCGCGTCTACGCCACGCCCTTCACCGACGAAGGCAAACCATCCGCGCTGATCGTGGCCACGTCCCTCGAAGATGTGGAGGGGGCGATCCACCGTCTCGTGCTCATCCTGGCAGTCGTGATCCCGCCCGGCGTCTTGGTCGCGGCACTCGGTGGCTGGTGGCTGGCGAAGAAGGCGCTGCGACCGGTTGCGACCATGATCGGTGAGGCAAGAGCGATCGATGCTTCGCGGCTGGATGATCGCGTTGAGATCCCTGCTGCGATGGATGAGGTCGGGCAGCTCGCCGTCACCCTAAACGAGATGCTGGATCGGATCCAGACGAGCGTGGAACAGCAGCAGGCCTTCGTCTCCAACGCCTCCCACGAACTTCGGTCTCCCCTGGCCATCATGCGCACCGAGATCGACGTCAGCCTCGTCTCAGGAGACCTCTCCGACGAGGCTCGCGAGGTGCTCGAGAGCGCCCGCGAG
This sequence comes from uncultured Actinomycetes bacterium, assembly GCA_963719165.1. GTDB lineage: Bacteria > Actinomycetota > UBA4738 > UBA4738 > HRBIN12 > JAOUEA01. The sequence continues at coordinate 1,232,206 of CAVRAV010000001.1, read as the reverse complement.
GAGACGGATCGGATGCGAGCTATCGTCGAGGACCTGGTGGTCCTCGCCCAGATGGACGAGGGGGCCTTGGCCCCCAGGGCGGAGCGGGTGGATCTGGCGGGCTTGGCGGAGGGCGTGTTGACCGCGATGTCCCCGCAGGCCTCGGCCCGCGCGGTGCGTCTGGAGTTCAAGTCAGCTGGGCCGGTTGAGGTGATCGGCGATGCCGACCGACTCCGCCACGTGGTGCGCAATCTGGTCGACAACGCCATCAAGTACTCACCCCGTGGGGGTCGAGTCGTCGTAGACGTCCATCGTGACGAGCACGGCGGCGAACTGACCGTGGTCGACGCTGGCCCCGGCATCCCCGCAGTGTCGATCCCCCGGATCTTCGATCGCTTCTACCGCGCGGATGAGGCAAGGAGTCGCGAGGCGGGCGGGAGTGGTTTGGGCCTGGCCATCGTCCGCGAACTCGTTGAGGGGCAAGGGGGCCGCGTATGGGTTCGGAGCGACGGTTCCGGGGCGATGTTCGGCTGCGTATTACGGCTCGCTGCCACCGATCCCGCCCCCGCGAAGCAAGACGCCTAACGCTCGACCACGCGAGCCGGAAGGGTGCCGCCCGAGGAGCCTCAAAGAGGAGGTCGTTGCTGTCGAGTTGCTCGCCTCCAATATGGGCGACGACGGCAGATTTCGCTGGCTCCAGCAGATCGACGCGACGATCTTGATGGGTCTTCGGGTGATCGTTGACGACCATCCGCCCATTTGTGCCAACCACGGCGGAACGCGTTACCCACGCGTACGGGATTTCATCTTCGAGATGAAGGTCCTGCACTCGGAGCGCCAACATCTCGCCAGGACGCATGCCCGTGCATCCCAGAACTAGCACCATCGCTCGGTACATTGAGTTGCCGCTTGCGTCTGTTAGCCGGACGATCTCGTGAGGTTCGAGCACGGTGCGTTCTGTGCCCCGAGGTGGTTTGGGCAGCAGTTGTCGCAGACCTCGAAGAGGATTCTCGTCTAGCTTCCTGACGCTGACTGCCCACCCGAAGCTGGCACTCATTGCTGCGAAGGCTTCGAGCATGGTCCACGCTGAGAATCCCCTCTTCTCGGCCCACTCGACCCATCGGCTGACCGTCTCAGCGTCAATCTTCTCGATGCGCACGTGGCTCCAGTAGGGCAGAAGCTGTCGGTCCAGACGGTTGCGGTAGTTGCCACGAACCTTCGGAGTGAGATTCCGTCGCGCCCGTAGCCATTCTTCAGCCAACACACCGTAGGGCCGCTTCAGGCCACTATCGACACCCCTACCTTGAATCTTGTCGGCCTCGACGAGGATCGCCTTCCGATTCGCCTGCTCCTCGGATCGAAACGTCTTGGTCTGCTGATGACCGGTCTTGTCGCGCCAGATGACCTTCCAGCGAGGCCCGGACTTTCGCTCGATTCGCTTGACACTCGCCACCGCATCTCCCAGAGAGGACTATCTAGGAGTGTGACTTATCCGTGACCCAGGCTTCAGCACATCCGACTCCACCTAGGACTATCTAGACTTCTCGCGACTAGAGTGCTTGCAGAGCAACCTAAATGAGGTGCGCCTCCAAGCGCTTCGCCATCTTCGGCGACGCGCCCTCGTCCTCGTGCTTGAAGTAGCAGAAGACGTCCGCCCCCGCATCGAGGGCGGGGCGGATCCGCTCCGCCCACGAGGTCAGCTCGTCGTCCGAGTACTCCGTCTTTCGCAGGCGCAGGTAGCCCGCCGGGGCCCACGACAGGTCCTCGGGCTTGGGGTCCTTCTCGTCCGTCTCGGCCACGCACCACGCCACGCCCTGGGACAGCAGCAGTTCCTTCGCCGCCACCCAGGAGGGATGGCGGAACTCCATCGCGAACCGCGGCACGCCCGGTCCGGATGGCGGCAGGTACCCAACGAACGACGCGATCAACGCCTCGTCGTAGTGCAGGTTGGGCGGGCATTGGAAGAGGATGCATCCCAACCGGTCCCCGAGGAACCGCGCGCGCTCGAGGAAATCGCGGACGTCGTCGTCGCAGTCCTTCAGCCGGCGCGAGTGCGTGATGCGCTGGTTCGCCTTGAGCGTGAACACGAAGCCGGGACGCGCTCGTTCGCGCCACGTGGTGAGCGTCTTCTCGCTCGGGAACCGCCGGAACGAGTAGTTGATCTCCACCGAGGACAGCTGCGACGAGTAGTAGTCGAGCATGTCGTCCTTCTTCAGGTCCTCCGGGTAGAACACGCCGTGGCGCCATTCGTCGTAGGCGAAGCCCGATGTCCCGAGGTAGAAGTGTCCCGCCATGGCGTGCATCATGGCACGCATGGACGCGCCCGAAGAACGGATCGCGATCGCCGTTCCCGACCGCGGCGACGTCTCGGGCGTCTACGCGCGTCCGGCCGGAGCGGACGCCACGATCGTCGTGGCGCACGGCGCCGGCGCCGGCATGGAGCATCCGTTCATGGTGGGGTTCACCCGGGGGATGAACGGCGAGGGCGTCGCGACCCTTCGCTTCAACTTCCCCTACCTCGAGGCGGGGCGCCACTCGCCCGATCGAGCGCCCGTGGCGATCGCGGCCTGGCGGGCTGCCTTCGGGTCGGCGGCCGCGCGCGCGCCGTCGCGCGAGCCTGTGTGGGCCTCGGGGAAGTCCTTCGGCGGCCGCATGGCCTCGATGGCGGTCGCGGAGGGGATGCCCGCCGCCGGCCTCGTTTTCCTGGGGTATCCCTTCCACCCGCCCGGCAAGCCCGAGCGTGTCCGCGACGAGCACCTCTACGAGATCGCGGTTCCCATGCTCTTCATCCAAGGGACGTCGGACCCGTTCGCGAGCTCAGCGGTCGTGGCGCCGGTTCTCCAGAGGCTCGGCGACCGAGCCGAGTACCACCCGATCGAGGGCGGGGGACACTCATTCGAGGTTCGCGGCGCGAGGCGTGATCCCAGCGCCACCGCCGAAGCGCTCGCCCCCGTGGTGGCGGCGTTCGTCCGGTCCCGGCAGGCAGGCTGAGGGTGCCGCGCAGGAACCGCCGCGACCTCGGGCACTACGAGCGGCCCGAGGAACCGCCGGCCCGAGCGTCGGCGCCCGATTGGGCGCTCGTCGACGGATACGAAGTGCGACAGGTCGGGGGGCAGAAGGAATACCGATGTCCGGGTTGCGACCACATCGTGCGCGCCGGGTCCTGGCATCTGGTGGTCGTCCCTCACGAGGACGTGGACGCCCGGCGCCATTGGCACGCGGAGTGCTGGCGCAAGGAGCTCCGCCGTCGGGGCCTCCATCGCCCGGCGTCGTCGGGGTAGCCGAAGGCACGGGTGACGTCGTCATACGCGCAAGCTAGACTTCGACGCCGATGGGCGAGCCCGTGCGCGCACGCATGTGGGAGGCCGGCGGGCGATGGTACGCGCGGATCCTCGACGCGCCCGCCTACATCGAGGTGACCGCGACGAGCCGACGGGCCTGTCTGGACGAGCTCCTGGCGGTGACCGGCGACGAGCCGTTGATGGTGGAGGTGATCCCGCAGATCGCGGGCGTGGCGGAGGCCGCCGAGATCATGGGCTGGGACAAGCGGCGGGTGGTCACCTACCTCGATCGCGGCTCGTTCCCGGAGCCGCTCACCTCGCTCGCCTCCGGCCGGATCTGGCTCCGCGAGGACCTGGAAGCCTTCTCCCGGGAGTGGCACGGGCGCCGCGCACGCGCTGGGGAGAACGGCCCGTCGTGAGCGAGCGACGGCTCTATCTCATCCGCCACGGCCGAGCGTCCCACCGGTCGTCGGCGGAGACGCACACCGCCCGCGGGAGGGTCGCGGATCCACCGTTGGACGACGTCGGCCTCGAGCAAGCGCAGATCCTCTGCCGCCGTCTCCTCAAGATGCCCCCGCCCGCCGGTCTCTACGTCTCGCCCCTCGCGCGGGCCCGGCAGACGATCGCGCCCTACGAGGCGGCCGCCCAGCGCGAGGCGACGGTCGTCGAAGACCTGGCGGAGTGGTTCGGCGGAGAGTGGGAGTTCAAGGAGTTCGAGTCGCTCCTGACCGAACATCCGGAGATGCCCGGCCGGATCCTCCGTCAGGATCCGGTCTTCTTCCTCGCTCCGGGGGGCGAACCGCAAGAGGAGTTTCAGCGCAGGGTGATCGAGGGCGCGGAGGAAACGCTGCGCACGCATCCGGCCGGAGATGTCTGGATCGTGTGCCACGGCGGCGTCATCAACGCCTACGTGGGCGCCCTCCTCGACATCCGCGACCAGGAGATGTTCTTCCTGCCTCCCAACACCAGTTTGAACACCGTGCGCGTGGAGGGTGAGAACAGGTCCGTGTGGTTCCTGGCCGACGACACGCACCTCACCCAGCCCGAGCTCTTCTCCGACGAGATCCACGGGCGAGGCGCCTATACTCCCGGCGCATCCGCCGATCCCTGAACGTAAGGAGCGATCCGTGTCCGTGAAGTTCCTCTCAGCCGAATGGGCCGAGGCCCTGAAGAACGAGCTGAACGCCGCCGACGCGTTCCGCCAGGCGGCCGCCGGCCAGCACGCGACGATCCAGCAGGTCATCACGACCGAGGGCGGTGACACCCACTACTGGATCAAGCTCGATGACGGAACCATCGACATGGGCGTGGGCGATGTCGAAGCACCCGACGCCACCATCACGCAGAGCTACGACACGGCGGCGAAGCTCGCCCGCAACGAACTGTCGGCCGTCACGTCGTTCATGACCGGCAAGATCAAGGTCGGCGGCAACATGGGTCTGCTCTTGGGGCTGCAGGGCGCCTTCGCTCAGCTTCCCGACGCGATGGCCAAGATCGACGTCGCGTACTGAGCGGCTCCTCAGCTCCGATCCGCCATGATCGCCAGGGTCGCGTGGGCGGTCGCGAGCAGGCGCCCGTTCGCGTCGCGGATCTCGGCGTCGGCGAACGCGATCTGACGTCCCACGCGCACGGCGCGACCGGTCGCCGTGATGACCCCTTGCGCGCCGGCCGAGAGGTATCGCACGTCCAGCTGCACCGTGACGTGACGCCGTCCGGGCTCCAGCTTCGTCCGCACGGCGAGGCCCGCGGCGGTATCCGCCAGGCTCGCGAGGACGCCGCCGTGCACGAGCCCTTGGAGGTTGAGGTGGTGCGGATCTGTTTCGAGCGTGAGGTCCACCTCGCCTTCAGATGCATCCACGAGGGACATCCCCATCCAGCCGTAGAACGGCGATGAGGCCATACGTTCGCGGAGATCTCGCACCCTGGCGTCCTCGGCCATCCCATCTCCCATCCCCGCACCGGCCCGGCCACGTAGTCTCCCACGGGGCCGTTTGACGCTGTGGGGCTCCCCGACGAGAATCCACGCGAACCGGCCGCACCGGTTCACCGATAGGGAGGGGAATGCATGACGAAGATCGTTCGCATGCTCGCCGTGCCGGTCCTGGCGCTCGCGCTGACGGCGGCGGCGTGCAGCAACAACGACAACTCGGGCTCGGCATCGGGCTCGGCGTCCACGTCGGCATCGGGGGGCGGATGTACCTCGGACATGAAGGTGGGGCTCGCGCTCGACGTCGGTGGGCTGGGTGACAACGGCTTCAACGACCTGGCGTACGCGGCCCTGCAGAAGGCCATCTCCGACGGGCTGATCTGCGAGTCGAACACCAAGCTCATCGAGTCGAACGCCGACGGGTCGAACCTCGACGAGAACGTGCAATCGCTCGCCGACGCGGGCTACGACATCGTGATAGGGACGGGCTTCGCGTTCACGCCCGGCATCAACGAGACGGCCCCCAGCTACCCCGACATCAAGTTCGGGATCGTCGACGGTTACAACTCGTGCGGCACCGCGTGCGGGCTCACGAACGACGCCGACGCCACCACGAACGTGGTGGATCTCACGTTCAAGGAGCAGGAGGGGTCCTACCTGGTCGGCGTCGCCGCGGCGCTCAAGGCCAAGGAGCTGAACTGCTCGAACCTCGGCTTCCTGGGCGGGCAGACCGGGCCGCTGATCGAGAAGTTCCAGGCCGGGTTCCAGGCCGGCGTCGCGGAGATCAACCCGAACATCAAGGTGCAGGTCGAGTACATCGGCGACTCCACGAAGGCCTTCAACGACGTGATCCAGGGGGAGGCGCTGTCGAACAAGATGTACGACAACGGCGCCTGCATCATCTATCACGCCGCGGGCAAGTCCGGGAACGGCCTGTTCAAGGCCGCGGCGGCGCAGAAGAAGCTCGCGATCGGCGTGGACTCGGATCAGTACAAGGCCGTGACGGCGGCCCAGGCCCCCTACATCTTCACGTCGATGATCAAGCGGGTCGACACGGCCGTGTACAACACGATCAAGGCCGCGACCGACGGCACGTTCGAGGGCGGGAACCAGGTGTTCGACCTGAAGTCCGACGGCATCTCGTATTCGACCTCGAACACGGATCTCATGACGCAGGACATCATCGATACGGTGAACCAGTACAAGCAGAAGATCATCAGCGGTGCCATCGTTCCTCCGGAGAAGCCCGGCAAGAGCTGAGCCGGAGGGGAGCGGCACCCATGGACACCGGCGATGGGGCGGGGCGCGAAAGCGCCCCGCCCATCGTCGTCTTGCAGCACATCACGAAGCGATTCCCCGGGGTCGTGGCCAATCGCGACGTGAGCCTCGAGCTCCGATCCGGCGAGGTCCACGCCCTGATCGGTGAGAACGGGGCGGGCAAATCGACGTTGATGCGGGTCCTCTACGGGATGTACCCGGCGGAGGAAGGCTCGATCACGATCCACGGCGAGGAGGTGAACATCACCTCGCCCCGCGTCGCCATCTCCCACGGGATCGGCATGGTCCATCAGCACTTCGTGCTCGTGGACCCGTTCACGGTAGCGGAGAACGTGATCCTCGGGCAGGAGGACGGCCCGCTCCTGCGTGCGGAAGACGCGGAGCGCAAGGTCGCCGAGCTGGCCGAGGCCTACGGCTTCAAGATCGACCCCTCGGCGGTGATCGACGACCTGTCCGTTGGGGAAGAGCAGCGTGTGGAGATCATCAAGGCCCTCTACCGAGGGGCCGAGGTGTTGATCCTCGACGAACCCACAGCGGTGCTCACGCCGGCCGAGACCCAGGAGCTCTTCGCCAATCTCCGACGATTGCGCGAAGACGGGAAGACCATCGTCTTCATCAGCCACAAGCTCGACGAGGTCCTCGCCATCGCCGATCGCATCACCGTCCTGCGGCGCGGCGAGGTGGTGGGGGCCACGACCCCGTCGGAGGCGTCGAAGGCCGACCTCGCCGAGATGATGGTCGGCCGCCCCGTCCTCTTCCGGCTCGACAAGCCCGACGTGGAAGCGGGCGAGCCCGTGCTCACGCTCGACGGCTTGGAGGGCGGCCGTCTCCATGGCGTGTCCTTGCAGGTGCGCGCGGGAGAGATCGTGGGCGTTGCCGGCGTGGAGGGCAACGGCCAGCGGGACCTCGCGGACGCTATCGTCGGCCTCCGACCGCTCGACGCCGGATCCATCATGCTCAAGGGCCAAGATCTGCGGGGCCGCTCCACCGAGCAGATCCGCAACGCGGGCGTCGCCCTCATCCCCGAAGATCGCCATGAACAGGGTCTGGTGCTGGACATGAGCCTGTGGGAGAACGCCGTGTTGGGGCGACACGACGACGCGGACTTCTCGAATCGGGCCGGCGTGATGTTCATCCGGAAGATCAAGGAGCTCGCCCAACGGCTCTTGCGGGAGTTCGATGTGCGCGCCCGGAGCATCCAGGCGACGGCGCGCACGCTGTCCGGTGGCAACCAACAGAAGTTGATCCTCGCGCGAGAGCTGGAGACCGACCCCGACCTCCTCGTGGCCTCACAGCCCACCCGCGGCCTCGACGTCGGCGCCATCGAGTTCGTCTGGCGCCAGATCCTGGATCAGAAGGCCGCGGGCAGAGCCGTGCTGCTGATCTCCGCGGAGCTCGATGAGATCTACGCCTTGTCGGACCGCATCGTGACCCTCTACGAGGGAGCCATCACGGGCGAGTTCCCACCCGAGGCGCCTCCGGAGGCGGTCGGGGCGGGCATGCTCGGGCGCTCGGACGCGGTGGGAACGGGCTGATGGCGACGGTCGCCGGCCCCGTCGTGGAGGATCGTCGCCGGCCGGAGTGGCTCGAGGGCCTCCCGGGCCAACTCGGGGCACTCGGCGTGGCCGCCGTCATCGCGCTGTTCCTCGGCTCCCTGATCATCCTGGCCTACGGCGAGAACCCCCTCACGGTGTACGGCGCCATCCTGCGCTTCTCGTTCGGGGAGCGCGAAGGGTTCGGGTATGTCTTGGCGGCGGCGACGCCGCTGATCTTCTCGGCGCTCGCCGTGGCGGTGTGTTTCAAGGGGGGGATGTTCAATATCGGCGTTGAGGGCCAGTACATCGTGGGGCTCATGACGGCCGCGTTCGTGGCCCTCAAGTTCGATTTCCTCCCCGGCCCGTTGCTGATGTTCGCCGTCATCGCGGGCGGGATGGTCGGCGCCACCATCTGGGCGGGCATCGCGGGCGTATTGAAGGTGCGGACGGGCGCCCATGAAGTGGTAACGACGATCATGCTCAACGGCATCGCCGTGAGCCTGGTGGCCTGGGCGATCAACGGTCCGCTGAAGTACACGGTGCAGGAGGGCAACTTCAATGTGAACCTGCGGACGGATCCGTTCGCGCGGAACGCCCTCATCCCGGATCTCGGCCACCACTTCGGCATCAAGGCCAGCGCCCACCTCACCTGGCTGTTCCCCGCAGCCGTCCTCACCGCCGCCGTGGTGTGGTTCGTGCTCAAGCGCATGCGACTCGGTTACGAGGCCCGCGCCGTGGGGGCCTCGCCCGGCACGGCGAGCGCTGCGGGGATCTCGGTCGGGAGCGTTCAGCTGAAGCTCTTCTTGTTGTCCGGGGCGCTCGCCGGCCTCGTCGGGATGCAACAGCTACTCGGGGAGAGGGGCTATCTCCCGATCGGCTATGAGGCGTCGCTCGGGTTCACGGGCATCGCCGTGGCCTTCCTGGGCCAGAACAATCCGGCGGGCATCGTGGCCGCGGCCATCTTGTGGGGGGTTCTCGCGCGCGGCGAGACAGCGGTGCAGATCGAGACCGACGTCCCGCGGGAGTTCATCATCATCCTGCAGGGGATCCTCATCATCTCCGTGGTCGTGACCTACCAACTGGCCAAGCGGCGGTTGCTGGCCCGCCAGCTTCGGAAGGCCGCCGAGGTTGAGGATTTCGAAGATTCATCCGACGAGGAGGCCGCCTGATGCCGCTGGGAGACATCGGCGCCGCGATCGGCATCGCGCTCACGTACTTCACGATCATCTACCTCACGGGCCTGGGCGGGCTCTTCAGCGAGCGCTCGGGGATCGTGAACATCGGCCTCGAGGGCATGATGATCATCGGCACGGTCACCGGGTCGTGGGGCGCGCACCACTTCACGCTTCCGGCGCCCGACGGGCTCGGGTGGGGCCTGCCGTGGGGCCCGATCATGGGGCTCGTGATCGGGATGGCCTGCGGGGCGATGTTCGCCTCGATCCATGCGTTGGCGACCGTCACCTTCAAGGTCGACCACATCGTCTCGGGCGTGGTCATCAACCTGGTGGCCGTGGGCCTCGCGCGATTCCTGTCCTCGATCATGTTCGGGCAAGCCACCCAGTCCGACCCGGGTCAGCCGCACATGAACCCCGTCGACATCCCGCTCCTGTCGAAGATCCCCTGGGGCTTGGGCAGGGCGTTCGAGCAGTTATCTCCGATGGTGGTGGTGGCGGTGCTCATCGTGTTCCCCGTGACGTTCGTGCTCTACCGCACCCGGTGGGGGCTGCGTTTGCGTTCCTGCGGCGAGAATCCGGAGGCCACGAGATCCCTGGGCGTGCGGGTGGCGCCCCTGCGCTACCAAGGCGTGTTGCTCTCCGGCGCGCTCGCGGGATTGGCGGGCGCCTACCTGGCCGTGGAGGTCGCCTACGGGTGGAGCGAGGGACAGACGCAGGGCCTGGGCTTCATCGCGCTGGCGGCATTGATCCTGTCGAACTGGAACCCGAAGCGCCTCATGCTCGTGGCGTTCATCTTCGGTTTCGCCCAGGCGATCCCGCTCCGGCTCGCCGATGCCCCTGTGTTCAACCTCGTGCCCGATCAGTTCATCAGGATGATCCCCTACGTGGTCACGATCGTGGTCCTGGCCGGGTTCGTCGGGAAGGTTCGACCACCGGAGGCGGCGGGCAAGGCGTACGAGGGCGGCCTCTAGTCTGGGACAGAGGAGTCGGCGGCGATGGTGCCGTACAGTCGGTCGCCGAAATCGCCCAGCCCCGGCACGATGTACGCGCGCTCGTTGAGCCGGCGATCGAGCGCCGCGGCCACGACGGGGACATCTGGGTGATCGAACTGCATGCGGCGCAACCCTTCCGGAGCGGCCACCACGCAGACGAACGAGATATCGACCGCGCCCGCTTCCTTGACGTAACGCACCGCGGCACTGCCCGAGCCGCCGGTCGCGAGCATGGGATCCACGACCAAGGCTCGGCGCCCGCTCATGGGGGGGAGCTTGGCGTAGTAGTCGCGCGGTTCGTGCGTCTGCTCGTCTCGTTCCATGCCCAGGTAGCCGATGACGGCGTCGGGGTAGAGGTCGACGACGGCATCGAGCAGCCCCAACCCCGCCCGCAGGACGGGGATGGCCACGAGGCCCGTGGCGAGCCGCGTGCCCGTGTACGGCTCCAGGGGTGTGTGCACCGGGGACTCCTCGACGGGGAGATCGCGCGTGGCCTCGATCACGAGGAGCCGGCCGAGCCGCCGCGTGATCGAGCGATAGTCGGCCGGACCCGTGCTCCGGTCCCGAAGGCGCGTGAGGAGGTCGCCGGCGAGCGGGTGCTCCAGCACGGTGAAGGAGGGCATGGGACGGCATCCTAGTGGTGGGTCGGCGGCGCTGCCCCGCGCCTGCTTGCCAGGGGCGGTCCGGAACCCGCACAATGGGGTCCCATGCAGCACGATCTCGGCTCCTGGTTTGCCTACGCGGGCGCTTGCCCGGCGTAGTCGCCTGCAGCCTCAGCGCACCAGCGACCCCGGGCCCGCCCGGGGTTCTTCCTTCCCGGGCTCGGTCTCGGGGATGACGGGAGGTCACCAATGGTCGTGGTGATGAAGTCGGACGCGACGGACTCGGATATCGAGGCCGTCGCCGAGCGCGCACGCACGGCCGGCGGCGAGGCGTTCGTATCCCGGGGGACGGTCCATACCGTGGTCGGGCTCGTGGGAGACACGGAGCGGCTGCGCGCCCTCGACTGGCAGCAGATGCACGGCGTCGACCACGTGATCCAGATCGGCAAGGCGTACAAGATGGTCGCGCGCGACCTGCATCCCGACCCCACGACCGTGCTGGTGGGCGCAACGCCGATCGGCCGCGGCACCTTCACCATCATCGCCGGCCCCTGCGCGGTCGAGAGCGAGGAGCAGGCGCTGCTGGCCTGCAAGGCGGCCAAGGCCGCGGGCGCCACGGTGCTGCGCGGTGACGTGTACAAGCCGCGCACGTCGCCGTACTCGTTCCAGGGGTTGGGGGAGCAGGGCCTTGAGATCCTCCGCACCTGCCGTGATCAGACGGGGCTGCCGTTCGTGGTCGAGGTCGTGGACGTGAGTCAGGTCGGCCACGTCGCCGATATCGCGGACTGCATCCGCGTTGGCACGCGCAACGCCCAGAACTTCGAACTGCTCAAAGAGGTGGGACTGACGAACAAGCCGGTGATGCTCAAGCGCGGGCTCGCCATGACCGTCGACGAATGGCTCCAGGCGGCGGAGTACGTGGCGCAGCGCGGGAACTCGGAGATCATCCTGTGCGAGCGGGGCATCCGGACCTTCGAGCCGGCTACCCGCAACACGCTGGACCTGGGGGGCATGGCGGTGGCGCAGCGGGAATCCCATCTGCCCGTGATCGTCGATCCTTCTCACGCCGTGGGCAAGCGCGACCTCGTGGTGCCCATGACGCTCGCCGCGGTGGCGGCCGGCGCCGACGCCGTCATGATCGATGTTCACGCGGATCCCGAGCAGGCCCTCGTCGACGGTCCGCAGGCGCTGGTGCCCGACGAGATGGCGGCGCTGGGCGAGCAGATCGCCCGCGTGGCCGAAGCGGTGCGGCGCCCCCTCAACCGCTGAGCGCCGAGCGGCTCAGGCCGAAACGTTGGGCACGAGCTCGACGATGTCGCAGGTGCCCCGCCAGCGGGCGATGGACTCCCCGGGGGCGCCCGCCCGGCTCTTGCGCTTGTCCGCCAGGACCTTGGCGGCGTCCTCCCACTCGGCGCCTTCCAACGATCGCTGCGACGCGGTGAACTCGTCGAGCGAGGTGTCGCGGAGCTTTCGGCGTGTCACCACGACGAGCTCGTGCGCGTCCGGCACGCCGGGCACGGTCTGTTCCTGGGGCCCGGGCTCGCGCTGGGACACCATGAAGATCTTGCCGTTCTTGTAGGCGAACCACGCCGGCACCGTCTTGCGTTTGCCGAACTCCTCGGTGCCCACCCAGATCACGTCGGATTTCTTGAGCCCTTCCTCGACGGCCTTCGGCAGCGACGTGGCCGCGGCCTGGACGAAGATCGGGAACTCCAGTTCGCTGACGATCTGCTCGTCCAGGATGAACGAGGCGACGTAGGTTCCGCTCTCGTCGAACACGGCGTCGGTGATCGTGTCGACCGAGGTCGTGAGGTCCATCGCGCCGACCATCCGGCGCACGTGCGGGCCCCACCGGTGGATCGTGCGCCCCGAGGGCCCGATGAAGCGGATCTGTTCGGACACGAAGCCCACCGGCACCTTCCAGGCCCTGAACACCACGAAGGGGAGCGCCGGTCCCGGCTGGCCCACGAGATACACGCCGTCGGGAGCCGTTTCGCCCTTCGCCCCCCACACCCGCTGGTCGACCACCGCGGCGGCCACGAGCTCTCCGATGGGTTCCATCTCGCGGCAGAGGATAGCCGAAGCGTCGGCGCTCGGGTGAACGCACGCGCCTCCCGCCGGCTCGGTGCAGGCACGCGCCTCCCGACGGCTCGGTGCGGACTACCGTTATGACCATGAGCGTGCCCGGTGGATCCGCAGCCCTCGATCGCACCTCGGTGACACGAGCGCTCGCGCAGGCGGGTTGCGTCGAGGCCGGCGCGGAGGCCGACGAGCTGCTTCGTGCCGCCTCCGGCGACCCGCGCGTGATGCACGACCTGGTGACCCGTCGCACCCGGGGTGAGCCGCTCGCGTGGCTGATCGGTTCCGTCACGTTCTGCGGCGTCGACGTGTTCGTCGCCCCCGGGGTCTACGTGCCGCGACCGCAAACCGAGCCCATGGCGCGGCGGGCGGCCGCGCTCCTGCCGCCGGGGGGCTTGGCCGTGGATCTTTGCACGGGCGCGGGGGCGGTCGCGGCCGTCCTGGCTCGACACGTGCCGACGGCGCGCGTGCTGGCGACGGACATCGACGAGGACGCCGTGCGATGTGCGCGGCGGAACCGTGTCGAGGCGTTCGAGGGTTCCCTGGACGAGCCCCTTCCTCGGACGTTCGAGCATCGTGTGGACGTGCTGACGGCGGTCGTGCCGTACGTGCCGACGGACTCGCTCCGCTTGCTCCCGCGCGACGTCCAGGCCTTCGAACCGCGGCTCGCTCTCGACGGGGGAGCCGACGGCATGGGCGTGCTCGTCGACGTCGTGCGCAGGAGCCCGCGGTGGCTCCGGTCCGGCGGCCGGCTGCTGCTGGAACTGGGTGGGGGGCAGGCGGATCCGATCGGACGGCTGCTCCCCACGCACGGGTTCGGCGCGCCCGAGGTCATGGCGGACGAAGACGGCGACCCTCGAGCGATCTGTGCCCGGCTCGCCTGACCGGCTCGGAGCCTCTGCCGCGACGGCTACGGGATCAGATGGAAGGTCTGACGGTACTTCGCGCCGCCGTGGATCGCCTTCACGTTCATGGATCCGCGGGCGTTCGCGTACAGACCGGTGCCACCGGTCACCGCGAAGACCGTATCCTCGGTGTCTGAGAACGGCCCCTCGACCGTGATCTGCCCGTCACGCAGCGACGTTGTCCACCAGCACTCCCACGTCCCCGCCCTCGGCCGCTCCCGCACGCATTGGCCCTGGTTCTTTCCCGCCTTCGCGGTGTCAGTTGCGTCGTAGACCGCGTTGTGGAACGTCAGGATGTCCCCCGTGGAGTCACCCTTCTTCCCCACGTCGATGACTGTGTCGTGCTCGGAGTGCTCGACGACGGTGATCGTGGTCGGCGCGGTGAGCTGCGAGGACGCCGATGCCGCACCCAGCGCGAACGCGCCGATCGCGGAGGCCGTCGCCACGGCGAGCGTCGTCGCCCCCCGGCCACGCCACCTCACGGCTGCCCCACCCAGACCCGCGGCACGTGGCCGGGTCCCTGGATCGTCGGTATCGGCCGCGACGGACCGGCGACGGAACCGTTGCCGGCGCGGCCCAGGCCGAAGCCCGCGACGAGGCCCGCAACGAGCACGGCGACCATGACGCGTGACCTGACCACGGTGATCGCCCCGCGTGGTTGGATCGTTCCTTCGATCGACTGCATGCCGTTCACCCCCCAAGGGCCGCGTGCGCGACCCGTACGTCGACGGTAGGCGGCGTGGCACAGGGGGGAATCGGGGACGAACCCTACGGATGACGTGGCTCGGGTGCGTCTCGCGGATCCTCGGTGGCGGCGCCGGAGGGGTTCCTGGCGCGTTGCAGCTCCCGTCGAGAGCCGATGCCCATCTTGTGGTAGATGCGGGAAAGGTTCGCCTCGACGGTCTTCACGCTGACGAACAAGGAGTCCGCGACCTCCCGATTCGTGAGCCCGTCGGCCACGAGCTCCGCGACCTGTCGCTCGGTCGGCGTGAGCTCCCCCGACGCAACCGGTCCGCCTACACGGGAAAGCTCGCTCCGAGCCCGCTCGGCCCATAGTGGAGCGCCCAGCGACTCGAAGATCCGAAGCGCCTCGTCCAGGCTCGACCGAGCCAGCCGCTTCTGCCGCGCCCGGCGTTCCACCTGCCCCTTCACCATCAGGGTGCGCCCGCGCTCGAACGGTTGCTGCCCGTTGCCGCTGTGGACCAACGCGTCCTCGAGCGCCGCCCGTGCCCCCTCGGGGTCCCCCTTGGCGGCCGCGATCAGACCGCCGCAGCGCGCGGCCGCGGCGGTCGCCCACGGGCGGCCCATCGTCCCTCCTTGCTCCGCCAACCGATCGCGATATCGCTGGGCCTCGTCGAGCCGGCCCAGGGAGACCAGGGCCTCGATCTCGTCCGGCATGCAGGGGATGATGCCGGGCTCCGCCGAGCCCATCGCCTCCAGGTAGCGCGTGACAGGCTCCAGATGCGTGTGCGCCTGCTCGAACTCCGCGAGCGAGAGCGCGAGGAAGCCGAGCACGGCCCGGTTCCAGTTGGCGTTGAACGCGTCGTCGTTGGACAACGCGAGACGAACGCCCTCCGTCGCCCACGCCCGTGCGGCATCGACCTGTCCCAGGTGTGCCGCGGCGAGCGCCTGGTTGAAGCGCACGACGTGGCTCTGCGTCGCCGTTTGACCCGATTCGACAACGGTCTCCATCGCCTCGGCCGCGTAGGCCTCCGCGAGTCGCCACCTCCCGGCCCGGCATTCGAGCTCGGCCAGGTAGCACAAGACCTCCTGCCGGACCGTGAACATCGCGTGGCGCTCGTATTCGGCCAGCTCGTGCTCGAAGGTCGCCCTCGCCTCGTCGAGCCGGCCCGCCCACATCTGCTGCAGGCCGATGACGGATCGAGGCGTCGTGTAGACCGATGCCTCGGTCCACGATCCGCCCTCCATCCCGACGTCCTGGAGTTCCAACGCCTGGGACATCGTGTCGCTCGCCGCCCTGCCCAGCAGGAACTCCACCATCCCGAACGTCGAGAGCGCGTCGGCCTTCGTGGCGGGGTCGGCGATGCCGGCCGCCCCGTCCACCGATCGCCTGGCGTGCTCGGAGGCCGCGGCGAGATCTCCTTGGTAGAAGTCGACCCAGGCCAGGTCGAGATGGATCCCCGACAGCAGCTCGGCGTCGTCTCCTGCTTCGGTCAGCGCCCGCTCGAGCGGATCGCGAACCCCGCGTTCGAGGTTCATCCAGCTCATCGACGAAAGGCGGAACAGGATCTCCGCACGACCACGGCCGGGGGGCGCCGACGCAGCGGCCTCCTCGAGCAGCGCGATGGCGCGCGGCGCGTCGCCGGCGTCGAACAGGTATCCGGACGCATCCAACGTGCGTCGTCGCAGGTCCTCCCGATCCTCCGCCGGGGTGAGCTGGCGTGCCAGCCCCCCCAGCTCGGCGGCGGCGTCGGGGGCGCCCCGTCCACGAGCGTGGTGCGCCGCCTCCTCGAGCACCAGCGCGACCTTGGGGTCGGGACCCGTGCTCGCCAGCGCCTGGTGACGGGCCCGCTCCTCCGGGTCCGCGACGAGCTGTGCCAAGCGGTCGTGGAGATGCCGCAGCTCGTGCGCCGAGGCGGCCGCGTAGACGGTCGAGCCCAGGAGCGGGTGCGTGAAGCGGATCTGCCCTCGTTCACGGCGGATCACGTTCGCCGCCTCCGCGGCCCCCAGGCCGGCCAGCACCTCGCCACTCGGTCCCCCCGCGGCGAGGAGGAGGTCCTCGGTCGGCCGCACCGTCGAGGCGACGACGAGCAGGGGCTGAGCGCACGTCGGCGGGAGGGCGGCGAGCCGGGTACGGAGCAACTGCTGGAGGTCTTCGGGCACCGGCAGCGGTTCGCCGGCATCCGGCCGAGCGCCCTGCCGTTCGAGGGCGCGCGCGATCTCCAGGGCGTAGAGCGGGTTCCCCCCGGAGACCTCGTGGAGCCGGGCGACGAGCGGGCGCGGCAGGTCCGAGCCGAGATGCTGGCGAAGCATCGCACCGAGCGCCTTTCGTGGCATCGGCCCCACCGTCACACGGCGCAACGGCATCCGCTCCAGCGCCTGAGACAGCTCCGCCGGGATCTGCAAGCCGGTACGGGCGGAGGCGAGCACGCCGACCCGCTCATCGCTCAGGCGCCGCAAGACGAATCCCAGCACCCGGGCCGAGGATGGATCGATCCAATGGACGTCGTCGACCGCGAGGACCAACGGCGCCGACGCCGCGAGGGACCGAAGCATGCCCAGCGCCGCCAGGGAGACCGCGTGCTGGTCCGGCGGAGGTCCTTCGGCCTCGGCGCGAACGAGCGCGATCTCGAGCGCGCGGCGCTGGGGCGCCGGCAGCTCGACGAGCGCCGCGTCGAAGACCTCCTCGAACAGATCGCTCAGGGCCGAGTAGGAGAACGTCGCCTCCGACTCGACGGGGCGCGTGGCGAGCACGACGATGCCCCGTTCGCGCGCGATCTCGGCGGCCTCGAACCACAGAGCCGTCTTGCCGATCCCCGCCGCCCCCTCGAGCAACAGGCCGCTCGGACCCCCCGAGACCGAATCGATGAACGGTGAGATCTCGGCGACCTCATGGGTACGGCCGATGAGTCGCTGGCTCGCTCCAGGCACGCTTCGCTCCGTCGTCGAGGGGCATCCGGATGCTACCTATCGCGGCTCAAGGGCGCTGCTCGTAGACGCGGAGGACGCGGTCGGGCCGGAAGCCGACGGAACGGTAGAAGGCCTCGGCGCCCGGATCGTCGAGATCGACGCCGACGATGGCGTAGGTCATGCCGGCGGCCGCGAACCGTCGAAGTCCCTCGAGCAGCATCCACCCCCGATCTCCGTGCGTCGCACCCCACGTCCCCGCGCGGCTCGGATCGGGCCAGGCGATGCAGCACGAGGCCGCCCTGCCGCCGGCATCGCGCAAGAGGGGTCCACCCGTGCGGATAGGCGGGCGACGCACGGAAGGACGCGTAGTCGGCCCGTACGCGGCGAACGGCTTCGCGCTGCCGACCGCGGCATGGGTGATCGACGCTCGGTCCTCGAGTCTTGCTCACCCACGGGTCGGACGCGTCGTCCCGCGCGCCCAGGTCGGCGGCATCCTCGAGGGTGCGTGTCAGGTTGAGGTAGCCGGCGTCGGTCGGCCGATACCCGCGAGCGCGCCACCTCGCCACGGCCGTGTCTCGTCCTCGAACTCGATCCATGCACGGGCAGCGACGGCGTCGCCTCGGGATCGTCCGTAGAGTCAGCCAGCTCACGCGAGGACCTCGGCGACCTCGCGCGCCGCGAGGTACCTGGTCGCTCGTTCAGGCACGAGCGAGCCGGGCGATCCCGTTGATGATGCTGATGGCTTCCTGGAGATGGCGATCCGCAGATGGCGCCTCGTCGGGGTCGCCCCGCACGGCGCGCGCCAGCGCGGCCCGTGCCTGCCACCGGTACAGGGGTGAACCGAGCGCGTCGGCGAGGGAGACGGCATCGTGCAGCTGCGCCGCAGCCTCGGGAGTAGACCCTTCGCCGTGAGCGCTCGACCGAGCGTGACCATCGATACCACCTCGATTCCTCCGGCCGACCGGTCGGGTCAGCTCGAGCCCGCGCTCCGACCACGTCACGGACTCGTCCAGGCGTCCGAGCTCGAGCTCCAGCTGCGCACGCACGACCGCCAATCGTCCCGTGATGAGCCAGGCTCCCAGCGGACTCGCCATGGCGTCCTCCCACGCGGCGGGCCAGGTCCGCTCGACGACGTCGAGGTCGTCGGCAAGCAGCTGAGCGGGACCAGATCCGCACGCGCGTTCATCCACGCCATGTTGTTCTGCGGACCCAACCGATCGACCAAGCGTTCACTTCGTCGCCGCGCCTCGTCGAACTCGTACACGTCGCGGAGCGGGCTCGTGGAGTCGTTCATCACGCGGACGTCCCACGCCCCTAGTCGGTGGGCGGTCGCGATCGCCTCCTCGCCGCGAGCGATCGCCTCTTCGTAGCGGCCGAGCCCGGCCAGGTTGAGCCCGATCTGACCGAAGCTCCCGATCACGAACTCCGCGCTTTGAGGTCCGAGGCCACCTATCTCCTATCCCTGGCGCGCGAGCTCGAGTCCCCGCTCGTAGCTGCCGCTCCAGTAGTTCGTGGCGATGTGCATGTGGTAGAGCTCGGACAGCTCGTAGGGACGAGCTCCCGGCGGCCACCCAGCGAGGGCTCGATCGTCGATCTCGACCGCTCGGGCGAGGTCCCCGGCTTCTCCGCGCATCGAGTGTGCCAATCCCAGAACGCCGAGCGCTCGGGCTTGGAGATCCGGCGCCTCGGTCGAAGCGAGCTCCAGCGCCCGCCGCGCCCACGTGAACGTCTCTTCCGTTCGCTCGGTCCCACCCATCGCACGCGCCAACGCGATGAGCGCTTCGACCTCCTGCCACCTTGGAGCTCGGGCAGGGGTCGGTGAGCTCCGCCACCGATCGGTCCGCCTCCCACAAGTCAACGAGTGCGACGCCTCGCTCTAGACGGTCGCGCGCCGCTGCTCGTCGGAGCCTACGAGCTCGAGCGCGTTCCCGTAGAGGTCCCACGTCTCGTCGGTCGCCGATGCGTCGCGCGCCCGCTCGGCAGCCGCCAGGTAGTACCTGACCGCTCGCTCGGACTCGCCCGCCTCACGACAGTGGTACGCCAGGATCCAGCGACCTCGTCCGGCTCGTCCAGGCTGCGTTCGATCTCGGCGGCCACGCGGCGTGCAGCGTGCGCCTGGTGGCCCGCGGGAGCATCTCGTACGCGGCGTCGCGCACGAGCACGTGCTTGAAGGCGTACTCGACGTCTCCGCGCACCCTGCTCCGAGCCTGTCGTCGCACGAGCCCGGTAGCCCCCAACGTGTCGAGCGCGATGTCGACGTCCTCGATGCCGTCCAGGGAGGCCACGACTCCGCGCCAGAAGGTCTGACCCATGACGGAGGCATGGAGCAAGGTGGCACGCGCCTCGGAAAGCAGCGCATCGATCCTGGCGACAGTCGCCGCGCGGATCGTCGGTGGAAGCACCTCGGGGTCGGAGTCGATCGCCGCGACGAGCTCCTCGAGGAACAGCGGTTGCCCTCGGCGATCTGTACCACCCGGTCGATCGCCGTCCGGCCATCGGCAGCGATCATGCCGGAGACCATGTCGGTGGCCTCGTCGACGGTGAGCGGTCGAGCGACAGAGTCGTTCGTCCCGGCGCATCGGCCCCCCAGGTACTCTTCCGCTGGAGGAGCTCGGGGCGTGCAGCCCGACGAACATCGTCGGCTCGCATACACGTGGGAGATCAAGTACTCGATCAGGTCGAGCAACGGTCGTCGGCCCAGTAGACATCCTCGAACACGAGCACCAAGCTATCGCGGTGGCAAGCTCCTCGACGAGCCGGCGCGTCGCGTACTGCAGGTGGACCGGATACTCGGTCGGCTCGTCGAGGCCGAGACCCATCAGCAGAGAGAGTACCGCGTCCCTTCGGCCGCCTCCTCTTTGGACAAGAGGCCGAAAGCAGATCCTCGAGCTTGCTCCTGCGTCGCCGGAGGTCGTCCTCGAAGATGCCGGCCGCCCATCCAACGATCTCGGAGACGGCGCGGTACGGCGTCTGCTCTCCGTACGGGAGGCTGCGACCCCAGAGGACCCGCGCCCCGCCCCGCTCGAGTTCGTCGGTCGCCTCGCGGCGAAGCGAGTCTTCCCGATGCCGGGTGGGCCGAGCACCGTGAAAGGTGCGGCTCAGTCGTCGCCACGACCCGCTCCCATGCGTCGCGGAACGTCTGCAACTCACGTCTCCGGCCGACCAACGCGTTGATGAGGGCCGGCGGAACGCCGGCTGCCCTACGGCCTCACCGACCAGCCACGGGAGGATCGGGTCCCGTTTGCCCTTCACATCGGTGGGATCCATCGGCTCGAACGTAAAGACGCCCTTGGTGAACCGGTAGGTCTCGTCTCCGACGATCACCCGGCCGGGCGGAGCGGCCGATTGAAGCGGGCCGCGGTGTTCACGATGTCGCCGGTCGCGAGCGGCTCGATCGGCCCCGCGTCGAGCGTCACGAGGGCTTCGCCGGTGCAGACCGCCGCGCGGACCCGGATGTCCAAGTGAGGGTGCTTCCGGTTCAATTCCTCTACCCCCTCGAGCGAACCGAGCGCCGCGCGGACGGCGCGCTCCGCATCGTCGTCCCGCGCCAGCGGCGCGCCGAACGCGGCCATCACGGCATCGCCGATGAACTTCTCCACGACCCCGCCGAACCCCTCGATCCGGCTCCGAAGCTCGTGGAGGTAGAGGCGGTTCAGCGTCCGAACGTCTTCGGGATCGGCGCCGTCGGCACGCGCCGTTGACTCGACCATGTCCATGAACAGCACCGAGACCAGCTTGCGCTCTTCATGGCCACCGTGGGCACCGAGTTCAGAACCACACGACGAACAGAACCGCGCTCCCGGTGCTGCTTCCGATCCGCAGCGGGGACAGACCACGCGACGCATCTTAGGCACGCGCCTCGTCCGGACGCCAGGCCGGCGGCGGCGTGGTCAAGGCCTAGACGGTCCCCCCTCCCTCCCCCCCCCCCCCTTCTCCCTCCCCCCCGCCTTGGATGCTTCCCGGCATGGACAAGTCTGATCCGTCGTACAAGGGGCAGTCCGGGTACAACGCGGCGATGCTCGCGATCTACGACGTGTGGGTGCTGAGTTCATGACGAAGGCGGTCTGGAAGGTTCCCGTGCGCAGGGCGTCGACGATATCGACAGCACATGGGGCACCGGCACCTCGACGTTGGGCCTGGGACCGGCTACTTCATCGAGGGCGGACCCGCCCCGCGAACGGAGATCACGCCCTGGACCCCTCAGACCGTGCTTCGCCACGCGGCGAAGCGACTCGAGAACGGCATCCGATCACCGTTGAGGCCGACGTGATGAAGCCCTTCCCGGTCGACGGACCGTTCGACTCCGCGGCGCTCAGCTTCGTGCTTCACTGCCTTCGCGGGCCAGAGGGAAACAAGGCGGTCGCCGTGAGGAACATCGCGGATGTCCTCAGCCCGGAGGGGTCCTCTTCGGTGGGACCGTCCTCGGTCTCCAGGCAACCACACGAAGCCCGCGCGCGCGTTCCTGCGAGCCGCCAACCAGCAAGGGGGCTTCGACAACCTGGACGACACTGCCGATGGGCTCCGCCGCATCCTGAAGCTGTCCTTCAGCGCCGTGGATGTCGATGTCGTCGGTTCTGCGGCCCTCTTCGCCGCGGCCAGGCCACGGTCCCGCTCCTAGACGCCGCCAGCATCGATTCAACGCTTCTCGGCATCACGGGCAAGCTCTGCGGCCTCGTTGGTTCCGATGTCGAAGATGTCGTAGCGGCGATAGACACTCATGCCCACACCCTCGTACAGGGCGACGGCGCCATGGACGTTTTGCGCGTCCACGCCGAGCCTAACCTCCCGCATGCCTCGGCCCGCCAGCTCGGCGAAGGAGCGACCAAGCAGTGACCGGCCGATCCCGCGACGGCGCCGCTCTTTCAAGACGCCAAGGATTCCGACGTATCCGCACGTCTCGAAGAGGAACAACACGACGTGGCCGACGGTCTCTTCGCCGACCGCGGCCAGGAACACGAGCGATGGATCCCAATCCTCGCCGTGCAATTCCTCGTTGAAGCTCTCGAACGACGTCGGGCGAAAACTCCAGTGCTCGGCGAACGACGCTTGATCCACTTCATACAGCACACGCTCGTCAGCATCTTCGTACCGCCTGATGCTGACCCCGGCGGAGGCGTACCCGGATCCTCCCCGGCTCCGAGATCCTTGCGCATCGTGAATGACGAGCGGACCTGAACGTACCCGCGCGAACGCAGCAGGTCCTGCGCCGACGCATCGCGGTCGGCTGCGAAGGAGCGGACACCCTCAGCTCCTCGCTCGTCGGCGAGTCTCTCGCCCCATGTCGTCAACGATGTCCCGATACCGGCACCGCGGTAGTCGGGGTGGACTCGGACTAAAAGGCTCAGCGGCCCGCCCTCTTCGGGGTGCTTCAGATGGCCTCCCCGTAGGCGATGACGGTCCCCGCATCCCGAAGGATCCTCGTGTCGCGGTCCAGGCCGGTCGTCGGCAGTTGCCAAGTCCAGCGCAGCTCCTCTCGCATCGGTTCGGTAGGAAGATCGAGCGCTTCGTCCGCTGCCTCAAGCAGTCTGACGACGTCGTCGAGGTCTTCCCCTCTAGCGGGACCCACCTCGAACCGCCCAGACCGTCCAACTCCATCAGGCAACGATAGGTCAGGCGACGTTGGTCGGGTAGGCCGCCCGGATACGACGAGATGTCGCTTCGGCGGACAGCTCTCTCCTGCCAACGTGCGACATGGCCAAGCAGGCGGTGGCGCCGGGCGTATCGCCGCCGTCACACCGTCGCGCGAGCCACAGGCGCGGCTCGAGGACCTCCGGGAGGGACGGCATCGCCTCGGCCGACGTCCACATCCGCGCGAGCGTGGCCTCGTCGGTGAGGGAGACCACGGAGTCGCAGAAGGCTCGCCCGGATACGTACTGCTCGCGCTTCATCTCGATCCCAAGCAGCCGTTCGAACACGGGATCGCCTGTCTCCTCCTCTCGGTAGCGCCGCATCGCCTCGTCGATGCGTGAGTAGGAGGGGAGGAGGTCCCTGCCGACGGCGTGCATCACGTGGTCGCCGTAGCCTTCCGCCGCCGCCATGAAGGCCTGCACGCGGGCGAGCTTGATGCGCTGTTCGTCGTCGAGCTCGGCCCCGAAGAGGCCCTCCTCCGAAGCCATCAGCGACTGCAGCGACTCCGGGTCCGCGGCGTCGAGCGTGGAGAGGCGTGCCTGCATGCCCTCCATGTCGATCGTGAGGGTGGAGAGGAAGTCGTCGAGCAGTGCCCGGAAGTGGGCGGGGGCCCAGCGCTGGGAGAACTCGAAGCGGTGGGTCACCTCGTGCAGCGCCACCCAGGTACGGAAGTCGGTCGCGTCCAGCGACCAGTCACGCTCGAAGGCAGCGATGTTGGGCACCACGAACAGGACCGATCCGGGCCCGCTGCGCGGGACGGCCACGTCGTACTGGCCCAGCACCCGCTGCGCCAGGAAGCCCAGCACGCTGCCCACCTGGGTGCCGAGCAAGAGCGGCCCGAGCTGCGCCATGAACCCGCCCATCCCGGCCATCTCGGGCGGAAGCTGATCGGCGGACGCGCGAGCCATCGCCTCCGTGATGCGTCCCGCCGCCGGGTCGAGGAGATCCTTCATGCTCTCGGCGTTCGCCGTCACCCACTCGGCACGGCGCACCGCGCGGACGGGGGCAACGTCGGAGGGTGGTTCGAGCCCCGTGAACTCCGCAACATGAAGCTCGGCCACGCGCACGGCGGCCTCGAGTCCGTGGAGGTCCGCGTCGGTGGGCGCGCGATCCTCACCGGCCTCGGCCACGTTCGCGATCCCGACCTGACGCGCGAGCTCCCAGTTCACGGGCCCGCTCGCCGAGGACATCACCCGCTGCAGCTCGCGGAACAGCGGTGCGTCCTTGAACAGGTCGGGGTCGCCGCCGAACGGAAGCCCGAAGCCGGGCGGGACATCGCTCATGCGAGCCATCGTACGACCATGCGTAAGATGAGCTCGTGTCCGACCGGCTCCTCGCGCGCATCACGCCCGAGCCGCTCTCCGTCGACGAGGCCCTCGCGTTCGTGGCCGATCCCGGCGCGGGCGGCACGTGCGTGTTCCTGGGCACCGTCCGCGATCACGCGTCCGAAGGGGACGTGACGGGGCTCACCTACGAGGCCTGGGACGAACTCGCCGCCGAGCGGCTCGCCGAGATCGCCGAGGAGATCTTCGGCCGTTGGCCCGCCCGGAGGATCGCGATCCTGCACCGAACGGGGGCGCTCGCCGTGGGGGAGACGAGCGTCGTGGTCGCGGCGAGCGCGCCCCACCGGTCGGAGGCCTTCGATGCCTGTCGCCAGGGCATCGAGCGACTCAAGGAGGACGTGCCCATCTGGAAGAAGGAGGCGCTCGTCGACGGCGAAGCCCATTGGGTGATGGGGAGCTAGATGGGCCGCGACCTGGCGATCGACCTCGGCACGGCGAACACGCTCGTGTATCGCATGGGCGCCGGCGTCGTGTTCGACGAGCCGACCGTCGTGGCAGTGAACGGCGCCACCGGCGAGGTATCGGCTATGGGGGAGGACGCCTGGCGCATGATCGGGGGCGACGCCGGGAACGTCGTGGCGGTTCGGCCGCTGCGGGCGGGCACCATGACGGAGTTCGACATCACGCAACGGATGCTGCAGGTCGTGCTCCGCAAGGTCGGGTTCGCGCGATTCAGTCGCCCCCGCGTCCTCGTGTGCGTGTCCTCCCTCAGCTCCGAGGTCGAACGGCGCGCGATCGAGGAGGCCATCCGGTTCGCCGGCGCCCGGCAGGTGACGCTGGTCGAGGAGCCACTCGCCGCCGCCATCGGGGCGGGGCTGCCCGTTCACGAGCCGATGGGCAACCTCATCGTGGACATCGGCGGCGGCCGTTCCGAGATGGCCGTGGTCTCTATGGGCGGCGTGGTGAGCGGGCACGCCGTCACGGTGGGCGGCTTCGACCTCGATGCGGCCATCCGCGATCACATCCGTGTGGGCTACGGCGTCGTGATCGGTGAGAAGGCCGCCGAGGAGATCAAGATCGCCATCGGGTCCGCGTTCCCCTCGCCCGTCGGCAAGGCGGCCGTCGTGATCGGACGCGAGCTTTCGGGCGGCAACACGGTCGAGGTGAAGATCACCGAGGACGAGGTGCGCCAGGCGATGGACGCCCCGATCGGCGGCATCGTGGAGGCCGCCCGCCGTTGCCTGTCCGAGGCGCCACCGGAGCTCACCCACGACGTGCTGGAAACGGGGATGTTCCTCACGGGCGGCGGGAGCCTGTTGCGCGGGCTCGACATGCTCCTGGCACAGGAATGTGAGGTTCCGGTCCACGTCACGGAACGGCCGCTTGAGACGGTCGTGCTCGGGGCCGGCCACATGCTCGAGCACCTCGACGACTATCGTTCCGCATTCCAGCTGGTGCGGCGAAAGTAAGTCTGGACGCGAGGACGCGGCTAGCCTGCCGCGCTCGATCGCAGCATCCGCGCGATCAGCTGGCCCGCCGCGTACAGCGCGAAGGCCGAGCCGATGGCCGCCACCGCCACGGCGACCGCGAGGCCGAGGATGCCGCTGAGTCGTGATTGCCACGACAGCGGCCCCGCCGCGATCGGCACGTAGGCGCCCCGGGGGGCTGGCTCCTCGCGCATCGGGTCGGGCGGAGCCTCGGACCCGTCCCATTCGCCGACATCGGCCGGGACCACGGGTTCGGCACCGGGACCCCACCTCAGCGCCAGCCAGTAGACGCCATAGCCCACGCCGCCGGCCACCAGTAGAACCAACAGGTACTCCAGCATCGAACTCCTCTCGGCGCCCCGAGAGCCTAGTCCTACCGGGCCTCGGGGAGAAGGCAATCGAGCCGACCCATCCCCGAGCCTCGCCGCCCCGGTAGCATCGGATGTTCCCACCATGAAGCGCTTCCTCAAGATCGCCGCGTTCACCCTGGTCCTGGGCCTGATCTTCGTGGGCGCCTACGTGCGACTGCCCTACTACGCCGTAGGGCCGGGGCCCGCGCGCGAGGTGACGCCGCTCATCGATGTGCAGGGCCACGCGCGATATCCGTCGACGGGCAAGCTCATCATGACCACCGTGCGTTGGTACCAGGTGACACCGCTGCAGGCGCTGGTGGCGTGGGCCGACCCCCATCGATCCGTCGTGAGCAAGGCGATCTTGTACCCGCCGGGCCAAGACGTGGTGGCCGAGGAGCGTCGGGCCATCTCCCAGATGGATCAGAGCAAGATCGACGCCACCTACGTCGTGCTGGCCGACCTCGTGGGATACCCGAAGGACCACGGTACGGGCGCCCTCATCGAGGTCACGGGGTCGGGGTGCCCCGCGGACGGAAAGCTGTACGCGGGGGACACCATCGTGGCGATCGACGACCATGAGGTCGCTTCCGCCAAGGACGCGTCCAAGCTGCTCGACGCCGCGCGGCCGGGGCGCCCCATCGATTTCCGGGTGCAGGCGGCCGGCGAAACGCACGACGTGGAGGTGACGAAGGGTCGATGCCCCGGCGCCGATCGACCATTGGTCGGGATCTCGATCGTCAACGCGTTCCCGTTCGGCGTGGAGATCTCCAGCGGGGAGGTAGGCGGCCCCTCGGCGGGTCTCATGTTCGCCCTGGGCCTCTACGACGAGCTCACGCCCGGCGATCTCACGCAAGGTCGGACGATAGCTGGGACGGGCACGATCGACCCCAAGGGCACGGTGGGCGCGATCGGCGGCATCACGGACAAGGTGGTGGCGGCCGAGCGGGCGGGCGCATCGATCTTCTTGGTCCCCAAGGACAACATGGCCGAGCTGGCCGGCGTCGACACGGGCGACATGCGCCTGGTATCGGTCGCCACGTTCCAAGAAGCCGTCGACGCGTTGTCCGCGCGCGCGTGAGCGGCCGCCTCGAACCCGACGGCATGCGCTAGGCTGGCCGAGCGTCGACCCAGACGCACCCCAACGCAGGGAGGACCCACCGCACGATGTCGAGCGTCCGCATGGCGTTTCCGAAACGGCGGCGCTGGCCTGCGTACGTGATCATCGCCGTTGTCCTGTTGGCGGTGCTGTTCACGTTCATGTCCCAGTTCTACGTCGATCTGCTGTGGTATCGGGAAGTGGACTTCGCGTCCGTGTTCTGGACCACGTTGCGGACGAAGGTGGTGCTGGGGCTCGTCTTCGGCGTGGTGTTCTTCGCCCTCTTGTACGTCAACCTCGTCATCGTTCGGCGCTTCTCGCCAACCACGCGGGCGCTCACGCCCGACCAGGAAGTGGTTGAGCGGATCCGTCAGAGCTTCGAACCATACCTGCGCTGGATCCTGCCCGTGGGTGCGGCCGTCCTCGCCCTGCTGGTCGGCATCGGTGTCTCGGGGCAGTGGCAGACGTACCTGCTGTGGAAGAACTCCGCCGGCATCACGTTCGGCCATCCCGATCCGCTGTTCGGGCGCGATCCCGCCTTCTACGTCTTCTCGCTCCCGTGGCTCCGCTTCCTCCAGGGTTGGCTCTTCTCCGTCCTCGTGGGCGTGACCTTCCTGGTCGCGATCGCCCACTTCCTGTGGGGCGGCATCCAGCCGCAGGCGCCGGGCGGCCTCCGGCAGAAGGTTGACCCCGCCGTCCAGGCCCACCTCTCCGTCTTGTTGGGCCTGATCATGCTCGTGAAGGCCTGGGGCTACTACCTCGGCCGGTTCGATCTGTTGACGTCCCCCCGTGGCGTGGTGGAAGGGGCGTCGTACACCGACGTCAACGCGGAGCTGCCCGCGCTCAAGCTTCCTGATGATCGTCGCGGTGATCTGCGCGCTGCTGTTCTTCGCGAACATCAGGTTGCGGGTGTGGGCGCTCCCGATCATCGCGGTAGGTCTCCTCGCCATCGTGTCGGTGCTGCTCGGAACGGCCTACCCGGCCTTCGTGCAGCGCTTCCGGGTGGCCCCGCAGGAATTCCAGCAAGAACAGCCCTACATCAAGGACAACATCGAAGCGACGCGGACGGCGTTCGGGCTGGACACGATCGATTTCAAGTCGAACCGACCGGTGGATGTGAACGTCACGGCGCAGGACATCCGCAACAACCAGGCCACGGTCGACAACGTGCGGGTGTGGCGTCCGCCGATCCTGGGCGAGAACTTCAAGTCGCTGCAGCGGATCCGGCAGTACTACGACTTCCTCGATGTCGACGTCGATCGATACAAGATCCAGGGCGACGAACGGGTTCAGATGGTCTCGGGGCGGGAGGTCTCGCCAAGACGGCATCCCCAGCAGTGGCGGCACCTGGCAGAACCAGCACCTCGTCTACACGCACGGGTACGGCGCCGTGGCCGCGCAGGTGAACGCCGCCACCACGGAGGGAGCGCCGGTCTTCACGACGAGCAACATCCCGCCGGCCGGCATCGGCCCCACCGTCTCTCCGCAGGAGCTGAACGCGCTGTATTACGGCGAGGGCGTGGCCGGCGACGCGGCCTTCGTGATCGTGAATTCGAAGACCCCCGAGCTCAACTTCGAGGGAGCTCCTCCGGTGCCCTACACGGGCAGCGGAGGCATCCCCATGGGCAATACCCTGCAGCGGGCGCTCTTCGCTTGGCGCTTCCGCGACGTGAACCTGTTGATCTCGGACCAGATCCAGCCCTCGAGTCGCATCATGATCTACCGCGATCTGGCCCAGCGCGTCCCCCGCGCGGCCCCGTTCCTGACCTTCGATTCGGACCCGTACCTCGTGATCGAGCCCGACGGGCTCAAGTGGATCTGGGACGCCTACACCACCACGAACGAATACCCCTACTCGGAGAACATCGACCTGGCGGGAGCGACACAGGCCAACAGCGACGCCGGCGGCCTGACCGGCAACGCCAACTACATGCGGAACTCGGTCAAGGTGGTCGTGGATGCCTACACGGGAAAGATGAACTACTACGCCGACCTCAGCGATCCGATCATCCAGGCCTGGTCCAACGCCTTCCCGGGCCTCTTCACGCCGCGAGACCAGGCTCCCCAGGAGATCATCGATCACTTCCGCTACCCGGAGAACCTGTTCCAGGTGCAGGCCACACAGTTCGCCAACTACCACGTGACGGATCCCTCGGTCTTCTACCAGAAGCAGGACTTCTGGCAGATCCCCGCGGACCCCACGCTCGCGACGGCCTCGGAGACGGTGGGCACGAGCGGGCCTGCGCTGCGGCCGTACTACGTCTTGATGAAGGTGCCGGGACAGGACACCGAGCGCTTCCAGCTGATCTTGCCCTTCGTGCCCGAGGGCCGCCAGAACATGGTCGCCTGGATGGCCGCGGATTCGGACCCCGCGAACTACGGGCAGATGGTGGCGTTCCAGTTCCCCACGGGCGTGAACATCGACGGGCCTGCGCAGGTGTTCTCTCGCATCAATCAGAACCCCCAGTTCTCGGCCGAGCGCACGCTGTTGGGCCAGGGCGGCTCCGGGGTCCAGTTCGGCGATTTCCTGGTGATCCCCGTCGAGAACTCGTTCATCTACGTGCAGCCGATCTTCGTGCGGTCCAGCCAGTCCACGGCGGTGCCGGAGCTCAAGCGGGTGATCGTCGCTAACGGGTCGGCGATCGGCCTGGGCGACACCATCCAGGAGGCCTTGGCTAACTCCGTGTCCGGACAGGTTCCCGACAACGGCGGGGGCGGGGGCCCCGGCAACGTCGCGGACCAGGTGGCGAATCTGCTCGGGCAGGCGTTGCAGCATTTCCAGGCCGCCGACACAGCGCTCAAGGCCGGCGAGCTCGGCACGTATCAGAGCGAGCTCGCGACCGCCCAGGACCTGGTCCAGCAGGCCAATGATCTGGCCAGCAAGGAGGCGGGCAAGCCCCCGGCCGGTCCGAGCCCTTCCGTCGGGCCGACGCCGTCCCCGAGTGGGTCGCCTTCGGGTTGACCCGTGCATGGAGCAGCACGATCGACGATCGTTAGCCCTTTCCTGATGGGTGTCGGTGACGATGCTGGAGCCCTTCGGTGTTGGTGCCAACCTGAGACGGCTCTCCGCGACCGGAGCGCGATGGCTGTCATAGCGGTCATCGGTGGGTTTGAGATCGTCGATGACATCGAACGCGCTCGTTGGCTGATCGACCGCCTGGATCCGTTCGCCGTGGATGTCGGTTCGGTTGTGCCCAGGGGCTTCGCTGCTTACGCCCGGCTTTTCCACCCGGCCTTCAGGCGCGTGCATGGAGGGTCTTCCACTGTCGAGGTCACCTGGGCGCAGATCGCCGAGGCAGGTGGAAACGTTGCCCATCGAATGATGCAATTCCCGAACCTCGCAGGCGATTGGGATGGGAGTCCGGGGCCGTTAGGCATCTTCGATGACCGGCCGGACGAGGGCTCGCTACCGCATGACTACGCTGAGAAACTCGTCGACGTGCTCTCCCGTTTCACGACGACGCCTGCATCATGTTGGTTCGGCGCTTGGGAAGGCTTCGGGGCCTCGCGGATCAGTCACGACATAGCGCCGACGTTCGAGATTCCTGGCAGGTCGATGTACCTGCTGCACGGGCCGCTCGCGGCATTGCCCCAAAGCCTCAGCAGTATCGAACGGATCTACCAATCTGCAAGCCTCTGCTGGCCTGAGGATCGCGCCTGGTGCTTCGCAACTGATATCGATCTGGAATCCACCTACGTCGGCGGAAGCGAAGCGTGCGTCAGCGCCCTGGTGGATCTCCCGGGTTTGGAGGCGCTCTTTTGTGACGTCACGGATGCGATCAGCTACGAAGCGGACGCGATCAATCCTCGGCCGCCCGGTCCAATGAGGTTGTGACCGAGTAGGTCCGTGGCCGGATGCAGGATTCCGATGCAAGGGACGCATCGGAGGGACGCTCAAATCCTAGAGGTCGGGAAAGTGGTCGGAGATGCGATATTCAGTGGCCACCACGTCGGCGACGTCCATCTGCGCCCGCTGGAGCCGCCCGCTGTAGTCCCAGTTCATCGACTGCCAGCGCGTGAACTGGTCGAGCACCCAGATCCCGGACTGGCGCGACCCGTTGCCGCTGCGGCCGTTGCCGCCGAACGGCAGGTGCGCCTCGGCGCCGCTGGTTGAGTTGTTCACGCTCACCATGCCCGCGCTCACGCGCTCGCGGAACCGGAAGGCGTTCAATGGATCCGTGGTGTAGATCGAGGACGAGAGTCCGTATCCGTGGCCGTTGGCGAGTGCGATGGCCTCATCGAAATCCCCGAACGTGGCCACGCCGACGAGCGGTCCGAAGGTCTCGGTCCGGTAGAGGTCGTCCTCGATGCGGACGCCGTCCACGATCGTGGGGTGCACGAAGAGGCCTCGCTCCGGCTCGCCCACGAAGCCGTCGCGTGGGTGCGTCGCGTCGATCCGGCCCGTCGCGGTCGAGCCGAAGACGGCGTGATGGGGCCGGATCAGGTCGAGCCAGTCATCGAACCGGTCGCAGAATCGGGCGGAGATCATGGGCCCGTACAGCACGTCTTGGGTGGGATCTCCGATCCGTGCCGTGCGGGTGGCGCGGTCGAAGCGCTCCAGGAACTCGTCGTGCACGGCCGCCTGGACGATGACCGTTCCGAGCGAGGTGCAGCGCTGGCCGGCGGTCCCGAAGCCGCTGAACAGGGCGCCCTCGACGGCGAGATCGAGGTCGGCGTCGGGCATGACGACCAGCGGATTCTTTCCCCCCAGCTCCAGGCAGGCTGTCTGCAGGTGGCGTCCGGTCAACCCGCCGATGCGCGTGCCGACCTCCGTGGAACCGGTGAATCCGACCTTGTCGACGAGCCCCGCGTCGAGCGCCTGCTCGAGCCCCTCGAACGTGCGGGCCCCGTCGGCGAGCACGAGGTTGAACGCGCCGTCGGGAAACCCCGCATGCAAGATCAGCTGCGCGAACGCCGCCGCGGTGGCCGGCGTGTATTCGGCGGGCTTCCACACGACGGCGTTGCCGCAGAGGAGGGCGGGCACGAGGTACCACGACGGCACCGCCACCGGGAAGTTGCCCGCCGTGACGATGGCCGCGACGCCCACCGGCACCCGGAACGTGAAGAGCTGCTTGTCGGGCATCTCGCTCGGCACGGTCTGGCCGTACAACCGCCGACCCTCGCCCAGGAAGAAATTGCACGTGTCCACGACCTCTTGAACCTCACCGCGAGATTCGGCGATCGGCTTTCCGATCTCCCGCGTGATGAGGGCGCTCAGCGATTCGAAGTTCGTCTCCACGAGGCGGCCCAGCTGCTGGATCGCACGGCCGCGGACGGGCGCCGGCGTCTTGGCCCATCCCGGTTGGGTGGCGCGAGCGGCTCGACACGCCTCCACGATGGTGGCCGCGTCACCCAGGTTCGCCTCGGCGACGACCTCGTCGAGCCGTGCCGGGTTCGAGATGGTGAGGCTCCCGCCGACCGCCCCATCGACGGGCGAGCCGGCCACGATCGAGGTGACGGGCGTCATGCCGGGATGGTACGACCGGGCAGGAGGTTTCGTCGCCGGAGGTTCAGCTGCCCGACGCCGTTCCTAACCGCGTCACGGACGGCTCCGGGGTCGATCCGCCGTCGTTCGCCTCTCGCGTGCTCCACGCCAGCTCCACGCCGTCGAAGCGGTATCCGCAGTATCGACACTTGCGCGCTGCAGACCGCACGCTCTCAGCACAATCCGGGCAGGCTTTCAGGTCGGGCTCGGCGGCGCCGACGGGCGGGCCGCCGTTCGTGGCGTAGCGGTCTCGGTGTTCGTCTGCGGCGGCGCGTTCCTGCTCCAGGAACGCGATCTCCATGCGGAGCTCGTTGAGGCGCCTCACCTGTGCCGCCGCCACGTGATTGGCGTCGGCGAGCCCTCGGCGCAGGGCGTCGTTGCGGGCGCGCAGCTCCTTCTTCCTCATCTCGCGATGCTCCTGTCGAGAACCGTGAGTCCCTCGGTTGGGGGAAACCTATCCCGAAGGATGTATCGGTTGCTCTCGGGCGATTGCTGTAGTCCACGAACCGAGCTCTCTCGAACCCGAGCCAGGTCGGGCACCGGTGTCTCACGCAGCCCCGCGGCGACGGTACGTTCTCTGGCATGGAGTTCGCCTCCGACGAGCATGCTCGCGCGGTCGTGCTGGTCGAAGGGCTGAGTGACCGGCGCGCGCTGGAGGCGCTCGCCGCACGTCGGGGCCGAGACCTCATCGCGGAGGGCGTTTCCGTCGTGTCGATCGGCGGCGCGACGAACATCAGGAGCGCCCTCGACGTCTTCGGCCCTCGTGGGCGCGGCGCCCAGCTCGCAGGTCTGTGCGACGCCGCAGAAGAAGGGGACTTCCGGCGCGCGCTCGAACTGACGGGCCTCGGCGTCGGTCTCACCCGCGGAGCCATGGAGGATCTCGGTTTCTACGTGTGCGTCGCGGACCTCGAGGACGAGCTGATCCGCTGCCTCGGAGAAGACGCCGTCGAAGAAGTCCTCGAGGAGCAGGGCGACCTGGTCTCCTTCCGCACCTTCCAGAAGCAACCCGAGTGGCGGGGACGGAGCACCGAGGACCAGCTCCGGCGCTTCCTGGGCGCAGGCAGCGGTCGCAAGATCCGCACGGCGGCTCTGCTCGTCGGCGCACTGGATCTCACCCGTGTGCCGCGACCTCTGGATGGTGTCCTCGCGCACGTTTGATCGCTCGAGCGGGAGTCGGGCGGCGGCGGCCGCGTTTGCTAGCATCGTCGTGCGGGGTGGAGCAGTCCGGTAGCTCGCTGGGCTCATAACCCAGAGGTCACAGGTTCAAATCCTGTCCCCGCGACGAGAGACATGCAGGTCAGGAAGGGTCTCGGGAGAACCTCGAGGCCCTTTCTTTTCCGCGGGTCTGGTATCGGGTGGGCAAAGAGGGCGGGTGGGAATGGGGCAATCGCGGGGATCGGTAGGGCTCGTGGCGATCCTCAGCGGTATCGTCCGGCCATGATCCGAGCACTCGACCCTAGCGACAGTATCGCCTGTGATGCGATCGTCGCGTCGCTGCCAGACTGGTTCGGGCTAGATGAGGGGATCCGGGAGTGCGCGGAAGCAGTACGAACCCAACCTGGGCTCGTCGCGGAGGTCGACGGCGAGGTGAGCGGCTTCTTGACCATCGCTCGCCCCTATCCTCGAACCCCGGAGATCTCTTGGCTGGCGGTCCGTGCTCGAGATCGTCGAAGGGGGATCGGCCGAGCGTTGGTCTTGGCGCTGAACGACCAACTTCGAGCCCACGGCGACCGACTCGTGCTGGTCAAGACCCTCTCCGACCGAAGCGACCCAGGGCCGGAGTACGCCGAAACCCGCGCCTTCTATCTGGCGATGGGATTCATCCCCGTCGCGGAAGTGCATTTCGATCCTGAGAACCCGATCCAGCTGTTGGCTCTGCCACTTTGAGGCTCGTTGATCGGGGGAGGGAGCTTTGCATGCCTGACGCTGACGACTCTGCGAACGCGATCTGCACCTGGTGTCAGCCTCAGCGGAACTGGGAGATCCCTTCGCCGTCGTCTCGCTCCCAGCCGTAGGCCGCCAGGTAGCCCCAGCAGTCCGGCCTACTGCCGTCGGTGTCGGTAACGCCGTAGGCGTCGGCCAGCTGGCGGGAACTGATGATCGTGCCGGCCCAGCGGGCGGCGTCGGTCGCCTGGGCAAGCGCGGCGACGCCCCTGCCGACGTAAGTCGGTGACTCAGAGATCGCGAAGCCGGGTGTCTTCACGCAGGCGTCGCGCCAACCGTCCTCGGTGACACCATAGTTCTCGAGCATCCTCTCCGACCGTAGCCAGCCCGGCGTGACGCCGACGGCCGTCACAGGTTGGTCCCTGAGTTCGACGCTCAGTCCCATCACGATGCGCTCGACGTTGGCCTTGACCAGGTCGTAGTAGAAGCCGACGTTGCGCCGGAAGTGTGCGTTGGCCTCCGAGGTGCCGTCGGTCATCTCGATGACCAGGCCCTCGGAGCCGCCGGCGGCGGCCGTGCGCAGCATCAGCGGGATGGCCGCCCGGCAGGTGATGAGATGGGTGTGGACGCCCATCTGCAGCATCCGCAGGCCGCCGGGCCAGTCGTGTTCCCACAGCGGCTTGTCCCACTCGGCGTACCGGTCGCCGCCGAAGATGTCGTTGACCAGTACGTCGAGGCGGCCGTGCTCGCGCTCGATGGTCCCGAGCAGCTCGTCGACAACCTCGGGGCGCTCGTGGTCGACGACGAGGGCAGAGCCCGCCCCGCCTGCGGCACGGACCAGGTCGCCGGTCTCCTCGATGGTCTCGGGCCTGTCGATCTCCGAGCGGCCCGACACCCGGCTGCTGCGGCCGGTGGCGTACACGAACATCCCGGCGCGCGCCAACTCGACGGCGATCGCCCGGCCCGCTCCGCGTGTCGCGCCCGCTACCAGCGCGACGCGCGCGTCACGATCTCTCGCCCCGTCCATCTGCGTCATTACAGCACTCGCCGCCGAGATCGGCTTCCATCGAAGTCACGGCACACGGGGGTCACTGGCCCCGGGCCTCCATCGCGCCGTCGGGAGCGAGGCACGTTCCGGATCAGGTCGCGAGCGTGCTCATCCAGTCCGACAGTGCCGGCACGAGCGCCTCCGGGGAGACGGCGTGGTTCTGGTCGGGAAGCACCTCGTGCCGCGCGTTCGGCAGGATGCCGGCGATCGCGGTGGTGCCGGCCGCCATCCATGGATCGCTGGCCCCGCCGAGCATGACGAGCGTCGGCACCCCGACCGGGGCGTATCGGCGCAACGAGGCGGGGTCGCCGCTCATCGTGTCGCCCATGACGGCAGCGTCGTACGCGAGCGTTGGCGCCAGCTGCTCCATGCCGCTCCACTGTGGCCCGGAGCGCATCGGTTCCACGGCTTCGGCGGGCATGCCCACGGTCTCGGTGAGGAACAGTGCCACGGCGTCCCCGGGCCGACCCTCCGTCACGGCCTGCTGGACCCGCTCATTGACGTGGGGGCCGACCGGAGGGCGATCGCCCGAAACGATGAAGGGCGGCTCCCAAAGGGCGAGCGTCGTGACCGGAACCTCGGCGAGCGCCGCCTCCAACGCCAGGACGGCGCCCGAGGAGAAGCCCAGGAGGGCGGCCTCTCCGCCGGCGTGGTCCACGAGGGCGGCGATGTCGTCGACCTCGGCCTGCACCGAGTAGGTCTCGGCGTCGCCGCTCTCGCCCCGGCCGCGGCGGTCATAGTTGTAGACCGTGTGCCGGTCGGCCAGCGCCTGAGCCACGACCGACCCGCTGGGGTTGACCGCCCGGTAGCTCATGGCGCCGTTGACGAGCACCAGCGCCGGACCGGTGCCGGTCTCTTCGAAGGCGATGCGGGTGCCGTCGGCGGAGGTGATGCTGCCGGAGGTGACGGTCGTCATCGTTCAGTCCTTTCATGAGGAGCGCGGTGCCGTGTCGCACGGCTCTGGTACCCGAGGCACGAGCATTCCACACGAAACGGCCAGGGCCCGATCAGAGTATCGTCGTGGTTTTCGCCGGGCCAGATCGAAGGTCGGCCTCGGCCGAGGCGCCTCGAGAGCCCGGCCATCGGACGCCACCCGTACACTCGGCGGATGTTCGTTCGTCGGATCGTCGCCGCTCTCGCGGCCGTGGCGCTCTGCGCCGGGCTCGCGACGCCCCTCGCGGCCGCGGCCGGCAGGACGGCTCTGCGCGATCCCGGCTCGCCCTCCTACGTGGTGGATCTCTCGAGCGGCGCGCAGGGTCACCGTTGGACCGGGACCGAGACCATCGGCTTCACGAACCTAGGCGCGAACCCGATGGCGGGGATCTGGCTGCGCCTCTGGTCCAACGGCGTGGAGGGCTGTGGCGGCGTGGGCGGCCACGATGCGATCCGGATATCGAACGTCGTAGGTGGCACGCCGGGAGCGCCGCACGTCGATTGCACCGCCCTGCGGATCCGACTCGACGCGCCCGTTCCTCCCGGCGGTTCGGGGTCCATCGCGATGGAGCTCAGGATCGACGTCCCGGCCCGCAACGACCGGTTCGGGTATCACCACGGCGTGGCGCTGTTGGGGACGGCCTTGCCGACGCTCGCCGTGCGCGACGAGCGGGGCTGGCATCACACGGAACCGTTCATCGACCTGGGGGAGAGCTTCTACTCGATCGTCGGTCACTATCGCGTGACGCTCGACACGCCCGCGGGACTGGACACACCTGCCACGGGGATCCGCACGGCGCGCGTGATCGAACCGAGCGGCCGCATGCGCTCCACCTACGAGGCCAAGCACGTGCGCGACTTCGCGTGGGCCGCTGCGCGCTTCGACACGGTCGTGGGTCACGCGGGCGCCGCGCGCGTGGTGGTCTCCTACCAACCACAGGGTTCCACGAGGGATCAGGCCCTCGATGCGCTCCGCGCGGCGGTCGGTTCCCTGCGCACCTACGGCCGTGACTTCGGCGGCTACCCGTACCGGGAGTTGGACGTCGTGCTCACCGCGTTCAGCTCCTTCGGGGGGATGGAGTATCCGACGATCGTTTTCACGAACCCCCCGGCGATCCGGCATGAGATCGCACACCAGTGGTGGTTCGGCATCGTGGGCGACGACGAGTTCCACGAGCCCTGGCTCGATGAGGGCTTCGCGACGTGGGCCCAGCGGCTGCCGCCCGGAGGGGGAGGGCCGTGGCGCTCCTGCCGGGTCCCTGCCTGGAATCACCCCACCGACCGGCTGACGAACGATATGGCCTACTGGAACACCCACCGCTCCTCCTACGGCGTGGTCGTGTATTACACGGGAGGCTGTCTGCTGGCGAACCTGGCCCATCGGTTCGGATTGGCGCGGTTCCTCGAGATCCTGCGCGACTACGCGCGGGTGCATTGGTTCGGGGTCTCGCGCACCGTCGAATTCCGCGCTGCGGTCGAGGCCGCGGCGAGCGCCGACGGGATCGCCGGGATCGACGACGGCTACTGGGCGGCGTGGCGGGTGGACTAGTCGCGCGTGCCAGCGACTAGGATGAGCCCGGTCGACGCACGCGGCGGGCACGGTTCGGCGGGCTCGCAGCACGCACAGTCCGCGCACACGCAAGGAGGGCACCGTGGGGACCAAAGAGGTCGTGAGTCAGTTGGGGAACGTGCCGCTGTTCTCCGACTGCTCCCAACGCGACCTGCAAACCATCGCCCGCGTCGTGAAAGACATCGATCACTCTGCCGGGACCGTGATCGCCCGCGAGGGTGACCCGGGGATCGGTTTGTTCCTCATCGCCGAGGGCACGGCCGACGTCACCATCGGTGGGAAGAAGAAGGCCTCGCTCGGCCCGGGTGACTTCTTCGGAGAGATCGCTTTGCTCGACGGCGGGCCGCGCACCGCGACGGTCACCGCCTCCAGCGACGTCCGGCTGCTCGGGCTCACCGAGTGGGTGTTCCGCGGCCTGATGCAGGAGCACCCCTCGATCGGCATCAAGACGCTTCAGGCCATGGCCGGCCGACTCCGCCAGGCGACGCGAGCCGCCACTGCATGATCGCCGTGTGCTGGCGATGAGACCCGTCCCGAGGCGTCGCGGTGGCTGAGGGGCCTCAGGCGCCCGCAGAGATCCTGGCCCTGGCCGAGGACCGAGCGGCGGCCCGCGGGGTGAAGGACTTCGCGCTCGCCGACGAGCTCCGCGACCGCATCGCCGCGCTCGGCTGGACGGTGGCCGACGTCCCCGACGGCTGGACCCTGGAGCCCATCGCTGCTCCGGAGCCGGTCCCTCGCGACGGACCCGTGCGCGCCGGCGACGTGGCGTCGAGACTCGAGGAACCGCCCACCGTCGATTTCAGCCTGCACTGGGTGCTCGAGGGGTGGCCCGAAGATGTCGCCCGCGCCATCGGGTCGTTCCGCGCGGTGCAGGGGGATCGCGCGGTGCAGTACGTGGTGGCGGACGTGACCGGCGCCCCTCCCGACGCGTTCGGCGATGATGTGGAGGTGATCGCCCTGGAGCCGGGCACCGGCTGGGCGGCGGCGCGCAACGCGGGCCTGCGGCGCTCCGTGGGCGCGGCGGTGGTGGCCCTGGACGGGTCGATCGAGGCGGCCGGCGACGTCTTCGCTCCCCTCGAGGCGGCCCTCGCCGACCCCGCGGTGGGGATCGCCGGGCCGTTCGGCATCGTCACGCAGGATCTGCGGCAGTTCGACGAGGCTCCCGACGCCGGCGCGTGCGACGCAGTGGAGGGCTACTGCATGGCGATGCGCCGCGAGATCCTCACGCGAGCGGGCATGTTCGACGAGAAGTTCAAGTGGTACCGCACGGCCGATATCGAGTTCTCGTTCCGGGTGAAGGAGTTGGGACTCGCGACCGTCGTCATCGATGCGCCCGTCATCAAGCACGAGCATCGGATGTGGTTCGAGACCGACGCCGAGTCGCGCGCGAGGTGGTCGAAGCGGAACTATTACCGGTTCCTCGACCGCTGGCGCGACCGATGGGATCTCGTGCTCGATCCCGTGCCGCCCGAGCCTCATGACCACGGCCCGGACCACCAGCACGACGACGAGCCCTGAGCCCTCCTCGCTCGAAGATCCTATTCGAGGGTGGGCAGCGGCGGTGCGGGGGGCAGCGAGATGCGGGGCTGCTCGCGCGTCGGCCGCGCCGGGACCGGGAGGGCCGACGCGGCGGCGTGCTGCTGCTTGATCTCCTCCTGCCGGCGGATCTCCTCCAGGTCGGGGATCACCTTGGTGCCCGCGACGTAGGCTCGCAGATCGTCGCCGTCGATCGTCTCGACGAGGAGGAGAAGGTTGGCGAGGCGATCCAACAGGTCGCGGTGCCCCTCGAGGGCCTGCTTCGCCTGCTCATGCGCCTCGTTCAGGATGCGCGAGACCTCTTCGTCGATGGTCTGGGCCGTCGCCGCCGAGATGCGCGCGCCGCCGCCGAAGATAGATCCCGGTTCGTCGTGACCGAACGACTGCGGGCCGAGCTTCTCGCTCATGCCGTACTCGGACACCATCGCACGCGCCAGCCCCGTGGCATGTTCGAGGTCGTTCTGTGCTCCGGTGCTGAGGTCGTGGAACACGATCTCCTCGGCGACGCGACCGCCCATCGCCTGCGCGAGGATGTCTTTGAGCTCGGGCTCCGTGGAGATGAACCGGTCCTCGAGCGGCCGCGACCAGGTGACGCCGAGCGCGGCCGTGCCGCGCGGGATGATCGTGATGCGATGGACCGGGTCGGCGTTCTCGGCGAAGTGACCGACGAGCGCGTGTCCCATCTCATGGAACGCGACGCGCGTCTTGACCTTCGGGCTCATCACCCGGGACTTTCGCTCGAGGCCCACCGAGGCCCGGTCGATGGCCTCCTCGAGCTCGTCCTCGTGCACGGCGTTCTTCTCTCTGCGGGCCGCCAGGAGCGCGGCCTCGTTCACGACGTTCTCGAGGTCCGCGCCGGTGAAGCCCGGCGTGCGGGCGGCGATGGTGTGCAACTCCACGTCCGGGCTGAGCGCCACCCCGCGCGCGTGCACGGCGAGGATCTCCTCGCGGCCCTTGAGGTCGGGACGGTCGACGACGACCTGGCGATCGAAGCGGCCCGGACGCACGAGCGCCGGGTCCAAGACGTCGGGACGGTTCGTGGCGGCCATGATGATGACGCCCTTACTGGCGTCGAACCCGTCCATCTCCACGAGGAGCTGGTTGAGGGTCTGCTCGCGCTCGTCGTGCGCGCCGAATCCGGCGCCGCTCGTGCCGGACCGCCCCTTGCCGATGGTGTCGATCTCGTCCAGGAAGACCAGCGCGGGAGCCTTCTCCTTGGCCTGCTGGAAGAGCTCGCGGACACGGGCGGCCCCCAGGCCCACGAACATCTCGACGAACTCCGACCCGCTCATGAAGAAGAAGGGGACGTTCGCCTCGCCGGCCACGGCCCTGGCCAGCAGCGTCTTGCCGCACCCGGGGGGGCCGAGCAGCAGCACGCCCTTGGGGATACGCCCTCCGAGCCGCTGATACTTCTTCGGGTTGGAGAGGAATTCAACGATCTCGCGGAGCTCGTCCTTGGCCTCGTCGACGCCCGCGACGTCGGCGAACGTGGTCTTCATCTCCTTGCGGTCGTAGATCTTGACCTTGTTCTTCCCCATGTTGAGCGCGCCGGCCGCCCCGGCATTCAT
This sequence comes from uncultured Actinomycetes bacterium, assembly GCA_963719165.1. Classification (GTDB taxonomy): domain Bacteria; phylum Actinomycetota; class UBA4738; order UBA4738; family HRBIN12; genus JAOUEA01. The sequence continues at coordinate 1,190,991 of CAVRAV010000001.1, read as the reverse complement.
GCGGCGGAAGACGAACCAGTACAGGGCGCCCATGAGCAGGAGGATCGGCAGGACGCTCGCCAGCAGTTGTCCGATGACGCTGGGCGTCTCGAACTGATAGTCGACGTTGTGCTGCGCCAGCAAGTCCGTGAACGCGGTGTCGATCTGGAAGTTGGGCGACAGCGACGTGGTGAAGTTCTGGAGCGTGCCGTCGCTCTGCTTGATCACGCCGGAGATCGACGAATCCGAAACCTTCACCGGCGTGCCGGGATCGATCTTCCCGTCGGTCACCGCGGTCTGGAAGGCGCTGTAGCTGATCTTGTCCGTGTTCTGGCGTTGGAACAAGCCCTGAAGCAGGAAGATCCCTACGAGCGCGAGGATCGCGATGGCGAGCCAGGACGAGGTGCGGGGACGCGGCGTGGCCGGCCCGTTGGGGCCATCCCCGCCGCTGCGGCGGCTGAACGGGTTGCGATCGTTGTCATCGGGCATGTGCGACCATCTTCCCACCCCCTCCCGAGTTATGACAGGTACGGGGTCGGCGCGCATGTGTGGAAGCTGTAACGGGGCGGGTCGACGAATCGCGCGCCGCCCCGGACCGTTTCCGCGATACTGGCGGCATGGTTCGAGCGACCACCGACGACGACGCCCTTCGCGAGCGGTTCGAGCGCGACGTGCTGCCGTTGCTCCCCAACCTCTACGGCGCGGCGATGCGCATGACGCGGAACCCCACGGACGCGGAGGATCTCGTCCAAGAGACGTACCTTCGTGCCTATCGCGGATTCGCCGGCTTCAAGGAGGGGACGAACCTCAAGGCGTGGCTGTACCGGATCCTCACCAACAGCTTCATCAACACCTACCGTAAGAAGCAACGCGAGCCCAAGATCGTCGAGGGCCCCGAAGACATCGACGAGTGGTACCTGTACGACAAGCTGGGAGGGCGCAGCGTCGAGGTGTCCGCGGAGAACGAGGTGCTCGATCGGATCCCCGACACCGACGTCAAGGCGGCGCTCGAATCCCTGTCGGAGAACTTCCGGATCCCCGTTCTGCTCGCGGACGTGGAGGGATTCAGCTACAAGGAGATCGCCGAGATCATGGAGACGCCGATCGGCACCGTGATGTCTCGTCTGCACCGGGGAAGGAAAGCGCTGGAGAAGGCGTTGTGGGAAACAGCCCGAGAACGAGGACTGGTCGATGGCTGAGCACGGTTCGAACTGTGAGGAAACGCTGGCGGAGGTCCAGCGCTTCCTCGACGGCGAACTCGATCGTTCGCTCCAGTTGTCGATCGAGCACCACCTGAGCGGCTGCGACCCATGCATGCAGCGCACGGAGTTCCGGCGCCATCTCAAGGTCATGATCTCCGCCAAGTGTGTCGGTGACGCGGTGCCCGACGCCCTGCATTCGAAGATCATGGACCTCATCCGAGGCCTCGACGAACCTGCCGGCTGATCGGCGCGAACCCATGCCGCCGCCGCGGCGAACCACCTCATAACGAGGAGGTCGAGCCATGCCGGAGCCCCACCTGCAGGGAACCCACCCCCGCCTCTTGCCGCCCCCGTCGAAGGTCCACGGCACCGATCGCGTCTGCGAGGCCGAGGGCTGTGGGACGAAGCTCTCGATGTACAACCCGGTCCGTCGCTGCTGGCAGCACACCGAGCTCAGCTTTCCGAGCTACCGCGGCAAGCGATTGCAACCCCGCAACGCGTAGCGCGAGTTCCCCGCCTCGCCCCTTTGCGCGTCCCCGGCTAGGATGCCCGCGGGAGGTGTGAGGAGATGGAACTCGGTACCGTGCTGGGGGTCTGGGCGCATCCGGACGACGAGACGTACCTCTCCGCGGGGCTGATGGCCCAGGCCGTGCGCGACGGAGGACGGGTCGTCTGCGTGACGGCGACGCGTGGAGAGGGAGGCTCGCTCGACGAGGAGCGCTGGCCCCCCGAGACGATGGGGAAGGTCCGCGAGGCGGAGCTGATGCGCTGCCTGGAGATCCTCGGGGTGAGCGAGCACGTCTGGCTCGATCTGCCCGACATCGATATGGACACCCCGCTGCCCGAGTCCAGCTATCCCCGGATCCTCGAGCTGATGACCGACGTGCAGCCGCGGACCGTCCTGACGTTCGGTCCCGACGGGATGACGGGTCACGCCGCGCACATGAGCGCGTCCGCCTGGGCAACCCGTGCGTTCGAGGACGCCGCGCCCGCCGGCGCCGGCCTCTACTACGCGACGTACACGGAGGAATGGGCCGCGGAGTTCGTCCCCATGTACAACCGCTTCAACATCTTCCGCCCGGGCACGCCTCCGGTCACCCCCCGTGACCAGCTTGGCATCGATTACCCGCTCCCGCCCGACGTGCTGGAGCAGAAGCTGCAGGCGATCGAGGCGCACGAGAGTCAAGTCGGCGGCATGGTGGAAGCCTTCGGCGAAGACATCTTCCGCACGGCGATGAAGGACGAGTACTTCGCCCTCGCGTCGAGGAAGCCTGCATGACTCCCGCACCTCCGGCCCCCGTCCGCGACCTGGACTGGGACCCGTCGCGCGCCCGCGCGTTCACGGATCGAACCGCCGACATCGTGCAGGAGCTCCTCACTCGCCTCCGCGACGAACCGGTCGGTCGGCGCTGGACGGCGGAACAGGTGCGGGAGGCCGTCAACCTTCCCGTTCCCGACGAGCCGATGTCCTCGGACGACCTGTTCGCCTACCTCCGCGAGATCGTGTTCGACTGGTCCGGATATCTGGGCCACCCGCGGTTCATGGCCTACGTCAGCGGGGCGGGGACCGTGCCCGGCGCCGCGGCGGACCTGCTCGCGTCCTCGCTGAACATGAACGTGGGCGGCTGGCTCTTGGCCCCCTCGGCCACGGAGATCGAGCTGCTCCTGTGCCGCTGGTTCGCCCAGGAGCTATTCGGGCTCCCCGAGGGCTCGGGCGGGGAGATCACCTCGGGCGGGGCCATGGCCAACTTCATCGCCCTCAAGTCGGCGCGCGACCAACGTGCCGGCTGGGACGTGCGGAACGACGGCGTCGCTGCCGGGCCGCCGCTGGGTCTGTACCTGTCTACGGAGACCCACGTCGTCTCCGATCGCGCCGCCGACATGCTCGGCATCGGCTGGGGGAACGTGCGGCACATCCCCGTGGGCGCCGACTATCGCATGCGGATCGAGGAGCTCCGCGCGCAGATCGCGGCGGATCGCCAGGCCGGGATCCGTCCGTTCGCCGTGGTGGGTACCGCGGGGACCGTGGCAACCGGCGTGGTCGATCCACTCCCCGAGATCGCCGACGTGTGTGCCGAGGAAGGGTTGTGGTTCCACGTGGACGGTGCCTACGGCGGCCCGGCGATGCTCGCCGAGGACCTCCGTCCTCTGTTCGTGGGCATCGAGCGGGCCGACTCCATCGCGTTCGATCCCCACAAGTGGCTCTACACCCCGCACGCGGGCGGCTGCGTGGTGATGCGCGAGTTCGATCATCTCCGCCAGAGCTTCGACGCCTACGCGAGCTACACGGTCCAGGACAAGGAGACCACCGGGCACGGGATCGACCTGGGGCGCAACGGCCCGAACTTCAGCCGTAGCTTCTGGTCCCTCAAGGTGTGGCTGTCGTTGTTGGCGCACGGGCGGACGGCCTACGCGGCGCGCATCTCGCACGACGCCGCGCTCGCACGGTACCTGGGCGCGTGCGTGCAGGAGCATCCGGCGTTCGAGCTGATGGCGCCGGTGGGCCTGTCCATCACGTGCTTCCGCTTCGTCCCGGCCGATCTCCCGCAGGGTCCCGAGCGCGAGGCGTACCTGTCGCGGTTGAACCAGCGCCTCATGACGGAGCTGCAACTCGACGGGCGTGTATTCCTGTCCAACGCGATCCTCGGAGACCGCTTCGTCCTTCGGACCTGTGTCGTGAACTTCCGCACCGAGGCCGAGGACATGGACGCCGTCCTCGAGGTCGGCTCGGAGCTCGGCGCGAAACTCGACGTGGAGCTGCGGCCGGAGGCCCTGCGGTGAGTCCCGCGACGCCCGCGATCGCGCTGCTCGGGGCGGGGGAGTTCGACCCGTGGACGGAGTCCGTGGACCGCTGGATGGTGGGGCGCGAGGATGCGCCGGGCGAGCGCGTGCTCGTCCTGCCCACGGCCTCCGCCGCCGAGGGCGACGACGTCTTCGACATGTGGGCGCGCAAGGGATTGGCGCACTACGAGACGCTCGGGATCCCCGCCGAGGTCCTCGCGCTCAAGACCCGGGAGGACGCGGAGCGCCCGGAGTTCGTGCGTGCCCTCGACGACGCCGCGGTCGCGTACTTCTCGGGCGGCAATCCCGCCTACCTGTCATCCGTGCTGAGCGGGAGTCCGTTCTGGGAGGCGCTGCTCGCGGCGATGGAACGGGGGACGGCGTACGCGGGATGCAGCGCAGGCGTGGCATGCCTCGGCGACATCGCGCCCGATAGCGCCCGCACCGAATTCGACGAGGAGCTCTGGCGCCCGGGCTTGGGTCTGTTCCCCGGCTATTGGTTCGGGCCCCACTGGGACGCGCTCGACGGGTTCGCCCCGGGCCTGACCGACTTCATCATCGCCGCGGTGCCCGACGGGGAGACGCTCGTGGGCATCGACGAGAACACGGCCATGGTCGGCGACGGGCGCGGCTGGTCGGTGGCCGGCGTCGGTGGGGTGCACGTGATGACCGGAGGCGACTGGATCCATCACGAGGCCGGAGCCGCGTTCGAACTGCCGCTGCTCCGGACCTGAGGTCGTACGCTGCCGCGCATGACGCCGAAACAACGGCAGCTCACCAGGGCCTCGCCCATCGAGCAGCGCGCGCCGATCCTGTTGGCCCGCCTCGCCGAGGCCTACCCCGACGCCCACGTCGCGCTGAACTTCACGAACCCGCTCGAGTGCCTCGTTGCCACGATCCTGTCGGCGCAGTGCACGGACGAGCGGGTCAATATGGTGACGGAGACCTTGTTCGCGAAGTACCGCGCTCCGCAGGACTACCTCGCGGTGTCCGAGGACGAGTTCAAGGACGACATCCGGTCCACGGGGTTCTTCAATCAGAAGACGCGATCGATCCGCGGCGCCTGCACCCGCATCGTGGAGGCGTACGGCGGGGAGGTGCCCGCCACGATGGAGGATCTGATCACGCTGCCGGGCGTCGCGCGCAAGACCGCGAACATCGTGATGGGCAACGCCTTCGGGAAGGTCGAGGGCATCGCGGTGGACACCCATGTGCGACGCCTGGCGAACCGGCTCGGGTTCAGCGAGCAGTCCGATCCCGACAAGATCGAGCGAGACCTCATGCGCCTGATCCCCGAGGCCGAATGGTTCGACGCCTCCTACCGCATCATCGATCACGGGCGGGCCATCTGCCACGCGAAGAAGCCCCTGTGTGTCGAGTGCATCCTGAGCGACCTTTGTCCTTCGAGTCAGGTGTGAACGCGCGGCCGGCCTCGGCCCCCCAGGTGGTCGCCCACAGAGGGGCCTCGGCGAAGGCGCCGGAGAACACCCTGGAAGCGTTCGAGGTCGCCATCGAGGGTGGGGCGGACGTGATCGAGTTCGACGTCAGGCTCACCGGCGACGGCCATGCGGTGGTGATGCATGACGCAGGCGTCGACCGCACCACCGACGGCGCCGGGCTGGTGATGGATCTGCCGTTGGCTCAGGTCAGGTCGCTGCGCATCGCGTGGGGTGCCCGACGCCCGGCCCGGGTCCCGACCCTCGAAGAGGCCCTCGACGCCTGTTCGGGTCGCGTGGCCGTCGATATCGAGATCAAGAACATCCCGGGGGAGCCGGATTACGACACGGAGCACGGGCGGGTCGTCGAGGCCACGTTGGAGGCCCTCGACGGCGCGGCCTTCACGGGCGAGGTCCTCATCTCGAGCTTCGACCCACTGGCCGTCGCGCGCTCGAAGGAACTCGCCCCCGCGATCTCCACCGGGTGGCTGTGCATCGATGCCGTGGAGGCCCATGACGCGTTCGCCTACGCCTCGGGACAGGGCCATGACTGGATCCTTCCCTCGGTGGCATCCGTCCGCGCGGGCGGACCGGCGTTCCCGGCTGAGGTGCATGCCGCGGGGATGCGGCTGGGCACGTGGATCTCGGACGACCCGCGGGTGTGCGTGGAGCTCATGCGGGCCGGCGTGGATGCCGTCGCCACGAACGACCCGGCTGCGATCGTGGACGCCCGCCGTGCGGCGGGGCTGGGGTGATCTTCCGCCGCCGACGGCTTCCGGAGGAGCTCGCCGCGCCCCGCGCCGCCTTCCTGGAGGTGCTCGCGGACGTCGAGGGCGCCAAGGCGGCGCTCACCGAGTGCATGCCCACCACGCGGATGGCCGGTCGCCCACTCCCCGACGCCCTGCTGGACTACGAGGCCGGCCTGGGTCGCGCCCTCGCGCGCATGCCGGCCTGGCGGCGCCCTCCCCTGGAGTCGGCGTGGGGGCCCTGCGAAGACGGCCTTCGAGAGGGCCTCCTCCTCGCGAGGCGGCTCCGCGAGGAGGCGCCGGAGCTCGGCGGTTTCGAGGGGCTGCTCGCGAGCGTGGAGTCGTTGATCGATCCGTTGATGCCGTTCGCCGCGGCTGAGCGAGCGTTCCACGAGCTGCGAACCTGAGCCCGGCGGCGCCCGGTCGCGGGTAGCCTTCACTCCGTCCGTGCCCCCGACCGCGATCGGAGCGAGCGAGTGAACGATCTGCCCCTCGGAGAGAGCGTCGATCCGACGACGGCGCGCGCGCCGTCGGCAGCCCCCATGGCGGGCACCTGGGTCTCGCTCGTCCGGCTCGAGCCATCCGCGCACGCGGCGGATCTGTTCGCCGCTGCCCACGGCAGTCCCGAGCGAGACGCCGTGTGGACGTACCTGTCGTACGGCCCCTTCGGTGACGAGCCGTCGATGCGAACGTGGCTCGCAGAGATCGCGGACTCCGAGGACCCGCGCTTCTACGCCGTGATCGAGCGGACGGCGGGGACGCCGGTCGGGATCGTGAGCTTCCTCAACGTGGACACGGCCATGCGCCACGTGGAGGTCGGGCACATCTGGTACGGGCCCGACGTGCAGCGAACACGGGTCAACACCGAGACGGTCGGGCTGCTGCTCTCGCGCGCCTTCGACGAGCTCGGGAACCGAAGGGTGGAGTGGAAATGTGACGCGCTCAACGCGCGCTCCCGGGCGGCGGCCCTCCGCCTGGGGTTCACGTTCGAGGGCGTGTTCCGACAGCACATGATCGTCAAGGGTCGCAACCGAGACACGGCGTGGTTCTCGATGCTCGACCGCGAATGGCCCACGCGCAAAGCGAACCTCGAACGCTGGCTCGCGGGGGAGCCTGGATCGGTTTCCCTGCGCGAGCTCAACGCCCCGCCATGACCGTCGTCGGCCTCGTCGGCGTGGAGAAGTCCTTCGGGTCGTGGCCCGTGCTCCGGGGCGTGGACCTCGATGTGGGCGAAGGGGCGCGTATCGGGATCGTGGGGCCGAACGGCGCGGGCAAGTCGACGTTGCTCAGGATCCTCGCGGATCTGGAGGCGCCCAACGCCGGGGAGGTCGCCCGGCGCAAGGGCCTCGTCACCGCCTACCTCGAACAGAACCCCGACGGCGACGAGCGCACACCCGTGCAGACCCTGCTGTCCGCGCGGCCCGAGGTGGGGTCCCTCGACGCCGAGCTTCGTGCGGTGGAGGCGGATCTGGCACGGCCTGGGGTCGTCGCCGACCTCGACAAGATGGATCGCGTCCTGATCCGCCAGCAGGAGCTCCTCGATCGTTGGGTGGCGGCGGGCGGGGCCGGACTCGCGGGCGAGGCGGAGGCGTTGTTGCGTTCGCTCGGGTTCGATGCGCACGACCTCACGTTGCCGACGACGGCGCTCTCGGGCGGTCAGCGCAAGCTCGTGACGCTCGCGGCATGCCTCATCTGTCAGCCGGGCCTCCTCCTGCTCGATGAGCCGGAGACGCACCTCGACGCGGACCGCCGCGCGCAACTCGAGCGGTTGGTGGCCGAGTTCCCCGGGGCCGTAGTGACGGTCTCGCACGATCGGTTCCTCCTGGACGAGACCGTCTCGCAGATCGCGGAGCTCGACGGCGGGCGCTTGACCTTGTGGCCGGGCAACTACAGCGCGTTCGCCGTGGCCAAGGAGATCGCGCTGAAGCGACAGCAGCAGCAGTACGTGACCCAGCAGAAGGAGATCGCGCGCCTTGAGGAGGCGATCGCACGGTTCGAGCTGTGGGCGAGCATCGTGGTCAACAAGAGCCACATCATCCACGCGCGGAACATGCAGCGGCGTATCGGGCGCATGGACGAGGTCGAGCGACCCGTCTTCGAACGTCGCAAGATCGCGCTGTCGATGCGCAGCGCTCAACGCGGCGGCAACAAGATCGTGGACCTGCGGGGCGTGAGCCTCGCGTTCGGCGACGATCCGGTACTGCTCGACATCTCCCTCACGGTGTACCGCGGCGAACGCATCGGCGTGATCGGAGCCAACGGGTCGGGCAAGTCCGTGCTCGGCTCGGTCCTGGCGGGCCGGCTCGCGCCGAGCGCGGGCGAACGTTGGGCGGGCCCCGCGGTCCAGTTCGGCTACCTCGCGCAGGGGCACGAGACCGAGCCTCCCCACCTCACGCCCATCGAGTTCCTCCGCAACGCCAGGCCGATGTACGAGGAGGAGGCGGTATCGCTCCTGGCCCGCTTCCTGTTCCGCTACGACCAGATGCGCCAGCCGGTGGGAACCTTGAGCGGCGGCGAGCGCACGCGACTCCAGCTCTGCCTGTTGATGCTGGGCGGCGCGAACTGCCTCCTGTTGGACGAGCCCACCAACCACCTCGACATCGAGAGCATGGAGGTCCTCGAGGGCGCCCTGGAGTCTTACGACGGCACGGCGATCGTCATCTCACACGATCGCTACCTCCTCGACCGGATCCCCGACCGGATCGTAGAGGTCCGCGACGGCTCGGTCACGTCCTCGCCGGGGAGCTTCGACGACTGGGCGGCCGCGCGGCCGCGCGAGGCCCGGGAGCGATGACCGGATCCCCCACGACGCTCGCGGCGATCGGGCGCGAGGTCATGTCGTGCCGCGCATGCCCGCGGCTCGTGGCGTGGCGGGAGGAGGTGGCGCGAGAGAAGGTCGCGCGATTCGCGCACCAGGAGTACTGGGGCAGGCCGGTGCCGGGGTTCGGGGATCCGTCCGCCCGATTGCTGATCCTCGGGCTGGCTCCGGCCGCGCACGGGGGGAATCGAACGGGCCGGGTCTTCACGGGGGACCGCTCCGGGGACTTCCTGTATGCCTCGCTGCACCGAACGGGCCTCGCGAACCAGCCGACCAGCTCGGGGCTCGACGACGGCCTGAAGCTCGTCGACGCCTATGTCACCGCGGTGAACCGTTGCGCGCCCCCGGCCAACAAGCCCACGCCGCAGGAGCGCGACCGTTGCTTGCCGTTCCTGGAGCGAGAGCTGGCCGCGCTGGGCCGGCTGCGCGTCGTGGTGGCCCTGGGCTCCTTCGCGTGGGACGGCGCGCTGCGCGCGGTGGCCGCCCTCGGCGACCCCGTGCGACCCAAGCCTCGATTCGCCCACGGGGCGGAAACCACGGCCGGTCCGTACGTCCTGCTCGGCTGCTTCCACCCCAGCCAGCAGAACACCTTCACCGGCAAGTTGACCCCGGACATGATGGACGCGGTCATGGCGCGGGCCTGCGAACTTGCGGGGATCCGCGAGGGCGAGGCGTAGCACAGGGCGCCCGTATGCTGGGCGGATGGGTCGACATCGGGGGTTCTACGCTGTGCCGCCCGAGCCCGAGGACCAGCGGCCGGTCGACCGCACGACGGTGCGTCGCGTCGTGGCGACGTTCCGCCCGTACCGGGCCAAGGTGGGCTTGGTCGCGGTGGCCATCGTCATCACCTCCGGCCTGGGCGTGATCAATCCGCTCCTGATCGTGAAGGTGTTCAACGACGCCCTCTTCGGCAATCCGCCCGGGTCCTGCGCCGGCGCCGCCTGCCCCAACCTACCCCTGCTCTACCGGTACGTGGCGTTCATGATCGCGATCCCCGTCGTCACGAGCATCATCGGCATCGGGCAGACCTACTACGCGAACCTCGTGGGGCTCCGCGTGATGCAGGATCTTCGCAACTCGCTGTACTCCCACCTGCAGTTCATGCCCCTTCGGTTCTTCACCACCACGCGTACGGGCGAGATCCAATCCCGGCTCGCCAACGACGTCGGCGGCGTGCAGACCGTGGTCACGGACACGGCCTCCAACGTCCTCGCGAACGTCGTCACGATCGTCAGCACGCTCATCGCCATGCTGATCCTCTCGGTGCCCCTCACCCTGCTATCGCTTGCGCTCTTGCCGTTGTTCCTGTGGCTCACGGTGAAGGTCGGGCGGGCGCGCCGCGTGGTGGCGACCAGCACGCAGCGCACGATGGCGGACATGACGTCGATCACCGAAGAGACGCTCAGCGTGAGCGGGATCTTGCTGTCCAAGTCATTCGGGCGCCAGCGACACGAGATCGGCCGGTTCAACGAAGAGAACGAACGGCTCACCGGATTGCAGATCCGCCAGACCATGATCGGTCGCTCGTTCTTCGCCGTCGTGGGGACCTTCTTCTCGATCACGCCGGCGCTCGTCTACCTCGTGGCGGGGTGGGTGAACAGCGGACACCCCGCCAACCCCATCCTGTACGGCACGCTCGTCGGGTTCACCACGTTGCAGTCCCGACTCTTCTTCCCGATCGGATCGATGCTCCAAGTCTCCACCGAGGTGCAGTCCTCGTTCGCGCTCTTCGACCGCATCTTCGAGTACCTGGACATGGATCACGAGCTCGAGGATCCCCCCGACGCCGTCAAGCCCGACCTCTCGACCATACGGGGCAAGGTCGTCATGGATCACGTCCGGTTCCGGTACGAGGCCCCGCCGCATGAGTCCTCGCCGATTCCCGAGGACCTCGCGCTCGCCAACGAGGCGCCCCGCGAGTGGACGCTGGACGACGTGAGTTTGGAGATCGCCCCGGGCCAGCTCGCGGCCCTGGTCGGCCCGAGTGGCGCCGGAAAGACCACGGTGACCTACCTCGTGCCGCGGCTCTACGACGTCCAGCAGGGCCGCGTGCTCATCGACGACCTCGACGTGCGGAGCTACGCCCTGGAGTCCCTCGGCGAGATGATCGGCGTGGTGACGCAGGAGACCTACCTGTTCCACACCACCATCCGGCGCAACCTCATGTACGGGAGGCCCACCTCCACCCAGGAGGAGATGGAGGCGGCGGCGCGCGCGGCGAACATCCACGAGCGCATCGTGGAGCTGCCGGAGCGATACGACACGATCGTGGGCGAGCGCGGGTACAAGCTCTCCGGCGGTGAGAAGCAGCGACTCGCCATCGCGCGCGTGGTCCTGAAGGATCCCAGGATCCTGATCCTCGACGAAGCCACTTCCTCGCTCGACACCACGTCCGAGCGATTGGTGCAATCGGCCCTCGAGCCACTCATGCAGGGCCGCACGACGATCGCGATCGCGCACCGCCTGTCCACGATCTTGAAGGCGGACGTGATCTTCGTGATCGACCGCGGACGCGTGAGGGAACGCGGCACGCACGAAGAGCTCCTGAAGCGCGGGGGCCTGTACGCCCAGCTGTACGAACAGCAGTTCAGAGGCGGGTTAGTGGAGGCGGAACTGGAGGACGGCCTGCTGTTGCGTACGGGGGAGGTCGTCCCGCCCGGTCCCGCATGAGCGGCTAGCGGGTCAGGTGCTTCGCGTAGCTGAGGAGCACGAACCCGTCCGGGAACACCCGGTCCTCGCCGCGCTCGTAGCCCATCGCCTCATACATGCGCTGGGCGGCCTGCATCCGTTCGGTGGTGTTGAGGGTCATCAGGGTGCGTCCGGCGTCCAACGCGCGCGATTCGCAGGCCGCCATGAGCGCTCGAGCGATGCCGCGCCCTCGCGCCTGCGGGCTCACGCCGAGCATCCTGATATGGGCCTGGTGAGGGGCCAAGGCGCCGTCTTCGTCGGGATCGATGCGCCCATCCAATTCCAGCGTGACCGTGCCCACGACGCCGGTGATCTCGACGGCCACGAGGACGGATGTGTGTCCGACGCGCGCCGCGATGTCGCCAAGCGTCTCGAGGTAGCGGTTCCAACCGTCGTCGTCGGGCCGCACGAACTCCCGGTACGCATCCGCGGTCACGCGGCCCGCCTCCGCGTACTCATCGGGCGCCACGTCGCGAACCTCCACGCTCGCGGCGACATCGGGCCGCTTGCCTGCGCGCCGGCGTCTCACGTCGCCGTGACGCCGAGCAGCGAACCGATCGTGTATGTCACGGCCATCGCCGCCACGCCGATCGCGAGTTGGCGCAGGGCCGAGACGACCGGATGCTTGCCGGTGAGCAGCGACGTCAAAGCACCCATGATCGACAGGGCGAGCGCCGTGAGGACGAGCGAGGCGATCGTGGCGCTCCGCCCGGACGCGAAGAAGAAGGGGAACAGCGGGATCACGGCCCCCACCGCAAACATCACGAAGGATGACATCGCGGCGCGCCAAGGCGATCCCAGCCCCTCGTCGGGATCGAGCCCCAGCTCCTCGCGCGCATGGGTATCGAGCGCCACGGCGGGATCTTTCATGACCTCTGCGGCGACCTGGGCCGCGAGTTCCGCCGACAGGCCCTTGCCTCGGTAGATCTCCGCGAGCTCCAGCTGCTCCGTCTCAGGGTCCATCTCGAGCTCGTGACGTTCCAGATGGAGCAGCCGTTCGAGCATCTCGCGCTGTACCCGCATGGAGACGTACTCGCCCGCGCCCATGGAGAACGCGCCGGCCAACAGCCCCGAGATCCCCGCCAGCACGATGAGGCTACGGTTCTGGGAAGCCCCCGCGAACCCCATGATCAGCGCCGCGTTCGACAAGAGGCCATCGTTCATCCCGAACACGGCAGCTCGCAGGGCGCCGCTCTTGCCGGCGACGGCCGTTCGCTCATCGATCTCGGGACCGTGGGACGGGAGGCGGTTGCCCTTGCGGAGTCGTCGCCGCACGTCCAGCAGGCTCGGGAGCTGCCGCTTGGTCTCGCGGTCCTCGGGCGGGAGTTGGATCTGCGTCACGAAGGGCAGCCTATAGCACGAGATGGTCAGGTTGATTGACCACCACCGGTCGCGCTGGCAGGATGAGCGTCCCATGAGCGCCGCCGATCTGGGTCGATCGCTGCTCGAAGGCCACCGGGTACTGGCGGCGGAACTGGTGTTGTCCCTGGAGGAGCGCGGTTATCCGGACCTCCGGGCCGGTCACTTGGCCGTGTTCCAGCACATCGATCGCCGCAGCGGCACCCGACTGACTGAGCTGGCCTCGAGGGCCCGCATGACCAAGCAGGGCATGATGTTGGTGGTCGACGACCTGGAGGCGCGCGGCTACGTCCGCCGGGCGGCCGACCCCGAGGACGCGCGCGCGAAGATCGTGAAGCTCACCGCCCACGGCCGCAGAGCGGCGGCCGAGTCTCGACGGGCCGTCGCGTCGCTGGAGGCGCGGACCAAGCGCGTGCTCGGAGATCGCCGCTACGAAACGTTGCGCGAGGCGTTGGACCAGCTCACGGGAGGGGAAGGGTCCGTGGGATAGCGGCCTGGCTCAACCGGCTCCCCGCAGCGCGGCCCGGTCCGAGCGGAAGCGCTCGCGCGCGAACGAGGGTTCGCCGCCGGTGGCGAGGTCCGCGATCGCGATCCCCATCAACGGGACGAACTTGAAGCCGTGGCCGCTGCAGGGGGAGGCGATCACGAGCGGCCCGACGCGATCGAGTACGAAGTCCTCGTCGGGGGTGTTCGTATAGCGGCACGTGTCGGTGCGCCCCAGATCGTCGTGGGGGGCGATCCGCGCGGCCGCGTAGGCCCGCACCCGGTCCAGGCGGTCCTCATCGACCCCCAGGCGGGGAGCGTCCGGGTCGACGCTCGGCCCGGATCGATGCAGGCCCACCTTGAACTCGCCCGGCGCCCAGGGGTCGGGCACGACGTAGGGCGGGGTGGGGCGTTCGGCGCGCCAGTCGATCAACGTCGGCATGGGGCCTGGGTCGCGCAGCGCGAAGTACGAGACCTGCTCCTGGCTGGCGTGAAGCGCGACGTCGACACCGACGCCACGGAGCAGTCCGCCCGCCCAGGGACCCGCGGCGATGACGACCACGGGGGCGCGAAACGCGCCGCCGGGCGCCGTCACGACCTCGACTCCGGCGTCGGTGATGCGAACGTCGGAGACGGCGGTGTCCTCCAGCAGCGTCGCGCCGGCAGCCCCGGCGAGGCCGGCGAGCGACGTCACGGTATCGGCGGCGCGCACCACCCCCCCGTCGGCCTGGAACAGGGCCCGCGAGTCGGGGGCGAGCCGCAACGAGGGCCAGCGTTCGTTCGCCTGAGAGCCGGACATGAGCTCGAAGGGAACCCCTACGGCGGAGAGTGCCTCGGCCGCGGAGGGGACCCGGTCGAGGTCGAGCCCACCCGTCGTGCGCAGGAGGCTTAGCCCGGCCGCCTCCTCCACCTCCTCCCACGGTTCGCGCGCCGCGACCGCCATGGCGGCGTACTGAGGCACGTCGTAGACGTAGCGGAAGATCCGGGTTGGTCCGCCGGAGCTTCCTTCGGCGTGGCCGAATCCGAACCGCTCGAGGACCAGCGTCCGACGGCCGCGACGCGCCAAGTTCCACGCCGCCGCGGTTCCCATGGCGCCGCCTCCCACCACGATGACGTCGAAGGTCTCCGCCATGGCGGCATGCTAGCCGCTCCCATGCCCGCCGCGTCCGGCGGTAGCATGCCGGCATGCCTGAGGAAGCCAAGGGGAAGACGGGGATCCCGAGCGAGGCCCGGCAGAAGCCCGAACGCCCGCGGGACCGGCTCGGCCGTCCCCTGGCGTGGGACGCCGCGAACGAGCTGGAGCTCGAGGACTACGACCATCTGAGCCTCGAGCAGAATCACGAGCTGGGCCGCGCGCATACCCGCGCCGCCAGGTTCTTCCCGGCGCACGAGGCTTGGGAGACCGCGTGGAAGCAGGCCCGCACCACGGACGAGGCGGAGTTCTTCAAGGGGCTGTCGCAGATGGGCGCCGGTTACGTGCACTTGCAGCGGGGGAACGCGCACGGGGCCATGACGTTGCTGCGTCGCGCATCCAGGCGCGTGGGGGGATACCCCGACGGGCACCGGGGGATCCACACCCAGGCGTTGCGGGACAAGCTGGAGGCCGACGCGTCGCGCGTGGAGCGCGGGGCCCTGGTGCCCGCAGAGGACGTGACCTTCGAACTGCCGGACGTGTAGCGCGGCCGAAGGGCCTGCGTGTAGCCTTGCAGGATGACGAACGAGACCATGGCGAACGAGATCCGCTGGAAGGGCCGCACGGGTCCCTTCGACCTCATCGTGCGCCCCGGCGTCTTCAGCCCCACGAGCACTAGTCGGACACTCGCCGACGCGTTGGAGATCCATGCCGACGACACCGTGATCGACGTTGGCTGCGGCAGCGGTGTGCTCGCGTTCGTGGCCGCGCGTCTGGGGGCGAAGAAGGTCTACGGGTGCGATCTGTCGGGTCCGGCCGTGGAGGCGGCACGGGAAAACGCGAGGCGTCTCGACCTCGAGGATGTTTGCGAGTTCCGCCAGGGCAACCTGCTGGAGCCGATGCGCGGCGTGAAGGCCACGGTGCTCATCGGCGACGTCTCCGGGATCCCCGACGAGCTTGCGAAGGTGTCCGGCTGGTTCCAGGACGTGCCCGCGGGCGGGCCGACCGGTGCCGAGTTGCCCAGCCGGTTGCTCGCAACGCTCGGCGACACGCTCGCGCCCGGTGGCCGCCTCTACCTGCCTACCGGCAGTCTGCAGGACGAGGCGCGGATCCTCACCGCCGCCCGGAAGGTCTTCGGCGACAACATGGAACGCGTGCTCGAGCGGGAGTTCCCGCTGCCCGATCTCGTCGCCAAGGGTCAGGCCACGGCGCGCTTGGTGAAAGAGGGGTTGCTCAAGCTGCATCGCCGCGGCAGCCGGATGCTGTGGGAATTGCGCATCTGGCGTTGCGTGAACGCCTAAGCGGCTGGAGGCGCCTGGGATCCCTCCTGCGGGGGTCGTCGTTTGGGGGTCCACGACGTGATCACCTTCGCGATCGCCGTCGCCAGGAAGATCTGGCCGATCAGCATCTCCAGCACCGCGAGGGATTGGCCCAAGCTCTCCGTGGGGACGTAGTTGCCGTAGCCGGTCGTGGTGAGCGTCGTGAAGCTGAAGAAGAGCGTTTGCGGTCCGGTGCCCGTGCCCGCTGACCCGAAGAACGGCGTTCCTTGCAGGGCGGCCATCACTTGGTAGGCGTAGGAGAAGAACATCCCGATGAGGAGATATGCCGCGATAGCGCCGAGGAACGTCTCCGCGTCCACTTTGGGGCGCGTGATCAGATCACGCATGACCGACAACGGAGCGATGAGATACAGGAGGGCGCTGCAAGCGAGGACCAGTAGCGACGGGTCGTTGCCCTCCGTGAACACCACGGCGCCCACGGCGATCATCACGGCGATGACGAGAACGATGTCGGCGAACACGCGCACCGTGCGGCGGGCTCGCGACGTCCGGAGCGCGAACCAGACGGTCGCCACCTGGACCACGAGCACGATGGACGCCCCCGAGACCCGGGCCGATCCGGAGAAGCTCGCCGTCAGGCCGTACGTGACCACGATGAGCAGGACAACGAGGCCGTAGCTGTCGGCCCTGCGGAAGCGACCGCCGAGGTCGCGGAACGGAGTGCGGCGAGGTTGATCCACGTCGCGCGTCGCGTCGGATGCCGGCGCGCGCTCGTCGAAGGCCATGGGCGCGAGTGTATCGGGGTGGGCTAGGATGCTTGGACGATCCGACGAGGGGATAGGCGATGAGCGGCGCGATGAGCGCGGCCTATGAGATCGGCATCATCACGTTCACTGACCCGCACGCCGCCGAGCGCCTGGTGTCCTCGCTGCGGGACCGAGGCGCCATCGGGATGACCAATGAGGTCGGGATCGTGGAACACCACGCGGGCGGACGGTTCAGCGTGCACAGCTACTCCGCGCAGCACACGCGGGGTCGCAACGTGGCCGAAGGGGCGCTGGTGGGCGCGCTCGCCGGCGCCTTGGTCCTCGGCCCGTTCGGCCTGATCGCGGGGATATTCGGCGGTGGGCTGGTGGGGGGATCGGTCGGCGGGGTGCCGGCACACGATCTCCAGCTGAGCGACGCGTTCGTAGACCGGTTGAAGGAGGCGCTCCCGCCGGGGTCGTCCGCCGTCTTGGTAGTGGGGGATCCCGAGACGGTGGATCAACTCGTCCACGAGATCCACAGCGTCGATGCCGTGACGACCGCCGAGCTTCGAGAGCCGTTGAGCGACGCGCAGGTCGAGGCGGTTCGCGCCGCGTTGGCGGACGGCGGCGGTACCTAAGGCAGCTCCGCCCTTTCCGTATACTCGCTCTCGCGGGCCTTCGTCCCGCGCCCGCCCGGCGGGCTCCCATCGTCGAGGAGGTACGGATGGCAGACCTGATCGCGATCGGCTACGACGACATGACCACGGCGGAGCAGGCCATGGCGGAGGTCCAGAGCATGCAGCAGGAGCTCGTGATCGAAGCCGACGCTGTCGCCGCGATCGTGCGCGACGAGTCCGGCAAGCTCAAGACGATCACGAACCAGCACATGGTCGGCGCCGGCGCCACGTGGGGCATGTTCTGGGGCTTCCTGTTCGGCATCTTGTTCTTCGTTCCGTTCTTCGGGATGGCGTTCGGCCTCGGGATGGGCGCCATCATGGGGAAGATCGAGAAGGGCGGCGTGGACAAGGGCTTCCAGGAGCAGGTGCGCGAGAAGCTGAAGCCCGGCACCTCCGCGCTGTTCATCGTCTTCGAGAAGATGACGACGGACAAGGCCCTCGCGGCGCTCTCCAAGTTCGGGGGCACGGTCATGAAGACCTCGCTGTCCGACGAGGCGACGGCCGACATCCAGAAGGAGCTGCACGGCGAGCCGGCCGCTTCCTGAGACGGTGTTCGACACGTACCTGAACGCACGCCGGGCCCGCCGAGAGGCGGGCCCGCGGCGTTGGCGGCTAGTGACGGCTCTCGCGCATGAAGCCGAAGATCGCGTACCCGAGCAAGGCGACCCCGGGCGCGAGCAGGATCAGCCCGTACACGAGGCTCGCCCCCGCCGTGATCACCCCCAGGACCGCGAGGATCGGCCAGGCGCTCGTGAGCGGGAACGAACCGATCACCTCGCCCGCGCTCGCGCGCGGGTCCGCTTCCGGTTCGTCCTCGGTGAGGTGAGCGCCCACGAGCCCGCGTCGCCACATCCACATCGCGACGATCATCGGCATGAGCCCGAAGAACCACAGGAGGACGGCGCCGGTGGCCTCGTACGTGACGAACCAGTAGATCGTGCCGAGGCCGAGGCCGAACGCGCTCAAGACCCACAGGAGCCGCGAGACCGTCCTCATCGCGTCGCCTCCGGATGCCGCATGTCGTAGGCGGGGCGCTCGGAGCGGATGCGCGGCAGGGACGCGAAGTTGTGCTCGGGCGGCGGCGACGAGGTGGCCCACTCGAGCGAGTAGCCCCCCCACGGATCGTCGCCGGCCGCGACGGGGTGGCGCCGGGAATGCCAGAGGTCGAAGAGGAACACCAACACGCCGAGCGTGAGGACGGCCGCGCCCGCGCTCGAGACGAGGTTGGGCGTGTCGAACCCCAACCCACCGGCGTAGTCGACGATCCGCCGCGGCATCCCTCGCATCCCCAGGATGAACTGCGGCCAGAAAGTGAGGTTGAAGCCCACGAAGAGCAGCGCGAACACGATGCGCCCCAGCCGTTCGGACAGCATGCGGCCCGTCATCTTCGGATGCCAGAAGTAGATGGCCGCGAAGATGCCGAAGACCGCGCCGCCCATCATCGTGTAGTGGAAGTGGGCCACGAGGAAGTACGAGTCCGCCACCTGGAAATCGATCGGGGGGCTCGCGAGCATCACGCCCGTCACCCCCCCGATCAGGAAATTCAGCAGGAAGCCGACGCTGAATAGCATCGGTACGGCCATCCGGATCTTCCCCTGCCACATCGAGCCGATCCAGTTGAAGAACTTGATGCCCGTGGGGACCGCGATCAGAAGGGTCACCGCGCTGAAGAACGGGTTGTCGACCGCGCCCGTCGTGAACATGTGATGCGCCCAAACGCCGGTCGACAGCGCCCCGATCGCGAGGGTGGCGAGCACGAACCCCGCGTAGCCGAACAACGGCTTGCGGCTGAAGACAGGGATGATCTCGGTGACCACCCCGAAGATGGGCAGGATCAGGATGTACACCTCGGGGTGCCCCAGGAACCAGAAGAGATGCTGATAGATCACCGGGTCGCCGCCTCCGAAGGGATCGAACGCGTGACCCCCGAGGCGCCGATCGACCAGGAGCAAGGCGAAGGCGGCGACGGCCGGCGGGAACGCGACGAGGCCCAGGAGCGCCGTCACCACCATGTTCCACGTGAAGATCGGCAGGCGCCACATCGTCATCCCCGGGGCCCGCAACAAGAACACCGTCGTGAGGATGTTCACGCCCGTGAGCAGGGTCGCGACGGCGACCAGCGCGACGCCGAGGATCCACAGATCGGGGCCGACCCCCGGCGACATCCGGGCCTCCGACAGCGGGGTGTAGGCGGTCCAGCCCATGGCCGCGCCCCCACCCGCAGACGCGAACGCGGACAGGAGCACGAGGAGCCCGCCGCCGGCGAAGAACCAATACGACAACGCGTTCAGCCGGGGGAACACCATGTCGGGTGCCCCCACCTGCAGGGGAATCAGGTAGTTCGCGAGGCCCGATCCGAACGGGGCGACGAACAGGAAGATCATGACCGTCCCATGGATCGTGAACAGGGTGTTGTACGTCTGCGTGCTGACCAGCTGGCGGCCCGGTTCGGCGAGCTCCGTGCGCATCGTGTCCGCGAGCGCCCCGCCGACCAGGAAGAACGCGAACGCCGTGACGCAGTACATGATGCCGATCTTCTTGTGGTCGGTCGTGGTCAGCCACGCGACGGGGCCGTGGCGCTCCGGCTCGCTCGGCGCCCGGGGGGCGGGCGAGCGTTCGACCAGGGTGCTCATGGCGTCGCCGCCTCGGAGGGTTGTGCCGCGAGCCACGCGTCGAACGCCTCCGGGTCCGTCACGACGACGGTAAAGGTCATGTAGGCGTGGTTCAGCCCGCAGAACTCGGCACACACCCCCTGGTAGCTGCCCTCGTCGGTGGGGGTGAGATCGAACTCCGTGGTGCGTCCGGGGATGGCGTCGCGCTTGAAGAGGAAGCCGGGAACCCAGAACGCATGGATCACGTCTTGCGAGGTGAGCACGACCCGCGTCGTGAGCCCGCGCGGCAGCTCGATCGTGGGTCCGGCGACACCCTGCCCGCTGGGATCGCTCACCACGGTGGGGCCGTCGTCCCCGTAGGTGAATCGCCAACCCCACGCGTAGGCCTCCGCATGCAACGTCACCGCCGGATCCGGAACGAGTGCCTCCACGCGCCGCTCGCCCCGGAACGAGACGGCGAACAGGCCCACGACGATCACGACGGGGATCACGGTGTAGACGACCTCGAGGGGAAGGTTCAGCCGGAACTGACGACCGAGCGCCGCCGGGTCGTCGCTTCTGCGCCGCCGGTAGCGGATCAACGACCAGGCGATCAGTCCGTACACGAGGGCCGCGACGACGATGCCGGCGATCGTGAAGATCTGCCAGAGCTTGAAGATCTCCTGGCCTTGTTCCGTTCCACCGCGAGGCATGCCGAACGACGAGGAGCACCCCGCCGCGGCCGCCGCCATGACGCCCGAGGCCGCGATCCAGAGGCCCCGTCGGCTCACGGTGCTCCCCGCTTGGCGTCGGCGGCGCCCTCGGCGGGTTCGTCGGAGGCCGACGGCGCGTCCGCCTGCTCGCGGAATCCCCCGGCGGCGGTTCGAGCGATCGTTACCCTGGAGGGCGCGCGGATCGGTCGCGTGCCCCTGCGTCGCAGGTCCCGGCAGATCCGGAACGTCACGAGCCCCGCGACCGGCGGCAGGACGAAGACGGAGAGCTTGAGCCAGGTGTTGAGCGTGTCGACCTCGACTTGGAGGTACTTCGCGAGGACGTCGTTGCTGCCGGCGAGCATCAGCACCACGAACCACGTGATCCCGGCCGCGCCCACGGCGCTTCGCACCGGAGCCTCACGGGGCCGCTGCGCGTAATTGTGCACGCCGTGGTCCCCGGTGACGCGCGCCTCCAGCGCCGGCCACAGGGCCAGGATCGTGAAGACGATCCCCGGCAACACGACGGCCGGGAAGAACAGGTTGCCCACCGTGTGCCCGAAGATGTGCAGCTCCCAATTCGGCCACAGCCGCAGGATCCCCTCGAGCCACCCGGCGTAGAAGTCGGGCTGGGCCGGCGAGGGGGCTTCGTAGGGCACGAACCCGCCGTAGAGCCAGATGGGGTTGATCTCGAAGAGCCCGCCGAGCAACGCCACCACGGACCACGTGAGGAGCGCCACGGCGGCGCTCTTGAGGGCGAACCGCGGCCATACCGGGGTGCCCGTCACCGTGTCCTCCGTCCTTCCCGGACCGCGGTGTTGCGTGTGGGTCTGGTGCCACACGAGCGTGAGATGCGCGCCGAGCAAGGCCAGGAGCACGAGCGGGATCAGGAGCACGTGCAGGATGAAGAGGCGGGGGATGAGCTCCGAGGCCGGGAACTCGCCACCGAAGAAGAGGAACGCGAGCCAGGTGCCCGCGAGCGGGATCGACAGGACGGCCGAGTAGATGATGCGCAGGCCGGTGCCCGAGAGGAGATCGTCGGGGAGGGAATAGCCCGTGAACCCGGCCGCGATCCCCCCCACGAGGAGCGCGACGCCGATCGCCCACGTGATCTCGCGCGGCCTTCGGAAGGCGCCGGTGAAGAACACCCGGACGAGGTGGGCCACCATCGACCACATGAACACGAGGGCCGCCCAATGGTGCATCTGGCGCATCACGAGCCCCGAGCGAACCTCGAACGAGATCCGCAACACGGAGTCGTAGGCCTGCGAGACGCTCTGGCCCTGCAGCGGGGCGTAGGGGCCTCGGTAGGTCGTCGGCGCGGAGGAGGCCACGTAGAAGAAGGTCAGGAAGATGCCCGTAAGGATCAGCAAGACGAAGGCGTAGAGGGTGACCTCACCGAGGAGGAACGACCAATGGCTCGGGAACGCCTTGCGTAGGCTCCGCCGCAGGAACGACGTTCCGTCCAGGCGTTCGTCCAGCTCCTGCACGGCTCGCCTCAGCATCACGCCTCGTCCCAGAAGCTCGGGCCGACGGGCGCATCGAAATCGCCCGTGGCCTCGAGGACGCCGTCGGGCCCCACCACGATCGGGAGCTGCGGAAGCGGCTTCGGCGCGGGCCCGTACACGGGCTTCGCCCCGTCCAACACGTCGAAGGTCGACTGATGGCACGGGCATCGGAGCTGGTGCTCGGCGGCCAGGTAGAGACCGAGCGGGCAGCCCGCGTGGGTGCAGATCTTCGAGTACGCCACGAGCCCCTCGGGCGCCCCCGCCATCGCCGAGGGCGAGAGACGAAGCAGGCCCGGCGCCACGCGGATCAGCACGGCCTGCGAGTCTGCCGAACCTGCGGACCCTTCCGGGAACACCGTGATGAACGAGTCGGTCTCGAGCGTCGCGTCGGTGACCAGATCGCCCTGCGCGGTGACGAGGCGCGCCCCCGGCGTCCACCGGGTGGACTCGAGTGAGTCGCCCGGCGCGCGTCCCAGGGAGCGGATCGGGAAGAAGGCCGCGATCCCGAGTGCGCCGCCCGCCGCCAGCAACAACCGGAACAGGAACCGCCGCCGCCGGATCTCCTCCACGCCGGCCTCCATCGTGTCGGCCGCGCTCTCGAGTTCATCGTCCGTCGGTGCGGGCTGATGGCGCGGCTGCGTCTCGTCCGGGAGGTCGTCCATCAGGCGCTTCGCCCAGACGGCCAGGCCGGCTCCGATCCCGCCCAGCGCGGCGGCCAGGAGGGCCCCCTCGACCTGGGTCTGGCCGCCCGCGACGTAGAGGACGACGAGACCCACCGCGGCCAGGAACGACAGCACGAAGCACGCCGCGATCGCGCGCTCGGCGCGGCGTCGGGGCGCGCCGGAGCTCACGTCTTCGACCCCGTCAACCTGATCGCCAGCAGGATCAACCCGAGGCCCACGACGGCGGCCACGAGACCCTCCGCCACGGCCCCGACGCGACCGAGTTGGAGGCCGCCCTCGCCGCCGTGGTCGCGCAACCAGAGCAGGTAACGGGCGATCGCGTTGACGTCCGACTCTGACAACGTGTGCTCGCTGAACGGCGGCATCACCCCGGGACCGACGCGGATCGCCTCGCCGATCTGGGTGGCATCCGCGAGGTAGAGCGACGGCGCGATCTCACCGCCCCCCACCGAGTCGCCCGAGGCCCCCGCGCCGTGACACGCAGCGCAGTTCGCGAGGAACAGGGCCGCGCCGGTGGGCAGGTCGCCTTCGTTCGGGCGGACGTCGGGGATCGCGGGGCCTCCGGGGGCGATCGACGCGACGTAGGCGATGATGGCGTCCATCTCCTCGCGCGTGAACGTGACGGGGTGACGGCTCGGTTGCAGGGTCGGGTTCGACATCGGCATCCGACCCGTGCTCAGCATGAAATCGACCGCGGCGGGCCCGACGCCCTGAAGGGTCGGCCCGTTCTGCGTGCCCTGCGCGCTCAGCCCATGGCACGTCGAGCAGCTCGCCTCGAACAGGCGCTGCCCCTGACGAAGTTGATCGGTGTCGGCTCGGCTGGGTGCCGGCCGGAACGACCAAGCGATCTGACCGGCGATCGCGAGCAGGAGCCCTACGCGCAAGATCCGCGACAACACGCGGGCCTCGGTGCGAGCGCTCACGGTGTCACGGGCCCCCGCGCCATCACCGAAGGACGAACAGGGTTAGGAACAGCGCGATCCACACGCCGTCCACGAAGTGCCAGTAATAGGCCGCGGCATGCATCCCGTCCAGATGGCCGCCGCCATACGCCCCCTGCGCCAGGCGCCCAAGCACGACGAGCATCAGCACGAGGCCCGCGGCGACGTGCAGCCCGTGGATCCCCGTCATCGCGTAGTACATCGTGCCGTAGGCGTGCGTGGAGACCGAGAAGTCGAGCGTGAGCCAGTCGTAGAGCTCGACGCCGAGGAAGGCGATGCCCAGGGCCAGCGTGACCAGGATCCATCGGCCGAGGACCTCGAGACGGCCCCGATCTGCCGCGCGCACCCCGGCATGGAAGGTGACACTCGAAACGAGCAGGAGCACCGTGCCGATGGCACCGAGCAGGACGTCCACGTGCACGTCGGCCGGCGGCCACGGGGAGGTCTCGGACCGGAGCCCGAAGTAGGCGGCGAACAGGCCGCCGAACAACAGCAGCTCCGAGGCGAGGAAGACGATGGTACCGAAGAGCACGGGCGAGACCCGGTGCGCTTCGGAGCGGGCGGTGGCCGAGGTCTGCACCATCCTTCACAGTTTTAGCACGGCTGCGTCGTCGGTGCGGCGCCGGGCGCGGTCCGTCGATGCCGGCGCGTCCTTCAGCCTCGGCCGACCTGGCAGGATGTCGCTGTGGTCATGGTCGTGCCACCTTCTGGTGGGGCGGGGGCGATCCTCGCTCGTTGGGTGTTCGATCCGTTCGTCGTGCTCGCGCTCGCGGCGGCCGGCTCGGCGTACGCGGCCGGCATGATCAGGGTCCGCAGGTCGAGGGGCTCGATGCCCCGGGGCGCCGCGGTGGCGTTCTACGCGGGGCTCGTCGCGATCGCGGCTGCGCTGCTCTCACCCGTAGACGCCTACGCCGACTTCTCGTTCTCCGTTCACATGGTCCAGCACCTGATCCTTACGATGGTCGCGCCGCCACTGCTCGCCCTCGGCGCGCCGATCACCTTGGCTCTGCGCGCCGCGCCGCCACGCGCAGCGCGCGGCGTCAGCGCGTTCCTGCGCGGCGACGCGGCGTCGCTCCTCGCACGTCCCGTCGTTGGGTGGCTGCTGTTCGTGGGGGTGACCTACGCCGTACACCTCTCGCCGCTGTTCGACGCCGCCCTCCGTTCGAACGGGGTCCATGCCTTCGAGCATGCGCTGTGGCTGAGCGTTGCCCTCGTGTATTGGTGGCCGATCGTCGGCCGGGACCCCTCGCCGCATCCGGTGTCCTATCCCGTCCGGATGCTGTCGCTCTTCCTCGCCATGCCTGCCATGGCCTTCCTGGCGGTCGCGATCTACTCGGCCTCGGCACCGATGTACGCCTCCTACGCATCCCTCCCGGCCCCGTGGGGACCGGCGGCGCTTTCGAGCCAGCGCGATGCCGCGGTGACGATGTGGCTGGTTGGCAGCCTCGGCTTCGTGCTCGCGTTGTTGATCGAGGCGGCCGCCTGGAAGCGCGACGACGACGCACGCCAGCGGCGCCTCGAGGCTCGCGAGGATGCGGCCGCCGAGCGTGGTTGAATGCCGGCGCTCCGGCCCTCTACGGTCGAGGTATCGGCGCCGGGCCACGGCGCCCGTCGAGAGAGGAAGCCTCGTGTCGCAGATGCCGGATGACGCCGCGGAGTCCCTGAGGACGCTCGGGCGGTCGTGGGGATGGATCCTGTTCTTCGGGGTCGCGACGTTCCTGTTGGGGCTCCTGGTCGTCGCCGATCCCGGCGGCACGGTTACCTTCGTTGCGATCGTCATCGGCCTGCAGTTCGTGCTGGCGGGGATATTCCGCCTGGTGGCGAGCCTCACGCACGAGGGCGAGGGGCATCGGATCTGGTGGATCCTGCTGGGCATGCTCTCGATCGCCCTCGGCGCGCTCCTCCTGCGACACCTGAACTTCACCATCGGGCTCCTCCCGGTGATCGTCGGTATCTTCTGGATCGTCCAGGGCGTGATGGAGTTCTTCGGGGCGCTGGAGAACCGAACGATGCCGGCCCGCGGGTGGACGATGTTCATGGGCCTCGTCGGGCTGATCGCCGGGATCGTCGTCGTCTCGTGGCCCATCACGTCGATCACCGTGCTGGCCTGGGTCCTTGGGATCTGGATGGTCGTCTACGGAGTGTTGGCGATCGTCAGTGCGTTCGAGGTGAGGCGGCTGGCCGCCCGAGCCTGAGGCCCCGGACTCGGCTACGAACGAGGGCCCAGCTCCGCGACGGCCTTCACCGTGTAGCCGGCGGCGCGCAGCCGGATCGCGCCGCCGCGATCGATGGCCAGGACGATGGCCCGCACGTCGGCGCCCGCGCGCACGAGGATCTCTGCCGCACGCTGCACCTGTTGCCCGGTCGTGCTCACGTCCTCGATCAGCACGGTGCGGGCGCCCGCAGGGACGTCGCCCTCGACCTGGGCGCGCGTCCCGTAGGCCTTTGCCTCCTTGCGCACGACGGCGACGGGCAGGTCGGAGGCCAGGGCCACGGCGGCAACGAGGAGCATCGCGGCCCCCTCCGGCGCCCCGAGGAGCTGTGTCTGGGGGGGGAGCATGTCGGCGACCTCGGTCGCGAGATCGCGGAGCAGGTCCGGACGCGTGAGGAACCGGAATTTGTCGAAATAGACGGACGAGCGCTTGCCGCTGGAGAGGACGAAATCCCCGCGCAACTCGGAAGCGGCCACCAGCCGGTCCACGAGTTCGTCGTTCATGGCCGAGTAGCATACGGACCCGATGGGTTGGTACGGGGCGGTCGGACGGCGCGCGTTCTTCGCGATCCCGCCGGAATCGGCCCATCGTGCGGCGGGCGCCCTCCTCGGGCTCCCGCTTCCCTGGGAACGACTCGGCGGTGCCGATCGGGATCTGGACCTCGCGACGACCCTGGCCGGGGTGAGCCTGCGCAACCCGATCGGGCTGGCGGCGGGGTTCGACAAGACCCTGCGCCACCTGGACGCGCTCGGAGCGCTCGGCTTCGGCTACGTGGTGGGCGGCACGATCACGAGGGCCGCGCGAGCAGGGAACCCTCGGCCGCGCATCGCGCGCTCGCCTTCCCGCCGCTCCATGACCAACGCCATGGGGCTTCCCAACCCGGGTGCGGAACCCGCAGCGGAAAACCTCGCCCGCACACCGGACGGTGTGGCTCCGCGCTTCGTGAGCCTCGCCGACGAGGACGTCCCCGACGCCGTCTCGTCCCTCGAACTGCTCGCGCCGCTGGCGGACGGGATCGAGTTGAACGTGAGCTGTCCCAACGTCGCCTGGGGCCGCGACAGAGATCAAGAGGCTCACCTGAGGCAGCTCGTCGTCGCGTTCGCGTCCAGGACGGATCGACCGGTGTTCGTGAAGCTGCCGCCGTTTCGGACGCAGACGGAGCGCGAGGTGGTCTTGGCGCTGGCGCGAGTGGCGCAGGAGGCCGGCGTGGCGGGGCTCACCTGCGCGAACACGAGACCGGTGGTGGACGCCCGCCTGGCATCGGGCGAGGGGGGACTGTCCGGGCGCGCGCTGTGGCCCCATACCGTCGAGCAGGTGGCGGCCTTGCGCGAGGTCGCGGGTCCCGGCCTAGCCCTGAACGCGTGCGGGGGGATCTTCACGGCCGACGACGTGCTGGCATGTCTCGAGGCGGGAGCGGCCACGGTGCAGATCTACTCGGCGTTGATCTACGAAGGACCCGGCGTGGTGGGCGCGCTCACGCGAGGGCTCGCCCGGCGCCTGATGGCCGCCGGACTCACGCTGGGAGGCAACGCCGGAACGGCGCAGCCGGCCTGAACCTTCGCGCCGCGAGGTTGTGTTGCTCCGGGTGCGGTCTGCGGTCAAGATGAGCGCGCGTTTGTGAGGGGACGAGGGGAGCCTGCGTGTCCGGACCTTCCGGAGCATTGATGGATGCCGCCCGCGTGGGCACCTCCGCCGTGCGTCTGGAGGGCGTCGTCAAGCGGTTCGGCGACTTCACCGCCGTGGATGGCGTGGACCTGGACGTGCGCGAGGGCGAGTTCTTCTCCCTGCTCGGACCGTCGGGGTCGGGCAAGACCACCTGCCTGCGCATGATCGCCGGGTTCGATCGGCCCACCGATGGCCGGATCCTGCTCGGGGGCGAGGACGTGGCACGGTCGGCGCCCTACCAGCGCGACGTGAACACCGTGTTCCAGGACTACGCGCTCTTCCCCCATATGACCGTCGCGCAGAACGTCGAATACGGACTCCGGGTGAAGAAGGTCGACCGGGAAGAGCGCCGCCGCCGCGCCGCCGATGCGCTTTCGATGGTCCGGCTTGAACCGTTCGGGGACCGCAAGCCGGGGCAGCTCTCGGGCGGCCAGCGTCAGCGCGTGGCGCTTGCGCGCGCGCTCGTCAACCGTCCCAGGGTGCTCCTGCTCGATGAGCCGCTGGGCGCCCTCGACCTGAAGCTCCGTCAGCAGATGCAGATCGAGCTCAAGGAGATCCAAGAGGAGGTCCGGCTCACGTTCGTGTACGTGACGCACGATCAGGAAGAGGCGCTCACCATGAGCGATCGTCTCGCGGTGTTCAATCGTGGCCGCGTCGAGCAGGTGGGCACTCCCGCCGAGGTGTACGAGAACCCGGCCACCGGGTTCGTGGCGGGCTTCGTCGGTGTGTCGAACGTGCTGGAGGGCGATCCCGCCCGCGGCATCACGGGCGATGAGCGCCCCATCACGATCAGGCCGGAGAAGATCGCCATGGTGGATCTCGATCGTCCTGCCGAGGCGGGGGAATGCACCGCCACCGGGCACGTGCGAGAGGTGATCTACCTTGGCGCTTTCACCCGCTACGTCGTTGCGCTCGACCCAGGGGGCGAGCTGGTGGTGATGCAACAGAACCTGTCGACCTCCTCCATGGAGGCCCTGCAGGTGAAGGGGCGTCCCGTGCGTCTCGCATGGCAGCGCAGCAACAACCGGCCGGTCCAGGCGGCCGCCGGGGCTCTCGAGGGATCGGTGGACCATGAGGAGGGACACGCATGAAGCTCGTGACTCGATGGATGGTGTTGTTCGCCGTCGTGGCGACGGTGGCTGCGGCCTGTAGCAGCAACGACAACGGCGGGGGAGGGGGAGGAGGGGCCAGCGTTACGCCGGCCAAGACCTACGACACCATCGGCCAGGGCGAGGGCGCCCTCAACCTGATCGCTTGGAACGGCTATGTGGAGGACGGGAGCAACGACCCCAACTACGACTGGGTCACGTCGTTCGAGCAGGACACGGGGTGCAAGGTCACCGTGAAGTACGCGGACACCTCCGACGAGATGGTGACGCTGATGCGGCAAGGGGGCGGCTCGACCTACGACGGCGTCTCAGCATCCGGCGACGCATCGAATCGCCTCATCGCCGGCGGCGACGTGGCCGCGGTCGACCCCGGCTTGTTCACAGAGATGTCCAACGTGATCGCGCCGCTGCAGCCCGGCGGCGACCGGACCAAGCAGTACGTCGTCAACGGTGCCCAATACGGAGTGCCCTACATGTACGGGCCCAACTTCCTGATGTACAACACCAAGGTCGTGAAGCCAGCGCCTACCAGCTGGGACGTGGTGTTCGAGACCACGCTGAACGGTCAGCCCAACCCGTATGCCGGCAAAGTGACGGCGTTCGATGCTCCGATCTACATCGCCGACGCCGCCATGTATCTGAAGGCGCACCAACCCGACCTGGGCATCACCGACCCCTACGAGCTCACGAGCGACCAACTCGACGCCGCGGTGACCCTCCTGAAGCAGCAGGCCACGATGGTGGACAAGTACTGGGCGCTCTACACGGACGAGATCGATGGGTTCGTGAACGGTTCCATGGTGGCCGGCACGGCGTGGCCCGTGAACCTCAGCTATGCCGAAGCCGATGCGCCGGTATCGGCCGTCGTGCCGTCGGAAGGGGTCACGGGCTGGCTCGACACCTGGATGATCTCGACGAATGCGCCACACCCGAACTGCATGCTCGAATGGATGAAGCACACGCTGGATCCGAACGTCCAGGCGCAGGTTGCGGTCTGGTACGGGGCGGCGACGAGCAACGTGAAGGCCTGCCCGTTGATCAAGAAGGCGCTCGGCAAGGACGCCGACCTCGTGGACACCCTTCGCTATGGGCACTGCGGCGACGCGGCTTTCCTCAGTTCGATCAACGCGTGGACCACGCCCACGGCGGACTGCGGCGACGATCGGGGCAACACCTGTATGGACTACTCGGTCTGGCAACAGAAGTGGACGGAGATCCGCGGCGCCTAGCGCGAGGACTCAGATACCCGGGGACCTGGCGTCCCCGGGTATCGGGCGTCCCCCGGGCATCGATCGTGATGGGCTCTATCGAGGAGGCCTGAGAGGATGGCGGCGAGCGCCGGCGTCGAGCGGCCCGCATCCAACCGGCTGTCGGCGTTCTTCCACCGACACGGCTGGCTGAAGCTGGTCGGGTACCTCACGCCGCCGCTCGGCTGGTTCCTGATCTTCTATGTCGGCGCGCTCGGCGTGTTGTTGGTTTCGGCGTTCTGGCACCTGGACACGTTCACCGGGAAGATCGTAAAGGGGTTCAGCCTCCAGAACTTCCAGACGTTGCTGAACGACTCGGTGTACCGCACCATCACGCTGCGCACGGTGGGACTGGCGATGGCGGTCACGATCACCGATGTTGTCCTGGCGTTCCCACTGGCTTACTACGCCGCGCGCTTGGCCCCGGCTCGCCGCCGCAATGCGATCCTCGTCGCGGTGGTCCTTCCGTTGTGGGCCAACTACGTGGTGCGCGTGTTCGCGTGGAAGCTGATCCTGTCTCACGGCGGCTTCCTCTCCTGGCTGCTGGGCCTCTTCGGGCTGCACGTTGAGGTGGGAAGCTCCCAGTACGGGATCTGGCTCACCTTCGTCTACCTGTGGTTGCCCTTCACGATGCTGCCCATCTACGGCGCCCTCGAACGGGTGCCGGAATCGTTCCTCGAGGCCTCGAGCGATCTGGGAGCCAGGGGATGGCTCACGTTCCGCAGTGTCCTGTTCCCGATGATCGTGCCGGGGGTCGTGGCCGGTTCGATCTTCTCGTTCTCGCTGACGCTCGGCGACTACATCACGCCCTCGCTCGTGGGCAACACGAAATTCATCGGCAACGTGATCTACGACAGCGTCGGGATCGCGAACAACGTTCCCTTCGCCGCCGCGTACGCAATGGTGCCGGTGATCATCATGATCGTCTACCTGTCGGTGGCGAAGCGCGCCGGCGCCTTCGAGGCACTCTAGGGAGGCGGCGTGGAGTCCAGGTTCGCGCGCGCCCTCATCCGGATCGGGTCGGTCTTCACCCTGCTGTTCCTGTACGTGCCGCTCGCGCTCGTCTTCGTGTACGCGTTCAACAGCCGGATCGGCCTGAAGTGGCCCATCGATTCGTTCACCACGCGATACTGGGCGCAGGCGTGGCATAACTCGCTCCTGCACTCCGCCCTCACGAACTCGCTCGTGATCGCATCGGTGGCCACGGTGGTCGCGCTGCTGCTCGGAAGCGCAGCTGCGTTCGCGGTGCATCGGTTCCGGTTCTTCGGGCGGAACTCGATCTCGTTGCTGCTCCTGCTGCCGATCGCTCTGCCGGGCATCCTCACCGGCATCGCGTTGAACGCTTCCATCAACAACTTCGGCTTCCCGTTCAACCTCTACACGATCATGATCGGGCACATCACGTTCTGCATCGTCGTGGTCTACAACAACGTGATCGCGCGCCTGCGACGCACGCCGACTTCACTGATCGAGGCATCGCAGGATCTCGGCGCCGGGGGTTGGCAGACCTTTCGGTTCGTCACGTTCCCGGCGATCCGCACCGCCCTGGTGGCCGGGGCGTTGCTCGCCTTCGCGCTGTCCTTCGACGAGATCGTGGTCACGAACTTCACGTCCGGAAGCGAGCTGACGATCCCGAAGTTCATCTACAACAACGTGCGGCAGGCTCACAACCGGCCGATCGTGAACGTGGTGGCGGTGATCGTGGTAGTCGTCATGTTCGTCCCGGTCTACCTCGCACAACGGCTGGCGGGGGGCGGTGGCGAGGGTCTCGGCACGATGCGCACCACGAGCGCGGCGGAAGACACGATCGCGTCGGCCCCCGACGTCGCGGAGACGGCGGTCTAGAGGTACTGGCCGCCACGGGCCGGGCCGTCCGGTGTCGGGCCTTCGCCCGAGCCGGGCAGGCCCCTGCGCCGAAGCTCCTCGAACTGCGCGCGCGCGGCCGCTTGCTGGGCGAACATCGCGGCCTGGATGCCGTGGAAGAGTCCTTCGAGCCATCCCACGAGCTGCGCCTGCGCGAGGCGGATCTCGGACTCGGTCGGCACGCCCTCCAGCGGAGGCGCCAGCTCCGCGAGCTCCTCCTGGAGGTCACCCGAGAGCACCTCGGACAGCTCGTTCACCGCCCGCTGGTAGATCTCTGCCAGCCGGCGGCGACCCGCCTCGTCGAGGGATGCCTGGCGCGTCTCCTCGAGCAGCTCGCGGACCATGCTCGCGATCCGCAGCAGCTTGGCCGGCTGCGTGATGGCCTCTCCCTGCGTGGGGGCGACGTCGGAGGCGTCCGCGGGCGCCACGGGAACGGCTTCCACCGTCTCGGTGTGTGGCGCGTCCGGATCCAGGCTCATAGGGGCTCCAACCTAACAGCGGATCCAGGTCCGCGACGATCACGCGGGGTGGCCGGGTGCGCCGAGGTTGCGCTCAAGGTTGCGGATGAACAGCGCCTCGGCGAGCGCGAGGTGCTCGAGGTCGGCGAGGTCCACGCTCTCGTCCAGGGAGTGCCAGTTGGACTTCTCGTCGCCGGCCCCCCAGATCAGCACCGCGATGCCCGGGAACGTCTCCGCGAGCAAGGGCACGAGGGGGATCGAGCCCCCACTGCCGTGCTCCTCGACGGCCGCGCCGAAGGCCTCGGAGAGCGCTTCCTTCGCGGCCGCGTACGCGGGCGTCGAGGTGTCGACCATGTAGCCCATCCCCGCTTCCGCATCGCCGTCGATCTCGACGCGCACTCCCCATGGCGCGGCGGCACGGAGGTGGGCGATCAGCGCCTCGCGCGCCGCGACCGGATCGTCGCCGGGAGCCAGACGCAGCGAGACGCGAGCGCGCGCCATCGGCACGATCTGATTCGACGACTCGGCGACGCGGGGCGCGTCGAACCCGAGGACGGCTACCGCCGGCTTCGACAGGAGACGGTCGGCGAGCGGTCCGGTGCCGATCAACTCGACCTCGTCGTACATCCCCGAGTCGCGCCGGATCTCGTCCTCGGTGACCGGCGAGCCCTCCCACGTGAACGAGCGGAGGCCCTCGATCGCGACCTCGCCCGCGTCGTCGTGCAGCGAGGCGATGACCCGCGCGAGGGCCGTGATCGCGTCGGGGACGGGGCCGCCGTAGGCCCCGCTGTGTTGGGCGATCGGCAAGACGCGCACGGTGATCGTGCAGTCCGTGACCCCACGCACGCTCGTGTCGACCGTGGGCACACCGGTGCGCGTGTTGCCGCCGTCGGCGATCACGGCGATGTCGGCGCGCAGGAGGTCCGCGTGGCCTCGAACGAGTTCCGGCAGGTGCTCGGTGGTGCATTCCTCCTCTCCCTCGACGAGGAGTTTCACGGTCACGGGCAGCGCGACGCCTTCGTGAACGCCGAGCGCTCGCAGGGCGGCGGCGTGTACCGCGACGCCGCTCTTGTCGTCGGCCGAACCGCGCCCGTACATACGCCCGTTGCGGATGTCCGGCTGGAACGGTGGCGTCGTCCAAGCGGATGCGTCGCCCTCGGGCTGCACGTCGTGATGGGCATAGAGCAGGACCGTGGGGGCGCCCTCGGGGCCGGCGATCGCCCCGAACACCGCGGGATGCCCGCCGTCGAGCTCGATCAGGCGGGCGTCGGCAACGCCGGCCTCGGCCAAGATGTCGCGCACACCCTCGGCGGAGGCCCGCACGTTCGCCGGGTCGTAGCCGGCGTGCCCGACAGAGGGGATCGCCACGAGCCGTGCGAGGTCGTCGACGGTCTGCGGCATGCCGTCCCCGACGCGGCGGCGGAGTGCGTCCGTGTCCACGGGCCGGAGCGTACCGCGCCGGGCGGCGGGTCATCCGAGGCGGCGGCGCGGTCCGCATCTGTCTAGGCCCGCAGGTCGCCCTCCGGCTCCGCCATCCGCCAGTCGTAGGGGCTCGTGAAGGACGTCACCAGCCGGGCGTAGTTCGCGCGGGCGAACGCCACCGGATTCGGCACGTTGCCCATGCTCATCGAGCCCTTCGCCTGCTCGACGCTGTCGTAGCCGTGTTCCTCGAGCCACGTGTCGATGCCTTCGAGCACCGACGTCACGTGTGAGGGGCCGTGGTGCAGCAGGGCGCTCGCCATCATCGTCACGTCGGCGCCCACCAACAGGGCCTTCAGCGCGTCCGCGGCCGTGTGCACGCCGGTCGTGCAGGCGATGGACGCGTTCACGCGATCGCGCAGAACGCCGATCCACCGCAGTTGGAGCGTGAGCTCCTCGGACGAGGAGAGCTTGAGGGTGGGATCGATCGTGAGCGTGTCGAGGTCGATGTCGGGTTGCATGAATCGGTTGAAGAGCACGAGGCCGTCCGCCCCGGCCGCTACGAGCCGATTCGCCATGTGTCCGACGGAGGAGAAGTAGGGCCCGATCTTGACCGCGAGCGGGATGGAGATCTCGGCGCGAACGGCCCGCACGAGGTCGACGTATC
Organism: uncultured Actinomycetes bacterium; assembly: GCA_963719165.1. Lineage (GTDB taxonomy): Bacteria > Actinomycetota > UBA4738 > UBA4738 > HRBIN12 > JAOUEA01. The sequence continues at coordinate 1,156,590 of CAVRAV010000001.1, read as the reverse complement.
GGTCCTCAACCGCATCCGGCGTCTCGTCGGGGTCGGCGGCGATGAAGTACACGTTCAGCTCCAAGGCGTCGGCGCCCGCCTCCTGGATCCGTCGGGCGTAACCGAGCCAGCCGCCCGGCGAGATCCCGTTGAGGCTCCCGATCACCGGGATCGTGAGCTCGGACTTCGCTGCCTCCACGTGATGGAGATAGGCCGTGGCGTCGGTGTTGTAGGCCTCGAAGTCGGGGAGGTACGTGAGCGCCTCGGCGAACGTATCCGCGCCGACGTCGAGGGCGCCCGCGATCTGCAGTTCCTCGTGCTCGACCTGCTCCTCGAACAGGGACGGAAGGACCACGGCCGCCGCCCCCGCCTCCTCCAACGCCTTCAGGGTTCCCACGCGCTGACCCATCGGCGAGGCTGAGGGCACGACCGGGTTCGCGAGATCCATGCCCAGGTACCGCGTGCCGAGGTCGACGCTCACGGCGCCTCACCCTCGTCACTCGGCCCGGACGCCGCCTCAGGCGACTCGCCGTCACGATCGATGCCTGCCATCTGTTCGTACAGGTGGCGGCGGGCGTCCACGTCGCGCTGGGCCTCGCGAGCCAGGTCTTCGGCGCGCCCCGGATCGATGCGCGCGAGCATCGCGAAGCGGGCCTCGGTCTGCGCGAACATCTTGAGGGGGATCGTGGGCGCCTTGGCGTCGAGGATGAAGGGGTGCTCGCCCGCCGCCGCGGCCTCCGGCGCGTAGTGCCAGAGCGGCCAATACCCCGATCGCACAGCGTCGCGCTGATGCTCCATCCCCTTCGACATATCGATGCCGTGAGCGATGCAGTGGCTGTAGGCGATCACGAGCGATGGGCCCGGGTGCGCCTCCGCCTCCGAGAGGATCTTGACGGTCTGCGGCATGTCGGCGCCCATGGCGATCTGGCCGACATACACGTTGCCGTAGGCCGTCGCGATCATGCCCAGGTCCTTCTTGTTCCCGGACTTTCCCGCCGCGGCGAACTTGGCGACCGCGCCGCGGGCGGTCGCCTTGGACGCCTGCCCTCCGGTGTTGGAGTAGACCTCCGTGTCCAGCACTAACACGTTCACGTTGCGCCCGGTCGCCAGGACGTGATCGAGTCCTCCGAAGCCGATGTCGTAGGCCCAGCCGTCTCCGCCAACGATCCACACGCTGGTAGGGACGAGCGCGTCCGCGACCGAATCGAGGTTCAGCGCCGGCGCCACGTCCACCCGCGCGAGCCGCTTGCGGAGCTCATCCACGCGCATGCGCTGTCGCTCGATGTCGGGGCGCGACCGGACGTTCACGTTCGCTGAAAGCTCGCGCACAAGCGTCTCTCCCAGCTCGTCGGCCAGGTCATCGAGCAGGTCGAGGGCGAGCCGTGCGCGGGCGTCGATGCCCAGGCGCATACCGAGGCCGAACTCCGCGTTGTCCTCGAACAGGGAGTTCGACCATGCGGGCCCGCGGCCATCGGGCCCGACCGACCAAGGCGTGGTGGGCAGGTTGCCGCCATAGATCGATGAGCAACCGGTGGCATTGGCCACCACCATGCGATCGCCGAAGAGCTGCGTGATGAGCTTCAGGTAGGGCGTTTCTCCGCATCCGGCGCACGCCCCCGAGAACTCGAACCGGGGCGACAGCTGCTGCGAGCCCTTCACGGTGTCCGCACGGACGCTCTCCGGCTCCGGATCCGGGATGCCCAGGAAGAAGTCGAACCAGCCGCGCTCGGCAAACAGGCGCGGTTCCTTGGGTTCCATGTCGATCGCCTTGTGCTTGACCTCCTCCTTGCTCCGCGCGGGGCAGACATCGACGCAGATGCCACAGCCCGTGCAGTCGTCGGGAGCCACCTGGATCGTCATGCGCCGCCCGGGCCGCTCACGGTCCATCCACTCCTTGTGCTTGAACCCCTCTGGAGCCCCCTCGGTGGCTGCGGGCTCGAAGACCTTCATGCGGATCGCGGCGTGCGGGCAGACCAGGGCGCATTTCGCGCAGTCGATGCAGATCGCCGGGTCCCAGACGGGGATCTCCCGTGCGATGCTGCGCTTCTCCCAGCGCGCGGTGTCGGTCGGGAACGTGCCGTCCACGGGAAGGGCGCTGACGGGCAGGCGGTCTCCTTCACCGGCCACCATGGCGGCCGTCACGCGCTGAACGAAATCCGGCGCTTGGGGTGGGACCGGCGTCTGCATCGACGGGCCCGAGCCGATCTCGCCGGGTACCTGAACCCGGTGCAGGGCGTCGAGTGCCCCGTCCACGGCGGCGAAGTTGCGCGTGATCACCGTCTCCCCCCGTCGACCGTATGACTTCACGATCGCCTGCTTGATGGCTTGCGTGGCCTGTTCCCGCGGGAGGATGTCGGCGAGCGCGAAGAAGCAGGTCTGCATGACGGTGTTGATCCGCGTCCCGAGCCCCGCCCGCTTAGCCACCGCGTAGCCGTCGACGACGTAGAAGCGCAAGCCCTTGAGAACGATCTGGCGACGAACTTCCACGGGCAGGCGCGTCCACACTTCCTCCGGCCCGTACGGGCTGTTCAACAGGAACGTGGCGCCTCGGCCGGCCACCCGGAGCACGTCTTCGCGCTCCAGGCGCTCGAACTGATGGCATGCCACGAACCCGGCCTCACGGATCAAGTAGGTCGATCTGATCGGGTTGGGCCCGAAGCGCAAGTGGGAGACCGTCACGCCGCCCGCCTTCTTCGAGTCGTACACGAAATACCCTTGCGCGTACAGGCCGGTCTGCTCGCCGATGATCTTGATGGAGTTCTTGTTGGCGCTCACCGTGCCGTCGCTCCCGAGGCCGTAGAAGACCGCTCGTACGACGTCGTCGGGCTCGGTGTCGAAGTTGGGGTCGATCCGAAGGTGCGAGTGGCTCACGTCATCGACGATCCCGACCGTGAAGTGCCCACGCGGCTCGTCCTCGTCGAGGGCGTCGAGGGCGGCCTTGGCCATGGCAGGCGTGAACTCCTTGGAGGACAGTCCGTATCGGCCGCCGCTCACGCGCGGCATCCCGCCCGGGAAGCGCGCGCGCCCGGCCGCGACCTCCTCCGTGAGCGCGGTCACGACGTCCTGATAGAGCGGGTCTCCTGGCGCACCGGGCTCCTTCGTGCGATCGAGGACCACGACCGCGCGAACGGTGGTGGGGATCGCCGCCACGAACGCCTCGGGGGAGAACGGCCGGAAGAGTCGAACCTTCACCATCCCGACCTTCTCCCCGCGGCCGACCATCGCCTCGACGGCTTCCTCCGCCGCTCCGCACCCCGATCCCATGAGGATGACGACGCGATCGGCGCCCGGATGCCCCACGTAGTCGAAGAGCCGGTAGGGCCGCCCTGTCCGCTCCGCCAGCCGGCTCATCGCACCCGCCACGGCGTCGGGGACGGCCGCGTGGAAGGGGCTCGAGGCCTCGCGCGCCTGGAAGAAGACGTCGGGGTTCTGCGCCGAGCCGCGCAGACGGGGGTGCTCGGGCGACAGTGCCCTCGCGCGGTGCTCGCGCACGAGCGCGTCCGATATCAGCGCGCGGAGATCGGCGTCGCGGAGCGGCTGGATCTTGCTCACTTCGTGGGACGTGCGGAAGCCGTCGAAGAAATGCAGGAAGGGCACGCGCGTTACGAGCGTGACCGCGTGAGCCACGAGAGCCAAGTCCTGGGCCTCCTGAACCGAGGACGACGCGAGCATCGCGAAGCCCGTGGCGCGTGCCGCCATCACGTCGGAGTGGTCTCCGAAGATCGAGAGCGCGTGGGTGGCCAGCGTCCGCGCAGCCACGTGCATCACGAACGGCGTGAGCTCCCCCGCGATCTTGAACATGTCGGGCAGCATCAGGAGCAAGCCCTGCGAGGAGGTGAACGTGGTGGCGAGCGCCCCGGTCTGGATGGCGCCGTGCAGCGCTCCGGCGACGCCACCCTCGCTCTGCATCTCGATCACCTCGGGCACGGCGCCCCACAGGTTCGTGCCACCGAGCGCCGACCAGGCGTCGGCGAGCTCGGCCATCGGCGAGGACGGGGTGATCGGATAGATGGCGATCACCTCGCTCAACCGATGAGCCACCGCCGCGACGGCCTCGTTGCCGTCCACCGTGACGGAGGCGTGCCCACCGATCTGTACGTGCGCGGACTCGACCCTCATGGGTGCCAGCATGATGGCCCGGAGGGACCGGACCAGGGCCGATGGTCCCCCTTGCGCGGGGCCGGATCGCCGCTAAGGCGAAAGGCGTTCGATGAGCCAGGGATCGCCCGCGACCGCTCCGGCGGTGAAGCGGAAGCGGTCGTGCAGACGGTGACGTCGCCCCTGCCAGAACTCGATCGTGTCCGGGGACACGAGGAAGCCCCCCCAGTACGAGGGTCGCGGGACGGTCTCCGGGTGCCGGCCTCCGCCTCGGCCAGCCGCGCTTCGAGCTCGTCGCGTCCCGTGAGGACCTCGCTCTGGTGTGACGCCCAGGCACCCAGCTGCGCGTCGCGCGGCCGCGTGGCGAAGTACGCATCGGAGTCCTCGGCCGAGGTTCGGCGAACCGAGCCGGTCACGTTCACCTGGCGATCGAGTTCCTTCCATAGGAACACGAGCCCGGCATTGGGGTTCTCGTCGAGCTGTCGGCTCTTGCGGCTGCGGTAGTTCGTGAAGAACTCGAATCCCCGCTCGTCCACGCCGCGGAGCAGGACGTGGCGCACCGATGGCCGCCCGTCCGCACCTGCCGTCGCGAGCGCCATCGCGTTCGGGAGCGGCACCCCGGCCCGTCTCCGCATCTGCGAGCCATCGGCGGAAGAGCTCGATCGGGTCCTCCAGGAGGTCGCCACGCTCGAGCGGCCGATCTTCGTGAAAGCCGGAAGGGGCATGCATCGTCCGTGGGTCCGTCATGGAGGGTGTCATCGTACGGCCCGCCGTGTCAGCGGTGCCCCCGGCAGGACTCGAACCTGCGCTTCCGGCTCCGGAGGCCGGCACTCTATCCGCTGAGCTACGGGGGCCAGTGGCACGGAGTCTAGCAACGGGCTCCCGGGGGCCCGTCCACCGCCGGGCTCGGCCGGACCGGCCCCGGGCGGGGCTCCAGCGAGGGTCGACGTACCGGTCGGGCCGGCGCCGGCCGGTATCCTCGAACCCATGACGGAGGGCCCGCGCGTACTGCTCGTCGACGACGATCCCGCCATGCTCCGGTTGCTCCAGGTGAACTTCCGTCTGGAGGGGTTCCGGGTAGAGACCGCGTCTCGGGGCGACGAGGCCGTCGTTCAGGCGCTCGCGGACCCACCCGATGCCCTCATCCTCGACGTCATGATGCCGGGCCTCGACGGCTACCAAGTCGCGGCCCGGCTGCGCCAAGACCCGTCGTTCGCCGAGGTGCCCATCGTCTTCTTGACCGCGCGCGTGATGGAGGAGGACCGCGCGCAGGGAGAGGCGTTCGGCGCGGACTACCTGACGAAGCCGTTCGATCCGGCGGAGCTGATCGGGACGGTGCGTCGACGGCTGGCGGGCGAGAGCGACCGGGCGTGAGCATCGAGCAGGAGCTGACCGACTGGCTCCGCGCCGGCCTGGCGGCGGCGGCCCCGCGGATCGGCATCGAGCCGGAGGACCTCCCCGCGCCCCAGCTGCTCGCTCCCAAGCGGAAGGACCAGGGGGACTTCGCCACGAACGTGGCCATGGCCATCGCCCCGTCGGCGGGCAAGCCGCCGGGCGAGATCGCGCAGGCGCTGGCCGACGCCCTTGCGCCGGCTCCCTTCGTGGAGCGGGTCGAGATCGCCGGGCCCGGCTTCCTGAACCTGTTCACTCGGGACGACTGGCTGCATGCGACCGTGCGCTCGGGATCGCCGAGGCCAGGGCAGCCGGCTACGGATGCGGGGACCCAACGCGGCGAGCGGCGCCCAGGTCGAGTTCGTGAGCTCGCCAACCCCACCGGCCCCTCCACGATCGGCCATGCGCGCAATGCCGCGATCGGCGACGCGCTGGCCTATCCTCTAGCATCAGGGCCGGTCGGTCGAACGCGAGTACTACTTCAACGACGCCGGCGGGCAGATGGACCGTTCGGCCGCTCCGTCGAGGCCCGCGTGCCTCCGGCTCTCGGGCCGCGAGGCGGAGTTGCCCGACGACGGCTATCAGGGCGGATACGTCGACGGATATCGCGCGCGATATCCTTGCCGTCGAAGGCCTGGGCGATCGCGGCGCTCGCCGGAGCGACGTGCGGCCTCGAGCGCCTCCGCGACCGGGCGCCGTCCGGATCCTCGAGAGATCAAGGCCACCCTCGAGCGCTTCGGGGTCAGCCTTCGACGTCTACCGTCCCGAACGCGACCTCGCCGGGGCGAGATCGCCGAGCCATCCGGCGGCTCCGCGAGGCCGGGGCCATCTACGAAGCCGAGGGCGCCGTGTGGTTCCGCTCCACGGCGTTCGGCGACGACAAGGACCGCGTGGTCATCCGGTCCAACGGCACGGCACACCTACTTCGCCGCCGACTGCGCCTACCTCATCGACAAGTTCCGGACGCGGCTTCGACCACGTCATCTACGTCTGGGGCGCCGACCACCACGGCGACATCGCCCGGGTGAAGGGGGCTGCACAAGCGCTGGGGTTCGATCCCGAGGCGCGTCGAGATCGCTGCTCTACCAGTTCGTGGCGTTCTTGCGCGACGGGAGCCCGTGTCAGATGAGCACGCGCGCCGGGGAGTTCGTGACGCTCGACGAGCTGATCGACGAGGTGGGAACGGACGCCGCACGCTTCACGCTCCTGTCGTTCTCCAACGACTCCGCCATGAACTTCGACATCGAGGTGGCGAAGCAGCAGACGATGGAGAATCCCGTCTACTACGTGCAGTACGGGCATGCGCGCATCGCGAGCATCCTGCGCAGGGCGGCCGAGCGCGGCGTGGTGCTCGGGCCTGTGCAGGAGGCGGACCTCGGGCTCCTGCAGACCGACGCCGAGGCGGCGCTCCTGCGCTCCCTCGCCGACGTCCCCGGCGCGATCTCGACCGCGGCTCGGCAGCGTGCGCCGCATCGGCTCACGCACGCCGCGCTGGAGCTCGCGGGACGCTTCCACCGCTTCTACACGGAGTGTCCCGTCCTGTCCGAGGACCCCGCTCTCACCCAGGCACGCCTGTGGCTGTGCGCGGGCACCCAGCAGGTGATCGCGAACCTCCTGCGGCTCCTCGGGGTCTCCGCCCCCATGTCGATGGATCGTTCGGATGACTGAGGCCGCGTCCCTGGTCCCCTCGGCCCACCCTGCCGCCGGACCGAGCGGGAGCCCGTGGCCCGCGTCGGCGACGTTCGGAGCGCAGGGATTGGTCGTGGCCGGCCTTCGCGCCGCCGACCTCGCGGAGCGCTTCGGAACGCCGCTGCTGGTGGTCGACGAAGAGGACCTCCGCGAGCGTTGCCGCGCGGCCCGGGCCTTCGCCCCGCGCGTGCTCTACGCGGTAAAGGCGTTCACGGCCCATGCCGTGATCCGGATCGCGCTGGAGGAAGGGCTCGACCTCCTCGCCGCGAGCGGCGGCGAGGTGCAGGCGTGTTTGCGGGCAGGCGCATCCGGTTCACGCCTCGTGTTGCACGGCAACAACAAGTCCGACGACGAGCTCGCGCTCGCCGTGGCGAGCGGCATCTCCCTCGTGATCGCGGATGGCCTGGACGAGCTGGGCCGCATCGACGAGGCCGCTCGCTCCCGCGACGCGGTGCAGCCGGTCCTGCTTCGCGTGATCCCGGAGGTAGACGCCCACACCCACGCATCCATCGCCACGGGTCACATCGGTTCGAAGTTCGGAACGCCGCGCGCGGAAGCCGTCGACGCGGTGCGCGCGCTCGGCTCGCTCCCGGGAGTGCGCTTCGACGGCCTGCACGCGCACGTCGGGTCGCAGGTTTCCTCCGTGGAACCCTACCTCCGATGCGTGGACGCGCTCATCGACGTGGCTACGCGACTCCGCGACGACGCCGGCGTCGAGGTGGGGACCCTGGACGTTGGCGGTGGCTTCTCCGTCACCTACGTGGATCAGCCCGGCTTGGATCCGGGCCACGTGATGGCGGCCGTGAGCGAGCGGATGCGCGAGCGTTGCGCGGCCGCGGCCCTCCCGACGCCCGGCCTCATCGTCGAACCGGGACGCGCCCTCGTGGCGAATCCCGTGCTTACCCTCTATCGCGTCGGCACGACGAAACGCGTAGGCGGCCGCGTGCTCGTGGCCGTGGACGGGGGGATGTCCGACAACCTGCGACCCATGCTGTACGACGCGCGGTTCAGCGTTGCGGCTGCGGGCCCGCCGAGTGGATCCCGGTCCGTCCCCGTGAGCGTCGTGGGAAAGCACTGCGAAACGGGGGACACGCTCGCGGAGGACGTGCTGCTGCCCGCCGACCTCGCGCGCGGAGACCTGGTTGCCTTCGCGGCCACGGGCGCCTACACCTACGGCATGGCGAGTACCTACAACCGCGTGGGTCGCCCCGCCGTGGTCGGCGTGCGAGAAGGGGAGGCGACGCTCCTGCTGCGACGGGAGGACGCCGCCGACCTCGACCGGCTCGAGACCGCCGCGTACCGGCGCGTGCCGGTCGACGCGCCACCTCCCGCCGGCGTCATCGTGCGCGCCGCGCGCCCCGGCGACGTCGCCGCGTTCTTGACGTTCTGGCGCGCGATCGTGGACGAGGGCCGCTACGTGCGCAGCGAGACCGTGACGCACCCGCCGCGCGAGTACCGACGGAGGTTTCGCCACGCCTGGACCGACGACGAGGCCCAGATCGTGGCCATGGACGGGACCCGCGTCGTTGGCCACATGTCTCTGCAACGCGAGCAGCACCCCGTCTCCCGCCACGTCGCCACGCTCGGGATCGCGGTCGCGGGCGACGCGCGCGGCCAGGGCGTCGGCAGCGCCCTGATGGCCCGGGGCCTGGCGTGGGCACGCGGGTCGGGCGTGGAGAAGCTCGTGCTCTCGGTGTATCCGAACAACGTGGGAGCCATCGCCCTGTATCGCAAGTTCGGGTTCGTGGACGAGGGTCGGCTCACCCGCCGCTCCCGCAAGTCATACGGGTACGAGGACGAGGTGATGATGGGCGCGTGGATCGGGGCGGGCAGCGAAGGAAGCGCCGCGTCGCCATGAGCGATCCAACGATCAACCTCGGCCTCCTAGGTTGCGGCAACGTCGGTTCCGCCGTGATCCGCGTTCTGCACGAGCACGGCGACGACATCGCCCTGCGTGCCGGATGCCGGATCTCGGTCGCGCGCGTGTGCGTGCGCGACGCCCGCCGCGAGCGCGCCGTTCCCCTGGACGCCGGCGTGTTCACGACGGATCCCTCGGCCGTGGTGGACGATCCGAGGATCGACATCGTGTGCGAACTGATCGGCGGGGTCGAGCCCGCGCGCGCGCTGATCCTGCGGGCGTTCGCGAACGGGAAGTCCGTGGTGACGGCGAACAAGCAGCTGCTCGCCGATCACGGCCAGTCGCTGTTCGAGGCCGCCGACGACGCCGGCCAGGACCTGTACTTCGAGGCCGCGGTGGCGGGAGGGATCCCGCTGATCCGCCCCCTGAAGGAGTCGCTCGCCGGCGAACGCATCGGTCGGTTGCTGGGCGTCGTGAACGGCACCACCAACTACATCCTCACGCAGATGTCCGAACACGGATGGTCTCTCGACGACGCCCTGCGTCAGGCCCAAGCGCTCGGCTACGCGGAGGCCGATCCCACGGCGGACCTGGGTGGCTTCGACGCGGCGGCGAAATGTGCGATCCTCGCCTCGATCGCGTTCAACACCCGGGTGGTCTCGGACGACGTCTACCGCGAGGGCATCGAGAACCTCACGGCGCTCGATATCGCCGACGCCGCGCGCATGGGCTACGTGGTGAAGCTCCTGGCCATCGCGGAGTTGGAGGACGGCGAGGTCTCGGCGCGCGTGCACCCGGCCATGATCCCGCTCTCGCATCCGCTCGCGAGCGTGCGGGACGCCTTCAACGCGGTGTTCGTGGAGGGACCGAAGATCGGTCAGCTGATGTTCTACGGTCGAGGCGCGGGCGGCGACCCTACCGCGAGTGCCGTGGTCGGCGATGTGGTGACCGTCGCTCGTCACCGGGTGTCGGGCGCCCGCGGGGTGGGCTGCACCTGCACGCAGGACCGTCGGATCCGCCCGATGGACGGCACCCGGGGCCAGTACTACCTCAACCTTCACGTCGAGGATCGCCCAGGCGTTCTGGCCGAGATCGCCGACCATTTCGGGCGCAACGGAGTCTCCATCGAGCGCGTCTGGCAGGAGGGGTCCGCCGAGGAGGCCACGCTGGTGTTCATCACGCACCGGGCGCAGGAAGGGGCATTCCAGAAGACCGTTCAGGAGCTGAGGGAACTCTCGGCCGTGCGGGCCGTCACGAGCGTGCTCCGCGTGGAAGGAGAGGAGCCGTGAACGCCGACGACCGGTCGGTCCTGAGCTCGGATCGCGCCTCCGGGACCGGCCGCCCTCAGTGGCGAGGCCTGATCGAGGAGTATCGCGACCGGCTCCCCGTCGGCACTTCCACCCCCGTCGTGACGCTCCTCGAAGGCGGGACGCCGCTCGTGCGCTCGGACCCGCTCAGCGCCGAAACGGCCTGCGACGTGTGGCTGAAGTACGACGGCGCCAACCCCACCGGCTCCTTCAAGGATCGAGGCATGACATTGGCTATCTCGAAGGCCGTCGAGGAAGGGGCCGAGGCGGTCGTGTGCGCGTCCACCGGCAACACCTCGGCGAGCGCGGCCGCCTACGCTGCCCGGGCGGGGCTCACGTGCGCCGTGCTGGTCCCCAGAGGGAAGGTCGCCATGGGCAAGATGGCACAGACCCTCGTGCACGGCGCGCGCATGCTCGAGGTCGAAGGCAACTTCGACGCATCGCTTGAGCTCGCGCAGGACCTGGCGGCGCGCTATCCCATCACGCTCGTTAACTCGGTGAACCGGTTCCGGCTCCAGGGACAGAAGACCGCCGCGTTCGAGATCTGCGATGCGCTGGGGCGAGCCCCGGACCTGCACTTCGTGCCCGTGGGCAACGCGGGCAACATCGCGAGCTACTGGATGGGCTATGCGGAATACCTCGCGGACGGCGTGATCCACGAACCGCCGCAGATGATGGGCTGCCAGGCGCAGGGCGCGGCGCCGATCGTACGAGGGGAGCCCGTGGCCGACCCGCGGACGATCGCCACGGCGATCCGCATCGGGAACCCCGCCTCATGGGAGAAGGCCGTCGTGGCCGCTACGGAATCGGAGGGGGCGATCTTCGCGGTGACCGACCGGGAGATCCTCGCCGCCTACCGGCGCGTGGCGCGCGAGGGGCTGTTCGCAGAGCCGGCGAGCGCCGCGAGCGTCGCAGGCCTGCTGCGTCGCCACGCGGAGGGGTCGCTCCCGGCGGGGGCCACCGTGGTCTGCGTGCTCACGGGCCACGGCCTGAAGGACCCGGAGTGGGCGATCGCCGGGGCGGCGCAACCGACCGTGGTTCCGGCCGATCCCGCGGCCGTGGCAGCCGAGCTGGGCCTCGCGTGCGCCTGACCGCCACGGTCCCGGCGACCTCGGCGAACCTGGGCCCGGGGTTCGACTGTTTCGGGCTCGCTCTCGATCTGGCCAACGACGTGATCCTCGACACCGGGGGGGAGCCGCGCGTGACGTGGGAGGGCGAGGGTGCGGACGAGCTCCCGACAGACGGCACCGACACGATCTCGCGCTCGATCGCGTTCGTGGCGCGTGAGGCTGGGGCCCAGCTGCCGGTGTTCGCGCTTCACGGCGTGAATCGCATCCCCATCGAGCGGGGCCTGGGGTCGTCCTGCGCGGCGGCCGTGGCGGGCGTCATGCTCGCCACGCACCTGCTGGCCGAGGGCCTGGGTCGCCGCCCGGCCCCCGATCCGGCGGCGGCGTTCCGTGTGGCGAGCCGTCTGGAGGGACACCCGGACAATGCGGCCGCGGCCGTATACGGAGGCTTCACGCTGGTGCCCCAGGACGGCGAGGTGGTTCGACTGGACCCGCATCCCTCGCTGCGACCCGTCGTGTTGATCCCGGAGCACGAGCGATCGTCCACGGCGGATGCCCGGCGCGAGCTCGCCCCCTCGATCACCCGCGCCGATGCCGTCTACAACCTGTCGCACGCTGCCTTGATGGTCGTGGCCCTCACGAAGCGGCCGGAGCTCTTGCCGCTCGCGGTGCGCGACCGGCTCCATCAGGACGCCCGCCTGGACCCCCTGCCGGCGGTCCGCGATGTATTCGACGCCGTGGCCGCTGCCGGCGTGGCGGTGGCGGTCTCCGGGTCCGGTCCCTCCCTGCTCGCGTGGGAGCGCGACGGCGCGCAGATCCCGGAGCTCGGAGATGGGTGGCGGCTCGTCTCGCTCGGGGTGCGCGCCCAGGGTGCGCGCGTCACGGGCGCGGGAAGCCGACGCCCTTCAGCGCGAGCACGATCCGGTGCTCACGGGGACGTGCGTCCCGGTCGCGCCCAGGACGAACGGCCGAACGTCCGTCGAGGCGATCGCGTACCCGACGCCGTCTTCCACCACCGAGCTCGCGAAGACGACTCCGGCCACCGCGCCGCCGGGCAGCACGAGCGGACCCCCGCTGTTGCCGTGGTGCACGTGGGCCTGGATCTCGTACAGGCGGCGGGTGACCTCGTCACGACCGTAGATGTCGCGCCCCACCGGCGAAAGGGCCTGGCGGACCGCGGCGCCGCTGCCGCGGAGTGGTCCGCCGCCCGGGAACCCGAGCACGGCGCCCCCCGTGCCGCGCGGGACCTCATGGTCCAGCAGCGGCAGCGATGGCGCGTTCAGGTCCGCGACGCGGAGCAGGGCCAGGTCCTCGTCGGGGTCGAAGGCCACGACGCGCGCCTGGTGGTCGGCGTCGGGAGCATGGACCCATTGGCGGGTCGTTCCGGCCACCACGTGCGCGTTCGTGAGCAGGTATCCGGGCCGCACGATGAAGCCGCTTCCCTGGTTGAGATAGCCCGCGTCGCATCCGTCGGCGAGGACCTCGAAGGTGCTCGCCCGGGCCGCGCGGAACGCCATCCGGGCGGGGCCGGCGCGGGGAGGGGGCACGGGGTTCGCGGGGGCCGGCGGTAGCCCGGCGAAGACGTCGGGGAAGCCCAGGAGCGCCAGCACGCGCTGTGCCTCGCCCAGCAGCGAGGGCGGGGCGGGCATGACCGCGTCCAGCTCGCGGACGATCACCGAGTCGCGGATCCCACGCGCTACCTGCGGGAAGGGACCGTTGGCCAGGTTGAGTGCGAGGAACCACGTCACCAACAGGAGGGCGACCACGGACACGAGTGCTCCACCCGCCGCATCCACCCGCCGCAGGCGAGACGCGTCGGTGCGTGGGCGCAGGCGACTGCCGGCGAGCCACCCGAGGAGGTTCCCGATCGCGCCGCAGGCGATCACCGATGCCATGACGAGGCCCACCTCGCTCATGGGATCGTGCCCCCATCCCGCGACCCTGGGCGCGAGCAGCACGCCTACGACCACGCCGCCCACGAGACCCACCAGCGCGATCACCTGGAGGACAGCGCCGCGACGGTAACCGCCCACCAGGGACACGGCGAGCAGGACGAGCAGGATCACGTCGAGCCATGTCATCGAGCGGGTATCGTCGCACGCACGGAGCGCGGGGAAGGTATCGATGGGCGAGTTGGTTGGTCGAGCGGCCCTCATCACCGGCGGCACGACCGGGCTCGGGTTGGCCATCGCGAGCGTGTTCGTCCGTGAAGGTGCGTCCGTGGCGGTGACCGGCCGGGACGAGGCACTCGGTCGGCGCGCGCAGGCCGGCCTCGAACAGGTGGGCGCCGAGCGGACCGGCCTCGCGCGGTTCCTGCGTGCCGACGCGGGAGATCCCGACCAGATCGACGACTCCGTGGAGGATGCGGTAGACCTCCTCGGCGGTCTCGACGTGCTCGTGAACAACGCCGGTGTGGGCGTGATGGCCACGGCGCTCGAGACGCCGCTCGCGGATTTCGACCGCGTCATGGAAGTGAACGTGCGCGGCTATCTCCGCTACGCGCAGCGATGCTTCCCACACTTGCAGAGGCGGAGGGGAAGCATGATCCACGTCGGTTCGGACGCCGGCGTGCTCGGGGAAGAGACCATCGGCGCGTACTCCGTATCCAAGGCGGCGGTCCACATGCTCTCGAACGTGCTCGCGGTCGAGGGAGGCCGGCGCGGCGTGCGTTCGAACGTGATCGCTCCTGGGGACGTCGCCCCGGGCATGCGGCACATGGGCGCCCCGGGCGATCACGATCGCGCGGAGGACGACGACCCCGACCACTGGCCCGTGCCTCCCGTGGGGAGGGTGGGCCGCGCCGACGATGTCGCCGAGGCCGTCCTGTACCTCGCGTCGGATCGCGCGTCCTTCGTGAACGGTGCCGTCCTCGTGGTCGATGGCGGCATGCGCGCGGGCTTCAACGCCGCTCGTTGGCCGGCAGAACACCCCGTCGATCCCCTCCGGCAAGCGCCGCCGCCCGATTAGACTGGGACCGACGTGGTGACCCTCGCGCACATCTCCGACCCGCACGTCGGCTCGCCGTTCTTCGTTCCCAATCTGATGAACCGCGTCATCAAGGAACTGAACGAGCTCGCGCCGGATGCGGTGGTATGCACCGGCGACCTGACCACGGACGGGTACCGCCAGGAGTACAAGAACTGGGTCGCCTACTCGCAGCGCATCCAGGGTCCGATCTTCACGGTGCCCGGGAACCACGACTCTCGCAACGTCGGGTACCTCCATTTCGAGGACCTCATCGGCCCCCGCATGTGGTCGATCGAGTTCGAGGGCGTGCGCGTCGTCGGCGTCGATTCGAGCGAGCCCGATCTCAACGAAGGCCAGGTGGGACGCGTCCACTACGACTGGATCCGGCGGCAGTTCACCGAGCCGGCCGATCTGAAGGTGTTCGCCCTGCACCATCACCTGCTGCCGATCCCCGGCACCGGGCGCGAACGCAGCACGGTGATGGACGCCGGGGACCTGCTGGAAGTGTTGATCCACGCGGGCGTGCACGTGGTGCTCTCGGGACACAAGCATGTCCCGTACGTCTGGCGCTTGGAGGATATGTACGTGGCGAACGCGGGAACCGTGTCGTCCCTGCGCGTGCGCGGCTACACCAAGCCCTGCTACAACGTCCTGGAATTCGACCGCGGCGAGGTGAAGATCCTGCGGAAGTTCCCGTTCGGGGACGCCACCGTCATGGCGCACTTTTCGCTGTCGGGCGCCCAGTTCCATCGGGAGCACGAACTGCCGGTGCAAGAGCGCACCGTCCCGGTGGCCGAATAGCACGGCCCCGAAGCCGTTCCGCCACAAGGTACGTCGATGAGAGGGGGTCCTCAGTCGGTGCGCACGCTCGTGTTGGTCGACGGCGAACACTACCCGCCCGTCACGCGCTGGGGGATCGCAAGCGCGCGCGCCCGGGGCCACGAGGTCGTCGGAGCGCTCCTCGTGGGCGGCTCCGAGAAGATCGATCCCGGCGCGGCTCCCGAGCTGGGTCTGCCGACGCGGATCGCGGGTCCCGACCGCATGGCGTCGCTCGCCGGGGCGATCGATGCGTTCGGGCCCGAGGTCGTCCTCGACCTGTCCGACGAGCCCGTGGTGGGATACCGCGAGCGCATGGAGCTGGCGGCCGTGACCCTCGTTCGGGGCCTCCCGTACCTGGGGGCGGACTTCCGCCTCGATCCGCCGATCGTCGGTCCACGCCTGGCGGCGCCCACGATCGCCGTGATCGGCACCGGCAAGCGCACCGGGAAGACCGCCATCGGCGGGGAGTTGGCGCGGGTGGCGGCCCGCCGCGGACTCGACCCCATCGTGGTCGCCATGGGTCGCGGCGGCCCCGCCGAACCGCAGATCGCCGAGGCGGGGAGCGTGGATCTGGGCAGGCTCGTGGAACTGGTGGAGGCGGGCGAGCACGCGGCCAGCGACTACCTGGAGGACGCGCTGACCACGGGGGTGAGCACGATCGGCGCGCGCCGGGCGGCCGGTGGGCTCGCGGGCGCCCCCTACGCCACCAACATGCGTGAGGCCGCGGAGATGGCCGTGGCGCGCGGCGCGGGCCTCGTGATCATGGAGGGGAGCGGGTCGGCCGTGCCGCCCATCCCGTGGGATGCGGGCGTCTTGGTGGTGCCGGCCTCCGCGCCCGCCGAATACCTGGGCGGCTACCTGGGCCCGTTCCGGCTCTTGTTGTCGGACCTCGCCGTTGTTACCATGGTGAGTAGCCCAGTCGCTGGGCTCGAGAATCTCTCCGCACTCCGTCCCCACCTCCGGCGCTACCTCGGCGATGACCGGTACGTCCTTACCGATTTCGTCCCGGTCCCGTTGGCGGACGTAGGGAACCGGCGGGCGTTCTTCATCACCACGGCGCCCCGGGCGGCGGCCGCGACGCAGGTCGAGCACCTCGGCCGCCCACGGATGCACCGTGGTGGGGTGGAGCGCCCGACTGGCCGACAGGGCGGGACTCGCGGAGGATCTCGATGCGGCGGAGCCCTACGACGTCCTCCTCACGGAGCTGAAGGCCGCCGCCGTCGACGTCGGCGTCGCGCGGGCCCGGGCTCGGGGGGCGGAGGTCGTGTTCGTGGACAACCGGGCCGTGGTGGTGGAGGGGTCGCGGGATCTCGACACCGCGTTCGGGGAAGTCATCGATCGTTCGTTGGAACGAGGCAGACGGTGAATCAGAGGGAACCCAAAGAGCCGCACATCGTCATCTCCGACCGGGAGCCCGGCCTGCCCTTCTCGAAAGGGCTCCTTGCCTCCCAGGTCATGGTGACGGGGCTCTCGCCCTATCGGGCTTATCAGGTGGCCGAGGCCGTCGAGGACCGGTTGCGTGCACAGGGACGTTCCGCGCTCACCAGCGAGGAGCTGTCCACCGTGGCACTGGCGGTCATCACTGAGCTGCACGGCGACCGCTACGCCAAGAACTTCCTGCGGTGGCGCGAGGTCGAGAACCTGGACGTCCCGCTCGTGATCTTGATCGGAGGTGCCACCGGCGTCGGCAAGTCCACGATCGCGACGCAGCTCGCGGCTCGCCTCGGGATCGTGCGGGTCGTGGCCACGGACGCGATCCGCGAGGTGATGCGATCGATGCTCTCCCCCGAGCTGATGCCCACGCTGCACACGTCGTCGTTCCAGGCCGATTCGGCGCTGCGGGAGCCTCCGTCCAAGTCCGCCGACGCGTTGATCCTGGGGTTCCGCGAACAGACCGCGGCGGTATCGGTGGGGATCAACGCCCTGATCGAGCGGGCCGCCATGGAGGGCACCAGCATCGTGATCGAGGGGGCGCACGTGGTCCCGGGGTTCTTCGATCTCGAGTCCTACGGCGACCGCATCGTGGCGGTCCCGTTCCTGATCGGCGTCGAGGACGAGGATCGCCACATGAACCATTTCGCGGCTCGCGAGGACGCCATCGCCTCCCGGCCGGCTCGCCGCTACCTCGAGGGGTTCGAGAACATCCGAAGGCTGCAACGCTGGACCAAGAGCCAGGCGCTGTCGCACGGGGTTCCCATGATCCCGAACTACAGCTTCGACCAGTCCATCGCAGCGGTCATCGACCTCGTCATGGAACGAGCCACGCTCCGCGCCGGCGAATTGACCGCCGAGGCGCAGGCCGCCCCCGAGCACGGAAGGAAACCGGCATGAAACTCTTCCTGGACACCGCCGACATCGAAGAGATCCGCGAGATCAACCGCTGGGGCGTGCTCTCCGGCGTGACGACGAACCCCTCGCTCGTCGCGAAGGAGGGCCAGGACCCCGACCTCGTGTGGCAGGAGATCCTGGACACGGTCCCGGGGGACATCTCCCTGGAGACCACGTCCCTGGAGGCGGATGCGATGTACGACGAGGGCCTCAAGCTCGCCGCCAAAGCGCCGAACGCCGTAGTGAAGGTCCCCATGACGGCCAACGGCCTCGCGGCGGGCAAGCGTCTTACCGCCGAGGACATCCGGATCAACGTCACCCTGGTGTTCTCCCCGGCACAGGCGATCCTCGCCGCCGAGATCGGCGCCTACATCGTGTCGCCGTTCCTCGGTAGGCTGGACGACGTCGCCGGTGACGGCATGGGGATGCTCCGTACCATCTGCGACCTCTACGAGGTGCAGGGGTATCAGACCAACGTGTTGGCCGCCTCGCTGCGCCACCCCATGCACGTCGTGGAGTCGGCCCTCGCCGGCGCGAACATCGCCACGATGCCTTACGACGTCTTCGCGAAGCTCGTGAAGCATCCGCTGACCGAAAGCGGCCTCGAGAAGTTCCTGGCCGACTGGAACACGCTTCAGACCGATCTGAAGGGAGAGGCATAGCCTCATGGAGACCATCACGGACCGCAGCGCCCTCGAGGGGAAGCTCATCCCCGAGCTGCAACGGATCGCCCAGGACTTGGGCATCGAGGGAACCCAGAAGCTGCGCAAGTCCGGCCTGATCGACGCGATCGTGGCCAAGGGCGGCGCCGGAGCGGGCAACGGCCACGGCGGCGCCGTCGGCGAGGAGACGCCCGCGAAAGCGCCGCGAGCCCGCCGGTCCAACGGCGACCGGGGGCGAGACGGCGATCCGCAGGAGACCATCGAGGAGTCCGCAGTGCCGAGCGCCTCCGCAGGCAACGACGACGGGGAGGCCGACAAGGGGCTCGAGACCGCGGCCGACGGGGACGATACGGCCTCACGCGAGGCCTCCGGCTCCGCGGACGCGACGTCGCTCGAGCGGGCCGATCGCGATCGCAGCCAGGACCGCGGCCGGGAGTCGGACCGTACCCAAGATCGAGGCGGGCAACCCGATCGCAACCAGGACCGTGACCGCGGCCAGGGCCAGGGTCAGGGCCAAGGCCAGGGCCAAGGTCAGGGCCAAGGTCAGGGCCAAGGTCAGGGCCAGGGTCAGGGCAGGGGTCGCGACGACCGCAATCAGGGACGGGATCAGGGACGCAACCAGGGTCGCGACCGCAATCAGAACCGCGGGGGAGACCAGAACCGAGATCGCAACCAGGACCCAGACGGTCGCCGTCAGCGTCCCAGCCGCGAGGACCGGCGCCGCCAGCGCGAGGAGCGCCGCCAACGCGAGGAGCAGGAGCGCGCCGAGGAGGTCGCGAACGCCCCCGTGGTCTCGGGGATCCTCGACCTGCTTCCCGATGGCTACGGGTTCCTGCGGACGACGGGCTACACGCCGGGCCCCGAGGATGCCTACGTGTCGCTCTCGCAGGTCCGCAAGATGGGCCTGCGGAAGGGGGACGTACTCACGGGGAAGGTCCGACGTGCCCGCGACACCGAGAAGTACGCAGCCCTGCTGGACGCCGAGACCGTGAACGGTCTCGAGCCCGAGGCCTCGCGGGAACGCCGCAACTTCGACAAGCTCACGCCGCTGTTCCCGCAAGAGCGGTTCCGTCTCGAGGGCGGCCCCCAGGCCGTGTCCGAGCGGATCATCGACATGATCTCGCCCATCGGGAAGGGACAGCGCGGGATGGTCGTGTCCCCGCCCAAGGCTGGGAAGACGACGATCCTCAAGCAGATCGCCAACGGCATCCTGGCCTCGAACCCGGAGGTGCACCTCATCGTGCTGCTCGTCGACGAGCGCCCCGAGGAGGTCACGGACTGGCAGCGGACCGTCACGGCGGCCGAGGTGGTGTACTCGACGTTCGACAAGCCCACGGATCAGCACGTGCAGGTGACGGAGCTGGTGCTGGAGCGCTCGAAACGCCTCGCCGAGCAGGGGCAGGATGTCGTGATCATCCTCGACTCGATGACGCGGCTCGCCAGGGCCTACAACCTCTCCATGCCCACGTCGGGGAAGATCCTCACCGGCGGCATCGACTCCGCAGCGCTTTACCCGCCTCGCCGGTTCTTCGGCGCGGCTCGCAACATCGAGGAGGGCGGCTCGATCACCATCATCGCGAGCGCGCTCGTGGAGACCGGCTCGCGGATGGACGACGGGATCTTCGAAGAGTTCAAGGGCACGGGCAACATGGAGATCCGCCTCGATCGCTCGCTCGCGGAGAAGCGGCTGTTCCCCGCCATCAACGTCGATGCCTCGAGCACCCGCAAGGAGGAGCTGCTCCTCGCGCCCGAGGAGCTCGCGTTGGTGATCAAGCTGCGCCGCGTGCTCCACGCCTTGGAGCCGGGCGCCGCGTTGGAGCTCCTCACGGACAAGATCCGCGCCACCAAGTCCAACGAGCAGTTCCTCAAGGAGATCGCGAAGGCCCCGTCCGGGAGCTGAGCCATCGAGGCTGACCCCACCACGCCCGGAATACGGACCCGTTGAAGCAGATGAGCGAGGGAACCCGCGCCGGGTTACCCTTGAGAAGCCTCACCCCAAGGAGCATCGAGCCATGAAGCCAGGGATCCACCCCGATTACCAGATCGCGTCGGTTCACTGTTCGTGCGGCAACACGTTCCAAACACGCTCGACGGTGAGCGAGATCCGCGCCGACATCTGCTCGAACTGCCACCCTTTCTATACGGGCAAGCAGAAGCTCGTGGACACGGGAGGTCGCGTCGAGCGGTTCCAGCGCCGCTACGAGAAGACGAAGCAGGCGCAGCAGGCCGCGAAGTCCTAGCCCGTGACGGATCCGGCTCCCGCGGAGCCCACCGCCGATCACCTCTACGGCGGCCAAGCCGTCATGGAGGGCGTCATGATGCGTGGGGCCGACCATTGGGCCGTGGCGGTGCGCGAGCCCGCCGGGGGCATCCACGTCGAGTCGCACGAGATCCACTCGGCAGCGCGTCGTCATCCGTTCCTCGGCCGGCCGTTCGTGCGGGGGGTGATCGTGTTGGGTCAGTCCCTCGCGATCGGCGTCCGCGCGATGATGGTGGCCGCCGACCGTTCCACGGATGACGACGAACAGCTCTCCTCCCGGCAGATCGGCATCACCCTGGGCGTAGCCATGCTGCTGTTCACGGCGGTGTTCATCCTCGGCCCCACCGTGTTGTTCTCGTGGGTGGGAGGGCGGCTCGGCGACGGGGTGGCCGTCTTGGTAGCAGAGGGGGTCTTCCGCGTGGGCCTCTTCGTGGGCTACCTGTGGCTCATCGGCCGTTCCGCCGAGGTGCAGCGCGTCTTCCAGTACCACGGCGCCGAGCACAAGACGATCGCCGCCTTCGAGCATCGCGTGCCGCTGGAGCCCGGCGCCGTCGGGCGGTTCCCGAAGGAGCACGTGCGGTGCGGCACGAACTTCCTGATCATCGTGATGATCGTGACGATCTTCGTGTTCACGCTCTTCGGGACCCCCGGCCTGGCGTGGCGCCTGCTCTCGAGGGTCGTCGCCATCCCGATCATCGCCGGGCTGGCCTACGAGGCATTGCGGCTGGGTGCGCGGTTCCCCGACGCCGCCTTGATGCGCGCGCTCATGCGACCGGGCATCTGGCTGCAGCACATCACTACCCGAGAGCCCGACACGGGTCAGATCCAGGTGGCGATCGCCTCGTTCGACGAGGTGCTGCGGCGCGAGGACGTGACGGGTTCGATCCCCGATCCGGTCCCGGCGGCGGGGCCGGACGAACGCTCGCCTTCGCCGGGGTCGTTGCATCCGCCCTCCGGCGACCCGAAGATGGGTGCCACATCGACCGGAACCTCGGAGGCGCCCCATGCCTGATCTTGTCCTTCCCACGAGCCCCACATCCGACCAGATCCGTCGCAAGGAGTTCGGTTCGATCCGGCGGGGATACGACCCCGACGAAGTCAGCGACTTCCTCTACGCGCTCGCCGATCGCATCGACGCGTTGGAGGGGGAGCTCCGCGACGAGCGCGCGGCCACGAAGAACGCGATGCGCAACGCCGCGTCCGAGCCTACCCCCGACTCGGCGCCCGCCGTCGATCCTTACGAGGCGTTCGCCAAACGATTCGCGGGACTGCTCGGGACCGCCGACCAGGAGGCCCAACGCGTCGTGAGCGAATCGAAGGAGGAATCCGCGCGCATCCTGGACGAGGCGCGCGCCGACGCCGACCGCATCCGCACGGACGCGCAGTCCCGGGCCGAGGAGTCTCGTGCGGACGCCGACCGGCTTCTGGCAGAAGCTCGCGCCGAGGCGGATCGGGCCCTCAGCGGCTTGGCCTCGCGGCGCCAGGAGCTGACGGATCAGCTCCAGACCATGCAGGCGCGCCTGCTCTCGGCCGCGAAGGACCTCGACGTAGTCATCGACGACGCCGCCGAGTTGCCGGGACCGATCGCGGACGCGGAGGCCGCCGCGGGCGAAGAGAGCCCTGCACGCGCGGACGACGCTGGCGCAGCAGTAGAGGGGGAGGACGACTCCCTCGGCATCGAAGACCTGTGGGTGGCCAAGGACGACTCGATGGATCTGCCCGACCTCGCCTCGATCGAATTCGACTTCGATGCGGAGGACCGTCCCGGCAACTGAACCACCCGACCCGTCGCCCGAGCGCCTCGGACGATCGGGATCCGCGGCTGAGATGATCGGTCCGTGGCCACCGAGATGGACGAGCGCCTGGAGGAGATCGAGATCCGCTACGAGGCGGTCTCGGCGGAGATGGCCTCGCCCGACGTGGGAAATGACCCGACGCGGCTGAAGGACCTCGGCAAGGCCTTCTCGGAGCTGGAGGAGATCGTCACGCCGTATCGCGAGTATCGGGCGGCCGCGCGGGCCGCCGATGACGCTCTTGAGCTCGCCGACGCCGAGGAGGACGCGGAGATGGCCGCGTTCTTCAAGGAGGAAGCGGCACGTGCCCAGGAGCGAACCTCGCGCCTTCGGGCGCGCCTCGAGCTCCTGCTCACCCCGAAGGACCCCGACGACGGCAAGGACCTCATCGTGGAGATCCGGGCGGGGGCCGGCGGCCAGGAGGCCGCGTTGTGGGCCGGGGAGTTGCGGGAGATGTATGAGCGCCTGGCGGAGCGGCACCGCTGGAAGACGGAGGCGCTGTCCGCTTCGCCGTCCGAGCTCGGGGGCTTCAAGGAGGTCGTCTTGGAGGTCCGGGGGAAGGATGCGCACCGGGTCATGAAGCACGAGTCCGGCGTGCATCGCGTCCAGCGCGTGCCGGTCACCGAATCTCAGGGCCGCGTCCACACATCGACCGCGACGGTCGCGGTCCTCGTCACCGCGGAGGACGTGGACGTCGAGCTCCGCCCGGAGGATCTGGAGATCCAGGTCTATCGCTCGTCGGGGCCGGGCGGCCAGTCGGTGAACACCACGGACTCCGCCGTGCGCATCGTCCACAAACCGTCCGGCATCAAGGTCGAGTGCCAAGAAGAGCGTTCGCAACTGCAGAACCGGGAGAAGGCGATGCGCTACCTGCGCGCGCGTCTCCTGCAGAAGGCCCTGGACGAGGCGCAGGCCAAGGAGGCCGCCGCGCGCCGCTCCCAGCTGGGCACGGGAGACCGCTCGGAGAAGATCCGGACCTACAACTTCCCCGACGGGCGCATCACGGACCATCGGATCAGGTTCACGTCCCATCGCATGCAGGACGTCCTGGCCGGCGGCGAGGGCCTCGACGAGTTCGCGGATCGCCTGAACGCCGCCGAGCGCGCCCAACAGCTCGCCGAGGGCGGCGCCGAGGCACGCTGATGCGTCCCGCCGAGGTCGCGCGTCGCGCGGCCGCTTACCTGGACCGCCACGGGGTCGTTTCGCCCCTGCCAAGCGCGGAGCTGCTGCTCGCGCACGTCCTCGATACGGATCGAGCCGGGGTCTACAAGAGGAGGGAGCCCCTCACGGGGGCGGAGGCGCGCCGGTTCGGCCGTGCGCTGTGTCGGCGCTGCTCGGGGGTGCCGCTGCAATACGTCACCGGCGAAACGGGGTTCCGGCGGCTCATCCTCGAGGTTCGGCCCGGCGTGTTCATCCCGCGCCCGGAAACCGAGGGGCTCGTGGACGTCGCGCTGGACGCGATCCGCGGACGACGGCACCCGGTGGTCGATCGACGCGTGCACCGGGTCGGGTGCGATCGCGTTGTCCATCGCCGCCGAGCACCCCGGCGCCCGCGTGTGGGCCACTGACATCGCGGGCGAGGCCGTCGAGCTCGCCAGAGCCAACGCCGCCCGGCTCGCGCCGGACGTCGTCGTCGTGCAGGGCGACCTGCTTGCGCCATCGCCGCCGGAGCTCCGCGGCATCGTCGACCTCGTGGTTTGCAACCCGCCGTACCTCGCGCCCCACGCCGTGGAGGGCCTCGCCGAGGAGGTGCGCGCCGAGCCGATCCTCGCGCTCGTGGGGGGCCTGGATCTGTACGAGCGCCTGGCCTCGGAGGCGCGCACCTGGCTCGCGCCGGGGGGAGCGCTGATCGTGGAGATCGAGGAGACCACGGCGCCGGCGGTCCGACGCGCGCTCGAGGCCGCGGGCTACGGGGACACGAGCGTGCGCCCCGACCTGAGCGGACGCGCCCGGGTGGTGTTCGCTCGATGGCCTTGAGGAACGACCCGATCGCGGAGGCAGCGGAGAGCGTGCGACGCGGCGCGCTGGTGGTGTTCCCGACCGACACCGTCTACGGCATCGCCGCCCGCCCGGACCAGCCGGACGCCACCGAGCGCCTCTTCGCCGCGAAACGACGCCCGCGAGATCTGGAGTTGCCGGTGCTGACGGCCACGGCGGCCGCGGCCCGGGCGGTGGGTGTGTTCGACGCCCGCGCGGATCTGTTGGCGGCCGCCTGCTGGCCGGGTGGGCTGACGCTCGTGCTCCCACGTACCGCGGCCAGCGCCGGCTGGGAGCTCGGTGGCGATCCGCTCACCGTGGGCGTCCGCGTCCCCCACCACCCCCTCGCGCTAACGATCTTGGCGGCGACCGGGCCGCTCGCGGTGACCAGCGCGAACCGCTCCGGCGAAGCGACCGCCGGGGACGCCGATGCGTTGGAACGCACGTTCGGCGACGACGTCGCCATCTACCTTTGCCAGGACGAGCCGCCCGAGGGGGTCGCTTCCACCGTGCTGGATCTCGCGCACGGGACGGCACGCGTCCTGCGCGACGGGTCGGTGGACGCCGCCACGATCGCGCGGATCCTGGGCGAAGAGGGCGCGCTGCTAGACTCGCCGCTCTGCCCATGACGTCGATCCTGGTCGTGTGTACGGGCAACATCTGCCGCTCTCCGATAGCGGAGGGCCTGCTGCGAGACGGGCTGGCGGCGCGGTTCGGGACGCGTGCGCCCCACGTCTCGTCGGCGGGGACGCTGGGGATGCATGGGTCGGGAGCGCGTCCCGAATCGGTCCGTGCGGCGGCCGAACGAGGGGTGGATATCGGGCGCCACGTCGCCCGGGAGGTGACCGGCGCGATGGTCGAAGACGCCACGCTCGTCGTGACGATGGCCGCCGAGCACCGCGGCGCCGTCGCCTCGTCCGACCCTGAGACCGCGCACAAGACCTTCACGCTGAAGGAGCTGGTGCGGCTGCTGGAGGCCCTGCCGCGCGTCGCGTCCGGCGTTCCACCCGACACCCTCGCCGCCCGTGTGGCCGAAGCGGAGGGCAAGCGCGAAACGGGGTTCGCCGGGAACCCCCACGACCTCGACGTCGCGGACCCGCTCGGCATGCCTATCGACAGCTATCGAGCCATCGCCTGGGAGCTCGACGAGTGGACCTCTCGCTTGATCGACGGGCTGTTCGGCGCGCTCGTGCGGGCCGCGGAGCGCTAGGCGTGCGGATCGCCATGGGGTCCGATCACGCGGGCTTCGCCTTGAAGCAAGACCTGAAGAGCTATCTGGCGGAGTCCGGCCACGAGGTCCTGGACGTGGGAACCGACTCACTCGATCCCGTCGACTACCCCGCGTTCTGCGCCGCCGCGGCGCGCGCCGTAGTGGCCGGCCAGGCCGACCGTGGCATCGTCCTCGGCGGCTCCGGCCAGGGAGAGCAGATCGTCGCGAACAAGATCCACGGCATCCGGGCGGCCCTGTGTCACGACCTGTTCGTGGCCGAGCTGTCGCGGCGGCACAACGATGCGAACGTTCTGGGCATGGGGGCGCGAGTCGTGGCGCCCACCTACGCCAGGGAGATCGTCCGCGTGTGGTTGGCCACCCCGTTCGAAGGGGGCCGTCACGTGGCGAGGTTGGACCAGATCGGCAAGATCGAGCGAGGGGAGCAGTGATGAGGGAGTACCCGGCAGATTGGGAGGCACTGAAGGCCGCAGACCCGGAGGTCGCTCAGGCCATCTCGAGCGAGCTCCAGCGCGAGCGAACGAGCCTGCGATTGATCGCTTCGGAGAACTACGCGAGCCCCGCGGTCCTCGCGGCCGTGGGCTCGGTCATGAACGACAAGTACGCGGAGGGGTATCCCGGCCGTCGCTACTACGGCGGATGCGAGTTCGTCGACGTCACGGAGCGGCTCGCCATCGATCGAGCCAAGGCTCTGTTCGGGGCCGAGCACGCCAACGTTCAGCCCCACGCGGGGGCGCAGGCGAACCTCGCGGTCCTCGGCGCGTTCCTCACCCCGGGCGACGCGGACGAGAAGGTGCTCGGCATGAAGCTTGCCCACGGAGGCCACCTCACCCACGGCTCGCCCGTGAACGTGTCCGGCATGTGGTTCAACTTCATCGGTTACGAGGTCGATCGAACGACCGAGCAACTGGACATGGATCGCGTTCGAGATCTGACCCTTGCGGAGCGTCCCAAGATCATCCTTGCGGGATACACGGCATACCCACGCGAGATCGACTTCGCCGCGTTCCGCGCGATCGCGGACGAGGTCGGCGCGCTCCTGTGGGTCGACGCGTCCCATTTCATCGGCCTGGTGGCCGGCGGGGCCTATCCGAACCCCGTTCCCCACGCCGACGTCGTGACCTTCACCACGCACAAGGCCCTGCGGGGCCCACGAGGCGCCATGATCTTGTGCCGGCAGGAACACGCGAAGTCGATCGACAAGGCCGTGTTCCCCATGATGCAAGGGGGGCCGCTCGAGCACTGTATCGCCGGGAAGGCGGTGGCGCTCAAGGAGGCATCCACGCCGGCGTTCCAGGAGTACGCAGAGCGCACCGTTCGGGACGCACGCGCACTGGCGGCCGGTCTCGCCGACGAGGGCCTGCGGGTCGTCTCGGGAGGAACCGATTCGCACCTGGTTCTGGCCGACCTTCGCCCGCTCGGCATCGACGGGAAGACGGCGGAGGCTGTCAGTGACGAGGTGGGTATCGCGCTCAACAAGAACCAGATCCCGTACGACCCGAACCCGCCGTCGTCCCCATCGGGGATCAGGGTGGGCACCCCCGGCCCCTCGACCCTGGGGATGGACGAGGCCGAGATGGGCGAGATCGCCGGCATCCTGGGGGAGGTCATCCGGCATCCCGGGGACGCGGGCATCAAGGACAAGGCGCGTCGGCAGGTGCGCGACCTGATGCAGCGCTTTCCTCTCTACCCGTAGCGCAGACGGCCGTTCCGCAGGCTCGCCAGCCCGGTTGCCGCCGGGCGGGCTTGCCCGCAGACTCTGCGCAGCGTGATCGCCTACCTCCTCGTGTTCATCGCCGCCGCGGCGACCACGTTCGTGCTGACGCCGCTCGTCCGCAGGATGGTGATCATGGTCGGCGCCGTCGACGCCCCGAACGATCGCAAGGTGCATCCGGCCGCGACGCCCACGATGGGCGGGATCGCCATGTACGGCGGGCTGCTGATGGGCCTGCTCGTCTCGAGGTTCCTCCCCTTCTTCAAGCTCATGAACCTCGGCAGCCCCGAGCCGAAGGCCGTTCTCGTGTGCTCCACGTTGATCGTGGTGCTCGGCATGGTCGACGACAAGCGCGGCATCACGGCGCTCACGAAGCTCACCGGGCAGATCTTCGTGGTGGGGATCTTGATCCTCCTCGGCTCGCAGCTGCTCTTCTTCTGGCTGCCGGGGTTCGGGATCGTCGTGCCCGCGCAGGACCAGGCCGTGCTCCTCACGTTGATCTGGGTGCTGATGGTGATCAACGCCGTGAACCTCGTGGACGGACTCGACGGCCTGGCTGCCGGCATGGTCGCGATCGCCGCCGCGGCCTTCTTCGTGTACATGGTGCGCGAGCCGAGCCAGTTCGGCCTCGCGTCGTCCGCGGCGTTGCTCTCCGCGATCACCGTCGGCATCTGTGTGGGGTTCCTGCCGTGGAACTTCTTCCCCGCGAAGATCTTCATGGGGGACTCCGGTTCGATGCTGCTGGGGCTGCTGCTCGCCGTTGCCACGATGGCGGGCGTGGGCAGGAACCCGACGAAGCCCAGTGGGGGGGATCTCGCAGCGACCGTCGGTGCGGTGGTGGTGCCGCTGCTGATCCTGTTCATCCCCTTCCTGGACGTGGTCCTCGCTATCACGCGGCGAACCTGGCGGGGGGAGGGGATCGGTCACGCCGACAAGGAGCACATCCACCACCGCCTGCTGGATATCGGCCACACCCACCGTGGGGCCGTGTTCCTGATGTACCTTTGGAGCGCGCTGATCTCGACCAGCGCCCTCGCGATCGGATTCATCGACAACCGGGTAGTGGTGGGTGCGATCCTCGCGGTTTCGATCTTGCTGTTCCTGGCCACGGCCCTGCCGCGCTTCAATCGGACTCGACCCAGGGTCGACGCGTGAGGCGTCTCGCTCCCTTGTCCGTTCCGTACAAGAGGGCGATGATGATGCTCCTCGTCCGGCCGGCATGGCTCGGCGTGACGGGTGATACTGAGCGCCGGGTGTGACACCATGCGCCGGCCACCGAGGGGTTCCGGGGTGCCCGAACCAGCGGTGGGCGAAGGCGAGGGGGTAGCGTTGCCGGAAGTCGATGTACGGATCGATCGCATAACCAAGCTGTTCGGCGAGGTCGCCGCCGTGGACGACCTGTCCCTCGATATCCTCGAGGGCGAGTTCTTCAGCCTGCTCGGGCCCTCGGGTTGTGGGAAGACCACCACCCTGCGCATGATCGGCGGCTTCGAGGAGCCGAGCTTCGGTACGGTGTACCTCGGGGGGCGCGACGTGACCGACCTGCCCCCTTACAAACGCGATGTGAATACCGTCTTCCAGTCCTACGCCCTCTTCCCGCACCTCGACGTCTACGAGAACGTGGCGTTCGGGCTGCGACGCAAGAAGGTCTCGAAGGCAGACGTCGACACACGGGTACGCGACGTCATGAGGCTCGTGGACCTGGTGGGGTTCGAGCGTCGAAAGCCCGGTCAGATGTCGGGTGGTCAGCAGCAGCGGGTGGCGCTCGCCCGCGCGCTCGTGAATCACCCCAAGGTGCTCCTGCTCGACGAGCCCCTCGGCGCGCTGGACCTCAAGCTCCGCAAGCAGATGCAGTTGGAGCTCAAGCGCATCCAGCAGGAGGTCGGGATCACGTTCATCTACGTCACCCACGACCAGGAAGAGGCCATGACCATGTCGGATCGGTTCGCCGTCATGCGCCGGGGCAAGATCGAGCAATGCGACGTGCCCGAGGTCATCTACGAGAGCCCGGCGACCGAGTTCGTGGCGGGGTTCCTCGGGGCCTCGAACATGCTGGACGGGGAGCTGCAGGGCAACGCCAACGGGCTCACCGCGATCGAGACGTCCACGGGTGACACCGTTCGGGCCTCGACCGAGCGCCTTCCGACCGGCGTGGGTCCCGCGGTCCGCGTGGGCGTGCGGCCCGAGAAGATCACGATCGTGCCCGATGAGGGGGAGGCCCCGTCGGAGCGCAACGCCGTCCGGGGCCTGCTGCGGATGTCCACCTACATCGGCGTGAACTACCAGTACAAGGTCGAGGGGCCGGGGGGCATCGAGATGACCGTCTACGCCCAGAACCTGGGAGCTGCCGGCTCCCATCCGCAGCCGGGTCAACAGGTCCGGCTGGAGTGGCTCCCTGAGCACACGTTCGTGGTGGAGCCCTCAGCGGCGCCACTTTCCGATGAGGAGGAAGTGGAATGACCGAACGCGACGAGTTCCCGACGATCGATCCCGCCCTGCTGAGAGGTCTCACGCAGCGACGGCTGTCGCGGCGGGACTTGTTCCGCACGGCGGGGATCGGCGCGGGCGCGTTGAGCCTGGGAGCCATCCTCGCTTCGTGCGGTGTCAGCGGCGGCGGAGGTAGCGGAGGAGGCAGCGCGAGCGCTGCGGCGGCCATCGACTGGAACGCGGCCCCCAGCAAGACCCTCAACTTCGCGAACTGGCCGCTCTACCTCGACAAGAAGAAGGACCCGGCAACCGGCCAGATCGTGCATCCCTCGCTCCAACGATTCACGAAGGACACCGGCATCCAGGTGCAATACGACGAGGTGATCCAGGCGAACGCGGGCTTCTTCGGCAAGATCCAACCGAACCTGGCCGCCGGCGAGTACATCGGCTGGGACATCATCGTGATCACGAACGGGGACACGCTCAACAAGCTCTTCTCGCTCAACTACCTCGTCGAGCTCCCCGCCGACAAGCGGCCCAACTTCGATAAGTACGCCGGCGACGCCGTGAAGAGCCCGGCCTACGACGACGGCAACAAGTTCACGATGGCGTGGCAGTCCGGGCTCACCGGGATCGGGTGGGACCCCGTGCAGGTGAAGGCGCTTCGCCCGAGCAATCCCACCATCACGAGCATGAACGACCTCTACGACCCCGCGTTCCAGGGGAAGGTGGGGATGTTCGCGGACAACGCGGACCTGCCGAACCTCGCCATGCTCGGCCTCGGGATCGTGCCGGAGGACTCCACGCCCGACGACTGGCAGAAGACCGCCGACAAGCTCACGCAGCAGCGCGATGACGGCATCGTGCGCCAGTACTACGAGCAGAACTACATCCAGGCCCTCGGCAACGGCGACCTCGCGGTCGCGATGGCTTGGTCCGGGGACATCTTCCAAACCAACGTGACGGGCGACCCGAACGGGCTCCAGTTCGCCGTGCCGACCGAAGGCGCCATCATCTGGACGGACAACATGTGCATCCCCATCGGGGTCGAGCACCCGGTCGATGCGATCACGATGATGGACTACGTGTACCAGCCCGAGATCCAGGCGATCATCGAGGACTACAACAACTACATCTGCCCCGTTCCCGACGCTCAGGCCATCATCAAGAACGAACTGAAGGACCCGGAGGTGGCGAACAGCCCCCTCGTCTTCCCCACGCCGGATATCGTTTCGCGCCTGCACAGCTACCGCGTGCTGACGGACGAAGAGCTGGTGCAGTGGAACGCGCTGTTCCAGCCGATCTACCTCAGCTGAGTTCGAGGGGTCACGGGTCGATGGCTGCAACGAGCGCAGGCGGGGTCGGGGGCGGCCTCGCAACCGAGGCCCCGCCCTTCGATCCCGCCCCACCCCCGAGGCGGAAGGGGAACCCCCGCAAGAAGGCCGTCCCGTACGCGCTCTCGGCGACCGGCGTCATCTGGCTGCTGCTCTTCTTCGTACTCCCGTCGTTCTTCATGCTCGCCGTGTCGCTCAGCACGGGCACGCTGGGGACGCTCCAGTTCTCGTGGAAGTGGTCCAACTACTCCACGATGCTCACGACCTATGACACCCAGTACATCCGCTCGGTCGTCTACGCGCTCATCGTCACGATCATCGCGCTGAGCATCGCCTATCCCGTGGCGTACTGGATCTCGTTCTACGGCGGCAAGCGCAAGAACGTCTATCTCCTGCTCCTCCTCCTGCCCTTCTTCGTGTCGTTCGTGCTGCGCACCGTCCAGTTCCAGTTCATCTTCTCCGACAACGGACCGGTGCTGGGCACCCTGAAGAAGCTCCACCTCCTCAGCTCGTCGGCGCACATCCTGTCCACCCCGTACGCGGTTATCGCGGGGATCACGTACAACTTCCTCCCCTTCACCGCGCTGCCCCTCTACGTGGCGCTCGAGCGGATCGAACCTCGGTTGTTGGAGGCGGGGCGAGACCTGTACGCGAACCGCTGGAGCACGTTCTGGCGGGTCGTCTGGCCGCTGTCCATCCCGGGCGTCTTCGCCGCGTTCCTGCTCACCTTCGTGCCCGCGGTCGGCGACTACGTGAACGCCACCATCCTCGGCGGACCGCACACCACCATGATCGGCCAGATCATCCAGTCCCAGTTCCTGACCTTGTTCCAGTACCCGCAGGGCGCCGCGCTGTCCTTCATCCTGATGGCGGTGCTCCTCGTCGGGGCCACGATGTACTCGCGCGCGCTCGGCACCGACGCCGTCATGGATGCGGCGGGCCGATGACCACGGCGGCCGTCACCCAGGTGCAGGCACCCGAGACGCTGGCTCCCCCGCGTCGTGGCAGGGGACGGCGATGGACGAGCTACATCCTGCCGCTCTTCACGTGGGTCGTCATCGTCGGCCTGTCGGTGCCGGTCTTCGTCATGATCCTCTTCAGCTTCAACAACCCTTCCGGGCGCCAGAACATCAAATGGGAGGGATTCACGATCGACAACTACACGCAGATCTTGAATCAGACGTCGATCATCGACTCGATCAAGCTGTCGCTGGAGATCGCGGTGTTCGCGATGCTCATCGCGACCGCGTTGGGGGCGCTCCTCGGTCTCGCGCTCGGGCGCTACCGGTTCCGCGGCTCCGGCGGGGTGAACTACCTCGTGTTCCTGGCCATCGCGTCTCCCGAGATCGTGCTGGGCACATCGCTGCTCACGCTCTTCGCGAATCAGTTCACCTTCATCAAGCTCGGCGTCCCCTCGATCGTGATCGCCCACGTCATGTTCTGCACGTCGTTCGTGGCGGTCACCGTGCGTGCCCGCGTCCAGGGCCTGAATCCGTCGATGGAGGAGGCCGCGCAGGACCTCGGGGCCAACCCGGTGGTCACCTTCGTGAAGGTGACCCTCCCGCTGATCATGCCGGGAATCATCGCCGGGGCGCTGCTCGCGTTCGCGCTCTCCATCGACGACTTCGTGATCACGTATTTCGTGTCGGGATCCACGACGACCTTCCCGCTCCTGATCTACGGAGCGGCGAAGACGGGCGTCACGCCCTCATTCAACGTGATCGGCACCTTCCTGTTCATGTTCGGGGTGTTGATCGCGGTGATCGGTTCGATCTTGCCCTCCGTCACGGCGCGACGCGACACGAAGCGACTCGCCCAGGACCGCAGGTCCGCTGCCGAGTTCGCCGCCGCCGGCGCGGGCCACTGACCGCCGGCGACCTCGTGTCGAGCGTCGACCCGGACGTTCCTTGGCCGCTTTGCAGGCGCGGGCGAGGCACGGTGGAGGCGAAGGCGAACCCGCGCGGATAGGGCCTCGGACCTGCGGAAAGGCGCCGTTGCGGGCTTTGACGCCCTCGCGGGGCCCCGACTATACTCCCGCGCGCATGACCCCCGAACCGCACCTCAACGACGGCTGGGCCGGCGTGGGGGTTGGGTGGGGGATCGCCGCGACGATGCTCGGAGGGATCCTTGTCTGGGGCGGCGTTGGGTATCTGATCGACCGGCTCGTCGGCACCTCCGGCGTGTTCGTCGTCCCCGGGATGCTGCTGGGGGCGGGCGGGGCCACCTACATCGTGTATCTGAGGTTTGGCAGGGGAGACCGTGGCGAGCGTTCGGCCTGAACGGGAGATGATCCGCAGGGCGCTGCCGCTGTGCGTCCCCGCGCTGGTGCTCGCGGCGGCGCTCGGTGCCCTGCTGGGCGGGCGCTATGCGGCCGCCTCGGCCCTCATCGGGGTCGCCATCGTGTTCGTGAACTTCGTCGTGCACGGGTTGTCGCTCGAGCACGCGGCGCGGATATCGCTCACCGCCCTGTACGCCGCGGGGTTGTTCGGTTTCGTCGTGCGCCTCGGCGTGATCTTCGTGATCATGATCCTCCTGAACCAGCTCGACTGGTTCTCCCCGGTGGCGTTCGCAGCGGCCGTGGTGCCCTGCACGATCGTGCTCTTGGTGTTCGAGATGAAACAGCTGTCCGGCCGGATGCAGGTCGACCTGTGGGACTTCGCCCCCGCGCGCGACGGGAGGGTCTCGT
This sequence comes from uncultured Actinomycetes bacterium, assembly GCA_963719165.1. Lineage (GTDB taxonomy): Bacteria > Actinomycetota > UBA4738 > UBA4738 > HRBIN12 > JAOUEA01. Next base: position 1,123,005 of record CAVRAV010000001.1, on the reverse strand, counting down.
GAATCAGGTCCTCGTGCTCGTCGCCGCCACGTTCGAGAAGCCCACCACCAAGGACTTCGTGTTCGGATGCTGGGGTCCGTCGATCCGCATCGGCGGGGTCTCCTTCTGCATGAACTTCATCTTCTTCATGCTCCTGCTCGTCGTGGCGGCCTTCCTCCTGTCGTTCTTCGTGGCGTTCCGCAAGCCGAAGATCGTGCCGGGCAAGTTCCAGGCGCTCATGGAGCTGGGGCTGGAGTTCGTCAAGGAGCAGATCGTCGTGCAGATGATCGGGCCCGCGGGCCTGCCCTTCTTCGTGCTGCTCTCCACGTTCTTCTTCTTCATCTTCTACTCGAACATCCTCGAGGTGATCCCCGGGGTGAACTTCTCGCCCAGCTCCCGGATCGCGTTCCCCCTGGTGCTGGCCGTCATCTCGTGGGTGACGTACAACACGGTCGGGATCCGCAAGCACGGTTTCGGTGGGTACCTCAAGATGGTGTGCTTCCCGCCGGGCGCGCCCCTGGCGCTCTACGTCATCCTCACGCCGATCGAGTTCATCTCCACGATCGTGATCCGGCCGATCACGCTCTCCGTCCGTCTGTTCGCGAACCTCCTGGCCGGACACTTCCTGCTCTCCGTCTTCTTCCTCGGAACCGTGTTCTTCCTCCAGAGCGGGTTCCCGCTCGCGCTGGTGACGATCGCGTCGTTCCCGCTGGCGGTCGTGCTCGTCGGGTTCGAGATCTTCGTGGCCGCGCTCCAGGCGTTCATCTTCACGATCCTGTCTGCCTCGTACATCGCCGGGGCGATGGCCACCGAGCACTAAGGAGGAGTTTCATGACCGCTCTCATCCACCTCTTCGCCCCGATCCTGGCGGAGCTCACGGATTCCGGCTTCCAGACCATCGGCAAGGGGCTCGTCTACGGCCTGGCGGCCATCGGGCCGGGCATCGGGATCGGCGTACTCATGGGCAAGTCGGTCGAGGCCATGGCGCGCCAGCCCGAGTACGCCGGCCAGGTCCGGTCCATCATGTTCATCGGCATCGGTCTGATCGAGGCGCTCGCGCTCTTCGGCCTGATGCTGTCGTTCATCATCTAGGGGGGCCAGCGTGCTAGCACTCATCGGTATGCTCGCCCAGGCAGCGGAGCCGGTCAGCGACAAGGCGGACCTCTATCCGCACTGGAACGAGCTGATCGTCGGGGCGATCGCGTTCGCGGTCCTCTACTTCTTCATGGCCAAATGGGTGTTCCCGCGGATGAACCAGATGCTCGAGGATCGGCGCACGAAGATCCAGGGTGAGATGGAGCGCGCGGAGGGGGCCCGCGTCGAGGCCGACGCGATGCTCACCGACTACCGCCAGCAGCTGGCGCAGGCCCGCGACGAGGGAAACCGGATCATCGAGGAGGCGCGCAAGACCGCCGATCAACTCCGCCGAGACGTGCAGGCGAAGGCCGCCGAGGAGGCGGAGGCAACCGTCGTCCGCGCACAGGAGGAGATCCGCGCCGAGCGAGATCGGGTGTTCCAGGAGCTGCGCGCACAGGTCGGCGACATCGCGGTCGAGCTCGCCGGCCGCGTGGTCGGCCAATCGCTCGACAAGTCAGCCCACGAGCGTCTCATCGACGAGTACATCGACCAGGTGGCCGCCGGCGAGAACGGACAGAACTGAGTTGACGGACCGGGACGCCGTGTTGCGCGGATACGCCGAGGCGTTCTTCGCCGTGGCCGAAGCCGAGGGCGTGCTGGACAAGGTCGAGGACGAGCTGTTCGCGTTCGGCTCCGCCGTCGAGCAGAACCCCGCCCTGCGTGAGGCGCTCAACGACGCGTCGTTGCCCGCGGAGAACCGCAAGGCGGCGGTGCGTGACATCTTGGGCGAGCGCGCACACCCCACGACGCTCGCGCTGGTGGGGTTCGTGGTGGATGCCGGACGGGCCAAGGACCTGGGCCGGATCGTGGAGCGCATGGCGGCGCTGGCTGCCGAGCGGCGCGACGCGGCGCTGGCCGAGGTACGCAGCGCCGTGCCCCTCGACGACGCCCAGCGAACGCGCGTGGCAGAGGCGTTGTCGCGTGCGACGGGGCGCACGATCGAGATCAAGGTGATCGTGGATCCCACCGTCGTCGGAGGCCTCGTGGCGCGCGTGGGCGACGAGGTGTTCGACGGTTCGGTCGCTACCCGGCTGAACGACGCGAAGCAGCATCTAGGGAGCGTGTGAAGAGATGGCACTGGACATCGACACTGCGAGCATCGCCGAGGCGCTGCGGAAGAACGTCGAGAGCTTCACGCCTTCGGTCGACCGAGAGGAGGTCGGCAGGGTCATGGAGACCGGCGACGGGATCGCCCGCGTCTCCGGACTGCCCGGCACCATGGCGAACGAGCTGCTCGAGTTCCCCGGGGGCGTCCTCGGGCTCGCCTTCAACCTCGACGAGTTCGAGATCGGGTGCATCATCTTGGGCGAGTCCTCCCACATCGAGGAGGGCGACCCGGTCAAGCAGACCGGCCAGATCCTGTCGATCCCGGTGGGCGACGGCTTCCTGGGGCGCGTGGTGGATGCCCTGGGCAGGCCGATCGACGGCAAGGGTCCCATCGCCTCGAGCGAACGCCGCAACCTGGAGGTTCAGGCCCCCAACGTGGTGAGCCGCCAACCGGTGAAGGAGCCCCTCTACACGGGGATCACCGCCATCGACGCGATGACCGCCATCGGGCGCGGCCAGCGCCAGCTCATCATCGGCGACCGCCAGACGGGCAAGACCGCCGTGACCGTGGACGCGATCATCGCGCAGCGCGAGCTCTGGAACACGGACGACCAGGTGAAGTGCATCTACGTCGCCATCGGCCAGAAGGATTCCACGGTCGCCGAGGTCGTGGAGACGCTCCGCGAGAACGGGGCGCTCGAATACAGCGTGGTCGTGAACGCGGGCGCGTCCTCGCCCGCCCCGTTCCAGTACCTCGCGCCGTACGCGGGCGCCGCCCTCGGGGCCTCCTGGATGTACAACGGCGAGGCCTCGTTGGTGGTCTACGACGACCTGTCGAAACAAGCCACCGCGTACCGCACCCTGTCCCTGCTCCTGCGCCGTCCTCCGGGTCGCGAGGCGTACCCCGGGGACGTCTTCTACCTGCACTCCCGATTGCTCGAGCGCGCGGCGAAGCTCTCCGACGAGCTGGGCGGCGGCTCGCTCACGGCGCTTCCGATCATCGAGACGAAGGGCGGCGACGTGTCGGCCTACATCCCGACCAACGTCATCTCGATCACCGATGGGCAGATCTACCTCGAGCCCGAACTGTTCTTCTCCGGCGTCCGTCCCGCCATCAACGTGGGCATCTCGGTATCGCGCGTGGGCGGCGCGGCCCAGATCAAGGCCATGAGGAAGGTGGCGGGCCGCCTGCGGATCGACTTGGCCCAGTTCCGCGCGCTCGAGGCGTTCGCGCAGTTCGGCTCCGAGCTCGACAAGGCGTCGCAGCAGCAGCTCGCGCGCGGTGCTCGCGTCGTGGAGGTCCTCAAGCAGCCCCAGTACCAGCCGGTCCCCGTGGAGAAGCAGGTCGTTTACGTCTTCGCGGCCACCACCGGCGCGCTCGACGAGCTACCGGTCGCCGACGCCAAGCGGTTCGTGGTGGGGCTGGGCGAATACCTCGATACGCGGAACCCCGAGGTCCTGGCCGCGATCCGCTCCTCGGGCGAGCTCTCGGACGAGACCACGGCGGCGCTCGAGGCCGCCATCGGCTCCTACGCGGCCTCGTTCGTGTCGTCCGAGGCCGGTCCGGGCTCGGAGTCCGCGCTGGGAGCCACCACGCCGCCCGACGAGGTGAAGGCCGACATCGGCTGGGACCGCATGTCCTCGGCAGACGACGAGGAGGAGGAGGCGGGCGCGTCGGGCGAGCCCGACCCTCCGGCGTAGCCATGGGCGCCAAGATCCGCATCGTCCGGCGCCGGATCCGATCGGTGCAGTCCACCATGAAGATCACGCGCGCGATGGAGCTCATCGCGTCCTCACGCATCGTGAAGGCCCAGAAGCGTGTGGAGGAGGCCCGGCCTTACGCCGTGCAGCTCACGGCCGCCATGGAAGACGTGGCCGCGAAGACGGGCTCGCTGGCGCATCCGCTCCTGGAGGCGCGTGAGCACCCGGCCAAGGTGGGGGTGTTCGTCGTGACATCGGATCGTGGGCTGGCGGGGTCGTACAACTCCAACGTGTTGAAGCTCGCCGAACAGCTGATCGCCGACGTTCGCCGCCGTGGACTCGAGCCCGTGGTGTACGTGAGCGGCAAGAAGGGCGTGGGGTACCTGCGCTTCCGATCCGTGCCGCTCCGCGCCGACTGGCAGGGACACAGCGAGGTGCCGCCGTACGAGATCGCGGTCACAATCGGGCGCCGGCTCATCCAGGACTTCGCGGCGGCCGAGATCGATGAACTGCACTGCGTGTACACGGACTTCCGATCCGCGTTCACCCTTCGGGCCACGCGGAAGCGGTTCCTGCCCATCGCGGCGGAGGAGGTGACCGGCGCCGGCGGAGCCGTGCATGCGGAGTACCTGTTCGAGCCGGGTGCCGGCGAGATCCTCGACCACCTGCTTCCGCAGTACGTCATCACCAAGGTGTACGCGGCGCTGCTGGAATCGGCCGCGTCGGAGAACGCGGCGCGCCGGCGCGCGATGAAGGCGGCGACGGAGAACGCGGAGGAGATCATCAAGGTGCTCACCCGGCAGGCGAATCGGGCCCGCCAGGACGAGATCACCACGGAGATCATGGAGATCGTCGGCGGCGCCGAGGCGCTGTCGGGCGTGTCGGCGGAATAGGCGGAAGGTGGGACATGGCAACTGAGGAGCAGAACGCGAACGGGCGGGTGGTCCGGGTCATCGGACCCGTGGTGGACGTGGAGTTCCCGCCGTCGGAGCTTCCCGAGATCAACACGGCGTTGGAGGTCGACGTTGCGCTCGGCGGCCAGACCACCACCATCACGTGCGAGGTGGCCCAGCACATCGGCGGCGGGCAGGTCCGCGCCGTGGCCCTGCGGCCGACCGACGGCTTGGTCCGCGGCACCCCGGTCCGCAACACGGGGGCGCCGATCACCGTCCCGGTGGGATCGGGCGTGCTCGGCCACGTGTACAACGTCCTGGGCGACCCGCTCGACACCACGGCGGACAACATCGAAGCCGCCGACCGGTGGCCCATCCACCGCGACAGCCCGCCCTTCGACGAGCTGGAGCCCAAGTCGGTGATGCTGGAGACCGGGATCAAGGTGATCGACCTGCTCGAGCCCTACGTGCAGGGCGGCAAGATCGGGATGTTCGGCGGCGCCGGGGTGGGCAAGACCGTCATCATCCAGGAGATGATCCGTCGCCAGGCGCAGCAGCACGGCGGCGTGTCGGTGTTCGCCGGCGTGGGGGAGCGGACGCGGGAGGGCAACGACCTCTTCCTGGAGATGACCGAGTCGGGCGTGATCGAGAACACCGCCTTGGTGTTCGGCCAGATGGACGAGCCGCCCGGCGTCAGGTTGCGGGTCGCGCTGGCGGCGCTCACCATGGCCGAGTACTTCCGCGACGTGGAGCGCAAGGACGTGCTCTTGTTCGTGGATAACATCTTCCGGTTCACCCAGGCGGGTTCGGAGGTCTCCACGCTGCTCGGGCGGATGCCGTCTGCCGTGGGCTACCAGCCCACGCTCGCCGATGAGATGGGTGCGCTGCAGGAGCGCATCACGTCCACGAAGGGTCGCTCGATCACCTCGCTGCAGGCCATCTACGTGCCTGCCGACGACAACACGGACCCTGCGCCGCACACCGCCTTCGCGCACCTGGACGCGACCACCGTGCTCTCGCGCGAGATCGCGTCCCTGGGCATCTACCCCGCCGTGGACCCCCTGGACTCCACGAGCCGGATCCTCGATGCCCGCTTCGTCGGCCAGGAGCATTACGACGCCGCGCGCCGGGTGCAGGAGATCCTCCAGCGCTACAAAGACCTGCAGGACATCATCGCGATCCTGGGCATCGACGAGCTGTCCGAGGAGGACAAGGTCATCGTGACGCGCGCCCGCAAGATCCAGAAGTTCCTCTCGCAACCGTTCTTCGTGGCGGAGCAGTTCACCGGGATCGAGGGCAAGTACGTGCCGGTCGCCGAGACCATCGCGTCGTTCAAGGGTCTGTGCGAGGGCGAGTACGACCACCTGCCCGAGCAGGCCTTCCTCCTGGTGGGTGGGATCGAGGAGGCCGTGGAGGCCGCGAAGCAGATGGAGGCGGCGTAGTGCCGGTCGACGTCCACGTCGTTACGCCCGAACGCGAGCTCTGGTCGGGGAGTGCCACCATCGTGATCGCGCGGGGGGTGGCCGGCGAGGTCGGCATCCTCTCGGGCCACATGCCGCTCCTGGCGCAGCTCGCCATCGGACCCATCCGCATCCAACGCGAGAACGAACCCGAGCTCGTCGCGGTGGTCGACGGAGGGTTCCTCCACGTCACGTCCTCGAGCGAGGAGGGGACACGCGTGGACGTGATGGCCGCGCACGCCGAGTTCGTGGACGAGATCGACGTCGAGCTCGCGCGAACACGCGCCGACGACCTCCAGGCCCAACTCGCCGAGCCTCGCGACACCGAGGTCGCCGAGGCCGAGGTCGTGAGCATGAAGGACGAGCTCCAGAAAGCGCTCGTGCGCGTCAGCCTCGCCGGGTAGGGGCTCAGCCGCCGTCCCGGCCGATCACGCGGCGGTCTCGCCAGATGTCCGCCGGCGGTGCCTCCAGAGCCCTTAGACTGATTCCCCCATGGATCGACTCTTCGTCACCGGCGGGGCGCGTTTGACCGGCTCCGTCCGCATCGCGGGCGCCAAGAACTCCGCCCTGAAGCTGATGGCCGCCGCGTTGCTCGCGTCCGGCCGCACCGTGCTGCGCAACGTTCCGCGGATCCAGGACTGCACCACCATGGGGCGCGTGCTCGAGCATCTGGGCGCCGAGGTCATGTGGGATGCGGACTCCGTCACCATCGACGCCACCGGCCTCACGTCGGTGGAGGCGCCCTACGAGCTGGTGCGCCAGATGCGCGCCTCCATCGTGGTGTTGGGCCCCCTCCTGGCTCGCGCGGGCCAGGCTCAGGTCGCGATGCCGGGTGGCGACAACATCGGTTCCCGGCCGATCGACCTGCACATCAACGGTCTTCGCAGGATGGGGGCGCAGATCGCGTTCGAGCACGGGTTCCTGCAGGCCAAGGCGCCTCGGGGCCTGCGCGGTGCGGCGATCACCCTCGAGTACCCGAGCGTGGGCGCCACCGAGAACCTCATGATGGCCGCGGTCGCCGCTCGCGGCACCACCGTGATCGACAACGCCGCGCGCGAGCCCGAGATCGCCGACATCGCGTCCTTCCTGGTGGCGATGGGTGCACGCGTCGGGGGGGCAGGCACGAGCACGATCGAGATCGAAGGGGTCGAGGGCTTCGCGCCCACCGAGCACGCGGTGATCGCGGATCGCATCGAGGCGGGGACGTTCGCGGCGGCGGCCACGGCCACGCGAGGCGATGTAACCCTGCAGGGCGCGCGCCCGGATCATCTGGCGCTGTTCCTGGACAAGCTCGCCGATGCGGGTGCGCGCGTGGATCTCACCGAGGACGGGCTCCGCATCCGCCAGGACGATCGCCCGCGCGCCGTCGATTTCGTGACGCTCCCGTATCCCGGTCTCGCCACGGATTTCCAGCCGATCCTGATGGCGGCTCTCGCGGTGGCGGAGGGCACGTCGATCGCGACCGAGAACGTGTTCGAGAGCCGGTTCCTCTACGTGGCCGAGCTCAAACGCATGGGCGCAAGCATCGACGTGGAGGGTCACCACGCCGTGATCCGCGGGGTGCCGCGGCTCTCGGCCGCTCCGGTCCAGGCGCTCGACATCCGTGCCGGCGCCGCGATGGTGATCGCCGCCCTCTGCGCCGACGGCATCTCCGAGGTGAACGACATGCAGCATGTGGATCGGGGCTACGAAGGGTTCGAGGCCAAGCTCAGCGGCCTCGGTGCCGTGGTGCGCCGCGAGCGTGAGCTGGTCACGCTCCCATGATCCAGGATCCGCCTCCCCCCCGGCCCGACCTGGGCCTTCCCGGGATGATGAACCCGGTGCTCGGCGCCGAGGTGAGCTCCGACGAAGCCGGGCGCCCGCTCGCCACCTGGCGCTGGTGGGAGGTCGTCGGGATCACCCTGCTCGGCTTCATCCTGGGGACCATCGCCTCCATCCCCGTGTTCCTGCTCTTGGGCGACACCATGAGCGCCACGGGGGCCAGCGGCGTGAGCGAGCTCGCTCAGGGGTTGGTGGTCGACGGGGTGCTGCTCGCCACCATGATCGTCTGGCTGCGCAGGCGTCACCCGCGCTGGAAGCAGATCATCGGATTCCCGACCCGCGCGCAGTTCCCCAAGGAGGTGCTGATCGGCGGGCTGCTGGGCATCGGGGTGCGGATCGCGGCAGGGATCGCGTCGGCGATCGTGGTGGGCCTGCTCGGCTCGGCCACCGGGACCGACGTCTCGATCCCTCAACAGGTGACGTCGGACCTGAGGCCCGGCGCGTTCGTCCTGTTCGCCCTGTACGCCGTGATCGTGGCGCCCGTGACCGAGGAGTTCCTGTTCCGCGGCCTGCTCTACCGCTCCATCCGCGACCGACGCGGCGTGGCGCTGGGTGCGATCATCTCGGCCCTCGTCTTCGGGCTCGTCCACTTCGTCCCGGGCGGAAACTGGCAGGGCGTGGTCGCCCTGCAACTGACGATGGTGATCACGGGCATCGGGCTGGCGCTGATCTACGAACGGCGGAAGAACCTGGTGGCCGACATCGCCGGCCACGCCGCTTTCAACCTCATCGCCGTGGTGGCGATCGCGTTCGGCGTGGGCGTCGTGCCGGGGTGGAGGTGACGACGTGCCCAGGTTCGCGACCGACGCCTGGTTCCAGGATCTGATCGCTGAGATCAACGCTTCGTCCGAGTATCGCGAGGCGGCCGCCGCGTGGGAGGGGGACGTCGCTTTCCTGGTGGAGGCCGAGCCCGACCACGGCATGCCCGAGGACGTCTGGGGCGTGCTCGACCTGTGGCACGGGGCCTGCCGAGGCGGGGGCGCGGTCGACGCGGAGACCGGGCGGCGAGCCGCGTACGTCATCCGCGCGCCGTATTCGCGCTGGAAGGAGGTCCTGCTGGGGGACCTCGACCCGACCAGGGCCATGATGCAGGGGAAGCTGAAGGTCCAGGGGGACCTCGCCACCATCGTGCGCTACGTCCGCGCCGCCAACGAGCTCGTGCACCTCACGGGCGAGGTCGACACCCAGTACCCCGACGAGGCCTGAGTCGCCGTGCGCGCGGTCGTCTTCGACGACGTCGGCCGCGTGAGCGTGACCGACGTCGCGGATCCGGTCCTCCAGGCGCCGGGCGACGCCATCGTGCGGGTGACGCTCAGCGCGGTTTGCGGATCCGATCTGCACTTCCTCCACGGCAAGGCGCCCATCGACCCCGGCGCGAGCATCGGCCACGAGGCGGTGGGGGTGGTCGAGTCGACGGGATCGGCCGTGGCGGGGTTCGCGCGGGACGACCGCGTGGTCGTGGCGTTCCAGATCGCGTGCGGGAACTGCTGGTTCTGCCGCCGGGGCGAGACCCAGCTGTGCGAGGACTCCAGCACGCTCGGGGCGGGGGCCTTCGGCGGCGGCCTCCCGGGTGCGCAGGCCGAGCGGCTCAGGGTGCCCAACGCCTCCGTGAATCTGCTCCGGATCCCCGACGACATGGACGACGAAGACGCGATCTTCGTGGGGGACATCGCGACCTCGGGGTATTACGCGGCGTCGCTGGGGGAGATCGGGGCGCACGACATCGTGGCGGTGGTGGGCGCGGGTCCCGTGGGGTTCTTCTGCGTGCAGGCCGCCCGCGCCCTGGGCGCCCGTCGGGTGTTCGCCCTGGACCGGGAGCCCGAACGTCTCTCGCTCGCCGCCCGCGTCGGGGCCGATCCCGTGAACGTCGCCGAGCGCCACCCCGTCACGGTCCTGGCCGCCGCGACCGACGGCCGGGGCGCGGACGTGGTGATCGATGCCGTGGGCAGCGTCGAGGCCTTCGAGACGGCGGTCGCCGTGGTGCGTCGCGGGGGGCGCGTCGTGATCCTCGGCGTGTACGCGTCGGAGACCGTCGAGCTACAACTCGGCGTGTACTGGGCGCGCGCCCTGGACCTCCGGTTCGCGGGACTCACGCCCGTCCATGCGTGGTGGGGACCGACCATGTCCGCGGTGGCGGGTGGCCTGATCGACCCGCGTCCGCTGGTCAGCCACCGTCTGCCGCTGGAGGATGCCGCGCGCGGCTACGACCTGTTCGCCGCCCGCCGGGCCACCAAGGTCCTGTTGATCCCGTGAGCCCGGAGGTGGTGTTCGCCGATGCCGAGCCGAACGGGCTGGGAGTCATGCTCGGTTCGCTGATCGAGCAGAACCTGGCGCGCGATCCATCCCGCGGGCGACTCCTGGCCCCGACGCTGGTCAGCATCGATGCGCCCGACGCCGAGGTTGGCGTGACGTTGCGGCTCGACCCGGGGCGGGTGCTGGTGGCCAACGGGGTTCGGCCCGCGGCGGGGCTGACCATCACGGCCGACGCCTCCCGGCTGCTCTCGCTCACCGACGTGCCGCTTTTGTTCGGGCTGCCCGATCCGCTTCGGGCCGAGGGTCGGTCGGTCCTGCGGGACGTGTTGTCTCGGCGCCTTCGGATCCGCGGGATGCTGTCTCATCCGCTCGAGCTGGCGCGCCTTACGATGCTGCTCTCCGTGCGCTGAGATCGGAAAACCCATGGCCCACACGGCGACAACGAGGAACGAGCCGCCGCTGCGTCCCGACGAGGCGCTTCTGCAGCGTCGCCTCGAGCGCCGATGGTGGCCAACGTTCGCCGTCGCGGGCGTGATCGTGTTCGTCGTCCTGGGGGGCTTCGTGGCCGCGGCGGCCCTCTCCGACCCGGCGGGGGCTCCCGTGAGCGTGGGGTCGGTCGTTACCGTTCAGCCGCTGACGGGTTGGGTCACGGCCGATCAGACCTCCTTGGGGGGCATCCCGTTCGCGAGGCTGACGCGTGGCGGCGGGAACCTCGACGTGACGGCGTTCGACGGGTTCGACGGGTCCGCCGCCGCCCTGGCTCACGACTACGTGGAGCGCGTCCTGAACCAAGAGCTCAAGCGGCTGTCGGTCTCCGACGCGCTGGAAACCGTGACGCTCCCCGACGGGTCCGTCGCGCAGCGATTCCACTACGTGGGTGGCACCGACGCCGCCCAGGCGGTGGAGGGTGAGGTGACTGCGGTCGTGACCCCGGCCGGCGACGGCGTGGTCTTCGACGGCTGGGCGCCGGAAGGTCTGCTCGCGTTCGTGGACGGCGACGTCCACACCATGATCGACCGCGCGGTGCTCGCGTGAGCGCCGCGGCGATGCGTTCCGCGCGACGCCGCAGCGACCTGCACCAGACCAGGTTCGTGCAGCCGCGCCAGCCTGCGTTCTGGCTGTACGTGACGATCGTGTGCGTCACCGGCGTCGTCACGCTCGCGGAGCAGAGCTTCTACCGCGACATCTCCGCTGGGGGTTGGGCCCTGTCCTGGTTCCTCCTCTTGGTCTACGCGCTGCCGATCTTCCTCGTCGTGTACTACCTCGATCTCTACGAACAGGAGCCGCTGCCGCTCATGTTCGCCGCGCTCGCGTGGGGTGGGGTCGCGGCCACCACGCTCTCGGCCATCGCGAACGGCGGCTGGGGCCTCGTGGTGGCCAGGCTCGCCGGGCCCGAGTTCGCGGCGCGTTGGACCGCCGCCCTCACCGCCCCGCTGGTGGAGGAGACGCTCAAGGGCCTCGGGGTCGTGCTGATCTACCTCATCGCGCGCGACGAGATCGATGACGTCATGGACGGGTTCGTGTACGGGGCGGTCTGTGGGCTGGGGTTCGCGGTGGTCGAGGACGTCTTCTACTTCATGAGCGTCTTCGGGGGCCAACCCTCGGGGGTGCTTCGGGGGTTCTTCTTGCGGGTGCTCGCGAGCGGCCTGTACTCCCACGTCCTGTACACGGGCCTCGTGGGGATGGGCATCGGCTACGTGGTGTCGCGTCGATCCTCCGTGCGGCGGGTGCGCCGCCTGTGGGTCTGCGTGGCGCTGTGCGCGCTCGCGGTATCCGGTCACTTCCTGTGGAACTCGCCCTGGCTCGACCTCTTCCCCCGCCAGCCGTGGACGGCCGGGGACTGGCCGCTCGTCTTCCTCGCGACGGCGGTCAAGGGCATGCCGCTGCTGATCTTCGTGGCCGTGGCCGTGGGGCTGGCGCGAGGCCGGGAGCGCCGATGGTTGCACGCGTCCCTGGAGGACGAGGTGGGCCGCGGGGGCATCTCCCGCGTCGAGCTCGACCGGCTGGAGACCCCGGGGCTTCGACGGCGCGCCAGGCGGGAGATGCGTCGGCGCGCCGGCGGGCGCGCCGCCTCCCTGCTGCATCGCCTCCAGCGCGAACAGGTGAACCTCGCGATGGTGCGCTCGCGCGTGGCCGATACGGAGGACCCCGCCCTCGAGCGTCAGCGGGGGTTCTGCTCCTCGTTGCGCGATGCTCTGCAGGCGATCCCCGGCGCGGCTCCGGCGGGAGACGCGGCCGGTTCGGCGGGCCGGCCGACGGCCGCGGGTCGCCCCGGCAACGCGGGGTAGGCTTCGGCCACGATGGACGTCGCGGCGATGATCGAGGGAGTGCTCGCGGGGGATCGACGCGCCGTCGCGCGCGCGATCAGCGCCGTCGAGGACGGCGCTCCCGAGCTGCCCATCCTGTCCGCCGGTGTGTACGAACGCACGGGACGTGCGGCCACGGTGGGACTCACGGGGGCCCCCGGCGTGGGGAAATCCACCCTGGGTGCCGAGCTCGTGCGGGCCGGGCGGGAGGCGGGGCGCTCCATGGCGGTGCTCGCCGTGGACCCGACCTCCCCTTACACGGGAGGGGCACTGCTCGGCGACCGCGTCCGGATGCAGGATCACGCCACCGACCCCGGCGTGTTCATCCGGTCCATGGCCACGCGTGGCCACCTGGGCGGCATGGCGCTTGCGGCCCCCGAGGCTGTGCGGATCCTCGACGCGGCCGGGTACGAGCGCGTGATCGTGGAGACGGTGGGCGTGGGCCAGGCCGAGGTCGACGTCGCGGCGGCCACGGACACCGCGGTGGTGGTCCTCGCGCCCGGGATGGGAGACGCCGTGCAGATGGCGAAGGCCGGGATCCTGGAGGCCGCGGACGTGTTCGTGGTGAACAAGGGCGATCGGGCGGGCGCGAACGACGTGGTCCGGGAGGTCCGCCAGATGCTCCACCTGGGAGCGGCCCGTGACTGGGAACCGCCCGTCCTGTCCACGACGGCGATCCGGCGAGAAGGGATCGACGAGCTGTGGGGATCGATCGAGGCGCATCGTTCGCACGTGGAGGCCTCCGGCGCGCTCGGCGCCAAACGCACGGCGCGTTTGCTGCGTGAGGTGGAGAGCCTGGCGGCCGAACGCTTCCGGGTGGAGGCATCGGCCGCCTTACTGGGCGACGCGACGCTCGCCGGCGCTCTGACGGGGCGGCGCATGGACCCCTATCGGGCGGCGGCTATGCTGGTGGCCATGGCCGCGGAGGCGAGTGTCGGGCACGACTAGGGGTCGAGCGGGCACGAGCGCGGCTCGAACGGCCGGGGGCGTCTGGAGGCGGGAGATGGTGGATCAGCGCTCGAGCGATGCTCGCCGGGTGCAGGAGCGCTCACACACCACACGCTCGGGCGAACCGATCGCCCCCGCCTACGGTCCCGACGACGTCCACGAGTCGGACCCCGGCCTACCGGGCGCGTACCCTTTCACGCGCGGGGTCTATCCCTCGATGTATCGCGGCCGGCGTTGGACCATGCGTCAGTTCGCCGGGTTCGGCACTCCCGCCGAGACCAACGCGCGATACCGATTCCTCCTGCAGCGCGGGCAGGGTGGGCTGTCGGTGGCCTTCGACATGCCGACCCTGATGGGCCTGGACTCCGACGACCCCAGGAGCGAGGGGGAGGTCGGCCGTTGCGGCGTGGCCACCGACTCCCTGCGGGACTTCGAGGCCCTGTTCGACGGCATCCCGCTCGACGAGATCACCACCTCCATGACGATCAGCGGCCCAGCCACCGTGGCCTTCGCCTTCTTCCTCGCCACCGCGGAGCGCCAGGGGGTGCCGTGGGAGCGGCTCGGCGGCACGCTGCAGACCGACATCCTCAAGGAGTACATCGCCCAGAAGGAGTGGATCTTCCCGCCCCGGCCGCACCTGCGCCTGATCGGCGACCTCATGGAGTTCTGCGCCGAACGCTGCCCGAAGTTCCACCCCGTGAGTGTGTCCGGGTATCACATCCGCGAGGCCGGGGCCACGGCCGCGCAGGAGCTGGCGTTCACGCTCGCGGACGGGTTCGCCTACGTGGAGCTCGGCCTGCGGCGCGGGCTCGACGTCGATGCGTTCGCGCCGGGCCTGTCGTTCTTCTTCAACGCACATATCGACTTCTTCGAGGAGATCGGGAAGCTGCGGGCGGCGCGGCGGATCTGGGCTCGCTGGCTGAAGGAGCGGTACGGCGCGACCGATCCCGACGCGATGAGGCTGCGGTTCCACACGCAGACGGCGGGGGTCTCCCTCACGGCGCAGCAGCCCATGAACAACGTGGTGCGCACCGCGATCGAGGCCCTAGCGGCCGTATTGGGCGGCACGCAGTCGTTGCACACGAATGCCCTGGACGAGGTCCTCGCGCTTCCGACCGAGCAGGCGGCCAAGCTCGCCCTGCGCACCCAGCAGGTGATCGCCGAAGAGACGGGCGTGAGCGACGTCGCCGACCCACTCGGCGGGGCGTACTTCGTGGAATCCATGACGGACCTGATGGACGAGCGCGCCGAGACGATCTTCGCCGAGGTCGAGGCGATGGGGTCGGGCGGGATGCTGGAGGGCGTCCTCGCCGGGATCGAGAGCGGGTGGTTCCAGCAAGGGATCGCAGAATCGGCGTTCCTCGAGCAGCGGCGCTACGAGTCCGGCGATCTCGTCCAGGTGGGGGTGAACGCGTTCACCGCGTCGGCCGAGCCGCCGGTGGAGATCTTGGTCATCGGGCCGGAGGCGGAGGTCCAGCAGGTCCACGCCCTCGCCGCCGTGCGTGCGGAGCGCGATGAGGGCGAGAAGCAGGCCGCGCTCGAGGCCCTCGAAGTGGCTGCCCGAGGCGACACGAATCTGATCGAGCCCCTGGTGACCTGCGCCCGAAGCCTCTGTACCGAAGGCGAGATCGTGCGCACGCTCACCAACGTGTTCGGCGACTACCGCGAAGTTCCCCGCTTCTGACCGCAGCTGCATGGGTTCCTTGTTGCAACTTCTTGCAAGAAGGCGGTAGGGTAGCGGAGCCCAGGACGAGGAGTCGCCGGCCATGTCGAACCGCAGGAAGCTGTCGATCGTCGCCCCGTTCGCCCTTGCCGCGCTCGTCGCCTGCTCTTCCGCGGGCTCGGGCCGCGGCGGCGCCGACGGCAAGATCGTCGTCGCGGCCTCGGTCGCCCCCATCGTGGACATCGTCAAGAACGTCGCCGGCGATGCCGCAGACGTCCAGGGCCTGATCCCGGAGGGGGTGGATTCCCACACGTTCGAGCCGACGTCCGATACGGCCCGGACGCTGTCAGAGGCAGACATCGTCTTCCTCAACGGCCTGGACCTCGAGGACCCGACTCTCAAGCTCGCTCAGTCGAACCTGAAGGACGGGGCCACCATCTACCAGCTGGGACCGAACACGATCAAGCCCGACGCCTACCTCTACGACTTTTCGTTTCCGGCGTCCGGGGGTCATCCCAATCCACACCTGTGGATGGACGTCGCCAACGCCGAGACGTACACGCAACTCGTTCGCGACGAGCTCGTCAAAGCGGATCCCGCCAATGCCGCGACCTATCGATCCAACGCGGCCTCGTACCTGGTCATCCTGCGGTCTTTGAACGACGCGGTGCAGCGTGCCGTGAACACGATCCCGGTGAAGAACCGCGTGCTCCTCACCTACCACGACTCCTTCGCGTACTTCGCGAACCACTACGGCATGACCGTGATCGGGGCCATCCAGCCCGCCGACTTCTCCGAACCGAGCGCCCAGGAGGTGGCGAACCTCATCCAACAGATCGAGCAGAACCATGTGCCGGCGATCTTCGGTTCGGAGGTGTTCCCGAGCCCGGTGCTTGCACAGATCGCCTCGGAGGCGGGCGCACGCTACGAGGATTCGCTCCGCGACGACGACCTTCCGGGGGATCCGGGGCAGCCTGAGCACTCCTACGTCGGGCTCATGCTCTACGACGTCCGCACGATGGTCATAGATCTTGGGGGGGACCCCGCGGCACTCGACGCCGTTCGCTTCACCAACACCTACGATTGAGCCCATGCACCATCCCCTCCTCGAACTTCGCGCCGTGTCGTTCACCTACGGCGACGGGGTCGTCCTGCGCGACGTCGACCTCGCCGTCCGCGAGGGGGCGTTCGTGGGGATCGTCGGGCCGTCGGGGGCGGGGAAGAGCACGCTCCTGCGGTTGATGGAGGGATCGCTTCGCCCAGCAGCGGGAACGATCACCCGCGGTCACGAAGGGCGCGGGAATCTGCGGCTCGGCGTGGTGCCGCAGCTTGAGGCCATCGACTGGAACTTTCCGATCACGGTGGAGGAGCTCGTCCTGCTGGGCGCGACCGGCAACGGACGCCGCCTCCCCTGGGCATCGAAGGAGATGCGCGCGCAGGCGCGGGAGATGCTGGAGACGCTCGGCATAGGGGGCCTCGCCCGCAGGCACATCCGTAGTCTCTCGGGCGGACAACAGCAGCGCGCGTTCATCGCCCGGGCGCTCGTGCGACGTCCGGACCTCCTGCTCTTGGACGAACCCACGAGTGGGGTCGACGTGCGAACCCGCCACGACATCCTGCACCTACTGCACGAGCTCAACCACGAAGGCATCGCGATCGTGATGACGACCCACGACCTCAACGCCGTCGCGGCGCACCTCCCGAGCCTCGTGTGCGTCAACGGTCGCGTCGTGGCGCAGGGGACCCCCGAGCAGGTGCTCACGCCCGATGTCCTTCGCGCCCTCTACGGGGCGGAGATGATCGTGATCCGGCGCGAGGGGATGTTGCTGGTGGGCGACGCGTTCAGCGCCACCGTGGATGCACACGACCCCGCCTCCCACGCGGAGGGGATGCCCCGGGCGCACTTCGGAGAGGAGCCGCAGCCGCACCATCACGGCCCCGGCGAGGATCACCGGCACCCCGAGAGGCCGCGTGCCGCGGAGACCAGGCGGTGACCCCGTGACCTGGCTCACCGATCCCCTCACGCACGCCTTCTTCCGCTACGGCCTCCTGGCCGGCGCGCTCGGGGGCGCCTTGTGTGGGCTCGTGGGTGTGTACGTCGTGCTCCGCAAGATGTCCTACATCGGCCACGGACTGTCCCACGCCATCTTCGGCGGCGCGGCCGTCGCGTACGTGCTCAATTGGAATTTCTACCTGGGCGCCGGAGCGTGGGGCGTCCTATCCGCCCTGCTGATCAACGGCGTGTCCCGCCGCCGCAAGGTCGGGGCCGACGCGGCGATCGGGGTCGTGACGACGGCATCGTTCGCGGTCGGCGTCGTGCTGATCAGCTCGGTCCACAGCTTCACCGTCAACCTCGAGGCGGCGCTGTTCGGCAACATCCTCGGGGTGACCTCGGAACAGCTCTGGGTCCTCGGGGGGGTGGCTATGGTCACCTTGGCGCTCATCGTGGTGCGGTACCGGCAGCTGTTGTTCGCTACGTTCGACCCTGAGGCCGCCGACGCCTACGGCGTCAACTCCCGAGGGGCCGACGCCCTGTTCGCCATCATCATCGCCGCGACCGTGGTCGCAACCATGCAGATCCTCGGCGTGACGCTCATCGCGGCCACGATCGTGGTCCCTGCGGTGATCGCCCGCCTCCTCACGGACTCCTTCGCGAGGATGCTCTTGATCTCGACCTTGATCGGAGCCATCTCGGGGGCGCTCGGCATGTACGTCTCGTACTACGTCGACACACCCCCGGGCGCGGACATCGTGCTGATCCTGGCGGGTGTGTTCGTGATCGTGTACGCAGCCACGGCGCTCCTCGCCCGCCGCCGGCTGCAGGCGCTCGGCACCGTCGACACCCACGCGGAGGCCGGCGCGGCCATCGAGTTGGACTGAGCGCTAGGCCGCGCAGTCCTCGCAGCGGCCGGTGATCGCGAAGTGTGTGAGGTCGGCCACGAACCCGTGGTGGCGGTGGATCAGGCCCTGCAGGGCCTTCGCTTCCTTGATGGAAAGGGCATCGTCGCGCCCGCAGTTTCCGCACGTGAGGTGGACGTGTTCGGCCTCCTCGGTGCGGTGGTACTCGGCGCCCGCCTCCAGGTGCGAGTGCGAGAGCACGCCGATCTCTTCGAGGGTGCCGAGGGTGCGATAGACCGTGGACGCGTTCACGCCCGGCATCTCTTGCTGGACCTTGCGGGCCAGCTGGGTAGGGGAGATATGGCCCTGCGCGCGCATCACCTCGGACACGATGGCCCGCCGTTGCGGCGTCATCCGCAGCCCGCGCTCGCGCAGCAGTGCCATCACGTCCGCATACTCCTGCCCGGTCCGCTCCACGTCGCGATTCTAGCAGGGGGTTGCAGGTGCAAGAGCTGTGCATCTGGCGTGCCAGCTAGGCGGGCGGGGGAAGTCCGAGAGCGCGTGCCGCCCACGGCACGGCGGCGCGCGCCTGCATCAACTGCTTCGGACGTACGTGCGGGGCCTCGGGGATCGGGGGACGTGAGGCCCGCCACACGAAGAAACCGGCGAGCATCGCCGCGAAGGACGCCCCGTGGGGCATGAGCGCCTCGGGGGCGGGGCCACCCTCCGCGTGGAGGCTGGGCAACCAGGACGCGAGATCGAACGCCGGAGCGCCCACGGCGGCCCAGTTCCAGTCCACGAGCGTCGCGCGACCGTCGTGCAGGCAGACGTTGTCGCTGCGTACGTCGACATGAAGGAGCGCGCCACCGCCCAAGGGAGTCTCTGAAGCGGCCGCGCTGAGCGTGGGGATCCATGCCGCGAGCCACCGTGCTCCGAAGAGGCCCAGCGCCAGAGCCGGGAGCGGATCTCGTTCGATCTCTCGCCAGCCGTCGAGGTAGGCGATCCCCCGGCCGTCGACCATCTCGAGATCGGCCGGAGGGGGCGTTGCGTGCACCTCCTCCAGGCAGGCGAGCACGGCGTCGATGGACGGCCGATCCCAGGGCGGCGGCCAGCGTGCGGCGCTCAAGTCCTCGAGGACCAGCACGGGTCGCTCGCCGTCATCGTGCCAGCCCAGCAAGCGCGGCATGAAGGATCTCTCCCCGAGTTGGGCGTAGACGACATGTTCGTCGCGGATCCATGCCGCCGTGTCGAGGGTGAAGGCGATCTTCACGAACACGGCGGAGCCGTCGGCGAGCCCGGCGATCCACCGCGAGGCGGCGGTCTGCCCGCCGCGCTTGACGGGTCGCCACGAGACGGGCTCGGCGCCGATCGCCGCGGTCGCGCGCGCCACGTCCTGCGGGTCGGGCGCCGGTCGCATCCCGTGAGCTTAGGGCGCGATCGTGGCGCCGACGAGCACGCGATAGCCTCACCCTCATGACGGTCATGGTGACGGGCGCATCCGGTCCCATCGGGCACGCCTTGGTCCCGCGGTTGCTGGAACGCGACGAGGTGCGAGCCTGCGTTCGTCGGACGGAAGCGGCGGAACCGTTGCGGTCCCTGGGTGCGAAGGTCGCGCTCGGGCGCCTGGACGACGCAGACGCGCTGGCCGAGGTGTTGGGCGGTGTCTTCACCGTCTTCCATCTCGTCGGTGGTCCGAACCATAGCGACGAGGCGGCCCTCCTCGACGCGAACCACGGATCCACGCTGCGCGCTATCGCCGCCGCCAAGACGGCGGGCGTGCGGCGGATCATCCTGGTTTCCGTCCCCGGAGCGAGCCCCGAGGCGAGCGAGCCGTACCTTCGCGCGAAGGGCCTCGCCGAGGAGGCGTTGAGCACGAGCGGCTTGCAGCATGCCATCATCCGCTCGTCGCACGTGTACGGCCTGGGCGGGGTGTGGTTCACGGCGGTGGTGCAGGGCGCGCTCGCGCGCCCGCCCATGGCCATCGCGACGGCCGTAGGCAGCGAGGTCGCCCCTGTCCTCGATAGCGACCTCGCGGCGACGCTGGTGGCGGCGGACGATCGAGCCGCCGACCTGGGCGGCACGTGGGCGATCGAGGGTCCCGAGACGGTGAGCGCGGGGCACCTGGCGGAGCGGCTCGCGGGTTCCGAGGCGGGAGGGGCCGTGCCCATTGAGCCCGGCACTGCCTCGGGGGTCTTGGCAGAGCTGTTGGACATCCCCGTCCCGTCCGTGCTCGCCGATCACCTGCTGCGACCCGCGCGAGCGGACGCGCCGGACGCGGCGTCGGCCTTCGGGATCGAGCTCACGTCCCTCGACACGGGGCTCGCCGAGACGTTCGCGCGAGCGTCTGCGGCCGCGCCGGCCGGGTAGCATCCGCGCCGTGGAGTTCGTGCGGCTCGAGGTGGACGACGGCGTAGGCGTGGTGCGCCTGGATCGGCCTCCCGCGAACGCGCTGAACCTGCAGATGGGCCTGGAGCTCCAGGAGGCCATCGGGGAGGCGGGCGCCCGCGACGATGTGGGCGCGCTCGTGATCTGGGGCGGTCGGAAGCTCTTCGCCGCGGGGGCCGACATCAAGGCCATGGCGACCTGGGGCCCGGACGAGGTCGCGCCGAGCGTGGATGCACTGGGCGCGGCATGCGACCTCCTCGAGCACCTGCCCAAGATCTCCATCGCCGCGGTGAACGGATATGCGTTAGGAGGCGGCCTCGAGCTCGCCCTGGGGGCGGATCTGCGGTACCTCGCCGAGGACGCCCTCGTCGGTCAGCCGGAGATCAAGCTCGGCGTGATCCCCGGCGCCGGTGGCACGCAGCGCCTCACGCGGTTGCTGGGGCCCGGACGGGCCGGCGAGCTCGTCTACACCGGACGCCAGCTCCGTCCCGAGGAGGCATCCCAGCTCGGGCTGGCCGAGCGCGTGGTCCCCGCGGCGGACGTCTTCGAGGTGGCCGTGGCCGATGCTCGCGAGTTCGCGCGCGGGCCCCGCGAGGCTCTGGCGGCGGCCAAGGAGGCGATCCGGGCGGCCGTGCAGAACCCGGGGCCGGCCGGCGTGGCGCGCGAGCGGGCGCTCTTCGTTGCCCTGTTCGGCGGGCGCGACCAGCGCGAGGGCATGCGCGCCTTCCTGGACAAGCGCGCGCCGCGATTCGGCGCCCGCGACGCCACCTCGTAGCGGCAAGGCGGCGCGGTCCCTCTCGCCGAATCGCGCCGGAAGCTATGCACTCCATTCCGGGCCCACCCCGGGAATGAACCGGTGCCGGGGGTCGTTCGAAGTACGTGCGAGGGCCCCACCCGAACGCCTGCCCGAGGGGTCCCGCGGAAGGATGTGAGGAAGGTGGCAGAGGACCGGTACCGGGGCAAGAGCGTCCGGCCGCTCCCACGGCCGAACAAGCAGTACACGACCGGGCGAGTCTGTGAAGAGCCCGGATGCGAGACGAAGCTCTCTCGCTACAACAAATGGAACTTCTGCTGGCAACACGAACCCGTCCACGCCTACGTGCCGCGCGGCAAACGCAGGTCGAAAAAAGAAGCCGCGTAGCTCGATCCACGCGGTTGCGTCCGAGCCCGATCCACCCAAGGCCGAGGCCCTCCCCACGCGGGAGGGCTTCGTTGCGCCTGGGCCGCCGTTCTTGGGCCGCCGTTCAAGGTGGCCCCGAGTGCGGCCGATGCAGGGTTGGACCGCTTCCCCCGAGCGCGGGCCCTTTATCTATGACGAACGAGACCGCCGAGCCTCCCGCGATGCGCGAGGGAAACTGCCCGTACTGCGAGCGAACCGTCCTCGTGTACGAGGAGCCCCCGCGGTGCCCCCTTTGCGCCTGTCCTTTCGACGAGCGCTCGGTGCGCCCCTACGTGTTCCCTCCTGAACGAGAGCGCGCCCCCGATCCCGACTAGCTCGGCGACCGTTCCAGGCGGGCGGGTCGGCGTCCCCTGTTGTCGCTCACCAGCTCGATCGCCTGCGCCCCGCCGAGCTCGCGAGCGACGATCGTGCGCTCGGTGAGCCACCCTTCCCGCATGGCCACCTCGCGACCGATCCCCGCGAGCAGTCCCGCGTCGCGCGGGGGCGTGTACCACGCTCCCTCCAGGCGAACCGCCACGTTCGCGACCGTGGACTCGGTGAGCTCGCCGCGGGTGTTGAGGAGCAGGACGTCGTCGACGTCGGGATGTCGTGCCCGGGCTTCGTCGTAGCGACGCCGCCGCGTGGTCTTGTGGAAGAGCATCGGATCGGCAGGGTCCACTGGATGCGCCTCGTCGAGCGCCACACGGACGACATCGGGGTACCGCGGCGCCGCGACCCCGCCGGTCTCCACCCGGCCCCGACGATCGACCACCACCCGGATGCGCGCCGTCCGCTCGGCGAATCGGGACCCTTCGCGCTCGAGCGCCGCCTCCACGGCGGCCTCGTCGAAGGCGAAACCGAAGTACGACGCGGATGCCCGAAGCCGAGCCAGATGAAGGTCCCGGTGGAGGAACCTCCCGCCCTCGTAGCGGAGGGTCTCGAACAGCTCGAACCTCGGCCGCCGGCTCGTCAGCACGCGGGCCTTAGCCAGCACCTCCTCGTATTCCCCGGTGGCGCTCGAATCCCACGTGATCCCCCCGCCCACGCCGTACTCGGCCGTGCGGGTCTCGCCGTCCATCATCACGGTGCGGATGGGAACGTTGAACCGCGCGGCGGGGAGCCCCGAACCCGGCGGGGCCAGATAGCCCACGGCCCCGCAGTAAACGCCTCGCGGAGCGTCTTCGAGCCCGGCGATGATCCGCATCGTGCGGACCTTCGGAGCGCCGGTCACCGATCCGCACGGGAAGAGGGCCTCGAGCACGTCCACGAGACCGGCGCCGACGCGCATGGTCGCCGACACCGTGGACGTCAGCTGCCACACGGTCTCGTACCGCTCCAAACCGAACATGTCGCTCCACGACACCGACCCCGCTTCCGCCACGCGGCCCAGGTCGCTACGGAGCAGGTCGACGATCATCGCGTTTTCCGCCCGGTCCTTCACCGAGCCGCGCAGCCCGGCGGCCACCGCGTCATCCTCGGCGGACCACCGCCCCCGTGGGGCCGTCCCTTTCATGGGCTTGGTCGTAAGGCGGCGGTCGTCGATCTGGAAGAACAGCTCCGGGGAGGCGGAGAGGATCCGGTAACGGCCGATGTTGAGGTACGCGGCGTAGGCGCCGCGTTGCGCGTAGCACAGGTCGCGGTACAGACCGCGATCGTCTCCGTTCACCTGCGACCGAAGCCGCAGCGTATGGTTGACCTGATAGGTCTCACCCCCAGCGATGGCTTCGCGGATCCGGGCGATGGCGGCGTCGTAGGTGGCCCGATCCACCGAGGGACGCCAGGCGCCGCTCATCGGTGGCTCGGGATCGTCTCGGGGCTCCGGCAGGACCGTCTCCTCCCGTCGTTCGAACATCGCGAACCAGGCGAGCGGAAGCCGAGCGAAGGGGTCCCGACCGGACCGCCGGCGGACCTCGAGGGACGGGTCGAGTCCGGGCGCCGCCTCGTACGCCAAGAAGCCCGCCACCCAGAGGCCCCGGCGGGCAGCGCCCTCGGCGGCAGCGATCACTCCCCTGACCTCCTCCGGGCGGGTCGCCTCGAGCACGCCGGCGGGCCCCGTCAGCCGGAACGACTCCGAGGCGCCCGTGAGGTCGTCGAAGCGTGCGTCGATCACGCCGGGAACGATACGAGGCGGACGCGCGGGCCTGCCGCGTGCGCGGTGTGTCGCGGTAGCCTCGGGGCATGGCTGGATCCAAGGTCTTGGTGGCGATGTCGGGGGGCGTGGATTCGTCCGTCGCTGCGTGCCTGCTGCAGGAGCAGGGTTACGACGTGATGGGATCGCACATGAACCTGGTTCATCTCGACGGAGTGGAGCACGGTTGCTGCGGGCCTTCGGCCCGTCGCGACGCGGCGGCGGTGGCCGAGATCGCTGGCTTCCCCTTCGAGATCTGCGACCTGTCGCCTGCGTTCCGCGCTTCCGTGATCGAGGACTTCGTGGACGAGCACGCGGCGGGCCGCACCCCCAACCCGTGCGCGCGGTGCAACGGAGAGATCAAGTTCGGTGCGTTCCTGCGCAGGGCCGACGAGCTGGGCGCCGACCTGGTGGCCACCGGGCACTACGTGCGGAGCCACCGTGATCCGGCCGGCCGTTGGCACCTGCGGCGCGGCATCGACACGAACAAGGACCAGTCGTACATGCTCCACATGCTGGGTCAGCGGGAGCTCGCTCGCTCCCGCTTCCCGGTGGGAGGCATGTCCAAGGTCGAGACGCGCGCGCACGCCGAGCGCCTGGGGTTGCCCGTCGCTTCCAAACCGGACAGCCAGGAGCTCTGCTTCGCGCCGTCGGGCGACGCGGGGGCGTTCGTGCGCTCGCAGGCCTCGGTCCTGATCCGCGAGGGCGGCGAGATCGTCGACCCCCACGGGCGTGTCGTGGCCGAGCACGACGGCACGTTCGGCTTCACGATCGGTCAGCGACGAGGCCTCGGCGTGGCCCTGGGCGAGCCGGCCTACGTCGTCGACGTGGACGCCGGGGCCAATCGCGTGATGGTGGGTCCCCGGGCGCTGCTCGCGCGGCGCGGGCTGCTCGCCGACCGCGCGAACTGGCTCGCCGGCGAACCTCCGGGCGATGGGCCGTTCGAGGCCGAGGTGAGGATCCGTTACCGTGGGCCGGGCGTTCGGGCCGCGGTCACACCCGCCGAGGACGGTCGTAGCTTCCGCGTCGATTTCGCTGCGCCCGAGCGGGCGGTGGCGCCGGGTCAGAGCGCCGTGATCTACCGCGACGACGAACTGCTCGGCGGCGGTCGGATCCTCGAAGCGCTCCGGTGAGGTGCGGCCGCCGAGTCGTCGCGCTCCACTATCATCGGCATCCCCAGCCACGAGGAGCCCCCGGATGAAGCTGCTCCGGCGCCGCGTCAAGAGCTTCGAGATCCAGGTCCAGGACCTCACGCTGCACATCACGGCACCCGAGGACTTCGCGGAGGAATCCCGGGCGCAGGCGCTGAGCTTCTGGGAGCAGCTCCAGTCCTATGCGCTGCGCTACCCGGCGTTCAGCCAGTCAAAGCGGCCGCTGGAGCGCATCGGCGCCGACGCCCCAGACATCGTGCGACAGATGGTGGAGGCGGCCACCGGGGCCGGCGTCGGGCCGATGTTCACGTTCCGTGGTGCGGTCGTCGACCAGGTGGGGCGCTCCCTGTCGGAGCAGCTCAATCAGGTCACGGTCACCTGCGATGGCGACTATTTCATCAAGGCCAAGAAACGGATGAAGCTTGCGGTCCGTCGACGTGGGGGGGAGCCGCTCACGGTCGCGCTCGCCCCGGATCGACGCGGCGTGGGCGTGAGCACCACGCTCGGGCGCGGCCGGGACCACACGGGCCCCGACGGCCTCGCAGTGATCGCCGAGTCCTGCATGCTCGCGGACGCCGCGGCCGCCGGGGTGCAGGCAGTGCTGCGCAAACCGGGCGGCTTCATCTTGGCGCTTCGCTACCTGCAGCAGGTCCCTCGGGTGATCGGAGGGGTCGTGGTGGTGGGGGAGACCATCGGCGTGGCCGGCAGCGTGGAGATCGCCGGATGAGCGCGGCCCGACGCGGTGTCGGTGCCGCCGATCTCCAGGAGCGCCGGCTCGCCGAGGCAAAGCTCCGCGTGGAGGAGTTGCGTTCGGAGCTCGAGCACCATCGGTACCGCTACCACGTCCTGGACGATCCCGAGGTGGCCGACGTCGAGTACGACGAGCTCATGCGCGAGCTCAGAGCCCTGGAGGACGAGTTCCCCGAGCTACAAACGCCCGACTCGCCGACCGTCACGGTGGGCGGAGCGCCGGCGGATCTCTTCGCGCCGGTCACCCACGGTGCACCGATGCTCTCGCTCGACAACGCGTTCTCGTTCGAGGAGCTCGACGCATGGGCGGAGCGCGTCGTGCGCGGCGTCGGCGAGGGCGCCCGGTTCGCGTGCGAGTTGAAGATCGACGGCGTGGCGTGCGCCCTCACGTATGAGCGAGGCGTCCTCACGCAGGCGGCCACGCGCGGCGACGGGCGTGTGGGCGAGGACATCACCGCGAACGTCCGGACCGTGGCCGGGGTGCCCCGCCGACTCCAGATGGAGGATCCGCCGCTCAGCATCGAGGTGCGTGGGGAGGTGTACTTCCCTGTGACGGGATTCGAAGAGTTGAACCGACGGCTCCTGGAACGCGAGCAACGGCCCTTCGCGAACCCCCGCAACGCCGCGGCGGGCTCCCTGCGGCAGAAGGATCCCAAGGTCACGGCCTCGCGGCCCCTGCGGCTGTGGGTGCACTCGTTCGGCGCCGCGGAGGGCGTCGTGTTCGACTCGCATCAGGCCTTCCTGGGCTGGGCCGCCGCCGCCGGCCTGCCCGTCCCGCCCACCACGCAGACGCGCGACACGATCGACGGGGTGAAGTCGTTCCTCACGCAGTGGGAGGCCGATCGTCACTCCGTGGATTGGGAGATCGACGGCATGGTGATCAAGGTGGACCAGGTCGAGCTCCAGAGAGAACTCGGCGCCACGAGCCACGCCCCCCGCTGGGCCATCGCATACAAGTTCCCACCGGAGGAGCGGACCGCGGTGCTGCGATCCATCGACGTGCACACGGGCCGCACGGGGAAGGTCACGCCCTTCGCCGTGCTCGAGCCCGTCGTGGTTGGCGGAGTGACGGTGACGTACGCGACGCTGCACAACGAGGACGAGGTTCGACGCAAGGACGTGCGCAAGGGCGACGTGGTCATCGTTCGGCGCGCGGGCGACGTGATCCCCGAGATCGTCGGCCCGGTCCTTTCCAAGCGGAAGAAGGGCGCGCGCCGCTGGAAGATGCCTGCCGCGTGCACCTCGTGCGGCACGCCGCTCGTCCGTGCGGAGGGCGAGGCGGACTACCGCTGTCCGAACAAGCGCGGGTGTCCCAGCCAAGGGATCGAGTGGCTGTTCCACTTCGCGGGGCGCGGGGCCATGGACATCGAGCACCTGGGGTACATGACGGTGATGCGCCTCCTTGAGGGCGGCATGATCGAGGATCCTGCCGACATCTACGCGCTGGATGCCGAGCAGCTGGGGCGGCTGCCCGGCTTCAAGGACAAGGCCATCACGAACGTGCTCACGCAGATCGAGGACTCCAAGGACCGCCCGACGTGGCGGCTGCTGGTCGGGCTCAACATCCGCCATGTCGGTTCCCACGTCGCCCAGGTGCTGGCGCGCGGGTTCGGCTCCATCGACGCGATCGCCGAGGCCTCCGAGGACGAGATCGATGCCGTCCCCGAGATCGGGCCGGAGATCGCCGCCACCGTTCGCGAGTGGTTCGACGATGACGACAACCGGGCGCTGATCGAGAAGTTGCGCGGGGCGGGCCTGCGGCTGCAGGACGAGCGACCGGCCGCCGACGCCGGTCCCAAGCTCCTCGCCGGGCAGTCGATCGTGCTCACCGGAGGACTCGAGGGGATGTCGAGGGAACGAGCGACCGAACTGGCGGAATCCGCCGGAGCTCGCGTGTCTTCGAGCGTGTCGAAGAAGACGTCGTTCGTGGTGGCGGGAGACGGTCCGGGCACCAAGCTTGCCAAGGCCGAGTCGCTCGGCGTCGAGGTCATCGACGAAGCCGAGTTCGCGCGCCGGCTGGGCCGGTGACGCGGGCCCATGTCCCGGGCGGCACGGGCGGGGCGGGCATCGCGGCCCCGATAGACTGACCGACATGCCGCTGGAGATCGACATCGATCACGTCGCGAAGCTCGCGCGCCTGGATCTCACGGACGCCGAGAAGAAGAGGATGCGAGAGCAGCTCGCCGTCATCTTGGAGCACGCGGCCAAGGTGGGAGAGGTGGCCGCCGACGACGTGCCGCCCACCGCCTACGCCGTGCCGCGCGCGAACGTGCTGCGCCGCGACGAACCGGAGCCCTCGATCACGCGCGAGGCGGCCATGGCCAACGCGCCCGCCCAGGCCGAAGGACGCTTCAAGGTGCCCAAGATCGCGGAGACCGGGGCGTGATGGCGGAGCCCTGCGATCTCACCGGATTCCGAGCTCACGTCCCAGCTGCGATCGGGCGACATCTCCGCCGTCGAGCTGACCGAGTCCTCGCTCCGCCGGGTCCGGGCCGTCGACGCAGAGGTTAAGGCGTTCCTCACCCTCACGCCGCAAGTGGCCCTGGAACGTGCCGCCGAACTGGACGCGTACCGTTCGAGCGGCGCGCCGTTCTCCGACGTCGCGGGCGTCCCCATCGCGCTGAAGGACGTGTTCACCACGAACGGCATCCGGACGACCTGCGGTTCCAAGATCCTCGACGGCTACATCCCGCCGTACGACGCAACCGCATGGACGCGCCTGTCCGGCGCGGGGGCCACGCTGATCGGCAAGACGAACTGCGATGAGTTCGCCATGGGCTCCTCCAACGAGAACTCGGCCTTCGGTCCGGTGCACAACCCGTGGGATCTCTCCCTGGTGCCCGGCGGCTCCTCGGGCGGGTCGGCCGCCGCCGTTGCCGCCGGCGAAGTGGTGTGGGCGCTCGGCTCGGACACCGGGGGATCGGTTCGGCAACCGGCCTCGTTGACCGGTGTGGTGGGGCTGAAGCCCACCTACGGCCTGATCAGCCGCTACGGTCTCGTAGCCTTCGCCTCGAGCCTGGACACGGTGGGAACCTTCACGCGGAGCGTGCGCGACGCGGCCACGCTGTTGAACACGATCGCCGGCAAGGATCGTCGCGACGCGACGAGCCTCGAGCTCGAGGTCCCCGACTACCGCGCGGGGCTGGACGAGGGCATCCGCGGACTCCGCGTGGGCGTGGTGGCCGAGGCGTTCGGGACGGGGGTGCAGCCCGACGTAGCTGCCTCGGTGCGGGCCGCCCTGGAGCGCCTCGACCGGCTGGGCGCGCGGGTCGGCGAGGTGCATCTGCCGCACGCGGAGTACGCGCTGTCCTCCTACTACCTCATCGCGCCTTCGGAGGCCTCGTCGAACTTGGCGCGGTACGACGGCGTGCGATACGGCCTTCGCGTGGAGGGCGAGGACTCGATCGAGATGATGTTCCGCACGCGCGGCGCCGGGTTCGGGCCCGAGGTGAAGCGCCGCGTGATGCTCGGCACCTTCGCGCTGTCCGCCGGCTACTACGACGCCTACTATGGGCAGGCGCAGAAGGTTCGCACCCTCATCATCCGCGACTACGACGCGGCGTTCGCCGAGTACGACGTGCTCGTGTCGCCGACGTCGCCCACCACGGCGTTCCCGATCGGCGAGAAGGCGGACGATCCCATGGCGATGTACCTCAACGACATCTTCACCATCCCCGCGAACCTCGCCGGCGTGCCCGCCGTGAGCCTCCCGTGCGGCCTGGACTCAGCCGGGCTCCCGATCGGGCTGCAGCTCACCGCCCCCGTCCTCGCTGAGCCCACCTTGCTGCGCGCCGCCGCCGCCTTGGAGGCCGACCTCGGCCTCGACCTGCGGCCCCCCCTGCTCGCCGGCGTCTGAGGCCGCATCGGGAAGTAGCTCGCCCGCGGCTGGGTCGCCGGCGTCCTCGCGGCGCGGCCCACCGGCCGAGACGATCAGCGCGACCGACGCCAGCACGACTCCGCCCGCGACGAACACTCGCGGCGTGAGGGTCTCGTGCAGGACCAAGGAGCCGAGCGACACCGCCACCACCGGATTCACGTAGGCGTACGTCGACACGAGCGATGTCCGCGCGTTACGCAGGAGCCAGAGGTAGGCGCTGAACGCGACCCCGGAGCCGAATACGATGAGGTAGGCCAAGCCCAGCAACGAAGCCCGCGAGACTTGGGAGAGATGGAATCGTCCCATCTCGCCGGTCGCCACGGCCACGAGGAGGATCACGACGCCGCCGGCGAGCTGCTGCATGGAGCTCGCCATCAGCGGGTGCTGAGGCAGGGGCGCCTTGCGCGCGTACAGGGAGCCGCAGGCCCAGCTGAGCGAGGCCACCACCGCGAGCACGAGGCCGCCGAGCGCGACCTCGTCGCCCGTGGCGGACCCGCCCACCAGCACGGCGGCTCCCGCGAAGCCCATGACGAGGCCCACCACCACCCGCCAGCCGAGCGGCGCGCTCCGCAGCAAGACGCGGTCGAACAGGGCGAGCCACAGCGGGACGAGCGCGATGATCAGGGAAACGGTCCCGGTGGGCACGGTGCGCTCCGACCAGGCCACCACGGTGTTTCCCCCGAGGAGCAGCAGGCAGCCGATGACCGTTGCCGAGCGCCAATGGGCCTTCGTGGGGCGCTCGGTCGTCCGGCGTCGAGACAGCAGGTACATGAGCGTGCCCGCCACCAGGAAGCGAGCCGAGGCGCCGACGGCGCTGGGGATGGTCCGGTTGACGGTCTCGATCCCGAGGTAGGTGGTGCCCCAGAAGAAGTACACCGCACCGAGCGCGAGCCAGATCGTGGCCGTGCTCGGGCGCCCGGCACGCGGCCCCGTCATCGATCCAGGATAGGGGCGAGGGGCCCGAAGGCGTCCGGTAGGCTGACGGCGTGAGCGAGTACGAAGTCGTGATCGGGCTCGAATGTCACGTCGAACTCAGCACCCGCACGAAGATGTTCTGCGGGTGCGAGGTGACGTTCGGCGCGGAGCCCAACACGAACGTATGTCCGGTGTGCCTCGGGCACCCCGGCTCGCTGCCGGTCCCCAATCGCGAGGCCATCGAGCGCATCATCCGGATCGGGTTGGCGCTGGATTGCGAGATCGCGCCACACTCGCTGTTCCACCGCAAGAACTACTTCTACCCCGACATGCCGAAGGACTTCCAGATCAGCCAGTATGACCTGCCGATCTGCGTGGGCGGTCATCTCGACGTCGACCTGCCGGACGGAACCACCAAGCGGGTGGGCATCACGAGGGTCCACATGGAGGAGGACACCGGCAAGACCTCCCATGCCAGCGCCTCGGGGCGGATCCACGAGGCGGAGTACGCGCTGATCGACTTCAACCGCGCGGGCACGCCGCTCGTCGAATGCGTGAGCGAACCCGACATCCGCAGCCCCGAAGAGGCGGGCGCCTACGTCCGAGAGCTGCGTGCCACCTTGGAGGCGCTCGACGTCTCCGACGTGCGGATGGAGGAGGGGTCGCTGCGTTGCGACGGCAACATCTCCTTGCGTCCCGCCGGCACCGAGGCGTTCGGTACCAAGGTCGAGATCAAGAACATGAACTCGATCCGCTCGCTGGAGCGCGCGCTCACCTACGAGATCGGACGTCAGACCAAGGCCCTGGACGACGGGGAGGCGATCGTGCAGGAGACCCGCCACTGGGACGAGGACGCAGGCGCGACGAAGTCGTTGCGCTCCAAGGAGGAGGCCTTCGACTACCGGTACTTCCCCGAACCCGATATCCCCCCGTTGGAGCCGGGCGCAGCATGGGTGCAGGAGGTCCGGGCCGCGCTCCCCGAGCTCCCGCGCGCCCGGCGGGCGCGCTACGAGACCGAGCTGGGCCTCAAGCAGGAGGTCGCGCGCGTCCTCGTGGCCGACCGCGCGTCCCAGCGGCTGTTCGAGGACACGGTGTCGCTGGGGGCGCCGCCCGAGAAGGCCGCGAATTGGATCACGCAGGACCTCGCCGCCCTCGTGAACAAGCACGGCGGCGACGCGGGAGAGGCAAACGTGACGGCCGCACACCTCATTGACCTGATCCGCTTGATAACCGAGGAGACGGTCAGCGGGCAGGGGGCCAAGCAGGCGCTTGAGGAGGCGTTCGACACCGGTGACGCCATCGACGCCATCGTCGAGCGCCGTGGCCTCGCGCAGCTCAGCGACGCGTCGGAACTCGGGGCGATCGCCGACGCCGTCCTGGCCGAGAACCCCGACGCCGCGGAACAATTCCGGGCCGGCAAGGAGGGCGTGATCGGGTTCCTCGTGGGCCAGGTCATGACGCGCTCGGGTGGCTCGGCCAACCCGAAGCTCGCGAAGGAACTCCTGCGCGAGCGGCTCGCGGGCTAGCAGGCCGAGCGCGCGTGCGCGCCCAGCCGCCCCGTCCCCCACGTGTCCCGGTGTGGCAGCTCGCTCTGCTCGGTCTCGTGCGAGCCGCGCAGGGGCTGATCTTCCCGCTCGGGCGGATGTGGCGCTCGCGAGACCCGTTGGACACGTTCGGTCTCGTCCACATGGCCTCGGTCGCGGGCGACGCCTTGCTCGCCGTGGCCCTCGCCGACTCCGTGTTCTTCTCCCTGCCCGTCGGCCAGGCGAAGATCCGCGTCGCGGCATACCTGGGGCTGACGATGCTTCCCCTGGCATTGGCCGGACCGTTGTTGGTGCCGATGTTGGACCGTGCAGGCCCGCGGCGGGCGATCGCGTTCGCAGCAGCGGCGGGCCGAGCCGTGGTCGCCATCTACGCCGCGCCGCGGTTCGGCACCCTCTTGCTGTTCCCCAGCGCGCTCGTGATCCTCGTCTTGTCCAAGGTGCACGCCATCACCAAGAACGGCCTCACCACGGCATACGCCTCGCCCGAGGAGGGGCTGATGCGTGCCAACGCCCGCCTGGGCCGGATCGCGGTCGCGGGCGCCCTCGCGGCCGCGCCGCTGGGCTACGTCTTCTTGAAGATCTGGGGATCGGCCGGGCCCCTGTACCTCGCCGCCCTCGCCTACGCCGGCTCCGCCTTCATCACCCTGCGGCTGCCCCATCCTGGGACGAAGGGGGTGGCTCAACGCGAGGTGGGTCCTCGGGGACGCATCAAAGCGCTCACCGCCCCGGCGGTAGGGGCCGTGGGCATGCGTGCCGCGAGCGGGTTCCTGCTGTTCCTCCTCGCCTTCTCGCTGCTCGACAGCGCCCCCACCTACTGGTTCGCCGTGATCGCCCTCGGGGGGGTGGCGGGCGGCTTCCTCGGCGACCTCGTGGCGCCACGCCTGCCGACCGAAACGCGCGAGGAGGCGGTCGTGATCGCGTGTCTCGGCGCGGCCTGCGTCTGCGCCCTCCTCGCGTTCGAGATCTTCGGACTTCCGCTGCTCACGGTGTTCGCCGTGGTGGCGGGGGCGGCCGCGGAGTTCGGCCGGCTCGCGTTCCAGAGCCTGATGCAGCGCCACGCGCCGCCGGGCGCCCAGGGACGGGTGTTCGTTCGCTACGAGGTCCTGTTCCAGCTGGCCTGGGTCGCGGGGGCGTTCCTCCCGGCCGTGCTGCCGATCGATTTCCGCACCGGGATCCTGCTCCTGGCGGCGTTCTACGCGGCGCTCGGTGCCGCCACCGTGGTGCGCCAGCGGCAGCTGCGCCAAGCGGAGGGTTGAGTCTCGTCCCGCCGAGGGTCGGTGCGCCGTAGGCTGTTGGCGAGCAGGTCCGCGATCGGGTCGCGGCCGCAACCGGAGAGGAAGGTGGCATGGCGGAGTTCGTCAGCGTGGGGACCCCCGACGAGGTGCGGGAGGGGGAGGCCACGGCGTTCAGCGCGAACGGCGAGGAGGTCGCGGTGGCCCGCGTCGATGGCGATCTCCTGGCCTTCAGTGACGTCTGCACCCACCGGGCGTGCAACCTCGCCAACGGCGGCGAGATCGAGGGCACCACCATCACCTGCGAGTGCCACGGGAGTGTGTTCGATATGAAGACCGGCGCGGTCGTGGAAGGGCCCGCGACCGAGCCCATCGCCACCTTCGAAGTCCGCGTGGAGGGGCCGGACCTCCAGATCGGCGTCTGAGGCGCGCCGTTGCCCGGCGACCGGCCGTTCGTGATCGTCGGCGCGAGCCTCGCCGGCGCGACGGCGGCCGCCACCTTGCGCGACGAGGGTTTCGACGGAGCCGTGGTCCTGGTGGGTGCCGAGGACCTGCCCCCTTATGAACGGCCGGCGCTGTCCAAGGAGTTCCTCCGCGGCGAACAGCCCCTGGAGGCCTCCTACATCCGTCCCGCGGGTTGGTACGCGGACCACGAGGTGCAGACGCGCTTCGGAACGCAGGTCGTCCAGATCGATGCCCGGGAGCGGGCGGTGGTCCTCGCCGGGGGCGAGCGGGTGCGCTACGAACGCCTGCTCATCGCGACCGGGTCCCGCAACCGCCGGCTCGAAGCACCGGGGGCGGAGCTCCCCGGGGTCTTCGACGTTCGGTACGCGCGCGACACGGAGCGGATCCGAGACGCGCTGGAGGGCGGGGCGCGAGCGGTGTGCGTCGGCATGGGGTTCATCGGCGCGGAAGTGGCTGCGTCGCTCCGCCGTCTCGGTCACGACGTCACCGTGATCGAGATCTTCGAGACCGCGTTGTTCCGGGTCCTGGGTGCGGAGATCGGTCGCGCGCTCGAGGGGATCCACCGCGACGAGGGCGTGCGGATGCGGTTCAACGACACGGTCGCGCGATTCGAGGGCGACGGACGGCTCGAACGCGTGGTCACCACCGGCGGCGCCACCATCGAGGCCGACCTCGCCGTGGTGGGGGTGGGCACGGAACCGGTCGTCGAGC
The DNA here is from genome assembly GCA_963719165.1 of uncultured Actinomycetes bacterium. Lineage (GTDB taxonomy): Bacteria > Actinomycetota > UBA4738 > UBA4738 > HRBIN12 > JAOUEA01. The sequence continues at coordinate 1,088,642 of CAVRAV010000001.1, read as the reverse complement.
TCATGGCGGGCACCGGCCTGGACCAGGGCGATGGGATCCCCGTCGGGCCCACGCTGGAGTCGTCGGTGCCCGGCGTCTTCGCTGCCGGCGACGTGGCGCGTCATCGCCACCCGGTGTTCGGCTCGATCCGCGTGGAGCACTTCGACAACGCCCTGAAGATGGGACAGGCGGCGGCGCAGAACATGCTGGGTGCGGACGCCGTGTACGACGACCCCCACTGGTTCTGGTCCGACCAGTACGACACCCATGTCCAGATGGCCGGATACGCCCCGACGTGGGACCGCATGGTGGTGCGCGGGTCACTGGACGAGCGCTCGTTCTGCGCCTTCCTCCTGGACGGCGCCGGGGTGCTTCGTTGCACCGTGAGCGTCGATTGGAAACGCGACGTTCGGCGCTCGTTCGCGTTGATCCGGGCGCAGGTCGCTCCCGATCCCGCTTCGCTCGCCGATCCCGACGTCGATCTTCGAAGCCTCGTTCCGGGGCCTGAGTGACCCGCTGTTAGGCTGAGGGCTCCGACCCTCGTCGAGGAGTGATCGCACGTGGAACGGCCCGAGATCATCCTGGCCCCCGGCCCCACGCCCATCCCGCCCGAGGTGCTGTCGGCCCAGGGCAGCCCGCTCGTGTATCACCGGGGGCCGGGGTTCGGGCACCTGATGCGTAGCGTGACCGGGCATCTCAAGGAGCTCTATCGCACGGATGCCGACATCCTCTTGATGACCTCCAGCGGCACCGGGGGGCTCGAATCGGCGGTCGCCAACTGCTTCTCCCCGGGCGACGAGGTCTTCGTCCCTCTCGCCGGGTTCTTCGCCGATCGCTTCAAGCGCCTGGCGGAGACCTACGGTCTCGTGGTGCGCACCGTCGAGTACGAGTGGGGGGCGAGGATCCGTCCCGACGACGTGGCGCGCGCGCTCGCCGAGCACCCCGTCAAGGCCGTCCTGCTCACGCAGTCGGAGACATCCACCGGCGTGATCCAGCCCATCGAGGAGCTCTCGAGGGTCGCGAACGAGGCCGGAGCGCTCGTGCTGGTGGACGTGGTCTCGAGCCTCGGCGCCGTGCCCTTCGCGTTCGACGACTGGGGGATCGACGTGGCGATCGGGGGCAGCCAGAAGGCCCTCTCGGCGAGCCCGGGCATCGCGTTCGTCGCCATCGGCGAGCGAGCCTGGGAGGCCTCCCGCACGGCCACGAACCCGCGCTTCTACTTCGACTGGGCCACCTACCAGGCGTTCGCGCAACGCCCCGACCCGGAGAACCCGTGGACGCCCGCGATCAGCGTCATGCAGGGTCTGAAGGCCGCGCTCGACCTCTATTTCCAAGACGGCGTGGATGAGGCGCTCAGGCGGCACCGGATGCTCAGCAGCGCGGTGAAGGAGGGCGCGAAGGCGCTGGGCCTGGACTTGTTCGGCGAGGGCCTCGACGACAACTGGACCGTGACGGCCATCCGCGCACCCGAGGCCGCCGATGCCGACACGATCAGCGACACGATGCGCAGCGAGTTCGGTTGCGTGATCGCCCCCGGCCAGGGGCCGCTGAAGGGCAAGGTGTTCCGCATCGGTCACTTCGGCTACTTCTCCGAGCTGGACATCATCCGCGGGCTGGCCGCGCTCGAGATGACGCTGCAGATGCTCGGACATCCCGTGAAGGCCGGCGCCGGGGTCGCCGCCGCCGAGGCCGTGTTCCTCGAGGCGCGCTGAGCGTGCTCGTCCTGGTTACCGAGAAGCTCTCCGACCAGGGGCTGGCCCTGTTGCGCGAGGATTTCCAGGTCGACGAGCATCTGGAGCTCGCCGACGGTGGGCTGGCGGCCGCGATCGGGCCCTACGACGCCCTCGTCATCCGCAGCGCCACCCAGGTGACGGCCGACGTGCTCGAGGCGGCCGCGAACCTGAAGGTCATCGCCCGGGCCGGGATCGGCCTCGACAACGTCGACGTCGACGCGGCCACGCGGCGGGGAGTCATGGTGGTGAACGCGCCCCAGTCCAACGTCATCAGCGCGGCCGAGCAGGCGATGGCTCTGATGCTCGCGCAGGCTCGGAACATCCCGCGCGCCGACGAGGCCCTGCGGCGCGGTGCGTGGGAGCGATCCACCTGGCAGGGCGTGGAGCTGGCCGGCAAGACGATCGGTCTGGTCGGGCTCGGTCGCGTCGGGGCGCTCGTGGCCCAGCGGGCCGCCGGATTCGGGATGCGCGTGATCGCGTTCGATCCCTACGTGAGCTCCGAGCGCGCGAAGGAGATGGGCGTGGACGCGATGCCCTCGCTCGAGGCGCTGCTCGTCCAGGCCGACTTCGTCTCGATCCACCTCCCACGCACGCCCGAGACCGAGGGGTTGATCGGCGAGCACGAGTTCAGCCTCATGAAGAGCGGCGCGCGCCTCGTGAACACGGCCCGGGGCGGGATCGTCGACGAAACCGCCCTCGTCAAGTCCCTCGAGTCAGGCCATCTCGGCGGGGCTGCGCTCGACGTCTTCGCCGAGGAGCCCCTCACCGAGAGCCCGTTGTTCGCGCGGGACGACGTGGTCGTCACCCCGCACCTCGGCGCGAGCACCAAGGAGGCGCAGGACAAGGCCGGCACGACGGTGGCGGAGATGGTGCGCCTGGCGTTGAAGGGGGAGTTCGTACCGTACGCGGTGAACGTTTCCGCGGGGGCCGAGGTCACCGAGGTCGTCCGCCCCTTCGTGCCGCTCGCGGAGAAGCTGGGGGCGGTCGTCGCGGGACTTGCGCAGGGAGGGGTGCGCTCGATCGTCGCCTCGTACCTGGGCCGGATCGCGGAATCCGACACCCGCGTGCTCACCCTGGCGATCCTCAAGGGGATCCTCGGAGGCTCGGTGCACGAGCCGGTCTCGTTCGTGAACGCCCCCATGCTCGCGAGGGAACGCGGCCTCACCGTGAGCGAGATGCGTTCCACCCTGTCGCAGGACTACGTGAGCCTGATCTCGCTCCGCGCAGAGACCGACGAGGGGCCCGTGAGCGTCGCGGGGTCCATCCTGGGCAAGGACCACGAGCGCGTGATGCAGGTGAACGACTTCGACATCGAGGCGGCGCCCCAGGGCCACATGGTCTTCTTCACCTACGTCGATCGGCCCGGCGTCATCGGCATGGTGGGGACGCTCTTGGGGGAGCACGGGATCAACATCGCCACCATGGACGTCGGCCGCAAGGCCGAGGGGGCCGAGGCGCTGATGTGCCTCACCGTCGATTCGGCGGTGCCTCCGGGGGTGCTGGAAGCCGTCGCGGAGGCGATCGAGGCCCATCAGCTCCGGGCGATCACGCTCTCGCCGTAGTCGCGCGCTCAAGCCCCACGTCGCCCCCGCCGATTCCTTCCCCAGTGGCTTCGCCACGTGCACCGGCGAGAGGACCGAAGTGGCTCAGGAGACCCGCGATGCGCCGTCCGAGGCCTATCGCAAGCTGAATTCGCCCCGCAAGCCCGACGCGGGGTACGAACGGCGTGCGGACGCGCCGCGGAGCGCCGGGTCGCGCATCTTCGGTTGGATCTCCACCATCGTCGCGGTCGTGGCGCTCCTGGGCATCGGGTACTGGGTGCTATCGCGACCGCAAGCCTCCCTGCCCGAACGCCTTGGGCGGTACCCCCGAGTGGACAACCCCACGCTCGAGACCCAAACCGCGCTCGGCTACCAGGCGAGAACGAAGGGCGAGGTTCGCGTCGGCGTCTACGGCAACAAGAACGGCCGCGTCGTCATGGCGCTGTTCGTGAAGGCGGACGCGAAGAACCTGGACGCCTTCGCGGCCCAGGTGCTCGGCACGAACGCGCAGGTGTTCCAGGATCCCAAGGTCTTCGAGGCCGTACGACGAGACGGCGGAGCCATGCGATGCGTGAGCGGCGGCGTTCCCACGCCCTTCCTCAGCCAATGCATCTGGCAGGAGGGCGGGACGTTCGCGATCCTCACCTCCACCGAGCCCACCGTCCCCGGCGCCATGAAGCTTGCGGTGGCGTCGCACGAGGCGGCGATCACCTCACGCGTGGAAGGATTCCTCGGCTCGGCGTTGGCCGGTGGTGCGCGTGCTACAGTTCCACGATCATGAGGCAGACCTTCTCGATGACCCCGATGAACGGGACCCCGATCGCCGGGGCCTCGGACAACGGGGCTTGGATCACCGGCACCGTCTGACGCGGTCCCCCGCGTCCCGTGCCCGGCCCGTCATCGAGCCCGCCCCACCCGCGTGATCAGTCCCCCCCGCACCCCGTCTCTGCAGGAGCACCTCATGTTGCGCACGCCTCGAGAGAACATCCGACGACTTGCCGTCGGCCGCCTGATCTCGGTGACCGGAGGAGCCGCCGCCTATACGGCGTTGATGTTCACCGTGTGGCATTCGACCCGATCCGCGGCGTGGCAGTCGGGCACGCTTCTCCTGACGTTCGGTGTGGTGGGGATCCTCGGCCCGTTCACGGGCCACCTCGGCGACCGCTACGACCGCCGCAAGGTCATGATCTGGGCCGAGGCCGTGGCCGCGGTCTTCTTCGCAGCGATGGCGTTCGTTGACGCCCCGGCGATCCTCGTGCCGTTGGCGTTCGCCTCCGCGGTTGCGGAATCGCCGTTCTATTCGGCATCCGCCGCGGCGATCCCGGCACTCGCGCAGGGCGAGGAAGACGTGGCCGAGGCCAACAGCCTGCTCGGGATCGGACGCAACGCCGGCATCATGGTCGGACCGATGATCGGCGGCGTGCTCGTAGCCGTGGTCGGGCCGCTGCACGGGCCGAACGTCGTCTTCGGCCTCAACGCCGTCACGTTCCTGGTGTCGGTGATGCTCACGGTGTCCGTGCGCGCCCGGTTCTCGCAGCATCGCGAGGAGGCCGACGTCGTGGAGCACGAGGGCATCACGGCCGGCATCCGCTTCCTGTGGCGGGAACGCGTCTTGCGGCGGATGACCCTGGCCTGGCTCGTGTTCCTGCTGGGGGCCGGCATGGGCATGGTCGCCGATGCCCCGCTGGCCCAGTCGTTCGGGGTGGGCGCCGTCGGATTCGGGGCGCTGATCGCGTGCTGGGGCGGCGGGTCGGTCCTGGGATCGGTGTTGGCGCGCAAGCTCACGGCGAGGACCGAGCCCCTGTGGCTCGTGCTCGGCGCCGCCGGGATCGCCGTTGGGCATCTGGGCGTGGGGCTCGCGCCGCTGTTCTCGATGGTGCTCGTCTTCGGGCTCATCATGGGAACGAGCGACGGCGTCACGATCGTGGCGGAGACGGGCATCATGCAGCGCCGGACCCCGGACGCGGTGCGCAGCCGCGTGATCGCGGCCTTCGAGGCGGCCCTTTCTCTCGGCCTCGCGGTGGCCTACGTGTTCGCGGCACCCGTTCTCAACGCGGTGGGGCCGCGCCACGTGTATCTCCTCGGTGGCGTTGCGGCGACGATCGCAACCGTGGTCCTGTGGCCGCTCCGCCGCCTTTCGGAGCCGACGTTCGACCAGACCCATGGTTCCGCCCTAGCGGCCTCGGCGCAGCCTGAATAGCCGTTCAGGGGTACCGTGGGCGTCGGTCCGCCCAGACCGTTGGCCGGCCAGGAGCCAGACCAAGAGCCAACCAAGAGCCAGACCAAGAGCCAAATAAGGGGGTGCAGCGGGATGGGGGATGGCTACCACGCCATCGTGATCGGCGGCGGGCATAACGGGCTCGTGGCGGGGGCCTACCTTGCCCGCGCCGGGGCGCGCACGGTCGTCCTGGAGTCCCGCCACAAGGTCGGCGGCGCGGCGGACACGATGGCTCCGTGGCCGGAGGCGCCCGAGTTCAAGGTCACGACGCTCAGCTACGTCATGAGCCTGATGCCCGACACGATCCAGCGTGACCTCAAGCTCGCGGAGCACGGGTACCGCAACTACCCCGTGGGGCCGTATTTCCTCCCCTTCCCCGACGGGCAGTGCATCGTCCAGTACGACGACGACGCGGCGAAGAACTTCGCCGAGTTCGCCAAGTTCTCCAAAGCGGACGCCGAGGCGATCGAACGATGGGACGCGTGGATCGGGGGACTGGCCGAGGTCCTCGGGCCCATGCTGATGTCGATCCCCCCAGCCGTGGGGTCCAAGCGGCCGGCAGATCTCCGGGAGCAACTCCGCCTGGCGTGGCGATTCCGCGGTCTCGACGTGAGGACGATCGGGGACGTCACGCGCCTGATGACCATGAGCATCGTGGACATCCTCGATCGATTCTTCGAGACGGACCAGGTCAAGACCGTGATGGCCCTCAACGGGCTGATCGGGACCTGGGCCGGCCCGCACGAGCCGGGCACCGGCTACGTGATGGCGCACCACTCCATCGGCGACGTCGGCGACGGGCACCTGGGCGGATGGGCGGTCCCCGAGGGCGGCATGGGCGCGGTCTCCGACGCCATCGCCGCGAGCGCCCGGGACTTCGGAGCGGAGATCCGCACGAACGCCCGCGTCGTCCGGGTCCTCACGCGCGGCGGGGCCGTCCGCGGCGTGGTGCTCGAGGGAGGTGAGGAGATCGCGGCTCCCGTCGTGGTCACGGCCGTGCACCCGAAGATCACGTTCCTCGAGCAGCTGGAGCGATCCGAGCTGCCGGCGGATTTCGTGGACGACATCGCGAATTGGAAGAGCCGCAGCGGCGTCGTGAAGATCAACGCGGCCTTGTCCAAGGCGCCCGTCTTCACCGCGAAGCCCGAGCTCACCGACCTCACCGGTGGCTTCGAACTCGCCCATTCGATCGCGTACCTGGAGAAGGCGTTCGAAGAGGCGCGCGCCGGCGTCCCCGCCACCGCGCCGTTCAGCGACGGCGTGATGCCCACGGTGTTCGATCGAACGCTCGCGCCCGACGGATGCCACATCGTGTCGCTGTTCACCCAATGGGTGCCTCACGAGTGGAGCGAGGAGCCCCACGCCGAAGCGCTCGAGGCCTACGCCGACCGCGTCATCGCCGGCTACGACGAGCTGGCGCCGGGGTTCGCGGAGTCGGTGATCCACCGGCAGGTGATCGGGCCCTACGAGATGGAGCACGAATACGGGCTGATCGGTGGCAACATCTTCCACGGGGAGCTCTCCGCCGAGCAGTTGTTCCACATGCGTCCGGCACCCGGATACGCCGACTACCGAACACCGATCTCGGGCCTTTACCAGGCCTCGAGCGCAACCCACGGCGGGGGCGGCGTGTGCGGCATCCCCGGCTACAACGCGTATCGGCAGATCAGGTCCGACCGCCGGCGCGGACTCCTCCGACGGAAAGGGACGTAACCGACGATGGCCGAGCAGAACCGATCGTTCCCGTTCTATTTCGCGAGCTGGTACAAGAAGTCGCCGTATTTCGCGAAGACGGTCGAGGCCGGCGCCACGAGCTGGGATCTCTACAACCACATGCTGATCCCCACCCTCTACGACGACGACGTCGAGGAGTACTGGCACCTCGTCGAGAAGGTGACCCTCTGGGACGTGGCGGTGGAGCGTCAGCTCGAGATCTCGGGCCCCGACGCCGCCCGGTTCACCCAGCTCCTCACCCCGCGTGACCTCTCCGAGACTCGGCCCGAGCAATGCAAATACGTCCTGCTCTGCGCGCCCGACGGCGGCATCGTCAACGATCCGATCCTGCTGAGGCTCGCCGAGGATCAATTCTGGCTCTCGCTGGCGGACTCGGACGCCTTGCTCTACGCCCTCGGCGTGCAGGCCTTCGCCAACATGGATGTTGAGATCCGCGAACCCGACGTCAGCCCGCTGCAGATCCAGGGGCCACGGTCCAAACCGCTCGTCCGCAAGCTCTTCGGGGACGCGGTCGCGGACCAGAAGTACTACTGGCACAAGCAGACCGAGCTCGGTGGCATCCCCGTGGTGGTCTCGAGAACCGGGTGGAGCGCGGAGCTCGGCTACGAGGTGTACCTGCGCGAGGCGTCGGCGGCTGGGGCGCTGTGGGAGGCCATCATGACGGCGGGGGAGGAGTTCGAGCTGCGCGCGATCGCGCCCAGCGACCAGCGACGCATGGAAGCCGGCATCTTCAACTACGGCAACGACATGGACGTCACGAACAACCCGTACCAGATCACCGGCCTCGAGCGGCTGGTCGAGCTCGACAACGCCAACGTGTGCGTCTCCCGCGACGCGCTGACGGCCGTCCGGAACGGGGCGTGCGCGAGAAGCTCGTGGGCGTGGAGATCGACGGGGAGCCCCTGGGCATGTGGCTCGAGGACTTCTGGCCGGTCACGGACGCCGGGAAGACGATCGGCCGCCTCGTGAGCGCCTCGCACTCGCCGCGCCTCGGCTTCAATATGGGCTACGTCTGGGTGCCGATCGATCACGCCGCCGAGGGGACGCGCCTGGAGATCTCGTCTCCGAGGGGGACGATGACGGCCACCGTGCGCGGGCTCCCGTTCCTGGACCCGAAGAAGGAGATCCCGGCCGCGAGCTGAGGCGTCATGTCGGCCGACGAGCCGAGGCGTCATGATGGGCGCATGGGAGCGCTCACGGGCCACCTGTTGATCGCGGGTCCGTCGTTGTTCGATCCGCACTTCCGCCGCACGGTGATCCTCGTCGGGCACCACGATGACGACGGCGCGGTGGGCGTGGTCCTGAACCGGTCGCTCGAGGTGCCGGTGCACGAGGCAGTCCCGGCCCTGCGGGACCTCGTGGAGGCGGATGCGCCGGTCTACGCGGGGGGTCCGGTCGAGCCCGATGGGGTCGTGGTGCTGGCGGACTTCGTGGACCCCAGCGCCGCCGAGGTCATCGCGCTCGGGACGATCGGGTTCCTTCCGGCCGAGCCCGACCCTGCCGTCCAGCGGATCCGCCGCGCGCGCGTCTTCGCCGGCTACGCGGGGTGGGGTTCGGGGCAGCTCGAGTCCGAGCTGGGGGAGGACTCCTGGGTGACCGAACCCGCCCGCCCCGAGGACGTGTTCCATCCGGACCCGACCCATCTTTGGGATGACGTTCTGCGGCGCAAGGGGTCTGCTTTCGATCTGCTTCGCCTGATGCCCGATGACCCCTCGCTGAACTGACCGGGCGCCGTGGGCTCGGCGTAGCATCCAGGCATGCGTCTGCCCGTCCCCCTGTTGGAGCGCGAGGCCCTCGAGCGCGTCGTCCGCCCGTTCGGCTCTTCCGTCGGCCTTCCTGGGATCGCGTACACCGCGCCGGAGATCCTCGCGTGGGAACGCGAGCGGTTCTTCGCGCCGTCGTGGGCGTGCGTGGGGCGCGCCGGCCTCCACCGGCGGGCCGAGGGGCAGATCGAGCGCGGCGGCTGGGCCTTCGTGCGCTCGGATCCCTACGGCATCGACGACGAGGAGCAGTTCGGCAACCTCTGGGAGCTGCTGGGCCCGTGGGAGCCCGAACGCCTCGTGGTGGCGGCGCGCCACGGCTACGAGGTCCGTGCCAACTGGAAGTTCGTCCACGAGAACTTCCAGGAGTGCTACCACTGCGCGCAGATCCATCCCGCGCTCTGCCGCGTTACGCCGCCGGACAGCGGGTACTCGATCCCGCTCCTGGGCCAGTTCGTGGCCGGTCCGATGGACCTGTACCCGGAGGCCGAGACGATGTCGCTGGACGGCAAGTCCGGCGGGATACCGCTCCGCGGGCTCGACGACGGCCAGCTCCGCGAGGTCGGCTACTTCGGCATCTTCCCGAACCTGTTGGTGAGCCCGCATCCCGACTACGTCCTCACGCATCGCATCGAGCCTCTGGCCCCCGATCGCTGTTACGTGGAGTGCGAGTGGCTGTTCCCGCCCGAAGCGTTGGAGCTCGAGGGGTTCTCGCCCGCCTACGCGGTGGACTTTTGGGACGTCACGAACCGCGAAGACTGGGCCGCGTGTGAGTCACTCCAACGCAGTGCGGCCGGCCGTGGCTACCGGCCGGGGCCGCTGAGCACCGCCTGGGAAGCGGGTCCGTACCTTTGGGTGCGGATGATCGCTCAGGGATACCTCGACGGGGCCGTGCGGGAACCTCCTGTCACGCTGGAGGCCGCGGCGATCCCTCGCCGCGAGGTCCTCGGCGAGCTATGACCCCCGGCCCTTCGATCCCGTTCGATCGGGCGGCCGGATACTACGACGAGACCCGCGGGCTTTCCGCTGCGGGCATGCGGCGAACCATCGCGACCCTCGCCGGGGAGTGCGAGGGCAGGGGCCGGGTCCTGGAGGTCGGCGTGGGCACGGGCCAAGTGGCGCTCCCGCTGCACGATCGCGGCGTCGAACTGGTGGGCCTCGATCTCTCGCGTCCCATGATGGATCGCTTGGTCGAGAAGATGGGCCCCGATCGACGGATCCCGCTGGTGCAAGGAGACGCGACGCGGCTGCCGTTCGCGCCGGGTGTCTTCGGCCTCGCGTACCTGCGATGGGTGCTGCACCTGATCCCGGCATGGATGATCGCGATCGAAGAGCTCGTGCGGGTCGATCCGCCCCGAGGGCGCCATCCTCGTGAGCCAGGGGACCTTGGGCGAGGGTCCTCGGTCGCGAGATCCAACGGCGCTTCGTAGAGGTGGCAGGCATCCCGCATGCCCCGGCCGGTCTCGACTGGGGAGACTGGGCTGCCCTCGACGGGGCCATGGCTCGCCTCGGCGGCAGGCCGCGCGCGCTCCCCACCCACGGCGACACCGAGCGATACGGAGCCGACGCCTTCATGGACTCGCTGGAACGCAACCGGCATTCGTGGACATGGCAGATGCCCGAAACCGCCCGTCTGCGCGCGGCGGCGGAGGTTCGCGCGTGGGCGGAGGCTCGATTCGGTCCGCTCGATCGGGTTCCGCGTCAGCGGTACGAGGTGGTGTGGCGCGCGTACGACCTCCGCTGAGCGTCCTGCGGCCGGGCGGAGCGCCCGGTATCCTTCCCTGAGCTCAGGGCGCCGCAGGGGCGCCCGTAGCCCGGAGGGTGCCGAGGTGCCGATCGCCGAGGTCGAAACGATCTGGATGGACGGCGATCTGGTGCCGTGGCGCGATGCCAAGATCCACGTGCTCAGCCACGCCCTGCACTACGGCAGCGGTGTGTTCGAGGGCATCCGGGCGTACGAGACCGAGCGTGGCGCCGCGGTTTGGCACCTCGACGAACACCTCCGGCGCCTCTTTCGCAGCGCCAAGCTGTACCACATGGAGATCCCCTTCTCGCACGAGGCGCTCGTGCAGGCGACGAAGGACCTCATCGTCGCCAACGGCTTGGACGCGTGCTACATACGGCCATTGGCGTTCCGCGGCTACGGGGAGATGGGCGTGAATCCCCTGCAGGCGGCCGTCAACGTGAGCATCGCCGTATGGCCGTGGGGGGCCTACCTGGGTGAGGAAGCACTCGAGCGGGGCGTCCGGGTCAAGATCAGCAGCTGGCGCCGCAACGGCCAGAACAGCCTCCCTGCGGCCGCCAAGGCCAGCGGCCAGTACATCAACAGCCAGCTGGCCAAGATCGAGAGCCTGAAGGCCGGCTACGACGAAGCCATCATGCTGAACGAGGCAGGTTTCATCACCGACGGTTCCGGCGAAAACGTCTTCATCGTGCGCGACGGCGTCCTCACCACGCCGCCCATCCAGGCGGGCTGTCTCGACGGCATCACGCGCAGCACGGTGATCCTGCTCGCACGCGACGCCGGCTACGACGTGCGGGAGGACAACCTCACCCGCTCGGACCTGTACAACGCCGAGGAGTGCTTCTTCACGGGAACCGCCGCGGAACTCACGCCCATCCGTGAGGTTGACGACCGTTCGGTGGGTGAGGGGCACCGCGGCCCGGTCACGAAAGAGCTGCAGTCGGCGTTCTTCGCCGCGACGAAGGGCGAGGATCCCGCGCACACGGATTGGCTCACCTACGTCCGTGACTGAGGCAGAAGCGACGGCCGATCCCGGAGATCCCTACCGGCTCCCGCGGACGGTCACTCCGTCCCGCTACGATCTCACCATCGCGCCGGACCTGGGCGCCGGGACCTTCACCGGGTCCGAGGACGTGGTCGTTAACGTGCACGACCCCGTCGACGCGGTGGTGCTGAACGCGATCGAGCTGACGGTCGACGTTGGCTGGCTGGTCGCGCCGGACGGTCGGCGCCTGGAGGTCACGCGCGCGGAACCCGAGGAGCGGCTGCAGCGCCTCACGCTGCGCCTGTCCGGTGTCGCGGCCCCCGGACGATGGATGCTGCACCTGGGATTCCACGGTGCCATGAACGACAAGCTTCGCGGCTTCTACCGCTCCCGGTATACGGACGAGGAGGGTGGCTCGCACATCATCGCCACGACGCAGTTCGAGTCGGCCGATGCGCGCCGCGCCTTCCCGTGCTGGGACGAGCCGGACCGCAAGGCCGTGTTCGCGATCTCGCTCGTGGTGCCCGAGGCCCTCGCCGCCATCTCCAACGGTCCCGAGGTCGAGCGTGAGCCGCTCCCCGGGGGCCTCGTCCGGGTTCGATTCGACGACACCATGGTGATGTCCACCTACCTGGTGGCGTTCGTGGTGGGTCGGCTCGAGCTCACCGACCCCGTCGACGCCGACGGCGTCGCGGTGCGCGTCGCCCACGTCCCCGGAAAGGGGCACCTGGCGGGGTTCGCCCTAGAAACGGCGGTGTTCTCGCTTCGGTTCTTCCGCGAGTACTACGACATCGACTACCCGGGCGCGAAGCTCGACATGATCGCGCTTCCGGACTTCGCGCAGGGAGCCATGGAGAACACGGGCTGCATCACGTACCGCGAGTCCCTCCTGCTGGTGGATCCAGCTCACGCCACCCAACCGGAGTTGGAGGGCGTCGCCGATGTGGTGGCGCACGAGCTGGCGCATCAATGGTTCGGCAACCTCGTGACGATGCGCTGGTGGAACGGCATCTGGCTCAACGAGGCATTCGCGACGTTCATGGCGCTCGTGACCACGGACGCGTTGCGCCCGGATTGGCAGCGCTGGTCCACGTTCGCTCGCTACGCCACCGCGGCCAAGGAGGTCGACGCCCTCCACAGCACCCGCGCGATCGAGTATCCCGTTCATTCGCCCGACGACACCGCGGGGATGTTCGACGTGCTCACGTATCAGAAGGGGGCCGGCATCCTCCGCATGTTGGAGCAGTACCTCGGCCCCCAGGCCTTCCGAGACGGTATCCGTCTCTACCTCGGCACCCATGCGTTCGGCAACACTGAAACGCACGAGCTGTGGGACGCCATCGAGAAGGCGACCGGTGAGCCCGTGCGCCGCATCATGGACCAGTGGATCTGGCAGGGGGGTTACCCCCTCCTGGTGGTGGGCGAGCAGGACGGCGGGATCCGCATCGATCAGCATCGATTCCTCGCCGATGGCGCCCAAGACGACACCGTGTGGGATGTGCCGCTGCGCACCCGGAACCTCGACGGCGCTGAGCGATCGGTCCTCGTGCCGCCCGAGGGCGTGGCCCTCACCGAGCCCGGAGACGCAACCGTGGTCGCCAACGCGGGTGCGTCGAGCTTCGTCCGCGTACGTTACGACGATCGTCTCCTCGACCGCTTGACGCGAAGGCTCGAAGACCTCACGCCCCTCGAGCGATACGACCTCGTCGATGACCTGTGGGCGGCCGTCGTGTCGGGGGCGGCGAGCGCGCCGGACTTCGTGCGGTTCGCGGAGCGATTCGGCGATGAGGACGATCTTTCGGTGTGGCAGGCGCTTCTCCAGGGCCTCGGTTGGTGCGACCGGTTCCTCGACGGTGCCCCACGCGAAGCCCTGCGGTCGTTCGTCCGGCGTCTGTTGGCCCCGGCGCTCGAGCGTCTCGGCTGGGAGGCCGGCGAGGAAGACCCCGATCTCTCCCGTGCGCTGCGCGGGGCGTTGTTGCAGGGCCTCGGCGTGCTGGGCGCGGACCCGAATGCCCAGGCGGCCGCGCGCGAGTTCGAGTCTGAGTCGCGCGCCGGCCGGGACGCGGACGCCGCCCTCGCGGCCGCGTCCATCACCGTGCTGGCGCGCACGGGGACCCCGCAGGACTTCGAGCGGTTCGAGCAGATGAGTCGGGAGGCGCCGACGCCCCAAGAGCAGCTGCGCTACCTCTACGCGCTCCCACAATTCCGGGGGGCGGCCGAGATGGATAGAACCCTCGCCGCGGCACTGGACGGGGCGATCCGGACCCAGAACGCGCCGTTCGTGCTCGCGTTCGCCACCGTGAACCGTGAACAGGGCACGCGCGCCTGGGACTTCATCAAGGAGCATTGGGCCGAGCTGTACGAGCGGTTCCCGGCGCCCTTGATCATCCGCATGGCCGACGGCGTGCGGTTCCTGACCCTCCCCGATCAGGTGGCCGACGCGGCGTCCTTCTTCGCGGTGCATCCCATCCCACAGGCGGAGAAGGGGCTGCAACAGACCCTCGAGCGGCAGCGGGCGGCCGCCGCCCTCCGCGAGCGCGCGGGGCCGGCGCTCGCCGCCCACTTCTCGTCCTGACGGGCTGTCCCTCACGGCCGGTCGTGACAGGCTCTCGCCATGGCTGTTCCCCTGCAGCTCGCGTTCCAGAACTGGACCGACTACATCGCCCACAGCGTCCTCGTCGACTTCACGGCCGCGACCGGGATCACCGTGTCCTACCAGACCTACGTCTCGAACGACGAGCTGGCGAAGCGCCTCATCCTGGCGTCGGCGCCGCGTCGCGGGGGGAGGACCGGCACCACGTTCGACCTGGTCGTTCCGAGCGAGAACTTCGTGCGTCGATCCCTGGAACTTGGCCTCCTGCAGCCGATCGACGCGAACACGGGGTCACTGTCCAACATCGGCAATCTCGCGCCGCAGTTCCGCCGAGAGGGTTTCGACGCCGGCAATCGCACGACGTGTTCAGGCGAGCGCGAGTTTGCGCAGACGCAGGCTGACCGCGCCGGGCGTGCGCTTCAACGCGGCGGCCATCTCGCCGACCGGCCGGCTCCTCCTGCTCTCGAGCCTGATGAACGCGTCCTCGAACGGCGTCCAGTCGGCGTAGGCTCGGTGTGGGTCGTCCTCGAGGACCACCGGGGCGTCGTCGCCGAGCGCCGTCAGAACGGCGCCCGGGGCGTCCACGTCGGGGTCGCGGCCGACGACCACGGGGTCGGAGATATCGAAGAGTTCTGAGCGGGGATCTCGCATCCATGCGACCCTAGCCTTCGCGAACGTCGCTCCCATCGGACCGATGGCCCATTTTCCTCCGCGCCGTTGAGCCGACATCGACCCCCGTAGGCCGCGCGCGGGCGCACGGGCTGCGGCGTTCCTCCCGCCTTGACAGGAACCGGTGCCCCCCATACCGTTCGGGAACGAACGACTTTCGCGCCCGGGCGGTTCCCGAGGTGCCCAAGCGATCGAGGAGGGACGCCACGGACGAGGTCGCCGTCGTGGAGGGGGTGGAGGTCTCCACCCAACACTGGATCGGGGGCGAACGCCTGGCCTCCGCGTCTACCTTCGAGGACGTCTCGCCGATCGACGAACGCACGATCGCCGAAGTGGCGCGGGGCGGCTCGCTCGAGGCGACCGCCGCGGTCGCTGCCGCCCGCACGGGCTCGCAACGGTGGGGCGCGATGCCGCCCAAGGAACGAGCGGAGGTCCTGCATCGCATCGCAGACGGCGTGCTCGAGCGCGTACCGGAGCTCGCCGCCGTGGAGACACGCGACAACGGCTCCCTCCTCCGGTCGATGCGAGACTCCGTCATGCCGCGGGTGGCGCGCAACTTCCGCTTCTTCGCCGACCACCTGATGACGCTCGAGGACGAGACGAAGGACCACGACGGGTTCGCCGAACGGTTCGCGTGGGATCCCTCGGGCGTCACCGCGGTCATCACGCCCTGGAACGCGCCGTTGATGCTCGCCACCTGGCGCGTCGCCCCCGCCCTGGCGGCGGGGAACGCCGTCGTGCTCAAGCCGCCGGAGTGGGCGCCGCTCACCGCCTCGTTGCTCGCCGACATCGCTCAACGGGCCGGGCTGCCGGAGGGCGCGTTCAACGTGGTGCAGGGGATCGGGGAGGAGGCCGGCGCCGCGCTCGTGGCGCATCCCGACGTAGATCGCGTCGCGTTCACCGGGTCGGTTCCCACGGGACGACTCGTTGCCGCCGCCGCCGGCGCCAACCTCACACCGGCCTCGCTCGAGCTGGGCGGCAAGTCGCCCTTCGTGGCGTTCGCCGATGCGGACCTCGACGCGGTGGTGGACCAGGCCGTCAACCAGTTCGATAACGCGGGGCAGGTCTGCCTGGCCGGCACGAGGCTGCTCCTCGAGGCGCCGATCTTCGACCAAGTGGTCGAGCGCCTCACGGAACGAGCGACCGCGCTGGCCCAGGGCGACCCGCGGGAAGCGTCCACCGACCTCGGCCCGCAGATCACCCGCGAGCACTTCGAGCGGATCGACGGGTTCGTGCGGCGCGCCACTGCCGACGGGGCACGGGTGATCTTCGGTGGAGGTCCCAACGAGGACCTCGGCGGTCTGTACTACCGCCCGACGCTCTTCGCCGACGCCCGGGCCGGCTCGGAGCTCCTCACGCAGGAGGTGTTCGGGCCAGTGCTCACCGTGCAGTCCTTCCACGACGAGGACGAGGCCGTGGCGCTCGCGAACGCCACGGAGTACGGCCTCGCGGCCATCGTGTACACGGGCGACGAGGGTCGCGCCGAACGCGTCTCCTCGAGCCTGGTGGCAGGGACGGTATGGGTGAACTGTTTCTTCGTGCGGGACTTGGCCGCGCCGTTCGGTGGGTCGCGCAACTCGGGCATCGGGCGCGAGGGCGGTACCTGGAGCTTCGACTTCTATGCGGACGTGAAGAACGTCTGCACCGCACCGTGGGAAAGGGGCTGAACCGTGGGTGAGATCGTCGGGGCGGCGCTGGTCGCGCACGTCCCCACCATCATGTTGCCGGAGGACACGCGCCGGGAGCTCAACGACGGCAACGAGATCACGCTCGTGCCCGGGCTCCGCCGCATGCGCTCGGAGTGCATCGACCGGCTGCAGCCGGACACGGTGATCGTGTTCGACACGCACTGGGAGTCGACGTTCGAGCACATCGTCACCGCGCACGAACGGCGCGAGGGCCGGTTCACGAGCCACGAGCTGCCGCGCGGGATGGCGGGGATCCCGTACGACATGCCGGGCGACCCCGATCTCGCGAAGCTGATCGCTGCGCAGGCCGAGGGTCGCGACGACACGTGGATCCTGGCGTGCGACGACCCGTACCTGCCCATCTTCTACGGCACGGTGAACGTCTGGACCTATCTGGGGGACCCGGCCACCCGGTGGATCAGCGTCGCCCTCAACCAGTGCTGCACGACCGAGGACTTCCTCCTGTTGGGGGAACTGATCGGGCAGGCGGTGGCCGAGAGCGAGCGACGGGTCGTGTTGCTGGCCTCGGGCGGCATGACGCATCGCTTCTTCCCGTTCCGGGAGTTGCGGCAACACGAGAGCTCCGCCGCCCCGCAGAACATCCTCGGGATGGAGTCCTACGAGGCGGATCAGCGCGTGATCAAGATGTTCCGAGACGGCGACCACGCGGGCGTGATCGACTGGATGCCCGAGTACCGCGCCGCCGCGCCGGAGGGGCATTTCGGTCACTACCTGATGATGGCCGCCGCCGTTGGCGGAGCGCGGTGTCAGGCGCCCGGAGAGCTGTTCAGCGAGTACGAAGCGTCCGTCGGCACGGGCCAGGTCCACGTGTGGTTCGAGCGCCCGGCAGACGGTTGGACCGGCGGGGGCGCGGCCTAGCGCCACCGCCTCGTCACGAGGATAGGGGGACCACGTGGCAGACAAGGAAGCACTCGGCTACGAACGGCTGGGAGCCCCGAAGCTCTCGCTCGTCGACGTCGTGGCCCAGTCGGTGGGGTTCATGGGGCCGGTGTTCTCGGCCGCGTTCCTGATCCCGCTGATCGTGGGTGCGAACGCGGCGGCGAAGGGCGCCGGGATCGCGGCGCCGCTGAGCGTGCTCATCGCCGCGATCGGCATCTTCGCGATCGGCTGGATCGTGGCGCAGTACGCCAAGAAGATCCACGCGGCCGGTTCGCTCTACGACTACGTGTCGGCGGGCCTGGGAACGAGCGTGGGGGCGGCGGCCGGCTGGCTGTACTACGGCGGCACCATGGTGCTCACGGCCGGCCTCGGCGTGCTGATCGGCGGCTACATCCACGATTCGATCTTCACCGCGGACGCGGCGGCGCCGGGTGTGTTCAGCGCATCCTCGCCGCTGCCGGTCTGGGCGTGGAGCGCGCTGTTCGCCCTGTTCGTCCTCGTGGTCCTGTACTTCGGCGTGCAGATCTCCACGCGGGTCCAGCTCACGCTCGCGCTGATCTCGGTCGCCGTGGTGCTGGCCTTCTTCATCAAGGTCATCGTGGACCTCGGCGGCGACAACGACGTCGCCAAGGCGTTCAACCCGTCGTCCTCGGTCGACGGGTGGTCGGGGATCTTCTTCGGGGTCCTCTACGGGGTCCTGATCTTCGTGGGCTTCGAGACCGCCGCGAACCTCGCCGAGGAGGCCGCGGAACCCAAGCGCGCGATCCCGCGCGCCGTGCTGCTGTCCGTGGTGGTGGTGAGCATCTTCTACCTGATCGCCGCCTACACGCAGGTCGCCGGGTTCGGGTTCAACCTCGACAACATCTTCGCCGCCGCGGCGGCGCCGCTGTTCGCGCTCGGGTCGCCCGAGGCGGCGGGCGGCTACGGCTCCGACGCGATCCTCAAGGTGCTGATCGTCGTGGTCCTGCTCGACATCCTCGCCGTCGGCGTGGGGGCCGCGACGGCTTCCACGAGGGGCGTGTTCGCCATGGCGCGCGACCGCCGCATCCCTGGACCGCTCGCGAAGGTGTCGGCCCGGTACGGGACGCCGACGGGCGCGATCGCGCTGATGATCTTCGTCATGGCGGGATTCATCGCCCTGAACGAGTTCTGGACGAGCCTGTTCGCGCAGCCCGATTTTCCGCACTACTTCTCGCTGTTCATCTGGGCCTCGACGTTCGGCGGGTTCGCGCTGGTGGTCGTCTACCTGTTGATGTCCGTGGGCGCCTTCCGCGGGCTGGCCGGCCACGCCAACATGGCGGGGGTCGTGGTCGCGTCGCTTGATCGGCATCGCGCTCACGGGAGCGGCCATCTACGGCGCCTTCTACAAGGTGCCCAGCCCCACCCTGCTCGCGCCCTGGTTCGCTCTGGGCTGGTTCGTCATCGGCGCCGTCGTCACCACGATCATGCGGGGACGCGAACCGGCCAGCCAGGCGCTCGCCGACCTCTCGGACGGGGGTGCCGAGCGGATCCATCGCGACGCACCCTCGTAGCATCGGGGCCGTGAGCGATCCCGAACGGCCGCTGCGGCTCGACGCGCCTCGTGAGGAGGCGCTCGAGCACGCGGCGCGGCTGGTGGGGGAGGCCTGGCACAGCTTCGACCGGTTCCGTCCGGAGGAACCGCCGCTCGACGACCGCGTGCGGCGGCTGCTGGCGGCCGGATTGCCCGAGCGACCCACCTCGGTGCACGAGTCGCTGGATGACGCGGCGCGCATCCTCGACGAATCGATCGCCCAGGCGCGCCCTCGGTACTTCGCCTTCATCGGCTCGAGCGGCCTCGAGATCGGCGCCCTCGCGGACCTGCTGGCACACAGCTACGACATCAACCTCGCCGTGGACGCGCGGGCGGCCACCGAGGTGGAGGACCAGGCGGTGCGGTGGGTGGCCGAGTTCATCGGGTTCCCCGCCACCGGCGGCGCGTTCACGAGCGGCGGCACCATCAGCAACGTGTCCGCCCTGGCCGCCGCGCGGGAGCACGCGCTGCCCGGCTCCCGCTTGACGGGCCTCGGCGGACGCGACGTCGCCGTCTACTGTTCGCAGGAGGTCCACTACTCGGTCACGCGCGCCGTCGAGCTCCTGGGGATCGGCTCGGACCAACTGCGTGCCGTTCCGCTCGACGGCCTTCGCCGCCTGCGTCCCGACCTGCTTGCCGAGGCGATCGACCGCGACGTCGCCCGGGGCATCGTCCCCATCGCCGTGATCGTCACCGCCGGGACGACGCTCACGGGCGCCGTCGATCCCATCGGCGACGTGGCGGACGTCTGCGCCGCGCGCGGCGTCTGGCTGCACGTCGACGGGGCGTACGGGCTCCCCGCCGCGGCCACCGAGCGGGCGTCCCGCGAGTTCGCGGGCATCGAGCGCGCCGACTCGTGCTCGGTGGACGCCCACAAATGGCTGTACCTGCCCAAGGCGTGCGGCGTCGTCCTGATGAAGGACGCCGACGCGCTCGCCGCGGCCTTCGCGCACGAGCAGGGCTACCTGCCGCACCAGCGGCACGAGCTGCACGCCGTGGACATCACGTTGGAGTACTCGAGACCGTTCCGGGCGCTCAAGGTGTGGCTCGCCTTCCGCGCGCACGGCGCTGCGCAGTTCCGCGCCGCGATCGAGCGGAACCTCGAGGAGGCCGACCTGCTGTATCGGCACCTGCAGGCGTCGGAGGACTTCGTGGTGCTGGAGGCGCCGCCGCAGCTGTCCATCGTGCCGTTGCGACACACGCCGCCCGGGGTGGTCGACCTCAACGCGCACAACGAGGCGCTCGCGCGGTCGATCCAGGCCGACGGCCGCGTCTATCTGTCGTCTGCGCTGATCGACGACGAGCTCTGGCTGCGTCCGTGCTTCGTGAATTACCGCACCACGGAAGAGGACGTGCTCGCGCTTGTCGACGTGGCGCGGGAGTTGGGGGAGCGACTCGCGGCGGAGCGGCCTCGATGAGCGTCGAGCCCGACCCGCTGCTCCCCGCGGAGCGGAAGGTCGTGAAGGAGCTCGGGCACCTGCCGCTCGACTTCCGGGCGATGTGGGCCATCTCGAACCTCTTCCGAAGCTCGACCGCCATCCGGCGCCACATGGAGGCGCGCGTGCTCGCGAACGACCGGCTGTCGTGGACCTCGTTCGTGGGCCTGTGGGTGCTGTGGGTGTGGGGCCCGCTGGAGGCGCGCGCGTTCGCCGCCGCCGTGGGTATCAGCCGACCCACGGCGACGGGCGTGATGAGCACGCTCGAGGGCCGCGGGTTCCTCACGCGGCGCAAGGATCCCAAGGACGGGCGCATGGTGATCGCGGAGCTGACCTCTTCGGGGCGAAGCACGATCGAGGCCCTCTTCCCCAAGTTCAACCTCGAGGAGTCGGCCGTTGCCGCTCCGCTCTCACCGACCCAGCAGGACGACCTGGCGGCGATGCTCCGCACCTTGTTCGCCTCGGTGGCGACGGGCGACGCCGAGCCCTGAGCGGCGCCATCCGCCGCTCGGACGTGGACATCACCGGACGGGTCTCACCACCCAGTGAGCCTCAGGTCGCGAGCGACCCGGCGAAGATCTGCCATGCGAGGAACGACTTCGCTCCCAGGCTCAGCACGAGGTACGCCTTCTCGCCGAACGCGTAGTCAGCCCAGGGACCCGTTCCCCGGTACTGCAGCAATTGGTTCAGCCCGAAGCTGAAGAAGAAGACGAACTGCGCCACCACGATGCCGTAGACGAACCCTGGCACGGAGGAAGAACCAACGATGTTGACGGCGATCGAGATCCACGGCGCGATGCCGACCAGCGCGCCGAACCAGAACGGCAGCATCGTCGTCGAGGTGCGGCCCGGCGGATTCATACGCTCCTGGAGCCAGCCGAACAGGATCATGCCGACGTTGGCCCCCGCGACCGCGATCACGGCGTTGATCGAGGTGACGCCGGAGTAGAAGCCGATCAGCACGATCATCAGGGTGGCGCTGAACGAGTACTCCACCCACCGGAAGCGGTTGATGCCCCGGCGCAGGTCGCGCTCGTACACGCCGCGGCTCACGGTTGCGGTCAGCAGGTGGTCCAGCGCCGCCAGGCCGAGGAAGATGGCCACAGCCACGCCGATCCGCACATCGAAGAGCGTCTCGGGCGGAGGCGCGGGCGAACCCGGTGCGCCCTGCGGGAACGAGGACGTGACCGCGATCGCGAAGTCGTCGGCGAGGAAGAGGATGAGCGCCGCCTGAGCGAGATGCAGGATCGTGAGGCCGACGTTCCAGCGGCGGAGGCCGGCGAGTCGCTCGTCGGTGACCCCCGTGGCGATGGCAGGTTGATCGGTCGTGGTGGCGATGACGCTTCCCTTCGGTCCGCGTCCCTCGATCCTCTCTATCGCTCGGGCATCGGAGACGCCGGAACCTATGCGCTTGTCCGAGGTGCGATGTTCTCATGAGGGCCGCGTCGGCGCAGCCTGGATCGCTGTCCCCGCGTCACGGTGCGTTTCCCCTCGTCGATAGTTTGACCGGCATCCGTTTGATCCCGTTGACGAAGTTGGAGCGAAGCCGCACGACGGGGCCGGTCAACTCGATCGTGTCAAGGCGAGGAAGCAGCTCCTGGAACAGGATGCGCGTTTCCAGGCGCGCGAGGTGCGCGCCCAGGCAGAAGTGAGGGCCGCCGGGCCCGAAGGTGACGTGATCGTTCGGCGTGCGCGTCACGTCGAAGCGGTATGGGTCGGGGAACACGGCTGGGTCCCGGTTCGCGCTGATGTACCAGGTGACGACCTTGTCGCCGGCCTTGATCTGCTGCCCGCCCAGTTCCACGTCGCGCGTGGCGGTGCGCCGGAAATGGAACACGGGCGTTGCCCATCGCAGGATCTCCTCCGTGGCGGCGGGGATGAGCGACGGGTCCTCGCGGAGCAGCTGCAGCTGTTCCGGGTTCTCCATGAGCGCGAGCATCCCGTGGGAGATCGTGTGACGCGTGGTCTCGTTGCCAGCGATCATCAGGACGGAGAAGTAGTTGTGGAAGTCCTGCTCGTCCAGGACGCCCTCGGACTGGGCGATGGTGAGCGCTTGGATGACGTCGTCGGTGGGCTCGGCGAGGCGTGCGTCCCGCTGTCGGTCGGCGTAGGCGAACACCTTGGTGGCGGTGGGGGAGCGGAACGGCAGGAGGCGGTAGGCCTCGGTGTCCTCCTTGTCCACCACCACGGCCGCGGTGTCGGGGTCCTGGTTGCCGATCATCTCGTCGCCCCAACGGATCAGCTCCGGCGCATCCTCCTGCGGAACCGTGAAGATCGAGCACAAGAAGCGGATGGGGAGCTCGCGGCTGATCTCGCTGACGAAGTCGAAGTTTCCGAGCGGGAGCGCGCGATCGAGAACGCCACGCGCGACGTCGCGGATCCAGTCCTCGAACGCGCCCACGGCGCGGGCGCTGAACTTCTTC
This sequence comes from uncultured Actinomycetes bacterium, assembly GCA_963719165.1. Lineage (GTDB taxonomy): Bacteria > Actinomycetota > UBA4738 > UBA4738 > HRBIN12 > JAOUEA01. The sequence continues at coordinate 1,065,687 of CAVRAV010000001.1, read as the reverse complement.
GAGCACACCTTGCGGAGCTCGGTGTGTCGTGGCGGGTCGGTCTCCAGCATCGACTTGCGGATCAGGAGCTGCTCCTCGTCGAGCTCCTCCAGCGAAACCGCCCCCACCTCGGAAGAGTACGTCTGCCAGTCCATGTGAACGGTCGTGAGATCGTCGTAGCGGGTGACGGACCAGAAGCCCGAGTTCGGACCGGGCTCCGGGTGCCACATCACGGGAGCTTCCTCGCGGAGTCGGTCGAACCACGCGAAGGGGACCCCCGCCACGTAGTTGTCCGGGTTCACCAGATCGATCTCGTCCAGTGCGCCGCTCATCACGCCCCTTCGGTCGGCTCGGCACTCATTCGCTACCGAAGCATCTTGCCCGCGAACGGCATCGGTCGCAAGGTGGAGGCTCGGCTAGCCTGGGGCCATGGCCAACATGGAACCGCTGCGGCGGGAGGATCATCCCGAACTCGAGCCCCTCTTCCGCCACTACGACGAGACCCTCAGCTTCGTGCCCAACAGCCTCTACACCATGGCACGGCGGCCCGAGATCCTGGGCGCGTTCAGCGAGCTGATCACCCAGATCTGGAACACCGGCACCCTGCCCAAGGACCTCAAGCCCCTCATCGGGATCATGGCGAGCGTGGCCGCCGGGTGCCGCTACTGCCAGGCGCACGAGGCCGTTGACGCGAGGGAACGCGGCGTCGACGGCGAGAAGATCGCGCAGATCTGGGACTTCGAGCGCTCGCCGCGATACGACGACGGCGAGCGCGCGGCCCTGCGGTTCGCGCGGGACGCGTCCCTGGTACCCAACGAGGTGACGCCCGCCCATTTCGAGGAGCTCCGGCGCCATTGGGACGACGGACAGATCGTCGAGATGCTTGCGGTCATCGGCCTCTTCGGGTTCCTGAACCGCTGGAACGACACGATGGCAACGTCCCTCGAGGAGGTGCCGCTCTCCTATGCCGCCGATCGGTACGGCGGGCGCTGGGAGGCCGGCAAGCACGGCGGCGGAACGACGCGCGCTGCTCAGTAGTAGGGGAGGTAGTAGCGCAGCTCCCAGTCGGTGACCTCGGTCGTGTCGCGATCCTCGGTGGCGGCGAGGTAGCGCTCCCATTCTCCGCGCTTGAGGATGGTGAAAGCCTCCACCAGCTCCGGGCCGAGCGCCTCCACCAGACGCGTGTCGTCGTTGAGCGCCCCCAGGGCCGCGTCGAGGTTCGGCGGGATGCCGACGTCGGAGTTGGGCGGCTCGCCCGCCACCTGCGGCGCCGGCAGCTCGAGCTCGTCTTCCACCCCGAAGCGGGCCGCATGCAAGACGGCGGCGCCCACGAGGTAGGGGTTCGCCGCGGCGTCGGCGGTGCGCTGCTCCAGTCGCGTGCCCTCGCCCCGCGCGGGGGGGACGCGGACCGACACCGTTCGGTCGTCGAAGCCCCACGTGGCGAGGTACCCGTTCAACATGTCGGGCTGCAGACGCTTATACGCGTTCACGTGGGGAGCCATGATCGCGCTCATCCCCTCATGATGGCCGAGGATCCCCGCAGTGCATCGACGGGCGAGTTCCGAGAGCCCGTCGGGGTCGTTCGGGTCGTGGAAGGCGTTGGACCCGTCGTCGCGGCGGAAACTGAGGTTCACGTGCATGCCGCTGCCACCGCGATCGTTCAGCGGCCGGCCCAGGAACGTCGCGAGATAGCCGCGGCGCGTCGCCGCCTCGCGGATCAGCAGCCGGAAGATGAACGCCTCGTCGGCGGCGGGGACCGCGTCGTTGTAGCGGATGTTCACCTCGAAGGCGGCCTCGTCGAATTCACTGCTCCAGCTCTCCACCGGGAAGTCACACGCGAGCGCCGCGCTCACCATGTCGTCGATACAACCCGTCGGGTCGATGGCCGTGCCGGTCCCGTACACGCGGTGCGACGGCAGGCTCACGGGGCGCCACGCCCCGCCGCCGCCCTCGGGCTCCAAGAGGTAGAACTCCAGCTCGAAGCTGATCTGTGGTTGCAGGCCCATCGCCCGCCACGCCTCCACGGCTTCGCGCAGGATGTGCCGCGGGTCGATGGCGACGGGCTTCCCCTTGAACGTCGCGTCGCCGATGCCGATGACGGTGTCCGGCTCCCAGCTGGGTCGCAGGGACTCGCGGTCGAGGTCGACCTCGATGTCGGGAAGGCCAACGTCGAACTGGGTGCCCGGCACCGGGAGGATCTCGCGATCGTGCGTGAGCGGGTAGACGCCGATGCAGAACGCCGCGTGCCCCGATTCGGCGACATCGCCGAACAGGTATTTCCCGCGTTCGAGCCCGTGGACGTCGGGATAGAGCAGGCGGAGGCGTTTCCCGTTCGTGTCCATGACCCTCCCTTGGACCGTTCCGCGCACGATAGCCGGGTCTCGCGCCGCTTGCGCGCGTGAATCGCTCGGGCACAAAATACCGTCTCCGTGGACCGGGAGGAGGCTGCGTGACGCTCGGGGCGACCATCACACTCGAGGAGCTCGAGCGCGATCCCTACCCGGTGTATGCCCGGCTGCGCGATGAGGAGCCCGTGAGCTGGGTACCTGCCGTGGGGCTCTGGCTCGTCACGCGCCACGACGACGTCCGCGCGGTCGACCTGGATCCGGACACGTTCACGGCCGCCACGGAGCCCTCCACGCTCAACCGGACGATGGGCGAGAACATGCTGGGGATGGAGGGCCCCGACCAGCGCTGGATCCGAGCGATCACTGAGGCGCCGTACCGCCCGCGCGACGTCGAGGAGCGGACCCAGGGCATGATCCCCCGCCTCGCGAACGAGCTGATCGACGGCTTCGCGGACGCCGGCGAGGTCGACCTGTTCCGCTCGTACAGCGATCCCATGAGCGTGCGGTCGCTCCGGTTCATGCTGGGCCTCGACGAGATCCCGTGGCAGGACATCCTGCGGTGGAACGAAGGCCTGATGCCCGGACTCGCGAACTTCGAGGCCGACCCTCGTAAGCAGCTGCCGGCCGACGAGTCGAGCGCGGAGCTGGGCGCAGCGATCGAACGCGTGCTGGACCGGCTGGAGACCGAACCCGACGGTTCCGTGCTCTCCTGGATGGTGCGCCACGAGGAGGATGGCCGCCGCATGTCGCGCCCGCGGATCGTGGCGAACACCAAGCTCATGCTCTCGGGTGGGCTGCAGGAACCGCGCGACCTCATCGCCCTCACGCTCTGGGCGCTCATGCAGCATCCGGAGCAGTTCGATGCCGTCCGTGCCGACCGCTCGTTGGTGAAGGCGGCCGTGGAGGAGACCCTGCGCTGGGTCGGGCCGGTGGGCACCTCCACGCGGCAAACCACGCGCACCACGGAGCTCGCGGGCGTCCCCCTGGAGGCGGGAGCGCTCCTCGGTGCGGTCCTGAGCTCCGCCAATCGCGACCCCCGTCGCTGGACGGATCCCGACCGCTTCGACGTCGGGCGCAGGGAGGGTGCTCACCTGGCGTTCGCAGTGGGAACCCATTTCTGCCTGGGGGCCTGGTTCGGGCGGCACCTCGCGCGCGTCTCACTCGATATCTTGCTCGACCGGCTCCCGGGGCTCCGGCCGAACGAGGAGCGTCCCGTGACGCTCACCGGCTGGGAGTTCCGCGCCCCGGACGCGTTGTGGGTGCGTTGGGACGCAGATCGGGGCCTCACGTGAGCGGCGCCTCGGCAGGCCGCCCGCGCACGCCCGCTCGGGCCGAAACCGTGGGTTCGCTGCTCCGTCCGCCCGCACTGAAGGGCGCCGTCGAGCGCTTCTACGATGCCGGACACTCCGCGGTCCTGGACGAGGAGCGCGCGAGGGACCGCACGGAGCTCCAGGCCGTCGAGGACGAGGCGGTGCGCGATGCGGTGCGCCGCCAGCGTGCCTGCGGCCTCGACGTCGTCACCGACGGGGAGTTCCGCCGCTGGATGTTCATGAACTCGTTCTATGACGCCGTGCGGGGCATCCGCACCGACAAGACGGTGACGTTCCGTAACGAGCGGGGCCAGGACGTGGAGCTCAACGTGCACGAAGTGGTCGATCGCCTGGAGACGGTGGATTCTCCGGCCGCCCGCGAGGCCGCGTTCCTCGCCGAGGCCGCCGATGGCTACCCCTTCAAGGTCACGTTCCCGGCCGCGTCGATCTTCACGCACCCGCTCACGACGGTCGCCGGTCCGGGCGGCGCCGGGTACGACTCGCTGGAGGCCTTCGTTGACGCGGCGGTGACGATCGAACGCGAACTGGTGGCCGACGCGGTGGCCGCGGGGGCCAACTACGTCCAGTTCGATTTCCCCCTGTATCCATACCTCGTGGATCCGGCGTGGACCGATCGGTTCGAGGCGGCCGGGCACGACGTGCCGCAGGTGCTCGCGGCCGCGCTCGCGGCCGACGCCGCAGTGATCGAGGGCATCCCCGATCACGTGACGGTGGCGCTGCACATCTGTCGCGGGAACTTCCGATCGTCGTGGATGTGCGAGGGCTCGCTCGAGCCGGTCGCGGAGCGCGTGTTCGGCGGGCTGGCTTACGACACCTTCCTGGTGGAGTGGGACGACCTCGGCCGGGATGGCGGGTTCGAGCCCGTTCGTCACCTGCGGCCCGAGGGCGTGATGGTGATGGGCATCGTCAGCTCGAAGCACAGGACCATGGAGGTCGAGGACGATCTCGTGCGGCGCATGGAGGAGGCGGCGCGATCGGCCGGCGGGCTCGATCGGCTCGCGATCAGCCCGCAATGCGGGTTCGCCTCCGTGATGCTCGGCAACGAGATCGACGAGGACATCCAATGGCGGAAGCTGGAGCTCGTGGGCAGGGTCGCCGATCGGCTCTGGGGGTGAGCCCCCGGCAGGCCCGACGGGCACGCTCAAGTGATGTCGGCCCACGCCGGGGACGGCCACGCGCGCAGCGCGAAGAGCTGAACGAGGCCGGCGTGGTCGATCGCCGGCGTGCCGTCGTAGCTTCCGATCCCCCCGGCGGTGAACAACCCCGTCCCGGGGTCGCGGGCCTCGCGCCACGCCCGTTCCAGGTACGCGTCGAGCCGGTCCACCAGGCCGGCCATCGGCTCGACGGCATGGCGGGCGAGCAGGTTGCGGAACCAGATGGCGTTGAAGACGGGCGGATGGGCCCACAGGACCCCGTCGCGGAACCGTTCGAGAGACGCCGTGGCGGTCCGCGCAGCCCGCTCGCCTCCCTCGCCCGCGACGCGGGCCAGCAGGGTCCAGGCGCCCACGGCGGCGCCCTGGTTGTACGACCAGACGGTGGTATCGACGCGTCCGTCGTCTTCGTGGTCGCCGATCATCCCGGACTCGAGCACCAGCGTGCGCTCGATCCACCCCATCGACCGGCGCGCGAACGCGAGCTCGTCGTCGTCGTGATGCGCGAGATGCAACCGGAGCGCCAGCTGGGCCGCCGGCGCCGTGGCGCACGCGTTGCGAGACCTCCGGCCCTCCACCCACCGGACGCCCCCGTCCGGATCGGCCCCCCCGCGGACGAAGGCGAACACCCGCCGGGCGTGGTCCAGATCCGCGTGCGCTCCCGTCTGTCGGTGCCGTTGCGCGAGCGCGAGCCCGATCCAGGCATTGTCGTCATAGTAGCGACGGCGCTCACGAGGGGTCGGGGCGTAGGCGGTGCCGCGCGCGTACACGGCGAGTCCGTCCACCCAGCGGGCCGACTCGTGTCCGCCCGTCACGCGGTCCAGATCGACGGCCGCCGCGAGCGCCTGCGCGTACGGCCACACCGGCGCGCGACGGCCGCGGGGCCCCTCGGTCAGCTGGGGGCGGCCTCGGCGATCCGTCCGGACGCATGCGGCGCAGAGCGCCGCCCAGCTCTCCACGGCCCGATCCGCCGCCGCGACCACGCGGGACCCTAAGTCCGCCGCGGGGGCCGGATCCCTCGGAACTCCCAGTCCCCGCCGAACGTGGTGGAGATGACCTCCTCGGAGGCGCTCGGTTGGGCGCCCACGTCCTCACGGATCGGGACGCTGCCCTCCACCACCGCGTTGCGCAGCGTCCCGAGACCGTCCACCTCGACCTCCACGACATCGCCGGGTTCGACGGGGCGGGAGTTCGCCGGCGTGCCGGACAGGATCACGTCGCCGGGCATCAGGGTGATGGTGCGGGCGAGGTCGGCCACGAGGTAGTGCATGTCCCAGATCATCTCCTCGGTGTTCCCCTCCTGCACGACCTCGTCGTTCACGCGCGTGCGGATCCCTTTGTCATGGAAATCCCAGTCCGTGACCAGCCCCGGACCGAGCGGGGCCAGGCTGTCGCTCCCCTTCACGCGCAGCATCGAGCCCGCGTCGGTGTCGCGGAAGTCGTGCAGCCCGTAGTCGTTGGCCACGGTGTAGCCGCGGATGAACGACTCCGAGTCCTCGGGGGCGATGTGGCGGCACACGGCGTCGATGACGATCGCGATCTCGCCCTCGTAGTTGAGGTAGCGGCACCGCGGGGGGCGCACGACCTGGCCGCCGTGCCCGTTGAGCGCACTGGTGGGCTTCTGGAAGTAGGTGGGCGCCGCCCCAAGGGTCACGCCGAACTCCGCGCGACGGCTCTCGTAGTTCAGGTGGACGCAGAGGATCTTGGAGGGCTCCACCGGGGGGAGGTGGACCGGTTCGTCCATCGGCATGCGGCGCCCGTCGGTGGCGACGAGCTCGCCGCCTTCCCGCGTGACCGTCGCGGGTACCCCGTCCAGCACGATCCGCCGTGTCTCCACCCGATGCCCTCCGGTTACGCTGCGAAGTCCCTCCGGTACCGAAGGGTACGATAGGCGCCATGGCGGAGCCGAGCGGATTCATGCTCCCGAAGTCGCCCGGGGGCCGCGCCTCCATCGTGCCGCCGCCCCCCTGGCACTACTCGGGCGACGTCCTCACCATCGAGTACCGCACGGATCCGGCGAACGTCTCGGCGTTGCTCCCGGAGGGGGTCGGCGTCGCCGACGAAGACCCCGGCGCCGTCGCCATCATCTGGGCCGACTGGCAATCGTGCAGCGATGGTGGCGGAGAGCTCCTGGACCCCGTTCGCTCGCAGTACAAGGAGTGTTTCGTGGTCGTGCGATGCACCTACGGAGGCGAGACGTATTCGCGGTGCGTGTACATCTGGGTCGACAAGGATTTCGCCCTCGCGCGCGGCTGGTATCAGGGGTATCCGAAGAAGCTCGGCGCCATCTGGATGACGAGGCCGGTCACCGTGGGCCGTGCCGGACCGCGTCTGGCCGCCGGGGGGGTCTTGGGGGCCACGCTGGCGGCCAACGATCGCCGCCTCGCTGACGTCACGCTCACGCTCACGGGCCGCGTGGAGGCGGGTGGGTTCGTGAACGCCTTGCCCATGCTGCACTCGCGCTGGATGCCGCACATCGACCCTTCGCGCGGGGCGAGCCTCGACGAGCTCGTCACGATGGCCTCTCAGGACGTGGACGTGGGCCCGTTGTGGGCCGGCACGCCGACGGTCGCGCTGCACGGTTCCCCCGACGACGAGCTTGATGCGCTCGCGCCCGTGGAGATGATCGCGGGATACTGGCGCCAGGTGGGCGCCACCTTCACCGGCGGCAGCCGATTGGGCTGAGGGGCCGGGACCCTGCGGTAGCCTCTGCGGATGCGCTTCGTTCGCTTCCGCCACGCCGATCGGATCGCCACGGGCGCGGTAGAACCTGGAACCGACGTGGTCCGCGTCCTGGAGGGCACATTCTTCGAGCGCCCCCTGCCCACCGGGGAAGAGATCGCGCTCGACGATGTGCGCCTCCTGGCGCCCGTCCTGCCCTCCAAGGTGGTGTGCGTCGGCAAGAACTACGCGGCCCATGCGGCCGAGTTCGGGATGGAGGTGCCCGAGGAGCCGCTGCTGTTCCTCAAGCCCTCCACGGCGGTCATCGGGCCGCACGAGCCCATCCAGCTGCTGCCCGTGAGCAGGCGGGTCGACTACGAGGGCGAGCTGGCCGTGGTGGTCGGCGCGCTCGCCAAGAACGTCCGGGCGGAGGACGCCTACCGCGTCATCCTCGGGTACACCTGCGCGAACGACGTCACGCTGCGCGATCTGCAGCACACGGACGATCAATGGGCTCGCGCGAAGGGCTTCGACGGATCGTGTCCCCTTGGACCGTGGATCGAGACGAACGTCGATCCGAACGAGACCCGGGTGTGGACCCGCCTGAACGGGGACACGGTCCAGTCCGGCGAGACGCGCGACATGGTGTTCGGCGTGGCCACCCTGATCGAGTACATCACGACGTTCATGACCCTGCTGCCCGGCGACGTGCTGCTCACGGGGACCCCCGAGGGCGTGGGGAACCTGTCGGCCGGCGACCTCGTCGAGATCGAGGTCGAGGGCGTGGGGACGCTCGCCAATACCGTCGTGGGCTGAGGCAGCGCGTGAGCGAGGTTCGATGTCGGTTCGCCCCCGCCCCCAGCGGCTCGCTCCACGTGGGCAACGTCCGCAGCGCGCTGTTCTCGTGGCTGTGGGCCCGGCACGAGGGCGGTTCCTTCGTGCTCCGCGTCGAAGACACCGACGCGAGCCGCGTCACCGAGGAGGCCGTTCTCGGCGTGCTCGAGGACCTCCGCTGGCTCGGTCTGGACTGGGACGAAGGTCCGCAGGTGGGGGGACCGCACGAGCCCTATCGACAGTCGCAGCGGATGGACGTGTACGGCGCGGCGGCCGACCGGCTGCTGGCCCAAGGCAACGCGTACCGCTGCTACTGCACGGCGGAGGAGCTGAAGGATCGGCGGACCTCCGCGATGGCGCGCGGGGAGGCCCCGGGCTACGACGGCCGTTGTCGCGCGCTGGGCACGCGGGAGCGCGCCTCCTTCGAGGCCGAGGGGCGCTCGTCGGTGCTGCGCTTCCGCATGCCCGATGGCGGATGGGTCGTGGACGACCTCGTGAAGGGCGAGGTGCGATTCGCACCGGGGCAGCTGCGGGACTTCGTGCTCGTGCGTTCCGACGGCTCGCCGGTGTTCCTGCTCGCCGTGGCCGTGGACGATCTGGCGATGGGGATCACGCACGTCGTCCGGGGAGACGACCTGCTGGCGAGCGCGCCGCGCAACGCGGCGGTGATCGAGGCGCTGGGCGGGGTGCCCCCTCGATACGCCCACGTCCCCCAGGTGCTCGGCCCCGACCGGCAGCCCCTGTCCAAGCGGCACGGATCCACGAGCGTGCAGGGGTTCCGCGAGCAGGGCTTCCTCCCCGAAGCCATGGTGAACTACCTCGCGCTGCTGGGCTGGTCGGCGCCCGAGGATCGGGAGTTCCTGAGCCGGGACGAGCTGGTCGCGGCCTTCGATCTGCATCGCGTCTCATCGCATCCCGCGGCGTTCGACGTCGAGAAGCTCACCTGGCTCAACAACCACTACCTGCAGCGGCTCGACGACGACGACCTCGCCGCACGGTGCCTGCATTTCCTCACGGAGGCGGGGCTCATGCCCGACCCCGGCACCCTGCGCGCGGCGATGCCCCTCGTGAAGGAACGCATGAAGACGCTCACCGAGAGCGCTGACCTGCTCAGGTTCTTGTTCACCGACGACATCGCTCCCAACGAGAAGGCTGCGGGGTTGCTCGCCAAGGCGCCCGAGGGTTACCTGGCGGCGGCCGCGGGGGCACTCGCCGCACTGCCGGAATGGAATGCCGAAACGATCGGGGCGGCGCTGGACGAGCTCGCCGCCGGCGCAGGTCTGAATCGCACGAAGGGCTGGCAGCCCATCCGCGCGGCGGCGACGGGATCGAACGTGTCCCCGCCCTTGCCCGAGTCGCTCGCCCTCCTCGGTGCGGGACGGACGGTGGAGCGTTTGCGCGCGGCGGGAAGCCCTTGAGGCCGCGGGTGCTGGCGGCGATCCTCGCGGGCGCGGCCCTGCTCGCCCCGGGGTCGGCGGTGGCGACCGTCGCCGCGGCGCCCCGCGCGCCTGCGAGCGTGCGCGCGGCGACCGTCGCCGGGCTGCGCCCGCACATCGTGTGGGATCCGATCCCGTTCCCCAGGCGCCGTCGCCAGCAGATGGGCGCCTACTCGCGCCGGCACTACGGCGCGTGGGCATGGCGGCTGACTCGTCCGCGGGTGATCGTGGAGCATTTCACGGACGGGGACTCCTACCAGGGCGCGTGGAACACGTTCGCGTCCAACGTGGTTCACCTCGGGGAGAAGCCGGGCACGTGCGCGCACTTCGTGATCGACAAGGACGGCACGATCTACCAACTCGTGAACGTGAGGACGCGGTGCCGGCACACGATCGGGCTGAACGACCGCTCGATCGGCATCGAGCATGTGGGCCGCAGCGCCGCGGGGATCCTCGCGAACCCGGCCATGATGGCGTCCTCGCTGCGGCTGACTCTGTGGCTGCGTGCCCGGTTCTCCATCCAGAACCGCAACGTCATCGGTCACGCCGAGAGCCTGATGAGTCCCTACCATCACGAACGTTACGCCTCCTGGCGGTGCCAGACCCACGCCGATTGGCAACACGCCTTCATGCAGGTCTACCGGGCGCGATTGCGCGCCCGGTCGCGGGCGGCGGGCGTGCCGGTGGGCCCTCCGCCCGCCTGGGTGGACCCGGGCTGTTGACCGTCGTCCCACAGCCGGAGGCGTAGCTCCCACGGAGCCCTTGAAGGTAGGCCGTTAGGGTGATGCCGTCCCTAGGCCCTGCCGCTTAGCATCCGTCCTCGTGGAGGGGGCGTTCCGCGGTCGTGATTTCCGCCTGTTGGTGGCGGCCTCCGGTCTCTCCTCCCTCGGCGACGAACTCGCCCTTATCGCGCTTACCCTGAAGGTTGCCGCCACGCACTCGGGTCTGGCCGTGGCGGCGCTGCTGCTCGCCGGGCTCCTGCCCCTCGTCCTGTTCGCGCCCTCCGCGGGCGTCATCGTGGACAACTTCGAGACCACGCGCACGCTGGCCCTGGCCACGGCCTTCCAGGGGGCCGCGGCGTTGGGTCTCGCCTTCGCATCCGAACTCCCGGTCCTGTTGCTGTTGGCGTTCCTTCTGGGGACGGGCCTGGCGGTCGCGAGCCCGGCCCTGTACACGCTCGTGCCCGCCGTGGTCGGGGATGAGCACGCCACCGCGGGCAACGCCTACCTCGAGACGGCTCGCTACGGCGGCATGATCCTCGGTCCGGTCCTGGCCGGAACGATCACGGCGAGCGTTGGATCGGGTGCGGCCCTGCTGGCCGACGCGGGGACGTTCGTGCTGATCGCCCTCGCCGCCATGGCCCTCACCGTGCGTCGACGGCCCGAGGCGCAGAGCGAAGATGGCGTGAAGGAAGAGGCGCGCGCCGGCCTCGGCGTCATCCGCCGCGACGCCCTCCTCGCCATGGCCTTCACCGTCTTCACGGCCGTCATCCTGTTCGCGGCGATGGACAATGTGGCCGAGGTGTTCTTCGCCCAGGAGAGCCTTATGGCCGGGGCGTGGGGCTACGGCCTGCTCGCTTCCGCGTGGCTCGCCGGCCTCGTGGTGGGGGCCGCGCTGATCGCGCGCAAGCTGCCGGACCGTCGGCTCGTGCCCGCGCTCCTGGGCGCCTCCGTCGTCCTGGGGGTGGCCGTCGGTGCCGCGGCGGCGATCGCGTTGTTGATCCCCGCGCTGATCCTGTTCGCGGTGGGCGGGGCCGCCAACGGGGTGCAGAGCGTTTCGATGCGCAGCCTCATCGTGCACCGGGTCGAGGATCGCTATCGCGGCCGCGTCTTCGCCGCCTACGGCGGCCTCGCCAACGGCATGCAGTTGGTGGCCACGGCGATGGCCGGCGGCCTCCTCGTAGTGCTCAGCGGGCGCGCCGTGCTCATGATCGGGGGCATCGGATGCGCGGCTGCCGGGCTGCTCGGCGTCCTGTGGTACCGGCTGCTTCCCGAGGACGTCCTTGACGTGGCCGCCGCGGAGCTCGAGCCGGCCGGGCGCCACGTGCACGTATCGGTGCCCGAGAGCGGGCCGGTGATGCGGCTGCCCGACGCCCCGCCGCCCGTGAACGCCGCCAGCGACCGCTGAAGAAGCTCAGATCGGGAGGGGGCGCCGCCGCCTTCGTTCGAAGGGAGCCGGCGACGGGGACGCACGGCCGCGGCTCTAGCGCGAGACCATCCGGCCCACGGCACCCATCAGCTCTCGAGCCTGTTCGTCCGGGTCGGTCGGCCCCCCGTGTCCGCCGATCAGGCAGTGGCGGACGTGAGCGTCCAGCAACCCGAGGCCGACCTTGTCCAACGCCGCTCTCGCGGCGTTGATCTGCGTCACGACGTCGATGCAGTAGCGGTCCTCCTCGACCATCCTCGCGATGCCCCGGACCTGACCCTCGATCTTGGCCAGACGCTCCATCAGCTGCTGCTTGTTCGCCGCGTATCCGCGTGCCTGGATCGCCACCTTCGCCTCCCGAATCGCTTCCTAGATCCCGTTTGACGGATGATACCCCTCCAGGGTATAGGTAGAGGGAGAAGCGCGTCAAGGTGTTCGCCGGTCCATCCGACCCGTCGGACGCGCGGGAGGAGACGAGCGACGTGACGGGAACGGAGGCCCTGGTAACGGCGGGCGGTGTGGCCTTGATCGCGGCGCTCGGGTGGTTCTTCTTCGGTCCCAAACAGGCCCGACGGGCCGAGGTGCGCGGAGGGGTCCAGGAAGTCGAGATCACCGTCAAGGGCGGCTACTCGCCGAACCTCATCCGGGTCCAGGAAGGCGTCCCCCTCCGGCTCGTCTTCGACCGCCAGGAGAACAGCGATTGTTCCTCACGGGTGGTCTTCCCGGACTTCGGAGTGAGCAAGTCGCTCGCCGCGTTCGGCCGGACGACGGTGGAGTTCACGCCGACGAGCGTCGGGGAGTTCGGGTTCGCCTGTGGGATGAACATGCTTCACGGCACCCTCCTCGTCGAGGCGGGAGATGGCGACCTCGATGAGCGAGCGGCCGTGCCGGAGGCGACGCGGGCGGGCCGTGAACCTCCCGCCGCCACGTCGCACACGCACGAAGTGGCAAGGGCCGTGGGGGTGGGACCGACCCAACGGGTGAGCGGCACGGCCCGCGTGGAATTCTCGCTCCGCGCCGACGGAGTCTCATGCCCCACGTGCGTGACGAACATCGAATCACTGCTCGACCGCCTCCCAGGCGTCGACCGTGTCCAGGCCAACTACGGCGCCGAGCGGGTCGCCGTGGACTTCGACCCATCGCAGATCGGCGCCGAGCAGATGCGCGACGCCGTCCAGGCGGTCGGGTATCGGGTCGAGGAACGGCGCGAGCCCGGCTCTGCCGAGACGGAGGATACGGAAGCGGTCGCGCGGCGGGCCGAGATCCGCGACCTCTCCCGGCGCATCGTGGTCGGCGCGATCCTCACGTTGCCCGTGCTCGTCGCCGTCATGGCGACGCAGCTCTTCCACGCGACATGGGTGCCGGACTTCCTGCTGAACCGGTGGGTGCAGCTGGCGTTCATCGCACCCGTGATGCTCTACACGGGGTGGCCGATCCACCGCACCGGCTGGCTCATCCTGAGCCACCGCACGGCCGACATGAACTCCCTCGTCACGCTCGGGACGTGCGCGGCGTTCGGGTACTCCCTATTCGTGACGGTCGCTCCCGGCGCCGTGCCGCCCGACCTCCGAGAGGTCTACTACGAGGCCGTCGGCGTGATCCTCACGCTGATCCTGCTGGGCCGGCTGTTCGAGGCGAGGGCCAAGGCCGGAACCGGGGAGGCCATCCGCACGCTGATCGGCCTGCAGGCGAGGACCGCCCGCGTCGTGCGCGACGGCGAGGAGCGCGAGATCCGGATCGAGGACGTCCAGGTCGACGACGTGATCGTGGTTCGACCCGGCGAGAAGATCCCGGTCGACGGCGAGGTTATCGACGGCCGATCGGCCGTGGACGAGTCGATGGTGACCGGAGAGCCGATCCCGGCCTCGAAGGACGCCGGCGACACGGTGATCGGGGCGACGATCAACCAGACCGGGGCGTTCCGGTTCCGTGCCACGAAGGTCGGGCGCGACACGATGCTCGCGCAGATCATCGGGCTCGTCGAGCAGGCCCAGGCCTCGAAGGCACCGATCCAGCGGCTGGCAGATCTCGTCGCCAGCTACTTCGTGCCGGCGGTCGTGTTCATCGCGATCGGGACGTTCGTCATCTGGTTCGACTTCGGACCGTCGCCCGCCCTCACGTTCGCCCTCGTGAGCGCCGTGTCGGTGCTGATCATCGCGTGCCCGTGCGCCCTCGGGCTCGCGACGCCGCTCTCCATCATGGTCGGGACCGGCAAGGGTGCGGAGAACGGCGTCCTGATCCGATCGGCGGAGGCGTTGGAGACCGCGCACAAGCTGGATGCGATCGTGCTGGACAAGACGGGAACGATCACCAAGGGCGCGCCCGCCTTGACCGATGTCGTCGTCGCCGACGGGTTCGGCGACGATGCGCTGCTTCGCCTCGTGGCATCCGCCGAGCGCTCATCGGAGCATCCGCTTGCGTCGGCGATCGTGGCGGGAGCCCAGGCACGAGGGATCGACCTCACCGATGCGAGCGCGTTCGATTCCGTCACGGGACATGGGGTCCGAGCGACCGTCGAGGGGCACGAGGTGCTGGTCGGCCGGAAGGAGCTCCTTTCCGACGCGGGCACCGATCCCTCGACGCTGGAGGAGACCGCCGGGCGTCTGGCCTCCGAGGGAAAAACCGCCATCTACGCCGCGATCGATGGACGCCCGGCTGGCCTCGTCGCGGTCGCCGACCGGATCAAGGAGGGCTCGCCCGCCGCCGTGCGAGCTCTGCGGGACCTCGGACTCGAGGTCGTCATGATCACCGGCGACAACGCACGCACCGCCGAGGCCGTCGCACGGCAGGTCGGCATCGAGCGCGTCCTCGCGGAGGTGCTTCCGCAGGGCAAAGCGCTGGAGGTGCTCCGGCTCCAGGACGAGGGGATGTTGGTCGCCATGGTCGGCGACGGGATCAACGACGCGCCGGCTCTCGCCCAAGCCGACGTCGGCATCGCGATCGGAACCGGGACCGACGTCGCGATCGAGGCGGCCGACGTCACGCTCATCTCCGGCGACCTGCGCGGCGTGGTGTCGGCGCTGTCGCTCAGCCGCGCGACGATGCGCAACATCCGGCAGAACCTGTTCTTCGCGTTCGTCTACAACGCGATCGGCATCCCGATCGCGGCGGGCATCTTGTACCCGTCCTTCGGGATCGTGCTGAACCCGATGATCGCGGCCGCGGCGATGGCCGCGAGCTCGCTCTCGGTCGTGACGAATGCGAACCGGCTCCGCGGGTTCAAACCGCCCGTCGTCGCCGGTGGCGGTCGCTCCGTCACCGGTTCGGTCCGAGTGGAGGTCGGCGAGCGGGAACCCGTCAAGAACGCGGAGACCGTGGCAACCGTGAAGGACCCCGTGTGTGGCATGGAGATCGATCCGGCGACGGCCGCCGCGAGCGAGGAATACGACGGGACGACGTACTCCTTCTGTTCTCAGAGCTGTCGCGACAGCTTCACGGCCTCACCTGAGGCCTACGCGGCCTGATCGTCCTCGCGGGATGGGCCGTTGGTGGACGGGGGTGCGAACCGTGTTCCTGGTAGCCCCCACGGGATTTGAATGCGTGTCTTCACCTTGAGGGTGTTCCAGGCAGCACGCGTCAGGATCTTGCGTTCGGCATTGAAGATGCGCCCGCTGTACTCGGCCAAGAAGGCGAGTACTCGCCGCCGCGAGTGCGGATAGGTGCGTGCTCGCGTCACACTTGCCGGAGACGAGTTGTGTGGTTACCGCCCGCTGGCTGATCGATGCATTCTTCAGGACGATCCATCGGAACCCGTCGAGCTGCGGAAGACGCGCAGATGAGACTCCATCTCGCTCAAGCCTGCCGACACCGATCTACGTGAAGGTACTGGCGGCATTCCACGTCGGTGAGTTGCCTCCCGACCTCGCGGCGAGCGATGTCGAGCAGGTCGTCGATGTCGAGGGCCCAGATCCGAACACCGTCGCACCAGCTCGTGGAAGCGAGCTTCGTGCCGTCCGGGCTGAAGTTCACGCCCTGCACGGCGCACCCGGAGCCTCGCAGGACGAGCTTCTGTGCGCCCGTGTCTGCGTTGAAGAGTCGAACCGAACCATCGTAGCCCGCCGTGGCGACGGCCGATCCGTCCGGGCTGAAGGCGATGTCGGTGACTCCCCCGGAGGGCCCCGCGAGCACGGCAGCGCGCGTGCCGGTATCCATGTTCCAGATCCCTGCGAGTCCTTCCGGACCGGCCACGGCGAGCCGGCTACTGCTTGGATCGAAGTCCAACCAGGAGGCGTCGACGCTGATCGTGCGGACGACCTCCCCCCTCGCCCAATCCCAGATCTTCACGCGGCCTCTTCCGAGTTCCCCAAGTCCGAAAGCGGCCGCCGTCGCCACCAGGCGACCGTCGGGGCTGAACCGGGCATCCCTGAGGTGGAACCCCTCGTCCTCTTGCAGGACGCTCATCACGCTGCCGGAGCCATCGATGATCTTCGCCGTTCCGTACCAGCTCGCGGTGACCAGGTAGTCTCCATCCGGGCTGAAAGCAACGTGGGTGACGTCGTAGCGGTGCCCGATCCTGTAGAGCTCCTCCCCGGTCGCCATATCCCACACCCTCGCTACCTCGCCACCGCAGCAGTAAGCTCCGTCGCCGCCAACTGCGATAGACCCACCGCTCGGGTTTACCGCTATGGACTGGATGTGGAAGCAGTGCGGCATCACGCACTCGTCGGCGTTGCCTTCGATGGTTCGGAGGTAGCGCCGCGTCTGCAGGTTCCATATCGTCACTGCCCGGCCGTTCCAACTGCCGGCCGCGACGCGCCGCCCATCGGGCGTGAATTCTGCCGCGGGGAAGCCAGGGGTGGGGAGGTTCGCCCACTCTTCGTCGCCGCCAGGTCCGAGGTCCCAGACCTTCACGGCGGAGATCGCTGCGTCCCCCGCCATCACCCGGGTCCCATCGGGCGAGAAGGCCACCCCCACGATCCCGCTCTTCGTCTCTTGAGCCGACAGCGACCACAGCTCCCGGAAACCCTTGGCTCCGATCTCCCACACCTTCGCGGTGCCATCCGAACCACCGGCGACGAGACGAGAGGAATCCGGGCTCCACGCGACACTGAAGACGAACCCGGTGTGACCGGACAATGTGCGACGGAGCCTTCCCGTGTCCGCATCCCAGACCCGAGTGCTGTCCTGGCTGCTCGCGGCGATGTATCGGCCATCCGGGCTCCAAGACACTCCCCGGGAAGCCGGGACGGTGCAACAGTTGGGACCCTTGAGTTCGAACGCCTCTTCCCCGGTCGCCACGTCGAAGACGGCGTGGTTGCGCCACCAAGACGCGACGGCGACGCGCCTTCCGTCCGGACTGAGGGCGGTGTCGATCGCGCCCACCGTCGCGACCGACAAGACCACGCTGTCCGTTGACAGATCCAAGACCCGAAGCTCGCCGTTGTAGCCGCCGTTCACTGTCCACGCTGCGGCGACGAGGGTACCGTCGGCGCTGAACGAGGGCCCCCCCCAAGCGCCGCCGACCCGAGACATGCTCGAAAGGAGTCGCCCAGTCGACGGGTCCCATATCTTCACCATGCCGTCATCCCCGGCGGAGGCGAGCCTGGAGCCGTCCGGACTGAATGCGACGTCGTTGACGTCCCCCTCATGTCCCTTGAACGCGAGGACCCTCACTCCCGTCTCCGCGTCTCTGATGTCGATCAGGCCCGAGTTCTCGGGGCCCTCCGTCACGAAGACTCCCTTCGGGCTCCAAGCGAGGAGTCCCCCCACCCCCGGCACTTCCATCTCGAGGCGTGATGCCACGACGGCGCGGTGGAGCGCCTCCTCCGCTTCGGGAAGAACCGTTCCGTCCGAGGACCGCGTGGTCTCGACAGCCTCGGTCGCGAGCAAGACGCTGAGCTCGGCGTCGACCCCCAGGTTCGCCGCGGCAGCCGCGGCGAGTTCCCTCGCCGTCGCGATCCGGGCCTCACGCTCCGCCCTCCCGCTCTGGTTCGTGGCGACGACGGTGAGTGATCCGGCGACGAGGGCCGCGGCCGCGAACACGGCGACGAGGCCCCGGAGCCGGCGGCCGGATCGCCGCTCGATCTGCGCCTCGCGTTCTCGCCGCTGGTGCTCCACCTCCTCCTCACGGTCCCGCTGATCGACGCTCGACTTCATGTAGGCGCGCTCCGGTCGCCCGATCGCCAGGTTCGTAGTCGCGGCCCACATCTCGAGCTGCTCCAGTCGGGCACCTCGAAGGAGGAAGCTCGGGTCGCCATCGGAGCCCCGCCACTCGGAGGCTCCCCGAGCCAGGCCCCGTTCCAGGCGGAGGTCTTCTCTGGCGTCGTCGATCCACGAACTCAGCCGCCCCCAGTCGCCGAGGAGCGCCTCGTGGGCGATCTCCACCGTGGGCTCCCGGGTGTAAGGCTCGCGATCGAAGGTGAGGAGCCGGTGGCGCCCGAAGCTGTCCACGACGACGTCGATCGCCTCCAGTTCCACATCGAGCGCGACGAGCTCGCTCCTTGCGACACGGCGCCGAGTGTCTTGCCTTCCCTCTCCCAGGGTGACCAACCGCAGGAACACCTGCTTTGCGGCGCGTCGGCCCGGCGCGTCGGTCGCCTCGTAGATCCGGTCCGCTCGAGCGGAGAGCGCCCCGGCGACGCCCCCGATCTCCCGGTAGGAGGCGAGGGTCAACCGATCGTCCCGACGACGTTCGAAGAGCTCCGTGAGCGCGTATTGGAGAAGCGGGAGCGCGCCGGGCTGGTGGGCTACGTCGGCGATCATCTCCGCCACCAGTCCCGACTCGGGCGAGACGCCGACCCCTTCGGCTGGGGCCCGGATGGCCTGCTCGAGCTCGTCGGGGGTGAGGGCCGGGACCGCTTCGGTTCGTTTCGCGAGCAACTCCCCGAACCGGGGGTAGAGGAGCGGTCGGTCGTAGAAGTCCGCCCTGAGGGTCACGATCACCCGGAGCCGGCTCTGCGGGTCGGCCGCCCCCACGCGAAGCGATTCCAGGAACCGCTCCCGTTCTCGCTCGCCGGACGCGAGCGTGAAGACTTCCTCGAATTGGTCGATCACCAGAACGACCTCCGCCTCGCCGGGCGCGAGGAGATCGACGGCTTCGAGCAACCCCCGAGACCCGGATTCGAGGAGGTCGCGCAGGCGAGGGATCGGCCGCACCGCGATCCGAAGCAGGGCCGCCCCGAGCTCCTCCATGGGGTGCACCCCGGGGAACATTTCGGCGATGAAGCGATCATCCGGATTTCCCAGAGCTCCGCGCCGGATGGCCGGCACGAGCCCAGCTCGCACCGCCGATGACTTTCCTCCCCCGCTCGGGCCGACGACGGCCAGGAACCTGGCTCCGGGCCCGGCCTCGCTCAGCCTGGTGACGAGGCGCTGGGTGAGCTCGCCTCGCCCGAAGAAGTCGCGGGCGTCGGCCTCGGTGAACGCCCGCAGGCCTTTGTACGGGTTCCGTTGGTCCACCCGTCGAGGACCCGCGACCGCACTAGGTTCGAGCGTCGTGCGGGCAGCTAGGGCGAACGTATCCGCGTCCGGTGTGTCCGTCCCGACCTCGGTCCGCTCGGCGAGCTCCGCGAGTCGCTGAGGTATGTCGTTCGCGAGCAGTCCCCTGGCGAGGCGGGCGAGTTCCCGCACGTCCTCCGCCGGGTCCGGGGCCGATCCGATCCCTACGAGGAAGTCCCCGAGGTAGATGTTGCCCTCGCCGTCGAACAGGACATTGGATGACCGCACGCTCCCGTGAGCCAGGCCCTGCCGGTGCGCGAACGCAAGTGCGGAAGCGATCTGCTCGACGACGCGAACGGCCCGATCCCGCTCCAGCGAGGCCCCTCGTTCCTGCAGGGCTCGAAGGCTCCCGCCGCGCAGGAACCGGGAGACGATGTAGGCACGACCGGGCTCCCGCCAATAGTCGTAGATCGGGGCGATGTGCGGATGCTCCAAGGCGGCGACCGCTTGGGCCTCCGCATCGAACCGCCTGACGAACGCGGGATCGATGGCGATCGCCTCGTGGAAGATCTTCACGGCCACGTCGCGCTCGACGTGGGGTTGGATTGCGCGGAACACGACGCCCTTGGGTCCGTCGTCGATCTTCTCGAGGAGCCGGTAGCCGCGAAGCGGCTCTCCCCTCAGATCGAGTCCCGAATCTTGTTTCAGCACCCGCTCATGGAGCCTCATGAGCTCGGGCGAGGGATCGATCCCGAGCTCGTCGGCCAGGATCTCTCTGGCTCGTTGATACGCGCCCAGTGACTCGGCCTGCCGCCCCTCTCGATAGAAGGCAAGCATGAGCAGGCCCCACAGACTTTCCCGCCATGGGTGGCGCGTAAGGAGGTTCTCCAACTCACCGATCGCTCGGGCCTGCGCACCGCTCGCCAGCAGCCCCTCGATCCTGTCTTGCTGAGCTCCGAGTCGAAGGTCGTCGAGCCGAGCAGCCTCGGCGACCAGGGCGGGCTGCTCGGCGAGGTCGGCAAGAGCAGGCCCACGCCACAGCGCCAACGCATCGTCGAGCGTGCCGACCGCGATGTTGGGATCGATGGGGAGGGCCTTCTTCGCGTCCCTTAGGAGGGCATCGAACCGGGCGGCGTCCAACTCGGAGGAATCGAGCCTCAGGCGATAACCCGGTACTTGGCTCTGGATGCGGTCCTGGCCGAGAGCCTTCCGCAGGCGCGAGACATAGGTCTGGATGATGTTTCGAGCCTCCTTGGGTGGTCCTTCGCCCCAGACTTCATCGACCAGGGTCTCGACGGGGACGAGCTCGTTCGCTCGGATGAGCAGATGTGCGAGGACCGCGCGCTGCTTCGGTCCCCCGAGAGGGATCGGGCCGATGTCCGCCTCCACCTCGAGTGGTCCGAGGACGCGGAACTGAAGCGTTCCCCGGTACACCCGCCGCGCCTGCTGCCGCGGCGCGAGTGCTCTCATCCGCTCCGCGACGTCGATTTCATCCGAGGCGATCGCCAGGACGTGGACGGGATCGGAAAGCCCCTTGAGGTGCAGCTCCCCGCGATCGACGTAGCTGATGCCGTCGACCGCGCGAGCGAGGTGAACGACGCTCTGACTACACAGGATCTCGCCGGGACCGGCCTGCCCGCACAACCGCGCCGCGAGGTTCAGGGCCCCACCACGGTATCCGCCCTCGACCTGAACCGCCTCGCCTGCATCCAGCCCGATCCCCACGGGGAGCGGCAGATCCGGCGTCGCCAGCGTCTCCTCTAGGAGGCGGGCCTGCAGCTCGACCGCCGTCTTGATCGCCTGACGGGGCGAACGGAAGACCGCGAGGGCCTCATCTCCCCGCAGCTCGATCACCGAGCTGTCCCGAGCCTCCACCTGCTCGCGAACGATTTCGGCGAACCGAGCCACGAGCGTGGCAGCCGCTTCGTCACCGCGCTCCTGGGTGAAGAGGGTGTATCCGCGAACATCCGCGATGAGGAACGTCCTGATCTCCTCGGCCGTGCCGGTAGGCGGCGTGCTTCGGCTATCCGCGCGGACACCCGTCCGGTCTGATCCCTGCGGAGCGCGCTTCATCGCCCCCATGCGGTCGAGTATCGAACCTTGGATTCCAGGGCGCCAGGCCGCCGTCTCGTCCTGTCCGTTGCTCACGGTCTCCAGCCTCGACCGAGGCGCTTGAGAACGGGTTGAAATAGGCGTCCAGCCGTTCTCAAGGCTCCTCCGTCACGGTCGCACATGGTCCTGATGAGAGCGACCCGGACGGAGGGAGGAAGGCATGACACGCACGGATCGAACCGGAAGCAGAGCGGCACGCTCAGGCACCCCGATGCGACGGCCTGTTGCGGCCTCGCTCCTGCTGGCCGTCGCCGTGATGGCTGGGGCGTGCGAAGGCGCAACACAAAAGGGTCCCGCCTCGACGATCAGCACGACAGGAGCGACCGGTGAGCCAGACGGAGCGGACCAGACGCTGTCCATCGTAGACGTGGGCTCAGGGACCGAAACGCTGTTCGCGGCCCCCGTCGGTGCGTCGGAGTTCGACGTCACGCTCGACGGGTCGATGGTTGCCTACACCGACCTCGATGAGAAGGGGAACGCTCAGGTGTTCGTGATGGATATCGACGTGTCGGGTCCCCGAGGCTCGAACGCCAGACAGGTCACCTACGATAAGGGGGGCGGCGGGCCGTATCGCGGCGCCAGTTGGTCCCCCGACGGCTCGCTGATCGCGTACGGACGATACACATCGGGCAGAAGCCAGATCTTCGTCGTTCGCGTCTCCAGTGGTGAGTCGACCATGGTCACCCGGGCACCACGCGGCGCGGTCGACCCGGGGGGGTGGGCGCCGGACGGAGGATCGATCATCTTCTCGACCCCCAACACCGCTGGCAATCACTACACGGCCCGGTCGCTCGATCTCACGACGGGAGAGACGAGGCTAATAGTGCCCGATGGGAGCGTTCCCACGCTGGCGCCCGACGGTGCTTTGATCGCCTTCAACTCTTACTTGACGCCCCGAGTGCGGTTGATCCTCGCAAACAGCGATGGATCAGAACGGCGCATCATCGCTCGACTCCGTGGCGGCGACGGGTACCAGAGATGGTCGCCCGACAGCACGCAGATCGCCTACATCGGGAGCACTGACGAAGGAGGCTCCGGCACGTACGTCTACGACCTTGCCACCGGTGAGACGCGTTTCGTGACGCCCGGGACGATCGAGAGCTGGATAGACGACGATCGCATCCTCGTCACCTGACCGACTCCGAGTGCCGACAAAGCCCGGCCCCCTTGGGCCGGGCTTCGGGTATGGGTCCCGCGTCGCCCAGGACGTGGGGATGAGCCGGGACGAGCTGGGCCCACGTCTTACTCGGTTGCGCAGGTAGTCCCAACGGGATTCTGGACCTGGGGGTTTGACCTGCGCAAACAGAGCTGCGCGCGTGTGGGCATGTGTGGGCGGCCCGAGGGTCACTTCATAGGCTGGAGGTCGTAGTGGCCTCGCCAGGCTTGTCGCGTTCGAAGAAGCTCGGAAGCCACTACGCTGAACCGAGATGGTTCGTCGAGTCACGCGCTTCGTCGGGGTGTCTGCTGGGACGACCGAGAAACGGGGCGGTTCATGACCGACCGTGGAGATCGGTCGACCAAGGACAGCGGCCCGTCGCCGACACCTCGCAGCTCCGTGCGGTTTCTGAAGGCAGGTGTCGATCGCGTGATCCGACACGTCGCGATCCTTGTGGCGGCGAGTGCTATCAGCGGCATCCTCGTTGGTGGGATCGGCGGTCGGATCGTCATGCGAATCTCGGCCAACGCAGCGGGACCCGAGATGGCGGGGCGTCTCACCGAGAACGGCAATCGCATCGGGCAGTTCACGATTGGCGGTACGTTGTTCCTGATCGTCTTCGGCGGCGCGTTTGCCGGGCTGGCGGGCAGTGCGCTCGTGGCGGGATCGGATCCATGGCTTCGTTGGCTAGGACCTCTTCGGGGTCTCGGCTTCGGTGTGCTCACGCTCGCGGCTTCCACGACGTTTGTATCCACCGACTTCCTGGTTCTCGATCCGCCCGGCCTGAACGTGGGCATGTTCGCGGGTCTCCACATCGCATTCGGGCTGGTTGTCGTGGGTCTGTCTCGCGTATTGGGGTCGAGGCTGCCCCCGGCCGGCGATGGGCGAACGGAGATCGGCTACCTCCTCGCGCTGGCAGCCGGAGGCGTCAGTGTCGTCATTGAGCTGGCATTGTTCACGGTGCCGGGGTTCTGCGGATGTGATCATGCGTACGCGATGGCGGTGGCCGTCGTGGTCATGCTCACAGCTTCCGGAGTTCGGTACGCGTCGTCGATCAACGAGAACCTCTCTCGCTGGTTGTCCGTTGGCGCCGCATTCGCCGGATACGGCTCGCTCGTCTCCCTGCTTGCCCTGGGAGTGAGCCGCACCTTCGACCAGCTCGAGATGATCTTCTAGGGCCTGATGCTCAACCGGTCTCGGCGCTCCGACGTGTCGCAGGTTCCTCCAGCCACCTTGACCCCGGTGGTAGTCCCAACGGGATTTGAACCCGTGTCTTCACCTTGAGAGGGTGATGTCCTAGGCCTCTAGACGATGGGACCGCGTCGACGGCGCGACCGCAGAGCAGTCTAGCAAGCGGTCGCGGAGCCCTTTGACGACGGTTGCCGTCGGCATCCCGTCGGCTCTAGGGTCGTCCCCCCGCCTCCCTGCCACCAGGAGCTCTCGTGACGAGATCGACCCTCATGCTCGCCGCCGTTTCGGTCGTTGCCGCGATCGCGTGTGCGCCGGGCGGCACCGCGGCGACGGCGGCGACCGCGCCGGGCGCGACCGTAACCAGGCCCACGCCTTCCGCGACCGCGAGCCCTGGGGCGAAACCGCCCAGCCTCGCGATCATCGTGATGGAGAATCTCTCCTTTGATGAGCTGCAGGCCAGGATCCCGGCGGATCGATGCGTACCTCGATTCATTCGCGGCCGGAGGGCTCCGGTTCGCCGACTACCGCGAAGGTTCGTCCCGGGGGCCCTCGTTGCCCGACTACCTGCAGATGGTGGCCGGGTCATCGTGCGGCAAGACCGACGATTCGGTGGTGGCCGCCGACCCGGTGATCACCGCGGCCGGTTGCACCTCTACGCTGTGGGATCAGCTCCAGACCGCCGGCGTCGGATGGGGCGTCTTCGGCGAGGGGATGCCCAGCCCGTGTTCCGGCGTCGTGACCGCGGACAGCGAGGCCACGGGCGGCCCCTACCTGATGCGTCACGTGCCGGCGCCGATGTTCGCCAGCGTCTACGGCGCGCCGTCGTGCGCCGCGCACGTGCTCCCGCTCAGCTCCCTCGACCCCGCCCACCCTCCGGCCGTGACGTTCATCACGCCCAACGGCTGCAACGACGATCATGGCAGCGGCGGCGCGCAGTGGGTGAACTGCATCAAGGACTCCGACGCACTGCTGCAACGGGGCGACGCCTGGCTCGCGTCCCACGTGCCGCCCTTGCTCGCCTCCGGCGCTCAGGTCTTTGTCACGTTCGATGAATCCGGCACGCTCTACGCGGCGCTTCAGGGGCCGGGCGTGACGGCGGGTACCTCGGATCCGGCGCCTTACACGCACTACTCGCTCCTCGCCGCCATCGAAGATCGCTACGGCCTCCCACGCCTGCGGGACGCGGCCGGGGCGCAACCGCTGCCGCTGCCGTAGGCGTTGCGGGAGCGGTCAGTTCTCGCCCTGATCGCGGGTGAAGCCGAGCTCCCCATCGAACTCCATGAGCTTCTCGATGTGCATCCAGCTGTGACGGCGACTGATGCGTGCGAGGAGCTGATGCACGTCCTCGTCCCATAGGTCGCCCGGGTTCTCGCGGATGATGAACCGGCATCGCCAGTGGTCGAGCGTGTCGGTGATGGCCCCGGTGGCCGGGTAGACCTTGGTGCCACGGCTGGAGATCATGCGCAGCTCGAGCCGGGTCCCCGTGGCGAGCTCCGTGAGGGAGGCGCCCAGCTCCTCGGCGCCGAGGGGGGATTCCACGAACACGTCCAGCCCGACCACCGCGCGCGAGGCGACCTTGACGTAGTCGGGGTCGCTCGACAGCTCGGGAAGCCGCAGCGGCCGCGGATCACGGATCGTCCATGTCTCGGTCTTCTTGCCGAGGTTGCCGATGATGGTCTCGGCATAGACGCTCGTTGGCGTTCCGCGGTCGTAGCCCACGACGTCGCCCGTGAGCACGCCCGATTCCAGCGTCACGAACACGGCGTGCTCGATCGCGGCGGCCTCCTCGAACAGGCCCAGGTACCGAAGCATCATCACGGCGGACAGGATCACGGCCGTGGGGTTGATGACGTCCTTCCCCGCGTACTTGGGCGCGGACCCGTGGACGGCCTCGAAGATGGCCACCTCGTTGCCGATGTTCGCGCTGGGCGCGAACCCGAGCCCTCCGATCAGCGCGCTCGACAGGTCGCTGAGGATGTCGCCGTTCATGTTGGTGGTGACGATGACCTCGTATTGCTCCGGGCGTTTCACGAGCTGGTGCGCGGCGTTGTCCACGATCACGTGCCACGATTCGATCTCGGGGTAGTCGGGCGCCACGCGCTCGAAGACCCGCTTCAACGTGCCCTCGCTGAGCTTCATGATGTTGGCCTTGGTGGCGCACGCCACGGACGTGCGTCCCTCGCTGCGCGCATACTCGAACGCGAACCGGCTGATCTTCTCGCAGCCCTTCACGCTGATGAGCTTGAGTGCCTGGGCCACCCCCGGCGTCTGCAGGTACTCGATGCCCGCGTAGAGATCCTCGACGTTCTCCCGCACCATCACGAGATCGACGCCGCGGCCCGAATAGGGCGTGATGACCCCGGGCATCTCGCGGACCGGCCGGACATTCGCGTAGGTCTCGTAGAGCTTGCGCAGGGTGACGTTGGCGCTCTTCTCCCCGAAGCCCACCGGCGTTTCCAAAGGACCTTTCAGCGCCACCCGCGTGCGCGCGATGGAATCCATCGTCTCGGGCGGCACGCCCGAGGCCACGCCTCGCTTGAAGACCTCCGCGCCCGCCTCCGCGTCCTCCCACCTTATGGGGGCTCCCGCCGCCTCCACGATGATGCGCGCGGCGTTCACGCATTCCGGCCCGATCCCGTCCCCGGGGATCAGGGTCACGGTGATCGGCTCAACTCCATCGCTCACGGTGGGGTCGTCTCCTTCCCGAAGCCACGGGCCGTGGCCGTCGCGGGTCATGGTAGGAGAATGCGCCCCGGCTGGTTTCCAGGGCCCGCGCACACCGCTACGATGCGGAGCCCATGAGGTCTTCCCTGCGCGGGCTCGCGTGTCTCCTCGTCGCCGGATCGCTCGTCGCCTTGGCGATGGGCGCGCGCCCCGCGCCGGCCGCAGCGGGCGCACGCGCGAAGGCGGCACCACCCGGGATCGACCCCACCAAGGGCATCGCGAACCTCCAACACATCATCTTCGTCGTCCAGGAGAACCGGTCGTTCGACCACTACTTCGGGACCTTCCCAGGTGCGCACGGTCTGCCGCGCGGCCCGCGCGGCCATTTCAAGACCTGCGTCCCCGACGCCAAGTACGGACACTGCCGCAGGCCGTATCACGACACCAACCAATTCGACCTGGGAGGGCCGCACGACGAGGAGGCCTCGGCGGGCGACGTGCACGGGGGTCGCATGGATGGCTTCATCAAGATGTTCCACAAGCTCGGGACGCCGTGCACGCACAGCAAGGACCCCTCCTACAACTGCCGGCAGTCGACGCCGGGGCCCGCGGGCACGCCCGACGTGATGGGCTATCACACCGGCAAGGAGATCCCGAACTACTGGCGATACGCGCGCCGCTACCTCCTGCAGGACCGCATGTTCGCCCCGTCGGACTCGTACACGCTCCCCTCGCATCTCTACCTCGTCTCGGCCTGGTCGGCCACGTGCAAGCGGTTCACGCCGCAATCGTGCAGATCGGACCTGTCGGCCCCGGGCAACGGGTGGCGCCCTCCCGATGGCCCGCCCTACCCGTATCAGTGGACCGACATCACGTACCTTCTGCATCAGCACGGCATCTCGTGGGGGTACTTCGTCGGGGCGCACACGTGCGTGGCCCCCCCTTGCCCCTCCTACGACAAGAAGACGACCGTGTGGTTCCAGAACCCGCTCCCCGGCTTCCAGGACGTGTCGGATACGGATCAGATGGGCAATATCCAGGATCGCGCGAACTTCTTCAAAGGGCTGCGCACGAACACCCTGCCCTCCGTCTCGTGGGTGATGCCCGTCATGAACAGGGGCGAGCACCCTCCCGACTACATCGGCTCCGGCATGGAGTGGGTCACGAAGGTCGTGAACGCAGTCATGCGCGCTCCGGCGGCCGAGCGCAACACCACGGCGGTCTTCCTCACCTGGGACGACTGGGGTGGCTTCTACGATCACGTCAAGCCGATCCGCATCGACCCCAGTGGCTACGGCATCCGGGTGCCCGGCATCCTCATCAGCCCGTTCGCCAAGGGCGGCACGATCGACCACCAGACGCTGTCGTTCGACGCCTACCTCAAGCTGATCGAGGACCGGTTCCTGGGAGGGGAGCGGCTGGATCCCAAGACGCTCAAGAGTCGGTACGGGATCTTCGACGCTCGGCCCCGCGTCCGGGAGAACCAGCGAGGCCTTGGCGACCTTTCGAAGGAGTTCGACTGGACGCAGGCCCCCATCCCACCCGTGATCCTCGACCCCACCCCGTTTGGGCGATACCCGGGGCCATGAGATGGTGAGCTCCGGCACGGCACACACACGATGCTCCGCGGCGACACGCAGAGGCGTGCGTTCCGCCTCCCTGCTCGGCGTGGCCCTCGTGGCGTTCGGCCTGGTGGCGACGGCGATGAACCCCTCCGTGACGGCCGTGGCCTCCCCGGGCGCGGCCCCCATCGACCCTTCGCTCGGCATCGGCAACATCGACCACGTCGTGTTCGTCGTCCAGGAGAACCGGTCGTTCGATCACTACTTCGGGACCTTCCCGGGGGCCAACGGGATCCCGCGGACCCCCAAGGGTCGATTCAGGCCGTGCATCCCCGATCCGGCCGCGAAGGCGTGCCGGCGCCCGTACCACGATATGAACCTGTTCGATCAGGGCGGCCCGCACGGCGAGATCGGCTCGACGATCTCGATCGACCACGGGAAGATGGATGGGTACGTGCGGTCGTTCCGGGCGATCGGCACGAAGTGCACCAAGTTCCCCCGCTACTACCCGTGCCGCAAGTCGCATCCGGGGCCGAACGGGACGCCCGACGTCATGGGGTTTCACACCGCCAAAGAGATCCCGAACTACTGGGCGTACGCGAGGCGCTACCTGCTCCAGGATCGGATGTTCGCGCCGTCGGACTCGTGGACCCTCCCGTCGCACCTCTACCTGGTCTCCGCCTGGTCGGCCACGTGTTCGAACCCGCGCAGCGGGATGAGCTGTCATTCGGACCTCAAGTTCCCCGGTCACAACGTGGCGGACTCAGGTCGCATCTGGAACCCCACCGACGGCCTTCCGCGACCGTACGCATGGGCCGACATCACGTGGCTCTTGAACGCCCATCACGTCAGCTGGGCCTACTACGTCGGTCCGGGCACGTGCGTGGTGGCTCCGTGTCACGCCGGGGGCGGCCCCCAGACCGCGGTGGTTCAGAACCCGCTGCCGGGGTTCCGAACCGTCGCGGTGGATCACCAGCTCCACAACGTGCAGGCCAACACGAAGTTCTTCAACGCCGCGGCCGCCGGCAGCCTCCCGTCGGTGTCGTGGGTGATGCCGACGACCCACAAGAGCGAGCACCCACCCGACTACATCGGCAACGGCCAGGCCTGGGTCACGCGGGTCGTGAACGCGGTGATGAAGGGTCCTACCGATCAGTACCTGCACACCTCGATCTTCCTCACCTGGGACGACTGGGGCGGCTTCTACGATCACGTGAAGCCCATCAGGATCGACCACAACGGATATGGGATCCGCGTGCCAGGGCTGCTGATCAGCCCGTTCGCCCGAGGAGGGGTGGACCATCAGACGTTGTCGTTCGACGCCTACCTCAAGTTGATCGAGGACCGCTTCCTGGGCGGCCAGCGGCTCAACCCCCGCACGGACGGGTGGCCCGACGCGCGGCCCACGGTGCGTGAGAACGCCGCGCGATTGGGTGACCTCGGAAGGGAATTCGACTGGGGGCGGCCGCCGATCGTCCCGTTGATCCTCGACCCGTCTCCCTAGACGCGGAAAGGGGCTGCGGGCATGATGCGTCGCATGACAACCCGCTCGAGGTCCGCGGCGCTCGGCGTGCTCGTGGCCGCCGGGGCCGTCGGCGTCGCGTGCTCGGGTGGATCGGCGAGCCCCATCGTCCCGCTCCCGGTCGCGTCGAGCACCGGGCCCCCGGCGCCAGCCGCATCGCGCGAGGCCGACCCGTTACTCATCCCGGACCAGTTCCCGGTGGATCCCTCCGGCGCGCCGGCGGGCGTGGATCTCGGCCCGCTGGAGTCGCCGCCCCAGCCCGCAACCATCCCCGACGACACGGTCGCCGTCGTCCCCGCCAAGGGCATCCGCAACATCAACCACTTCGTCTTCATCGTGCAGGAGAATCGCTCGTTCGATCACTACTTCGGCACGTTCCCCGGTGCGGACGGCATCCCGATGCAGGACGGCAGACCGGCCCCCTGTCTGCCCGATCCCAAAGGTGGGTGCGACCGGCCCTATCACGACACCAACCAGGTCGACGGGGGCGGCCCCCACGGCGAGGACGCATCGAAGATCGACGTGAACGGCGGCAAGATGGACGGCTTCGTGCGGTCGTATCGCCTCGTCGGCAACGGATGTACCAAGCATCCGGGTGACCCGCCGTGCACGAGGGTGAACCGCGGACCCCAAGGGCAGCCCGATGTGGTCGGGTACCACACGGCCCACGAGATCCCGAACTACTGGGCCTACGCCCGGCACTTCACCCTGCACGACCACATGTTCGCGCCCGTGGATTCGTGGACGTTGCCTTCCCACCTGTTCCTGGTCTCGGCCTGGTCGGCCTCGTGCGCGGATCCGCTCGATGCGATGACCTGCAGCTCCGACGCGCGGTGGCCGGGGCGCAACGTGGCGAGGCACCGGGCCCACTCATGGAATCCTTCGATGGGCCCGCCCCGCCCCTACGCGTGGGGCGACATCACGTGGCTCCTGTACAAGCACGGCATCGGATGGGCCTACTTCGTGGGGCCGGGCAGCTGCATCGTGCCGCCGTGCGCCGATATCGCCGGCGTCGAGACCGCGCCGATCCAGAACCCGCTCCCCGGCTTCACGAGCGTGGCCGCCACCGGCCAGCTGGACAACATCCGACCCAACACGGAGTTCTTCGAGGCTGCGCAGGACGGCAACCTCCCGGCCGTGTCCTGGGTCATGCCCACGACCTCACTCGCCGAGCATCCCCCCGACAGCATCGCGCCCGGGCAGGCATGGGTCACCCGGGTCGTGAACGCGGTGATGCAGGGCCCGCCCGACCAGTGGAACCACACGGCCATCTTCATCACATGGGACGACTGGGGGGGCTTCTACGACCACGTGCAACCGCCCGTCGTCGACGAGAACGGGTGGGGCCTGCGCGTGCCGGACATCATGCTGAGCCCCTGGGCGCGCCCGGGCGTATCGAGCCAGCTGCTCTCGTTCGATGCCTACCTCAAGCTGATCGAGGACCGGTTCCTCACCGGCGATCGCATCGATCCGTCGGTGGACGGCTGGCCCGACGCGCGGCCGACGGTGCGGGAGGACGTTGCGATCTTGGGCGACCTGCGCCGGGACTTCGACTTCGCCCAGGAACCGCTACCTCCGCTCGTCCTGGCCCCGGATCCCACGCAGCCCTCCGCCGGTTCATGAGGCGCTCGCTGGCCCGCCTGGATTCGAACCAAGACTAACTGATCCAGAATCAGCCGTGCTACCGTTACACCACGGGCCAAGGCTATCCACGCAGGTCAGCGGCCTATGGAGCGTGACCCAGGCCTCCAACACAACGCTCAGCATACAAGCGACCTTCACTCGCGGCTTGCCGAGCACGCCGCCCAAGGTCACCCCTGATCC
Organism: uncultured Actinomycetes bacterium; assembly: GCA_963719165.1. GTDB lineage: Bacteria > Actinomycetota > UBA4738 > UBA4738 > HRBIN12 > JAOUEA01. Next base: position 1,034,394 of record CAVRAV010000001.1, on the reverse strand, counting down.
GTTCGTCTGCCTACGCGTGCCCGAGCCCGACGGCGCGTCATCCCTCGTTCGGCCCGGCACCTGGTTTGACCCGCGCGCATGCATCCGGATACGGTGGGCCGCAAGGACGCTTGCACGCCGGAGGGGAGACGAGCCATGAACAAGGGCGGTCTGGTCGCCGAGGTGGCCAAGCGGACGGGGCTCAGCAAGGCCGACGTTGCTCGGGTGGTGGACGCGTCGATCGACGCCGTGCGCGAGTCGGTGGTGAGCGGCGAGCGCGTGACGCTCGCGGACTTCGGGACCTTCGAGCGTCGGCACCGCAACGAACGCGTCGCCCGGAACCCCCGCAAGCCCACGGTGCCCATCGTGGTGCCGGCGCGTGATCTGCCGGCATTCACCCCCGGCAAGGAGTTCCGCGAGCAGGTGCTCGGCGTCCGCAAGAAGCGGTAGCGCTGCGCGCTACTCGAAGGTCACGATGCGCAGGTCGCGCGCGAGGAGGCCCTCATCGGCCTCCACCAGGTCGAACTTCACGCGCTGGCCGAGCCGGAGCGTCCGGATCGCCTCATCGGCGATCGACGTCGCATCGATCGCCACCTCCCGCCCGTCCTCCAGCAGCAGGCTGCCGGTCCCGGTCTCGTCCTCGTACTCCTTGATCGTCCCCTGAGCCACTGATGCTCCTTACGTCTGCGGGTCTTCGCCGGGAAACCTTCAGGTCCGCGTCGGCAGCCGCGACCCGATATCCATCTCCCGCACGACATCACGGGTCCTGCCGGGTTTGTCGGCTTCCAGCACGGTGAGGATATCGCCGGGGACGTCCAGGTCGAAGGCCAACTCGGGTATCGATACGACGGAGGCGGGGACGTCGGTCTCCGCGGCGGCCTCGAGGTGTCGACGGTAGGAGTCGGGACCGAAGCGAGCGTCGATGACCGCGGGAGGCCGGCGCACGAGCAGGTTCGTGCCGCTCTCGTCCACCGACGGCGCGAGGACCACCGGCCCGAGCGTGTGGAGGGCCCGTGTCAGGGCCTCGGACGTCACGAGCGGCGTGTCCGCGAGCAAGACCGCGAGGTGCTCGACGGAGCGTTCCTTCGCCTCCTCCTGCACCTGGAGGATCGCGTTCGTGAGCGGGGGCTCGTCCTCGATGATGGCGTGCGCCCCCCGGGCGAGCGTGATCTCCAGCACCGACTCGTCTGGCGAGACGACCCAGGTGTCCCAGCCGGGCAGCTCCAGGGTGACGTCGAGCACGTCCTCGAGCATGGCGAGCGTGAGCGCTCCCCGTTCCAACGGCGACAGGACGGGGCCCAGCCGGGACTTGGCGTCGGCCAGCGACTTCACGGGCAAAGCGATCACGCGCACGAGGTCGCAAGGGTAGTCGAGTCTCGCGGTACCCTCACGGCCTGTCCGCGCAGCACGAGCGTTGCACGAGAGGTCGAACCGTGGCGGAGCCCTGGTACCAGGTCGCGAAGACCGTGGCCCTACCGCCGCTGCGCGCGTGGTTCCGGCTGCGATACGAAAACCTGGAGGCGATCCCCGCCCGCGGCCCCGCCATCGTGGCGTGCAACCACCTCTCCTACCTCGATCCGCTCACGAACGCCGACGCGGTGGTGCGCGGGGGTCGCCGGCCCCGGTTCCTGGCGAAGGACGACCTCTTCGAGATCCCCGTGATCGGGACCGTGTTCCGTGGCGCGGGGCAGATCCCCGTTCGTCGGGGAACCGGCGGGGAGGCCCCCCTGCGGCGGGCGCTCGACGCCCTTGACCAGGGGGAATGCGTCGTGATCTACCCCGAGGGGACGGTCACCCGGCGTTCCGACCACCTGCCGATGGAGGGCAGGACCGGCGCGATCCGCCTCTCGCTCGCCTCGAGCGTGCCCATCACGCCGCTCGCGAGCTGGGGTTCGCAGGCCGTGTGGCAGAAGGCGGGACGGGGAAGCCTGAAGTTCGGACGACCCGTGTGGTCGAGGGTGGGCGACCCCTTCGATGTAACCGGGAGGGCGGGGGAACTCGATGATCACGAGGCCGTGAAGGCACTAACCGCCGAGCTGATGGGAACGCTCACCTCGCTCGTGGTGGACCTGCGCGCCCGCTACCCCGAGCGCTGGTCCGCCGAGGGGTAGGCTGCCCGACATGGCCAACGGGCGAGGGTTCTCGACGCGGGCCGTCCACGGCGGGGTGGCGCCGCCCATCGACCAGCAGGTCCCCAGCGTCCCGATCTACCAGACCTCCACCTATCGTTTCGACAGTTCCGAGGACTACGCCGAGACGATCGCGTTCCGCAAGCCCGGCTACACCTACACCCGGGGCTACGGGAACCCCACCGTGCAGGCGTTCGAGGCGCAGATGGCCGACCTGGAGGGCACGGACGACGCGTTCGGATTCGCCTCGGGGATGGCGGGTGTGCACACGCTCTTCACGGGACTCGCCGGGGCGGGCGACCGCGTGGTCTGTTCTGGCGCGCTCTACGGCGGCACGCATTCGATCGCGACGAAGGTGATGCCGCGCTTCGGCGTGGCCGTCGAGTTCGTCGACGTCCACGACCTCGACGCGGTGCGGGCGGCGTTGCCGGGCGCCGCCTTCTTCTTCGTGGAAACGATCGCGAACCCCAACGTGCGGGTGGCAGACCTGAACGCGCTCGGCGCCCTGTGCCGCGACGCCGGCATCCCGGCGGTGGTCGACAACACGTTCGCGTCTCCCTACCTGTGCAATCCGGCGAGCAAGGGGTTCGACCACGTGGTGCACTCGGTCACGAAATACGTGGGCGGCCATCACGACCTGATCGGTGGGGTGGTCTGTACCACGTCGGAAGGCCGCGAGCTCCTGCGCGACACCGCGCTGGATACCGGCGGGACGATGGCGCCGTTCGAGGCCTGGCTCAGCCTGCGAGGCATCATGACCCTGGGTTTGCGGATGCAACGTCACGGCGCGAACGCGATGGCGCTGGCCAGGTTCCTCGAGGCGCACCCGAAGGTCGAGCGGGTCTGGTACCCCGGAATCGAGTCGCACCCCGACCACGAGACGGCGGTCGCGATGTTCGGCGCCCGCGGGTTCGGCGGCATGCTCGCCGTAGAGGTCGCGGGCGGCGTGGAGGGAGGCCAACGGTTCTGCGACGGCCTCGAGTTGGCTTGGGTGGCAACGAGCCTGGGCGGGACGCACACACTGGTCGGACACGCCGCCTCCACGACGCACCGGCAGATGGACCCCGAGGCTCGCCGCGCCGCGGGGATCGCGGATGGGCTCGTGCGCGTGTCTGCGGGCATCGAGGACTCCGAAGATCTGCTCGAGGACGTCGAGCGAGCGCTGGAGCGCGTGTGAGCGGCGCGAAGCGACGGGTGGCCGTGCTGTTCGGCGGCCGCTCCGCCGAGCACGAGATCTCCTGTCTATCCGCGCGCTCGGTGATCGACGCGCTCGATCCTCAGCGCAACGAGGTCGTGCCGATCGGCATCACGAAGCGAGGCCGCTGGCACGTGCTGGCGGGGCCGCCCGCGCTGCCGGCCGAGTCCGGGCGTCTGCCCGAGGTCACCGAAGGGGTGGGCCGCGCCGTGGAGCTGGCGAGCGAGGGGGCCTCGGGGGAGCTCGTGGCCGCCGATGGCAGCCGCGAGCCGATCGACGTGGTGTTCCCCGTCCTTCACGGGCCGATGGGTGAGGACGGGGCCGTCCAGGGGATGCTCGAGCTCGCGGGCGTGCCGTACGTCGGCGCGGGCGTGCTCGGTTCTGCCGTCGGGATGGACAAGGCGATCCAAAAGATCCTGTTCGCGGCCGCGGGCTTGCCCGTCCTTCCTTGGGGGGTCGTGCACGAGGCCGACGTCGAGGAGGACGCCGAGGGCATCGGCGCGCACGCCGCCGCGCTCGGATACCCGGTGTTCGTGAAGCCGGCCACGCTGGGGTCCTCCGTGGGGATCTCCAAGGTTGCCGACGCCTCCGAGCTCGACGCCGCCCTGGACGAGGCGTTCCGGTTCGCCCGCAAGGCGGTGCTGGAGCGCGGCCTGGATCGCGCGAGGGAGATCGAGTGCGCGGTGCTCGGCAACGACGACCCGGTGGCGTCCGTGTGCGGCGAGGTGGTTCCGCTGGGACACGCGTTCTATGACTACGCCGCGAAGTACCTGGACGAGGACGGGGCCGAGCTCCGTATCCCGGCCCCGATCCCCGACGTGCTGGCCGAACAGGTCCAGCGCATGGCGGTGGCGGCCTTCCGAGCGGTGGAGTGCTCCGGCATGGCGCGGGTGGACTTCTTCCTCGCCCCCGACGGATCGCCGTGGATCAACGAGATCAATACGATCCCCGGATTCACGTCTATCTCGATGTACCCGAAGCTGTGGGAGGCGAGCGGCCTGTCTTACCAGGACCTGGTCGAACGGCTCCTCGAGCTGGCGATCGAGCGACACGCCGGCGACGCGCGCGTCCGTGACCCCGGGGCCTGAGCGACCTGCCGTTAGAGGTGCACCACGGGGCAGGTGAGCGTGCGCGTGATGCCCTCCACGCCCTGGATGCGCGCGACGACGAGCTTGCCCAGCTCGTCCACCGTCTTGGCTTCCGCGCGCACGATCACGTCGTAGGGCCCGGTGACGTCCTCGGCCTCGGTGACCCCGGCGATCCCTCGAACGGCGTCGGCGACCGCTGCCGCCTTGCCCACTTCGGTCTGGATGAGGATGTACGCCTGAACCACGCTGACCTCCCGCTCGATCGAGGGCGCCCATGCTAGCCGCGGGGGGCCCGGCCGGGCAAACCGCTCGGGGAGACGACCCGGGCAAACCGCTCCGCGGGTGGCACGATAGGGCCATGTTCCGCGATCGCGAGGAGGCCGGGGAGCGGCTCGTCGCGGCGCTGCGAGCCTCTTCGGAAGCCCCTTCGATGGTGCTCGGCATCCCTCGTGGAGGGGTGATCGTCGCGGCGCCGGTGGCCGCCGCGTTCGGGGTCCCGCTCGACGTCGTGGTGACCCGCAAGCTCGGGGCCCCCGGCAACCCGGAGCTCGCGATCGGGGCCGTCGCCGCGGGGGTTCGGGTGATCGACGACGGAGCGATCGCCGTGTTGGGCGTGACGCCGGGCTACCTCGAGGCGGAGATCGCACGCCAGGCGCGGGAGGTGGCGAGGCGCGAGGCCGCGTATCGCGCCGGTTCCCAAGCGCCGGATCTGACCGGCCGGAAGGTGTTGATCGCCGACGACGGCGTCGCGACGGGAGCCACGGCGATCGCGGCGCTCCGTCGGGCGCGCGCCGCCGGCGCGTCCGAGACCTGGTTCGCCGCGCCCGTCGGTCCCGCGGGCGCCGGCCGGCGGCTGGAGGGTGAGTGCGACCGGTCCGTGATCCTCGAGACCCCGGCCGACCTGCGCTCGGTCGGGCAGTGGTACGGCCGCTTCGATCAGGTCTCGGACGCCGAGGTCACGGCCGCGCTCGCCGACTCCCGGGAGGACGCCTGAGGATCGTGGAGCTCGTGCTCGCGGGAGCGTTGATCGCGATGGCGATCCGCTCGCTCGTGCACTGGATCCGCAGGCCGTTCGACAGTTCCGATCCTCGCGACCACCTGCTGTTCGCCGCGTTCGTGGTGGGGCGCGTGGGGATGTGGCTCTCGTTCGCGGGTTTCCTGTACCTGTCGGCCACCCTGAAGGACCCCAACGGCAGCGGTGCCTACCTCCAAGGACGGGCCTTCGCCGACTACTTCCGCGATCGGTACTGGTGGTACCCGCTCACGTTCTTGATCTTCCTCGTGATGCAGTTCGTCGCCGGCCTCTTCCTGGGACACCGCGGGGCCCGCGATCCGTCCTGAGCCGATGTGATGAACCTGCGCCAACCTGGCGCAAGGGCTCCACCGTTGAGGCCCAGGAGTGGTAGAAGAGAATCATGGCGCACCGGACCCGAACCCGGATGATCGGCCTGGGCGCTGCGCTCGCAGTCGTGCTGAGCGTGGTGGGCGTGTCGGTGGTGCGGGCAGATCCCCACCCGAACCTCGCCTCGGTGACCCCGAGGAAGCTCCTGGCCTCAGCGCTCGCGGCATGGGCCGGCCCGGTTTGCGTCTCCGGCGAGATCCGGACCCACGTTGACCTCGGCCTCCCCGAGCTCCCTGCCGGCCTCGGCGGCGGCGCGTTCGGTCCGGTGAGCGCCTTGCTGGGGTCCCAGCGCTACAAGGTCTGGCGCTCACCCGACGGACTCCGCGTGTCCCACCTGATGGACCTTGGGGAGCAGACGCTCGTCGCGAACCGTACCGAGGCCTGGTACTGGGACTCCGACGGGATGCGCGCGGAGCGCATCGTCTACGCGGACCTTCCGTCCCCGGCGTCGGGCGACGGCGCCTGGTTCGGAGGCGGCGCCGACTGGCCGGGGTCGCACGGCTTCGATCCTTCCCGCCTGGCGTCGATGGCGCTCGCCGCGTTGGCTCCCTATTCCGACGTCACCGTGGACGCCAGCGCGATGGTCGCCGGGCGTCCGGCGTATGAGCTCGTCCTCACCCCGAGGTCGCCGCAGACGTTGATCGGCTCCGTCGCCGTGGGGATCGACGCCGAGACGCGGCTACCGCTTCGCCTGCAGATCACGGCGAAGGGAGCGACGGAGCCCTCCGTCGATCTGGGATTCTCGTCGGTCTCGTTCGATCCGATCGACCCGTCGGTCTTCACCTTCACACCGCCGGCGGGAGCCGCTGTCTCCACGCCGGACGTGCCGAGCCGTCCCGCCCCGGATGCGGGCGCGATGGCTCACCCCACGGTGCGCACGTTCGGATCAGGGTTCGATTCGCGCGTGGCGGTGCGCTTGGACGCGCAGCTTCCCTCCGAGGCGTCGGCACTGTTGCCGTTCTCAGGCCCGCTCGCCTCGATCCTGCCGGTGGACGCGGGCGGTCACGCGTGGCTCCTGTTCGGCTTCGTGGGCCTCGACACGCTGAAGGAAGACGCCCAGCGGCTGGCGTGAGCACCGCGATCGCCGCACGCGGGCTCGGCAAACGCTACGGCGCCGTCGCCGCGGTCGACGCCCTGGACCTCGAGGTCGAACGCGGCGAGCTCTACGGCTTCCTCGGTCCCAACGGTGCGGGCAAGACCACCACGATCCGCATGGCGCTGGGGCTGATCTTGCCGACGTCGGGAGGCGTGGACCTGCTCGGCGAGCCGGTGCGTGCCGATCGGGCCCCGCTCGCGCGCGTGGGGGCGCTCGTCGAAGAGCCCGCCTTCTGGAAGTACCTGAGCGGCCGCAAGAACCTGGAGTACTTCTCGCGGGCGGGCTCGGGTTCGGATCGGGAGGGGACGCGCACCCGTCTGGGCCGAATCGAGGAGGTCCTGGAGACCGTGGGGCTCTCCGCCGCGGCCGACAAGCGCGTGAAGGCTTACAGCCAGGGGATGCGGCAACGGCTCGGGCTCGGGCTCGCACTCTTGGGCGACCCGGAGCTCCTGATCCTCGACGAACCGACGAACGGGCTGGATCCGAGCGGGATGCGCGAGATGCGCGTGCTGCTGCGGCGCCTCGCCGACGGCGGGACGACGATCTTCGTCTCCAGCCATCTGCTCACGGAGGTCGAGGCCATGTGCGATCGCGTCGGGGTCATGGCGCAGGGTCGACTCGTGGCCCAGGGGCCGCCGTCGGGCCTGCGGGGCGGAACGGACCGCGTGCGCGTCGAGGTCGACGACGCGTTCGCCGCTCGCGCGATCGCGGCGCGGATGCCGGGCGTCACCATCCTCGAGGGTCCCGGCCGTGGAGCCGGGACGCTGCACGTCCGGTTCGCGGACGGGGTGGGGCCCGCGGATCTCAATGCCGCGCTCGTGGCTTCGGGGCTCCGCGTCCACGCGCTCGCCGCCGAACGCGACTCGCTGGAAGACGTGTTCCTGCATCTCGTGGCGGGTGCCGATGTACCGCGTTGAGCTCGCGAAGGCGCTGCATCGATGGCGGACCTGGCTGCTCGCCGCGGCGATCGCGGCGATCCCTGCCGTCATCGTGCTCGCGATCAAGCTGTCGCCTCCTGAGCCCCAGGGCGGCCAGGACGCCCCGCCGTTCCTCTTCCAGATCGCGACGAGCGGGCTGTATGCGGCACTGACGGGGCTGGCCGTCGTGCAGCCCTTCTTCCTGCCCCTCGCGACGGGACTGTTCGCCGGCGACGCGGTCGCGGGGGAGGCGCAGGCGGGCACGCTGCGCTACCTCCTTCTGCGTCCCGTCCGGCGCACACGGCTCGTCACGGCGAAGTACGCCTCGGCCATGACCCTGCTGGGGCTGCTCGTCCTAGCCACGATCGCCAGTGGTGTGATCTCGGGCGCCGTGGGCTTCGGCCTGCACCCCCTGCCGACGCTGTCGGGGACCACCCTGTCGGTGGGCGCGGCGCTGCTGCGCATCGGCGTGGCGGGGGCATACATGGTCGCCGTGCTTTCGGGCATCGCGTGCATCGGCCTGTGCATCTCCACGCGGACCGACTCGGGGCCGGGCGCGGCCGTGGCGACCATCGTGATCGCGATCGCGAGCCAGATCTTGGGCCAGATCCCCAGCCTGCATGCGATCCATCCCTACCTGCCCACGAACGGCTGGCTCGCGTTCGTCGGCCTGTTCCGGTTCCCCGTCGACGCTGCGGGCATGGCGCACGGACTCGAGGTGAGCGCCGTCTACACGGCGCTGTTCCTCGGCCTTGCGGTGGGCGGCTTCCGCCGCCGCGACATCACGGCTTGACCCGCTTCACCGTCGCCATGAGGATGTGACCCACAACGCAGGTCGGGGAGGAGACGGGGATGGCGAAGTACCTGGTCAAGGTGTCGTACACGCTCGAGGGCGTGCGAGGCGTGGCGAAGGAGGGCGGAACCGCCCGTAGGGAGGTCGCGTCGACGCTGATCGCGGCCGCGGGGGGCACCATGGAGAGCTTCCACTTCGCGTTCGGGAGCGACGACGTGATCGTGATCGCGGACCTGCCCGACAACGTCGCGGCAACCGCGCTTGCGCTCACCGTGTCCGCCTCCGGTGGCGCGCACACCTCCGTCACGCCGCTGATCACGCCGGAGGAGGTCGACCAGGCCGTGAAGATGCATCCCGACTACCGGGCACCCGGCTCCTGAGGGCCGGAACCGAGGCCGGAACCGGCGGGCGGCCCCGATCTAGCCGACGGCCTTGATGATCTCCTCGGAGAGCTCCGGGAACTCCTGCAGCCGCGCGACGCGCTCGACCTTCAGCCGCTCCACCAGTGCCTGGTATTCGGCGGATCGGCCCTGCCGTTCGTAAAGCGTGTGCGGTCTCAGGAGATCCGCGTCGTCGATACCGGGGACATCGGACGCCACCTGGTAGCCGAAATCGGGATCCTCGTCCCACGTGATGCTCTGCTCGGCGATGCCCTTCACGCACGCGGACGTGTGCGGGATCTTGACCTTCTTCGAGCGATCGTCGGCGTCCCTGCCGCCGACGCGCCCGGTGTTGAGGAGGTAGGTCTCGATCGGATGGGAGGCGAGCAGCTCAAGCATGCGGTTGCCTTGCAGGCCGTGGGGGAGCGGGAAGAACGGGTTGGTTCCCGGCACCCGCAAGAACTTCCCTTCCTCGGCGGCGCCGCCCGCAGAGGTGCCCGTGGTCTCCCCGAGCATGAAGTACGCGGCGGCCTGCTCCTGATTCAGCCTGGCCACGCCCGGGATGATGTTCTCGTTCCGGTTGAGGATCAGCAGGTAATCGACGGTGCCCACGTTCCGGGCGTCCTCGTAGGAGAGCAGGTCCGTCATCTCGAAGACGGCCCGCCCGTTCTTCGTGTAGTTCTCGTTCAAGAAGTCGACGGTCCCGTCGGCCTCCATGTACACGTTCTCGAGGTAGGCGGTGGGCTTGGTGACCGCCCCGTGGATCGACGGCTCGAGGCCGGCGTCGAGGCCGAAGGTCTTGGCGAAGCAGCCGTTCTCCGTGCCGAAAGCATGCCCGCCGGGCATGAGGCCGACGAAGTCGTCCTGGATGGGTTTGGAACCGTTCTGCGTGGTGAACGTCGTGGTGGTCTTGCCTGTGCCGGAGAGGCCCAAGATCATGAAGACCTTGTCACCCCGCGGCGTGGGGATCGACCTTGAGGCCCGAGTGCAGCGCCAGGCCACCCTTGTCGTAGACGATGTTGTTCCACATCCGGAGGCCGCCCTTCTTGGACTCACCGAAGTAGTCCGAGTTCAGGACGCGCGTGACGTTGTTGTCGAGGTCCACCGCGATGAGACGGTCCTCGGGGTAGCCGTCGGCCGCGAGGCCCGGCGTGTAGATCACCTGCACCTCAGGCTCCGCGGCGTCGCCCCGGGGGAAGTACAGCTTCTGCTGCATCCCCGCGACGTTCGCGTAGCGCCGCTCCATGAGGAGTCGCGACGCGCTGCGCATGCTGGGGTCGTTCCCGATGTAACCATCGATCTGGAGCATGTCGTGCTCGGCGAGGTAGGCGTCTTGGAGTGCGGCGATCCGCTCGTACTCGTCGCGCGTCATGGTCTTGCCGCTCGACGCCCGGTCCACCACGAACGTGCTGGCGGCGCTGCGGGAAAGGACCTGCGTTCGAGTGTTGGTGTTCCCGAAGGCGGAGAGCCCGGTCTCGGGCATGTCCTCGGTGAATGCCCTGAGTTCTTCGGGCGTGGGGTTGACGTGGAGCTCAGCCACCGTTGGCCTCCTAGGCAGGGGGATCCAGCGGGCGTCGGCGCGCCGGGGTTGGACGGACGGGAGTGCGCGTAGAGTCTACCGAACGTCGTTCGGCTGCCCCGCGCGCCGCCGGGCGCAGCCTCCGTACGGAACGGACAACGCCATGGACATCTCCGAGGACGCCCTGCTCGCGGCGATCCGCAAGGTTCTCTCGGGCCCGGGTCCCGAGGTCCGCGTGGGCGTCGGCGACGACGCCGCCGTCGTGAGCCCGGGCTCGGGAGACCTCGTCCTCACCACGGACGCGCTGGTCGAAGGGTCGCACTTCGCTCTCGCCACGACCACCGCGCGCGACCTCGGCTACAAGGCCGTGGTCGTGAACCTCAGCGACATCGCCGCCATGGCCGCCTCTCCGCGCTACGCCCTGTGCGCCCTTACGTTGTCAACCTCGGTCGACGCCGCCTGGGTGATGGAGCTGTTCGGCGGCATGCGAAGCGCGTGCGACGAATACGCGCTGTGGCTCGTGGGCGGGAACCTCGCCCGCGGCCCCGAGGTATCCATCGTGATCACTGCCGTCGGCGAGGTCGCTCCCGGGCGCGCGCTCACCCGCGACGGCGCTCGGCCCGGGCGACGTCCTGGGGGTCACGGGCGAGCTGGGCGCTGCGGCGGCGGGCCTGCGGCTGGCCGCCGGGCCTCCCCGGGCGCCGGGCGCGGGCGAGCGCGCGGCGGCGGCCAGCCTCGCCCGCCCCACGGCGCGCGTCGGGGAGGCCGAGCGTGATCGCCGCCGCCGGCGCCACGGCCATGATGGACATCAGCGACGGCCTGAGTCTGGATCTGTCTCGGCTGTGCGCGGCCTCGGGGGTGGGCGCCCGCCTCGAGATCGATCGCGTGCCCGTGGCGGCGGCCGCCACACGCGCCGAGGCCCTCGGAGGTGGCGAGGACTACGAGCTGCTCGCCACCTTGCCGGATGATGCGGCCGCCGATGCCTGCGGGCAAGAGCTGCGCGAGGCCTTCGGCGTGTCGTTCACGCGTATCGGCGTCATCATCGAGTCGGGCCTCGTCGCGGTGACGTCGAGCGGCGAGGAGCGGCAGCTCGAACCGAAGGGATGGGACCACTTCCACGATGACTGATACCGATCGCCCCCGCGCGGCAACTCCTCGCGCCCGCGCCCTGACGATCGCCGGCAGCGACTCGGGCGGCGGCGCGGGCATCCAGGCGGACCTGAAGACGTTCAGTGCTCTGGGCGTCTACGGGATGACGGCGATCACGGCCGTGACCGTTCAGAACACGCGCGGCGTGAGCGGCTATCAGGCCATGCCGCCCGATCTCGTGGCCGCCCAGATCCTCAGCGTGGCGGGCGATATCGGCGTCGACGCCGCCAAGACGGGGATGCTGGCCAACGCGGGCATCGTCGAGGCCGTCGCGGCCGCGCTCAGCGAGGCGACGCTCCCGTACGTGGTCGTGGACCCGGTCTTCGTCTCCAAGCACGGTCACGCTCTGTTGGACGAGGAGGCGGTGGGGGCGCTGACCTCACTGCTACTTCCGCTCGCCACGCTGGTGACCCCCAACCTCCCGGAGGCGAGCGGCCTGGCCGGATTCGAGGTGAGGGATCGAGACGACATGCGCAAGGCGGCAGACGCGATCCTCGCGGCGGGTCCTCGCGCCGTCCTCGTGAAAGGCGGCCACATCACGGGAAGCGTCGAGGCGGCGGACCTCTTGGTCGACCGAACGGGGGAGACGTGGGTGAGCGCCGAACGCATCGACACGGCGAACACGCACGGGACCGGCTGCACGCTCAGCGCAGCCATCACCGCCCATCTCGCCGCGGGCAGATCGCTGGAGGCAGCCGTTGGCCTGGGCAAGGGATTCGTCACCGAGGCGATCCGTCGCGGCATGCCCATCGGGGAGGGGATCGGACCCGTGGATCAGCTGTGGGCGATCGAGTCGCCTACACGATGAGCGAGCGCCGCGACCGCCGCATCAGGCGTGCGGGATCCGCGTGACCTTGTCCGCCTTGATGCAGGACGTGCACACGTTCAGGCGCTTCGGGGTGCCGTTGACCAGGGCGCGCACGCGCTGGATGTTCGGGTCCCACCGGCGGTTGTTCCGCTTATGCGAGAACGTCACCGACTTGCCGAACCAGGGCTTCTTGCCACAGATCTCACACGTCGCAGCCATCGGACGTCGAGGCTACCAGACGCTCACTCGGCGATCTGACCCAGCCCCTCCTGCAACGCGTCGGGCGACAAGAGCCCGAGCACCCGGTCGACCTGTTGGCCCCCGGCATCGTAGAAGAACGTCGCGGGGGGCCCCAGCATGTGGAGTGCGGTCTGGATCGCGCCGGGCGGATCGAAGACGCTCGGGTAGGTGACCGCGAACTCGCTCAGGAACGCCTCGGCACCCGTGCGCGAGTCCTGTACGTCCACGCCCACGAACTGCACGCCGGGGTTCGCGGCCGCCGCCTGTACGAGCGCCGGCGTCTCGGTCTTGCACGGAGCGCACCACGAGGCCCATACGTTCAGGACCACGGGGGTGCCGACCAGCTCGCCGAGGAGCTGCTGGAGCCCCGCCGCATCGGTGGTGGGCAGCGCATCGACGGTGGTGGGGAGCGTGGGCGCCGACGTCGCGTTGACCGCCGGGGTCGATGCGGCCGACGCACCGACATCGTCGGCGTGGGCGCAGCCCGCGCAGGACGCAGCGACGAGGATCGATGCGAACACGGCGACGAGACGCGTCATGTCCGCATGGTAGAACGCTCGACATATGAGGAACCCCCGATGCCGCTGAGGCTGGACGCGCCGGTGAGCGCGATCGACGCCAAGCTCGCCGCCCGCACGATGCGGGCCCGGGGCAAGGGCGCGGCGGCCCACGGCCTCCGACGTGCTCGCACGAGCCTTCGACGTCCACACCGTCGGCGGCCTCCTGCACCACTACCCCCGGCGATACATCGACCGGTCGCGTGTGGCCACGATCGGGACGACGAACCTCGGCGCGTACGTGACCGTGATCGCGAGCGTGAAGGACGTGAGCAGGCGGACGACGAGGCGCGGGAAGCCCAGGTCGCTCGTCACGGTCAGGCTCTACGACGGCACGGGATACCTCGACCTCACCTTCTTCAACCAGCCGTGGACGGCGTCCATATACGAGGTCGGCCAGGAGCTCGCGGTCTCGGGTGTGGCGACGCGGTACCGGGGCCGCCTCCAGCTCGCGCACCAGGAGGTGGAGTTCCTGGGCGGGGGCGGCCTGGTCCACTCGGGGCGCATCACCCCGGTGCACCCCGCGACCGAGGGCATCACCACGCGCACCATCCGCGAGCTGGTCCACGCCGCGCTGAAACAGCTCCCCGAGCTGGCGGACCCCCTGCCCGAAAGGTTGGTGCGCGAGGAGCGACTCGGTGGCTACGACCGTGCCGTGCGGGACATCCACTTCCCGGCCGATGACGCGGCGCTCGCCGCCGCGGTGGAGCGGCTCAAGTTCGACGAGCTCTTCATGTTGGAGCTCGGCGTGGCCTTCCGCAAGCGCCGCGTGCAGGTGGCCCAGCGGGGCGTCGCGCACGACGGTCCATCCGAACTCACCGACCGGCTCGAGGCGACGATCCCCTTCGCTGCAACGGGCGCACAGGAGCGCGCCATGGCTGCGGTCGCCTTGTCGATGGGCGCTCCCGAGCCGATGAACGTGCTCCTGCAAGGGGATGTGGGCTCCGGCAAGACGCTCGTGGCCCTGCACGCGGCGCTCACGGCGATCCAGTCAGGACATCAGGCGGCGATCATGGCCCCGACCGAGGTGCTGGCCGGCCAGCACTTCCGCTCCGTGGGCGCCCTGCTCGACGGGGTGGGGGCCGTGCCCTACCTGGATCTCGCCGCGCGGGACCCGGCCCGCACGGCCCAGACATCGCTGCTGGATCCTCCCGCGTCGTCCGAGGATGGCGCCGCCGAGGCGTCCGTCGCCTACGCCCTGCTCACGGCGACGGTCACGGGCAAGGACCGCGTCCGCGTGCTCGAGGGGATCGCCTCCGGACAGGTCGATCTCGTGGTCGGCACGCACGCCCTGGTCCAGGAGAGCGTCGAGTTCGCGGACCTATCGTTGGCGGTGATCGACGAGCAACATCGGTTCGGCCTTCACCAACGCATGCAGCTGCGTGGCAAGGGGGGCGCCCCCGACGTGCTGATCATGACTGCCACCCCGATCCCTCGAACGCTCGCGCTCACCTACTACGGCGATCTCGACGTGGTGACCCTCGACGAGCTGCCGTCCGGCCGGCAACCGGTCTCCACGCGGGCGGCGCGCGCCGAGTCGGACCGGATAGGGGCCTACGATCTGGTCCGCGGCGAGGTCGCGGCCGGCCGACAGGCGTTCGTGGTGTGTGCGGCCATCGACGACGGGAACCGTACCCAGGTCAAGGCCGCGGAGGCTGAGGCGGCCCGGCTCGCCACCGAGATCTTCCCGGAACTGCGCGTGGATCTCCTGCACGGCAAGATGCGACCGCGGGACAAGGAATCCATCATGGATCGCTTCCGCAGCGGCGACGCGGACGTGCTGATCGCGACCACCGTGATCGAGGTGGGCGTGGACGTCCCGAACGCCACCGTGATGCTGGTCGAAGACGCGGACCGTTTCGGGCTCGCCCAGCTCCATCAGCTCCGTGGCCGGATCGGCCGGGGCACGCACGCCGGCATCTGCGTCTTGTTCGACGCCTCCGACGAAGAGAATCGGGAGGCTCGCGCCCGGATCGATGCCATGATCCGCACGACCGACGGGTTCGAACTCGCGGACGAGGACCTCAGGTTGCGTGGCGAGGGCACCCTGTTCGACACCAAGCAATCGGGCATGCCCGACCTACGCCTCGCCCGGCTCGCCGAGGACATGGATCTCGTGCGGCGCGCGAGGGACCGGGCATTCGCGCTGGTCGCGCAGGACCCGCGTTTGGAGGCGAACCCCTCCCTCCTCGCCGAGCTCAAGGTCCGGTTCGAGCGCTCGATCGACTGGCTGTTCCAGTCGTAGCGGCGCGCAGCCCGCGTACGCTCGAGGGATGCGCATCGTGGCGGGGTCCGCGAAAGGGGTTCGTCTGGCCCCGGTGCCCGAGGGTGTGCGACCGCTGTCGGACCGGGCCCGTGAGGGGCTCTTCAGCAGCCTCGGGGCCGAGGTTGCCGGGGCGCGCGTGCTCGACCTGTTCGCCGGGACCGGGGCGATGGGCATCGAGGCCCTCTCACGCGGGGCGGAACACGCCGTGTTCGTGGATCGGTTCTACGGGGCCATAGCTGCCGTGCACGACAACCTGGAACGCGCCCGTGTTGCGGACCGTGCAAACTCCGTCACGTCCACGGTATCCGCCTATCTGGGGCGCGCGCCCGCAGCGGCCCCCTTCCACCTGGTGTTCCTCGACCCGCCGTACGAGGTGGCCCCCGCCGAGCTGGATGCCTGCCTGGAGTCCCTGAGCCCCGCCTGGCTCGACCCCGACGGCTGGACGGTGGTCCTGACCAGGGGCCCGAAGAGTTCCACCCCTGTCATTCCGCTACACTGGTCCGCTGCGAGGGAGCTCCGCTACGGCGACAGCCACCTGCACCTGTATCGGCCGCTCGAACGGCCGCGGGATCGGCCAGAGCGCCGGCGTGACCGGCGGAATACCGGGAGGAACGGATGGGCCTGACCGCCCTGTGTCCGGGGACGTTCGACCCGGTGACCAACGGTCATCTCGACATCATCGGGCGCACGGGCACCACGTTCGACCACGTCGTGGTGGCCGTCTTGGAGAACCCGGCCAAAGAGCCGCTGTTCGAGCTGGAGGAACGGGTCGCGATGCTCGAGGAGGCGTGCGCGGACCTGCCGAACGTGCGCGTGGGCTCGTTCCGCGGATTGTTGGTGGAATACGCGAAGGCCCAGGGACCTTCCGTGATCGTGAAGGGCCTGCGGGCCGTGACGGACTACGAGTTCGAGATCCAGATGGCGCAGATGAACCACCGCCTCGCCGGTGTGGAGACGATGTTCATGTCCACGAACCCCAACTGGTCGTTCCTGTCCTCGTCCCTGGTCAAAGAGGTGGCCCGCTTCGGCGGGGACGTCGAGGGCCTGGTGCCGGGTCCGGTGCGAGCGCGCCTGGCGCACCGGATGAGGGAGCGAGTCTGATGGATCTCGCGGGGCGTCTTCAGGAGCTCGAGGACATGGTGCAGGACGCGAAGTCCATGCCGCTGTCGTCCTCGGTCCTCGTGAACAAGGACGAGGTCCTGGACATGCTGAAAGCCATGCAGGAGGACCTCCCTGACGAGATCAAGCAAGCGCGCTGGATCGTGAAGGATCGCGAGGAGCTCCTCGCCAAGGCACGCGCCGAGGGAGACCGGCTGATCGAGCAGGCGCGCGAAGAGCAGCTGCGCGCGGCGCGCAAGGAGGCGGTGGTGATCCGGGCCAACGAGGAGGCCGAGCGCATCCTCGCCGAGGCCGACGACAAGGCTCGCGTCATGGTCGAAGAGGCGGAGGACTACGTAGACGCCAAGCTCGCCCAGTTCGAGATCGCGCTCCGCAAGATCCTCGAGGAGTCGCAGGTCACCACGAAGGCGCTCGCGCGCACCCTGGATCAGGTGGAGCTGGGTCGGGAGAAGCTCCGGGCTCCGGCCACCGCGGCCGAGCAGGAGTTCGCGCCGGGTCGGGGCGAGCGTCGCCGCGAGACCGAGTTCTTCGACGAGGAAGCGGAATGAGCCTCGAGAGCGTCGATGTGCGAGCGCTGATGGGGGTCCCCGGCGCCTCCAAGGCGGTGGTGCTCGAAGGCACCCTCGAGGGGCTCGGCACCGAGGTCGCGGCCGTGCCCGATGATGCTCCCGTGCGCGCCGAGCTCCTGCTGGAATCGATCGTCGAAGGCATCGTCGTCTCGGGCCGGGTCACGGGAGTGTTCCACCTGCGATGCGCACGGTGCTTGAAGGAATCCGATGAGCCGTTCGACCTCGGATTGACGGAGCTGTTCGTCACGGCGCCCGACGAGGACGCCGAGGACTACCCCTTGGATCCGGAGGGATTCATCGAGCCCGAGCAGATGCTGCGCGACGCGGTGGGGGTGGAGCTGCCGTTCTCACCCCTGCACGCACCCGACTGCCGGGGCCTCTGTCCGGTCTGCGGCGGCGATCGCAACCTGGGCGAATGCCCCGGCGATCACCCCAGCACCGACCCGCGCTGGGCCGAGCTCGAGACCCTGCTCGAACAGATGGAGAACTAGCGCGACCGAGGACCCACGAAAGGAAGCAACGATGGCCGTCCCGAAGAAGAAGCAGAGCAAGTCGCGCGGCGACCGCCGCGCGGCGAATTGGAAGGCGAAGGCGCCGACCTACAGCGAGTGTCCGCAGTGTCGGCAGGCGAAGCTGCCGCACGTAGTCTGCGGCAACTGCGGCTATTACGCAGGCCGCCAAGCCATCGAGGTCGAGTAGCCGCGTGACGGCCGTTCCCGCCGACGTGCCGATCGAAGCGCTGGACCGGGCACTCGGGCTCTCCTTCCACGACGTGGCCCTTCGCGAGGCCGCCCTGACCCATCGGTCGTTCGCGTTCGAGCGCGGTCTGCGGATCAACAACGAACGCCTCGAGTTCCTGGGGGACTCCGTGCTCGGTCTCGTCGTCACCGACATGGCCTACCGCGCCTATCCCGATCATCCGGAGGGCTCGCTCGCGAAGCTGCGCGCCGCCATCGTGAACATGAGCGCCTTGGCCGAGGTGGCCCGCGGGCTCGACCTCGGATCCATGGTGCTGCTCGGCAAGGGTGAGGAGCAGAGCGGAGGCCGCGACAAGTCGTCGATCCTCGCGGATGCGCTCGAAGCGGTCTTCGGCGCGGTCTACCTCGACCTGGGGCTGGAGGCGGCGGCGGCGCTCATCGAACGCCTCTTCAGGCCGCGCATGGAGGCTTACGTGCGCGGGGAAGGCGACCGCGACTACAAGACGATCCTGCAGGAACTCGCTTCGGCGGAGCTGCGCTCCATGCCGGACTACCGGATCGAGGAGCGCGGCCCGGACCACCAGAAGGAATTCACGGCGACCGTGCTCCTGGGCGGCGAGCCCATGGGCCACGGGACCGGCCGCTCGAAGAAGGAAGCCGAGCAGCAAGCGGCGCGCGAGGCGCACCGGCGCCTGTCTGTGCGTCTCGGCGACCCCGAGGCCTGAGGGAGGGGTAGGAAACGTGGAGCTTCCCGAAGTCGAGGTGATGCGGCGAGATCTCGAGAAGGACGTCGTGGGCCGACGGATCAAAGAGGCCGAGGTCAAGAGCACCAAGAACGCCATGCGGGTGATCCGCCGGCACAAGACGAGGAAGGACTTCACGTCGCGCTTGGTGTCCCACAAGGTCGCCAAGGTCGAGCGCCGCGGGAAGTACCTGATGATGCCGCTGGACTCGGGCGAGATCCTCGTGGCGCACTTCGGCATGAGCGGCCGATTCCAGCGTGGCACCGGCCGCGTGGCGCTCGCGCCGCACACCCACATCGTCATGACCTTCCAGCAGGGCGGGGACCTCCGGTTCGTCGATCCGCGAACGTTCGGCGAGCTCTTCATCACGGACGCGGATGACGTGGGCAAGATCAAGGAGCTGCAGCACCTCGCCATCGACCCGCTGGATCAGGTGTTCACGTGGCCGACGTTCCAATACCTGCTGGCGCAGCGGGCGAGCAAGATGAAGCCGCTCATGATGGATCAGAAGTTCATCTCCGGACTGGGCAACATCTACTCCGACGAGGTCCTCTTCCACGCGGGGCTGCGCTTCGACCGCTTGAGCGACACGTTGTCTTCCCAAGAGGTGCGTCGCCTCTATCGCGCGATCCAGGAGATCTTGCAGGAGGCCATCAAGCAGCGGGGGACGACGCTCGAGGACGAGGCCTACGTCGACCTGTTCGGCCAGCCCGGCGAATACCAGAACGAGTTGAAGGTCTACGGACGCCTCGGCTTGCCCTGCCGCCGTTGCCGCACGCCGATCCAAAGCGTGAAGCTCTCGCAGCGAACCTCCTACTACTGCCCGCAGTGTCAAAGCTAAGGGACTTGTCGATCACCGCCGCCCCGTGCCAGATTTGAGGCTGCCAAGCCGACCCTGGGGGAGGATGCCATGACGACGCCGGAAGACAACGCCGCGAGTGCTCGTGAGCTGATCCAGCGCGTGTTGAACGAGGGAGATATCTCCTACGCCGAGAAGGTGCTCACCGAGGACTACGCCGAGGGCTCACCCATGCCGGGGACGAGCGGCGACAAGGCCGGGGCGATCGCGATGTACACCATGATGCGCGAGCAGGCCCCCGACATGCGGATCGAGATCGGAGACGTCATCGCGGCGGGGGACAAGGTTGCGGTCCGCAGCACGTTGCGAGCCACCGACACGAACGGATTCATGCAGGGGATGACCCCAACGGGCAAGCCGTATGCCATCGAGGCCATCGACGTGTTCACGTTCGACGACGCGGGGATGAACTCGGCGCACTACGGCGTGTACGACATGATGGGTGCCATGGCGCAACTCGGCCTCATGCCGACGCCGGGCGAGTAGCTACACGAGCTCGGCGCCGGCGTCGCGCATCCGGGCGATCGCCCGTTCGCCGTCTCCTGGGTGGAGCTCCACAGCGCGGATTCCCGCGCGCAGCACACGGACGGGGTAGCCCAGCATCCGGGCGTCCATGACGGTTTCCACCACGCAGTAGTCGGTCGCGAGGCCGCACACTACGAGCCGTTCCACGCCGTCCGCCGTGAGCATCTCGTGCAGCACCGTGTCCTCCCGCTCGCCGCTCAGGGGATCGCGCACGCTGAACCCGGAGTAGCCGTCCCTGCCGTCCGCCCCCTTGCGCAGGAATTCACCGCTCGGCGCGTCCAGCCCCGGATGCAGGGCCGCTCCCCAGGTGCCCTGCACGCAGTGGACCGGCCAGATCCCCCCTCCGGTGCGGAAGTGCGGGGTCACTGCCGGGTGCCAGTCCTGGGTGTAGACGACCCGGGAGCTCGCCAGGCGCGCCCGCCGAACGGCGGTTTCGACCACGGGGACGATGTCCTCGCCGCCCCCCACGTAGAGGCTGCCGGCCGGATCGGCGAAGTCGTTCTGGACGTCCACCACGACCAATGCCGTGCGCTCGTCGTAGGTCATCGCGGGGGTCCTCATGCTCGGCCGGCCTTCACAGCCAGCCTATCGAGGTCTGCGGGAGACTGGGCACGTGCGACGCGTGCGCGTGACGATCGGCGGGCAGGTGCAGGGCGTCTTCTTCCGGGCCGGCTGTGCCGAGCGCGCCCGGACGCTCGGCACCGTGGGATGGGTGCGCAACACCCCCGCCGGGCAGGTCGAGGCCGAGTTCGAGGGGGAGGCAACGGACGTCGCGGCCATGCTCGATTGGTGCCGACACGGCCCGGCGGGCGCACGCGTCGATGGCCTCGAGGTCGTCGAGCTCCCGCCGGAGGGTGAGACCGGCTTCCGGGTTATCCGCTGAGCGCGCCCGACCCATCGGCAGAACATCGGCCGCCTGCCACGTCGTGAATCACAAGCCTGTTAGCATCCGCCCGATGTTCCTCCGCTCGATCACCATCCGCGGGTTCAAGTCCTTCGCGGACAAGGCCGCCCTGGAGTTCCAACCGGGTGTCTCCGTCATCGTGGGACCGAACGGCTCGGGCAAGTCCAACCTCGTGGACGCCATCAGCTGGGTGCTGGGCGAACAGGGGGCCCGTGCGCTCCGCGGCGGCCACATGGCGGACGTCATCTTCGCCGGCACGCCGAGCCGGCCCGCCCTCGGCATGGCCGAGGTCAAACTCGTCATCGACAACGGCGCGGCGAAGATCCCCGTCCCGATGAGCGAGATCGAGGTCTCGAGGACGATCTTTCGCAGCGGCGAGTCGGAATATCGGATCGGCGGTCAGATCGTGCGCCTCCTGGATGTGCAGGAGTTGCTCTCGGAGAGCGGCATCGGCCGGGGCCTGCACACGGTCGTCGGCCAAGGGCAGCTCGAGGAGGTCCTGTCGGCCAAGCCGGAGGATCGCCGCGCGTACATCGAGGAGGCCGCCGGGATCGCGAAGCATCGGCGTCGCAAGGAGCGCGCCGAGCGACGGCTGGCGGGCCTGGATCAGGACCTCCTGCGCCTGGCCGACGTGCACGCCGAGCTCCGCCGCCAGCTGAAGCCGCTGCAGCAGCAGGCCGAGACGGCGAAGAAGCACGAGACCCTCACCGGCGAGGCGGAGATCCTCTCCCGCAAGCTCGTCGCCGCGCGGCTCCGCGCGTTGCGCCGCGAGCACGAGCGCCGCCGATCTGGATGGGACGACGGTCTCGAGCGCCGCAGGGCCGCGCGCGAGCGGCTGGACGGCCTCGACTCCGAGGTGCTCGCGGCGGCCGACGCACGGGCCGCCGCCTCCATCGTGCTCGCCGACACCGAGCAGACGTTCCGGCTGACGCAGACGCGGCGCTCCCACGCACAGGACGCCTTCCGGGCGGCCGTCGACCGCGAGGCCGAGGCCCGCGCCGACCTCGCCGCTCAGGCCGAACGGGCGGTCCGTCTGGATGCGGTCGATGGAGAGATCGTGCGCGTGCACGCACAGCTCGCGGCGGCCATCGCGGACCTGGAGGTCAAGGAGGAGGAGCTCGCTCTGGCCGAACGGGCCTTCGGCGAGGCGGAGGACGAGCGCCGAAGGATCGAGGAGGCGCGCCGCAGGATCGGCGAGGACGCGGCCGGCCGTCGCGCCGAGGTCGAGGCGCTCGAACGGTCGCTCGCGGCGACCGAGCGTGAGCGCGATCGCCTCGAAGCCGCGCTGTCGGCGGTGGGCGAGCGGATCGCCGAGGCTGAGTCCGAGCGCGCGGGGCTGGCCGCGGAGATCGAGACCTTCGACGATCAATCGGCGCCGATGAGCGAGAAGCGCGCGCAGCTCGACGTCGAGCGTCGCTCGTTGATCGACAAGATCGAGGAGTTGGAGGAGATCCGTCGTCGTCACGAGAACCGTCGCGATCTCTTGGAGGCGCGTCGCCGCGACATCGAGGAGACGGCGGGATCGCGATTCCTGAGCGAGCACACGGGTCGCGCCGTGGGACTCCTGAAGGACCTCGTGAAGGTTGAGTCGGGCCTCGAGCGGGCGCTCGTGGCGGCGCTCGGTCCGCTCGCGGACGCCGTCGTCTACGACGACGGCGATCGAGCCCTCGCCGATGCATCCAGCGGTGACGGCGCCATCCTCGCGATCGCGGCGGGCGGCCCGGTCCCGATGGGCCTTCGCGGGGAACGGGGGCTGCTGACCGCGGTGAGCGCGGAACCGGCGGCCCGCGGCATCGTCAGCACCGTGCTTCGCGACGTCTACCTCGCCGACGACATCGCGGAGGCCGCCCACAAGCAGCGAGAGCACCCCGCGGCTTCCTTCGTCACCGCCGCAGGCGTGCTGGTGGGACCCGCCGTCATCCATACGGCCAAGGAAGCCGATGCTCGCGCGCGGGAGATCCGCGCCGAGCTCCAGGTGGTGGCCCACGACCTGTCGGCCACCATGGGCGCGCTCCTTCCCCGCCGGGGCCGCCTGGCCGAGATCGCGGGCGAGGTGGATTTCCTGCGCGACCAGATCGAAGCTGCGGACGCCGAGATCACCGCCACCGCCGAGCGTATCGGCGTCCTCGATCGCGAGCTCGCGGGTCTCCGCACCGAGGAGGCGCTGCACCGCCAGCGGGCCGCGGGGCTCG
This sequence comes from uncultured Actinomycetes bacterium, assembly GCA_963719165.1. Lineage (GTDB taxonomy): Bacteria > Actinomycetota > UBA4738 > UBA4738 > HRBIN12 > JAOUEA01. The sequence goes on along the minus strand of CAVRAV010000001.1, from coordinate 1,011,267 downwards.
AAGAGACCGTCGCGGTTGCGCGCGAGCGGCTGGCGAGCTTGGGACCGGTGAGCGCCGAGCCGATGCCCGACCTGCCGCCCGCGCCCCAGCAGCCGGTTCCCCAACGGGTGAGCGTGGAGACGCTGCGGCGCGATCGCGCCGCTCACGATGCCCGGCTCGTCCAGCTCCGCGTCGAACGCGACCAGCTCGCCGCGCATGACCCCGTCCGGCTGCGCTCCGGGCTCGAGGCCGCGGAGGAAGCCCGGGCGGACGCCGAGGCCGAGCTCGCGAGCATCGACGGCGCCGCCTCGACCGCCGAAGCCGAGCGCGTCGTCGCTGCCGAGGCCGAACGCTCCGCCGCCGACGCCGAGGCGGCCGTGAACAAGGCTTGGCGGGAGGCTTCCACGGAGCTCGATCGCCTTCGTGGGGCCTACGAGGAAGACGATCGCAGCCGCGGCGAGATCGAGCGACGCATCGGTGAGGCGGAACGGCTGATCCGTGAGGGATATGGCGGGGAACCCGAGGAGCTGCTGAGCGCGCTCTCTGACGACGACACCGTCGAGAGCCTGGGCAAACGCGCCGAGCTCGTTCAGCGTCGGCTCGGACTCCTTGGCCGCGTGAACCTCCTGGCCACCGGCGAGTTCGAGGCGCTGCAGGAGCGGCACGACTTCATGGCTCGAGAGCTGGAGGACGTTCGCAGGGCCCGTCGCGACCTCCTCGAGGTCATCGCCAGGGTCGATCGGGAGATCACGGAGACCTTCGCCGCTGCGTACGACGACGTCGCGATCCAGTTCGAGCGGCTGGTGGCGGAGCTGTTCCCCGGCGGAGAAGGTCGTCTGGTCCTCACAGATCCGACGCGGCCGCTGACGAGTGGGATCGAGATCGAGGCCAGCCCGGGCCGCAAGCGGGTGAAGCGCATCAGCCTGCTCTCGGGGGGCGAGCGTTCGCTGACGGCGCTGGCGTTCCTGTTCGCGATCTTCACGGCCCGCCCGTCGCCGTTCTACCTCATGGACGAGGTCGAGCCCGCCCTCGACGACGTGAACCTCCACCGGTTCCTGCGTCTGGTGGAGGGGTTCGCGTCGGACGCCCAGGTCCTGATCGTGACCCACCAGAAGCGGACGATGGAGATCGCCGGGATGATGTACGGCGTGTCCCTGAGCAAGGACGGCACCACCAAGGTCGTGTGCCAGCGATCGGAGCGTTCGCACCGCGACGCCGAGGCGTCGGCGCGGGAGGACGCGGTCCATGAGCGGTTCGAGGGCGACCGTGCGACCCGGACCCCCGTCTCGCTCGACGTGCCACAGGGCGAACCGGTCGGCTAGCCTCTGCTCACATGGTCTGGTACATCTTCATCTTCGGGATCCTCGCGGTGGTGCTCGTGTTCGCCGGGTTCACGACCTTCGCCCGACGCCGGCGAGAGCTCGACACCATGGAGCGAGACATGCATACCGGGACGGGGCACACCCGGGAGCAGGCCCCCGCGCATCCAGCGCCCCAGCGACACGAGCCCGGCCTGAAGGAGCCCGCCCCCTCAGGAGGCGTGTTCCGCAGGGAAGGGTTGGGCGCCAAGGTTAAACAGCTCTTCCACGGCGGTGTCGACGACCAGACGTGGACGGAACTTGAGGACTTGCTCCTCAAGGCCGATCTCGGACCGAAGGCGTCCGCGGACCTCGTCGGGCGCGTGAAGGGCTCGTACCGTCACGGTGCCAACCCCGAGCAGCTCGTGCGCGACGAGGTCGTCTCCGTGCTCGGGCCCGATGAGCCGCTGCGGTTGGGCCCGGGGCTGAACGTCGTGCTCGTCGTGGGCGTCAACGGCGCCGGCAAGACCACCACCATCGGCAAGCTCGCGGCGCGACTCACCCACGAGGGCCGGGCCGTCAGCCTCGCGGCATCCGACACGTACCGAGCCGCCGCCAACGAGCAGCTCGGGGTATGGGCGCAACGCTCCGGTGCTCACCTGGTGTCGCAGGAACGCGGCGCCGATCCGGGCGCCGTGGCGTTCGATGCCGTCAAGGCGGCTCACGCGCGGCACTCCGACGTCCTCCTCGTCGACACGGCCGGCCGACTCCACACCAAGCAACCGTTGATGGACGAGCTCGCGAAGGTCAAGCGAACCATCGAGAAGGCGGGGTCGCAGGTCGGGGAATCGCTCTTGGTGCTCGACGCGCAGACGGGTCAGAACGGCATCGCGCAGGCGCGCGCCTTCACCGAGGCCGTAGGCGTCACCGGGGTCGTGCTGACCAAGACCGACGGCTCCGGCAAGGGCGGCGTGGTGCTTGCCGTACGCGAGGAACTGGGCGTACCGATCCGGTTCGTGGGCGTCGGCGAAGGGCCCGGCGACCTCCGTCCCTTCGAGGCCGCCGCCTTCGCCGATCGGCTGCTGTCGGGATAGCAACGATGGACGGGGCTCGGATCCTGATCGTCGAGGATCACCCCACGATGCGCGAGGCGATGCGGCTCGTCCTCGAGGGCGAGGGCTTCGCGATCGCCGAGGCCGCCGACGGCGGGCGCGCACTGACCCTGATCGATGAGGAGCACCCCGACCTCGTCTTCCTCGACATGAACATCCCGGGCTCCAGCGGCACGGAGTTGCTGAGCGTTATCAAGGGGAGCCCGCTCACGTCGGACGTTCGCGTGATCATCGTGACGGCCGACGGGGAAGAGGGGCGCGAGCGGGCGATGTCGCTCGGCGCCGACGCCTACTTCACGAAGCCGTTCAGCCCCACGACGCTGCTGCAGACGGTCGAGCGGGTGCTCAACCCGCCCGACGGGGGAGCGTGACGCGGAACAATGAGCCCGCCCCGGGCGTGGAGGCGAGATCGACCCGGCCGCCCATGGCCTCTGCCAAGCGCCGCGTGATGCCCAGGCCAAGACCGGCGCCGTCGTCCCCGGTCCGAGTGCTGCCTCGGTAGAACGGCTCGAAGATCCGCTCGACGTCCGCCGCGTCGATCCCGGGCCCCTGGTCGATCACATCGAAGACGATGGATGCGCCGTCGCCCCCCACCGCAAGCGTCACGCGACGGTCAGGCGGGGAGTACTTCAAGGCGTTCTGCATGAGGTTCGTCAGCACCTGACGCAAGCGCTCCGCGTCCGCCTCGATGGCGGGGGGAACCTCCGTGGTGATGCGGATCTCCACCCGTCGTCGTTGATCGCCCAGTCCGCCCACGACGTCCTGCAGGAATGGCACGACCAACATGGACTCGGGGTCGATGGGCAGGGTCCCCGCCTCCAGCCGCGACATGGCGAGCAGGTCGTCCACCATGTGCACGAGCCGGTCGGTCTGCTTGCCGATCACACCCAGGAATTCGGTGATCTCCGCCTCCGTCAGGTCGCCGCGCCGCCTCAGCAGCGTGTCGGTGAAGCCCCTGATCGCGGCGAGCGGGGTGCGCATCTCGTGACTGGTGACGGCCACGAGATCGATGTCGGACAACTGGTCGTACACGGATCAGGCTCTCCTCGCTCTCCCGCTAGAATCCTACGTCCAGCCCCGCCCCTGCCGGGAGGCATGTTCTTACGATGTTCGATACCCTCACCGACCGCCTCGACGCGACCTTCAAGAAGCTCCGTTCCCGTGGGAAGTTGCATCCGAAGCAGGTGGACAACGCGCTGGGCGACATGCGCACCGCCCTGCTGGATGCGGACGTGAGTGTCGGGGTCGCCGACGACTTCCTCGCACGCGTCAAGGCTCGAGCCCTCTCTGAGGAAGTCATGAAGAGCCTCACTCCTGGTCAACAGATCGTGAAGGTTGTGAACGAGGAGCTCACCATCACGATGGGGGGGAGCATACGCCCTTCGAACTCGGGAACGGAAGGCCCGTCGTCATCATGATGGCCGGCGTCCAGGGCTCGGGGAAGACCACGGCCTGTGCCAAGCTCGCCCATCATCTGAAGGGCAAGGGCAAGCGCCCGCTGCTGGTGGCCGCCGACCTGGAGCGCCCCGCCGCGGTCGACCAGCTGCGCACCCTCGGACGAGAGATCGGTGTACCCGTCTGGTCGGAGGGGAAGGACCCGGTCAAGCTCGCGAAGCGATCCCTCGGCGAAGCCGCGCAGCAGGGGGCCGATGTCGTGATCGTGGACACCGCCGGCCGCCTGCACGTGGACGCCGAAATGATGAAGCAGGCGCGTCGGATCAAGGACGTCACCAGGCCTCACCACGTCCTGATGGCCTGCGACGCCATGACGGGTCAAGACGCCGTCAACCAGGCCCGCGCGTTCATGGCGGAGGTCGATACCACGGGGTTCGTCCTCACCAAGCTCGACGGCGATGCCCGCGGCGGCGCCGCCCTGTCCATCACGTCGGTGACCGGCCGGCCCGTGTACTTCGTCGGCACCGGGGAGAAGCCCACCGACCTCGAACCGTTCTACCCGGATCGGATGGCGGGACGGATCCTGGGCATGGGCGACGTGCTCACCCTGATCGACAAGGCCGCCGACCAGATGGATCAGGACACGGCGCGCGCCGCCGCAGAGCGCATGATGAAGGACGAGTTCACGTTCGACGACTTCCTCACACAGCTGCGGGAGATGCGCAAGCTCGGGCCGATCGAGGATCTGCTCAAGATGCTGCCGGGCGTCCCCGGGGGCCGCAACGCCATCAAGGAGATGGCCGGCGCGGTCGATGAGGGCGAGCTCGGGCGGGCCGAGGCCATGATCCTCAGCATGACGGCGGACGAGCGGAGGAATCCCGGTATCATCTCCGGGTCGCGCCGCCTCCGGATCGCCAACGGGTCCGGCGTCACCACGAGCGACGTTAACGGGCTGCTCAAGGATTTCGAGGGTGCCCGCAAGATGATGCGCGGGATGATGGGCGGCAAGCGGGTTCCGGGGATGATGAAGATGCCCTCGGCCAAGCTTCCGAAGCGATAGAGGACGAAGAGAAGGAACGAAGCATGTCAACGAGGATCCGCCTGCGCCGGATGGGTGCGAACAAGCGTCCCTTCTACCGCGTGGTCGTGGCCGATCAGCGGAGCCCGCGCGACGGGCGCTTCATCGAGAACATCGGCAAGTACCATCCGCTCGAGGACCCCAGTCTCATCGAGATCGACCAGGACCGAGCGTTGCACTGGCTGCGCGTTGGGGCGCAGCCTTCGAGCCAGGTGCGCAACCTCATGGTGAAGGTCGGGATCTGGGACGCCTTCGTGGCCGAGCGGCCGTCCGCCGCCAAGCTCGTGCCGGACAAGGGCGAGAGGCTGGAGCGACCCAAGTTGTCGAAGAAGGCGGCCGCCAAGGCGGTCGCCGCAGCCGGGGAGCCCACCACGCCGTCCGAGGCATCCACCGAAGCGCCGGCCGCACCTAGCGAGCCGCTCGCGGAACCCGCCGAGGAACCCGCCGAAGCGTCCGCGGCGCCCAACGGGGACGAGGCCTGAGCGTCGTGAAGGAGCTCGTCGAGTTCCTCGTCGGCGAGTTGGTCTCCGATCCCGACGCCGTCCGGGTGAGCGAGTCCGAGGACGACCGCGGATTCCGCTATCAGGTCGAGGTCGCGCCCGGCGACATGGGCAAGGTGATCGGCCGGGGCGGGCGCACGGCCAAGGCGATCCGCACGGTCGTCCGCGCGTCGGCCGCGCGCGTGGACGCAGGGGCCATCGTCGACTTCGTGGACTGAGGGTGGACCAGCCGACCATCGTCGTCGGCCGGATCGCGAAGGCCCACGGGCTCAACGGCGAGTTGGTCGTCGAGGTCCGAACCGACAACCCGGGCAGGCTCGCCACCGGGGCCACGGTCTTCCTCGAGGACGGCCGAACCCTCACGATCGAGCGCGCGCACCATCACGGTCGCCGGCTCCTGTTGAGCTTCGCCGAGTCCAAAGACCGGAGCGCGGCCGAGCGGCTGCAGGGGAGGCTCCTGCTGATCCCGGAATCATGGCTGCCGGCATTGCCTGAGGGCGAGTACTGGCCGTTCCAGCTCGAGGGCAGCGCGGTCGTGACGGAGGCGGGTCGCGACCTCGGCACGCTGGCGGAGGTCGTGGCCAACCCGGCGAACGATCTCTGGGTCGCACGCACGGACGGCGGCGTGGAGACGCTGGTCCCCGCGCTCCGCGACGTGATCGTCTCGGTGGACGTCCAGGACAAGCGCATCGTGGTGCGTGACGTCCCCGGCCTGACCATCCCCGAGGATGCTCCGACCTAGAGGTCGGCGATCTTCGCGAGCCCGGCGACGCGTTCGAGTTCGTAGCGGTGTCCCTCGCGGCGGACCAGACCGCGTCGTTCGAATCCCTTGAGGATGCGCGTGACGTTCTCGCGACTGCCGCCGCACAGGCTCGCCAGGTCCGCCTGCGTCACCTCCGGCGCGAGGACCCCGTCGGCGGGAAGATCCTCGAGATCCGGAGTCACGAGCTGGAGCAGGCGCTTGGCGACCCGGCCCTTCAGGTCGAGGAAGAGCAGGTCCTCCACGAACGCCTCCTGTTCTGAGACCTGACGGGCCAGGGCCCTGATGACGGCGCGCGCCGCGGTCGGTTCGGCCATGAGGAAATCGACGAAGCCCTCGCAGGGCGCGACCCAGACCTCGCTTTCGTCGAGCGCCAGAAGGCTGGCGCTGCGCGGGAGGTCGCCGAGGGGCCCCAGCTCACCCACGAACTGCGGCCCGGCAACCGAGGCGTGGAAGATGCGGGAGCCGTTGGGGGAGACCGAGCTCACCTCGATCCGTCCGTCGACCAGGAAGAACACCTCGGGCGCCGCCTCTCCCTGATGGCACAGATAGGTCCTGCGCCGGTAGAGGCGGATCGTGCCGAGCGCCGAGAGCTGGACGATCGAGGCGGGGGTGAGTTCGCGCAGGAACGCCGAGCCCGCCATCGCGGACTGCAGGGGCGTCAAGGTCTTGCGGGTCGCCATCGCACGCTAGCCTCGCACGCGTCGGGACCGCCGCGCCACTCCTGCCGACGCGAAAGGGGCCCGGCCTTCGCGGCCGGGCCCCGTCGCGGGAGCGGTGGGTCGTGGGTCAGAACTTCTTGGTGCGCTTGGTGCGCTTCGTCTTCTTCGTCTTCTTGGCCGTGGTCTTCTGCACGCCGGCCGCCTTCTTCTCGGGAGCCTCCTCGGTGGGGGGCTTCGGTGAGATCCGCTTCTCCATCTCGCTACCTCCTGTGTCCGGCCGGCGATCCCCTGTGGACCCCTCGATGGCCATGCCCGCATGCTTACACAGTGGACGGGGGGGACGTGTGCCTTGCGTCACCGAGCCCGGGGTGTCGTTCGTCAGCCGGCGCATGTGACGTGCGTCACGCCGTCGACGTGATGCAGGTCCTCAGGCGTCGAGCTCGGGCAGCGGGATCGGGTCGGGCCGCACGGTGCACCGACCGCAGTGGATCGCGTCCTCCACCACGAGCGCCTTCGTCTCCCCGGCCCCGCGGAACAGCTCGAGGATGTACGGCTTCTCCAAGGCGTGATCCTCACAGGTGCCGCGGCCGCAGAAGCGGCAGCTCCCCACGGCGGTGCGGCGGCAGACCCAGCAGTCCAACGGTGGCGCTCCTCCTCGTCGCGGTCAGTGTTCCATATCGCGGTCGCTGGGGCGCAGGAGCAGCTTGCGCCGGAACGCCCCTGCGATGAGCGATTCGAATCCCTCGCGCGACAAGCGGAACGCCCGCAGCGGGGTGTGGGCCGTCACGGTCGCGTTGCGTGGGGCATCATCGAGGAGCGAGGTCTCACCGAAGTGATCGCCGGGCCCGAGGGTGGCGATGGTCTCGCCGTCGCGACGGACGTCCGCGCGGCCCGAGCGGATCGCGTAGAAGGCGTCCGCTTCGCCGCCCTGCAGGATGATGTCCTCGCCGGGGGCGACGGTGATCCAGCTCCCTCGCTCCAGCACCTCGGACAGCCCGTCGGAGCTGAGGTGGGCGTAGGCGGGCAGTTCGCGCAGCTCGGCCATCGCCTGCAGGGTGAGGCCGAAGTTCGGGGCGTCGATGGCGTCTGCGAGCAGCCGGTCGAACGTGCCCTTGGCCACCTCGATGACGTCTGTCTCCGAGGTCGCCCGCGCCGTCGCCGTGCGGGGAACGGCCTGGAGCAGACCGAGCTCCCCGAATGAGTCTCCCCGGCTCAACTGGTTCAGGATCCGGGTCTCACCGGTGTCGGGGTGCTCGGTCTCGATGTCGACGGTCCCGGAGCGAACGACGAAGAACGCTGTGGCCCGGTCGCCCTGACGGAAGACCGGTTGCCCGGGAAGGAACGAACGAAGGCGCACACGGCCGGCGAGGTCGTTGAGGATCGCCTCGGGAAGGTCCGCGAACGCGGGAAGGGCGTCGATCAGCAGGGCGGCCTCCACCCGCCATCGGGTCTCGCGCTTGAACCGCATCCTGCGAACGACCACGCGCAGCCGGCGACGGAGGCTGCGCGCCAGCGCGACCGCCCCGCGCATCAGCGGCCCCGCGAGGAACAACACGAAGAGGATCAGCAAGATCCTCGACGGGAGCCCTCCGGCCCACAGGTCCAAGACGAGTCCGCCGAAGAGATGCTTCCAGAAGAAGTAGGAGATGAACAGCGAGCCGAACGTGAAGACGATCCCGGCGATGCAGTAGAGCGTGAGGCCCCATTCCTGGAGCGACACGTGCTCACGGACGCGAAGCTTGTGCCAGAGGTCGTGCTGCACGAACTCCATCGAGCGAGGCCGCAGATCCCGCACCTGGACGAGGTCCGAGACGATCCAGTAGCCGTCGAGCTCCAGCAGCGGGATGAGGTTCAAGAAGATGATGAACAGATTGAGCAGGGCGAACCGGTAGAGGAACTCCGCCGCGCCCCACGAGGGGAAGAACAGGATCAACAGCGACGCGATCCCGGACAGGAACAGCTCCGCTGCGGACCCCGCGGCCGACTGGAGGATCCGCATCGGGCGATCCATCATCATCGCGTCGGAGGCGTCCACGTAGAACGTGGGAGAACCGAAATAGATCATGAATCCGGCGCTGCCGATCTTGCGCCCGTCGTGGATCTCCACCAAGGCGTGTCCGAGCTCGTGGGCCGCGGTGAGCATGAGGCTGAGGATGATCAAGACGATCGATTCGACCGGCGCGGAGCGCGTGTCGAGGGTGAAGCGATGCGACGCGACCGCGTGGGCGAGCGCGACCAGACCGGCCGCGGCAACCAGAGCCGCCGCGATTGCCACCGACTTGTTGAAGAAGACCTTGAACCCGCCGCGATACAGGCGCGTGACGAATCCGTCGATGCCCGACCATTCGATCTGCAGCGTCCTCACGAAGGTCCGGATGTGGCCGAGTGCGGCGCGCGAGGGGTCGAGGCCGCGACGGAGCGCGGCATCCACGTTGAGGGGACGCGGATCGAGGAACCGCCCCTCCCGCAGCGAGGCGATGAGCTCCACCACCGCGCCGGGGTCCAGGCCCCCGGCCTCGTCGAAGCGCTCCACCACGATGTCGGACACCGTTCGCGTTCCATCCATCAACGGCAGGACGTCGAGGGCCCACAGATCGAGCTCGAAGTGGGTATCCCGGTCGGGGTTGGCCACCATCGCATGGTCGTTCCCCCAGCGCAGCGGGAAGCGCTTCCACTCAGTCCCCGGGGCGATCTTCGGCCGGAACGCGGCCGGGTCGAGGATCTCGCGGAGTTCCGTCCATACACCGCGAGCGGAAGCGGGCGTCGTCGCGAGCCGGTCGGTCACGATCGCCCAGGTGTCACACGGAGCGGGCGGGGTCCTCAGAGCCGCCGGAAGTCCCGGCACGTCCGTCCGCGCGCCTCGCTTCATCGTTCGTGCCGCGCTTGCCGCCGTCGCCCGTCGCCCACCGCTGCAATCAACCCCGGCGGTGCCATGCGCGTCAAGGCGAAACGGGGGATGGCCGCCCGCGCGTCGCTGCTAGCCTCGGCCGGTGCGCATCGACGTGTTCACGATCTTCCCGGGGATGCTCCAGGCTCCGCTGCGACAGAGCCTCTTGGGTCGGGCCCGCGATCGGGGACTGGTGGAGATCCGCGTGCACGACCTTCGGGACTGGGCGGCCGATCCACATCGTGTCGTGGACGACGCGTCCTTCGGGGGCGGCCCGGGGATGGTCATGAAACCGGAGCCCGTGTTCGCGGCCGTGGAGTCCTTGGATCCGGATCGAGGCCGGGTGCTCCTGCTCTCGCCGGCCGGCCGCCGCCTCGATCAAGCGTTCGTTCGCGAGCTCGGCGCCGAGCCGCATCTCACGATGATCTGCGGGCGGTACGAGGGCGTCGACGAACGGGTCGTCGAGGGCCTTCCCGCCGAGGAGCTCTCGATCGGCGACTACGTGCTCGCGGGGGGAGAGCTGGGGGCCCTCGTGGTGATCGAAGCCGTCACGCGACTGGTACCGGGGGTGATCGGCAGGCGTGAGAGCCACGAACAGGATTCCTTCGGCGATCCCTACCTCCTGGACCATCCCCATTACACGCGTCCGAGCACCTTCCGCGACCTGGAGGTCCCCGAGGTGCTGCGCTCCGGCAACCACGCGGACATCGAGCGGTGGCGACGCCAGGCGGCGTTGGCCAAGACGCTGCGCAACCGCCCCGACCTGGCCCGGGATGCGCGGATCGACGGAGGGCCGCGGGGCCCAAGGGGGGGCTAGGGCGGCCGGGGCCTCAGGATGCCGCCAAGGATGCCGCCAAGGATGCCGCTGGTAGACTCGTCGACCGTTGCCATGAATACCACCGACATCATCGAGCAGCCTTACCTGCGCACCGACATCCCCGCCTTCCGCCCCGGTGACACCATCAAGGTGCACGTGCGCGTCGTCGAGGGCAGCCGGGAGCGTGTTCAGGTGTTCCAGGGCGTCGTGATTCGCCGCCAGAACGGAGGCCTGCGCGAGACCTTCACGGTGCGCAAGATCTCGTTCGGCGTCGGCGTGGAGCGGACGATCCCCGTTCATTCCCCCTCGATCGCCAAGATCGAGATCGTCTCGCGTGGAGCGGTACGCCGGGCCAAGCTGTACTACCTCCGCGACCTGCGTGGCAAGAAGGCGCGCATCAAGGAGCGCCGGCTCGACGAGGCGAAGCTCGCCGCGCTCGAGGCCGCCTCGGGTGGCGGGTCCGCGACATCCGATGAGGCCGGGCCCGACGAGGACGACGGAGATCGCGAGATCCCGGCGGATGCTCCCCAGGCCGTGGATACGTCCGTCGAGACCGAGGGGCCCGTCGAGGTCGCCGAGGCATCGAGGGATGCTGAGGAAGGCGCGGAGCCCGGCGCCCAGGACGCCCCCGCCGATGAGGCGGAGGAGCCGGTCGAGGCCTAGTCGGTGGTCCAGCGGCCGCCCGCCGCGGCGCCGTCTGCCGATCCGCAACCCGACGGAACCGGGATCGCCGAGGGAGAGCCACGTCGGGATCGCACCGCCTGGCGATCGTTCCCCGTCCTCGCGGTGTCGGCTCTGCTGCTCGCCATCCTCGTCAAGTCCTTCCTGATCCAGGCGTTCTTCATCCCCTCGCAGTCCATGGAGCCGACGCTCCTGCCGGGAGACCGCATCTTGGTGTGCCGCGTCTGCCTGCACGTGCAAGATATCCACCGTGGCGACGTCCTCGTGTTCTCGGACCCGCACCCCGCCGCCGGCGGTGGTCGCGGCGTGATCGCGTCCGTGGTCCACTGGCTGGGCGAGGGCCTCGGGGTGGCCCAACCCTCGAACCCCGACTTCATCAAGCGTGTCGGGGCCCTGTCGGGGCAGACGTGGGAGATCCGCCGCGGCGACCTCTACGTAGACGGTGAGCTGATCGATCGGCCGTTCCTTGATCCCCGCCGGGATACGCGATCGTTCGGGCCACAGACGGTTCCGGCTGGCAAGCTGCTGATGCTGGGCGACAACCCGCTCGAATCGGGCGACTCTCGGCTCACGCCGGCGGAGGGGGGGCTGGGCTATGTGGGGATCGACGACGTGATCGGCAAGGCGTTCGCGATCGTGTGGCCACCGACGAGGATCGGGCGGATCCGGTGAGCCCGGACCTCGACCGGTACGAACGAACCCTGCGTACCCAGGGGTTCGCGCGCGTCGCCGGTGCGGACGAGGCGGGGCGAGGGGCCCTCGCTGGCCCCCTGGTGGCCGCAGCGGTGGTGCTGCCCGAGGCCTTCGACCTGGACGGCATCCGGGATTCCAAGTTGCTCTCGGCCTCGCAGCGATCGAGTGCCTATGCGCGCATCATGGCTGGTGCGCAGGTGGCCGTGGTTCGGGTTGGTCCCGGCGAGATCGATCGGCGAGGCCTGCACCGCTGCAACCTGGCCCTCCTGCGCAAGGCGCCCTGCGCTCTCGATCCGGTACCCGACTACGTGCTCACCGACGGGTTCGCCCCCCCGCGGATGCCCTACCCCACCTTGTCCGTCAAGAAGGGCGACCTCGTGTGCGCATGCATCGCCGCCGCCTCCATCGTCGCGAAGGTCACGCGGGACCGGGTCATGGACAAGATGCACCGACGATTCCCGGCGTTCGGGTTCGACCATAACCGGGGCTACGCCACGTCGGACCACCTCGAGGCGCTCGACCGACTCGGGCCGACGCCGATCCATCGACTGTCGTTCGCGAACGTCGGCCAGCCGGCGCTGCCGGGGTTCGAACGGACCGTTGGTGCCCCTGTCCCCGCTCTCGAGGACGCCCGCGACGCATCGTGAGAAGCTGGGGCGATGACGGGCGACGACGACATCGAGCGCTTCGAGGAGGAGCGTGAACTCGAGCTTTACCGCGAATATCGCGACGTCCTGCCCATGTTCGCGTTCGTGATAGAGACTGAACGTCGGTTCTACCTCGCCAACCATGTGGATGTGACGCACATGGAGGGCGGGTGGGTTCGCGTCGACCTCAACGACGCCTGGGTCTGGGACATGTTCCGTCCCGCGCGCTTCGTGACGAACGTCCGGGTGATGACCCAGCGCGACGTGAACGTGGAAGAGCTCGCGCGCCGCGACGAGCCCACGACGATCCCGGACACCCCTTCCTCGGCCTGACGTGTCGGTGCTCCGCCGTAGGGTCGCGGCATGGCCGACTCGGCTCAGGCGATCGGAGCCGCAGGCGAAGAGGCAGCGCTCGATGTGTACCGAACCCGCGGCTACCGACTCGTGGCTCGGAATTGGCGCTGTCGCCTGGGAGAGCTCGATCTGCTCGTGGCCCGGGGGTCCGTGCTCGTGGTCTGCGAGGTCAAGACGCGCCGCGGCGATCGCTTCGGGAGCGGATGGGAGGCGGTCACCGCTCGAAAACAGGCGAAGGTGCGGGCCGTCGCTCTGGCGTTCCTTCAGGTCTCCGGCGCGCGGCCCCGGACCGTGCGGTTCGACGTCGCGAGCGTCGCGATGCGACCGGGGTCGTCGGCTCGGCGCTCAGTCGAGGTGGAGATCTTCGAGGACGCCTTCTGAGAGCCGCCGGAGCGACGACAGCAACCTCTCGACGTCGGCCTCGCCGCTCAGGTAGTTCATGACCCCCGCGCGCAGGTAGGTCCGCCCGCGCAACAGCGTGGTGCTCACCCACGCATCGCCGCTCACCTCGAGTGCCCGCTGCAACCGGGTCTGGAACGCGTCCACGACTTCGTCGGGGAGCCCCTTGAGCGCGGGGGGAACGAAGCGGAAGCAGACGACGCTCAGCTCGGGTATGGCCGGGACGGGCTCGAAGTCCTCGGCCTCGGCCAGGCGAGCGGCGAGGAACCCGGCGAGGTCGTCGTTGGCCTCGACGAGCTTCCCCAGCCCGCGCGTTCCGAGCTGCTTCCAGCTCATCCACAGCTTCAGGCCGCGGAACCGACGGGTCCCTTCCATCGAGTACTCGAACCAGTGCAGCGGCTCGTCCTCGGGGCGGTTCGAACGGTAGTACTCGGGCGTGCGTCGGAACGTCGTGCGCAGGTCCTCGCGTCGGCGCACGACCAACGCGCCCACGTCGTAGGCCTGGAAGAACCACTTGTGGGGATCCACGGTCAAGCTGTCGGCTCGTTCCAAGCCCGGGACGCGGTGAGCGTCCCGGGCGCTCAGGCGCGCAGCACCCCCGTAGGCGGCGTCGACATGGAGCCAGAGGCTCTCTCGCTCGGCGACGTCGGCGAGCGCCGGAACGTCGTCCACCGAGCCCGTGTTCGTGGACCCGGCCACCGCCGCTATCGCGAGCGGCGTCAGGCCGTTCGCCCGGTCCTCGCGCACGGCCTCCTCGACGGGTGCTGCCGCGAGTCGGAAGCGGGCGTCCGCGTCGAGCACGCGCAGGGTCTCAGGGGGGAACCCGAGCATGTCCAACGCCCTCCCGATCGAGAAGTGAGCCTGGTCGCTGGCGTAGATCCGTACGCCGTTGAGGTCGTTGCCGCGCGGCGGGTGGTCGAGACCGCGGAGCTTCGAGAGCCAGACGTCGCGCGCCACGTTGAGAGCCATCAGGTTGGCCATGACGCCCCCCGACGTGAGCACGCCCCATCCGTCCTCGCCGAAGCCCATCAGGTCGCGCAGCCACGACACGACCTCCTCCTCCACGAACGCCCCCACCGGTCCGGCGTGCCAGACATCCACCCCCTGATGCAACCATTGGGCGAGCACTTCCCCCGCGATCGACATGGGCAGCGGCGGCGGCGTGAAATAGCTGAAGGAACCGGGGTGGTGCGCGTTGAACGTCGCTGGGGCGATGCGCCTGCGGAACTCACCCAGCACGTCGGCCGACGTGCTGGGGGACATGGGCGCGGCGCCCGGGCCACCCCGGGGGCCGAAGAACGATGCGCGCGCCTGGGGGTAGGACTCGGCGTGCATGGGACGCACGAGCGCCTCGTCGTAGAGCCAGTCGAGCGCCGCGCGCCAGGTGGCCTCGCCGAGGCCCTCGAGCGCAGCGCGCGATCGTGCGGGATCCAGAACATCGATGAGCTCGGGTTCGGGACTCCAGTCGAAGCGCTCGGTCATGGGGCGGAAGGCTAGCAGCGGCCTCGCTCGAGAGGGACCCGTTCGCGAGCGTGCACATGCACGACCGTCGCTCCGTGACGGCGGTCACGGCGGCGAGCCGTTGCGGTCCGTACGGTCGACGCGTGTATGGACGGGTCCTTGGCGTGACCGTGCTCGGCGTGGGGGGCTCTCCCATCGCCGTCGAGGCGTTCGTGGGGCGCGGCCTGCCGTCGTTCACGCTCACGGGACTGCCGGGGGCCGCCGTGACGGACGCGCGCGACCGGATCCGGCCCGCGGTGGAGCACGCGGGCCTGGAGTGGCCCCTACGCCGGGTCGTGGTGAACCTCGCGCCCGGGAACGTCCGCAAGGAGGGAGCGGGTCTCGATCTGCCCATCGCGGCCGCGGTCCTGGTCGCCACCGCGCAGGTGCCCGATCGGGCCGCCGCCGGTTGGGCGTTCGCCGGCGAGCTGTCGCTGCGGGGCGAGGTGCTCTCGACCCCCGGCATCCTTTCGATCGCCATCGCCGCCGCGCGCGCCGGCCTCGAGGGCGTCGTGGTCCCGGCCGCCAACGCCGTGGAGGCGTCGCAGATCGATGGCCTTCGGGTCGTCGGCGCGCGGTCCCTCGCCGACGTCGCCGGGTTCCTGCGCGGCACGTGGGACCCGCCCGCCTCCTCCGCCGATCACCCGCCCGAACCCGCGGACCCGAGCGAAGTGGACCTCGCGGAGATCCGCGGCCAGGCACAGGCCCGGCGAGCCCTCGAAGTGGCCGCCGCCGGGGGTCACAACCTCTTGATGGTGGGCTCACCCGGCGCCGGCAAGACCATGCTGGCGCGGCGGCTCGCAACGATCCTGCCCGCTCTCACGCGAGGGGAAGCGCTCGAGGCCAGCCAGCTCCATTCGGTGGCCGGACTGTTGGCGGGCAGGGGGCTGCTGCAGGTACGGCCGTTCCGGGCTCCCCACCACACGGTATCGACGGCGGGGCTCTTGGGAGGCGGGTCGATCGTCCTGCGTCCAGGCGAGGCGAGCCTCGCGCACCACGGCGTGCTGTTCCTCGACGAGTTCACCGAATTCCGGCGCGACGCCGTCGAGGCCCTGCGCCAGCCGCTCGAGGACGGCCGGATCGTCCTGACGCGCTCGGTCGGATCGGCCGTCTTCCCGGCTCGCTTCACGTTGGTCGCCGCCGCGAACCCCTGCCCGTGCGGGTATCAAGGGGACCCGGCTCGCGAGTGCGCGTGTCCCGAGCACCGGCGATCGCAGTATCGCAACAAGCTCTCGGGTCCGCTGTTGGATCGGATCGACCTGCGCCTGCGCGTGCCGCGGCTCACCAAGATGGAGCTGATGGGCTCGGAGACGGGCGAGGCCTCGGCGTGCGTGCGGGAGCGGGTGCAATCGGCTCGAGAGCGCCAGCGCGACCGCTACGCCGGCATGGGCGTGCTGTGCAACGGCCACCTCTCGGGCCCGGCCGCACGGCGCGAGGCCCGGCTCGCGGGGGAAACGGAGGCGCTCCTCGAGAGGGCGGTGGATTCGATGGCACTGACGGGCCGTGGCTTCGACCGAGCGCTCAAGGTCGCGCGGACGATCGCGGATCTCGAGGGGCGGGAGCGGATCCTCGCCGTGCACATGGCCGAGGCGCTGTCCTACCGCAGCGGATTCGAGGAGGAGGAGGTGGTCGCGCGTGCCGGATGACGTGGGGGTGGGGTGGCCGCCGGGGTTCGCTGACGGCCCCCGGGGACGCCGCGCGCTCCTCACGCTCTCGTGTCTGCGCGGGATCACGCCGCGCGCCCTGTTCACGCTGGCCTGGGCCGAGGGCACGGCGGCGGCGAGCCTGCGCGCCGTCCAGCGCGGCCGGGCCGGCAGCGCGTCCGATCGATCCTGGGCGTCCGAGATCGACCCGGACGAGGTCATGGACAAGCTGAAGCACTGCAGCGCACGCTTCCTCGCCAACGGCGATCCGGAGTACCCGGCCGAGCTCAACGACCTGCTGGCCGACCCTCCCGGCTGGCTGTTCGTGCGGGGGCAACGCCTTCGCGCCGGCGAGCTTCGCGTCGCCGTGGTGGGCTCCCGGATCTGCTCGAGCGCCGGCCGCGACATCGCCCTAGACCTCGGCCGGCGCCTCGCCGGGGCGGGCGTGGCGGTAGTGAGCGGCGCCGCGAACGGGATCGACGCGGCGTCGCACCGTGGCGCGCTCGCCGCGCCCGGCCCCACCGTGGCAGTGCTCGGCTCGGGCATCGACGTCTTCTATCCGCCCTCGAAGCGCGAGATGCTCGCGCGGATCGAGGCCGCGGGCACGGTGGTCTCCGAATACCCGCCGGGAACGGCCGCCGAACCCCGTCACTTCCCCGCGCGTAACCGCATCATCGCGGCGCTCTCGGCAGCCATGGTCGTCGTAGAGGGCGCCGGGAAGAGCGGCTCCCGCATCTCCGTTGACCACGCTCTGGACCTGGGTCGCGACGTCTTCGCGATACCGGGGCCCGTGACGAGCCCGCTGTCGGAAACGCCGCTCGAGCTCATCCGCGAGGGCGCCACCATGATCCGGGGGGCCGACGATCTGCTGGCGGACCTGGGGGTGGCGGCCCGCATCGCGCTCGAACCTCCGCCCGATCTTCCCCCGGACGAACGTCGCATCTTCGAGACCCTCATCGAGCCGGCTCTCCCCGACGCGGTCGCTCGCCGGGCGGACCTTTCCATCCCGCAGGCGATCACCGCCCTGCTGGGGCTCGAGCTCCGCGGCCTCGTGCGGGTCCTCGGGGGCCGGTACGAGCGTCGTCTCGCGTCGGCGGCGTCCTCGGCCGAGCCTCGCGAGTAGCTCCTGCCTTCAGCTCCTTGCACCCTTCATCCGTCGCTGCTACACAGAGGCCCCGCGCGGGCCGAGGGCCCGGGCGACATCGGATGCGATGGGAGGATCCGCGGTGCACTCCGAACTTCCCCCGGGCGAGGAGGCGTTGGTGGAGGCTTTCGCGGACCACCTGCGCCTCGAGCGGCGTCTCTCCCCCCACACGGTTGAGGCCTATCGCCGGGACGTGGGGCAGCTGGGGACCTTCCTGCATCGCTCGGGCTCGTCACTGCTGGCGACCTCCTACCCCACCCTGCGTCGATTCCTGGCCCAGCAGCTGACGTTGGGCTACGCTCGCGCATCCATCGCCAGGAGGGTGGGGGCGATCCACACGTTCTACCGGTGGGCCGTGCTGGAGGGTCGGCTTCCCGAAGATCCCTCGGTGCTGCTCGGCCGGCCCAAGGTGGTGAACCGACTGCCGACCGTCCTTCGGGCGGGTGAGGCGTCGGCGCTCGCCGAGGCGCCGGCCCGGCAACAGGATGAGCCGGTTGTCCCCGCGGAACACGCCGTGGCGCTGCGCGATCGTGCGGTCTTGGAGCTCCTCTACGGGTCCGGCCTGCGGGTGGGTGAGGTGGCCTCGCTCACGCTCGAGCGGATCGATCTCGGGAGGGCACGGGTGAGGGTGCAGGGCAAGGGCAACAAGGAACGCGAGGTCCCGATGTCGGACTTCGCGGTCGCCGCGCTGCAGTCGTACCTGCGAGAGGGACGTCCGTCGATGGCACGGCCGGGATCCGACCACCTGTTCTTCAACCGCAAGAAGAATCCCTTCAGCAGCCGCGACATGCGTTCGATGGTGGGACGATATGGCGGTACGCTGCTGCCGGGTCGTCGGGTCACCCCGCACACCCTGCGGCATTCGTTCGCGACGCACCTGCTCGAAGGGGGAGCCGACATCCGAGCGGTACAGGAACTTCTGGGACACGCGAGCGTGGCAACCACGCAGCGGTACACGCACGTGTCTCGCTCCCGGCTCTTCGAGGCCTACGAGCGCTCCCATCCAAGGGCCTGACGTGGCGACCGCGAAGAAGACGGCCACCAAGACCGCCGCCAAGCCGGGCGCCAAGACGAAGGCCAACGCCAAGGCGAAGCCGGACTTCGACCGCACGATCACGGTGCCGCCACACGTCGACGATGAGCTCGGCCGACACTGGCATCAGTTCAAGAGCACGGGCTCGATCGAGGCCCGAGAGAAGTTGATCCTGCACTATGCACCGCTCGTGAAATACGTCGCGAGCCGGGTGGCCACGGGGCTGCCCGCCAGCGTCGAGCAAGCCGACCTCGTCAGCTACGGCATGTTCGGGCTGATCGATGCGCTCACCAAGTTCGAACCGGGGCGTGGCAACAAGTTCGAGACGTACGCGATCCCGCGCATCAAGGGCGCCATCATCGATGAGCTTCGTGCCATGGACTGGGTTCCGCGCTCCGTGCGGTTCAAGGCGCGGGAGATCGACAAGGCTCACACAGATCTCGAAGCCATGTTGAAGCGCCAGCCCAGTGAGAAGGAGATGGCGGAGCGACTGGGGATCTCGCTGCGGGAGCTCCACGACGTCGTGTCGCAGATCTCCTTCGTCTCCGTGCTCGCGCTGGACGAACTGGTCTCGGTGGGGGCGGACCGCGGTGAGCAGGTGTCGTTGATCGACACCCTCGCCGACAAAGGGGTCGATCCGACCTCCGGCGTGGAGTCCCAGGAGACCCGCGGGCTCCTCGCCGCGGCCGTGAACTCGCTCTCAGAGCGGGAGAAGATCGTCGTGACGCTCTACTACTTCGAAGGGCTCACGCTCGCGGAGATCGGCGAGATCTTGGGCGTGACGGAGTCGCGTGTGTGCCAGATCCACACGAAAGCGGTCGGCAGCCTGCGGGGCCAGCTCTCCGAGTACGACTGATCCCCAACCTCGCGGCGCGCCGGCTTCCCTGAGGAGGAGTCGCTCCGAACGTGAGCCTGATCACGGTCGTCGCTCCGCGCCGTGGGTAGCGTCCGACCATGGCATCTCACCGAACCGCCCGTTGGGCGCTCGTCGGCGCGTTGTTCCTGAGCGGCCTCCTCACACCGATGCCGTCCGCCGCGGCCGCGGGGGAGTGGGTTTGGCCGGTGGTCGGCCCGGTCGTGCGCGGCTACGATCCACCCGCCTCCACGTACGGCGCCGGCCATCGCGGCATCGACATCGCGGTTCCCGCGGGAACGGTCGTGCGGGCGGTGGCGGACGGGACGGTCACGTTCGCCGGGCCGGTGGGAGGAAGCCTGTTCGTGACGCTCGCGCACCCACAAAGCTTGTCGTCGACCTACTCATGGGTTGCGGCGCCGCTCGTTCACGTGGGCGACCAGGTCACGGCGGGGGAGCCGATCGCGCTGTCGGGGTCGGGCCACCCGGGCGAAACCGTCGATTGCCTGCATCTGGGCGCCCGGCTGGACGGCTCCTACGTCGATCCGATGCTCTTCCTCGTTGCTTTGGATATCGGCTCCTTCATCCGGCTGGCGCCCATCTGACCCACCCCGGGCACAACGTCCGCGCCCGTCGGGGCGCCGCGCGTCCCACCCCCTAGAATGGCGCGGCCTTGAACGCCATCCCTCCTTCCTCGAACCACCGCCGGTTCCGGCGCGCCGCCATCCTCGGATCCGCGGCCTCCGTATGCATGCTCGCGCTCGCGGGCCCCGCCACGGCGCAGGTCGCCGGATGGACTCAGTTCCAGGGGGGAGCGGAACATGCGGGGGCCGTGACCGCCGCCGCCGGTCCCCCGTTCGCGACCGAATGGACCGCGTCAGCCCCGCTCGCGGGGCCGAGCGGCCGCTACGGGCTATCGGCCGCCGTGCTCGCGGGCGACCGGGCCGTGACCGTAGCCCCCGAGCACGTCCTCGGATTCGATCTCGCCACGGGCGAGTCCTCGTTCTCGGTCGCTCGCGCGTTCGGACCGCCGGCACCCCCGGCCATCGGGGAGGTCGCGGGCCGCCAGGTGGTCCTGTTCACCGAAGGATTCGCCGGCTCCGAGCCGGGGGCGAGTCCCTCGACACCCACCCCCTCGGCGTCGAGCCCTGCGCCATCTGCTGGGCCCGTCGATTCCCACCTCGCCGCGTTCGACCTGCGCACCCAGAAGCCGCTGTGGGATCCCGTCCAGCTCGACGACGTCAGCAAGACCGGCGTCACCGTCGCGGGCGGGCTCGCTCTGGTGGGGACCGACGCCGGCACGATCTATGCGATCGACCTCACTACCGGCTCGATCGCGTGGAAGGTGGGGGTGGGCGGAGAGCTGCTCTCGTCCGTGGCCGCCGCCGGCGATCTGGTGGTGGCCGGGGTAGCGGGCGACGCGAGAGCAGCGCCCGCCGTGGTCGCGCTCGATCGCGCCGACGGAAGCCAGGTTTGGTCGTTCAAGCCGCCGGCCGCGGGCCTCGTGTCGGGAATCGCCATCGCCGAGGGACGCGTCTTCGCGGGATTCACGGACACGACGGTCCGCGCGATCGATCTTCGTGGGGGCACCGAGGTGTGGAGCGCCCGTCTGAACGCGCCCTTGTACCCGCAGGCGGGGCCGGCGACGTCGGGGGGTGCCTTGTACGCGCTCGACGTCAACGGCCAGCTGTACCGGCTCGACGTCGCCGACGGTGCCCGTACCTGGGACTTCGCCCTGAACGCCGTCACGCCGCGCGGCTGGCCGGTCGTGGAGGGGGACCACGTCCTGATCGCTACGGATGAGGGTCGGCTCGTTGCGATCCGAACGACGGACGGCCACCTGGAGTGGGACAGCGGCGAGGGGAGCGGCCCGTTGCGGTGGCTCGTTCCCACGCCCGAGCGGATCCTCGGGGTGCGAGGCGGGCCCGAGGCCGGCCTCGAGGCGTTCGCCAACGACCCCTCCGGCGCGCTCGTCGACGTCGTTTCGCCGACGGTGGCCGACCCGGCGATCATCGTGCGGAACTTCGCCATCGTGGCGGTGCCGTTCGTGGTGCTCGTGCTCCTGGCAGGCAACATGCTGGGTCGGCGCATGGGCCCCGCGTTCATCCTCGTGGACGACGACGGTGAGCCCGAGGGATGACGAACAAGAACCCGAAGCGTCCGCCCGGCACCTACCGAGCCCCGCGCTCCGACGGTGGCTCGGCCGAGGTTGCCGCCCCGCGGCGAGGCCTGCTCGGGAACCTCCTCAAGCCTCGGCCGCGTGTTGCGACGTCCATGCCGAAGATCGCGGCCTCCCTGTGGAGGGGCCTCATCGCCGTGGTGTCGACGCCCGCGCTCGTCGTCGCGGTGCCGCTCATCCTGCTGGCGGAGTGGGCCGCCGTCGTGGCGCTCGGATTCCAGGGGCCGTTCTCGGTGATGGGCAGCGCACTGGCGGTGCCCCCCATCGGCACCGTCTTCGACGGCGGGCTCGCCACGGCCCTGTTCGGTGCTCAGGCGGGTCTGGTCATGCTGGTGGCGTTCGTGATCTTCCGAGCGCTGATCCTCAGCTTCCTGACGGTGGCGGTCGTGCAGAAGCTCGACGAGGACGGCGTGAGCGCCGCGGTGTTCCGCCGGGGTGTGCGCATCATCCCGACCACCCTCGCCGTGGGCGTCACGGACATGTTCATCCTCACGATCTCCAGCATCTTCGTGCAGATCCTGGGCGGGGGCATCGGGCTCCTCCTGCAGATCGGCGCGCTCGTCGCCGCGCTCTACCTGCTCGTGTTCGCGCCCGTCATCGCGGCCTCCGAGCACCGCGGGATGCCGGAATCCCTCGGGAAGTCGATCCGCGCGGGTCGCATGCCCGGGGCGGGGAACCTCGCGTTCGCCGCCATCTACGTCATCCCCGCCATCGTCATCTCGGTGGTTCCGGGCCTGCCCGGCAAGCTCATCGGAGTGAACCCGACCGTCGGTGCGTGGGCGTTCGCCATCGTCGTGAACCTCGTCCAGGTGATCTTCCTGGCCGCCTTCGCGTTCCGCTACCTGTCCGTCGCCGAGGAGGTTCCGGAGGCTCCCGTGAAGGAGCGGCCGGCACGCCGGAGGCGCTGAGGCCACGCTCGCGCCGCTCCCGCGCTGCTAAGCTGCCCGCCGCCGGCGCGTTCGCGCGCCGAGCTCACACGTCCGAGGACCGCATCGCCGGGGTCCCGCGCCGCGAGGCCGGGCCGGCGACGGGAAGATCCGGGCGGAGGACGAAACCGAGGAAAGGAACCGCTCCATGCCGGTCGTGACCAGGCGGGAGCTCCTCGAGGCGGGCGTGCACTTCGGCCACCAGACCCGACGGTGGAACCCGAAGATGCACCGCTTCCTCTACGGGGAGCGATCCGGGATCTACATCATCGACCTCGAGACATCCCTGTCGGGGCTCGAGGAGGCCTACGCGTTCGCCCAGGGGCTGGGCCGGCGACGGGGCATCATCTTGTTCATCGGGACCAAGAAGCAGGCCCAGGAGGTCGTGGCCGAGCAGGCGGCCCGCGTGGGGATGCCGTTCGTGAACCATCGCTGGCTCGGCGGCATGCTCACGAACTTCACCACGATCTCCAAGCGGCTCCTGCGCCTACGAGAATTGCGCGAGATGGAGCGCTCGGGCGCCATGGACTACCTCCCGAAGAAGGAAGCGATCCGCCTGCGGCATGAGCGGGACAAGCTGGAGCGGAACCTCGGGGGAATCCAGGACCTGGAACGCCTTCCGGATGCGGTCTTCGTGGTCGACACGAAGAAAGAGCACATCGCCGTGAACGAAGCCCGCAAGCTCGGCATCCCCGTCATCGCCATCGTCGACACGAATGCCGACCCCGACGAGGTCGACTTCGTGATCCCCGGCAACGACGACGCGATCCGCGCCGTGAACCTCGTGACGCGCGTCATCGCCGACGCTCTCGGGGAGGGCTACGGCATGGCCAAGGACGAGATGATCCAGAGGGCGACGTCCGTGGTGCCCAAGGCTCCCGGGGTCAAATCCACCGCCGCGCCGGCCGCCGTGGACGAAACACCCACGCCCGAGGCGGCCGCCGAGATCGCCGCCACCACCGTGTTCGAGCCGGACGACCCCACGGGTGAGGTCGCGGCCGAGGAGACGCTGGTGCCCGCGGCGGTGGCAGGTGAGGTCGTCACCGAGCCCGGTGAGGTCGACGCGCCCGCCGTCGGCGACACCCCGCCCACGTCGGAATGAGGCAGCTCATGCCCGAGATCACGGCTCAACAGGTCAAAGAGCTCCGCGAGGCAACCGGCGCCGGCATGATGGACTGCAAGAACGCGCTCATCGAGACCGGCGGCGACCTCGACAAGGCCATGGAGCTCCTGCGGCAGAAGGGCCTGGCGGGGGTCGAGAAGCGGGCGGGCCGGTCCGCCAACCAGGGCCTCGTGGAGAGCTACGTCCACTTCAACAACACCGTGGGCGTGCTCATCGAGGTCAACAGCGAGACCGACTTCGTGGCCAACACGCCCGAGTTCAAGGCGCTCGTCAAGGACATCGCCCTACACATCGCGAGCCCCTCGGCACCTCGTTACGTGACGCGCGACGAGGTTCCTCGGGCCGAGATCGAACGCGTCCAGGGCATCTTCCAGGCACAGGCCGAGGGCTCGGGGAAGTCCCCGGACGTGGTCGAGAAGATGGTGAAGGGAAAGACTGACGCCCACGTGAAGAACCTCGTCTTGATGGAGCAGCCCTTCGTGAAGGACGACTCCAAGACCGTCCAGCAGTTGCTCGACGAGGTCGCCGCCCACCTCAAGGAGAACATCGTCGTCCGGCGTTTCGTGCGGTACAAGCTGGGCGAGGACGTCGCGAGCGAGGCCTCAGCCGACCACGCGGCCGGGGTCGTCACGTCGTAAGGTTGGCGCAGCCGGCAGAAGGGGCGGGGATGACGGAGTCGGGAGCCCACGGGCCCAGGTATCAGCGGGTCCTGCTCAAGCTCTCCGGCGAGGCATTCTCCCCTCCCGACGGGGCCTACGGCATCGATACCGATGCGACGGCCCTCGTCGCGCGCCAGCTGGCCGAGATCGTGGGCCTCGGTGTCCAGACGTCGGTGGTCGTCGGTGGTGGCAACATCTGGCGCGGCCGCCAGGCTCCCGACATCGAACGCAACCGGGCCGACTACATGGGCATGCTCGCCACGGTGATGAACGCCCTCGCGCTGCAGGACGCCCTGGAGAAGATCAACGTCATCACGCGGGTGCAGACCGCCATCGCCATGACCCAGCTCGCTGAGCCGTTCATGCCCCTGCGGGCGCGACGGCACCTGGAGAAGGGCCGCGTCGTCATCTTCGCCGCCGGCCTCGGCGTGCCGTTCTTCTCCACCGATACCTGTGCGGCGCAGCGGGCGCTCGAGATGGGCTCAGACGCGTTGCTCAAGGGGACGAAGGTCGACGGCGTGTACACGGCGGATCCCAACGAGGACACCTCGGCGACGCGATTCGACGAGATCCAATACGTGGACGTGTTGAAGGGGGGCTACCAGGTCATGGATGCGACCGCCGTCTCCCTGTGCATGGAGAACAAGCTGCCCATCATCGTCTTCGACCTCCGGGACGACGGCAACATCCGGCGGGTCGTGGACGGCGAGCGCATCGGGACGCTCGTCCACTAGGCTCGTCGGCGACAAGGAGATCGATGACCACGGATTCTGCGCTCAAGGACGCCGCCCACAAGATGGAGCAGGCCGTCACGCACCTCAAGGAGGACCTCTCCGGCATCCGCACGGGCCGGGCCACGCCGGCCGTGCTGAACCGCGTGACGGTGGAGTACTACGGTTCCCCGGTCCCGTTGAATCAGCTCGCGTCCATCAACATCCCCGAGCCCCGGCTCCTCGCGATCACCCCGTTCGACAAGACCTCCGTGGGCCTCATCGAGAAGGCGATCCAGTCGAGCGACCTCGGCATCACGCCATCCAACGATGGCCAGGTGATCCGCCTGGCCTTCCCGCCGCTCACCGAGGAACGCCGGAAGGACCTGGTCAAACAGGTGCACACGCGCGCGGAGGATGCACGCGTGGCCACCCGCAACGTCCGGCGCCATGCGAAGGAAGAGATGGAGAAGCTTGAGCGAAGTGGCGACATCTCAGAAGATGAGCTGGTGAGGGCCGAGAAGGAGCTCCAGAGGCTGACCGACCGGCATGTAGGCGAGATCGACGAGATCCAGTCTCACAAGGAGCAGGAGCTCATGGAGGTCTAGTGGCGGACGACAAGCGCGACGGCGACGATCTCTTCGAGGACCTCGACAAGTTCTTCGCGCCCATCAAGGACGTCGACTGGGACGAGCCGGCGTCTGCCGGGTCGCGCGAGGTCCCAAGCGAGGAGCACGTCGAAGTTCGCGCCGGGGACGCCGGGCCCTCGACGCCGGACCAGGCGCAGCGACCCGAGCCGAGCCCCCCCGAGCCGCAGACCTTCGATCACGACGACGACGACAGTTGGTATGACACCAGCGTGATCGACGCGATCGAGGGCATCGACGAGTCGGTCCCGGTCCCCTCCGAAGACGTCATCGACGTGGGCGCGGCCGACGAAGGGTCGATGCCCGGGTCTTCGAGTCAGGAGCCGGACGTGCCGGTACCCGAGCCTCACCCGGGACAGGTCGATCTCTTCATCGACGAGGACGACGACGCCGAGATCGCCGACGAGGTGAACACCGACACGGCGCGCTGGCCGGTGGTCGCGGAGCCGGGCGTCCCTGCGGAATCCGCCCAGCCCGCGTTCCTGGCCGACGAGGAGCCGGAGACCGCCCACCCATCCGAAGCGGACCTCGAGGCGGCCGCCGACCACTTCGCGGGATCAACCCGCGACGACGCGGATGTGGCGCCGTTCGAGGGAGACGATGCGTTCGGGTCGGGGGCCGCCATGGTGGGGGCGGAGCTCGTCACCGAGGAGGGATCGTCGGTCGTCGAGGAAGCGCTGCTCGCCGATCTCGACACGCCCGAAGGCTCCCGCACGGTCACCGTGGGGTCGGAGGGGCTCGGCGGCCCCAGCTGGCAGGAGCCCGCCTCCGTGGAGGTGGGCGCGGACCTCGATGCCCGCCGGGGCGCGGTCGGCGGAGAGCGCGACGTCCCCGCCGCGTTCCTGACCGGCGTGGTCCTGGTGGTGTGCGCCTTGGGAGCCATCTTGATCAGCAGGGCCTTGTTCGCCGCCCTCGCGACGCTCGTGGTGCTCTACGCCCAGGCAGAGCTTTACGGCGTGATGACGAAGCGGGGCCGCCAGCCCGCCACGGCCGTCGGGCTCGTCACGGGGGCGTTGATGATGGGCGGGGCCTACTACCACGGGGAGGCCGCCGTCCTCGCGATGTTCGTCCTGGGCGTGATCGCGACCCTGCTGTGGTTCATGGCGGTCCCGGCGGCGCATCGCATCGATACGGGCGTCAATGCGGGCCTCACGTTGACGAACGTCGCGTGGATCCCGCTCCTGGCCGCATACCTGCTGTTGACCCTGGATCTCCCCGACGGCAGATCGCTCGTGATCGCCGTGATCGGACTGACGTTCGTCTTCGACACCTCGGCGTTCCTGGGGGGCTCCGTCATGGGGGGACAGTTCTTTCAGCGCCCGCTGGCCCCGACCGTGAGCCCCAAGAAGTCCATCGAGGGGCTCATCATCGCGACCCTCATCACCGTCATCGTCTCGGTGGCGCTGGTCGGCACCTTCGTCGACTCGATGCAGGACATGCGCATCGAAACGCTGATGCTGGGTCTCGTGGTCTCGGCGGCGGCCACGTTCGGCGACCTGGCCGAGTCCCTGATCAAGCGTGACCTCGGCCTCAAGGACATGGGCAGCGTCCTGCCCGGTCACGGCGGGGTCCTCGATCGCATCGACTCGCTCTTGTTCGTGGCGCCGGCGGCGTTCCTGTTCTTCCGGATCGTCTTCGCCTAGGCTCGAGCCCGTTCGCCGAGGCGCTACGCGCCTATGGCGTGCCTCGGGGTACCCTGGGGGCATGAGGTCGGTCACCATCCTCGGATCCACCGGATCCATCGGGACCCAGGCGCTCGACGTGATACGTCGGAATCCCGAGCGGTTCAAGGTGGTGGGGCTGTCCGCCGCGGGCGGCAACCAGGAGCTGCTCGCGGGTCAGATCCGCGAGTTCCTCCCGCCCGTCGTGGCGATCGCGGACGAAGATGCCGCGGGCGATGTCCGGGAGAAGCTGGCGGGGCTGCGCGACGTCGAGATCATCGTTGGCCCCGAGGCGACCGAGTCGCTCGCCCGCGACTACGAGGCCGACATCGTCCTCAACGCGCTGGTGGGCTCCGCGGGACTCGCGCCGACGCTGGCCACGCTCCAAAGCGGCAAGACGCTCGCGCTCGCGAACAAGGAATCGCTGGTCGTCGGGGGTGAGCTCGTGACCGACCTCATCAAGGGCGAGCCAGAGCGCCTCCTGCCGGTGGACTCGGAGCACGCGGCGCTCGCCATGGCCCTGCGGGGGGAGCGGCGAGAGGATCTTCAAGCGGGTCGTGCTCACGGGTTCCGGCGGCCCGTTCCGCGGCTGGACCCGGGGGGAACTCGCCAAAGCCTCCGTCAAGGAAGCGTTGCAGCATCCCGTATGGAGCATGGGCCCGAAGATCACGATCGACTCGGCGACCCTCATGAACAAGGGCCTCGAGGTTATCGAGGCGCACTACCTGTTCGACCTCGAATACTCCCAGATCCACGTGCTGATCCACCCCGAGGGGGTGGTGCACGCGATGGCCGAGTTCCGCGACGGAAGCCTGCGGGCGGAGATGGCCTCGGCCGATATGCGCCTGCCCATCCAGCTCGCGCTCGGGTGGCCGGAACGGCTGCCCTCGGGCGTCGAGCCGGTGCCGCTCACGGAGCGCTCCCTCACCTTCGAGCCCGTGGATCGCGAGGCCTTCCCGGCGGTGGACCTCGCTTACCGGGTCGGCGGCCTCGGGCTCACGTTCCCCGCCGTGATGAACGCAGCCAACGAGGTCGCGGTGATGGCCTTCCTCGAGGGCAAGATCCCGCTCACCCGCATCGTCGAACTCGTCCAGTCCGTCGTGGACGAGCACGAGCCGGGCTCGGTCGTGTCGGTCGTCAACATCGAGCGCGCGGACACCTGGGCGCGCGCGCGGACGGCAGAGATCATCGAGGGGCGCTAGGCCTCACCCATGTCCAGCACGCTGGCGATCGTCGTCTTCTTCGTCGGGCTGCTCTTCATCATCCTGATCCACGAGGCCGGTCACTACACGGTCGCGCGCGCCTTCGGGTTCAAGGTGGAGGAGTACTTCGTCGGGTTCGGCCCGAAGATCTGGTCGTTCCGGCGTGGGGAGATCGACTACGGCGTCAAGGCGCTTCCCTTCGGCGGCTACGTGAAGATCGCGGGCATGAACCCGTACGAACCCGTCGCACAGGAGGACCTGCCCCGCGCCTACAGCTCGAAGCCGATCTGGCAGCGCGCGCTCACCATCTTCGCCGGGCCCGGCTCTCACTTCGTGGTGGCCGCGCTGTTGTTCGCCTCCTGGCTGATCTTCTTCGGCGACCCCCGCACCGCTCCCGTCGTCGTGGGGAAGGTCGACGCCACGCTGAACGGGCACCCGGGCCCGGCGTTCGTGGCCGGACTCCGACCCGGCGACACCGTGACGTCGATCGGCGGCGTCTCGAACCCGAACCTCGAAGAGGTCTCCCGCGTGTTGACGACCGGGGCCTCGGACCGGCCGGGAGAGGCCATCGAGTTCACCGTGTCGCGCGACGGGCGGGCCCGCACCTTATCGATGGTTCCGGAGCTCTCCGAGGTGCAGGGGGTGTCCATCGGGCGCGTCGGCGTGGTGCTCGCACCCCCGGAGGCGGAGCGGGATGGCGTGGTCCCCGCCCTCGTCGGGGGCGTCAAGCTGGTGGGGCAGTCGATCCGCGAGTCGTTCCAGCAGATCGGTCACGTATTCGGACCTCAGGGCGTGGGGCGGGTCTTCCGGTTGTTGTTCACCAGCACGCCTCGCAGCACGACCGACAGCGCGAGCGTGATCGGGATCGGGCGACAGGTGGGTGCGACGGGGGCCGTGGGTGACTGGGGCACCGTGCTGTATTTCCTCGCGTTCGTGACGGTGTTCATCGGGCTGCTCAACCTCATCCCGTTGCCACCGTTCGACGGAGGGCGCCTCGCCGTGCTCGGCATCGAGAAGGTGCGAGGCAAGGCCATCGACATGCGCAAACTGATTCCGGTCTCAGCGGCGGTGATGGCCTTCTTCGTCGTGTTCGTCCTGGCCACGGTGGTATTGGACATCACGAAGCCGATCCCGACCCCGTAGGCACACGGCGCCGCTCCTGGCGGTCCGCGTCGCCACACCTTCTCAACATCACCCCCGGAGGGCCGCCACACGGTGCCGATACGATACGGGCATGGGTGAGCAGACGATCCTCGTCGTCGACGACGAGGAGGCCATCGCCGAAGCCGTACGCGCAAGACTCGAGAGCGAGGGCTATCGCGTGGTGGTGGCCTTCGACGGCCCCCAGGCGATCGAGCTTCACCGCGAGCACGCCCCGGATCTCGTGGTGCTCGACCTGATGCTGCCGGGGATGGACGGGCTCGAGGTCTGCAAGGCCCTGCAGCGCGATGGGTGGACGCCCGTGCTCATGCTGACCGCCAAAACCGAGGAGGCCGATAAGGTGGCCGGCTTCGCCGTGGGCGCCGACGACTACCTCACGAAGCCGTTCAGCCTCCGGGAGCTCGCGGCTCGGGTCACGGCCATCCTGCGTCGGATCGATCGCATGCGCACCCCGCAGCCCGACAGCCCGCTCGATCGCAACGGCCTCGAGATCGATCCGTCCAGGCGACGGGTGACGGTGGACGGCGACGAGGTGGGCCTCACACCGCTCGAGTTCGAGATCCTCCTGACGCTCGCCCGCGACCCCGGCGTGGTCCTTGGCCGCGAGCAGCTGATGGATCGGGTGTGGGGCTATCAGGACTACGCCGGGGGCCGAGTCGTGGACTCCCACGTTGCACGGATCCGCCGAAAGCTCGGTGAGGACGGGAACGAGCCCCGGTTCATCCGCACCGTCCACGGCGTGGGGTACGCCTTCCAGGAATCCTGATGAGCGCCAGGCCCCTGGAGAAGCTCCCCACGATTCGGGGCAAGCTGGGGTCGACCATCGTGGTGGCCGTCGTCATCACCATCGTGATCTCCTACGGCCTGATCGGGTTCGCGCTGCGGAACTCGCCGAAGGACTCCGAGGCGATCGACGCCTTGAGCCTCGCGCGGAAGGTTCAGCTCGGTGAACTGACGCCGCTGCCCGCCAACACCATGGTCGCCCGGCGCGACGGCAGCGGGATCATCACGATCGAGGGCGCCGACCTCGGGGTGACGGCCCCCATGTTCGAGGACAACGTTCCCCACTGGGGGGTGGTGGGCCGCAACGTCTACGCGTTCCTACCGCTCGGGCATCGAGGCGCCGCCATCACCGTGATGCGACCGTCGCCGTCGCGCGGTTCGCTCGGCCGGATCTCCGCCACGCTCGGCTTCCTGCAGAGCGTGTGGTGGCAGTTCTTCATGGCCGGGGCGATCGCCGCGATCATCGCCCTCGTCCTCGCGCGCTGGCTCGCTCGGGGGATGACGCAGCCCCTGCGCGATATGGCCCTTGCGGCCCGGCGCATGCAGACCGGCGACTACACGACGCGGGTGTCCACGACCAGCCGCGACGAGGTTGGGCAGCTGGCGGCCGCGTTCAACCGCATGAGCCAGGAGCTCGAACACCTCGAGGCATCCCGCCGCGACCTGGTGGCCAACGTCTCGCACGAGCTCAAGACCCCCATCACCGCGATCCGCGCGCATCTCGAGAACCTCCTCGACGGCGTGGAGCAAGCCGATCCCAAGACCCTGCAGGTGATGCTCACGCAGTCCGAACGCCTCGGACGGCTCGTCGAGCAATTGCTGGATCTGTCGAAGCTCGAGTCTGGCGAGGTCGCGCTCTACCGCGAGGAGATGCCGCTGGGTCCGGTCGTGGCTCAGGTCATGTCCGAGATCGACGTCGCCCGTTCGGACCGGGGCGTTCGCCTGGAGCAGGATCTGCCCGTCGACCTGCCGTCCGTGGACGCGGACCGGGAACGCGTACACCAGGTGCTGTTCAACCTCGTGGACAACGCGGTGCGGTTCACGTCCTCGGGCGGCGAGGTGCGCGTCGAGGCCCACCGTCACAACGGTTCGGTCGAGGTGCGTGTGGCCGATACCGGGACGGGCATCTCCGCGGAGCATCTCCCGCGGCTCTTCGAGCGGTTCTATCGGGTCGACTCCGCTCGCGCTCGGGAGGACGGCGGCACGGGCATCGGCCTGGCCATCGCGCGCTCGGTCGTCGAGGCTCACGGCGGTCACCTTCAGGCACAGAGCGAATTGGGCAAGGGAAGCGTGTTCACGTTCGACCTGCCGGTCGCGTCGGCGGCCAAGAACAGGAGAGACCCTTGAAGTCGGCCACCAGCACGGCGACGGTGCGCGCGCCGGAGCGCTACGCCTTCCTCGACCTCACCGACGACCTCAGGCGGGCGATCAAGGACGCCGGCGTGACCGAGGGCGCCGCGATCGCCTTCTGTGCCCACACGACCTGCGCCCTCCTCATCAACGAATGGGAGGACGGCGCACAGGCGGATTTCCGCCGCCATCTCACCGACCTCGTGCCGCACGACGGCGTGTACTACCAGCACGACGATTTCGAGATCCGCACGCAGAACCTCAATCCCGACGAGCGGGAGAACGGACACGCCCACGTCAAGGCGATGCTGCTGTCCGCGACCTCCCACGCCATCCCTGTGGTCGAGGGGGAACCAGCGTTCGGGATGTGGCAGCGCCTGATCTTCTTCGAGCTCGACGAGCCGAAGGACCGGACGATCTCCTTCCACGTGTTCGGGGCCTAGCGCTTCATCCGGCGCAAGGCCTTCGCGTCCGTAGACTGGAACCCATGCCCACCGAACGCAGGAAGACCCGCCAGTTGCGCATCGGCGACGTGCTCGTCGGCGGCGACGCCCCGATCTCGATCCAGTCGATGACCACCACGAAGACGGCCGACATCAACGCGACGCTGCAGCAGATCGCCTCGCTCGTGGCCGCGGGGGTGGACATCGTGCGTGTCGCCGTGCCGCACTGGGAGGATGCCGAGGCGCTGACCGCCATCGCCGCCAAGTCCACGGTGCCCGTCGTCGCGGATATCCACTTCCAGTGGAAGTACGCGATGGCGGCGCTCGAGGCGGGGATCCAGGGGCTGCGCATCAACCCCGGCAACATCAAGTACCAGGACAAGGTGCGCCTGATCGCGCGCGAGGCGAAGGCGCGCGAGGTGCCCATCCGCATCGGCGTGAACGCGGGGTCGCTCGAGCCCGGCCTCCTGGCGAAGCACGGACGCCCTACGCCGGAGGCACTCGTGGAATCCGCGCTGAACGAGGCGTCGATCCTCGAGGAGGAGGACTTCCATGACATCAAGATCTCCGTCAAGCACTCGAGTCCGCGAGTGATGATCGAGGCCTACCGTCAGCTGTCCGAGGCCTGCGACTACCCCCTGCACCTGGGCGTCACGGAGGCCGGACCGATGCCGATGGGGGGTGTCAAGAGCGCCGTGGGCATCGGGACGCTCCTCGCCGAAGGCATCGGCGACACCATCCGCGTCTCGCTCACGGACGACCCCGTCGAGGAGGTCAAGGTGGGCACCACGATCCTGCAGGGTCTGGGCCTGCGTGAACGAGGACTGGACCTCGTGGCGTGCCCGTCCTGCGGCCGCGCCGAGGTGAACGTCCTGGAGCTGACCAAAAAGGTCAACGCAGCCATCGAGGGGGAGAAGTTCACCGTCCCGATGCGCGTAGCGGTCATGGGCTGCGTCGTGAACGGACCGGGCGAGGCCAGGGAGGCCGACGTGGGCATCGCCTCGGGCAACGGTCTCGGGTTCATCATCGTTCGGGGTGAGGTCGTGGCCAAGGTGCCCGAGGCCGAGCTGGTGGTTGCCCTGCTCGAGCAGGCACGTAAGGTGGCCGCCGACAAGATGGCCGCGGAGCCGGCGGGCGCCTGATCCGCCGCGCAACCTCAAGCCGTCGGGCGTGCGGTGCCGATATCCGGCACATGAGGGGATCTCGTCCCGCGCTCGTCGGCGTGCTGCTGGGCGCCCTGGCGCTCCCCGCCGCCGCGGCGCCGCGTTCGATCCCCTCGGGCCCTTCGCGTGCGCCGGTGCCCGGGAGCTCCTGCCAGGTGCTCCCCTCCGACAACGTCTGGAACCTCGACATCTCTCGGCTGCCCGTCAACGCGAAGAACGCCACGTGGAAGGCCGCGATGCATTCGGGCTCGACGAACCTGCATCCGGACTTCGGCCCGCCGCGTTACGGGATCCCGTTCGACGTGGTAGGCGGCAGCCACCCCAGGGTGCACGTGCGCTTCACGTACCGCTCGGAGAGTGACCCGGGCCCGTATCCGTTCGGCAGCGATACGACGATCGAAGGGGGCTCGGACCGCCACGCGATCATGATCGACCGCGATCGATGCAGGTTGTACGAGCTGTTCGCCGCGCGATGGGACCAGGGGCGGCCTCGGGCGGGCAGCGGCGCCGTCTTCGATCTCGGATCCAACGCGCTGCGTCACCGTGGCTGGACGTCGGCCGACGCGGCGGGCCTGCCCATCTTCCCCGGGCTCGTCCGGTGGGACGAGGTCCGGGCGGGCCGTATCGCCCACGCACTCCGGTTCACGGCCGACTGCACCTCGCGGCGCTTCCTGTGGCCCGCGCGGCACCAGGCCGGCTCCTCCGACAGGCGCTGTCCGCCGATGGGGGCGCGCTTCAGGCTCAAGCGCGGGTTCGCGCTCAAGGGCGCCGGCCGCGACGCCAAAGTGATCGTCACCGCGATGAAGCACTACGGGCTGATCCTCGCGGACAACGGGAGCGACTGGTTCTTCCAGGGCGCCGTGAACGCTCGGTGGAAGAACGGCCTGTTGGATCAACTGAAACGGATCCCCGCGCGGGCGTTCGTGGCCGTGGACGAGTCCGGGTGCCGCGTCAGGCCCAACAGCGGGGCCGCGGCTGCGGGACCACGGTGCCCGGTCCCGCACCGGGCTCGGCCCCCGACGGGGCCTCTGCTCAGCCGGCCACGAGCCTGAGGAAGTTCCGCACGATGGCCGGCCCCTGCGGCGTGAGGATGCTCTCGGGGTGGAACTGCACGCCGTGTCGGGGCAACTCCCGGTGCCGCGTGCCCATGACCAGTCCTTCCTTCGTCCACGCCGTGAGGATGAGCTCGGGCGGCAGGGCGTCGCGCGTCACGACGAGCGAGTGGTAACGGCCCGCCTCGAAGGGGTCGCTCACCCCCGCGTAGAGCTCGTCGCCTTCGTGGTAGACCGGCGTTGCCTTGCCGTGGACGGGGGCGGTGCGGTCAACGGTCGCCCCGTACTCCACCCCGATCGCCTGGTGCCCGAGACACACTCCGAGGACGGGCGTGGCGGCCGGCAGCAGGTCCAGCAGGTCCGTGAAACACCCTGCTCCCTCGGGCCGCCCCGGGCCCGGGGACAGCACGACCCCCGCGGGCTCCCTCGCCACGAGCGCCTCCGCGGTCTCCGCGTCGCTCTTGACCACTTCGGTGCCGTGTCCGAGGCCCTCGATCAACTGCACCAAGTTGTAGGTGAACGAATCGTAGTGATCCACCACGAGGATCATCGCGGGGGCTCCTCTCGGGTTCGTCCCAGCGTACCCGCGGGCGCGGGAGCGACGGCGGGCAGCAGCGCGACGGCTTTGGATCTGGTCTCTTCGAGCTCGCGTTGGGGGTCGGAGTCCGCCACGACGCCCGCGCCTGACTGCACGTGGGCCTGCCCCTCCTTCACGACCGCCGTACGGATCGTGATGCAGAAATCAAGGTCTCCCTCGAACGTGACGTAGCCGACCGCGCCGCCGTAAGGCCCCCGGGCGTCGGGCTCGTGCTCGGCGATGAGCTCCATCGCCCTGCGCTTTGGCGCGCCGGAGAGCGTTCCCGCCGGGAACGTGACCGCGAGGGCGTCCAGGGCATGTCGGTCCGCGCGAAGATCGCCCTCCACCGTCGAGACGATATGCATGACCTTGGTGAAGCGCTCGACCTCCATCAGCTCGGTCGGTTCGACGCTGCCCGGGACACACACACGCCCCAGGTCGTTGCGGGCCAGATCGACGAGCATCGCGTGCTCGGCGCGCTCCTTCGGATCGGCCAAGAGCTCGTGCTCCAGCAGCCGGTCGCCCAGCTCGGTCTCGCCGCGGGGCCGGGTGCCCGCCAGGGGACGGGTGGATACCTTCCCTCCCTCCACGCGGACGAGGGGCTCGGGTGAGGAACCGGCAAGCTCGAAGCCGGGCATGCGCAGGAAGAACATGTACGGCGCCGGGTTTGCCACGCGCAACCGTCGATAGATCGGGTAGCCGCCGTCGGGGGCCGGGAACGTGACCCGGCGAGAGGCCACGCCCTGGAAGATGTCGCCGGCGAGGATGTGCTCCTTGAACGAGGCCACGATCTCGCGGTAGCGATCGTCGTCCATGTTCGGCGTGCCCGCGACATCCGTCGCGCCCGTGGTGAACGGCTCCAGCCCCGGGGGGTTGGCTGCGGCCACCGACGCGGCGAGCGCCTCGAGCGCCGCCACGCCCTCGTCGTAGGCGCCGGCCGGAACGTGGGCCACGAGCATCAGGCGCTGCTTCCAGTGATCGAACACCACCGCGCGGTCGATCACGAGGAGCCCCACCGGCGGGCACGGGGCCGAGGCGGGGTCCGGCACGGGATGCCCGTCGAGGAGCGCGGCCGCCTCGAAGGCGAAGTAGCCCATCAGGCCGCCGGTGAGCGCCGGTAGCGCCGCCGACCGCGGGGCACGCAGCGAGCGAGACAGCTCGATGAGGGCGGTGCGTGCGGGTCCTGCGGGGACCTCGAGCGGCAGGCGCGGACGGACCGGCCCCTCCACGCGGACCCCTTCATCGTCGGCGACGATCACGGCCGCGGGATCGCCGGCGACGAAGGAATATCGGCCCCAGCGCTCGCTGCGCTCCACCGACTCCAGCAGGAGGCCGGGACCGTCGCCTGCCAGCGAGGGCAACAGGCCGACCGGGGTGCATACGTCGGCCAGGAGCTCGGTCCACACCGGCACGAGAGGCCACGAGACAGCGAGCCCCGCGAACGTCTCGCGATCGGGATGGACCTGCATCGGACCCTGCATCGGTTGCCTCCTAGACGGATCGGCGCTGGAACACGGAGAACCCCGGGTCTCGTGACCCGGGGCGGCGACGCCGAGGAGCGGACGTTCTCAGGCGCGCGGCGATCCCGGGCCGTGGAGCGGCCCGCACCAGACCCAGGTCGCGACGCGCGTGTGCATGGGCGCGATTGTGGCGGGCGGGGGTAAAGGCGTCAATCGCCCACCCCTTCGTGCGCCCACTCCGCGTGGACTCGGTATCCTTCCCAGCCTCATGCGGCTTTCGAAGTTGTTCGCACGCACCTTGCGCGAAGACCCGGCCGAGGCCGAGGCGCCCAGCCACCGGCTGCTCCTGCGGGGCGCGTTCGTGCGCAAGCTGATGGCGGGCGTCTACACCACCATGCCGCTCGGCATGCGCGTGACTCAGAAGATCGAGGCGATCGTGCGCGAGGAGATGGATGCGGCGGGGGCGCAGGAGATGCGCGTTCCCATCACGCTCCCCGCCGAACCGTGGCAGCGCACCGGCCGTTGGGAGGTCTATGGGGACGAGATGTTCCGCCTGCAGGACCGTCACGGGCGCCAGCTGCTGCTCGGACCGACGCACGAGGAGGTCTTCGCCCCGCTGGTGGCAGCGGAATTCCCCTCGTACAAGGATCTCCCGGTGAACCTGTACCAGGTGGAGTGGAAGTATCGCGACGAGCTCCGGCCGCGTTATGGGCTGCTGCGCGGCCGCGAGTTCCTCATGAAGGACGCCTACTCGTTCGACGCGGATGAGGACGGCATGCGGGCCTCGTATGGGGTCATGTACGCCGCGTACGAGCGCGTCTTCGAGCGATGCGGGCTCGAGTGCGTGGTCGTCGAGGCGGATGCCGGAGCGATCGGCGGCGACGTGAACCACGAGTTCATGGCGCTCGCCGACGTGGGCGAGGACCTGTTCGTTCGGTGCGAGAACGGCGACTACCTCGCCGACCTGGAGGCCGCAACCCCCCGCGAGCCGGGCCCGGTCGAGGGGGGGGTCCGGGCGCCGTTGGATGAGGTCCTGACGCCGGGCGCCGTCACCATCGACGCCGTGAGCCGGCAGCTCGGGGTCGATGCGGCCACCACGCTGAAGTGCATGCTGTTCGAGGTTGACGGCGCGACGGTGGTGGTGCTCCTGCCCGGCGATCGCGAGGTGAACGAGAAGAAGCTCGCAAGCCACTTCTTCCCCAAGGTCGTGCGGCGCTTCGAGGACGCGGACTTCGAGGCGCACGGGTTCGCCAAGGGCTTCGTGGGTCCGCAGGGAATGGGCGAAGACGTCAAGGTGCTTGCGGATCCGGCCGTGCGAGGCGGCATCGATTGGGTCACCGGGGCGAATCGCGTGGACGTTCACGTCACCGGCGCCAACGCCGATCGCGATTTCCGGATCGACGCCTACGTGGACCTCGTCACGATCCGGGAGGGGGACGTCTGCCCGAACGACGGCGGGGCCCTGCGCATCGGACGATCCATCGTGGTTGGGCATGTCTATCAACTGGGCACGCGGTATTCGGCTCCGCTCGAAGCCACGTATCTGGACGAAGAGGGGGCACAGCGGCCCTATCTCATGGGGTCCTACGGCATCGGGATCACGCGGATCATGGCGGCCGCGGCCGAGCAGTACCACGACGAGGCGGGCCTGTGCTGGCCTCGGGCGCTGGCGCCCTACGAGGTCGCCGTCATCATGGCCAACCACGACGATCCGGCGGTCACGGCCGAGGCGGACCGCATCTACGATGGGTTGCGCGCCGAAGGCATCCAAACGGTCTTGGACGATCGCGACGAGCGCGCGGGGGTGAAGTTCGCCGACGCCGACCTGATCGGCTATCCGGTGCAGGTCACCGTGGGCAAGCGAGGCCTCGCCGCGGGCACGGTGGATCTCAAGCTGCGCGCGGCGGGGGAGAGGTCGGTGGTCCCCATGACCGACGCCGTGAGGAAGGCCGCGGAGCTGTTGGCCTCCGCGCCGTGAGGATCGGGCGCGTTCTGAGGATCGTCCCTCGGCTATACTGAGCCCGTACAGCGAACCGAAGGTGTGTCCGAGGTGGGCTCGCGCCCACCTTTTGTTTCGGGAGGGGGCGTCGGGCCGTGGAGGCAGAACCGCTGGTCAGGGCCCTCGTCGAGGCCGAAGGGCTCGATCTCGTCGACGTCGCCATGCGGGGACGGGCTCACGATCAGGTCCTGCGCGTGACGGTGGACGGCGCGGAACACCTCGACCTCGACCGGATCGCAGCGCTTTCGCGACGCATCTCCAGCCACCTCGACGCCGAGGGGTTCGAGCCCGGGCCCTATGCGCTCGAGGTTTCGTCCCCGGGCATCGAGAGAGCGCTGAGCCGGCCGGAGCAGTTCCGCCGGGCGGTCGGCTCGCACGTGAAGATCAAGACCACGGTTTCCGTGGCCGGGTCCAGCTCGCACGAGGGCGCGCTGCGGCTCGCCGACGAAGCAGGGATCGCCCTGGACGTCGGCGGCCGAGAGCTGCGCGTTGCCTACGCCGACATCGCGTCGGCCCGCACGGTTGCGGACTGGGACGCCGAACTGAAGAGGAGTCAAGCATGAACGCCGAGATGATCGCCGCGCTGCGGGAACTGGAACGCGAGAAGGGCGTCGCCTTCGAGACGATCCTCCAGGGGCTGGAGGAGGCGATGGCGTCGGCCTACAAGACGTGGTGGAAGCAGGAGAACCCCACCGCGGACGATGACTTCGTCGGGTTCGCGGCCACGATCGACCCGGAGACGGGCGACCTCAGCATGATCAAGCAGACCCTCGAGGAGATCGACGTCCCCCCCGCCGAGGAAGACGGCGAGCCGACGATCGAGATGAAGGTGATCGGCGAAGAACCCGTGGAGGTCACGGACGACTTCAAGGGGCGGATCGGCGCGCAGACCGCGAAGCAGGTCATCTTCCAGAAGCTCCGCGACGCGGAGCGCGAGATGACCTACGAGGAGTTCGCCGGACGCGAGGGCGACGTGGTCACGGGCATCGTGCAGCAGCAGGAGCG
The DNA here is from genome assembly GCA_963719165.1 of uncultured Actinomycetes bacterium. GTDB lineage: Bacteria > Actinomycetota > UBA4738 > UBA4738 > HRBIN12 > JAOUEA01. The sequence goes on along the minus strand of CAVRAV010000001.1, from coordinate 971,732 downwards.
TCGCTACACCCTGCTCGACCTGGGCAAGGTCGAGGCGCTGCTGCCTCAGGCCGAACAGGTCCCCTCCGAGCCGTACCGCCACGGTGAGCGACTCAAGGCGTACATCACCGAGGTGCGCCGCGGCACCAAGGGCCCGCAGATCGTGGTGTCGCGCAGCCATCCCGGGCTCCTCAAGGCCCTGTTCGCGATGGAGGTGCCCGAGATCGAGGAGGGCATCGTCGAGATCAAGGGGGTCGCGCGGGAGCCGGGGCACCGCTCCAAGATCGCCGTCACGTCCAACGAGCCCGGCGTCGATCCCGTCGGGGCCTGCGTGGGGCCGAAGGGCTCGAGGGTGCGCATGGTCGTCAACGAGCTTCGCGGAGAGAAGATCGACGTCGTTCCGTTCTCGGCGAACCCCGCCGAGCTCGTGGCGAACGCGTTGCAGCCCGCCAAGGTCAAGGAAGTCCGCATCGATGAGGCCACGGGCACCGCGATGGTCATCGTGCCCGACTATCAGCTGAGCCTCGCCATCGGGAAGGAGGGCCAGAACGCCCGGCTCGCGGCCCGGCTGACCGGCTGGCGGATCGACATCAAGTCGGAGACGCAGGTCTCGGAGGACGCGCGGGCGGCAGCGGCGCCGCCACCGGTGCCGGCTCCCGAGGAACCGCAGGTCGAGGTCACGGCGGAGCCCGATGCGATCGAGGTCGCCGAGATCGAGGTCGCCGAGGAGATGGCAGCCGAAGGGGCGATCGAGGAGATCGCCGCCGAGGAGGCGACCGACGTGGCCATCGACGAGGCCATCGCTCAGGAGGCGGAGGCGCCGGCGGGCGACTAGACCCGCTGCCACGCGAGATCCGGTTCGTCGCCTGAGCGCGGACGACGAAGACCTTCACCGTTCGCCCGCCAGGCGTGGCACCCCGGCGGGGCGCGGGGAACTGGGTAGGCTACGGAGCGGAGATCGAGCATCGGATAGGAGCGTCTTGAGGGTCCACGAACTGGCAAAGGAGATCGGCGTCACCAGCAAGGAACTGCTGGTCGCGCTCGACCAGATGGGAGTGAGCGGCAAGTCCGCCTCCTCCAGCGTGCCCGAGGACCTCCTCCCTCGCCTGCGCGCGTCCGGAGGCAAGGCCACCGAGACGCGCAAGCGACGCGAGGTCCTGGAGCCTGCCCCCGCTCCTCGTCGGCCCAAGCCCAAGCCGGCACCCAAGGCAGAACCAGAGGCGACGCCGGCCACACCGCCCGCCCCCGCCGCGGCCGCCCCCCCCGAGCCCGCGGTTTCGGCGCCGGCGCCGGCGCGTCCCACTCGCGCGGTGTCGCCGAGCCCGAGCACGTCTGCGAAGGAAGCGCCCCCCACCGGCGGGCGCGGACCGCGCGGTCCGCGTCGCCCGGTGGAGCCGCTGGCGCCGTCCTCCGTGCTCCAACTCGTGCGCGGCGCCACTCCCCAAACGATCGCCGACAAGCTCAGCAGGTCGCCGGGGGACATCGTGAAGATCCTGTTCATGGCCGGCGAGATGGCCACCGCCACGACGTCGCTGTCCGACGGGGCGATGGGCCTCGTGGCCGACGACCTCGGGTTCCAGCTGGAGATCGTGGGGATCGAAGACGAGCTCCAGGCCGAGACGCTCGAGGGGGAGGTCGACGAGGGCGAGCTCGTGCCGCGCGCGCCCGTCGTCACCATCATGGGACACGTCGACCACGGGAAGACGAAGCTGCTCGATGCCATCCGTGAGACCGACGTCGTGGCGGGCGAGTTCGGCGGGATCACCCAACACATCGGCGCCTACCAGGCACACGTGGGCGGCCGCGAGATCACGTTCATCGACACTCCGGGTCACGAGGCCTTCACCGCCATGCGCGCCCGCGGTGCCAAGGTCACGGACATCGCCGTGCTCGTCGTCGCCGCCGACGACGGCGTGATGCCTCAGACCCTCGAGGCCCTCGACCACGCGAAGGCCGCCGAGGTGCCCATCGTGGTTGCCGTGAACAAGGTGGACAAGGAGCAGGCCGACCCGAACCGCGTACGAACCCAGATGGTCGAGCGCGGGATCGTTCCTTCCGAGTGGGGCGGCGAGTACGAGTTCGTCGATGTGTCCGCCAAGGCCCGGACGAATCTCGACACGCTGCTCGAGACGCTCTTGGTCGTTGCCGACCTCGAGGAGCTCACCGGAGATCCCACGGGACGTGCCTGGGGGACGGTACTCGAGGCGCACCTGGACAAGGGCCGAGGCCCGGTGGCGACGGTCCTGGTGCAGAAGGGGACCCTCGAGGTAGGCGACGCGCTCGTGTGCGGCGTCACGTACTGCAAGATCCGCGCCATGCTCGACGAGAACGGCACTCCGGTGAAGATCGCCGGCCCCTCCAAACCGGTCCAGGTCCTGGGATGGGCGCACGTGCCCGAATCGGGCGACGACTTCCGGGAGGTCGAGGACGAGCGCGAGGCGCGCCACGTGGCGGCCGACCGCGAGTCGCGCGTGCGCGCCGCCGAGTTGGTGACGACGCGTCCGCCCACGCTCGCGGATCTGCTCACCCAGCAAGCGCGCTCGGAGATCCCGGAGCTGAACCTGATCGTGAAGGCCGACGTCCAGGGTTCGCTGGGCGCACTCACGGACGCTTTCCTCAAGCTCCCTCAGGACGAGGTCCGCGTGAACATCGTCCATAGCGCGGCGGGTGCCATCACGGAACGCGATGTCTCGCTGGCGGTCGCCTCGCAGGCGATCGTGATCGGGTTCAACGTCCGCCCCGACAAGCCCGCGCGCGACCTCGCGGAGCAGGAGCATGTCGATATCCGCCTTTACCAGGTGATCTACGACGCCATCGACGAGGTCAAGGCGGCGCTGTCCGGGATGCTTCGTCCGGAAGAGCGGGAGAAGGTTCTGGGTGAGGCCGAGGTTCGTCAGATGTTCCGGGTGCCGAAGCTCGGAGTCATCGCCGGGTGTTACGTCAAGAGCGGCGTGATCAGGCGCAACGCGAAGGCCCGTCTCGTCCGTCAAGGCGTGGTCGTGTACGACGGCAAGATCGGGTCGCTCCGCCGATTCAAGGACGACGCCGCCGAGGTTCGTGACGGGTTCGAGTGCGGCATCGGGATCGAGAACTTCCAAGACATCAAGGAAGGCGACATCGTCGAGGCCTACGAGATCGAAGAGTTCGCGCGCACGATCTGATCGCGAGCGGACGTTCGCCGCGCCGGGGCTCCGTTCGGTCGTCCGTTAGGCTGGGTGGATGAGGCAGGGCGCGCGAACGGATCGGGTCGGCGAGGAGTTCCGCGAGGTCCTCGCGGAGCACATCCAGAAGCTGAAGGACCCCCGGCTGGGCTTCGTGACCGTGACGGGCGTGAAGGTCTCTCCCGACCTCAAGCATGCGTGGGTCGCCTACACCCTGCTCGGCGACGAGCGCGAGCGAGCGGGCTCGCGGGCGGCGCTGACCTCGGCCGCGCCCCATCTGCGCGCCGTTCTCGGGCGTGAGGTGCGGCTGAAGTTCGTCCCGGACCTGGAGTTCGAGGAGGACACGAGCTACCAGGAAGGCCAACGCATCGACGAGCTGTTGTCGGAGCTTCGTCGCCAGGAGGGCGCATGACGCAGACCCTCGAACTCGAACGGGCGTCGGAGATCTTGACCGGGGCGCGGGAGGTCGCCCTCGCGTGTCACGTCAACCCGGACGCGGACGCGCTTGGCTCGATGCTGGGGCTCGCCGGATACCTGGAAGGACGAGGCGTACGCACCACGGCGAGCTTCCCAAACGAGCCGATGGAGCTTCCGCGGTGGGCTGCGGTGCTCCCCGGATCCGACCGGCTGATCCAGCCGCGGGACTTCCCGAAGGCGCCGGCCGTGATGGTGACGTGCGACTGCGCCTCCTCCGATCGGCTCGTATCGCTGGGTCGGGCGGCTGAGCGTGCCGGGGAGCTCATCTGGATCGACCATCACCGGTCGAACGACGGGTTGGGGACGGTGCCGCTCGTGGACCCGGCGGCCTCGTCGACGTGCGAAGTGGTGTTTCGGCTCATCCAAGTCATGGGCGGGGAGATGTCCGACGCTACCGCCGCCTGCCTCTACGCCGGTTTGGTGACGGATACGGGCCGGTTCCAGTACGAGGCCACCACGCCGGCGACGTTGCGGATGGCCGCGAGCCTGCGCGAGCACGCGTTCGATCACACCCGCCTCGTTCAGGCCCTGTACGAGGACGCGCCCATCGAGTACATCCGACTGGTGGGCACCGCGCTCGATCGCGTCGCCTACGTCGCCGGCGCGGACCTCGTGTGGACGTACCTCACGCAGGCGGATCTCGTCGGTGCCGGTGTGCACCCCGCGGAGACGGACGATCTCATCGACGCGATCCGCTCCGCCCGCGACGTCGACGTCGCAGCCGTGATCAAGCAGCAGAAGGACGGCCGTTTCAAGGTGAGTGTGCGATCTCGGGGCGGTCACGACCTCGCCGCCGTCGCCGCCGCTTTCGGCGGGGGTGGACACCGGCTCGCCGCCGGATACACGTCGAAGTACGGCCCCGCCGGCACGGTCGATCGCCTCGCGAACGCGCTGCGAGGCGAGCTCGTGACGCCGTGACGGCATCGGCCCACGACGGGATCTTGCTCATCGACAAGCCTGCCGGTGTCACCTCGCACGACGCGGTGGCCGCGGTGCGCAAGGCCCTGGGCACCAAGAAGGTGGGCCACGCAGGCACCCTCGACCCCATGGCCACCGGCCTGCTCGTGATGGGGGTGGGTCGAGCGACGCGGTTGCTCCGCTTCCTGGGCGGCCTCCCCAAGACCTACGAGGGAGCCTTCCGCCTAGGCGTTCGCACCACCACGCTCGATGCCGACGGAGAGATCGTGGAGGAATCGCCGGTCGAGGTGACACGCAGCGGGGTGGAGGCGGCGATGGCCCGATTGGTGGGCGACTCGCTGCAGACGCCGCCCGTGTATTCGGCCGTGAAGGTGGGGGGCACGAAGCTTTACGAGGCCGCGCGCCGCGGGGAGTCCCTCGTCGCGGCGCCGCGACCTGTCCACGTGGAAGCCTTCGAGCTGATCGATCTCAAGCCCCCACGAGCCGCCTTCCGCGTCGTGTGCGGCGGCGGGACCTACGTGCGCGTCCTGGCTGCCGATGTCGGCGACGCCTTGGGGTGCGGGGCGCATCTAACGGCGCTGCGCCGCACGGCGATCGGGGCGTTCGCGGTCGAACGGGCGACTCCTCCGGATGACCCGGGGGTTCCCAGGCCGATCGCAGAGGCGGTCGCCCACCTGCCGCGGGTCGTTCTCGACCCCGAGGAGGCCGTCGCCGCCGGCCACGGTCGCGTGCTGGGCCCGACCGGACTGCGAGGCCCCTATGCGGTGTTCTCGCCCGAGGGCGCGCTGGTCGGCGTCTACGAAGACGATGGCAACAAGGGGCGGCCGGCCGTCATCGTGCCTTCCGCGCCCGGTTTGATCCCTCCGCACCCTCCTCCGCGGTGATGCTAGGCTGCCCGATCGACCCGCGGGGAGCCAGGGTGGACGGAGCGAACGGATCGGGAACGGACGCCGCAGCCGTGGGCGCGGGGTCCGCGGCGCCCGAGGAGCAGCAACGGAAGCGCACCAACGTGAAGAAGATCCTCGGCGTGGTGGCCTCCGTGATCATCGTCGTCGGGATCTTCGCGTTCGCGATCCCCAAGTTCGCCGACTACTCCGAGGTGTGGACGGCGGTCAAGGACATGACGCCGTTGGAGATCGGATCCCTGTTGGCGGCCATGGTCTTCAACCTTTTCACGTACTGGTGGGCGAATATGGCCGCCCTGCCGGGACTGCGCCTGTGGCCGGCGGCGGTGCTGACCCAAACCACCACGTCCGTCGCCAACACGCTCCCCGGCGGTGGGGCGATCGCGATCGGGCTGACGTATGAGATCCAGAAGTCCTGGGGCTTCACGGGCACGAACACGGCCCTTTACGTGGGTGTGACGGGCATCTGGAACATCTTCGTGAAGCTGGGCTTGCCCGTGATCTCGATCGTGATCCTGGTCCTCACCGGCCAGAGCAGCACGGCGTACCTCACGGCGGCGATCGTCGGCGTGATCGTGCTGGCCGTCGCGGTGGGCCTGCTCGCCGCCGTGTTCCGCAGCGAGGCGCTCGCTCGGTCCGTGGGACGCGGGATCGGACGGGTGTCCACGTTCTTCGCTAGGCCCTTCCGCCGCGGCAAGGGCCCCATCGCCGGCCTCGACGACCGCGCGGCGAAGTTCCGCCGGGACACCATCGGGCTCGTGGAGCGGCGATGGGTGCGGCTGACCTTCTTCACGATCCTCAGCCAGCTCGCGTTGTTCTTCGTGCTGTTGCTCGCCGTTCGACACATGGGGATCAACGAGCAGGAGATCAGCACCGCCAAGGTCCTCGCGGTGTTCGCGTTCAGCCGCCTGTTGTCCGCCGTGCCGATCACGCCCGGCGGTGTGGGGGTCATCGACCTCGGGTACGTGGGCGGTCTCACGGCGGGGCTCCCCGACGACCAGAAGGCGGCCGCGGTAGCCGCCGTGCTGATCTTCCGCCTCTTGACCTTCGGTGTGCAGATCCCGCTCGGCGGGTTCACGTACTTCATCTGGCTGAAGAACAAGAGCTGGCGCAAGTCGGCGCCCGAGGAGCCAGGGGAGCGGGAGATCGCCCTCGGTGCCGCGAGCTCGATGACCTAGTCGGCGGGGCCGGGTGAGGCACGGACCTCGGCGCCGGGCTCCCCGATCACCTCGTCGCGTGGCGTGGCGCCGATGACCCGCCGATCCGCGAGCGCCACCACGGCGGCCACCGTAAGGGCCACCCCCGCGCCCAGCAGGACCCCGCCGAGCGCGTCGGAGAACCAGTGCGCGTTCAGGTACACGCGGGATAGCCCCATCGTGAAGGCGAACACGCCGGCGACCCATTCCCACTTTCGCCGCCGGGGGCCGGCCTGGATGAACGCGATCACCAGGGAGATCCCGATCGCCGCCCCGGCCACGGCGTGGCCCGAGGGATACGACGAGCCGTGCGTGACGAGCAGCGGGTTCGGCGGACGCATACGGTCCATGTACCCCTTGGTTGCGGTCATGAGCGCCTCCGACAAGGCCCAGGTGAGGGCGAACGCGATGGCGTGGCGGAAGCGACGAAGGACGAGGAGCAGGACCAGGGCCGCTACCCGGAAGGGGATGTTGAAGACGCCGCCCCCGAGGAAGTTGAGCAGCTTCGCCAGCGGCGTGAGGATCCCGTCGTTGATGTGCTGGGTCGCGTCATAGGCGGTCTGGTCGAACCGGCCCACTGCCGCCAGGGCCGTGGCGGGCGCGGTGCGATTCACTTGCGACCCGACGGCGAGCGTGAGGAGCACGAACGCCCCGAGGAGCCCGAGCCCCGCCCCCAGCCCGAAATACGGCCGCGTCATGAGGGCCCGCTGCTCTCGCTCGCGGATCACCATACTTCCGAGCCCAGAGCCGAGATGCTCGCGCCCACCACGAACACGAGCACCGCCAGCGCCGCGGCCGTCAGCGCCACGCGCCGGGCGCTCCAGCGTTGGATCGAGATCGCGGGATACGTCGGGGCGATCCGCTTGAACTCCTCGAGAAGGTCGCGGCCGTCTTCCTTGATGTAGCGCTGGAGCTCGGTGGGGATGGCCATGCCGACCGCGCACGCGAAGGCCTCGCCCACCTCCTCGGGTGTGAAGTAGCGCAACGCGATCTCGTAGACGCGCGCGGGGTCGGACTTCAGGGCCATCACCAGCATCATGTTCGCGAGGTCGACGGCTTGCCGCCACGGCGACGGGCGGATCTCGAGGCCGGAGACGTCGATGAGCTGGAGGTGGCCGTCGAGCTTGAGGAGGTTGGCCGGCTTGATGTCGCGATGGGCGAGCCCCGCGTCCCACAGGTGGCGCACGAGGGCGAGGCCCTCGTCGATGACGGTGTCGTCGAGGGTGGCGTGCCCGAGCGTCTCGGACCCGGCGAAGAACTCGGTGGGCAGGAGATACTCCCGGTTCGGGGTGAGCTCGACCGTTCCGTACGTCTTCGCCACCCGGAACCCGTAGTCGTCGAGCAATCGCAAGGCGTAGTCCTCGTAGTCGATCAGCCGTCGCACCGAGCCGAACGGCGCCTCGTCCTCCATCTGCCCGTACATGATCGTGCGACCGATCCGATACCACCGGTCGGCCCGCAGATGGCTCGTGGCGAGGATCTTCCCGAAGAGCTGCGTTGCGTCTTCGGTGGTCATCAACAGAGGGGTCGATCCTCCCGACCCCTCGTCGCCGAACGCCTTCACGTCGGTGACCTCGATCCCGAGCTGATCGCGCATCGCAGCGCGGATCGCCCGTCCACGCTCGCCGCCCAGGTTCAGGTGGGCGGCGTTACCTCCCCGCCGGTACGACACCGGGAACGACTCGTCGGGGCACAGCCACTTGAAGACCACGAAGCCGACCGTGGCAGCCAGCAGGATGGAATAGAAGGCGGCGGAGGGATAGGCATCGGCGAGCAGGACCCGCGCGCAGGCAACCACGATGAGGAGCGCCACCGCCCCCAACCTCAGACGAGACCGCAACTTCCCGGCCGGTACGAGGGCGTACACCATCACGAAGAGCGTGATCGAAAGCGCCACCGTTCCCGCTCCGGGGAAGTAGAAGACGGGGAAGCCCCGTGCGGCGACCGAGGGGATGGGCGGGACGAGCGTCGACGGTGCGTCCAGCGGCACCCGCACGAAGGTCACGACCAGGTCGAGCGCGGCCCACGTCACCAAGGCGACCACCAGGTGGCGGAAGCGTTTGAACGATGCCAGCACGATCAAGACCGCGATCCGCAGGGCCAAGACCACCGCGGGTGTGGCGAGCACGTCGATGGCCTTCGCGACGTCGACGTTGAGGCTCGTGCGCAGCCCCTGCGCCCACCGCAGGATGCTCACGTCCTGTGGGAGGGGCTCCAAGGCCATCGCCGTCCCGAGGACGCTCCCGAGGAGGATGACGCCGACGGACGGCCACAGCCAGCGCTTCCAGCCGGCGTCGTGGGGGAGCGGGGGCGCCTCTCCCGACGGGCGCCGCAGCCGGCGGCGGCCCTGCGTGGCCACGCCGTCGCGGCGCTCGATCTCGCCCGCCGTGACCTCCCCGGAGCCAGACATGGGCGATACGATACCCCGGTCATCGGTTCCGCTACCCTCCGTGGCGATGCGGATCGTGCGCGGCCTCGAGGCGCTCCCCCTGTCCGGCCAACCCGCGGTGGTGACGGTCGGGTTCTTCGACGGTGTGCACCTCGGTCATCAGGCCGTGCTCGCGCGTACGGTCGAAGAGGCCCGCGAGCGGAGGATCCGATCCGTCGCCGTCACGTTCGACCGCCACCCCCGCGAGGTCCTCACGCCGGGGCACGAGCCGCGACTCCTCACGGGCGTCGAGCGCAAGGCCGATCTGATCAGCGAGGCGGGCCTGGACGTGCTCGTCGTGCTCGCCTTCACGCCCGCCTTCTCCCGGATCCCCGCCGAGGCGTTCGTGGCTGAGACCCTCGTGCGCGGGCTTGGCGCAGAGCACGCGGTGATGGGCGCGAACTTCACGTTCGGGCACAAGGCCGCCGGCACGGTGAAGACCCTTCCGGTTCTCGGCGCCCCGTTCGGGCTCACGGCAGACGGCGTCGATCTCGTCGAGATCGACGGGCGCGTCGTGTCCTCGACGTCGATCCGCGAGGCCTTGTCCGAAGGCGACCTCGCGTGGCCCCGGCTCGCCTGCGGACGCCGGTTCGTGCTAGACGGAGCGGTGGTCTCTGGGCATGGACGCGGCAGGGGGCTGGGGTATCCCACGGCGAACCTCGAGACCTGGCCGCGGCTCCTGCTGCCCGGCCAAGGGATCTACGCCGGGGTGGCCGAGATCCGCGGGGGGCGGTATCGGGCCGCGATCGACGTCGGGACGAACCCCACGTTCGGCGTGGAGCCGCTGCACGTCGAGTCCTTCCTGCTGGATTTCGATGGTTCCGACCTGCCCGGGGAGTCGATGGCGGTTGAGTTCTGGGAGCGCCTGCGCGACGAGGTGCGCTACGAGCACGTGGACGAGCTGGTGGCTGCCATCGCCCAGGACGTGGGGCGAACCCGCGGTCTGATCGAGGATCCTCGGCCTGAGGGAGCTGCCTGAATGAGCTCCCGAGGAGCTGCCTAGAGAGCTGCCTTGAGCTGGTAGCCTTGGTCGCAGACGATGACGACCCTGACCAAAGAAACCAAGACGCAGATCATCTCGGAGTACGCCCGCAGCGAGGGAGACACCGGTTCCGCAGAGGTCCAGGTGGCGGTGCTGACGAGACGCATCGCGGATCTCACCGAGCACCTCAAGCTTCACAAGCATGACCACGCGTCGCGTCGCGGGCTTCTGCAGATGGTCGGGCGCCGGCGTCGGCTGCTCGACTACCTCAAGAACGAGGACATCGAGCGGTACCGCGCGCTCATCGCGCGCCTCGGTCTGCGCCGCTGAACGAATCACCGGAGGCCGCCCCCAGGGGGCGCTGCCACCGCGAGGAGTGATGCCAACGACCCACTGACCCGCACAACGGAGGTGGAAACCACCCGCGGTCGGTTATCAGTAGCGAGCGTCCGACACCCCACGGCTCCCGGCGAGCCGGCGGAGACCGGATGCTCACCACTGAGAATCGGCCCACCCCACCTCCTCCGGCGCCGAGGCGACCGCCTCGCGCGCAGTCTTCAGCAAGGAGGAACGGCCCATGGCCACCACCCTTTCCCGGAAGATCGGGAACAACACCCTGACGCTCGAGTCGGGCAAGATGGCGCGTCTCGCAGACGGCGCCGTATTGGTTACCTACGGCGACACGCAGGTGCTCGCCACCTGCGTGCGCAGCAAGCCCCGAGAGGGCATCGACTTCTTCCCGCTCACCATCGACGTAGAAGAGCGGATGTACGCGATCGGCAAGATCCCCGGCAGCTTCTTCCGCCGTGAGGGCCGGCCGTCGGAGACCGCGGTCCTCACGTGCCGACTCATCGACCGCCCGCTCCGTCCCACGTTCAAGGACGGATTCCGCGACGAGGTTCAGGTCGTCATCACCGTGCTGGGGATGGACGGCGAGAACCCTTACGACATCCCGGCTATGAACGCCGCCTCCGTGGCCACGTGCCTCGCGGGGCTCCCGTTCGACGGGCCGGTCGCCTCGGTTCGCATGGGCCTGATCGACGGACAGTGGATCGTGAACCCCACGTTCCAGGAGGTCGAGGAGGCCACGTTCGACATCGTCGTCGCCGGCCGCCGCAACGACGGAGGCCAGATCGACGTGTTGATGATCGAGGGCGAGGCCCCCGACAACACGTGGGAGCTGCTGGCCTCCGGGGCGACCGCCCCCACGGAGGAGAACGTGGCCCTCGGGCTCGAGGCCGCCAAGGTCGCCATCGGAGAGCTCATCGACCTCCAGTCGGAGTTCGTGGACGCGGTCGGTGTCACCGAACAGGCATGGGATCCCAACCCGCTGTTCGGCGATGACGTTTACGAGATCGTCGCGGGCTTCGCGAAGGACCGCCTTGCGGAGGCGATCGTGCCGGACAAGGCCGAGCGCGAGGCGAAGCTCGACGCCCTCAAGGCCGAGACCAAGGAGCATCTCGCCGCCGAACTGGGCGACGACGGCGCGGCACGCATGAGCGAGTTCGGTGCCGCGTGGAAGCAGATCCAGAAGAAGGTCATGCGCAAGCGCGTGATCGATGAGGGCGTCCGGCTGGACGGCCGCGGGCCCACCGAGATCAGGCAGCTCTCCGCGGAGGTCGGGGTGCTCAAGCAGGCCCACGGCTCCGCGCTCTTCAGCCGCGGCGACACGCAGGTCCTCAACGTGACGACCCTCGGCATGTTGCGCATGACGCAGATGATCGACACGCTCGATCTCAACGACGGCAAGCGGTACATGCACCACTACAACTTCCCGCCCTACTCCACGGGCGAGACGGGGCGTGTGGGCTCGCCTCGTCGTCGCGAGATCGGTCACGGCGCGCTCGCCGAGCGCGCCCTCGTGCCGGTCGTCCCCGACGAGGACGAGTTCCCGTACGCGCTGCGCCTCGTCTCCGACGTCCTGAGCTCCAACGGCTCCACGTCGATGGCGAGCGTATGCGGATCCACCCTGTCCCTCATGGACGCCGGTGTGCCCATCAAGGCGCCGGTGGCCGGCATCGCCATGGGCATGATCGCCGACGACGACAAGTTCGTGACGCTCACGGACATCCTCGGAGCCGAGGATGCGCTCGGCGACATGGACTTCAAGGTCGCCGGCACCCGTGAGTTCGTCACGGCGATCCAGCTGGACATGAAGGTGACGGGTCTGCCGGGCGACGTGCTCGCGGGTGCGCTGCAGCAGGCGCGCGAGGCTCGGTTCCAGATCCTCGACGTGATGGAAGAAGCGATCGCCGCCCCGCGCGACGAGGTGAACGCGAAGGCGCCGCGGATCATCAGCATCCAGATCCCGGTCGACAAGATCGGCGAGGTCATCGGGCCCAAGGGCAAGCGGATCAACGAGATCATCGCGGTCACGGGCGCCGACATCGACATCCAGGACGACGGCACGGTGCACATCGGGTCGACCACGGGCGGCGAGGGCGCCGACCAAGCAGCGGAGATGATCAACGACATCGCGAACCCACGCCCGGTGCTGGTAGGCGAGGAGTACGTGGGCACGGTGGTGAAGACCACCACGTTCGGCGCCTTCGTGAACCTCGTGCCCGGACGCGACGGGCTCGTCCACATCTCGAAGCTGGGCCGCGGGAAGCGGCTGCAAAGCGTCGAGGAGGCCATCAAGGAGGGCGACACGATCACCGTGCTGGTCGAGGACATCGACGCGCAGGGCAAGATCAGTCTGAAGCCGATAGGCGAGGAATGGGCCATCCCCGAGGGACAGGCCGACGAGTCCGGCGGCGGCCAGCGGCGTGACCGCGGAGACCGCGGCGGCCGTGACCGTGGGTCCCGTGGAGGCCAGGGCGATCGTGGCGGGCGCGACCGCGAGCGCGGCCGTCGCTTCCGCGACGAGCCGGCGGCCGACGCCCCCAGGAGCACGGCTCCGGCGTCCGAGCCGGCGGCCACGCCGGACGCCGAATAGCCGATGCCTATCCGTAGGACCGAGTTCAACTCGGGCCTCCGGGTCGTGACGGAGCGGATGCCCGGCGTCCGCTCCGTCTCGCTGGGCTTCTGGGTGCTGGCGGGTTCGCGCGACGAGCGACCGGCCATCAGCGGGTCGAGCCATTTCCTGGAGCACCTGCTCTTCAAGGGCACCAAGACGCGAACCGCGCTCGACATCGCCGAGGAGTTCGACGCGGTGGGGGGAGACCTCAACGCCTTCACCGCCAAGGAGTACACGTGCTATTACGCCCGCGTCCTCGACCGCGACCTCGAGATGGCGGTGGATCACCTCGCTGACATGTTGCAGCACACCGTGATCCGCAAGAAGGACCTCGACGGTGAACGGCAGGTGATCCTCGAGGAGATCAACATGCACGAGGACGCGCCCGAGGACGTCGTCCACGACCTGTTCACCGAGACCCTGTGGCCCGAGCATCCCCTGGGGCGCCCGATATTGGGCACGGTCGGGACCATCGAGGCCGCCACCACCGGCTCCGTAGGCCGCTTCTACCGCGCCCACTACGTCCCCGGAAACTTCGTCGTCGCGGCGGCCGGCAACCTGCGGCACGAGGACCTCGTCGCCCTCCTGCGCGAGCGCATGGAGACGGGCCGCGAGGTCGGCAGGGGCGAACCTTCGGTGTGGAACCTCCGGGCCCCTGTTCGATCACCGGACCCGTCGGGACGCAGTCTCACCAAGCGGCGCAAGACGGAGCAGGCCAACATCTGCCTGGGGACCAACGGGCTCCCCCGTTCGGATCCCGAGCGGTTCGCGTTCCTCATCGCGAACACCGCGCTCGGGGGCGGCATGTCCTCGCGCCTGTTCCAGGAGGTGCGCGAGAAGCGCGGGCTGGCCTATTCCGTCTACAGCTACCACGGGCAGTACACCGAAGCCGGGGTCTTCGCCTGCTACGCGGGGTGCACGCCCGGGCGCGCCGACGAAGTCATCGGCTTGCTGCGACGCGAACTGACGGATGTGGCCAACGGCGGGCTGAGCCTCGAGGAGTTCGAGCGCGCGAAGGGGCACGTCAAGGGCGCGATGGTGCTCGGGCTCGAGGATCCCGGGGGGCGCATGAGCCGCCTCGGCAAGTCCGAGATCGCGCACGGGGAGATCCTCACCGTGGATCAATCGTTGCGGCGTATCGAGCAGGTCACGCTGGAGGACGCGCGTGCCGTGGCCGAGCGAGTGCTGTCCCAGCCCATGACGCTCACGGTGCTCGGGCCGTTCGCGAAGACGGCTTTCCTGGGAGCCACGGGGTGATCCGCATCGGCGTCGTCGGTGCCACCGGCAAGATGGGCAGCGAGGTCTGCCGGGCGGTCCACGCCGATGCCGACCTGTCGCTCGCGGCCGCGGTGAGCCGTTCCGCAGCCGGCGAGGGACTCGACGAGGCCATCGGTCTAGCGGACACGGGGGTGGTCGCGCAGAACGAGCTCGCCGCGCTGGAGCGCGCGGCCGTGGACGTGGCGGTGGACTTCACGGGACCGGCATTCGCCCGCGAGCACGTCGAGCACTGCATCGCGCACGGCATCCACGCCGTGGTGGGTACCACGGGGTTCGAGGTCGACCCCGCGTGGGCCGACCAGCGCGATGTCGGCGTGCTGGTGGCGTCGAACTTCGCCATCGGGGCGGCGCTGATGATGCGCTTCGCGGCCCAAGCCGCCCGGTTCCTGCCCGACGTCGAGATCATCGAGTATCACGGCCCGGCGAAGCTCGATGCGCCGAGCGGCACGGCGCTCAGCACGTCCGCCGTGATCGAGGCGGCGCGGGAGACGGCGGCCACGGTGCCGATCCACTCGGTGCGCCTGCCCGGCGTCGTGGCCGACCAGGACGTGCTCTTCGGCGGCCCCGGCCAGACCCTGCGGATCAGGCACGCCACCGTGGATCGCACGGCCTTCATGCCCGGCGTGCTGATGGCGGTGAAAGCGGTGCCCTCGCGTCCCGGGCTCACGATCGGACTCGACCCGCTGCTGGAGGCCGCCCCATGACGCGCCGGTTGCTCGCCGTGGTGGCGCACCCCGACGACGACACCTTCGGATGCGCCGGCAGCGTCGCCCTGCACGCGGATGACCCGGACTTCTGGTTCGGGCTCGTGCACGTGACCAGCGGTGAGCGCGGTGAGATCGCGGATCCGGCCCTGGCCACCCGCGAGAAGTTGGGCGTGGTGCGCGAGGACGAGGATCGGCGCTCCTGGATCGCACTCGGTCGCGAGCCCGACCGTCATGACTTCTTCCGGCTCCCCGACGGCGGCGTGGCCGGCGTCCCGTTCGACGGCCTCGTGGAGCGGATCGCCGATGTGCTCCGTGAGGAGCGCCCGGACGTGGTGATCACGTTCGGACCCGATGGCATCACGGGCCACCCGGACCACATCACCACCGGTCGTGCCGCAACGGAGGCCTTCCATCGGACGCGAGGGCAGGGAGGCGACCGCCCGCGGCGGCTGCTCCACAGCTGCCTGCCCGCCTCGGCCCTGCGGTCGTTCAACGACTCCCTCGTCGCGATGGGCCGCGAGCCGATGGACCTCGAGCATCCGCCGCTGTTCCAGCCACGCGGCGTGGCGGACGAGCTGGTGAAGATGGTCGTGGACTGCTCGAGCGTGGTCGAGGCCAAGGCCGCCGCCCTGCGCGAACATCGCACCCAGGCCAACGACATGGCCGACGTCCCCGAAGACGTCCAGCTCGAGATCCTGCGCAGGGAGACCCACGCGATCGCCTGGCCGGCGCCGGCTTCGGACGCCCCGGTGTTGGGCGATCTCTTCGACGGGCTCTAGCTCCCCGGGTCAGCCCCTACGGACGCCCTGCACCACGAAGGCCAAGCCGATCCCGAGCAGCCCCAGGGCGAGGATGGTCCGCACCCAGCGGAGCCCACGCTCACCGGCGAGGGCGCGCCCGCCCGTGCCCACGAGGGTCGCGGCCATGTCGGTGCAGGAGACCCCCACGGTCATCGCGAGGGCCACCGCCACCGCCGTGGCGCGTCCGCCCGACGCCGTGGCTTCCGCCATGACGGCCGAAGCCGTGGTGGCGAAGAAGATCCACGCGCCCGGGTTCACGATCACCGAGATCACCCCGCGGGCGGTCGGACCCAACCCGTCGCCCCGCGTCGCATCGCGCGCGGTGCCCGCGGTTTCCGCCCTCAGGGCCACGAGCTCGACCACCGCGAGATAGATCAGGAACCCCCCGCCGCTCACGCGAAGGGCACGGACGAGCGCGTCGCCCGGCTGGAGCGCGGAGAAGCCGAAGGACAGGGCCACCATGACGACCAGGAGGGTCCCGTTGGCTCCCGCCATGACGCGCAGACCGCGCGTGATGCCCCCCCGCGCCGTTTCTGACAGGATCAGCAACTGGACGGGCCCGGGAGCGGCGCCGAGCGCGGCCCCCAGGGCGAACGCGGGCACGATGTACGCGGTGGAGGTCGTCATCGGGCTCCCGAGGCGCCCAGCCGAAGCTCCTTCACGTCGATCGTTCCGTGCTCGTCCATCGAGATGAGCAGGCCCTCACATTCGGCGACCGGTGCGATCTCCTCGCCCGTGAGCCCCTGTGCCGCGCGCTCGACGAACGGCGTGTGGCTCACCGCCAGTCCTCGTCCGCCGTCGGGGAGGCGGGCCACGAGGGCGCGTACGCCTGCCGCCATCGCCTTGGAGCTCGCGCCGCCGTCACCCTGGCCGGCCAGCCCGGGGATCACGGCGTGCTCGGGCAACTGCTGCCCCGACCCCCTGAGTATCCATGCTGCGGTCTCGGCCGCTCGCTCGGCCGGAGACACGAAAACCAGGTCGTAGTGAGGCGCGCCTCGGCCCACGTCCTCGGCCTGGGCCCGCCCCGCGGCCGAGAGCCGGTCGGCGGTCGGGTCGCGCCGCGCGTGACGCCTGAGCTCCAATCGTCGCATCCGGATCCTCCTTGGGTTCCATCACACGCGTTCGCGTATCATGCCGCAGCCGTGCCCTCCCGACGTCGGATCGCCCCGTGTCTCGCCGTGGTGCTTCTCGCCGCGGGCGCAGCATGCACGAAGGGCGCACCACAGGCGTCCTCGACCGCCACCAGCACGGTTGGGGGACCCGTCACGTCGAACGAGTCGGTCGCGTTCGCGCGGGGGAAGTATCGCTACACGTTCAACGGCATCGTCGCCTCCCTCAGCCTCGAGGGCAGCACCGGGGCGCTCGACATCCAGAACGGCTCGGGGGCGGAGCTCGCGGCCCCGGTGATCTACGCCATCGGGCAGGACGGCACGCGGTACGACGCGACCGTCGAGAGCGCGGCGGCGATCGCCGACGGCGCCTCTGCTTCCCTCACGGTCGAGTTCCCCGGCGCCATCAAGCCGGACACCGTCGGTCTCATCATCCTGAGCTTCGGATCGGACAACGTCGGGGCGTTCGCTCCGGTTGCGGCGGCGGGTTCGAGCCCTTCCCCCTGACGGTCGGCGGCGAGGCAAGGTCCGAGCCTCAGAGGTCGGCGCGGCTGGGAGGCTCGCTCTCGCCCGCCTGCCAGCGCGCGAGCACGAAGATCAGGTCGCTCAGGCGATTCAGGTATCGCCGGATCTCGGGGTTCACCTCGCGCCCAGTTCCCTCGAGTTCCACCACCCTGCGCTCCGCGCGCCGTACCACGCCTCGCGCGATGTCCAGTGCCGCGCTCCCCGGGTTCGCGCCGGGGACGATGAAGACCTCCGGGAGCGGACGGACCTCCACCAGGTCGTCGATCCGCCGTTCGAGCCGTTCGACCATCGTCGTCGTGACGAGGGAGACGTCGGCGGAGAGCTTCTTCCGCTGCTTGGGATTCGTGGCGAGATCGGCGCCGACTACGAACAGCTCGCGCTGGAGCGTGAGGAGGTCGGCGCGCATCGTCTCGTCCTCGCAGAGGGAGCGGGCGAGTCCGAGCGTGGCCACGGCCTCGTCCGTGGTGCCGTAGGCCTCGGTCGCCGCGTCGGCCTTGGAGACGCGGCCGCCGTAGAGCAGACCGGTCGTGCCGTCATCCCCCGTCTGCGTGTAGATGCGTGGCATCGGCAGCTAGCATAGGCCCACTGATCCCCCCGGCTGCAGGCCGGGGGCACGAGGAAGGAGCGCCGATGGCCGGGCGAGCGAGCGGGAGGTTCGGGTCCGTCGTGACCGCGATGGTCACGCCGTTCCGCGACGACCACGCAGTAGATCTCGACGGCGCTCAGGAACTGGCGGTCTCGCTGCTCGATCACGGATCCGATGCGATCGTCGTCGCCGGGTCCACGGGCGAGTCGCCCACCCTGACCTACAAGGAGAAGGCCGAGCTCTTCAGGGCGGTGGGGGAGGCGATCCGCGGCCGAGGTCAACTGCTGTGTGGCACGGGCACGTACTCGACCGCCGAGACGCTCGAGCTCACGCAGGCGGCGGAGGACGCGGGCGCCGACGGGATCTTGGTGGTCACGCCGTATTACAACAAGCCGCCGCAGCGCGGACTGATCGCGCACTTCGAGCGCGTCGCCGATGCCACCGAACTCCCCATCGTGGTCTACAACATCCCCGGTCGCACCGCGACGCGGATCGAGCACGACTCCCTGGTCGAACTGGCGCGTCGTCCGAACATCGTCGCGGTGAAGGACTCCACCGGAGACTTCAAGGGCATCTCACGATTGATCGCGGAGGTCCCGGACTTCGAGGTGTACTCCGGTGATGATTGGGCCACCTTCGGGTACGTCTGCTTGGGAGCCGTCGGCGTCATCAGCGTGGCGAGCCACCTCGTCGGTGGCCAGATCCGCCAGATGATCGATCTGATCCAGACGGGAGACATCGCGGCGGCGCGCAAGATCCACGAGTCGCTCTCGCCGCTGTACAACGCCCTGTTCATCACGTCGAACCCCATCCCGGTGAAAGCGGCGTTGCAGATGCAGGGCCGCAACGTCGGCCCCCCCCGGTTGCCCCTGGTGCCGGCGACGGACCAGGAGCGCGAGCGGGTACGCAGGGCGTTGGAGGATGCCGGTCTCCTCTGACACCGCGCCCGCCCGCGTCATCTTCTTGGGAGGCGTCGGGGAAGTCGGCCGGAACATGGCCGCCATCGAGATGGGCGGCCGGCTGCTCATCGTGGACGTGGGGCTGTCGTTCCCCTCGGGGGACATGCCCGGCATCGACCTGGTGCTCCCGGACTTCGACTTCGTCCGGAAGCGGGCACGCGACGTCGAGGCGGTCGTGCTCACCCATGGCCACGAGGACCACATCGGGGCGCTCGCCTACCTGTTGCGGGAGCTCCAGGACGTCGTGCCCGTGTACGGCACGCCCTTCACGCTGGCCCTGCTCCGCGGCAAGCTCGAGGAGCACGGGGTCCTCGACCGAGCCGAGATGCGGACGGCCGTGCCGGGCGAGGGGGCCTCGGCCGGGCCCTTCGCGATGCGGTTCCTCCGCGTGACGCACTCGATCCCCGACGGGATGGCCGTCGCCGTCGATTCCCCCTTCGGCACGATCTTGCACACGGGCGACTTCAAGATCGACCAGACACCGCTCGACGGGCGGCCCACCGACCTGCACGGGCTCGCCGAAGAGGCCAGTGGCGCCGGCGTGCACCTGCTGCTGTCGGACTCCACCAACGCCGAGGAGCCGGGATACACCTCGTCGGAGCGAACCGTCGGCCCCGTGGTACAGCGCATCGTCGCGAACGCTCCCAACATCGTGGTCGCCGCGTGCTTCTCCAGCCACATCCATCGGATCCAGCAGATCGTGACCGCCGCCGTGGCGGACGGCCGCGTGGTCGCGTTCCTGGGGCGCTCCATGCACACCAGCGTTCGGGCGGCTCGCGAGCTCGGGCTGCTCAAGGTCGACGAACGCGACGTGGTGGACATCGAGGAGGTCAAGGGCCTCGACCCCGGCCGCGTCGTGGTCATCTGCACGGGATCGCAGGGCGAGCCCTATTCGGCGCTCAGCCTCATGGCCAGCCGTCAGCACAAATGGGTGAAGCTCCAGGGCGGGGACACCGTCGTGCTCTCCTCGAGCCTGATCCCGGGGAACGAGCCGGCGATCCATCGCGTGGTCGATGCGCTGTATCGCACGGGTGCCGACGTCTATCACATGCCTGCCGATCCGGTGCACGCGAGCGGTCACGCGGCGGCCGAGGAGCTGCGGCTCATGCTCTCGCTCGTCCGTCCGCGATGGTTCATCCCGGTCCACGGCGAGCGCCGCCACCTCCAGCATCACGCCCGTCTGGCGGAGGAGGTCGGGATCCCGCACGACCACGTGATCATCTGCGAGGACGGCGATGTGGTCGAGGTCGGGGCGCGCGTGGAGAAGGTCGATCGAGTGCAGGCAGGCATGACCTTCGTGGACGGGCTCGGCATCGGGGATGTGGGTGGTGAGGTTCTGCGTGACCGTCGCAAGCTCGCCGGCGACGGCGTCGTCGTGGTGGTCGTGACCGTGGATTCCCAGACCGGCGCGCTGGTGAGCGGGCCGGACATCGTGAATCGAGGCTTCGTCTACGAGGAGACATCCATGGACATCCTCGAGGAGGCGCGCGTTCGGGTGGTTGCGTCGATCGCGGACAGCGCAGACGCCGACGTGGTGGATCGCTCTGCCCTCCAGCAGAACATCCGCCGGGTCCTGGGGCGCTACTTCAACGAGGTCACCCAGCGCAAGCCGGTGATCTTGCCCGTCATCATGGAGGTCTGAGGCCTCCTTCGCGTTCGTGCGCGGGTTCGGCTGCTTGCCTCGTCGGCAGAACCCGTCATGCTGGCGCCATGGCCACGAAGACTTCCCCGTCGCGGCGTTCGTCGTCGCGCTCGACGTCGACCCGAAAGGCCCCTTCTCGACGGCGCAAGCCGGCGCCCAAGAAGAAGCGGGCGCCCAAAGGCTCCCCGCGAACGCCCACGCGGCAGATCCTGTCCCCGCACGCACGCGACGCCGCGGGGATCGGTCTCGTCGTGCTCGCGCTGCTGTCGGTCCTGAGCGTCTGGCTCGATGCCGCGGGTCCGGTCGGGAACGGGATCTCCAAGGCCCTGCACGCCGCCTTCGGCCTGGGGGCTTACGTGTTCCCCGTGATGGGCGTGTACTGGGGGGTCGTGTTGCTTCGCGACCTCGATCGCGAAGCGCGCGTGCGGATGTTCATCGGGTTCTCGATGCTGGCGCTCGGTGGGCTGGGCCTGATCTCCCTCGCGCGCGGGAACCCGAGCCCGTTCGCGCCGTACGCGGATACCACGCGGGTCGCGGGCCTCGCCGACGCGGGCGGCGTGGCCGGGGCCTTGGCGGCCTACCCCTTGTCACGGGTGCTCTCCGTCTACGGCGCCGCGATCATCGACGCGGGGATCGCTTTCCTCGGTCTCTTGGTGTTCACGGGCACCTCGTTCGCCCGGATGAACGAGCGCTTGAGGGCGTTCGTCCGCACCCTGCACACCGACGAGCCGAAGCGGGATCGGGCCCTGGGTCTGGAACGGCCCCCCCTGGGAGCCGAGGAACCGGATGAACCGAAGAAGCCGTCGCGGCGCAAGCAGGCCATGCTGGAGGCCCTCGGCCTTCACGAAAACCTCGTCGTCGTGCCGGACTCAGGGCCACCTCTGCCGTCCGTGCAGACACACTCAGAGGAGTCGGACCCTCCCGAAGCACCGCCCCGGGAGGCCCCGGCAAGGGCCGCCAAGCCGCGGACGGTGACTACGGCCGCCGGCCCCTACCAGCTCCCTCCCCTCGACCTGCTGCGCACCGCCCCCCCTTCAACGAACGACGGGACGGACGAGGCACGGGTCACCGAGGCGCTCGGGCTCACCCTCACCACGTTCGGCGTCGACGCGCGGGTGGTGGCCGCGCATCGTGGGCCCACGGTCACGATGTACGAGGTCGAGGTGGCGGCGGGAACGAAGGTCAACAAGGTCCTGAACCTCTCGAGCGACATCGCCTACGCGCTCGCCACCCCCGATGTGCGGATCATCGCGCCGATCCCGGGTCGCTCCGCCATCGGCATCGAGGTGCCGAACCAACACCGGGACTTCGTGATGCTGGGAGACATCCTCCGCTCGAAGCCGGCGCGCGAGGACGCCCACCCCCTGTCCGTCGCGCTGGGCAAGGATATCCACGGAGCCGCGCAGATGGTGAACCTCGCGAACATGCCGCACGTGCTCATCGCGGGCGCGACCGGCGCAGGAAAGTCGAGCCTGGTGAACTGCTTCATCTCCTCGCTGCTCTTGCGAACCACGCCCGACGACGTGCGCCTGTTGCTCATCGATCCCAAGCGGGTGGAGATGTCGCATTTCGCCGAGGTCCCGCATCTGCTGAGCCCCGTGATCGTCCACCCGAAACGGGCGGCGGAGGCCCTGAAGTGGATCTGCCGCGAGATGGAGCTGCGCTACGAAACACTCGCCACGGTGGGTGTGCGCGACATCGATGGGTACGAGGAAGGGCTGAAGGCCGGCACGCTTCGGCTGCCTCTGGGACTCGAGGACCGCTACGAGCACATGCCGTTCATCGTGGTGGTGATCGACGAGCTCGCCGACCTCATGATGGTGGCACCGCGCGACGTCGAGGACGCGATCTGCAGGATCGCGCAGATGGCCCGCGCGGTGGGCATCCACCTCGTGGTAGCGACCCAACGCCCCAGCGTGGACGTGGTCACGGGCCTCATCAAGGCCAACATCCCCAGCCGCATCGCCCTGATGACGTCCTCGCAGGCGGACTCTCGCGTCGTGCTGGATCAGAACGGGGCCGAGAAGCTCGTGGGCCACGGCGACATGCTCTACGCGCCCGCGAACGCCTCGAAGCCCTCGCGCCTGCAGGGCGCCTGGGTCACCGAAGGAGAGATCGAGGCGATCACCGGCTTCATCCGCACGCGGCGGGAGGTCGTCTACGAGCAGAGCATCGAGGGGCTGGGGCTCCCGCCCACCGAGTCAGAGCGCGCGGGCGGCGGCGTACTCGGCGACGGCGACGACCTCCTGGATCAGGCCGCCGACCTGGTGATCCGCTCCCAGCTCGGATCGACATCGATGCTGCAACGCAAACTCAAGGTGGGCTTCGCGCGCGCGGGTCGCCTCATGGATCTGCTCGAGGAGCAGGGGATCGTGGGTCCCGGGCAAGGGTCGAAGGCGCGGGACGTGCTGCTCACGCCGGAGGAATGGCAAGAACGCCGCGACGCTTGAGCTCTCTTAGAGCGCGCCGACGCGCCGCGCCACATGGAACAGGGTGTCGGCGTGCTGCTGCGGATCGATCATGAACCTCCCGGCCATGCCGACCTGGGCTCGCCAGTAGTCGTAGATGTCTTCTGCGCACCAATCCCGCGACCGGGCGCTGCGGAAGCTCCGAACGAGTTCGCTGCCGGACCAGATCGCCTCCGGGCATACGACGAAGCCCCCCCGCTCGGCATCGATCGACAGCCAGTAGGCGCCGACGAGCCCCCATCGGCCGTCGTCCAACTGCCCGGAGACGAGCAGGAACTTCACCGGGCCCTCCGACAAGGCGCTGGGTTGCGTCAGGGGCTCGTGCACCGAGGAAAGGGGCGACACCTGCCACGTCATCTGGTTCATATCGTTCACGTCGTTCACTTCGAGCTCCGTTCGGCGTCCCCCCGCCCGGGCAGACTAATCACCCGTTCGGGGGGCGCACAGGGGCCGGAAGGCCTGAAGTTCTGGTCTTGCGACCTAGACCGACGGTGCTCCCGCGGCGGGGGTCTTCGGCCCCGGCGACGGCACGACGATCCTCAACCCTCGGCGCCCTCGCCCGCCCGGGCGAAGGCGCCGTCGATCACGCGAAGGGCGCTCGCCCTATCCTCGTAGCCCTCCGTGGCGACCTTGTGCCCCTCCAGGTCCTTGTACACCTGGAAGAAGTGCTCGATCTCGTTCAGCAGCGGGGTGGGCAGACCCTGCAGATCCTCTACCTGCGACCACAGGGGATCGCGCAGCGGGACGCACAGGATCTTCTCGTCCTCGCCCTTCTCGTCCTGCATCCTGAACAGCCCCACGGGGCGAACCCGGATCCTGCATCCGGGGAACGTGGGCTCGCCCACGAAGACCAGGGCGTCGAGCGGGTCCCCATCGCTGCCGAGCGTGCCGTCGATGAAGCCGTAGTCGGCGGGGTACTGCATCGACGTGAAGAGCATCCGGTCGAGGTAGATCCCCCCGCTCAGGTGATCCACCTCGTACTTGTTCCGGGATCCCTTCGGGATCTCCACGACGACGACGAGTGGCTCGGTCGCTCCGTCCATGAAGGGAGTCTATCGGTGGGCCCCTGGCGGGCCGCTATCATCGCGGTATCCCATGGCCGGCCGACCTTCCCACGACGGCGTGATCGGGGTCGGTTCTGCCCTGCGCAAGGCCCGCGAGCACCGCGGCCTGACGCTGGAGGCAGCCGCCCGAGACACGAAGCTCCGCAAGGATCAGCTTCAGGCGCTCGAGGACGAGGATTTCGACGCGCTGGGCGGCGAGGTCTACACGCGCGCATGCCTGCGCACGTACGCGGCCTACCTGGGCCTGAGCCCTGACCGGGTGATGAGCATCT
The DNA here is from genome assembly GCA_963719165.1 of uncultured Actinomycetes bacterium. Taxonomy (GTDB): domain Bacteria; phylum Actinomycetota; class UBA4738; order UBA4738; family HRBIN12; genus JAOUEA01. The sequence goes on along the minus strand of CAVRAV010000001.1, from coordinate 947,317 downwards.
ACGCCCGTCACGCCGACGTTCCGCAGCCACCACCCCCTCCCGAACGGCAGGGGCGCGTGGAGCGAGCGATCGCCGCCACGCGCATCCGCGACAACCAGCGGTTCCTGCTCATCGCGGCGGCCTTCGTCGTGTTCGTCTTGATCGTCTTCGGGCTGTTGTCGCGCGACCACTCGGCCCCGCCCCCCGCGGCGATCGCCACGGGTACCCCTTCGGCGGTTCCCAGCGATCAGGCGTTCGACGCCACGCTTACCGCGCAGGGGCCCGCGGAGGTGACCGTCACCGTGGACGGGCTCGCCGAGACGTTCTCGATGACCAAGGGCGAAGAGCGCTCGTTCATGCCCGTCGAGAAGCTCCGTGTCGAGCTGGCCTCGGGCCGCTCCGTCGCGGTCGTGGTGTCGTGGCGCGACCTCGGCACGCCGGGGGTGCCCGGAGAGCCGTGGAGCAGGACGTTCACGTACGCGCAGGTGAGCGCATGGCCCTCGCCGGCGCCGTCCCCCTCGCCGTCACCGTCTGGTTCTCCGTCCGGGTCCGTATCGTCGGCCGCAACGCCGTCGGCGTGAGTCGGGCAGATAGGGGGACAGGGTCATGAGGGCCGAGATCGTGGGCGTGGGGACGGAACTGCTGCTGGGTCAGATCGCGAACACCAACGCCCGGTGGATGTCCGAACGCCTCGCGGAGATCGGCGTCGACGTGCTCCATCACCAGGTGGTGGGGGATAACCTCGACCGGATCGTGCGGGTGCTCGAGCTCGCGGCCGAACGGGCGGACGTGGTGCTGGTGACGGGCGGGCTCGGCCCGACCCAGGACGACATCACGCGTGACGCCCTGGCCCTGGCGATGGGCGTGGCGATGGTTCGCGATCCCCGGGTCGAGACGTACCTCTACGCGCGCTTCGCGGGGTTCGGACGGGGCGAGATGCCGCGAAACAACCTGCGCCAGGCCGACGTCCCCGAGGGGGCGCGCATCATCATGCCCGAACAGGGGTCGGCGCCTGGATTGATCGCTGACCTGGCGGGTGCCCTCGTCTACGCGGTCCCCGGCGTGCCGGCCGAGATGATCGAGATGATGCAGGGCACGATCGTGCCGGAGCTCGTGGCGATGGCCGGGCAGGGCGTGGTCCGATCGCGCGTGCTGCGGTGCGTGGGCATCGGGGAGTCCCGCGTGGCGGAGATCGTCGCGGACCTCTTCGAAGCGTCGTCGAACCCCTCCGTGGCCTACCTCGCCTCGGCCGGCGAGGTGAAGGTTCGGCTCACGGCGAAGGCGGCATCGGGCGTCGAGGCCGAGGCGCTCATCGCCCCCCTGCTCGCGCAGGTGCATGCCCGGCTCGGCGACGTCGTGTTCACCGACGATGACGAGAGCCTCGAGATGGCGGTGGGTCGGCTCCTCCGGGCCGCCAACGCCACGCTGGCTTGCGCGGAGTCGATCACGGGCGGCAGCGTCGGCGCCCGACTGAGCGATGTCGCGGGGTCGTCCGCCTACTTCCTGGGCTCCGCGGTCGTCTACTCCGCGGCGGCGAAGCTGACGGTGTTGGGCGTGTCTCGGGAGACCCTCGAGGCTCACGGGGCAGTGAGCGCCGCGTGCGCGCTCGAGATGGCCGCCGGTGCGCGTCGGATCTACGGCGCCGACATCGCGGTCGCGCTCACCGGCGCCGCGGGGCCGGCGCCCCACGCGGGGGCCGCTCCGGGGACCGTCTGGCTCGCGCTCGACGCCGGCGAGACCCGGCACACGCGCGGGTACGTCGCCACGGGGGAGCGCGACCGCGTTCGACGATGGGCAGAGCAGGGCGCGCTCGACCTCGTTCGTCGCCATCTGGAAGGTGTGGACCTGCCCCGTGGAGACCGGGTGATCTGACCCGTGGTGACCCGGGACGGCGACGCGCTGCGGGCGTTCGTCGGGGTCGAGGTGCCTCGGCCGGTCGCCGAAGGCATCGATGCCGTCATCAGGCGTTGGGCAGAGCGGCTCCCCGGGGTTCGTTGGTCGCGGCCCGGGGACCTCCATGTGACGCTCGCCTTCCTCGGCGATGTGAGCTCCGCCGAGGCCCGCGAGGTCGGGGAGCGTCTCGCCCGGGTCGCCGGGTCGCTCCCGGCCTTCCGCGCGATCGTCGGGAAGATCGGAGGCTTCCCATCGGCGTCTCGGGCCCGCGTCGTGTGGGTCGGCCTCGAAGACCCGGAGGGCGCGTGGGCGCGCTCGGCGGCCGCGATCCGGGCGGCGCTTGCGGACCTCGACGTATCCTCCGCCCCGGTCTTCGTGCCCCACGTGACCCTCGGCAGGCTCGCCCGAGCGGCTTCCCTCCCGCTGCCGCTGCCCGAGGTGGGCGCGGCCGTCGAGCCCTTCGCCGTCGAGGCGTGCGTCCTGTTCAGCAGCAGCCCGAGCCGTGCCGGCCGCCGGTACGATCCGATCGCGCGCTTCGAGCTCGGCCCCGCGCCATAGCTAGCCTCGTCTCGTTTCCGATGCTTGCTTCCGAACAGGTGTTCGAGTACCCTTCGATCCTCCGGATGCTCGAAGCCGGCCGAACGACACGAACGACAGGGGTGTAACTTATGTCAGACGCGCTCGCTAACCTTCGCGGACCATCGGGGATGCAGGTTCGCCGGCACCTCCCCGCCGGGGGAACCGCGGATCAGAAGGGGGCAACGGTGGATCGCGACAAGATGCTCGACGTCACGCTCCAACAGATCGAGAAGCAGTTCGGCAAGGGAGCCGTCATGAAGCTCGGTGAGCACCCTGCCGGTGCGGGCTTCACCGTCATCCCCACGGGCTCGCTGGCTCTGGATCTCGCGCTCGGGGTCGGAGGGATCCCCCGGGGTCGCGTCATCGAGGTGTTCGGGCCCGAGGGATCCGGCAAGACCACCGTCAGCCTTCACATGATCGCCGAAGCCCAGGCGAAGGGGGGGATCGCCGCCTTCATCGATGCCGAGCATGCCCTGGACCCCACGTACGCGCGCGAGCTCGGCGTCGACATCGACGAGCTGCTCGTCTCGCAGCCGGATTCGGGTGAACAGGCGCTCGAGATCGCCGACATGCTCGTGCGATCCGCGGCCCTGGACATCGTGGTGATCGACTCGGTCGCCGCGCTCGTGCCCCGCGCCGAGATCGAGGGCGAGATGGGTGATACCCATGTCGGCCTCCAGGCCCGCCTCATGTCACAAGCCATGCGCAAGCTCTCCGGCTCGCTCTCCAAGTTCGACACCACGGCGGTCTTCATCAACCAGCTCCGGGAGAAGATCGGCGTGATGTTCGGCAGCCCGGAGACCACCCCGGGCGGGCGGGCACTCAAGTTCTACGCGTCCGTTCGCCTGGACGTTCGCAAGATCGAGAACCTCAAGGACGGCACGGAGGTCGTCGGATCGCGCACGCGGGTCAAGGTGGTGAAGAACAAGGTGGCGCCCCCCTTCCGCCAGTGCGAGTTCGACATCATGTACGGCAAGGGCATCTCCAAGGAAGGCTCGCTCATCGACGTGGGCGTGGACCTCGAGATCATCAAGAAGTCGGGCGCGTGGTTCACCTACGAGGGCGAACAGTTGGGGCAGGGCCGGGAGAACGCCCGCGGCTTCCTCGCCGAGCACCTGGAGATGCGCGACGAGATCGAGCGCAAGATCCGCGAGGCCGTGGGCTTGACGAGCTTCGGCGAGGAGGGCGACGTCGCCCCGGTCGAGATCGTGCCCGACCTGGTGCTCGAAGACGATCCCAAGGACGGGGTGGGCGAGCCGGCGAAGCCCAAGACCCACAAGGCCGACGCCTAGGTCCGGCGATGCGGAACCGCACGGCCAGGAACCCGAAGACGTGTCACGAGCGCGCCCTCGGGCTCCTTGCGGTGCGCGCACGCAGCCGCCGGGAGCTCGAGACGAGGTTGCGGCAGGCGAGGTTCCAGGCCGCCGAGATCGCCGACGTCTTGGAGCGACTCGAGCGCGTCGGACTCATCGACGACGCAGCCTTCGCGCGCCAAATGGCGGAGCATCGTTTCGGCGTGAAGCGCTCGGGCATGCGAGCCGTGACGAGCGAGCTGCTCGCCAAAGGCGTAGCACCGGCGCTCGTGGCCGAGGTCGTGGGTGAGGCCGCCCCGGGGGAGGAGGAGCGGGCCGAGGCCCTGGCTCGCTCTCGCGCATCGCGCTTGGGAGCGCTCGAGCCGGCCAAAGCCTTCCAGCGCCTTTCGTCCCTGCTCATGCGGCGCGGGTTCGGCCCCGAGGTGTCCCGCCGCGCCGCGCGGCGAGCGCTGGAACTGACGGGTGCCGAAGAGTAGCCCTTCGACGGTCTTGTGTGCGGGGGGCCGCGGCCGTAGCATCGTGAACACGAGAGGAACGTTTCCGAAACCGACCTTCACCGAGCAGAAGCCGAGCAGCATGACCCGAGACCAACCCGCCATCAACATCCCGAACCCGGGCGCGGTCACGCGACATCGTCGCGCTCCTTAGGATCGGCCTAGCGCTGCGCTGGATGCCGGGACCGGACGCTGGTCCTCTCGAAACGTTCGCATACGTTGCTGGGAGGAACCATGGGTCCTGTCGTCATCGGCGTCGTCAGCCTGATCATCGGTGCGGCCGGCGGATTCTTGTATCGGAAGAACGTCGCCGCGTCCCAGGCCCACAGTCTCGAGTCCCGCACCCAGAAGATGCTGCTGGAGGCGGAGCGGGAGGCGGACTCGACGACCAAGCGCGCTCTCGCGGAGGCCAAGGAAGAGATCGCGGCCATGCGTCGCGACCTCGACGAAGACGTTCGCTCCCGGCGAGACGAGGTCGCGAGGATGGAGCGGCGGATCAACGAGGCTGAGGCCGACCTCAAACAGAAATCGGCGGCGGTCGAGGGCCGCGTGGGGGAACTGGACGAGCGTGAGGATCGGCTTACCTACGTCCGATCCCAGCTGGAGAAGGCCACGGAGCTGCATCGAGCACAGCTCGAGCGCATCGCGGGCCTGACATCGAGCGAGGCGAGGGACCAGCTCATGGCTACGGTCATCGAGGATGCGAAGAAGGCGGCGATGAGCCAGGTGCGCGAGATCGAACAGCGCGCGCGAGAAGAGGGGGAGGAGCGGGCCCGCAAGATCGTGACGATCGCCATCCAGCGCGTCGCGTCCGAGCAGACCGCCGAATCCACGGTGAGCGTGTTCGCGCTGCCCTCCGAGGACATGAAGGGCCGGATCATCGGTCGTGAGGGTCGCAATATCCGCGCCTTCGAGGCGACCACGGGCGTGAACCTCATCATCGACGACACGCCGGAGGCAGTCGTGCTCTCATGCTTCGACCCCGTGAGGCGGGAGGCGGCTCGGCTCACCCTGGAGAAGCTCGTCGCCGACGGCAGGATCCATCCCGCCCGCATCGAAGAGATCCACGAGCGCTCGCAGCGGGAGCTCGAGGAACGGATCCGGCGGGCGGGCGAGGACGCCGTGGCCGAGGTGGCCATCGCCGACATCCATCCCGAGATGATCAAGCTGCTCGGACGCCTCCAGTATCGGACGTCGTACGGACAGAACGTGCTGAGGCATCTCGTGGAGTCGGCGTTCATCGCGGCCGCGCTGGCGGCCGAGATGGGGGTGGATCCGACGATCGCGAAACGCGGGGCGTTCCTGCACGACATCGGGAAGGCCGTCACGCACGAGGTCGAGGGCTCCCACGCCATCATCGGCGCGGAGATCGCTCGCCGGATGAAAGAGGACCCGGAGGTCGTTCACTGCATCGAGTCGCACCACGGCGAGGTGGAGCAGCGCTCGATCCATGCGGTGCTGGCCCAGATCGCGGACGGCATGAGCGGCGGTCGCCCGGGCGCGCGCCGCGAGTCCCTCGAGACCTACGTGAAGAGGCTGGAGCGGCTCGAGGAGATCTGTTCGACTCACCCAGGGGTCGTGAAGACCTTTGCCATGCAGGCGGGTCGCGAGGTCCGCGTCATGGTGGAACCGGGAGACGTCGACGACATGCAGGCGCAGGTGATCGCCCGCGATATCGCGAAGCAGGTCGAGGAGGAGCTTCAGTACCCGGGGCAGATCAAGATCACGGTCGTTCGGGAGCTCCGAGCCACCGAGTACGCGCGATAGGGCCCTCGAGCGGAGTGCTCAGCGCCACTCGCCCCCGTCGCCTGCGGACCCGGGCTGCTTGGCCTTCTTGCTGAGGGCCGTTGCGGCCAGGCGGCTTCGCAGGCTTCGCCCCGGGGTCTCGTCCGGCTCGGAAGGGTCGTCCTCCTGCCCCTCGTCGAACCCCTCCGTCGACCCCGCGTCGTGTCCGTTGTGCTGCGCGTCGTGGGGATGCGGCGGCTCGAGCGGATCCGCGAGCGCGTCGGGTTCGACCCCCGCACGCAGCGCGGTGCTGTCCGCCTCGGCGCGCTTGCGCGCCGCCTCGGCCTCAGCGGCCTGCTCCATGGTCTTGCCGAGCTTCTCTCGGAGCCGGATCACCTCCTGCTCCATCGCCGGGTCGCTCGCGATCACCTCGCCTCGCTCCTTGGCGAAGCGCAGGGCGGCCTCGGCGGATTCGGCCGCCGCGTAGGCACGCCGGGCCCGGACCTCGGTCTGCTCGAGGCGGGACTCGAGGTCGGCGATGATCGCGGCCTGGTTCCCATCCGAGGGTTCCGCCCCGACCGGTGGCGTGTCCGCGGCCTCCACGACCTGGCGCTCGAGATCGGCGATCCGGATACGTGCGTGCTCGAGTTCCTCGGCGGCCTCGGCATCGAGGGCGGTCGACGGCTCGCCGACGGTCCGCGCCCCCGCGAGCTCGCCCTCCAAGGTATCCGCGCGTGCTTCGGCCTCAGCGGCGCGAACCTCGGCTCGTTCGCGTTCGAGGTCGGCGGTGCGGCGGGCGGCCTCCGCTTCCTCGATCGCCGTTCCTTCGGCGGCGACCCGGAGGGTGTTGGTTTCCTCCACGGACCGCGTCGTGGCCGTCAGCTCGTCGCGGAGCGCCTGCGCCTCGGCTCGTGCCGCGATGGCGCGTTCGTTCGCCTCGCGCACGGCCTCCTCGATCGCCGCCTGCCGCTGGCTTTCCGCGGCGGCTCCCGCCTGGGCGGATGCATCCTCGGCCTCGGCGGCGTGCTGCTCGGCGGCGCCGAGGCGCGTCTCCAGGTCGGAAAGGCTCCCGCGGGCGCTCGCGAGCTCGTCGTCGAGCAGCGTCGCCCGCTCCTCGGCTTCGCCACGGCGGGCCTCGGCATCTGCCAAGGCCGCCTCCGCCGCGACGGCGCGTGCTTCGGCCGCCTCGCGGGTCGGCTCGAACTCGCTCAACCGCGCCCTCGCCTCTTCGAGTTCGTGACGCACGGCGATCAGCTGGGCCTCGAAGGTCTCCGCATGTGCCTCGGCCGAGCGCAGCGCGTCTTCGGAGGCCACGTGGGCGGCCTCCAGGGCTTCGGCCCGCTCTTCGGCGGCAGCCGTGCGCATGTCAGCCTCGGCCGCGCGGGTCTCGGCCTCCGCCGCGCGCGTTTCCGCGGCCTCCGCCAACGGTTCGAGCTCCGATGAGCGAGCGAGCGCGGCCGCGAGATCTTCCTGAGCGGAGGACAAGGCATCGGAGGCCTCGCGGTGCTCTGCCGTGAGCTCCTCGAGCCTGGCGTTCAGGGATCCGGTGGATGCCTCGATGGCCTGGCGCTCGGCGGCCGCGGCCTCGAGCTCCTCGCGCAGCCGGTCGACCTCGAGACCCAGCTCGGCCCGGGCCCGCTCGTCGTCCTCGATCGTCGCGCGAGCGCTCGCGCGCTCCTCCTCGAGCTGGACGCGAACCTCCTGGAGCTCCTCCCGGGCCTGGGCCGCCTCGTGACGAGCCTCCGTGAGGGCGGCCTCTCCCTCGGCGCTCACGCGGTCGATCTCGCCCTCCAGCGCGCCGATCTTCGCGGTCCGTGTTTGCTCCTCTTCCATGAGGCGCATCAGTTCGCTTCGCGCGCCGTCGCGTTCGAGCGTCGTGACGGCGACCGCGTCGTCGAGCTCCTCCACTCGAGCCTCGGCGACGCGGGCACGCGTCGAGGCTTCGTCGAGCTGCTCGGCGGCTTCCGACGCGACCGAGCCGGCTTCGCTCACGCGGGTTTCGAGCTCTTGCATGTGCACCCGTGCCAGCTCGAGTGCGGATTCGGCGTCGCCGCGTCGCTGCCGCGCCTCGCGCAACTCCTCCTGGAGGGCGTCGACGCGTTCGGCGGCGTCCCCCAGCTCGGCCAACCGCGTTCCGACGTCCGCGAGCACCATGTCCGCATGGACGGTTCGAGCCGTGAGCTCGTCATCACGGGCACGGGTGGCCTCGAGCTGCAACTGGAGCGACTCGACCCGCTCCGCGAGCTCGCGTGCGCGACCTCCCGCTTCGTGAGGGTCGCCGGAGACGGCCTCGTGCTCGGAAGCCGGCCCGTCGTCCCGCACCAGGCGGGCCTCGACCTCAACGACGCGTCGGGCCAGGAATTGTTCGCGACCGATCGACTCGCGCAGCTGCTGGTCGAGGACGACCAGCGGCTCGGGGATCTTGTCCAGATCCATACTGGCGAGGCCCCTGTCCTGCTCGGCCGCCTGCGCCTCGAGCTCCTCGATGCGGGTCTTCAGCAGGTGCGCCTCGGCCGCCGTTGCGGCCGCCTCGGCGCGGGCTTCGGCCAGCTCCTGTCGTGCCTCGTCGATCGCGGTCTCCAGGCTGCGTCGTCGTTCGGAAGCCATTGCCATCGCGTCCAATCTCGTTCGGGGCCTTCGGTCGGGATCCGCTACTCCAGGGTCATCGGCAGGGCGCGCACGAACTTCACCCCTTATCCGGAACTTGCGTGGGGGCTACCCGGAGGCCGCGATGCCGGGCGGCGGGGTACGTGCGGTCGCCGACTCGAGCGCGGCCGCGATGCCCAGGAGGGGGAGCTGCCCGCTGCTCACGAGGGCGCCCAGCTCCTCGAGCTCTTCGTCTCCGCCCACGACCGTGTACCCGTTGACTTCGAAGAACGTGCGTGCGGCCGCGAGCGCGATGCGCTCGTTGCTTTGCTCGAAGGGCCGCCGCTGTGCGAGCTCGGCGAGCAGGACGGCGGCCTTCACGTGGAGACCGGGGTAGATCGGGCCATCATCGGAGGTCGCCGACGGGAGCGCGGCGATCTCGTCGAGCACGGCCAGGTCGGCCGCCACGGGGGCCCCGGCCTCGCGGGCCGCCGCTGCCACCAGGTCGGAGGATGTGAGATAGCGCGGGCCGGGAGCGATCTCGGCCGGAGTCCCGCCGTCGTTCGGTGCGGCCGACGGCGTGTCCGTCTCCGGCTCGAGCGCGATACCGGCGGCAGCGGGATCGTCGGCCACCCGATCGCGGATGGCACGGTAGACCTCTTCGAGGTTTCGCAGGACGGCTTGTGCCGAGAGCAGTTCGCCCTCGCTTGCCGCGAAACGGCGCTCGGCCTCCGAGGCCCTCAGCTCCATCTCCTCGGCGCGTTCCAGCGTCGCGAGACGCTCCGACTCGAGCGTTTCGAGCCGGGCCGCCGCGTCGGCCGCGGCCGACTTCGCCTCCGCGGCCTCCGAGGAGACCCTGGACAGGTCGGCGTCGAGCCCGGGTACCCGCTCGGCCTGTTCACCCAGCTCCGCGAGGCGTTGACCGACGTCGGCGAGGACCGCGTTGGCGTGCACCGTCCTGGCCGCCAGCGCGTCTTCGCGGCTGCGGGCGGCCTCGAGCTGCAGCTCCAGCGACTGGATCCGTTCATCGAGTTCGCGAGCCCGCTCCAGCGGGAGCGTCGCGTCCTCGTCGACGTTCGCCATCACCCGCAGCGCCTCGAGCTCCGCGATCCGCCGAGCGAGCCGCGCCTCTCGGTCCATCGAGCTCCTGAGCTCGGCTTCGAGGACCGGGATCGGGTCGTCTCCCTCGGCCACGTCGAGGTCGAGGAGCGGCGGTCGCCGCTCCAGCTCCTCGGTCGCTTCGTTGAGGCGGGAGGTAAGTTCCGCCGCCTTCTGCGTGAGGTCGCCGATCGACGCCGATCGCTCCGCGAGCTGATCGCGAGCGACGGTCAATGCGGCCTGCGCCTCGGTAAGGGCGGCCTCCAATTCCTGTTGGCGTTTGGTGGATTTGCTCATCGCTCGAATAGGACGGGTCGGTGGCGTCCCCTTGGGTCAATCGGCATCGGGGCGTAGGTCTTTACATCGCTCGCCCGCGGATCGCGGCCCGCTCGGTCGGCTACCCTCGGTGTCATGGAACACAAGTATCTCGTCCGCACCTTCGGATGCCAGATGAACGAGCACGATTCTGAGCGGATCGGCGGTCTGCTCATGACCGCGGGGATGACGCCTACCGAGGACGTGGAAGCGGCGCGGGTCATCGTGCTCAACACGTGCGCGATCCGGGCGAACGCGGACAACAAGCTGTACGGGAACCTCGGGCACCTGAAGCCGCTGAAGGACCGCAACCCGGACCTGAAGATCGTGGTGGCCGGATGTCTGGCTCAGAAGGACCGGGGTCTCATCCAGCAGCGGGCGCCGTGGGTGGATGTGGTCGTGGGAACGCACGCGCTGCCGAGGTTGCTCGAGCTGCTGCGCGAGGCGGACGAGGACGGGCCCGCCATGGACGTTCGCGAGCATACGGAGACGTTCCCGAGTGCGCTGCCCGCGGCGCGCGCGGACGCCTTCCGGGCTTGGGTCTCGATCGCGCCCGGGTGCGACAACGCGTGCACGTTCTGCATCGTCCCTCTGGTCCGGGGGCCACAGCGTTCGCGTTCGATCGGCGACATCCTCGCGGAGGTCCAGGGCCTCGCGGATCGCGGCGTGGTCGAGGTCACGCTCCTCGGCCAGAACGTGAACACGTTCGGGCGCGACATGACGGTCCCGGGATCGTCGAGGCGACCCCTTTTCGCGCGTCTCCTTCGCGAGGTGGGGGCGATCCACGGCATCGAACGAGTCCGATTCACCAGCCCGCATCCCCACGATTTCACGCCGGACGTGATCGAGGCGATGGCCGAGACGCCGACGGTCTGTGAGCACATCCATTTCCCACTCCAATCGGGCTCGGACCGGGTGCTGAGGGCCATGCGGCGCTCCTACCGCCGCGAGCGCTACCTCGGCTGGCTCGACGCGATCCGCGCCGCGGTGCCGGATGTCGCGGTGTCCACGGACGTGATCGTGGGCTTCCCGGGAGAGAGCGAGGATGACTTCCGACAGACCCTCGAGGTCGTCGAGCGCGCGCGCTTCGACAGCGCGTTCATGTTCCAGTACTCGCCGCGCCCGGGGACCCCCGCGGCGACCCTCGAGGATCAGATTTCCAAGCCCGTGGTGCAGGAGCGCTTCGAACGCCTGCAGGCACTGCAGGAGCGAGCGAGCCTCGCGGCGTCCCAGGCGCAGGTCGGGCGCACGCTCGAGGTGCTGGTCGAGGGGGGTGACCGCCGCGGACGCTCCACGCAGGCTCGCTCCCGGACCAATCGGATCGTGCACCTCGGCGACCGGCTGGACCCCGGGACGTTCGTGCGGGCGCTCGTGACCGGGGCCGCGCCCCACCACCTCGTCGGCGAGGTCGTGCCCGCGGCGGCCGCAGCCGCCGCAGCCGCCCGCTGAGCCGGTGCCACGATGACCTTGCTGGCCGTGGTCGGCCCCACCGCGACCGGGAAGTCCGAGCTCAGCCTCCGGCTCGCCGAGTCCCTGGGTGCCGAGATCGTGAGCGTCGACTCGATGGTCGTCTACCGCGGCCTGGACGTCGGGACGGACAAGCCGACCTCCTCGGATCGGGCCAGGGTTCCCCATCACCTGCTGGATCTCGTGGATCCGGCCGAGCCCTTCAGCGTGGCCGCGTATCAGGCCGAGGGGCGAAGTGCGCTGCGCGGGGTGCGGGGCCGCAAGCGCGCGGCGCTCTTGGCAGGCGGCTCCGGCCTGTACTTCCGCGCCCTCGTCGACGACCTCGAGTTCCCGGGGACCGACCCGGCCGTCCGGGCAACGCTCGAGCGCGAGGGGGCGGCGATCGGCGCTGAGGCGCTCCATCGACGCCTGCGCGACACGGACCCGCGCGCGGCCGAAAAGATCGAGCCCGCCAACATCCGGCGCACGGTCCGCGCTCTCGAGGTGGCCGCCCTCACAGGCCGCCGGTTCAGCGACTTCGCCGCTGCTTGGGAGGACCATCCCCAGGGCCGCGTGCGCGCGGCGGGGATCGATCAGCCCCGAGACGTCCTCGCGGGGCGGATCGAATCGCGCGTGCGCGCCATGATCGATCGCGGGTGGATCGCCGAGGTCGACGGGTTGATCGGGCGGGGATTCAAGGCCTGGCTCACCGCCTCACAGGCCATCGGCTACGCTGAGCTCGCCGAGCACCTGGAGGGAGAGCTCACGCTGGAGGACGCCGTCGATCGCACCGTTCGTCGCACGAAGAACCTGGCCCGGCGCCAGATGGCTTGGTTCCGTCGCGACCCGCGGATCCGATGGTTCCCCGTGGGGCCGGCGGGAGCGATCGAGGCCGCCGATGCCATCGAAGGGTTCCTGCGGGAGTCGGCGTGAGGCAGGTCGCCTTCTCCAAGTACGAGGCCGCCGGGAACGACTTCCTCGTCGTCGAGGACCTCGAGGATCGTCATCCCCTCACGCCCGAGGACGCCGGGTCTCTGTGCGATCGGTGGAGCGGCGTGGGGGCCGACGGCGTGATCCGGGTTACCGGCGGTGAGAACCCGCCGCTCGGATTCCACCTGATCAACGCCGACGGGTCGGCGGCCTCGATGTCCGGCAACGGGATGCGATGTCTGGGCGCCTACGTGTTCGAGCGAGGCATCGCGCGGGAGCCAGAATTCGACGTGCGGACGGCGGCGGGCGTGCGCCGCGTGTGGCTGCAGGTGGAGGCCGGCGCGGTCACGGGAGCCCGCGTGGACATGGGCGTTCCCGGCTTCACCAAGGCACAGATCCCCATGAAGGGGCCGGCTTGGGAGACGTTCCTGGACCAGTCGTTCGACCTCGGAGCGGGATTGGTGGTGGCCGCGAGTGCCCTGTCCATGGGCAACCCGCACCTCGTGCTGTTCCTTGAGGAGGATCCCGAACGGTTCCACGTCGAGCACATCGGTCCGGCGCTCGAACATCACGCGTGGTTCCCCGAACGCACGAACGTGGAGTTCGCGCGCGTGGCCGCGGACGGGATCGACGTGCGCGTGTGGGAGCGGGGAGCGGGGGAGACCCTCGCGTGCGGGACGGGAGCGTGCGCCGTGGCGGTGGCGGCGAACGAATCGGGACGGTCCCCGGCGAACGTCGACGTCCGTTTCCGGGGCGGCACACTCCAGGTCGAGCGCGGGGAGGACGGCGGGGTCGTGCTGGGTGGCCCCGTGCGCCACGTGTTCGACGGCACGATCGATCTCGCGGCGGCGTGAGCGCGTCGAGCGTTCGTGCCCTGGGTGAGCGCATGGCCGGCGTCACCCTGGCGCTGATGGACGTGCCCTCCCCGAGTCGCGACGAGGATGCGGTCCTCGCATGGATCCGAGCCCGCATGCCTCGGGCCGGATACGACCTCGTGGACGACGACGACGCGGTCCTGTTCTACGCCCCGGAGATCCGACGCCCGGAGGCGCCCTTCGTGGTGTTCGCCGGCCACGTGGACACGGTGCCCATCGGCGGCAGCGCCCCGGCGGCGCGGGAAGGCGAGACGATCGTCGGCCGCGGGGCGGCCGACATGAAGGGGGCGCTCGCGGTCATGCTCGAGCTCGCCACGCGGCTCGGGGAGGGCGGCCTCGCGAGCGACCTCGACGTGGGGTTCGTCTTCTTCGGTCGCGAGGAGCTGCCCATCACGCAGAGCGCGCTGCTTCCGTTCCTGCGGCGCTGCGCGCTCGCGCGCACGGCCGACCTGGCGGTCGTGATGGAGCCCACCGCGAACGTGGTGCAGGTCGGCTGCCTGGGCAACCTCGACGCGCGCGTGGTGGTGCGCGGTACGGCCGCACACAGCGCCCGGCCCTGGCTCGGCGAGAACGCGATCCACGCCGCCATCCGGGCCCTGGCGCCGGTCGCGGATCTGCCCGTGCGCGATGTGGACATCGACGGGCTCACCTACCGAGAGGTGGTCGGCGTGACCACCATCCAGGGCGGCATCGCCGCGAACGTCGTGCCCGATCGCGTGGAGGCCAGGGTGAACTTCCGCTACGCGCCCACCCACGCTCCGGCGGAGGCCGTGGCGCGCCTGCGGGAGCTCCTGGGGCATCAACGCGTCGAGCTCGACGTGGTCGGAAACGCCCCGCCCGGTCCCGTCACGGTGAAGAACCCGCTGGTGGGGCGCCTGCGGGTGGCGGCGGACCGTCCCCTGGAGCCCAAACAGGCGTGGACGCCGGTCGCGGAGTTCGCCATGGTGGGTGTCGACGCCGTGAACTTCGGTCCCGGCGACCCGCAGTACGCTCATCGAGACGACGAGCGCATCGAGGTTTCCGCGCTCGTGCGGAGCGAAGCGGTGCTGCGTACCTTCTTGGGCGCCGCCGCCACGGAGGGCTAGATGGTGCACCTGTCTGCGGGGATCCGAGCGATGGAGCCGTACCCGTTCGAAGAGCTGGACCGCCGCAAGGCCGCGGCCCTCGTTGAGGGCCGCGCCCTGATCGATTTCGGCGTGGGCGACCCGCGAGAGGAGACCCCTCCCTTCATCCGCCAAGCGCTCCACGACGCGGTGGAGCCGGTCTCGTCCTACCCTCGCGCCGCCGGCCTCCCGGAGCTCAGGGCGGCGATCGCCGCTTGGATAGTCCGGCGCCACGGTGTGACGCTCGATGCCGACGAACAGATCCTCCCGCTGCTCGGCTCCAAGGAGCTGGTCTTCTCCCTCGCGCAGGCGGTGGTGGATCCGGCGGCCGGCAAGGACCTCGTCGTCCTCACCTCGCCCGGATACTCGATCCCCGAGCGCGGTGCCCGGTACGCGGGAGGCGACGTGCTTCGTCTCCCGCTCACGGAGTCCGCCGACTTCTTGCCGGACCTCGCGAGCCTCGACGATGAAACGTGGGACCGTGCCGCGATCCTCTGGCTCAACTACCCGAACAATCCGACCGGCGCGGTCGCGCCGGCCTCGTTCCTGCAGGAGGCCGCGGCGCTCTGCCGCGCTCACGACGTGCTCCTGGCTTCCGACGAGGCCTACAGCGAGCTGTGGTTCGAGGGAGGGCCGCCCGCAGGCGTGCTGGCGGCGGGGGACCTGCGCAACGTGATCGCCATCAACACCCTGTCGAAGCGCTCGTCCATGACCGGGTACCGCAGCGCGTTCGCCGCGGGGGATCCCGAGCTCATCGGGGCCCTTCGCCGATCCCGGCCGAGCGTCGGCGTCACCCCGCAGGAGTTCGTGCAGCGCGCCTCCGTTGCGGCGTGGAACGACGAGGCACACGTCCGGGCGAACCGGGGGCGATACGCGGCCAAGCGCGAAACGCTCCTCGCGTCGTTCGCCCGCGCCGGTCTCGAGGTGGCGGGATCGGTGGCCACCTTCTATCTCTGGGTGAAGGTCCCGGAGGGCCGGACGTCCGTGGCGTGGTCGATCGAGCTCCTCGAGCGCGGCGGCATCGTCGTTGCGCCGGGGCCGTTCTTCGGGCCCGAGGGGGAGGGGTACGTGCGGATGGCGCTCGTGCCGACCCAAGCGGACTGCGAGCGCGCCGCGTTCATCCTCGAAGGCCTCTCGAGCGAAGGCGTGTCGGCGTGAGGCACGAAGAGCTCGCCGAGCGGATCGACGCCTCGTTCGCGGATCCGGCCGGCGCCGTGGATGGCGAAGCTGTGGAGCGCGTGATCGCCCTGCTCGACCGGGGCGAGCTGCGCGTGGCGGAGCCCGACGGCGAGGGCTGGAGGGTGAACGAGTGGGCGAAGAAGGCCGTATTGCTGTTCTTCCGCGTGCGGGGACTGACCACCACCGACGTGGGGCCTTTCGAATACCATGACAAGCTTCCGTTGAAGTCCGGGTACGAGGCCGCGGGCGTGCGGGTCGTCCCGCCCGCCACGGCCCGATACGGGTCGTTCCTGTCCGCGGGCGTCGTCATGATGCCGAGCTACGTGAATATCGGGGCGTGGGTGGGGCCGGGCACCATGGTGGACACGTGGGCCACGGTGGGCTCGTGCGCGCAGATCGGGGCGAACGTGCACCTGTCCGGCGGCGTAGGCATCGGCGGCGTGCTCGAACCGCTCCAGGCCGCGCCGGTCATCGTGGAGGACGGCGCCTTCATCGGCTCGCGTTGCGTGGTGGTGGAGGGCGTGCGCGTGGGGCGCGAGGCCGTGATCGGCACGGGCGTGGTGCTGACCGCCAGCACGCCCGTCATCGACGTGACCGGACCGGATCCGCTCGAGTTTCGGGGCGAAGTTCCACCGCGGGCCGTCGTGATCCCCGGCAGCCGGCCAAAGTCCTTTCCCGCCGGCACCTATGCGCTGCCGTGCGGACTGATCATCGGGTACCGCTCGCATGAGACCGACGACAAGGTGCGCCTGAACGAGCTCTTACGGGAGCACGGCGTCGCGATGAGCTGATGGGCGCATGAGCGACCGGCCGCCTCCCCACACCCCGCGCCCGCCACTGGATCGGCAGGTGTTGGAGTCCCCGCTGTCCGCGACCTGGCGGCCCGCCGTTCGGGAACGAGCCGTGTTGGTGGGCGTCGGGTCGGGCATCCTCGAGGAAGATCTCGACGAGCTCGCGGCCCTGGCCGATTCCGCCGGCGCGGTGGCCGTGGCCCGGGTGGTCCAGAGCCGGCCCGAGCCGGACCCGTCCACGTTCATCGGCAAGGGCAAACTCGACGACCTGCATGCCACCATCCACGGCCGCGGCGCCGATGCCGTGATCCTCGACCACGAGCTCACGCCGGGCCAGCTGCGCTCCCTCGAGGAGCGGCTCGGCGTGAAGGTCGTCGACCGCACCGCGTTGATCCTGGACATCTTCGCCTTGCACGCGCGGAGCCGGGAGGGCAAGGCGCAGGTGGAGCTCGCGCAACTGAACTACCTCCTGCCGAGGCTCCGCGGATGGGGTGAGGCCATGTCGCGGCTGGGAGGTGGTATCGGCACCCGAGGTCCCGGCGAGACGAAGATGGAGGTCGATCGCCAGCACATCCGCCGGCGGATCGCCAAACTGCGTCGAGACATCAAGGCGATGGCCGCCACCCGCGAGACCAAGCGCGCCCGGCGTCAGGACAGCGGCGTCCCGCAGGCCTCGATCGCCGGCTATACGAACGCAGGCAAATCCACGCTGATGAACGCCGTGACGGGGGCCGACGTCCTGGTGGCGGATCAACTCTTCGCCACCCTCGATCCCACGGTGCGGCGATTGAAGCTCCCCGGCGGACGCCGGTGCACGGTCAGCGACACCGTCGGCTTCGTGGGGAAGCTGCCCCACGATCTGGTCGAGGCATTCCGATCGACGCTCGAGGACGTGACGATGGCCGAACTGATCGTGCACGTGGCCGACGCCGCATCGGCCGAGCTCCATGAGCAGATCGAGGCGGTCCGCCGCGTCCTGGGCGAGATCGGAGCCGGCGATATCCGCGAGGTCCTCGTGTTGAACAAGATCGACCGCGTCGCGGGCTCCGAACGCGTCCGGCTCACGCGCAGGTATCCGGGGTCCGTCGCGGTCTCGGCCCTCACCGGCGAGGGGATGCCGGGCCTGCTCGAGACCCTGGAGGCCGCGCTGCCGCGCCCGCCGGTGGAGGTGACCCTGCTCGTCCCCTACGGTCGCGAGGATCTCATCGCGCGTCTGTATCGCAGCGCGGAGGTCATCGCGACCGTCCACGAACAGGAGGGAACCTCGGTGCACGCCCGCGTCGGGCTCCGCGACCTCGCGGCCGTTCGGGAGTTCGTGCGCACGGAGCGGCGGGGGACCGCCTAGGCTCAAGCGGGCGGGCGCCCGCGCGCCCAGAGCGCGTCGTTCGCCCAGTGCCCCACGATCACCTTGTCGGGGTCCTGCCCCCGGACCGTGGCGAGCCGCAGCGCCAGCATCTGCAGACGCACCGTCAGCGGGATCTGGGCCAGCATCGGCGGCAAGGGCCACGGTTCATGCAGATCGGTCACGCTCAGCCCTTCGGACCGTGCGGCATCGCCGATCGCCGTGAGGAACCCACCCGCATCGGGAGGGGTCAGCGTGATGAGGTGGTCGCCCGCCTTCAGCGGAACGGCCGAGCCGTGGAGCAGGTATTCGACGTCGTACCCCTCAGCGAGAACGCGCGCCCCCTCGCGGGCCTTCAGGGCTCCCTCCCGCGCCGTGACGGAGGCCGGGCCCGCGCCGGCGAAGACGATGACCCTCGCGTCGGCGGGCACGGCGTCGGTGCCGGGTCCATCGACGGCGCCGGCAACGGCTTCGGGGAGATCCGTCAGGGTGTCGGGCGAGAAGCTCTGGGCCCCGAGCTGCTGCGCGAGCATCGCGAGCACCGTGAGCGTCGCGGTGTAGCTCACCGTGTAGGTCTCGGCCGTCTCCCGCTCTACCGTCTCGATGGCGTCGGGGAAGCCGGCGCCGCGGCGCGTGATCATCACCACGCCGAGGCCGGCCCCGAATACCGCGGCGCGGGCCGCCAGCGGGAACGAGCTCTCCGCCGTGTGGGTGATGACGATGACGCCGTCCTGCGGTCCGACGATCGGTGCCCAATCCACGAAATGCATCGAGGGGATCGCTTGGGCGGCCCGGCCCGCCTCCTGCAGCATCGCGGCGCCGAGCTCCGCGGCGTGGTGGCTCGTGCCGGTTCCCACGAGCCAGATCCGGTGCGCGCGATGCAGGCCCTGCGCCGCGGCGTGCACCTGACCCTGGACCTCGCCGGAGGAGATGACCCGGCGCAGTTCCTGCGGCTGGGATCGGATCTGTCGCTCGAGCGCCGTCTCGTCCGCGGTCATGGGGCCTCCTGGCTCGCCGGTGATGGTGCTCAAGCCTAGAGCCCAAACGATGGGTTCGTCCGAACCGGTTCTTGGCGTGGCCCCTGACCTTGACGGTTGCGCTTGTCCCCCGGGATACCTACGCTATCCGGCGGTAGTCGACTTCTCACGGAACGAAAGGACGGCA
The DNA here is from genome assembly GCA_963719165.1 of uncultured Actinomycetes bacterium. Taxonomy (GTDB): domain Bacteria; phylum Actinomycetota; class UBA4738; order UBA4738; family HRBIN12; genus JAOUEA01. The sequence continues at coordinate 928,505 of CAVRAV010000001.1, read as the reverse complement.
GGATGGCTCGCGCTCGGTTGAAGCAGCTGGCGGTGGTGATGACAGGCATGGCGATGATGCTCGTGCTCCCGGTGGCGGCGGGTGCTGCCCAGCACGGGGCACAGCGCGCCGACGTGGCGCGCGGGAGATGCACGATCGTGGGGACGCCGGGCAACGACGTCTTGCACGGCACGCCGAAGGCGGACGTGATCTGCGGGCTCGCCGGCAACGACAAGATCAACGGCCGGGGCGGCAACGACATCATCCTGGGCGGCAAGGGCAAGGACACCCTGATCGGGAGCATCGGCGACGACATCTTGAAGGGTGGCCCGGGCAATGACATCGCCTACGGGGGCCTCGGCGACGACATCCTGCGCGGGGGGGACAAGAAGGATCGCCTCTACGGGAATCAGGGTGACGACCGCCTGCGGGGGGAACGGGGCTTCGATCTCGTCGTGGGAGGCCTCGGTGACGACATCATGTCCGGGGGAGACAAGCGCGACGTGATGCGTGGGGCCAAGGGCGATGACGTCATGTTCGGCGGCCACGGCAAGGACATGGTCTCCGGCGGCCTGGGCAACGACCACATCGTGGGCGGCACCGAGGTGGACGTCCTCAACGGGCGTGCAGGTGACGACATCGTCGACGGCGTGGACGGGGCGCCCGGCGACCTCGTTCGCGGCCAGAGCGGCAACGACACCTGCCCTCACGATCCAGGGGATACGGTGGTCACCTGCGAGGCCTGAGCCCTCGCGTTCTCGACAACCACGAAGGCCCGTCCGGTTCGCCCGGACGGGCCTTCCGATATCACTCGCTCCAAGCGGCCGCTCAGAGCTTGCGCATCACCGCGACGACCTTGCCCAAGATCCGCCCGTCGAGCATCTCGAACGGCTCCAGCGAGGGGTTCTCGGGGATCAGCATGACCCGCTCGCCGTCGTGACCCAGGCGCTTGACCGTTGCTTCGTCTTCGGCCGGGCCGGGCAGGAGCGCGGCCACGATGTCGCCGTCGCGCGCATGATCTTGGGCACGGATCACGACGAGGTCGCCGTCGAAGATGCCTGCGCCGATCATGGAGTCGCCCGCGACGGTGAGCGCGAAGTGTTCCGTGTCGTCGGCGAACCCCTGAGGCACGGCCACGTACTCATCCGTTTCCTCGGCCGCGAGGAGGGGGCTGCCGGCCGCGATCCGGCCGAGGAGCGGCACGGCGACCGCGTGGGCCTTGGGCCGACCCAGCGTCATGGCGCGGGGCTTCGTGGGGTCCTTGTGGAGGAGCCCCATGCGTTCGAGGTTGGCGAGCTGGGCGTGCACGCTCGAGGATGAGGTGAGGCCGACGGCCTCCCCGATCTCGCGAACCGTGGGGGGGTAGCCGCGGTCTCTGACGGTCTCCGCGATCACGTCGAGGATCCGCTGCTGGCGCGGGGTGGTGGACGTCGTGTCAGACATGCTCACTAGCCTCCTCTTGGATGACGCGACGCTAGCAGCGCGGGGGGAGGGATGCAAACATATGTTCGATTCAACCCTTGACACCGAACAGGTGTTCGGGCACAGTGCCAGGGTGACTCGACCTCAGGTTCGCCGCCGCCGCGTGACGCTCACGGCCGCCGCCGCGCTCGCGGCCCTGGCGCTGCTGGAGCCCGTATCCCGAGCCGTGGCCGGGCCTGGTCCGGTCCCAGGCGCGCCCTCCGGCATGCGGCCCGCGGCCCTCCACAGTTACGTGGTGCGCTCGGGAGACACGGTGTGGAGCATCGCGGGGCGCGTGGCGCCGGGCGCGGATCCCCGCGAGACGGTCACGCGGATCCTCGATGCCAACCGCGTCGACCCGGGGTCGCTGAGACCGGGGCAGGTGCTGATCCTTCCGGGCCTCGCCTGACGGAGTCTCCTTGACGCGTCTACATCGTGCGGGTACGGTGCGGTGTGCCACAACATCTTGTGGCACCCGCCCAGATGAGATGCCCTTGGTGCAGTGCCGACGACGACCGCGTGGTGGACTCGCGGCCGGCCGAAGGCGGGTTGGCGATCCGCCGCCGCCGCGTCTGTCGTGCCTGTGGGCGCCGCTACAGCACGTTCGAGCGCGTGGAGGACGTTGGGCTCGTCGTGATCAAGCGCGACGGATCCAAGGCGCCGTTCGATCGAGACAAGGTGGCCGGGAGCATCCGGAAGGCGCTCAAGAACCGTCCCGTCACGAACGACCAGGTCGCAGGCCTCGTCGACCGGGTGGAGGAGCGGATGCGCCGCAAAGGCCCGCAGGTCGCTTCGGAGCAGATCGGGGTCGCGGTCCTCGCCGACCTCGCCAAGCTCGATCAGGTGGCGTACATCCGCTTCGCGAGCGTCTACAAGGACTTCCAGGGGATCTCGGACTTCCAGGAGGAGCTCACGTCCCTTCGGAAGAAGGAACCGGCGAAACGCCGCCCGAAGGGGTCATGACCGTCGAGCCGAGAACCACGGAAACGAGTCATAACGATCGGGCTTTCCACCGCTTCTCCGCTGTCGCTCCACCGCACGGAGCGGTAGCGTTTTCGGGTCGGGCTGACGTTCGCGGAATGGAAGAGTGACCACAAGATATAGCGGTGGCGGAGGAAGATAACCCCAAGGAATTGTGTTGAACCACTTGACCTCGCTGCGCGGGAGGTCGAGAATCACGAGCGCGTAATTACATCGACGGCCGTCCCCCAGCGGCCGTCGAGGAACCCGGGAGGAGGGGCGATGGCGACGAAAGAGGGCGACGTCGAGGTCCGTGAGGGGCTGACGTTCAAGCGGTACTTCACCAAGGAGGGGACACACCCGTTCGACGACACCGATTGGGAGGTGCGCGACGCGGTGATCCCCAACTACAAGGAAGGCGGGAACGCCTTCGAGCAGCGCGACGTGGAGTTCCCGGCGTCGTGGTCGCAGAACGCCACGAACATCGTGGCGCAGAAATACTTCCGGGGGACGCTCGGGACCCCGCAGCGCGAGTCCTCCGTCCGCCAGCTCACCGGTCGCGTGGTCGACACCATCCGCGGCTGGGGCGAGAAGAACCGCTACTTCGCCACGTCCGACGACGCCCAGGTCTTCGCCGAGGAGCTGACCCACCTCGTGCTCACCCAGAAGGCGGCGTTCAACTCGCCCGTCTGGTTCAACGTGGGCGTGCCCGGCACCCCGCAGCAGTGCTCGGCGTGCTTCATCCTCGCGGTGGACGACCACATGAGCTCGATCCTCAATTGGTACGTGGAGGAAGGCACGATCTTCAAGGGTGGCTCGGGCTCGGGGATCAACCTGTCGAAGATCCGCTCGTCCAAGGAGTCGCTCGCGGGCGGGGGCACTGCCTCGGGGCCCGTGAGCTTCATGCGCGGCGCCGATGCCAGCGCCGGCACGATCAAGTCCGGCGGCAAGACGCGTCGCGCCGCCAAGATGGTGATCCTGAACGTCGATCACCCCGACGTCGAGGACTTCATCTGGTGCAAGGCCAACGAGGAGCAGAAGGCACGCGCCCTCCGTGACGCCGGGTTCGACATGGATCTCGACGGCAAGGACAGCGCGTCGATCCAGTATCAGAACGCGAACAACTCCGTGCGCGTCACGGATGCCTTCATGCAGGCGTTCGAGCAGGATCAGGACTGGCGCCTGAAGGCGATCACCTCCGACGAGACGGTGGTCACCGTCCGCGCGCGCGACCTGATGCGTCAGATCGCCGACGCCGCCTGGCAATGCGCCGATCCGGGGATGCAGTACGACACCACCATCAACGAGTGGCACACGTGCCCGGCGTCGGGCCGCATCAACGGGTCGAACCCGTGCAGCGAGTACATGCATCTGGACAACAGCGCCTGCAACCTGGCGTCGCTCAACCTCATGAAGTTCCTGAACGAGGACGGATCGTTCGACGTCGCGAGCTTCAAGCACGCGGTGGAGATCGTCTTCTCCGCCCAGGAGATGCTCGTGACCGAGTCCAGTTACCCCACGGAGAAGATCAAGGACAACGCCCGGGCGTACCGTCAGCTGGGCCTCGGCTACGCCAACCTCGGAGCCCTGCTGATGGCGCGGGGCGTCGCCTACGACTCCGACGCGGGGCGCGCGTGGGCCGCGGCCATCACCGCCATCATGACGGGCCACGCGTATCGGACCTCCGCTCGGCTCGCTGAGGTGATGGGACCCTTCGAGGGATACACACCCAATGCCGACGCGATGCTGCGCGTCATCCGCAAGCATCGGGCCGCAGCCGACGAGATCGATGCCGACCTGGTGCCCGAGGGCATGCTCACGTCGGCGAAGCGGGCATGGGACGAGGCGATCGACCTCGGGGGCGCACACGGCTATCGCAACGCGCAGGCGTCGGTGCTGGCGCCCACCGGCACCATCGGGCTCATGATGGACTGCGACACCACCGGCATCGAGCCCGAGCTTGCCCTCGTCAAGACCAAGAAGCTGGTCGGGGGCGGCACCATGCAGTTCGTGAACCAGACCGTGCCACGGGCACTCGACCGCCTGGGCTACTCGGACGTGCAGATCGAAGACATCGTGGCCTACATCGCCGAGCACAACTCGGTGGCCGACGCGCCGCACCTCGCGCGGGAGCACTACTCGGTGTTCGACACGGCCATGGGGGCCGAGCCCATCCACTACATGGGCCACGTGCGGATGATGGCGGCGGCGCAGCCGTTCATCTCCGGCGCCATCTCCAAGACCGTGAACATGCCCGAGGAGGCGACCGTCGAGGAGGTCGAGCGGCTGTTCGTGGAGTCGTGGAAGCTCGGGCTGAAGGCGGTGGCGATCTACCGGGACAACTGCAAGGTGGCCCAGCCCCTGTCGGCGGACAAGAAGAAGAGCGGCGCCGCGCGGGCGGAGGAGTTCTCGGAGCGTGCCGAGCCGGTGCGCAAGCGCTTGCCCATGTCCAGGCCCTCCAAGACCACCTCGTTCCAGGTGGGCGACGCCGAGGGGTACATCATCGCCGGCAACTACCCCGACGACGGCCTCGGGGAGATCTTCCTGAAGACCTCCAAGCAGGGATCCACCCTCAGCGGGGTCATGGACGCCTTCTCCATCGCCATCTCGATCGGGCTGCAATACGGGGTGCCCCTTGAGACCTACGTCTCCAAGTTCATCAACATGAAGTTCGAGCCGAGCGGGATGACCAACGACCCCGACATCCGCTTCGCCTCGTCCCTGCTTGACTACGTGTTCCGCCGGCTCGCGCTCGACAATCTCGCCACCGAGACGCGCGAGGGCCTCGGTATCCGCTCCATCTCGGAGCGGACCGAGACGGCTCAGCTGGAGGCGGGCGGCGAGCATGCGCCCGAGGTTCCCGATGAGGTGCCTGCGCCTGCCGCGCAAACCGAAGGCACGCCCGTGCTGCTCGACGTCGCGGAGCGCGCCGGGGCCAAGACCTCGGACGCCCCCCTCTGCTACTCGTGCGGGTCGAAGATGCAGCCGGCGGGATCGTGTTACGTCTGCTCGAGCTGCGGAAGTACCAGCGGCTGCTCGTAGGATGTCGCACCCGTAGTGGTACCGAACCGACGGGCCGGGGAACCCGGCCCGTCGGCGTTCTCCGCAACGAGGAGGTCCGGTGGCAGACGCAGGCGGTCGGCTCGTAGGCTTGCACCACGTCCAGCTCGCCATGCCGGCCGGGGAAGAAGAGGCGGCGCGGCTGTTCTACGGCACGGTGCTGGGCCTTTCGGAGATCCCGCGCCCGCCCGCCCTCTCGCCCGAGGGAGGGGTTTGGTTCGTGCGCGGCGAGCTGGAGGTCCACCTCGGCGTGGAGGAGCGGTTCTCGCCGGCCGTGAAAGCGCACCCGGCGTTCCTGGTCGAGGGGATCGAAGACGTGCGGGCGCGGATCGAGGGCGCTGGATATCGGGTCACCGATACCGTGCAGCTCGAGGGTTTCCACCGCATCTACGTGCGCGATCCGTTCGGGAACCGCGTGGAGCTGATCGAGCCCGCGTGAGCGTGCGATGGACCGTCGAGGGGTTCCACCACGTGCAGCTGGCCATGCCCCCGGGACGTGAGGCGGATGCCGAGGCCTTCTACGCGGGCGAGCTGGGGTTCACCCGGGTTCCCAAGCCCGCGCACCTCCAGGCGCGCGAGGGGTGCTGGTTCCGGTCGGGCAGCACGGAGCTGCACCTCGGGGTGGAGCCTGGGTTCTCGGCTTCCGCCAAGGCGCATCCGGCACTGATCGTCCACGGTCTGGCGGCCCTTCGAGCCGCCCTCGCCCAGGACGGCCGTGGCGTCGAGGACGACACCCAGCTCGAAGGACACGAACGGTGCTACGTGCGCGACCCGTTCGGCAACCGGCTGGAGCTCATCGAGGAGGTCGAGGCCTGATGGAGCTCGCCTTCCGCCGGCTGCATCCGGCCACGCAACTTCCGCGAGCTCACCACGAGGGCGACGCCGGGCTGGACCTTCGGTCCATCGCGGACGTGGTCGTCGGGCCGGGCGAGCGGGCGATGGTGCCCACGGGGCTCGCGGTCGCGATCCCGGCCGGGCACGCGGGTTTCGTCCTCCCGCGATCGGGGCTCGCGTCCCGCCTCGGCCTCACGCTCGCGAACGCCCCGGGGTTGATCGACGCCGGCTATCGCGGCGAGATCATCTGCGCGGTCGTGAACCTCGATCGCACGGAAGCCGTGGCCATCTCGGCGGGCGATCGCGTCGCGCAGCTGCTGGTGGTGGCCCTCCCGGTCGTGGTCCCGGGGTGGGCGGACGAGCTTCCGGAGTCCGACCGCGGAGACGGGGGATTCGGCTCTACAGGTCGTACGTGAGCGCGCCGGTTGAAGGACCCGGCCCCCCCGGTTAGCATGAGGTTTCAGCACGCGGACGTGGCTCAGTTGGTAGAGCACCACCTTGCCAAGGTGGGGGTCGCGGGTTCGAATCCCGTCGTCCGCTCCAGGTCAAAGGCCCTTTCCCTCAGGGGGAGGGGGTCGTCGGCGATGAGCCGGTCCGCTCGATCGAGCTCCTGGGGGCGCCGCGGAGTACTCGATGAAAGCGCAGCCCAGTCGCTCCGGAGCCACCTACCGACATAGGGATGCTCCTTCGAACGACGCGATCTTCGTACGTCGCACACGTACATCGCGGGTGGCCGCCTCGATCGACCTCCGCCGGTCCTTGGAGCCAGCCGAGGACGGTAACATCTGCGGTCGGCCAGGAGCGGAGGAACATGATCAGGCAACATCGAAGGATGACGGGCGGGCTGATCGGCCTCATCGTGCTAACGACGGTGCTGGTGTGGGCCGACAACGAACGGACCTCGGCGGCCTCGGGTATCCAGCCGCAGAAGATCGCCTTGGTCATCCTGGAGAACGCCTCCTACGGTGGGTACCTGAGCTGCGATGCCGGTGCCGTGGATCCGTTCGTCTGCGCGCACCTCGCCGTGGATACGGCGCCGTTCCACGCCACGGTCGTAAGCGGCAAAGGCGCCGAGCACGCCGGCTACTACGCCGGAGTCACGGGATCGGGTGGGTACGGGACCGGGCGGCACTGCGGGGATGGCACGTCGGGCTGCTTCGCGAGCTCGGCTCAGCAGTACGGGTTCATGACGTCCGGCGACAATTGTCACGGTGGGGTCGAAGACGGCAGGTTCAACCGTGGTGAGGCCCCCCTGCTGGCGGGCGCGCCCGACTACTGCGGGACCGACATCTACCGCCAACTCGACGACGCCGGGCTCAGCTGGACCGACTACTACGAGGGGTTCGTCGCCAACGCCCAGATGCATGCCAACGGCGACTGCCTCTCGGGGTTCTCCGATTCCCCCAACGAGCCCACCGCCGTGGGCCACCAGCAGTACGCGCGGCGCCACGCGCCCGCCACCTTCTACGCCGACGTGGCAGCCGACTGCATCCCCAACGGAAGGCGGCACGTGCGCGACTTCCCGCTTCCCGCAGGAGACACCGGCAACTCGAGCACGAGCCTGGACGAGAACCGGGGCGCCTTCGCGGGGATGGCCGCCGGATGGCCCGCGTTCTCGGTCATCGTTCCCGACCTGTGTCACGACGGACACAACGCGATCCACGCGTGCGACAACAACGGCTTCCACGCGCTCGCCGACGCCGGTGGGTCGCCGGCCTGCCACAGCCTCGCAGGCGATCCACCGGGTACCGGGTCCGAGGATGTAGCGAAGCACGGGACCGTGGACTGCTGGTTGCAGGAGAACCTGCGCGACATCGCGATGGACGTCGGCCCCAACGGGGTCGTGATCATCACGACCGACGAGGGCACCTCCGGCGGTGCCCAGCTGCCGATGATCATCGTGCCGGGCCAGAACGGGAACGGGATCGCCTCCGCGTTGTCCTGCACGGACGGCGCTCCCTGCGCGACCTCGACCTTCTACGACCACGGCTCCACGATCCGGGCGCTCGAGGACGCCTTCGCCGCTCAGGACACCACCGGGAGCATCGGATGCTCACGACTGTCCGGGCCGGTGGACGGCAGTCCCGACACCGGGTTCGGCTACGACAACTGCATCCACGCCACGCCGCTGCCCATCACGTTGGCCTAGAGTCCAGCGGTCACCACGCTGTCACGTCCCTCGAGTGGCCGAGACATCCCGCTGAACTCTCCAGCAACATCGACGAGCGCTGATCGATCATGGCGTGCGAGCGTGTCGACGAATCAGCGCCTTGGGCGGATGCGCGACTTCCGGACGGTTCACGGTTTCAAGCTGCTACTCCGCCTGCCTCCACCCCAGAGTAGTGTCGCCGCATGGACGACACCGTGGCCGTCGAGGCGACGCGACGGCGTGGATCACGTCTCCTTCCGCTCTTCCTCGCGCTCCTTCTTGCCCTCGCAGCGCTTGGTTGGCTCGAGTTCATCCGGTCGACGCCCGGTCCACTCGCGGCAGGCGAAGATTCCTCACGGGAAGGTCTCCTCGTGAAAGTTGGTGCTCGGGTCAGCGTCGGGGTCTTCTCGACGACCTATCGGGGTGACGGAACGCTGGTACTCGACTCGGTCGTGCCCGACCGGGTGCCGGATGGCCTCGTGGTGCTGGGCTACCGCAGGATTCCGTGGGGTGAAGGAGGGATCGGCTCCGCTCGTCGGTTCCCGCCCGTCGGCCACACCCTCGAACCGGTGCCGGGGGCGACCGTCACGAACGGTCAGGCCTTCGCCATCGTGGTAGGGCTACAACCCGTGAGCGAGGGTCGCTTCGTGATCCCAGGCTTCACGATCCACTACCACGCTGGGTTCCACAAGCACGCCGCCCACTACCAACAGGCGGTCGTCATCTGCGCCTCGAACGCTGGCAAGCGCGGCCACTGTTAGTGATCGGCCTCATCCCTCTGCCAACCTCGTCGAGTGGGGAAGAGGCCGTATCGCAGCTTACGTCCAGACAGCTGATTAGACGGGTTGGACGACCGGCCCCGTTCATTCAGACTTCCATCTCGTGGATGAAGGACGCGATGCATACGGGCGCCGCCAGCTGACCGAGCGAGAACGAGCTGAACTCCTTGACCTAGGCCGCCTCGGCGTCTGGTCGACGCTTACCAGTCGGGGCAGGATCCACTCCGTACCTGTCCACTACGCCCGTGCGGGCTCCGACATCCTCGTCTTGACCGAGACGGACTCGGAGAAGTATCGCAACGCCATGCGGAGCGGTCGAGCGACCTTCTGTGTTGAGATGACCCGCGACGGGAGTGATCGCCGTTTCGTGATGATCGAGGGGCGAGTCGTTTCGAGGGGCGCCGGCGCCGACGACATCCGCTTGCTCGGCGAGCGATACGGAGACTGGGACGAGACCGTCGAGGACTACGTCGATAGCGTCATCCTGACGCTCGTCCCCGAGCGCCTCGTCGCCTGGTCGGACGCTGATTGAATAGAGTGGGATATGTTCGCAGTCCTCGACGGACGGCTCGGCTTCAAGGACTGTAACGCCACCATCGTGCAGGCCGCTATGCCGCGCAGTTCGCTGAGGAAACGCGCGTCGGTTCACTGTGTCTGAGGTGACCCCCGGGTCACCGAAGAGGACATCGAGCCCGAGACCCGAGGCCGCGGCACAAGCTCTGTGGGGCGCGAGGGCTACCTACTCGACGCGTATTGCAGAACCACGGATCCGTTCCTGATGATCACCGATGCGCCGGTCGGCGAGCGCCAGAAGATGTTGACGGTATGGGGCCCCTTGGACAAGGGCAGCACGAAGGTGGAAGAGAATGAACCGGCCGCGGCGCCCGGATCGAAGACGGCCCTGCCAGGCTTCATTGCACGTTCTTTGAATCCATGTTGCACGTCTTCGAGGACGATCCGGAATTGCACCGGGGCACCGCTGACGGTCACGCTCAACGTCGCGGCGAGGCTACCGCGCGCCTGGATGGCGGGCCCGTCTGAGAAGCCCCAGTTCGGGACGGGTGCCCACCCGGTGCTCGACGTCGTCCCCTGGCCGAGCACGCCGATGTTCTGTGTGTCGAGCGGCCTTCCCTTGTGCTGGTCCACTCTCGCGTTCACGCCAACGCCCACAAGGAGCACAAATGCGCCCGTTGCGGCAGCCAGCAGGAGCAAGCGTCTTGGCACGTCAACCACCTCCGTAATCCCGGCGGGCAACCTGGTAACGACAGGTACGATCGATCTAGCCTACGCGTAGCCCGTATGACCCAGGATCCGGGGGCCGCCGAGCCAAGGTGAGGTGTACTCGGATCCCATCTTCCACCCCTGTTCAGAGGCGGGGTAGGGTGCGCTAGTGGAAACCTCTAGGGGTGACCGTGCCGGCGTTCTCGGCTATGTCGTCGCGCTGATCGGGGTCGCTTGCTTCGTCATCGGTTGTTCCCTCCCGTTCCTCGGGGCTGCCCAGCCCGGCAGCGAGGTCTCGCTCTACCGTCTGCTAACAGGATCACGCGGTGGGGTCGTACTGGGCGGGGCGCTCTTGATCCTGTTCGGCGGCGTCGCGGTCGTCGCCCTCGTCGCGATCATCGGGATCGCCCGTCGAGGATCTCGAGGATGGGCCCCGCGCGCGTTGGGTTTCACCTCGGCAGCGTGGGCGATGACGTGGATCGGGTACCTGCTCGAGACCGAGTCGACACGATCCCTATCGCCCCTGAGCTCTCGGGAGGTGGGGTACTGGGCCGTCCTCGCCGGGGTAGTGGTCGTCGCGTCGGGAGCGATCCTTGCCAACGTTGCTGGCGGCGAGACAGGTGATCGGGCGAGACCCGTTAGCGCAGGTGAGCCCAAGCTGGACAACTCCTCCGAACGTGAGGAGACGGGTTCCCTGCGCGACCTCTGATAGGCAAGGGGGGGCCGCTTCCGCGCCACACGGCGCGACGATTTGCGGGCTCACGAACGACCCCTTAGGCTCGCCCACGCGAACGCGAGGCCCGAGTCGCATCGGGCCGATGGATGGAAGGCGGTGCTCGTTGCGAAGGCTCTCGGCGACGGCCGTCGCGGTGACGCTCATCATCTCGATGTGGGGGGGTGCCATCACACCTGCGCGCGCGGTTGGTGGAGGGCCTGTCTCCTACCTCGCGCTCGGCGACTCCCTGGCGGTGGGCTATCAGCCGAACCGTGGCCAAACCACGGGAGGGTACGTGGACGATCTATGGCGGCGGATCCGTCAGGGGATGCCGGCGCTCAGCCTCCGGAACGTAGGTTGCGCCGGCGAGACGAGTCGATCGCTGATCACGGGTGAACACTCGCCGTGCCATTATGCGGCCGGGTCGCAGCTGGACGCTGCGCTGTCGTTCTTGTTGGCGCATCCGGGGGAGGTCGCATTCATCACGATCGACGTTGGAGCGAACGACCTCCTCAACCATTGCCTTGGCTCCGACTTGTTGATCCGGAAGCCGTGCACCGTCGGCCTCGTCCCCAAGCTGCAGACGCGGTTGACCGAGATCGTTGATGCCCTGGCGACGGCAGCGCCGGGCGTGCCGATCGTTGCGATGAGGTACTACAACCCGTTCCTCGGCCTCTGGGGTCTGATCCGCGGGGGTCGCGCGCTCGCGCATGCCGATCAGCATGCTTGGACCGTCTTCAACGGAGCGCTCGCCTCCGCCTACGCGGGTGCCGGAGCCACCGTTGCGGATGTGGCGGCGACCTTCCGGATCGACGACTTCACGCCTGCCGTCGTCGTGCCCGGGCGCGGTCGGGTCCCTGTGAATGTTGCCCTCTCCTGCAGGTGGACCTGGTTCTGCTCGCCGAGGTTCGCCGGAGACCCGCACGCGAACAGGGTGGGCTACCGGAAGATCGCGCGCACGTTCTTCCGGGAGCTCCAAGGTCTGCTGCCCTAGCGGTTCTTCCCGTCGTCCTTAGCCCGTCACACGCTGACCAACGCTTTCGCGGACTACGGTTGGGTCCTTCGGCGTTGGATCAACGCCGTACCCGCCAGGCCGGCAGAGAGCAGCACGGCCGCGGTGCCGACCCCCAGTCGGTCGCCCAAGCGGCGATCGAGACCAGTCGCATAGCGGGGGATGGCCACGCCAGAGGAAGGAGCGGGACGCGTCGCGAAAGACGTGCAGGGGGTCGCGTTCAACACAGGCTCGGTCTCACTGGGCACCGTGGATCCGCTGCCGTTGCGATAGGAGCCATCCGGGCAGGACGGTCCGATGACGACCGTCGCCATCGTCACGCCGCCCACGAGAACGACCAGGGCCAGCGCGAACAGCGCCACGTGGGCTTTCACGTGAGCTCACTCATCCCTGAGGGAATCGGCTCGGGTGCATCAGCTCTTGAACGCCGAGGTGCTGCCCAACCGGGTGGTATCGGAGCGCTTTGTGACGGTGTCGAGGGGAGTCGACTCCGTGTGGTCGCGTAGACTGTGCATTCGCTCGCGGCGGAAGCGAGCCACCACGGCGGGGTGGCCGAGTGGTTAGGCAGAGGCCTGCAAAGCCTCGCACACCGGTTCGATTCCGGTCCCCGCCTCGAAGTCCGGGCGCTTAGCTCAGGGGGAGAGCGCTTCCTTGACACGGAAGAGGTCAGAGGTTCAAATCCTCTAGCGCCCACCAGCGGAAACGCTCCAACGAGCGGCTCCGCGAGGTCTCGCGGTTGCGATGCGGTTGCGATGGCCGGGCTAAGCACCTCGAAGCACCGGCGCCTGGAGCGCCCTCGGACCTCACAAGGGAGGCCTTCCGTGGGCACGACCAGGAAACGCAGCGCAGGGAGCGGCACCGTCGTCGCGCGCTCCAACGGCAGCTACACCGCGCAGATCACCTCCCGACCGATGGGCGGCGGCGCAGCATCGGGACGTTCCCCACCCGCAGGGACGCTGACAAGGCGCTAGCCGCGGCCCTCGTAGAGGGTCCGCCCCCGGCGATCACGATGACGTTGGGGAAGTACCTCGACACTTTCATCGAGGACTGCGCGTTGACACTGAAGGCCACGACCCTGGCCCGATACCGGTCGTGCGTTCACGCCTACATCACGCCGCGCTCCATCGAGCGCAAGAAGATCGCGAACCTGAAGCCCGACGACTTCCGCGCCCTCGGGGAGCTGGAGGCTACCTCCTGAGGGGTGCAGAGACCGACTGAGGGGTGCAGAGAGCGATCAAAGTTCTACGCTCCTCGACTGTGTCGTCGGAGGAGGACTCGTCGGGGGCGGGTCAGTTGTCGGGGGCGGTGTCGTTGGCGGAGGGCTTGTTGGAGGCGGCTGCGTGGGAGGTGGAGATGTTGGCGGTGGTGTCGTTGGAGAAGGCGTAGTCGTAGGCGGAGGGCTCGTGGGAGGTGGTGTCGGGGATGGTGTCCCGCCCACGCCTCCCGTGCCGCCGCCCGTGCCGCCCGAACCTCCCGGTCCGCCCGTCGTTGGCGCGGTCGTGTGAGCCGTCGTGGGCGTGAACGTTGGATCGTCGGGCGAGATTCCGAGCGCCTCGTTGAGCGCGCCGTTGATTGCGGTGAGCGCCTTCTGGGCTCGCTCTTCCGGCGTGTCGGGCTTGGCGTCGGCCGCCGGCGCGAGAACGCCGGGTGTCGGCGATAGAGGGGTCCGCAGCGTCGCGTAGCTGAAGACCGTTCGCTGCAACGCCAGAACCGCCGTGACTGCCAGTGCCAACGTGACGGCGACGCCTCCGATGATGGTGACTCTGCGTGTCGTCATGAGCCGCGCGGACCTCTTCAGCACGAGCCAGCAGGCGTAGAGCAGCGCCGACGCGAGGATCGCGAAGATGATTGTCTGCGAGTAGGGGTCGATCTGGTTCATCCGGCGTCCTCGTGTGAGAGCCAGCCGGCCCACTCGTGGTGGCTGGTTACGCCGCAGACAGGACATCGAGCCACGGCCAGATTCTCCTTCCTCTATCCGATGGTGTCTACGGGAGCATCCTCGCCTGGATCGATCCTGTCTCTCTTTCTGGCCAGGGTTCGTGGGATGGAGATGTTCGGCGTGATGCTGCAGCGCTGTCGGATCCCGTAATCGTCATGGGCGAGGACGCGCCGCACGTCCATATCTGGCAGTCGCTCCTCGGAGTCGATGAAGCTGAAGCGCCCCCTGACTGAGCACCTCGCGCCTCAGCCCGTAGTAGGTCTCGAATCCCATCCGGGATCCTCTTTCCATCGCTCCCTCTTCTAAGGTGGCGAGGAAAGCCGTAAGGGATTGCCGGCCTTGTCCGCGCAGGTGATCAAGCCTGCGCCTATCCCCGCCGCGAGGATGCTACGGGGCGCTCCCTCATCCTCCTGGGCGCACATACAACGAACGCTCAGTTCGGGACTCTCTGAGGACCAGCGCGCAAGCTCCTGAGGGGTGCTCCCGAAGGGATGGATCGGACACTCGAGCCGCTCCTCGCCCCAGCCCCGGACACTCCGACCAACCTGGAACCGCCTAAGGCGATGGGAGCGTCGGTTCGCGAGCGGGTGTGCTCGGCGTATGCCCGAAGACCCACCGGACGGTCGCGGGTGTGAGCAGGCAGAACAGGAGCGCGATGCCGCTACAGAGGTCGATGAGGAACGGACGCGCCACGGGTCGGAAGCCGCGCACATCGGAGGCGGCCTGCAAGAGCGGGTAGGCGGCGACGAGATCGAGGACGCCGAGGACGCAGCCGAGGACCCAGCCCCATCGCCGACCGATCATCAAACCGATCCCGGCGACGATGCGGACCGCAGCGAAACACCCGATCGAGACGAACACGACGGCAACCATCTCGCCATCCCGCAGCCTGAGCGCTAGCAAGGTCATCTCGAGGAGGGCGTAGGAGAGCAGGATCCAGCTCGCGATGAGGGTCCGACGGGGAGGTCGTTGTGTATCCACACACCGAGTATGGGTGCCGCGGCCAGCGCTGTCCACCTGGCCATCGCGGTCTGCGAAGTACCGGGAAGTACCGGAAGATCGAAGGCCAGCTCGAGGCCTCGAACGCCGGATTGAGCACCGCAACGAAGCGGAGTCGCATGCCTGGAGCGTCAACCTTTCGGGAGCGCCAAGCAAAGGGGCGTTGCCTCATCGGTCGTGCTCGTCACACGGAGGAGCCCCGACGCCGTCCCGTCAGTGGTGGAACTGGACCTCGCGCCCGGCCAACGTCGAGCCGGTGAAGACGACGGGACCGGAGTCGAGGTCCGCCGTCAGGGTCCCCGCCGTCCAAACGAGGTCGGTCCTCTCCACCGAGCCGCAGCGCGACGGCCGAATGCTCGATGTTGTGGGGGCGAACGTAAGTCGATCCGCTGAGGGCCGGATCGACGATGCTCGCGTCGATGCCCACGCCGCCGCCGGGTTCCGTCACCACCGTCGGTGGTCGCGCGCCCTCGTGGAACGCATAGACCGAGTGCGAGATCGTGGCCGGGCCCGATACCTCCGTGACCCACGCCCGCAGCTGCCAGCCGGTCCCACGGTGATTCACGTCGGCCGTCAGCACGGAGGTGCCGGTTCCATGGAACATCACGAACCCCCCGGGGCGACCGCAGCGCTTGACGCTCGGGCAGGTCGCGCCCGTGTACGTGGTTGTAGTGACCCTCGCCTTGGCGGACGCGACGCTGAACGGAGGCGGGAGCGATCCCTCGTTCGCGGCGAACGTTAGATCGCCGGTGAGGTGGCCCGGCCGGGAGCGGCTGGTCGCGAGCACCGCCCCGGTCTGGCAGAGATCACGCTGCACCCTCAGGGGCTTGTTCGGCGCGAACGTGAGGTCGATCGATCCGAAGGCTCCCATGGCCGCACCGGTTCTGACATGCCCTCCACCCAGGTCGGTCCTGACCCCGAGCGCACCGCCGGGCAGGTCGAACGACCATAGATGCCCTTGCGCAACACCAGAGACGCCCCAGTGAGGGTTGCCCTCCCCCAGGCCCAGGTGACTGCCTGTTCCATCGTGCGTGGCGTCCAGCTCCCAGCGATCCTGCGAGCCTGGGAGGTGGAAGAACGCCCGGTAGCCCCACACGCGCTCGCCCGCCAAACCGGCGCGAGGCGCTCGCCACGGTGCATTCCCGGTCCTCGGTGAAACGGCAGCGTTCGCGACGGCCTGCCCGAGAACGATCGCTGCCACGAGCGATACGGCTGCTGATGCGATCGTTGTCCGGCCCACGTGCCTCAAGGCGTCGTCCTTTCGGACTCACACGGTTGCTTCAGATGATAACCCGAATCGGTACCGCGATGTGTATGGATGGGGGCCTTCTCCCGTGACGGGGCCGGCATCGCTCAGCTCCTAGCGATCGCTGGAGGCGGGGCGCCTCATCCCTCCTTCGACGCGGACCCCGGTTGCAGACCATAGCGTTGAGGTCAACGTCGTCAGTCGGCCGGATCGCGACTAGCGGGGAGCGGCCAGCGCACCTACACTTCACCCACCTGCCAACGGAGCGGATCGTTTGATCATCGTGGCGCCTGCGGGCCTCATCCTCGTCATCCTGCTCGTGATCTTGTTCGTCGTCGTCATCCGAAACACCGACCGCCCCACGGCGTCCGAGGAGTCTGAGGCGAAGAACTGGGCCATCGCCCAAGCCGAGATCAGGGAGGCGCGTGAGCGCTACCGGCTCGACCCCTCAGAAGAGAATCGTCGAGCGCTCGACGAGGCGCAACGTCGGGTCGAAGCGGAAGAGGTCACGGCGAACGGAGCTACGTCTCCGCGGGCCGGCGACCCGATCGATCAGATCAGACGACTCGCGGAGCTTCACGACCAGGGCATCTTGTCGGACGAGGAGTTCGAGAAGAAGAAGGCATCGATCCTCCAGCGGCTCGGGTAGGAGGTTGTTGACCGCGAAACCGGGGCGTGTCCGGCGGAGCCGCGCCCCGCTCTCGGTGCCGCCGGCGGCCCGGGTGGCCCACGTCGTCGCCTTGCGGACGGCCGGGGGTCGTGACACACTCGGCACGGTCCTCCCATAGAACGTTCGGGCATCCGTGCCCGGGCGACGACGGCGGCACGACGCGGGCACGTGCCGCCGTCCCTTTGTCGGTGGAGAGCGCCCCGGTGCCGGTCGCGATCCTTGCTATCGTGAGGCCGTTCGGGCGCGTAGCTCAGTGGGAGAGCGCTCGCCTCACACGCGAGAGGTCGCAGGTTCAAAACCTGCCGCGCCCACCGGACGACCTGGGAGACCAGACTGAGGGCCGCGGCATATGATCACCTCCGTCGACCCTCGGGAGGTCCAGCGGTAGATGATCCAGCCGTCACGGTTCCACGAGATCGGCTGGCGTGTGATCCAGCACACGGCCGCGACGCGGTTCAGGACGGATTCGCTCGCCCAAGGTGTCGGGTTGGCGCAGGCGATCAGCGGGCTGGTGGGAGCCGGGGACCGTGCCCATCTGGACCTGCGCCCCGACGGCGTCACGGTGCGACTCGTCGCCGACGACCGGAGCGTCCTGACCGAGGACGATCTGACCCTGACAGCGGGCATCTCGGCGATCGCGAGCGATCTCGACATCGTGGCCGACCCAGCGGGTGTCCAGAACGTGCAGATCGCGATCGACGCGCTCGTCATGGCGGACGTGTTGCCCTTCTGGCAGGCGATCCTCGGGTACGACTTCGTCGAGCTCACCGGCGACAGCCTGGCCGATCCGAAGCACATCGGGCCGACGGTCTGGTTCCAGCAGATGGACGCGCCCCGCCCGCAGCGGAACCGGATCCACGTCGATCTCTACGTGCCGCACGAGCAGGCGGAGGGTCGCATAGCCGCAGCGATCGAGGCCGGTGGTCGCATCGTGTACGACGGGCACGCGCCGTTGTGGTGGACCCTCGCCGATCCGGAAGGCAACGAGGTCGACGTCGCACCCTGGCCGGATCTCGACGAGCCGGAAGAGGGCTGACCGGAAGCATCGTCTGTCTGAACTGCGCAAACGTCGACGACGACAGCGCTCGGCTCATGCAGGCGATGAGGGAGGACGCCTCGTTCAACCTCCGTCAGCTCTTGACGGTGTAGATCACGGCGGAGCGCCTCGCTCGGGCGAAGGCGCTCCAACGATCTTCGACTACGGAGGAACGTTGCCGTCCCTCGGCGCGATGGTTCGCCGATCCGCGTCGACGGTTGCAACCGGTTGCGACCGTGGAGCGTTCCCGCAGGTCACAGCGCACCCCGGTAGACTCCATCGAACGCTATCGGGAACGTTGAAGGGCTTCTCACACGCGAGAGGTCGCAGGTTCAAACCTGCCGCGCCCACCGGAGGACCTGCGCAAAATGCGCGGGCCGGCCGCCCGAGCCCGAGCGCCGGTTGCGATCGGTCGCGATTCGGGCCCCGTAGGACAGCGCAGCCTGATCGGCGACGCGGCGCTCGAGCACGACGGGGGGCTGCGACGTTGACTGCATCGCGCAAACGAACCCACACGGCAGCGGCGGGATCATCCGGCGCCCGAACGGCCGGCACACGGCGCACATGACCGACCCGCGAACTGGCCGCCTAAACTGTTGCCGCTGGCAGCTGAGGGTCCGGGCGTGCTTCTACGCGGTGCCCAGATGCTCGTCGAGCACCGAGAGCATCGGCCAGGCGCCGTCGGACCAGTTCGCGATCACGGAGTGGATGGTGCCCGACGCCGGGTCGTGGGTAGTGCAGACCGAGACGCCGGCATCGTAGCCCTCAAGCCACACGGCTTCGCTCGTGCGGTGCACGTGGAACCCCAACCCGTAGCGACGGTTCTCCTCCGGCCAGTCGCTGCGCGGGCGGGTCATCTCGGCGACGAGCTCGGCCGGCACGACGCGACCGGCGAAGAGCGCGAGCCAGAACGTGGCGAGATCGGCGGCGGTCGAGGAGATGCCGCCGTCGCCCGTGCCGAGCACGGGCAGGTGGAGTGCGTTCGACCGCAGTCCGGCGGCTTGCAGGTACGCGATCGCGTGGTCGCCCGGGAGCTCGTCCGTGCGCCAGAACCCGGTGTCGGCGAGCCCAGCCGGTTCGGTCACGCGCCGCCGCACGAGCTCGTGGTAGGCGACCCCGCTGGCTCGCTCGGCGATCAGAGCGAGCACGACGTACCCAGCGTTGTTGTAGGAGAACCGCTCGTCTGCGCGTGAGACGGTCGGGAAGCCGTCGAGCACCTCGAGGAACCGCTCGGTCGTGTCGAGCCGATGCACGGGCACGGACAGCGTGTACGAGTTGATGTCATCGGGTCGCTCGTCCTCGTCGAGGTAGTCGCCGATACCGGAACGGTGCGCGAGCAGGTCCTCGACGGTCACGTTGTCGGCGATCAGCGGCAGGTCGCCGCCGAGCACCGAGCGTGCGGTCGTCGAGAGCAGGAGCGTGCCGTCGGCGACGAGGCTCATCACAGCCAACGCGGTGAAGCCTTTCGCGACGCTCGCCAGCATGAACCGCGTGTCGACCGTGTTCGGGATGCCATGGGCGCGATCGGCGAGCCCGTATGCCTTCGCGAGTTCTACTGCGCCACGTCGGTCCACCCGCACGACACCGGAGAAGCCCGTGCGTTCGGCCTCCGCGTCCAGCGCCGCTTCCAACGCCTCCATGGCAGGACCGTAGCAGCGACGGCTTCCTACCAGTCCCCTCGTGCACGATGTTCGGCGGACGCGATCCGGTTGCGATCGGACCAGCGGCTCGAGCGGCCCGAGGCTCGGGGCGAACGTCGGTAGACTCCGGCAGACATTGACAGCACGTTGGGAGCGCGCCTCACACGCGAGAGTCGCTGGTTCAAACCTGCCGCGCCCACCGGACGACTTGCGGGAACGCGCTGCTGGCCCGAGGCTGGCACGTTTTCCGAAGTACGTTCGGTCCCTGCTGGCCCGAGACTATGGAGCTCTGATCATGCGGAAGCTGATAGCGACGGTGTTCAACTACTCGCTCGACGGCCTTCTCGCCGATCCGGACACCGAGTTTTGGAAGTTCTGCTTCGATCTGCCCGAGAACCGTGAGCCCGACGACCCGGCGCAGCTCGACTTCCTCCGCACCGCGTACGCGCACATCATGGGCCGCACCGCCTACGAGGCCATCGGCCGGTCTATGACGACGACGGCGACCGACCATCCCTTCGCCGACATCCTGAACGCCGGACGCAAGGTCGTCTTCTCCCGGACCCTGAAGACGGCCGAGTGGGCCAACACCACCATCGCCGCCGGCGATACGACGGAAGAGATCGACGACCCTCAGGCGAGGCGGCGACGGCCACATCGTGGTCTGGGGCGGCGTCAGCCTCTGGCGCTCGCTCATGCAGCTCGACCTGATCGACGAGCTCCAGGTGAGCATGTACCCCTACGTCGCGGGCGGGGGCACCCGGCTGTTCGACGGCGTCCCCGAGTCCTACCGGCTCGACCTGGTCTCCAGCGCCGTCTCCAGCAGCGGGGTCGTCGAGCTGCGGTACCGACGGCACCGCTAACCGCGCCGGAGCCACATACTCAGTGGGTCACTCTTCGCGAAGGGAGCTGCACCATGGCCAAGGTGGTCGCGCTCATGTCGATGTCTCTCGACGGCTACGTCGCCGACGCCGACGACGGGGTCGCCGAAGTGTTCGACTGGTACTTCTCGGGCGAAGTCGAAGTCCCTATGCCGATCCCGACACCAGACTTGACGTTCCACGTGTCGGCGCCGAGCGCGGACCATCTGAGGGGCTTGCAGGCTGAGGTCGGCGCCATGCTCACCGGTCGGCGCACGTTCGAGGTCGCCGACGGCTGGGGCGGACGGCACCCGTGGGACGTGCCCGCGTTCGTCGTGACCCACCACGTGCCCGACGGCTGGCCACGCCCCGGCTCGACGGTGCAGTTCGTCACCGACGGCATCGAGAGCGCCGTTGCACGAGCGAGATCGGCCGCCGGCGCGAAGTCCGTGGGAGTCCACGGCGCCCAAACGATCCAGCAGTGCCTGGACGCCGGACTGCTCGACGAGATCCATATCGACCTGGCAGCCGTGCTGTTGGGTGCAGGAGTGCGCCTGTTCGACCACCTCGCGAACACACCGGTCGTCCTCGGGGACCCGAAGGTCGTCGCCGGTGTGCGTGTCACGCATCTGCGCTACCCCGTCCACCCGTCATAGACGAAAACATCGCGACCGAATCCCGCGTGGGAGGTGGTCGAAGCGATGATCTTCGTTCGCTTGGGACCCGTTCGCCTCGACACCGATCGTTACGAGATAGCAATGGGCGCCACCTGGGACGCCTCGTAGGGTTGAAGGGTCCGACGTCGTCCGTTTCGAGATAAGGGGTTGCCGATGGAGGCCCAGGGGATACCGGTGGAGGAGACCACCGCGTCGGAGCCCGCGGTCGCGGCTCGCGTCGAGGAGCTCACGAAGACCTACGGCGCCGACGACGCGCAGGTCCAGGCGCTCGCGGGCGTGTCCGTCGGTTTCCGGGAGGCGGAGTTCAGCGCGATCATGGGTCCCTCCGGTTCCGGGAAGTCCACGCTGCTGCATTGCATGGCGGGCCTGGACACGCCGACGTCGGGGCGCGTGTTCCTGGGCGAGACGGACATCACCGCGCTCTCGGAGAAGCAGCTGACCAAGCTCAGGCGCGATCGGATCGGCTTCGTGTTCCAGGCGTTCAACCTCGTGCCCACGTTGAGCGCGGCCGAGAACATCACGCTGCCGCTCGACCTCGCCGGACGTGACGTGGATCGGGGATGGTTCGACGAGGTGGTGGACACCGTCCGGCTGCGCGATCGGCTCAAGCACCGACCCTCGCAACTCTCGGGCGGACAACAGCAGCGCGTTGCCGGCGCCCGGGCGCTCGTGTCTCAACCCTCGATCGTGTTCGCCGACGAGCCCACGGGGAACCTCGACTCGCGCTCCGGCGCGGAGCTCCTGCAGTTCCTCCGGGACGCCGTGAAGAGCCACGGACAGACCATCGTGATGGTCACCCACGATGCGAACGCCGCCAGCTACGCCGACCGGATCGTCTTCCTGGCGGACGGCCGGATCGTCGACGAGATGCGCGACCCGACGGCCGACCGGATCCTCGACCGCCTGAAGTCCCTCGAGGCCTGAGCCCATGTGGAGGGCGACCTTCAAGAGCCTGTTCGCGCGCAAGCTCCGGCTGGCGCTGACGGCCCTGTCGATCGTGCTCGGCATCGGCTTCGTGGCCGGCACGTTCGTCCTGACCGACACGATGAACGCCGCCTTCGATCAACTCTTCGGTCAGGTCGCCAAAGGCAGCGACGTGGTGGTGCGTTCCGTTTCCGCGTTCACGCCGGACGCGACCGGCCCGGGCAGTGGGCAGACGGACGAGCGCAAGCCGGTTCCCGACTCGCTCCTGAAGACCGTCGCCGCGGTCCCGGGCGTGGCATCGGCGACCGGAGACGTGTCCGGCTTCGCGCAGATGGTGGACCCGGCGACCGGCAAGGCGATCGGCAGCGTGGGACCACCCACCATCGGCGCGAACTGGAGCGGGAACAACCCCGCGGTCACGTTCCGCGCGGGGGGGCCGCCCGTTGGCCCCGACCAGGTGGTGGTCGACGCGGGAACGGCCGCCCGGTACGACCTGACGGTCGGCGAGAAGATCCCGATCAACCTCGTCGGTGGCCAACGGGGATTCACCATCTCCGGCACCGCGGGGTTCGGAAGCGCGGACAACCTGGGAGGCGCTACCCTCGCCCTGTTCGAAACGCCCACGGCACAGGAGGTGCTCGACAAGCAGGGCGTCTTCGACTCGATCTCCGTCAAAGCCGCGGACGGTGTGGAGCCCGCCGCACTGCGCACGAGCATCGAGAGCGTGCTTCCCAAGGGCGTGCAGGCCGTGACGAGCACGTCCGTCGCCGATGAGCAGTCGAAGGCGATCAAGGAGGGTCTCGGGTTCTTCCGCATCGCCTTGCTGGTCTTCGCGTTCATCGCCCTGTTCGTGGGCGCCTTCATCATCTTCAACACGTTCTCGATCATCGTCGCCCAGCGGTCCAAGGAGATGGCGCTCCTTCGGGCGGTCGGCGCCAGCCGACGGCAGGTGCTGTCGTCGGTGATCGTCGAGGCGCTCGTCGTCGGTCTCTTCGCGTCGGCGCTTGGGCTCCTCGCCGGCATCGCCATCGCAATCGGCCTCAAGGCACTCCTGAAGGCGTTCGGCATCGACCTCCCAAGCACGGGCCTCCAGCTGCAGCCGCGCACGATCTGGGTGGCGCTGATCGTGGGGACCCTCGTCACGATCGTCTCCTCCGTGGTGCCCGCGCGACGAGCCTCGAGGATCGCGCCCATCGAGGCGCTGCGTGCGTCGGAGGACACGGGCGAGAGCAAGATGGGCAGGCGGCTCGTGGCGGGCCTCGTCGTGACCGCCCTCGGGGTCACCGCCCTGCTCTACGGCCTGTTCGCCGTCCCGTCGAACGCCGCTGCGCTTATCGGTCTGGGAGCGGCCGTCACCTTCATCGGCGTGGCGATCCTCTTCCCGCTCGTGGCGCGACCGATGGCGTCCGTGATCGGCGCGCCCATCCGTCGCCTCGGGATGCAGGGCAAGCTTGGGCGGCAGAACGCGATGCGGAACCCTCGACGCACCGCCTCCACGGCCTCGGCGTTGATGATCGGCCTGGGACTCGTTGCCATGGTGTCGATCCTGTCGGCCTCCCTGAAATCCTCGTTCGACGCCGCCCTCTCGGCGAACCTGCGGGCCGATCTCATCGTGACGGCCTCCTCGTTCACCGCGTTCAGCCCGGACGTCGCCACGAAGATCGAGTCGGTGCAGGGCGTGGACGCCGTCTCCCAGTTCCGCCAGGACGGGTTCCGGGTGAACGACTCCACGGAGGCCGTGACGGGCGTGGATCCCGCGACGGTCGAGGACGTCGCGAACCTGCAGCCCTCGCCGGGCGCGGTGGCCACGCTCGGACAGGGAGACGTGCTGGTGTACGACAAGACGATGGACGACCACGGCTGGAAGATCGGCGACGAGATCCCGTCGCGCTTCCCGGCGGAGGGCAGCGTGCCCCTCACGATCGGGGGGACCTTCGGCGAGAACAGCGTCGTGGGCGGAAACTTCGTCGTCTCGCTGGATACCTTCGACCGATTCTTCCAGCCGCCGCTCGACACCTTCGTGATGGTGACGGTCGCCCCGGGGGCCGACCCCACCCAGGTGCAGGCCGACATGGAGACCGCCACGAAGAACTTCGGCAACGTCGAGGTGCAGGACCAGACCGCGTTCCGCAAGACCCAGGAGGGCTTCATCAACCAGCTGCTCGGGCTCATCACCGCCCTGCTGGCGATGGCGATCCTCATCGCCTTGTTCGGGATCGTGAACACGCTCGGCCTGTCGATCTTCGAACGCAAGCGGGAGCTCGGCCTGCTCCGCGCCGTGGGCATGGGCCGCACGCCCGTGAAGCGCATGATCCGATGGGAGTCGGTGATCATCGCGGTGATGGGCGCCGTGCTGGGCATCGCCGTCGGCATCTTCTTCGGGTTCGCCCTGCAGCGCGCGCTCGCGCCACAGGGCGTCACCGAGCTCTCGATCCCCGTCGGGCAGCTGATCTTCTACGTCGTGTTCGCGGGTCTCGCCGGGGTGATCGCCGCGATCTGGCCGGCCCGCCGCGCGTCGAAACTGAACATCCTGGAGTCCATCGCCTACGAATGAGCCGGGCGCCGAGCGCCGGCCGATATCATGACGCCGTGCCACGCCTGCAGCTGCCCGACGCGGTGAACGTCGAGCTCCCCGAAGGGGAGCCGGTCGGAGCAGGGCTGCCGAAAGGGGCCGTCGCGGCGCGGGTCGACGGGATCCTCCGCGACCTGTCTTTCGTGCCGACGGCCGACGCCGAGGTCGAGGCGGTGACGCCCGCTTCCGAGGACGGCCTCCAGGTGCTGCGTCATTCGGCCGCGCACGTGCTCGCGCAGGCGGTCTGCGATCTGTACCCCGGCGCGGCGTACGCGGTGGGGCCGGCCATCGAGGATGGCTTCTACTACGACTTCGATGTGGCGGAGACCATCGGCAAGTCGGAGCTCGCCAAGATCGACCGGCGCATGCGTCAGATCGTCAAGGCGAACCAGCCGTTCGTGCGCGAGGAGGTGTCCCGCCAACAGGCGTTGGAGCGGTTCTCCACCCAGCCCTTCAAGGTCGAGATCATCCAAGGACTCGAGGGTGCAGATCCCGACGGGCGCGACGTGGATGGTGGCGACGGCGGGCCCGTCAGCCTGTACCGCAACGGCGAATGGATCGATCTGTGCATGGGACCCCACCTGCCGTCCACCGGAAAGTTGGGGGGCGCGTTCAAGCTCACGAACGTCGCGGGCGCCTACTGGCGTGGCGACGACGCTCGTCCCATGCTCACGCGGATCTACGGCACCGCGTGGGCGTCACAGGAGGACCTCGACGCGCACCTGCACCGCCTGGAAGAAGCCGAGCGGCGCGACCACCGACGCCTGGGCGCCGAGCTCGACCTCTTCTCGTTCCCCGAAGAGATCGGGTCGGGCCTCGCCGTCTTCCACCCCAAGGGCGGGCTGGTGCGCAGGATCATGGAGGACTACTCGCGACGGCGGCACGAGGAGGGTGGGTACGACTTCGTCTACTCGCCGCACATCACGAAGGCGGCCCTCTTCGAGGAGTCGGGCCACCTGGATTGGTACGCGGACGGGATGTTCCCTCCCATGCAGCTCGACGGGGGGACCGACTACTACCTCAAGCCGATGAACTGCCCGTTCCACATCCTCATCTACCGCAGCCGCACACGGAGCTATCGGGACCTGCCGCTGCGACTGTTCGAGTTCGGCACCGTGTACCGCTACGAGCTCTCGGGTGTCGTGCACGGACTCACGCGGGTGCGTGGGCTCACCATGGACGACGCCCACATCTTCACCACCAAGGAACAGGTCGGGGACGAGCTCGGCTCGCTGCTCGTGTTCGTGCTTGACCTTCTCCGCGACTACGGGCTCGACGACTTCTACCTGGAGCTGTCCACTAAGCCGGAGGAGAAGGCGGTGGGCAGCGACGAGGACTGGGCGGAGGCCACCGAGGTGCTGCGGCAGACCGCCGTGGCGATGGACCTGGACCTGGTCATGGATATCGGCGGCGGCGCGTTCTACGGCCCGAAGATCTCGGTCCAGGCTCGGGACGCCATCGGCCGCACGTGGCAGATGTCGACCATCCAGCTCGATTTCCAGCTTCCCCAGAGGTTCGACCTCCACTACGCCGGGGACGACGGCGAGCGTCACCGCCCGATCATGATCCATCGCGCCCTGTTCGGATCGGTGGAGCGGTTCTTCGCGATCCTCACCGAGCACTACGCGGGCGCGTTCCCCTTGTGGCTGGCTCCCGAACAGTTGCGGCTCGCGCCCGTGGCCGACCGCCACGTCGAGCACGCCGAGGAGCTCGCCGCCCGGGCGCGAGCGGCGGGCCTGCGCCCCTTCGTGGATGATGCGAAGGAGACCGTGGGCAAGAAGATCCGCGCAGCGCAGCTACAGAAGGCTCCCTACACGTTGGTGATCGGGGATCGCGAGGTCGAGTCCGGCCGGTACAACGTTCGCGACCGCGCGGGAACCGAGCATCCCGACGTCGCTTTCGATCGATTGGTGGAGCGTCTGCGGGACGAGGATCGGGCGCGGCGCCTCACGCAGTCCTCCTTCGAGGACGCATAGGTGGAGCACCTCTGGAGCCCCTGGCGGATGGCCTATATCCGCACGGCGGCGGAAGAACCGGCGGGTGCGGGCGATGGGTCGTGCGTCTTCTGTCACCTGCCCGAAAGCGACGAGGCCGCTCGCATCCTGGCCGAGACCGAGCTCGCGTACGTGGTGCTGAACAAGTTCCCGTACAACCCCGGGCACCTCTTGGTGGTGCCGCGCCGGCACACGGGCGAGGTCGAGGACCTCAGCGAACGGGAGAACGTCGATCTCCAGTCGTTGCTGCAGCGGTGCGTCAAGGCGCTCAGGGAGGAGTCCGATCCTCACGGGTTCAACATCGGCATGAACCTGGGAGCCGTGGCGGGCGCCGGCATCCCCGACCACGTGCATTGGCACGTCGTGCCCCGATGGGGCGGCGACACCAACTTCATGCCGGTCGTGGGGCAAACGCGTGTTCTCCCCGAGCTCCTTGAGGAAACCGCCCGCCGACTCGCACCGCGATTCGCCTCATGACCGAGGGCTTCGTGGAACTCGCGGACGGCGCGCGCCTCTGGTACGAGGTGGCGGGCGAAGGACCCGTCGTCACGTTCATCCACCCGGGGCTGTGGGACTCGCGAACGTGGGATCGGGAGTTCGCGTCGTTCGCGGAGGCGGGCTTCCGGACCATGCGGTACGACGTGCGCGGGTACGGCCGTTCCTCGCACGACACCGCTCACCCCTACGCGCATCATCGCGACCTGTCCGCCGTGCTCGAGGCCGCCGACATCGAGCGCACCGCGCTGGTGGGGTGTTCCATGGGCGGCGGCATCGCGATCGACACCGCCCTCGAATACCCGGATCGAGTATGGGCCCTCGTGGTGGTTGCGTCCGAGGCCGAGGGCATCGAGGCGCTGCCCGAAGAGGAGGCCTGGTGGGCGAAGGCCACGGCCGGCATCGACGAGGCCGTCGGGGCCGGCGACCTCGTGCGAGCCCAGGACCTCCGCCTCGGCATCTGGGCGCCGCTCGGAACCCGGGACGGGGCCGGCGCCCGCCTCCGCGAGATCGCCCTCGACAACCTGCACGAGCTGACGATGGACGAGGCGGGCCTGCAGGGACTCGATCCCCCGGCATTCGCCCGGCTCCACGAGATCACCGTGCCGACCCTCGTCGTGCTGGGTGCCGAGGATGTGCCGTACATCGACCGGATGGGCAGGCTCACGGCGTCGGCGATCGCCGGAGCGGAGGTCGTCTCGATCGAGGCGGCCGATCACGTCGTGAACGTGCGGCGCCCGGAGGCGTTCGGGGCGGCGCTCCTGCCGTTCCTGCGGACGAGCGCGGCGCGGATCTGAGCGGTGGACCGCACGTTCCTGGTCGTCGCGGGCATCTACGGATCCCTGGGCGTCGCCCTCGGGGCCTTCGGCGCGCATGCGCTCCAGCGTCGCCGCTCGACGGAGCGCCTCGCGACATTCGAGACGGGAGTGCGCTATCTCCTCTATCACGCGTTCGCGCTGTTCGCGGTGGTGGCGATCCGGACCTGGGGACCCGACTCGGCGGCCTCCGCGGTGGCGGGCGTGGCGTTCATCGTCGGGGCGGTGTTGTTCTCGGGGAGCCTGTTCGCGTTGGTGCTCGCCGACGAGCCGCGATGGGGCGCCGTGACCCCGGTCGGAGGCCTCGCGCTCCTGATCGGGTGGGCGGCCCTCGTTTTCGCCGCCCTCACCACGAGCTTCGTCTTCGATCTCGTGCGCTGAGGCTAGCGCTTGTGCGCTTCCTCGCGAGAGGCCTGGAAGTCGTCGATCACGCGCTGTGCGAGGTTGGCCGGCATCGCCTCGTAGTGGTCGAACGTCATGGAGAACGCCCCGCGGCCGCCGGTCATCGACCGCAGGTCGATCACGTAGCGCGCGACCTCCCCCTGAGGCACGAGCGCGCGGATGCGCTGTTTGCCTCCGCCGAGCTGGTCCATCCCCGCGATCTTCCCCCGCTTGGCGTTCAGATCGCCCATCACATCGCCCGTGTACGCGTCGGGGACCACGACCTCCAGCGCGACGACGGGCTCCAGCAACGCCACGCCCGCCGCCTCGACGCCCTCCTTCAGCGCGAGCGATCCGGCGATCTGGAAGGCCATGTCGGAGGAATCCACCGAATGGAACTTCCCGTCCACGACGGTGACCTTGACGTCCACCATCGGGTTTCCGCTCCGCACGCCCTCGGCCATCGTCTTCACGATGCCTTTCTCGATGGAGGGGATGAACTGGTGGGGGATGGCGCCGCCGAAGATCTTGTCCTCATAGACGAATCCCTCGCCGTGGGGAAGAGGTTCCAGCTCGATCATGCATACGGCGTACTGACCGTGCCCGCCGGACTGCTTCACGTGACGGCCCGTCGCCTTTGCCGGTTTGCGGATCGTTTCGCGGTAGGCGATCTTGGCCGGGGCGGTCTCGACCTCCACCCCGAACTTCCGCTTGAGGCGCTCGATCATGACCTCGAGGTGTGCTTCTCCCATGCCGTGGATGACGGTCTGGTGGGTCTCTTCGTTGCGCGAGACCCGCAGGGTGGGGTCCTCCTCGCGCAGGCGCGCGATCCCGGTCGCGAGCTTGTCCTCATCACCTTTGGTCCGGGGCGCGATCGCGTAGGCGAGCAGCGGCTCCGGCAGCTCGATCTCGGGGAGCTGCACGGGGTCGTCCTTGGTGCTGAAGGTATCCCCGGTGTGGGCGTGGGCGAGCTTGGCCACCGCGCCGATATCCCCGGCCGGGACCTGGGCCACCGGGTCGTGTTCCTTGCCGACCTGCGTGAACAGCTGTCCCACACGCTCGTCCGTGCCCTGCGTCGCGTTGTGCAGGCTGGAGTCGGGGCGGACGGTCCCGCCGAAGACGCGGAACATCGTGATGTGTCCCACGAACGGATCCGAGATCGTCTTGAACACGAACGCCGTCGGGGAGCCCGCAGGGTCGCACGGCTGCTCCCGGGGATCGCCGCTCTTGCCGACGACCGCGATCGGGCCACGATCGAGCGGGGACGGAAACTCCTCGACGATGAAATCGAGCAAGCGGTCGATGCCGATCGCCGCCGCCGCCGAGCCCAGGATGACCGGCGCCAGCCGCGCCCTGGCGAACCCGTCTTTCGCCCCCGAGACGATGTGTTCCTCGGGCAGGGTGCCGACCTCCAGGTACTCCTCGATCAGCGCGTCGTCGGACTCGGCCACCGCCTCGATCAACTTCTCCCGGGCGGGATCCGCCAAGGCGTGGATCTCCTCGGGCCACTCGGACTCCTGCGCGCGAGGTCCATCGGGGTACAGGTCCGCCTTCTCGTGGAGCAGGTCGGCCACCCCACGGAACCCATCCTCGGCGCCGATCGGCAGCTCGAACGGGGCCACCTGGTTCCCGAATGAGGACACGAGCTGGTCCAGCGTGCCCTGGAAGTCCGAGCGTTCTCGATCGAGCTTGTTGACGAAGATCGCACGCGGCAGGCCTGCTTCCACCGCGAGCTCCCAGGCGGTCTCCGTTTGCACCTCGACGCCGTCGACCGCCGACACCACCACGATCACCGCGTCCACAGCGCGCACGGCCGAGCGAAGGTCCCCCACGAAGTCGGCATAGCCCGGGGCGTCCAGGACGTTGATCTTGACCCCGTTCCACTCCAGAGGCGTCATCGACAACGAGACGGAGATGCCTTTGCGCTGTTCGTCGGGGTCGTGGTCGGAGATCGTCGTGCCGTCTTCGACGGTGCCCATCCGGGTGATGGCTCCCGCCGTGAAGGCCATGGCCTCGAGCAGCGAGGTCTTGCCCGCCCCCCCGTGGCCCACCAGCAAGACGTTGCGGATATCCTTCGCGTCGTAGGTCTTCAACGCGTGCTCCTTCGGCGGTGAGGTAGGGGGCATCCTACTCAAGTTGCTAGGCTCGCGCGGACCCCATGGTGCGCTTCCAACGACTGCAGATCCGGTTCCAGCGTCAGCCTCCCGGAACGGCCATCACGCGCACCATGCTGATCGCGGGCGGCGTCGCGGCCGCGGTGGGAGCGTGGCTCGTGATCGCCAGGGAACCCGGACGGGCCGCGGCAGCGGCGGGCGTGTCGGCGGTCTTCCTCCTCGTCGGCGGCCACCGCGCGAACCACGGCGCGGGCGGGCCGACGGACCGCATGCTCGACGAGCTGCTCGACCGGGCATGGGACGGCCTGCTGTTCGGCTCCATCGCCTGGGTGACGAGTGGGCCCGCGCCCCACGTCGCGATCGGCGCGCTGGTGGCGCTGTGCGCCAGCTTCCTGTCTGCTTACGTGCGGGCTCGCGGGGCGTCGCTGTCGTACTCCGTCGAGGAGAGCCACGTCACCCGGGGCATCCGCTACGGGCTCGTCGTGGTCGGGCTCGCTTTCGGCTGGCTCGCCTGGACCGTGTGGATGGCGGCGGCGCTCTCGATCTTGGCCGTCCTCGTGCGCACGACCCAGGTCGCGCGCGAGGAGCGGGCGTGATCACCGGGCGGGATCGCGTGAGACAGACGATCGCGTTCGAGGCGTATCGGGCCGTCGCCTGGATGGGGCGCACGCTCCCCGAAAGTCCCGCCCGGCGCGCGTTCACGTGGGCCGGGCGTCTCGCGTTTCGGGCGCTCCCGACCGTACGCGCGACGGTGGCCGCGAACCAGGCCCAGGTGCTGGGACGTGACGTGGACGATCCGCTCGTGCACGCGGCCACCCGGCAGGCGTTCGAGCGATACGCGAGGTACTGGTTCGACACCTTCCGAGTGGGCCGGCTTTCCGATGAGGAGATCCAAAGCCGCTTCCACGTCGTGGGTGTCGAGAACATGGAGGGCGCCCACGCGGCGGGCAAGGGCCTCGTCTTGGTGATGCCGCACATGGGGAATTGGGACGTTGCGGGGCGGTGGATGGTCTCGCGGGGCGAACGACTGATCTCGGTCGCGGAGCGGCTGGAGCCCGAGCGTCTCTTCCGCCTGTTCTTACGCCACCGTGAAGATCTCGGCATGGACATCATCGGCACCGACGACCGCGGCGTGGGGCAGCAACTCGCGTCGGCGCTCGCGCGGAACCGTGTCGTGTGCCTGGTGGCCGACCGCGACCTGTCGGGTCGGGGCGTGGAGGTGGAGATGTTCGGCCGCACGCGCCGCCTGCCGGCGGGGCCCGCCCTCCTCGCGATCTCATCCGGCGCACCCCTGATCGTCGTGAGTATCGCCGAGGAACGCGGTGACTGGCGATGCGCCTTCGGGCGACCCCTCGAACCGCAAACGACCGGGAGCCGGCGCGGCGACGTCCGGGCGCTGACCGTGGCGATGGCCGCGGGATTCGAGGAAGCGATCGCGGCGGCTCCGCCCGACTGGCACATGTTCCAGCCCGGCTGGGGATCGTGAGGATCGTCCTCGGCTGCCCGTACGCGTTCGACGACCCCGGTGGTGTGCAGACGCACGTCCGTGAGCAGGCCGAGCACCTGCGTGCGCGCGGGCATGAGGTCATGGTCCTCGCGCCGGTCCGCGGGCACGCCGGCATCCCCGGCGTGCTCGCGGTGGGGCGCCCGGTCGACATCCCTTACAACGCCTCCAATGCACCCATCGATCCGCGGCCCTGGTCCGTTCGCCGCGTCGCGAGTGCGCTCGCCGAGCTCCGCCCGGATGTCGTGCACGTGCACGAGCCGCTGACGCCCAGCACGTCGATGTGGGCCACCCTCGCCGCGCGCGTCCCCGTCGTGGCCACCTTCCACTCGGGCGCCGAGCGATCGCGGCTCTACGACCTGGCGGCCCCGCTGCTTCGGATCGTGGCGCGGCGGCTCGCGGTCAGGGTCGCGGTGTCCGAGGTCGCCGCCGCCTTCGCCCGCCGCCGGATCGGCGGTTCGTTCGAGCTCGTGCCCAACGGCACGGACGTCGAGCGGTTCGCGAGCGTCCGCCCGGCGGACCTCGGCCCGGGCACGAAGCTCCTGTTCGTGGGCCGCCTCGACGAACGCAAGGGATTCCCCACCGCCGTGACTGCGTTCGCGCTCCTCGGTGCGAAGCGACCGGACCTGCGGCTCGTGGTGATCGGCGACGGTCCCGACCGTGCCGCCGTCGCGACCCTGTCTCCCGAGCTGCGCGATCGGGTCGCGTTGCTGGGGACGATCTCGAACGTGGACCTGCCGCCCTACTACGCCGCGTGCGACGTGTTCTTGGGGACGGCGATCGGCGGTGAGAGCTTCGGCATGGTGCTCGTCGAGGCGATGGCCGCCGGCCTCCCGGTCGTGGCGAGCCGGATCGCCGGCTACACCGAGGTCGTGCGCGACGGCATCGACGGCCTCCTGGTCCCTGCGCGGGACGCCGCGGCCCTCTGCGACGCGGTGGCCGGCGTGCTCGACGAGCGTGGACTCGCACAACGGCTCCGGTCGGCGGGACGCGACCGCGCCCGGTCGTTCGATTGGTCGGTGGTGATCGAGCGCCTCGAGGCGCTCTACGCGGAAGCCATCGGGAGCCCCCCGGCCTCGATACGATAGGGATCGTGTTGGGTCTCTGGATCGTCCTCGGGGTCGTCGTCGTCGCTGCCCTGGGGGCCGTGTGGTCGTACAACCGTCTCGTCCGGCTGCGGGTCCGTGCCGACAACGGGTGGTCGCAGATCGACGTGCAACTTCGGCGTCGCTACGACCTGATCCCCAACCTCGTGCAGACGGTGCAGGGCTATGCCGCGCACGAGCGGCAGGTCTTCGAGGACATCACCGCGGCGCGGACCCAGGCGATGGGCGCCCAGGGAGTGGGGGAGCAGGCCCACGCGGAGAACGAGCTCACCGCGGGGCTCGGCCGGCTGATCGCCGTGGCCGAGAACTATCCCGACCTCAAGGCCAACGCGAACTTCCTGGCGCTGCAGGAAGAGCTCACCGGGACGGAGTCGAAGATCGCCTACGCGAGGCAGTTCTACAACGACCAGGTGATGCAGCTGAACACGGCGATCCAGTCGTTCCCCTCGAGCGTGCTGGCGAAGACGTTCCGGTTCACGCCGCGCGAGTTCTTCGACATCGAGGAGCCCGAACGAGGCCCGGTTCAGGTGGAGTTCTAGTCCGCCGTGTACGAGGAGATCGCTGCCAACAAGCGCAAGAGCGTCTTGCTCGTGCTGGGCGCCTTCGTGTTCCTCGGCGTCATCGGCTTCGCCGTGGGCTACCTGTTCTTCAACGGAGGCGCCTGGGGCCTCGTGATCGCGCTGCTGATCGCCGGCGGGATGTCGATCGGCTCCTACCTCTATGGGGACCGGATGGTCCTGGCCGCCACCGGGGCGCGCGCGGTGACGCCCGAGGAGGAGCCGCGCCTGCACAACATCGTGGAGGGCCTCGCGATCGCGGCGGGGCTGCCCAAGCCGACCGTCTACGTGGTGAACGAGCAAGCGCCCAATGCCTTCGCCACGGGCCGGGACCCCGAGCATTCCTCCATCGCCGTGACGCAGGGCCTGTTGCAGATGATGGATCGCGTGGAGCTCGAGGGCGTGATCGGCCACGAGATGTCTCACGTGAAGGATCGCGACATCCTGTTGGGCACCATCGTCGCGACCCTCGTCGGCGCCGCCATCTTGCTCTCGGAGTTCTTCATGCGGAGCTGGTTCTGGGGCGGCGGCAGGCGCGGCGGGGGCGACGGAAACAACGGGGGCGGCATCGCGCAACTCGTCATCTTCGCCGTGGGGTTCGCGCTGCTGATCCTCGCCCCGCTGGCCGGGCAGCTCATCAAGCTCTCGGTCTCGCGCAACCGGGAGTACCTCGCCGACGCCGAGGGCGCGCTCCTCACCCGCTACCCGCCGGGCCTCGTCTCGGCGCTGCAGAAGATCGAAGCCGCACCCACGGCGATGCGCGCCGCGAACAACGCCACGGCCCACCTGTGGCTATCGCAGCCCTCGCGCGTGGAGGGCGACAAGACGTCCACGATGGAACGGCTGTTCTCGACGCACCCGCCGATCCAGGAGCGGATCAGGCGGCTGCGGGAGATGTGACGTTCCGGTCGAGATGGGCCTGGGTGTTTGAGACCGTCCCACGCCGCGGTTAGCATCTGATTCATCGGGTCCCCTTCGGGACCCTTCCTCATGACCGATCCCGTGCACGCACCACCCAGGGGCGGATCGAGACCCCGCCGATCCCCGTAGGAGGTACCGCACCTTGGCTCTCACCCGCCGCGGCAAGGCGTTCCTGACCGGCGGCACCGTGGCCGGCGTCCTCGTCGCCGCGCTCGCCGTCATGACCCTCACGGGCAACGCTCCCGCCGTGGTCCGGAACCTGACCGGGATCAGCGATCCGGCGCCCACGTGCCCGCTCACCGGCGCCACGCTCGCCGAGGGCAAGCAGGTTCCCGACCGTCCGGCGCTCGCGGTGAAGGTCGAGAACACGCCGGACGCGCAGCCCCTGGACGGCCTCGACAAGGCGGACATCGTCTACGAGGAGGTCGTCGAGGGCGGCATCACTCGGTTCATCGCGGTGTTCCAGTGCGAGAGCAGCGTGCGGGTCGGTCCCGTGCGGAGCGCCCGCTCCACCGACCCCAAGATCCTCCTCCAGTTCAGCGAGCACCCGTTGCTCGCGTTCTCGGGTGGAGCGAACAAGGTCGTCAACGGGGCGCGAGCGGCGGGTCTCACGCTCATGACCGAGGGCGATCCGGCGCCGCCGTTCACCCGGGACGAGGCTCGCGTCATCCCGCACAACCTGTTCGCGAACACGGCCAAGCTCTGGGAGGCGGGGCTGAAGCGCGCGAAGCACGAGCCGATCCCGCACTCGGTGTTCACCTACTCGGATGAGGTGCCCACCCCCAACAAGAAGGGCGCCGGCGTGACCGTCGTTTTCTCCGGCCTCGCCACCGCCGACTGGCGCTGGGAGGGCGGTCGCTACGTGCGTTACCTCGACGGGGCCCCGATGAAGCTCGAGAACGGCAACGCGATCGCCGCCGACAACGTGGTGATCCAGCAGGTGAAGACCAGCCCGAGCGATATCACGGACGTGGCCGGATACCCATCTCCCGAAGTGACCGTGACGGGCAAGGGAAAGGCCTGGGTCCTGCGCAACGGTCGCCTCGTCCAGGGGACGTGGGAGCGCGCCACGGATGCCGACGTGACGACGTTCTCCACGAAGACCGGAGAGACCATGACGTTCACACCGGGTTCCACCTTCGTGGAGCTCGCCCCCACGGGCATGTTCAACGCCGACGTCACCTTCGCGAAGTAGGGATCCGCGTTCGTCCTGGGTCCGTTCGCACCAAACCCCTCGTTCGCCTTCGGTACACTCGAAGTCGACGGGTGCGCAGGCGCCTGTCCGAGGCGTCACCCACCGTCTCGGAGTCCTGAGGGGGGATAGCCGTGGAGCGCGAGACCGGAACCTTCACCGTCAAGTCCGGGCTGGCCGAGATGCTCAAGGGCGGCGTCATCATGGACGTCACCACCGCGGAGCAGGCGAAGATCGCCGAGGACGCCGGGGCGTGCGCCGTGATGGCGCTCGAGCGGGTTCCCGCCGACATCCGCCGTGACGGCGGGGTGGCGCGCATGTCGGACGCGACGAAGATCGAGGAGATCCAGGCGGCCGTGTCCATCCCCGTCATGGCGAAGGCGCGTATCGGCCATTTCGTCGAAGCCCAGATCTTGCAGGCCCTCGGTGTGGATTACGTCGACGAGTCCGAGGTCCTGACGCCCGCTGACGAGGAGTTCCACATCGACAAGTGGGCGTTCACCGTGCCGTTCGTCTGCGGCGCGCGGAACCTCGGGGAGGCGTTGCGCCGGATCGCCGAGGGCGCGGCGATGATCCGCACCAAGGGGGAGGCGGGGACGGGCAACGTCGTGGAGGCGGTGCGACACGAACGCGCGATCCTCCGCGAGATCGCGGACTGCACCGCGCTGCGACCCGAGCAGTACGTCACGAAGGCCAAGGAGCTGGGGGCACCCGTCGAGCTCGTTCGCATCGTGGCGGATACGGGCCACCTGCCGGTCGTGAACTTCTCCGCCGGCGGGATCGCCACGCCTGCGGATGCCGCGTTGATGATGCAGCTCGGCGTCGACGGCGTGTTCGTGGGGTCGGGGATCTACAAGTCGCAGGATCCTGCGACCATGGCACGCGCGATCGTCGAGGCCACGACGCACTTCCAAGACCCCGACGTGCTCGCCAAGGTCTCGCACGAGCTCGGCGATCCCATGGCGGGGCTGGAGATCGACCAGCTGGCCACCCGCATGCAGGACCGCGGTTGGTAACCATGCTTCGCGCGAGGTGACCTCCGTGAAGGCCGGGGTCCTCGCGCTCCAGGGCGACTTCCGCGAGCACGCACTGATGCTCGCGGCGGCCGGCGCCGTCCCCGTGGAGGTGCGGACGCCCGAACAGCTGCGCGACGTGGACTGCCTGGTCATCCCCGGGGGCGAGTCCACCACCATCGGGAAGCTCGCGCGCCGCATCGAGCTCGTCGAACCGA
Source organism: uncultured Actinomycetes bacterium (assembly GCA_963719165.1). Taxonomy (GTDB): domain Bacteria; phylum Actinomycetota; class UBA4738; order UBA4738; family HRBIN12; genus JAOUEA01. The sequence continues at coordinate 891,462 of CAVRAV010000001.1, read as the reverse complement.
TCCGTGAGCGCGCCCTTGCAGGGATGCCCGTACTGGGAACGTGCGCCGGCATGATCGTCATGGCGCGGCGTGTCGAGGGCGGCGAACCGCTGCTGGGCCTCATGGACATCGGCGTGGAGCGCAACGCCTATGGCCGGCAGGTGGATTCCTTCGAGGCCGATCTCCAGGTCGAGGGTTTCGAGCACCCGGTGCGCGGCGTGTTCATCCGGGCGCCGCGCGTCCTCGACGTGGGACCCGATGTCCGGGTGCTCGCCGAACACGAGGGCGCCCCGGTCGTGTTGGAGCAGGGGAACCTGTTGGTGGCATCATTCCATCCTGAGCTGATCGGGGAGGCAGGCCTGCACCGGTACCTCGTGGGCAGGACCTAGGCGAACGTCGAGGAGTTCGATCATGTCGGGTCATTCGAAATGGGCGACCATCAAACGGAAGAAGGAGGCGACCGACGCGAAGCGCTCGAACATGTACGCGAAGCTGCTGCGCGCTGTGGAGGTCGCGGCGCGCGAGGGTGGCGGAAACATCGACGGGAACATGACGTTGGCCTCCGCGGTGGAGAAGGCGAAGAGCTTCAGCGTCCCGAGCGACAACATCGATCGTGCCATCAAACGCGGGGCGGGCGGCGACGACGACGGCGCGCGGTACGAGGAGCTGTTCTACGAGGGCTACGCGCCCGGCGGCGTGGCGCTCCTCGTGGAGGTGCTCACCGACAATCGCAATCGGACCGGCCAGGAGATCCGCCACGCGTTCACGCGCAACCAGGGCAACCTCGGCGAATCGGGCAGCGTCGCCTGGCAGTTCACCCGCAAGGGTCTCGTGGTCGTGGACAAGGGCCTCGCGCCCGATGAGGATCAGCTGCTTGAGCTCGCCCTCGATGCGGGGGCGGAGGATCTGCGCGACGCCGAGAGCGCGTGGGACATCATCGCGCAACCGCAAGACTTCAAGCGCGTGCGGGAGGCGTTGGAGCGCGCCGGCGTGGCCGTGGACTCCGCCGAGATCACGATGATGCCGGAGACCCTGGTCCCGGTCGACGGCGGCGAGGCCAAGCAGGTCCTCAACCTGATCGAGGCGCTGGACGAGCTCGACGACGTCCAGGCGGTGTACGCGAACTTCGACATCCCCGAAGAGGTCATGGCCGCTCTCTGAGTAGGGGTCGTTGTTTCAGGAGGCATCCGTCTTTCGGCCGATAGCATCTGCGGGGTCAGATGGCCTAGGCTGCGGCCGTTCCTAACTCTGGGAGGGGTGCATCGGATGGCTGGTCTTCCTCGTCGATGGGTGCGGGCGATCGTATCGACGCTCGCGGTTCTCGGTTTGTTCGCGGCGGCTGCAGCTCCAGGGCAGGCCGCCGCTCCCGCGTCCGGGGCCGCGCTGAAGCGTGCGTCCGGTTTGATCCGCAGCTCGCAACGAGAGCTCGCGTCCAACGCCACCGCCAAGCAAGGCGACGGTGGCGAGGAAGGCACGTCAGAGATCCAGGAGGGTGCGAACCAGTTCGCGGAGCCGCGGTACGGGCCTCCGGGCGCGCTGTCGCACGCCGTGCAGCAGGCTCGTCGGCTCCCGCGTGCCGGAGGGAACTGGTCCGAGGTCACGAGCCAGCCGTATGACGCGGACAACCTCCACTACGCCGACCCCATCATCTCGAACGCGGGCGGCGGAGGGCCCGGCCCCGGCTACGTCACCGGACGCATGACGGCGCTCGCCATCGACGGCGCATACATCTACGCGGGCGGCGCCGACGGGGGCGTCTGGCGCTCGACCGACAGCGGCAAGCACTGGACGCCCCTTACCGACAAGCTCGGGACGCTGTCCGTCGGTTCGCTCCTCGTGAACCCGGCGGACCACTCGGTCTGGCTGGGCACCGGCGAGGCGAACACGTCATCGGACAGCTACGCGGGCCTCGGCGTGTGGCGCTCGGCCGACCACGGCAACACGTGGAAGAAGGTCGGCAAGCACGAGATCGACCACCAGATGATCGGCAAGCTCGCGCTCGACGAGCACGGCGGCATCTACGCCGCGACGTCCAAGGGTCTGTACCGGCGCTCGCTCGGGGCACCGATGGGCTCGAAATGGTCCCTCGTCCTTCGCCCCGGCACGGCGGGCCCGTACGGCTTCACCTACGTGAACGACGTCGTCGTTCGACCGGGCACCCACGGGATGACCGCGGTGGCCAACGTCGCATGGCGCGGCGGCTACACGGACTACAACGGGATGTACCAGTCCAAGGACGGCGGGAAGCACTGGACGATCGTGACGCCTGTCGGGATGGACGCCGCGAACATCGGGCGCTCCAGCCTCGCCTATGACGCCCAGGGCAAGCGGCTCTACGCCGTGGTGGAGTCGATCAAGAAGTACTTCGTGAACCCGGACACGGCGCTCATGGGCGTCTTCGTCTCGCCCTCGGGCGACCTGGCCGGTCCGTGGCGCCTGCGCGCCACGTCGCGCAAGCTCGGGGAGTCCCCGGGCGACGCCCTCGGGTGGGGTAGCGGCTACTCGCCGGGCATCCAGGTCTGGTACGACCAGTTCATCGGGGTGGATCCGAAACGTCCCCAGCACGTGTACCTGGGCCTCGAGGAGGTCTTCGAATCCAAGAACGGCGGTCGTCGCTGGGTGGCGGTCGGCCCGTATTGGAACTTCACGCTGCCCTGCTACGCCGCGGGAGGTCCGACGAACTGTCCGCCCACGACGCACCCCGACCAGCACGCGATCGCCTTCGGTCAGGGCAAGGTCTGGGTCGGCAACGACGGCGGCATCTACAGCCGTGGCCTCCAGGGGTCCGCGTGGCAGAACCGGAACGAGGACCTGCACACGCTGCAGTACTACTACGGCGGCACCGGCCGGCTGAACGGCGGCACCGCCTACTGGGGCGGGCTCCAGGACAACGGCGGCTCCTTCCTCATCCCGGGCGCCCGGTCCATGGTCTCGCCCTTCGGCGGTGACGGCGGCGACGTGATCGTCGATCCCAACAACGGCAACCGCACGGTGCAGGAGTACGTCGGGCTCGACATGTTCCTCACCACGAACGGCGGCCGCTCCGACGGCAGCACGCTCGCGTGGCGGGAGATCTCACCCGCGTGCGGCGCGTACACCTACACGCCCAACCCGTGCGATCCGCAGCCGCGGTTCATCGCGCCGTTCGAGGCCGACAGCAGCGCCGTGAACCAGCACTGGGTCGCCGGTGGCCGCTACGTCTGGGAGACGCACAAGGGTTGGAACACGCACTGCTCCGCCAGCGCGTGTGACTGGAAGCAGGGCCACGACACCGGAGTGAACAGCCAGATCACGGCGCTCGCCGTGAACGGCAGCACGATCTACGCCGGATACTGCGGGTACGGCTGCAACCCCTCCGCTGCCTTCTACGCGGGGATCGACACGAACTACGGCGGCACGTGGCACACCGTGGCGGGCCCCGGCCTGCACAACGGCGGCGACCAGCTACCGCAGCGGGTCGTCTACAACCTGGTCGCGGATCCCTCCGATGCCGGCCACGTGTACGCGGTGTACAGCGGCTACTCCCGCCACTGGATCCCCGGTGGCGGGGTGGGCCACGTGTTCGAGTCGACCGACGGCGGCGCCCACTGGAACGACATCAGCGGGAACCTGCCGGACGCACCGGGCGACGACCTCGTGATGGCGGGCAACAAGCTCGTGGTGGCGATGGACGTTGGCGTGTTCGTCACGTCGGCGTCGAACCCCGGAAGCTGGAAGCGTTTCGGGTCGAGGTTGCCGAACGCCGTCACGAACGACCTCACGACCACGCCGAACGGCGGCCAGATCGTCGCCGTGACGCACGGGCGCGGGATGTGGCAGATCGGGGCGCCGTAGCGCTTCGGCTCCAACCGGACACCGAGGCCTCTCGCCCGGGGAACACGGATCGCCGTTCCCCCCGGGGCGGGAGGCCTCGGTCAACTCCGCACGCGGCTCGGTCCCGGTGGTTGCCCGGCCTCTGGCGGCCCCCTAGACTGGGCGAACGGATGTTCGATTCCCTCGTGCTCGGCGTGGATCCCGGCGTGGCCAGGCTCGGCCTCGCCGTGGTCGGTCGCGAGGGCCGTCGCCCGGTCCTCGTGTGGAGCGAGACGGTGCGAACGTCGCCGGAGACCGCGGAGGCCGAGCGGCTCGGCGCCCTCGCCGCGGCGGTCCGTGCCGCGATCGCCGCCCGGGACATCTCCGCCGTGGCCATCGAGCGGGTGGCCTTCAATCGGAACCAGGTGAGCGCCCTCATCGTCGCCCGCGCGACGGGAGCGGTCATGGTGGTTGCCGCCGACGCCGGGGTCCCCGTTGCGGAATACAGTCCCACGCAGGTCAAGAGCGCCGTGACCGGAACGGGGGCCGCGGACAAGGCGCAGGTCCGCCACGCGTTGATGCGCGTCCACGGGCTCCGCGCGGTTCCCACTCAGCCCGACGCCGCCGACGCCGTGGCCGTCGCCCTGACCCATCTCACCGGCAGCCGGCTGCGGGCGGCAGCACGCGTGGGGTCGGCGTGATCTCCTTCCTCGAGGGTGAGGTCATCGAGAAGGCGACGAACCGAGCGGTCGTGAACGTGGCCGGCGTCGGCTACGAGATCTCGGTGCCGACCTCGGTGCTCGCCCGGATGCCCGCGGCCGGACGGGTGGCGCGCGTTCACACACGCCTGGTGGTCCGCGACGACGCGATGGTGCTGTACGGCTTCTCCACCACCGACGAGCGCGCCCTGTTCGATCTGCTCACCGGGGTGTCCGGGGTGGGGCCGAAGGTGGCGCTTTCCTTCCTCTCGGCACTCACGCCCGATGCGCTTCGTCGTGCCGTGGTGGCGGGGGACGATGCCGCCCTTACGGTGGTGCCCGGCGTGGGCAGGAAGGTCGCCCAGCGGGTGGTCCTCGACCTCCGCGACAAGCTGGGCGGTGAAGGGGTCGTGATCGTGGAGGGCCCGCTGGCGGAGACCCGGGAGGCGCTGATCGCCCTCGGGCTCACGCCCGTGGAGGCGGGGGAGGCGCTCGCCGGGGTGAACGCCGACGGAAGGCAGGCCGAGGAGCTCTTGCGCGAGGCGCTGCAGAAGGTGGGCCGCTAGTGGACGACGACCGCTTGATCGAGGCCGCCTCGGTCGACCCGCAGGACCGCGAGTTCGACGTCGCCCTGCGCCCTACGACGCTCGGCGAGTTCGTGGGGCAGGAACGGGTCAAGGAACAGCTCGCCCTCCTGATCGACGGGGCGCGCCGCCGTGGCGAACCCGTCGACCATCTGCTGTTCAGCGGCCCTCCCGGTCTGGGGAAGACCACCTTGGCCCAGATCGTGGCCAATGAGATGGAGGCGGGGTTCCAACCCACGTCTGGCCCCGCGCTGGATCGACCCAGCGACCTCGCCGCGATCCTCACGAACCTCGAGGACGGCGACGTGCTGTTCGTGGACGAGATCCACCGGATGCCCAGACAGGTGGAGGAGGTGCTGTATCCGGCCCTGGAGGATTTCAACCTCGACGTGGTCCTCGGCAAGGGTCCGACGGCGCGTTCGATCCGCCTCGAGCTCCCGCGGTTCACGCTGGTGGCCGCCACCACGCGCCCTGGACGCATGACGCTCCCCCTGCGGGAACGCTTCGGCTTCTCGCCCCGGCTGGACTACTACTCGGTGCAGGACCTGACGCGGATCGCCGGACGTTCGGCGGGGATCCTGGGGGTCAGGACGGACGAGGAAGGGGCGGCGGAGATCGCCCGGCGCTCGCGCGGGACCCCACGGATCGCGAACCGCCTCCTGCGCCGGGTCCGCGACTTCGCCGAGGTCCGCCACGAGGGGTGGATCGACGGCACGATCGCGCGCGATGGGCTCGCCGTGTTCGAGGTGGACGAACAGGGACTCGACCGTCTCGATCGCGCGATCCTTCGGATGTTGATCGAGAAGTTCGGTGGAGGCCCGGTCGGGCTCTCGACGCTCGCCGCCGCCGTGGGCGAGGAGACCGATACGGTCGAAGACGTGGTGGAGCCGTATCTGCTGCAGCTGGGCTTCCTGCAACGCACCCCGCGCGGCCGCGTGGCCACCGAGCGCGCGTATCGGCACCTCGGCATCACCGCTCGGGGCGCGCTGCCGCTCTAGCGGGCCGTTGGGGGCGGTAGACTCGCCTCTCGCATCGACCAAGGACGTGAGCGCATGCTCCAGCTGATAGCCCAATCGAGCGGAGGGAACCCGGCCACCTTCCTCTTGCCGTTCCTGTTGCTCGGTGGCCTCTTCTACTTCATGATCCTGCGTCCGCAGCAACGTCGTCAGCGCGCCCAGCAGGCGCTCGTCAGCGCCGTGGACGTGGGCGACGAGATCGTCACCACGGCGGGCATCTACGGGGTCGTCACCGGTGTCGACGACGAGGAGGGGACCATCCGCGTCGAGATCGCTCCCGGAACGGAGGTACGGCTGCTGCGTGCCGCCGTGGGCCGTCGTGTGGTTGAGGACGACGTCGCGGTCGAGGACACCGATGACGACGAGGACGAGGGCCAGGACTTCCCGGACCAGCCCGGACAGATCAAGGAGCTGTGAGCGTCACCGAACCCGTGGACCCGGTCGGCTCGGCGCCGCGGGAGCCCGACACCCGGCCCTTCCCCGGCATCACGCTGGAGGACGTGCAGGCCAACGAGGAGCTCTCGCTCTACATCGCGTCGGCCGATCGGGTCACCGGAGCCATGGGGTACACCGAGCACGGTTTCCGCCACGCCAACCTCGTGGCGAAGATCTCCTATCAGGTGCTGGCGCGGCTGGGCTTCCCCGAGCGAGACGCCGTCCTCGCGTGCGTGGCCGGCTATCTGCACGACGTCGGCAACGCCCTGGCCCGGGATGCGCATGGGCAGACGGGCGCCGTGCTCACGTACCAGGCGCTGAGAGACTCCGTGCCCGGCGCCGACCTGATGCCCATCATGGCCGCGATCGCGAATCACGAGGAGACGGAGGGCACGGCGGTCTCCGCGATCTCTGCGGCCGTGATCCTTGCGGACAAGTCCGACGTCCACCGCAGCCGCGTGCGCAAGGCCGGCCAGATCGCCTTCGACATCCACGATCGCGTGAACCATGCCGTCGAGCAGTCCTTCCTCCGGGTAGACTCCGAGGCCCGTACGGTCAGCCTGGAGCTGACCATCGACACGCAGATCAGCCAGGTCATGGAGTACTTCGAGATCTTCCTCGGTCGGATGCAGATGTGCCGGCACGCCGCTGAGTGCCTGCAGGCACGGTTCCGCCTCGTGATCAACGGGGCGGAGTTGGCGTGAAGAGAACCCGGGGCCTTTGGGCCAGCATCATCGTCGTCGGCCTCCTCGTTGGTGCCTCGCTGATCGGGTTCGCCACCGGAGCGCTCGCACCCAAGCTCGGCCTCGACCTCCAGGGCGGCGTGTCGGTCATCCTGCAGGCGCCACCGGACACCGGCCAGGACGTCATGAACCAGGCGTTGGAGAACATCCGCAATCGCGTCGACGCCTTCGGGGTCGGCGAACCGCAGATCGCCGTGTCCGGCACCACGATCGACGTGCAGATCCCCGGCGGAGCCAACGGCACGGTCGAGCAACGCGCGAAGACGCAGTACTGCCTCGTGACCTCCGACCAGACGAGCTACGGATGCGCGCCGGACCAGGCGACCGCCGAGGCGGCCCTCGCCGAGCTCAAGGTGGTGTCCGTCCCCTCGCAGGTCTGTCTCAACGATCCCGGCGGCAAGCAGCTGGCCTGCTACGCATCGCAGTCCGAAGCCGACACGGCTAAGGCCTCGATCACCGTGGCGCCGAAGACCGTGCCCAGCCCGTCGGCGTCGCCCGCGGCGAGCGCTTCGTCGTCCCCCGCGCCCGCCGCCGGTGGGTCGTGCCTGGTCGACAGCACGGGGACGGAACTGGCCTGCTACTCCACGAAGAAGGCGGCATCAGACGCGCAGAGGGGGATCACGAGCGACGTGGCCCTCAGCAAATACTGTGTGACCGCTCCCGCCGCCGCGGCACCGTCCACGCCGAGCGCCTCGGCGTCGGCCGCCGGCGCCACGCCCTCACCCTCTGAGGCGGCGTCGGCCTCCGCGACCGGGTCCGCCTCGCCGAGCGCGGCTCCTTCGTCGTCTGCGTTCTCCAAGCTCGACCGCCAGGGAGCGCCCGATCTCCCGTGCGGCCTCTCCTCGAAGGCGTCGGCGGACGCGGCGCTCGCCGGGATCTCGGCGAGCAAGGAGGACACGGAGTTCTGCGTGGTGAGCGCCGCCGGTGAGGACCTCGGGTGCTACATCTCGCAGAACGACGCGCAGACCAAGCAACGCGAGACCGGCCAGGATCGGCTCCTGGCGGTGATCGGGAAGACTGCCCGCCTCGAGCAGCGCCAGGTGATGGCCGCCATCGTCCAGGGCGATCCTGCCTTCGCCACCACGCAGTTGACGTGCCCCACCGCGGCCGAACAGCTGACCCCGAAGTGCTCGACCGACGCCCTTTCGAATCAAGAGGTCGTGTACGCGGATCAGGGCGGAACCACGAAGTACCGGCTTGGCCCAGTCGTGATCAACGGTAACGACGTCACGAAGGCGAGCGCGGTCCTCTCGGGTGGCACCCAGACCCAGGTCGTGCAGCAGTGGGTCGTGAACTTCGATCTGAGCAAGGAGGGCTCCAAGGCCTTCTCGGATCTCACGACCGAGCTCGCGGCCCTGCCGGCGTCGGATCCGCAGAAGCGCATCGCCATCGTCGTGGACCGCCAGGTGATCTCCGCGCCGGCCGTCCAGAGCCCCATCACCGGAGGGAGCGGTCAGATCACCGGCGGCTTCACGGAGCAACAGGCGAAGGACCTCGCCACGGTCCTGAACGCCGGCGCCCTCCCGGTCGACCTCAACGTGCAGTCCGTCACCACGATCAGCCCGACCCTCGGCAGCGAGTCGCTGCATCAGGGCATCGTGGCGGGGCTCCTGGGGCTCATCTTGCTCTTCGCGTACATGCTGTTCTACTACCGCCTCCTGGGCATCGTGGCGATCCTCGGGATGTCGATCTGGGCGGTGCTGGCCTTCGCCCTGGTTGCCGTGGCCGGCGACGCGTTCGGGTACTCGATGACCCTGGCCGGCGTGGCCGGCCTGGTGATCTCGCTCGGCGTCACGGCCGACTCCTACATCGTGTTCTTCGAACGGCTGAAGGACGAGGTTCGCTCGGGCAAGAGCGCCCGGTCCTCGGTGCAGCCCGCCTTCAAGCGGGCGTTCCGCACCATCCTGGCGGCCGACATCGTGACGGGCATCGCGGCAGCCGTGCTTTACATGACCGCCGTGAGCTCGGTGCGCGGGTTCGCGCTCACGCTCGGCGTGGCCACCCTGCTCGACCTGTTCGTCGTCTACTTCTTCAAGCGCCCGGTGGTGTTCCTCGTCGCGCGCAACGACCGGCTCGTCAACATGCGCGGCTTCGGGCTCACGAGCGGAATCGCGGGAGACGCGGAGCCGGAGGATGCGCTGCCCGGCCGGGGGCCAGGCATGAACCTGCATCACGCCGTTTCCACGTATCGCGGTCACACGATCCCGCATTTCAAGCTCGTGGAGCATCGCAACATCTGGTTCGCGTTCTCCGGGGTCCTGATCCTGCTCTCGCTGATCGGGTTGTTCTGGCGGGGGCTGAACTACTCGATCGATTTCGAAGGGGGCGCCCTGATCGAGTACACCGTGGTCACGCCGGTGTCGGCCGATACGATCCAGGCGACCATGGCGGCCAACGGGCGTGCCGACGCCCAGGTCCAGCTCGTGAACGGCGGCGATCAGGTCGCGATCAAGACGTCGTCGCTGACCGCCGACGGCACGTCGGAGGCCCTGCTGACCACGCTCGCGAAGCAAGCCGGGATCACCACGTCGGACATCAACGTGAAGGACGTGGGCCCCACCTGGGGCGCGGAGATCTCGAAGAAGGCGGTCCGCGGGTTGTTCTTCGTGCTCGCGGCGATCGCGCTGTACATCTCGTTGCGGTTCGAGTGGAAGATGGCTGCAGGGGCGATGATCGCGCTCGTTCACGACGTGGTGATCACCGCCGGCGTCTACGCGCTGGTGGGCAGGGAGGTCACGCCCGAGACCGTCATCGCGATCCTGACCATCCTCGGCTTCTCGCTGTACGACACCGTCGTGATCTACGACAAGATCAAGGAGAACAGCGAATCCTCGTCGTTGATCTCCCGGCTCGGCTACGAGGGCGTCGTCGACCTGTCGTTGAACCAGGTGCTGATGCGCTCGGTGAACACCTCGCTCGTGGTCCTGCTGCCTATCCTCTCGCTCTTGCTGTTCGGTGGGCTCACCCTGAAGGACTTCGCGTTCGCGATGTTGATCGGGGTCGCCATCGGCGCCTATTCGTCCATCTTCATCGCCGCCCCGGTGCTCACCATCTTCAAGGGCCGCGAGCGACGGTACCGCCAGATCGAGGCCCGCCGCTCGGTGCGGGAGGGCGGCGGCCGCAAGGCCGCCGTCACGGCGGGGGCGACGGCCGCCGTCGCCGAGACCGCGCGCACCTCCGACGCCGCCGCCTCGCGCGCCACCGCGCGTCAGGGCCCGGCCCGTCCGCGCCCGAAGAGCAAGAAGCGGCCGCCCGCGAAGCGCAAGCGGAGGTAGGTGGGCGGATGGATATCCAGCAGATCCAGGCGCTGATCCGCGACGTGCCCGACTTCCCCGAGCCGGGGATCATCTTCCGCGACATCACGCCCGTGCTCGCCGACCCCATCGCGTTCTCCACCATCACCGACCTCATCGTCGTGCACTTCGGCCGCGGGAACGTCGACAAGGTCGTGGGCATCGAGGCACGCGGATTCATCATCGCGTCGCCGGTCGCGTATCACTTCGGCGCCGGGTTCGTGCCCATCCGCAAGAAGGGCAAGCTGCCCGCGACGGCCGTGGGCGTGGACTACGAGCTCGAGTACGGCACCGCAACGCTGGAGCTCCACACCGACGCCATCGAGCCCGGGGAGCGCGTGCTCATCGTCGACGACGTCCTGGCCACCGGCGGGACTGCGCGCGCGGCCGCCCAGCTGGTCGAACAGATCGGCGGCGACGTGTACGGCATCGCCTGCCTGATCGAGCTGGACGCCCTCGGGGGCCGCGCGCAGCTCCCCGGCCACGACCTGCACACGCTGATCCACTACTGAGCCCGGCGCGCTCTCGGACCCCCGCTAGACTTGGTCCGAGGAGGCGAACCCGGTTGGACAGCCGTGAAGAAGTCAAGGTCGAGCAACGCAGGGCCCGGCTCCTCGCGCGCCTGCGACCGGGCGGATCCGCGCCTCCCTCGCGCGTCGACGCGCTGCTGAAGAAGGTCAAGTCCTACAACCCCAAGGCCGACCTGGACGAGCTCGTGGCCGCGTATCGCTTCGCGGAGGCGTCCCACACCGGTCAGAAACGCAAGAGCGGCGAGGACTTCGTCGAGCACCCCTTGTCGGTGGCGGGCATCCTCGCCGACCTCCGACTGGACACGACCACGCTGCAGGCGGCGCTCCTGCACGACACCGTGGAGGACACCGACGTCACCCTCGAGGTGATCGACGTCGAGTTCGGCGAGGAGGTAGCGCGCATCGTGGACGGGCTCACGAAGCTCGATCGCTTCAAGTTCCGCAGCAGGGAGCAGCAGCAGGCCGAGAACGTCCGCAAGATGATCGTGGCGATGGCCGGGGACATCCGCGTGCTGCTGATCAAGCTCGCGGATCGCCTGCACAACATGCGGACCCTTTCCGCGCTCCCGGCTCCCAAGCAGCGCGCGATCGCGACGGAGACCCTCGAGATCTACGCGCCCCTCGCGAACCGGCTCGGGGTCCAGGAGATCAAATGGGAGCTCGAGGACCTCTCCTTCAAGTACCTCCACCCGGGCCCCTATCGGGAGATCGCGAGCCTGGTCGCCGCTCGCCGCGACGAACGCACCGCCATGATCGACGACGTCACCTCGTCGTTGCGCACGAAGCTCAAGGAGATCGGCATCAAGGCCGACGTGGACGGCCGGCCGAAGCACCTCTACTCCATCTACGAGAAGATGGTGATCCGCGGCAAGGAGTTCAACGAGATCTTCGATCTCGTGGGTGTGCGCGTCCAGGCCGAGTCGCTCCGCGATTGCTACGCGGCCCTCGGCGCCGCGCACGCCCTGTGGAAGCCCATCCCCGGGCGCTTCAAGGACTACATCGCGATGCCCAAGTCCAACATGTACCAGTCCCTGCATACGACCGTCGTGGGGCCCACCGGCAAACCTCTCGAGATCCAGATCCGCACCCGCGACATGCACCGGACGGCACAGTTCGGCATCGCGGCGCATTGGCGATACAAGGAAGGCACCAAGCAGGCGAAGGAGGCCGCCGACCTCGCCTGGCTCGGGCAGATGATGGATTGGCTGAAGGACATGGCCGATCCCCGCGAGTTCATGGAGGGCCTGCGGATCGACCTCTCGGGCGGCCGCGTGTTCGTCTTCACGCCGCAGGGCGACGTCGTGAACCTGCCGCAGGGTGCCACGCCGGTGGACTTCGCGTACGCGATCCACACCGACGTGGGACACCGGACGATCGGGGCGAAGGTTGGCGGCAAGCTGGTGCCGTTGGACTACGAGCTGCGCACCGGCGACGCCGTGGACGTGCTCACGTCCAAGGCCCAGGGCGAGGGGCCCAGCCAGGATTGGCTGCAGTTCGTCGCCACGCCGCGTGCCCGCAACAAGATCCGTCAGTGGTTCGCCCGTGGCCGTCGCGAGGACGCCCTCGAGACCGGCAAGGACGCGCTGCAACGCCTCATGCGCAAGCAGAACCTGCCCCTCAAGCGGCTCGCGACCGAAGATGCGCTGACCCGGATCGCGGGCGACATGAAGTACGCCGACGTCGAGGCGCTCTACGTGGCGCTGGGGGAGGGACACGTTTCGCCGCAGTCCGTCGTGGCGCGCATCACGCGCACGATGTCGGACACGCCCGAGGACGACGGCACCGAGGTGCCCCTCGCGCGCCCGGTGCGCATCGCCTCTGCCGACGTCGGCCAGGGCGTCGTGGTCAAGGGCCTGCCCGACGTCTGGGTGCGGCTCGGACGCTGCTGCACGCCGGTGCCCGGCGACCCCATCGTCGGGTTCGTCACGCGCGGCCAAGGGGTATCGGTCCATCGCACCGACTGCCCGAACGTGTCCTCGCTCGAGCAAGAGCCCGAGCGCATGATCGACGTGACGTGGGCGGAGGGCAAGCCCACCACGTTCACCGTGGCCGTCCAGGTGGAGGCGCTCGACCGCACGCGGCTGCTCTCCGACGTGGCCACCGTCCTGTCCGACAGCCACGTGAACATCCTCTCCGCGAACTCCGCCACCGGACGTGACCGCATCACCCGCCTTCGCTTCACGTTCGAGATGGCCGACATCGCGCACCTCTCCAGCGTGCTCGCGGCCGTGAAGCGCGTGGACAGCGTGTACGACGCGTATCGGGTGGTGCCGAAGTAGGTGCGGGTCGTCCTGCAGCGCGTCGCGCGCGCGAGCGTGAGCGTCGACGGCGCGGCGGTCTCCCGGATCGGACGCGGGTACCTGCTCCTCGTGGGGATCGGCGCCACCGACGCCGACGACGAGGTCGAACGACTCGCCGAGAAGATCGTGAACCTGCGGGTATTCCCGGACGGTGCCGGCAGGATGGATCTCTCGCTCGCCGAGGTGGGCGGCGAAGCGCTCGTCGTTTCGCAGTTCACGCTGTACGGCGACCTGCGGAAGGGGCGGAGGCCGTCGTGGTCGGGCGCGGGTGATCCGTCCGTCGCCGCCGAGCGTGTGGAGGCCTTCGCACGGGCGCTCGAGGTCCGGGGGGTGGCCAAGGTCGAGCGCGGCGTGTTCGGCGCCGACATGCAGGTCGAGCTCCTGAACGACGGCCCCGTCACGCTGCTCCTCGACGCGGCCACCCTCTGAGCGGCCCGTTCGCGGCCGTCCGCTAGCATTGGGCACCCATGTGGCTCGAGCGCTTCAGCGACAACCCGTACGGCACGAACTGCTGGCTCCTGTCGGGGGAGGGCACCGACGACGCCGTGGTGGTCGACCCGGGGTTCGACCCGGCCGCCGTCCACGGGCTGCTCGCGTCCGCGGGGAAGGAGCCCGTCGCGATCCTCGCCACCCACGCCCACGGTGATCACGCCGGCGCCGCCGGGGACTTCGCGGGCGAGCTGCCGGTGTTCGTTCACGAGGCCGACGCCGTCGCCTTCACCGACGAGGCCGCCTGGAACGCGGGATTCGACAACCCGCTCGCGCCGGTGAAGGACCTGCGCACCTTCGCCGACGGCGACGTGCTCGCCTTCGCGGGGTTCGCGCTGGAGGTCCTGCACACCCCCGGCCACACGCCGGGGCACTGCTGCTTCCTCACGGATGCCCTCGTGTTCTCCGGCGATCTGGTGTTCGCGGGCTCGGTGGGGCGCTCGGACTTCCCCAACGGCGATCCGACGTCCATGCGCACGAGCCTGCGACGGTTCCTCACGCTGCCCGACGAGCTCCCCGTGTTCCCCGGTCACGGCGCAGACACGAGCGTGGGCCGCGAACGGGCTTCGAACCCCTTCCTGCGGGAGCTGGCGTGAAAGATCCGGCTCCGCCGCGGGGGACCGCCGACCTCCTGCCTCCCCAGGGCGACGCGATGGTCGCCTTGTACGAGGCATCGCATCGCCTCGGGCGCCTCTTCGGCTACCGGTACGTCGAGACGCCGACGTTCGAGCACACGGACCTGTTCGCGCGCACGAGCGGCGGCACGTCCGACGTCGTCACGAAGGAGATGTACACCTTCGAGGACAAGGGAGGGCGCTCGCTCACCTTGCGCCCCGAGGGCACGGCGGGGGTCATGCGCGCGTACCTCGACCACGCCCAGCAACTGCCGAACCCCTACAAGGGGTACTACATCGAAACGTTCTTCCGCCACGGCCGTCCGCAGGCGGGGCGGCTCCGCGAGTTCCGGCAGTTCGGGGTCGAGGTGATCGGCGACGCGGGCCCCGGCTCGGACGTGGAGGTGATCGAGGTGGGCGACGCGTTCCTGCGCGGCGTCGGCTTGAGGCGGCTCACGCTGCTCCTCAACTCGATCGGCGATGAGGTGTGCCGCCCCGCGTATCGCGAGCGCCTGGTGGCGTACTTCGAGCCTTACCTCGACGAGCTCGACGAGGACTGCCGCGCGCGGCTGAACACGAACCCGATGCGCGTGATGGATTGCAAGGTGGACGGCAAGAAGGACTTCGTCTTGGCGGCGCCGCTCGTGAGCGACCACCTCTGCGAGGCGTGCACGACCCACTTCGAGGGCGTGCGCGGGGGGTTGGAGCAGGCGGGCATCTCGTATGAGATCTCGCCGCGGCTCGTGCGCGGCCTGGACTACTACACGCGCACGGCCTTCGAGTTCGTGGCGGATGCGCTGAGCGAGGGCCAGGGCACCGTGTGCGGCGGCGGTCGCTACGACGGGCTGGCCGAGGTGATGGGCGGCCCCGCGACGCCGGGGATCGGCTTCGGCCTCGGTCTCGATCGCGTGCTCCTGACGATGCAGGGCGAGGGCGTGCCGCCGCTCCCGACCCGCGGGCCCCGGTGCTTCGTCGTGACGGTGGGAGAGGGATCGCGCGCGGCCGGCGGGGCGTTGCTCGCGCGCCTGCGCCGCGCAGGCGTTCCCGCGGATCGCGCGTACGAGGAGCGGCCCCTCAAGGCGCAGCTCAAGATGGCCGACCGGGCCGAGGCCGACTTCGCGGCGATCGTCGGCGCCGAGGAGCTCGCGGACGGTACGGTGACGCTTCGGCGGCTCGGCGACGGCGTCCAGAAGTCCGTGCCCGATACCGAGGTCGAGCGCTGGCTGAGCAGGCTCGAGGACTGGACCGCGTAGATGACCGACATGCACACCACCATGCGCACCCACGCCGCCGGCGCGCTCCGACTCGCCGACGAGGGCCAGGAGGTCGCGCTCTGCGGGTGGGTGGCGCATCGCCGTGACCACGGCGGGATCACCTTCGTCGACCTCCGCGACCGCGAGGGCGTGGTGCAGCTCGTGTTCCATCCGGAGGAAGAGCCCGCCGCGCACGCCGCGGCCCAGTCCCTCGGGGGCGAGGACGTGATCAGGGTGCGCGGCTCCGTGCGCGCCCGGCCGGAGGGGATGCGCAACCCGGGCATCGGCACCGGGGACGTGGAGGTGGCGGCGAACGCGCTCGAGGTGCTCGCGGAGGCGGAGACCCCGCCGTTCCAGATCGAGGACTACATCGAGGCGAGCGAGATGCTGCGCCTCACCTACCGGTACCTCGACCTCCGCCGCCCCGAGATGACGCGGCGGATGCGCCTGCGCCACGACCTCACCCGGATCACGCGCGCGTACCTGAACGAACGGGGGTTCGTGGAGATCGAGACCCCGATCCTCACGCGCAGCACGCCCGAGGGGGCGCGAGACTTCCTGGTCCCCTCCAGGCTCACCCCCGGCGCGTTCTACGCGCTCCCACAATCGCCCCAGCAGCTCAAGCAGCTCCTGATGGTGGCCGGCCAGGATCGCTACTACCAGATCGTGCGCTGCTTCCGCGACGAGGACCTTCGCGCCGACCGGCAGTTCGAGTTCACCCAGCTCGATATCGAGATGTCCTTCGTGGCCGAGGACGACCTGATCGGATTGATGGAGCCGTTGATGGTGCTCCTCATGCGGGAGCTGCGCGGCGTGGAGGTCGCGGCCCCGTTCCCCCGGATGCCGCATGCCGAGATGATGGAGCGCTTCGGCTCCGACAAGGCGGACCTGCGCTACGGGATGGAACTGGTGGACCTCGCGGACGTCTTCGCCGCGACCGGGTTCAACGCGTTCGCGAACGTGCTCGCCTCGAGCGGGCGGATCAAGGCCATCCGAGCGCCGGGCGGCGGCGACCTCTCGCGCAAGGAGCTCGACCAACTGGTGCAGGACACGAAGGGCAGAGGGGCGGCCGGGCTCGTCTGGATGGTCGTGGAAGACGGAGGCGTTCGATCCCCCGTCGAGAAGTTCCTCGCGCCTGAGGAGATCGACGGCCTCCTCGCGGCCACCGGGTCTGCGCCCGGCGACCTGATCCTCATCGTGGCCGACAACGCCGATCGCGTCGCCGTCGCGCTCGACGGCCTGCGCCGCACCATGGCCCGGCGACTCGGTCTGATCCCCGACGACGCCTGGGCGTTCTGCTGGCTCACGGAACCCCCGCTGTTCGAGTGGAACGAGGAGGAGGGGCGCTGGAGCGCCGTGCACCACCTCTTCACGTCCCCCGCCGCCTCGGCCGCCGCCATCGATCCCGCGACGACCACCGCCCGCGCCTACGACCTGGTCCTCAACGGCTTCGAGATCGGCGGCGGGAGCATCAGGATCCATCGCCCCGACGTCCAGGCCCAGGTGCTCGAGCTACTCGGTCTCAGCGCCGAGGAGATGCAGGAGGAGTTCGGGCACATGCTCACCGCGTTGCGCTACGGGGCGCCTCCTCACGGGGGCATCGCCTTCGGCTGGGACCGGTTGGCGATGCTGCTCGCCGACCAAACCGCCATCACCGAGGTCATCGCGTTCCCCAAGACCCAATCGGGCGCGGATCCCATGACGGGAGCTCCGGCGCTGGTCGATGCCGGCCAACTCCGGAACCTCGGCATCAACGTCGTCGCGCCACGCGCACCCAAGGAGGAATGATCTTGTGACCGCATCCCTCACGTCCGCCGACCATGAGTTACTCAAGGGCAGGAACTTCGCTCACTTCGTCACCTTGAACGAGGACGGCTCGCCGCACGCGGCCCCGCTCTGGATCGACGTGGACGACAACGGAAGGATCCTCGTGAACACGGCGGCCGGGCGTCGCAAGGATCGCAACGTCCGCCGCGATCGTCGCGTGGCCCTGTCCATCTCTCCCCACGACGATCCCTACCGCTGGCTCTCCGTCCAGGGCACGGTGGTGGAGATCGAGGAGGGCGAAGGCCCGCTCGCGCACATCGGCGAGCTCTCGATGCGCTACGACGGCAAGCCCTGGCAGGCCGTCGAGGGGCAGGTGCGGGTGATCTATCGCGTCCGGCCCGACGTCGTCCTGCACTCCGCGTAGGACGACGGCCATGGGCGATCAACCGCTCGCCGCGCGGATGCGCCCGCGCTCGTTCGAGGAGTTCGCGGGCCAGGGCCACCTCGTGGGGGAGGGCAAGGCCCTCACACGGATCCTCGCGAGCGGCAACCTGCCCTCGATCGTCCTGTGGGGACCGGCCGGCACGGGCAAGACCACGCTCGCCCACCTGCTCGCGGACGCCGTGGGCGCCGATCTGATCCAGATCTCGGCGGTGAACTCGGGCGTCGCCGACGCGCGCAAGATCATGGACGGCGCCAAGGGCGGCATGTTCCGCACCGTCTTGTTCGTGGACGAGGTGCACCGATGGTCCAAGGCGCAGCAGGACGTCCTGCTCCCCGCGGTGGAGGAGGGGACCGTCACGCTGATCGGCGCCACCACCGAGAACCCGTATTTCTCGCTCAACACGCCGCTGCTGTCGCGCTGCCTGCTGCTGCGCCTCGAGCCGCTCGACGACGATGCCGTCCGTACGCTCCTCCTCCGCGCGTTGAGCGACCCGGATCGGGGCCTTGGTCGGATGCAGCTCGATGCCGACGACGACGCGATCGCTCACCTGATCTCGATGTCGGGCGGCGACGCGCGGATGGGGCTTACCGGTCTGGAGGCCGCGGCGCAGGCCGCCGGAGCCGAGGGCGCGCATCGCATCACGCTCGACGTCACCGCGGACGCCGTGCAGAAGCGAGCCATCGTGTACGACCGCCAGGGCGACGCGCACTACGACGTGATCAGCGCCTTCATCAAGTCCATCCGCGGGTCCGATCCGGACGCCGCCTTGTTCTGGCTCGCGCGCATGCTCGAGGCGGGTGAAGATGCTCGGTTCATCGCCCGGCGGCTGATCGTGCACGCCAGCGAGGACATCGGGATGGCGGACTCGCGCGCCCTGTTGGTGGCGGTGGCGGCCGCCCAGGCCGTGGAACACGTGGGCCTGCCGGAGGTGCGGCTCAACCTGGCCCACGCGACCGTGTACCTGGCGACCGCGCCGAAGTCCAACAGCGTGTACCTCGCGATCGGCGAGGCACTCGAGGACGCGGGGAGCGCCGATCCCGTGCCGCTGCACCTGCGGGACGCGAGCTACCAGGGGGCGCGCAGCCTCGGACACGGCAAGGGCTACCGGTACCCGCACGATTTCCCCGGTCACGTCGTGGACCAGGAGTATCGGCCCGCTGCGTTCAGCGGCCGCCGCTACTACGAGCCCTCCGGGATGGGCGAGGACGTGGAGCACGGGGCGGACCCGGAACGGCCCGAGGCTCCTGCCGAGTAAGCTACGCGGACCGCGGAACCCATCACGGAGGGACGTCTATGCAGCTGCTCGCACTGACCGGCGGCGACACCGCCCTGATCATCGTATCTGCCTTCTGGGGCCTGCTGGTCCTGTTCCTGTGCGTGGTGCTGCTGAACACGTTCCGCGTGCTGGAGAGCACCAAGATGACGATCGACGCGTTCCGCCAAGAGACGGTGCCCCTGCTCCGCGAGGTGACCGTGTCGGTGGAGAAGGCCAACCGCGAGCTCGATCGCGTCGACGGGATGCTGGGGTCGGCCAATGAGATCCTCGGACGCGTGGAGAAGCTCTCCGGCCTGGCCCAGGAGGCCGCGGCGAGCCCGCTCGTGAAGGTGATCAGCTTCGGGGCGGGTCTGCGCAAGGGCGTGAGCAGGGCCAAGGGCGGCCGCAAGAAGTGAAACGGGGATTCTGGGTCGCGCTCGGCCTGGGGGCGGGGGCCACGGGGGCCGTCCTCGCGAGCCGCTGGACCAGGAAACAGGCGAAGCGCGTTGCCCCGCAAACGATCGCGCGCGAGGCCAAGGGTGGCATCATGGACCTCGGCAAGCTCTTCAACGAGTCCATGGCGGAGGGCAAGCGCGCGATGGAGGAGCGGGAGTCCCAGCTGCGACGCGACTACGACGTCGGCCGAGCGCCCGGGCGCGATGACGTCGAGCCGGGCACGTCCGGCGGCTCCGCGGCATGAGCCGTCGGTAGACTCCGTCCGTGAACGGCCACGTGATCCGCGAGCGGTTCCTCGCGTTCTTCGAAGAGCGCGGGCACAAGCGCGTTCCGAGCTACTCGCTGATCCCGCCGCCCGAGACGGGGCTCCTGCTGACCGGCGCGGGCATGATGCAGTTCATCCCGTACTTCCTGGGGCAGGCGGCGCCCCCGTTCGCGCGCGCCGTGAGCGTGCAGAAGTGCTTCCGCGCCAACGACATCGAGAACGTGGGCCACACGGACCGGCATCTCACGTTCTTCGAGATGCTCGGCAACTTCTCGTTCGGCGACTACTTCAAGGCGGAGTCGTGCGCGTGGGGCCTGGAGCTCGTCACCGAGGGCTACGGGCTCGATCCGGACCTGCTCTGGGTCACGGTGTTCGAGACCGACGAGGAAGCCTTCGGGATCTGGCGGGACCTCGGGCTCCCCGCCGAGCGCATCGTCCGGCGCGGCAAGGCCGACAACTTCTGGTGGACCCACGCGGCGGGCCCGGCCGGCCCTTCGTCGGAGATCTTCGTCGACCGCGGCCCGAAGTACGGGCCCGACGGCGGACCGGAGGTCGACGAGGACCGGTTCATGGAGATCTGGAACCACGTGTTCATGCAGGACGAGGTGGACGATCGCGCCGAGGTCCTGCGGGAGCTTCCGGCCAAGAACATCGACACCGGCGCCAGCGTCGAACGCATCGCCGTGGCGCTGCAGAGCGTCGGGAACTTCTTCGAGACGGACCTGTTCCTTCCGCTGTTGGAGGAGGTCCAGTCGCTCAGCGGCGTTCACTATGGGGCTGACGAGCGCGATGACATTTCGATCCGCATCATCGGCGAGCATGCGCGAGCGACCGCGTTCCTCGTGTCCGATGGGGTGCGGCCGTCCAACGAGGGACGCGGCTACATCCTGCGCCGGATGCTCCGCCGGGTCATCTCCCACGCCCGCAGGATCGGCATCGAGGGCGAGGTCATGGCGCCGATGGTCGAGGTGGTGCAGCGGGAGTTCGGCGATGCCTATCCGGAGCTCCGCGAGAACCTCGCCTTCGTCCTGGAGGTCACGGCCTCGGAGGAGGAGCGCTTCTCGACGACCCTGCGACAGGGCCTCACCCTGTTCGAGGAGGCGAAGGGCCGGGCCGAGACGGGCCGCGTCTCCGGCGACGACGCGTTCAAGCTCTCCGACACGTTCGGGTTTCCGCTGCAGCTCACCCAGGAGCTGGCCGCAGACGCCGGACTCGACGTGGACACAGACCGGTTCGGCGAGCTCCTCGAGCAGCAACGCGTCCGAGCCCGAGAGGCCGCGAAGAAGGTGCCGGTCGGCCTGGACGCCGGCGCGGTCCCGCCCACGGAGTTCGTCGGGTACCACCAACCCGAGGCGGAGGGGGATATCGCGGTCCTGCTCGACATGGACAACCGCGAGCTCGAGGTCGCCCCCGAGGGCCAGGAGGTGCGCCTGTTCCTCACGCGCACGCCGTTCTACGCCGAGGCGGGCGGGCAGGTGGGCGACCAAGGGCAGATCCGGACCGCCACGGGGACCGTCCGCGTCACCGACACCCAGTGGGCCGGTCCAAACGCCATCATGCACGTGGGCACGGTCGAGTCGGGGGAGGTCCTGCGAGGCCAGGACGCGGTGGGCGAGATCGACCGCCTGCGGCGTGAGGCCACGGCGCGCGCCCACACCTCGACCCACGTCGTGCATGCCACGCTGAAGCATCTCCTCGGCGATCACGCGCGGCAGGCCGGGTCGCTCGTGGCGCCGGGTCGTCTTCGGTTCGATTTCCCCCACGGCGCGGCGGTGCCGCCGGAGACCCTCCAGGTGGCGGAGCTGGAGGCGAATCGGCGGCTCGCCCAGGACGACGTCGTGCACATCTTCGAGACCTCCATGGACGAGGCGAAGGCGCTCGGTGCGGTGGCGCTGTTCGGCGAGAAGTACGGCGACGTGGTGCGCGTCGTCGAGGTCGGCGACTACTCCCGCGAGCTCTGCGGGGGAACCCACGTGGAGCGGACCGGCTCCATCGCCGTGATCAGGATCGTGGGCGAGGCCTCCATCGGAGCGGGGATGCGCCGTGTCGAGGCCTTGGTTGGCCCCGACGCGCTTCGGGATATCAACGCGGAGCGCGAGCTGCTGCGGGGGCTGGTGGACGCGCTGGGGGCGCAGGACCCGCGGTCGGCCGTCGAGCACGCGCATCGGGTCCTCGATGAGAACAAGCGATTGAAGAACGAGCTCGGGAAGCTCAAGGCCGGAGATCGTGACGCGGTGATCGCGGGGCTCGTGGGTGGTGCCACGCAGGTGAACGGCTGCTCGCTCGTGCTGGGCGAACTCCCCGGCACGGACGCCGGGGGACTGCGCGAGATCGCCCAGAAGGTGCGCGATCGGATGTCCGAGCGACCCGCCGCCGTTGTGTTGGGGGGCGGAGACGGCACCACGGCGCAGCTGGTGGCCGCCTGCTCGGCCGGCGCCGTGGCGCGCGGCGTGACGGCGCCCGCCCTGCTCGAGCAGGCGGCGTCCGTTATCGGCGGGGGCGCCGGGGGCAAGGACGTCCTCGCGATGGCGGGCGGTCGGCGCGCGGACGCCGTGGCCGAGGCGCTGACGGGGATCCCGGGCAGGCTCGCGGAGCTCCTCGGGGCTGCGTAACATGCCGCCCGTCCCGGAGCACGACGCGGCGCCGCGCCCCGGCCCCGTCCTGGGGCTCGATCTCGGCGATGCCCGCATCGGGGTCGCGCTGAGCGATCCCGAGCGTCGGCTCGCGGTCTCCGTGGGCACCGTCCACGTTGGCCAGCCGCCCGGGGAGCTGAAGGCCATCGCCTCCATGGTCGCCGAACACGGGGCAACCCTCGTCGTGATGGGGCTGCCGCTGTCGATGTCCGGGGAACGCGGGACGCAGGCGCGGCACGCCGAGAGCTTCGCGGATGCCCTCCGAGGATCGCTCGACGTGCCCCTGGTGTTCCAGGACGAGCGGCTGAGCACGACGGAGGCCGAGGCGGGCCTTCGCGCTGCGGGGGTCGGGGGCCGGGATCGCCGCCGCGTGATCGACCGGGCCGCGGCCGCCGTGATCCTCCAGGCGTGGCTGGACGCGCAACCCTAACCGCCACCCATCACCGGGGCGACCGGTATCCTCGCCGGAGCGATGCAGCAGCAACCCACACCGAAACGCGCGGCGCGCCACGATGGCAAGGATCGGCCCCGACGCACGTCGCTCATCGTCGTCTTCTTCCTGTTCCTGGCGCTGGTCGTCGGCGGTGTCGCGGCGGCGAACCACTACCGGAGGTGCAAGGCCTCACCGGACGGTTCCACGAAGAAGGTCACCTTCGTCGTCAAGGACGGCGCGAGCGCGGGCGTTGTCGTCGACGACCTCGCCCAGGCAGGCCTGATCCGATGCGGTGGATTCGTCGGGAACCTGCTCGTGCGCGGCACGGGGAAGGCCTCGCAGATCCGGGCGGGCACGTACACCCTCATGCCGGGGATGAGCCTCGACGAGATCATCACGGAGATGACCACGCCTCCTCCCAAGGTACCCACCGTGAACGTCCTCGTTCCCCCCGGCTACCGCGTGTCGCAGACGGCCGACCGAGTCCAACAAACCCTGGGCATCCCCGCGAAGTCCTTCATCGCCGACGCGGAGAGCGGCGACTATGCGCTCGAGCCATACCTGCCGAAAGGCGCCCCGACGGTCGAGGGGTTCTTGTTCCCCGAGACGTACCGGTTCGCGAAGAACGGGTCGACGTCGCACGACGTCATCACGCGGCTGCTCGATCAGTTCCGTCACGACGTCGGCGCGCTCCCGTGGTCGAACGCGAAGCGTCTCGGCGTGAGCCCTTACCAGATCGTGACGATCGCCTCCATGATCGAGGAGGAAGCCAAGATCGACGGGGACAGACCCAAGATCGCGGCGGTCATCTACAACCGATTGAAGGCCGGGATGACGCTGGGCATCGACGCCACGGTCGGCTACATCGATCCGGATCCGTCGAACGGTCTCACCGACGCCGATCTCGCGATCGACAGCCCGTACAACACGCGGCTGAACCCGGGCCTGCCACCCACGCCCATCGCGAGCCCGGGTCTGGAATCCCTCCGGGCCGCGCTCGAGCCGGCACAGGTCGGCTACCGGTACTACGTGGCGTGTGGGTCCGCCGGCGCGAGCCGGTTCAGCGATACCTACGGGCAGTTCCTGGTGGACAAGGCGGCGTGCCTTGGATGAGCCGCCTTCGGGGCCGCCGCCGTGGCACGTCGACGGATCCACCAGGACGGTCGGCATCATCGGCTGGCCGGTGGACCATAGCCTCTCGCCCGCGATCCACAACGCGGCGTTCGAGGCGGAGGGGCTCGACTGGGTGTACGTGCCGCTGCCGGTGAGGCCGCGGGATCTCGCTCCCGCTCTCGACGGTCTCGTGAGCCTTGGGTTCGCCGGTGCCAACGTCACGATGCCGCACAAGTCCGAGGCCGCTCGTCTGACTCCCATGCGTTCGGAGGACGCAGAACGGCTGGGGGCCGTGAACACGCTCGTGATCTCGCAGGGGGAACTGCGAGGGGAGAACACGGACGCGCCGGGTTTCGATCGGTTCGTGCGGCGGGACGCCGGGTTCGAGCCGGAGGGGAGAACCGCGCTGCTGTACGGCGCCGGCGGCGCGGCGCGGGCGGCCGCGCTCGCCCTCGCGCGCGGCGGGCTCGCCCGCCTGATCGTGGCCGCGCGCGATCGTGAGCGCGCCACCGGGGTCGCGGCGGCGCTCGATGGCCTGGACACGCGGGTCGAGATCGTGGCCTTCGCCGACGCTGCCGACGCGGCGGCCGACCTCGTGGTGAACGCGACCCCGCTGGGGGCGGCCGAGGACCTCCTCCCGATGCCTCCGTTTGGTCCGCAGATGTTGGTGGTCGATCTCCTCTATCACCCGGCGGTCACGCCTTTGCAGGCGCAGGCCCGTGCCGCGGGCGCCACCGCGTTCGGCGGGCTGGGGCTCCTCCTGCACCAAGCGGCCCTGTCGTTCGAGCTGTGGACCGGAGCGCCGGCGCCCATGGACACCATGTCCGCGGCGGCGCTCGCCGAGCTCGCCCACACCTCCTGAGCCGCTCGCTCGAGGGCCCGGATCCCACGCGGCTCAAGCGTTCGGGCCGCGACGACGATGCCTCGTTCAGAGATGGACGACTATTCCGCGCTCGCGCAGCGGATCTCGGTCAGTGTCCGTGAGGTGCGAGGCTGTCTCCTCCTGTCCCGTGACGGGATGATCCTGGGTGCCTACCCGGAGGAGGACGAGGGCCTCGCGAAGGGGGCCTGGCTTCGCTTCTGCGCGCTCGGCGAGCCCGACAAGAGCTTCGTGGAGTTCGCCGATCAGGTTTGGGCCTACGTCAAACGCGGCGCGTATGCGTCGTTCGCCGTGGCCGAGGCCGGCGTGCGTCCGGGCATCCTCCTCGACCAACTCGATCAGGCGCTGATGACCGCCGACGAGGGGAGGGCCCGGCGCGACACGCTGCGTGTTCCCGATGCCTCGGCCGCCCCCTCGGGCAAACCGCGCACGTCGCTGCATCCGGCCGTGGGCAAGCCCCAGCCGGAGGTTCGGGCCGGGCCCGAACGCGAGAGCGCGGCCGAGCCGGGAAACCGGGAGGAGCCCCTGCCCGCCCCGAGGCTCGCCGATGTCTCCGTAGGGGCTCCGGAGCCCCCACTCACGGCCGCGGAGGCCGACCAACACGGTCATTGGAGGCGCAACGGACCCGAGAAAGACCCGGCTGCCGCTCCGCCGCCCCCGCTCCAGACGTCCGCCCCGGGCCCCGGCCCGGCCCCCGCACCGCCGCTTGCGCCGGAGGCCGTGGAACAGCCCGGATCGGCCCTGCAGAAGGAGCCGAAGAAGCTCACGGGAGGGCTCGGCGGCGGTGGTCGAGGAGGAGACCGAAGTCGACCGCGTCCTCCTGGCCAAAGAGTTCTCGGGATTGCTTCAGATGGACTCGGCCGATGACGAAGCCATTCCCTGAGGACCTAGACCGAACGGACACCGAGGCGTAGATGACGACGGTGAAACGCAAGTCGAAGCAGCTCGGTCAGATCATGATCGAGCAGGGTTTCATCACGCCCGAACAGCTGGACACGGCGCTCGAAGAGCACCGTCGCACGCCCAAGTCCCTGGGACGAACGCTCATCGACCTCGGGATGATCAAGGAGGGCGACCTCGTGCGAGCCCTCGCCGAGCAGGTCGGGCTCGAGTTCGTGGACCTGGGCGACTACCCGGTCGATCCCACGGCCACGACCCTCCTGCCCGAGGCGCTCGCCCGCCGCTACCGCGCCATCCCCATCGGGGAGCGCGACGGCAAGCTCCTGGTCGCGATGTCCGACCCGGCCAACGTCTACGCCCTCGACGACATCCGCACGATCACCAACCGTGACGTCCAGCCGCTGGTGGCGACCGCCGGCGACGTGGAGCAGGCGATCCAGAAGTACGCCAGCATGGACGGTCAGGTCGAGGCCCTCGCCAGCGTCGCGTCCGATGCGTTCGACGGCGAAGAAGAGCAGCTGGAGGCCGCCCTCGAGGAAGCCCCCATCGTCAAGCTCGTGAACGCGATCATGACCCAGGCCGTCGGCGACCGCGCCTCCGACGTCCACATCGAACCCGCAGAGAAGAACGTGCGGATCCGGTTCCGCGTCGACGGCGTGCTGCACGAGCCGATGCCGCCGGCGCCCAAGAACATCCAGGGTGGGCTGATCAGCCGGCTCAAGGTCATGGCCGACCTGAACATCGCCGAGAAGCGCGTCCCTCAGGACGGGCGCATCAGCATGAAGGTCGGCGGCAAGCAGCTCGACCTGCGACTCGCGACCCTGCCGACGGTCTACGGCGAGAAGGTCGTCATCCGGATCCTCGACAAGTCCAATGCCTTGCTGCGACTCGAGGACCTGGGGTTCCTCGAGGAGTCCTACAAGTCCTTCGCCAAGTCGTTCAAGAAGCCGTACGGCGCGATCCTCGTGACCGGCCCTACCGGGTCCGGGAAGTCGACGACGATGTACTCGACGCTCAACATCCTGAACGAGGTCGACAAGAACATCATCACCGTCGAGGACCCGGTCGAGTACCGGCTCGACGGCGTGAACCAGATCCAGGTGAACCCCAAGGCGGGGCTCACGTTCGCCTCGGCCCTGCGCTCGATCCTTCGCGCGGACCCCGACATCGTGCTCATCGGTGAGATCCGGGACAAGGAGACGGCCACGATCGCGATCGAGGCCGCCCTGACCGGTCACCTCGTGCTGTCCTCGCTGCACACGAACGACGCCGCCAGCGCGGTGACGCGCCTCACCGAGATGGAGGTCGAGACCTTCCTGGTGGCCTCGGCCATCGACGCCGTGGTCGCCCAACGCCTCGCGCGCAAGCTGTGCGAACGCTGCAAGGAGGGGTACCGTCCCGAGCCCGGGGAGTTGTCCGAGGCGGGCTATCCCGAGTGGCTGTGGCCCGAGATCACCGAGCTGTTCCGCCCCGCCGGGTGCGCCGCGTGCTCCAACACCGGATATCGAGGGCGGATGGGCCTGTACGAGGTCATGCCCATGACCGAAGAGCTCGAACGGCTCACGGTTGACCGCGCATCTGCCGAACAACTCAGGGTGGTCGCGTTGCAGCAAGGGATGATCTCGCTTCGCGACGACGGCCTGGAGAAGACCCGCATGGGCGTCACGTCCATCGAGGAAGTAGCGAGGGTGGTGAAATGACGATGAGCATGACGGACCCACGTCATGAAGACGACACGCAGATCCCGATCCCGGAGCTCCTCGCCGTGCTCTTGGATATGGAGGGCTCGGACCTCCATCTGACCGCCGGGTCGCCCCCGGTGGTCCGGGTGCACGGGGAGCTCGAGCGGGCGGAGCAGTATGGGCCGCTCTCGCCACGGGCGCTCCAGGGCATGATCTACGCGATCTTGCCCCAGAAGCTCCGCGAACGCTTCGAGCAGGAGCTCGAGCTGGACATGAGCTACTCGCTACCCGGGCGGGCGCGTTTCCGCGTCAACGTCTACCAGCAGCGGGACTCGATCGGGGCCGCGTTCCGCGTGATCCCGTTCGAGATCAAGGACATCACCACCCTGGGCCTGCCGCCCGTGGTCGCGGACCTCGCGCGGTTCCCACGTGGGTTCGTCGTGGTGACCGGCCCCACCGGGTCGGGCAAGTCCACGACGCTCGCCTCCATGGTCGACGTGGTCAACACGGAGCGCCACGGTCACATCATGACGGTCGAGGACCCCATCGAGTTCCTGCACAAGCACAAGAGCTGCATCGTCAACCAGCGCGAGGTCGGCGCCGACACCCACGGGTTCGGCCAGGCCCTCAAGCACGTCCTGCGCCAGGACCCCGACGTCATCCTCGTCGGTGAGATGCGTGACCTCGAGACGATCTCCACCGCGATCACGGCAGCGGAGACCGGGCACCTCGTCTTCGCGACCCTGCACACGCAGGACGCCCCGCAGACGATCGACCGCATCATCGACGTGTTCCCGCCCCACCAGCAGCAGCAGGTGCGGGTGCAGCTCGCCACGACCCTGCAGGGCGTGGTCACGCAGCAGCTGATCGCCACGGCCGACGGCAAGGGCCGCGCGGTGTCCTGCGAGGTCATGGTGGCCACCCCGGCGATCCGCAACCTCGTGCGCGAGGGCAAGGTGCACCAGATCTACTCCGCGATGCAGGCGGGAGGCCGGTTCGGCATGCAGACCATGGACATGTCGCTGGCCGCCCACGTGAAGACGGGACGGATCACCCAGCAGATGGCGTTCGAGCGTTGCCACGACCCCGAGGAGCTCCAGCGCCTCGTGGGCGGCGGCTTCGCGGGCGCCATGATCGACGACGGGTACAACACCTCAGCCGGCATGTCCATGGGTGGCTCCATGGGCGGGATGTAGGAGGCCTCGATGGCTGACACCTTCCAGTACAAGGTCCGTGACAAGACGGGGAACCTCATCAGCGGCACGCTCGTCGCCGACAGCGAGATGCTCGTCCTCCAGCGCCTGCGCGAACAGGGTTACACGCCCCTCGAGGTGGGAAGGAGAAGACGGGGCTCAACGTCAGCATCAGCATCAAGGCGAAGAAGGTAAAGCTCAAGGAAGTAGCCGTGTTCTCCCGGCAGTTCGCCACCATGATCAACTCGGGCCTTCCGATCCTGCGCGCCTTGTCGATCCTGGCCGACCAGGCCTCGAACGAGTCGCTGGCGAAGGCGCTCGCGGCGGCACGCTGGATGTCGAGCAGGGGGCCTCGCTCTCGCAGGGCCTCGCGAAGCACCCGAAGATCTTCAACGACCTCTACGTCTCCATGGTGAAGTCGGGTGAGACCGGCGGGTCGCTGGACGACACGCTGCTGCGCCTCGCGGCCATGCTCGAACGCGAGGTGCACCTGCGGGGCAAGATCAAGTCGGCGATGACCTACCCGATCGCCGTCGTCGGCCTCGTGACGCTCATCATGAGCGCGATGCTGCTGTTCGTGGTGCCGCAGTTCCAGAGCATCTACGGTCAGCTGGGTGGCACGCTGCCGTTGCCCACCCGCGTCCTGCTCACGATCTCGCAACATCTTCAAGCAATGGTGGTACATCGTCCTGGCGGCCGCGTTCCTCGCCCGGTTCCTGCTGAAGCGGTACAAGCGAACCGCCGAAGGGCCGCGAGGTCGTCGATACCATCAAGCTCCGGATCCCGGTCTTCGGCATCGCTGTTCCACAAGACCTGCCTGTCGCGCTTCTCGAGCACGCTCGCCATGCTCCTGAAGTCGGGCGTGCCGATCCTGCAGGCGCTGGACATCGTGATCGACACCGTGAACAACCGGGTCGTCGGCAAGGCGGTCGAGGACATCCAGAGCAGCGTCCGCGAAGGCGAGTCGATCGCTCGACCGCTGGCCCGGCACGAGGTCTTCCCGCCGATGGTCGTGCAGATGATCGCGGTGGGCGAGGAGACCGGCCAGGTCGACGTCATGCTGGAGAAGGTCGCGCAGTTCTACGACCAGGAGGTCGAGGCCTCCGTCGACGCGCTCACCTCGCTGATCGAGCCCATCCTGATCGCTTTCATCGGGGCGTGCGTGGGGGCGGCCGTCATCGCGCTGTACATGCCGATGTTCCAGATCATCAACCTGGTCAAGTAGGCGTCTCGTCCGAGTCGTGTCCCGGGGATCTCCTCGGGACACGTCGCGTCCGGCTCTGCCCCGATTCGAGACGCGTGCTTGACGTGGTACCTTCGCCGGTCCCCGTGGTCGCGATATCCCAAAACTACGCTCGCCGAGAGCTTCAGTCGAGCCGCCATCGCGACCGACAACTGGGGGGAACGCGCGCCGACGGGGTGCGCAAGAGCAAGGAGAGGAGGCGCACAATGCTCAAGCGGTTCATGAACCGCGCAGATGAGGAGCAAGGCTTCACCCTCATCGAGCTGATGGTGGTCGTTCTGATCATCGGCATCCTGATCGCCATCGCGCTGCCAACGTTCCTCGGTGCCCGTGCGCGGGCGCAGAACCGGGCGGCTCAGTCGAGCCTCGCAACGCGCTGGTGGCGGCGAAGACGATGTACACCGACAGCAATGTACTACGCGAACGCGACGTCCGTGCTGCCACGGGTCTGCCTACGATCGAGCCGTCCCTTGACGTATGTCGTGCGGGCGCGGATCGACGGGTCCGAACCAGGTCAGCGTGCACCCGTTCACGACGTACCGCCGCGAACGACGTGTGGGCCGCCGCGGCGCTGTCCGCGTCCGGCACTTGCTACTGGATCAAGGATGTTTCCACTACGTCTGGTGCGGGGACGGATTCTACGGAACCGGTGCGGCCTGCACGGCAACGTCCGCACAAGCGCCCGCCGCGACCGCCTTCCCGTAAGTCGGGCAAGGCCATCGAGACGCATCCGCGAAGGGCGGCCCTCGGGCCGCCCCTTTCGTTTCCCTCACTCGCTACGATAGGAGCGACGGATGGCCTGAAAGCCCGTCACCCGAACGGCCCATGAGTAACTGTTGACGACATGGGAAGACATCGATGACTCGGGCTACCCTCGATAGGCGGCTTCACTCTCTTCGCAGGGACGAGCGGGGATTCACGATCGTGGAGACGATGATCGCCATCACGATCTTGTTCGGCGCGATGGTTGCGATGATGTACACCGCTACGATCGGCTTCAAGACGATCTCGTTCGCACGCGAGCGCGTCACGGCCAACGGCATCGCCATCCGGATCATGGAGGAGATCCGGGGCCAAGCATTCGCGCGCATCAGACCGGGATGTCCTCATCGGACCTCACCGGAGATACCAACATCAAGAACTGCGGCGGATCGCCGGTCGTCTATCGCTTCGAGTCGTGCTCCGCGCCGACGGGAGAGAAGATCGTTCACTCGAGCGGGGTCCCCGCGGACCCGTGGATCAATCCGGCATCAAGGCACGATCGCTTCCAGCGCCGTGACGAACGACCTCGCCTACACATGGAAGACCTACATCACCAACGACTGTCCGTCCATCGAGACCGTAACGCCGTGTCCGAACCTCACCGCGTACCGGGTCACGGTGCTCGTCAGCTGGGTCAGTGCCGCCTCATCCCGCCAACGCGAACGCCTCCGTCAGGAATTCAGAGCCTGTTCTCCTCGCCGAGCGGTTGCGTCAGTTCCTCGACCCACCCCTTGCCGCTCCCTGTCAACCCTTCTTTTACGGCATCGCCCAGGTCCCGCCGGGGCGGGTGGATATCAGCGGCTCGATCCAGGGGTTGACCTTCTCGAGCGGCTATCTCCAGGCGACCGGAACCGAATCGAATCTCCAGAACGAGCAGGTCACGCAGGGCCGTGCGTCGTTCACGGAGTCGCTGGTCTCGGTGACAGACGGCGCCGGGACCCGCGAGGGCGGTGGCGTGCTCACGACGGCGAGCGCCGCCGACTCGGACCCCGGGACGGCGGGCGTTCGCTACGCGAGCCTCTCCGCCGACCGTGGGGGCGGGGGAGCTCCGTGTCGTCGACGAGCGGTTCCACCGCTATCGATCTCGTCGCACCCGCCGGTGATAGCGGCCAGGCCGACGCCGCGGTCGCGGCGGCCGGAGCGGACGTCTGCCCGCCTCCAACGGATGTGGCTGAAGCTGACGGTCTCCCCTGTCTCGGAGGTCGCGTCCAACAGGCGGGAACGCTGACGGCATCGATGAACCTCGAAGGGATCGTCTCCGGACTTGGAACCGCCACGCTCGCCAGCATGGCTCCGGCGTCGAGCAATCCCAACAAATCGTTCGTGGACCGCGATCCGGTGAGCGGTCAGGACGGGCGCGTCGAACTCACCGCGACGAGGCGTTTCGGCCCGATCGGCTTGGGAGCGTTGCCGGCCGGGGTGAGTGCGCCGGGAGGCTGGACGGGCTACCTCCTGACCGTCGGCGGGTACCAGGACACCGCGAGCTCGCAAGCCGGCTCGACGACGACGGCCGCGCTGGCGACCACCGGCAGGCGGCAACGTCTCGTTCTGGAACGGGAGCGGCTACTCGTCCTATGCCGTTGGCAACGCATCACTCAACAACCTGACCTCGACGGTGAGTCGGACGACATCGTTCGGGGTCAACACCGTCATCACGACGATCTCCGTCAAGCCCGGTTCCCAGGCCTCCCTGACCGGCACGAACCAAACCAACCCGAGCGGCACGCTGCGCACAGAGGCGGATTCCAGCGTCACGCCGTTCACGGCCTCCGTGCTCTACAACGTCACGGTCAACGGTGTGACCACCGTCGATCTCCGCTCGACCTCACCTGGGGACTATGCTGACTCGCGGCGTCTACGGTCAACCGCCGGCGGCAGGATGATGATGCGAGGGCCCTCCCGGATGACCGAGCGGCTCGACGATGAGTCCGGTTTCACCCTGCCGGAACTCGTCGTGGCGATGTCGATCCTCGCGGTGGCGATGGTCATCTTGCTCTCCTCGCTCACGACGATCCAGCGGGCGGTGGTGAACGAGGACCTACGCTCGCAGAACGTCGACCAGGCGCGTCTGGCGATGCAGTCCATCGATCGTCAATTGCGATCCGGCAACCTGCTCTACAACCCCAATGCGGAGACGCCGGCCGGATTCACCCTTCGCGTGTACACGCAGGCCTATGCGCTCCAGGATTCAGCCTCCTCAATCGGCGGAACCTCTCGGTGCGCCCTTTGGACGATCAACGATTCGAACCAGCTCGTCTATCGATATTGGCCGCAAGGGCGGCCGGAGGAGGCCACGGACTGGCAGGTCATCGCCACCGGCGTCGTGAACCGCGTGGCGACGCCGCAGGTCGGCGCCTTCACGCTCGACCCGACGGGCCGGACCGTGACCGTCCGATTCCTGGTCAATACGGAACCCGGATTCGCCGCGAACGCCACGCAGGAACTCAAGTCCTCGATCACGGGGCGCAACACATCATTCGGGTTCCCGGTCGCCGTTTGCCAGGATCTCCCGGCATGAGCGAAAAGGAGCATTCGATGCGGATCGATCCCAACGCGGAAGACGGCGTCGCCATGATCGTGGCGCTGCTGGTGAGCGTCGTACTCTTGCTCCTGTCCGTCGTCGTGGTGCAACAGTCGATCCACGACGTGGCCTCGAGTGCTCAATCACCGGCAGCGGCTCACGTCGCTGAACGCGGCTGAGGCGGGGCAACAACTACTACTACGCCTATCTCCAGTCGGCGACGGTCACGACGATGAACTGCCCGCCCGCCACGCAGACGATCGCGAGGGCGCCGGGAGCAGCGAGCTTCACGGCCACGCCCACCTTCTACGACGCCGCGGGGGCGGTGATGCCCTGCTCAACCGCCACGCCGTTCACCAGCACGTACTACCCCGCGTCCGTGGTGATCGACACAACCGGTACGGTCGGGACCCAGACGCCGCGGACGATGCAGACCTTCATGCGTCTGACGCCCGTCTACGGCGGGTTCGGAGCGGCGATCCTCTCGCAGTCGGGCGCGTCTTCCCGAACAACTTCGAATCTACGGCAACGACGGAAACGACGGCGACATGTACATCCTAACCGGTAATCTGACGGTGACGAATACGCCTCATATCCGGGGGAACGTCTACGTCCCTAACGGATCGGCCAATGTCAGGGAACTCGAACATCCTCGGGACCCTGTGGGCCAACGGCAATGTCACGATCAACAATCCGACATCCGCTCACCAACGTGATCTCCTCGACCGCCACGATCAGCGGCAGCGGGTCGATCGGGGGCAAGCGACGGCCGCGACCACCATCTCCGGCGTCTCGGTCTCGGGACCACGTATCCGAACACGATCTCTCCGACGCCCCCGACCCAGCCGTTCCCGCAGATCACGTACAACGGCATCGACAGGACCGGATACACGGTGAACACCTTCTCCGGAGCAACGGTCGTGTACATCGACGCCGGCGTTCGTGGAGAGCACACTTGCCGGTCTGACCGGAAACCACCTCGGCGACATCACGGGCCCTACTCCGCGGCACGTACACCACCAACAATATTTGACGGTCAACATGAAGGGGAACCTCGCGATCATCACCGATTGGGGGATCTCCTTCAGGAACAGGTCGAATTGGACCGGGGCAACGATGACGAGCAGCCTCTACTTCATCAGCGACTGGCCCGCGACGGGAGCCCCGCTCTCGCCCATGATGCCTCGGGACGGGGGCATCGAGCAAATCCGTCTACACCGGGAACAACACGGACTTCAACTCGTACGTCCAGGCGTTCTTCTATTCGCCATGCACCGGTTAGATGTCGAACAAGAGCAACTTCTACGGCCAGGTGATCGGCGGCCCGGTGCACATCGGGAACCACTTCACGATGACGTTTCGCCCCGTCCCTCGTGCCCGGCTACGGCACCATCACCTCTTTCACGGAGGACATCGCGTACGTGCGCGAGGTGACGAACCCCTAGTTAACGGCGCCGTCGGAAGCCCGTAGGGTTCGCACCATGAGCGACACCTGGCTTCGGGCGCTCGTCGCCCTACCGTTCGGGCTGGCCATCGGAAGCTTCATGACCGTCGTGATCGATCGGATGCCGGCCAAGACATCGGTGGTATCGCCGCCGTCGCGATGCCCGGGATGCGGCGCCTCGATCCCCTATCGGGACAACATCCCCGTGGTCTCCTGGCTGCTGCTCCGAGGCAAGTGCCGGGCCTGCCAGGAGCCGATCTCCGTCCAATACCCGCTGATCGAGCTCAGCACCGCCGCGCTCGTCGTGGCGGCCGTCGCGCGCTTCGACCGGATCTGGATCGGGGTCATGATGGCGGCGCTGCTTTCGATGCTCCCTGCGATCTGCGTGATCGACATCCGACACAGGGTCATCCCCAACCGCCTGATGTACCCGTCGTTGATCGGGTTCCCCATCTACGTGGTCGTTGCGTGGGCGTTCCACGGCGGAACGGATCCCGTTCGAGCCGCGGAGGGATTCCTGCTGTTCGGGGGAGGCCTCTTCCTGGTGGCGCTCGTCAGCCGAGGCATGGGGATGGGCGACGTGAAGCTGGCGGGTTTGATCGGCATCGTGATGGGCGCCGTGGGGCTTCGCTACGTTGGCGTCGCTGCCGGCGCAGCGATCCTGCTGGGCGGGCTGGGGGGAATCCTCGCCCTCGCATCGGGCCGAGGCCGAAAGTCGGCCATCCCGTTCGGTCCGTATCTGGCCGCTGGGGCCGTGATAGCGGCCTTCCTCACGGAGCCCATCGCCCGCTGGTATCTGCAGCGCCTCGTGACCGGGTGAGGCCCCCGACCTTCCCCGATCTGAGCCTGGCGAACCAGGCACATCGAACGGGGCGTCGAAATGTTTGACAACGCCTGTCTCCTAGTGTTTCGTGGGCACGCTCAACAGGGCGAACGTGCCCTGCATAGCTCGATGGGGCAGATGTGCAACATGTGGCACTGCGGAGGGCCGAGAAAGGGCCGCCGGAGGTGCCGTAGAGACGGGGCACCCGCGCGGTGCCGGAGGAGTGCGACCGGCTGATGGGCGAACCGCAACCGTTCGGGTCGGGTGGCCTGCTCACCGTGACCGAGGTCGCGGCCGTGATGCGGGTTTCGAACATGACGGTGTACCGGCTGATCAAAGCGGGGGAGCTGCCCGCGGTTCGGGTCGGGAAGAACTACCGGATCAGAGAGAACGACGTCGAGCGCTACCTCAGCGAGCGCTCGGTGCGGGTGGAGGGGCACTAGTTGGCGAAGGGTCGGATCGGCCTCGACATCGGCTCCACGGCGGTGCGAGCCGTCGAGCTCACCGGCGGGGACAACCCGACGGTGCTCCACGCTGCCCAGGTCGGGCTGCCCGCCGGCGCCGTGGAGAACGGCGAGGTCAGGGATCCCTCGGCGGTGTCCGAGGCCCTGCGCGAGCTCTGGCAGCGGGGCGGCTTCAAGCAGAAGCACGTCTACATGGGCGTCGGGAACCAGCGCGTCGTGGTCCGTGAGATCGCGCTTCCCTACCTCCCCGACAAAGAGCTGCGCGCCTCGCTCGGCTTCCAGGTGCAGGAGTTCATCCCCATGCCGGTGGACGACGCCGTGCTGGACTTCGACCCCATCGAGGAGTTCGACCAAGAGGGGCGCAAGATGCTCCGGATGCTGCTCGTGGCGGCGCAGCGCGGCATGGTCGACCAGATGGTGGCCGCCGTGCTCGACGCGAAACTCGAGCCGTTGGGTCTGGACCTGATCCCGTTCGCGATGGTGCGGGCGGTGGGCACCCCGAGCGCCGGCATGGACCTCGAGGACTCGGTCGACGAGGCCGTCATCGACATCGGCGCCCACGTCACGAACATCGTCGTGCACGCGCGGGGAACCACGAGGTTCGTCCGCATCCTGCCGTCGGGGGGTCGCGACATCACGGTCGCCGTGGCGCGGGGCCTCGGCGTCGAGGACGACGTCGCCGAGCGACTGAAACGGGGCGAGGTGGTGGCCGGCCTCGAAGACGTCCCGGATCCCGCCCAGATCCAGCAGCTGGCCATCCAGCGCGCCACCAGCTTCGTGGACGAGATCCGGTCCTCGTTGGAGTTCTACACGGCGCAGGCACAGGGCGCGACCATCGAGCGGCTCATCGTTTCGGGCGGGGGAGCCAAGCTCGAAGGGTTCATGGACCTCCTGCGCCAGCGGATCCCGGTGGAGATCGACGCCGGCAGGGTCTTCGAGCACGTGCGTCACAACCTGGAGCTCTCCGAGGAGGCCCTCGCGGAGGCGGAGCCGCTGCTCGCGGTGGCCGTGGGTCTCGCGATCCCCGGGAGGGCGGCGTGAGCCAGGTCAACCTCCTCCCCCCCGATATCCTCGAGCGGCAGAGCCAGCGCCGCCGGACGTACCTCGCGATCGCCGCAGCCGCGGTGGTCATCGCCCTCATCCTCGCGTTCTATCTCCTCCAGGTCTCCCGACTCAGCAGCGTGAACGACGAGATCGCGGCTCAGGAGACCACGAACCAGGGGATCCAGGGTCAGATCAACGACCTCGCGGATTTCGCGACCCTGCAATCCTCGGCGCAGGCCGCCCAGCAGGAGCTCAACGCGGCGTGGTCGGGCGAGGTGTCGTTCTCCGGTCTGTTGATGGACGTCTCGCGCGTGATCCCCTCCGACATGGCGCTCGATTCGCTCGCGTTCCAGCTGACCCCCGCCGACACCAGCGGCGGCACGGCCACCACGGGGGTCGTGCCGTTCGTGGGGACCATGGCGGCCAGCGGTAACGCGGCGTCCGTCCAGACGGTCGCGTCGTGGCTCACGCGGCTCGAGTCCGTGAAGGGCTGGGAGAACCCGTGGGTCTCGAACGGCGCCCTGCAGGACAACGGATTCAGCTACATCGATCACGCTCTGCCGCCGACCTGTCGGACGCGGTCGTGACCCCACGCGGTCAGCTCGCGGGCGTACCCGGTGGCACGGCCACGGGAGGGGCGGGGACCGGTGCAGGGTAGACGCGGCTCCGCTCATCGTTGCCGCTGTCGCGGCGGTCCTCGCCATCGCATTCGTGGTGTTCCTCGTGCTGCCCAAGATGAGCGCCGTGAGCTCGGCGAACACCGAGCTCGAGACGACGCAGGCGCAGCAAGTCGACCCTGCTGTCGCAGCTCGCCGCGTTGCAGCAGGCGCAGG
This sequence comes from uncultured Actinomycetes bacterium, assembly GCA_963719165.1. Lineage (GTDB taxonomy): Bacteria > Actinomycetota > UBA4738 > UBA4738 > HRBIN12 > JAOUEA01. Next base: position 853,580 of record CAVRAV010000001.1, on the reverse strand, counting down.
ACGACGCGGAGGCGAATCGGAAGATCATCCAGGACGTCGAGCAGCAGATCCCACCGACCGCCGACGAGCCGGGGTTCCTTCAGCTGCTCGCGAACGCCGCCACGCGGGCCGGGATCAAGCTCTGGCTGTTCACGCCGTCCCAGCCCGTGCTGAACACCCAGATCAACCTCTCGGAGATCCCGGTGACGTTCACGGTGAAGGGCAACTACTTCGCGCTCGCGGAGTACCTCTACAACATCGAGACCCTGCCTCGTGTCGCGAAGGTGCAGACCGCCACGATCAGCCCCTCCGGCGACGACACCACGAGCAGTTCCGTCCCGTTCCTGCAGATGACGGGCTCGTTGATCCTCTACACCAGCGACACGAGCGCCGGGCCCGGCTCGGTCCCGGGTCCGTCGGCCGGCTCGACCACCTCGTCGCCTTCGCCGGGAGCCTGAGATGCCACTGACGGATCGAGACAAACGGACGCTGAAGATCGGCGGCGTGACCCTGGCGGGGATCGTGGCGCTGTTCCTGATCTACACGCTGCTGTCGCCGGGCGGCGGCGAGGTCGCCCTCCCTTCGTTCTCCCCGCCGGCGAGCGTGGCGTCGCCGAGCGGATCGGGAGGCCCCACCGTCGGACCGACGGGATCGCCCACCGTGCAGCCCACCGTGCCCCCCGCGCAGAACTTCACGGGCCGCGACCCCTTCTCCGTGCCACCGATCCTCCAGACGTCGTCCGGGAGCACGACCACGCCGCCCCCTACGTCGGGCACGGGCCCGCCCCCGACCTCGACGACGCCCGCCGCCGACGAACCCGAGCTCTCCGCCGCCCTCGACCCCCAGCGGCTCCAGCACGGTGATCGGGGGGCACACGGTGGTGCTGCTGGACGTGTTCCAGCGCAACGGGAAGACCCGGGCGCAGGTGGAGGTGGACGGGACGGTCTACAACGTGGCCGAAGGCGGGATGTTCGATGCGGGGCAGTTCGAGTTCCGCTCGGCGTCGGGCAACTGCGCCACGTTCCTCTACGGAGACGAGTCGTTCACGCTCTGCGCCACTTCGTCCAAGTGAACTAAGTGGTTCGCGGTGGCCCCGGCGGCCCGCCCACGGGGGGAGCGGTCGCCGGTCCGCGAGGGCGGCTCCGTTTTCGGGGCCGCCCTCGCTTCATCTCTATGATGGACGCAATGTTGCGTCTGCTGACCGCGGGGGAGTCCCACGGCAAGGGTCTGATGATGATCCTCGAGGGCATGCCGGCAGGTGTGGAGATCTCCGCCCGGGAGCTGACCGAGGAGCTCGCGCGACGCCGGCATGGGCACGGGCGGGGCGGTCGGCAGCGCTTCGAGCGCGACCGGTTCGAGATCTTGAGCGGCGTGCGTCATGGGAGGACCATGGGCTCGCCGATCGGCGTCACGATCGCGAACCTGGAGTTCGAAACGAAGTACGCGGACCTCATGGGCGTCGAGGGCGAGGACGTCCCCGGGGAGCGCCTCACGCGACCGCGACCGGGCCACGCCGACCTCGCGGGCGCCCAGAAGTACGGCTTCGACGACGTGCGCAACGTACTGGAGCGCGCGAGCGCCCGCGAGACCGCGGCGCGCGTGGCCGCGGGGACGTTCTGCAAGGCCTTCCTGGCGGGCCTCGACGTTCGGGTGCTCTCGCACGTGGTGCAGGTCGGCAAGGTCAAGGTGCCTGCGCGCGCCGGGGTTCCGGAGCCCCAGGACCTGCGTGCGATCGATGCCTCCCCCGTGCGCTGTTTGGACCCGGAGGCCTCGGGCGCCATGGTGCGGGAGATCGACCGCCTCCGGAAGGCGCGCGACACGGTGGGCGGCGTGTTCGAGGTGCTCGCGTACGGCGCGCCGCCCGGCCTGGGCTCTTACGCGCACTACGACCGCAAGCTCGACGCGCGGCTGGCCCTGGCGCTCATGAGCATCCAATCGGTGAAGGGTGTGGAGGTGGGAGACGGGTTCGCCTCCGCCTCGCGTCCCGGCTCGAAGGCCCACGACGAGATCGTGCTGCGCGACGGCGAGATCTCGCGGCGGACCGCGAGGGCGGGAGGCATCGAGGGTGGGATGAGCACCGGCCAACCCATCCGCCTGCGCGCGGCCATGAAGCCCTTCTCCTCGGTCCCCAGGCCCCTGGCCACGGTGGATCTCGCCACCAAGACGGAGGCGGTCGCGATCAAGCAACGGACCGACGCGTGCGCCGTGCCGGCCGGCGGCGTGGTGGGGGAGGCCGTGGTCGCCTTCGAGCTGGCGGCCGCCGCGCTCGAGAAGTTCGGGGGCGATTCGGCGACCGAGACCCGCCGCAACCTCGATGCCTACGTGGGGGCGCTGCCGTGATCGTGTACCTGGTTGGCATGCCCGGGGCGGGGAAGTCCGTCGTGGGCGAGGAGCTCGCCGGACGCCTGGGCGTACCGTTCGTGGACCTCGATCTCGTGATCGAAGCGGAGCAGGGCCGTACCGTGCCGGAGATCTTCGAGGAGGACGGCGAGGCGGCGTTCCGCGGGCTCGAGGCGGGCGCCCTCACGAAGGCGTCGACGCACGATCCGTCGGTCGTCGCATGCGGCGGTGGCGTGGTCCTCGAGCCGGCGAACCGGATCACGTTGCGCAACACGGGCACCGCCGTGTTCCTCGACGTGCCCGTGGAGCAGCTCCGGGCCCGCATCCGACCGGCGGCAGATCGTCCGCTGATCCGGGAACCGGGTGACCTCGACCGGCTCCTCGCCGAACGGGAGCCGCTGTACCGGGAGTTCGCAGCGCACGTCGTGGAGGCGAGCGGGGCACCCGGGGAGGTCGCGGAGGCGATCGTCGAGGAGTTGCGTTGGTCCGCGTGAGCGTGGCGATCCCGGGCCACCCCTACGACGTGGTGGTGGGCTCCGGGATCCTCGCCGACGCGGCCTCGTTCCTCCCGCCGCTGCTCGACGTCCGGTCGGCCTTCGTGGTGGCGGACGCCGAGGCCGCCCCCCGATACTTCGAGCCGCTCGCGGCCGGCCTGGCCGCGGGGGGACTGGAGCCCGTCCTGCTGACCGTGCCCGCGGGCGAGGCGGCCAAGACGCTCCAGGTCTACGCGACGCTCCTGCATCAGCTCGCGACGCAGGAGGCCCACCGCGACGACCTCGTGGTGGCGCTCGGCGGCGGCGCCACGGGGGACCTCGCGGGGTTCGTGGCCGCCACGTACATGCGCGGTCTCCCCTTCCTGCAGGTACCCACGACCCTGACCGCGCAGGTGGACGCCGCTATCGGGGGGAAGACGGCGGTGAACCTGCCCGAGGGCAAGAACCTCGTGGGCGCCTTCCATCAGCCGCGGGCCGTGCTCGCCGACGTCGGCACGCTCGCGACCCTGTCCGAGCGCGACTACCGCTCGGGCCTCGCCGAGGTCGCGAAGTACGCGCTCACCCTCGACACGGTCCTGTTGGAGCAGCTGGAATCCGATCCCGGACCGGTCCTGGCCCGCGACCCGGGAGTCCTGGAGGTCCTCATCGCCCGGTGCGCGGCGGCCAAGGCCGCCGCCGTGGCCGGGGACGAGCGCGACGTGGGTGCGCGTCTGATGCTCAACTTCGGGCACACGCTCGGGCACGCGCTCGAGCGGCTCGACGCGTTCGAGGGCAGGTCCCACGGCGAGGCGATCGCGGTGGGCATGGTGTTCGCGGCACGCCTCTCGGAGGAGCGGGAGCTGTGCCCGGCCGGCATCGCGTCGCGCGTGACCAGGCTGCTCACGTCCTTGGGGCTGGAGGTCGACGGGTCGTTCCCTCCGGTCGATGACATCCTGTCGGCCTTGCGGCTGGACAAGAAGTACCTCGGGGGGGTGCGGTTCGTGCTGTTGGAGGACGTCGGCAAGCCCGTGATCGTGGAAGGCGTCACGCCGCAGGAGGTCGGAGCGCTCCTTCGAACCCTCGGGGCGAGCGCGTGAAGATCCTGTATGCCTTCGGGCCCAATCTGGGTGCGCTGGGGCGCCGGGACCGGGCCACCTACGGGGACGAGTCGCTCGAGGAGATCATGGCGGGGGTGCGGGACCGCGCTGGGGAGCTCGGCCACGAGGTGGACTGGCGCCAGTCCGATCACGAGGGCGACCTCGTGGGGTGGCTCCTGGGCGCGGACGCCGAGGGGTGCACGGCGGTCGTCATCAATCCCGGGGCCCTCAGCCACTACTCGTTCGCACTGCGCGACGCGGTGGAGGCCTGCGGGCTGCCCGTCGTGGAGGTCCACATGTCCAACATCTATGCCCGGGAGGAGTTCCGCCGACACTCGGTGGTCTCGGAGACCTGTCGGGCCACCATCACCGGCCTCGGGGCCGGTGGCTATCATCTCGCACTGGAGGCGATGCCGTGGATCACCAGCTGAGACGAGACGCCCTGGGGGCCCGATCGGCGGAGCTCCAGGTGGATGCCCTTCTGGTCAGTGGCCTTCCCAACGTGCGCTACCTCACCGGCTTCACGGGCTCGAACGGGCAGGTGCTGGTACGCGCTGCGGACGCGGTGTTCCTCACCGACGGCCGCTACACGGAGCGATCGCGTCACGAGGTTCCCGACCTCGAGCGCATCACGTATCTCGACGGACTCGAGGGGGCGCTCTCGGATCCTCTGCGCCCGCATGGGCGTGGCCCGCTTGGGCTTCGAGGCGCAGGTCCTGACGGTGAGGGGGCGCGAGCGCCTCGGCGAGCGGCTGGGCCAGGTCGAGCTCGTCGGGGTGGTGGACGCCGTGGAACGACAGCGCTGGGTGAAGGACGCCGAGGAGCTCGCCCTGCTGCGGAGCGCGCAGGCGGTCACCGACCAGGCGTTCGAGGACATCCTCGAGTTCCTCGCCGTTGGGCGGAGCGAGCGGCAGGTGGCCTGGGAGCTCGAGTGCATCCTTCGCCGCGACGGCGCCGACGGCCTCGCCTTCGACCCGATCGTCGCCTTCGGCGAGAACGCGGCGGAGCCCCATCACGAGCCCGGGCACCGGCTGCTGGAGGAGGGGGACGTCATCAAGTTGGACTTCGGCGCGCTCGTGGGCGGCTACCACGCCGACATGACCCGTACGCTGGCGTTCGGCGCGCCGGCCACCGAATTGAAGAAGGTCCACGATGTCGTGCGGGAGGCCCAGCAGGCGGGGATCGATGCGGTCGCCGTCGGGGTCACGGGCGCCCAGGTGGACACCGCCGCCCGCTCGGTGATCGAGACGGCGGGCTACGGCGACGCGTTCCCTCACGGTCTCGGCCACGGGGTCGGGCTCGAGATCCACGAAGGTCCGCGCCTGGGACGGGACATCGATCACATCCTCGAGGCGGGGGCGGTCGTGACCGTCGAGCCCGGCATCTACATCCCCGGGCTGGGCGGCGTTCGGATCGAGGACAGCGTGGAGGTGGCGGTCGACGGATGCCGCGTCCTGGGAAGCTCCTCGCGCGATCTCATCGAACTGTGAGCCCGAGGAGCTGAGGACCTGCGTGAGCGTTTCCACGAACGACTTCAAGAACGGGATGACGATCGAGCTGGACGGCACCCTCTTCCAGATCATCGAGTTCCAGCACGTGAAGCCCGGTAAGGGCGGCGCGTTCGTGCGAACGAAGCTGCGCAACGTGAAGAGCGGCGCCGTGATCGAGCGAACCTTCAACGCGGGGGTCAAGGTCGACCAAGCCATCGTGGAACGCAAGGACTACCAGTACCTCTACCCCGAAACGGAGGATTTCGTGTTCATGGACCTCCAGAGCTACGAGCAGATCCACGTCCCGCGCGTGCTCGTCGGGGACGCCGCCGCATACCTCGTCGAGGGTTCGCAGGCCCAGGTCGCGCTGCACGAGGGCGTCCCGATCACCGTGGACCTGCCGGCCTCGATGGTGCTCACCATCACGAGCTGCGACCCGGGTGCCAAGGGCGACACTCGGACGGGTGCGATGAAGCCCGCAACGCTGGAGACGGGCGCCGTCGTCAACGTGCCGCTCTTCGTGGAGGAGGGCGAGCAGATCAAGGTCGATACGCGCTCCGGCGAATACATCGAACGCGTGAAGCGTTGACGGGCCGTCGCAGCGCGCGCAGGACCGCCATCGACATCCTCTACCAGGCCGACGTCACCGACGAGGCGGCCCCCGAGGTCCTGCGGGACTGGCTCGAGGCGGAGCGCCACGTCCCGGCGTTCGCACAGGAGTTGGTCGAGGGCGTGGCCGACCACGAACCGGAGATCGACCTCCTGCTCGCGGAGTACGCCGAGGGGTGGACCGTGGCACGCATGGCCGCACTCGATCGCACGATATTGCGGGTGGCGGTGGAGGAGCTCCTGCACCGGCCCGAGGTGCCGACCTCGGTCGCGATCAGCGAGGCGGTGGAGGCCGCCTCCGACCTGTCCGCGGAGGAGTCGCGACGCTTCGTCAATGGCGTCTTGGGCCCGATCGCGCGAGTGGTGCGACCCGACGCCTCGATGGCCCCGGACGCCGAGCGCTGATCCGCGGGCGGTTCGGGGGTCGGTCGAAGGTCCGGCCTAGGCGTCGGACGTGGGACTTGCGGGCTTGTCCTCGGCCGTGCCGGGGTCGTCCGGCTCCTCGGTCACGCCTTCGCGCAGGCCCTTCTTGAACTCACCCTGTGCCCGGCCGATGTTCCGCGCGAACTCCGGGATCTTCTTCACCCCGAACAGCAAGGCGACGCCGGCCGCGACGGCTGCTACGACTCCCCATTCCATGTGCCCACACCACCTTCGCATCGAGGGTGCCGGTGAAAACCGGTACCGAATGCCAGTGTACGACCGGTGGTTGAGCTCCGCCAGGAAGGTCGTCCGCCGGCTCGCGCCTGGTGCTATCCTCGACACAGGAACACTTCCCCTTTAAGTCCGGTCCCGAGAGGCCGGGAAGGGAGCGGATACGTGGGATACAACCTGGGCGCCCTCTCGCATGCTCGAGAGGGCGTTCTTCCGTGAGTGGGCGCCTGATGGACCCCGACGACGTCCGGCGTGCCACGACCCGGATCGCCCACGAGATCTTGGAGCGCGACCACGGCGCGCAGGACGTGGCGCTCATCGGGATCGCGAACCGCGGCGACCATCTGGCCCGGCGACTCGCGGACGAGATCCAACGGATCGAGGGGCGGGCCGTTCCCGTGGGGGTCCTCGACATCACCTTCTACCGCGACGACATCGGCATGAAGGCCGAGGCTCCGGAGGTCCACGAGACCCGCGTCGGCTTCGACATCACCGGCAGGACGCTCGTCCTGGTCGACGACGTCCTCTACACCGGGCGGACGATCCGAGCGGCCATGGACGCCCTCATGGATTTCGGGCGCCCGCGGCGCATCCAGCTCGCCGTGCTCGTCGACCGCGGGCATCGCGAGCTGCCGATCCGCGCGGACTTCGTGGGCAAGAACGTCCCGACGCGACGCGCGGACGACGTTCGGGTGCTGGTCGCGGAGATGGACGGCGAGGACGGGGTGCTCGTCGAGCAGGCACCGGGCGGCGAGGGGCCGGGATGAATCGCCACCTCCTCACGATGGACGACGTCACCGCCGAGGACGTCGTGCGGATCCTCGACACCGCGGAGTCGTTCCGCGAGGTCGGCACGCGCGTCATCAAGAAGGTGCCCGCCCTGCGCGGACGCACGGTGGTGAACTTCTTCCTGGAGAACTCCACGCGCACGCGCATCTCGTTCGAGCTGGCCGCGAAGCGGCTCTCGGCGGACGTCATCAACTTCAGCTCCAGCGGCTCGAGCGTCGCCAAGGGCGAGAGCCTCAAGGATTCGGCGCTCACGCTGCAGGCGATGGGGGCCGACGCCATCGTGATCCGCCATTCCTCGAGCGGCTCGCCGTTGCAGCTCACCAGGTGGGTCGACGGCCACGTGCTGAACGCCGGGGACGGCACGCACGAGCACCCCACCCAGGCCCTGTTGGACCTCTACACCATGCGGGAGCGACTCGGGCGGCTCGAGGGCCTGCGCGTCGCCATCGTAGGCGACGTGCTGCACTCTCGCGTGGCTCGGAGCCTGAGCTTCGGGTTGGTCAAGATGGGCGCCGAGGCGACGCTCGTGGGCCCGCCGACGCTGATCCCACCCGAGGCCCCGCAGTGGGGCGTGAACGTGAGCTACGACATCGCATCCGTGCTGCCCAAGCTCGACGTCTGCTACATGCTGCGCGTTCAACGGGAGCGCCAGCGCCTCGAGTACTTCCCCAGCGTGCGCGAGTACAACCGGCTGTTCGGGCTCACTGCCGCGCGCGCCGCCATGCTCCCGGAGGGATCGTTCATCATGCACCCGGGCCCCATGAACCGCGGGGTGGAGATCGATTCGGACGTCGCCGACCTCCCGCATGCGCTGATCGAGGAGCAGGTCACCAACGGCATCGCCATCCGGATGTCTTTGCTCTATCTGCTGCTCGGCGCCGCCGAAGCGGGGGCGGCCGATGACTGAGCGCTACCGGTTCGTGGGGGCCCGGGTCGTGGACCCGGCTTCGGGCGTCGACCGATCCCTGGACGTCCTGGTCGAGGGCGAGGCGATCGCCGCGGTGGGGGCGGAGGTCCCCGCCGACGACGCGGAGGCGATCGACTGCGCGGGCCTCGTGCTCTGCCCCGGTCTCGTGGACCTGCACACGCACCTGCGGGAGCCGGGGTTCGAGGCCAAGGAGACCATCGAGACCGGCACCCGCGCGGCGGCCGTGGGCGGCTACACGGCCGTCGCCTCCATGGCCAACACGGACCCCGTGACCGATCACGCCGGCGTGGTGGCCGAGGTCCGCGAGAAGGCGGCGGCGGCCGGCCTGTGCGACGTCTTCCCCGTGGGGGCCATCACCAAGGCCCTGGCGGGGGAGTCGCTCGCCGACATGGGCGAGATGGTCGCCGCGGGCGTGCGCGTGTTCAGCGACGACGGCAACTGCGTGCCCACCGCACGAGTGCTCCGCAACGCCCTCACCTACGCCAGGGCCTTCCCGGAGGAGATCGTGATCGCCGATCACTGCGAGGACCCCTCCCTGGTGGAGGGCGGGCAGATGCACGAGGGCGTCAACTCCGCCACCATGGGGCTCAACGGACGCCCGGCGGAGGCCGAGGAGGTCACGGTCGCGCGCGATCTCGCCGTGGCCAGGATGACCGGCGGGCGCATCCACATCTGTCACCTCACCGCGGCGCGCGCGGTCGAGCTCGTCCGGGCCGCGAAGGCCGACGGCGTGCGGGTGAGCGCCGAGGTTACGCCGCACCACCTCGTCTTCACCGACGACGACCTGCGCACGTACGACACCAACCTCAAGGTCAACCCGCCCCTGCGATCGGCGGAGGATCGCGACGCACTTCGCGCGGGCGTGGCGGACGGAACCATCGATGCGATCGCCACCGACCACGCTCCCCACGCCGTGGAGGAGAAGGAGGCCGAGTTCGATCAGGCCCCGGCGGGCACGATCGGGCTCGAGACCGCGCTGGCCTCCGTGCTCGACCTACCTCGTCGCCCCGGGGCTCCTCGGCTTGCCGCGCGCCCTCGAGGTGCTCAGCACGGCCCCCGCCCGGATCCTCGGAGCCGTCGGGCACGGTGGCGGCATCGAGGTGGGCCGACCGGCGAACCTGATGGTCTTCGACCCCATGCAACGCTGGACCGTGCAGGCGCCGTTCGCCTCGAAGGCGAGGAACGCGGCGTTCCTGGGGCACGAGCTGGCCGGCCGCGTTCGGTTCACCATGCTGCGCGGGCGCCTGAGCGTGGCCGACGGGAAGCCGACCCGATGAGGGGCCCTGCCGCCATCCTGGCGCTCGAGGACGGGACGGTCTTCCGCGGGACCGCGTTCGGCGCGGCGGGTGAGGCGTTCGGCGAGGCGGTGTTCAACACCGGCATGGCGGGCTACCAGGAGATCTTGACCGATCCGTCGTACGCCGGGCAGATCGTGGCCGCCACGTACCCCCACCAGGGCAACTACGGCATGAACGAACGCGACGCGGAATCGAGCGGCATCCGGGTGGCGGGCTTCGCCGTGCGGGAGGTGTCGCGCCGCGCCTCCAGCTGGCGCGCGGAGTCCACCTTGCAAGAAGCGTTGTCCGCGGCGGGGGTGACCGGGATCGAGGGCATCGATACCCGGCGCCTCACACGCGTGCTGCGCGAACGCGGGTCGATGCGCGCCGCCATCTCCGCGCTGGACCTCGACGCGGGATCGCTGGTCGGACGCGTCCTCGCGACGCCGGGTATGGCGGGCGCGGACCTGGCCCGAACCGTGACGACCCCCGAGCCGTACGAGGCCGGATCGCTCGTGGGAGGAGCCTCCAGGGACGGCGGACGGGTGTATCGAGTGGCCGCGTACGACTACGGGATGAAGCGCAGCATCCTGCGAGGCCTCGCGGCGGCGGGGATCGAGACCACCGTGTTCCCGGCGCAGACGTCCGCCGCCACCGTCGCGGCCGGCGGGTTCGACGGCGTCTTCTTGTCCAACGGGCCCGGCGACCCCGCCGCCACCACGTACGGCGTGGCCTCGGCGCGCGAGCTGCTGGGCACGGTTCCCCTGTTCGGGATCTGCCTGGGCCACCAGCTCCTCGGGCTCGCGCTCGGTGGCCGCACGTACAAGATGCGTTTCGGGCATCGGGGCGTGAATCAGCCCGTGAAGAACCTCCAGACGGACCGCGTCGAGATCACGAGCCACAATCATGGCTTCGCGGTGGACGCGCAGGGGTGGGCGGGCGCCGAGGGCGCGGCGCGCGGCAACCGCGGTCGGGTGGTGCTCACGCATCGCAACCTCAACGACGGCACGCTCGAGGGGCTGCGGAGCCTCGACGTACCGGCGTTCGGCGTTCAATACCACCCGGAGGCGGCGCCCGGTCCGCACGACGCTCGCTACCTCTTCGGCGCGTTCCGAGATCTCATGGGAGCCGCCTGAAGATGCCGCGGCGCGACGACATCCACCGGATCATGGTGATCGGCTCGGGGCCGATCGTGATCGGACAGGCGTGCGAGTTCGACTACTCGGGGACCCAGGCGTGCACGGCACTACGCAACCATGGCTACGAGGTCGTCCTCGTGAACTCGAACCCGGCCACGATCATGACGGACCCACGGTTCGCCGACCGCACGTACGTCGAGCCGCTGGAGCCCGCGTCCGTGGCGCGGATCCTGGAGCGGGAGCGGCCCGACGCCCTGCTCCCCACCATCGGCGGCCAGACCGCGCTGAACGTCGCGGTGGCCCTCGCCGAGTCGGGCGTGCTCGACCGCCTGGGCATCCGGCTCATCGGTGCCTCGCTGGAGGCGATCCATCGCGCCGAGGACCGCAGCAGGTTCAAGGAGGCCATGGTCGAGGCGGGCCTCGACGTGCCCCGCGCCGGCGTGGCCCACACGCTGGAGGAGGCCCTCGCGCTCGGGGCGTCGATCGGCTATCCCCTCATCGTGCGAGCTTCGTTCACCCTGGGTGGGGGCGGGAGCGGGTTCGCGCACGACCGGGACGAGCTCGCGTCCCTCGCCCGGCGGGCCCTCGAGATCAGCCCGGTGGCGGAGATCCTGGTCGAGGAGTCGATCGCGGGCTGGAAGGAGTTCGAGCTCGAAGTCATGCGCGACGCCGACGACAACGGTGTGGTCGTCTGCTCCATCGAGAACGTCGACCCCATGGGCATCCATACGGGCGACTCCGTCACGGTCGCCCCCCAGCAGACGCTCTCCGACCGCGAGTACCAGCGGATGCGCGACGCGGCGCTGAAGGTCCTACGGGTCATCGGGGTCGAGACCGGCGGGTCCAACGTCCAGTTCGCGGTGGAACCGACGACCGGACGCCAGGTGCTGATAGAGATGAACCCGCGCGTGTCCAGGTCGAGCGCGCTCGCGTCCAAGGCCACCGGGTTCCCCATCGCGAAGATCGCGGCGCTGCTCGCGGTCGGCTATCGACTCGATGAGATCACGAACGACATCACGGGTGAGACCCCCGCGTCGTTCGAGCCCACCCTCGACTACGTCGTGGTGAAGATCCCGCGGTTCGCGTTCGAGAAGTTCTCCGAGGCCGATCCCAGGCTGACGTCGACCATGAAGTCCGTGGGCGAGGTCATGGCCATCGGCCGCACCTTCAAGGAGGCGTTCGGCAAAGCCTGCCGCGGCGTGGAGAAGGCCGGCTTCGACCTCGGCGCGGACTACGCCGCGGCGTCGTCGCAGGGCGAGATCCTGGCGGGGCTCGCTGAGGGCACGCAGGAGCGCCTGCACCTCGTGGAGCGAGCCCTGGCCGGTGGATGCGGCGTGGACGAGGTCGCGGCGGCCTCCGGCATCGACCCGTGGTTCATCGACCAGATCCTTCAGGTCGTCGAGGTGACCGGGGCGCTGCGGGGCCGCGGACTCTCGACGCTGGACGCGCGAGAGGTGTGGGAGGCCAAGCGGGCGGGGATCTCCGACGCGCGGCTCGCCCACCTGTGCGAGACGACCGAGGCGTCGGTCCGGGACCACCGCGACGCGCTCGGCATCGCCCCCGTGTACAAGACGGTTGACACCTGCGGGGGTGAGTTCCCCGCCACCACGCCCTATCACTTCTCGTGCTACGAGGAGGAGACCGAGGTGAGCCCGGCCGCGCGGCCGCGCATCGTGATCCTGGGCGCAGGCCCGAACCGGATCGGGCAGGGGATCGAATTCGATTACGCGTGCGTCCATGCGGCGTTCGCCCTCGAGGAGGCCGGATTCGAATCGGTGATGGTGAACTCGAACCCGGAGACCGTCTCGACCGACTACGACACGTCGAGCCGCCTGTACTTCGAGCCGCTGTCGCCCGAAGACGTCCTGGCCGTCTGCCGCGCCGAGCGCCCCGTGGGCGTGATCGCGCAGCTCGGCGGGCAGACCCCGCTGGGGCTCGCCCGAACGCTCCAGGACGAGGGGTTCGCGATCCTCGGCACCTCGCCCGAGGCGATCGACCTGGCGGAGGACCGCGGGAAGTTCGCGAAGATCCTCCAGGAGCTGGAGATCCCCGCCCCGCCGCACGGCGAAGCTCGCACCCTGGCGCAGGCTCGTGCGATGGCCGCCCAGATCGGCTACCCGGTGATGGTGCGCCCCTCCTACGTCCTGGGCGGTCGCGCGATGGAGATCGTGTACGAGGAAGGGGACCTCGACCGGTTCGTGCGCACGGCGGCCGAGGCCTCGCCCGATCACCCGGTGTTGATCGATCGGTTCCTGGAGGGCGCCATCGAGGTGGACGTGGACGCCGTCTGCGACGGGACGGACGTGTTCATCGGCGCCGTGATGGAACACATCGAGGAGGCTGGGGTGCACTCGGGGGATTCTTCGTGCCAGATCCCGCCCGCCACGCTCGCCGACGAGGAGCTCGACGTCATCGAGGACATCACGCGCCGCCTTGCGCGCCGCCTGGGCGTGGTCGGGCTGCTCAACCTCCAGCTCGCCGTCAAGGACGAACGGATCTGGGTCTTGGAGGCGAATCCTCGCGCCTCGCGCACCGTGCCCTTCGTGTCCAAGGTCATCGGCGTGTCCCTCGCCCGTGTGGCCACGCTGATCCTCGCGGGCCGCACCCTCGCGCAGCTGTCCGCCGAAGGCGTCGTCCCCAACGACGATCGCCGTTATCGTCGCCTGCCCTACACCGCCGTCAAGGCCGCCGTCCTTCCCTTTGGCCGGTTCCCCGGCGTGGACACCGTGCTGGGCCCCGAGATGAAGTCCACGGGCGAGGTGATGGGCATCGACGCGGACTCGGGCATGGCGCTCGCCAAGGCGATGGTGGCCGCAGGCCACGCCCTTCCCGCGGGCGGCACGGTCTTCGTGAGCGTCGCGAACCGCGACAAGCGCGCCGTGGTGTTCCCCGCCAAGCGCCTGGCGGACATGGGGTTCCGCTTGCTGGCCACCGGGGGAACCGCGGGGGTCCTGGAGCGAGCCGGGATCCCGGTCGAGCGCGTCGCGAAGGTGAGTGAGAGCCCGCAGAACGTGGCCGAGCTGATCCGGGGCGGGCACGTGGACCTCGTGATCAACACCCCGTTCGGGAGGGGAGCGCGCACCGACGGCTACTTCATCCGCACCGCGTCGGCCAGCGCGGGCGTGCCGTGCGTGACGACGCTCGCGGGGGTGTTCGCGGCCGTCCGAGGGATCGAGGCGCTCCGTGGTGACCTCACGGAACCGCGCTCGATCCAGGAGCATCACGCCGACGCGGCCCGAGGGCCGTCGCAGGCGCGGCTCACGTTCGATCAGGCGGCGGCGATCTCGAGGGAGCCCCGATGAAGCGCGTTCGTGCCGAGGTCCTGTCGACCCGCAAGCTGGGTTCCTACCACTCGCTCACCCTCGTCGCGCCCGAGATCGCGGAGAAGGCGCGTCCCGGCCAGTTCCTCGCCGTGAAGGTGCCCGAGGGGAGGGAGTTCCTGCTGCGCCGTCATTTCGCGGTCCACCAAGCCTCCCGTCGCGGGGGGTGGGCCGGAACGCTGGAGTTCGTGGTCGATCCCTCGGGTCCGGGCACGAGCTGGCTCACCACCACGAAGGCGCACGAGTTCCTGGAGGTGATCGGTCCGCTGGGAAAGGGATTCGCCTACCCGAAGAACCTCACGAACTGCCTGCTCGTGGCCGAGGGGCATGGCGCCGCACCCATGTACTTCCTCGCCCAGGAGCTGCTGGCTCGTGGCAAGCGTGTGGATATGGTGGTGGGGGGCCAGACGCTCGAGCACGTCTTCAAGCCGATCGAGGGCAAGCGGCTTTCCCAGACCGTCACCATCGTGACGGCGGACGGGACCCTCGGAGAGCGTGGTTCGGTCATGGACGGCCTGGCGGAGGCGACGGAGCGAACGCAGGCGGAGGTGGTGTACGCCGCCGCCCCGGCGCGCACCCTCGAACGCGTCGCGGCGTTCTGCCGGGAACGAAGCCTGCCCGCGCAGATCTTCATCGAGGAGCGCATGGGGTGTGGCTTCGGCCTGTGTCAGACCTGCGTCGTCCCCATCGCCCGAAAGGACGGCCGGGGCTACGACCATGTCCGGTCCTGCGTGGACGGGCCGGTGTTCAACCCGGCCCGCGTGGTGTGGGATCGATGGTTGAGCGAGGAGCCCGTGATGCTGCCCACGCCGCCCGAGGGACTTCCGGTGGTGCGCTCGTGGCCGGGGTGAGGCGCTCCCTCTCCGTGGATCTGGGCGCCGGCCTGATCCTGCCGACACCGGTCATGATCGCATCCGGGTGCGCGGGCACGGGCAAGGAGCTCGCCGGCCTCGTGGATCTCCGCAAGGTGGGTGCGGTGGTCTCCCGCAGCGTGACGCTTCGCCCACAACGAGGGGCGCCCACCCCGCGGATCGCCGAGACGCCCGCCGGGATCGTGTGGTCCACGGGGCAGCAGAACCCGGGGATCGACGCCTTCCTGGCCGACGAGCTGCCCCGGCTCGCGCGCGGGGCGCACGCCATCGTCTCGATCGCCGGCTCCTCGCTCGAGGATTTCGTCCGCCTCACGAGCATCCTCCAGGGCCGACCCGAGGTCGCCGCCATCGAGACGTGCCTGGCGGGCCCCGACGAGGAGCTCGGGCGCGACGAGCTCGGCATGCACGCCGACCGGGCGGCGGAGATCGTCGGCGCGGTCGCCAGGATGTCGCTCGTGCCGACGTTCGCGAAGCTGCCGATCCACGGTCCGGACCTGGGGGGGACGGCGCGGTCCGTCGTGCGAGCGGGCGCACACGGGGTCACGATCGGGGGACCGCCGCCGGCACTGGGCGTCGGCGCCGAACGGCTTCGACCCACGCTCGGCGCCGTGACGGGGTGGCTCTCGGGTCCCGCCATCCGCCCGCTCATGCTGCGCGCGGTCTTCGAGGTGGCACGGGCGGTTCCCGAAACCCCGGTCGTGGCCGTGGGGGGCATCCGCACCGGAGAAGACGCCGTGGAGGCGTTCCTCGCGGGGGCGTGGGCCGTGCAGGTGGGGACGGCGACACTGGTCGATCCGGACGCGCCCGTCACGGTGGCACAGGGCATCGTCCGCTACCTCAAGGCGAAGGGCCTCGCTTCGCCGGCCGACGTGCGCGGCCGCCTCCGCGTCCCCCCCTCGTTCGGGACGCCCGAGCCCGACGCCGTGCAGGAGCATCCGGCGTGATCCCGCGCCCCTCCAACCCCTTGATCGTCGCCCTCGACGTCTCGGACCTGGATCGAGCCGACGAGCTGGCGGCCCTGCTCGCGCCGGACGTGGCCATGCTGAAGGTCGGATTCGAGCTGTTCTGGGCGCACGGCCCCGACGCGGTTCGCCACATCGGGCTGCACGCGCCCGTCTTCGTCGACGCGAAGCTCCACGACATCCCGGCAACGGTGGAGGGCGCCGCATCGAACATCACGCGGCTCGGCGCGGCGATGTTCGATGTGCACGCCTTGGGGGGCGAGGCCATGATGCGCGCCGCCCTGCGCGGGGCCCAGCGGGCCTGCGAGGAGGGCGGCTCGCCACTCCCGCTCGTGATCGCGGTGACCGTCCTCAGCTCCCAGAGCGGCGAGGGTCTCGCGAGTGCGGCATCGCTCGCGTACGAGGCGAAGTCGGCCGGTTTGCACGGCGTCGTCGTCGCCGGGGACGACGTCGACGACGTGCGATCCGCGTGCGGGGAGGATTTCGTGCTCGTGGTGCCGGGGATCCGGCCGGAGGGATCCAACGGCGACGACCAGGTGCGGGTGCTGACGCCGAACGCCGCCGTCGAGAAGGGCGCCGACTACCTCGTGGTCGGGCGGCCGATCACCGCGGCCGCCGACCCCGCGGGCGCGGCGCGAGGCATCCTGCGGATGATCCGCTGAGGTCCGAGAGGGCCTGCGGCCCACGAAGTCGCAGGTAGCGACGCGGTTCCCGGATTGTCCGGCCTCTCCGCGGGTGCGTATACTCGCGCGCGTTCACCACCCGACGGACATCAGCAAAGGAGCACGCGATGGCGCTACCCACCCTCACGCCCGAGCAGCGTCAGCAGGCGCTCGCCAAGGCGGCCGTGGCTCGCAAGAAGCGGGCCGAGCTGAAGGGCGAGTTGAAGTCCGGCAAGAAGACCCTCAAGGACGTGCTGGAGACGTCGGGCGACGACACGGTGGGCAAGATGAAGGTGACGAACGTCCTCGAGTCGCTTCCGGGTGTCGGCAAGGTCCGCGCGCAGAAGATCATGGAGGAGCTCGACATCTCGGCCAGTCGCCGCGTGCGCGGCCTCGGGGCGAAGCAGCGCGAGCTGCTCCTCGGGAAGTTCGCGAAGTAACGCCCGCGGTGGCCTCGTCGCGAGGCAGCCTCATCGTGATCGCGGGCCCGTCCGGCGTGGGCAAGGGAAGTGTGGTGAGGCAGGTGCTCGCACGCGACCCCGGCCGCCTCGCCCTGTCCGTGTCGGCGACCACCCGGCCGCCTCGGGCCGCCGAGGTCGACGGCATCGACTACACGTTCGTGTCCACCGATCGATTCGAGCAGATGGTGGACGAAGGCACGATGCTGGAGTGGGCTTCCGTCTTCGATCACTTCTACGGGACGCCCGCCGCCGGCGTCGAGGCGGCGCGCGACGAGGGTCGCGACGTGATCTTGGAGATCGACGTCGAGGGCGCGCGCCAGGTGCGCGAGCGCGTGGATGACGCGACCTTGATCCTGCTGATCCCGCCCACCATGGAGGCGCTCGCCGACCGCCTGCGCGCGCGCGGGACCGAGAACGAGGAGAAGATCGCCCGGAGGCTTGCGGAGGCGGAACGCGAGCTCGCACAGGCCGATCTGTTCGATCACACCGTGGTCAACGACGACCTCGAAGCGGCGTCGATGCAGGTCGCTGCTATCATCGAGGCATCCCGCTCCGACGCAAAGGACCCCTCTTCATGATCGAACCCAAGATCGACGACCTGCTCGCCGCCGTTGACTCCAAGTACTCGCTGGTCGTGTTGGCGGCCAAGCGCGCTCGCGAGATCAACAGCTACTACAGCCAGCTCGGCGAGGGGCGCGGCGAGTTCGTGCCTCCGCTCGTGGAGACCGGCTTCAGCAACAAGCCGCTGTCGATCGCCCTCGAGGAGATCGCCGAGGGCAAGATCGACTACGAGCGCACCGAGGACGCCACGGCCGAGTAGCCGATGGAGGAGCGCCGGGTCTTGCTCGGCGTCACCGGCGGCGTGGCCGCCTACAAGGCAGCGTCCCTGGCTCGTCTGTTCGTCAACGCGGGCGCTCGCGTGACGGTCGTCATGACCGCATCGGCGACCCGGTTCGTCGGTGCCGACACGTTCGCCGCCCTCACCGGCAGACCCGTGCACACCTCGCTGTGGGAGCGCCCGGGCGAGGTCCTCCACGTCCGGCTCGCCCATGAGACCGACGTGGCCGTGGTGGCCCCCGCCACCGCCAACGTGCTGGCGAAGCTCGCGAACGGCCTCGCCGACGACCTCTTGAGCGCCACGCTGCTTGAGTTCGCCGGTCCCGTGGTGCTGGCGCCCGCCATGCATGCGGGGATGTGGGAGCATCCCGCCACCCGCGGAAACGTCGATACCCTCGCGGCGCGCGGCGTCCGATTCGCGGGACCGGTGAGCGGTGCGCTCGCCCACGGCGACGAGGGGATCGGGCGGCTGGCCGAGCCCGAGGCCATCGCGGAGGTCGTCGCGAGCTGCCTCGACCAGAAGGGGGCCCGCGACCTGGAGGACACGACGATCCTGGTCACGGCGGGGCCCACGCACGAACCCATCGATCCCGTCCGGTTCCTCGGCAACCGATCCAGCGGGAGGATGGGCGTGGCCATCGCTGCCGAGGCGGCCTCCCGGGGGGCGACGGTCCACCTCGTCCTCGGTCCCGGCTCGGTGCCCCCGCCGACCGGCGTTCACGTGACGCGCGTCGGAACGGCCGAGGAGATGCGCGGTGCGGTGCATGCCGCCGCGGCGGAGTCCGACGTGATCGTGATGGCGGCGGCGGTGGCCGACTTCCGGCCCAAGTCCGCGGCAGACGACAAGCTCAAGAAGGTTCACGGCACGCCGGATCTCGTCTTGGAGCCCACGCCCGACATCCTCGCCGAGCTCGGGCAGGAACGACGCCCGCGCCAGATCCTGGTGGGCTTCGCGGCGGAGACGGCCGACGTGGAGAACGCGGGCCGTGCGAAGCTCGAGCGCAAGGGCCTCGACCTGCTCGTGGCGAACGAGGTCGGACGCGAGGGAACGGGCTTCGGCTCGGCGTCGAACCACGCCGCGATCGTGAGCGACGGCACGGACGGCGCCCCCATGCAGAACTGGACCAAAGCCGCCCTCGCGGAGGCGCTGCTCGACCGGATCGTCGCGCGGCTCCGGCCCTGACGTGCGTCGCTCCGGCCGGATAGACTCACGCCGATGATGAGCCACCGGCACCAGTTCTCGTCGGAATCCGTCACCGAGGGGCACCCGGACAAGCTCGCTGATCAGATCTCCGACGCGATCCTCGACGCCCTCCTCGCCGAGGATCCCGACAGCCGGGTGGCGTGCGAAACGCTCGTGACCACCGGGCTCGCGTTCGTGAGCGGCGAGATCACCTCGAAGGCTTACGTGGACATCCCCTCGATCGTGCGCCGCACCATCACCGACGTGGGCTACACGGACGCCAAGTTCGGCCTGGACGGCGAGACCTGCGGGGTGATGACCGCCATCCAGGAGCAATCTCCCGACATCGCTCGAGGGGTGGATGACGCCCTCGAGCATCGCGAGGGCCACTCCTCGGACGGTCTGGACGCGCTGGGCGCGGGGGACCAGGGCATGATGTTCGGCTTCGCGTGCCGCGAGACGGACGAACTCATGCCGCTGCCCATCGCCCTGGCGCACCGGCTGTCCCGGCGCCTCGCCGACGTGCGGAAGGCGGGCGTCATCCCGTACCTGCGCCCCGACGGCAAGTCCCAGGTGTCCATCGAGTACGAGGGCGATCGGCCCGTGCGCGTCGATACCGTGCTCATCAGCGCCCAGCATCGCGAGGAGGTGGACGTCGAGACGCTCCTCGCGCCCGACGTCGCCGCCGAGGTCATCGACCCGGTGCTCCGGGAGTTCCCGGAGCTCGACGCGGCCACCACGCGCGTGCTGGTCAATCCCACCGGGCGCTTCGAGATCGGGGGGCCCAAGGCCGACACCGGCCTCACGGGGCGCAAGATCATCGTGGACACCTACGGGGGCTACGCCCCGCACGGCGGCGGCGCGTTCAGCGGCAAGGACCCCACGAAGGTCGATCGTTCCGCGGCCTACATGGTGCGCTACGTCGCCAAGAACATCGTGGCCGCGGGACTCGCAGACACCGCGCAGCTGCAGGTCGCCTACGCCATCGGCACCGCTCACCCCGTCTCGTTGATGCTCGAGACGTTCGGGACGGAGCAGGTGGACCCGGCCAAGCTCCAGGCGGCGCTGTGGGATCTGTTCGACTTCCGGCCGGCCGCCATCATCCGCGACCTGGATCTCCTGCGCCCCATCTACAACGAGACGGCCGCCTACGGCCACTTCGGGCGCAAGGAGTTTCCCTGGGAGGCGACCGACCGCGTCGAGGATCTCCGCGCAGCCCTCGGATAGCGCCGCCATCCTTGGCGGACCCGTTGCGGTCTGCGTCGACCGGCCGATCCTGTCGCTCGACCGACCCTTCACCTATCGACTCGACCCGGGATTGGAGGCCGGGGTGGGCTCGCTGGTGCACGTGCCGTTCCATGGCAAGCTCGTGCGCGGCTGGGTGCTGGGGCCCACGAGTGAGATCCCGTCCCGCACGCTTGCCGTGAAGAAGTCGATCTCGACGGTTCGCTACTTCGACGACGAGATGCTCGGCCTCGCGCGATGGGTGAGCGAGCGCTACGTCGCCCCGCTCGCCGCCGTCCTCTCGAGGATCGCGCCGCCTCGGGTGGCCTCCGAGGAGCCGCTCGCTTCGGCGGGTCCTGCGGGATGGGGGGATGCCGCAACCGCGACCGAGCCCTCCGTGCTGGACGTCTACGGCGGGGCACCCGGGCTGCTGTCTTCGCTCCGCAACGCACACGCGGCGGGCGCGAGCTTCCTCCTGCGCCCGGCGCCCGACGAGGAACCCGCCACGGCCGTGGCCGCTGTGGCGGCGTGCCTGGACTCGGGGAGGCGGGCGCTCGTGATCGTCCCGGAAGCTGAGCCGCTGCCGGTTACCGCGGCGGCGGTGCGCGAGGCGTTCGGCGAGCGCGTCGCCGTGTTCGTGGGTGGATCCAAGCGGTCCCGATTCCGCCTGTGGCTCGACGTGCAGGCCGGTACCTACGACGTCGTGGTGGGCACGCGTCCCGCCGTGTTCGCCCCCGCGTCCGGCCTCGGGCTGATCCTGGTTTCGCGCGAGTCGCATCCCGCCCACCGCGAGGACCGCGCGCCGTACTACCACGTGCGCGACGTGGCCATGGCGCGGGCCGGGTTGGCGGGCGCCGTGTGCGTGCTCTCGGCCGTTTGCGCGTCCTCGGAGGCCGCGGCGCTGGGGCTGCCGGTCGTGGAGCCCCCACGGCGGCGCTGGCCGCCGGTGGAGATCGTGCGCCCCGGCCCGGAAGGTCGTGCCCCGCGCCTGATGCGGGCGCTCCGAGAGGCCACCCGGGGCTTCCTGTTCTCGCCGCTGCCTGGCTATGGCATCGCGGCGGTCTGTCGAACGTGCGGCGCGCCGGCCACCTGCGCGGCCTGCGGGGGCGTGCTGCGATCCGAGGAGGGGTCGGTCCGCTGCGTGGTGTGCGAGGCGCCCGCTCGCTGCAAGACCTGCGGCGGCGTGCGGTTCGGCCTGCGTCGCGGAGGGGCGGAGCGGGTCGAAGAGTGGGCGTCACGCGCGACGCGAACACCGGTGCGCCGGCTCGGGAGCGGCGACGCGCCCCGCCTGCCGGAGGAAGGCGAGATCCTCGTGGGCGGGCCGGACGACGTGCGCGACCTCGGTCCGGGGGGACTCGACCTCGTCGGTGTGCTCGACGCGGATCGAGCCGAGCGCCGACCCGGCATCTCGGCGCGCGAGCGCGCCCTCACCACATGGATGGAGGCCGTGGCATGGGCGTATCCCCGCGGGCGGGCGATCGTGCAGGCAACGCGCGCGAACGACCCGGCCGTGCAGGCGTTGGTGCGCGGCAAGCCGGATCGCTTCCACGCGGACGAGGCTGCACGCCGGGCGGACGCCGGGTTCCCGGTCGGATCGGCGGTGTTCCGTGTGGCGGGAACCGAGGAGGTGGAGCGGGCGCTGTCGGCCCTGAAGCCGCACACCCTGCTCGTGACGTCGGCGGGCGAGCGAACGGTATGCTTGCTCGCGCTCGACCTGAAGGCGGTGCCCGCGTTCGGGGCGACCATGCGTCGGCTGGCCGCCCGCGATGTCGTCGCACGGGTCGAGGCGGAGCCGCACCTATGACCCGGAGCCCGGCATGATCCTCGACATCCGCACGCTCGGCGATCCCGTGCTCAAGACGCCGTGCGCGCCGGTGACGGTCTTCGACGACAAGCTGCGCCGCCTCTTCGACGACATGGTGGAGACGATGTACGCGGCCCCAGGGGTGGGGCTCGCCGGCCCGCAAGTGGGGTTGTCCAAGCGGTTGTTCGTCTTCGACGACGGCGAGACAGGACCGCGGCTCATGGCCAACCCCGTGCTCTCGGATCTGCAGGGCGAGGTGGAGGAAGACGAGGGTTGCCTTTCGATCCCCGGCCCGTTCCACCCGACCCGGCGCGCCGCGACCGTGACGTGCCGGGGCCAAGCCCTCGACGGGACCCACTACGCGATGGACGGCGCGGGACTGCTCGCGCGGATCTTCCAACACGAGACGGACCACCTCAGCGGCACCCTGTTCATCGACCGCCTCGACGACGTGGGACGCAGGGAGGTGCTGGGCGAGCTGCGCCGCATCGAGCTCGGACTGGAGGAGCCGCAGGGCAAGCGCCGCTTCCTTCGCAGGGGTCCCGACCCGGCCGATCGCGCCGACGCCTGAGTTCCCACGATTATCCTGCCCGGATGCGCATCGCTTTCTTGGGCAACGATCCGTGGTCCGTGCCCTCGCTCGAGGCGCTGGCCGTTCGGGGGCACGACGTCGCGCTGGTCGTGACGAACCCGCCTCGCCCGGCGGGGCGTGGTTCGCGTCTCACCCCGACGGCGGTCGCGGAGTCCGCCCGCGCCCTCGACCTGCGGCTGGAAGAGGTCGAGGGCGTGCAGGCCGGAGCGGGCCTCGCCTCCCTTCGAGCGGCCGCGCCCGAGGTGCTCGTGGTAGTGGCCTACGGCGCGCTCCTCGGACCTCCCGCGTTGACCCTGGCGCCGCAGGGCGCCGTCAACGTTCATTTCTCTCTGCTCCCGCGCTGGCGAGGCGCCGCGCCCGTCCAGCACGCACTCCTGCAGGGCGACACGACGACCGGCGTGAGCGTGATGCAGATGGACGCGGGATTGGACACCGGCCCGATCTTGGCCCAGACGCAGGAACAGGTGAGCCGGGACGACGACGCGGGCGCCCTCGGCGGGCGACTGGCAGCGCTCGGCGCGACCCTGCTCGCGACGGTGCTCGATGATCTCCCGACGAAGCGCGCCGAGGCGCGCGACCAAGATGCCGCGGCGGCGACCGCCGCGCCCAAGCTGAAGGCCGAGGATCGGGTGATCGACTGGTCCGAGGACTCGCGAACCGTGGTGCGACGGATCCGGGCGTTCGGTCCGGCCCCGGGTGCCACGACTTCGTTCCGCGGCGAACCCATCAAGGTGCTCCGGGCCGAGGAGTACCACCTCGATCCCGTCCCCGAGGCGGGCCCCTCCCCATCCGGCTCGCTCCTCGTGCTGGCCGACGGCTCGCCCCTCGTTCGGACGGCGGCGGGCGACGTGCTCCTCGGGGACGTGGCACCGGCCGGTCGTCGCCATATGGCGGCCGCCGACTGGGCCCGCGGCGTCCGCATCCGTCCCGGCGAGCGACTCGTTTGAAGCGTGGGGCCGTGCCCGCTGAGCGTCCGGGCGCCAGGGCCGTGGCGCTCGCGGCCATCCGCCGCGTGGTCGAGGAGGACGGCTATTCGAACCTCGTGATCCCCGCCGCCCTCGGGCGCTCCGGATTGGATCGGCGCGACCGAGGGTTCGCCGCCGAGCTCGCCTACGGCACGATCCGGCATCTGCGCTCACTCGACTGGGCCATCGAACGGCGTGCGAACCGGCCGGTGGCGCGGATGAGCGCGGGGGCCAGGGACGTCCTGCGCCTGGGCGCGTATCAGCTCCTGTACCAGCACACCCCGGCGCACGCCGCGGTCGGCGAGACCGTCGAGCTCGCGGGCCCCCGCGAGCGGGGGTTCGCGAACGCCGTGTTGCGAAGGCTCGCGGCGGACCCGCCCCCGTGGCCCGCCGGGACCGGCGATCGCGACGTTGCGGTGCGTACGGGGATGCAGCCATGGGCCATCGGCGAGCTCCGTCGCGTCCTCGGGGACGACGATGAGGTCGAACCCGCCGCAGAGGCGTTCGCGGAGCGCGGGCTCCTGTCCATCCGAACCAACCGATGCCGGATCGAGCCCGACGCCCTCCGCGCGGCCTTCCGCAAGGGCGGGCTCGATCCCATCCCCTCCGGGCTGCATCCCGATTGCTTCTTGGTGGACGGCGGGGACCCGACGACGCTGCCCGGGTGGGGCGAAGGGTGGTTCGCGGTCCAGGACCAGGCCTCTGCATTCGTGACGGCCTCGCTCGAGGTCCGCCCGGGCGATCGCGTGCTCGATGCGTGCGCGGCTCCCGGCGGCAAGGCCGCGCATCTGGCGTGCCTGGTGGGAGAGGGCGGCCGGGTCGTCGCCGCCGAGCTCCGGCCTCGGCGATCCGAGCTCGTGCGGCGCGGTGCCGAGCGACTCGGAGTGCACCCGCTCGTTCTCACACAGGATGCGACGGCGCCGGCGGTGCTCGGACCCTTCGATCGGATCCTCGTCGACGCCCCGTGCTCGGGGATGGGCTCCTCGCGGCGGCGGCCCGAGCTCCTCTGGCGTCCCCGCAAGGATGAGCTGAGCCGTCTCGCGCGGCTCCAGGTGGCCATCGTCTCCTCGGTCGCCGACGCGCTGAGACCGGGCGGGCGGCTCGTGTATTCCGTGTGCACGTTCCCCCGCGCGGAGACCGAGGCCGCGTGCGACGCGATCATGCGCCATCGTCCCGACCTGGAGCCTGCCACGATCGCGGGGCCACGCGGGCCGGCCGAACGGACCCGGCTGTGGCCTCATCGCGATGGCTCCGACGGGATGTTCGTGGCCGCCTTCACCAAACGTGCATAGCTCCGATCGGCTCCGTCTGAAGGACCGGCGGCGGGTACCATACGCGCCGTGGGATCCCTCGCCGCCTCCATCCTGTCGGCCGACCTCGCCCAGCTCGCCGCCCAAGTCAAGCTCGTCGAAGGCCATGCCGACATCATCCACATCGACATCATGGACGGACATTTCGTGCCTCCCATCGCTTTGGGAACGGTGGTGGTCGCCTCGTTGCGGCCCTACACGGATCGGACCCTGCACGGTCACCTCATGGTCGACGCCCCCGAGGCGTTCTTCGACGAGCTCGCCGAGGCCGGGCTCGACGTCGTCTCCTTCCATCACGAGGCCGTGGGCGACCCGGAGCCGGTCATCGCCAAGGCACGCGCCGCCGGGATGCGCGTGGGTGTCACGATCAAACAGGAGACGCCCGTCGAGGACGTCTTCGGGTACTTGGACCAGGTCGACGACGTGATGCTCATGAGCATCGAGCCCGGCTGGTCTCACCAGCGCCTGAACCCGGCCGTGTACCCGCGGCTGGAGACCGTGCGCAAGGAGGCGGATCGCCGCGGCGTCCCCGTCGACGTCGAGATCGACGGCGGCGTGAAGATCGACAACGCTCGTCGCGCGATCGACGCGGGAGCCACGGTGCTGGTCAGCGCCTCGGGGATCTTCCAGGCCCCCGACCCCGCCGAGGCCGCCGCCGAGCTGGCCGCGATCGCGAAGGGAGGCGCCGCGGACCATGCCTGAGACGATCCTCGTGGTCGACGACGATCCGGACATCGCCCGCTTCGTCGAGGTGAACCTGCGCTCGGCCGGCTACGACGTCGCGGTCGCGGGGGACGGCGAGGAGGCGCTCGAGCGCGCCGGCGCGATCCGCCCCGACCTCGTGCTCCTGGACGTCATGATGCCCAGGATCGACGGATTCGAGGTGGCGCAGCGGCTGCGGAAGAATCCACAGACCGCCAGCACCTCGATCATCATGCTGACGGCGAAGGCGCTGTCGGCGGACAAGGTCACGGGCCTGCAGTCGGGAGCGGACGACTACATCATCAAACCGTTCGATCCCATCGAGTTGCTCGCCCGCGTCAAGGGCACCCTGCGCCGTGCCAAGGAGATGCGGAACCTCTCGCCGCTCACGGGCCTGCCGGGCAACATCAGGATCCAGGAGGAGATCGAGCGGCAGGTGCGCGACGGCCGACCCTTCGCCGTGCTGTATTGCGACCTCGACAACTTCAAGACCTACAACGACCAGAAGGGGTTCGTGCGCGGCGATCGCCTGATCCAGGCGACCGCTCGCATCATCCAGGATGCCGTCGTGCACTCCGACGGCGCCGAGGGGTTCGTGGGCCACGTGGGTGGCGACGACTTCGTGGCCGTCGTGGATCCCGACATCGCCGAACAGGTTGCACGGTCGATCGCGCAGCGATTCGACGAGAGCCGGTCCGAGTTCTACGAGGACGAGGATCTCGAGCGCGGGTTCGTGAAGATGGAAGATCGCAAGGGGGAATTGCAGGACATCCCCCTCGTGGGGATCTCCATCGGCATCGCGAGCACGCAGCAGCGGCCGTTCGCTCACTACGGCGAGGCCGTCGCGGTGGCCACCGAGATGAAGCAGTACGCGAAGCGGGAGCTGGGCTCGAGCTTCGCCATCGACCGGCGCACCCCCTGATATCGCGCGCGGCGAGCGCGTTCTCCGGGAGGGCCTCTATACTGGCGGGCAGCAACAGCCTGTTTCCGGGGCGGGGTGCGATTCCCCACCGGCGGTGACAGTCCGCAACCCCGCGGCAGCCAGTCGAGGGTGGACCCGGTGGAACTCCGGGACCGACCGTACAGTCGGGATGGGAGGAGACGGGCGTAACGGCTCCGCCGCGTCCCGCGGCCTCGTGAGCCGCGCCGCCTGCGTCCAGACACC
The DNA here is from genome assembly GCA_963719165.1 of uncultured Actinomycetes bacterium. GTDB lineage: Bacteria > Actinomycetota > UBA4738 > UBA4738 > HRBIN12 > JAOUEA01. The sequence goes on along the minus strand of CAVRAV010000001.1, from coordinate 826,746 downwards.
ACCCACCGCTCCGGCCGAGGCCGACGTGAACGGGGTCGTGGTGGAGCGGTACGAGTCGGAGATGCGGCGGGCCCTGGAGCTCGCCGGGCGTGGGTGGGGACGGGTCTCTCCCAATCCGCTCGTCGGCGCCGTGATCGTGCGCGACGGGGTCGTCGTGGGCGAGGGCTGGCACGAGGGCCCCGGCACCGATCACGCGGAGGTCATGGCGCTGCGGCGAGCGGGCGATCGGGCCGGGGGGGCGACCGTCGTCTGCACGTTGGAGCCCTGCAACCACGTCGGGCGAACGCCTCCTTGCACGCGCGCGCTCATCGACGCCGGCGTCGCGCGCGTGGTGGCGGCCACCACCGATCCCAACCTCGAGGGGGAGGCGCCCGGATTGCGGGAGCTCACCGACGCCGGCATCGAGACCCGGGTAGGCCTCCTGCGGGACCGCTCGCGCCACATGAACGAGGCCTTCGAGCGGCACGTGCGCACGGGACTGCCCTTCCTCGTCCTGAAGGTGGCGGCGAGCCTGGACGGGAAGACCGCGGCCGCCGATGGCACGTCGCGGTGGATCACCGGCGAGGAGGCCCGCGCCGACGTCCAGCGCCTGCGCGCGGGTGCGGACGCGATCGTCGTGGGCGCCGGGACCGCGCTGGCGGACGACCCCTCCCTCACCGTCCGGGACGCCCGGTTCGGCGACGCCCGCCCGCCGCTGCGCGTGGTCGTGGATACGGCGGGTAGGGTCCCGGCCCACGCACGCCTGTTCGACGGAGCCGTTCCCACCCTGGTGGCGACGACCGGCGCCGCGAGCGAGTCGAGCGTGCGAGCGTGGGGCGCGGCCGGCGCCGACGTGCTGATCCTCGATCCGGACGCGCACGGCGGCGTCTCGCTCGTCGCGCTCGGGGAGGCCCTCGGCAAACGCGACGTGCAGTCCGTGCTCGTCGAAGGCGGCGCGACGCTCGCCTGGAGCTACGTGCGCGAGGGTCTCGTGGACAAGATCGTGCTGTACCTGGCTCCCGTCTTGATCGGGGGGGCAGGAGCGTCAGGCGTCCTGGCGGGGGAGGGGTTCTCGCCCGTGACCTCGGCCCTGCGCCTCGATCTCGGAGCGGCCGAACGGTTCGGTCGCGACCTTCGATTGGAGGCCTATGTTCACGGGGATCATTGAGGAGCGGGGCGAGGTGCTCGCGCTGACAGGGCAGCAGGCTCTCGATCGGCTGCTCGGTGGTGCCCGCCGGCAGCGAGCTCGGCGCGTCCGTCGCGGTCAACGGCACGTGCCTGACCGTCGTGGAGCACGCGGAGGGACCGTTTGGCGTTCGACGTATCGCCCGAGACCTTCGCACGCACGAGCCTGCGGCGCCTCGAGCCGGGACAGCCCGTCAACCTCGAACGGCCCGTGACCCTGGCGGCCCGGCTGGGCGGCCATCTGGTGCAGGGGCACGTCGACGGTCTCGGCGAGGTGATGACCGTGGAGCCCGAGGGCACCGGCGGGGCGGTCCTGCGCCTCCGCCTTCCGCCCGCGTTGCTGCGCTACGTGATCGAGAAGGGGTCGCTCACCGTGGACGGCGTGAGCCTCACCGTCGCGGAGGCTGCACCCCGACGGGGTGAGCATCGCGTTGATCCCCCACACCCTCAACGCGACGACCTTGGGGACGGCCGAGCCCGGCGACCCCGTGAACCTGGAGGTGGACGTGATCGCGAAGTACGTGGAACGACTCATGGAAGGGAACGCGTGATGGAAGGACGCCTGGACGGGGTGGCGGATCACACGGTCTTCGCGACCGTGCCGGAGGCGGTGGAGGATATCCGCGCCGGGAAGATCGTCCTGGTCGTGGACGATGCCGACCGCGAGAACGAGGGAGACTTCATCATGGCCGCGGAGGCGGCAACGCCCGCGGCCGTGAACTTCATGGTCACGCACGGACGGGGGATCGTGTGCCTGCCCTGCGCCGCATGGCGCCTGGACGAGCTCGGGATCCCCCAGATGGTCACGGAGACGACCGACGGCAGGGAGGCCGCGTTCACGGTCTCCATCGACTTCCGCCATGGCACCACCACGGGCACGAGCGCCCACGATCGAGCCATCACCGCTCGCTCGGTGACCTCCACCGACGTCGCCCCGCGCGACTTCCAGAAGCCGGGGCACGTGTTCCCGCTCCGCGCGATGGACGGCGGCGTGCTCCGCCGCGCCGGGCACACGGAAGCGGCCGTGGACCTCGCCGAGATGGCGGGCATGTTCCCGGCCGGCGTGATCTGCGAGGTCATGAACGCCGATGGCACGATGGCGCGCCTGCCCGAGCTCGTGCGCGTCGCTCGCGAGCACGACCTCAAGCTCATCTCCATCGCGGACATGATCGAGCATCGCCGCCATCGTGAAGTGCTCGTGGCCAAAGTGGCCGAGGCGACCATCCCGACGCCCTACGGAGAGTTCCGGTCCTTCGCGTACGAAAGCCTCGTGGACGGCCGCACGCACATCGCGCTCGTGATGGGCGAGATCGGCGGCGGGGAGAAGGTCCTCACGCGCGTGCACTCGGAGTGCCTCACCGGCGATGTCTTCTCGTCATTGCGCTGCGACTGCGGTTCCCAACTCGATCGAGCACTCGCCATGATCGGGGAGGAGGGACGCGGCGTCGTCTTGTACGTGCGCGGTCACGAGGGACGGGCGATCGGCCTCACGCACAAGCTTCGAGCCTATGAGCTCCAGGACCATGGGCGCGACACCGTCGAGGCGAACCTCGAGCTGGGGTTTCCCGCGGATCAACGCGACTACGGGATCGGCGCGCAGATCCTGAGCGACCTAGGGGTGCGCACCATGCGGCTGCTCACGAACAATCCTCAGAAGCGTGCCGGCCTCGAGGGCTACGGGCTCGCCATCGACGAGCGCATCCCTCTGCAGGGCGACCCCACGCCGGAGAACTACGAGTACCTGCGCACCAAGCGAGAGAAGATGGGTCACCTGCTCGACGTCCCGGAAACCCGGGCGGAGCCGCTGGCGTGAGCGTCCGGACGTACGTCGGGATCCACGACGGCGCGCGGATGCGCATCGCCGTGGTGGCCGCGCGGTTCAACCAGGCCGTGACGTCCAGGCTCGTGGAGGGGGCCGTGTCCGCGCTGTCCAAGCACGGAGTCGCCTCCGATCGCACCGAGGTCGCCTGGGTGCCGGGCGCCTTCGAGATCCCGCTCGTGGCCAAGCGCCTCGCGGCGACGGGCCGCTACGACGCCGTGATCGGCCTCGGTGCGGTCATCCGCGGCGAGACCGCGCATTTCGACCTCGTGGCCGAACAGGCCGCGCGCGGGATCATGGACATCGCCTTGGAAACGGGCGTGCCGGTGATCTTCGAGGTCCTGGCGACCGACGATCTGGCTCAAGCGGAAGCGCGCGCCGGGGGCGTGCACGGGAACAAGGGCTGGGAGGCTGCAGAATCGGCGATCGAGATGGCGTCGCTCCTGTCGGGACTGCCCGTCGGGGAGCCGCGATGATCGTCGACAAGCCCTGGGGAAAGGTGATCACCTACGCGCTCAACCAACCCTCGTCGGTGCGTGTGATCACGGTGGAGCCGGACCAGGAGACGAGCGTGCACTATCACCGGATGCGGGACGAGATGTGGGTCGTGCTCGACGTCGGCCTCACGATCGAGATCGGGAACAAGGTGCTCAAGGCCGAGCCGGGGGAGGAGTTCATGATCCCGGCCGAGGAGACCCATCGCATCCGCAACGACGGGAGCAAGCGGGGCAGGATCCTCGAGATCGCCTACGGGTACACGACGGAGGACGACACCCAGCGCCTCGAGGACGCCTACGGGCGCTCACTCGAGCCGGATTGGTGAGCGTAGCTCCGTCGACAGCCGCCGACTCAGGCCCCTATACTTCTTGGTCGAACGTGTTCGCATGGATGTCCACCCTGCGCCGGGCTGACCGGCGCTTGTTATTCGATGGAGGTGATGCGGGGTCTCAACCGATCCGCGCATAAACGACCGGATCCGCTCCGCCCAGATTCGCCTGGTAGGTGCCGACGGCGCTCAGATCGGGGTGGTCGCCACCCAGGAAGCGTTGCGGCAGGCTCGCGAGCTGGATCTGGACCTCGTCGAAGTCGCTCCACAGGCCACCCCGCCGGTCTGCAGGATCATGGACTACGGCAAGTTCAAGTACGAACGAGACGTCCGTCAGAAGGAGGCGCGCAAGAAGCAGTCGCGCACCGGTCTGAAGGAGATCAAGTTCCGGCCCAAGATCGACCGCCACGACTACGCCACGAAGACGGGGCACGTGCGGCGCTTCCTGAGGGGCGGGAACAAGGTCAAGATCACGATCATGTTCCGCGGGCGCGAGATGGCGCACACGGAGCTCGGCCGCAAGATCCTCGACCGCGTGATCGAGGATTTCGGCCCGAGCATCGTGGTGGAATCCATGCCGAAGCAGGAGGGGCGGAACATGATCATGGTGATCGCCCCGAACAAGCGCTACCTGGAGGCTCAGGCCAAGGCGGAGCGCGCCGAGGAGCGGGCCTCCGAGGAGGATGCACCGGACGACGGCTCGGGCGTCGAGGTCCCCGCCGACGTGATCGAGGCGGTGGAGTCCGCCGAGGAGGCTGAGGGCCCTGCGGGGCTCGATGAGGTTGGGGCCGAGCGATCCGTCCAGGCTTCGGCCGAAGACGAAGGGTGATCAGATGCCGAAGATGAAGACGCACCGCGCCACGGCCAAGCGGTTCCGGGTGACCCGCAAGGGCAAGGTGCTGCACCGCAAGGCCACCGGCAACCACATGCTCACCAAGAAATCCGGCAGCCAACGCCGCCGGATCGAGGGCATGTCGCAGGCGCAGGGCCAGGAGGCCAAGAACGTCAAGCGGCTGCTGGGGGAGGGCTGATGGCGCGCGTCAAGCGATCCGTGCATGCGAAGAAGAAGCGTCGCGAGATCCTGGATAAGGCCAAGGGGTACACGGGAACGCGTCGCAAGCGTTACCGGGCCGCCAAGGAGCAGGTTCAGCACTCCGGCGTGTATCAGTTCCGCGACCGCCGCGACCGCAAGGCGCAGTTCCGCCGCCTGTGGATCACACGCATCAACGCGGCCTGTCGCCCCCACGACATCTCGTACTCGCGGTTCATCAACGGCCTGAAGGTCGCGGGCGTCGAGGTCGATCGCAAGATCCTCGCCGACATGGCCGTGCACGACCCCGCGGCGTTCGACTCCCTCGTCGAGCGGGCGAAGGCAGCGCTGGATGAGGCCGCCTGAGGCGAGGGACGCCGCCCCGAACGAGCCCTCGCACCTCTCCGTCCATCGGCTCGATGCGCCGGAGGGCCCCGGTGCTGACTTCGCCTAAGAACCCGAGGATCGCCGCCGCGGCGCGCCTCAAGAAGCATGCCCATCGCGAGGAAGATCGTCGCTTCCTCGTGGAGGGCGCCCAGACGGTGGGCGAGGCGCTCGACCGGCTCGAGGTCCTCTTCGTGACGGACGAGCTCGATCCGCTCGTGGTGCGTGCCCGCGACTCGGGCGTGGTGATCCAACCCGTGAGCAACGACGTCATGGCCCGGCTGACGTCGACGGTCACGCCCCAGGGGTTCGTGGGGGTGGCCCCCTTCCTCGACGTGGACCTCGCGACGTTGCCCGTCGGCGGGTGCCTCGCCATCCTGCACGAGGTCCGCGATCCCGGAAACGCCGGTACCGTGCTGCGATCTGCGGACGCGAGCGGCGCCTCGGGCGTGGTGTTCACCGCCACGTCGGTGGACCTGTACAACCCCAAGACCGTACGAGCCTCCGCAGGCTCCATCTTCCATCTGCCGGTGGCGCGTGGGGCGGCAACGGCCGATGCCGTGCAGGCCGCTCGCTCCCGCGGGTACCGCATCCTGGCGATGGGGACCGACGGCGCGAAGGATCTGTATCGCACCGACCTCGAAGGCCCGGTCGCGTTCGTGTTCGGCAACGAGGCTCGCGGACTGCCGAACGAGGTGAGCGCCCTCGCGGACGTGACCGTTCGCGTGCCGCAAGCGGGGCGCGCCGAGTCCCTGAACCTTGCGGCATCGGCCACCGTGTGCCTCTTCGAGCGAGCGCGCCGCGAGGCGCACCGGGGGGAGGCGCTCGAGTCGATGATCGGCGCGGCAGCCCACGACATCCGTTCCCCGCTGACGGCGATGAAGGGTTTCGGCTACGCGCTCGAACAGCGCTGGGCCCAGATGACCGACGAACAGCGCGCCCTCATGCTGAGCGGCATCGTGCACGACGCCGATCGGATGGACACGATCCTGCGCCAGCTCGTGGACGCCGCACGCGTGGTGGCCGGAAACCTCGAACCCTTGCGCGAACAGGTCGATGTCGGCGCGCTCGTGGGCGCGATCGCCCAGGCGCAGAGGCGCGACCCGGACCACCCGCCGATCAGCTGGAAGGGCGAGCTCGGGAACGTGTTCGCGGATCCGGCCCGGCTCAAGACCACCATCTTGGCCTTCATCGAATCGCTCGTGTGGTGGGCGCGCGAGGGGTCGGTCGGCGTGGAGGCCGAGCGGAACGGGGATCTCCTGCACCTTCGGGCCTCCCGTGCGGGGACGGAACTCACGAGCGAGGAGGCCTCGGCGCTCTTCCTGCCTCGGCGCCCCGGCGAGGGGGCCGGCAGCAAGATGGGGCTGTTCGTGGCCCGGGGTGTCGCCCAGGCGCAGGGCGGGAACGCCTGGGGCTCGGTGGCCGACGCGCGCCTCACGTTCCATCTCGATCTCCCCGTGGGGCCGGACGCCGCCCACGAGCCCGGGGATCCCGCTCGCGCCCCGGCATGAGGAGGGTCGGTCGCGCGGAGGCCCCTTGCTAGACTCGGCGGCCTGATGGAGGCCTCCGAGCTGCTGCGCACCTTCGAGACCGAGCTCGCCCGCGGGCGGGAGCGGATCGAGGCCGCCAACTCGTTGGAGGAACTCGATGCCGCGCGGGTCGAGGTGTTGGGCCGGCGCTCCGCGCTCTCGGGCGCGCAGAAGGAGCTGGGCGGGCTTTCCGAGGACGATCGGCGCTCCGTCGGCAAGACGGCCAACGAGGTCCGCGCCGGGCTCAACGAGGCGTTCGCAGCGCGACGCGAGATGCTCGAAGAGCGGGCGGAGGCGGCGCTGCTGCGGTCCGATGGCGTCGACCTCACCCTGCCTGGCAGGCGGCCCAGGATCGGATCGCTGCATCCACTCACCATCGTCGAGCGGCAGTTGGTGAGCGTGTTTTCGAGCCTGGGGTTCCGCGTGGCCGAAGGCCCGGAGGTCGAGGACGACTGGCACAATTTCCAGGCGCTCAACATCCCCCCCGAGCACCCTGCGCGCTCGATGAAGGACTCGCTGTACGTGAACGTGCCGGGCCATCCCGAGCTGCTCTTGCGCACGGAGACCAGCGCCGTCCAGATCCGCACGATGCAGTCGCAGCCGCCCCCCGTGTACATCGTGGCGCCGGGCCGCGTGTTTCGCCGCGAGACGCCCGATGCCACGCACGCGCCCGCCTTCCATCAGCTGGAGGGCCTGGCGGTGGATGAAGGCATCACGTTCGCGGACCTGAAGGGCACGTTGGAGGAAGCGATCAGGGCCCTGTTCGGCGAGCGCAGGCGCGCGCGGCTGGATCCCGCGTACTTCCCGTTCGTGGAGCCCGGCTGCCAGGTGAGCGCCTCCTGCTTCAGATGCGACGGGGTCGGATGCCGCGTCTGCGGCAACGGCTGGATCGAGTTGCTCGGCGCCGGCATGGTCCATCCCCAGGTGCTGGAGAACTGCGGATACGATCCGGAGCGCTACACGGGGTTCGCGTTCGGGATGGGGATCGACCGGGTGGCGCTGCTGGAGTACGCGATCCCGGACATCCGGATGCTGTTCGACGGAGACGTGCGCTTTCTCGAGCAGTTCGCGGGGGTCGCGTGAAGGTCGTCCTGTCCTGGCTCCGCGAGTTCGCGCCCACCGACCTGGACGTCGACGATCTCGCGGAGCTCATCACCCGACGCGGCGTCAAGGTGGAGGCGATCCTGCGGCCGTGGGCCGGCCTGCAGGGCGTCGTCGCGGCTCGCGTCCTGGACGTCGCCGAGCATCCCGCTTCCGACAGGCTGTGCGTGGCGCGGGTGGACGACGGCTCCGGCGCGCAGGTCGTATGCGCGGGTGTGCGGAACTTCGCGGCCGGCGACCTCGTCCCGTGGGCCAAGCCCGGGTCCCGGGTTCCCGTCCTGTCGGAGCCGCTCGCCCCGCGCGAGCTGCGGGGCGTCATGTCGAACGGCATGCTCTGCTCCCCGAGGGAGCTCAACCTCGCCGACACCCACGAGGGGATCCTGATCCTTCGCGAGGGCGACGGTCTGATCACCGGCGACGATCTCAAGGAGAAGCTCGATCTGGACGACGCCGTCCTGGACATCGAGGTCGAGCCCAACCGTCCCGACTTCCTGAGCGTCTTCGGCGTGGCGCGAGAGGTCGCGGCCGCCACGGCCGTGCCCCTCATGGAGCCCGACCTTTCGATCGACGAGAGCGGGGAACCCGCCGCGGACGTCGCGTCGATCCGGCTGGAGGCCCCCGACGCGTGCCCCGACTACGTGGCCCGGATCATCCGGGGTGTCGACGCCACCCGGGCGAGCCCGCTTCGCGTCCAGGCCCGTCTCACCGCCGCGGGCATGCGGCCCGTGTCCAACGTCGTGGACGCAACGAACTACGCCATGCTCGAACTCGGTCAGCCGCTGCACGCGTTCGATCTCGACCGGCTATCGGGACCCGGCATCGTCGTGCGCCACGCGGCCGACGGCGAGCGACTGGTCACGCTCGATGACCAGGAACGAACGCTCACGAGCGAGGACCTGTTGATCTGCGATCTCGCGGAGCCGGTCGCGCTCGGCGGCGTGATGGGGGGCGCCGCCTCCGAGGTCTCCGCCGCCACGGCGTCGATCCTGCTCGAGAGCGCCTACTTCACCCGCGCCGGCGTGCTGCACACCGCTCGCCGCCTGGATCTGCACAGCGAGGCCGCGCACCGATTCGAACGCGGCACGGATCCCGAGGGCCTTGCCCGCGCGGCGACCCGGGGCGCGAAGCTCATCACCGCGTGGGCCGGAGGGAAGGTCACGCGCGGCCACGCCCGGGCGGGCGAGGCGCCCGCGAGGCGCTGGGTCGCCATGCGCCCCGCGCGGGCGGCGAAGATCCTGGACTACGAGGTCACGGCCGACGATGCCGCCGCCGTGTTCGACACCCTGGGGATGACCCACCGGGGCGACGATGAGCGGATCGAGGTCGAGGTGCCGGGCTATCGGGTGGACATCGACCGCGAGGTGGACCTGATCGAAGAAGTCGCGAGGATGCAGGGGTACGACCGGATCGGCTCCTCGATCCCTTCATCGGGCAGGGCGGGAGGCGTCCCCGCCGCCTACGCGTTCCGGATGCGCGTGCGCGAGGCCCTCGTGCGCTCGGGCATGAGCGAAGCGAGGCTCTCCTCCTTCACCTCCGTGCGTGACCTGGAGCTTTTCGGGGACACCGACGCGATCGCCATCGCGAATCCCCTGCAGGCCGATGAGGGCTTCCTGCGCACCGGGCTCATCCCCGGCCTGTTGCACGCCGCGGCGCGCAACCAAGCGCGCGGGCCGCAGGCGGTGTCCCTGTTCGAAGCGGGGACGGTCTTCCGCCCGGGCGACCCGGTCCAGGAGCGGACCGCGGTCGCCTTCGTGCTCGCGGGCTCCGCCGCTCGGAACTGGTCATCGAAGGATCGTCCCTTCGACGTCCTCGACGCGAAGGGCCTGCTCGAGGCGCTCCTCGTCGAGCTCGGCGTTCGCGCGTGGTCCCTCGGTGATCCGCCCGACGGCCCGTTCCATGCGGGGCGCTCCGCCACGGTACACGTGGGGGATCGCTCGGCGGGTGTGCTCGGGGAACTGCTCCCGAGGGCGGCCGCCCACCTCGATCTGGAGGGCAGGGTCGCGGTGGCCGAGCTCGACGTTCTCGCGTTGATGGAAGCCTCCGAGGAGGTGTTCGCGTTCCTCGAGGGTCCGAGGTTCCCCCCGATCCATCGCGATCTCGCGTTCGTGATCCCCGAGACCGTGCCAGCGGGCTCCGTCCAGGGCGCGATCGAGTCGGCGGCGGGAGCGTTGCTGGAGGCGTCTCGACTCTTCGACGTGTTCCGAGGCGAGCCCCTCGCACCGGGGACGAAGAGCCTCGCGTTCGGGTTGGACCTTCGCGCGGAGGATCGGACCCTCACACGCGAGGACTCCGAACCGATCGTGGAGCGCATCGTGACGCGGTTGCGGAAGGACTTCGGCGCGGAGCTGCGGGCCGAGTAGCCCGCTCGCCCCGGCCCCGATAGACTCCGCGCCGTGGACGGCGACTACCTCTCCGTGGACGATCTGTCCCCAGTCGAGCTCGTGGACCTGCTCGCCCTTTCGGCCCGGGTGAAGACCGATCCCGATGCGTTCGTGACGCACCTCGAGCGGATGACCGTCGCGTTGGTCTTCGAAAAGCCGTCCACGCGAACGCGCGTGTCCTTCGAGGTGGGGGTGGCGCAGCTGGGCGCTTACCCGCTCGTTATCGGTTCCGTCGATCTCCAGCTCGGCAGGGGGGAGACCATCGAGGACACCGGCCGGGTCCTGAGCCGCTACGTGGACGCGATCGTGCTTCGCACCTTCGAACAGGAGCGGCTCGAGGTGCTGGCCGGCGCAGCTTCGGTTCCCGTCGTGAACTCGTTGAGCGATTTCGAGCACCCCTGCCAGGCGCTCGCGGACCTCCTCACCATCCAGGAGCGCATGGGGGCCCCCGCGGGGCGGGTGCTCACGTACCTGGGCGACGGCAACAACGTCGCCCACTCGCTGCTGCTCGCGGGGACGAAGATGGGCATGACGGTCCGCGTAGCCACGCCGCCCGGGTTCGAGCCGATCCCGCAGGTGGTGCACCGGGCCGAGGAGATCGCCGCGCAGACGGGCGGTTCCGTTGAGATCACGTACGACGCGGAGGCCGCCTCGGTGGGAACGCACGTGCTCTATACCGACGTCTGGGCGTCGATGGGTCAGGAGGCGGAATCCGACGAGCGTGCGCTGGTCTTCCCCGCCTACCAGCTGAACGAGAAACTCGTCGCCCTCGCCGATCCGGAGGTTTGGGTCTTCCATTGCCTCCCGGCGCACCGAGGCCAGGAGATCACCGCGGAGGTGATGGACGGCCCCCGCTCCGTGGTGTGGGATCAGGCCGAGAACCGGCTTCACACCCAGAAGGCCCTCTTGCTGCGGCTGCTCGACCGGGCGTAGGGGCGCCGTGCCACGCACCAACGACGACGTGGAGCAGGTCCTCACAGAGTACGCGGACCTCCTTTCCATCCTGAGCGGCGACGCGTTCAAGGCACGGGCCTACGAGAAGGCGGCGCGTGCCGTGGGCGGCTACCCCGCGGACCTCGCGGCCATGGACCTGAAGCAGATCCTCCAGATCCCCGGGGTCGGCAAGTCGATCGGGACGAAGATCCACGCGTACCTCACGACGGGTTCGATCCCCGAGCTCGAGGACATGCGTTCTCAGATCCCCGACGGCGTCCGCGCGATGACGCTCGTGCCCGGCCTCGGGCCCAAGAAGGCGATGCTCCTGTTCGAGGAGCTCGGGGTCGATTCCGTCGATGACCTCGCAGCGGCGGTCGACGACGACCGGATCGCCGCCTTGAAGGGGTTCGGCCCCAAGACGCAAGAGAACATCGCGCGTGGGCTGCGACAGCTGAGCGCGGCCGGCGGGCGTGTGCAGATCGGCGTCGCGATGCAGGTCGCCGAGGCCCTCCTCGAGGACCTCGGATCGCTCCCGCAGATCAGCCGAGCCGCGTACGCGGGGTCGCTGCGCCGGATGGCCGAAACCATCGGCGACGTCGATCTCCTGGTGGCCGGGACGGATGCGGCGGCCGTCATGACTCGGTTCACGACGCTCCCGCTCGTCACGCGCATCTTGGCGCACGGGGACACGAAGTCCTCCATCGTGACCGACCGCGGACTGCAAGTGGATCTCCGCGTGATCCACCCTCAGGCCTGGGGCGCGGCGATGATCTACTTCACCGGATCGAAGGCGCACAACATCCGGATCCGCGAGCGAGCGGTCCGCCAGGGCCTGAAGCTGAACGAGTATGGGCTCTATGACGCTGCCTCGGGCTCCCTCCTGGCGGCGGAAACCGAGGCTGAGGTGTACGAGCGGCTTGGCCTGCCGTACATCGAGCCCACGTTGCGCGAGGATCGGGGGGAGATCGAGGCGGCCCTCGCGGGCGATCTACCGGATCTGATCCGGATCGAGGAGCTCAGGGGTGATCTGCACACGCATACCGATCTCACCGACGGCGTGGCCTCCCTCGGCGACATGGTGAAGGCCGCCGCGTCGCGGGGCTACGCCTACTACGCCGTGACCGACCACGCGCCCGATCTTGCGATGCAGCGCATGACGGACGAGAAGATGCTGAAACAGCGGGAAGAGGTCGCCGCGTTGCAGACCCGATTCCCCAAGATGCGGTTGCTGCACGGGACGGAGCTGAACATCGACGCGGAGGGCAAGGTCGACTGGGACGAGGGATTCCTCGGCGGGTTCGACCTCACGGTGGCCTCCATGCATTCCTATTTCACGCTCCCGGTGCAGGAGCAGACCGCCCGCGTGATCCGCGCGATGGAGCACCCCAGCGTGAACGTCATCGGGCACCTGACCGGGAGGAAGATCGGCTCGCGGGCGCCGATCGAGCTGGACCTCGACGCCGTGTTCGCCGCGGCGGCGCGAACGGGAACGGCCCTGGAGATCAATGCTCATTTCGCCCGCTTGGATCTCAAGGACGAGCACATCGCGTGGGCGAAGCGTCACGGCGTGCGTTTCGCGATCGATACCGATGCCCACGCGGTGGCGCACCTCGACCTGATGCGGTACGGAGTCGGCACCGCGCAGCGAGGGTGGGTGACCAAGGACGACGTCATCAACGCGTGGCCGCTGGGGAAGCTGCAACGATTCCTGCGCAAGGGACGGCCTGCCTGAGCAGGCGCCGGCTGCCGCGCGCGTTCTTCGCCCGACCCTCGGTGGAGGTTGCGCCCGAGCTCTTGGGCCGCGTCCTGGTTCGGAGGCTTCCCGACGGCGAGCGGCTCTCCGGCGCGATCGTCGAGGTGGAGGCCTACGAGCCCGGTGACCCGGCCAGCCACGGCTTCCGCGGCCCGACTCCGCGCAACGCCTCGATGTTCGGTCCTCCCGGCCGGCTCTACGTGTACTTCACCTACGGCCACCATTGGATGATGAACGTGGTGACTCGCGAGTCGGGCGCGGGCAGCGCCGTGCTGCTGCGTGCGTTGGAGCCGTTGGAAGGCCTGGCGCGCATGGCCGCGCATCGTGGTCGCGAGGATCCCCGGGACCTCTGCTCCGGGCCGGGCAAGCTCGCGCAGGCCCTCGCGGTCGATCGCTCCTGCGACGGAGCCGACCTGGTTCGAGGGCGCGAGGTGTGGCTCGAGGAGGGTGCGCAAGCCGCGCGTGGGGAGATCGTCGTGGGCAAGCGGGTGGGGGTCAGCGTGGGGGTCGAGAAGGATTGGCGGTTCATGCTTCGCGACAGCCCATGGGTGTCGCGAGGGCGGCCGGGCCCACCTAGCGGGCGGCGGGGGAAGCCGGCTTCCCCGCCACGGTGATGGTGACCAGCGACGTCTGCTGCGCGCTCGTTCCCGCGGCGGGTGTCTGGGAGACGACCGTCCCCCGCGGCTGGGTCGATGTCGTCACCGCGACGGTGACGTTGAACCCGGCCTGCTCAAGTGCGGCCTGTGCCATCGGATTCCGGCATCCCGATGACCGAGGGGATCGTCACCACCTGCGAAGACGTCGGGGTCTTGCACGCTCGCGACGGCTGGGTGCCATCGATGAACTGGAGGGTCTGGATATTGGTCGGCAACGTGTAGGCGTTGGGGAGGCAATAGGGATCCTGTGACGCGTCCACCGCGATCGACACGTAGCCCACCTGGGGCGTCGGGAACGCGCGAGCGACCATTCCGGCCGTGGCGCGGAGCATGTAGTTGCGCCAGATCTCCGCGGGCCACGTCCCGCCGAAGACGGTGATGCGCGTGGTGGGCGGCTGCATCGGGATCGCGTCCACGGTGAAACCCCACCCAAACGGACGTGACGAGCTGCGGCACCGCGCCCACGAACCATGCGTTCGTGTGCGTCTGGGCCGTTCCGGTCTTGCCGATCTGGGGTCGTCCGATGTTCGCCGACTTCCCCGTCCCGTAGAGGACGACCTTCTGCAGGATGTCGTCGGCCACGGACGCGACCCGCGGATCGACGACCTGGCGAGGGCTCGGGTTCGCCTGCCAAACGACGTTGCCTTGCGCGTCGGTGATGCTGATCGCCGGAATGGGGTTCACGTGCTGGCCGCCCGTCGCGAGGGTTCCGTAGCCGGAGGCCATCTCGAGCGGGTTGACCTCGTTCGTGCCGAGCACGGCCGAGTCGTACGGGAGCAGGGGAGTCTTGGGTTCGCCGACGCGGATGCAGCATCGCATGCCCATTCGTTTCGCGGTCTCCACGACGCGGTCGGCGCCGAGCTGGTGGATGACCTGGGCATAGACGGTGTTCACGGAATCGATCGTGGCGCTCTCCAGCGACATGGACCCGTACCCGCTGCCCTCTGCGTTGGTGACGTGCCAGATCGACCCGTCCGGCTCGGGGATGTCGATCGAGGAAGGGGCGGAGAACACGGTGGAGGGCGACATCCCGTTCTCGAGCGCCGCGACCAGGGCGAACGGTTTGAAGGCCGAGCCCGTTTGCCGCCCCGAGCCCCCGGCACCCGTCGCGAGGTTCACGCGACCTGCGTCCGTGCCCGACCAGTACGCCTTGTCCTTGCCGCCCACCATGGCGCGCACGTATCCGGTGCGGGGGTCGAGGGAGGTCAGTGCGGCGTCCGGATCGCTGCGATAGGGCAGGATCGAACGGACGGCGCTTTGCGCCGCCCGTTGCAGGGCCGGGTCCAGGGTCGTGGTGATCCGCAGCCCGCCGGTGAACAGCAGCTTCTTGCGATCGGCGTAGCTCGCGCCGAAGGTCGGGTTGGACAGGAACCACCGCTTGAAGTAGTCGATGAAGTACGGGTAGGGGTAGCGCTCCTGCCCTGCTCCGGTGTTGTGGCGCACCTCGAGGGGCTCGGCGAGCGCGTTGCGGTAGGCGGCTCGGTCCGCGATCATCCCCTGCTGGTGCATCAGCCGCAGGACCACGTCGCGACGGCCCCGCGCGGCGTCGGGGTTGATGTAGGGATCGAAGTGGTTGGGCGCCGTGATGAGCCCCGCGAGCATCGCGCTCTCGGCGAGGCTCAGGCGCCGCGCCGGCTCCGCGAAGTACGTCTGCGCAGCCGCCTCCACGCCGTAGGCGCCCTCCCCGAAGTACACCGTGTTGAGATACCGAGTGAGGATCTCCTGCTTGGTCAGCCGGTTCTCGAGCTGCCAGGCGAGTGCGGCCTCGTCCACCTTGCGCCCGAAGGTGTTGGCGCCTCCAACGTAGAGGTTCTTCACGAGCTGCTGGGTGATCGTGGAGCCACCCTCGACGACGCGCCCCGCCGTGGCGTCCTCGTAAGCCGCCCGGATGATCGCCTGGACGTCGACGCCGTGGTGCCAGTAGAAGCGGCGATCCTCGATGGAGACCGCCGCATCGCGGACGGTCTGCGGCATCTGCGCGTACCGCAAGACCACGCGGTCCTCGCGTGCGTGCAGGGACGTGATGAGGCTGCCGTCGGCCGCGTAGACGAACGTCGTCTGGGCGAGCGGCCGCGTCTTGTAGTCCTCGAGGTGGGGCAGGCCGCAGGAGACGGTCAGGGACGCGAGCACCACGATACCGGCGAAGAGGGGAAGAGCCCGTCGGTTCATCTGGGTCGCGAGTTTACCCCGGACCCTCCCCCTGGGCCGGTAACGGCGTTGGTAGCATCGCGAACACATGGGCCCCGCCGATCTCACGATGCTTTCGAGCGACGCCGCCGAGATCGTGCCCCCCGAGGCCCTGCGAGAGAAGCTCGACCTCGGCCGCCCGCTGCGCGTGAAACTCGGTCTCGACCCGACGGCCTCGTCGGTGACCCTCGGGTGGGCCGTCGTCCTGCGGAAGCTGCGGCAGTTCCAGGACGCGGGGCATACGGCCGTGCTGATCGTGGGAGATTTCACGGCGCGCGTGGGCGATCCGTCGGGCCGCTCACACACACGGCCCAGGCTCACGAAGGCCGAGGTCGATCGCTTCGCGGAGCGCCTGCTCGAGCAGTTCCTCGTGATCCTGTCCGAGCAACGGCTGGAGATCCGCCACAACGCGGAATGGCTGGAGCCGATGGACATGGAGGATGTGCTTCGCCTCACGGCCTCATCCACCGTGGCTCGGATGCTGGAGCGCGATGACTTCGCGAAGCGATACGCCGACGGGAAGCCCATCTCCCTGATGGAGTTCATGTACCCGCTGTTGCAGGGGTACGACTCGGTGGCGGTGGAGTCGGACATCGAACTGGGGGGCACCGATCAGCTGTTCAACCTCCTCGTCGGCCGAGACCTCCAGCGCGAGCGTGGACAAGATCCTCAGCTGGCCCTCACGATGCCGCTCCTGGAGGGCTTGGACGGCGTGCAGAAGATGAGCCAATCGCTCGGCAACTACGTGGGCATCTCAGAGCCCGCGGGGGAGCAGTTCGGCAAGCTGATGTCGATCCCCGACCACCTGATCGTGAAGTACCTGCGCTTGGGTACGCCGGCCCAACCCGATGAGGTCGCGACGGTAGAAGCTGGGCTCGCCGACGGCTCCCTGCATCCGAACGAGCAGAAGCGGCGGATGGCCCGCGACATCGTGGCGCTGTATCACGGAGTCGCGGCGTCCGCGGAGGCCGAGGCCAGGTTCGACGTGGTGCACAAGGACCACGGCACGCCGCCGGACGTGGCCGAGGTCTCCGTCCCGGCCGAGGTGATCCGCTCCGGTCGCGTATGGCTCCCGAGGCTGCTCGTCGCGGTGGGATTCGCGGCCTCGAACGCGGAGGCTCGGCGAGCGGTCGAGCAGGGGGGCGTGCGCCTGGACGGTGAGCGCGTGAACGACCCCGAGGCCGAATTCACGGCGGAAGGGTTGGCCGGCAGCGTTCTCCAGGTGGGGCGACGGAACTTCGTCCGCTTCGTTGAGACCCCGAGTTGACGGCTCCCGTGACCCTGCTAGCATGAGCGGTCGGCGCAGAAGTTACGCTGCGCGGTCTCGAGCTGAGTCCGAGTGCGTTGCGTCGTCTCTCGCACCTTGAGAACTGAACAGTGTGTAAGAAGCCAGTGCCTTTATCCCGTCAAGGGGCCGGGCGCGGTTCGCCGCGTCCACCCCACGACGAGTAGTACTGAATCCACCCATCCGTCCCTCGTGGACGGTGACGGTGGGAGCAGATCAAGGCCGGTCCGGGCAGTGCCTGCCCACGGCCGGCCGAACTCCAAACCAGATGATGAAACCCCGGGCCCTCGGGCTCCGGGATCTCAGAATCTCTACGGAGAGTTTGATCCTGGCTCAGGACGAACGCTGGCGGCGTGCTTAACACATGCAAGTCGAACGGTGACCAGGACTTCGGTCCTGCGATCAGTGGCGAACGGGTGCGTAACACGTGGGCAACCTGCCCCTCACTCTGGGATAACCCCGGGAAACCGGAGCTAATACCGGATACTCTCACCGACCCTCCTGGTTCGGTGAGGAAAGGTCCGCCGGTGAGGGATGGGCCCGCGGCCTATCAGCTTGTTGGTGAGGTAACGGCTCACCAAGGCGACGACGGGTAGCTGGTCTGAGAGGACGACCAGCCACACTGGAACTGAGATACGGTCCAGACTCCTACGGGAGGCAGCAGTGGGGAATCTTGCGCAATGGGCGAAAGCCTGACGCAGCGACGCCGCGTGGGGGATGAATGCCTTCGGGTTGTAAACCCCTTTCGGCAGGGACGAAGCGATTGTGACGGTACCTGCAGAAGAAGCTCCGGCTAACTACGTGCCAGCAGCCGCGGTAAGACGTAGGGAGCGAGCGTTGTCCGGATTCATTGGGCGTAAAGAGCGCGTAGGCGGTTTGGTAAGTCGGACGTGAAAACACGAGGCTCAACCTCGTGCGTGCATCCGAAACTGCCCGACTAGAGGTAGGTAGGGGAGATCGGAATTCCTGGTGTAGCGGTGGAATGCGCAGATATCAGGAGGAACACCGGTGGCGAAGGCGGATCTCTGGGCCTTACCTGACGCTGAGGCGCGAAAGCTAGGGGAGCGAACAGGATTAGATACCCTGGTAGTCCTAGCCGTAAACGTTGGGTGCTAGGTGTGGGAGGACATTGACCCCTTCCGTGCCGAAGCTAACGCATTAAGCACCCCGCCTGGGGAGTACGGCCGCAAGGCTAAAACTCAAAGGAATTGACGGGGGCCCGCACAAGCGGCGGAGCATGCGGCTTAATTCGATGCAACGCGAAGAACCTTACCTGGGTTTGACATGCAGGGTGAAATCGGTGAAAGCCGACGCTCTTCGGAGCCTGCACAGGTGGTGCATGGCTGTCGTCAGCTCGTGCCGTGAGGTGTTGCCTTAAGTGGCGCAACGAGCGCAACCCCTGTCCTTAGTTGCCAGCGGATCATGCCGGGAACTCTAGGGAGACTGCCGGTGCCAAACCGGAGGAAGGTGGGGATGACGTCAAGTCAGCATGCCCCTTATACCCAGGGCTGCACGCATGCTACAATGCGTGGTACAGAGGGTTGCGATCCCGCAAGGGGGAGCGAATCCCAAAAAGCCACGCTCAGTTCGGATCGAGGTCTGCAACTCGACCTCGTGAAGTCGGAGTCGCTAGTAATCGCAGATCAGCACTGCTGCGGTGAATACGTTCCCGGGCCTTGTACACACCGCCCGTCACACCACGAAAGTGGGAAACACCCGAAGCCGGTGGCCTAACCCTTGTGGAGGGAGCCGTCGAAGGTGGGGCTCGCGATTGGGGTGAAGTCGTAACAAGGTAGCCGTAGCGGAAGCTGCGGCTGGATCACCTCCTTTCTAAGGAGCCTTTGGCAAGCCCGGTGAGCTCGGACATCCGTTCCGAGCTCTGCCACCCGGGAGACTCCAGGTCATTGCACTGGCCCCCGTCGGTCCCGACGGCAGATCCCGCGCTAGTAGCTCCCTCTTGGAGCGAACGCGCCAGGACGAGCCTCGATGGCCGGCGGGCACACTGTTCAGCTTTGAGGGTGCGATCCCTCGGGCACCTTGAGAACTCGATAGCGAGCGCGAGCATCTAGCGATCAAGTTATGAAGGGCTAACGGTGGATGCCTTGGCGCCAGGAGCCGATGAAGGACGCGTCAGGCTGCGAAAAGCCTCGGGGAGCTGCCTAGAAAGCTTTGATCCGGGGGTGTCCGAATGGGGAAACCCGGCTGGGGTCATGCCCAGTCACCCGTGCCTGAACACATAGGGCACGAGGAGGGAACCGCTCGAAGTGAAACATCTCAGTAGGGCGAGGAAGAGAAAGCAAACGCGATTCCCCTAGTAGTGGCGAGCGAACGGGGATCAGCCTAAACCGACGCAGTGTGATAGCCCGAAGGCGTTGCTGTGTCGGGGTCGTGGGACCCACGTGGATCCGTTTCGGAGGATCCGAGGAGTTACAAACTCAGTACCTAGTCGAAGGCCATGGAACGGGCCGTCGTAGAAGGTAACAACCCTGTAGACGAAAGGTGACTGAGCTCCTTCGTGGTGTTCCCGAGTAGCACGGGACCCCTGAAATCCCGTGTGAATCTGGGGGGACCACCCTCTAAGGCTAAACACTACCTGGCGACCGATAGTGAACCAGTACCGTGAGGGAAAGGTGAAAAGTACCCCGGGAGGGGAGTGAAATAGTACCTGAAACCGTGAGCCTACAAGCAGTCGGAGCCCATCGCTGGGTAACCAGCGGGGGTGACGGCGTGCCTTTTGAAGAATGAGCCGGCGAGTTAGCGGTGTGCGGCAAGGTTAACCTTTCTAGGGAAGCCGAAGCGAAAGCGAGTCCGAATAAGGCGAAGAGTCGCACGCCCTAGACCCGAAGCCGAGTGATCTACCCATGGGCAGGTTGAAGCGAGGGTAAGACCTCGTGGAGGACCGAACCCACCAGGGTTGAAAACCTGGGGGATGACCTGTGGGTAGGGGTGAAAGGCCAATCAAACTCGGTGATAGCTGGTTCTCCCCGAAATGCCTTTAGGGGCAGCCTCGGGCGTTCTGTAACGGAGGTAGAGCACTGATTGGGCTAGGGGGCCTACAAGCTTACTGAACTCAGTCAAACTCCGAATGCCGTTACACCAGAGCCCGGGAGTGAGGGCGCGGGGGCTAAGCTCCGTGTCCGAGAGGGAAACAACCCAGATCGCCAGCTAAGGCCCCTAATTCGATGCTAAGTGGGTAAGGATGTGGGATCGCCCAGACAACCAGGAGGTTGGCTTAGAAGCAGCCACCCTTGAAAGAGTGCGTAATAGCTCACTGGTCAAGTGGTCCTGCGCCGACAATGTAACGGGGCTCAAGCATCGAGCCGAAGCTGCGGGATCTCACAGATGACCCGGCCGTCGAGGGAGGCCTCGACGGTCCAGGCCGTGAGATCGGTAGGGGAGCGTTCTGACGCGAGTGAAGCGGCGGGGTAACCCAGCCGTGGACGCGTCAGAAGTGAGAATGCCGGCATGAGTAGCGAAAGACGGGGGAGGAGCCCGTCCGCCGAATGCCCAAGGGTTCCTGGGGAAGGTTCATCCGCCCAGGGTTAGTCGGGACCTAAGCCGAGGTCGACAGACGTAGGCGATGGACGACTGGTTGATATTCCAGTACCACCTCATCCGCGCCCCGGCCGAATCAGCGGCACTAAGGGAACCCCTTCGGGGGCTACCGACCAACGCTGTACTAGGCCAGCAAAGGGGGGACGCAGGAGGGTAGCTCGACCCAGGCGTTGGTTGTCCTGGGGTAAGCGTGTAGGGGGATCTCCCAGGCAAATCCGGGAGGTCATCAACCCTGAGACGCGATGCCGAGCCGTTTCAGGCGAAGCGAGTGATCCCATGCTGCCGAGAAAAGCCTCTAGCGAGCTGATGAGGTGCCCGTACCCCAAACCGACACAGGTGGGCACGTAGAGCATACGAAGGCGATCGAGATAACCCTGGTTAAGGAACTCGGCAAATTCCATCCGTAACTTCGGGATAAGGATGACCTCGTTAGGGTGAAGGACTTCACGTCCTGAGCTCGAAGAGGTGGCACAAACCAGGCCCAAGCGACTGTTTACTAAAAACACAGGTCCGTGCTAAGTCGCAAGACGACGTATACGGACTGACGCCTGCCCGGTGCTGGAACGTCAAGGGGAGGGGTTAGATCCTTCGGGATCGAAGCTCTGAACCTAAGCGCCAGTAAACGGCGGCCGTAACTATAACGGTCCTAAGGTAGCGAAATTCCTTGTCGGGTAAGTTCCGACCTGCACGAATGGCGTAACGACTTGGGCACTGTCTCAACCAGGGACTCGGCGAAATTGCAATACGAGTAAAGATGCTCGTTACCCGCAGCAGGACGGAAAGACCCCGGGACCTTTACTGCAGCTTGGTGTTGGGTTTTGGCATGTGTTGCGTAGGATAGGCGGGAGGCTGTGAAGCACGGATCTCGGTCCGAGTGGAGCCATCCTTGAAATACCGCCCTTCACATGTTGGGACTCTAACCTCGGTCCGTGACCCGGATCAGGGACAGCGCCTGGTGGGCAGTTTAACTGGGGCGGTTGCCTCCCAAAAAGTAACGGAGGCGCCCAAAGGTTCCCTCAGCCTGGTTGGCAATCAGGCGTTGAGTGCAAGGGCACAAGGGAGCTTGACTGTGAGACCGACGGGTCGAGCAGATGCGAAAGCAGGGCCTAGTGATCCGACGACTCCGAGTGGAAGGGTCGTCGCTAAACGGCTAAAAGGTACCCCGGGGATAACAGGCTGATCCTGCCCAAGAGTCCATATCGACGGCAGGGTTTGGCACCTCGATGTCGGCTCGTCTCATCCTGGGGCTGGAGCAGGTCCCAAGGGTCGGGCTGTTCGCCCGTTAAAGAGGCACGCGAGCTGGGTTTAGAACGTCGTGAGACAGTTCGGTCCCTATCCGCTGTGGGCGCAGGAGATCTGAGAGGAGCTACCCCTAGTACGAGAGGACCGGGGTGGACGAACCTCTGGTGTGCCAGTTGTCGCGCCAGCGGCACGGCTGGTTGGCTACGTTCGGACGGGATAAGCGCTGAAAGCATCTAAGTGCGAAGCCTCCCTCGAGATGAGATCTCCCACTGGGTTAACCAGGTAAGGCCCCTCGCAGACCACGAGGTCGATAGGCCGGAAGTGGAAGTGCCGCAAGGTACGGAGCTGACCGGTACTAATAGGCCGAGGGCTTGATCCTTGCTCGCGCTCGCTATCGCAGTTCCTCAAGCTCTGCTCGAGGACGCACCCTCGAACGAACCTCTCGAGGGATCGATCGGGTTCCACGGTCGATCCACGTCGAGAACCGCCGTTTCGGTGGCCATAGCGGAGGGGATACACCCGGTCCCATCTCGAACCCGGAAGTTAAGCCCTCCCGCGCCGATGGTACTGCCCGGGCGACTGGGTGGGAGAGTAGGTCGCTGCCGGGACATCTTGCCAACGGGCCACCTTCGGGTGGCCCGTTGGCATCTGTACGCTAGGAGCGAGATGCCCAAGGCCCTCACCCCGCGCCCCGGCAGCAAACACCGCCGTGCATCGGCCGCTTCCGCGGGGAACCTTTCGCGCGACGTCAGCGACGAGCTCCAGCGAGTGACGCGACCCACGGATCTGCGCGACGCCACGTCGCGGCTCTCCCGGGCGATCGAGTTGCTCGAGCGGGGAGACTCCGGCGGTGCGGCGGCGGAGGCGACGAAGGCGAAGGCCCTCTCGCCGCGATCGGCGTCGGTGCGGGAGGTGCTCGGCCTGGCGTACTACGGCCAGGGCCGATGGCAGGAGGCCCTCACGCAGATCAAGGCCTACAAGCGCATGGCCGCGAGCGCGGATCAGAACCACATCATCGCCGACTGCCTTCGGGCGCTCGGCCGGCCTGCGGAGGCCATCCCCCTGGCCGAAGAGGTCCTGCGAACCAAGGCGCCGAACGAGGCGAAGGCGGAGGCCGTCATCGTGGCTGCGTCGGCCCTCGCCGACCAGGGCCGCTTCCCGGAGGCGCTGGCGTTCTTGGCACGCGCCCGCACACGCGATGATGTGGCCGAGGACTACACCCTGCGCCTGTGGTACGTCAAAGGCGACATCCTGGCGAAGGCGGGCCGCTCGGCCGAGGCAGCGGAGCAATTCCGCAAGGTGATGCGCCACGATCCTGCTGCCTTCGACGTGGCGGAACGGCTCGCCGAGCTCGGCTAAGGTCCTCCACCCGACTCCGCCGACTCCGCCTCGCCTTCCCATCGCTTGCGCCAATAGCGCGCGAGACCGGCCGCGTTCATGCGGATGCTGCCGATCGCGTCGTAGCGCTCCAGATCGATGGGCCTCCCGGCATCGGCTCGGAACTCGCGCGTGGCGAGCTCGGTCAGGACCTGCGCGAGATCGTCCGCATCCGCATCGGGGCGCGTGATGAGCTCGCGGGCGACGGCGTCGGACCAGCTGCGGACGCGGTCGGCGGCCCGCTCGCAGCCTGCCTGGGGCTCGATGACGGTGCCGAAGTGCGACGTCAACAAGATCCGCGGCGCGAGCGCCCTGATCCGCTCGATGCTGGCGAGGGCCTGTTGGACCTCGACCTCCGGAGGCGGCAACGCCGGCCGGTACGCGTCGGCCCAGGGGAGGTGCGAGCCGATCGCCTCGCCCGTGAAGACGGCGCCCGAGCCCGGTTCGTGCAGCGCGATGTGATGTGAGGCATGGCCGGGGGTGTGAAGTACCTCGAGCCGCCGCGGCCCCAGCACGATCCGGTCTCCCTCGGTGACCGCGCGGACGCGAGCGGCTTCCACGGGGACGGTGTCGCCGTAGAGCGCTCGCATGCGCTCGGCGCCGTACGTTCGCGCGGTGCTCGCCACGAGTCGCGAGGGGTCGACGAGGTGGGGAGCTCCTCGTTCGTGGACCCAAACCGTCGCGCGGGGGAACCGGTGGAACAGGGGCCCCACGCCTCCGGCATGGTCGAGGTGGACGTGGGTGAGCACGACGTGCGCGAGGTCGCTCGGGCCGATGCCCAGTCCCTCGAGCGCCACACCCAGCGCGTCCGCGTCGGCGGCGGACGCGGACTCGACGAGCGTCGGCTCCACGCCGGTGAGGAGGTACACCGAGTTGAACTGTTCGAGCCCCGCCGTGTGCGTGTCGATCCCCAGGATGCCGTCGGCGGCCTCGAAGGTGGCGAGGGCGGGCGTGGGGGAGGAGGTGCTCACCGGCGGAGTCTGCCACAGCCGTGTCGGCCCAAGATGCTAGCGTCGGGAACACTCCTCCCCCGATAGCTCGGCCGAAGGTGGCCCGAACGATCCGCCGAGGTGTTCCGCCGAGGTGTCCGGCTGCCGGTTCGCGAGTAGCACAGGCCCCGGAAGGCCGGCCGGAAGGAGTGAGGCCTCATGGTGACGGTGAACGTCGTGGTCCTTGCGGGGACTGTGGCGGCCGAGCCGGTGCAGCGGCAGATGCCCTCGGGGGACGAGGTGACGGAGCTCCGACTGTCCGTCCCGGAGCTGGGCAAGCGTCTACTTCCCCTGCCGGTGGCGGCCTGGCATGCGACCGTCGGCAAGCGTGCGCTGAAGGGGATCGCCAAGGGAGACGATGTGTTGGTTTACGGACAGCTCGTGCGACGCTTCTATCGCAGCGGCGCGGGCGCACGCAGCCTCACGGAGGTCGTCGCGACCGGGATCAAGAAGCTCGAGCCCGTGGGGTCCTGAGCGCTACGCCGGCCGTTATGGTTTCGCGTGGTCGAGCGGCATCAGTACCATGCCCGTTCGTGGCTTCGGCCAGAAGTACGTCGATTTCTGGGGCAGCCGGGCCCCTCGCTCGACCACCGAGCGGATGCGCTCGGGCGTGGTCGGCGGCAAGAGATACGCGGCGACGGCGTTCCCCTCGCGCACCGCTTCCTGCGCCGCGCCGGCATCGGGTGTGAACCGCAGGCCCCCTGGAGGGATCCGCCCGTCCAACATCGACGCGTGCAGGGCCTGCACCGCCGGGGGGGTTCGTGGGAGTTGCAGGAGGCGGTAGGCCAGAACCCCTCCTTCCCGGACCACGGTCGCCACCACGGCGTCGTCATCGGAAACGCCCGCGAGGGCCGCCGACAGATCCTCGACGGGGACGCCGTCGTGGGGTGGGTCGCCGGCCAATTGGATCCGGTGGAAGGGGAGCACGACCACGGATTCCGTCGCCGCGTCGACGATGAGGGTGAGCACGCGGTCCCAGGCGCCGGGCCCGTCCAGCGCACGGCGCTCGTCCCGGTAGGCCATCGCGGTGGCATACCGGTGATGTCCGTCGGCGATCAAGAGGGGTTCGACGGCCAGCCCTTCGGCGATCCGCGGGTCCGGAGGCACCGGCCACATCCGATGGCGGACCCCTTGTTCGTCGTGCGTCTCGAACGAGGCGTCGCCTCGGGTGGAGCGCGCCAAGAAGTCGTCCAACACGGGGCACGGTCCCCGGACGGTGCCGTAGATCGGGGACAGATGGGTGGCGGTGGCGCGCAGGAGCTCGAGCCGGTCGTGCATCGGTCCGGGCATCGTTCGCTCGTGGGGCACGACGCCCTCGCCCCACGGCTCGATATCCATGGCAACGAGGAGTCCGCGGATCGTCGAGGCGGCGTCCTCCCGCGGGACCGACACGTCGCCCCCCCGGAACGACATCTCGTACGCGTAGTACGTGGGCGCGGGGGCGCGCACGAGCGCTCCCTTCGCCTGCCACTCCCGCAAAAGGTCGCCCGCCCGCCGGTAGCGACTGCCGGGGTGCTCGGGATCTTCTGAGCCCTCTGCGAGGTCGAGGTGGACGATGCTGAACGGGCTCGCCTCGAGGTGGGCGCGCCGCTCGGCCTCGTTGATAACGTCGTACGGCGGCGCCGTGACGTCGCGCAGCGGGCCGGTGACGGCATCGTTGAAGACGAGCCCTTCGAACGGGGAGATGCGAGGCATGCACCTTGTATAGCAGCTGTCCGAGCTCGGGCATCCTTGGGACTCGCCGGCCGCTCGGATGATCCTGGCCGAGCGCTACGACGCGTTCCTGTTCGACCTGGACGGGGTGCTGTATCGCGGGACATCCTCCGTTCCGTATGCCGCCGAGGCGATGGCCCGTCTCCGCGGGTCGGGGCGGCGGATCGCGTTCGTTACGAACAACTCCTCGGCGACGCCCGCGACGGTGGCCGAGCGCCTCTCGACCGTGGGGATCGCAGCCGACCCGTCCGAGATCGAGACCTCCGCGCTCACGACCGCGACGCTGCTCGCGGAACGTGGGATCCGCACCGCATTCGTGCTGGGGGAGGCAGGCATCCGCCTCGCCCTCGCCGAGGCGGGCGTCCGTGTGGTCTCAGGGAGTGACGGCGGCGGGCGTCCCGAGGCCGTCGTCGTTGGGTTGGATCGCGGCGTCGACTACGACGCCCTGCGCGACGCGTCCTTGCTCGTGGGAGGCGGGGTTCCGCTCATCGCCACGAACGCCGACGCTTCGTTCCCTGCGGCCGACGGGTCGGCCTGGCCGGGCGCGGGCGCGTTGGTGGCGGCGATCGAGGTCACCACAGGCGCGAAGGCCGAGATCGTCGGCAAGCCGAATCCGCCGATCCTGCGGGCGTCCCTCGCCCGAGCGGGGGGTGGCGATCCCCTGGTCGTCGGAGACCGCTTGGACACCGACATCGCCGGCGCCCGCGGCTTGGGGTGGGATTCGCTCCTGGTGCTCACGGGCTCCGCGACGACCGCGGACCTGACGGCTTCCGCGATCGCGGCGACCTACGTCGGAGACGACCTACGGGCGCTGTTCGTCGAGCGGACATGATGGCCGGAGGCCCGCGCCGGGGCGCGGGGTAGACTGGGGAGGAACCACTCTTCGCCGACGAAAGGACATCGCCCATGCTCCTCGACGATGTGCGCAGGACGCTCGAGGGCCTCGCGGGGACCCTGACACCCGCCCGGGCCCAGCAACTCGCGAAAGACATGATGGAGCCGGGCGCGGCCAAAGAGCAGGTGGCCAAGGCCGCCGCCGACCTCATGGAGTGGTCGCAGAGCAATCGGACCCGCATCATGGAGTTCGTCACACGCGAGGTTCAGCACCAGACGAAGACCGTCGGGTTGGCGTCGCAGGCGGAGCTGGACGCCCTCAAGAAGCGGGTCCGCGACCTGGAACGCGCGGCGGGCATGACGGCGTCCGGGCGCAAGAAGACCACGGCGAAGAAGTCCTCCGCTCGCAAGTCGTCGGCCCGCAAATCCCCCGTGGCTAAGCCTTCCTCCGCCACGTCCTCGGATGTGTCGGCGCCCCCAGGGCCGTCCTGAGTTCGAAGTCCGTGACGCGCCGTCGTCTCGACGCGGAACTGGTGCGCCGAGGGCTCATGCCGAGCCGGGCACAGGCCCAGGACGCCGTCGCCGCGGGCCTCGTGACCGTAGGCGGCGCCCCTGCGATGAAGCCGGCGTCACTCGTGGCGGCGGATGCTCCCGTACACGTCGCGGAGTCTCGCCGCGGCTTCGTCTCGCGCGGCGGCGCCAAGTTGCAAGCTGCGTTGGACCGGTGGCCGATCGACCCCGTGGGACGCGACTGCCTGGACGCCGGCGCCTCCACGGGAGGGTTCACGGATTGCCTCCTGCACGCCGGGGCCGCTCGCGTGATCGCCCTCGACGTCGCCTACGGGCAACTGGCCTGGCAGCTGCGCTCGGATCCGCGCGTCGAGGTCCTCGAGCGCACCAACGTGCGTTCGTTGCCGACGCTGGACCTCGCGTTCACGCCAGATCTCGTGGTGGCGGACCTATCGTTCATCTCCCTCCGGCTGGTGGCCGAGGCGTTGGTCGGGGTCGCCTCGGCCGACGCCACCATCGTGGCCCTCGTGAAGCCACAGTTCGAGGCGAGCGCGGGGAACGTCGGCCGAGGCGGTGTCGTCCGCGATCCCGCGGAATGGCGCCGTGGGATCACTGAGGTGGCCCGGGTCTTCGCGGCCAACGGCGCCCCTGCCCAGGAGGCCATGGCGTCGCCGGTCCTCGGTCCCGCGGGCAACGTCGAATTCCTCCTTTGGGCGATCAAGGGGGCTCCGAAGGGCGGCGGGCTCGACCTCGAGTCCGTGATCGCCGAGGGGGTAGCGGTGCGCGGCGCATGACGCGCGTCGGGTTCATCACGCACCCGCGGCGGGGCGCGGCCGTGGAGGCTACGGCGTCGTTGCGATCGCGGCTGGAAGATCGCGGCGTCGAGACGATCGTCCTGCCCGACGCCCAGGACCCGACGACCGACCGCTCGCGCCAGATCGACGCGCTTTCCCTCGTCGTCTCGGTTGGGGGCGATGGAACGTTCCTGCGCGCGGCCGTCGAAGCCGCCTCGTCCGGCTGTCCCGTCCTGGGCGTCAAGGTGGGCCGCCTCGGATTCCTGACGGAGGTCGTCCCCAACGATGCGCCCGAGCTGATCGAGAGCGTCCTGGCGGGGACGGCCCGCATCGAGGAGCGGCTGGCGCTGACCGTGGAGTCCCTCGAGGGGACTTCGTTCCGTCCCCAATGGGGCCTGAACGAGGTCATGGTGGAGAAGCAATCGCGCCATCGACTCATCCGCCTGGCGGTCGAGGTGGACGGCGCCTACGTCACCACCTTCTCCGCGGACGGCGTCATCGTCGCCTCGCCGACCGGCTCGACGGCTTACTCGTTCTCCGCCCGCGGACCGATCGTAAGCCCCGGCCTCGACTCGCTCGTCCTCACCCCCATCGCGGCCCACATGGTCTTCGACCGCTCGTTCGTGTTGGGACCGCAGAGCAACGTCGAGTTGGAGGTGCTGGGGGAGGAGAGCGGCATCCTGTCGGCGGACGGGCGCCAGAGCATCGAACTCGACGTGGGATCGCGGGTTCGCATCCGCGCCTCGAGTCGCCCGGCCCGGCTCGTCCGGCGCGAGGGGGCGCCCGATTTCCTGTCCCTCGTGCGGGAGAAGTTCAACCTTCCCGGCGACCCCGGCGAAGAAGGGTTCGGATCCGAGACAGATTGGGACCGAGGTGTCGCAGACGAGGACTAGACTCCGGCCGTGCTCCATGAGCTGCGCATCACGGGTCTCGGCGTCATCGACGATCTCGATCTCGAGCTCCACCCGGGTCTGAACGTCCTCACCGGCGAGACGGGCGCCGGCAAGACCATGGTGACGGTGGGCCTCATGCTCGCCCTCGGTGGGCGGGGCGCCGCGTCGTTGGTGAGATCGGGGGCCCGTGCGGCGCGCATCCAGGCTCGATTCGACGCCCCCGGCGACCTCGCGGACGGATGGTCGGAGGACGGGGAGGTCATCCTCGCCCGCTCGGTGGGGGCCGACGGCAAGAGCTCGGCGCGGATCGGCGGGCAACTCGCGACCGCGTCGGCGCTCGCGCGCGTCGGATCGGGGCTCGTCGAGGTCCACGGACAGCATCAGGCGCAGCGGCTCCTGTCGTCCGCCACGCAGACGGCCTTCCTCGATCGGTTCGCGGGCGACTCGCACGTCATGGCACTCGCGGCCTACCGGGAGACGTTCGAGGAGCGCGAGGCCACGCGTTCTGAGCTTGATCAGCTGCGCGTGGCGTCGCGGGAGCGCGAACGCGAGGTCGATCTCCTCGCGTATCAGGTGAACGAGATCCAAGCGGTGGACCCGCGGCCCGGCGAGTCCGACCGGCTCGTGGCCGAGGAATCACGCCTGGGTCACATCGAGCGGCTCGTGGAAGAGTCCTCGGCGGCTGAGTCGGTCCTCGGCGGGGACGAGGGCCTCGCCGATGCCCTGGGCGGGGCCGCCGCACGGATGGACGCCGCGGCGGAGCTCGATCCTTCCGCCGAGGAGATCGCCACGCGCAGCCGCGGATTGTCCGCCGAACTCGGCGAGCTCGCACGCGACGTTCGCGCCTACCGGGAGACGCTCGTCGTGGAACCCGCGCACCTGCAGGAGGTCCGCGAGCGGCTGGCCTCCCTGCGAGGGTTACAGCGCAAATACGGGGAGACGGACGAGGAGGTGGTGAAGTTCTGCCGACTGGCCGAGGAGCGGCTCGGCGTCCTCACCGGCTCCGATGAGCGGCTGGCGCACCTCGAGGCGCGCGAGGCCGATCTCACCGAGCAGGCCCATGTGCGTGCGGAGGTCGTTTCGCTGGGACGGACGGCGGCCGCCCCGGAGCTCGCCGGTGCGCTCGGGCGGGAGCTCGAGGCGCTCGGGATGGCCGAGGCTCGCGTGGAGGTCGGCTTGGATGCGGTACCCGAACTCGGAGCCACGGGCGCCGAACGCGTGGAGCTGCGGTTCTCGGGGGGCCCTGCGCAACCCCTTCAGCCACTCGCGCGAGCCGCCTCCGGGGGCGAGCTGTCGCGGACGATGTTGGCGTGCAGGAGCGTGCTCGCGGATCTCGACGACATCCCCACGCTCGTCTTCGACGAGGTCGACGCGGGGATCGGCGGCCAGGCCGGCCTCGCCGTGGGCAAGCGCCTGGCTCGGCTCGCGCGTGACCGGCAGATCCTGGTGGTGACGCACCTCCCGCAGATCGCATGCTTCGCCGACCGCCATGTGCAGGTGCGCAAGGTCGCCGGCGACGCCACCGTGGAAGTCGTCGATGAGGCGACGCGGGTCGCTGAGCTCTCCCGGATGCTCGCGGGGCTCGCCGACAGCGAGTCGGCGGTCTCCCACGCCGAGGAACTCTTGGGCGAGGCCGCCAAGGTCCGATCGGGGGCCTGATGGGCTCCCCGCTCACGAAGTTCGGGCCCTGCCTGCCCCGCCGCGTCGGTAGGCTCTGATAGAGTCGCATCCCGTGGTGAGGGAACGGTCGAAGTACATCTTCGTGACGGGTGGAGTCGCCTCCGGACTCGGCAAGGGCATCACCACCGCCTCCCTCGGTCGCCTCTTCAAGTCCCGCGGTCTCAAGGTCGTGCTCCAGAAGCTCGATCCGTACATCAACGTCGACCCGGGCACCATGAACCCCTTCGAGCACGGCGAGGTCTTCGTGCTGGACGACGGCGCGGAGACCGACCTCGACCTCGGCCACTACGAGCGATTCCTCGACGCCGACCTGCACCGCGGCTCCAACTTCACGACGGGCGCGGTGTACTCGTCGGTGCTCGCGAAGGAGCGTCGTGGCGACTACCTGGGCAAGACCGTCCAGGTGATCCCCCACATCACGGACGAGATCAAGGAGCGGGTGCGCGCCCTCGCCGAGGCGGAGGCGGCCGACCTCCTGGTCGTGGAGATCGGCGGGACCGTTGGCGACATCGAATCGCTCCCGTTCCTGGAGGCCATCCGGCAGCTGCGCAACGAGGTGGGCCGTAACAACTGCGCTTTCGTTCACGTTTCGCTGATGCCGTTCATCGGCCCCTCCGGGGAGCTGAAGACCAAGCCCACGCAGCACTCGGTGAAGGAACTCCGCGCCCTCGGCCTTCAGCCCGATGCCATCGTGTGCCGTTCCGACCGGCCGATCGGCCGCCACCTCAAGGAGAAGATCTCGCTGCTGTGCGACGTCCCCATCAGCGGCGTCATCAGCGCGGTGGACGCCGCCTCGATCTACGAGGTCCCGCTCGTCATGCACCGGGAGGGCCTCGACGCGGAGCTCGCGACGCATCTGGGGATCGCGGCCGAGCCGGACCTCTCGGAGTGGACGGCCTTGGTGGAACGTATCCATGCCGCGGCGGAGCCGGTGACGATCGCCGTGGTCGGCAAGTACGTGAACCTGCGCGACGCCTACCTGAGCGTCATGGAGTCGCTCTACCACGGCGGGTTCCACCACGGGGCGGACGTGCGCATCCGGTGGGTCGCGTCCGACGACCTCGGGGGCCCGGCCACGCAGGAGTCGCTCCGCGATGTCGACGGCATCCTCGTTCCCGGCGGGTTCGGGGTCCGCGGCGTCGAAGGCAAGGTGGCCGCCGTCAGGTACGCGCGCGAGAACGGCGTGCCGTTCCTTGGGATATGCCTCGGGCTGCAGGTCGCCGTGGTGGAGTTCGCGCGGAACGTCTGCAACCTGGAAGGCGCCAACTCCTCGGAGTTCGACCCCGCGACGTCGCACGCCGTCATCGACCTGCTGCCTGAGCAGAAGAACGTGACGGACCTGGGTGCGTCCATGCGGCTGGGCGCGCAGGCCTGCTACCTGGTGCCGGGGACCCGAGCGGCCCACGCCTACGGCGAGGAGGTCGTCGAGGAGCGACACCGCCATCGCTGGGAGGTCAATCCCGCGTATCACGAGCTCCTCGAGGCCAACGGGTTGGTCCTGTCCGGCAACTCCCAGAAGGGACGGCTGACGGAGATCGTCGAGCTGCCGGAGCATCCGTTCTTCGTGGCGAGTCAGTTCCACCCGGAGTTGCGGTCGCGCCCGACGCGCCCGCACCCGCTGTTCCGCGCGTTCGTCGGCGCCGCGCAGGCGTTCGCTGGGAGTCGCTCGAACCGTGCGGTTTCGATCCCCGGCTAGGTGTCGTGACGGCTGAGCCCGGCAGGGTCTCAACGGCGTTCGCCGGAGCGATCTTCCGGGTCGACACGGAAGATTGGGACGGACTCGGGACGTGGGACGTCGTCCATCACCCCGGCGCCTCGGCGGTGCTCCCGCTCACGCCCGAGGATGACGTCCTGCTGGTTCGCCAGTTCCGCCCTCCCGTCCGCCAGGCGCTCACGGAGATCCCGGCCGGGCTGATGGATATCGAGGGGGAGGACGCCATGTCCTGTGCCGCACGCGAGTTGACCGAGGAGACCGGGTACCGCCACAGCGCGATCGAGTTCCTGGGCGGGTACTTCTCCGGGGCGGGCTTCACGGACGAGTACGTCCACCTGTTCTGGGCCCGTACGGAGCCGGAGCCGACCTCGACCCCAGAAGCGGGGATCGACGTCGAACGCGTGCCGTTCGACAAGATGCTCAGCGCGGCCCGCGGGGGCAAGGTCCGCGACGCGAAGACGGCCCTCGCGCTCCTGCTCGCGTCGAGCGCGGTGCCCTTGCCACGAGCGTGAGCGTGCGCGCGAATGGGTACGCTTGGCGGGCCATCGGCTCCACAGGAGGAGCGAACCCGTGATCGTCGGCATCCCGAGTGAGGTCAAGAACCACGAGTACCGGGTCGCGGCGACCCCCGAGGGCGTGCGCGAACTCGTCCACGCGGACCATCGCGTGGTGGTGGAGTCCTCCGCCGGAGCTGGCTCGGCGGTTTCCGACGAGGAGTACGTGGCGGCCGGGGCCGAGGTGCTCGCCGACGCCGACGCCGTTTTCGCCGCTGCCGATCTCATCATCAAGGTGAAGGAACCTCAGGCGCAGGAGTATGCGCGCTTCAAGGAGGGCCAGCTGCTCTTCACGTACCTTCACCTCGCAGCCGATGAGGCGCTCACGCGATTCCTGGTCGAGCGACGGATCCGGAGCGTGGCCTATGAGACCGTTGAGCTGCCGGACGGCCGCCTCCCGCTCCTGGCGCCCATGAGCGAGATCGCCGGACGCATGGCCCCCCAGGTCGGCGCCGCGGCGCTCGAGCGGCCCCACCGGGGCCGGGGCGTGCTGATGGGAGGCGCCTCGGGTGTCGCGCCCGCTCGCGTGGTGATCCTCGGCGCCGGCATGGCGGGCTCGAACGCGGCCCAGATCGCGGCCGGGATGGAGGCGGATGTCACGATCGTCGATCGCAACGTGGATCGGCTGCGCGAGATCGACCGCATCTGGCACGGCCGGATCCAGACGGTCGCGTCGTCGCGCCTCGCGGTCGAACGCCTCGTTCTGGGGGCCGATCTCGTGGTCGGCGCGGTGCTGGTGCCAGGGGCGCTGACGCCGCACCTGGTGTCGGCCGCTCAGGTGGCCCAGATGCAGACGGGCGCCGTCCTCGTGGACATCTCCATCGACCAGGGAGGGTGCTTCGAGACCTCGCACGTCACCACGCATGACGACCCCACCTACGTGGTGGACGGCGTGGTGCACTACTGCGTGGGGAACATGCCCGGGGCCGTTCCGCGCACGTCGACGTACGCGCTCACGAACGTGACGCTTCCTTACGTGGCGGAGATCGCGAACCGGGGCCTGCCGGGAGCCATCGAAGCGGATCCCACCCTCGCCCTCGGCGTGAACACCTGGGACGGGAACATCACCAATCGCCGCGTCGCCGACGCCCACGGCATGGCGGCCACCCCGCTCGCCACGCTCGTCGCCGTCGAAGCCTGATCGGGCGGTGGTCGACCCCATGGAGCGGGCGGCGGGCCGTTACCTGGATCATCTGAGCGTCGAGCGAGGACTGTCGGCCAACACGCTCCAGGCGTATCGGGCCGACCTACGTCGCTACCTCGCGTTCCTCGACCGACGCGACATCCACCGTCCCGAGGAGGTGGACGAGGCCGCGATCCGGTCGTTCTTGGCGTCCCTGTCCGCGTCGACCTACGGAGACGATGAACGCGCGTACACGGCGCGCTCGGTGGCGCGCACGCTGTCCGCGGTCCGGTCGTTCCATCGATTCCTCCTGCGGGAACGAACCACCTCTCGCGACCCCGCCGCGGGGGTGCGCCAACCCAAGCTCCCTCGAGCGCTGCCACATCCGATCACCGTGGACGAGGTGGCGCGCCTGCTCGACGCGCCTCGGGAGGGCTCGCCGGCGGGGCTGCGCGACCGAGCGCTGCTCGAGCTCCTCTACGGCTCGGGTCTTCGGGTCTCGGAGCTCGTAGGGCTCGACGTGGACGACGTCGATCTGGAGGAGGGGGCCGTGCGCGTCATGGGCAAGGGCGGAAAGGAACGCGAGGTACCCGTCGGACGCTTCGGCCGCGAGGCCGTCGAGGCCTGGCTGGGGCGCGCCCGGCCGGGGTTCGCCACGGGGCTGAGTCGGGGCGCGCTGTTCTTGAACCAGCGCGGGGGTCGCCTCAGTCGTCAGAGCGTGAACCGGATCCTCGCCTCGCACGCGCGGTCGGCCGGCATCGAGCGGAGGGTGACGCCGCACACGCTGCGACACTCGTTCGCCACGCACCTGCTGGAGGGGGGCGCGGACGTGCGCGTGGTGCAGGAGCTGTTGGGGCACGCCAGCGTCGCTACCACGCAGATCTACACGCTCCTGACCGAGGAGCACCTGCGTGAGGTGTACTACACGTCGCACCCGCGCGCCCGGCGCGGACGAGGAGGGGACGGCGCGTGAGTGGGCCGAAGGTGCCGAGGGTCTGTGTGGTCGTGTGCGATTCCTGGGGGGTGGGCGGCGCCCCCGACGCGGCCGCCTACGGCGACGAGGGTTCCAACACCCTCGCGAACACGGCCCGGACCGTCGGGGGGCTTCGGGCGCCGAACCTGGAGGCCCTCGGTCTCGGGCTCCTCACGCAGATCGAGGGCGTGGCCGCCCGCGCCGATCCGGGGTCGGGGCATGGATGGGCGACAGAGGTCTCCGCGGGCAAAGACACCACAACCGGACACTGGGAGATGATGGGGATCCGCCTCAACGAGGCCTTCCCCGTCTATCCCCATGGGTTCCCGCCGGAGGTGATGGAGCCCTTCGCCGCGGCGATCGGGCGCCCGGCGCTCGGCAACGTCCCCGCGTCGGGGACGCAGATCATCGAAGATCTCGGCCAGGAACATCTGCGCACGGGGTTCCCGATCGTCTACACGAGTGGAGACAGCGTCTTCCAGGTCGCGTGTCACGTGGACAAGGTGCCGCTGCAGCTGCTGTACGAGTGGTGCCGAGAGGCCCGGCGCATCCTCACGGGACCGCACCACGTCGGACGTGTGATCGCTCGTCCCTTCGATGGGCCGCCCGGCGCGTTCGCCCGTCGGCCCGAGCGCCGCGATTTCTCGGTCCCGCCCCCGGAGCCAACCGTGCTGGACGCGATCTGCGGAGTCGGGGGTGCCCGTGCTGGCGGTGGGCAAGATAACGGACATCTTCGCGAACCAGGGCATCACTGAGTCGCGCTATTCGGAGTCGAACGATCACGGCGTGGACCTCACGCTCGCCTACCTTCGCCGTCCGGGCCCGGCCTTCGTCTTCGCGAACCTGGTGGATTTCGACTCCAAGTTCGGCCACCGAAACGACCCGTCCGGGTACGCGCGGGCGATCGAGGCGTTCGACGTCCGGATCCCGCAGATCGTGGAAATCCTGGCGGGGGGCGTGCTGCTGATCACCGGCGACCACGGGTGCGATCCCACCACGCCTCCCACGGACCATTCGCGGGAGCGGACGCCGCTGCTGGCCGCGGGCGTGCCCGACGGACCTCACGAGATCGGCGTTCGCGACTCCTTCGGGGACCTGGGGCGGACCGTCGCGGATCTCCTGGGGGTTGAGGTCGAGGGTTCGTTCGGGTCCGGCTTCGCCGATCGGATCGGGTATCCATGATCAAAAAGGGAAACCTCGAGTCGAGGGTTGTCGCACCCCCGGCTCAGGGCGATCTGTCGGCGGATCGCGACGTTCGACCCGACCTCGAGGTTCCGGTGGAGGCCCAGGTCACAGGGGGCGGAACGCTCACATGACCTCCACCGACCCAAGGCTGATCGTGGCGGCGAAGCGGGACGGCGAGACCCTCGCTGCTGCTGACATCGAGGCCTTCATCGAGGGTTACACGAGCGGGGAGATCCCCGACGCGCTCGCGGCGGCCTTCCTGATGGCGGCCCTGATCCGCGGTCTGGATCCAGACGAGACGCTGGCGCTCACCCGAGCCCAGATCGACTCGGGAGCGACGATCTCGTTCACCGGGTTGGAGCGCCCTACCGTGGACAAGCACTCGACGGGCGGGGTGGCGGACGGCCTGACGCTCGTCTTCGCGCCGCTCGCCGCCGCCGTGGGCCTGGCGGTCGCGAAACTCTCGGGTCGCGGCCTGGGCCACACCGGGGGGACCCTCGACAAGCTGGAATCGATCCCCGGCCTTCGGACGGACCTCGCCCCGGCCCAGATCCAACGACAGGTCGAGCGGGTCGGCTGTGCGGTCGCGGCCCAATCCGCATCGATCGTTCCGGCCGACGGCGCGCTCTACGCGCTGCGCGACGCCACCGCCACGGTCCCGTCGATCCCGTTGATCGCCGCCAGCGTGATGGCCAAGAAGCTCGCGGTGATCACGGACCTGATCGTGTTGGACGTGAAGGCCGGATCCGGTGCGTTCATGAAGACGACGGACCAGGCACTCGCGCTGGCCCGATCCTGCCTCGACCTCGCGCAGGGGTTCCATCGACCGGCCCGAGCGGCGGTCACGGACATGTCGCAGCCACTCGGGGACGCCATCGGGAACGCGCTCGACGTCATCGAGGCCGTGGAGGTCCTGCGCGGCGATCGTCGTGGGCGGCTCCGAGACCTCGCCGTGCTGTTCGTCGCCGACGCGCTGGGCGCGACGATCGGAACGTCGTTCGAGGAGGCGAGCGCCCGTGCTTCGGCGGCGCTCGACGATGGCACCGGCCTCGAGTGCTTCCGAGCGATGGTGCAGGCCCAGGGCGGCGACCCTCGCGTGGTCGACGACCCGGTGGCGGTCCTGCCGCGCGCCGCGGTCGTGACCCCCTTGCTCGCCGACCGCGAGGGCGTCCTCGGCGAGGTGAGGACCGAGGAGCTCGGCCTCGCGAGCGGCGTCCTGGGTGCGGGCCGCATGCGCAAGGGCGATCTCATCGACCCCGCGGTCGGTATGGTGGTCCGCGTGAAGATCGGCGACCGCGTCCAGCGAGGCACGCCGATCGGTGAGGTGCACGCTCGGGACGCCGCCGCGGCCGCCGAGGCGGCGCGCAGGGCCTTGGCGGCCCTCACGTTGACCGATGGCCCCGTCACGTCGCCCCCGCTCGTGCACGCCTGGCTCGAGACGAAGGACGGCTGAGTGGGTCGATTCAGCGCTCACAACCTCATGCTCGCGGTGTACCTGGGCGTGAGCCTCTTCATCGCCCTGGACCTTCGCGAGTACGCCCGGGCGTACGCTGCGACCCGGCTCCACGATCCAACACCGCGCCTGTGGGGCCGGCTCACGCTCAGCCCCAAGGCCTGGTTCGAACCGTTCGGCTCCGGGCTGCTGCCCGGCCTCGTGCTCGTGCTCTGGTCGGTGCTGACGTTCTTTCCCCCCGTCGTCGCGTACGGCAAGCCCGCGCCGATCGATCCCAACTACTTCCGCCGCTTCAAGCGGGACTCCGTCGTCGTCGGATTGGCGGGCCCCGGCATCAACCTCGCCCTCGCGGTGGCGTCCGGGATGCTCCTGCGGGTGACGACACCCTCGGAGCTCGCCCGGATGGCGTCCTCGTTCATGTTCGTGAATCTGTGCATGGCGATCTTCCACCTGATGCCGATCCCCGGGCTCGACGGCGCGCGCCTCGTGGCGCTCGTCCTTCCCCCACGCGCCGCCGAGACGTATCGCAATCTCGATGCTTACCTGCCGCTCTTCGTGCTGGTCGTGATCTTCTTGTTGGCGGGGCCCGTGCAACGCATCACGTACGGGCTCACGAACGCGGTCTGCGAGGGGGTTTCCGGCGCGAACTGCTTCGTGTGGATGCAGATCGTGGGTCGGTAGCCCTCCGCGGGAGCTCGAAGGGACCGCGTTATCATCCCGGGCATCGTGACCGAAGCCCCGGAACCCACCGACGCCCGGCCCCGGCGGGTCCTCACCGGGTATCGCCCCACCGGCCCGCTGCACATCGGCCACTGGGCGGGGAACATCGAGAACATGCTTCGCCTGCAGGACGACCCCGCGTACGACTGCTTCTATTTCATCGCCAACTGGCACATGCTCACCACGCACTACGACCGCACGGACGAGCTCGCCGCGTGGACCGAGGGCCTCGTGCTCGATTGGCTCGCCGCCGGGCTCGACCCGGAACGGGCGGTGATCTACCGGCAGTCCGACCTCCCCGAGGTCGCGGAGATGGCGCTGCTGCTCGGCATGACGACGCCGCTCGGCTGGCTCGAACGCGTGCCCTCGTTCAAGGAGCGGCTCCGTGACATGGCCGAACGAGAGGTGGCGAACTACGGACTCCTTGGGTACCCGGTGCTGCAGGCGGTCGACATCACCATCATGAACGGCGAGCTCGTGCCGGTGGGTCAGGATCAGGTCGCCCACCTGGAGCTCACCCGCGAGATCGTGCGCCGCTTCAACGGGCTCTACGGCGACGTCCTGGTCGAGCCGCAGCCCCTGCTATCGCCGACGCCGCTCGTCCCCGGCAGCGACGGGCGCAAGATGTCGAAATCCCTGGACAACTTCATCGGCGTGCGCGACGAGCCCGACGAGATCCGGGCCAAGGTGCGTTCGTTCGTGACCGATCCCCAGAAGGTCCGCCGCGGGGACCCCGGTCGGCCCGAGATCTGCCCCATCTTCGCCCTGCACGGGCGTTTCTCGCCCGAGGACGTCCCTCGGATCGAGGCGACGTGCCGCACCGGGGAGCTTGGGTGCGTCGACTGCAAGACGCTCCTCGCCGATCACCTCATCGAGAGCTTCCGCCCCTTCCGGGAGCGACGCGCCGAGCTCGCGGCCGAGCCGGGCATCGCGCTCCGCGTGCTTGCGGAGGGCGCGGAGCGCGCGCGCCCCGTGGCGGCCGCGACCCTCGATGCCGTGCGCGCGGCGGTGCGGCTCGTATGAAGGCCGGGGACGCCGACGGCCCGAGCCACGAGGTCGCTGCGAGCCTGGTCGTCGACCTTCCGGTGTTCGCCGGGCCGTTTAGGCTCCTCGCGGACCTGATCCTCGAGCAGAAGATCGACGTGTGCGACGTGCAGATCGCGAACGTGACGGAGCACTACCTCGCGAGGACGAAGGACGCCGAGGATCGGAACCTGGAGGAGGCCACCTGGTTCCTGTCGATCTGCGCCCTGCTCCTGGAGCTCAAGGTCGGACGCCTGATGCCGCGATCCACGGAGCCGGGGGAGGAGGACATCCTCGGAGGTTCGCCCGATCTCGCCTACGCCCGCTCGCTCGAGTTGGCCGCCTACCGCAAGGTCGCTGTGGAGCTCGCGCGCCGGCTGGAGGATGAGGCCGGCTTCTCCGCGCGCGACGTCGGGCCCGGCCCGGAGTTCGCCCACCTGTATCCCGATCCGATGGACAAGCTGGCCCCCGAAGACCTGGCCCGCCTCGCCGCCCGGCTGTTGCGGCCGCCGCCGACCCTCGATCTGTCGCACGTCACTCCGATCCGCTACACGGTCGCCGAGGCCATCGTGGCGCTGGAATCCCGGATGGCCGAGCTGCGCCCCGGCTCGACCTTCCGCGACCTCGTGGCCGACTGCGAGGACAGGATCCAGGTGGTCGTCCGATTCCTCGCGATCCTCGAGCTGTACCGTGAGGGCAAGGTTGAGCTTCAGCAGGCCCGGACGTTCGGGGAGATCGAGGTCGAGTGGGCCGGGGAGGCCCACGGGACCGTGGGGGTGTAGGTCGTGGCGGAGATGGACGTTGAGGAAGAGGTCGCCCTCGAGCCGGACACCCGGGCCCTCGAGGCGTTGTTCTTCGTCTCGGACGAGCCGATCCCCTCCGCCGTGCTCGCTCAGACCCTCGAGCAAGATCGACGTTCGGTGGAGGGCTTGTGCGACGTGCTCGCGCAGCGGCTGGAGGAGCGGGGGAGCGGGCTCGTGCTGCGGAACGTCGCGGGGGGTTGGCGGCTGTACACCCATCCGGAGACGGCGAGCGCGGTGGAGCGCTTCATCGTGAGCTCCCGGCAATCGCGCCTCACGAAGGCGGCGCTCGAGACCCTCGCGATCGTCGCGTACAAGCAACCGGTCACGCGCCATCAGGTGAGCGGCATCCGCGGCGTGAACTCCGACGGCGTCCTGCGCGCGCTCGTGGACCGAGCCCTGATCGAAGAGGCGGGACGCGAAGAGGCTCCCGGACGGCCGGTGCTCTACGCCACGACGCCGGGGTTCCTCGAGCGCCTGGGCCTGCCCTCGCTCGCATCGCTCCCGTCGCTGGCCCCATTGCTGGAGATCGATGAGGCGACGCCCGCACCTCCGTCCGGCCCGCGGCCTCGGGCATCCGGGTCCGACACCGAGTCTCAGCCGGGGCCTCCCACCGAGCTCGAGCCGGGCCCCGAGCCCGACGGGCCGCCCGGCGGCGACGCCCGGGCTTGAGATGACCCAGGAACGGCTCCAACGCGCGCTCGCCCGCGCCGGGTTCGGGTCACGGCGCACATGTGAGGAGCTGATCGCGGCCGGAAGGGTGAGCCTCAACGGCGCGGTAGCGACCCTCGGAGACAAAGCCGAGGCGGGTCGAGACGACGTGCGGGTCGACGGTACACCCGTGAACCTCGATCCGAACGTGAGGTACTACGCGCTGCACAAGCCGGCGGGGGTCCTCACGACCATGCAGGACCCTCAGGGTCGAACCGACATCCGGGCCTACCTTCCGACCACGGGACCGCGCGTGTTCCCGGTGGGGCGGCTCGATCGGGATTCCGAAGGGCTCCTGCTGTTGACGAACGACGGCGAGCTGGCGAACCGGCTGATGCACCCGAGCTTCGGGATCGAGAAGGAGTACCTGGCCGAGGTGCGTGGCGCTCCCGGCCCCAAACACCTCTCCCGCCTGCGAGCCGGGGTCACGCTGGACGACGGCCCAGCTCGACCGAAGTCCGCTCGGACGGTGGATGCGAGCCGAGGGCGCGGAGCGATCCGGATCGTGATGACCGAGGGGCGCAAACGTGAGGTGCGCCGGATGCTCGACGCGGTGGGATTGCCCGTCACGCGGCTGGTGCGCGTGCGCGTCGGGCCCATCACGCTGGGCGGCCTGGCGCCCGGGGAACTCCGGGAGCTGTCCCACGAAGAGGTCGTTGCCCTGTCGGGAGCCGCCGGCAGGTAGCCTTATCGCGGCGGGGCGGTCGCGCCCCGAAACCACGAAGAGACGGGACCCCATCGATGAAGGTGCGCGCCGCCCGCGGGGCGATCACCGTGCCCGAGGACACGCCGCCGAGCGTGCTCGACGCCACGGAGCGACTCCTCGAGACGCTCCTGCGCCGCAACGACGTCGCCCCCGACGATCTCATCAGCGTGCTGTTCACGACGACGGCGGACCTGCGTTCGGCCTTCCCCGCCGAGGCGGCTCGAAGGATGGGCCTGGGCCGGGTCCCGCTGATGTGCGCCCAGGAGATCCCCGTGAGCGGATCGATGGGCGGCGTGATCCGGGTCCTCATGCATTTCCACACCGAGGCCACCCTCGACGAGGTGACGCACGTCTACCTCGACGGTGCGGAGTCCCTGCGCGATGACCTCGGCTGAGCCCTCGACCCTCGACCGCGTCGCGATCGTCGGCACCGGCCTGATCGGTACCTCCATCGGGCTCGCCGCGGCGCGCGTGGGTTGTACGGTCGTGGCCTGGGATGTCGATCCGCGCTCGCTCAGGGCGGCCGTCGGTTCGGGGGCGCTCGCCGCCGCCGCCTCTGCGGCCGAAGCCGTGCGTGATGCACAGGTCGTGGTGGTGGCCACGCCGATCGCGTCGATCGCCGAGCAGGTCGCCGCGGCGCTCGAGGCGACACGCGATGCCGTGGTCACGGACGTGGGCAGCATCAAGGCGCCGCTGGCCGACGAGGTCGCCGCCCGCCTCCACGGAGTTGACCGGCGTCGTTTCGTTCCAAGCCACCCGATGGGCGGCAGTGAACGCTCCGGGCCCCAGCACGCATCGGCCTCCCTCGTGGACGCGATCGTATGGGTGCTCACTCCCACGGAGGCCTCCGACAAGGGATGCGTCGAGGACCTCGCCCGGTGGGTGGCACGCCTTGGCGCCCGCCCGGTGGAGATGGCGCCCGAACGGCACGATCGCCTCGTCGCCTTCGTGAGTCACCTCCCGCAGGTCGCCTCGACGGCCCTGATGGCGCTCGCCGCCACGGAGGAGTCCGAGGAGCCGGAGATCCTCTTGCTGGCGGCGGGCGGGTTCCGCGACCTCACCCGCCTCGCCTCTTCCAATCCGGCCCTGTGGAGCGAGATCTTGCTCGCCAACGGCGGCCAGGTCGCCGCCGCGATCGACCTCTACGTCGCCCGGCTCATGGCGCTGCGAGACGAGATCGTCGCGGGTGCGGCGGCCGACGTCGAGGCAACCTTCGCCGCCGCCAAGCAGGCCCGTCTCAAGCTCGCGGCCAAGCCGCAGGTTCGCTCGGGCGTCGCCGTTCTGCAGGTGAGCGTGCCCGATCGCCCCGGCGCCCTCGCGGAGCTGACCGTCGGCCTGGCAGACGGCGGCGTGAACATCGAGGACCTCCAGATCGTGCACTCGCCAGAGGGCGGCCGCGGTACCGTACATCTGACGGTTGCGGCCCCGGCGGTCGGCGAGGCGATCCGCGTGTTGTCATCGCAGGGCTCCGACCCCATCCGCATCGCCTGAGACGGGCCGAGGAGGGACGCGTGCGCGCGCGCAGCACACCGGGGAGCAGGCTGGAGGGCGAGGCAACCGTCCCCGGCGATAAGTCGATCGCCCACCGGTGGCTGATCCTCGCCGCCACGGGTCGCGGGCCGAGCCGATTGGTTGACCTTCCGGGTTCCCTCGACGTTCGCTCGATGGCCGCCTGCCTCGCCGCGATGACCCGCCGGGCTCGACCTGCACTGGAGGCATGGGTTCGGAAGGATGGCTCGTCGGCGGAGCGTCAAGGTTCCACGTGGAACGGCGCTGTCGATGAGGCCGGCGTCGGCGCTCTTGAGGTCGAGGGTGAGGGTCGCAACGGCCTCGTAGAACCGGATCGCACCCTCGACTGCGGCAACGCCGGCACCGTCATGCGGCTCCTGTCGGGCGTGCTCGCGTCGACGCCGCACCGAGCCGTCCTCACGGGAGACGCGAGTCTGTCGGTGCGGCCCATGGAGCGGGTGGCCGAGCCGCTGCGCACCATGGGCGCGACGATATCGACGGTCGACGGGCATGCCCCGGTCGCGATCGAGGGAGGGCGCCTACGCGGCATCACCTGCCGCCCGCCGGTCCCGAGCGCGCAGGTGAAGGGCGCCGTGCTGCTGGCGGGGCTCGAGGCCGACGGGGTCACCGTCGTGCGGGAGGCGGCCGCGACGCGCGACCACACCGAGCGGGCGCTCGCCGCCCTGGGAGCCCCGCTCGAGATCGATGCGACGGGGGTGAGCGTGAGCAGGTTCCAACCGGACGGATTCAGCGGGCGCTGTCCGGGCGATCCGTCTTCGGCGGCGTTCCTGATCGCGGCCGCGGCGCTCACCGGCTCGGATCTCACCATCACCGGCGTCGGCCTCAACCCGAGCCGAACGCACTTCTTGAACGTCATGGGGCGCATGGGCATCGAGGTCCGAACCCGGATCGAGCGAGAGGAACTGGGTGAACCGGTCGGCGACATCCACGTGAGGTCCGTCGGAACCATCGTGCCCGTGCGTGTGCCCACGGAGGAAGTCCCGCTGGTGATCGACGAGATCCCTGTGCTGGCGCTCATGGCTGCCCACGCGAACGGAGAATCCCGGTTCGAGGGGGCGCACGAGCTCCGGTTGAAGGAGGCCGATCGACTCACCGGCGTCGCGCGTGGCGTTCGGGATCTCGGTGGGGCCGCCGCGGTCGACGGAGACGACCTCGTGATCGGCGGAGGTGGGCTCACGGGCGGACTGGCGCTCGCCGACGGCGATCACCGTTTGGCGATGGCGTTCGCCGTGGGTGCGTTCGCGGCGTCCGGCCCATGCGAGGTCGATGGGATCGAGGCTGCCGAGGTGTCGTTCCCGGGGTTCGTGCGCCTCCTGGCACGGCTCGGCGCTCACCTCGAAGCGACGCACCCATGAGGACGCCGCGCGTCGTGACGATCGACGGGGCCGCCGGGAGTGGCAAATCGACCCTGGCCCGAGGGCTCGCTTCGGCGTTGGGTCTCGCCTATGTGAACACGGGTCTCATGTACCGAGCGCTGACCCTCGCCGCCGTCGATCGGAAGGTGGACGTCGACGACGGCGCCAGTCTTGCCACGCTCCTGGCCTCGTTGAGGTTCAGTCTTGACGCTGGTGAGCCACCTCAGGTCCGCGTCGAGGGC
Source organism: uncultured Actinomycetes bacterium (assembly GCA_963719165.1). Lineage (GTDB taxonomy): Bacteria > Actinomycetota > UBA4738 > UBA4738 > HRBIN12 > JAOUEA01. Next base: position 782,019 of record CAVRAV010000001.1, on the reverse strand, counting down.
GGGCCTTCCGGCCCGCGCCTCGCCGGTGCCGAGGTCGAGGCCCGCGTTTCCGCGGTCGCGCGTCACCCCGAGGTCCGAGCTCCGATGCGTGCCGAGCAGCGGCGCCTCGGGGAGAACGGGGCGGTGATGGAGGGACGCGACATGGGTTCGATGGTGTTCGTCGACGCCCCGGTCAAGCTCTATCTCGAGGCCGACCCGGCGGTGCGCGCGGCCCGCCGCTCGCGGGATCGAGCCGAGGGCGGTGTGGCGACGGCGCTGCACGCGCGAGATCGGAGCGACATGCGGGTGACCCCGTTCGAGCCCGCCGAGGGCGCCGTCGTGATCGATACGACACGGATGCAGATCGGCGAGGTGCTGCGCGAAGCGCTCGCGATCGTCCGGGCGCGGGCTCCGGAGCTGACCGCGTGAACGAGCGCGTCCCCCGCGTCGCCGTGGTTGGCCGTCAGAACGTGGGCAAGTCGACGTTGGTGAACCGCTTGTTCGGGCGCCGCGAGGCCATCGCCCACGGCCAGCCCGGCGTCACCCGGGACCGGGTGGAGGTGGAGGCTGCCTGGCGAGGCCGGCGGTTCGCCTTGGTGGACACCGCGGGGTTCGTGAGCGGCGCCCGAGGGTTGGAGGCCGCGGCTCGTAAGCAGGCCGAACGAGCGATCCAACACGCGGATCTGATCCTCCTGGTGGTGGACGCCCAGGTGGGCGTCACCGACGAGGACGACGCGCTCGCTCGACGTCTTCGTCGCGTCACCGCGCCCGTCCTGGTCGTGGCGAACAAGGTGGACTCCGCGGCCGAGGAGGTCGACGCCCTCGCGTTCCACCGCCTGGGACTGGGCGAGCCCTTCCCCGTTTCCGGCATGCACGGTCGGGCCACCGGCGACCTCCTCGACGAGATCGTGACGCTGCTGCCGCAGGCACCGGCTCTTTCTGGTGAGCCACCCGCGGAGCCGAGATTCGCGGTCGTCGGCCGGCCGAACGTCGGCAAGTCCAGCCTGTTCAACCGACTGGTGGGGGAGGAGCGGTCGGTGGTGTTCGAGGAAGCGGGGACGACTCGCGACGCCGTCGACGCGGTGGTGGGATGGCCGCAGGGGCCCGTGCGCTTCGTCGATACCGCGGGCATGCGACGCCACACGAGGGTCCATGGGGTGGAGTACTACAGCTTCGTTCGGGCGACCGAGGCGATCGATCGCGCCCACGTGGTCGTGCTCGTGATCGATGCGAGCGAGGGATTCACCGTCGAGGACAAGAAGATCGCGAACCGCGCGATGGACGCGGGGCGCGCGTTCCTGTTGGTCGCCAACAAGTGGGACCTGGTCGAGGATAAGGACAAGACCTACGCGGACCTGAGGGGAACCCTCAGGCCCTTCGCGAATGCGACGGCGATGCGGACGTCCGCCCTCAACGGGCGCGGGGTGCAACGGTTGCCTCCCGTGCTGTTCGACCTCCACACGAGATGGACCCTGCGAGCACCGACGTCCAAGGTGAACGAGGTGATCCACCAGGCCCAACGGGAGCGGCCCACGCCGCGGGTCGCGGGGACGCTGCACTACGCCACGCAGGTGAGTGCCGGCCCGCCCACGTTCGTCGTGTTCGGGGGGGCGCGCGAACCCGATGCCGGCTACCGACGCTACCTCGAGGGCCGACTGCGGCGGACGTTCGGGTTGGACGGCGTGCCGGTCCGACTGACGTTCCGCCCGCGCGCGCGTCGGCCGCGAGCTACTCGTCCGTGACGGACCGGCTGTGTAGGCGGCCCCCTTGGGTTGACTCGGTCGCGCGCTGGAGGCATAACACCGCGGGGGCGCGGCGATCTGGGGCCGCGGTGGGAACGTGAAGCTCGAAGCACTCGATCATGTCGGGATCAACGTCGCAGACGTGGATCGGTCGATCCGCTGGTATCAGGAGGTCCTCGGGCTCGTGCGCGTCCACGAGGAGGCGTGGGGCGATTTCCCGGCCGTCCTCGAGGCCAACGGGAGCGGCGTCGCCCTCTTCCCATCCGACGTGACGCCCGTCATCCCTCCGGCTCGCTCCGCCGATGACATGAGCCACATAGGGTTCCGCACATCGCGCCGTGGCCTCGATGAGGCGAGGGCCGAGATGCAAGGGCGGGGGATCGATCTCCACGAAGGCGACTACGGGGTGGCGTGGTCGATCTACTTCGACGATCCGGATGGGCACCAGATCGAGATCACGACCTACGAACCACCCGTTCGTGACGTTCCAAGCCTGTGACTACGGGGACACGTCGTGGGGCAGTGCGACGCAGTTCAACGGGGGCATCTACGTCGCCCACCCGATGTGCCTCAAGCTGCTCGTGTCGACCCACGCGGAACAGGGCAAGGCCATCAGGGTCCGGTTCGGGCTCAACCGATCCCGTAACTGTGCCTGAACCGACACCGATGCTCGCCGGGGTGCCCGAGACACCGACGCTCGTCCTCGACACCTCCATGATCTCGACCGTGATGTTCTTACTCGCTGCCGGTTCGACTTCGCTCCGATCGGGAGGCCACGGGCGCGGTTCCCCTTACCCACGACGAAGATCACGCGGCGGTCTAAGTCCACGCCGGAACCCTCAACCTCGGTATGAGAGCTTGAGGTTCACCAGCTCCGAAAGCCGTAACCCTGTTCGAACGGCAACGTGATGATGGCTGTGTCGCGGCGATCGTCGAACTCGGGCCCATTGAAAGTCTTCAGCAACGAACGCCCCTCGGCGGGCTTCAGGACATCGGGCGGTGTGGTCGCCACCTTTGGGGGCTTCATGCGCTCCATGGGCGAGGAACCGATTTCACCCTCGTCCACGGTACACCGGAAGAACTGCTGCAGCGACTTGAAGCGCACAGCGCGGTCGAGGCCTTGTGCTTGGCGAGCTGATCCTCGATGTAGCCTCTCGACGTGCTCGCGGTGGATCGCGGCCATGGTCTCGGCATCCCGGCCTCGGCCAGGAAGGTGTCGAAGCCGACGACGAAGTCGACGTAGCTGCGGATCGTCTTCGGGGAGCGGTTGGCGGCGCGAAGGTGGCGAGCGAAGGACGGTGCCAGCATCTCGATGTCCGGGCTGGCGGTTGAGATCTCATCACGCATACTTCGCCTCCATCTCGGCCAACGACGCGGTGGCGAAGCGCACGAGCGCCGATGAGCCACCGCTCATGTTCACGATGGCGGCAGAGGCCTCTGGTGGTTGTCGCTCTATCGTGTCGGCGAAGCTACTTGCACGGATCGCCATCGATTGCAGTTCGGTGCGGTCCGCTTCTTCGATCGGCAGCGCCAAGAGGGCATCGGCTCGGGCGGCGATCCCCCTCAGGTCCGCCACGGTTTGCGCCGCGCTCGATACACTCCCATCCATGCGGAAGCCCCTTCCCACCGTCGGAACACCGTCTCACGTTGTAGAAGTTATCGCCTCTACAAGCGGTGTGCCACTTCGTCACGGGGCATAACCGCAGGTCAACGGGCCGTGGCGCAGCTTGGTTAGCGCGTCTGACTGGGGGTCAGAAGGTCGCCGGTTCGAATCCGGCCGGCCCGACAGATGAAGGGGACGGGTGGGAGCGCGCCGGCATCCTCCGCGATCGTGACCGTCCCCAACCTGCTCTCGTCGATCCGGATCTTGCTGATCCCGGTGTTCTGCTATCTGATCATCCACGAACCCACGACGTTCTGGGGGCTCGTGCTCTTCGGCCTCGTTTCGGCGACGGATTGGGTGGATGGTCTGGTCGCGCGGCGCACCGGCCAGGTTTCCGAGTTGGGCAAGGTTCTCGATCCCGTGGCGGACCGCCTCGCCATCGCGGCCGGCCTGATCTCACTCGTCGTTCGAGGCGCCTTCCCGTTGTGGGCGGCCATCCTGATCCTGGCTCGAGACGCCGTGGTGCTGATCGTGGGGGCAGGCTTGGCGGCGGGCAAACACGTGCGCGTCGATGTCCGCTGGATCGGGAAGGTCGCCACCTTCTCCCTCATGTGCGCGATCGGGTGGATCTCCTGGGGCGAGCTCGGCTATCTGTTGGCGCCGATGGTGCTCGTCGCCGGCTGGGTCTCGTTCGTCGTAGGGATCGTGGAGTACTACATCGCCGCCTTCGTCTACCTCGGCGATATCCGTCGCGCGATAGCGCGCGCGTGAGTTGGCGCGATAGCGCGCGCGTGAGTTGGCGCGATGCCGACGCGACGCACTATCGTTTCGCCCGACGGATGCGCCGGTTCGGCGCGGGAGAGGGAGGACGCACGTGGAGTTCCCCGAGGACCTTCGCTACACGAAGGAGCACGAGTGGGCGCGCGATGAGAAGGGCCGCGTGCGCGTGGGCATCACCGACTTCGCACAGGACGCGCTGGGCGACGTGGTGTACGTGGATCTTCCCGACGTGGGGGCGGTGATCGAGGCCGACAGCCCCTTCGGGGAGGTCGAGTCCACGAAGTCCGTCTCCGACGTCTTCAGCCCGGTTGCCGGGACGATCGTGGAGCGCAACCCACTCATCGGCGATCATCCCGAGTTGGTGAACGAGGCCCCCTACGGGGATGGGTGGCTCGTGGTGATCGAGGCAAGCGACCCGGACGCGTGGGCCCGCCTCCTCGATGCGGCCGCCTATCGTGCACTCCTCGACGCTCCTTGAGGGTCCGTCTCCTCGAGTGCATCGAGGCTTCACCCCGGTTGAGGCGTGGTCGAGGGTGACCCGCCGAACCGATCGAGGGTTCGACCTCCATCAGGTTGAACCTTGTCCCGGGCCACGATAGGCTCTAGTACCTGTCCATGGTCGAGGGTGCCGCCTCGACCTCGACGGTCGCCCCGAGCCCCACCCGAGCAAGGACATGACGGTGTTCTGTACCCGCTGTGGACATCCAAATCGCGACGACGCGCGCTTCTGCGCCGAGTGCGGGGCTGCACTCCAGGGCGATGCCACCGTGTCGCTGACGCCGGTCGAGCCCGACGATGAGGCCCACGATGAGTTCCCCTTCCCTCACGACGAACTCGAGCCCGGGCAGGGTCTCCTTCTGGTGAAGCGTGGTCCGAATGCCGGATCGACGTTCCTCCTCACGCAGGACGAGGTGAGCGTGGGGAGGAACACCGAGAGCACGGTGTTCCTCGATGACATCACGGTCTCGCGCGCCCACGCGATCTTCGAGCGCCGCGGCGGCGACGGATGGTACGTCCGTGACGTCGGGAGCCTCAACGGCACCTACGTCAACGGCGAACAGGTGGACCAGACCAAGCTCGCCTCAAGCGACGAGGTGCAGATCGGCAAATTCAAGCTGACGTTCTTTGCGGCAGGGGAGTGAGGTGGAGCAGATGGCGGGAACCCGCAACTATCAGTCGATCGGCGAGGTCCTGGTGTCGGTCAAGACGGAGTTCCCGGACATCACGATCTCCAAGATCCGCTTCCTCGAGGCGGAGGGGCTGATCGAGCCGGAGCGCACGCCCTCGGGCTATCGCAAGTTCTACGTCGACGACGTCGATCGCCTGAAGTCCATCCTGCGGTTGCAGCGCGACGAGTACCTTCCCCTGAAGGTCATCAAGGAGCGACTCCTGCAGCAGGACGTCGACGAGGCCGAGGGCGCGCCCGAGGAGGGCAGTCCCGAGGCGGAGGCGGCCGCCGAGGAGAAGGCCGCGAAGAAGGCGAACGCCACGGAGGAGATCGCGGATGCCCCCACGGGACTGCAGATGTCCATCGAGGAGATGTCGGCGGCCACCGGCGTCGACCGCGACCGGATCAAGGAGCTTGAGTCCTTCGGCATCGTCTGCGGCCACGGCCCGGACGCATCCCGCTACTACGACGGCGACGACTACATCGTGCTGTCCATCGTGAAGGACTTCTTCCGATTCGGGATCGAGCCCCGGCACCTCACGATGTACAAGCACTTCACCGACCGCGAGGCCTCCTTCTTCGAGGCCCTCGTGGCGCCCACCCTTCGACAGAAGAACCCCGACGCGCGACGCGCGGCATCCGACACGCTCGGCGAGCTATCGGTCACCTCCCGCAAGTTCAAGCAAGCGCTGCTCCGCACCACGCTGCGGGACCATCTCCAGGGCGCGTGAACCGACCTCGCCCGGGCGGGGTGCGCGGGGCCGCGGCCCTCGTCGTCGCGACGCTCGCTGCCCTGGGGTCCGCCGGGCTCGCGTCCGCAGGCACGGGGCCCCCGGCCACACCGGTCCCTCCGCACGGATCGCTGTCGCCGTTCCCCTCGGCGCTCGCGACGCCCGACGACCATGCTTCGACCCCCGAGATCACCGCCCCGTCCGCCGTGCTGGCCGACCTCGACTCGGGCCGACTCATGTACGCGAAGGCGCCCGATGCCCGGCGCCCGATCGCGAGCCTCACCAAGGTCATGACGGCGCTGCTCGTGCTCGAGGCAGGCGACCTCGATGCGGAGGTGACGATCCCGGCCGCGGCCGTGTTCGGGCCTCACGACTACGGCGCGTCCACCACGGCCGGACTCCGGGAGGGGGAGCGCCTCACCGTGCGCGATCTCCTGTACGCGATGATGCTCGGGTCCGCGAACGACGCGGCCGTGGCGCTCGCGATCCACGAGTCGGGGAGCACGGAGGCCTTCGTCGATGCGATGAACGCGAAGGCCGAGGGGCTCGGCATGCGCGCCTCGCGCTTCCTCTCGCCGAACGGGCTCGACGATCGGGGCCGATCCACGGCCCGGGACCTCGTGACGCTCACGCTGGCCGCTTACGATACCCCCGGCTTCTCACGCATCGTCGACACGAAGCGTCGGACGATCCCCGGACCCGACGAGACGATGCGCACGATCCAGAACCGCAACGTCCTCCTGTGGCTCTATCCCGGAGCCACGGGCGCCAAGACCGGATACACGGCCGCGGCCGGTTACTGCCTCGACGCCACCGCGACGCGCTCGGGTCGCAGGCGGGTGGCGATCGTGCTCGGCGCGCCCACCGACGCGTTCTCCGATGCGGCGGCGCTGCTCAACTACGGGTTCGGCGCCTTCGAGACGCACACGTTCGTCCGGCTCGGTGAACCCCTGGGGCAAGCCGCGATCCGCGGCGGCTCCATCCCGGTCGTGGCGGGCGGCACGATCCACGGCCTCGTCTCCAAGGACGCCGTGGCGGGTGCCCGTCGCAGCATGAGGATCGCTCCCTCGGCCGCCTTCCCCACGGCGCCGGGGCAGGCGGTCGGCGTTTTGCGCGTCACCATCCCCGGGCTCACGGTGGGCACCGTGCCCGTCCTCGCCGACGATCTGCCGACGCCCACGCCGGTGGACGACGCGCCCTGGTGGGTGCGCGCGGTCGACACCGTCGGGCACGCCGTGGCGCAGGCCGTCGGGGGCCTGATGCCCTGAGACGCGCGACCCTCTCGGCCGATCGGGGCTCGCCCGAGGGCTGCTAGGCTCCCGCCGGATGACGGACGTCGCGAGCGTGCTGTTCGGCCGCGAGGACATCCGCCGCCGGGTGCAGGAGCTCGGCCGCACGATCACCGGGGATTACGTGGGGCGCGAGCCCGTGATGATCACGGTGCTGCGCGGCGGCACGATGTTCCTCGCCGACCTCATGCGTCACGTCGACCTCCGCACGGAGCAGCACCTCATGGCCGTCAGTCGCTACGGAGGTGCCGAGGCATCGCCGGGCCGGGTCCGGATCCTCCTCGACCTCGACGTCGATCTCGAAGGACGCGACGTCCTCATGGTGGAGGACATCGTCGACACGGGGCTGACGCTCAGTTACCTCCTGTCGGTGCTGCGCGCGCGCGACCCCGCCTCCCTCGAGGTGGCGACGCTCCTCGACAAGTCCGTCCGGCGGATCGCGCCGCTCGCCCCCCGCTACGTCGGCTTCGACTGCCCCGACCGGTTCGTGGTGGGCTATGGTCTGGACTTCCGCGAACGCTATCGCAACCTGCCCGACATCCTGCAGGTCGACGACCTCGCCGCGCTCGAGGCCGCACCCGACACCCTCGACGACCGGCTCCTCGGCACGGGCGCCTGAGCCTTTCGTCGGATCGGCGCCGTGGGTTGCCCGACCTGTGGGCCGCGGTTACGCTCGCAAGGCGATGATCGAGATGGAGCTCACCGGCGTCCGGGTCGAACTGCCCACCAACCAGCCCATCGTGCTGCTGCGGGAACGCGAGGGAGAGCGTTACCTTCCCATCTGGATCGGCGCGTCGGAGGCGGCCGCCATCGCGCTGTCCCTGCAGGGCGTCGTCACCCCGCGGCCGATGACCCACGACCTGCTCAAGACGATCCTCGAAGACCTCGCGGTGGATGTGCAACGCATCGTCGTGACGGAGCTCCGGGACGCCACCTTCTTCGCCACCATCCAGCTCCAACGTCAGGGGGAGGACCACGAGGTGTCTTCTCGCCCGAGCGACGCGATCGCCCTCGCGGTGCGGATGTCGGTGCCGATCTTCGCGAACGAGGATGTCCTCAACGAGGCCTCGATCCTGATCCCCGGCGACGAGGAGGAGGAGGTCGAGAAGTTCCGGGAGTTCCTCGACAACGTGACGCCCGAGGACTTCGAATCCTGAGCCGCGTTCGACCGATCCGGTCCGCGGATCAGCCGTAGAAGACGAGCGTGACCCAGAGCTTGTGCCCGCGCATCGCGGCGCCCACCGCCACATGACGGAAGGCGTGGGACAGGATGTGCGAGCGGTGCACCGAGCTCGCCATGAACGCCTGCTCCAGGTTCGCGACGTTGCCGGTCGTCCAGCCGATGTTCTCGCCCCATGTCGACCACCGACCCACGCCGTTCAGATACGGGCCCATGGCGGTGGAGTGGAACAGGCGGTTCGCGCGGGCCATGCGGAGGCTATGGCGCTCGGCCGCGCGCGAGGCCGTGTGGTTGCGGGTGATCGGACGAAGGCCGTGGTGACGGCGGCTGTCGTTCGTGGCGCGGAACAGTTGCCACGCGTAGTTCGGACGGTGGCGGTGCCGGCGCACGACCGCGGCGATCCCGTGCGCCCGCATCGCGCGGACCCGTCCGGCGTGGGCGTCGCCGGCCTGCGCGGCCCCCGCCGGCAGGAGCCCGAGCAGGGCGAGGGAGGCGACCGATGCGACGGCCACGGACCTCAGCGATCTCGTTGCACTCATGGTTCGACACCCCCGGGCGTTCCGACGTGACCCAGGGGGTTTCGACCCCCCTGGCCCGAGACTTGAGCGGGCCGGCGGCGGTCGAGGCGAACGCTTCGACGAGCGACGCCTCCGGCCAGCGTTGACACGTCATGACACCTGTCCTACGCTGCGGAACCACATCGACGTGATTACGAGGTTGTGATGAGTGAACAGGGGTTCCGTGCGCCCGAGGCGGTCCGGATCGCGGGCATCAGCTACCGCCAGTTGGACTACTGGACGCGGACCGGTCTCATCACGCCCTCGGTGAACGATGCCCACGGGTCGGGCTCTCAGCGCCTCTACTCGTTCCAAGACCTCGCGACCCTCAAGGTCATCAAGCGGCTCCTCGACACAGGCGTCTCGCTCCAGCGGGTCCGCAAGGCCGTCGAGCACCTTCGCAAGATGCGCCGGCGTCCGCACGGGGTCACCCTGATGTCCGACGGCAACGGCGTCTACGAGGCACACTCGCCCGAGGCGGTCATCGACCTGCTGAAGAACGGCCAGGGTGTATTCGCGATCTCGCTCGACGCCGTCTGGAACGACGTGCAGACCGACGTCGACGCCGTGCGGACCAAGGGACAACGCACCGCGGCCGGAGGCCCGTGAACGCACAACCCTCCGCCACGTCCCCGCTCAAGAGCGACACCGTCGGATTCGCCCACGCCTCGGAACGCCAGTTCGCGCAGCTGCTGGACTTCTACGCCATCGAGTGGGACTACGAGCCCACCACGTTCGACATCGGATGGGACGCGAACGGACGGGTCACGGCCCGCTTCACACCCGATTTCTACCTGCCCGCCTTCGACCTCTACATCGAGATCACCACGCTGAACCAGAAGCTCGTGACGAAGAAGAACCGCAAGGTCCGGCGCTTGCGGGAGCGCTACCCGGAGGTGACGTGCAAGATCTTCTACCAGCGCGACTACCTCTCCCTCGTCAGCAAGTACGGCCTGGCCGACGCCTCGGGCTGAACCGGCGCGCGGGTCGTTCCCGTCCGTACACTTGAGGCCGTGACGTTCGCCCCGCATACCGAGGCCGAGATCGCCGAGATGCTCGCGGCGATCGGCGTCGCAACCCTCGACGACCTCTTCGATCAGATCCCCGAGTCCGTGCGCCTCGGCCGCGCGCTCGCCATACCCGAGCAGATCTCCGAGATGGAGCTCGTGGCTGACCTGCGCTCACACGCGGGTCGCAACCGGACCTTGGACGAGCTGGTGTGCTTCGCGGGAGCGGGGGCCTATGACCACTACATCCCGTCGGTCGTGTGGGCGCTGGCGGCCCGTTCGGAGTTCTACACCGCCTATACCCCGTACCAGCCGGAGCTGTCGCAGGGCGTCCTCCAGGTCCTCTTCGAATACCAGTCCATGGTCTGCGAGCTCACCGGCATGGAGGTCGCGAACGCCTCGCTCTACGACGGCCCGACGGCCCTCGTCGAGGCCGTGCACATGACCCTCGCCGGGCCGCGTCGGCGCGTGCTCGTGGCCCGCGGCCTCGACCTGCGCTACGTGGAGCTCCTCGACACCTTCGGGCGCGGGGCCGGATACGTGCCGGAGTCCTTCGACGGCGTCCCCGCGGTGGGGGAGGACGTGGCGGCGGTCGTCGTGCAGCACCCGGACGCCTACGGCGAGCTCGTCGCGGTCCGCGAGACGTTCGAAGCCGCGAGCGCCGCCGGCGCCAAGGCGATCCATGTCTTCGACCCGCTGTCCCTGGGCGTCATGGCTCCTCCCGGGGAGCTCGGCGCCGACATCGCGGTGGGGGAGGGGCAATCCCTCGGCAACCACCTCAGCTACGGCGGACCCTACCTCGGGATCATCGCGACCCACCTGGGTGAGGTCCGCAGGATGCCGGGGCGGATCGTGGGGGAGACGCTCGACGTGGACGGGGAACCGGGCTACGTCCTCACGCTGCAGGCGCGCGAACAGCACATCCGCCGCGACAAGGCGAATTCCAACATCTGCACGAACCAGACCCTGATGGCGATCGCGGCGACCATCTACCTGGGGTGGCTCGGCCCCGAGGGGTTGCGCGAGCTCGGCGTGCAGTGCGCTTCGAAGGCCGCCTACGCCGCCGAGCGGCTCACGGCGATCCCCGGCGTCTCGTTGCTGCATCCCGAGGCCGCGTTCTTCAAGGAGTTCGCGCTGCGACTGCCTCGACCGGCCGCAGGCGTGGTCTCCGCGCTGGTCGGCCGTGGCTACCTCGGCGGGGTGCCACTGCCCCGCGACGGCGAGGACGTGCTGCTGGTGGCCGTCACGGAGAAGCGGTCCCGGGAGGAGATCGACGGGTTCGTGGCGGCGATGGCGCAGGAGCTCGCTTCGTGAGCCGCGGCGCGCCGGTCCGCACCCAGGGGCCACGTGAGGGTGGGACGATCATGGACCGGTCGGTTCCCGGCCGCCGTGCATCGTCGTTCGCGCCGCTGGACGTGCCGGAGATCGCCGTCGCCGACGCTCATGCACGGGCGACCGAGGCCCGGCTCCCGCAGGTGGCCGAGCTGGACCTGGTCCGTCACTACACCCGTTTGTCGCAGCAGAACTACGGGACCGACACGGGCATCTACCCGCTCGGCTCCTGCACGATGAAGTACAACCCGAAGATGGCCGAGACCGTGGCGGCCATGCCCGGCTTCCAGCGTCTGCATCCACTCCAGCCCCAGGAGACGGTTCAGGGCGCGCTGGCGATGCTGTGGCGTCTCGAGGAGGCGCTGTGTGAGATCACCGGGATGGCACGCGCGACGTTGCAGCCGCCGGCGGGCGCCTGCGGGGAGATGACCGGCCTGCTGGTCATGCGCGCCTACCACGCGGACGCTGGCGATACGGGCGGACCCCAGCGCACCAAGGTGTTGATCCCCGACGCCGCTCACGGCACGAACCCGGCGAGCGTGGCGCTCGCCGGGTTCGAAGCGGTTCCCGTCCCCAGCAACGACCGGGGGCTCGTGGACGTGGCGGCGCTGCGATCCCTGGTGGACGACCGGGTGGCCGGCCTCATGCTCACGAACCCGAACACGCTCGGGCTGTTCGAACAAGACATCGAGCGCATCACCGAGGCGATCCACGAGGTGGGCGGCCTCGTGTACTACGACGGGGCGAACCTCAACGCCATCCTCGGCCGATGCCGCCCCGGGGACATGGGGTTCGACATCGTGCACATCAACACGCACAAGACGTTCGCCACGCCGCACGGCGGCGGGGGACCGGGCGCCGGGCCGGTGGGCGTGACGGAGCGCCTCGTTCCCTACCTCCCCTCGCCGCTCCTCGAGCGCGCCGACGACGGCACCTTCGTGTGGGACCACGACCGGCCGCAGACCATCGGGCGCCTCCACGGGTTCAACGGGAACTTCGGGGTGCTCGTGCGTGCGTACGCCTACGTGTTCCTGCACGGTGCGGACGGCCTGAAGGAGGTGAGCGAGCTCGCGGCCTTGAACGCGAACTATCTGCTCGCCTCGATCCGCGAGGACTTCCCGGCCGCCTACCCGGGGGAGCGACCCATGCACGAGTTCGTTGCGACCGCCGGACCGCTCAAGGCCGAGACCGGCTTGCGGGCCATGGACGTCGCGAAGCGCCTGATCGACCTCGGCTACCACCCGTCCACGGTCTATTTCCCCCTGGTGGTGGACGAGGCCATGATGATCGAGCCAACCGAGACCGAGTCCAAGGACACGCTCGACGGCCTCGCCGCCGCCCTTCGCCGGGCCGCAGAGGAAGCGCGCACGGACCCGGCGCGCCTGCACGACGCCCCCCTCACCACGCCCGTGCGCCGGCTCGACGAGGCGCGCGCGGCGCGCCATCTCAAGCTCCGGTGGTCCTGAGCGTGCCGCGCGACCCGGACCCCGGCCGCGCCCGCCTGAACGCCGACCCCTTCTCCTACCGCCTCACGAAGGACGGCCGGGTCCGCGTGGACCGAGGAGGGCGCACCGTGGCCACGGTGGCAGGCTCGAAGGCCACGAGGCTCGCGCACAGGCTCGCGGGAGCCCCGCCCGACGCGGTGCAGGAGCTCCTGGCGAGGGCAACCGGGAATTACCGGCGGGGGAACGAGCGCTGAGCCTCCAAAGCCTCCCAGCAAGGTGACCCGGGCAGGGTCACTTTGGAGCAAGGTGACATAATATCCGTTATGGGCGTTCGCTCCGCGAGGCCACGGGGGAGCCGCGCAGGCGCATCCGCACGCCCCACACGCTCACGAGCCACAGCGCCTCCAGCACGATCCGCCGCGAGATCTTCGAGTGCCCATGCTCGCGCTCACGGAACGTGATGGGCACTTCGCCGACGTCGAACCCGAGGTCCCACGCGCGCATCACGAGCTCGATCTGGAACCCGTAGCCGTCGGAGGCGAACGGGTCGGCCACCAGCGCCTCGAGGAGCTCGCGCCGGTACACGCGGTACCCGCTCGTGGCGTCGCGCACCGGGAAGCCGAGCATGAGGCGAGCGTAGGCGTTTCCCGCCTTCGACAGCGCCACGCGCGCGCGGCCCCAGTTCGTGACGGAGCCGCCGGGGACGTATCGGCTGCCCACCGTGAGGTCGTGCAAGGCCGCCGCCTGCAACAGGCTCGCCAACTCCCCGGGGTCGTGCGAGAGGTCGCCGTCCATCTCCACGATGAGGGCATGACGTTCCTCCAATGCCAGACGGAACCCTTGCAGGTACGCGCTCGCGAGCCCCGAATGCGGGGGGCGCTCGAGGACTCGGACCCGCGGGTCGGCCTCCGCACGCTTGCGGGCGATGTCGCCGGTGCCGTCGGGCGAGCTGTCGTCCACGACGACCACCTCGACCGAGGCGGATGCCGCCAGCACCCCGTCGAGGACGCGTTCGATGGTGGCCGCCTCGTCCATCGTGGGGAGGATCACGAGCGCGCGTGGGTTCGGATCGAGCGACCCGGGGGCCGGGCGAACCCTGGACCGTCTCCGTGGGACCGCGATCAGGATCGCGACGAACGCCAGAGCGAGCCAGGGGAGCCAGTCCCCCAGCCGGACGTACCACGTGCGTTCGTCTGAGGACCGGATGGTGTCCCTCAGGATAGCCGTCCGAAACAGCCCCTCCTGGTCCGTGACGCGTCCGGCCGGATCGATGAACGCGCTGATGCCGGAGACCGCCGCATCCACGATCCACCGTCCCGTCTCGACCGCTCGCATCTGGCTCATCTGCTGGTGCTGGGCGCTCGCGGCCGTGGTTCCGTACGAGGCGTTGTTCACGGTCACGATCAGGAAGCCGGCGCCGTCGCGCACGAATGCCCGCGGGATCGACGGGAAGCTGTTCTCGAAGCAGATCGGCGTGCCGAAGGCGGGCAGCCCGGAGGTCGAGAGCGTGTGGATCCGATCGCCGGGCGTCCGGTCGATCGGGATCTGCTCGAGGGCCCGCAGCCAGGAGAGCTCGTCGCGGAACGGCACGTACTCCCCGTACGGAACGAGGTGAACCTTGTCGTAGCGGCCCGCGAGACCGCCGCCGCCGTCGAAGAGGAGAACGCTCGTGCGCTGCTGGCCGTCCGGATCGTCGATCACGGCGCCCACCAGCGTGGGTACGCCCACGCGAGCGATCGCCGCGCGCACCTGGGTCATCGCCGCGGCACTGTTGGTCGCGCCGGGATCGAGCGCGCCCTCGCCCCAGACCACGAGGTCGGGCGGGTCCGATGCCAACCTGAGGTGCTCCGCCACGTTCTGGGCCGCCACGCCGAGATCCTCCTCGAGCGCACTCCCCCCTTGGGCCTTGCGGACGTCGACCTGGACCGTCGCGACGTCCACGCGCGGGCCCTGCGGCGATCCGAGCGGGATGGCGACGGGAAGGAGGATCGAGCCCAGGGCGATCGTGGCGAGGAGCCAGCGTGGCCTCGCTCCCCCACTTTCTATGGCGGCCACGATCAGCGCGTTCACGAGGATCACCACGAAGCTGACCCCCCACACGCCCGCGACCGTGGCCAGGTGCACCGTGGCGTGGTTATCGACCTGGCTGATGCCGATCGTGCCCCAGCTGAAACCGCCGAGCGGCCAGAGGCCGCGGAGCCACTCGAGCACCGTCCACAAGGCCGCCACGCCGATAGCATCGATCAACGGCCGTCGCGGCAGGCGGGTCGCGGCGCGCAGGAACCCGAACACGCCGAGCCACAGGGCCATCTCGATCGTCAGCGCGACCCAGGCGGCGGTGCCGAAGAGCCAGATCCAGTAGATCGTGGCTCCGTAGAACCCGAGTCCGAAGACGGATCCGAGCAGGAGCCCGCGGGCCGGTCCCGAGGATCTCAACAGCCACAGGAGCGGCGCCACGGCGACGAATGCGATCGGCCACCAGCCGACGGGCGGGAAGGCGAGCGAGAGGAGGAGTCCGCTGGCGAGTGAGAGGACCAGAGCGACGGAGCGTGGTGGCCGCGCCCTCAGGCGCAGTCTCGACACAGCCCCCGCTTCTTGTCCTTGAGTTGACTGCGATGCTTCACCAAGAAGCAGCGCTTGCACGTGAACTCGGTGGCCTGGATCGGGACGACCCGGGTCTCCGCGGGCTCGGCGAGCTTCTCTTCGCGCGTGAGAGGCACGACGACGTCGTCCTCGTCGGATTCCGCCTCCTCGTCCTCGGCCTCCTGCTTGACCAGCAGTTCCTGGATCGATTCCACCTGGGCGCCCGCCGCCGCCGGGTCGGGCGGCACGGTCGCGTCGGCGAGCTCCGCCTCGCTGGGCTCCGCCGCCTCCTCCTCATCGGAGGTTTCTTCGTCCTCGACCGGCTCTTCGATCTCGTCCATCGTTCCCTTCATCACTCACCTCCGGGCCGGGGGCGCCTCGGTTGCGCGCGGATTGTACTGCCACGAGGTGCAGATGCAACCAGGGCGCCCGCGGGCGCCGGGGCGGGTGCGAAACACCCGCGGGCTCCGGTGCCGGCGGCCGGTGCCGGCGACCGGTGCCGGTTTCTGGCCCTCACGGCAAGTGAGGACCCAAGAGGCCTTTGGGGCCGCGTCGCCGGGGCGTCGCGTTCTCTACTCGGCTTCTTGGGTCCTCGCGCGCCTTCGCCGGGGCGACGACGCAGCGAAACGGTACGACCGGGCTTCGCCGAGGGTCAAGCCGTCGGATGGAGAAAGAGTGACAATCGCCGCCGAGCAAGCCGTTCAGGCCGCGTATACGTCGCGTCCCAGCGACACGGTGAGGATCGGATCCAGCGCCTCGAGGGCCTCGGCCTCGAACGGGTCACCGGGGTAAGCCACGAAGTCCGCGTGCATCCCGGGCCCGAGCGCCCCCTTCTTGTCCTCCTGGTGGGCGAGCCGGGCGCTCCCGATGGTGTGCAGACGGATCGCCTGGGTCCGTGAGAGCCGCTGGGCGGGATCGTGGTGGGACTCCAACGCGGCGATGGCCCCCAGCGGATCGATCGGGGTCACGGGCGCGTCGGAGCCCACGCCGACCTCGATCCCTCGCTCGATCATCGTGCGGAACGGATTCATCGCCGCCGCCCGCTCGGGGCCGAGCGCCGATTCGTACAGGCCGCCCGGCGCCCCCCACGCGCGATCGAACGCGGGCTGCACGCTCACGCCCAGGCCGAGGACCGCGACGCGCTCGACCTGCCGGGGCGAGATCATCTCGCAGTGCTCGATCCGATGGCGGCGAGCCCGGAAGTGCCGGCGCTCGCGGGAGTCGAGCATGCGATACACGCGCTCCCAGCCGACCAGCACCTGCTCGATGGCGCGGTCGCCGATCGCGTGCACGCCCACCTGCAGCCCCGCCATGTGCCCCGCGTGGAAGAACTCGGCGATGGCGTCGTCCGCGTAGTACATCGCGCCGAGGCCCCCGCCGCCGCCTTCGTACGGCGACCTCACGGCCGCCGTACGAGCGCCGATCGACCCGTCCACGGGGAGGTCACCGCCCACGGAGCCGAGCCCCTGGCCGATCACGAGGGGGAGGTCCATCGTCGCCACGAGGGGAACCGCGTCGACCGGCAGCCGCGATCGCTGGCTCATGAGCACCTCGAGATCCCGGATCCCCGAGGAGAGCGGCATCTGCATCGCATGGACCGCAGTCACGCCGCGAGCCGCGGCCACGCCCGCCGCCCGCAGCTGCAACGCCTGAACCTGGTGGTCCGTAAGCGCGGCCGCAGCCCATCTCATCAGCGCGTCCACGGCCGCCCCCATGACGCGCCCGGTGACGTTCCCGTCCTCATCGTGTTCGACGCCCGCCTCCGCCTCGATCCCGGCTGCGGACATCGCGGCCGCGTTCGCGAGGGCAAGGTGGCCGTCCGCGCGCACGATCACGAGGGCGGCGCGGCCCGAGACCGCGTCCAGCTCGGCGATGCCCGGATGCTCCGGACGGTCCCAGCGGCTCTCGTCAAAGCCCGAGAGCACGACCGGACCGTCGCCCGCGGCACATCGTCGGCCGGCCACGCTCAGCAGCTCGGCGGCCGACGCGGAGGCGACGACCTCGGCGTCGGCGAGCGAGGCGCCCGTCCACGTCAGGTGGACGTGGGCATCGATGAACCCCGGGACGATGGTCGCGCCGGGGAGGTCGACGACCCGGTCCGACGTCGGGGGTTCACCCGAGCCCACACGCTGGACGTGCCGACCGTCCGTGAGGACCCAGGTTCCGGTCTCTGGGTGGGTCAGCGTTCGAACGAGGTCGGCGCGGTAGAGGGTCCTCACGACGCCGCATCATCCCACGGCCCGCGGCTCTCCCAGGGAGATCCTCGAACCGGAAGCGAGGCGCGCGAGGTCCACGCGTCGCTCCACCACCCGCGTCTTGCGCGGATTGGGCTCGAGGCCAACCGCGTCCAGAGACCGGCGGAACGCGTCGAGGGCGGCGACGGCGCCCCGGCGGCCCGGCGCGAACACCACGACGTCGTCGACCCAGCGCCGATGCGGCAGGCCCGTGGCCCGCAGGCGGTCGTCCACGCACGAAAGCACCAGGTTGGCGAGCACGCCCGAGGCGTCCGGGCCGGCGGGCAACCCGCGCACCCCCTGCGCCGCGCACCCCTCCAGGAGGCCGAGGATCGCTCGGACCGCGTCGGCGTCGGCGTCGGACGCGGCGAGGCTTCGACCCACGACCGCCGGCGTGATGGCGCCGTAGCAGTCGCGCACGTCCCCCGTGAACGCGGCGCCGACGCACCCGCTTCCCACCGCCGCGGCCACCTCACCCCGCCACCGAGCGTGCGCCCGGCGCCACGGCTCCAGCCGGCCATGCGCATCGAGACGGTTCGCCACCACCTCGTTGCCCAGCCGCCGCTCGGCTCGGCCGGTGGCCCGCAGCGTCGCGACCGCGTACCGGCGCGAGGCTTCGGCGGTGAGGGTGACGAGCAGCCGGTCCCCTCCCGCATCGCGAGGCACCCTCCCGAGCCCCGCGACCGGTGACCGGTCGTCCGGACCGCGCAGCGGCGGCATGGCGAACACCCTTCGTGCGACCCGGGAGGAGTCGGGGTACGTGACCGTTCTACCGGGATGGCGTGCTCGGCACAATCGGCCGCCGCGCTCCTCGAGCATCCCCCGCCGTCCGCGCGAAGCATCCCCCGCGGGCCTGACGCTATCATCGCCCCGTGCCCGACGAGCGTGATCTCGAGATCATCGCTGCGCTCCAGGATGACGCGCGAGCGACCTATGCGGAGGTGGCCGCGAGGGTCGGGCTGTCCGCCTCCTCCGTCCACGACCGCGTTCGCAAGCTGGAACACGCCGGCGTGATCCGAGGCTATCGAGCGGTGATCGACCCCGAAGGGGTCGGGCTCTTCGTCACGGCGCTCATCGACGCCCGTCCATTCGACGCGTCCCAGCCCGACGACCTCCCCCAACGCGTGGCGGCGTTCCCCGAGGTGGAGGACTGTTACAGCGTGGCCGGCGAGGCGAACTACATCCTCAAGGTGCGCACGCACACCACCGGCGAGCTTGAGGATCTCATCCGCCGACTGCGAGAGAAGGGCGGCGTCGCCACCCGCACGACCATCGCGCTGTCGATCCCCTTCGAAGGGCGACCCCTGCGCACCTGAGCCGTCGTCGGGTCCGCGGACCGGGCCGAGGATGCCGACCGCGAGGTCAAGGGTATCCTCGTCCCATGCGTCTGTACAACACCCTGACCCGTGAGCTCGACGAGGTTCGCCCCCGGGAGGACGGCCACATCGCGATGTACACCTGTGGCCCGACCGTCTACCGACCCGCGCACCTGGGGAACCTTCGAACCTTCATGCTCGCCGACCTGATCCGCCGGGCGCTGGAGTTCGAGGGGCTCAACGTGACCCAGGTGATGAACATCACCGACGTCGGGCACATGACGGACGAGGCGAGCCCCGAAGCCGTGGACAAGATGCTCCTCGCGATGGAGGACGAAGGGCTCTCGCCGCAGGAGATCGCGCGCAAGTACACGACGCTCGTGTTCGACGACGCCGAGGCTGTGGGCATCCGTCCGGCGGATCGCTACCCGAAAGCGACCGAGCACATCGAGGAGATGATCGCCCTCACGCAGACGCTCGTCGAGCGCGGTCACGCATACGTCGTGGACTCGGGCAGCGTCTACTTCGACGTCGCGTCCTTCCCGGGCTACGGGAAGTTGAGCGGTAACACGCTGGGCAACCTCCGCGAGGGCCACCGGGACCTGGAGACCGATGCGCGGAAGAAGAGCCCGGCCGATTTCGCCCTGTGGAAGGCCGCGGGACCCGGTCGCCTGATGAAATGGGACTCGCCGTGGGGCGAGGGGTTCCCGGGATGGCACGTGGAGTGCTCCGCCATGTCCATGAAGTACCTGGGAGAGCGCTTCGAGATCCACACGGGGGGCAACGACCTGCGCTTCCCCCACCACGAGGACGAGATCGCGCAATCCGAGGGAGCGGTCGGTCATCGCGTCGTCGATATCTGGGTCCACGGCGGCCACCTCCGGTTGTCCGGGCAGAAGATCGCGAAATCGAGCGGGAACGTCGTGCGCGTGGCGGAACTCCGCGAGCGCGGCCTCGATCCCCTCTCGTTCCGCCTGCTCACCTTCCAGACTCGCTACCGCAGCGAGATGGACTTCACGTGGGATGCGATGGAGGAGGCGGACCGGCGCCTCCGCCTGCTCCGCCGTCACGTCGCCTCCTGGGCGCCTGCCGCCGCGGAGCTCGGCGATGCGGCCGCCTCCTTCGACGGCCGGTTCCGGGAGGCCGTGGCCAGCGACCTGGATCTTCCGGCCGCCGTCGTCGTGCTCAACGAGCTCGACCACAGTCCGACCGTGCCTGCCGGCGAGAAGTACGCGTTGTTCCGGTCATGGGACGACGTGCTCGGTCTGGACCTCGAGCGCGAGGCCCGGTCGACCTGGGAGCCCACCTCCGAGATGAGCGCGATGGTCGCCCGACGCGATGAGGCGCGCGCGGAGAGGGACTACGCCACTTCCGATCGCCTCCGCGACGAACTCGACGCGATGGGGCTCGAGGTCATGGACACGCCCGAGGGCACCAAGGTGCGGCCGCGCGACGGCGCCGCAGCGGGCTGATCGCCCACCGGCGCAGGGATCCTCAGAGCGGGAGGCCGATCCCCGGCCCGTACGAGCGGATCACGGCCTCGGCCGCCTCCTGGCTCGTGGCGTATCCGGTTACGGCCGCGACGAAGTCCCCGCCGTCGAGGCTCAGGAGCTCGCTGTCCTGCATCGTGGAGGCCGCCGCCTGGCGCGGCACGTCGTGGAGCAGGGCGATCTCCCCGAAGTAGCCACCCGGCAGGATCTCCGCCACCGGGGCTCCGTCCCGGGTGATCTCCACCTGGCCCCGGGCCACCACGTAGAAGCGGTCCCCCGGCGCCCCCTGATCGAAGATGGCCGTTCCGGCGGGCACGAACACCGTCTCCATGCGGCCCGCAAGGTGCTCGAGCGTGGGCAACGGCAGCACGGCGAACAACCCGATCCCCCGCAGGAGGGCCACCTCGCGTTCCGGCGCCCGGGTCGTGGCGTCCAGCCGAAGGAGCGGTCGCGCCGTGAAGGCGACGACCAGCGGCAGGAAGCAGCCGGTGATCACGAGCGCCGTTCGCGACCCGAGACGGTGGACGATCCAGGGCGCGAGGATCGCCCCGAGGGAGACCGTTGCCAGGAACATCGTCTCCAGCACACCGAAGACGCGCGCGAGCACGTCGTCGGGCACGCTGCGTTGCAACAGGGTCATGCCCGAGACGTCCACGAGCGTGTTCCCCACCCCGAGCAGGGCCAGGGTCCCCACGGCCACGGCCGGATAGGGCCAGAAGCCGATGAGCACGAGCGGGAGCCCCCACAACAAGATCCCGGCGCCGAAGTCGATCGCCAATCGTCCGCGCGTCACCAGGAGGCCGGACAGGAATGCGCCGAGCAGGGCGCCCACACCGAAGGCCGCCGACAAGATCCCGACCCAAGCGTCCCCCTTCTGCAGGAGCTCGAGCGCCACGACCACTTCGAACACCAGGAGCGCGCCCGCGATCAGCGCCTGCGCCGTGAAGAGACCCACGAGGAGCCGCGGGCCCGGCTCCCGGGCCACCGTCCCGAACCCGGCGAACGCCTGGCGCAGGAACGAAGGCGGCTCCTCGCCGTCCTTCAGGGCCTCCCGTCCGTCGTCGTCCACCCGGATCCGCAGGATCAACACCGCCGACCACAAGAACGTGAGCGCGGCGAGCAGGAAGACGGCCGCCGGTCCGCTGAAGAACAGCACGATGCCCCCGATCGCCGGGCCTGCGAACATCCCGAGGCTCTCGATCGAGCTCGAGACGACGTTGGAGGCCGTGAGCTCCTCCGGGGTCGTGGCGAGACTCGGGATGATGGCCGCCTGGGCGGGACGGAACGCGGTGGATATCACGACGCCCACCGCCGCAAGGAGATACACGATCGCCGGAGGTAGATCCACCCAGATGACGATCGCGGCCAGGCCCACCACCGTGACGCGTCCCAGATCGGAGTACGCCATCACCAACCGGCGCGGGTACCGATCCCCGAGGACCCCCATGAACGGCGCCGCCACGGCCGCGGGGATCAGCCGCACCAACCCTACGACACCGACCGCGGTCGCGCCCCCATGGTCGTAGGCGAAGACCGACAGGGCGATCCCGTACCCCCAGGTCCCGAGGTTGGAGCCCGCCCAGGCGAGCTGCAGCCGCCGGAGATCCGCGTTGCGCAAGACGGCTCGGAACGCGTCGAGGGGGCGAGCCTTGGACGCCTCCGACGTCACCATCGTCTAGGCGACGACCTGGAGTTCGCGCGAGGATCGGTTCAGGCGGTCCGCTCCGTCCGCGGTGACCACAACGATGTCCTCGATCCGAACCCCGAAGGCCCCGTCCAGGTAGATGCCCGGTTCAAGCGAGAACGTCATGCCGGGTTCGAGGGACCGCTCGTTGCCCTCGACGAGATAGGGCGCTTCGTGCACCTCCAGACCGATCCCGTGCCCCGTGCGATGGAAGAAACGCTCGCCGTAGCCTGCCCCGTCGATGACCCGCCGGGCCGCGCGGTCGACGTCCTGCGCGCGCGTCCCGGGTCGCACGGCGCGGAACGCCGCCTCCTGTGCCTCATGCACGATCGCGTAGACGGCCTCGAACCCCTCGGGCGGATCGCCGACGACGACCGTGCGCGTGGTATCGGAGTGATAGCCGCCGAGCGAGCCGCCGAAGTCCAACACGACCGCGTCACGCGGCAGCATGCTCCGGCCACCCGGCTCGTGATGCGGGGAGGCTCCGTGCGGGCCGCTGGCGACGATGGTGAACGCCGCGACGTCGTGGCCGTTGTGGACGAGCAGCTCCGCGAGCTCAGCGGCGATCTCTTCCTCTCGGCGTCCCGTGAACGTCCGTTCGCAGATCTGGCGGAACGTCTCGTCGGCGGCTCGCCCGGCCCGGCTGAGCGCCGCGAGCTCGTCCTCGTCCTTGATGGCCCGGAGCCGTTCGATGACGGGCGATGCGGCCGCGAAGGTGACCCGCCGTGCCTCGGCCTGCAAGCCGAGGAGATGCGATGCCCACAGGGTGTCACCCACCGCGACGCGGCCGTCCTGCGGCAGGAGATGCGCCGCCGCCGCGTACGCGTCCCCGCCGTCGCGCCAGCCGACGAGCTCGATCGCCTCACCCGCGGGCGACGCCGCCGCGAGCGGCCGCTCGAGCTCTGGCACGAGCATGACGGGGTCGGCCCCCGGGCGCAGGACCAACAGGGTGGGTCGTTCCGTCGGCATGGGGGCGTAGCCGGTGAGGTACACGAGATCGGGAGAGGGCGCGACGGCCAACGCCGAGAACCCCTGCCGCTGCGCCTCCGCGGCCGTGCGAGCCATGCGATCGACGTGACGCTGCATGCGTGCTCCCATCCGCTAGAGCTTCAAGAGGATCTGCTGAGGGACCACCTGGAACGTGGCAGGCGTGCTGCCGAACGGTACCCCGTCGGCCGCCACCGCCATGGGACGGTCCGCGTCCACCGCGATGCGGATCTTCGCTCGCAGTTCGTGGATGTTCGGGTCGGGGATGTGGTCGCCGTGGCGGTAGATCCGCGGCAGCATGGTGTAGGCGTCACTGCGGGGTCCGCTGAACACCAGTGCGTCGAGCACGCCGTCGCCCGGAAAGGATCGCGGCGACATCCGCAACCCGGCGGCGAACTGCCCGTTGCCGACGATCACGTTGAAGGCCTTGCCCTCCCATGACTTCTTGTCGGCTTGCACGGTGACGAGCCGGGGCCTTCCGCGGAGCCACCCCGCCCAGAACGCACGGAAGCGCGCGAGGTTGCTCGAGCGGCCGACGTTGCGCCGTGCGACCTCCGCACCCATGCCGACCTCGGCGAGGTTCGTGGCGTAGCGCGTCGAGGGCTCCCCCGCCTCCGAGCGGGTCGTGACCTTCATCACGTCGAAGGGATAGGTGTTGGCGCCGGCCAGGTGACGGCAGGCGCCCTCGGTATCGTCGGGCAGTCCGAAGCTCATCACGAGGTCGGAGCCCGTCCCTGCGGGAACCACCCCCAGCACCGCTCCCTCCACGAGCGGCCGCCCATCCTCGAACATGCCGTTGACCACCCGCTGCACCATGCGATCGTCGCCCACCGCCACGAGGAAGCGGCAGCCATCGCGCAGCGCCTGGGCCGCGATGCCCTCGGCCTCGCACGGATCCTCGGCGGCGATCACCGCGTGCTCGAGGTCGAGCGCTTCCAAGGCCCGCTCCAGCCGCGGCAGCTCCTTGCGGAGGCGTCCATCGTCCGCGCGTAGGTCGGCGATCGCGGTCAGCTGCCCGAACGGACTCGTCATGTGGCCCGCATCGTAGCTAGACCCCCGTGTAGGCGACGACGCCCCTCGCGACGGCCGTCCGTGCGTGGTGCACGAGGGTCGCCGCCCCTTCGGGTGCCACGTCCTCTACCTGACGCATGAGATCGAGGAGCTGCTTGCAGTTGCGGATGAAGTCGCCGGGCGCCATGTCCGTCTCCGCGAGGATCTCCTCGAGCGGGCGGCCCTGAGCCCAGTGCCAGATGGGGGTCGCGAACCCCTGCTCCAGCTCCCGGCATAGCTGAACCTGATGCTCGTCTTCCGTGCGGCGCACGCGCCGCCAGATCCTCTGCATCGACGTGTAGCGCTCCGCGGTCGGCCCCGTGGGCATCGGGCCGGTGAGCGGTGTGCGTTCGCGGCCCTCATAGACCACGCAGGACAAGAGCGCCGCGACCTCTGGCGGATCGAGTCCCGCCAGCAGGTCCGCCGCGATGAGCTCGCTCACCAACACGTCACCCTCACCATAGATGCGCGTGAGCGAGCGGCCCTTCTCCGAGAGCGTCCACCCCTCGACGTAGCCCATCGCCTCGAGGACGCCCAGTACCCGGTCGAACTGCCGCGCGAGGGTCTCCGTCCGCACCCGGATCCGACGATCCACGCCGGTGACCTTCCGCTCCAGCTCGTCCGCGCGCTCCGCCCAGCGCTCGTGCTTCGCGCGTTCGGGGCACGCGCGGCACGGATGTGCCTCCGCTCGTTCCTCGAGCCTCGCCGCCTCGCGCTCCACGTGGGGGTCGGCACGGAACCGGGCGGGCTTGGGAGGCTTGACGTGCAACGACACGAGCGTGGCGGCGACGTCGCGGCGGTACCGCGCGCTCCGAGAGGAACCGCGGCGCGGCAAAGGGATACGGGTGAGCACCGCGGGCGGGTCGGGGAAGTCGCGGACGGAGGCACGGAAGAACGAGCGATCCTGACTGAGGAGGGTGGGTCGCCCGTCCCGCGTGGCCACCACCACGGCCAGGCCGCGCCGTTTGCCGTTCGGCAGGCTCACGACCTCGCCGGGACGCAGCCGACCCACCGCCTCGCGGACGGCGTCCGCGCGTCCCCGCTCGCGCCCGGTCCGGTCTTCCTCCCGCAGCCGTCGCGCCTTCCTCAGCAAATCCCAGTACTCGTCGAAGTTCCCGAGGTGGCATGCCGTGTTCGCGCGGTAGCCCGCCAGGGCCTCGAGGTCCTGGGACCGCTGGCGTTCGAGGGACACGACGCCGCGATCCGCGAGGAACTGTGCGAAGGACGCGTTGAGCAGGCGGTGCGCCTGTTCCCGGGAGTAGTTGCGCACCAGGTTGACGGCCATGTTGTAGGAGGGGCGGAAGGACGACACGAGGTTGTACGTGCGCGTGCCGGCGAGCGTCGCCACGCGTTCGAAGTTCACCTGTCGCTGGTAGAGCACGACGGCGTGTCCGAGGGGATCGATGCCCCGCCGGCCCGCGCGGCCCGTGAGCTGCGTGTACTCCCCCGGCGTGAGGATCTCATGGCGTTCCCCTTGGAACTTCCAAAGGTCCTCGATCACGACCGTCTTCGCCGGCATGTTGATCCCGAGCGAGAGCGTCTCGGTTGCGAACACGACCTTGACGAGCCCCGCCTCGAAGAGCTCCTCGACGGTCTCCTTGAACAGCGGGAGCATCCCGGCGTGGTGCGCTGCGACACCCGCGGCGAGCCCGTCCAGGAAGTCGTGGAATCCGAGCGTGACGAGGTCCTCCTCGTCCATCCAGGCGGCTCGCGATTCGGCGCGTTCGCGGATGTGGTCGGCCTCGGCCCTCGTCGTGAGCCGCGTCCCAGCCTCGCGCAGCCAGCGCACGCTCCGGTCACATCCGGCCCGGCTGAAGACGAAATAGATCGCGGGCAGCATCCCGTGCTCCGCGAGCACCTCCACGACTTCCTCCCTGCGGGGAACGTAAACGCGCCGGTGTCCTTCGCGCGGCCTGGAGATCCGTTCGTGCTGGGGCACCCCGCTCCCCCGCCGGTAGTACGTCTTGGTGCGGAGCTCGTTCTGGTCGAGCGAGATCACGTAAGGGTTCGGAAGCAACACGCCGTCCTGTTCGACGTGCATCGGATGGAGCCGGTGTCCTACGAGGTAGTGGTGCTCGAGCGGCACGGGCCGGCGCTCCTCGATGATGACCTGCGTCTGCCCGCGAAGCGTCCGGATCCACTCACCGAACTCCTCCGCGTTGCTGATCGTGGCGGACAAGCAGATGACGCTCACCGAGGGCGGCAATTGGATCAAGACCTCCTCCCAGACGGCGCCTCGGTAGGGGTCCTGGAGGTAGTGCACCTCGTCCATCACGACGCTGAGGAGCCCGTTGAGGGTGTGGCTGCGTTCGTACAACATGTTGCGCAAGACCTCTGTGGTCATCACCACCACGGGGGCACCGGCGTTGATGGTGTTGTCGCCGGTGAGCAGGCCCACGGACGCGGGTCCGTACGCCGCCACGAGGTCGCCGAACTTCTGGTTGGAAAGCGCCTTCAAGGGCGTGGTGTAGAACGTCTTCCCGCCCCGGGCGAGCGAGCGATCGATGCCGTACTCGGCGATCACGGTCTTCCCGCTGCCGGTGGGGGCCGCGACGAGCACCGAGTGCCCTCGATCGAGCGCATCGATCGCCGCTCGCTGGAAATCGTCCAGCGCGAACGGGAAGCGGGAGGCGAACGCCTCGGGGGTGCTCACCGCGCAAGTGTACGGGCGGCGACGGTGCCGGTCGCTACACGCGCCCGTCGCACCGAGGCAGGAAGGCCCGCACGGCGTCGTCGAACGCCTCGGGAGCCTCCATGTTGGACAGGTGCCCGGCACCGCCGATGCGTACCAACGTGGCGTCGGGGATGTGGTCCGCCATGGCCGCCGTCACGTCGGGCGGGATCAACGTGTCACCCTCGGCGGTGATCACGAGGCAGGGGACGTCGATCGCGCTCAGGTCCGGCGTCGAATCGCGCCGCTCCGCCATGCCCACGGCGGCCGCCGCGATCGCCTCGGCGGGCTGATCCGCGATCGACGCGCGAACCTCATCCCACAGTTGGGAAGGGGCGTCAGCCCCTAAGAGCGGCGGCGGTTCGGCCACGAGGAAGCCGTTGCCCTCCGCTCGCAGCCTTGCGGCGAGCGCGCGTCTGCCGGCGGCCCCCTCGGGGGCGTCCTCCCCTGAGCGTGTGTTCGCGAGGATCAAGCCGGCGATCCGCTGGCGCGCCATCCGCCATAGCTCGAAGGCGACGTAGCCTCCCATCGACAGGCCGCACACGACCATCCGATCGAATCCGGCCGCGTCGGCCGCCTGTATGCAGGTCGCGGCCGCGGCCCCCATCGACATCACCGGACCGGCGGAGGGGGCTCCGCCGAACCCCGGGAGATCGGGGGCGACGATCGCCAGCCCCTCGCCGAACGCGTCCCGCTGGGGACGCCACATGCGTGCGTCCAGTGGAAAGGCGTGGATCAACATCAAGCCATCGCTCATCGAAGTCCCTTCGCCTCCGGCCCGACGACAACGCCGAGCGCCCCACGCATCACCTCGAACACCGCCGGGAGCGGCGCCACGCGCTCGCCATCGGCATACAGCACCAGCTTCCGATCGGCCTCCATCGCGATCCGCGTTCCCCGATACATCCGGACCCGCGGGTGGGACGTATGCGTCCCGGTGTACACACGGGGGAACGCCCGCAGGAAGGCGGCCTTGGAGAGCGCCTCCACGACGCACACGTCCAACTGCCCGTCATCGAGGACGGCTCCCGGGGTGACCTTCATACCGCCACCGAAGGATACGCCGTTGCCGACAACGGCCAGCATGGCGTCTCCCTCGAACCGTCGATCGTCCACCGAGATCTGGTAGCGCGCCGGGGTGAAGCGAGAGAGCGTCTTCACGAGGGCCACGACGTAGGTGCCCGTCCCGCCGAGCCGCAGACGCATGGCATCGGCCCGCTCGTTGACCTCGGAGTCGAACCCGGCGCCCGCCACGTTCAGGAAATGCCGGACCGTCGCCCCGGCCGTGACCTTGACCACGTCCACGGAACGCACCTTGGGGTCGGCGAGGAGCCGCACGGCCGCGTCGAAGCGACCTGCTCCGATCGCCCTGGCGAAGTCGTCGCCGGTCCCTGCCGGCAGTACCGCCAGCGTCGCATCGGACCCGAGCAGCCCGTTCGCGGCGCACGAGACCGTGCCGTCGCCGCCGAGCGCCGCGACGATCCCGGCGCCTTGCTCGGCGGCCTCCCGAGCGCTGGTCTCCAGCTCGGCCGGTGACCGCGTCACCTGGATGCGATGTTCGATCCGGAGGTTCCGCAGCATCGCGCCGGCCTTGCCGATGAGCCTCCCGGCCTTGCCGCCCCCTGCGGTGGGATTCGCCACCACCACGACGGGAACGGGATCCGCCACGCCGTCCTATCCGCCCAGGTTTGGGGTGGCGCCGGCCGGCAGGGTGATGTTGATCCCGCCGGCCGCCAGGGCCTCGCCATACGTGGTCCAGGCCTGCTGAAACTCGGTGGCGGCGTCGTTGCGGAGATCGTCCGCGGTGTTCGTGAGGGTCGTTTGCTGAGCGCCGGTGGCCTTCGCCGCTAGGACGGCCACCTCGGAGGCCCGTTGGTACAGGATGAGCGAGTTCACGAGACGGTCCTTGGAGTCAGTGAAGGACAGGGCTTGGGCGACGTCGAACCCCTGGCCCTCGATGGTGCCCGCGAGGTCGAAGGCGCTGAGCGCCTTGACGGCCGCCGCCGCTCCATCGGCCGCACCGCCGAACGTATCGGCGGCCGTGGGAGGCACCGTCCCCTTCTTCATGGCGTCGAGCGCGGTGTTCATGGCCGGGAAGACCAGCGGCGGTCGGCCCTGTTGAGGCGTGCCGATCTTGCTGATCTGCGCCTCGGCTTCCTGTTGCCACGCCGTTGCCGCGGCGCGCCGAGTGGCGGCGTCCGCCGCCGCTTGCGCGTCCGCGCTGTTCCGACGGAGCCCGTTGGTGACCCAGATCACGATCAGGGTGGCCGCAGCGCCCAGGACGCACGCGAGCGCGACCTGCACCCACCGCCGTTGGAAGAACGGAGGCTTGACCACCACGGGGTCGCGCCGCGGCGCACGCGCAGCCTGCCGCGGCTTGGACTTCGCCCTGTTCTTGCCCTTGATCGCCATCGAGTCCCCTACTTCTTCATGAGTCGAGCGATGATGATAGACGCCTCGTAGAAGAACACCATGGGAAGCATCAAGGCGAGCATCGAGTACGGATCCGAACTCGGCGTGATCACGGCCGCGAACACGGAGATCCCGAGGATCGCCCAGCGACGCCACGCGCGCAGCTTGGCGCTGGAGAGCACCCCGACCATCGTCAGGAACACGAGCAGGATCGGGAACTCGAACGACACGCCGAACGCGAGCGTCACCAACACGACGAAGCCGACGTAGCTCGGGAAGCTGATCAGCGGCGTCACGTCCGGACCCGCGAACCCGAGGAGGAAACCGAGGCCTTTGGGAAGCGTGAACAAGGCGAAGACCGCCCCCAGCAGGAACAGCAGCATCGAGGCCACCACGAACGGCACGGAGAGCTTCCGCTCTCGGGTCGTCAGGCCCGGCACGATGAACGCCCACAACTGGTACAGCAGGACCGGCAGGGCGAGGAACAGGCCGAGGAACAGCACCACCTTCAGCTTGATCAGCATGGCATCCACGGGACCGCTGAAGACGAGCCGGCACCCCGCGGGCGGCCGCCGGTCGGCCGGAAGGCCGTTCACGTAGTCGCAGAAGGGGTTGTTGACGAGGTTCATGAAGGGCTGATACAGGAACCACCCGAGGATCCCGCCCCCCAACACGGCGATCACGCTCACCACGATCCGGTGGCGGAGCTCCTCGAGGTGTTCGACCACCGTCATCGTGCCGGTGCGCTCGCTCGGCGTCGGGCGGCGAAGGAACTTGGGGAGGGTGGGCACGGCGCTCGTCCTACTCCGCGGCAGCCGCCGGGGGGACTTCGGGAACGTCGTGCGACGCGTCGTCGGGAGGTGCTGCAGGCCCGAGGTCCGCCACGTCACCGAGCGGAACGATCGGCTCCACGTCGGCCTCCACCGTGTCCCCATCGAGCGGTGCGTCGAGCGGTTCGAGCCCGTCGAGCGGTTCATCGAGTTCATCTGGCAGGGCGGCGATGACGCGCTCGCTGTGCGTCAGGCCGTCCCCGTCGCCGATCTGGCGCGTGATGGCCTGCTCGGCCTCATAGGACTCATCCGGCTCGTGGGGATCGGAGAACGAGGGCTCCGTCTCCTCGTCGTCCGCTGGGTCCGCCCCGAGGTCGAATTTCACCATGTCCTTCACCTCGTCCTGAAGCTTGCGGAATTCGTTGAGCGCCCGCCCGATCGTCCGGCCGAACTCGGGCAGCCGCTTCGGCCCCACGATGATGAGGGCCACGATGAGAACGACGAGGAGTTCCTGAGGGCCGATGTTGAACATGGTCGATAGCCGATACCCGAACGATTCTACCGTCGAGGAGGGGTCAGGAGGTCTGCTTGCGCGACGGCGCCTTGAGGTTCCCGGCGACCGCGGCGGCGCGCCCGCCGGCCTGCGAGATCTGAGAGACCATGGGCTGCAACTCGTCCTGGGCCCGTTTGGCGGTCCTGCCGAGCAGCAGCACTTCGCGACCGAGGCCGATCGAGAACGCGATCAGCGCGAGGGTGCCGAGGACGAAGATGATGAACCACACGAGGATCCACGCGCTCATCCGGCGATGCTACACGAGGGAGCGGGGCCACCTCGCGTCTCCTCGTCGAGCCTCAGGCGCCGCCGCTGGACGCGAGGAACTCCTGGATGTAGCAATCGTCCTCCAGGAGGTAGTGGAACTCGATGACGTCGTCGATCGAGAAGGCGGGGCCGGGCGGGAGGGACCCTCGCGGGTCGTCTTCGTCCTCGTCGAACAGCTCCGGGTGACCCATCGCACCCTCGCCCTGGTCGATGTCGACGCCCGCCGAGACCAGCAAGGCCACGATCTTGCGGTCGGCCCGCTTCTCGACGTCGTCGCTGCAGCTGGGGCAGGTGAACCGATAGCTCCCCTCCCGGCCGTTCTGACGGACGGAGAGGACGATGGCGTCGGGACCCATGTCCACTTCGCCGCATCGGGGGCAAGTCGTCCGGATGGTTGTCATCTCTCCCGAGCTATC
The DNA here is from genome assembly GCA_963719165.1 of uncultured Actinomycetes bacterium. Taxonomy (GTDB): domain Bacteria; phylum Actinomycetota; class UBA4738; order UBA4738; family HRBIN12; genus JAOUEA01. The sequence goes on along the minus strand of CAVRAV010000001.1, from coordinate 750,773 downwards.
GGTGGGGTCTTGTCCAGACTTGAGCCCCCCCACGGCGAACGGGACTACCCCAAGTTGACCACCTGCCGCTCAGCTCTCGTAGCGCTCGAGGGTGCGCTCGGCCAGCGCTCCGACTTCGCCCCGGAGCTCCGGGGGATCCACCACTTCGGCCTCGTTACCGACCCGCAGGAGCAGCCGCGCGACCCATCCCAATCTCGTCGTCGGCAGGGTCACCTCGAGGCTCCCATCCGCTCGTTCGGAGGGATCCACGCTGGTGTAGTACTCCGCGATCCATCGCGCGGAGGGCCGCAGCCGAAGGCGCACGAGAAGGTCCTGGGGACCCGGCGTGTACAGCGATCGGCCCACGCCCTCGAGCCCGCGGGGAGCGAACCTGGACCCGGTGGGTGTGGCCGACCGGATCCGATCGGCCCGGAACAGCCGCTCGGCGTCCGTGCCCGTGTCCCAAGCGGCGACGTACCAGTTGCCGAGGTTCGCGAAGATCTCCTCCGCCTCGATCGTGCGGGTGGTCCAGGCCCCCGTGGAAGGCGCGTAGTACTCGATCCGCAGGGCCTCATGCGAAGCAGCGGCTCGCCGCAACAGGTCCAGGTGCTCGGGAACGGCGCCAGCCACGGTGGTCTCGATCCGGGATCCCGCGTCGCCGAGGATCTCCGGTCCGAGCTCGTCGCGCAGCTTGCCCATGGCACTGGCGAGGGCGGGCGCCTCGGGCAGCCCGGGCGTGGCGACGAGCTCCGTCCCACGCAGGTAGAGGGACAGGGCCTCGCTGCGCGTGAGCCGCAGCGGTCGGGAGAAATGATCGGCCATCGTGATCCAGATGTGTTCGTCCTCGTCGACCTCCACGTCGATGAGATCGCCCGGCCCGTACGGCGGAAGACCCGACATGAACAAGAGGTCAAGATCGCGACGAAGCTGGTCGGGCGGGAGGTCGAAGAGGGCCGCCACCTCGTGGAGCGCCGCGCCCTGATGCCGCACGAGGTAGGGGACGATCACGAGCATCCTGCCCAGACGCTCCCGCGTCTTGGGCACCGTCCTGCGCCGCTCAGGCACGTGCCGCCTCGAGGCGACGACGGATCTCGTCGCGCAGGGAACCCGGTTCGAGCACCTCGGCATCGGGTCCGAACTGCAGCACGAGCGCGGCGAGGGCGCCCTCGTCGGCGAAGGGGATCGTCGCGACGGCCCATCCGTCGGCCCGCTCCGCCTCCACGGACGCGCCCGCGAGCGATCCGGTCGCCCACCATGCGACCTCCGGGGCGAACGCGACCCGAGCGCGATCTTCTCCGACGGCCGCCCAGGGACCGGCCTCGACGTGGTCGGCGGCGCGGAAGCCCTCCGGGGCCGATGCCGCCTCCCCTCGGTCGACGGGCTCGGCGGTGAATCGAGACAGCCGGAAGGCGCGGATGTCGTCACGCTCACGGTCGTGGCCCACGAGGTACCAATGTCCGCCCCGGAACACCATCGCGAACGCGTCCACGTCGCGCATCGCGTCCTGGCCGTGTGAGGTCCGATAGCCGAATCCGATCCTGCGATGATCGCTCACCGCGCTCGCGACGGCCAGGACCAGTGCGCTGCGCGCGTCGGAGCCCGAGGCGAGCGGACCCCCGGCGAGCCCCGCCAGAACGCCCCCATCCGCCCCGTAGAGCAGCTTGCGCGCGCCCGATTCCGCGACGGTGTTCTCGCCTCCGCTCTGTGCCGCCACGAGGAGGGCGCCGAGCTCCTCGGGGGTGAAGGCGATCTCCGGGAGGTAGTAGCGGTCCTTGGGGATCAGGTATCCCTGCTCGGTCCCCCATGCGTCGATGTCAACGAGCTCGAGCGGCACCCCGTAGTCGCGGAGCAGGTCCTTGTCGCGCTCGAACATCCGTTTCGCGGTCTCGGCCTTCTCCTGCCCGTAGGGCTCGAGGGTGGTCCGGATCTCTTCGAACGTGAGCGGTTGCTTGGTCTCCAGCAAGAGGCCGACGAGGTTCAACAGTCGTTCCAGCGGCTCCGCGCGGTCTCCACCTGCCATCGTGCGGCATCATATCCGCGTGATGCCCGTGGACCCGCGAACGCGACCCGCTCGGCCCACGAACCTTCGCCAGATGCCGGTCGTGCTGTTCGCGGGCGCCGATCTGCTGGACGTGGTTCGCGCGGGGATGAGGCGAGCCGGCCGGGACGTGAAGGCCCTCCGGCTCACCGATCCCAACGCCGTCGCCCTTGCGGCCGCGGCAGCGCAGGGCGCGGAGCTGACCGTCGCGGTCCTTCCCGCGCCCCGGTTGATCGCCGCGCTCAACCTCGTGGCGGAGCTCGGCGGCCGCGCCCTTCCCGTCCTGGGCATGCTTGCCGGCCCGCGCGGCCCCCTGATCTCCGACGCAAGCCTTGGACTCCTGGGGAACCTCGAGCTGCGGGATCTCGACGTGGCGGTCCCCTCGATCGCGGACGAAGATGAGCGTCGCGACCTGTGGGATCAGCTGCGCTCGGCCGCCCTCGAAGCACGGCATCAGCTCGTCGAGGTCGACGGCTCCCCGGCGTTCGAGGAACTCGCCGCGCGGGGTGTCCGGCCGCCCGAGGATCGCTGGCGTGCACTGGCCGCGGGCGCCGCCGGGGTGCTCGCCGGGCGCCTCGTGGCCGGCAACCGGCGTTGGCGCGACCCGATGGGGTCCTAGGCCGCCCCCGCGCGCTGTGCCACCATGGACTCGTGAGCGACCCGACGCCCAACCCGCAGCGTATCGACGCCACGCGACGCACGCATCTCGCGAACGAGCGGACCTACCTCGCGTGGCTGCGCTCGGGGCTCACGTCCGTCGCCGTTGGACTGGGCGTCGCGAAATTCCTCCCGGATTTCGGCGGTGGGGCGGCGTGGCCCTACGTCGCGCTCGGGACGGGGTTCTGCGTGCTCGGCGTGGCGATGGTCGTGCTCGGGATCAGGCGGCTCCGACAGGTTTCGGCGGGGCTCGCGCAAGGGGCGTTCGGTCCGCTCGAGGATACGTCCGCCATCGGGATCGGCGTGGCGACCATCGTGCTGGCCGTCGCCGCGATCCTCGTGGTCGTCGCGAACCGCTGAGGGTTGGACGGCCCGCCTCGGCCGCTCACATGTGGGCGATGAGCTGGTCCACCCGATCGTCCACGCTGCGGAACGGATCCTTGCACAGGACCGTGCGCTGCGCCTGATCGTTCAGCTTCAGGTGCACCCAGTCGACGGTGTAGTCGCGGCGCTTCGCCTTGGCCTGCCGGATGAAATCACCGCGCAGCTTCGCCCGGGTGGTTTGGGGGGGCTCGCGCATCGCGCGGCTCACCTGTTGTTCGGTCACGACGCGGTCTACCTTCCCGCCACGCTCCAGCAGGTAGTAGAGACCCCGATCGCGGTTCACGTCGTGGTAGGCGAGGTCGAGGAGCGCCACGCGGGGGGACGCAAGGGCGAGGTCGTGCTTGGCCATGTAGCGCTCGATCAGCAGCCGCTTCGTGACCCAGTCGATCTTGCGCTCGAGCCGGTCGTGGCGCCCGGACTCCAGCGCCTCCAGGGCGTCGCGCCACTCGCGAAGCAGGGTCTTGGCGACCTCGTCACCACCGCGTCGCTCGATGAAGCGCTCGGTCTTCTCCAGATAGTCGGTCTGCATCTCCAGGGCGGTGAGCTCCCGGCCGTTCGCGAGCTTGATCGTGCGCGTACACGTGGTGTCGTGGCTGATCTCGCGGATCGCCCGGATGGGATTCTCGAGCGAGAGGTCGCGCATCACGGTGTTGGCCTCCACCATGCGAAGCACCAGGTCGGTGATGCCAGTCTTCATGAACGTGGTGTGCTCGCTCATGTTGGAGTCGCCCACGATCACGTGCAGCCTGCGGAACCGCTCGGCGTCGGCGTGGGGCTCGTCGCGGGTGTTGATGATGGGCCGGCTCCGCGTCGTGGCGCTGGATACGCCCTCCCAGATGTGCTCGGCTCGCTGGCTGATACAGAACTGCGCGCCGCGCGGCCCGTGCAGCACCTTCCCCGCACCGCACCAGATCTGCCGTGTGACGAAGAACGGGATCATCACGTCGGCCATGCGCGCGAACTCGCCGTGGCGCGCCACGAGATAGTTCTCGTGGCATCCGTACGAATTCCCCGCGGAGTCCGTGTTGTTCTTGAAGAGGTAGACCTGACCCGAGATCCCCTCCTCGTGCAAGCGCAGTTCCGCCGCGGCTAAGAGCCCTTCGAGGATCCGCTCACCGGCCTTGTCGTGCGCCACCAGCTCCTCGATGGCGTCGCACTCCGGGGTGGCGTATTCGGGGTGCGAACCGACGTCGAGGTACAGGCGCGCCCCGTTCTCGAGGAAGACGTTGGACGACCGGCCCCAATGCACGACCCTACGGAAGAGGTAGCGCGCGACCTCGTCGGGCGAGAGGCGCCGTTGCCCGCGGAAGGTGCAGGTGACCCCGTACTCGTTCTCCAGGCCGAAGATCCGCCGGTCCATGGCCGACAGCCTACGGCCCGGGTGTTCGAACGGCGGGAGCGATCAGCTGCCCAGGATCTGGGCGACCTCGCCGCCCTCGAGCCGGTGGAACTTGCGCCGTTGCCCACGTCGGCGGTCCAGGACCCCGGCCTCGACGGCCTCGGCGGCGATGGTGCGGCCGTCCGGCGAGCCCAGGACCTCCGCGGCCGTCTTCACGGCGGTCGCGAGGTCCCAGCCCTCCTCGAATCGCGACTTCAACGTCTCCGCGAGATCCTCCGCGTGGCCGCCGATCGCGATGAAATCGTGCTCGTCGGTGACGGAGCCGTCGAACAGGACGTGGTACAGCGCCGTGCCGGCCGCATCGCCGTCGACCTCGCCCACGAGGACCTCCACCTCGTACGGCTTCATCTGCTGCGTGAAGATCGCCGAGAGGGCTTGCGAGTAGGCGTTCGCGAGGTCTCGCGCCTTCACATCCTCGCGCCCGTAGGAGAAGCCTCGCATGTCCGCGAGGCGGATACCCGAGATCCTGAGCTCCTCGAACTCGCTGTACTTGCCCACGCCGGCGAAGGCGATGCGGTCGTAGATCTCGCTGATCTTGTGCAGGGTTGCCGATGGGTTCTCGGCGATGAACAGGAGCCCGTCCGACGTACTCGAGGCCGATGACGGATCGACCGCGCGCGATGCCCTTGTGGGCGTACTCCGAGCGGTCCTTCATCATCTGTTCGGGCGCGACGTACGGCATGAAGGACATCTATGCGCGCTCCTCGATGACCGCCGCGGCGGCCGCGGCGACCTCGTCTTCGGGGACCTCTTCGGCACCGTCGGCGGTCACGACCAGGGCGATGGGATAGATCCGCCGATGGGGATCCGGCCCGCCCGTGGCGACGTCGTCCTCCGATGCGTCCAGGAGCGCCTCCACGGTCGCGCGCAGCGCATCGGTCCGGCTGAGACCGGGCTTCCAGGTCTTCTTCAGCGAGTTCTTTGCGGAGGCGCTTCCCGAGCCGGTCGCTTGGTAGTCGTGTTCCTCCCAGCGCCCGCCGGTCGCGTCGTAGTGGAAGATCCGCCCCTCCTCCCGCCGATGGTCGAAACCGCCGAAGAGCGGAACGACCACGAGGCCCTGCATGGCCATCGGGAAATTCTGCCTGATCAACTCCGCCAGACGATTGGCCTTCCCCTCCAGGGAGAGGCGGTCGCCCGTGATCTTCTCGTAGTGCTCGAGCTCCAGCTGGAAGAGCTTGACCATCTCCACGGCCATCCCCGCCACTCCAGCGATGGCGATCGCGGAGTAGTCGTCGGCCGCGAACACCTTGCGCATGCGATCGTCGGCGATGGAGTAGCCGGAGGTGGCCCGCCGGTCGCCGGCGAGGATGATCCCGTCCACGTACTTCACGCCCAGCACCGTTGTCCCATGGGGCAGGGTGGCCACCTCGGCGGACACCGCACCCTGTAGCTGGCGCAGACGCTCGGGGCGCTCCTGTCGCAGCAGATCGACGAACGAGGGGTTCGCGCCGAAGGCGGGGGCGCCGAGCGGGCCTCGCGCGGGCTCGATCACTCTCCGCCCTTCTGGACGTAGCTCTTAACGAACTCCTCGGCGTTCTCCTCGAGCACCGAATCGATCTCCTCGAGGATGTCGTCCATCTCGTCCTTGAGTCCGGCTGCCTTCGAGGACGCCTCCACCTGGCCGGCGTCCGCGTCGTCTCCGGCTCCCCCACCCTTCTTCTGGATCTTCTTCTGCTCTTGCTCCTGCGGCACGGGCGTAGCTCCTTTCCGTGCGACCATCGTAGCGGCGGTCGGGGGCCCGAGCCCTCAACCCTCGAGGAGGCGCACCAGGGCCGCGGCGTTCTCCGCCTGGGCCAGCAGCCCTTCGACGTGCTCCTTCGTCCCCCGCAACGGCTCGCGCATCGGGATGCGTTGCAGCGCGTCGGCACCCGTGTCCACGATCAGTGAGTCCCAGGAGGCGGCGGCGATGGCCTCGGGGTAGCGGGAGATGCACCTGCCACGGAAATACGCTCGGGTATCCACCGGCGGCTCCATGATGGCCTCGTCCACTTCGGCGTCGGTGACGAGCCGCTCGACCTTGCCCGAGGACGCCAGGCGGTGATACAGGCCGCGATCGCGGCGAACGTCGTGATACTGCAGATCGATCGCCCGCAGCTTCGCATCGCTCCACGCCAGCGCGTCGCGTTCTCGATACGCCGCGGCCAGGCGGTACTTGGCCACCCAATCCAACTGGCCGTGGAGCGAGAACGGATCGGTCTCCAGGGTGCCGAGCACCGACTCCCAGCGTGCGAGCACCTCATGGTTCTCGGGGGTGTCATCGAAGCGCTCCACGAACTTGCGCGCGTTCTCGAAGTACTCCCATTGCAGCTGGATGGCCGTGAGCCGGCGCCCGTCCGCGAGGGGGATCTCGGCGCTGAGGGTGAGATCGCGCGAGACCTCATGCAGGGAGGCCACGGGGGTCTCGAGCGTGAGATCGGGCAGGAAGGCATCTTCGATCATCTTCAACACGATCGCGGTGGTCCCGATCTTGAGGAACGAAGCGACCTCACACATGTTCGCGTCCCCGATGATCACGTGGAGCCGGCGGTACTTCTCGGGGTCCGCATGCGGTTCGTCCCGAGTGTTGATGATTGGGCGCTTCAGCGTCGTTTCGAGCCCCACCTCCGTCTCGAAGAAGTCGGCGCGTTGCGTGAGCTGGAACAGGGCGCGGCCGCGCTCGTCCCACGACGCCTCCGCCCCGACCTTGCCGGCGCCGGTGAAGACGATCCGCGAGACCAGGAAGGGCGTGAGGTCCCGCACGATGTCCGTGAACGGCGTGGTGCGATCAACGAGGTAGTTCTCGTGCGTCCCGTAGGAGTTCCCTTTGCCGTCGCTGTTGTTCTTGTAGATCGAAAGGGGCGGGGCACTCGGCACGACCGCGAGGACCTCGTCCAGCGAGCGCTCGAGGATCCGCTCCCCCGCCTTGTCGTGGATCACCAGCGCACGCGCGGTGATGCACTCGGGCGTCGAGTATTCGGGATGCGCGTGATCAACGTAGTAGCGTGCGCCGTTCGGAAGGATGACGTTGGCAAGACCGAGGTCTTCGTCGGAGCCCTCACGCGCGGGGACCGGTTCGAAGCCCCGGGCGTCGCGCAAGGGCGACTCCTGTTCGTAATCCCATCGGATCTTCCTCAGGGATCCGGCGTACGTGGAGATCAGCAGCGAGGAACTCAGGACCGGGTTGAAGTCCGGCGCACCGGCCGCGGCGATCCCGTACTCCGTCTCGGTGCCGAAGACCTTGGGGATGGCCATCGGGCCACCTTACAGGTACTGTCCGGCGTTCACGCGCTCCACCTGACGTCCGTCGCCGTCGTGACCGAGCAGCGTGCGGACGTAGACGATACGTTCGCCCTTCTTACCGGAGATCCGCGCCCAGTCGTCGGGGTTCGTGGTGTTGGGGAGATCCTCGTTCTCCTTGAACTCGTCACGGATCGCCGTGAGCATGTCCTCCGTCTTGATGCCCTTGTCGCCGGTGGAGAGGAAACGCTTGATGGCGTCCTTCTTGGCGCGCCGCACGATGTTCTCGATCATGGCTCCGGAGTTGAAGTCCTTGAAGTACAGGATCTCCTTGTCGCCCGAGGCGTAAGTGACCTCGAGGAACCGGTTGCGGTCGCTGGGCTCGTACATCTGCTCGATGGTCTTGTCGATCATGCGGAAGCACGCCTGCTGCGCGTCGCCGCCGAAGCGCGCGACCTCGTCGGGGTGGATGGGGACCACGGGATGCAGGTACTTCGCCATGATGTTTCGGGCCTGATCCGCGTCGGGCCGCTCGATCTTGATCTTCACGTCCAGGCGACCTGGGCGCAAGATGGCGGGGTCGATCAGGTCCTCCCGGTTGGACGCCCCGATCACGACGACGTTCTTGAGGGTCTCGACGCCGTCGAGCTCCGACAGCAGCTGCGGCACGATCGTGGACTCGACGTCGGAGGAGATCCCCGTCCCACGGGTGCGGAAGATGGAATCCATCTCGTCGAAGAAGACGATGACCGGGAGGCCCTCCTCGCTGCGCTCCTTGGCGCGGATGAAGATCTCGCGGATCTGACGCTCCGTCTCGCCCACGTACTTGTTGAGCAGCTCCGGACCCTTGACGTTCAAGAAGTAGCTGCGGGCGTCTTCCCGACCGGTGCGTTCGCGCACCTTGTCCGCGAGTGACTTCGCCACGGCCTTGGCGATGAGCGTCTTCCCGCAGCCCGGAGGGCCGTAGAGCAGCACGCCCTTGGGCGGCTCGAGCTCGTGCTCATGGAACAGCTCCGCGTACAGGAACGGGAGCTCGACCGCGTCGCGGATCGCGTCGATCTGCCCCTCCAGGCCGCCGATGTCGTCGTAGCTCACGTCGGGGATCTCCTCGAGGACGAGCTCCTCGACCTCCTCCTTGGGCAGGACCTCGGTGGCGACGTTCGAACGGCCGTCGAAGAGCACGTTGTCGCCCACGCGAGGTGCCGCATCGAGGAGCGAGCCCGCGAGGTGGGCCACGTACTCCTCATCCCCGCGTCCGACCACGATGACGCGATCGTGTCCGAGGCGATCCTTCACCTTCACGACCTCGCCCGCGCGATCCGGCTCGAGGACCTCCACTACGTTCAACGACTCGTTCAGCACCACCTGCACGCCGGGACGGAAGGCGCGCTCGTCCAGGTCGGGAGCGGGCATGACCCGCATCTTGCGGCCCGACGTGACGACGTCGAGCGACCCGTCCTCATTCGAACGCAGGTACACGCCGAAGGTCGCCGGCGGCTGCGAGAGCTTCTCGACCTCCTCGACCAGCGCTTCGATCTTGTCGCGCTCAGCGCGCAGGGCGTCCGCGAGCTTCTGGTTCTGGCCCATGGCCTTCGTGAGCTGCTCGCGCGTTTCCATGAGTTTCTCTTCCAGGATGCTCACCTGTCGCGGCGCGTTGGTGAGACGGCGGCGAAGGAGGCCGACCTCCTCTTCCATGAACTTCACCTGGGTCTGAAGCTCGTGCGCCTGCTTCTCGTACCGCTCGATCTCGTCTTCGTGATTCGGCATCCGTCTCACCTCCGGCGCGGATCGCTGAGTATAGGTCGCGTCCCGGCCACAACCGTGGAGGCCGGCCGCGCCTCTCCCTACTGGTTTACGGCATCCACGGGCGGAAGGCTTAGGCCCGATCGCAAGGTTGGCCCACTCGCGGTTCCACGCTACTCGGGCGCGCCGACAAGCCGCGCGACGGTGAGGAACCCGGTGTGACCCTGCATGCGGTGGTCGGGACGCACGCTGCGCTCGGTGACGTGCCAGCCGCGCTTGAGCGTTTCGAAGGTGTCGATATGCAGGAATCCGTTGGGGCGCAATGCGAGCACGAACTGCTGGATCTGCGGTGTGGTGGGTAGATAGGCGCAGACCGCGCCGCCGGGCTCCAGCACCCGCCCCAGCGCCTCCAGGGTGCTCCAAGGGTCCGCCATGTCCAGCACGGCGCGATCGAACCGCTCGCCGGTGGTCGCGACGTCTGCGAGATCGCCGTCGCGCAGGGCGAGGTTCTCGGGTATCGCCCCGAAGAACGCCCCGACGTTGTCGACGGCCTGCGCGAGGTGCTCCGAGCGGAGCTCGTAAGAGACCACCCGACCGGCGTCGCCGACCGCCCGGCAGAGCGCGATGGTGAGCGCGCCCGACCCCGTGCCCGCCTCGAGCACCCGCGCGCCCGGGTACACGTCGGCGTAGGTGAGGATCGGGCCGAGATCCTTGGGGTAGACGACCTGGGCACCGCGCGGCATCTTGAGGACGAAGTCGGCGAACCGCGGTCGGAACGCCGTGAGCACCATGCCCTTGGCCGTGGCCACCCTGGTTCCCTCCGGCCGCCCGATGACCTCGTCGTGACCCAGCGTGCCCGAATGCGTGTGGTAGGTCGCGCCGGCGTTCAGCTCGAAGAGATAGGTGCGATCGCGCTGGTCGACGAGCAGGACGCGCTCTCCCGACCGGAACGCCTCACCCACCGGCGCGTTCTCCGGTGGGTGAGGCGGTTCCGCGCGACGTCTTCACCCTCCCAGGCTAGCGCAGGCGTGGCCCGGGTCGGTGAGGCTAGGGAAGCGTGGTCGGCAGCGGGCGCGTGCCCAGCGTGACCTCGATCGACCGGCGGCTCCCGTCCGTGCCCACGAGACCCACGGCGACCTTCTGACCCGGGGTGAGGCCGGCGAGGACCGAACCGAGGTCGTCCGCCGTCTTGACCGCCTTGCCGTCCACCGAGACGATGACGTCGCCCTGCTTGAGCCCCGCCGACGCGGCGGGGCCGTCCGCGGTGGTCGCCACCACGTAGGCACCGGTGTCCGTGCCCAGTTGGAACTGGCTGGCGAGGGCACCGTTCACGCTCTGCGTGGACACCCCGAGGTAGGCCACGGGAGCGAGCGGGTTGGCCTCCGCCTGCGCGACCGTGTCTTTCACCGAGTCGATCGCGATCGCGAAGCCGATGTTCTGCGCGTTGTCGTCGCCGGCCGAGTTGATGCCCACGACACGACCCTGCATGTCTACGAGCGGTCCACCCGAGTTGCCGTGGTTGATCGCGGCGTCGGTCTGGATCACACCGGTGTACGTACGACCGCCGTTCTGACAGATCGTGCAGCCCGGGTCCTGCGCCTTGATGGTGCGGTCGAGGCCGGACACGATGCCCGTGGAGACCGACGGGCCACCTTCGAGCGCGAGGGCGTAGCCGAGGGCCACCACGCCCTGGCCCAGCTGCAGGCCGTCGGAGCTGCCGAGGTCGACCGTCGGGAGCCCGGTGGCATCGATCTTCAAGACCGCGACGTCGTTCAGGCAGTCTCCCCCGATCACCCGGGCGTCGTACTGAACGGGCTTGTCGGCGGAGGTGGACACCGTGATCTTGGACGCCTGCTCCACGACGTGGCAGTTCGTGACGATCACGCCGTCGGAACGCACGATGAAGCCCGTGCCCACGCCCTGGCCCTGCTGGGCGTTGCCGGTGGCGTCTTGTTGGAAGATATCCGAGGTGACGTTGACGACCGCGGGCAAGACGCGCCGCACGACGGCCTCGACCGGCTGCTTCCCACCGCCGGGAAGGGGCGGCTGGGCGAGGGGGGCGGCCGCGCCCGGCGAGGCGCCCTTGGGTCCGAGATCGACCGAGCACGCGGTGGCGAGCAGGGCGATCAACAGGGTGGGGATCAAGATCTTGAACGTGCGCATGCAACAGCCTCCAGGAAGGGGATCGGTGATCTCCCGAGGGATTCGCTCCATGCTACCGGCGGGTTCGCCGAGGAGCCTGTGAACTACCTGAGAGTTGCCGCGGGACGCTCCTTGCGTGGGTCGACGAACGGGATCGTGGCCGTGACGCCGACGAGGTGCTCTCCGTTCTCCGTCTCCACGTCGAGGCGGTTGCCCGGCTCGGCGAGCTCGATCGGCACCCACACGTAGCCGATGTTCTTCTTGAGGCCGGGCGACCACACGGCGTCCGTCATGTGTCCGACCTGCTTGCCCTCCACGGACACGAACCAGTACTCGGACATCTCCGCGCGAAGCTCGTCGCCCTCGAGTTCGATGCCGATCAGCTTGCGATCGACCCCGCGGGCGCGCAGCGCCTCGAGGGCATCCTTTCCGATGTAGTCCTGCGGCTGTTCCTCTACGAGGCGCTCGAGCCCCATCACGTGCAGCGGGGTGTCCCCGAGCCGGATGTCGGACCCGTAGTTGAAGATCCCGCCCTCGATCCGGCGTCCCTCGCACGGAGCGATCGGACGGATGTCGAACTCGGCGCCTGCCTCGGCCACCGCATCCCAGAGCTCATCCCCCTTCGACCCGTCGAGCAGGTTGACCTCGAACCCGGGGATCGCCGTCCAGCCGGTGCGGCTGATCACCACGGGGATGCCGCGGATCTCGAACTCCTCGATCCAGTAGTACTTGATGTCGTAGATCGCGGATCCGACGAGCTTCTCGAGGGTCTTCGCCGACGCGGGTCCCTGCACCTGCATCGGATGGACGTCGGGAAGGCTCACCTGTGCGTCCAGCCCGCTGCTCGCGGCCACACCCAACGCGTAGAGGCCCGCGTCGGAGTCGGCGAGTTGCATCCACCAGCGGTCCTCACCCACATGCAGGAGGACCGGATCGTTCACGATCGAGCCGTCCGGGCCGGTCACCAGCATGTACTTGCCCTGTTTCACGGCGCACTTCGTCAGGTCGCGGCACGTGATCATGTCGATGAGGCGATCGGCGTCCGGGCCGCTCACCTCGACCGTGCGCTCCACCCCCACATCCCACATCGTCACGCCGTCGTTCAGCGCCCAGTACTCCGCCTCCGGGTCGTCGTAGTACGCGGGGAGGTACATGTGGTTGTAGATGTCGTAGGAGGTGCAACCGGCCCGCCGGGTCGCGTTGAAGAACGGCGATCGGCGATACCACGGTCCGAAGTACAAGGTGGCACTCTTCTCGAGCATCTCCTGGCGTTCGTTGGCCATCGCAGGGGCTCCTGTTCGAGTCGGCGGGCAGGCGCAACGCGGCGCCGAACTGAATCATCGTTCAACCCGGTGCGAGGAGGCAAATCGCCTCGACGCGGGACGCCCGGGCTCAGCCGACGGGGATCTTCTTCGACGGGTCGACGAACGGCATCTCGACCACCGTCGCGGTGCGCGGGCCCCACTCCGTGGCCACCTGCACCTGGCGCCCCATCGTGCTCTCGGTGGCGGGCAGCCAGCAATAGCCGAGGTTCAACTGCAGCCGGGGTGAGTAGATGGCCGAGGTCACCTGACCGACTTGGGCTCCGTCCAGCGAGGCCGTCCACTTCACGTTGTTGAGCGCCGGGAAGCGCTCTCCGTCGAACGTCACGCCATTGATCTTGCGGGAGACGCCCGCGGACCGGATCCGCCGATAGGCCGCCATGGAGACGCACGCGTCGTCGCTGAGGTCGAAGTCGACCAGCCGGTCGAGGCCGAGCTCGAACGCGTTGTGCTCGTACGTCATGTCGGCGCCCCAGTTGAAGATGGCGCCTTCGATCCGACGGATGTCGCTCGGCCCGGTGGGCTTGATGTTGAATTCGCCGCCCGCCTCCATGATCGCCTCGAAGACCTCGTTCCCGCGGGCCGTGTCGGTGGTGTAGACCTCGTAGCCCACCTCCGATGTCCAGCCCGTGCGCGTGACGACCACGGGTACGCCCGCGATCTTCGCCTCTCGCCAGAAGTAGTACTTGAGATCCAAGATCTCATCCCCTAACAGCTTCACCATGAGATCCTTCGACTTTGGCCCCTGCACCTGCAGCGGCGCGACGTCGGCCTCCTTGATGGTGACGTCCATGTCGGGGTAGGCATTCTTGAGCCCCCGTGCGAACAGGAGCGCGTCCGAGGACGCGAGGGCGAACCAGAACGTGTTCTCGTCCATGCGCGTGAGGACGGGGTCGTTGATGATGCCGCCGTCCGCATCGCAGATCAACACGTACTTGGCCTGGCCAACGGCGCACGTCGAGAGGTCGCGGGGCGTCAGCAGCTGCGCGAAGGCGAAGCCGTCGGGGCCGGAGATCTCCAGGCAGCGCTCCACCGATACGTCCCACAGCGTCACGTCGTTCAACAGGGCCTCGAACTCGTTCTCGAACGAATCGAAGCGGATCGGGAAGTACATGTGGTTGTAGACGGTGTAGCCCAGCGGCGAGTACTTCTGCGTCGCCTCGTAGTAGGGCGTGCGCCGGTTGCGCGCACCACGTTGCACGAGACTCATGTCGAACTCGGTCATCCGGTTCCCCTCTCAGCTCTCACCCGCGGGCCGCGCCAGCGCGGTCTTGCCTGCGTCTGCCCGCGGGCTTTCGACGGCCCGAGCCATGTTGGGAGCGGCGGGCCCCCGGTGCAACGTTCCCTCCTGACCCTCGGTCACGAGGAGCCGGTTGGCCGAGATCAGGCGCCGGTCCCCTCGACGAGCTCGTGGACCTGCCGCGGCTTCGTGGCACGGCCGTCGAGGTACCCCTGGGCGACCATGGCCATGAAGATGTGGACCTCGTCCTCGCTCCAGGCGAATGGGCCCTGGCGGAAGCCATCGGACTGCAGGCCCCGGTACACCGATTCGCAGGCGAGCCAGTCTTCCCGGTTCGTGATGTCCCAGAACGTGCTGGCGTAGTCGTGCGAGAAGCCCGGGCGGGCCACGGCCTCGGGCGGGAACAACCACTGGCATTCCACCCCGGTTCGACCGGGCCCCAACGCCTCGAACCGATGCGTCATGACGTAGTCGGGATGCAGGCTGAGGAGCAGGTTCGGAAACAGGCCGAAGTAGTACACCTCGCGGAGCTGCCTCGGGTCCAGACCGCGGATGGGCACGCCCCCGGACTCACCGGTGAGCGACATGGTCTCGGCGAAGTCCTTCAAGACCATGGATCCGCCCACCCACAGGCCGTCGTGCGGATAATTCTCGCCCGAGTCCGACTGCGTGACCGCACAGAGCTCCGGGTGGATCGATGGACAGTGGTAGCACTCGTGGTAGTTCTCCGTGATGGTCTTCCAGTTGGCTTCGATGACGTAGTCGTGCGCCGCCGCCACGACGAGGCGCGCCGGCTCCCACGCCGACAGCAGTTCGCTCAGGTTGCCCGCATAGGACGTGAAGTCGGGCGCGCCGCCGTCTGCATTCACGAAGATCCACCCGTGCCACTCCTGGAGCCGAACGGCGATCAGCGGATAGCGGGCCTTGTCGAAGCCCGCGAGGTCTCCGAAACGTGGTGCCGCGCCGAGCGAGCCGTCCAGCTGGTAGACCCACGCGTGGTAGGGGCACTTGATGGCGCGGAGGTTCCTCGAGCTCCCGGGCTCGAGGAGCTCGTGCCCGCGGTGACGGCAGGTGTTGTAGAAGCCGCGGAGCTCCTCGTCGTGGTCGCGCACGACGAGGACGCCCTCGCGTCCGATCCGGAACGCCTTCTGATCTCCGATGTGTGCCAGTTCGTCGGCTCGCCCGACGCAGACCCACCCTCCCTCGAAGAAATGCGCGGCCTCCCAGTCGAAGACCCGCTCGGACGTGTAGGCCTCGGCCGGGAGGGTGCGACTGGCCCCGAGCGTCGGCGCCAGCACGGGCTGCAGCAGACCGGGCTCGACGGGGCTCTGAAAGGACATGGGTCGGGACCTCCTGCAACGGGATGCGGCCGCAGGCGAGGCGCCAGCGTCATCGCCTTGAACGGCCGTTCAAAGTATGGCAAAATGGTAACACCCCGGTGGAGCAGACGGGTCTCGCCGGCGGACCCCGGGTTAGGCGCCGGGACGGCTCACGCGTCGCCCGCCACGAACACGGCCTCTCCCTCCACGTAGGTACGCGTGACCTTCGCGGCCGAGATCTCCTGTTCGGGATGTGCGAACAGGTTGCGATCCACCACGGCCAGATCCGCGAACTTCCCGACCTCGATCGAACCGCTGACGTCGTCCAGGTGGTTCACGTAGGCCGAGCCCATCGTGAACGCCGCGATCGCGGTCGGTAGGTCCAATCGTTCCTCGGGGATGAACACCTCTCGGGAATCCACCTGGTAGAGGTACTCGGGCGCCATCAGGCGGTTCACGGCCACGTGGATCTCTTCGAGCGGGTTCGGGCTGGAGACGCTCCAGTCGCTGCCCATGGCGAGCGTGGCGCCGGAGCGCACGAGACTCGCGAACGGATATTGCCATCTCCAACGAGGCTCTCCGAGGAACGGGATCGTCAGGTCATCCATCTGCGACTCGTGAGCGGCCCACAAGGGTTGGGCGTTCGCGACGGCGCCCAATCCGCGGAACCGAGGGACATCGTCGGGGTGGACGACCTGGAGGTGGGCCAGATGGTGCCGCCGGTCCGAGGGTCCGTTCGCCGTCAACGCCGCCTCCACCGCATCGAGCGCCTCGCGCACGGCCCGCTCCGCCAGGGCATGGAAGTGGACCTGGAAGCCCTCGCGATCCAGCCGCGTCACGGCCTCCTTCAACAATCCCGGCTCCACGAAGGAGATCCCGCGGTTGCCCGTGGGCGTCCCTTCGGCATCGAGGTAGGGATCCAGGACGGCGGCCGTGAAGTTCTCGCAGACGCCGTCCTGCATGATCTTGACGCTCGTGGCCGCGAAGCGCCCCTCCCGGCCCCGCTCGCGCCGGGCCAGCAGGTCCTCGACCTGTTCGATCCCTCGATGCCGGTCCCACCACAGGGCGCCCACCACGCGGGCGGTGAGCTCGCCGCTCCGAGCGGCCCCGAGGTAGGCCTCGAAGTTGTCGCCCCAGGACTCCGCGCCGACGATGGCGTCCTGCCATGCCGTGACGCCGAGCGAGTGCAGGTAGGACTGGCCCTCCAGCAGGCCGGCGTGCATCGCGTCCTCGTCGGTCGGCGGCGCGTGCCGGCCGACCAGGTCCATCGCCCCCTCGTGCAGCGTGCCGGAGGGCTCGCCGTCGGAACTGCGCTCGATGCGACCGTCCGCCGGGTCCGCCGTGTCGCGGCTAACGCCGGCGATCTTCAACGCGGCGGAGTTCACCCATCCGCCATGCCCGTCGCGGTTCGGCAAGAAGACGGGTCGGTCGGGGACGACCGCGTCCAGGAGATCCTTCGTGGGCGTCCCACCCGGGAAGACGTCCATCGCCCACCCTCCGCCCAGGATCCACGTCACGTTCGGATGCGACTGCGCATACGCGTCGACGGCCCCCACGTAGGCGGCCGCGGAGTTGAAATCATGCAGGTCGCATTGGAGGCGATCGACACCCCCCGAGACGGGATGGCAGTGGGCGTCCTGGAAACCGGGCAGCAGCATCCCGCCGGCAAGGTCGATGACCTGCGTCGAGCGTCCCGCGAGGTCTCCGATGTCGGACTCGGCACCCACCGCGACGATCCGGCCGGCGGCCACGGCGACCCCCCGCGCCCATCGCCGCGCGGCGTCCACGGTGTACACGTCGCCATTGACGAAGATCAGGTCTGGCTGGCTCACGTCGAGAACCCCTCGGTCGGCTACACGGTTCGCAAAGCATAGCCGCGGCGGCCTCGCGAACGGGCCTCCGCAGAGGCCTCGGCCACGCAGGCCGGCTCAGGCGAGGCTGACCAGGTCCAGGAGATCCTCGTCCCAATACTGGATGTCCCCGTCGGGCATCATGAGCACCCGCTGCGGTTGAAGCGCGTCCACGAACTCCGGGTCGTGGCTCACGATCACCATCGCTCCCGGCCAATCGGCCAGCGCCTGCGCGATCGCCGTGCGCGACGGCGGGTCGAGGTTGTTGGTCGGCTCGTCGAGCAAGAGAAGGTTCTTGCGCCCGGCCACGAGCTGGGCGAGCGCGAGCTTGGTCTTCTCTCCCCCCGAGAGCGTGCCCGCGTCCTGGAAGGCCATCGCACCCGGCAGCCCGAACATCCCCAACAGCGATCGCAGGGCCTGATCGTCCGCGGGCGACGCGGCGCGCATGTGGGCCAGAAGGTCCATCCCTTCTCTGATCCCTTCGTGCTCTTGGGCGTAGTACCCGGGTTCCACGCCGTGGCCGAAGACGAAGGTCCCGGCGTCGGCCCGCGTCTCGCCGGTCAGGATGCGCAGCAGGGTCGTCTTGCCCGCGCCGTTGAGGCCCATGATCAGCATCCGTTCACCCCGTTCGACGTCGAAGGTCACGGCGTCGAACACCGTCGGTCCGCCGTAGCCTTTCGCGAGGCCCTCCGTCCGCAGCACGGTCCGGCCGCTGTGCGGCGGCGCGGGGAAGCGGAACCGCACCGTTCGCTCTCGAGCGGGACCTTCCACCTTGTTCGCCTCGAGCCTGGTCGCTCGCGTGTCGAGGGTCTTCGCCTTGCGTGCGCGCTTTGCCGTCTGCCCGCGCATGGAATCGGCGAGCGTCTTCAACCGGCGGATCTCCTGCTCTTGTCGACCGGCGAGGGCGGTGAGGCGGACCTCATCGCGGATCCGCGACGTCCGGTACTGCGAGTAGGTCCCGCGGTACGCAACCACCCCGTCGCGATCCAGGTGCAGGATCCGCGTGATGGAGGCGTCGAGCAAGCCCAGGTCGTGGCTCACGACGAGGAGGGCACCCTTGTACGTGCCGAGGAACGTCATCAGCCAATGCTTTGCGTCCACGTCGAGGTGGTTGGTGGGCTCGTCCAGGAGCAGGAGATCCGAGCCTCCGAAGAGGATGCGGGCGAGTTCGAGCCGGCGCCGCTCCCCGCCCGAGAGCGCCCCCACCGGCAGTTCCAGGCGATCCTGCGCAAGCCCGAGGCCGGCGGAGACCGTTCGGACCTCGGACTCCGCTCGGTAGCCCCCGGCGTCGCGGTACTCATCCTCCAGGCGCGAGAATCGCTGGAGGTTGCGCTCGGACGGGTCCTCCTCCAACCCGATGCGCGCCCGCTCCAGCCGCTTGGATCGCGCCACGAGATCACGGGCCGACAGGACGTACTCGAGCCCCGACGTCGCGTCGTCGTCGCGGTGCTGTCGCGGATCTTGACGCAGGTATCCCAGTGCCCCGCGGCGCTCCACCGAACCCGCGCCCGCCGGCGCCTCGCCCGCGAGGACCTTGAGCATGCTGGTCTTGCCCGCGCCGTTGCGTCCCACCACTCCAACCTTGTCGCCGGGGCGCAGCGAGAAGGACAGGTCCTGCACGACCGTGGTCCCGCCGGCTTCGACCGAGAGGTCGCGAACCTCGAGCGTGCTCACGAGGGAACGCTCGGCGAGGGGGCTGTTGGCGATGGGCTGGCGGGCATGGAGATCGGCTCCGGATGACGGCAGGCAAGGACGGCCGCGGTCGGCGGCGGCGCGTGCTGATGGGATCGAACGCCTAGCTCATCGACCGAATCCTATCTCACGAGAACCGCGCGTAGAACCATTGCGAACGGCCTCCCGCCTTCGTGAACTGCCCGCCCACGTGCAGACGATGGCCCTTGGTCGCCAAGGCCCAGACTCCGTTGTACAGGCAACAGATGTCGGGACGCCATGCCGCGTCCACCCGCCCCGTGGCGGCGTCGAGGATCGCGAGGCGCGGCTGGTGGAGGCAGCTCGGGTTCGGGTTGCCGTTGTCTCCGCAGTTCCCCGAGCCCTGGTACTGGACCCACTGGAAGTGCCCGCCGATCACCAGCATGTCGCTGCCCCATGACGCCACCGCCTGGGTCGACCCCGACGTGTCCGTCTTCCAGAACTGGCGCCCGTCGGCCGTGGAGTACGCCGCCGTGAAATCCGACCCTCCGGCCCCCACAAAGAGCCGGGAGCCCGACGCCTGCACCTGGATGCCGAACGCCCCGCTCTGCTGAGGGATCTTGGCGACGTTCCAGCTGCTCACCTTCCCCGTCCGGGGGTTGAACTTCACCACCACCTTCTGCGGACGACCGTTGATGTAGTCGAACTGACCGGCCGCGAACGCGGACGGCCCTGACGTCACGATGTCGCGGATCTGGCTGACGGTGGCATGGCCGCGCAAGGAGGGGTCGATCTTGGGCACGAGCGGTTGGAATGACGCGATCTTCCTGCCGCCCGGTTGATACGCGCGGAGGAGGTCACCACCCACCAGGATCCGCTTGCGCGTAGCCCACACGCAGCGCAGCGGAGGTGTCCTGAACCGGGAGACCACGGCCCCCGTCTTCGCGTTCAAGCCGATGAGGTTCCAATACGTCTTGCCGTGGGCGCGATACGTGAACGTCCCGGCCGCGTAGAGCGTCTTTCCGCTGAGGGCGAAGTCGTACACGAACCGGCCATGGCCCCCCAGGGCGGGCAGCCGGACACCCTTGGCGGGTGTGCCGGTGGCGGGATCGAGCGCCGCGATCCCCGGGGCGGCGGGTCCCGGTCCGCCCGTGGACGTGAGGAGGTGGTCGAAAGCACCGCCGATCCAGATCCGGCCGCGGGCCGGCAGTATCGCCCGGACCTGCGCGTCGGCCATGTACGTGGGATCGGCATCGGGCGAAGGTGGCGCCGCCCGTGCCACCGGCACCAGCACCGCGCACGCCACCGCGACGGTCAGCGCGAGAAGGCGCGGGACGTGGCTTCGGGTACCTCGATGGATGGATGCCGTGCGCATCACCCTCTCGGTTCGACCGATCGGCCTCTTCGGGCGGTCCCGTCGCGAAGAACGACAGGTCGGGCCGCTGTCCCCAGAATACCTGCGGCGCAAAGGCTTGAAGACGCTCTCCGCTGTAGGCGCATCATACTACAGACAAGTCAACCGGTCGACCGACAGAACCACGGCCTCGACTCTGGTAGGGTCGCGCCAGCCTCGAGGACTTCGATAGAAGGTTCCCGAGGCTGTTGCATATGCCGACTCGTGAAGGGAGGACCGACCGAGACAGATCGAAGAGGCGTCACCACACCCAAGGACAGGAAAGGAGTTGCCTATGCGCAAGCTGAGGATCATCCTCCTCCTGCCTCTGTTGTCCCTTCCCCTTCGCGTTTCCGCGGACCTCAGGGCCCGGATCGGTGAAGCTCCCCCCGGGATCTGTTGAGAGGCGATCTCGGCAGGTCCATCTCCAAACTCGTGCAGCGCGCTCTGCGAGCGCCACGGCGCCTGCTCACACACTCGGCCACCGAGCCCGAGATCCAGGTGATCGCGGCCAAGGTCCATGCCGAGTCCACCGCCGCCGCCCCCGGACGGCGACGTCGGCCCAGACGCGTCACCCCCCGCGTGCTGACCGCCGCTCCCCGCGTGCGGCCGCAGACGACGTAGGCCTCCCACTCCAACCACACCCACCCTCCCGCGTGCTCAAGCACGTCCCCGTACCGCGCCGATGCTCAATGGGAGGGTGGATCTCGACGTGAGCGTCGGGTCGAGCGGGAGGAACACGGTTCATGGACACGACAGATATCGATCGTCGGAACTTCTTGAAACGGAGCGCCCTGGTTGGTGGCGCCGTCGCCGGGCTCTCGTGGTGGGAGCTGGCCGGCGAGGCGCCCGCGAAGCAACATCCCCGCGTTCGGTGGGGCGCGCTCTCTCTCGCGGGCGCCAGCCAAGAAAAGGCGATCGCCCACCTGGAGCACCAGGTGGGCAGGAAGTTCAACACCACCCACTACCGGATGCCCTGGACGAGCGACCTCGTGAACGGATTCACGAAGTGGAGCCACCAGACGGGACACACCCAGATCCTGTCTTGGTTCGCGCGCACGAAGAGCGGACCGGTGAGCTGGCGGGGCATCGCCCAGGGACAGCACGACGCGTGGATCACCAAGCAGGCGCGGAGCCTGCGGGCGAGCGGCTGGCACGGTTACCTTTGCTTCTCCAAGGAGCCGGAGGACGAGGGCAACCCCGGCGACTGGAAGGCCGCCTACGACCGGGTCCACCGGATCTTCCACAACGTCGGCGTGCACAAATTCCGGTGGGTCGTCGGCTTGATGGCGTCCACCTACACCGCGGGCAAGGCCGGCCAATGGCTCCCGCACCACTACGACGTCCTGGGTGTGGACGGCTACAACCGCTATCACTGCCGGGGCACGCCGTGGCGTCCCTTCAATGAGATCTTCGCGTCGGCGCACGGGTTCGCGAAGGGCCATCACAAGCCGCTGTACATCATCGAGGCGGGCTGCGTCGAGGCCGAGACCGGCCGGAAGGCCGATTGGTTCAGAGGCGCCCGCGACACGCTGAAACGGTGGCCGGAGGTCGTCGGGTTCTCGTACAACAACGAGGACACTGACTGCAGCTACTACGTCGACTCATCGGCGTCGTCCCTGGGTGCCTTCAGCGCGATGGGACACGACCGCAGCTTCCGATAGACCGATGTAGCGGGCGGTCCGGGCCCGTTCATCGACCCATCGTGCCTCCAACCGGCCTATCCCCTGCCCAAGGTCGCTTCTGCGCAGGTCCTTCGCCTTGTGGATCGGTAGTACGAAGGCGGGCAGAGCCCGGCGCCCGACGCCGCGACGTAGCGGTAGGCGGTTCCACCCACGTGGTAGAGCACTGCGACCTGCCTGAATCCGGCCTGAGCATCGTCAGATAGCTCGATGCCGACAAGGATCTGAACGGACTGAGAGGCACCCGGCGCAACCTCGAAACCCTTGAGTGGACGAGCGCCCCGAGGGTGTGTGGGTGGGAACGTGTCATTGGCGACCCAGTGCTCTCGGTCGCCGGTGATATCAGCGGCGAGCGCTCCGACCACCTCCACCCCGCTCGTCACATCGACGAGTTCGACGGAGTCGAGAACCGCGGGGGTAGAGCCGTAGTTCTTGACGGAGACCAGGCCGAACGTGACGGGCTTGCCGACCGTCGCCCGGAACCCGGAGAAGTCTTGACCGCGAGCGGCAGAAGCAGGAGGTTCGAATGGCCCGGAACCGGGCCCACGGGAGCAGCCCGATCCCACGACGGCGAGGAGGAGCAACGAGACTAGGAGCCGCCGACCGATGTGGTCCCCAGGTAGGGTCCGGCTCCCGTCCGTCATGCCGGGAGCCAGACTAGCCTTACCGGGCGGTACCGCTCGAAGTTGTGACCAACTCACCGCAAGTATCGGCCGCTCCCGCGCTCCATCGCCGGACTTGAAATGCGTCCCACGTCGGTTGACATCGAGGCAAGCGCCTGCGGGCGGTACGGACCCGCACGAGGGCGAGTGAATCGGGATCGCCACGAGATCGTGCCCGATGAGTGTTTCCGCTGGTCAAGTGGTGTCGGAGAGGGGATTTGAACCCCTACGCCCCGCAAAGGGCACTAGGCCCTCAACCTAGCGCGTCTACCAAGTTCCGCCACTCCGACGTGGGAGGCTCGCCGCCCGGACCGGACTCGCCGCGCCAGCGTTCACCCGCCGGTCAGGATACCCGCCGGCGCTCGCGAACGGCGCAGACTCGGCGATCGGTGTGAGGTCGAGACTCTGGTGTTGTGTCTGAAGGGAGGATAGGCTGGCATCCGGCGTAGGGCAGTTGCACGGGGGGCGCGGCATGCGGAGACTGGGGATGTTGCTAGGTGTCGCGACGATCGCGACGAGCCTCGTCCCCACCGCCGCCGCGGCGCTGACGGACCCGCCGCCCAAGATCGCCGTCATCGTGTTGGAGAACACCAAGCGCAGCGACGTGGTGGGCAACGCCACGGCGCCCTTCCTCAACTCGCTCATCGCGGCGGGCAAGCAGTTCACCGACTACCACGGCTTCGCGGGATCCCCGCACGACTACCGGGCCATGGTCGCGGGGCAGCAAACGGCCTCCAAGCCCGTGTCGAACAACCTCTACGCTCAGTTCGACGCCGAGGGCGTCGGGTGGGTGAACCTCGAGGAGTCGATGGCCGGGACTTGCGGCGTCAAGCCCTCTCCGAACGTGGTCCCGGGCTCCAAGGACGAGCTGTACGTACGCGGGCACGACCCCGCGTGGCTGTACAAGGCGAACACCTCCTGCAAGGTCAACGACGTGCCGCTCACGTCCGATACTCAACTCCAATCCCTGCCGACCTTCAGCTACATCGTGCCGAACAATTGCGGCAACGCGCACACCTATCCCACCGGCGGGGACTGCCCCGCCTACTTCGGTACCAACCACGCGGCCACCAAGCTGGCGCTCGCCGACCAGTGGGTCCAGCACGCGGTAGGCGTGATCACGCAGGCCGACCCCTCCGTCACCGTCGTCGTGACGTTCGACGAGGGCACGCGGAGCACCGGGCAGCTCGTCTATGCGGTGGAGATCGGACCCCGGGTCGTGGCCGGGTCCCAGGACGCGGCGACCTACGACCACTACTCGTTCTGCGCCGGTATGTGGCAAGCCTACGGGCTCGCGGGGACCGCTCCCAACAACGCTGCGACGGCCACGCCGCTCTCCGTGTAGCGGGCACGAGGAACCGTTAGGCGAGAAAACTCTAGGCGCGCGCGAGGACCCTCAAGGGTTCCATTTCCACGCGAGCCAGATCGTGCACAGGCCGAAGATCACGGCGCAGATCACCGTGATGCGATCCAGCGTCTTTTCCAGCGCCGTGCCCCCGGAGAGGTTGGAGGTCCCGCCGAACATGTCGGAGAGGCCGCTCCCCCGCCCGGAGTGCAGCAGGATGGTTCCCGTGAGGAACAGAGCGGATATGACCTGCAGGACGATGACGACGGTGTTGACCATGTGCGGGAAAGCTTACTGGGTAGAGGCGGGCAAGACCGCGTCCTCCAGCGGGAAATGACAGGCCGCCACTTGGCCCTCCCGCTGCGGGGTGAGCTCCGGGATCTCCTCGCGGCAGATCGGCATGACCCCTTCGCTGATCCCTTCGGCCTTCGCGAGCGCCTGCGTGCGCGGGCAGCGCGGATGGAAGCGGCACCCCGACGGCGGATCGATGGGCGAGGGAACGTCGCCCTGCAGGATGATGCCCCTCTTCGCCTTGGCGCGGTCCGGATCGGCGATCGGGACCGCGGAGAGCAACGCCCCCGTGTAGGGGTGACGTGGGTTGCGATACAGGGTATCGCCCGTGGCGACCTCGGCGATCTTCCCCAGATACATCACCGCCACCCGGTCGGATACGTGCTTCACCACGGACAGGTCGTGCGCGATGAACAGGTAGGTGAGGTTCAGTTCGTTCTGGAGATCCTCGAGGAGGTTGAGGATCTGCGCCTGGATGGACACGTCGAGCGCCGATACCGGCTCGTCGGCCACGATCAGCTTGGGCCGCAGCGCGAGCGACCGGGCCACGCCGATCCGCTGGCGCTGGCCCCCCGAGAACTCGTGTGGGTAGCGGTTGTAGTGCTCGGGGTTCAACCCCACGAGCTCCATCAACTGCTGGACCTCGGGCTTGATCTTGTTCTTGGGAACCACCCCGTGCAGCTTGAAGGGGGCCCCGATGATCGTGCCGACCGTCTTCCGGGGGTTGAGTGAGGCGTAGGGGTCTTGGAAGACCATCTGCATGTCTCGCCGCAGCTCCCGAAGGTCGTCGCCCTTGAGCCCCGTGATGTCGCGGCCGTCGAACATGATCGTGCCCTCGGTGGCGTCGTACAGACGCATCACGACCCGCGCAAGCGTGGACTTCCCGCAACCGGTCTCCCCCACCAACCCGAGCGTCTCTCCCGGGTACACCTCCAGATCGACGCCGTCGACCGCGTGCACGTCTCCGACGTGCTTCTGGATCAAGATCCCCCTCGTGATGGGGAAGTACTTCTTGAGCCCCTGGACCCGCAGGAGCGGCTCACGGCGTGGGGCGGGCGCCGCGGCCACGCCTTCGGCCACGTCGACGCTCATCGTTGGATCGCCACGCCTTCGCTCAGCACCTTCCGCCGGTCGGCGAGCGACAGGTGGCAGGCGGCGGCGTGATGTCCGTCCAGCGGGATCAGCTCCGGCTCCTCGGTGAGGCATTGATCGAACTGATAGGGGCATCGCGGGTTGAACGAGCAGCCCTTCGGGACGTTGATCATGGAGGGCGGAAGGCCGGTGATCGGGCGCAGGCGCTCCTTCACGGAGTCGGTGAGGCGCGGGATCGAGCCGAGCAGTCCCCAGGTGTAGGGATGCATGGGCTCGTAGTAGATGTCGTCGACATCACCGAACTCCACGACCCTGCCTGCGTACATGACCTGGATGTCGTCGGCATGCTCGGCCACCACGCCGAGGTCGTGCGTGATCATCACCACCGCGGCGTTGAACTCTTCCTTCAGGCGGTCGATCAACGCCAGGATCTGTGCCTGGACCGTCACGTCGAGCGCCGTTGTGGGCTCGTCCGCGATGAGGAGGTCGGGGTTCAGCGACAGCGCCCATCGCGATCATCGCGCGCTGGCGCATGCCGCCCGAGAACTCGTGCGGATACTGCTTGGCCCGCTGGTCCGGACGCGGGATCCCCACCGTGCGCAGCATCTCGACCGCCCGCTCGTTCGCCTCCTTCTTCGACACGTCCTCGTGGGCGAGGATCGTCTCGGCGAGTTGATAGCCCACCTTGTAGAAGGGATGAAGCGAGGTCATCGGGTCCTGGAACACCATGCCGATCTTGGATCCCGCGGATCTTCTTGAGCTCGTCGATGGGGAGCTTCAGGAGGTCCTCGCCCTGGAAGATGACCTCGCCCTCCACGATGGCCGACTTGCGGTTGATGAGGCCCATCACGGTCAGGAACGTGACGCTCTTGCCCGACCCTGACTCTCCCACGACGCCCAGGGTTTCCCCCGGCATGATGGACAGCGACACCCCGTTGACGGCTCGAACGATGCCGTCCTCCGTGGGGAAGCTCACGCGAAGGTCCTTCAGTTCGAGGAGCGGCTCAGCCACGTGATCCTCTCGTCCGGCGGCGGTCTCGATGCATCAGTCGTACCGTACCCGCGGATCGAGGAACGCGTACACGATGTCCACCACGAGGTTGGCGAACGTCACGAAGAACGCGGCGATCAGCGTGATGTCCATGATGGCGTACAGGTCGAGGCGGCGCACGGCCAAGATCGTGTACTGGCCGATGCCGGGGATGTTGAAGATCGTCTCCGTGATGATGGCCCCGCCCAGGAGGCCGGCGAGGTCGAGCCCGAAGATCGTGACGATGGGCGTGAGGCCGGCGCGGAGCCCGTGCTTGAGCACGACTCGCCGCTCGGACAATCCCTTGGCGCGCGCCGTTCGGATGAAGTCCTCGCCCATCGTCTCCATGAGGTTCGCCCGTGTCATCCGCGCATAGAAGGCGGCGTACAGCACCGCGAGCACGCACCAGGGCAGGATGAAGTGGCTGAACCACGGGCCGAACCCGGAGCTCAGCGGGTAGTAGCCGGTGCCCGGCAACCAGCCGAGCTTGTACCAGAAGATGTAGAGGGCCAGCGGGCCCAGGAAGAACACCGGCGCCGAGATGCCGATCAGCGCGAAGGTCATCGCACCGCGATCCATCAGCGAACGCGGGCGCAGCGCGGACAGGATGCCGATGGGGATCCCCACGAGGAGCCAGATCACGGCCGCCCCGACCGCGAGCTGGATCGTGACGAACATCCGCTCGAACAGGATGTCCTTGAGCGGCACGCGGGTGGCGAACGAGAAGCCCAGCCCGGGCCAGCCGTTCTCATCGCCGAGGAAGATGTTCTTCGTGAAGGAGAAGTACTGGTTGTACCAGGGCCGGTCGAGGCCCAGCTGATGCCGGACGGTCTCCAGGACCTGCGGCTGGGCCCCCTTGCCGGCGAACCGGAGCGCGGGGTCCCCCGACGGCATGAGGAAGAAGATCACGAACGTGATGAACACGACGACGAGCAGGACCAAGACCACCCAGAGCAACCGCCGGATGATGTAGCGCGTCATCGGTGGCTCCGATCCTCCTCCGGTGCCCGAGGGAGGAGCCCGGAGGCTCCTCCCTCGAACCGGTATCCCTGAACGAGGTTACGCGACGTTCACGGGCGCCAGGCCGTTGTTCACGGAGACCCAGCCCAGTGAGATGACGTCACCGAAGGCATCGTACTCGTAGTGCGTGGTGGTCGTGCCCGTGATGATGAGGTTCTTGCCCCATCCCCACGGCGCCCACGGCACGATGTCTTCCATCAGCGTCTTGTCCATGTCGGCGAAGCACTGGTTGATCTCTTCAGCCGACTTGCTGACGCACTCGTCCATCTTGGAATCGACCGAGCCGATGGGGCCGAACTCGGACGTGACCGCGTTGAACTGGTCCGTGACACCGCACTCCTTCGCCTTGTCGGCGGTGATGCCGACGAGCGAGTAGTCGACGGCGGTGTCGCAGGTGAGACCGGCACGCGAGTCGAACAGGAAGTAGTCGAACCCGAAGGGCGAGGCGAAGTCCTTGCCCCATCCGGGAACCAGCGAGATCGGGATGAGCTTCTTCACGCTCTGCAGCGTCGTGTAGCCCGTGGTGGTGTCCACCTCGCTGAGCTTGGGCTGCAGTCCGATCTTCGCGAAGTCCTGCATCGCGACCGTGTTCAGGTTCGGCCACGGCGAGGACGAACGACCCAGGAAGATGAAGCCCTTGCACTGCGGGGCGTCACACTTGCCGTCCTGGTTCGTGTCGTACTTCGACTGCTTCATCTCGTCCATGGCCGCGGCCACGTCGCCGGCGAAGTCCGTCGACGGGTACGGATCGTACGTCGCCGTTGCCGGGTTCACGCTGGGAGGCTCGATCGTGGTGGCCGGCTCCGCGTGGAGCGAACCGCCGTACGCCTTCGCCAGCGCCGCCTTGTCGATGACGAGGTTCACGGCCTTGCGGACGTGGATGTCATCGAACGGCGGAGCCAACAGGTTCATGGTGAAGTACCACGTCCGGTCGCCCTGGTCGGCGTGCAAGCCCGACTTGAGGTCCGGGTTGGTGGCGAACTGCTGCTCGACCGTGGACGGCGGCGTGTCGCCGTAGGACCCGTCCAGGGTGCCCTGCTGGATCTGCTGGAAGATGTCGTCGACGTTGGAGTTGATCGTGATCTGCACGCCGTCGACGTAGTTCCCGCCGGCATCCGGATTCGCCGAGGCAGGATCGAAATCGGGGTTGCGGACGAACGTGACGCCCTTGTCCGGGTTGTAGCCCGAGATCGGGTGCTTCGCCATCTGCGAGCAGGACTGGCTCATGTCCAGCTGATCCGAGCCCATGATCATGTAGGCGCCGGAGGAGATCACGAACCGGCCGTAGTCCCCGGCCTTCAAGAAGCACTTGGCAACTTCCTGCGGGATCGCCGCCGTGGCCGGCATGGCCAGGCGGTAGAGGAAGTCACCCGTGGGCTGCTCGAGGGTGAACGTGATCGTGGAGTCGTCCGGGGTGGCGATGCCTGAGACCGGCGCGAGCTTCTTCTCGGCGCAGGTCATGCCCTTGATGACGCCGCAGTAGTAGTTGCCGTACTGGGCGGCGAGGGAGGCGAGGTTGATGCGCTCGAACGCGTACTCGACGTCGTGTGAGGTGATGACGCGGCTCACCGGCGGCCCGAACATCGCGTTGTCGCGCAGCTTGAAGGTGTACGTGAGTCCATCCGCGGAGATCTCCGGCGGGTCGGTCGCGAGGTCGGGGATCGGGTCGTTGCCGCCCAGGTCCGCGCTCTTGTGGTTGTACGTCATGAGGCCACGCACCAGCAGCTGCCCGAAGAGACCCCACGCGCTCCCGAGGTACTCACCCGTCGGGTCGAACGCGTCGGTGTAGCCGAACTCCTGGGTGGCCGTGCGATACGTGCCCCCGGTGGTCGGCGGCGCCTGAGCCACTCTCGGTCGGGTTCGCCGAATTGTCGTTGCCGCCGCACGCGGCGGCGATCATGCCCAAGACGGCTACGAGCGATGCCGTAGCTAAGATCCTCCTACTCGTCACAGATCTCCTCCCCTTCTCGTTCGGTCCGGTCATGGTTCATACGTAAAGTCATGGCAGAAAGGACTCGCGCGCCCGATCCCCCTTTCCGTTCGATGCACCGTTCCTGCAGATCCCCCGTCTCAGCGCCCCGAACGGGGGTCGAGCGCGTCGCGCAACCCGTCCCCGAGCAGGTTGAAGGCGAGGGTGGTCAACACGAGGCACATCCCCGCGAAGAACAGCATCCACCAGGCCACGATGTAGAGCTGGCCCTCCGTGGCCTCCGAGATCATCCGTCCCCACGACGGTGTGCTGGGAGGGATCCCCACCCCGAGGAACGACAACGACGCCTCGAAGATGATGTTGGTGGGGATCAGGAGCGTGGTGTAGACGATGATGGGCGCCACCAGGTTGGGCAGGATCTCGCGGAACATGATGTGCGCGTTGCCGTAGCCGGTGGCCCGCGCGGCGTCGATGAACTCGCGTTCCCTGAACGTCAGGGTCTGGCCCCGGACGATCCTGGTCATGTACGGCCAGCCGAACAACGCGATGATGAGGGTGACGAGGCCCTTCCCGGGCTGGATCAATCCTCCCAAACAGCCGTTCACATCGGTGCTGCACGCGGCGGAGATGCCGATGGCCAGGAGCAGGACCGGCAAGGAGAGCACGATGTCGACCAACCGCGAGATGAGCGTGTCGATCTTGCCGCCGTAGAAGCCGGCCATCAGGCCGAGCGCCACGCCGACCACGACCGCGATGGCCGTGGCGAATACCGCCACCTCGAGCGAGGTACGGGCCCCGTAGAGGGTGCGCACGAAGATATCTCGGCCCAGGGTGTCGACGCCGCCCCAGTAGGCGATGCTCGGCCCGACGATCGGGATGCTGAACTCGTTCGTGAGGTTGGTGTTGAGATCGTTGGGCCCGTGGTGCGCGACGTGCTCGGCGAAGAACGGGGCCAGGATCGCCGCGAGGATCAACAGGATGATGAACGTGGCTCCGGCCATCGCCACCTTGTCGCGACGGAAGCGGGTCCAGAAGAGCTGCCAGGGGCTGCGGCCGAGGATCGCGGCCGGGACGTCCGGAGCGCCGACGAGATCTGGTTCGGTGATGGGCTCGGACGATGTGACCTGGCTCATGCTCCAGCCTTCCCCAGGGACGGACCGCCCGAAGTGTAGGCCACGCGGGCAAGTGCCACAACCTCACACACGCCTTCTGATACGAGGATGAACCGGCTCGAGGGTTGCATCCGGCGAAGATGGTCAGGTCGCCATCAGCGTGGCGAGCCCCGGCAGGATCTGAGGCCCCAAGAGCTCTCCGAGTGAGCCCCCGGCACACGCCCGCTCCCCGAACGACACCGAGCCGTCGCTCGTGGCCGGCCCTCCCGACACGACGAGCGGTACGGGATCGGCCGTGTGGGCCTTGCGCAGGCAGGACGTCGCATGATCCGCAGTGACGGCCACGACGGTAGTGGGCCGCAGCCGCGGGAGGACCTCGCCGAAGAACGCTTCGTCGATGGCGGCGATCACGTCTCGCTTGTCTTCGGCCCGGCCGTCGTGGGCCGGAACATCGGGGCCTTTGAGGTGAACGTACAGGGCCTCGAATTCGCCCAGCGCCGCGGCCGAGAGGTCCGCCCACGCCGCGTAGGCGTCCTCGGCGGTCGGGCCGAAACCTCGCGGGTCCAGCCGGGGCGCGGCAACCGGCCGCATGCCGAGCGCGAGCGAGATGCCGCGCTCCACCGGCATCTCGACGAAACACCCCCACCCCCAGCCGAACCGCTCCCGGATCGGCTGCACCCGGGGAAGATGGTCTCCCCCGTCCCGGGTGAGGATGAGGTTGCCGGGCAACCGGCCGGCCGCTCGGCGCTCCGCGTTCGTTGCGGAGGCGTCGAGGATCGACGCGGCGCCCTGCACGAACGCGTTCGTGAGCTCGGCCGCTCGGCGCGCCGCCTCCGTGTCCTCCATCGGCTCGCAGGTGGCCACCACGGGCTCGAAATCTTCGAGGGCCACGCCCAGATGACCTTCGCGTCGGTAGGCCGGGTCGGTGTTCGTGACGGCGGCCGAGAGCGCCGAGCCGTCGTCCGTGCGGATCACGAGGGCGCCGCGATGTTCGACCGTGGCCCGGAGCTGGAACGAGGCCCCCGGAACCCGCAGGTCGGCACCCACCTCGGCGGCGAGCGCCTCGGACTCCTCCGACGTGAGATCGCGTCCCACACGCCGGTCCACGATCTCCGGCCACCGCGCGGTCGCGAAGTTGATCCGGTAGGCGAGATCGCCGTCGCGGAGATCCATCCCGATCCCCATCGCCTCGAGGACCCCGCGTCCCGGATGCTCCTCCTTCGGGTCGTAGCCCAGGATCCCGAACACCCCGATATCGGATTCCGGGGCGATCCCCGGACCCACGGTGACGACCGTGCCGGTGCGCCCGCGCGCCGCCAACGCGTCGAGGTGCGGCGTGGGCGCGGCCTCGAGCGGCGTCAGGCCGTCCAAGGCCGGGATCGGGTCGTCCGCGAGACCGTCCAGGCAGACGTAGAGCAGGCTCGTCACGGACGCCGCCCCTTCGCGGGCACGCTCATCGGAACTTCACCATCAGGGCGAGGTCCTCGGGATCGAGGCTCGCGCCGCCTACGAGCGCGCCGTCGATCTGCGGGTGAGCCATGAACTCACGGATGTTCCCCGGCTTCACGCTGCCGCCGTAGAGGATCCGAACCGTCTGCGCCACGTCGTCGTCGTAGCGGGCGGCGAGCGCCTCGCGGATGAGCTCCGCGACGCGCCCCGCATCCGCGGGGTCCGCGTTGTGACCAGTGCCGATCGCCCAGATCGGCTCGTACGCGATGACGAGGCTCGACGCCGGCCCCGCATCCATGCCTTCGAGCGCGCGCCGGACCTGCTGGGTCACCTTGGACTCGGTTCCGCCCGCCTCTCGCTCCTCCAGGGTCTCGCCCACGCACAGGATCGGCGTCATGGCGTGCTTCGAGACCGCCCTCGTCTTCTTGTTGGCGGCGACGTCGTCCTCGCCGAACAACTCACGCCGCTCGGAGTGCCCCACGATCACGTAGCCGACCCTGAGCGCCGCCAGCATGACCGGGGAGACCTCTCCGGTGAAGGCCCCCTGCTCCTGAGGCGCCACGTTCTGCGCCCCCAGCGCGTACGGCAGTTTGTCCGCCTCCAGCAGGGTCTGCACCGCACGCAACGCCGTGAAGGGGGGGCAGATCACCACCTCCACCTTCTCGGCGTCACCGACGTCGAGGAGGTAGCTCAGCTTCTGGACCGCCTGGATCGCCTCCAGGTGGGTCTTGTGCATCTTCCAGTTGGCCGCGATCATCGGGCGGCGTTCGGTCATCTAGTCCTCCAGGATCTCGAGCCCCGGCAGCGTGCGGCCCTCCAGGAATTCCAGGGACGCACCGCCGCCCGTGGAGCAGTGGTCGAACGCGGAAGCGAGCCCCTCCCGGTTGACCGCGAGCAGGGAGTCGCCGCCGCCCACGACCGTGAAGGCGTGGGCCTGTGCCACCGCCGTCGCCACCCCCCGCGTCCCGGCGCTGAACGGTTCGAGCTCGAACACCCCCATCGGGCCGTTCCACAAGATCGTCTTGGCCTCGGCGATGATCTCCGCGTAGGCCTGGACGGTTCTCGGTCCGATGTCGAGGCCCCTCATCCCCCGGGGGATATCGGTGGCGGGAACGGTGCGGGTGGGTGCGTCGGCCGCGAGCTCGGGGGCAGCGACCACGTCCTGAGGCACCTCGATGAGCACGCCGAGCTCGGCGGCGCGCGAGCGGGCGGCCCGGACGTCGTCGAATCGATCGCGTTCCACGAGGCTCTCGGCGACCTCTCCCCCGGCCGCGGCGATGAGCGTGAAGGCCATGGCGCCGCCGATCAGCAGGGCGTCCACCCGATCCAGCAGGGCTTCGATCACGGACAGTTTGTCCGAGACCTTGGCGCCCCCCAGGATCGCCACGTAGGGACGTGCCGGCTCGTGCAGGAGGCGTGAAAGCATGTCCACCTCCCCCTGCATGAGACGACCGGCCACTGCGGGTCGGCCGCTCGCGAGCATGAGCTCGGGCAGCGCTGCAACGCTTGCGTGGGCCCGATGTGCGGCGCCGAAGGCGTCGTCCACGTAGCCATCCGCGAGCTCGGCGAGCCGCCCGGCGAACGACTGGTCGTTCGCCTCCTCTCCCGGATCGAAGCGAAGGTTCTCGAGCAGGACGACCGGGTCCTCGGGAAGCTCCTCGGCCGCCGGGGCGGGGAGCTGGGCCATCGCCACCGGGTGACCCAGGAGCTCCTCGAGGCGCTCGCGGACCGGGCCCATGCGCAGCGACCCCACGACCGCGCCGTGGGGTCGGCCGAGGTGCGAGGCGACCACCAGCGCGGCCCCGCGATCCAGCAGCTCGGTCATCGTCGGGAGCGCCGCCCGGATGCGCGCGTCGTCGGCGACCGCGCCGTCGTCCAGCGGAGCGTTGAGATCCACCCGGAGGAACAGCCGTCGGCCCGCGACCTCACCCAGGTCCTCGAGGGTCCGCAGCGTCACGGCCTAGCGCTTCGACGCCACGAGCGCAGCGAGGTCGACGAGGCGGTTCGAGTAGCCCCATTCGTTGTCGTACCAGCCCACGGCCTTGACCTGGTCGCCCATCACCATGGTGGAGAGGGCGTCGAACGTGCAGGACGCGGCGGAGCCGACGATGTCCGTCGAGACGATGGGGTCCTCGGTGTAGACGAGCTTCCCGGCGAGCGGACCCGTCTCGGAGGCTGCGCGGAAGGCGGCGTTCACCTCGTCCACGGAGACCTCACGGCCCACCGTCGCCACGAGGTCCGTCACGGAGCCGTCGGGCACGGGGACGCGCATCGCCATGCCGTCGAGCTTGCCCTTGAGATGCGGGAGCACGAGGCCGGTAGCCTTGGCCGCCCCCGTCGAAGTCGGGATGATGTTGACGGCCGCCGCCCGGGCGCGGCGCAGGTCCTTATGGGGCATGTCGAGGATGGCCTGGTCGTTCGTGTAGGCGTGCACGGTGGTCATGAAACCCTGCTTGATGCCGAACGCATCGTCGAGCACCTTCGCCATCGGGGCGACGCAATTGGTGGTGCACGACGCGTTCGAGATCACGTGATGGATCGCGGGGTCGTAGGCGTCGTCGTTCACGCCCAGCACCACCGTCAGGTCCTCGCCGGAGGCGGGGGCGCTGATCAGCACCTTCTCGGCGCCGGCCTCCAGGTGCGCGGCGGCCCGCTCGCGGCTCGTGAAGATCCCCGTGGACTCGATCACGAGCTCCGCTCCCACCTCTTTCCAGGGGAGGTCGGCGGGGTCGCGCTCGGCGAAGAAACGAAGCTCAACCCCGTCGACGATGAGACCCGAGCCGCCGACCTTCACATCGCCCGCGTATCGGCCGTGCACCGAGTCGTAGCGCAACAAGTGCGCCATCGTGGCGGCGTCGCCGAGATCGTTCACCCCCACGAAGTCGAAATCGAGGCCGCGCTGTTTCGCGGCGCGGAAGAAGTTGCGACCGATCCGGCCGAAGCCGTTGATGCCGATCTTGACGCTCATCGTGGGACGCTCCTTGGTCACGAGGCTGATACCTCATCCTAGCGAGCGGCTCATCGGCTCGACCCGGACGATCGACACGCGTGCCGGGGGCCTTCCGCCTAGTTGCGGTTGAGGTCGCGGTGCGTCACGTGCGTGGGGAGGCCGCGCTCACGGAAGAACCGCCCGAGCTCCTCTGAGACCACCACCGAGCGATGGTGCCCTCCCGTGCAGCCCACGGCGACGTTGAGGTAGGACTTGCCCTCCTCGACGTATCCGGGCACGACGACCTCGAGGAGCGCCTCCAGCCGATCCATGAAGGTGCGGTATTGCTCCTGTG
Organism: uncultured Actinomycetes bacterium; assembly: GCA_963719165.1. Classification (GTDB taxonomy): domain Bacteria; phylum Actinomycetota; class UBA4738; order UBA4738; family HRBIN12; genus JAOUEA01. Next base: position 715,544 of record CAVRAV010000001.1, on the reverse strand, counting down.
CCTGCACGTATGCGCGCACGCGCTCGTCGGTGCCCGGGAGTGGACGCAGGTCCTCGACCCAGTGCGGATTCGGCAGGAAGCGGACGTCGAACACGAGGTCGGCGTCCCGCGGCGTCCCGTACTTGAAGCCGAAGGACACCAGACTCACGTGCAGGCCCGCCTCGGGCGGTGCGTCCGCGAACGCCTCGCGCATGCGGTCCCGCAGCTCGTGGGGCGTGAGCCCGCTCGAGTCGATGATGAGGTCGGCGTCCCCGCGCAGACTCTCCATCATGAGCCGTTCCTTGCGGATGCCCTCCACCACCCGGTCGGCCGGGGCCAGGGGGTGGCGTCGGCGCGTGGCCTCGTACCGGTTGACGAGGTCGTCGTCGGCGGCCTCCAGGAACACGATGCGATACGGGATGCGCAGGTCCTTGAGCTCCTCGAGAGCTTTGGAGAGCTCCCCGAAGAACACGCCGCCCCTCGCGTCCACGACGATCGCCACGCGCGCGGGTCCGCCGGGGCGCGACGCCAGTTCCGCCATGGTGGCGAGCAACGCAGGCGGGAGGTTGTCGACCACGAAGTAGCCCAGGTCCTCGAGGGCGTGGGCCGCCTCCGAGCGGCCCGCGCCGGACAGACCCGTGATGATGGTGAAGCCGGGCGCGGGCCGGGCCTCGTCGGCCACGGTCGGGGATGCGGGGTCCGGGGCGTCGGCCATCATGCGCTCGCCCGTTCCTGGGCGCCACGCGGCGGGGCCGGGACGCCGTGCAGCCGCTCGTGCACGGCCATCGCGAGCTCGGGACCCACGCCCGGCGTTTCCGCGATCGCCTCGGCGTCGGCGCGCTGGAGGCGGGCGAGGGACCCGAACCGCTTCAGCAGCGCCTTCTTTCGGGCGGGCCCCACGCCGGGGATCTCGTCGAGGGGCGACGCCAGGGCTCGCTTCTCCCGCTTCTGCCGGTGGTAGCTCACGGCGAACCGGTGCGCCTCGTCCCGCAGGTGCTGCAACACGAACAGGGCCTCGGAGCCTCGCGGGATCATGAGGGGCTCGGGGGTCTCGGGGAAGTAGACCTCCTCCAGGCGCTTGGCCAGACCAACGTGCGGGATGGACAGGCCCAGCTCGCCCAGGACCTTCGAGGCCATCGCGAGCTGGCCGCGGCCTCCGTCGACCACCACGAGCGCCGGCGGATAGGAGAACCGGCGGCCGGACGTGGGGGCCTCGGCCTGCTCCTTCACCATCCGCGAGAAGCGACGCCGGAGCATCTCCTCCATCGAGGCGAAATCGTCCTGCCCGGGAACCCCTTTGATCTGGAAGCGCCGGTAGTCCTGCCGCTTGGGCAGGCCGTCCTCGAACACGACCATGGATCCGACCTTGTCCGTGGGGCCGAGGTTCGAGATGTCGTAGCACTCGATGCGCAGCGGCGCCTGGGCCAGCCCCAGGCGCTCGGCGAGCTCCGTGAGGGCGCGTGAGCGCGCCCCGAAATCGCTCGCGCGTCTGAGCTTGTGCCGGTGGAAGGCCTCGGCGGCGTTCTGATTCACGAGCTCCATCAGCTTGCGTTTCGCGCCGCGTTCGGGCACGGCGATAGCGACGTTCGTCCCGCGGCGGGCCGCGAGCCATGCCTGGAGCACCTCCCGCCCCGCGGGGAGCGAGGGCACCAAGACGCGCGGCGGCACCTCGTCGCGCTCCATGTAGAGCTGCCGGACGAAGGACGCCACGAGCTCCTCGCGGTTGAGGTCCTCGACGCGGTCGACGACCCATCCCTTGCGCCCGAGCACGCGACCGCCTCGCACCACGAACACCTGGAACGCGGCTTCCAGGTCGTCCTCTGCCAGCCCCACGATGTCGAGGTCATCGGGCTGGGTCAGCACCATCTCCTGAGCCTCCATGGCCCTGCGGGCCGCGCTCAGCTGGTCGCGGAGCTTGGCGGCCTGCTCGTACTCCTGGCGGTCCGCCGCCGCTCGCATCTCGGTCTCAAGGTGCGTGACGACGGGACGGGTATCGCCGGCGAGGAATTCGGCGAGCGCGTCGACCTGGGACCGGTAGGACCCCTCCGTAACGCCCGTGACCTCGGGCACGCAGGGCCCGGCGCACCTGCCGATGTCGTAGTACAGGCACGGGCGGCCCGAACGCGCACGCTGATCGAAGAACGCGTTCGAGCAGGTGCGCACGGGAAAGACCCTGGTCACGGCGTCGAGCGTGTCGCGGATCGCCCAGGCATGCCCGTAGGGGCCGAAATAGCGCACCTGCTTGCGTTTCGCGCCGCGCAGGACCTGTGCGCGAGGCCACTTCTCCCCCACGGTGATCGCGAGGTAGGGATAGGACTTGTCGTCGCGGTAACGGATGTTGAACCGGGGGCGATGTCGCTGGATGAGGTTGTACTCGAGCATGAGCGCGTCGACCTCGCCGGAAGCAAGCATCCAGTCGACGCTCTCGGCCGACGCCACCATGGCCTCCGTGCGCGGATGCAGGGGCCGGCTCCAGTAGTTGGCGAGGCGTTTGCGGAGCGATCGCGCCTTCCCTACGTAGATGACGCGCCCGTCGGCGTCGCGGAAGAGGTACGCCCCCGGCAGGTCGGGGACGCTGGAGGCTTCCGGGCGGGGGACGCTCACCCCATCATCCTAGCGCCGGCCCACCGACACCCTTCGTGGCCGGCTACTTCCCTTTCGCCTTGACCACCACGAGGTTGCCGAACATGGAGGTGGGGTGCGCGTCGCACTGGAAGTAGTAGGTACCCGGGTCGAGCGTGTCCACATCCAGGGTCTTGGTGACCGGCCCGGGAAGGAGCTCGGTGGCGCCGATCTGCGTACCTGCCGCCTTCGTCATGAGATCGAAGTTGTGCGCGATCGGATCCGGGTTGTCGAAGGTCACCGTGAAGGGCTTGCCGGCGTCGGCGACGAGGCACTGCGTGTCGAAGGCCAGGCCGACGGCCTTGATGTCGAGGACGACCTTGCCGTCCGCGCCGCAGGTGCTGCTGGGTGGCGCCGCCCCTCCGCTCGGCGTGGGGCTCGGTGCCGCGACCTGGAGATCCTGGACGTCGGCCTGAACCCCCATCCGCAGATCCTGGTTCTCCACGTTGTACCAGGTCATGTACACCACCGAGCCGTCCGGCACGACCGCCACCGATGGGTAGGCGCCCTGGGAGGTGTCGCCGGTGTCGACGGGCGTGAACGTGCTGCCGTCGCCGCTCGAGAGCATCACGCTGTCGGACGAGCCATCGTAGAAGCTCACGTAGGCGGTCCCCTTGTCGTCGACCGCGACCCCCGTCGTCTCGACGAAGTTGCCGATGGCGTCCGCGGCGTCGGCCGGGGCGGCGTCGGCCACCTTCGACGAGGTCCAGGCCCCGCCCTTGCCGATCGACAAGCTCACGGCACCGCTGCCGTCGTAATACGAGAGATAGATGGCGCCGTCCTTGTCCACGGCGAGGTCGAGGCCCGACGCCGAGACGCCGGACGCGACCGTCTCCGAGGACCAGGTCTTGCCGCGCAAGAGCGCCAGCTGGATCGTCTTGGTGGCGGGATCGGCGTAGGCCACGACCGGCCCGTCCGGCGTCACGCCGATCTGGGTAGGCCCCGGCGGCGGACATCCGTTGCAGAGGTCGAGTGCGTCAACCGTGGTCGTGGTCCACGCGTCCCCGGTCTTGGTCGCCACGCGGATCTCGAGCTTCTGCGTGACGACCGCGTACGCGACCCATGGATCGCCGTTGGCGTCCGCGGCGACGGAGGGGCGACCGATCGGGCCCGCCTTGCGCAGCTCGGTGCCGTACGAATACACCTGCTCGACGGCGAACGAGCCCGTGGCGGCGCCGTCCCCGTAGTACACGCCGTCCTTGCCGGTCCACACGACGTGCTTGCCTCCCGAGGCGTCGACCGCGATGTCCGTGCCGTTGGTGTTCTCGGCCGTCGCGCCGACGAGCGAAGGCTCGGTTGCCGGCCCGTACGGGATCACGATGCCCGTCGGGGTATCCCGCACCTGAGCGGCCGCGCCGAGGGTCACCACCTGGTCCGACGCGACGCTCGCGACCCCCACGGCCGCGCCGTCCTTGCCGGGGACGCCTTTCGGGTTGTCGGTGGAAGCGGGCGTGGTCTCGGTCTTGATGTAGGGGGCACCGATGGGCCGGGGCAGCGGGATCTCGTTCGCCTTCAACACCGCCGGGAAGATCAGGTAGGACGTGTAGGGCACCCCGTCCTTGTCCACCGTGACCGCGTTGCCGAGACCGGCGTTGTCCGAGAAGTCCACGACCAGCGGAACGAAGCGCACACCTGAGCCCGGGACGACGTCGCCGGGGTTGGTATCGCTGCAGGCCACGAGGAACAACGCCGCGGCGAAGGCAGGGATCAGGAGTCGCTTGGACACGTCGGCGGGGATACTAGCAACTCGTGTCACCGCAGGGCGGCAGGCTGCGCCTCCGGTCGTGGCGCGGCTCCCGTGGCCGGGGCGCCCGGCGATCCCTGCTGGGGATCGAAGCCCAACGACGGGTCCAGGACCTCGGCGAGGAACCGTCCCGTGTGTGAGGCGGGCACCGCCACCAGGGCCTCCGGCGGCCCCACGGCCACCACCTCCCCCCCGCCGTCGCCGCCCTCGGGCCCCAGGTCGATGAGCCAATCCGCGGTCTTGATGACGTCGAGGTTGTGCTCGATGACCAGCACCGTGTTGCCCGTGTCGACGAGCCGCTGTAGGACCCCGAGCAGCTTGCGGATGTCCTCGAAGTGCAGGCCCGTGGTGGGCTCATCCAGGACGTAGAGGGTGTTGCCGGTTGCACGCTTGTGCAGCTCAGAGCTGAGCTTGATGCGCTGGGCCTCGCCGCCGCTCAGCGTGGGCGCCGGCTGTCCCAGCTTGATGTAGCCGAGACCCACCTCCGAGAGCGTCTGCATGTGCCGTTTGATGGGCGGGATGGGCTGGAAGAACTCCAGGGCCTCGTCCACGCTCATCTCCAGCACGTCCGCGATGCTGCGCCCCTTGTACTTCACCTCGAGCGTCTCGCGGTTGTATCGCCGGCCCTTGCACTGCTCGCACGTGACGTAGACGTCGGGCAGGAAATGCATCTCGATCTTGATCTGCCCGTCGCCCGCGCAGTTCTCGCAGCGGCCGCCGCGAACGTTGAAGCTGAAGCGGCCGGGCTGGAACCCTCGCAGGCGGGCGTCGGGCACCTGCGCGAAGAGCTTGCGGACGTGGTCGAAGACCCCCGTGTAGGTGGCCGGGTTCGAACGGGGCGTGCGCCCGATCGGCGACTGATCGATGTCGATCACCTTGTCGATCTGCTCCCAGCCCACGAGCCTGCGATGCTTCCCCGGCAGCACGCGCGAGCGGTAGACCTTCTGCATCAGCACGCGGAGCAGGACGTCTTGCACGAGGGTGGACTTGCCCGAGCCGCTCACCCCGGTCACGCACACCATGAGCCCGAGCGGGATGTCCACGTCGACGTTCTGCAGGTTGTGCTCGCTCACGCCCTGAAGCTTCAGACGCCGCCTCCCCGGCTTGCGTCGTACCTGCGGCGTGGGGATCCTGCGCCGGCCCGAGAGGAAGGCGCCCGTCAGGGAGCGGTCCTCCTCGAGCAGGCCTTTGAGGTTGCCCGAGTACACGATCTCCCCGCCGCGCTCGCCCGCGAGCGGGCCGATGTCGACGATGTGGTCCGCCTCGATGATGGTGGCTTCGTCGTGTTCCACCACGATGAGCGTGTTGCCGAGATCGCGGAGCCGGATCAGGGTGTCGATCAGCCGTTTGTTGTCGCGCTGATGCAGCCCGATCGACGGCTCGTCCAGGATGTAGAGGACACCGACGAGGCCGCTGCCGATCTGCGTCGCCAGCCTGATCCGCTGCGCCTCTCCCCCGGCGAGGGTCCCGGCCGCCCGTCCCAGCGTGAGGTAGTCGAGCCCCACGTCGACGAGGAAGCGCAGGCGCTCCCGGATCTCTTTCAGCAGCCGCTCCGCGATCATCAGCTCGCGCTCGGAGAGGTCGATCCCCTCCACGAACGCAAGCGTCTTGCGGATGGACAGCGCCGTGAGCTCGGAGATGTTGAGGCCCGCCACGGTGACCGCGAGCGATTCCGGCCGCAGCCGCATCCCCCCGCACGCACGGCACGGGATCTCCCGCATGAACTGCTCGAGCCGGTCGCGCTGGGTGTCGGACTCGGTCTCCTGGTGGCGGCGCTCCACATTGGTGATCACCCCCTCGAAGGTGGTGTGGTACGCGCGCTGGCGACCGTAGCGGTTCTTGTAGCGGACGTAGATCTGCTGATCGGAGCCGTACATGAGGATCTGCCGGTGAGCCTTGGGGAGCTTGCGCCACGGCACGTCCAGGTCGATGTCGTGCGTCTCGGCGACGGCGTCGATGACCCGGCTCCAGTACTCCAGCGTGGCGCTGGCCCACGGGGCGAGCGCCCCGCCGTGCACGCTGAGGGACGGGTCCGGGACCACGAGCTCGGCGTCGACCTCGAGCCGCGTGCCCAGGCCGTCGCAGGTGGTGCAGGCGCCGTACGGCGAGTTGAAGGAGAAGTTTCGCGGCGCGAGCTCGTCGTAGCTGATGCCGCAGTGCGTGCATGCGAGCGCCTGGGAGAAGGTCTGGAGATCCTCGCCGTCGTGCGTGTCCACGGCGACGGCGGCGATCCCCTCCGCGAGCTCCAGGGCGGTCTCGATCGAGTCCGCCACACGGCGCCGGATGTCGGGCTTGGCGACCAACCGGTCCACGACGACCTCGATGGTGTGTTTGTAGGTCTTGGGCAGGCGGATGGGCTCGGCGAGCTCGCGCACCTCGCCGTCGATCCGGGCCCGCGGGAACCCCTTGCGCGCGAGATCCCCGAGCAGCTGCCCGTACTCTCCCTTGCGGCCTCGCACGACCGGGGCGAGCACCTGGAACCGCGTGCCCTCGGGGAGCTCCATGACCTGGTCCACGATCTGGTCCGGCGTCTGGCGGCCGATGGGGCGGCCGCAGTTGGGGCAGTGCGGATGTCCCACCCGAGCGAACAGGACCCGGAGGTAGTCGTAGATCTCCGTGATGGTGCCGACCGTGGAGCGGGGGTTGCGCGACGTTGACTTCTGATCGATGGAGATGGCCGGGCTGAGCCCCTCGATGAAATCCACGTCGGGCTTCTCCATCTGCCCCAGGAACTGCCGGGCATAGGAGGAGAGCGACTCCACATAGCGGCGCTGGCCCTCCGCGTAGATGGTGTCGAACGCCAATGAGGACTTGCCCGAGCCGGACAGGCCCGTGAACACGATGAGTCGGTCGCGCGGTAGTTCGAGCGTGACGTTCTTCAGGTTGTGCTCACGGGCGCCGTGGATGATCAGCCGGTCGGTGCCCATAGGTTGTCTCAGTGTAGTGGCGTCCTCCGACACGCTAGCCTTGGTCGATGACCGCCGAACGCGCCCTGGAGGACTTCCGCCACGAGTTCCCCGTCCTGGCGAACAAGACCTACCTGATCAGCGCGTCGTTGGGCCCGGTATCCCTGCGCTCGCGGGCCTATCTCGACGGCTATCTCGACGCTTGGGCCACCAAGGGAGCGCCTGACCACGTCTGGTTCGAGGACATCTTCCCCCGGATGCGCTCGCTCAAGGATTCCTTCTCCGCTCTGGCGGGTTGCGACGCGGACGAGCTCGCCATCACCACCAACATCTCGGTCGCCCTGTCCACGGTGGCGTCGGCGCTTGACCTTTCCGGTGCGCGCAACCGGGTCGTGCTCTCCGAGCTGGACTTCCCCACCGACGGGCACGTGTGGATCGCCTGGGCCGCCAAGGCCGGCGCCGAGTTGGTGTGGCTGCGGAGCCCCGACGGTCTGACGATCCCGTTGGAGGCCTACGACGCCGCGATCGACGAACGCACGGTGGTGGTGATGGTGAACCGCGTCCTGTACCGCTCGAGTGCCATCGTGGACGCGAAGGCGATCTGCGCCATGGCGCGGGCGCGGGGGGCCTTGTCCTTCGTGGACGACTACCACGGGGTCGGGATCGTCCCGCTCGACCTGCGCGACCTCGGCTGCGACCTGTATACCGCGGGCACCCTGAAGTGGCTCTGCGGTGGACCCGGGATGGTGTTCCTCTACGCGCGGCGGGATCTGCTCCCGTCCCTCGAGCCCGCGGTGACCGGCTGGTTCGCCACGGAGGAGCCGTTCTCGTTCGACAACCAGCACCTCACCTATCACCCCACGGCCCGGCGGCTCGAGCACGGCACGCCACCGGCGCCCGTGTTCTTCCTGGCACAAGGAGGACTCGACCTGATCGCGGAGGCGGGCGTGGAGCGGATCCGCGAGCGCCAGGGGGAGCTGACGGAGCACGTGATGGCGCGCGCCGATGCCCTGGACCTGCCGGTGCGCACGCCCCGCGCGCGCGCGGACCGCGGTGGGGTGGTGAACGTTGGCGTGGGGCCGGAGGCGGGGGCGATCTGCCGCGCCCTGCTCGAGCGCGACGTGTGCACCGACTTCCGCGGGGATGGCCTGCGCATCAGCCCGCACTTCTTCAACACGGAGGCCGACGTCGACCGCTGCTTCGCAGAGCTCGCCCGGCTCGTCTAGTCTGGTACGGACTACCTGCGCATGACGACCTGGCCGGCGCGCACCACCAGCCGGAGGTCATCGAAGGCGGAGAGATCCCCGAGCGGGTCGCGTCCCAGCGCGAGGAGGTCGGCCGGGGCCCCGGCCTCGAGCGGCGCTCGGACCAGGGCCTGCAGGACTTCGTCGCGGCTCAGTCCCGCTCGCTCCATCAGGAGCAGCTCCGCCGTGTCGACGCCCGGCGGGATCGGGCCGTTGCCGAGGTCCGTCCCGTAGATCACCGAGCCGCCGGCGTCATGGAACCGGCGGAGGTTGTCGACGGCCACGAGCAGCTGGGGCGTGTCCCGACCGAACGCGTGGATGTTCAACGTGGAGACGATGCGCTGGCGGGCTGCCACCGCGGCGATCGTCTCCTCCGACAGCCGGTGGCTCCAGGGGGTGTGCGCGAGCTCGTCGACGCCCGCCCCGAGCGCCCGCTCGACCTGCCCCGACCCCTGGGCGTGGGCCGTGACGGGAAGGCCGGCCGCATGGGCCGCCTCGCAGACGGTCATGAGCTCTGCGTCCCCGAGCGGTTGGCCCGCCTCGGCGTTGAGGGACACCTTGATGACGGCGGCGCCAAGGCCGACGAGCTCCGCGACCGCGGCCGCGGCGGCCTCGGCTCCCCGCAGCTCCAGGCCGGTTCCCGGTGGCGCCCACCCCGCGCCCGTGGGGTAGCCGCCCGGAGCCGTGAGCATGGGCCCTGCCGCCCGTACGAGCGGGCCGTTGAACGAGGGCAGCTCCGAGGCATCGGCGAGGGCGAAGATCCGCTCCGGTGGCCAGGCGAGGTCGCGCACCGCCGTGACCCCGCCGCGCAGCACCGCGGCCGGATCCGCGAGCCCCAGGTGAACGTGCCGGTCGGCGACCGCGGGCAGCAGGAACCCCTCGACCGCGAGGATCTCGGTGTCCGCGGGGACCCGACGCTGGGCGCCGACCTCCTGGATCACGCCGCCGCCGCACGTCACCTGGATGTCGGTCGCCACGCCGCGAGGACCGAGCCACGCCCGCGGCGCGCGCACGACCAGGGATGGACTCAGCTCCCCACTCCGGCCGCGCGCAACGCCTTAAGCTCCTTTCGGAGGTCGTTCACCTCGTCGCGCAGCCGGGCGGCGTACTCGAACCGGAGGTCTTTGGCCGCCTCGTGCATCTCGTCCTCGAGGCTCGCGATGAGCCGGTCGAGCTCGTCCGTGGCCATCTCGGGATGCGCCGGCCGCGCACGCCGCTCCCGCTTGGGCGTGGTGGACGCCTGGGTGTCGCCGCGGAGCGTGAGCAGGATGTCCGTGATCTTGCGGCTCACGGTCTGCGGATCGATGCCGTGCTCCGCGTTGTAGGCGAGCTGGATCTGCCGGCGCCGCTGCGTCTCGCTGATGGCTGCCTTCATGGAGTCCGTGATCTCGTCCGCATACATCAAGACGGTGCCGTCGACGTTGCGCGCGGCTCGCCCGATGGTCTGCACGAGCGACGTCTCCGAGCGCAGGAACCCCTCCTTGTCCGCGTCGAGGATGGCCACCAGCGAGACCTCGGGGAGGTCGAGGCCCTCGCGCAGCAGGTTGATGCCCACGAGCACGTCGAACTCCCCGAGTCGCAGGTCGCGGACGATCTCGATGCGCTGCAACGTGTCGACCTCCGAATGGAGGTACCGAACGCGGATGCCCATCTCGATGAGGTAGTCCGTGAGGTCTTCGGCCATCTTCTTGGTGAGGGTGGTGACGAGCACGCGCTGGTTGGCCTCGGCGCGGCGGCGGATCTCCTCCATGAGGTCGTCCACCTGGCCCTTGGTGGGGCGGATCTCGACCTCGGGATCCACGAGCCCCGTCGGGCGAACGATCTGCTCCGCGATGGCCCCGGACACGCGCAGCTCGTAGGGACCCGGCGTGGCGGACATGTACACCACCTGCGGCACGCGCTCGGTGAACTCCTCGAACCGCAGGGGCCGGTTGTCGATGGCGGAGGGCAGCCGGAACCCATATTCCACGAGGTTGGACTTGCGCGAGAGGTCGCCCTCGTACATGCCGTGGAGCTGCGGCACGGTGACGTGAGATTCGTCGATCACCACGAGGTAGTCCTCGGGGAAGTAGTCGAGAAGCGTGTACGGCGCCGTCCCGGCGTCGCGGCCGTCGATGTGCCGCGAGTAGTTCTCGATGCCGCTGCAGAACCCGACCTCGCGCATCATCTCGAGGTCGTAGTTGGTGCGCATGCGCAGGCGCTCGGCCTCCAGCAGCTTCCCCTCGCCCTCGAGCTTAGCCAGACGATCTTCCAGTTCGTCCTCGATGGACCCGATCGCGCGCTTCATCCGTTCCTCCGACGCAACGTAGTGCGTTGCGGGGAAGATCGTGGTCTCCGTGAGCTCGCCGATCAGCTCGCCCGTGACCGGGTCGAACCGCATGATCTTCTGGACGGTGTCGCCCCACCACTCGATGCGGAACCCCGTCTGTTCGTACGGTGGGAAGACCTCGAGCGTGTCGCCCTGCACGCGGAAGGTGCCGCGCGCCCTGCTGACGTTGTTGCGCTGGTACTGGATGTCCACCAAGCGCTGCATCGCGAACTCGAGGGGGACGTCCGTGCCCTTGTACGGGCGCAAGATCTGGCCCTGGTACTCCTCCGGCGAGCCGAGGCCGTAGATGCACGACACGCTCGCGACGATGAGCACGTCGCGACGCGACAGCAGCGCCGCCGTGGCCGCGTGGCGCAGCCGTTCGATCTCCTCGTTCACCGAGGAGTCCTTCTCGATGTAGGTGTCCGTGGAGGCGATGTAGGCCTCGGGCTGGTAGTAGTCGTAGTAGCTGACGAAGTACTCGACCGCGTTGTCGGGGAACACCTCCCGGAACTCGTTCGCGAGCTGTGCCCCCAAGGACTTGTTTGGGGCGATGACCAGCGTCGGGCGTTGGAGCTCCTCCACGACGTGTGCGACCGTGAAGGTCTTGCCGGTTCCCGTCGCGCCGAGCAACGTGGTGTAGGGGGTCCCGGCGCCCACGGCGGCGGTGAGCTCCTGGATGGCCTTGGGCTGGTCCCCGGCTGGTTGGAACTCCGATCGGATCCGGAAGGGGGGCATGACCCACAAGTGTAGGGCCGCACGCCGACACGTCGGCGCGAGCGAACGCGTCGCGCGCGTCGGTATCCTGCGCCCAGGCCCACCACCGCCCGTAACCCACACGGAAGGGACGCACGTGACCCGCGAAGACGACCTGGAAGCGCTCGCCGCGACGAACGGATGGGTGTTCTCGATCGAGGACCCGGAGGACATCCTGAGCCTCCCGTTCCGCTTCTTCACCGACGGCGTGGCGCACGGCGTCACGGACGTGATCGAGGGGGCTCGCGACGGGCGCGACTTCATCGCGTTCGACTACTCGTGGAGCATCATCGCGCTGGGGGCCGCGGAGGCGCCGATGACGACGGAGGCCTCCTGCGTGGTCGTCGCGTTGCCCGCGGAGTGCCCCGAGATGATGGTGAGCCACACCACGGCGACCCATCGCTTCACACACCCCGGCCATCACGACGACTTCGCCGCCGAGGGCGCCGACTTCGCCCGGGCGTATCACGTCACCGGCACCGACGCCGCTTTCACCGCGAGCGTGTTCGGCCCGGACGTCGAACGCTGGTTCTTGGAGGAGCTCGACGACCCCGAAGTGTGTTTCGAGATCGCAGGGCCGTGGTTGATGGGATTCACGCGTCGGCGCGATCCTGAGGAGGTGCCGGCGTTGATCGACGCCGCCTTGGGGTTCGCCCGCTCGATCCCGGCGTCGGCCTTTGAGGGGCGGCCGGAACCGACCCGATCGCCCTAGCGGGACGGGCGGCTCACAGCCGGCCGGCGTCCACGATCCGCTGGAGGAACCGCTGCGTGCGCTCGTGCGCCGGCGCCCCGAACATCTGCTCGGGCGGCCCCTGCTCCAAGATCACGCCCTCGTCGAGGAAGCACACCCGCGTGGCGATGTCCCGCGCGAACCCCATCTCGTGCGTGGCGAGCACCATCGTCATGCCGCCGGCGGCGAGCTCCCGCACCACGTCGAGGACCTCGGCCACCAGCTCGGGGTCGAGCGCGCTCGTGATCTCATCGAGCAGCATCACGTCGGGCTGCATCGCGAGGGCTCGCACGATGGCCACGCGCTGCTGCTGACCGCCGGAGAGCCGGTCGGGATATTCGTCGGCCTTGTCGGAGAGGCCGAAGCGCCCGAGCAGCTGCCGCGCCTCGGCGTCTGCCCGCTCGGCGGGCGTCCTCAACACCTTCCTCGGAGCCAGGGTCACGTTGTCGATGACGCGCATGTGTGGGAACAGGTTGAAGCTCTGGAACACGATCCCGATCTGGCGGCGCACCGCGTTCAGGTCCACGCCCTCCGCGGTGATCTCCGCTCCATGCACGACGATCCTGCCCGCGTCGATCGGCTCCAGCACGTTGATGCACCGCAGCATCGTGGACTTGCCCGAGCCGGAGGCGCCGATCAGGCAGATGACGTCGTGGTCGTCGACCTCGAGATCGACGCCCCTGAGGACCTCGAGGTCCCCGAAGGACTTGCGAACGCCCTCGAGCCGGACCGCGGCCCCGCTCATCGCCCGCCGCCCGCTCGGCGCCGCCGGCCCCGCGCGATCAGGTGATCCGTGACGCGGGCGAGCGGGATCGTGATCAGGATGAACAGCAACGCCGTGGCGAAGAACGGGGTGAAGTTGAAGGTCCTCGCGTTATCGATCTGCGACTGTCGGAACGCCTCGACCACGCCGATCAGGGCGGCGAGGGCCGTGTCCTTCTGCAGCCCGATGAAGTCGTTGAGCAACGGCGGGACCACGCGGCGCACGGCCTGCGGGAGGACCACGAACCGCATGGACTGGCGGCGGGAGAGGCCGAGCGACCGCGCGGCCGCGACCTGGCTCTCGTGGACGGATTCGATACCGGCGCGGTAAACCTCCGCCACGTAGGCCGAGTACACCAGCACGAGCGAGACGACCACCCAGAAGAAGGTCGACGTGGGGACGCCGGGCGCCTGCAAGCCCGGCATCCCGAAACCGAGGATGTAGATCACGAGGACCGTGGGGATGCTGCGGAAGAAGTCGATGTAGCCGATCGCGAGCGCCCGGATCGGGAAGAACACAGGCCCCGACGTGCTCCGCATCACGGCCAGCAGCAGGGCGAGCGGGAGGATGAAGATCTCCGCCGTCATGAAGATCTTCACGTTCACCCAGAACGCCCGCAGGATGCCCGGGAACGACTCCCGGAAGACCGCGCCGTTGAAGAACTGGAACCTGACCGCCGGCCAGTTCGGCGAATTCACCACGAGGAGCACGAGCGCCGTGAAGAACACCACGGTGCTGATGACCGCCGTCAGGACCGCCCGGCAGCCCTTCCTTCCGGGGCCGCCCGGGGCGCCCGCCGAGGATCCGCGAGCGCCGGCCTTCGACGGTCTCCTCCAAGAGGCGCTCGTCCGCGTCGGGAGGGACGGGCTCGCTCACCGGGGCGCCTCCCGTACGGGGATCGCTACTGCTGGATCTCCGGGTAGGTCACGTCTTTCAACCACTTGTTCTGCAGCGCCTCGATCGTGCCGTCCTGGGTGAGGGCCGCGATCGCCTGGTTCACGCACCCGGCGAGCGGGTTGCCGGTGGTGAACACCGCCCCGAAATACTCCTGCTCGCCGATCTGGGGGAACTGGCCGGGCACCTTCGCGCCCTTGGCCTCGCCGATCAGGACGTTTACGTAGGCCGTTGGCGCGTCCACGACGAACCCGTCGATCTGGCCGTTGTTGAAGGCCGTGATCACGTCCGTGGACTTGTCGAAGACCTGCGGCTGCTGGCTGGGCTGGATGTTGTCCACGATGTAGTCGTAGGAGGTCGTCCCGACCTGGGCTCCGAGCTTCGCGTCCTTGATGTCCGCGAACGTCTTCGCGCTCGCGTACGGGCCGTCCTTCTTGACGACCAACGCCTGCGACACGTCGTAGTAGCTGTCGCTGAAGGTCACGACCGTCGCTCGCTGGGGGTTGTAGGAGATCTCGTTCAAGTCGAAGTCGAAGGTCTTGGGTCCCGGCTTGAAGGACTCGCTGAAGTTCACGGGCACCCACGCGACCTGGTCCTTCGTGAAGCCCATCTGCGCGGCAAGACGGTATGCGAGGGCGCTCTCGTAGCCCTGCCCGCTTGCGGGGTTGCCCACCCCGAAGCTCGGGTTCGCCTTCCAGGGCCCGTAGCTTCCCGTGCCGCCGAACCAGGGCTGGAAGGCGGGGTTGTCCGTGCCGATCGTCAGCTTGCCGGGTGTGATGTAGGGGACGTCGCTGCCCTGCGCGCACGTCTTCGCGTCGACGGGGGCCGTGCTCGGGCTCCCGCCGGTGGGCGTGGCTCCCGTGTTCGTGTCGTTGCCGTTGGAGCAGGCGGTTGCCACGATCGCGAGCGACACCATCGCCAAGACGATCTTCCGCATCTCGCATCCCCCCCGGTACCACGCCGGCGCGCTCCCGCCTCGGCACGCGCGCGGAGCCTAGCAGACGGCCTTCGGGGGCGGGCCTCCTACGTGCGCGGTTCCCAGCTGAAGAAGCGGGCCGCCAGGATGAGGCCCGCGATGCCCCACAGCGCCACGATGCCGACGTCGGTCCAGGAGAAGTCGAAGGCCGGTGGTCCGTAGAAGGATCCGAGGAACGCATCCAGGAAGTGCTTGACCGGGAACACGTTCCCGATGACGGTGATCCAGGTCGGTGTGTCGTCGCCGAGCGGGATGAAGACGCCCGAGAGGAAGAGCAGCGGCAGGATCGAGGCGTTCACCACGGCCGGCGCTGCGTCGGCGTTCGGGATCGCCGCGGTGATGGCCAGGCCGAGCGCCGCGAAGCTCGCCGAGCCCACGAGCACCACCACGATCGTGCGCAGCAGGTTCGTTCCGGTGGGGACGTCCGCGTGGTAGAAGGCCGCGCCGAAAGCGGCGCAGATGATGACCAGGAGCACGGCCATCAGCATGGCGTGCGCCGCTCGGGCGACGAGGTATCCGCTCCCCGGCAGGGGCGTGCCCCTCGTACGCTTCAAGATTCCCTGGTCGCGCTGGAAGCTCACGCTGATGGCGATGTTCGTGTAGCAGGCGGTGATCACGGCGAACGCCGCCATGGAGGCCACGTAGTAGGTGGACTGGTTGAACTCGATGCCGTTCTGCTTCACCGTCCCACTGCCGAGCAGCGCGGTGAAGATCACCAGGAACAGCAACGGGAACGCGAACGTGAAGAAGGCGCTCGCGGGATTGCGCCAGAAGGCCTTGTTCGTGTACTTGATCTGGGCGAGGACCAGCTGTGCTTCGCTCATCCGGAGACCTCCTCCTTCTCGCCCGTGATCTCGAGGTAGATGTCCTCCAGACTCGGCCGTTCGACGTCGATCGATCCGAACGCATAGCCGTGATCGAGCGCCCACCCCGTGAGCTCGTGGAGCACGCGGGTGGGATCGGTCGTTTGAATCTCGATCACGCCGTCGCGGCCGACCGGGCCTTGCGTCGGCGGCGGTTCGACGCCCTCGGGCACGCGGACGCGGATCCTTGGCGTCATGCGATCGCGCCCCGCGATGGTGTCGGGCGTTCCCTCGGCCACGATCTCGCCGCCCGCGATGACGGCCACGCGATCGGCCAGGTACTGCGCCTCGTCCATGAAGTGCGTGGTGAGGAACACGGTCTTGCCCAGCGCGGTCAGGTTCTTCACGATGTCCCACGCGTTGCGACGCGCGCTGGGATCGAACCCGGTCGTCGGCTCGTCGAGGAAGAGCAGCTCGGGATCGCCCGCGAGGCCCACAGCCACGTCCAGGCGGCGCTGCTGGCCGCCCGACAACTTGTTCACGCGCGCGTCGCGCTTCTCAGCGAGCCCGACGACGTCGATCACGTGATCGGTTTCGAGGCGTTTGGGGTAGTACCCCGAATACATCTCGATGGTCTCGCGCACGGTGAGGAACGGGTCGATGCCTGTGGACTGCAGCACGATGCCCACCCGCTCTCGCAGTCCACGCTCACGCTTGGCGGGATCGTGGTCCAGCACGAGACACGCGCCGCCGGTCCGTTCGCGGAAGCCCTCGAGGATCTCGGTCGTGGTGGTCTTGCCGGCGCCGTTGGGACCGAGGAGCGCGAACACCTCCCCGCGGTCGACGTGGAAGCTGATGCCCTTGACCGCCTCGACGTCGTCATAGGACTTCGTCAATCCCTCGACGTCGATCACGCGCTCGCCCACGGCGTCAGGCTAGGCAGCCCGCGCACCTGCGACAACCCGAGCTCTGGGCGGCTTAGATCGGCTCGCGTCCGGAGAAGCCGGTGTCCGTTTCGTGGAACCAGGCGATGTGGTCTTCGCCCAGGCGCCAGCACAGGAACACGACGCGGCCGTCCCGCTCGGTGGGGAAGTCCACCAGCCCCGTCTCGGGATCGCGGAGCAGGATGCCGGCCTCGGCGAGCGCGGTCACGTCGGCCTTGAGCAGCTGCTGCGCCGCGAACCAGTCGGAACCGGCGACCCCTCCTCCGTCCGCCGCCACCGCGTCCGTGATGCGGCGGCTCGACGCGATCAACGTCCGTCGTGCCTCCCGAAGGCGCGGCAGCCGTTCACGCAGATCCGGCAGCGCCGCCTCGGCCTCGTCCGTCGTGAACCGACGCTCTTCGCTCACGCCGTCCTCAGGGCCGACGGCAGATCGGCGAGATCCGTGATCCGGATTCCCGGCCCCGTGAACCTGTCGTGGCGCCCCCGCCGATCGATCAGGACCGGGAACATGCCGAGCTCCGCGGCGGGTTCCATGTCGAAATCGGGCGCGTCGCCCACGTAGGCCGCCTCCTCCGGCCGCAGGCCGGCGCGTTCGAGCGCGAGACGGAAGATCGCGAGATCGGGCTTCGCCACGCCATCGAGGCCGGAGATGACCCGGACCGGGAAGAAGCGGGAGAGCTCCAGGCGCTCCAGGAGGTCCTCGAGCCATGGCTCGAAATTCGAGATGACGCCCAGGTCCGTCCCACCCGCGCGCAGGTTTTCGAGGGCGGGCCTCACGTCGTCGAACGTGTCGTAGTTCCCGAGATCCGTGAAGGCCTCGTACAAGACAGCCGTGAGACCGTTCGTGGTGGGGATACCGAGCGCCTCGAGGAAGCGGCCGTACACCGTCGTCCAGAACCGCCGCGAACGTTCGGGGCTCGTGGTCCATTGCTCGTTCGCGCGTGCCGCGCGCACGAACTCACCCGAAATCATCGACAGGCCGTCGCGGACGGCTTGGGGGTCGCGCGGATGGCCCTCACGCGTCACGACCGCCGCGAACAGATCCTGGAACGTCGGCGCCGGGTGCACGAGCGTCTCCCCGGCATCGAAGAACACCGCCCGCACACCCATCGACCGGATGATAGCGGCGCGGACGCGCGGCCCGTCTCAGTCGCGGAGGGGCTCGGCCGCCAATCGGTCCCAAAGACGATCCACCTGCCCGCCCAGGTCCGCGATCGTGCCCGCGTTGTCCAGGACGACGTCGGCGAGCGCCACCTTCTCGCCCAGGGGCGTCTGAGCGCGGATCCGCGCGCGAACGTCCGCGGCATCCATGCCCCGGGCGACGCACCGGGCGATCCGGACGTCCTCCGGGGCGCTCACGACGACGAGGTCGTCGAAGTCACCGTGCGCACCGGTCTCGATCAGCAGCGGAGAATCGAGGACCACCACATCGTCGGTCGCGGCCGAAGCGGCGAGCATCTCGGCGATCCGCCGGGCGACGACCGGATGCACGATGGCCTCGAGCGCCGCACGTTCGCGATCGTCCGCGAACACGATCGCCGCGAGCGCGGGTCGGTCGAGCGTGCCGTCGGCCATCACCACCGAGGCTCCGAAATGTGCCGACACGGCGACGGATCCGGGCGTCCCGGGCGCGATCGCGTCGCGGGCCAACGCGTCGGCGTCGATGACCACGGCTCCGCGGTCGGCGAGCATCCGCGCGGCGGTGGACTTGCCCGAACCTATCCCGCCGGTGAGCCCGACGTAGCGCATGGGCGGGACCGCCGCCGGGCCTCAGCGTGGGCCCGGCCCGGCCTTCAGTCCTGGCGGCCTTCGCGTCGCTTGAGGTCCTCGAGGATCGACTCGAGCGAGACCTCCTCGTCCCTGGCGGCCGCGGCGTCGTCGACGGCCTCCTCGGCGACCTGAGCGTCGGCCTCAGCCAGGGAGGCATCCCCGGCTTCCTCGGCCACGATGGCGTCGTCGACCGCCTCCTCGACGACTGCCTCGTCGACCGCTTCGGCGACCTCTGCCTCGGCGATCGCCTCCTCGACGACGGGTTCCGCGACTGCCGCCGGGGCCTCGGGAGCCTCGTCCCCGCGCGCGGCATCCGCCTCGGCCACCGCGGCCACGATGTCATCGGGGATCTGGATCGTTGACTGCATCTCGGGCGCGGGCTCGCGACGTTCCGGCTCGACCTTGATCTCCGGCTCGCGCGGTGGCGCCGCGGAGACCTGCCGCATCGACAGCGATACCCGCCGGCGTGTGACGTCGACGTCGATGACCTTGACCTGGACCTCGTCGCCCACGGTCAGCACGGACTCGGGCGTGTCCACGTGCTCGTGGCTGAGCTCGGAGATGTGGACGAGGCCCTCGATGCCGGGAGCGACGCGGATGAACGCGCCGAACGGGACGAGCTTGGTGACCTGCCCGGAGATCACCGAGCCGGCCGTGGAGGTCCGCTCGAACTCCTTCCAGGGATCCTCCTGGGTGGCCTTCAGCGAGAGCGAGACGCGCTCCCGCTCGAGGTCGACGTCGAGCACCTCGACCTCGACCTCCTGGCCCACCGCGACGACCTCGCCCGGGTGATCCACGTGCTTCCAGGAGAGCTCGGAGACGTGCACGAGCCCGTCCACGCCACCCAGGTCCACGAACGCACCGAAGTTCACGATGCTGCTCACGGTGCCCTTGCGGCGCTCGTTCTTCTGCAGCGACTGCAGGAACGTCTTGCGGCCTTCGCTCTGCGACTCTTCCAGGAAGGCTCGGCGCGAGAGCACGACGTTGTTGCGATTGCGATCGAGCTCGATGATCTTGGCCTCGAGCTCCGTGCCCACGAACGGGTGCAGGTCGCGCACGCGTCGCAGGTCCACGAGCGAGGCAGGGAGGAACCCGCGCAGGCCGATGTCCAGGATCAAGCCGCCCTTGACGACCTCGATCACGGGACCCTTGATCGTCTCGCCGGAGTTCATGACCTCCTCGATCTTGCCCCACGCGCGCTCGTACTGGGCGCGCTTCTTGGACAGGATGAGACGGCCCTCCTTGTCCTCCATCTGCAGGACGAGGGCCTCCAACCGCTCCCCGACCTTGACGACCTCGTTGGGGTCGACGTCGTGACGGATGGATAGCTCCTTGCTCGGGATGACGCCCTCCGACTTGTAGCCGATGTCGAGCAGGACCTCGTCGCGGTCGATCTTGACGACCTCGCCCTCCACGATGTCGCCGTCGTGGAAGTCGTGGAACGAGGCCTCCATGGCCACGATGAGCTCCTCCGGCGTGAGGTCGCGCTCGGGTTCGGGCTCGGCGGGCGGCTCGGCGATCGCCGCTGCGCTCGAGGGCTCCTCCGCGGGACGCTCGGTTTCGAGGCCCGCGGGTGTCTCGTCCTCAACGGCCTCGATCGCCTCGACCTCGACGACCGGTGGCATGTCGCTCTCGGCTGCGGGCACGTCATCTGCCGCGGTGGTTTCGATATCACTCATGACGGTGGTTCTCCTTCTGGCGCGCGGGGCTCACCGAGTCGCGGCGGTGGATTTGCGATCGGCGCAGGAGCTCTGCGGCCAGGGATGATGGTAGTTGCGCCGGGGAAACGGCGTCAATGCTCAGACGGCGCGACCCGGGGGCTCCTCAGTGGCCCGCCGGCGCGGCGTCGGACCAGTTCGGGCCCCAGCCGGCATCGGCCTGCAGCGGCACGTCGAGATCTACCGCGTGCTCCATCCGCTCGCGCACGAGCGCGACGGCGCGCTTCACGTTGGCCTCGGGCACCTCGAAGACCAGCTCGTCGTGCACCGTCAGCAGCACGTGCAGATCCAGGTCGGGGTGCTCGCGCAGGGCTCGATCGACCGCGATCATCGCGACCTTGAAGACGTCGCTCGCGCTGCCCTGGATCGGCGCGTTGAGCGCCTGGCGTCTGCCGAGATCGCGCACGCGCGGGTTCGCGGCCTGCAACTCGGGGATGTAGCGGCGACGCCCCAACAACGTCTCGGTGAACCCCTCCACCGTTGCACGCCCCACCTGATCCTCGAGGTACCGCTTGATGGAAGGGAAGCTCGCGAAGTACGCGTCCATGATCTCCTGGGCCTCATCGGGCGCGATGTCGAGCCGCTGCGCGAGGCCCCACGCGTTCATCCCATAGGCCAGGCCGTAGTTCACCATCTTCGCGCGACTGCGCGACAGGGGATCCACCGCCTCGGGCGGCAGGCCGAACACGCGCGCCGCGGTCTCCGTGTGGATGTCATGGCCGGTGGCGAACGCCTGCCTGAGCCCTTCGTCTCCCGACAGATGCGCGAGGATGCGGAGCTCGATCTGCGAGTAGTCCAGGCACAGCAGCACATGCCCGGGCTCCCCGGGCACGAACGCCCGCCGGATCTGACGACCCAGTTCCGTGCGCACCGGGATGTTCTGCAGGTTGGGGTTCGAGGAGGAGAGCCGGCCGGTGGCCGCGACGGCCTGGTTGAACGTGGTGTGCACCCTCCCGTCGGAGGGGTCCACGAGCCGGGGCAGCGCCTCGAGGTAGGTCGAGTTCAACTTGTCGAGCTCGCGCCAGCTCAGGAGCGCGTCCACGACCGGGCTGTCTTCCCTGAGCTTCTCCAGCACGCTCGCGTCCGTGGACAGCTCGCCTTTGGGCGTCTTCTTGCCCGGCTGCAGGCCCAGCTTCTCGTAGAAGATCTTCCTCAACTGCGGCGGGGAGTTCAGGTTGAACTCCTCTCCGGCCTCCTCGAAGACGGTGGCCTTCAGCTCGGCCATGTGCTCGCGCACACCCCCGCCCATCTCCTCGAGGTAGGCCACGTCGAGGCGAACCCCGCGGGCCTCCATGCGGGCGAGCACGCTCGCGAGCGGGAGCTCAACGTCGTCCAGGAGCCCCCGCAGCCCCTGCTTCTCGACCCGCTCGGCCATCACGGGGGCCACCAGGGCAACGGCGGCGGCGTCCGCCGCCACGGGGCGCCACGTCGCCTCCGAGAACAGCTGGCCCTCGGCATCTTCTTCGTCCTCGATCGCACCGAGGACGTCGGTGCCGAGGTAGCGCTCGCACAGCGTTCGCAACGGGTACTCGGCGCTGGCGGGGTCGAGGAGGTAGCCGGCGAGCATGGTGTCGAACGCGACCCCGTCCACGGCCCCGCCGGCGGAGATCACGGCGCGCTCCAACGCCTTCGCGTCGTGGGCCCACTTCGGCGAACCGGCGCCGGCGACGAACGCGGACACCGGTGCCAAAGACGACAAGGTCACGTAGGCCGCTTGTGCGCCGCCCGCGGACACCGCTATGCCGCGAAGGCCCTCGTCGTCGACGTCGAGACGCACGCCTAGCGGCGAGCCCACCGCGAACAGGTCTTCGAGTTCGTCCACCCCCGCCTCGCGCAGGTCCAGCTCGGCCACGTCGACCGATGGCTTGGCGCCGTGGCCGACCTCCTGGAGCCGATCGAAGAGCGAGCGGAACTCGAGGGCGTTGAACAGGCGGCGTACCTCGTCGGGGTCCCACGCCCCCATCACGCAGTCCTGGGGGGCCAGGGGGACCGGGGCGTTCGTTTCGATCCGGGCAAGCTCCTTGTTCAGCCCGAGGCGATCCACGGAGGCCGCGACGTTCTCCTTCTGCTTGCCCTTGAGCTCGTCGAGATGCCCGATGAGCTCCTCGACCGAGCCGAACTGCTGCACGAGCTTCGCGGCGGTCTTCTCCCCCACGCCCGGCACGCCGGGGATGTTGTCGCTCGTGTCCCCCTTCAGGGCCACGTACTCGAGGTACTTGGCCGGAGGGATCCCGTACTTCTCCTCCACGGCCGCTTCGTCGAAGACCACGATGTCGCTGATGCCCCGGCGATTGAACATCACCCGGATGCCCGGCCGCACGAGCTGGAAGAAGTCGCGATCGGCGGTGACGATGGTGGCGTCGAGCCCCCCGTCCGCTGCGCGCACCGCGAGCGTGCCCAGGTAGTCATCCGCTTCGTGTCCGTCGTCCACGCGCAACACCGGGATCTTGAGCGTGCCGAGCACCTCCTCGATGAGGCCGAGCTGGGAGGTGAAATCGCCCGGCGTCTCCCGGCGGCCCGCCTTGTACTCGGCGTCCTTGGCCAGACGCACGGTGGGCGCGCCGGAGTCGAAGGCCACCGCGATCAGGTCCGGGTGCTCGTCGCCCAGCAGTTTGATGAGCATGGAGGTGAACCCGAACACGGCGTTCGTGACCTGGCCGGTACGCGTGGCGAGCGTGGGTGGAAGGGCGAAGAACGCCCGGTAGGCGAGGCTGTGTCCGTCGAGCAAGAAGAGGCGCGAGGGCGATGGCGCGTCTGCGGAGGAGGTCATCACGCCCATCGTAATCGCGCCCGAGACAGCTGGACCGGCCGTGCGGCCCGGCCCTCCGGCCGCCGGGGCCTGGCCGCGCGGTCGAGTTCGCATCAGGTCGTTCGGTCACGAACGACGTTGACGACGACCGGCGGTGAGCACTAGCCTTTTCACCGCTTCTAACAAAGCGGTTCGGACCTTCGAAGCCCACACATCCACCCGCGAGGAAGGACAGCCCGCCCGTGCTCCCCACCTTCGTCATCGGCCTCCGCGAGGGGCTCGAGGCGTCGCTGATCGTCGGCATCATCGCCGCGTTCTTGGTGCAACGGGGCGACCGCCGGGCCATGCGATGGATGTGGGTGGGCGTGGGTGCGGCCGTCGCCTTGTGTCTGGGCGTCGCCGTGATCCTGCGCGTCGTCGAGCGCGGCCTCCCCGACGAACAGCAGGAAGGCCTGGCGGCGATCCTGGCGCTGCTGGCCGTGGGCGGCATCACGTACATGATCGTGTGGATGAAGCGACACTCTCGTGAGCTGAAGCGCTCGCTCGAGTCCGGTGCGGAGAGCGCGCTCGCGGCCGGGGCCTGGGCGATGGTGGGCATGGCGTTCTTCGCGGTGATCCGCGAGGGGCTCGAGACCGCCGTGTTCCTGCTCGCCACGTTCGGCAACTCGACCAACCCGGTCGCCACGGGGCTCGGGGCGGTCCTCGGCATCACGCTGGCCGTGGGGCTCGGCGTGGCCATCTACAAGGGCGGCGTGCGTCTCAACCTGAGCCGGTTCTTCAGGCTCACGGGCTTCGTGCTGGTGCTGGTGGCTGCGGGCCTGCTCGCGAGCGCCGCGCATTCGGCCCACGAGGCCGGGTGGTTGGGCGCCCTCCAGGGCTCGGCGGTGGACCTGAGCTGGCTGGTCGCGCCGGGCTCGATCCGCGCCTCCCTGCTCACCGGAACCCTGGGCCTGCAGCCCGTGCCCACGTGGGCCGAGGTCCTCGCCTGGGTCGCCTACGCCCTGCCGATGGGGCTCTACGTCCTGTGGCCGCAGCGCACGCCCGCACCCGGACTCCCCGCCCGGGCTCCCGCCACGGTGGCGCCCGCAGGCTGATCGTTAGGGCCCTGACCTGGGCCGATCTGTTTTTCGCCCTGCGGGGCAGCCATCATCCGGAGTTGACAGCCCTCAACCTCATCTCTATCGTTCGTTCAGGCCCCGAGGTGGTCGAAGGCGAGCCGGGCGACCGGCCAGCCAAGGTCATTCGGGGCCGAAGCTTGACGGGTCGCGTCGACCGGACGGGACACTCGCGTATGGGGAAGGCGTGAGTGAACCGGAACGGGAGGCGCGGCCCGTCATTCATTTCCTCGCCCGTTCGGGCCCGACGGATCACGGGCCTCGCGGGGAGACCGGAGGGTGCCGCAGGCACTCTGCACCCGTACTCGAGCGTTCGCGTGAACCCTCGAGTGCTCCTAGAGGACCGCTTCGAGGAACTTCTTCGTCTCGGGGAACTGCGTTCTCTCGAAGAGGTCATCGGGCGAGCCCTGCTCGAGGATCACGCCCTCGTGAAAGAACATCATCCGGTTGGCGACCTCGCGGGCGAAGCCCATCTCGTGCGTCACGACCATCATCGTCATGTGCATGTCGTTGGCGAGCGACTTCATCACCGAGAGCACCTCGCCGATGAGCTCGGGGTCCAGGGCGGAAGTCGGCTCGTCGAAGAGCATGACGTCGGGCTCCATGGCGAGGGCCCGCGCGATGGCTACCCGCTGCTGCTGGCCGCCCGAGAGCCGGATCGGGTACTCGTCGGCCTTGTCCGCCAGCCCGACCTTCTCGAGGATCGCCTCGGCCCTGGGCCTCACGGCGTCCGCCTTCTCGCCCTTCACGATGACGGGGCCCTCCATGACGTTCTGCAGCGCCGTCATCTGGGGGAAGAGGTTGAACTGCTGGAAGACCATGCCGGCGTGCAGCCGCAGCTTGCGGATCTGCTCTCGTTTGCCGCGCGTGCGGTGGCCGCCCTCGAGCCGGATCCCGGACACCTCCACGACCCCGGCCGTGGGATCCTCGAGGAAGTTCACGCAGCGCAGGAGCGTGGACTTGCCCGAGCCCGACCGGCCGAAGATCACGACCACCTCGCCGCGGTCGACCTCCATGTTGATGCCCTTCAGCACCTCGAGGGTCCCGAAGTACTTGTGGAGGTTCTCGATCTTGACGACGGGCTCGCCGTTGACCTGGGTCATCTCGGGTCCTCCTCGATCCCGGGCGGGAGCACTCCCGGCTGGGGTTGGTCGGGGAGCTCGACCGCCATGCCGCCCGCCGGCACCGCGGATCCCCCACCGGACAAGAGCTTCGAGCGGCCGTCGCCCTTGGGGATCGTCGGCAGGCCCCGCTCGTAGCCCCTGCCCATCCGCCGCTCCAGCTTGCGCTGGAAGAACGTGAAGATCGCGGTGAGGGCCCAGTACAGCGCGGAAGCGACGATCAGCGCCTCGAGCTTCTTCAGGTCCTGGTTGCCCACGAGCGTCGCCCGGCGGAAGACCTCGGCCTGCGCGACCGTCACGCCGAGGAAGGCCACGAGGGCCGTGTCCTTCATCATCGCGATGAACTCGTTGCCCGTGGGAGGGATGATCACCCGCGCGGCCTGCGGGAGCACCACCCGGCGCATGCGTTGCGCGTAGCTCATGCCGAGCGCGTCCGCGGCCTCCGCCTGACCGTGGCCCACGGACTGGATCCCCGCTCGGAAGATCTCCGTCATGTAGGCGCCGTAGTTCAGCCCCAGCCCGATCACGCCGGCCTGGAAGGTCGTGAGGGTGAGGATGTTCACGAGCGAGATGCGTTGGAGGTTGTTCCCGATCTGCGGGAGCGCGAGGTAGATCAGGAAGAGCTGCACGATGAGCGGCGTGCCCCGGAAGAACGACGTGTAGAACCCGGAGATCCCGAAGGCGACGGGGTTCTTCGAGAGGCGTCCGAGCGCGCCGAAGAGAGCGAGGATCACGGCGAGCACGATCGCGCCCAGCGCCAGCAGGATCGTGAACTCGAGCCCCTTCGCGATGTAGGAGAAGTTCTCGCGGATCCAGGCCGTGTCCAGCTGGAACAACACCAGGATCACCGCGATCATGACGAAGATCGCGGCCCACACGAACGCCACCTTGAGGCGGAATGAGATGCCGGCGCTCGTGAGCGCCATGGCCTCGGGGCTCCCGGCGGCCCGGTGCCCCAGCAGGAGGAGCACGACCTCGATCGCGCCGAACCCGGCGGCCACGTACCCCTGGAGCGGGTCCGTGAGCCCCGAGGTCGAGACGAGCCACGCGGGAACGCCGACCGCCACCGCGAGCGCGAACCACCAGCCCCAGGCGAACCGCGAGAAGAGCGCGGCGCCGGCCGCGAGGCACAGGATCGCCCCGAGGGCGAACATCGCGATCTTGCCGGGGGCGATGTTCTCCGTGGTGGAGAAGACGATGAGCGGCAGGAACGCCAGCCCGATGCCGCCTTCGGCGAGCAGCATCCAGGCCGCGAGCAGCTCGAAGAGGCTGCCGCGGGGAACCTCGACCCTCGACGGACGGGGGCCGGCCACGCCGGCCCCCTGCGCCTGTGCGACCCCGCTCACGTCATCGCCCCCCGGGCCTCGATGATCAGGCGCTCGGCGTAGCGCTCCCCGAGCCCGCGGACGTCACGGTGAGGTCGGAGCCGTACCACTGCTCCGAGAGATTCGACAGCGTCCCGTCGTCGTGCATGTCGGTGACGATCTGACTGACGGCCGCCACGAGCGAGGCGTTGTCGATGGGATCGTTCTTGTCCAAGGCGATCGAGAGGGGCTCGTAATACAGCGGGTCCCCGACCCCCTTGACCGCGCCGCCGCTGCTCACGTAGTCCGCGATCGTGGGCGTGGCCGTGATGGCCGCGTCGCACCGGACGCCGTCGCCGAGGGCGAGCTGGTCGAGCGCGTCGGTGTCCGTGGTGAACGTCACGATCGTCGGGTTGTCGACCTGGAACTCGAAGGGCGGGGCCGACTTGCCCAGCACGAGCTTGCCGCTGAGGTAGTCCTCGTAGGTGGTGGCCGAGCCCACGCACACCTTCTTGCCGGAGAGGTCGGCGGGTCCGGTGATCGTGGTGTTCGAGCTGTTCACCGCGATGCCGGCCGGCGTGTAGTAGTACGACGGCGAGAAGTCGAAGAGCTTCTCGCGCGGCACCGTGTCGGTCATCGACCCCACGTTGATGTCCCAGCGGTTGTTCCACGATCCCGCCGTGACCGTGTCCCAGTCCTGGTTCTCGATGTTGGCGGGCGCGCCGTAGAGCCGGTTCGCGACCTCGTTCGCCACGTCGACGTCGAACCCTTTCCACTCGCCGCTCTTCACGTCGTACCACGACTGCGGCTTGTACTTCTGGTCGGTGGCGACGCGAAGCGACTTGTTCGCACAGATCGTCGCGAGCGCGTTGTTGGTGGCGGTGGTGTCCACCGTGCTGCAGACGGTGGTGGCGCCCGAGGCGGTCGACCCGGCCGCCGTGTCGGTGGAGCCCGAGTCGTTGGAGCACGCCGCCCCAACGAGGGCGAGCGCCGCCACGGCGGCGAACAACCCATGGTGTCGCGTGATGCGCATGTGTCGTACCGACCTTCCTGTTCGCGGGGACCGCGGGGCGCCCCCTCCCGTGGGAGGACTATAGGCCGCACGAAGGGACCGGGCAATGCAAGGGTCGGCGGGCGGCGGGCGGCCCGCTACGCTGGTCGCGGCCGGGATGGCGGAACTGGCAGACGCGCGGGACTCAAAATCCCGTGAGCTTCGGCTCGTGCGGGTTCGACCCCCGCTCCCGGCACTCAGCCGCCGACGGCCTCCATGATGGCGCCCGCCACCACGAGGTCCTCGAACGCCAGGCCCACGCTCACGAACACCGTGACGTCGCCCGGGTCATGGCGGACCTGCGCGCCGCTGACGAGCTCGTGCAGATCGCAAACGACGTGCGCGGCGTCGATCGCCCCCTCCTCGATGGGGATGAGCAGGTCGCCCGACTCCTCGAGCGCCGCCGGTCGGCTCTCGACGAGGACGCGCGCCCGCCGGACGGCCTCGGTGTCGAGCTCCCGCGTTGCCGGCGTGTACGCGCCCACCGCGTTCACGTGCGCGCCCTCCGCGAGGAGGTCTCCGCGCACCACCGGCGTCGGGCTCGTCGTGCAGGCGCACACGATGTCCGCCGACGCCACGTCCTCGGGCACGCCCGCCCTCGCCGTCAGGCCACTCAGCGCTCCGACCAGGTCATCCGTGCGCTGGCGCGTGCGTGAGACCACGACGACCTCCTCGATCGGGCGCACGGCGCGCATCGCCTCGACGTGGGCGCGCGCCTGCACGCCCGCGCCGAAGACCAGCAAACGGCGGGCGTCCGCGCGAGCGAGGTGCCGGGTGGCGAGGGCGGAGACGGCCGCGGTGCGCTGCGCCGTGAGCTCGGCTCCGTCCATGACCGCCGTTGGCTGTTGGGTGAGGGGATCGAAGAGGACGTAGAGCGCGCCGATGAAAGGCTCCCCCGCGGCCGGGTTGGCCGGCGTGAGCGTCACGAGCTTCACGCCTACGCCCCCCGGGCCCCACGCGGGCATGAGCAGCAGCTTCCCTCGATCCGTCTCGAGCACGGTGCGAAGGGGCGCGTCCGCGGGATCGAGGTCGCGGAAGGCCGTCTCGAGCGCATCCACGAGCGCCGCCGGCCCGAGGGCGCGGCCCATGGCCGCCGCGTCGAGCGTGCGCGTGCCCATCAGAGCTCCCCGAGGTAGGCCTCTCGCATCAATGGGTTCGCCAGGAGGTTCGCCGCGGTGTCGGCGAGGACGACCTGGCCCGTCTGGATCACGTACCCGCGGTCGGCGATGGACAGCGCCATGTTGGCGTTCTGCTCGACCACGAACACCGTCTTGCCGAGGGCGCGGATCTTCTGGATGATCTCGAAGACCTGCTCGACGAGGACGGGTGCGAGGCCCATCGACGGCTCGTCCATCAAGAGGATCGTGGGGTCCGCCATGAGCGCTCGACCCATCGCCACCATCTGCTGCTCGCCGCCGGACAGCGTTCCCGCCTTCTGCTTGAGCCGTTCACTGATCCGCGGGAACACCTCGAGCACCTGGTCGCGGTCGCGCTTCATGCCGTCGGCGTCGGAGCGCTGATAGGCACCGAGGTCGAGGTTCTCGGATACCGTCATGTCCGCGAACAGCCGCCGATTCTCCGGGACCATGGAGATCCCGCGCCGGACCACCTCGGTGGTGCTCAGTCCGGAGACCACCTCATCGTTGAGCACGACCTCCCCCGAGGACGGGGTGACGAACCCGAGGATCGTCTTGAGCGTGGTGGTCTTTCCGCTCGCGTTGCCGCCGAGGAGGCAGACCATCTCGCCCTCGTAGATCTGCATGTCCACGTTGCGCAGCACCGAGACGAGCCCGTAGTGCGTGCTCACGTCGCGTAACTCGAGTACGGGGCGCGGGGAGCGCTCGGTCTCGCTCATCCGAGCGCCTTGGTTCCGAGGTACGCCTCGATCACGTGCTCGTCATGGGCCACCTCGTCGTAGGTGCCTTCGGCGATCTTCTGTCCGTAGTCGAGGGCGACGACGCGGTCGGAGACACCTTTGACGACACGCATGTCGTGTTCGATCACGAGGATGGTGATCGCCGCGCTCGTCGCGCATCCGCTTGATGTTGTCGCGCAGCTCGAGGGTCTCCCGCGGGTTCATGCCGGCGGTGGGTTCGTCCAGGAGGAGCAGAAGGGGCTCGGTTGCCATCGCCCTTGCCATCTCCAGCCGGCGGCGGTTCGCGTACGACAGCACGCTCGCGAGCTGCTCCTCGCGGTAGCCCGACAGCCGCGTTCCGAAGAAGCCGAGCGCGTTCTTTGCCTGATCGCGGATCTTCTCCTCCTCGCGCCTCGTGGACGGGGTGTGCAGCAGCGCCCCGAAGACCCCGGCCTTCGACCGGCAATGCTGCCCGACCATCGCGTTCTCGAGCACGGTCATGTTGGGGAAGAGCTTCACGTTCTGGAACGTGCGCGCGATGCCCAGCTTGGTGACCTGAGACGGCAGGAGGCCCACGATGGACTGGCCTCCGAACCCGACGTCGCCCCCGTCGGGCGCGTACAGCCCGGTGATGACGTTGAAGACGGTGCTCTTGCCGGCTCCGTTGGGGCCGATCACCGAGACGATCTCCCCTTCGTCCACGTGGAGGTCGAGCCCGTTCAGCGCGTACAAGCCCCCGAAGTGCTTGGAGACGCTCGCGACCTCGAGCAGCGGGCTCATACGAGCGCGCCTCCCGTGGGTCCGGGCGCGTCGGTGGCGTCCTCCTCCAGCTGGTGCTTGGCCCATTGGTCCTGGCTTCGCTCGTCCTCGTGCAACTCTCGGCTCCGGCGGACGTTGGGCACGAGCCCCTGTGGGCGCAGCAGCATGATCGCGATCAGGACGCCTCCGTAGATCAGCAGCCGGTAGTCCTCGAATTGGGTGAGGATGCCGGGCAGGCCGATCAAGACGAGCGCTCCCACGATGACGCCGGGGATCGAGCCGAGCCCGCCCAGGATGATGACGGCCAGCGCCGTGATGGACACGAGGATCTGGAAGCTCGCGATCGTGAGCGAACCGATGCTGACGGCGAAGAGCGCTCCCCCGAGCGAGCCGATGGCGCCGCCCATCGCGAACGCGAGCAACTTGAATCGGGTGGTGCTGATGCCCATGGCGTCGGCGACCTGCTCATCCTCACGCATGGCGTTCCACGCGCGCCCCACGCGCGATCCCTGCAATCGCCAGGAAACGAAGATGGCGATCAGACAGAAGAACAGCACGAGGTAGTAGAAGTGTCGCGGGTCGTCCTGGAACGACAGCGCCACGCCCGGGATCTCGGCCTTGGTGATGCCGCTCATCCCCAGCGCCCCCCCGAAGAGGCTCTGCGCCCAGGTCGATCCGAAGATCACACGCGCGATCTCGCCGAAGCCGAGCGTGACGATGGCGAGGTAGTCACCGCGCAGCCGCAGGACCGGCGCGCCGATCAGTACCCCGATCAACGCCGCCACCACGACCACGATCGGCAGGGCGGTGAAGAACGAAAGGTTGGCTCCGAACGCCGGCGGCTTGAACCCGGCGAAGGTGACCCGCTGCCCGCCCGTGAGGACGGCGGTGGTGTAGGCGCCCACGGCGAAGAACGCCACGTAGCCCAGGTCGAGCAGCCCGGCGTAGCCGACCACGATGTTCAGCCCGAGCCCGAGCAGCAGGAAGATGCCGACCGAACCGAGGATGCGGGAGACGACCGGTCCCACCAGGTACGGGAGGATCGCGAGGAGGCCCGCGATGACGAGCCACCCGACGATCATGGCGCCGCGCCGGCTCATCCCCCGCTCGAGCGGGTCGCGCCGGCCGGTCGCGGTGGGTGGCTCCACATCGACATCGGGATCGGCTGCGGGGATGGCCGCCGCGCGGTCCTCGGGAGCCGGCAACAAGATGTCGTGGATCTTGCTGCCGACGTGCAGGCGCACACCGACGGCCGTCGCGACGAAGACGACCACGGCGCCGCCCCACGTGAGACCGAGCGTGACGGCGGAGTAGAGGAGGGTGCGCGAGATGTGCATCTGGTCGAGCGCCGGTGCGATCACGCGGGACAGGAGCGCGACCACCACGACCCCCGCCAGCCCCGCGCTCAGCGGGCGGCCGACCTCCGCGGGCGCGGCGCGCAGCGCGCCTCCGACCAGGCCGGCCACGGTCATCCCTCCGAGGAGCGTCAGCGTCCCAGCAACCGGACCCATGTGGAAATGAAGCAGCTGCATGAGCACCGGCGTGACCGCGATGAACACCTGGCGCACGGTCTCGACGCCGAGGATGTTCACGATCGCGTACCACGCGCTCACCATCACCCCGGCGGCGAGGCCCGCCGACGCGCCCACGGCGACGGCGGTGCTCATCGGGGTCTCCCGCCGCTCGCCCGCCTCGACCCGCGGCCCGCTGACCACCCATCCCGCCAGCGCGGGCGGCAGGAAGATGAGGATCCCCACCATGGAGATCTTCCCCACGATGATGAGCGTGGCCAGGCGCTCCATCATGCCCACCATGCCGAGGAAGACGACCGCGATGCCGGCGATGAAGCCGAACCGAACCGGCGACGGCAACCGACCCCACATCAGACCTTCTCCGCCCCACCGGCGCCGAGGATGCCCCCGGGCCGGAAGATCAGCACGAGCACGAGGATCGAGAACGTCACCACGCCGCGCAACTCGAACGGGGAGGGAACGTTGAAGCCCGTCAGCAGCAGATAGGGGCCGACCGATTCCGCGACCCCCAGGATGAACCCGCCGATCGCGGCGCCCGGGATGCTCCCGATCCCTCCCAGCACGGCCGCCGTGAACGCGGCGATCCCCGGCAGGAAGCCCATCGTGGCGCCCACCTGACCGAAGGTGAGGGCGTACAGCACTCCCGCGATCCCCGCGAGCATGCCGCCGATCACGAACGTCGTCACGATGACCCGATCCACGTCGATGCCCATGAGGCTCGCGATCTCGCGATCCTCTGCCACCGCACGCATCGACTTCCCGGTCTTGGTGCGCTTCACGAAGACCTCGAGCGCCACCATCACCACGATCGAGGTCACGATCACGATGGGGTCGATCTTGTCGAAGCTCACGCCGAACCACGTGATGGTCCCGTCGAGGAGCGAGGGGCGCGGATAGCCGCGCGTCTGCGATCCGAAGAATCCCTGCGCGGTGTTCTGCAGGAATAGCGACGCCCCGATGGCCGTGATGAGCGGGACGAGGCGCGCGGCGTTACGCAGCGGCCGGTAGGCGATGCGCTCGAGCAGCACGGCGACGCCCGTAGAGATGGCGATGCCGGCGACGAAGAGCACGGCCAGCGACGCCCAGGGCTGGTTGTTCAAGAACCCGCTCCGGGAGTAGGCGGCGGCGAAGAAGTAGGACCCGAACGCACCCGCCATGAACACCTCGCCGTGCGCGAAGTTGATCATCCGCAGGATGCCGTAGACGAGGGTGTAGCCGAGCGCGATCAGGGCATAGACCGCGCCCAGCGCGAGTCCGATGACGAAAAGGTTTGCCCAGAACGTCCAGCCGAGGTGGTCGACGCCGGACAGCGTGAGCGTCTTGAAGGTCCCCACGGCGACGAAGGTCACCACGGCGACCGTGAGCATGATGAGGACGATGCGACGAATGGGGAGGCGCTCGAGGAGACCGAGTGATCGAGCCGAGGTGGTGGCCGACAACGCGCCGTTCGCCAATGTCCCCCCTACCATCGACGCGGAGGCCGCGGGCGGGTGTGTAGGCCCGCCCGCGGCTCGTACCGCGTTGGTTAGCTACTTGACCTCGGCGAGGGTCTTCGTCTCACTGAAGACCGGCTTCGCGTTGGGGTCGAGGAACCCCACGTTGGGGACCTTGTAGATACCGATGGTGACCGACGTCGCGCAGTCGCCGTCCGGCGTGCAGGTGATCGTGCCGATGATCCCCTGGTAGTCGGAGGTGTTCTGCACCGCGTCCTTCAGCGCCGCCCGGTTGATGGTGAGCGAACCGTCGGAGTTCTGCACCGCCGTGGCCTCGATGGCCTGCACCAGCACGTTCGTGGCGTCGTAGGCGTGCGCGTGGAACACCGACAGCGGCTTCGTGCCGAACTGGCTCTCGTACGCCGGGAGGAACTCGTTCTGGTAGAAGTCGCCGCCCGAGAACGAGGTCAGGTCCGGGCCCGACAGGTACACGCCGTTGCCGGCGGAACCGGCGATCTCGGTGTACGTCGCGTCCGAGCAACCGTCGGAGCCCATCAGCGTTGTGTTCTCCAGGCCGCTGGTGGTGGCCTTCTGCTTCGCGATCAGGGCACACGCCGGGTTGAAGTCGGGCGCGTAGATCACGGACGGCGCGTTCTGGGCGATCTTGGTGAGCAGGGACTTGAAGTCCTTGTCGGCGCTGTTGATGGCGTCCTCCGACGTCACCTGGCCGCCGCCCGCCTCGAAGTTCGCCTTGAAGCCGTCGGTGAGGCCCTGCGTGTAGGGGCTCTCGTCGTGGATCGTGGCGGCCGTCTTCGCGCTGAGCTTCTGCAGGGCGAAGTCGGAGACCACCGCCGCCTGGATGCGGTCGTTGTGCGCGGTGCGGAAATAGTAGGGCTGGTGCGTGCCCGGGGCCGTGAGCGCGGGGTTGGTGGCCGAGGGCGAGATCGTGACGATTCCCTTGTCGCTCAAGATCTTGTCGGCGACACCGAGGGAGGCGCTCGAGCAGCTCGTGCCGATCACGCCCACCACCTGTGGGTCCGCCGCGATCGTCGTCGCGCCCTTCTGACCGCCGTCGGCCGAGCAGCCGTCGTCCTCGTTGACCATCTTGATGTCGTGGCCGTCGATCTGGCCCATGGTTCCGTCGAAGTTGCCGTCGAGGTGATCCAGCGCCAGCTGCGCGCCGTACTGGCTGTCCAGCCCCAGGTTCTTGTTGTCGCCCGAGATGGCGAGCAGGGTCGCGATCTCTATCGGAGCGCCGGAGGCGACGGTCACGCAGCCGGGTGGGGTGCCGCAGTCGGCCGCCGCTCCCCCGCTCGCCGACGTGGAGCCGCTCCCACCGCTGTCGCTATTGCTGCAGGCGGCCGCAACGACCGCCAGTACGCCCAAGACCGCGACGGTCTTGAGGATCGAAACCATCTTCATGACGCCCCCCTGTCGCTCCTGCCGGACTCGGCGTGTTCTATCACACCCCTTCGAGGAATGCAGCCGTTCCCTCCGGCGACGGCCGTTCGGCCGTTCCCCCCTGATACGCGCGGGGCGGGCCGAAGGGATGGCCCTGCGGCCCGGCCGGAAGCACGGATCGCCGGGTCTCACGGCGCCAGGTCCGTCAAGGACTTCCGCTCGCTGTACACGGGCGTCGCGCCCGCGACGCCGCCCGCCATCGGTACCTCGGGGACCCGGTACACGGCGATGGTGGCAGAGGGGACACAGTCGCCCAGCGGGGTACACGAGATGGTGCCCGTCAACCCGACGTAGTCGCTCGTGGCGTAGATCGCGTCCCTGAGCGCGCTCCTTCCCATCGACAGGGACCCGTCGTCGCGCGTCTTGGCCGTCCGCACGATCGCGTCGAACAGCACGCTCGCGGCGTCGAAGCCGTAGGCGGCGGCGGGCCCCTGCGGCTCGTTGCCGAATTGGTCTGCATACGCGGGTGCGAACGAATCCTTGTAGAACTCGCCCGTCTCGATCGTGGTGAGATCGGGGCCGGCCATGTAGGTGCCGACCGCAGCGGGGCCGCCGGCCACGAGGTAGGGGGGGCCGAAACACCCGCCCGAGGACACGAGCGCCGTCCCCACGAGCCCCGGAACCCGCTCCGCGTCCCGCGGCATGAGCCCGCAGGTAGGATCGACCTCCGGTGCCGCGTAGTACACGACGTCGGGCCTCGCCGCGCCGACCTGCGCGAGCCCCTGCTTGTAGTCACCCTCGGAGACCACGGCCGATCCGGTCAGCGTCCCCTCTCCACCGAGGAAGCGCGACCTGAACGCGGGCGCTCCCGCGGAAGCGCGGCGATCCTCCAACGTCGCGGCCGTCGAGGCATCGAGCTTCTCGCGGGCGAAGTCGGCGACGACAGCACCTTGGATCCCGGCGTTCGGTGCGACGCGCACGTAGAACGGCTCATGGGAGCCGGCGGCGGTGAGCTCTGGTGCGGTATCCGTCGGAGACACGAGCACGATGCCCTTGCTCGAGAGGGCGGCATCGGCCGCCCCCAAGGCCGCGGTCGAGCAGGTCGTGCCGATCACGCCCGCGATCGGCGCGCTCGTGAGGATGTCCGCGCCCGCCCTGCCGCCCTCGGGGTTGCACCCTTCGTCGACGCTCAGCAGCTGGACGTCGTGACCCAGGAGCTTGCCCGGGCTACCGTCCAGCTTGCCATCCAGGTAGTCGACCGCGAGCTGCACCCCGCGCAGGCTCTGTACGCCGAGGGCGGCGCCCTGTCCGCTCGTAGCGAGCAAGGTTCCAACCTCGATCGGCTGATCTGCCCCGATGCGGAGGTTCCCGAATGGATCGACGGCCGGCGTGGAAGGACCGTCGGCGCCACGAGGACCCACGCACCCCGTGGCGACGAGGACGACGAGGGCGAGCACCGTCGCGGCGCGCTTGCGAGAGCCCGCCTCCCGCCGCTCCCGGGCCCACATCTCACGCCTCCGCGACGGCGCGGCGGAACGCGCCGGCGAGGGCGCCGAACGCCTGACGGTCACCGTCCACGAGGCACTCCATGAGCGCGCTCCCCACGATCGCGCCGTCGGCGAACCCGCAGGCCTCGGCGGCGAGTTCTGGAGTGGCGATCCCCACACCGACCAGCAGCGGCAGGTCGGTGAGCGGACGCAGGGCGGCGACGACCTCTCGTGCCGAGACCGACAGGGTGTCGCGCGCGCCCGTCACGCCGTAGGTCCCGACGCAATACACGAACCCTCGCGCCGATGCCGCGATCGCCGCGAGGCGATCCGGCGCGGCGCCTGGCGCTGCCAGGAGGACGGCGTCGACCCCGCGCGCCGAGGCCGCCACCCCCAGCTCGGCGGCCTCGTCCACCGGGACATCGGGAACGATGATGCCATCGACGCCCGCGGCCCGCGCCTCGTCGAGGAACCGGTCGATGCCTCGACGCAGGACGGGGTTCACGTAGGTCATCACGGCCACGGGGATGGACAGGGAGGCCTCAGCGATCGTCGCGATCACGTCGGACGGATGGGTGCCCTCCTCGAGCGCCCTCCGAGAGGCCTCCTGGATCACGCCGCCGTCCATCACGGGATCCGAGAACGGGATCCCCACCTCGACCGCGTCGGCTCCCGAGGCCTCCAGCTCCCGGAGCAGATCGGCGTCGACGCCCGGGAACCCCCCGGTGACGTAGGGAACGAACGAGCGTCCGCCGCCGCTCCGTCGGGCACGCAGCACCGCTTCGAGGCCCCCCACTACGCGTGCATCCCGAGCGCCGCGAGCACGGTGTCGAGGTCCTTGTCCCCCCGCCCGGACAGGCACATGAGGACGCGAGAGCCCTCGGGGAGCGGCCGCGTGAGGAGCCAGCCGATCACGTGGGCGGGCTCGAGCGCGGGCAGGATCCCCTCGGTACGCGCGAGGGCCTGGAAGCCCTCGAGCGCCTGCACGTCCGTCGCGCCGACGTATTCGGCGAGGCCCTCGTCTTTGAGGTACGCGTGCTCCGGGCCCACCCCCGGGTAGTCGAGCCCGGCGCTGATCGAATGCGTCTCGACCACCTGCCCGTCGGGATCCTGCAACAGGTAGCTCAGGGCACCGTGCAGGACCCCGGGTTGGCCCTGCGTCAACGAGCGGCAGTGCTCGCCGAGTCCCGCGCCGCGGCCGCCAGCCTCCACGCCGACCAGATGAACGCCGGGCGCGCCCACGAAAGCCGTGAACATGCCGATCGCGTTCGAGCCCCCGCCGACGCAGGCGAGCACGTACGCGGGGTCGCCCCCCAGTCGCTCCGCATATTGGGCCCTTGCCTCGTCGCCGATCACCCGCTGGAGGTCGCGCACCAGCATCGGGAACGGGTGAGGGCCGACCACCGAGCCGATGATGTAATGCGTGTTCGTCACGGTGGCGGCCCAGTCGCGCAAGGCCTCGTTCACCGCTTCCTTCAGCGTGCGGGTTCCCGCCGTGACGGGCACGACCTCGGCCCCGAGCAGGCGCATCCTCGCCACGTTGGGCGCCTGGCGGCGGATATCCTCCTCTCCCATGTACACCACGCAGGGGAGCCCCAGCAACGCGGACGCCGTGGCCGCGGCCACGCCGTGCTGGCCCGCGCCCGTTTCCGCGATGATGCGTTGCTTTCCCAGTCGGCGGGCGATGAGCGCCTGCCCCAGGGCGTTGTTGATCTTGTGCGCGCCCGTGTGGGCGAGATCCTCGCGCTTGAGCCAGATCTCGTAGCCGAGCTCCTGCGACAGCCGCGCGGCATGCGTGATCGGCGTCGGCCGCCCCACGAAGTCCCGGGCGAGGGATCCCAGCTCATCGCGGAACCCCGGGTCCACCCGCAGTTCGTCCCACGCGGCGGCCAGCTCGTCGAGCGCCGGTATGAGGACCTCCGGCACGTAGCGTCCGCCGTAGGTGCCGAACCGCCCCCGCTCGTCGGGCCCCGCGGGCGTCATCTGATCCCTCACCACGCTCATCGATCGACCCCCAGCAACTCTCGAACCTTCGCGGCCGGATCCTCCGCCCGCATCAACGCCTCGCCCACCAGGATGGCAGACGCACCTGCCTCCTCGGCCGCCTCGACGTGCGCGCGGGTCGCCACGCCGCTCTCCATCACGGCGCACCGATCGGCCGGCACCAGCCGTATCGCGCGAAGCGCGCGATCCACGTCGACCTCGAGCGACTCGAGGTCCCGGGCGTTCACCCCGATCACGGATGCGCCGGCCTCGATCGCTCGCCCGAGATCCTCATCCGCGTGCGTCTCCACGAGCGCGCCCATCCCCAGCTCGCGCGCGATCCCGAGCATCGCCTCCAGCTCGCGCCCCGGGAGCGCGGCCGCGATCAACAGTACGGCGTCGGCCCCGCGGGCGCGCGACTCGATCACCTGCGCGGGATGCACGAGGAAGTCCTTGCGCAGGACGGGGACCTCGACCCGGATGCGCACCGCCTCGAGGTCGGCGAGCGATCCGTGGAAATGCAGTGGCTCCGTGAGGACGGAGACCGCCGCCGCCCCTCCCTCCGCGTACGCGACCGCCAGGTCCACGGGGTCGGCGGCCTCGTCGATCGAGCCCGCGCTCGGCGACGCCCGCTTCACCTCGGCGATCACGGCCGGCGCGCGTGCTCGGAGGGCCCGCTCGAAATCGCGCGCCGGCGGCCGCGCCATCGCGCGGGCCATGAGGGCGCCGTCGTCGAGCGGCCGGAGCTCGAGCTCACGCCGGGTCCGCTCGAGCAGGTCGGTGAGGAAGCCCACGGGATCGCCGAGTCTACCCAGGCTCGGTCGGCCCCAGGGCGATGGCTGCTGCCAGATCGAGGCCGGTCTCGATCGCGGCCCTGCCCACGACCACGCCTTCGGCGCCCATGGCTCGCACGGCACGCACGTCGTCGAGGCCCGCGATGCCGCCCGCCACGATCACCGGACGACCCAGCCCGAGCACCGCGTCCAACGCCGTCAGGTCGGGCCCGCCCAGCGAGCCGACGCGCCGCACCGCCGTCAGCAGGAAGCGGGCGCACGGGGTGTCCGCCAACCAGGCCAGGGTCTCGCCGAGGGAGAGGTCCACCTGGGCGCGCCCGCGCGAGCGGACGCGGTCGCCGTCGACCTCGAGTCCGACGACCACCCGGTCTCCCAGGGAGGCGGCCAGGCGATCCACGAGCTCGCGATCGGCGAGGGCGGCCGACCCGAGGACCACGCGGTCGGCCCCCACGTCGAGCAGGTGATCGACGTCGCTCGGGCGGGCGAGCGCGCCCCCCGTCTGGATCTTCGCAGCGGAGAAGAGCGCCACGCGCCGCACGGCCATCACCGTGTCGACGTTCAGGGCCGTCCCCGTGAAGGCGAGGTCCATGTCCACGAGGTGGAGCCAGCGGGCCCCCGACGACAGGAAGGATTCCGCCGCCGTGACCGGGTCGCCGCCGAAGTCCTCGAGCGTGATCGGACCCTCCGGGGTGAACCGCGCCAGCCGCCCTGCGGCGATATCGATCGACGGGATGACCTGGAACGCCATCGCCGCACCATACCCGCCCCCGCGAGCGTCTCCGGCGCTGGCCCCGGGCACGAGCTGAGGCTCGGCCCGTCCCGCCTCAGACGGGGGCGCCCTCGCGCTCCAGCCGGGCGCAACCCGAGCCCAGGAGCATCCGCAGCTCGCCCATGAGGTTCCCCGCGGGGTTCACGCGGTAAGCGCCGACCTCGAGCGGCGTCACTCCGGTGGATGCCACGAACCGGACCCGAACCGAGGCCGATCCTTCGTGCGCGACGAAGAGCTCCCGCAGCTTGGCGAGCACGACGGGGGTGCACGCTGCGGCGGGAAGGTCCACCACGACCGACTCGGCGCCCAGGGCTTGCATCGAGTCTCCGAGGTCCGGCTCGCGGACCGCGGAGGCGCGGATCTGAAGCTCGCGGCCGCGCAGGTCGATGCGGCCGGTGCTCAAGACGATCCGGTCCGTCTCGATCAACCCCGGGACCGCCTCGTAGACGCTCGGGAACGCCACGACCTCGACGCCGCCGGCGAGTCCTTCCAGGCGGAACTGGGC
This sequence comes from uncultured Actinomycetes bacterium, assembly GCA_963719165.1. Taxonomy (GTDB): domain Bacteria; phylum Actinomycetota; class UBA4738; order UBA4738; family HRBIN12; genus JAOUEA01. The sequence continues at coordinate 675,529 of CAVRAV010000001.1, read as the reverse complement.
GTAGGGCTCACCGCGCTTCGTGTACTTGCGGGCCACGGCGCCGATGATCCCCCCGATCGTGACGAGGTCCCCGTCGCCGAGCGATTCCAGGTCCCCGATCTCGTGGGTGGCCTGCGACGCGAGCGTGCCCTTCACCTCGAGCAGCGGGTGATCGGTGACGTACTGGCCGAGCATCTCTTTCTCCAGGCGCAGGAGATCCCGCTTGTCGAACTCGGCGCCCTGGAGCACGGATTCGTCGATGGCGCCGGCGTCGGCGGCGTCGCTGCCGAAGAGCGAGAACTGGCCTGCGGCCTCCGCTTTGCGCTCGGCGAGGATCGGCGCGGAGACCATGTCCTGGCGTTCGAGGAGGGCCCGGCGGGTGTATCCAAGCGAGTCGAACGCGCCGGCCTGGATCAACGATTCGAGGACGCGCTTGGTGAGCACTGAGGGCTCGACCTTGCGACAGAAATCGCTGAAGGACGTGAAGGCGCCCTCCGCGCGGCGCGCGTCGATGATCTGCTGCACGGCGCCCTCGCCCACGTTGCGAACGGCCGCGAGGCCGAAGCGGATGGTCGGCGCCTCGGCGGGGGCGGGCGCGAAGTCCAGCTCGGATTCGTTGACGTCGGGCGGCAACACCTCGACCCCCATGCCCCGACACGCATACAGGTAGAAGGGTTTGGCGTCCTTGTCGTCCTTCACGCTCGTGAGGATCGCCGACAGGTATTCCACGGGGTGATGCGCCATGAGGTACGCGGTCTGGTACGCGACCAGACCGTATGCGCACGCGTGCGAGGCGTTGAAGCCGTAGTCGGCGAAAGGCACGATCATGTCGAACATGTCCGCCGCGAGCTTGCGGTCGTACCCCTTGCCCACCGCCCCCGCGATGAACTGCTCCTTGAAGGGCATGAGGACTTCGAGCTTCTTCTTGCCCATGGCCTTGCGCAGGGTGTCCGCCTCGCCCATGGTGAACCCGGCCAGGGCCACCGCGACCTGCATGACCTGCTCCTGATAGATCATCACGCCGTAGGTGTCCTTGAGGATCGGCTCGAGGTCCTGGTGGGGGTAGGTCACCTTCCGCCGGCCGTGCTTGCGCTCCGCGTACTCCGTGTGCAGGCCGTTGTTGAGCGGGCCGGGACGGTACAGGGCCACGAGCGCCATGAGATCTTCGAAGCGATCGGGAGCGAGCAGCTTGATGAGCTGGCGCATCCCCGAGGACTCCATCTGGAACACGCCGGTGGTCTCCGCCCGCTGCAGCATCGCGTAGGTGTCGGCGTCGTCCAGGCTCACGTGATCGATGTCGAGCTCGACGCCGCGGGTGCGGAGGTGACGCAGCGCGTCTTCGATCACGGACAGGTTGCGCAAACCCAGGAAGTCCATCTTCAGCAGGCCCAGCGCCTCGACGCCGTTCATGTCGAACTGCGTCACCACCCGCTTGGAATCGTCGCGAGAGTCCTTGGACAGCTTCAGGGGCAGGTAGTTCACGAGCGGGGCGTCGCCGATCACGACGCCGGCCGCGTGCACGGAGTCCTCCCGACGCAGACCCTCGAGGGCGCGCGCCGTCTCCACGATCTCCTTCGCCTCGGGCTCCTTCTCGTAGGCGTTCGCGAGGTCGGGCGAGAGTCGCAGCGCGTCCTCGATGGGATAGTCACGTCCCATCACGGCCGGCGGATACATCTTGCAGAGGCGGTCTCCCACAACCGGGGGGAAGCCGAGGACGCGCGCCGCGTCGCGGATGCCTTGTTTCCCCTTGATCGTCTGGAACGTCACGATCTGCGCCACGTGGTCCGCCCCGTACTTCTGCGTGGCGTAGCGGATCACCTCGTCCCGGCGTCGCTCGTCGAAGTCCATGTCGATGTCCGGCATCTGGACGCGGTCCGGATTCAAGAAGCGCTCGAACAACAGCCCGTAGCGCAAGGGGTCGAGGTCGGTGATCCGCAGGCAGTAGGAGACGACCGACCCCGCTGCGGAGCCGCGTCCCGGCCCCACGCGGATCCCCTGCTCGCGCGCGTGACGGATCAGATCCCACACGATCAAGAAATAGCCGCCGAAGCCCATCGACGTGATGACCCCGAGCTCGTGCTCGATACGATCGCCGATCTCGGCGGTGACCGCTCCGTAGCGCTGCACGGCGCCCTCGTCGACGAGGCGCCGAAGGTACGTGTCGCGGTCGAGACCCCCAGGCGTTTCGAACCTCGGCAGGTGATAGCGCTCCTCGGCCGGAGCGCGGTCGCCGTAGATCAGGTCGACCTCCGAGCGCTCGGCGATCCGCAGGGTCTGGTCGCAGGCGTCGGGGCGTTCGCGGAAGAGGTGGCGCATCTCTTCGGCGCTCTTCAGGTAGAACTCCTCGGAGTCGAACTTCAGTCGCTTGAGATCGCTCTGCAGCTTCTTCTGCTGGATGCAGAGCAGGACGTCGTGCGGCTTCGCATCTTCCTTCAGCGTGTAGTGCAGGTCGTTCGTGGCAACGACGGGGATCCCCAGCTCGTCCCCCAACGCGAACTGCGCACGCAAGATGGCGTGCTGGTCCGCGAGGCCATGGTCCTGCACCTCGATGAAGTACCGATCGGCGCCGAAGATGTCGCGGTAGCCGGCGGCCACGGAGCGCGCGCGATCGTGCTGGCCGGCGAGCAGCGCCACGCCGAGCTCCGAGGACAGGCACCCCGACATGCAGATCACGCCCTCCGCATGCTCCCCGAGGAGCTGCTTGTCCATCCGTGGTCGATGGTAGAACCCCTCGAGGTGCGCGGCGCTGACGAGCTTGAGCAGGTTGCGGTAGCCGATCTCGTTCTCCGCGAGCAGGGTGAGGTGGTAGTACTTCTCCTCGCGCTCGCCCGGGTTGCGGTCGAAGCGCGACCCCGGCGCCACGTAGGCCTCGACCCCGAGGATCGGCTTGACGCCCGCGGCGCGCCCCGCTTCGAAGAAGCGCAGCGCCCCGAACATGGAACCGTGATCGGTGATCGCGATGGCCGGCATGTCCAGCCGCAGGGCCTCGGTAAAGATCGTGGGAGCCCCCAGGTCCGAGGCCGGTGCGTCGATCCGCGCCGCCCCGTCCAGCAAGGAGTACTCCGAGTGCGTGTGGAGGTGAACGAAGCCGGCTTCGGACGCGGTGCTCATCGGTGGTGCTGGGCTCCTCCCGGAGGACGAGTTATCCACACCGATCGGAACCGTTGTGGAGAACTACACGGATGTGATTCGCGAAGGATGCCCAAGCTACGCCCGGCTCGGCAGGTCGTCAAGGCGGCTGGTGGAAGGGGTCCCGGCCCGCCCCGCAACGGCAGACCGCTAGCCTCCGGGTGCCCGTTCCCGTGCCCGTGCGCGAGCGAGCGCATCCTCCAGATCGCCGGGCAGAGGCTCCGCCACCTCGATCCGTTCGCCTGTGATCGGATGGGTGAACCCGACCCACGCGGAGTGCAGGAACGGCCGGTCGAGGCCGAGCGCTCGCGCCAGGTCCCCCCCGCCCCCATAGCTCCTATCGCCCACGATCGAATGGCCGATCGCTTGGAGGTGCACCCGGATCTGGTGCGTGCGTCCGGAGCGCGGGAGGGCTTCCAGGAGGGTGGCCCCCCCCGCGCGCTCCAGCACCGTGAATCCGGTCTCCGCGACCCTGCCCTGCGTGTGGTCGACGACGACGCGGTTGGCGCGGCGTCCCAGCGGGGCGTCCACCGCGAAATCGTCGTGGTCCACACTGCCGCGCGCGAGCGCGAGGTAGCGACGCTCCACGTCGTGGTCCCGGAACATCTCGGCGAGCCGTGCGTGGGCATCGTCGGTCGCGGCGACGACCATCAATCCGCTCGTGCCGGCGTCCAGCCGGTGCACGATCCCGGGCCGCATGGGCCCGCCCAAGGTGGACAGGGGCTCGTGCATCCACAGCAATCGATTGACGAGCGTGCCGGAGCGCCGCCGCTCGGTCGGGTGGGTCACGAGGCCGGCAGGCTTGGCGATCACGAGCAGGTGTGGGTCGCGATGCCGCACGGGGACGGATGGCCCCTCGGGCTGCAGGCGGATGTCGGTGTCGAGGTCGGCCTCGATCCGCTCCCCGCCGACCAGGCGGTGGGATTTCACGCGCGCCTCCCCATCCACGAGCACACGTCCCGCCGCGATGGCTCGCTGGACGTCGGCCCGCGGCAGCCCGGTGAGCCCGCTCACCACCGTGTCGAGCCGACCTGGCACCCCTTGCAGGGACTCAGGCATCGCCGGGATCCTCCCGGGCGGAGGCGTCCGCGCCGGCGCGCTCGGATCTGAGGGCCGAGACCGCGAGCAAGAGGGCCCCCACCACGATCGCGGCGTCGGCGACGTTGAAGATGGGCCACACGTGGAGGTCGATGAAGTCGACCACCGTGCCCCTCAGACCCGGCGCGCGCACCGCGCGATCCGTGAGGTTGCCCAGCGCCCCGCCCAGCACGAGCCCGAGCGCGAGCGCCGCGAGCACGCTCCGACGACGGAACGCAGTGGCCACGATGAGGATCGAGACCGCGATCGTGAACGCCGCGAAGAGCCACGGCGCGCTCTGGCCCAGGCTGAACGCCCCGCCCGAGTTAGTGGTGAAGCGCAGGCTCAACACGCCGCGGATGAGGTCGATCGGACGATCCTGCAAGGCTCGCTCGGCCCACAGCTTGCTCAGGCGGTCCAGGAGGTATGCGAGGGCCGCCGTCCCGAAGAGGATCGCCGCGCCGCGACGTCCGACGCGATCCACGGCGCTAACGGCGCGATTGCGCCTGCGCGTCTTTGATGCACAGATCCACGTAGGGCAAGGCCTTGACCCGGGTCTTCTCGATCGGCTTCCCGCAGACCTCGCAGATCCCGTACGTGCCGGCCTCGATCCGAGTGAGCGCTCGATCGATCTTGTCCAGGAGGTCGCGGACGTTCTGTTCGATCGAAAGGTCCTTCTCCCGCTCGAACGTGGCGCTGCCGGCGTCGGCCGACTCATCGTCGACACCGACATCGCCTGAGAGGTCGGATTGCGTGGTGGAGAAGGCATCCTCCACGATGGTGGCCAGCTGCGTGGCCAGCTCCTCCCGCTCCTCACCCAACCGGGCGCGGAGGTCGTCGAGCTCCTTCTTGGTGAGCCTGGTCGCAGCCATGGTCGCGCAGGCTAGCAGATGTCGCTCCGACGCAGAACCTCCCGTCGAGGCCTCGGTGTAGCATCGGCCGCGAACGAGCCGGGCCAGCGGGCCCAGCGGGGCAGCGCGGGCGGCGGCGCCGGACCCCACGCCTCGTCCCGGCGTAGGGACGAGGCGTTTCGCATGTCGGGAGGGAGCCTATGGCGCGGTTCGAGCCGGTCGATCCGAAGGTGAGCTTCCCCGAGCTCGAGCGCGGCATCCTGACATTCTGGAACGAGGCGGACGTGTTCGCACGGTCGACCGCCGCGCGCGAGGGCGGTCCCGCCTGGGTGTTCTACGAGGGACCGCCCACGGCGAACGGCCGCCCGGGCGTGCACCACGTCGAATCGCGGACGTTCAAAGATATCTTCCCGCGGTACAAGACCATGACCGGGCACCACGTCCCTCGCAAGGGCGGTTGGGACTGCCACGGGCTCCCCGTCGAGCTCGAGGTGGAGAAGGAGATCGGCACGACGGGCAAGCGGGACATCGAGGCCTTCGGGATCGCCGAGTTCAACCGCCGCTGCCGAGAGTCGGTGACGCGGTACGTCGATGAATGGGAGCGGCTCTCGGAGCGCATCGGGATGTGGATCGATCTCGAAGATGCCTATTGGACGATGAACACCGACTACATCGAGTCCGTGTGGTGGTCGCTCAAGCAACTTCACGGTCGCGGCCTCCTCCAGGAGGCCGACAAGGTCACCGCCTACTGCCCCAGATGCGGAACCGCCCTGTCCGACGCCGAGGTGGCCCTGGGCTATGAGAGCGTGCAGGACCCGAGCGTCTTCGTGCGGTTCCCCCTGGAGGCTGTGCCTCGAGATCCCTCCTTGGTGGGGGCATCCCTCGTGGTGTGGACCACGACGCCCTGGACCTTGCCCGCCAACCTCGGCGCCGCCGTGGCCGCCGACGAGGACTACGCCGTGATACGCCGCGGGGACGAGCGCTCCATCGTGGGCGCCGGGCTGCGCGAGCAGGTCCTGGGTGCCGGGGGCGAGGTCGAGACCATCGTGCGCGGATCGGAGCTGGTAGGAGCCCGCTACCGTCCCCCTTACGCCAACGTCGAGGCCGGCCACACCGTCGCCGCCGCCGACTTCGTCACCATGGATGACGGCACGGGCGTCGTGCACGTCGCCCCGGCCTTCGGCGCCCCCGACCTCGAGCTCGGGCGCGAGCAGGGGTGGCCCGTCTTCAAGCCGGTGGACGACGCGGGCCGGTTCACGGAGCTCGCTCCGGCCTTCGTCCGGGGACGGTTCGTCAAGGACGCGGATCCGGCGATCGTGGAGGATCTACGAGCGAACGGGCTCCTAGTGCGCGATGAGGTCTACGAGCACAACTATCCGTTCTGCTGGCGGTGCAAGACACCGCTGCTGTACTACGCGCGCACGTCCTGGTACGTGCGCACGACGGAGGTGAAGGATCGACTCCTCGAAGTCAACCAGGGGGTCAACTGGTTCCCCGAGCACATCCGCGACGGCCGTTACGGGAACTGGCTGGCCAACAACGTCGACTGGGCGCTCTCGCGTGAACGGTACTGGGGAACCCCCCTGCCGATCTGGCGGTGCGCGTTCGGGCATGCGACCGCCATCGGTTCCTTGGGGGAACTGGGCACGATGGCCGGCCGCGACGTCGGCGACGTCGATCCGCATCGCCCCGGGATCGACGAGATCACCTTCCCGTGTCCGGAGTGCGGCGGCGTCGCCACGCGGGTTCCGGAGGTGATCGACACCTGGTACGACTCGGGGGCGATGCCGTTCGCGCAGTGGGGCTATCACCCGGATCTCGGCCGCGGTATCGAGGACTTCGACGGCTCGTTCCCGGCGGATTTCATCTCCGAGGCGATCGACCAGACGCGGGGTTGGTTCTATACGCTCATGGCGGAGGGCGTCTTGCAGTTCGACGCCTCGGCCTACCGCAACGTCGTGTGCCTCGGGCACCTCGTGGGCGCCGACGGACGCAAGATGTCGAAGTCCCTCGGCAACATCTTCGACCCGTGGGAGGCGCTCGACCGCCAGGGGGCAGACGCCCTTCGCTGGTACATGCTGACATCGGGATCCCCCTGGGCCTCGCGCAGGATCGGACACGAGGTCCTCGACGAGACCCTGCGCCAGTTCCTGCTGCCGTTGTGGAACGTCTACGCGTTCTTCGTCACGTACGCGCTCGCCGAAAACTTCGATCCCGACGAGCCCGCTCCGCCGATCGCCACGCGTCCCGCCATGGACCGCTGGGTGCTCTCCCAGCTGGCCGCCACGGTGGGCGCGGCGCGCGGCGCGCTCGAGGCCTACGACGCCACGGGCGCTGGCCGAGCGATCCAGGCCTTCGTGGACGATCTGTCGAACTGGTACGTGCGGCGATCGCGCCGTCGCTTCTGGAACCCGGGAGGCGAGCCGAACGACGATGCTCACGCGGCGTTCCACACGCTGCACGGATGCCTCGTCACCGTCGCCACGCTCCTGGCTCCGTTCACGCCGTTCGTGGCCGAGGAGCTCTGGCGCAACCTCGCCGCCGGCCGAGCAGGTCGCCCGGATTCCGTGCATCTCGCGGACTATCCCGGCGTCGACGAAGCCGTGCGCGACGCCGAGCTCGACGAAGCCATGGCGGCGGCGCGATCGATCGTGAGCCTCGGCCGCACGATCCGGACGGAGACGAAGACCCGAGTGCGCCAGCCCCTCGCGGAGGCCGTCGTGCATCACGCGGGCGACCGGGTCGCGCTCGAGCCACTGCTGGACGTGGTCGCCCAGGAGCTGAACGTCGGTTCCGTCGTTTTCGCGGAGTCGGTTGACGCCTTCGGGCGCTGGCGCGCGAAGCCCGATTTCAAAGTACTCGGCCCTGTGTTGGGGCCCCGGGTCAAGGAGCTCGCCGCCGCCCTCGCCTCCGAACCGGGCGACGTGGCCGCGGCACTGGCCCGCGGTGGATCCGCGACCGTCGAGCTCGCGGACGGCCCGGTGAGGCTCACCCCCGCAGACGTCGACCTCTCACAGGTGGTGCGGGAGGGGTGGGGCGTGGCGAGCGAGGCCGGCATCACCGTTGCCCTGGATCTCGAGCTCACGCAGGAGCTTCGCCGTGCCGGCGTGGCTCGCGAGCTCGTTCGGCTCGTGCAGGACGCCCGCAAGGCCGCCGACCTGGACGTGAGCGATCGGATCGACCTGGGCCTCAGCGCGGGTCGGCGCGTGACCGAGGCACTCGAGGCGCACCGCGACGAGATCGCGGGCGAGACGCTCGCCACCTCCGTCATCGACGCCGCCCTCCAGGGAGGGTATCGACACGAGGCCACGATCGAGGGCGACCCGGTGATCATCACGCTGCGGATGGCGCTGCCGCGGGCCTAGGCCCACCCCCTGGCTCAGTCCTCACCCCAGAAGAGCTCTCGCAGGGAATCGTCGCCGGAGCCGTCGTCGGCCTCGGCCTCGGAGCGACCGATCGATGCCGGCGCGGGCTCCTGCACGAGCATGGACCCCTCGCTCGTGGGGATCGTCACGGTGGGCTCCGACACGAGGTCGGGCTCGTCCGTGCGCGCGCTCATGTCGGCGTCCGCCGGCCGCTTCGCGGGCGCCGGCGGAACCGCGGCCCGCGGTTCGGGGCGCGCGGGGCGCGGCCTCGCCGACCTCGCCATCGACTTCACGGTCTCCGCATGGCTCTGCACCAGTCCCGCGAGGCTCTGGAGGAACTCCTTTTCACGGATGAGGAACGCGTTGATGGCGGCGCGATCGGCCTCGGTCGTCGCGCCGGCCGCCGCGATCGCGCCCGTGGCGCTCAGGGCCGCGGCCTGCTCGCGCGCCTCCGCCGTGATCCGTCCCGCCTCGTCCCGCGCCCGCTGGATGATCTCGTCGGCCTGGCGGTTCACGTCGGCGAGGTCCGCCGTTCCCACCACAGGCGCGGCGGAGCCCGCACCGTCCTGGCGCAACCGCTGGTTCTCGGCGAGCGCCGCCGACAACGCCTCGGTGACGTGGTCGAGGAACTCGTCGACGTCTCTCATCTTGTAGCCGCCCATCCGCTGGACGCGGAACTCCTTCTCCTGGATATCGACGGGCGAGAGCATGGTGGAACCGGCCGACGGCGCCGGCGACGAGAATCCCTGTCCTTCAGACATGTCCTGCTCCCTCTTCCTCATCTGAGCCCCCTCCTCCCGCATCAGAGCGCGTTCAACGCCTGCTGCAGCACGATCACGATGATGAAGGCCACCACCACCGACAGATCGAACATACCCGCCGGGGGCACGATCTTGCGCAGCGGCCTCAACACTGGCTCGGTCACGTCGTTCAGCAGATCCGCGATCGAGCGCCACGGACCCGAGATCGGGATCCGGACGCCGAACATCTCAAGCCAACTCACGATCACCCTCGCCAGCAGGAGGATCCAGAAGATCGTGAGCGCCAGGCTGAGCAGGCGCACGATCGGCGAGCTGGCCACGGTCATCGCCGCAGAGGCTAGCAGCCGACCCGATGGCCGCTCCCGACCTGGCTAGAACTGCCGGCTAGAACTGATTGTAGAAGCCGCCGCCCGCGAGCCGCTCGCGCTCTTCGGCAGAGACCTCAACGTCCGCGGGCGTGAGCAGGTAGACGCGGTTGGCCACCAGTTCGATCTTGCCGTCGAGGCCGTAGACGAGGCCGCTGGCGAAGTCGACGAGACGCCGCGCGATGGCGTCCTCCGTGCTCTGAAGGTTCATGATGACCGCGGTGCCTTCCTTGAAATGGTCGGCGACGTCCCGGGCCTCGTTGAACCGCTTGGGCTCGGACTTGTGGATCGCGCCCGTGGCGGCCACGGCGCTTCTGGGCGTGGATGAGAGGGTGCGCACGACGCCCTCGGAGTCCGAGGGGACCTCACGCACGGCCTGCGGACGCATGCGGCGCACCGGTGCCGGCTCAGCCTCGGCCATCTCGTCCACGAAGGCCTCGTCTTCCTCGACGAGGCCGAGGTAGTTCAAGGTCTTCTTCCACACGCCGGCCATCTCCGATCCTCTCTGCGTTCAGATGCCTCGGGGACCGAACAGCGCCGTCCCGATCCGCACCATCGTAGCGCCTTCCTGCACCGCGACCTCGTAATCCAACGACATCCCCATCGACAAGTCCACCACCTCCGGGCGACGCTCCCTCGATCCGATCGCGGAGGTCGCGGAGACGGCGGAACCAGGGTCGCGAGGCCTCGGCGGTCTCTGCGAGCGGGGGCAAGGTCATGAGGCCTCGCAGGCGCAGGCCCTCGAGCGCCGCAACCCGGTCGGCGATCGCGCCGGCCTCCTCGGGGGCGACGCCGGTCCGCTCGCCCGTGAAGTCCACCTCGAGCAGGGCGTCCACCCGGCGACCCGCCTCGGCCGCACGGCGCGCGAGCCGCTCCGTGGCGCGCCCCCCGGTCACGGTCTCGACCACGTCGGCGAACGCCGCGACATGGTGGGCCGAGCTCGCCTGCAGGACGCCGATGAAGTGCCACTGCGCGCCGACGATCCGCCCGTGAAGGGCCCGCAGCTCCTTGACGTAGTTCTCTCCGATCGCCGTAACCCCCGCGTCGACGGCCCATCGGACCGCGGCCTCGGGCATCGTCTTCGCGGCCGCGACCAGGGCGATCTCGGAGGGATCGCGGCCGGAGCGGTCCGCGCCGCGGGCGATCCTCTTGCGGATCTCGGCGAGACGCGCCTGCATCGCGTCGGGGGTCTGCACCGCCTCAGGGTACGAGCGCGCGGGACGATCGGAGGGATACGCAACGCCGAGGGCACACGAGGAGGCGGAGAGGCTCCCTCGGCCAAGAGGCGGGGGAAGGGCGCCTCCTCGCGTCGCGAGCCTCTCCGCCCCGGACCATGCGCCGGGCCGCGCGGAGCGGTCGAACCGCTAGCTCTTCAGGAAGTCCGGGATATCGAGGTCCTCCTCCGCGTCGAACGAGACGGTGCGCTGCTCGGACTCCGCGGTGGTGAACACGTCGGTCTCATCGACATCGTCGGCGAGGATCGAAGGAAGGGCCTCCGGCTCGTCGCCGCTGCGCACCGGCTCCTCGAGGAGCCGGGAGAGCCGGCTCTCGAACTGGTTGCCCGAGCCCGACCCGGAGGCGGCGGGCGTGACCTTGTCGAAGCCCGCAGCGACGACGGTGACCCGCACCTCCTCGCCCAGCGCGTCGTCGACCACGGCGCCGAAGATGATGTTGGCGTCGGGATGCGCGACGCGGGTGATGGCGTCGGCCGCCTGATTCACCTCGTGCAGGGACAGGTCCGTCGGCCCCGCGATCGAGAGCAGCACACCCTTGGCTCCGTCGATCCCCGACTCCAGCAGCGGCGAGCTGATGGCCGCCTTCGCCGCCTCGGCGGCGCGGTCGGCCCCCAGGCCGATCCCGATGCCCATCAGGGCCGAACCCGCCCCGGACATCACCGTCTTCACGTCGGCGAAGTCCAGGTTGATGAGTCCCGGCGTGGTGATGAGCGACGTGATGCCGTCCACCCCTTGGAACAGGACCTGGTCCGCCATACGGAACGCATCGACCATCGGCGTGTTGGGGTCGGCCACCTGCAGCAACCGGTCGTTCGGCACGACGATGAGGGTGTCGACCGCCTTCTTGAGCTCGGTGACCCCGAGGTCGGCCTGCGTGGCGCGCTTGCGCCCCTCGAATCCGAACGGGCGGGTGACCACACCGATGGTGAGCGCCCCGAGGCCGCGGGCGATCTCGGCGACGATGGGGGCGCCCCCGGTTCCGGTCCCGCCCCCCTCGCCCGCCGTGATGAAGACCATGTCGGCGCCCTTGAGGATCTCCTCGATCTCGTCGCCGTGCTCGGAGGCCGCATCGCGGCCTACCTCGGGGTCGGAGCCGGCGCCCAGACCCCGCGTCGTCTCCCGCCCGATATCCATCTTGACCTCGGCGTCGGACATCAAGAGCGTCTGGGCGTCGGTGTTCACGGCGATGAACTCGACGCCCCGGAGGCCTGCCTCGATCATCCGGTTCACCGCGTTCACGCCGCCACCGCCGATCCCGACCACCTTGATGACGGCGAGATAGTTCTGGGGAGCGTCCATCTGCGTGCCTTCCTCCGAACCCGGGCCCCGGCCCGGTGACCTTGGGGATGCCCGTTCCGAGACGGCCCCACACCTACAAACCATAACCGTCAAGTGAACAGTTATTGCTATATCTACATCACATTGAGGAGGGGAACCTACTAGGAATGCCCTGGTCCGTCAAGCGCATCCAGCACCTCTCCTGATGGGGGCGATGACACAACAGCCAGCGCTTAGGGTGCGGCCTCGGGACGGGCGACGATGGTTCCCGAGGTAAGCGATGCGGTCGGAGATCCGGGGACGGTGACGTCGATCGACGCCAGGCTCTTGCCCTCGCGTTCCGCCCAGGCAAGGACCGCCATCAACGACTGCGCCTTGGCTTCGAGCTGCGTGGAGTCTCCGTACGTCACCTCGATACCGGTCGAGATCCGAAGCACGAGGGCGCCCTGAGCGTCCACGTCGATCGTTCGCACCTGTGGCCGCAGCGCCGGGGGCAGGGCGCCCGCGGCCGCGGCCCCCGTACGAAGCGCGGAGGCGCTGAGCTCACCGACACCGTCCATCGAGCTGAGCAGCGGGAAGCCCGCGCCGGACCCGGACCCCGACCCGCCCAGGATCGTCCCGCCGGCCGACACGAGCAGGGGGCGGTTGCTCGCAACCGTGCGCGCGACGGGCACTCGCTCCACGATCCGGATGTCCAGCGTGTGCGGCAGCGACCGCGTGATCGCCGCCCGCGCGATCCACGGCTGGTGCTCCAGGCGGCGTACGGCCCCCGACAGGTCCGCGTGCAGGAGATTCGTATCCGCGCTCAGGCCTGCGATCCTCAGGATCTTCGCCTCGCTGAAGTGCGCCTCGCCCTCGATACGGAGGTCGCTCGCCCGGAACATCGGCGTGAAGGTCAACCCGAACGCGAGCCCACCCACCACGAGCAGGGTGCCCGCGGCGATGAGCCAGGGCAGGATCGCCCGCCGTCGCGCGGGGTCGGCGACGTGGACGGGTCGTCCCGAGGCTTCGTCGACGGCACCCTCTACCTCGACCCGGGGTTCAGCTTGACCCGGCGGGGAGGATTCGGACACGTCCACGGTGGAGGCGGGGGCGCCGTTCCGGCCCGGAGGCCGAGGGCTCGCGCGGGCTCGCCGCCCGGGGCGCCGAGGCGTCGGGCGTGCCCTCGTGCTCGGGCGCTTCAGGCCGCATCGTCGAACGCCCCCACGAGCCGGACCTCCCGCTCGAGGCGGACGCCGCAGGCCCGCTCCACCTCGGCCTGCACCTCGCCGATCAAGGTCAGGACATCCGTGGCCCTCGCCCGCTGGTTGGCAACGATGAAGTTCGCGTGCTTCGTGCTGATGCGGGCGCCTCCCACGGTCCGGCCCTTCATCCCGGCGGCCTCGATCAATCGCGCTGCGTGATCCCCCCTCGGGTTCTTGAAGACGCTTCCGCAATTGGGCTCTCCGAGCGGCTGCGTGCGGCGCCGCCAGGATCGCGCCTCGTCCATGGCGGCGCGTATCTGCACCGGGTCGGCCGGGGTGAGCGCAACCGTCGCCGCGCACACCACGGCGTCCTCGGGAAGCGACGAGCGACGATAGGTGAACCCAACATCCGCAGCGGGGATGGACGAGGCCGCGCCGGCCCGCAGCCGGTACACCTCCACGGTCTCGACGACGTCGACCATCGAGCCTTCGTGGGCGCCGGCGTTCATCTTGACGGCGCCGCCCGTCGTCGCGGGGATCGCGACGCCGAACGCAAGCCCGGCGAGCCCGTGCTGCAGCGCGACGCCTGCGAGGGCGGGCAGCGGTGTGGCCGCGCCGGCGCGCAGCCGGCCGGCATCCCGAGCCACCCATCGATAGCCGTGCCCGAGTCGAAGGACGAGGCCGGCGAATCCGCGATCCGACACGAGGAGGTTCGATCCCTTGCCGACCACGATGAACGGGATCTCGGTTTCCGTGATGGCACGACCCGCGGCGACGAGGTCGTCCTCGTCCTGAGGCTCGAGGTAGATCGCCGCTGGGCCTCCGATCCGGAAGGTCGTGAGGGGCGCGAGGCTGAGCCCGGCGTGCACGCGGTCCCCCGCCGTCGCGCGCAGCATTGCCTCCGCCCGGGCGATCGGGTCGTTCATCGGTCAAACCCTCGAAGCCGTTGGATCGCGGCGTCGCCGAGCATCCACACGTCGCCACATCCCATCGTGATGACCAGGTCGCCACCCCGGACCTCGGCGTCGAGATAGTCCACGACCTCGTGACGATGCGGAAGGTAGACGACCTCAGCCGCGGGGTCGGCCCGTCGCGCACCGTCGGCCACCAGCTCTCCCGTCACGCCGGGGATCGGCTCCTGTGCGGCGCCGTACACGTCGGTGACGACGATGAGATCCGCCTCCGTGAGGCTCGAGCCCAGCTCGCGCCACAGGGACTGCACGCGCGTGTAGCGATGTGGCTGCACGACGGCGACGAGGCGCGCGGGCGTACGCCGGCGCGCCGTCTGCAGGGTGACCGCCATCTCCGTCGGGGTGTGCCCGTAGTCGTCGAAGAAGTCCGCCCCGCGGGCCGTGCCGCGGAACTCGAACCGGCGATGCACGCCGGCGAAGGCGCCGAGGGCAACCGCGGCCACGGCCGGGTCCACGCCCACCAGCGAGGCGGCGCCCATGGCCGCGGCGGCGTTCAGGAGGTTGTGAACGCCGTCCACCTGCAACGAGAGCATCACCTCGCTCCCGCCGGGTATGCGCACCGTCCCGCGGGCGCCGTCGGGGCCGAGCTCATGCGTCGTGACCGTGAGCGCATTCTCCGACCCCGTCCCGTAGGTCAACGCGGCGGTGCCCGACGCCGCGAGCGCCGCCCGTGCTCCGGGGTCGTCCCCGCACGCCACGACGTGCTCGCACCCGTCCGCGAAGGCCGCGAACGCGCGCTCGATCTCTTCGCGGCCCCCGGGGTAGAAGTCCACGTGGTCGACGTCGACGTTGGTTACGACGCCCACGAACGGACGCACGAGCAGGAACGATCCGTCGCTCTCGTCGGCCTCGAAGAGGAACACGTCGCCCGAACCGGACCGCGCCCCGCTGCCGCTCTCGTTCAGATCGCCGCCGATGAGGTACGTGGGATCGGCCCCGGCATGCTCCAGGATCACCGCGACCATCGACGTGGTGGTCGTCTTCCCATGCGTGCCCGCCACCGCGATCGCGCGCTGTCCTGCTGCGAACGCGGCGATGGCCTGCTGGCGGGCCCACACGGCGATGCCGCGCTCGCGGGCGGACACCAGCTCGGGATTGCGTTCGCCGATCGCGCTGGAGATCACGACGACGTCGGAGTCCCCCAGATGAGCGGCCGCATGGCCCACCCGCACGCCGGCTCCCAATGCGGCGAGTTCCGCGAGTCCCCGCGAGTCCTTGAGATCGGAGCCGGTCACGTCCACGCCGCGCGCCAAGAAGAGCCGGGCCAGGTTCCGCATCCCCGCGCCCCCCACGCCGATCAGGTGGACGCGCCCGACCCCGTCGAGCGTGGGCACCGGCAGGGTGGGGATGCTCCCCGGGGGTGGCGCGTATCCACTCACGACGCGACCCCGACGACGAGCCGGGCCAACGTGGCGTCCGCCTCGGGGCGCCCCCAGGCTCGGCTGGCCGCGCCCATGGCCGCGCGACGCTCGCGGCCGTCGACGAGATCCACGATCCGACGAGCCAGGCCGTCGGGCGTGAGCCGCGTGTCAAGCTCCACGTCCGCCGCGCCGCTGCGCTCGAGTTCCCGTGCGTTCGCCTCCTGATGGTTCTCCGTCGCGAACGGATAAGGCACGAGGAGCATGGGGATCCCGCACACGGTCATCTCCGCGATGCTCGTGGCGCCGGAGCGGGTGACGGCGAGGTCCGCGACCGCGTAGGCGAGCTCCATCCGCTCGAGGAACGGGAGGACGTGCGTCAGCGGCGCGCGCGCGTGTGCCGGACCGGCCACCACCTTGGCGTGGTCCGCACCGGTCAACACCAGGAACTGCAGGTCGTGCCGGTCCGCCAGCATCGGCAGGGCCCCTGCGATCGCTTCGTCGAGGTGCAAGGCCCCTTGGCTGCCCCCGAAGACCACCACGGTCGTGCGCTCCGCGTCGAACCCGAACATCGAGCGGGCCTCGGCAGCGAGCTCTCCCCGACGCGCCTGCACGCTCAGGATCGGAGCTCGCACCGGGTTCCCCGTGAGGGCGATCTGGGCCCTGCCCCGCAGATGCCCGCGGGCGTCCTCGAAGGTGATGCCCACGGCCGCCGCGCGGCGTGCCAGGAGCCGGTTCGCGAGGCTCGGCACCGCGTTCTGCTCGTGGAGCACCAGCGGGACGTGCGCGCGACGCGCGGCGAGCCCCGGCGGAACGCTCACATAGCCGCCAACGCCCACGACCACGTCGGCGCCCGCGAGGATCGGACGCGACGCGCGGACCGAGCGCAGGGCAATGAAGGGTGCCCGTGCGGCTCGCCGCGAGAGCTCGCGATACAGCGGGGCGGCGTCCACGCCGTGGAATGGATAGCCGGCGTCGGGAACGAGCCGGGCCTCAGGCCCGAGGGGCGAGCCGATGAACTCGACCGTTGCGCCGTGGTCCGTGCGGAGCCGATCGGCGAGCGCCAGGCCCGGGAACACATGGCCCCCGGTGCCGCCGCCCGCGACGATCACCTTCACGGTCTGGCCCCGTGCGAGGGCCCAGGGGACGGAGATCGCGCCGCCCCGCGGGACGCCCTCGTGGCCCGCGGCGCGGCGCCGCTGCGGGCGATGCTCGCGAGCACCCCGATCCCGGCCAGCGTGACCACGAGCGCGGTGCCCCCGAAGGACACCAACGGCAGCGGGATCCCCGTGATCGGCAGGAGGCCGGTGACGGCCCCCATGTTCACGACGGCCTGCAGACCGATCCACGCCACGATCCCCGTGGCGAGGAGCCGGCCGAACGTGTCGGGCGCCCGCACCGCGATCCGGATCCCCGCGTAGACGAGCACCGCGAACGTGGCCACCACCGCGATCGCACCGATCAGCCCCAACTCCTCGCCGATGATCGCGAAGATGAAGTCGCTGTGGGCGTTCGGGAGGTAGTCCCATTTCTGCCGGCTGTTGCCCAGGCCCACGCCGAGCCAGCCGCCGGAGCCGAGGGCGATCAGACTCTGGATCAGCTGATATCCCGCGTCCTGGGCATGCGACATGGGGCTGAGCCAGGCATCGAGGAACCGGGTGCGGCGGTAGCTCTGCCCGAAGATCAGCAGCGCACCCGCCAACAGCCCCGTGAAGGCCGCGACGGACAGGTACCGCCCTCGCACGCCCGCGACGAACAGCATCAGGAACACAGCGAGGCAGATGATGATGGTCGTGCCGAGGTCCTTCTGCAGGATCACGAGGGTGGCCACGATCACGAGCACCGGCGCGAGCGGCACCAGGAGGTGCGCGGGCTCGTCCAGTCGCTTCCATTTCCTCGTCAAGATGGTGGCCGTGAACGCCACCATCCCCAGCTTCAGGAACTCGGCCGGCTGCAACGTGACCGGTCCAAGATCGATCCACCGCGAGGCTCCGGAGAACGCGGTGCCCGCCGTGGGGTGCAGGGCGATGATCATCAGCGGGAGGCTCAGAAGCAGCATCGGAGTCGCCAGCCGTTGCCAGATTCGGTACGGGAGCCGCCAGGCTACCCCGAGGGCGACGACGCCGACCGCCGCATAGATCAGCTGGCGTTGGAAGTACCAGAAGCCGTTGCCGTCGTATCCCTCGACGGCCGAGATCGATCCCGCCGACAGGACCATCACCAGGCCGAGCACGATCAACAAGGCGGTGGGGATCAACAGCAGGAGCACGCTCGCGCGGGCCGATGCGGCGGCCTCCTTCTTCGAGGGAGGTGGGTCGCCGACGGGCACGGACCGGAGCCGGCTGTCACGAGCCGACGCGCTCGGCTGCGTCGTTGCAACCCGCGCCGACCGCCCGCGCACGGGCTGCTTCGTGCGTGTCGGCGTCCGCTCGACGGGCGACGCATGCCTGCGCGCGGTCCGGCCCTCAGCCATGGGCCCTCACCTCACCCAGAGCCCGCGCGGCCGCCGCGAACCGTTCGCCACGTTCCGCGTACCCCGTGAACTGATCCCAGCTCGCACACGCCGGGGCCAGCACCACGGTGCCGTCGGGACGGGCGATCGCGAATGCCTCCCGCACGGCTCGTTCGATGGTGTCCACGGCGCGGGTCGGGACGAGGCCGTCGAACACCGCGACGAGGTCGGGCGCCGCCTCGCCGATCGCCATCACGGCGCGCAGCCGGTCGGCGCGGTCGGCGAGCGGCGAGAGATCGACGCCCTTGGCCCGCCCCCCGGCGATCAGCACCGCGTCGTGCGCGCCCGCCAGGGCCGCGAGGGCGGCGTGCACGTTCGTGGCCTTGGAGTTGTCGACGAAGCGGACACCGTCGACCTCGGCAACGGTCTCTCCTCGATGACGGGCGGGCTCGAAACCCTCGAGCCCCCGGCGCACGGCCCCTGGGTCCACCCCGAAGGCGAGCGCCGCGGCTGCCGCGGCGGCGGCGTCGGCCGATGATCCGGCGCGGCCGCGATCCACGGGCCCGAGGTCCACGACCTCGTGCGGCCACCGAGCGGTCAACCGATCGTCGAGGTAGCCGACCTCGCCCTGGGAAGGATCGCCCTCGCGGAACCACACGCGCTCGCACGGGGCCGTCGCGGACACGGCGGCAGCCGCGAGGTCATCGCGGTTGCCCACGTGCGTGTCGCCGGGCCCCTGAAGATGGAAGATCGCCGCCTTGGCGCGCGCATACGCCTCGAACCCCCCGTGCCAGTCCAGATGATCCGGTGCGAGATTCAGCAGGACGGAGACCGCCGGGTGGAACGAGGATTGCAGCGCCAGCTGGAACGAGGACGCCTCGACCACGAGCGCCTCGTGCCTCTCGACGGCCGCGGCGGGGAAGGCGCGCCCGATGTTCCCGCAGGCCACGGCGTCCAGCCCGCCCGCTCGCAGGCAAGCGGTCAACATGGCCGTGGTGGTGGTCTTGCCGTTGGTGCCTGTCACGGCGAGGTACGGGGCATCCGCGACCCGGGCGCCGAGCTCGAGCTCCCCCCACAGCGGCAACCCTCGCGCGCGAACCCACCCGAGCACCTCGGCCGAGGGAGGAACCCCCGGTCCGGTCACGACGAGCGTAGCGTCGTCGAGGTGGGAGGGATCGTGACCGCCGGCGAGCAGGGTGATGCCACGCGCGCGCAGGCGCCCTGCCTCGGCGATCTCCGTGGCCGGCCGTGCCTCGGTGATCCGCACCTCGGCACCCTCGCCGGCGAGGACCTCGGCCGCCGCCACGCCCGCCACGCCGGCCCCCACCACGATCGCCCGCTCGCCCTCGAATATCCCGCTCATCCCAGCCCACCCCGCGCGATGAAATCCGCGTAGTAGAGGCCGAGCCCGACCGCCACACAGAGCCCCGCGATGATCCAGAAACGAACGATCACGGTGAACTCCGGCCAGCCCGCGAGTTCGAAGTGATGGTGGATGGGCGACATCCGGAAGATCCGACGATGGAACCCCCGGAAGGAGATCACCTGGAGGATCACCGACATCGTCTCGATCACGAACAGGCCGCCCAGGATCACGAGCAGGAGGGCGGTGTTCGTGGTGATGGCGATGGCGCCCAAGAGGCCGCCGATCGCGAGGGCGCCCGTGTCGCCCATGAAGATGCGGGCGGGGGCGGCGTTCCACCACAGGAACCCCGTGGCCGCTCCCATCATCCCCGAGGCGATGATCGCCGCGTCCAGCATGGCGCGCGCGTTCACCGCGTAACAACCCTGGCTGTTCGCCACGACGGTCCCGAAGCACGGATGGCGGAACTGCCAGAACGCGATGAAGATGTAGGCGGAGAAGACGAGGATCGACGACCCGGCAGCGAGGCCGTCGAGCCCGTCCGTGAGGTTCACGGCGTGAGACGAGGCGGACAGCACCACGAAACACCACAACAGGTAGAACGCGCCGAGCTTGAGGCCCGTGTCGCGCACGAACGACACGGTGGTGGCGGTGCCCGTGTCGTGTGCGTAGTGCACGACGATCGCGGCGAAGAGCAGCGACACCACCGCCGTTCCCAAGAACTTCTGCGACTTGGTGAGCCCCAGCGAGCGCCGGCGCTGGACCTTCATGTAGTCGTCGAGGAAGCCGACCCCCCCGAACCCCACCGCCGCGATGAGCATCGCGACGCCTGCGGCCGTGCCCCCGCCCGCCGTGATACGAGTGGCGAGATAGCTCAGCAACAGCGCGAGCAGGATCACGATCCCACCCATCGTGGGAGTGCCCATCTTCTCGAAGTGGGTGTGCGGACCGTCCTCGCGGATGCGTTGACCCCACCCCCACGTCGTGAACGCACGGATGGCGACCGGCGTGCCGAGCAGCGTGACGGTGAGGCCGACGGCTCCGGCCACGAGGATCGAGATCATCGCAGGGCCTCCGCAAGGCGCTCGAGCCCCGCAACGCGCGACCCCTTGAACAGGACGACGTCGCCCGACCCGGCCGAGCGCCGCACGTCGTCCAGCGCCTCGTCGGCGGTCTCGTACGCGGCCACGTTGTCGGGTTCAACGCCCTCGCGCACGCCCGCGGCCGCGATGGGACGAGCGGCGGAGCCGACCGTGATCAGTCGGTCCACGCGCAGACGGGCCGCCAGCTCGCCCACTCGTTCGTGCTCCTCCATGGAGATGGGGCCGAGTTCGGCCATGGTGCCCAGCACGGCGATGAGGTGCCCGTGACCCGCCATCCACCGGGCCGCGCGTAACGCGGCCGCCATGGACTCGGGGTTCGCGTTGTAGGCATCGTTGACCACGCGCACGCCGCCCGGCGTCGTGAAGGTCTCCATGCGCCAAGGAGACACGGTGGCCGAGCCGAGCGCGGCGGCGACCTCGGCGAGCGGGATCTCGAAGACCCTTCCCACGGCGGCAGCGGCGAGCGCGTTCGCCACCATGTGCTCGCCGGGAACGGCGAGCTCCACGCCCGCCCGCTCCTCCCCCGCCGCCAGGGTGAAGCGCGCCCTGCCCTCCGGATCGAGCCACACCGTCTCCGCACGCACGTCGGCCGAGGCCGACGTTCCGAACGTGACCACGGGTCCGGGGGCGGCCTCGGCGTAGCCCGCCACCACCGCGTCGTCGGCGTTCAACACCGCAACGCCTCCGGGCGGCAGCGCTTCGACGGGCTCCGCCGAGGCCGCAACGATGCGTTCCCACGACCCGAAGATCTCCAGATGGGCCACGCCCACGTTCGTCACGACGACCACCGTGGGGCGCGCGATCCGGCACAGCATCGCCACGTCGCCCGCGCGCCGCGCACCCATCTCGGCCACCACGACCTGCGTGTCTGCGGGGGCATCCAGCAAGGTGACCGGCAGCCCGACCTCGTTGTTGAACGACTTCGGGCTCGCGTGGGTCCGCAAGCGGGGAGCGAGAACGGCGCCCGTCATGTCCTTGGTCGAGGTCTTCCCGTTCGCGCCCGCGATCGCGACCACGGTGGCATCCATGCGGTCGCGCTCGCTCGTGGCGAGCCTGATGAGCGCGTCGTTCGTGGAGCGGACGCACACCGACGGGCCCTCGACCGTGAGGTTGTCTCGCACGAGGGCGCCGGCGGCTCCGTTCGTGAAGGCCTCGGGGACGAAGCGGCCGCCGTCCGTTCGGGTGCCGGGAAGGGCCACGAACAGACCGCCCGGGCGCACGTCGCGCGAGTCGATCGCCACCGAGGACACCACCGCCTCCCCGCCCAGCAGGAGCCCGTCGACCGCGCGGGCCACGTCGGACATGCGTCGGGGCTTCACGACCCGCCCCTCCGGGCCGCGATGGCCTCGCGCGCCGCGACGCGGTCGTCGTGCTCGACCGTCCTTTCGGCGAACACCTGATGGGTCTCGTGCCCCTTCCCGGCGATCAGGACGACATCGCCCTGCTCGGCTTCGCCCACGGCGATCGCGATCGCGGCGCGCCGGTCCGGCTCCGTCACGAAGGCGCCCCCGCCCTCGCGCGCGCCCACTGCGATATCGGCGACGATCCTCAGCGGATCTTCGGAACGCGGGTTGTCACTCGTGATGATCGTGAGGTCGGCGTTCGCGGTCGCCGCGGCTCCCATCAAGGGACGCTTGGCGCGGTCACGGTCACCCCCGCAACCGAATACGACGATGATCCGGCCCGCGCTTAACGGGCGCGCCGCCTGCAGCACGCTGAGGATGCTATCCGGCGTGTGCGCGTAGTCCACCACCACGAGGAAGTTCTGACCGGCGTCGACCGGCTCCATGCGCCCGGGCACGTGATCGAGCGACTCGACGCCGCGCGCGACCGTCTCGGCATCGATGCCGAGCGCCCCTGCCACCGCCACCGCCGCGAGGACGTTCGTCACGTTGAAGCCCCCGAGCAGCCGGGAGCGCAACGCGACCGCGCCCACCCGCAAGCCGATCCCGGTCCCATCGACGACGACGTCCTCGGCTCGCAGGTCGGCATCGCGGTCCGAGGCGAAGGAGCTCAGCGGGATGAAGGGGCGTTCGAGCAAGCGGCGTCCCCAGGCGTCGTCCGCGTTCACGACGCCGGCTCGCGCGAGCTCCGGGGTGAACAGGCGTGCCTTCGCGGCGAAGTAGGCGTCCATCGACGGGTGGTAGTCCAGATGGTCGTGCGAGAGGTTCGTGAAGGCGGCGACGTCGAAGACCACCCCGTCGACGCGATGCTGGTCGAGGGCGTGGGACGAGACCTCCATAGCCACGGTCGTGACGCCGACCGCCACCATGCCCGCCAGGAGACGGTGCAGATCGGGCGCCTCCGGGGTCGTTCGCGCGAGCGGGACGGGCGCCCCGTCTACGCGCGCCCCCGTCGTGCCGACCACGCCGGGCCGCTGGCCCGCCGCACGAAGGACGGACTCGAGGAGGTACGTGATGGTCGTCTTCCCGTTCGTGCCCGTGATGCCGACCGTGGTCATGGCCGCCGACGGGCGCCCGAAGACCACGGAGGCCATCGGGCCCATCGCCGCCCGGACCGAGGGCACGAGGATCTGGGGACGATCGACCGCCGGGAGCCACCGCTCGACCACCAGCGCCGCCGCCCCGCGCGCGGCGGCCTCGGCCGCGAAGCGATGCCCGTCCGCCGACGAGCCCGGCACGCAGAAGAACAGGCAGCCGGGCGTGACCGCCCGCGAGTCGAAGGCAGCATCCTCCACGCGCAGAGCCGGATCGCCGGCGAGCTCCGCCACGGAGACCGCCCGGGCCACCACGGAGAGGGCAACGGCGTGCACGGAGGGGGCGGGGAGCGGGGAAGGAACCACCGGAGCGGAGCTTACCCGCGCCCGCCGCGGGGCCCCGGGGGTCATGGCGTCCGCAAGGCGGAGGGCGGAGGCGGAACGGGAGCTACGGCGGGGATCCCCAGCCGCTGGATCGCATATCGGGCGATCTGCGAGAAGAGCGGGGCCGCGGCCACGCCCCCGTAGACGGTCCGCGGTTCGTCGATCGAGACCGCGATGACGAGCCGGGGGGCGCCGGCCGGCAGGAACCCCACGAACGACGCCATGTACCGGTCGACGTAGGACCCGTAGGCGTTGATCTTGCGCGACGTCCCCGTCTTGCCCGCCACCTGGTAGCCGGGGATCTGCGCCTCGACCCCGGTGCCATCCTTGACGACCTCGGCCAGCATTCGTGCGAGCATCCGCGCGGTGTCGGGACGAACGACCTCGTGAGAAGGCTGAGGCGGCGCCGCGTGGAAGGTGCCGTCGGCGCCCTGGCTCCCGCGGATGAGCCGGGGCTCCACCCAGCGGCCGTCGTTCGCGATCGTTGCGTACACGTCGGCCATCTGCAGCGGCGTCACCGCCACGCCCTGGCCGTAGGAGGCCGTGGCGCGGATCACGTCGTCCCATGCGGAGGGGACCGAGCCGGCGGCCTCGCCCGGAAATCCGATCCCCGTCTGCCTGCCGTACCCGAAGCGGGACATGTACTTCGCCATGTCGTCGCTGCCGACCTTGGCCGCGACCATCGCCGCCCCGATGTTGCTGGACTCGGTGATGATGTCGCCGAGCGACATCGTCTCCACCGGGTGCACGTGGGAGTCGTGGATCGTGAACTGGCCCACCTGCATCTGCGAGGGCACGTGGAACCGGTCGAACACGCTCACGGACCCGGTCTCGAGCGCGGCGGCCGCGGTGATCACCTTGTTCACCGACCCGGGCTCGAACGTGTCGGTTACGGCGCGGTTGCGGCAGGGGTCGGGATCCGCCGCGCACGTCGAGAAGTCGTTGGGGTTGAACCATGGGTAGGAAGCCATCGCATAGACGTCGCCCGTAGCCGGATCCAACACCACGACCGTGCCGCCCTTTGCCCCGTTCGCCTCCACCGCGCGTTGGAGCTCCGTCTGGACCTCGTACTGCATCTGTCGGTCGATGGTCGTCACGAGGTCCACCCCGGGCACGGGATCTTTGGCGAGATCCGCCGCCGTCGAGATCGGCGTCCCGCCCGGCGAGAACTCCTGGGTTCGCTCGCCGGGGACACCGCGAAGGACCGTGTCGTACTGCGACTCGAGCCCGGCCAGCCCGCCGCCGTCCACGCCCACGAACCCCAGCACCTGGGGCGCCAGCGCGCCGGAGGGGTAATAGCGCTTGGGGACGGGGAGCACGTCGATGCCGGGCAGGTGCAGGTCGACCACGCGCTGGGCGACGTCCTCGTCGACCTGTCGGGCGACGTAGGCGAACGTTCCGTCGTGCGTGAGCGCCGGCATGAGGTCCTTCGAGCGCACCGAGAGGATCGAGGCCAATCGCCGAGCCTCCTCGAACGGATCGGTCACGAACGTCGGATCTACGTAGATGTCGCTCGCGGGCAGGGTGATGGCCAAGGGCGTTCCGTCCCGGTCGAGGATCTGCCCACGGTCGGCCGGAAGGGCCATGGTCCGCTCCCGCTGGGTGAGCCCCAGCGCCTCGAATTGGCCCTGGTCGCGAACCTGCAGGAATCCGAGGCGAACGACGATGCCGGCGAAGAGCAAGAGCAACGCGACGAACAAGGCCACGAGCCGTCCCAGTGGCGGGCGTCTCACCCGGCGTCCCCGCCGCTGGCCGCGGCGACGCCGGGGACCCTCAGGATCACGGTGTCTCCGGGGCGCGGCATCGCCATGCCCTGTGAGGCCGCCCACGCAGCCACGCGTTCGGGAGAGGAGAGCGCAGCGGCCTCCTTGCTGAGAACCGCCTGACGATCCGCGAGATCGCTCACGTCCTGCTGCACCACCTGGATCCGGTAGGTGGTCTGCACCAGGAGCGTATTGAGCGCCACGAGCCCCAACACGAGGAGGGACACCACGACGGCCGTGAAGCACCAGAAAACAGGATGGTGCCCGCGGCGCGCCCGGCGGCCGGCCCGGGGAGGGGTGGAGCGGCGGGGACGCGCCGCGGGCGACCGCGCGGGAGGTGCGGCCCGTCCGGGGCGAGCGGGCACCGTGGTGCGGGGAGGCCGCGGGCGCGCGGGCTCGCCGACCGGCCGATCACCCAGGGGCAGCTTGCGGGCGGGGACGCTCACGCCGCCTCGGTTCGCTCGGCGGCTCGGAGCATGGCGCTGCGCGAACGCGGGTTGCGCCGCACCTCGTCCGCGCCGGGACGCACGGGCTTCTTCGTCAAGACGACGACGCGCGCGTCCTCGCGCATTCCGAACTTCACGATGCGGTCCTCGAGGGAGTGATACGCGATCACCACGACGCGGCCACCGGGCTCGAGGAGCCCGACCGCCTGAGGCAGGGAGGCGGCAAGCTCCTCGAGTTCCCGGTTGACCGCGATCCGCAACGCCTGGAACGTGCGCCTCGCGGGGTGGGGGCCCCCCGGGTTGCGTCCAAGCGCGCCGGCGACCACGCGGGCGAGCTGATCGGTCGACCCGACGGGTCGGTTGCGCACGATGGCGCGCGCGATCCGCCGGGACGCCCGATCCTGCCCGTACTCGAAGATCAGATCAGCGAGCTCATCCTCGGGGAGGCCGTTGACCAGGTCGGCGGCCGAGGGCCCCTCGGGTCCCATGCGCATGTCCAGCGGACCGTCCACCCGGTAGCCGAAGCCGCGCGCGGGTGTGTCGAGCTGCATCGATGACACGCCGAGATCGAACAGGACGCCGCTCACCGCGCCTCCCACCGCAGTTGCATCGACCTCGGAGAACCGCGACGCCAGGTAGCGGACCCGATGCCCGTAGCTCGTGAGCCGTTCCCGCGCGAGATCGAGGGCCCGGGGATCGCGATCGACGCCGATGACCGCCTCGACGCCCGACTCGAGCAGCGCGGCCGCGTGCCCACCGGCGCCGAGCGTGAGGTCGAGGACGACCCGGCGACCCCGCAGGAACCCCACGATCTCCTCGACCATGACCGGGGCGTGCGGCGGCGGCTCGATGCCCTCGGCCAACGCTCAGCCGAGGCGACCGGCCAGCAGGCCGATCCCGATGGAGGCGAGCAGGGTCAGCGCCGTGATGCCGATCAGCGAGAGACTCTGCCGTACTTCGACGCCGAGCTTGTTCGGGGAAGTTGCCACCGTCCTACCTCCTGGGATCGAGCGTGCCGGCCTGATAGGGACCGGCGAAGGATCGTTCGTAGCGCTCGTAGCTCTCCCGGTCCCAGATCTCCATCCGGTCCCGGACCCCGAGCACCACCACTTCTTTGCGGATGCCGACCGCATCCCGCAGCCGCTGCGTGATCGTCACGCGACCCTGGCTGTCCAGCTTCGCCTCATCGGAGGCGCCGAAGAACAGCCGCGAGTACGCGCGACCGTCGGCGTCGGAAAGGGGTGAAGACGCGACCTCGTCGGAACGTCGCTCCCACTCGGCCCTGGGGAAGACGAAGAGACAGCCGTCCTGGCCGATCGTCAGCCAGATGCCGTCGGCGAAGGCCTCGCGGAACCTCGCCGGCAGCGACACCCGTCCCTTGGGGTCGAGCTGGTAGCTGTGCGTGCCGAGCAGTTCGGCCACGCCTCCTCCCCTTTCCTCCACTGAGCCCCACGTTTATGCCACCTTCACTCCACCACGTCAATGAAGGAAGCGCCCGAACTGCTGTTCGATTGCCTCGCAACGAGGCTCGAGATCGGGACGATGCTCAGCGCAGGGCCGGCGACAGGGGCCGGCGACAGGGCCGGCGACGGGGGCGGCGGCGGGGCGGGCGCGCGGGCGCGCGGAGGCCGGGGCGCTCCTGTGCCGTTAGAGGAGGTAGAGATCCCAGCCGGGCTCGGGATGGCCGAGGGTGAGGTGGAACCCGTCACGCGGGGCGAAGGGCTGGCGGGAGAGACGGAACCCCGCCTCGGCCGGGGTGCGGTCCTCCTTCTTTGCATTGCACCGGCGACACGCCGCGACGACGTTGTCCCAGGTGTGCATGCCGCCGCGCGACTTGGGGATCACGTGATCGAGGTTCTCGGCCGCGGCTCCGCAGTACTGACAGGACCACGCATCCCGGGCGAACACCGCCCGGCGGGTGAGCGGCGCGTGGGGTCGGTACGGGATGCGAACGTAGCGACGCAGGCGTACGACGGACGGAGCCTCCATCACGATCCGCTCCGCATGGAAGACCATCCCGTTGGACAGGACGACCTCCGCCTTGTCCTTGAGGACGAGCACCACGGCACGGCGCGCCGGCACCACCGCCAGAGGCGCGTCGGTAGCATTGAGGACGAGCGCGCGTCCCATGGACCGAGTGTAGCTTGCGACTCGCGCGCGCCGGCGTTGCGTGGGAATCACAAGCGTGTAATCTCTGCGGCGGAAGGGCCGGCCCGGACGCGATGCCCAGGAGTTGCGAACAGGGGCCGCGCGGGGCGTCCGCGCACGGGCCGGCCCGTCCCCTGGGCGGCCCGCCGGGGAAGACAACCGCAACGCCGTCCGCGCGCGTACACCCTCACGACACGTCGAACGCAGACCGTGCATCCCCAGTGCCCGAGGAGCGCCGAGCTTGGACGCGGGCCCTTGCAGAGGACGCGAAGCGACGGAGGCGCCGGTAGCCCGTGAGGGGTGCGGGCCGTAAGATGGTCGGGTTGCGCTGGAGGTGACCGTGGAGGTTCGCGAACGACCGCAAGACTGGCAGCCCTTCGCCGCCAAGTTCCGCGAGATCGAAACCAACATCGAGCAGGTGGTTCGAGGCAAGAACGCCGAGATCCGGCTCGCCCTGGTGGCGCTCGTGGCCGAGGGCCACCTGCTCATCGAGGACGTACCGGGCGTGGGCAAGACCATGCTCGCCAAGGCCATGGCCCGCTCGATCGACTGCTCGTTCCGCCGGATCCAGTTCACGCCCGACCTGCTCCCGACGGATGTGACCGGCGTGAACGTCTTCAACCAGGAGCAGCGCGACTTCGAGTTCAAGCCGGGGGCCATCTTCGCGAACATCGTGCTCGGAGACGAGATCAACCGCGCCTCGCCCAAGACCCAGTCGGCGCTGCTGGAGTGCATGGAAGAGCGGCAGGTGACGGTGGACACGATGACGCATCCGCTCGGGACGCCGTTCATGGTGATCGCCACGCAGAACCCGATCGAGCACGAGGGTACCTACCCCCTGCCGGAGGCGCAGCTCGACCGCTTCATGCTGCGGCTGTCCATCGGCTACCCCGACGCCGACGTCGAGGCCGACATCCTCGCGAGCCACACGGGCCTGTCCACGCTCGGCGAGATCTCCCCCGTGGCCGACGCCCCCGCCGTCGCCGCCATGATCGAGCAGGCACGCCAGGTGCACGTGGCGCCGGCCATCCGGCGCTACATCGTGAGCCTCGTTGAATCCACGCGGAAGCACTCGGACCTTTACCTCGGCGCAAGCCCACGGGCATCGATCATGATCCTGCGGGCCGCCCGCGCCATGGCGGCCTCCGAGGAACGCGACTTCGTGGTCCCCGACGACGTGAAGCGACTCGTCCTCCCGGTGCTCGCCCACCGCGTGATCGTGACGGCGGACGCGGTCATGACCGGACGCTCGGCCGATGTGATCTTGACGGAGCTCCTCAACGACGTCGCGGTGCCCGTGGCGGAGGGCTGATGCTCACGGGCCGCGGCGTCGCCGTCTTCGTCGCGGGCCTCGGGCTGTGGGTCACGGCTCGGATCGTGGGATCCCCCGGCATGGAGGTCGTGGGCATCGGACTCGCCGCGCTGCCGTTCCTCGCGGGGTTGCTGACATCGCGGGGACGCCACCGCATCGGGCTTCGACGGCGCCTGTCCGACGTGCGCGTGGCGCCCGGCACGCGCGTCACGGTCGCCATCGACCTGGAGAACCATGCTGCCGCCCCAACCTCGTTCATGCTCATGGAAGACCGGCTCCCCTCGTCGCTCGGGCGTCCCGCGCGCCTGGTGGTCTCGGGGATCCCGGGGCACGCCACCCAGCGCGTGACCTACACGGTCCTGCCACAAGATCGCGGGCGCTACCGGCTCGGGCCTATCACGCTCGACCTGTCGGATCCGTTCGCCCTCACCCGTCGGCGCATGGAGTTCGACGAATACGAGGATCTGCTCGTAACGCCGGAGATCGAAGATCTCGCCACCGCCCCTGACCCGACTTCGGGGTCGAGTTTCGGGGCCTCCCGGGCACGGCAGCTGTTCCGGACCGGTCAGGACTACTACACCATGCGCGAGTACCAAGAGGGCGATGACCTGCGCCGGCTGCACTGGGCGTCGGTGGCGCGCACGGGTCACTTGATGATCCGCCAGGACGAGTCCCGGCGCCGCGCGAACGGGCTGATCTTCTTCGACAACCGCGCGGCCGCGCTCGGCCAGATCCGCACGCCGGCGTTCGAGCGCGCCGTCTCGGTGGCCGCGACCCTCGGCGTCTTGCTCGTCCGCCGCGGGTTCTCCTTGCGCCTGGGCACCGCGGACACGCCGGCCTCTCCCGTGACGGAGGAGGCCTTCCTCGACACGATGGCAGGCGTCGGCCACGGACCCGCGCGCACCATCGGTCCGGCGCTCGCGCACCTGCGCGCGGGCGCCACCAGCGACACGTCCATGGTGCTCGTCAGCGGGCTCCCCGACCCCGCCGAGCTCCCCTCCCTCATCCGCAGCGCCTCGGGATTCGGTCCCAAGCTCGCGGTACTGATCTATCCCGCGGACCCCGATACGCTCCCGGCCGAACAGCAGGCGCAGATGGAGGGCCGCGCGACCCAGGCCCGGTTGGCGCTGACGCGCGCGGGCTGGGATTGCATCGTCCTTCCCCCGTCCATGAGGTTGAATCAACGATGGCACACGCCGCAGGAACGCCCGCTCGCACGCAGCGTCTGATCGCCCTCGCGGCCACGGCCCTGGTGGGCGTGACCACGGCGATGGCGATCGGTCGCGTCTTCGTGGGCGCATCGACCTCCTATCGGATCATCGCGGCGGCGCTCGTCTCGGCGGCGATCGCGTGTGCGATGGAACGACGCAACCTCCTGCTGGCCACCCTGGTCAGCGCGGTCGGCCTCCTGGTGGTGATCGGCCTCCTGATCTTCCCGAGCACCACGTGGCACGGGCTGCCGACCTGGGAGACCCTGCGCGCGATCGCGGACGCCTCCAAGCTTGTGGGGCAGGAAGCGCGCCGCCAGGTGGCTCCCACCGCGCCGCTCGCCCCGCTCGTGCTGGCCGCGCTCACGGCAACCTGGGCGGCGGTGTTCTCGGCACACGCGCTCGCCTTCCGCGCGGGGAGCCCGTTGCTGGCGCTCCTGCCGCCCATCGCCCTCGTCGCGTTCGCCGACACCGTCTTGGAGGAGTTCATCCGGCCCGTGTACGGGCTGTTGTTCCTCGCCGCCGCGCTCGTCGTGGTCTTCGCCGACGGACTGCGCCGGCTCCAGGGCTGGGGCCCGGTGTGGAGCGGGCCGGGGCGGCAGGCGCGACTCAGCACGACGGCGAGCAAGAGCGCGCGCGGGATGGCGTTCGCCGCCATGGGCCTCGCCTTGATCGCCCCCGTCATCCTGCCCGGATTCGGTTCGAAGGCCGTCTTGGACCTCAGCGGTGGCAACGGCGATAGCGTGAGCGTGAGCCCGCTGGTCTCGGTCGCCAACGACCTCCAGCAAGGGGACCGGCGGGACGTCTTCACCGTGCATACGAGCACCCCGAGCTACTACCGCCTCGTCGCCCTGCCCGACTTCAACGGCGTGGAGTGGTCCCAGGACCCACAACCGAGCACCACGTCGCTTCCGACCGACCTGTCCACGGCCACGTCCCTGCTCTCCCCGGAGATCACGTCACTCTCGCCACAGCCGGTGCAACAGTCCTTCGAGACGGACGCCGACCTCAACGGGGGGTGGTTGCCGATCGGCTATCCGCCGCAGTCGGTGCAACTGGGCACCGACGCCACCTGGGATCCCGTGTCCGGATCGGTCGGCATCGACGGGTTGGACGCCGGGACGCAGTACACCGAGATGTCGCTGCAGCTCCAGCCCACGCCCGCCCAACTCCGCGACGCCGCCACGCCCACCCCCGCGCAGGCCCAGCGTTACGTGACGGTGGACCCGTCGGTCGATCCCGCGGTCGCCGCCATCGCCGAGCGACTGACGCGGGGCGCGACCACGCCCTACGACAAGGCGATCGCGATCCAGGATTACTTGCGCGACAGCGGTGCGTTCACCTACGACATCTCGACCCCCAAGCGCGACGACGCCGGCGCCCTGTTGGACTTCCTCACGAAGTCCCGCGTGGGCTTCTGTCAGCAGTTCGCCGCCGCGATGGCCGTCTTGCTGCGGGAGGTGGGGATCCCCTCCCGGGTCGTCGTGGGCTACACGAGCGGGACGCAGAGTGCGGAGGACCCGGAGTCATGGACCATCACCAATCAGGACGCGCACGCATGGGTCGAGGTCCTGTTCTCCGGCTACGGCTGGCTTCCGTTCGAACCCACCCCCACGCGGGTGAATCCGGTCGCGTCCCTCTACACCAGCCCGGTCTCCACGTCCTGCCCCGCGAAGCACTGCTCGACGCGCGGCAACGGACGGCCCGGAGGTTCCAAGCCTTCGGGGCGTCAGCTGACCAAGCAAGCGGACCTCAACGCCCGCGAAGGCGGAAGCGCCGGTATCCTCCCGCCCGCCGAGCCGGTAGCAACGCCGAGCGGCCTCAACGCGCGAGTTCTCCTCCTCATCGCGGCCGGTCTCGTCCTGTTGGCCCTGCTCCTGCTTCCCGCGGCGCGCGCCCTCCGCCGGCGCAGGCGGATCGCGCGGACGGGCGGACGGCCGCGGGCCCTGATCCTCACCACCTTCGACGTCTTCGCCGAACGAGCGGCCGAACTCGGTTTCGCCCGCGGCGAGGGCGAGACGCTCGAGGAGTATCGGCGACGCGTGACGGCATCCGGGCTGCTGCGCGACGGCGACCTGGATCGCCTCACCTCGATCACATCGGGAGCCGCGTATGCGCCGCGCGAGCCCGGCGAAGAGGACGCCCGCGCAGCCACCAAGGCCGCCCACACCACGCTGGAGGATCTGCGTCGGGGGATGCCGTGGGCGGCGCGGATCCGCGGCCGCTATCGCTGGGATCGCTGAAGGGGTTCGCTGCGAGGGACGTGAGGCCTCGAGTTACGCGCCCGTCGCGGTGTGCGCGGCGGCCTCGCGGAGCGCGCGCACGAACCGCTCGCGGTCTTCTTCGAACTGGTGAACGTTCGTCTGCACGCCCGTCGCGATGTCATCGATGGCGACGAAGAACGCCATCTGCCCCTCGCGCAAGGCGTCGACCACCTCGCCCTCACGCCGGCAGATCTTGAAGATGCTCTGCCCGTCGGTGACGAGCTTGACTTCCGACAAGTGCCGATCCAGGCCCGCCTTCTTGTTGAGGAAATCCCATGAGCGCCGGACCCGCTGCAGCGACATCCCACCGTCCAGCAGCGACCTCACGACCCGAAGTGCGACGAGGTCGCGGAAGGCGTAGAGCCGCGGAACGCCGGGGCGCCCCCCCGTGCTCTGCACCGTGGGCTCCACCAATCCGATCTGGTCCCAGTACCTGAGCTGTCGCGACGTGCACCCCGTGAACTTGCATGCCTGATGGGTGGTGAATCCCTCCATGCCGACGCGTGCCCCCCTCGATCATCAACCTGCGGATCACGGTTCTCGGCGGGTGCCGCGAACGAAGGCTGAACCTCCGGTCGACGCTCACGCGCCCTTTGGGGAAGGGGCCCTCGTTGTACACCAGCGCGCGTGAGGGCGGCAAGCGTTGAGGTCACGACGGCCGCAGAACCACCCGAACGGGCTAGCGATGTGACCATCGAGGAACGACGCGCGTTATCTCCTAGGAGTCCGACGACGGCCCGGGCGGTCGGAACCGCGCCGCGATCCGCCCCAGCAGCCCCGTCATCGACAGCCGGCCCTCTTGCTGCATGGCCCGGACCTGATCGCGTCCGAGCTGGCCGAGGTAGCGGTAGATGAGCAGCGCGGAAAGCACCATCATGACGAAGCCGACGGCCGCGACCCACGGAGACACGACGAACAGGAGCAGCAGCAGGGCACCGACCAAGAACGCGAGCGCGGCGAGCCGGATCCTGCGGGACAGGTGCGTGTAGAGATCCGTGCGCCCAACCTGCTCGACGAGCTTCGGGTCGTCCTCGGCCAGGCGTCGCTCGATCTCCTCGAGGATGCGTTGCTCGTGATCGCTGAGCGGCATGTGCCCCTTACCGTTCTCGTTACCGTTCTCGGCCGGCGTGTGCGTGTGCTTCGATTATAGGGAGGGAGGCCGATAGACCGGAAGTCGCTCGAAGGATCCTCAGCGCCGCCGGCCGCGGTCGAGCAGCGAGGCCGGCATCGCGGATCCTCGCCCGAACCGCCCATCGATCCGATCGACGGCCCGCTCGACAT
Source organism: uncultured Actinomycetes bacterium (assembly GCA_963719165.1). Lineage (GTDB taxonomy): Bacteria > Actinomycetota > UBA4738 > UBA4738 > HRBIN12 > JAOUEA01. The sequence continues at coordinate 641,815 of CAVRAV010000001.1, read as the reverse complement.
CGCCCCAATCATCGCTTCGCAGCATGGCGAGCTGCTCGGCCCCCGACGGGACCAGGCCGTGCGCCTGGACCCCCAGGAGGCGGATCCTCCTGCGCACCCCCGGCAAGGCCCGGTACAGGTCGGCCACCGCGCGGTAGAGATCCGCGCCAACATCGGTGCCGTCGCGGAGGGTGCGCGACCTCGTCAGGGTCGTGAACGTGGCCAGGCGGACCTTGAGCGTGACCGTTCGGGCCCGGTAGCCATCGGCCCGAAGCCGAGTGGCAACGCGCCCCGACAAGGCCAGGAGCTCGCGGAGGATCTCGGTGTCGTCGTCCAGATCGCGTTCGAAGGTCTCCTCGTGACCGACCGACTTGGGCACCTCGTAGGGGACGACGTCGCGCACGTCGATCCCGTGGGCGAGCTCGGAAAGATGCGTGGCGCTCTGGGCGCCGAGGAGCCGCTCCAAGATGCTCACCGGCATGCGTCCCAGGTCCCCGATGGTATGCACCGCCATCCGTGCGAGGATCTCGCCCGTCTTCTCCCCCACCCCCCACATCCGTCCTACCGGCAACGGATCGAGGAACGCCTCGACGCCGTCGGTGGGCACCAGGAGCAGCCCGTCGGGCTTGCACTCGTCCGAGGCGACCTTGGCGACGAACTTGGTGGGAGCCACCCCGACGGAGCAGATGACCCCGATCTCGGATGCGACGTCGCGACGGATCTTGGCCGCGATCGCCTCCGGAGGCCCGAACAGCGTGGTGGCGCCCCCCACGTCCAGGAACGCTTCGTCCATGGAGATCGGCTCCACGAACGGCGTGTGGGCCAGCAGCACCTCGCGGAACCGATTGGAGTACGTCCGGTAGGCCTCGAAGTCGGCAGGAAGGAACACGCCCTCGGGGCAGAGACGACGAGCCCGCACGCCGGGCATGGCCGAGCGAACGCCGAAACGCCGGGCTTCGTAGGAGGCGCTCGCGACGACGCCGCGGGGGCCCGCGCCGCCCACGATCACCGGCTTGCCCCGAAGGCTCGGGTCCTTCAGCACCTCAACGGAGGCGTAGAACGCGTCGAGGTCGACGTGCAGCATCGGCTCGGGAGGGCGTTGGCTCACTGCGTCCCTCGGCATCCGTCATACCTCCGCGCCGCGCTCACCCGGCCGAGCCTCCGCTCGCGTGCCACAGCTTCCGCATGGGCGCGACCGGCTCGGTGGGCGCGGACATCGTCGCGCGGAGCTCGCCCCGGGCACGAGCCCGATGCAGCGCGGTGAGATCCCAGACCTCCTCGGCGATGATACTGATGCCCTTCACGCCGGTGCGGCGCAACTCGCCCCAGACCGCCATCGCGTACGCGTGGAAGACCGTCTTGGCCACCTTCGGCTGCACCGACTCGAAGACCGTCACCTCCACGGGCCCGGTGGCGTCGTCCAGCGTGAGGAAGATGATCCGCTGCCCGCTGCGGATCGCCGGCGTCTGCGAGGACACCTTCACCCCTGCCACCATCACCTTCGTGCCCCCGCGCATCGTGGACAGCTCCCGGGTGCGCGTGACGCCCAGGTCCGCCAGCAACGGCTCGAAGAAGCTCACGATGTGCCGCGACGCGTCCACCCCCAGGACCTCCAACTCCGCCCGCACGACCTCGGCGTCGGAATAGTCCTTGAAGACGTGAGGGGGCGTGGCGGCCTCGGCGAGCGTCATCTGATCCCCCTCCCGCACCACCTCCGCGGTCATCGCTTCGAACAGGTTGCGCCGCCGCTGCTCCCCACCCGAGAGCGAGTCGAACGCTCCGACATGGGCCAGCGCCTCGGTCACCGGCCGGCTCACGACCGTCCTGCGCATGAAGTCCCCCACATCCCTGAAGGGGCGCTCCGCGCGTGCCCGCAGGATCGAGCGGATCTCCGCGTCGGAGATCCCGTGGACGTCCTGGAGGGCGAGGCGGATGCCGAACGAAAGCACACCTGCCTCGTCCGGTGTCTCTTCTACGACGTAGTCGGGGTCGCTCGTGTTCACGTCGAGGGGGAGGATCGCGATGGCATGTCGGCGGGCGTCTTCGAGGATGAGGCGCCTGGGGTACATGCCGGGGTCGTGGGTCAGCAGGCCGGCGATGAGATGGGCGGGGAAGTGGGCTTTGAGGTAGGCGGATTGGTAGGTGGGCACGGCGAAGGCGGCAGCGTGGGCCTTGCAGAAGCCGAAGCTCGCGAACTGGGCGACGTCGTCCCAGGTCGTCTTCGCAACCTGCGCGTCGACGCCTCGGGCCGCGGCGTTCGCGAGGAAGTCGGCTTTGAGGGCGGGGAGCATCCGTTCGTCGTCGAGGTTGCGCCGGACGTGGTCCGCGTAGGTGAGCGTGTAGCCGGCGAGGGCCGCGAGGGTGCGCATGACCTGCTCGTGGTAGACGATCACGCCGTGGGTCTCCTGCAGGGCCGGCTTGAGCCCGGGGTGAGCGTAGGTAGGGCGCTCGAGTCGCTCGCGCCGGCGCAGGAACGGACGGATCATGTCGGACTTCACGGGACCGGGGCGGAAGAGCGAGATGTCCACGATCAGGTCCTCCCAACGGCGGGGCTGGAGCTTCTGGAGGAGCTCGCGCTGCCCGGGTGACTCGATCTGGAAGCAGCCGAGGGTGTCGGAGTCACGGATCAGCTCGAAGGTGGGCTCGTCGTCGAGCGGGATCGCGTCCAGGTCCAGCTTCTGTCCCGTGGTACGGGCGATCTCGTTGAGGGCGTGGCGCATGGAGCTGAGCATCCGCACGCCCAGGATGTCGAGCTTCAAGTAGCCCAGGAGCTCCACGTCGTCCTTGTCGGCCTGGATCATGCGGTGACCGCCCGCGCTGCGCTCGAGCGGAACGCGCTCCACCAGGTCGTGGCCGGCCAGCACGATCCCGCAGGGGTGCAGCGCGATGTGGCGCGGGAAGCCGTCGAGGCGCTCGGCCACCGCGAACAGCCGCTCCATCTGCTCGAAACCTAGGTTGATGCCCTGCAGCTCCGGGAGGTTCGCGAGGGCCTCGCGCAGGTGACGAGCGGAGATGTGCGGGAAGGACTTCGCGATCATGCCCACCTCGACGTCGGGTAGCGCGAGGGCCTTGCCCACCTCGCGGATCGACGAGCGGGCGCGGTAGGTGTCGATCATGGCCACGCAGCCGGCCCGCTCGGTCCCGTGGCGGGACAAGATCATGTCGTAGACGTCCTCGCGGCGCGCCGATTCCACGTCGATGTCGATGTCGGGCAGCTCGTCGCGCATGGGGTTCAGGAACCGTTCGAACACCAGGTCGTGGCGCAGGGCGTCCACGTCGGAGATGCGCAGCAAGTAGGTGACGAGCGAACCGGCTGCCGAGCCGCGGCAGGCCGCGCGGATGCCCATGGCCCGGATGTCCGCGGCGATGTCGGCCACCGTCAGGAAGTAGGCGGCGTAGCCCATCTGGCGGATCAAGGTGAGCTCGTGATGCAGACGGTCGCGGAATCGCTGCGTCTCGGCCACGCCGCGGTCGTGCACGCCGCGCCAGCAGCGCTCGGCCAGCACGGCGTCGGCGCCGCGCCCCGGTGGCGTGGGGAACTCGGGGAACCGCACCTGCTTGAGCCCCAGGTCGAACGCGCAGCGCTCGGCGATCTCTCCGGTGGCCGCGACGAGGTCGGGCCGTTCGGCGAACAGCTCCCCCAGGGCGGCGGCCGGCTTCAGCCATCCTTCGGCGTTCGCGCGGGTGACGTTGTTCGCGGCCACCGGGACGATACGGCGCATGCACTCCAAGACGTCGGCGACGAAGGCGTCCTGCGGCACCAGGTAGCGCACGGGGTTGGTGGCCACGGCGCGGGCATCGGCGCGCTCGGCCAAGCGGAGCATCGCACGCGCCTCGTCGTGAGAGCCCCGTTCCAAACGGTGCTCGACGCCCACGTAGCAGCGGTCGCGGCCGAACGCCTCGCGGAACGGGTCCAGCAGCGTCGCGCCGGCGTCGACGCGACCGCCGGTGGCCAGGCGGCCCGGGTGCGAGCGGGGGCCCATGATCGCCACGAGCCCGGCGGCGTGCGCACAGATCTGGCTCACGTCGAGCCACGGGTCGCCGCGTTCCCCGAGCATGTGGGCGTCGGTGATCAGGCGGCACAGGTTGGCGTAGCCGATGTCGTCGGCGGCGAGCAGCACCAGATCGGCGTCGTTGGTGGGCGCGGACGGGGGTCTCCCACGCACGGTGAGCGAGGCGCCCATCAGCGGCTTCACGCCTTCGGCCGCGCAGGCCCGGACGAACCGGGCGGCGCCGTAGAGGCCATCGCGGTCGGTCATGGCGACCGCGGGCATACCGAGCTCGGCGGCCCGGCGGGCGAGCTGCTCGGGGGTGAACGCGCCCTCCTTGATCGAGAAGCAGGAGCGCACGTCCAGGTGCACGAAACGAGTGAGTTCCATCATGTCATCGCCAGGTGTTATCGTTCCATCAGGTGATCCGCACGCAGATCCAGCTCACCGAAGAGCAGGCGGCCAAGGCGAAACGCCTGGCGGCCGAGCGCGGCGTCTCCATGGCCGAGGTGATCCGCGAGCTGATCGACCGGGAACCCGATCGCGATGAACGAACCGAGCGGTTCGCCCGGGCGCTCGCAGCCGTCAAGCGTGGCGGCTTCCGCGACCGCGGGGGCAAGACCGACGTGAGCCTCGAGCACGACCGGTACCTCGCCGAAGCGCTCGAGGCGGATATGCGGAAGCGATGACGACGTTCGTCGATACCTCGGCGTTGTTCGCATCGATCGACGAGGGTGACCCATCGCACGCGAGGGCGGTCGCATGGCTCGAAGACGTTTCCGCAGCCGTACCCGAACGATTGCGCACCCACAACTATGTCGTGGTGGAGACGATCGCACTGACCCACGCACGCCTCGGCGCGGCCGCCGTACGCATGCTGATCGACGATGTCTTGCCTGCATGCGAGGTGCGGTTCGTCGACGACGACCTGCATCAACGCGCCGTCATCGCGTATCTCGCGGGACTGGGCCGGCGGGTCTCCTTCGTCGACCGGATGAGCTTCGCGATGATGCGCGCCGAACGCATCGACCGGGCGTTCGCGTTCGATCCCGACTTCGCGCGCGAGGGCTTCGAGAAGGTTCCCTAGGGGGGGTTCGGTTCGGGGGTCACCGCCCCAGCCACGATCGCCGCGAGGAACGACCGAACGGCGAACCGTTTCGACTTCATGCATCCAGTCTACGTTGCCAACTAGTCCCACAGGCGTTCCATGTGCCAGCGGTCGCGCTGGCGGTCGAAGTAGAGGTCCCACACGGCGCCGCCGCGAGCCTCCACCCGCCAGTACTCGCGGTCCCGGCCGTCGTCCCACCAACGGCCCTCGATGCGCCACTTCCCGATCACATCGACGACGTCGTAGTGTCGGCCTCGCCACTCGAACACCGAGGGCATCCCGGCATCGCGTTCGACCCGGATCTCCTCGTCGAAACGCTTCGTCACGTGACGGACCTCACAGACTCGTTACCGAACATATGTTCGAGCGGAGGATGAATGTACGCCCGGCTCCCGACATCCGTCAAGACCGAGCCGAGGAGGGGCGATCCGAGGGGGGACGCGGTCCCGGGAGCGGCCGTATCATGCGGCGGGCGCCCGCACGGGCGAGGACGGGAGACACGATGGCCACGGTGATCGATCCGAGCGAACCGCGCTCCCCCGACGTGGTGGGCACTTCCGTCGACGCGCGGATCGGCCAGGTCGAGCGCTACAGCGCCCACAACTACCATCCGCTGCCCGTGGTGGTGGCCGAGGCCGAGGGGGCGTGGGTCACCGACACCGAGGGCCGCCGTTACCTGGACATGCTGGCCGCCTACTCGGCCTTGAACTTCGGGCACCGGCATCCGGACCTCGTGCGCGCGGCCAAGGAGCAGCTCGACCGCGTCACCCTCACCTCGCGCGCGTTCCACAACGACCGGTTCGGGCCGTTCGTCCAGGGGCTCGCCGAGCTGTGCGGCATGGAGATGGTGCTTCCCATGAACACGGGAGCCGAGGCCGTGGAGACCGCGCTCAAGACCGCGCGGCGCTGGGGCTACGACGTGAAGGGCGTTCCGGCCGATCGCGCGAAGGTCCTCACGTGCAGCGGCAACTTCCACGGACGCACGATCACCATCGTGAGCTTCAGCTCCGACGACGACGCCAGGGGCGGGTTCGGGCCGTTCACCCCCGGGTTCGCTGAGGTGCCCTACGGCGACGCCGAGGCGCTCGCCGGCGCGCTCGCCGATCCCGACGTCGTGGGCTTCCTCGTGGAGCCGATCCAGGGCGAGGCGGGCGTGGTGCTGCCGCCCGAGGGGTACCTTCGCGCGGCCCGTGAGCTGTGCACGCGACACGGGGTCCTGTTGCTCGCCGACGAGATCCAGTCCGGCCTGGGCCGCACGGGGACGACGTTCGCGTGCGAGCACGAGTCCGTCGAACCCGACGTCTACATCCTGGGTAAGGCCCTGGGCGGGGGGATCGTGCCGCTCAGCGCCGTGGTGTCCTCCCGCGAGATCCTCGGCGTGTTCGGCCCGGGCGAGCACGGCAGCACGTTCGGCGGCAACCCACTCGCGTGCGCGATCGGCATCGAGGTGATCCGGCTGCTCAACACGGGCGAGTACCAGGATCGCGCGGCGCGCCTCGGCGAGCGGCTCATCGGGCGCCTGCGCGAGGAGGCGCCCGCGCGAGCCGTTCGCGAGGTCCGCGGGCGGGGCCTGTGGGTGGGGATCGAGCTCACCCCCGAGGCCGGGCCCGCCCGCGCGGTGTGCGAGCGACTCATGCAGGAGGGGGTGCTCGCGAAGGACACGCACGAGACGACGGTGCGCCTCGCTCCGCCCTTGTGCGTGAGCCGGGAGGACCTCGACGGGGCGACGGACCGGATCATCGCGGTCCTCGCGGAGCGCCTGTGAGCACGAGTCGTCCTGCTGGGGAAATGCGCGACGCTACCGCGCCTTCTCGCCGCCGGGCATAGGATGCCCGCGGGTCACGACCTGGATCGTGCCGGAAGGAGAGAGGAAAACCATGGACGACGCGGGAGGTACATCCCCCCAGAGGCCGAAGCCGTCATTCGACATGGCGTCGATGGCCACCGCCACCAAGATCGTGCTGGTCGGTGGCATCCTGCTGCTCGTGGACAGCTTCTTGTCGTGGCAGAAGGTCTGCGTGGACGCAGGACCCATCGGCAACTTCTGCGGGAAGGCCACCGCATGGGGCGGCGACGGCAGTTTCGCCGGGCTCATCATGGGCCTGCTGTTGATCGCCCTGCTGGTGTTCGAAGTGGTTCGGTTGACCAACGCCGAGATCACGGGGTCGCTGCCGATGGCGTCTTCGAAGGTGGCCGCCTACCTGGGCTTCGCGGTCGTGGGCTTCGGCGTCTTGAAGTTCCTCCTCGTGATCACGAACCACGCCGCCTTCGCCGCGTGGATCGGACTCGTGCTGCTGGCCGTGGTCGGCTACGGAAGCTGGCTCCACCTCAAGGAGCCCGAGGCCTAGGCGCCTCACGGAAGGGAGGGTTCGATGTCCGACGATACCGGCGGGTTCTCCGCGCCGCCACCACCACCACCGCCGCCGAGCGCAGGAGGGGGCGGGTCGTTACCGCAGCGCGGGCTCGGCGACATCCTCACGGCCGCGTTCGACATCTACAAGGCGAACGCGGCGAAGCTCATCGGCATCGTGGCCATCGTGGTCATCCCGCTGTCCCTGATCGGCGCGCTGCTCACCAAGCTCGCCTTCAAGACGAGCTGCAACACGGTGGACAGCCCGTTCGTCACGGGCAAGATCTGCCAGCCCCAGAGCGCCGCCGTCGTCCTGTTCCTACTCGCCCTCGGCCTCGCGTTGGCCTTCATCATGTCGTTCGTGGTGCAGGCCGCGATCGCGCGCGCCGCGGGTGAGGCAACGGTCGGTGACCCCGTCGACGCGAACGAGAGCTATCGCTGGGGGTTCCGTCATCTCGGCAACGTCCTGTGGATCTCGATCTTGGCCGGCCTGTGCATCCTCGGTGGGCTGATCCTGTTCGTCATCCCCGGCCTCATCATCGCGATCTTCTTGACCGTCGTGATCCCCGCCCTGCTGTTCGAGAACAAGCGCGGGACCGAGTCGCTCGGCCGCTCGTGGAACCTCGTGCGGGGTCACTTCTGGCACGTGGTGGGCGTGGTCATCGTCACGGGGCTGATCACCGGCATCGTCTCGGGGATCTTCAACGCGCTGGGAGGGAGCAACTGGCTGTTGTACTGGATCATGGACTCGATCGGCAGGATCATCACCGTGCCGTTCGCGGCCCTGGTCTCGGTGCTCCTGTACCTGGATCTGCGGGCCCGCTCCGAGGCCCTCACCGGGGACCAGGTCCGCGCGGAGCTCGCTTCGAACGCCTAGCCTGATCGAAGGATCGTGCCGTCCACGAGGCGGGCGCCCTTCGGGGGCGCCCGCCTCTTGCGTCGCACGCCGGAGCGCACCTTCATCGAAGCTCCATCGCGCCGACCGCGGCTCGCGGTCGCGGGGGCTAGGGTGAAGGCATGGAGCGCCGGTTCATGAGCGGGGACTCGGTCGCCCTCCGCGAGGTGTGGGACGGTCGCGTCTTCTGTGCCCGTCCGGTCACCGTGGTCGAAGACACCCCCGCACGCTCGATGTTCTACGTGCCCCCCGTGATCCACGCCCTCGAGCCCGAGGACGAGGAGGGGGCGCGCGTGCGCATCCCCGACCGCCACTGGCGCCTCAAGGATCGCGAGGTGCACCACCACCGCGTCTTGTCCTTCGCGTTCCCCGATACGCCGTACGCGATCCTGGCCTCCTGGGACGGGGACTCCGGCGCGTTCCGCGGGTGGTACATCAACCTCCAATCCCCGCTGCGTCGCACGGACGTCGGCTTCGATACCCGGGAGCACGTGCTGGACGTCCTCGTCTCGCCCGACCGATCGAGCTGGCGCTGGAAGGACGAGGACGAGCTCGATCAGGCCGTCGAGGAAGGTCTGTTCTCCCCGGAGGAGGCCGCTCGGTTCCGTGCGGCCGGTGAGCGCGCCGTCGAACGCGTGATCCTGCGCGAACCGCCGTTCGATGAGGACTGGGAGCGCTGGCGTCCCCCGCCCGGTTGGGACGCCCCGGAGCTCCCCGAGACCGCCGAGGACACGCCGGTCTCGGCCTGATCCAGAACCTCGACGTCGCCCGGTTCAGACCCCGAGGGACGGAGCGATCGACTCCACGAACTCCCGGATGCGTGGCTCGCCCTGGCTCGGCCACTCCAGCATGAGGTAGCCGATGCCCTCGCCGGCCATCCACTCGTAGGTGGCGCGCACCTCGTCCCACGGCTCGGCGATCGACAGGCTGGACGCCCGCAGGATGCTGGCGGGGTCGCGCCCCGCGGCGCCCGCCGCGTCATCGACGATCCCGCGTATCTCCCGATACTCGGCGGCGTCGTCGGCCCAGCCGTGCCATGCGTCGGCGTGGCGCCCCGCGATCGGCAACGTGCGCGTCCTACCGGTGCCTCCTACCCAGATCGGTGGGTGGGGTCGCTGCACGGGCCGCGGATGCAGGGTGGCCGACCCCAGGGAGTACCTCCGGCCCCGGAAGGTCACGTCGTCCTGCGTGAACAAGGCCCGAAGGATCTGCACGCCCTCCTCCAGCCCGTCCATCCGATCGCCGACCGAGGGGAACGGGATCCCGTAGGCCGCGTGTTCCGGCTCGTTCCACGCCGCGCCCACGGCGCACTCCACCCTGCCGTTCGAGAGCTGGTCCACGGTGAGGACCTGAGCCGCCAGCACCGCAGGCAACCGATGCGTCATCCCGGTCACCATCGTGCCCAGTCGGATGGTCGAGGTCTCGCGCGCCAGACCCGCGAGGAGGGTCCATGCCTCGAGGTTCGGGCCCTTCGGGTCGCCGATCAAGGGCAGGAAATGGTCACACACCCACACGCCGTCCAGGCCGAGCTCCTCCGCCATCCGCGCGCGGTCGACGAGCTCGTCGAAGCGCAGGTGGTGCTGCTCGGTCTCGAGTCCGAAACGCACGGTCAGCCTCCGGGTTGTCGCGGGCGGGTCCGCAGGCGAGTGTATGCGCATGACCGCACCCGATCTCTCCGCGCTCCGTGCCCGGTTCCCGGCCCTGAGCCGCACCCAGGACGGGCGCCCCGTCGTGATCGTGGACGCCCCGGGCGGCTCCCAGGTGCCCGACACCGTGATCGAGGCGGTGGCCGCGCGCTACCGCGAGGGGATCTCCAACCTGGATGGGGCGTTCGCCACGAGTCGCGAAACCCACGCCGTCGTGGACGCCGCCCGGCGCGCGGGCGCGGATCTCGTGGGAACGTCGCCGGAGCGGATCGTGTTCGGCCCCAACTCCACCTCCCTGCTGTTCCACGCGGCGCGCGCCCTCTCGCGCACGCTCGAGCCCGGCGACGAGGTCGTGGTGACGCGTCTGGATCACGACGCGAACATCAGGCCCTGGGCGCTGGCGGCGCGCGACGCCGGCGCCACCGTGCGCTGGGTCGACGTTCGGCCCGATGACGCCACGCTGGACGTGACGTCGTTCCACGAGGCGCTCGGCGACCGCACCCGCCTGGTGGCCTTCACGCTCGCGTCCAACGGCGTGGGCACGATCACCCCGGCCGCGGCGCTCGTGCGCTCGGCGAAGGAGGTGGGCGCGCTCGTGGCGGTGGACGGCGTGCACCTGGCCCAGCACCGCGCCATCGACTTCGACGCGCTGGGCGCGGACCTGGTGAGCGTCTCGCCGTACAAGGTGTTCGGGCCGCACCTGGGCATGCTGGCCGGGAGCCCAGCCGTCCTCGACGGCTGGGACCCCGATCGCGTGCGGCCGGCGAAGGGCTACCCATCGCCCGAGCGGTGGGAGACCGGCACGCAGAACCACGAGGGCCTCGCCGGATTCGTGGCCGCCGTCGACTACCTCGCCGGGGCGGGGCGCGAACACGGCGAACCGGTCGACGACACGCGCGGCGCGGCCGTTCGTGCGGCGTTCGCGGTCTTCGGCGAGCACGAGCGCGCGCTCGCCGGCCGGTTCCTCGAGGGCCTCGCGCGCATCGACGGCGCCCGCCTGTGGGGCGTGGGCGATCTCGATCGCCTGGACGAGCGGACCCCCACCTTCGCCCTGCGGCTGGGCGGCCACCATCCGGCAAAGACGGCGGCGGCCCTCGGCGAGCGGGGGGTCTTCGTGTGGGACGGGCACTACTACGCGATGGAGCTGATGCAGCGTCTGGGCATCCTCGACGACGGCGGCGCGGTGCGCATCGGCTTCTGCCATTACCACACGTCCGGCGAGGTGGATCGCGTCCTGGAGGCCCTCGCGGACCTCACCTAGCCTCGGCGAGGCGTCCCGGAGGGCCGCGCCCCGCTTGCTAGGATGACCCGACCGCTGGGGCCCCGGTTCGGGGTCTCCTCCTTCGAAAGGACGTCCATGCGCATCCTCATCCTGGGCGGCGACGGATACCTCGGGTGGCCCACCGCGATGCGGTTCTCGAACCGCGGCCACGAGGTCCACGTCGTCGACAACTACCTCCGGCGTCGGGCGCACCGGGAGGCGGGCACCGATTCCCTCACGCCCATCGCGGCGGGTCTCGGCGAGCGCGTCGCGGCCTGGAAGGACGTCACGGGTCACGACATCGGCTACACCGAAGGTGACCTGTGCGACTGGGGGCTCACGGAGAACCTCTTCAGCGCCTTCCGCCCCGAAGCCGTCATCCATTACGGAGAGATGCCCTCGGCCCCCTACTCCATGAAGGACCGCGAGCACGCGGTCTTCACCCAGACGAACAACGTCGTGAACACCCTGAACGTGATCTACGCGATCCGCGACATCACCCCGGAGGCCCACCTCGTGAAGCTGGGCACGATGGGCGAGTACGGGACGCCCGACATCGACATCGAAGAGGGCTACATCACCATCGAGCACAACGGGCGCAGCGACACGCTTCCGTTCCCGAAGCTCCCGGGCTCGATGTATCACCTGTCGAAGGTCCACGACTCCCACAACATCCATTTCGCGTGCCGCGTATGGGGCATGCGAGCCACCGATCTGAACCAGGGCGTCGTTTACGGGATCGCGACGGACGAGACCCAGCTGGACGACCGGCTCCTCACGCGCTTCGACTACGACGACGTCTTCGGCACCGCGCTGAACCGGTTCTGCCTGCAGGCCGTGATCGGACATCCGCTCACCGTCTACGGGACGGGTGGTCAGACGCGCGGCTACCTCAACATCGTGGACACCCTGCAGTGCGTCGAGCTCGCGGTCCTCAACCCCGCCGAGCGAGGCGAGATGCGCGTGTTCAACCAGTTCACCGAGGACTTCTCGGTGCTGGAGCTCGCCGAGATCGTGCAGAAGGCCGGGGGCGAGGTGGGCCTGGACGTCGCTATCGATCCGATCCGCAACCCGAGGGTGGAGCTCGAAGAGCATTACTACCACCCGGCGCACACCAAGCTGCTTGACCTCGGCCTGAAGCCGCATCTGCTGAACGAGGCACTGATCGAGACGATGTTCGCCACGATGCAGCGCTACCGGGACCGCGTGATCACGGATCACATCCTGCCCGGCGACCGTTGGCAGCCGGCGGACGCGGACGCGACCACGCCCTAGGCGCCATGTCCGCGCTCCGCTACCTCGGCATCATCGCCGCGCTGGGGTTCGCCCTGTTCGCCGTGCGCGGGCACGCGCGGCGGGGGATCAGCCGGCTCACCCTCATCATCGCGCTCATCCTGTCGCTGGTCGTGATCGTGCTGGCGATCTGGCCCAACGCGTTCGACCCGATCTTCAAGACCTTCAACTTCAACCCTCCCCAGAACCAGGTGGAGTCCGAGGCGCGCACGCGGCTGATCTTCGTCCTCATGGTGGCCGTCCTCGTGCTGTTCTTCCTGCTCCTGCGCGTGCAGTCGGCCGCCGACGTGAACGAACGGAGCATCCGGCTGCTGGTCGAGGCGATGGGCCAGGAGCGGTTCGACTGGGAGCGCGCGGCCGCGCTCCCGGAGGGTCCCCGCCTGGTGACGGTCTCTCCCGCGTTCAACGAGGCCGAGAACGTGGCCTCGGTCATCCACCGGATCCCCGAGGTCCTCGACGGCTACCACGTGGTCCCGTTGGTCGTGAGCGACGGCTCCGAGGACCGCACGGCCGAGGTCGCGCGCGCGGCCGGGGCGTTCGTCGCAGAGCTGCCCATCAGGCGCGGTGGCGGGCTGGCCCTGCGCGTGGGCTACGACATCGCCCTGAAGCTGGGCGCGGACATCGTGGTGACGCTCGATGCCGACGGCCAGCATCAGCCGGAGGAGATCTCGGTGATGATCGGGCCCATCGTGGCCGGGGAGGCCGACTACGTGAACGGGTCTCGCCTGCTGGGCACCTTCGAGAAGGAAAGCCTCGTCCGCCACATCGGCGTGCATTTCTTCTCGCGATTCATCACGGTCCTGACCGGTCGGCGCATCACGGACCCGTCCAGTGGCTATCGCGCCGCGCGCGCCGACCTCCTCAAAGAGCTCGTCCTCGAGCAAGATCAGTTCTGGACGAGCGAGATCCTCGATCGAGGCGCTGCGCCACAAGGCGACGGTTAAGGAGGTGCCCGTCACGATCGAGGCGCGCAAGGGCGGCAAATCCAAGAAGCCGAAATCCCTCAAGTACGGCTACTACTTCTCGAAGGTCATCATCCAGACCTGGCTGAGATGATGGCCGCCCCGGCCCGGTCCTCGTTCCGGTCGTGGCCCGGCTTCCTCCTGGCGATCGCGGCCCCGGCGGTGGTGATCGGCGGTCTGTACCTCGCCCCGTTCTTCCACGACGCCACCACGATGCCGTTCGGCTTCGACACGGCGGGGTACGTATGGCGGGCGGAGATGGTGCACGGAGCGGGCGTCGCCAGCCTGAGCCCGGAGGTCTTCGGCGACCGCAAGGCGCTCGGTTATCGGCCGGCCTACCCCGTGCTCCTAAGCCTCCTGCGCACGGCAACGGGCGCCTCCCCCCTCGCGCTGGCGTGGGTGTTCCCCGCGGCGATGGCGGCGCTCATCGGACTGGGCGCCGGCGCGATGGCCACGGACGGGCTCCTGGAGGGACGAGGCCGCTCCGGCGCGGTCGCCCTCGCCGTGGGCGGATCGGCGTTCATCGCGTGGACCGCGGTGGGCTACGCCACGGCCCTCGCGTTCGACGTGATCGCCATCGCGCTGGCGGTTGTGGCCCTGCGCGTGAGCGCGCGCGGACGCGGTGTGGTGGCGGGGGCGTTGCTGCTCGGGGGCGGGGTGCTCTACCACTGGATGTTCGCGGCGGTCCTCGCGGCCGTGCTGGCGGCCTTCGCGCTGGTCCTGACGATCGCCAAGCGCCGAGCGGCCGATCGTGCCTGGGGCCCCACCTCAGGCGGCCGCCGGTTGGGGTGGATGCTCCTGGGCGGAGGGGTGCTCGGGGGCATCGGGCTGTTGTTCGCGCCCGAGTTGCCCGGCCACCTTCCTCACGTGCACTACGGCGGGCCCGGATCGCTCACCTTCATCCGCGAACGTCTGCCCTCGATGGCCCTGTGGTTGACGCTGCCCCTTGCCGCGATCGGTACGGCGCTCGTGGCCTCGGACCGGCGCGGCGAGCGACGCTGGGGCGTGGCGCTTCCCGCGATCTGGGCCTCGCTCGCTCTGGTGGGCCTGGGCGCTTGGTACGTGCTCCACCTGCCGACGCCCCCGTATCGGTGGGCGGGGTTCGCGTTCGCGATCCCCGCGTTGGTCGTGCTGGGTGCCCTGGCCATCTGGACGCGCGCGGGCAACCGGTGGCCGGGGGGCACGGCGGCGGGGATCGGGCTGAGCGTGGTGACCGTGATGGCGTTCGTGGGCGCGGGGGCTCACGTCTGGTGGGACCTGGCCACGCCGCGGATCGATGCCGCGCAGCTCGCCCAGGTTCGCACGGTGGCCGGCTACCTCGCGCAGACCCCCGCGGACACGCCGGTGCTCTTCCTCACCGCGCCCAGTCGAGGGAGGGCGCCCTTGGACCTGATCCGGGCCGGACTCCCCGCCGATCGGATCCCCGACGCCTCGCTCGCGAGCGCGCGTGTGCGCGCCGACGGATCCCTGGTCTCGCCCGGAGGAACGCCCCTCGCTCCGCCTCCCGGATCCGCGGTCGTGATCTTGGACACGCTCCTGGGGGGGAGCCCGGCGGGCACCGCGCTCGGCGGCGGCATCACCCTCGTCGCCGGGCCCGCTCCGGCGGGTCGGGTCGACGCCGCACCGCTCCCCCGCGCCCCCTCGTGGCCGGCGCTCGTGGGACTCTGGGCGTTGATCCTCCTGGTCCTCGGCGCCGTGGGCTCCGGGTGGGCGAGCGGCCTCACCGACCTCCCGGCGGCGGGCCGGGTCGCGATCGCGCCCGCCGTCGCCATGGCGGTCATCGGGTTCGTCGGCACCGTTGCGAGCCGGCTCGGCGTGCCCCTGGGCGGCATAGGGGGCATAGGCCTCTTGCTCGCAACCGCCGGCATGGGCTGGGGGCTTTGGTGGGTCGTGCATCGGTCGGCGCCCCCGACGGTCGACGGTGGTTCCGATCTCACGTCGCAGACGCAGGACGCGGCTCCCGCAGGACGCAGCGAACGAGCACCAGGACCGGCAGCGTGATGCCCAACACGTATGCGACCTTCGCCCAACCTCGGTCGAATCCGCCGATGAGCCCGATCAGCGCGGACACGAAGATGATCGCGGAGGCGATCCGCCAGGAGCGCCAGCCGGGCCGGCCGTGCACGACGACGAGCGACGCAGCGGTGGCGACCACCGTGGCGGCCGTGGCCAGCACGACCCCGGCGAGGTGCACCGACCCGTGCCACGTGGGACGCACGTCCGGAACGTCGGTGGTGAACGCCAGGAGCAGGTCGCCGCAGGCGATCAGCACGAACGCCCACGTGACCCAGGGCGACCGAAGCACGGGCCGCAGCGCGCCGAGCGCGAACACCAGGTAGCAGCTCCCCAGCCACACGAACGCCAGGGTCTGCGGGATCGACGCGGGCGGGCCGCCCGTGGCCATGTTGCTCGGCCAGCTCGCCCATCCCTGCGCGCGGACGAGCTCCGGACGCAACGCCGCCATCGAGAACGAGACCACGAGGAAGACGACGGGACCCGCCCCGCCGACCAAGGCGGCGCGCCGGACGCTCATCACCCGGCGGCGGGGGCGGCCGTCGTCGCGCGGGCCACGGCGGCGGCCAGGCGCGCGTTTTCCTCCAGCAGGTCCAGGTTCGCCTCGAGGCTGCGACCTTGGGTAAGCTCGGACAGCGCCGCCAGAAGGAACGGCGTTCGCGCCTTGGCCCCGATCCCGCGCGGTCCGCCATCGCCTCCGCCTCCCTCGCGGCCGCGGCCACCTCGTCCGCGTCCATGGCCGAGGCGGCGGGGACCGGATTGCACACCAGGACGGTCGAGCGGGTCTCGAGGTCGAGCGAGGCGCGCAAGACCGCCGCGGCCGCGGCGGGCGTGTCGACGCGGTGTTCGAGGCCCACCGGGGCCTCGCGGACCAGGAAGAACGGCAGCCGGTGCACGCCGTAGCCCACCAGCGCCACGCCCAGCTCCTCGAGCTTCTCCGCCGATGCCACGGGATCGATGATGGACTTCGGCCCGGAGCACACGAGGAGCCCGGGCGTGCGGGCGAGTTCCATCAGATCGGCGCTGACATCGGGCACCGCGCCGGGGTGCACGCCGCCGATCCCCCCCGTGGCGTTCACCGCGACGCCCACCCGGGAGGCCGCCCAGATCGTGGCGCTCACCGTGGTGGCGCCGAGGCCGCCGCCGGCCACCGCGAGGGGGATGTCGCGTCGAGCGACCTTCGCGGCGCCGCCGGTGGGAACCGCGAAACGCTCGAGTTGGGCGGCGCCGAGCCCCACGATGAGCTCGCCGTCCACCACGCCGACCCACGCGGGCACCGCCCCGCTTGCGCGGATGGCCGCGGTCATGCGTTGGGCGCATTCCTGATTGCGCGGATGCGGGAGCCCCTGGCCGATCACGCTCGTCTCGAGCCCAACCACGGCGCCTCCGCGGGCGAGCGCGCGCGCCACCTCCTCCCCGACGACGATGCGCGTCACGCGGCGCCCTCGGGGGGCCAGGCCTCCAGGCTCGAGGCCGAAAGGGCCCCCGCGCGGCAAGCGCGGTCGAGGGCCTCGCCCACAGGAACGCCCCGCGCCAGGGCCCCCAGCAGCACCCCGTCGAACGCGTCGCCCGCTCCGGTGGGATCCAACTCGTCGACCGCGATCGATGGGGCTCGATGGAGCTCGCCGTCGACCATGAGCGCCGCGCCGTCGGTGCCGAGTTTCACGCAGGCGAGCCGATAGCGCTCCCCGAGCGCCCGGGCCGCCTCAGCCCCCATGAGTCCCGTGAGCGAGCGGGCCTCGAGCGCGTTCGCGAGGATCACCGTGGCGCGTTCGGTGCTCGCGAAGAAGCGCTCCACGCCGAAGGACTCGACGAGCGGCCACGAGGCCGCCTCCACCGCCACCAAGGGGGAGACCGCCCGCTCGAGCGCCGCGACGGCGGTCCCGTGCGTGTCCTCGTGCATCAAGAGGTAGCCGGACACGAGCACGGCCCCGCAGACGAGGGCGCCCGGCAGGGCGTCGGTGCGGAACAACGCGTTCGCCCCGCGGTCGGCGACCATCGACCGCTCCCCCGCCTCGTGCACCACGAGCATGGTCCCCGTCGCGGCGCCCCCGAACGTGGTCAGGTGCGTCTTCACCCCGCGATCGCGCAGCGCCTCCGCCACGAGCCGGCCGGTGAGATCGGCCCCCACCCCGCCGTGCACGCGGACCTCGGCCCCGTCCCAGGCCGCCCACGCCGCGGCGTTCGCGGAGGTCCCGCCCGGCTGGACCAGGACGCGGCCGTGCACGTCCCCGCCGCGGGCGAGGCCGCCCGCGTCCACACGGACGTCCACCATCACATCGCCGATGCACAGCAGATCCACGCAGCGAAGCCTACGCGAGCGGCCGGGGCCGCCCGGACACGAGCGCTCAGGCGCCGGCCGACCACGCGCCGAAGGCGGCCCAGAACGGGTCGAGGCCCGGGTGCACGAGGGGCTCGGCCACGCCGTCGCGCAGCAGGACCCGGCCCTCCCGCTCGACGGTGACCTCTCCCACGATCGCCGCGTCGATGCCCTCGTCCGCGAGCGCGAGGAGGTAGGCCCGGGCGCGCCCGGGGACGACCGTGGCGATGAGGGAGCCCTCGCTGATCGAGACGTAGGGGTCGATGCCCACGTGGTCGCAGACGGCGCGCACCTCGGGGCGGACGGGGATCGCGTCGAGGTCCACGCGCATACCGACGCCGGCCGCGAGCGCGACCTCGAGGAGCCCGCCGAGGACCCCGCCCTCGGTCGCGTCGTGCATCGAGGTGACCCCCGCCTGGCGCAGGCCGAAGCGTGCGGCGATCCGGGCCTCGGGCACGACCGTCATCTGCTCGAACAGGGCGTCGGCGCGGCGCACGACCTCGGATCCCACGCCCTCGGCGAGGCGGTCGGGGAACGTGGCCGCGAACAACGCCGTCGCCTCGATGGCCGCGCCCTTCGTGACCACGACGGCGTCGCCGGGGCGCGCCATCGTCGGGGTGACGAACGCGTCGGCGGCACCGAGCGCCATGCAGGTGGCGCCTCCCACCATGGGCCACGCGCATCCGTCGTAGCGTGCCGTGTGGCCCGTGACCACGGCGATCCCCAGCTGCTCGCAGGCGCGCGAGAACGCGCTCCAGAGGGCGGCGAGCTCGTCGTCGTCGATCTCCGGCGGCAGGTTGAGATCGACCGCCATCCATCGCAGCGGAAGGCCGCTCGTGGCGGCGTCGGAGGCCAGGATGTGCACGGCGAACCAGGCCGCGCGCTCCCAGCCGTAGGCCGGCACCACGAACACCGGATCCGAGGTCATGGCCATCGCGACCCCATCGGCAACGCGCACCACACCCACGTCCACGCCGTGACGCGGCCCCACGAGCACGTCTCGATCGCGGGCGCCCAGCCGGCGCAGGATCACCTGCTCGAAGAGCTCCGCGGTCGCCTTGCCTGTGCGCTGTTCATTCATGACGGCCCCCCGTGTTCGTCTCGATACTCCTGCACGGCGGCGCACAGCTCGGCCGTCGCCGCGACCGGATCGCGCGCCGCCACGACGGCCGAGACGACGGCCACCCCAACCGCGCCCGCCGCCAGGACCCGGGCGGCATTGCTCGCGTCGATCCCCCCGATCCCCACCACGGGCAGGCCGGTGGCTTCGACGATCGCTCCGATCGCGTCGAGTCCCCCGGGCTCGGCCTCGGGCTTCGTGACCGTGGACCAAACGGTCACGCCCAGGTAGTCAGCGCCGGCGGCGGCCGCCGCCTGCGCCTGGTCCACGGACGACACCGTGACGCCGAGGGCGCGTCCCTCGCCCAGCCGGGCGCGCGCACCCGTCGGGTCGTCGCCTTGGCCGACGTGCGCGCCCGCGCCCTCCACGAGGGCCGCGACCCCCGGACGATCGTTCACCACGAACAACGCCCCGGAGGCCCCGCACCGGTCGGACACGACGGTGGCCAGCGAGAACAGCGCGTCGTCCTCGAGCTCGGGAGCCCGCAGCTGGATCGCCCCGGCGCCCCCTCGCAGGGCCGCCTCCGCCACGTCGAGGTGACCCCGGCCCTCCACGAGCGTCCCGGACGTCACGACGCAGACGCCCAGCGCCCGGGGATCGAACGGCGTCATCCTCGTCAGGCGTCGCCCGCGGGCGGGGGTGAGGCGACGGCGACCGGTCCCGTGCGATCCGGCTCCATCGACCGCGCGAGCGCCTTCTCGCGGAGGAACTTCTTCCAGTCCCCCACCTTGACGGAGAAGCGGATGTCGGTACCGATCGTCACGACGCCGATCACGAGCAAGACGGCCGCCGACCACCACGGCGCACCCGATCCCGGCCAGAACGCGAGGGCCAGGAACGGGGCGATCTTGGTGGCGATCGCCCCCGAGGCATGGAACCAGGCGCGGCTGTTCGGATCCGCGCGCAGGTACGTCGCATAGTCGGTCTTGAGGCCCGGGCGAGGAGGCGGCGGGCCGCCCAGGAAGTAGTCGGTGAATCGGATGTCGATGGCCCGCCCCACGAGCCAGTGCGCGGGACCGTGGAACGCGACGGTCCACACCGCGCCCGCCGCGACGAGCGCGAGCCCGCGCGCCCACGAGGCGTCGACCCCGCCTGCCCCGTAGGCGATCGCCACGCCCAGCGCGCCCACCACGACGCCGATCACCAGGAGCAGGTTGCCCACCCACACCGGAACGCGGAGCTTCACCGCCGCCCGAAACGCCGCCGTGTCGATGCGCCCGATCTGCTCCGCGTGCTCCTGGATCAGCACGCGATCGGGCTTGACCCGAGCCACCAGCCGCCAGAACCCGAGCGAGCGCAGATCGGTGTTCCCCTGGGCGACCGCCTGCTCGATGCCGTCGAGCGCATCCCCCAGGGCGTCGCTCGCAGCACTTGCCGGAACCTCCACCGCTTCCGCCCCTTCCGACCGTAGAATCGCGCCCGGACGCGCTTTCCGACCGAGCGCTTCCCCCAAGGGAGGAACATCACGTCCAAGAGTATGACCCAGCCGGCACCTCCGGGGGGGCCCGGAGGCCATGCGCTCGTCACCCTCGACGGGCGCTATCACATCGTGGAGCGCATCGCCGCGGGCGGGATGGGCGAGGTCTTCCTCGCGCAGGACGCCGTCCTCGCGCGCGAGGTCGCCATCAAGGTGCTCCACCGCTCGCTCGCGGGCGACCAGGCCTTCGTGGACCGCTTCCGACGTGAGGCGCGAGCGGCCGCGGGCGTTTCCCACCCCAATATCGTGGCGGTCTACGATTGGGGCGCGGTCGACGGCATCTACTACATGGTCATGGAGTACGTGCGCGGGCGTGCGTCCCGCGATCTCCTGAACCAGTACGGCACGCTCGAGCCGGCGCAGGCCGCGGAGATGATCCGTCAAACACTTCTGGCCCTCGGCCACGCGCACCGGCAGGGCCTCGTCCACCGTGACATCAAGCCGGAGAACATCCTCATCACCACCGAGGGCGTCGTGAAGGTCACGGACTTCGGCCTTGCGCGCGCCTATGCCGACGGGCGCCAAACGCAGGCCGGCACCGTCACGGGGACCGTGCAGTACCTGGCGCCCGAACAGATCCGGGGCGAACCCGCCGACCCCCGCAGCGACCTGTATTCGCTCGGCGTCGTCTCCTACGAGCTGCTTACGGGCAAGCTCCCCTTCACGGGCGAGACGGCGATGTCGATCGCCTACAAGCACCTGTCCGACCGCGTGCCCAAGCCGTCGGCCGTCGTTCCCTCCTTGCCCGAAGACCTGAACGGCTTCGTCACGAGCGCGACCGAGCGCGACCGCGAGCTCCGTCCCGAGTCTGCCGAGGCGATGCGCCGGGACATCGAGGCGATCGGATCGACGCTGCCGCCCGCGCGCTCGCTCGCGTCGCTGGTGGGCGACATGCCCGAGGTGCTCGACGACGACGGCAACGTCACGGAGGCGGTCGCGGTCGCCGGTGCGACGGCGACCCAGACGATCACGCGCAGCGTGCGCACGAGGCGGCGCCGCTGGCGCCGGGTCCTGGGGGTGATGCTGGCCGTGCTGGCCCTCACGGCCACGGCCTGGGGTGTGTGGACCTACGCGGTACCGCACAGGGCCACCGTCCCGACGCTCGCGGGCGTCTCCGTCGATCGGGCACGCTCCCAGCTCGTGGACCTCGGGTTCGCCGTACGGCTCGCCGACGGCCGCTACGACCCCGCCGTGGCCGAGGGCAACGTCTTGCGGGTGATCCCCGCCGCAGGCGTCGTCTTGAAGCGAGGCGAGACCGTGACGCTCGTGCCCTCCCTCGGCCCGCCGCCCGTCGACGTCCCCACGGTGCAAGGCAAGCCGATCGACAAGGCGCGTGCGCTCCTTCGCAAGTCAGGGCTCACCCTCAACGTCAGCAAGCGGGCGTACGACGACATGGTCCCGGCGGGTTCGATCCTGAGCCAGGACCCCGCCGGCGGACGGCTTCCGCAGGGCGGCGCCGTCGCGGTGGTCCTCAGTCGAGGCCCGGCGCCCCGGGCGATCCCCAAGGTCGTGGGCAAGGACCAAGGGGTCGCCGAAGAGCGCCTCGCCGCGGCCGGGTTCGGGGTGTCGTCCCAGGAGGCGTTCTCGGACAGCGTCGCGGCGGGCCGCGTGATCAACGTGTCCCCCGACGTGGGGACCATGAGCCCCTACGGCACCACGGTGACCCTCACCGTGTCGAAGGGACCGCAGCAGTTCCCCGTGCCGGACTTCCGCGGCATCTCCCGCAGCGCCGCCGAGGCCCTCGCGACGCGATATGGGCTCGTCTTGGACTTCCGTGCGGTAGCCGGCACTTCCGGGTCCCTCGTGTACAGCCAGACCCCCGGGGTGGGGGCGGTGGTGCGCTACGGCGACACGATCACCTTGTTCATGGTGTAGCCCTCGGGCGCCCGAGGTCGTACTCGAACATGACGTGGCGGTCTCCGTCCCAGCTGCCACCGGTCTGGGAGTACAGCCGCATCGCGGTGGGGTTGCCCTCGTCGGTGAGGACCCAGATCGCCGTGCATCCGAGCGCTCGACCGAGGAGCTTCACCTCTTCGAGCAACGCTCGACCCGCACCACGGCGGCGGGATCCCTCGGTCACGGAGAGCTCGTTGAGGAAGAGCTCGGGTTGCACCTTGTCCGGATGGAGGATCTCGACGGCCGACGCGAAGCCCGCCGGGTCGCCGTCGACGTAGGCCACGACGAGATGGTGCCGCGGATCGCCCAGGAACCGATCCGTGGCCGCCCGATCGACCGGATCGTCGAAGGCCTCGGCGAAGCGGAGCACCTCGTCAGCGTCACGGGCCTCGAGGCGCCTCACCGTGACACCCATGGATCACCTCGATCCCTCCTCGATCCGGTCGTGCGTCAGGGCTCCAGCTCGGCCCCGCGACCTTCCTGGTGCGTGTAGCGCTCTTCCGCGAAGGGCTCCGCGTGGATGTGGTAGCCGCGGACCTCCCAGAAGCCCCGGGTGTTCTTGTCGCTGAAGTGCAGGCCCGTGAGCCACTTCGCGCTCTTCCATGCGTACCGCTTGGGGACGACGAGGCGCAGCGGCCAGCCGTGCTCGGTCTCCAGGTCCTCGCCGTGGTTGCGCCAGGCCACCAACACGTCGTCGTCGACCATGGCCTGCAGCGAGAGGTTCGAGGTATAGCCATAGGCGCACCGCGCGATCACCCACTTCGCGGCCTCCTGCGGACCCGCCATGTCCATCAGGGTGCGGAACGAGACGCCCTCCCAGGTGTTGTCCAAGGTGGTCCAGCCCGTCACGCAGTGCATGTCGGCGTCCACGGTGACGTTGGGCAGGCTCCGCAGCTCCTCGTAGGACAGGGTGAACGGCTTGTCGACCAGGCCGGAGATCTCCAGGTCCCAGTTCGTGCCGTCGAACGTAGGCACGGGACCGAAATGCAGCACCGGCCAGGACTTCACCAAGCGCTGGCCCGGCGGGACCCGCTGCGCGATCTCGGGTGGATAGTTCTTGGTGAACAGGCCCATTCACTCCTCCTTGGCTCCCTTCGCGGCATCGCGCGCGACGGATGCCCACGCATCCAGGGCGACCGCTACGCCGTCGTCGTTCACGTCGACGTGGGTCACCATGCGGACCTTCGTCCCATGGGTTACCCCCACGCCGAGGGCCCCCAACCGCTCGATCGTCTCGAACAGCGGCAGCCCCACCGCCTCCGTGTCGACGAGGACCATGTTCGTTTCAACCTGTTCGAGATCCACCGACCCGGGCAGGAGGGCTTGCACCCCTTCGGCGAGGCGGCGGGCGCGCTCGTGGTCCTGGGCGAGCCGCTCACGCCCCTGCTCCAGCGCCACGATGCCCGCCGCCGCCGTGATGCCGGCCTGTCGCCACGCGCCCCCGAAGAGGATCAAGAGGCGACGCGCCTCGGGCATCAGATCGGCAGGGCCGCACAGCAGCGAGCCGATCGGCGCTCCGAGACCCTTCGACACGCAGAACATCACGGTGTCGGCCTCCCGCGCCCAGGCGGCGGCGTCCTCGCCGGCGGCGGCCGCGGCGTTGAAGAGCCGGGCGCCGTCGAGGTGCACCGGCACCCCCGCCCCGTCGGCGACCTTGCGGACGGCGCGCAGCTCCTCGAGGGGGAACACCCGCCCGCCGGCCGCCCCCACCGTGTTCTCGACGGCCAGCAGGTCCACCATCTCCACGTCGTAGTAGGTGTCGGGCGCCAGCAACGCCCGGGCCTGGTCCGCGTCGATCCAGCCGCGTTCGCCGGGGTCCACCGTGCGGAACCCGATGCCGGAGAACACCGCGGAGGTCATGAGCTCCGTGGTGGCCACGTGGCCCGCGCGGGAGCTCGCCACCAGGTGTCCCGCCCCTTGCACGTGCAGACGCAGCCCGATCTGGTTCGCCATGGTTCCGGTGGGCACGTACAGTGCGGCCTCCTTGTCCAGCACCTCGGCGGCCAGCTCCTGCAGCCGGTTGACCGTGGGGTCGTCGTCCGCGTACCAGGCGTCGCCCACCTCCGCCTCGGCCATCGCCTTGCGCATCGCCGGGGAGGGCTTCGTCACCGTGTCCGAGCGCAGGTCCACGCGGTAGGAGGTCATTTCCTGGAGTCTAGCCACCGCCGGAACGTTCGCGGACGCGCGGCGATCAATACAGGAACATCGGCTTGCCGTCGACGTGGCGCACCTTCGGTCGGTACTGGTCCACATCGTAGAGGGCCTCGATGTCCACGCGGCGAGCGCCCTCGCCCACGGCCTCCAGCGGCACGTTCGCGTAGTTTCCGTCGCGCAGCCCCATCAGCCGTCCGGACACCCCCGCGAACGTGAGGTCCGCGGCCATCACGGCGTAGTTGATCGCCACCATGAGGTCGAGCGCGTCGGGACTGCCCGATCGCATGAGGTAGCCCAGCTGCTGGTAGATCATGTCCGAGCCGGTGCGCTCCTTCAGCAACGCGCTGGTGAGCTGGCCGATGCCCCCGAGCTTGCGATGCCCGTAGGGGTCCTCGGGCCCTCCCTCGACCCGGCCGCCGCCCAGCATGGTGGCGCCTTCGGAGATCGTCACCATGGCGTAGCCACTGGGGTTGTCCCGCTTGTCGCGCATCATGAGATCGGCGAGGCGGTCGACGTCGAACGGGACCTCGGAGATCACCGCACGGTCGACCCCGGCGAGGTAGGCCGAGACCAGCGAGGTCTCGCCGCTGTACCGGCCGAACACCTCGACTACCGTGAGGCGCTCGTGAGACCCCGCGCTCGTGCGGAGCTGGTGCACGAAGTGCACGGTGCGCGTCACCGCCGTGGAGAAGCCGATGCAGTAGTCCGTGCCGTGGACGTCGTTGTCCATCGTCTTGGGGATCGCGACGACGCGCACGCCCTCCCGATGCATCCGCAGGGCGAACGACAGGGTGTCGTCGCCGCCGATGGGGATCAGGGCGTCGAGGCCCAGGAACTGCGCGACCCGCACGGCGTGCGCGGTGTGGTCTCGCGGACCGTCGTCGACGCGGCCGGCGGCGAGGAACTCCGGCTCTTCGCCCCGGCGCACCTTGGCGGGGTTCGTCCGCGACGTGTGCAGGAACGTGCCGCCCGACCGATCGACGGTGCGCACCACACCCGGGTCGAGCGCGAGGGTGTTCTCGGCCACCGTGGAGGGATCGTCGGGGTTCGTGTGCAAGATCCCGCCCCAGCCCCGGCGGATGCCCAGCACCTCGTGGCCCTCGGAGGCCGCGCGCGTGACCACGGCCTTGATGGCGGCGTTCAGACCCGGGACGTCGCCGCCGCCCGTGAGGATCCCGATCTTCATTGGGTCAGCCTACGATGCGTCGCTCCCGATCTCGGGGAGGCGCCCCTTGGGCGCCGGCCCCCCGACCTCCCGATAAGATGGCGTCATGGCGCTCACAGCGGGTTGGGTCCCCGAGCTCAGCGGCTTCTTGCAGTTCTTCTTCGTCGGGCTGCTGCTGCTGCTGGTCGCCCTGGTGGGTGTGTTCTTCCTCTACGTGGCGAGCCAGCTCTTCCGCAACCCCGGGCGGCGCGACACGCGCCCCTAGCCCTTCACGATCTCCGTGCCGGCTTCGCCGCGCAGCGCCGCCGACGCATCCGCGAGATCCGCGATCACCGAGCGCCGGCCCCCCGTTCGTACGAACCCAGCGGCCGCCTCTACCTTCGGACCCATCGACCCCGCGCCGAACTCGCCCTTGCGCAGCAGGGCTCTCGCCTCCTTCACCGTGAGTCGGTCGAGGTCCTCGGGCATGAACGACCCGTAGCCGCGCTGCACCTTCTTCACGTCGGTGAGGATCAACAGCGTCGTGGCCCCGACCTCGTGCGCGAGGATGGCCGCTGCCAGGTCCTTGTCCACCACGCCTTCCTTGCCGATCAGCCGCGGCCCCTCCTCGATCACCGGCACGCCGCCGCCGCCGCCCGCGATGACGACGACGCCGTCGGCGACGAGCTGCTTCACGACGGGCGTCTCCACGATCGAGTACGGCTTGGGCGAGGGCACAACCCTGCGCCATCCGCCGTGGGGATCCGCGCGCATGGTGTAGCCCCGCTCGGCCTCGAGCCGGCGGGCCTCCTCCTCCTCGTAGAACGGGCCTACGAACTTCGTCGGGTTCGCGAACGCGGGATCGTCGGGGCGAACCCGGGTGAGGGTGAGAACGGTCGCCACTGGGCGCTCCATCTCGCGCTCGAAGAAGACGTCGCCGAGCGTGACCTGCAACAGGTATCCGATCTGACCCTGGCTCTCGGCCCCGCACACGTCCAGCGGCATCGGATGCACCGTCGCGGCGGCGGCCTCCTGCTGGAGCAGGATGCGCCCGACCTGCGGCCCGTTCCCGTGCGAGACCACGACCTCCCAGCCCGCCGCCGCGATGTCGGCGATCCGCTCCGAGGCCTCGCGCGCCGCCAGGTACAGCTCGTCGAACGTGTCCTCGCCTCCGCGGCGGAGCAGGGCATTGCCCCCGAGGGCGATCACCACGCGCTCCATCGATCCCGTCTCCTCGCTCGCGACCGCCATGGCCGTTCGCTCAGCCTCCACGCATGCGTGCCGAACGTTCGCGGAGCCTACCCTTCCAGGTCCGCGGGTTCGTCGACGTCGCGCAGGGTGCGACGCTGGGGGTCCAGCCCCTGCCAGGTCGCCTCGTCGATCACGGCGGTGCGCAAGGCCTCGGGCAGCGACCGGAGGCGGCGCTCGCCGGCGTTCAGGAGCGCATGCGCGGCCTCACGCGCGGGCGCCACTCGTACCACGAGCGGCAGCGGCCGGAACCGCTCGCCGTCCTGCAGGGCGACGGCGTCGACCGGCGCGGCCGCCGCGACGCGCAGCATCTCGATCAGCACGCCGGTCGCGAGCTCGGGCATGTCGCCGCCCGCGATCACCGCGAGCTCCCGATCCGTCGCCCCGAGACCCCCGAGTGCACCCTGAAGCGGTCCCTCGCCTCCCGCGGAGTCGCGGACCCATCGCACCGCGAGCCCGGGTGGCAGCGCCGGCTCGGGGGCGTCGGGCGCCAGGACGACGAATACCTCGGCGGTGACCTCCGCCAGTCGCAGCACCGCGTGGTGCAGGAGGGGCATCCCGCGATAGGTGGCGGCGAGCTTGTCCGACCCGAAACGCGAGGACCGGCCGCCGGCCAGCACGATGCCGGTCGCCCCGGCGCTAGTCTGACTCAGACTAGACACGCTCTTCGCGGCGTTTCCTCCGCTGCACGAACTGGTAACCGAAGCGGCCCTTCACGCACAGGTGCCCACTGGTGACGTAGTTGTCCGCCGGACTCGTCACCTTCACGATGCTGTTGTCCTGCACGTGTAGATCGAGCGGACAACCCACGCCGCAGTAAGGGCAGATCGTGCTCGTCACCGTCTGTTGCTCCTCGTCCCAGGTGCCGGCCTCGCGCATGTCGTGCTCGGAGGTGAACATCAGGGCGCCGGTCGGGCACACGCCGATGCAGTTGCCGCAGTACACGCACGCGGACGCGTCGAGTCCCACGTCGTACTCCGTGGAGATGCGGGCGTCGAAACCGCGCCCCGCCACGGAGATCGCGAACGTGTTCTGGGCGTCGACCCCGCACGCCTCGACGCACTTGTAGCACAGGATGCATCGGGCGTAATCGCGCACGTACAGCTCGTTGTCGATCTTCACGGGCTGGCGAACGCCCTCGGCGACGGTAGGATCTGCGCTCTCGTGGTGATGACCCGCCGCGCGAGCATCGCGCTCCCCCGCGGGCAGCGGCTCCATCTCCGCCCCGAATCGGCCCGGTTGCACCGCGTACTCCCCCATCCAGCGGTGGACGTCGGTGTCCACGAGGTCCATCTCCACGCTCGATGCGAGGAGCTCCATGACGAGGCGGCGCGAATGGCCCACGCGCTCGGTGTCGGTCTTCACCTTCATGCCCTCCTCGACCGGGCGGCTGCATGCGGGCACGAGCGCACGCGCGCCCTCGACCTCCACGACGCACACGCGGCAGGCGTTCACCGGCGTGAGGTTCTGGGCGTAGCACAGCGTGGGCGTGTCCACGCCCTCGGCGCGACAGGCGTCGAGGATCGTGGCCCCTTCGGGCACGCGTACCCCCCGGCCGTCGATCTCGACGTCGATCAGGCGACGCGGCGGATCGAGCGGGACCGCGCTCATGCCGGAGCTCCCTCGAACAGGCTCAGGCGCGAGACGGCGGAGCGGACGGCGCTCGCCGCCGTCTGGCCGAGCCCGCAGATCGATGCGTCCGTCATGACGCGCCCGATGTCGTTCAACAGCGCGAGCTCGTCCGCGCGTGAGCCCAGCGTGCGTTCACTCACCAGGCGCCGCAGCGCCTCCTCCTGGCGGACGGTGCCCACCCGGCAAGGGACGCACTGTCCGCAGGACTCGTCCCGGAAGAACCGAGCGATCCGCACGACGATGTCCACGAGATCGACGTCGGCGTTGAACGCCATCACCACGCCGGAGCCGAGCGTGTACCCGCCCTCCCGCGCGTCCTCGAAGGTCATCCGGCTGTCGAGATCCGCCGGCGTGAGGAAGCCGCCGGCCGCGCCGCCGAGCAAGACGGCCCGCAGCTCGCCCGTGACTCCCCCGGCGGCGTCGAGCAGCTCGTGGAGCGTGATCCCCAGGTCCGCCTCGTAGAGGCCGGGACGCACCACGTTGCCGCTGAGGCAGAACAGGCGCGGCCCCGTGGAGCCCTCGGTGCCGATCCGCGCGTACGCCCCGCCGCCGATCGTGAGGATCTCCAGCACGTTGATCAACGTCTCCACGTTGTTGACGCCGGTCGGCTTGCCGAAGAGCCCTCGCTGCGCGGGGAACGGCGGCTTGTTGCGGGGCTCGCCGCGTTTGCCCTCCAGCGAGTTGAACAGCGCCGTCTCTTCGCCGCAGATGTACGCGCCGGCTCCGCGGCGGAGCTCGATTTCGAAGTCGAACCCCTCCCCCATCACATCGGTACCGAGATAGCCGCGGTGGCGCGCCTCGCCGATCGCGTGCTCGAGCCGCTGCGTGGCGAGCGGATACTCGCCGCGGACATAGACGTAGCCCGTGGCCGATCCGGTGGCGAAGCCCGCGATCGTGAGCGCCTCGACGACCGCGAAAGGGTCCTCCTCCATGACGACGCGATCCTTGAAGGTGCCCGGCTCCGATTCGTCCGCGTTGCAGATGAAGTAGTGAGGGCGCGATGGCTGCTCCGCGACGGCTTGCCACTTCACGCCGGTGGGGAACGCCGCTCCGCCGCGCCCCATGAGCCTCGCCGCGGTGATCTCCGCGATGGTGCCCTCGGGCCCCAGCTCCACCGCCCGTCGCAATGCCTGATACCCCCCGTGCGCGTGGTAATCGTCGAAGGAGCCCGGATCCACGACCCCCACCCGGCGTAGGAGCCTGGCCTGCGCGCCGCCGGCCGTCCCGGTCACCAGCGGGGCCGGCGTGGCCGCCATACGCGCGCCTCGACCGAGCGCCGCCGCCGTCTGCGGGTCGGCGAGGGTCGTGACGTAGTCGCGCGCCCCCTCACCCGCCTGCTGGAACAGCACGGCGGGGGCGGCGTCGCACATGCCGAGGCAGGGGCTGCGTGCCCAGGTGACGTCGCCGGCGCCCGCGGCGGGCGCTCCCGCGGGGCCGTACGCCTCGCCGAGGTGCTCGGCGATCGCCTCGGAGCCCGCCACGCGGCACGCGATGTCGTCACAGACGTGCACGACGGTCCCCGGGCGCGGGCGCGTGCTGAACAACGCGTAGAACGTGGCGACGCCGTAGGCCTCGGCGGGCGGCACGCTGAGGCGTTCGCATACGTAGTTCAGGCCGCCCTCGCTGATCCACCCGGCCCGCCCTTGCAGGGCGTGCAACGCAGGCAGCAGCAGCGGACGCCGATCGCGCGCGTCGCGCCCACCCCTGGCCACGCGGTGCGTGATCGCGTCGCGGGCGGCACCGTGCCAACCGGACTCGGGCGCCCCGAGGAGCGCGTCGACGGCGGCCCGTTCGTCCTCGGTCGGCGCAGCGGCACTCAGATGCAGGTCCAACGCGCCTCCGCCATACCCACGTATCCCCTCATCTGCTTCCTCATGCGCTGCCTCTGGCCACAGGGGCCGGCAGCTTTTCGATGCGCACGGCCGTGGCCTTGAACTCGGCGGTTCCGGACTTGGGATCCGTCGCGTCGATCGTGAGCACGTTCGTCTCCACCTGATCGGGGAAGTGGAACGTCATGAATACCAGGCCCGGGCGGAGGGCCGGGTCGACGTGTACGGGCGCCTCGACGGCCCCGCGACGCGACGAGACCGCCACCGCCTCCCCCTCCCGCAGGCCCATGCGATCGGCGTCCTCCGGCGAGACATCGATCGTCTCCTGCCGCCGCAGCGGGGAGGTGTAGCGGCCGGACTGCACCCCGGTGTTGTAGGAGTCCAGGCGCCGGCCGGTGGTCAGGCGCAACGGGAAGTCGTCATCCAGCGCGTCCACGGGTGGATCGTCGACCACCACGGAGAACGGTGCCATGGCTCCGCGCTCCGCCGGATCCTCGGCCCACAGCCGAGCGTGCAGGAACTGCGTGCCGGGATGGTTCTCGTCGGGACACGGCCACTGGAGCCCGCCCAGCTCCTCGAGGCGGGCGTACGACATGCCGGCGTGCATGGGGCTCAGGGATCGCAGCTCGTCCCAGGCGCCCTCGGGCGTGATGTCGCCCCACCCCGCCCCGAGGCCGTTCGCGAGCTGCGTGATGATCCAGATGTCATCCTTGGCGTCGCCGGGCGGCGTAAGCGCCGCGCGCGTGCGTTGGACGCGCCGCTCGGAGTTCGTCACCGTGCCCTCGGACTCGAAGGCCGAATTCGAGGCGGGGAACACCACGTCGGCGAGCTCAGCGGTCTTGGTCATGAAGATGTCTTGCACGATGAGGGTGTCGAGACCCTCCAGGAGCTCCACGGCGTGGTGTTTGTCGGCCTCCGACGAGGCCGGGTTCTCTCCGATCACGTAGGCCGCTGTGAGCTCTTTGCGCTCCATCGCCTCGAACATCTGGGTGAGCGTCCAGCCGGCGTGCGGGACGATCGGCACGCCCCAGGCCGCCTCGAACCGCGCGCGCGCCTCCGCATCCTTCTCGATGTCCTGGAACCCGGGCAGCATGTTGGGGATCGCGCCCATGTCTCCCCCACCCTGCACGTTGTTCTGACCGCGGAGCGGGTTCACCCCGCACCCGTAGCGCCCCACGTGTCCGGTCAGCAGGGAAAGGTCGATCAGGGACAAGACGTTATCGACGGCGTTGTGGTGTTCGGTGATGCCCAGGGTCCAGCAGATCATCGCGCGATCGGCCTTGCCGTAGGCCAGGGCGACCTCGCCGATCACGTCGGCCGGCACTCCGGTGACCGACGCACCCCGCTCGAGCGTCCAGTCCATGACCGATTCCCGGTACGCCTCGAACCCCACGGTCGCACGCTCGATGAAGGATGCGTCCTGGAGGTCGTTCACGATGATCTCGCGCGCGATGGTATTGGCCAAGGCGATGTCGCTTCCCACGTCCAGCCCGAGCCACAAGTCACCCCACGCCGCGGACTCCGTGCGGCGCGGGTCGACCACGATGAGCCGCATGCCGTTATGGATCCCCTTGAGGACGTGATGGAAGAAGATGGGGTGTGCCGCGCGCGCGTTCGAACCCCACAGGAGCATGAGGTCGGCGTGCTCGACCTCCTCGTATGAACTCGTGCCCCCGCCTGCTCCGAACACCGTGGCCAGACCGACCACCGAAGGAGCGTGTCAGGTGCGGTTACACGAGTCGATGTTGTTGCTGTGCAGGACCTGGCGAGCGAGCTTCTGAGCCACGAAGTTCATCTCGTTGCTGGCCTTGCTGCAGCTGAACATGCCGACCCCGTTGCCGCCGTTCCGCTCCGTGGCGGCGCGCAAGCCCCGGGCCGCCCGGTCGAGGGCTTCCTCCCAGGTGGCGACGCGCAGTTCGCCCTCGTCGCGGACCATCGGCTCGGTGAGTCGCGTGAGCCCGTCCTGCATGTGGCCCCTTTCCGACCGAGTTGATCCCACGATGATTGTACGTCGGCGTCCTCGCCCGCCGTGGCCGCGCGTGACCCGGACCACCGGTTTCCGCGAGTGGTCACGGCGCGCCCTGAGGTCCATGATGCCGGGCATGGATCAGATCCCCATCGGCGAGAAGCCCGACACGCCGAGCGAGCGCCACGCAGGCAACGTGGTGCGGCTCCCGACGAAGGGACCGGCGCCGTCCGGCGAGACGGCGGCCGAGTCGGGGGCAGGGGCCGCGGCGGAGTCCACGTCCGCCGCCGAACCGGACCCCCAGACGCAGGCCGGGGCCGAGGGCGGTCCCCCGGCCGACGAGGGGATGAGCTGGGAGGAGGCGCTCGCGGTCGATGCGGCCGAGGGCGAAGACCCCGACGCCGAGGCCGCGGCGCCACCACCCGGATCGGCGATCGCCGGGCTGTTGGAGCAAGGGGTCCGCGTGGGCGCCGGACTCTTCTCCGCGGGCGCCACAGCGTTCGCGGACGCGTTGCGCAGTTCGATGCCCGATGACGCTTCCCCCACGCAGACGGACCCGGCGGCGAAGATCGCGGGCGCCGGCATGGGCGCTGCCGTGACGGCGGCCGAGGCCGCGGCGGGGGCCGCCGGCTCGGCCGCCGACCGGGCCGCGCCCCTCCTGTCCTGGCTGGTGAACCCGCCGTTCCTCAAGGGTGCCGGCGAGGCCGCGGCGGGCGCCGGGCGTGTCCTGGACGGGCAGTGGCAGGCCGCGCAGGCGGAGGCGGTGCAGGCCGCGACCTCGTTCCTCTCGATACTCGTCCCCGAGATCGTGGGCGCCGTCATGGATCAGATCGACCTGAACCAACTCGTCCAGGAACGCGTGGACGTCGACGCCATCGTCTCCCGGGTGGACCTGAACGGCGTCGTCGACCGGATCGACGTCGGCGCGATCGTGGACAAGGTCGACGTAAACGCGATCGTGGAACGCGTGGACTTCGAGGCCGTGATCGACCGGCTGGACATCACGGCGATCGCGCAGGACGTGCTCGACGACATCGACCTGCCCGGCATCATCCGCGACTCCTCCGGCGCCATGGCGAGCGAGGGCGTGCAGGAGGTCCGCCTCCTGGGGATGGGTGGCGACCGCCTCGTGGCCGGCGTCGTGGATCGCGTCCTCAGGCGGTCCGAACGCGACCTCCACGGGCCGTCGCCCGCCGGCTGAGATGGCCACCGACGCCGAGCCTCGCTCGTCGCGTCTCCTGCCGGCGGCGGCCCAGGAGCGACAGGGACTCCGGGCCGGGGTCGTTTCGAGGACCGTCGTCATGCTGCTGGACGTCGTCCTCGTGGCCGTGTCGATGGCCGCCGCCTACGTGGTTTGGGGCGGGCTGCTCTTCGCGCGCCGGGGCGCCTCGTTCAGCTGGCCTCAGCTCTCGTTCGGCACCCTCGTCATCTTCTTCTACGTCGTGTGCGTGCTCTACCTCACGATCGGGTGGACGACGACGGGCAGGACCGTGGGCAAGCAGGTGTTCGGACTCCGGCTCGTGGCCCGCAACGGCCGACCGCCGGGCCTCGGGATAGCCTTCGTTCGCGCGCTGGTATGCGTCGCGTTCCCGCTCCTGCTGTTCTGGTCGGCCGTGGACCGGCGCAACCGCTCCGTGGCCGACATCGTGCTCCGCACGTCGGTCCTCTACGACTGGCTCGCGCGACCCGGTATGGCCGGTCACGGCGGCGACGCCTCAGGTGAGGACGCGCTCGGGGCGGGTGTAGACGTTGCAGCGGCCGTCGCGGACGAATCCGATGACGGTGAGGCCGAAGCGGTCGCCGGCGCTGACCGCGAGTGAAGACGGCGCGCTGACCGCGCTCACGATCGGGATCCCCGCCACCGCCGCCTTCTGCACGATCTCGAAGCTCAGGCGCCCGCTGACCTGGAGGATCCGTTCGGTCAGGGGAACCGTGCCGGCCAGGACGTGCTCGCCGATCACCTTGTCCACGGCGTTGTGCCGGCCCACGTCCTCGCGCAGGCTCACGAGCTCACCCTCGGGCGTGAACAGGCCTGCCGCGTGCAGCCCCCCGGTGCGGTCGAAGACGTGCTGTTTGGCGCGCAGGCGCTCCGGCAGGCCGACGAGCACCGCGGCGGGGACGGTCGGCCCGTCGGCCACGGCCTCGCAGTGCACCGCGACGTCGTCGAGCGCCGCCTTGCCACAGATCCCGCATGAGGAGGTGGCGTAGAAGTTCCGCCGCAAAGCGGCGTGGTCGAACGGGCGCTCCAGGGTCACGGTCACGACGTTGTACCGCTGCTCCTCGTCCTCGAGGTCGTCGCAGTACGCCACGCGGCGGACCTCTCCCGCCGCGATGAGGCCCTCCGTAAACAGGAACCCGGCCGCGAGCTCGAAGTCCCCTCCGGGGGTCCGCATCGTCACGGCAACGCTCGCGGCCTCCTGCCCCGGCCCGCCGGCGCGGATCTCCATCGGCTCCTCGGTGGCGAGCGTGTCCGGTCGCTCCGACCGCACGCCGTCGTTGATCGCCAGCACCTTCGTGGGCGTCAGGTTGCGCCGGAGCGGCTCGGGGACGGCCATACCTCCAGGGTAGCGGGGTCGCGCCGGGCGCAACGGTCGCTTGGTGACCTCCTCGCCCGGGTCGTATCGTCCGGGGCGGCCCGCACCCGTCGAAGGACGGCGAAAGGAAGGAACGAGACCCCACATGAAGTCCGGCCTCGAGATCGCACAGGAAGCCGTCATGAAGCCCATCGCGGACGTCGCCGCGGCGGCCGGGATCGAGCCGGACGAGCTGGAGCAGTTCGGGCGCTACCGCGCGAAGGTCGACCTGTCGATCCTCGAGCGACTGAGGGATCGCCCCGACGGCAACCTCGTGATCACCACGGCCATCACGCCCACGAAGGCCGGCGAGGGCAAGACCACCACGAGCGTCTCCCTCACCCAGGGGCTCGGCGTGATCGGCAAAGACGTCATGCTGTGCCTGCGCGAGCCGAGCATGGGCCCGGTGTTCGGCATCAAGGGCGGCGGCAACGGCGGCGGGTTCGCCCAGGTCGTGCCGATGGAGGAGATCAACCTCCACTTCAACGGCGACTTCCACGCGGTGACGACCGCGCACAACCTCCTCGCCGCGGCGCTCGACGCCTCGATCTACAACGGCAACCCGCTCGACATCGATCCGCGCACGATCACGTGGCCCCGCACGATGGACATGAACGATCGAGAGCTGCGCTACACCGTGGTGGGCCTCGGCGGCAAGGCGCACGGCGTCCCGCGCGAGAACGCGTTCGTCATCACCGCGGCCTCCGAGGTGATGGCCGTATTCGCGCTCGCCTCGGACCTGCGAGACATGCGCGCGCGACTGGGCCGCATCCAGGTTGCCGCCACCTACGCGGGCACGCCCGTGACCGCCGACGACCTGCGGGCAGGCGGCGCGATGACGGTCGTCATGAAGGACGCCATCGAGCCCAACCTCGTGCAGACGCTCGAGGGCCAGCCCGTCCTGATCCACGCAGGCCCGTTCGGCAACATCGCGCACGCGAACAACTCGATCATCGAGGACCGGGTGGCGCTGAAGCTCGCCGACTACGTCGTGACCGAGGCCGGGTTCGCAAGCGACCTCGGTTTCCAGAAGTTCTGCGACATCGTGTGCCGAGCCGGCGGGTTCGCGCCCAGCGCCGCCGTACTGGTCACGACGGTACGCGCCACCAAGTCCCACGGGGGGATGGCGTTCGCCGACCTGGGCACCGAGGATCTCGACGCCCTGCGCCGCGGCATCGACAACCTCGGCGCGCACATCAACATCGTGCGCCAGTACGGCCTCCCCTGCGTCGTGTCCATCAACAACTTCCCCACCGACACCCAGGCCGAGATCGCATTGATCGAGCGGCTCGCCGCGGCGGCGGGCGCCGAGACCGTGGTGGTGAACCGCGGCTTCGCCGATGGCGGCGAGGGCGCCGTGGATCTCGCGAACGCGGTGGTCCAGGCGTGCGACCGGCCCACCACCTTCGACTTCCTCACCCCCAACGGGTCGAGCCTGAAGGAGCAGATCGACGCGATCGCCACGCGCCTCTACGGCGCCGACGGCGTGGACTACCTGCCGCAGGCCGAGAAGGACCTCGCGCGGATGCAGGAGCTGGGGTTCGGGACCGTCCCGGTCTGCATGGCCAAGACCCACCTCTCGCTCAGCCACGATCCGCTCATGCTCAACCGCCCCACCGGCTACCGGCTCCCGGTCCGCAGCCTGGTCCCCAGCGCGGGCGCGGGCTTCGTGGTGGTGCTCTGCGGCGACATGCAGCGCATGCCCGGCCTCGGCAAGACGCCGGCGTTCCAGCAGGTCGACATCGACGAGACCGGTCGGACGGTGGGCCTGTTCTGAGGGAACGCGCCCCGGCGATCCTCACGCCGAGAGGCGCAGCTTGAACGCCGTCTGGCACGCGTCGAGCAAGACGTCGGCGCGTTCCCTGAGCGACACGAGCTCATCGAGCATCGACGTGCGGGTCGCCTCGTCCTTCAGGGATGAAGCGTTGATCTCCACGTTCGCGATCGCGCAGAGCGCCCCGCCGTAGAGCGACGCCCCCGCCGAGAGGCCGTCGCTCGCGGCCTGCGCATTCCCCATGGCCGTGGCGTCCTCCGCGAGCTCCATGAGGTCAACCGCGCGCCGCGCCACCTCCTGGGGAACGGACGCTGCCGCGAGGTACCCGGCCTGGATCGCCGCAGAGCGGGTCGCCTTCTCCTCGTCGGTGTCCTTCGGCATCTTGAAGGCGGCCATCACGGAGTCGAACGCGTGCGCGTCCCGGTCCGCGAGCTCCAGGAACGAGACGCGCGCGGCGTCGGCGGTCACGATCATCGCCTGCATCCGCTCCTCGAGGTCCGCGAACGCGGGCTTGCCCACGGTGAGCCGCGCCACCATCGCGATCAGGCCGGCCGCCGTGGCGGCGCTGATGGCGCCCACGGCGCCGCCGCCGGGCGTCGGGGAATCCGATGCGAGCCTCTCCAGGTAGTTCTCCACCGTCAGGGAGGCCAGGGTCTCCTCGCTCATGTCTGCGCTCCCTCCGCGGCCACGAGGCGCTCCAAGATCTGCCGGTCCGGATCGAAGCCCTCGAGGTGGAGGTAGGCGGGATCGTCGAGGCCCAGCGCCGCGCCGGGGACGAGCCCCACGATCTCCGAATCCGTGATGGCCATGCCGGCGGCGCCGGCGGCCGTCGCCACCGCGTCGAAGGCGGCGCGCAGTCCGGTGACCTCGTGGTCCACGAGGTTCATCGACACCGTCACGACGCCGTGTCGCTCGGGGACCGCGAACCCGATGGCCCGCACGGCCGGGAGCCCGCCTCCCGACTCGCGCACTCCCCGCGCGATCGCCTTCGCGGCCTCTTCGTCCGTGCTGTCGAGGTACACGTTGAACGCCACGAGCGGAGCGCGCGCCCCCACGGCCGTGGCGCCGGCGCGCCCGATGGCGTGGGGCCCGAAGTCGGGGAGGCGTTCCCCGCGGCCGACGGCCTCGCGCAGCCCCTCGTACTCGCCGCGACGCACGTCGGCGAGCGAGGCGCGCTCCCCCACGAGCGCCGCCCGGTCGTAGAGATACACGGGAACCTCGAGGGAGTCCGCGAGGTCTTCGCCGAACCGTCGCGCGACCTCGACACAGTCCTGCATGGTCACCTCGCGCACCGGCATGAACGGGATCACGTCGGCGGCACCCATCCGCGGGTGGCCGCCCGTGTGCCGCGTCATGTCGATGAGCTCCACCGCCGCCGCGGCGCCCGCCATCGCGCTGCGGTAGCACGCGTCGGCCGTGCCCAGCACCGTCGTGTCGAGCCGGTTGTGGTCGGGGTCGGCCTCGGCGTAGACCACCCGCGCCCCCGGGACCCCGAGGGCGCCCACGATCGTGTCCATCACCTTCGGGTCCCGACCCTCGCTGAAGTTCGGGACCACGCCCATGAGCTCTGATCGCGCCATGGGTTGAGGATACCCACCGGGCTCGCAGGGCTACGCGCGCGGGCGCTCCTTCTTGGGGTCGTACGGGCTCAACACGTCGACCGTGGCCGCCGCGGTGCCGTCCCCCACAACCACCTCGACCTTCCCCCCATCGGTGGCCACCCCCGCATCGAGGATCGCGAGGCCGATCGTGCCGAGGCGCGGGGAGACCGCGGGCGAGGTCACCACACCGACCTCGACCCCGTCCTTCGTCACGGCCGCGCCGTAGTCCGGCATCGCGTCGCCCTCGATCCGCAGGCACTTGAATCGCTTGGGTGGGTTCGCGCCGTAGGCCGCGAGCGCCTGCGCCCCGAGGCACTCCGTGCCGGTCTTGATGAAGCGATCCATCGACAGGTCGTAAGGGGAGATCTCGCCCGGGTTGTAGTCGACCGCGATGATGATGAGGCCCACCTCCGTGCGGGCCAGGTCCACTGCGGTGAGCCCGAACGGCACACCGCCCGCGCCGAGCAGCGCGTCCCAGATCGCGTTGGCGTCCTCGGGCGCGCACACGATCTCGTAGCCCTTCTCGCCGGAGAACCCGGTGCGCTGCACCCAGGCCGGGCGGTCGGCGACCGTCGTCTGCTCGGGCCAGATCCGGAAGTACTGCAATCCACCTAGATCCCGCTCCGTGAGCCGCTGCAGCGTGGTCTCCGACGTCGGCCCCTGCACGGCGATCATGGCCAGGTCGGCCGTGCGGTGGAGGGCCTCGGCGTCCAGGTCGTGGCCCACTTCGTTGAACCATAGGGCGATGTCGGGCGTGTTGATCATCACCCACAGCTTGCCGTCGGCGAGCTTGTAGACGTTGCCGTCGTCCACCATCATGCCGTCGGCGTCCACGAATGCGCCGTAGCGGACCTGCCCGGTCTGCATGCCCTGCAGCGAGTTCGTGAAGCGGCGCTGGACGAGGCGCTCGGCATCGGGTCCTGCGATCTCGTACTTGCACGTGGAGAAGAGGTCCCACACGCCCGTGCCGGTCCGGATCGCCTCGTACTCCACCGTGGGGTCGCCGCCCTCGTGCATGGTCCACGGCCACCCGTCCTCCCACAGGAACTCGGCATCGTGCGCCACGTGCCAGTCGTGCAGGGGTGAGCGGTGCTCCTCGGTCATGTCCGTAGCCTCCTCGGGTCGCTTGCTGCGCTCCGCGCTCACGCGCGCGGCCGCTCCTTCTTCGGGTCGTACAGGCCGAGCACGTCCACGGTACCCGCGATCGGCCCGCCGTCGGCGTCGATCGACACCCGCTGCCCCTCGGCGGCGACGTCGGCGCGCAGGATCGCGAGGCCGAGCGGGCCGAGCGTGGGGCTGATCGCCGGGCTCGTGAGGACGCCCACGACCGCACCGTCCACGCGCACGGTGGCCCCGTAGGACGGCAGGTCGCTCCCCTCGATGCGCACGGTCTTGAACCGGTTGGGCGGCGCCTCCGCCATCTCCCGCAGCTTGTCCTTGCCCATGAACTCGCCCTGGGCGTTCAGCGCCACCGTCGGATCGAGGCCCACGTCGAACGGCGAACGCTCGTGCTCCCGGTAGTCGTACCCGGTCACGATCATGCCGGTCTCCACCCGCACGGCCTCGATGATGCCGACCCCGTAGGGCACCGCCCCGGCGCCCTCGAGCGTCTCCCAGACGGCGGGTGCATGCTCGGGCTCCAGGAAGAGCTCGTACCCGAGCTCCCCGCTGAACCCCGTGCGCGAGACGATCGCGGGGGTCCCGCCCACGCGCACCTCGGCCGGGATGAAGCGGAAGTAGGCGAGCGCGTCAAGGTCGATGTCGATGAGCGGCCGCAGGAGCTCCCGGGACCCCGGTCCCTGGACCTGCACGCTAGGCAACGCCGTGCCGAGGTACTCGACGCCGACGTCGAGACCCTTGGTGGCGTCGGCGAAGTGCGCCTCGCGGTCCATTCCGTTCGTCATGACCCATAGATGGTCGTCGCCGAAGCGGAAGACGGTCCCGTCGTCGATCAGGAGGCCGTCCTCGTCCAGGAAAGCCCCGTAGCGAACCTGGCCCGCCCGCATCCCGAGGATGTCGTTCGCGTGGATCCGTTGAACGGCCTCGGTCGCGTCGGGACCGCGGAAAGCCCACTTGTTCAGGGGGGACAGGTCCCACAGGCCGACGCCGCGGCGCACCGCCGCGTACTCGCGTTCGAGGTCGCCGTAGGACTCTACCCACTCCCAGCCATCTTCCTGCACGAAGGTGGCTCCCCTCGCCTCGTGCAGCTCGTGCAGGGCGCCGCGGACCGACTCGCTCACATCCCCTTATACCCCGAGCTTGAACGGCGGTTCAACCCGAGCCAGGGCCACCTTGGTTCGCGTGTCATCCGAACCGCAGCATCCTTCCCGTTCACCTCCTGCTCGCCGCTAGCGGATGGCGCGCCTCGCGCCGCCGGCTCGCAGCAGGTCCCGCACGCGGGGCTCGCCCCGGCCGGGAAGCTTGCGGACGAGGACCAGGAACAGCTGCGCCGTCACGAGCGCGTCGTCGAGCGCCTCGTGGGGGGCATGAACCGGAACGTCCCATCGCCGCGCCGTCGCGCTGAGTCCGTAGCCGGGGCGGGCGCGCGCCCCCTCCGGCTCGTTGGCGGCCGCCATCGCCAGGTCCCGCACGTCGATGGTCCGCCGCCGCCACCGGCGCGCGCTGCCACCGAAGATCCCGGCGAGGAAATGCACCTCGACCTCGGCGAACCATACGAGCAGGAGGCGCCGCTCCAGCGAGCGGGCCAACGATGCGCGCGCCTCGGGGAGCGACGGCGCGTCCGCGAGATCGTGGGGCCGGAGCTCGTGGATGGTCTGCGAGCGCGGCGAGGGCGGGACGTGCGGCCGGATCAGCTGATGGACCGCTCCCCGCATGCGCGCGCGGCCGTCATCAACGGGCACCACCCCCCACGACACGACGGTGTCCTTGCGGTAGTCCAGACCGGTGGTTTCGAAATCGAGGGCCACGTACCGACCCGAGCGCCAGCCGGCGTTCCGCGCGCGCGAGGGCGCCGCCGGCATGTCTGCTAGGGAGCGACGTGGCATCGCACCGTCTCGGACTCGGTAACGACCGTGCCCACCCGCTCATCGAATACGGCGCCGGGCAATCGCTCGTCCACCAGCTGCAGCCCGAAACCGATCCCGATGCGGGCGACGTCGGGCCGGGTCAGGGGGAAGAACCGATCGTAGAACCCCCCGCCGTAGCCGACCCGGCCACCGTCGCGGTCGAAGGCCACCGCCGGCGTCGCGACCACGTCGATCGCGCGTGGATCGAGCGGGTCGCCCCCCTCGGGCTCCAGCGCGCCGAATCGGGTGCCGGCCAACGGCTCGCCCGGCACCCAGGTTCGCGGCTCCAGGTCCCCACCCACGACGCGCGGGAGCGCCACCACGCATCCTCGCCGGACCAAGGCCTCGATCAGCGGGGCCGTCGCCAGCTCGGAGCCGAACGACCAGAACGCCATCACCACCCCCGCCTCCTGCACCTCCGGCAAGGTCAGGAAGCGGCCGGTCGCCCGCGCGGCGAGCTCCTGCCGGAGGGGGGGCGGCATGGCATCGCGGGCCGCGATGACCCGGCGGCGGATCGCGCGCTTCGCCCGCTTGAGTTCGGCGCTGCTCACGACCGCAGGGTCTCAGCGATCAGATCGAGGCGGTCGGACGGACCCACGGGCAGCACGATGAACCACGTCGCCCCCGCGTCCCGGAGCTCGGCCGAGAACCGGGCGAGCGCCGCTGCCGTTCCCGTCCACACACCGTCGAGGGACAGCCCTTTCGCCGCTCGCGCCGCCGTCAGTGCCTCCAGCTCCGCCTCGTCCTCGCCCACCAACGCGATGCCTCCCCAGGTCGACGCCACCTCCCTGCCGTCCGCGAGCTCCCGCAACCGGGTGGTCTTCGCCGTGAAGTCCGCCGCATCCAGACCCCACCCGTTCCAGGCGTCCGCCGTCCGTGCGGCCACCCCGAGGACCCTGTCGGAGAGCCCACCCACCCACAGGGCCGGCTCCCCCGAGGGGAGCAGGGGGCCGGTCATGGCAGGAACGTGCGCCCCGCCCTGCCAGGCGCGCCCATCGAAGAGCGCTCGCAGCGCGACGACCGTTTCCTCGAGCAGCTCGATCCGTTGGCTCGCCGAGGGGAACGCGATCCCGAACGTCTCGTGCTCCGGCAGTGAGGCGCGATCCCCCGTGCCCAGGGCCAAGATCGCGCGGCCGCCCGACATCTCGTCCAGGGCTGCGGCCTCCTTGGCCAG
The DNA here is from genome assembly GCA_963719165.1 of uncultured Actinomycetes bacterium. Lineage (GTDB taxonomy): Bacteria > Actinomycetota > UBA4738 > UBA4738 > HRBIN12 > JAOUEA01. The sequence goes on along the minus strand of CAVRAV010000001.1, from coordinate 599,385 downwards.
CAGGCCCGCGGGACGAAGCGTCACGCGCGTGACGAGGGTCCCTACCGCGAGGCCCGGGTGCCGAGCCGCGACGGCGGCCAGCAGGGTGAAGGGCTCCAAGGCGGGACGCTCCGGCCCCGAGGGCGGATAGAACACGGGCGGGAACAGATGGTCGGGCGAGAACACACCGTCCACGCCGAGCGCGGCGCATCGCCCCGCCACGTCCAACGGCTTGCCCGCATCCCCGGTGAACACGGGGAGCGAGACGCCGAGCCTCACCCCAGCTCCTCGAGCGCCAGCGTGGCGGCCCCCACCGCACCCGCGTCGTTGCCGAGCGTGGCGACCACAAGCGGGACCTCCGGGCGGTGCGCGGGCGCCTCCACCGACGTCGAGAACGCGATGCGTGCGGAGCCCATCAGGAGGTCGCCCGCCGCGGCCACACCCCCGCCCACCACCACCACCTCGGGGTCGAGGATGTTCACGAGCCCGGCGATCCCCTCTCCGAGGCGTCGGCCGACGCGCGCGAGGATGCCGCGTGCGACGGGATCGCCCGCGCGCGCGGCCTCGGTCACGAGCGGCCCCGTGACCTTGGAGGGATCGCCGCCGCATCGACGCGCGATCATGGAACGCGGGTGCTGGCTGGCGGCGTCGCGGCCGGCACGGGTGAGCGCGTGCCCGCTCGCCACCTGCTCCCAGCATCCGTGGTTCCCGCATCCGCAGAGCGGCCCGCCCGGCTCCACGATGATGTGGCCGATCTCGGCCGCGAACCCGTGCGCGCCGCGCAACAGCTTGCCGTCGGAGACGATCCCGCCGCCGATGCCGGTTCCGACCCCAACGAACAGGAGGTGGCGATAGCCGCGCGCGGCGCCGTGACGGTACTCGCCCCACGCCGCCACGTTGTTGTCGTTGTCAGCGAAGGCCGGGAGCCCGATGGCCTCCCACAGGTGGTCGGTGAGCAGGGCGTTGCGCCAGGCGAGGTTGGGGGCGAAGATCAGCCGCCCCGTTCCGGCCTCCACCAGGCCCGCGGCGCCCACGCCGATCGCGCGCACCTCGGGCGACAGAACCGCCTTGGCGGCCTTCGCCATCGTCTGCAGGGTGGCCTCCATGTCGTCCGCGGGCGTCGGAAGGACCTCTCGAGCCAAGATCTCGCCGTCGCCCGCGACGCGCAGCGCGGCCGTCTTCGTACCGCCGACGTCCACGCCGATGGCCTGCGCCCGGGCCCCGCTCACGTGCCGATCTTCTTCGGGTCGGCCGTGGACGGCCGCTCGAACAAGATCTCGAGGTGGTCGCCCGCGAAGTTCGCCTCCCGCACCTCCATCCGCTTCAGCGTCTGAGGGAGGATGAGGTTCCGCTTGTAGGAACCAACTCGGACGAAGAGCTCGTCGGAGCGGCGATGGATGTCCATGGCGTCGCGATTGACGAACGGCAGCCGCATCGACAAGACGTAGCCCGCCCCCTGCTTGCGGACCCGGATCGGGTCGTCGTGGTAGAGCACGGCCATGGCGTCCAGATCGCCGTAGACCTCGGCGGCCATCTCCGAGAGCAGCGCCACGCCCACCATCTCGCGATCGAACAGTCGCGCTTCGAGGATCGGGACCGGGTCGAAGGACTCATGGACGGTGGCGAGGTGCTCGGCCTGGATGTCCTTCCACTTCCCGAAGAAGGGGTCGTTCACCTCATCGGGCAGGATGCGGTTGACCACCACCGCGTCGACGCGATAGCCGAACAGCCCGAGGTAGGTATACGTGCGGCGCGCCTCGGCGATCACCATCTTCTCCGGGTTCAGCACGAGCCGCACCGAGGACATCGATTCGTTCGTGAGGATCGTCTTGACGTCATCGAGGTTGCGATGCAGGCGCTCCACGGCTTCGAACACCCGGTCCCCGGCGATGGGCAGGGTCGTCATCCGCGACACGATGGGGCGCACGGCGCGCACGACCTTGCGCTCGACCGGGAAGATCCTCTCGATGTACCAGTTCATGATCTCGGGCAGAGAGAGCAGGCGCAGCGTCTCCGCCGTGGGCGCGCAATCGACCACGAGCATGTCGTAGAGGCCGCTCTCCACGTGGGTCTTGACGTCGATGAGCGCGAAGATCTCGTCGAGGCCGGGGATGACGGTCAGCTCCTCGGCCTGGATCGTCTCGGTGCCCGCCCAGTTCATGAGCTGGATGAAGTAGTCCTGGATCTCGCGCCAGTTGTCCTCCAGCCGGTCCTGCGCGTCCACCTGCTGGCCCCACAGCCCGTCCGTGATGAACGTGGGTTGGGAGCCGATCTCCACCTCGAAGGAGTCCCCGAGCGAATGCGCGGGGTCGGTGGACATCACGAGGGTGCGGCGCCCCGCGCTCGCCGCACGCAGGGCCGTCGACGCGGCGACGGTGGTCTTGCCGACCCCGCCCTTCCCGGTGAACAGCACGACGCGCATGCGCAGAGCTTACGTGGCCACGGGCACACCGGTGAAGGTCGGTCGCTCAGCCCATCTCGACCCGGCGCTTCAGCTTCTCCAGCGCGTTCTCGATCACGCGCTTCGCGCCCTCGGTGCGCAAGAACCCCGGGACCAGGACCCCGAGCTCCACCGCGAGGCGATAGGTGACGCTCGTGGTGGCGTCCTCGATCTCGTTCAGCAGGTACTCGCCGCGGATGTCGCGCACCGCCCCGTGCGCCTCCTTCGTGACCCAGGACAGGCCCGTGTCGCCTTGTGCGTACCGGTACGAGAGCGTGTACGCGGCCTTGCCGAGGACCGGGACGTCCACCTCGAAGGCAACCTCCGTCGCACGGCCCCCCTCGCCTCGTTCCCGCACCTCGACCCGCTTCACGTCCGCCCATTCCGGATACGCCTCGTAGTCCTCGATGACCTCCATGACGTCTTCGAGCGGCGCTTCGATCTGGATGGATCCCTCGGCATGCTCCATGGCGTGAGCGGCATCCTACCGCCTGGCCACGCGGCGCCTTTGGCTTCGCTCAGCGCTTCGCGACCGTGATGACGGACAGCGCCAGGACGAACACGCTCACGATCACGATCGCGGCCGTGGCCCACAGGAGTTGACGCGTGCTCACCCACGCCGGGGCACCCCCGGCCATCCGATACGCCTCCCAGGCGGACTCCACATACACCGCGAGGGCGAGGAGAAGGTAGAGGGTGAACATGGCCTTGAGGATGCCCGAACCGGGCGCGAAGGCGAGGATGATCGCGAGCGCGCACATGATCGCGAACAGCAGGCCCCGTGCGAACCCATCGAGCGACCGCCCCAGCTTGCGGTGGCCGAGGCCGGGGAAGATGAGGGAGGCGACGAGGGCATCCTTGGGATCCACCTCGGCCGGACGCTCGTCCGAGCGCATGACGGTCGCGAAGGACGTGCCACACACCGAGCACGCGTCGAGCTCGATGGGGTTTTCGTGACCGCAGGTGGTGCAGGGCCAGCTGGGTTCCCGCGCCGCCGGTTGCGCCGCCGGTGACGTGGCGTCCTCGCCCGGCGGATCGGGACGGGGCGGATCGGCGCGCAGCAGGCCCGCTCGCCCCGCCGCCTCCATGCCCGGCGGCTGGAGGGCCGTGAAGCACTGGCCGCACCAGTCCGCATCGGCCGTCGCGAGCGCGCCGCAGTTCGGGCAGCGTCGACCGTCCTCGGATCTCGAGGATCTTGGTGATCTCGGAGCCTCCATGGGCGCAGCGTACCTCCGGCTCACGCCGGATCCTGGGAACCTCAGCCGGCGGCGGCCTGGAGCCAGAGGGCCAGGCGCTCCGCGATCCGCCCCCAGGAGTGCGAACGCTCCACCCGGGCGCGCCCGGCCGCGCCCATCGCCCGGGCGCGCTCGCGATCGCCGAGGAGGTCGGCCACCGCATCGGCCACCTCCCTCTCATCCCGCCCGTCCACCAGCAGCCCCGTCTCGCCGGCCACGAGGGCCTCGCTCGCTCCTCCGGAATCCCCCACGACCACCGGCCGTGCGCACGCGGCCGCCTCGATGAAGACGTTGCCCCAGCCCTCGACCTCGAGGCCCCCCAGCCGCGTTCGGCACGGCATGGCGAACACGTCCCCCATCGCGTAGTAGCGCGGGAGGTCCTCCTCGGAGACCTCGCCGCTGAAGAACACCGAGCCGGCCGGTGCGGCGGCCGCCATCTCCCGAAGCGTTGCCTCATAGGGGCCGCCGCCGACGATCATCAGCGCGGCGCCCGGGACCCGCCGACGGATCTCCCCCATCGCCTGGATGAGCCGGTCCTGACCCTTGCGCGCGACGAGCCGGCTCACGCACACGACGATCGGCCGGTCAGCGAGCCCGTGGAGCGCCCGTAGATCCGCGGTCTCGAGATCCGGTCGGAACCTGCGCAGATCCGCGCCCGGGTACAGCACGGACACCGGCACGCGGGCCGGCACGGCCGTGCGGACGGTCCGAGCGATGAATGCGCTGCACATCACCGGGACCCGCGACGCGCGCGACGTGGCGTAGCGGACCATCGCGTGCGCGCCCGGGACGACCGAGAGCCAGTACTCGAACCCGTGAGCAGCGGCGAGGTAGGGCGTCCCCCGGGCCGCCAAGCGGGGACCCAACAGAGCGAGGGGGTAGGTCGCGCCGAACAGGACGACCTCGGCGCCCGCGGCCTCGATCGCCTCGTCGATCCGGGCGGCGACGTCGGCTCGAGGCCACAGGACTCGCTCGGGCTGGCGGAACACGCGGAACGGCTGCGCCGCGTCGTAGGCGGCCGCACCCGCATCATGGGGACAGAACACCGAAACGCGATCGGCGGGGAGCTCGCCCCACAACGCCTCGAGCGTTCGCTGGATGCCGCCCACGCGGGGCGGGAAGTCGTTCGTCACGAGGAGGGTGCGGGGAACATCCATCGCGGCGCTATCCTCCCAGAGGGTACGAACGAAGGAGGAGCTCCCCATGGGACCGCTCGATGCGCCCGGCGACGAGCTGACCGCCCTCGAGGAGGGGCGCGCGTTCGTCGACCTGTCGGGCTGGCGGAAGATCGGCGTGTCGGGGGCCGACGCCCGTGCCTGGCTGAATGACCTCGTGACCTGCGACGTCGCCACCCTCGAACCGTTCTGCTCGCGTCGTTCCCTCCTGCTCGGCGCCACCGGCCGGATCCGCGCTGATTTCCACGTGGCGGCGGACGAAGGGGGCTTCATCCTGCTGCAGGACGCCGAGCAAGACGAGCACCTGGGTCTGTTGCTGGGTCCCTACGTCCTTTCCTCGGATGTCTCCCTGCACGACACCACGGCCGAGCTATCGATGTTCGCGGTGCCCGGCGCCGCCGCCCAGCTCGTGGCGCGCCCCGCGTTGTCGCCCTCCGTCCTCGGGCCGGGGCTCGACCTCCTCACGCCGATCGGGCGTGCCACGTGGCGCGTGGAGGACGCCCTGGTCAATCACGATCTCGTAGAGGTGAGCCAGGCCGCCGCGGAGGTCCGGCGGATCCGCAGCGGGGCGCCCCGCATGGGCGCCGACTTCGGGCAGGACGCACTCCCGGCCGAAGCGGGGCTCATGGAGACCGTCGACATGGCCAAGGGCTGCTTCCTCGGGCAGGAGTCCGTGGCCCGGGTGCGGAACCTGGGGCATCCGCCGCGCGTGCTCCGTCGAGTCCGCGCCCTGGGCGCCGTTGCGGCGGGTGAGGAGGTCGTGTCCGCGGGAGACCCCGTCGGTGAGATCACCAGCGCCGCCGCCGGGAGCGAAGGCGGAACCGTCGCGATAGTACGGGTGCGATGGGAGGCCGAAGGATCCCCCCTCGAGACCGCTGGCGGGCTCGAACTCACCGCTGTGGGCTCGATGGGCTAGCCCGTTCGGGTCATTTACCGTCCCACGAGCGGGGGTTCCCGGATTGCCTGCGTTCGACCCCTTCCGTTGAGCGTCGCCCCTCTGTTATGAATCGGGTACCACGACGCGCCCGCCGGCCGTGGGTTCTCGGGGGAGGGAGTGCCAGTGAGGATCGAGCGGTTCCCGGATGTGGACCTCAGCCTGCTACCGGGGAACCCGTCCCCTCCCGATCATTGGCAAGATCGAGCCGCATGCTTCGGCGTCGACCCCGACGTGTTCTTCCCCATCTCGGAGGAGGAAGCCGGCCCGGCCCTCGCCTTCTGCGGCGCATGCCGGATCCGCGAGGAGTGCCTCGCGTGGGCGATGAAGAACGGCGAGCGCTACGGCGTGTGGGGAGGCCTCACCGAGCAGCAGCGTCGGCGCCTCCAACGCGCCGCGGTAGCCTAGTTCACTTGCCCCTCGATCTCACCCCCGTTCGCGCCGCGGCGCCCCTGCGCATCAGCTTCGTGGGCGGCGGGACCGACTTCCCCCACTGGTACGAGGAGCACGGCGGCGCCGTCTTGTCCTCCACCATCGACCACTTCGTGCGCGCCACCATCACCCCACGCGCCGACCGTGAGGTACGCGTTCGATCCCTGGACCTCGGGCACCTCGTGGCCTACCACCTCGACGAGGGGCCCCAGTACGACGGGGTGATGGACCTCGCCAAAGCCGCGATCGAACGGATCGGCGTGCGCAGGGGCATCGACATGGACATAGAATCCGAGGCCCCTCCGGGCAGCGGTCTCGGCGGGTCCTCGGCGCTCGTCACCGCCGTGGTCGCGGGACTCGCGATGCTCGAGGGGCGCAGCTGTTCGGCCGACGAGCTCGCGCGACTCTGCTACGCCGTGGAGCGCGACGACCTGGGGATCAGCGGAGGGTGGCAGGATCAGTTCGCCGCGGCCTACGGGGGTCTCAACCTGTTGGAGTTCGGCCGCGGGGGCGTCACCGCCACCCCCGTACGGACGGACGACGCCGTCATCGCGCGCCTGCGCTCCGATCTGCTCCTGTGTTACACGGGCCACGTCCGCCGCAACGTGGGGCTGATCGATGCCCAGATCGGCCTGTTCCGCAGCGGCCGCGAGGACACGCTCCTGGGGATGAAGCAGCTCCGCGAGATGGCCTACGCGATGCGCGACGCGCTCGAGGCGGGCGATGCCGATCGACTCGGCACCATGCTGCGTGACGCATTCGAGGCCAAGAAGCGGATGAACCCCCACATCGCGGAGCACACGCCGATCGAGGCGATGCTGCGGCGGGCGCACGAGGCGGGGGCGAGCGGGGGGAAGATCTGCGGCGCGGGCGGCGGCGGCTATCTCCTGCTCTACTGCGCGCCCGAGCACCAAGGAGACGTCCGCGAGGCGCTCGAGGGCCTGGGCGGCCAGTTCGCCCCGTTCGTCTTGTGGCCCGACGGCGTACGTGCACGCCGCGGTGACGAGGTCTGGGCCCCGACGAAGGACCTTCCGTGAGCACCGGGGGCGTGCCCGCCGCCGATGTGCGCGCCGGAAAAGTGCGGGCGAGCGCCAGCGCCTACCTGCTGACCACGGCGCGGACGGTCTCGGCCGTGGAGGCGGCGTGCCTCGACGACATCGTCGCGGCGGCCGACGTCATGGTCGCGGCGCTCCGCGACGGCCGCAAGCTCCTGATCTGTGGGAACGGGGGGAGCGCCGCGGACGCGCAGCACCTCGCGACGGAGTTCGTCAGCACGTTCACGATCGATAACGCACGACCCTCCATCCCCGCGATCGCCCTCACGACCGACACGTCCCTGCTCACCGCCATCGCCAACGACTTCGGCGTCGAACGCGTCTTCGCGAGGCAAATCGAATCGCTCGGACGCGCCGGGGACGTGCTGATCGCGATCTCCACGAGCGGCAACTCCGCGAACGTCGTGCGCGCGGCCGAACAGGCGCGCCGCCAGGAGCTGCGCGTCGTGGGGCTCACGGGCGCCTCGGGAGGCGACCTGGCCCCCGGCTGCGACGTTGCGATCCGCGTGCCGTCCTCGGTCACCGCCCACATCCAGGAGTGCCATCTCGCCGTCGAGCAGCTCCTCGCCTCGATCGTCGAGGCCGCGTTGTATCCCCCGGCCTGAGCCCCGCACCGCCGCGCCTCCCTTGACAGTCGAACAGGTGTTCGATATCGTCACGCCCCCGTTCGGCCCCTCCGGACGAAAGGCGGAGCGATGCTCGCCGAGCCCATCCAGACGACGTTGGACGAAGCGATCCCGCTGAGCGAGGTGACGTTCTGCGTCGTCGACCTCGAGACGACCGGGGGCTCGCCGAAGGATTGCCGCATCACCGAGGTCGGAGCGGTCACCTATCGGGGCGGCGAGCGGCTGGGGGTCTTCCAGGCACTCGTCGACCCCCGCGTGGCGATCCCGCCCTTCATCACGCACCTGACGGGCATCAGCGACGAACTCGTGGCCGCCCGCCCCCCGATCGAACAGATCCTGCCCGCCTTCTGTGAGTTCGCCCGCGGCGCGGTCATCGTGGCGCACAACGCCGCGTTCGACTTCTCGTTCCTCAACGAGAACCTGGGGAGGCTCGACTACCCCCTGCTGCCGGGGCCGCCCGTGTGCACGGCCAAGCTCGCGCGTCGCGTCGTGTGGCCCGAGGTCCCCAACGTGCGGCTGCGAACGCTCGCGCACTACTTCCGCACGCGGTCCACGCCCATCCACCGCGCGCTCGAAGACGCCGAAGCGTGCGCCGAGGTGCTCCACGGGCTCCTCGACCTAGGCGGTCGGCTCGGCATCCTCACCCTCGGCGACCTGCGCGAGGCCTGCCGGGCACGGGGCCGTCCGCACTTCGCGAAGATCCGCATGGCCGATCACCTCCCGCACGCGCCCGGCGTCTACCTCTTCAAGGGCCGCGACGGCGCCATCTTGTACGTCGGCAAGTCGAAGGACCTGCGGAACCGGGTGAAATCCTACTTCTACGGCGATGCACGCAAGACGATCGAAAACATGCTGCACGAGGTCGCGTCCGTCGAGGGACGTCGTTGCCGGGGCGAGCTGGAGGCCCTGGTCGTGGAGGCCCGCCTGATCGGACGCCACGAGCCCAAGTACAACCGTCGCGGGAAGACGTGGCGGCGCAGCGCCTACCTCAAGCTCGACCCCTCGGAGGCCTTCCCCCGCCTGAAGGTGGTCTACGCGGCCAAGCCCGGGGACGACTGTGTCTACCTCGGGCCCTTCGGGACGAGCTCCCGCGCGCGGCTGGCAAAGGAGGCGCTCGAGCAGGTCGTTCCCCTCCGTCGCTGCACGCGGGCCATGCGTGCCACCACGCGTTTCGCCCCTTGCGCGCTCGCCGACATGGGCCGATGCGCGGCACCCTGCGACGGCCGGACCGACCCCGAGCGCTACGCAGCGCTCGTCGGGAGGCTCGTCTCCTCCCTGAGCACCTCCCCCGGCGAGCTCCTCGCAGCGCTCGAGACGCGGATGGGGGCTCTGGCCGACCAGGAGCGCTACGAGGAGGCGTCCCTCACCCGCGATCGCCTCCGCGCCCTCGCCGAGGCGCTCGGACGTCAACGGCAGGACGCGTGGCTCGTGGCCCCCGCCGAGCTCGCCTTGCTCGACCGGGCCGACGGCCACGTGCTGCGGTTCCATCGGGGCGCGCTCTCGCCCTCGGGTGTGCTCGATGAAGCGGAGCCCGTCGCCCTCCCGTGCCCGCGCGAACGCGCGGGCGAGCTCGCGGCCGTGCGTTCGTGGCTCGCGGCCCATCCGCCGCGCGTGAGCGACGGCACGGGGCCCTGGCCGAGCGAAGCGGTCGACGGAGGGGCGGTGGTGGCGAGGATCCTCGCCACCACGAAGGCGGCCGACGTCCGGCCTCGCTCGAGCGGGCGAGACCGGAGCCGCCGCTAGACTGATGGGCATGGAGAACGCGGTGATCCTCGAGGGTGCGCGAACGCCCATCGGGAAGTTCCTCGGGTCCTTCGCGGAGACGCCCGCCGTGCAGCTCGGCGAGCTCGCGGCGAAGGAGGCCATGCGGCGCGCGCGGATCGAGCCCGCCAACGTGGATCAGAGCATCTTCGGCCACGCGCGCCAAGCCGGCAACGGTCCCAACACGGGACGACAGGTGAGCGTGCGGGCCGGCGTCCCCGTCGAGGTCAGCGCCTACAACGTCAACATCGCCTGCGGCTCCGGCATGAAGGCAACCCAACTGGGCGCCCAGCAGATCATGCTCGGACAGTCCGAGGTGGCCCTGGTGGGCGGCATGGAGAACATGACGCGCGTGCCGTATCTGCTCCCGGAGATGCGGCTGGGGTATCGGCTCGGCAACACCGAGGCCGTGGACGCCATGTACCGCGACGGGCTGCTCGACCCCCTCTGTGGGCTGGTCATGGGCGAGACCGCGGAGAACCTGGTCGATCGCTACGACATCTCCCGCGAGGAGCAGGACGAGTTCGCCCTGATGTCCCAGCACAAGGCGACGGAAGGCGCGGCCCGTCGGTCCGAGGAGATGCTCGCGATCGAGGTGCCGGCGGGCCACGAGAGCGTGAGCGTGACCGAGGACGAGCACGTGCGGCCGCGCACCACCATGGCCTCGCTGGGCACGCTCGCGCCCGTGTTCCGCGAGGGCGGGAGCGTCACGGCCGGCAATTCCTCAGGCCTCACCGACGGGGCGGCGGCGATGGTCCTGATGTCCGAGTCCCGCGCCCGGGCCGAGGGACGGGAGCCGCTCGCGCGCATCATCGGCATGAGCTGGGCGGGGGTGGACCCCGCCGTGATGGGCATCGGCCCGGTGCCCGCAACGCACAAGCTGCTGGAGGCCACGGGCCTCGGCCTCGCCGACTTCGACGCCATCGAGGTCAACGAAGCTTTCGCCGCGCAAGTCATCGCGTGCGATCGGGAGCTGAAATTCGATCGCGACCGGCTCAACGTCAAGGGGGGCGGCATCTCGCTGGGCCATCCCATCGGCATGAGCGGGGCCCGCATCATCCTCAGCCTGGCCTACGACCTGCGCGACCGCGGGCTGAGCCTGGGCCTGGCCACGCTGTGCGTCAGCGGAGGCCAGGGCCTCGCCGTTGCCCTCGAACGCGCCTGAACCCGGAGGGGATCCGTCAATGAGCGTGCATGCCATCGTCTTGATCCAATGCGAGATCGACGAGATCGCCGAGGCCGCGCAGATCATCGCCGACATCGACGGTGTGAGCGAGGTCCATTCGGTGGCCGGCGAGTTCGATCTCATCGCGATCGTGCGGGTGCCCCTGCACGAGGACCTGGCCGCCACGATCCCGGGCGGCATCGCGAAGGTCGAAGGGGTCGAACGCACGGAGACGCTGATCAGCTTCCAGGTGTATTCCACGCACGACCTCGAGCGGCTGTTCGCGATCGGGTTCGAAGAGGCCTAGGGCTCGGGCCAGTCCACGGCCACCGGCAGGGCGGTCCGACTCCACGAACCAAGGTCCTCGTCCCCGCCGTACTTCTCCACGAGCAGCCGCCGAGCCCTCGCGTCTCGGTCGGTTCCCGCCTCCACCACGCGGGCCGTCGTGACGCGTCGGCGATCACCCAGCTCCAGCACCACCTCGGGGGTTACCAGCAGGTTGCGGACCCAGTCGCTGCGCTCACGGCCCCCCGCCATGAGGTAGACGACGTCGCCGTCCAGCGCGAACCAGATCTCGATGCGATGCGGGTCACCCGTGATGCGGCCCGTCGTGGTGAGATAGCAGAACGCGAGCGACGCGAGGTCCTGCGGCACGCCCGCTACCAGATTGCCCAGAGCACCAGCGCGACGATCACGGCGAGCGCGACGCCGAAGATGACGAGGTCCGCCCTCTTGGTCTTGCCCGGCTGTTGGTAGTTGAAGCCCACGGTTCGACCTTCTCAGACGCGGTAGTACGCGCGGAACGTCTCGGGCGAGAGCCAGTAGATGTGCTGGCGGACCGTGGATGAATAAGTGCGCGCTTCGACGTGATCGCGACACGCCCGCTCGCCGACCACAGCGCCGGAGGGGTCGAGGATCGCGACGATCCACCCGTCGGCGCCCTCCTGAACCTGCACCGCATGGCGGTTCTCGCCCTCCGCGCGCATGTCGCTCAGCCCTGCCGCACGAGGTTCTGTTCCAGACGGCCCAGCGAGCGGCGCACGTCCGCGAGGACGGTCTCGGCGTCCAACGTGAACTCCGGGCGGAGGTCGGCCACCTGTTCCAGCGCCTCCTCGAGCCGGCTTCCCGCCTCCTCGGCGTCGCGCAGGGCGTTCACCAGCGTCACCGCATAATCCGGCGCGAACGGTTCCCCGTCCCACGGGCAGGCGCCGCCCCCGAGCACGACCTGCTCCGCCATGAACGAGCGCCCGTCCCGTTTGCACGTCCCCTTGATCTTCACGCGGTCTCCTTCTGCTGCACGAGTTCCAGGAGCCGGTCGGCCACCTCGAACGGGTCCACCGGCTTCACGAACCAGGCATCGGCCCCCGACCACGACGCCAGCCACGCGTCGTGTCGGCGCTCCAACAAGATCACGATCGCACCCTCGAACGGGACGGGATCATCACGAAGCGCCTTGGCCAGCGCGAACGCCCCGGCGCGCGAGGCGATCTCGTCGGCCACGACGATCTGAGGCCGCTCCCGCAGGGCCGCCCGGATCCCGAGCTCGCCGTTGGCGGCGGCGCGGAATCGCAGGTCCTCGCCGAGGCGTCGCTCGATGCTGCGCACCGCGAGCGCCATGAGCTCGCGCGAAGCTGGGTCCGGCGACATGAGCAGGACGTCCACGGCTCGGATGCTACCGCAAGGCTCGCGGTCTTTGCCTCGTCCCTCGGGCTGGTCTACGCTCCCGTCGGTGCCGGAGCGAGCCCGGCCACCGCCCTCCCGACGGAGCGACCGGCTCGCACCCGACACGGAAGGAGCCGATGTTGGAGAACACCGCAAAGGCGGCCGTCGCCGAGTTCATCTCGACGTTCGCGCTGATCTTCATCGGCGCCGGCGCCGTCATCATGAACGCCAACGGCCAGCTCGATCTCACCGGCGTCGCGCTCGCGAGCGGGTTCGTGCTGTTCATCATGATCTCCCTCACCGCGCATCTGTCCGGCGGCCTGGTCAACCCCGCCGTCACGATCGCACTCTGGACGACCGGTAAGCTCCCCACCGCGCGCGCGGGCATCCTGATCGTGGCACAGCTGCTGGGGGGCGTGGCCGGCGCGCTCCTGCTGAAGGCGCTCGAGCCCAAGATCTTGTTCGACGCCGGCAGCGGGGGGATCCCGGCCCTCGCGCCCCTTTACTCGGTCGGCAAGGGCATCTTGTTCGAGGCCGTCGGTACGTTCTTCCTGGTCTTCGCCGTCTTCGCCACGATGGTGGACGATCGCGGTCCGTTCAAGCTCACCGGCGGCCTCACCGTCGGCCTCGTGGTCGCGTTCGACATGATGGTCTTCTACCCACTCACCGGCGCCGCCATGAACCCGGCCCGCTGGTTCGGCCCGGCCGTGGCCACGGCGGACTACACCAACTGGTACGTCTGGATCGTGGGGCCGGTCGCCGGCGGCATCATCGCCGGCGTCGTGTACTGGTACGCCTTCCTCAAGGGGAACGAGCCGGCTACGCCGTAGCCGGCGTCCGCTCCTGCGGGCCGCGGGAAGGAACCCGGACGTCGCGGCGTTGCCCACCCTGAGCGATGCAGCCCCAGGAACGGTCCCAGCACAGGGTGCGCGCGGTCGACGGTTCGAGGTCGGCCGCGATCCACGACGTCTACCTTGACCACGCCTCGGCGACCCCGCTGCTCCCCGCGGCACGCGAGGCCATCGTGGCCGCGCTCGACGCCTTCGGGGATCCCCTCAACATCCACAGTCCCGGCCGGGCCGCTCGAGCGGTTCTCGACGCATCGAGGGCGGCGGTCGCGACGGCCATCGGGGCGCAACCCGACGAGCTGGTGTTCACGTCCGGGGGGACGGAGTCGGTGGCGCTGGCCGTGTGGGGCGGCGTGCGGGCGGTACGGGAGCTCGGGACGCGGGTGGTCGTGAGCGCCGTCGAGCACCCGGCCGTCGGCGGGGTGGGCCACGTCCTGGAAAGCGAGGGGTTCGAGGTCGTCATCGTCGGCGTCGATGGCTTCGGCCGCCTCGACATGGACGCATTCGCACGGGAGATCCGCGTGCCGGGGACCCTCCTCGCCAGCGTGCAGCACGCCAACCACGAACTGGGGACCATGCAGCAGGTCGGCGAGGCGGCGCGACTCGCGCGCGAGGCGAAGGTCCGCTTCCACACCGACGCGTGCCAGACGGTCGGTCGACTGCCGGTCGACGTCCGCGCCCTGGGCGTGGACCTTCTCTCCCTTTCCGCGCACAAGTTCGGGGGCCCGCCCGGCGTCGGCGCCCTCTACGTGCGCCGGGGCGTCGGCGTCACGGCGTACCCGTGCGGCGACGATCGCGAACGCAAACGGCGTTCGGGCATGGAGAACACCCCCGGGATCGCCGGGATGGCGGCCGCGCTCACGACCTCCCTCGCCACGATGGGAGACGCGGCGGCGCGGCAGTGGGACCTCACCGCGCGGCTGCGTGAGCGGATCGAGACCGGCGTCGGAGGCGCGATCGTGCACGGCCATCCCACCCATCGCACGCCCAACCTCCTGTGCTTCAGCGTGGCCGGGCTCGACGCCGCCACGCTCATGATGGCCCTCGACGACCGTGGCTTCCACGTCGGCGCGGGGTCTCCCTGCAGCGGGCGGCCCGAGGACCCTTCCCCGGTCCTGGAGGCCGTGGGGGCGGGCTCCACGTCGGCGTTCCGCGTGAGCCTAGGCGCCGCATCCAGCGAGGCGGAGCTCGACGCGTTCGCGGAAGCGCTCGCCCAACTCGTTGCGGATCTGCGCGAGGTGGAGGAGGTCAGTGGCGAAGCGCTGGCGCGGTTCCGACCCCCCGACGCGCCCTGAGGCCCGCTACCCCACCGTCCAGGTATCGCCGCCGTGCAGCAGCTTGTTCATGTCCCCCTTGCCCAGCCGCTCCTCGGCGCTGCGAAGCTGCTCGGTCATCGCCTCCCCGTAGACCGGACGCTCGAATTCGCGGAACACACCGATGCACGTGGCCTCATGGGGTCCGAGCGACAGGTGCGCGAGCCCGAACGGAAGCGATGGGCGCCCTCCCGCGTCGTGCACGACGATCCGGTCGGGGTCGACGTCGGCGAGGTTGTGGACCTGCAGCCGGCCGTTATCGCCCACGATGACGCACTTGTTGCCCTCATCGAAGATGATGGGCTCGCCGTCCACCAAGCGGATCTGGTGGTGGACGCCCTGGGGCTTGTCGCGGAGCAGATCGAAGGCGCCGTCGTTGAACACGTTGCAGTTCTGGTAGATCTCCACGAACGAGGCGCCGCGGTGAGCGGTCGCCTGGCGCAGAACCTCGGTGAGGTGAGCCCGGTCGTTGTCGAGGGTCCGAGCCACGAAGGTGGCCTCGGCTCCCAGGGCCACCGCGATGGGGTTGAACGGGTGGTCCACCGAACCGAACGGCGTGGATTTCGTGACCTTCCCCTCTTCGCTCGTGGGCGAGTACTGGCCCTTCGTGAGCCCGTAGATCTGGTTGTTGAACAGCAGGATCGTCATGTTCACGTTCCGCCGAAGCGCGTGGATCAGGTGGTTCCCGCCGATCGAGAGGCCGTCGCCGTCCCCCGTTACCACGAAGACGTTGAGGTCGGGGTTCGCGGTGGCGATCCCCGTCGCGATGGCGGGGGCGCGTCCATGGATCCCGTGCACGCCGTAGGTGTCCATGTAGTACGTGAACCGGCCGCTGCAGCCGATGCCGCTCACGAACACCGTCTCGTGCGGCTCGATCCCCAGTTCGGGCATGAAACCCTGCATCGCCGAGAGGATCGCGTAGTCGCCGCAACCGGGGCACCAGCGAACCTCCTGGTCCGACGTGAAGTCTCTCTTGGTCAGGGTGGCCACGCCGGAGCCGGCGCCGCCGTCGACATCACTCATCGAGCATCCTCACGATCTCTTGCTCCAGTTCGTCGGCGGAGATGGGAACCCCTTGCACCTTGGTATAGCTCCTCGCGTCCACCAGATAGGCGGCCCTGATCAGGAGCGCCAACTGGCCGAGGTTCATCTCGGGGATGAGCAC
The DNA here is from genome assembly GCA_963719165.1 of uncultured Actinomycetes bacterium. GTDB lineage: Bacteria > Actinomycetota > UBA4738 > UBA4738 > HRBIN12 > JAOUEA01. The sequence goes on along the minus strand of CAVRAV010000001.1, from coordinate 583,595 downwards.
CTTGGGATAGGCATGCACGACCTTTTCGGTGTTGGCGGGGAAGGGGTTCAGGTGACGCAGGTGCGCGGTCGCCACCCTCCTGCCGCCGGCGCGGACGCGGCGGGCGGCCGCGCGGATCGTGCCGAGGGAGGAGCCCCAACCCAGGACCAGGACCTCCGCGTCGCCGTCGGGGTCATCCACCTCGAGCTCCGGGATGTCGGCGGCAACGCCGGCCACCTTGTCGCGCCTGAGGTGCGTCATCCGTTCGTGGTTCGCGGCGTCGTAGCTGATGTTGCCGGTGAGATCCTCGCGCTCCAGCCCCCCGATCCGGTGCACGAGACCGCGCGTGCCCGGCACGGCCCACGGTCGCGCGAGGCGTTCGTCCCGCGCGTACGGGAGGAAGCCTTCGTCGTTGGGAACGGCGAAGTTCGGGTCGATCTCCGGCAGCTCGTCGAGGTCCGGCAGGAGCCACGGTTCCGAGGAGTTGGACAGGAACGTGTCGGACAACAAGATCACCGGCGTGCGGTAGCGAACGGCGATCCGCGCCGCCTCCACCGCCGTGGCGAAGCAGTCCGACGGTGAGGACGGCGCCACGATCGGCATGGGCGATTCCCCGTGGCGGCCGAACATCGCGAGGAGGAGGTCGCCCTGCTCGGTCTTGGTGGGCAGTCCGGTCGAGGGTCCCCCGCGCTGCACGTCCACGACGATCAGCGGCAGCTCCATGATGACCGCGAGGCCGAGGGTCTCGGCCTTGAGGTCCATGCCGGGACCGCTGGTGCCGGTCGCGGCGAGCTTGCCCGCGAATGCCGCCCCGAGCGCCACGTTCGCGGCCGCGATCTCGTCCTCCGCCTGCAGGGTGATCACGCCGAAGTTCTTATGCCGACTGAGCTCGTGCAGGAGCTCGGACGCGGGCGTGATTGGGTAGCTCGCATAGAACAGCGGGATCCCGGCACGCTCTGCGGCCGCGATGAGACCCCACGAGAGGGCGGTCGACCCCGCGATATTGCGGTAGGTGCCGGCTTGCGACGGCGCCGCCCGCACGAGGTAGGACTGGGCGAACAGCTCCGTGGTCTCGCCGAAGTTGTATCCCGCCTTGAACGCGGAGACGTTCGCGTCGAAGATCTCCTGCTTGCCGCCGAACTTTTGCTCCAGCCAGTTCAGCGTGGTGTCGGTGGGACGATCGAACATCCAAGACACGAGGCCCAAGGCGAACATGTTCTTCGCGCGCTCGGCCTCCTTCTTGCCGATCCCGAGGTCCTGCGTGGCGCGCAGCGTGATGGACGTCATGGGCACCTTGAAGACCTGGTAGCCCTCGAGGCTGCCATCGCCCGTCGGATCCTCCGCGTAGCCCGCCTTCTCGAGGTTCCGCTTGGTGAACGCGTCCTCGTTGACGATCAGGACGCCGCCGCGCTCCACCTTGTCGAGATCGGCCATCAGGGCCGCGGGGTTCATCGCCACCAGGACGTCGGCATGATCCCCGGGGGTCGTGATGTCGGTGGACGCGAACTGGATCTGGAACGCCGAGACGCCGTGCACGGTGCCCGCGGGGGCCCGGATCTCGGCCGGAAAATCGGGAAGCGTCGCGAGGTCGTTGCCGAGGACCGCGGTGGCTGAGGTGAACCGATCGCCGGTGAGCTGCATCCCGTCGCCCGAGTCCCCGGCGAACCGGATGACGACACGCTCCTTCTCTTCGACGGTCTTGGTTGTCACCACGCTCACTAGCGTAACGCTCCCCGGAGCGCACGGAGGCCGGAGACGTTTAGATTCTGTCGCATGCAGACGAGAAGGCTGGGTTCGCAGGGTCCGCAACTGTCCGCGATCGGCTTCGGGGCGTGGGAGGCGGGCGGCACGGACTGGGGTCCGAACGACTCTGACGCGTCGGTGATCGATGCGATCCACGCGGCGTTGGAGGCAGGGATCGACTGGATCGACACCGCCGAGGTCTACGGCGACGGCGAGAGCGAACGCCTCGTGGGCCTGGCGGTGGCGGGCCGCCGCGACGAGGTCGCCATCGCCTCCAAAGTGGCCCCCGACGAAGGGGGCAGCGGCTTCCTCCCCGAGCAGATCGCGGCGGCGTGCGACGCCTCGCTCGCGCGCCTGGGCATCGAGGCGATCGACCTCTACCAGCTCCATTGGCCCGACGCATCGGGCGTGGCCGTGGAGGACTCCTGGGGCGCCATGGCCGAGCTCGCGGAGGCGGGGAAGGTTCGGTACGTGGGCGTCTCGAACTTCGATCGGGGTTTGATCGAGCGCTGCGAAGCGGTCCGCCACGTGGATTCGCTGCAGCAGGAGTTCTCGATGCTGGTCCCCGACGATCGGGAGCTGATCGCCTGGTGCGCCGAGGTGGGCACCGGAGTCGTCTCCTACAGCCCGCTCGCGGTCGGCATGCTCACGGGCGCCTACGCGGGCGAGGTCACGTTTCCTCCCGGCGATTGGCGGGCATCCGTCGAGGAGGGGCCGTTCGCCGCCGCCAACATCGGCCGGAGCCTGCGCCTCGTCGACGGCATGCGGCCGATCGCCGCCCGACTCGGCGTGACGTGCGCCCAGCTCGCGCTCGCCTGGAACATCCATCAACCGGGCGTGACCTCGGCGATCGCGGGGAGCCGCAGCGCCGCGCACATGCGCTCCAACGCGGCCGCCGCCGACGTCGTCCTGGACGCGGCGACGCTGGATGAGCTCGAGGCCCTCCTGCGTTGAGGAGCGCTCCCGGCCCGACCGGCCTCAGCCGGTCTGCGTCCGGCGTTCGACCTGGCGCAGGCGCCGGACGATCCCGTCGAGCAGCTTGATCGTGACCTGCGGTTCGTCCTCGATGAGGGATGTCAGCGTGCGGCGGAACAGGCGCAGCACCCGCATCGGCGTGTCGGCGACGACGGAGGCCGTTCGCTTGCCGCCGTCGATCGCCGAGAGCTCGCCGAAGAAGTCTCCGGGCAGAACCTCTCCGACCTTTCGCTTGCCACGCGAGACCTTGGCCTGACCCGAGAGCACCACGAAGAGCGTCTCCCCGGGGTCGCCCTCGTTCACGACGACCTGCCCCGGTTCGAACACGAGCTCGTCGGTCTCCGCCGCCAAGCGGTTCAGGTGCTTCTTGCTGAAGTCGGCGAACATGGGGATGCCCGAGAGCACGGCCACGGTCTGCCGGCGGGTGCGTCGAGCCTCCTGCTCGGGACGCCGCTCCGACAGCTGCCGCCGGTTGCCCGGGATCAACCGTTCGGGAAACCCCTGATCCATGTCGCCAACCCTACCCGTCCGGGCGCCGCGAGGCGAGCGCGTTCCTGGTCGCACACAAGGGCGGCGGCTAGGGTTGTCGGCGTGGACATACGTGCCCGTCTGCGGGGGCTCCTGGAGCGACGCATCGCCGTGTTGGACGGTGCCTGGGGCGTCCTGCTCCAGGGTCGCGGGCTCTCCGAGGCCGCCTTCCGCGGCGAGCGATTCGCCGATCACCCGCGGGACCTGAAGGGCGACCCCGACCTTCTCAACCTCACGGGACCGGACATCATCTCCGAGGTCCACCACGCGTACCTGCGGGCCGGGGCGGACATCACCACCACCAACACCTTCACGGCGACGTCGATCGGCCAGGCAGACTACGCGCTGGGCGACTCGGTCTTCGAGATGAACGTGGAGGGCGCCCGGCTCGCGAAGGAGGCGGCCGCCGCCTATCCCGACCGGTTCGTGGCCGGCTCCGTGGGTCCTCTCAACGCCACGCTGTCGCTCTCGCCCAAGGTCGAGGACGCGTCCTATCGCAGCGTGACGTTCTCCCAGGTCTACGACGCCTACGCCGAGCAGATCCGCGGTCTGCGCGAGGGCGGCGCCGACCTTCTCTTGATCGAGACCATCTTCGACACGCTGAACGCGAAGGCCGCCATCGCGGCCGCCAAGGACGTCGCGCCGGAACTGCCGATCTGGTTGTCCGTGACCATCGTGGACCGCAGCGGCCGGACCCTGTCGGGTCAGACGATCGAGGCCTTCTGGATCTCGGTGGAGCACGCGGATCCCGTGATCGTGGGGATCAACTGCTCGCTGGGGGCCGCGGAGATGCGCCCGTACGTGGAAGATCTCGCGCGAGTGGCGAACGTCCCCGTGGCCTGCTACCCCAATGCGGGGCTACCCAACGCGTTCGGCGGCTACGACGAAACGCCAGCCATCACGTGCGAGTTGCTCACCGGGTTCGCGCGGGACGGACTCGTGAACATCGTGGGCGGGTGCTGTGGCACGACGCCCGAGCACATCGAGGCCATCGCCACCTCGGTGCGCGACCTGGTCCCCCGCACGGTCCCGGACGCGAGCGACGCGCTCCCCCACCTGAGCGGCCTCGAGCCCTTCCGCATCACCCCCGAGACCGGCTTCGTCATGATCGGCGAGCGCCAGAACATCACCGGTTCCCTCCAGTTCCGACGGCTCATCGAGTCGAGTGACTACCAGGGCGGCGTCGAAGTGGCGATGGAGCAGGTCCGCTCCGGGGCGAACCTCATCGACGTCAACATGGACGCGGACCTGCTCGACGGAGCCCAGGCCATGACCACGTTCCTGAACCTGATCGCCACCGAGCCGGAGATCGCCAAGGTCCCGATCATGGTGGACAGCTCCAAATGGGACGTGATCGAGGCCGGCCTGCGATGCATCCAGGGCAAGGGCGTCGTGAACTCCATCAGCCTGAAGGAGGGGGAGGAGGACTTCCTCGCCAAGGCGAGGATGGTGAAGCGTTACGGAGCGGCCGTCGTGGTGATGGCGTTCGACGAGGCCGGCCAGGCCGGCACGGTGGAGCGGAAGATCGAGATCTGCGAACGCGCGTATCGCCTGCTGACCCGCGAAGCCGGATACGAGCCCAGCGACATCATCTTCGATCCCAACATCCTCGCGATCGCCACGGGGATGGAGGAGCACGCCGATTTCGCGAGGGCCTTCATCGAAGCCACGCGCGAGATCAAGCGGCGGTGCCCCGGCTCCCATGTGTCCGGCGGCGTGTCCAACCTCAGCTTCAGCTTCCGTGGCAACGAGCCCGTTCGCCAGGCGATCCACGCCGCGTTCCTGTATCACGCCATCGCGGCGGGCCTGGATATGGCGATCGTGAACGCGGGCCAGCTCCCCGTCTACGACGACATCCCCAAGGACCTGCTCGAGCGCGTCGAGGACATCATCTTCAACCGGCGCGAGGACGCCACCGAGCGGATGGTGACCTTCGCCGAGTCGGTGAAGACCGGCGGCGTCGAGCGGGTGGTGGACCTCGCCTGGCGCGAGGGCACCGTGGAGGAACGCCTGTCCCATGCCCTCGTGCACGGCATCGTCGAATTCATCGTGGACGACACCGAGGCGGCGAGGCTGGCCTACGACCGTCCCCTCGACGTGATCGAGGGCCCGCTCATGGACGGCATGAAGATCGTGGGCGACCTCTTCGGAGCCGGCAAGATGTTCCTGCCCCAGGTCGTCAAGAGCGCGCGCGCCATGAAGAAGGCGGTCGCGCACCTCGAGCCCTATATGGAGGAGGAGAAGCGGATCCTGATCAAAGCCGGCGGGACCGCCAAAGCCCAGGGCCGCATCGTCACCGCCACCGTGAAGGGCGACGTCCACGACATCGGGAAGAACATCGTGGGAGTGGTGCTGGGTTGCAACAACTACGAGGTGATCGACCTCGGGGTCATGGCGCCCGCGGACGCGATCCTCGACACGGCCGTGCAGGAAGGATGCGACCTCGTGGGGCTTTCGGGACTCATCACTCCCTCGCTCGACGAGATGGTGAACGTCGCCAAGGAGATGCAGCGCAGGGGGATGGATCTGCCGCTGCTGATCGGGGGAGCCACGACGTCGCGGCAGCACACGGCGGTGCGGATCGCCCCGGCGTATGCCCACCCCACCGTCCACGTCCTGGACGCGTCGCGCGTGGTCGCCGTCGTCGCATCGCTGCTGGACCCCGACCGCAAGGCGGTCCTCGACCGCGAGAATCGATCGTTGCAGGACGCCCTTCGCGCCCAGCACGAGGAGCGCATCAAGACACCGCTGCTCCCCTACCGCAAGGCCATCGAGCGTCCGACGCCGATCGTCTGGCAGGCCGAGGACCTCGCCACGCCCTCGTTCACGGGCGCGCGCATGGTCGAGCCGACGCTCGAAACCCTGATCCCCTACATCGATTGGACCTTCTTCTTCACAGCGTGGGAGCTCAAGGGGCGATTCCCCGCGATCCTCGATCACCCCGCCCACGGCGACGCCGCCCGGGAGCTCTATGACAACGCCCGGGCGCTGCTCGAGGAGATCGTGGCCGCGGGCTCCATCGGGGCGCGCGGCGTCTTCGGGTTCTGGCCCGCCAACGCCGAGGGCGACGATATCGTGCTGGCCAACGGCATCACGTTCCCGATGCTCCGCCAGCAAATCGAGAAGGAGCCCGACCGCCCCAACCGCTCCCTCGCGGACTTCGTGGCGCCCTCGGAGACGGGCCACGGCGACCATCTCGGGGCATTCGCGGTCTCGGCGGGCTTCGGCGTGGACGAACTCGCCAAGCGCTACGAGGCCGACCATGACGACTACAACGCCATCATGACGAAGGCGCTCGCGGACCGCCTGGCGGAGGCGTTCGCGGAGTTCCTGCACGAGCAGGCGCGGGTCGCGTGGGGCTATCAGACGCAGCAGCTGTCCCACGAGGAGCTGCTTCACGAGCGCTACCGCGGCATCCGGCCCGCGTTCGGCTATCCCGCCTGTCCCGATCACTCGCTGAAGCGGCGCCTCTTCGATCTGTTGGGCGCGCGGGAGCAGGGCATCGACCTCACCGAGACCTGTTCGATGACGCCGGCCGCGAGCGTGAGCGGGCTGTACTTCGCCCACCCCCAGGCGCGCTACTTCAACGTGGGGCGCATCGCCAAGGACCAGGTGGAGGACTACGCGAGGCGCTTGGGCGAGAGCGTCACCGAGGCCGAGCGCTGGCTGCGTCCCAACCTGGCCTACGACGTCGATTGAGGGCCGAGGTAGATTCCGCCTCAAGGCGGCGCTAGGGTCCCTGGATGGAACCCCCCCCGCCGCCGCAGACCGAGCCCGCCCCACAAGCGGTCGTCACCGGGCCGGTCGAGCCGGTGGGCGAGCCGGTCGGCGAGCCGGTGGGCGGCACGAGCGCAAGGCCGCGCGCCGGCACGACTGATGTGGCCCCGCCGGGAAAGCCGGCGCCGAGGCGGCGTCGACGATGGCCCATCATGGCGGTCGTCCTGCTGGGGATGTTCGCGATCGCCTACGTCGCGTTCTTCCTGCGATACCAGCCGTTGACCGCCGACGCGGGAACGAGCTGGGTCGACCCCGACCACGCGACGCGCGCGGGCCCGTTCACGTCCCCGCGAGGCGAGACCTTCACCCAGTACAACGTGCGCTACGTCGACGGTGAACGCCTCGCGTTCATGTTCACGCTGCGCAACACGGGCGGTTTGCCCGTGACCGTCCAGAGCGTCCGCCTGGACGCCGGGTGCGACGCGTGCCACTACCCCCTAGAGCAGCGGTCGACCGCCATGCTCGCGCACGGCCCCAACGAGACCGATCCCTCGCACGCCCGGGACATGCGGCCGTTCACCCTGGGGGCCGACGAGTACCGCAACATCGTGGTCACGGCGAAGTTCGTCAACTGCAAGGACCTGCGGGAGGGTGACGTCGTCACCTTCTCGAGCGTGCTCGTGCGCATGCGGGCCGGCTTCGTCCCCCACGACGCGACGCTCCCGCTCGGCTACAACCTCGCCGTCTCGCGCAAGAGCGCCTGTTCCCCCTAGGTCGGCCCGGCGCTCGAGCCGCGCGCGGCCGCTGGTAGCGTGGGCCACCATGACGCATTTCTGGCATCCCTTCGCCGACATGGGCTCCGTGGTGGCCGACGGCGCCCTCACCCTCGTGCGGGCCGAAGGCGTGTACGTGTGGGACGACCGCGGGCGCCGCTACCTCGATGCCACCGCCTCGCTCTGGTACGGGAACGTGGGCTGGGGTCGGGTCGAGATCGGTCGGGCCGTGGCGGCTCAGATGGCCACGCTACCCGTCTACAGCGCCTTCGGCGACCTCACCAACCGCCCGGCGGAGGAGCTCGCAGACTTCGTCGCCGAGGTGGCGCCCGTCCCTGACTCCAAGGTGTTCTTCACGAGCGGTGGCTCCGATTCCATCGACACCGCCACCAAGATGGTGCGCCGGTACTGGCAGCTCACGGGCGCCCCGGAACGCACGATCTTGATCCGGCGCGAGAAGGCGTACCACGGCATGCACACGGCGGGGACGTCGCTGGCGGGCATCCCCGCCAACGCCGCCGGCCACGGCGACCTGATCGAGGACGTGATCGAGGTCGCCTGGGACGACGTGGACGCCCTCCGCTCCGCCATCGTCGAGGCCGGCCCGGACCGCGTGGCGGCGTTCTTCTGCGAGCCCGTCATCGGGGCCGGGGGCGTGTTCCCCGCGCCCCACGGCTACCTCCAGGCGGCCCGCGAGGTCTGTCGCTCCACGGGCGTGCTCTTCGTGGCGGACGAGGTCATCACGGGGTTCGGCCGCTGCGGCGACTGGTTCGCATCCGGCCGCCTCTCGCTGGATCCCGACATCCTCACGTGCGCGAAGGGCATCACGAGCGGCTATCTGCCCTTGGGGGCGGTCGTGGCGGCTCCGTGGATCGCGGAGCCGTTCTGGGCGCCCGGGGCGGGGCCGTGGCGCCATGGGTACACCTACAGCGGTCACGCCACCGTGGCGGCGGCGGGACTCGCGAACCTCGCGATCGTGCAACGGGAGGGCCTGTGCGAACGGGCTCTCGAGCTCGAGGTGGCTCTCGCGGACGCCCTCGGCCCGCTCGCCGAACACGAGCTCGTCGCCGAGGTTCGCGCGGGGACCGGCGTGCTGGCCGCCGTCCAGCTCCGGCCGGGGGCCGTGGAGGAGGAACCCGGGCTCGCCGCGCGCGTGGGGATGGCGTGCCGCGACGCCGGCGTGTTCGTGCGCCCGCTCGTCGGCGGGGCCATCGCCGTCTCGCCACCGCTCGTGATCGACGACGAGGGCCTGAAGGAGCTCGCCGAAGGGTTCAGGGCAGGGCTCGACGCGTGCGTCTGAGCCACGACCGGGCGCCCCGCGGTCCGACCCGAGCCCGCGCCCTCAGTGGAACGAATTGCCGCAGGCGCAGCCGCCGGTGGCGGCGGGGTTGTCGATCGTGAATCCCGACTGCTCGAGGGAGTCGACGAAGTCGATGGTTGCCTGTGCGAGATAGGGCACGCTCATCTTGTCGATGACGAGCTTCACGCCGAACTGTTCGGCCTCGGCGTCCTTCTCGGAGACCTGGTCGTCCAGGTACATCGCGTAGCGCAATCCGGAGCAGCCACCGGGCTGGACGGCGACCCGAAGGGCGATGTCGTCGCGACCCTCTTCTGCTACGAGCTCCTTCACCTTGCCGGCGGCGTTCTCGGTCAGCGTGATCATGGATCCCTTTCGTTGGGCTGCGGGTCCGAGCCTCGTCCGACACCCATGATAACCGGTGGCGGCGGGAAGTCGAAGCCTCAGCCTGCGTCGGCGAAGGCGGCGACCGAGGCACCACTGAGGCGCAGGAGGTCGGCCGGGGAGAGCGGGAACACCGAGTCGGGGGTGCCGGCGGCCGCCCACACCTCGTCGTGAGCGAGCAGGTCCCGGTCCAGGAAGGCCCGCACGCGCTCCGGATGGCCGAACGGCGGCGTCCCGCCGACGGCGAAACCGGTCGCGGAGCGGGCCTCCTCGGGGGTGGCGCGGCGCACGACGGCCGCCCCGCTCAGCGAGGCGAGGGCGCCGACGTCGGCCCGATTCGCGCCCGAGGTGAGGGCGAGGATCGCGCCGGTGCGCCCGTGGGGACCCTCGGCCATGAACACGAGGGACTTCACGATCTGCCCAACGTCACACCCGATCGCCCGCGCGGCGTCGGCAGCGGTTTTCGTCCCCTCGGGGAACCGTCGAACCTGGGGCTGCAGTCCCAGCGCCGTGGCGGCCGCCGTGAAGCGATCGATCGCGCCGCTCATCCTGTCCTTCGCGACCCCGAGGCGCCGTGGGCCGCGGGCGTCGCCACCCCGCTCGCGAGGTCCTGGGCCACGAGCTCCAGCGAGCGCCGCGCGTCCCCGAGCGCGGCGCTCTCCCCCACCCGGTCGACCAGCGTCAGCACGGACACGCCCGGGACCTCCGATGTGGCGCGGCCGCAGATGACGGCCGCGGGCACCCCCGCCAGTGCGGCGGCGCCGAGGATCCCCGCGGGCACCTTCCCCGCAAGCGACTGGGCATCGAAGGACCCCTCCCCCGTGATCACGAGCTCGCAGCCCTCCATCAGGCGGGGGATCTCCAGCGCGTCCATCACCACGTCGACGCCGCGGCGCAGGTGGGCACCGCAGAACGCCAGGAGGCCGAAGCCGGATCCTCCCGCGGCCCCGGCGCCCCGCTCGTCCTTGAGGGAGATCCCGAGGTCCCGGTACACGACGGCGGCGAGGTGGCTGAGCGCGCCGTCGAGCAGCCGCACCGCATCCGTCCCGGCTCCCTTCTGCGGACCGTAGACGACGCTCGCCCCCGAGGGGCCGACGAGCGGGTTGTCCACGTCGAACGCGCCCGTCACGCTCACCTTCGTCCACACGGGTGGGACGCGCGTGATGTCGATGCGCGCGAGCCTCGTTAGCGCGGCGCCGCCGTCGGGCAGCTCCCGACCCCGCTCGTCGAGCAGACGGACGCCGATGGCGGCCGCCATGCCCGCGCCGCCGTCGTTCGTGGCGCTCCCACCCAGGCACACCAGCAGCCGGCGGGCGCCGCGCGCGACCGCGCCGGCCATCAGCTCCCCCGTGCCGCGGGTCGAGGCGCGTAAGGGGTCGCGTCGTCCGGGCCCGACCAGCGCCAGCCCCGAGGCACGTGCCATCTCCACGATGCCGAGGGTCCCCTGCGCGGTCGCAACGAGGCCGAAGGCCGCCTCGACGGGGTCTCCCATCGGGCCGGCCACGGTCGCCGCCACGACGACGCCGTGCAGGGCGCCGACCAGCGTCTCCAACGTCCCCTCCCCGCCGTCGGCCATCGGCGCGAGATCGAGGCGATCTCCCGGGCGCTCGCGCTTCCACCCCGTCTCGATCGCCTCCGCCGCCTGACGGGCCGTGAGGGAGCCGCGGAACTTGTCTGGGGCAACCAGGACGCGCATCCCGCGAATGTACAATCCGCGCCGAGACGTGCGCTCCTGCGGGCGTCGACGAAGGGGGAGCCGTCGTGGGTCTGGACCGGGAGACGCTGCTGGGCGTCGTGCACGCCGAACGGCAGCGGCTCGGGCGCACGATCCAGTTCGCCGAACCGGACACCTGGGAGCGCCCCAGCGCCGCGGAGGGTTGGTGGAACCGCGACGTCATGGCCCACCTGGGCGCGGGCGACACGCTCGCCGCTCAGCTCGTGGCAGGCGAACCGCCGTCGGAGCTGGCGGAGTACCGGGCGTCCCTCGGCGATGTGCCGTTCACGGTGGATGGGTTCAACGCCTGGACCGTGAACCGGCGCTCCGAACTCCCAACACGCGAGATCCTCACGGTGTGGGGCGCCGCGGCCGGGTCCCTGATCGAGTACGCGGCCCTCCTGTCCGAAGCCGACTGGGAGTCGCGCCGCTTCGACTACATCGCCGGGCCGATCGCGGCCCGGTACCTGCTCCAATCGCGCATGGTGGAGTGGTGGCTCCACGGGGAGGACATGCGCGCCACCAACGGCCTCGGACCGTCCTACGAGCATTGGCCCATCTACCTCACGATCGACATGGCCGTGCGGATGCTCCCCTACGCGCTCGGCCGCGCCGGGCTCGACCTGAGTGGGCGCACCGTGAAGGTCCTCGCCGAAGGGGCCGGCGAGGGCGAGTGGCACTGGGGCCTCGGCGCCGGGGAGGTGCCGCCGGCCGGAACCAAACCGGACGCCGTGATCTCCGGGCGCGCCTCGCAGCTGGGTCTCGTGGCCGGACGACGGCTCGACGCCGACGAGGCGTTCGCCTCCGGCAACGTCGTCGTGGGCGGGGACCGAGCGCTCGCCCTCACGATCCTGAACACCCTGCGCGCCTACCCGTAGGGGTAAGGGGGCGGTGAACCCCGACGCCTTCTCGTCCGTACCCCTAGAGGGATACCGTGCAGTTGATGCGAACGATCGATCCGGAGGACGACGCGGCCCTGATGCGGGCCTTCGTCGCGCGCGATCCGTCGGCCGCCAACACCCTGTACGGACGGTTCGCCTCGAGGATCTACGGGTTGGGGATCGTGATGCTCGGGTCCGACGCTGCTGCGCAGGACCTCGTCCAGGACACGTTCGTGAAGATCTGGCGCAAGGCCACCACGTACGACGTCACGCGGGGGAAGCTGGAGACCTGGATCCTCCTCGTGGCTCGTTCGCTCGCGATCGACGCCCTGCGCAGGCGCGTGGTCGAGGCGCGGTCCCTCGAGGCAGCGGGGCGCCCGCGTGAGGCCGATCCCGCGGCGGGCCCCGAGGAGCTGGCGGAGACGCGCGACCTCACCGGCCGCGCTCGTCGCGCCATGGCGCGCCTGAGCGGCGAGCAGCGTTCCGCGCTCGAGCTCGCCTACTTCGGAGGGCGCACGAGCGCCGAGGTGGCCGAGATGGAAGGTATCCCCGTCGGCACCGCGAAGACGCGGATCCGCGCCGCGCTGCTGAGGCTGCGCGAGGCCATGGCCGAGGAGGTGCCCCGTGACGACGTGTGAGATGGTCCGCGAGCGCCTTCCCGAGCACGTGCTGGGGACCCTCGAGGAGACCGAGGATCTCGCCGTGCGCAAGCACCTGCGAGGGTGCGCAGGCTGTCGCGCCGACATGGAGGCCCTCGACGACGGGCTCGCGTCGTTCGCGCGCGCGGCCCACGACGCACAACCCCCCGCCGAGCTCGCCGAACGGGTCCGCTCGACCCTGGAGGCGGAGTGGCGCGAGGCGCCCGAGACCCCTCCCGCGAGGGATCGAGTTCGGTTCGGCGGCCCCCGCGCGCCCTGGCTCGCCGCGGCGGCCGCCGTGCTCGCCCTGGTCCTGACGCTGAGCTGGGGCCTCGCCCAAGATCGCCGCGCCGGCGAGCTCGCCGCATCGGGGGACAGCTACACCCGCCTCCTGCAGATCCTCGGCGGCAAGGAGTTCCGCGCGGCGCCCCTCACCGCGGCGCCCGGACGCAGCGTGCAGGGAAGCGTGGTCGTCTACGACTCCCACCGCGACCAGTCGTGGGTCGCGGTCTTCGTCCAGGGAGCAGGCCTGAGCGGCAGCGCCACCGCGACCCTGCACGCCCCCGACGGGAGGACCGTCGAGCTCTGGGATCTCGAGGTCCAGAAGGACGGCAACGGCGCGGCGTGGCTCGTGACGGCGAGCGACCTCAGCAGCTTCGACCGGGTCACGGTCACGGACGAGAGCGGCAAGCCGCTCGCCAGCGCCCAGATCGCCCCCGTGTGAGGGCCTTCAGCGCGTGAGGACGAGGCGTTTGACGGCTCGCGCGTGTGCGCCGAACCGGTACTTGTACGCGTAGTCGCCCTTCAGCAGATCGAACGCGTCGCACCCCGACTCGATCGCCATGCGGATGTTCTCGCCCACCAGGACCATCCCCGGAGCGAGGTTGCCCCACGCGCGATCGAACGCGGAGTTGTACAGGAAGTACGTCCGGTCGAAGGCGAATCCGATCGTTCCCGCCGCGAGTTCCCCGCCCACCTCGATCATGGTGAGCAGGAACACGCCCTGCGGGAGGAACGCCGCCCCCAGGCGACGGAAGAAGATCTCCATCCCGGGTTGCATGAACACACCCTTGGGGCCCTCGCTCATCCGGTGCAGCTCCACGAAACGGTCGAGGAGCGGGATGAGCGTCGCCTCCGTGGCGGTGCGGATCTCGTACCGCCCGGCCTCCGACTCGAGCTTCTTGGCCTTGCGCCGGATCTCGTGGCGAAGCTTGCCCGGGAGCGCCTCGAGGTATGCCTCCCACGAACCGGGCAGCGGCAGCAGCGGCGCAACGCCGTTCTGGTCGTCGATCTCCTCCACCGCGAGCCCCACGGCCTGGGCGGCGTCTCGGAGCAGGCCCAGCCAGGACCGGTCCTCGGGCAGTCCGCGCAGGTCTGCCGTCGCCCAGTCCTCCCGCGTGAGCAGCGCGGCCCAGAGCTCCTTGGCGAAGGTGCCCTGCGCGGAGGGCAGGCCCACGGGCCCCATGTAGTCCGTGACCTCCGTCCCACCCAGGAAGCGCAGGGTCTCGCCGATGCGCTCGAACGCGACGGCGCCCACCTGGGTGCCGTCGTCTTCCTCGGCGAACGCCAGCAGCAGGTGCTCGGGTTGCTCACCGAACTCCTCCCAATACAGCTTGAGGTAGGCGGGCGTGTGGAAGAAGGTGCCGGCGGGGTCCGCGTCGACGAGCTCCCTCCAGCCGCGCCGCTGGAAGTCGCGCCCGTCCTCGGAGAAGGTGATCCTCATCGCGGGACCATGCTACGGGCCGACGCGCTCACCAGGACCCGCCTCCCCCGCCCCCACCTCCCCCGCCGGAGAAGCCTCCGCCCGAGAACCCACTGGAGCCCGACCCGCTGGGCGTCGACGCGATCGTGCCGCCCGTGCTGAGCGAGAACCCCTCCACCGCGCCGGCGAAGGTACCGAAGGCGAACGGTCGGTCGGAGACGTACCACGAGGTTTCAGGCGTCTGCTCGAGCCCCTCGAACGCCTTGGCCCAGCGCTCGGTGCACCCGAACACCACGGCGAACGGAAGATACCGGGTGAACACCCCCTCCTCTTCGGCCCAGCGTGCCATGTTCGTCTCCGCCTTCTCGATCACCGTGCGGAACCCGCGGATCCGCCGGAGCATCGCGGTGCCCTTGGCGGTTCGCGCGGGCATGCGCCTGGCCCCCACCATCAGCAGCAGACCGGCGACGATCACGGGAACGCCCAGCAGCCCCCAATGGGTCCAGCGGGCGAGCACGAAGGTGAGCGCGCCGCCGAGCAGGAGCAGGAGGGCGCCACGCAGGCTCCACGAGGAGCGCACCTTGTCCGGGCGTTTGGCGAACCAACCGCGGGACACCGCGTCGACGTAGAGCGACTCCTCAACGCCTTCGAGTCGCTCGACGAACGTGGACCGCAGGCTCGAGAGCTGTACCTCGGTGCCGTCGCGGAACAACCCGTTCAGGAGGCGTCGTTCGTACGTCAGCAGCTCGGCATCGGACTTCTCCAGCCGGATGAGCGACCAGTCCGGCTTGGCGAACCAGCCATGCTTCGGGAGCTCCTGGATCAGGAGGAACCCTCGCACGGCGAGGTCGACGATCGTGGCCGTGACGTCGAGGGTGTTGGCCCGCTCGTCGATCAGGGTGCCCACCTGACCCGGGCGCAGTCCGTCGGGCGGCGCGAACTCGACGGGCGCGGACCGGCCGCCCTCCAGCAAGGGCACCGCCTGCTCCTCGCCTGAAGGGTTGCCCATGACCTGATCGATCGGCGACCCGCGATAGCGGCGGTCGCGTCCGCGCGTCCACACGAGCGCCAGGAACCCCGCCACCACGAGGAGCAGCAGGCCGCCCGAGACGCCACCCGTCGCCGGGCTCAGACGGAAGGCGCCGTGCAGGGACCAGCGTTCGTGCAGGATCGGGACGGGTTGGGCCACGACGCCCTTGGGCAGCGCCACCACCACCGTCATGGCGTTGAACGACGGCAGCGGTGCCTGCGCGAACGCCGCCCGGCCCGGCCTCCCGCGCACCCGGGCTCGATCGCACGGGAGCGAGGAACCCTGCGGCCCCTGGAGGCATGCAACCGCGGAGATCCTTCCGGGCGCGGTCACGATCACCGAGGCCTGCGCGATGGGCACCGGCCAGTCGGCCCCGATCGCGTTCCAATAGAGCTCGTCGTGGTCGTCGAACCCATTCAGGGCGGCGGCGACCTCGTACACGATCGTGTACGTGTGCCGGCCCGTCGTCGTGCGATCCGGATCGCCGATCTTGATCCGTGTGAGACCGCCCGCCAGCCCCTCCGTCGTGTAGTCCGACGACGCCCCTCCCGTGGCCTCGACCGACACCACCTTGAGGGGATACGAGCGGTCGTACACGTCGTCGAAGCGAAGCGACGTGGGGACGTCGCGGAAGATGCCGTGACGCTGCTCTGCGCCGAAGTCGTAGTCGATCGACTCCGTGACGCGCAGGGAGTCGTCGGCCCGGATCTGGAGATCGACGTCGTAGCGGTCGATCCGTTCCCCCGTTTGGGCCCGCGCGGGCACGGCGGTCACGACCACCGCGGCGATCGCGATCAGAAGGAGGGAAGGCGCAGGCCTCACGGATGGTGGGCGTGCTCTCCGCTGGCCTCGCCGTCGTCGAGCGCCTCCTGCAGGACATCCCAGGCCAGGACGGCACACTTGATGCGGATGGGGTACTGCACCACGCCCTTGAGCGCCACGAGGTCCCCGAACGCGTCCTCGTCGGGCTCGACCTCGCCCGCCATCATGCCGCGGAATCGCGCGGCCATGTCCTTCGCACCCTCGACGGTCGTGCCCGTGACGGCCTCGGTCATCATCGAGGCACTGGACTGGCTGATGGAACAGCCGGCCCCTTGGAACGCGACCTCGACGACCTGGTCGCCCTCCACGTTGGCGAACACCGTGATCTCGTCGCCGCAGAGCGGGTTGTTGCGCGTGCAGCTCACGGTGGCGTCGTCGAGCTCCCGCTTGTTCCGCGGGCTCTTGTAGTGGTCGAGGATGACTTCCTTGTAGATGTCGTCGAGCGCCAACGTGGTCCCCCGGATCCAGCGGTCAGTTGGTGAAGATGGCCTCGGCCCTGGCGAGCGCATCGATCAGGACGTCGACCTCTCCTTTGGTGTTGTACACGTAGAAGGAGGCGCGCGCCGTGGCCGGCGTCCCGAATCGGCGCATCACGAGCTGGGCGCAGTGATGACCGGCGCGGATCGCGACCCCTTGTTCGTTCACGATGGTGGCGAGGTCGTGGGGGTGCACATCCTTGAACCAGAAGCTCACTGCCCCACCCCGCGCCGAGGCGTCTTTGGGGCCGTAGACCGTCGCGCCCGCGTCGAGGAGCCGGTCGAGCGCGTACGCGGTGATCTCCTCCTCGTGCGCGCGCACGTTGTCCATGCCCAGGGCCTCGAGATAGTCGATGGCTGCTCCGAGCCCCACCTGCTGCGCGACGGGCATGGTGCCCCCTTCGAACTTGTACGGGAACGGCTTGTACGTGCTGTGGTCCTTGAAGACCTCGTGGATCATCTCGCCGCCACCCATCATCGGGCTCATGGCCTCGAGGATCTCGGCCTTGCCGTAGAGGCCGCCGCTCGCGGTGGGACCGAGCATCTTGTGCCCGCTGAAGCCGAGCAGATCCACGTCGAGAGCGGCCACGTCGATGCGGTGATGCGGCGCGAGCTGCGCGGCGTCGACGTTCACGACGGCGCCGACGGCGTGCGCTGCCTCCACCAGCTGGCGCAGGGGCGTGATGGTACCCAGCGCGTTGGACATCCCCGTCACGGACAGGATCTTGGTGCGCTCCGTGAGCAGCGCGCCAAGGTCCGAGAGGTCGAGTTGGCCGTCGTCGGTGAGCGGCAGGTACCGCAGCGTCGCTCCCGTTACTGCCGCCGTCATCTGCCACGGCACGATGTTCGAGTGGTGCTCCATCTCGCTCAGCAAGATCTCGTCACCCTCGTGCAGGAACGTGCGCCCCCACCCCTGGGCCACCAGGTTGATCGACTCGGTGACGCCCCGCGTGAAGACGATGGTCTCCGGTGAGGGGGCGCCGAGGAACCGGGCGACGGTGGCGCGAGCGCCCTCGTAGCGCTCGGTCGCCTCTTCCCCCAGCATGTGGATCCCCCGGTGCGTGTTGGCGTTGTGCGCGGCGTAGAAGTCGGCCTCCGCCTCGATCACCTGGCGGGGCTTCTGCGACGTGGCAGCGCTGTCGAGATACACGAGCGGCAGGTCGCCCACGCTGCGAGACAGGATGGGGAAATCGGCCCGGATCGCCTCGACGTCAAGTCCGCCCACGAGCTCCGTCATCGTTCCGCTCCCTCCTGTGTTCACACGACCTCGGCGGCCGCCTCGGCCTCGATGCCGAGTTCCTGCCCGATCCCCTCGTAGCCCTTGTCCTCCAGCGTCTGGGCGAGTTCCGGGCCACCGGAGGTCACGATGCGCCCTCGCATCATGACGTGCACGGCATCGGGCGTGATGTAGTTCAGCATCCGCTGGTAGTGCGTGATGAGCAACACGCCCAGCTCGGGACCGACCAGCTTCTGCACGCTCTCGGCGACGAGCTTCAGCGAGTCGATGTCCAACCCGGAGTCGGTCTCATCGAGGATCGCGATCTGTGGCTCGAGCACCGCGAGCTGGAGGATCTCGTTGCGCTTCTTCTCCCCTCCGGAGAAGCCCTGGTTCACGTACCGGTTCACCATGGCGTCCTCGATGGAGAGCTTGTCCATCTGTTCCTTCATGTGCTTGCGGAACGCCAACGCGCTCACCTGCTCTCCACGCGTGGCCTGGTAGGCGGTGCGCAGGAAGTTCACCACGGAGACGCCGGGTACTTCGGTCGGGTACTGCATGGCGAGGAAGAGGCCGCGCATGGCCCGCTGGTCGGGCGTGAGCTTCGTGATCTCCTCGCCCTTGAAGATGACCCGGCCGTCGGTGACCACGTAGCCGGGCCGTCCCATGATCACGTTGGACAGCGTGGACTTGCCAGAGCCGTTCGGACCCATGAGCGCGTGGGTCTCGCCCTGACGCACCGTGAGGTCGATGCCGTTGAGGATCTGCTTGCCGTCCACGCTGGCGTGGAGATCGATGATCTCCAGCGTCGCGGGTGCGTTGCCGTTTTCGGTCATGTCGTCACACCTCGATCAGGATGTCGTCGTCGTCGATGATCACGTCGTAGGCGGTCACGGGGCGCACCGCCGGGAGCGACTTGGGGTTCCCCGTGTCCAGCTCGAAGACCGAGCCGTGCTTGGGACACTCCACGGTAGCGTCCTCGACGTCGATCTCTCCCTCATCGAGCCACGCGTGCTCGTGCGAGCAGACGGCGTCGAGCGCCCGGAACACGCCCTCCCCCAGGTTCACGACGGCTACGTGGCCCTCGCCGAGCGGGAACCGCCGGGCCTCCCCCTGGGGTACGTCCGCCATGGCGCACACCCTCGTGGGCGTCATCGGATGCCCCGCTCGAGCTCTTCTTGGATCGTGAGCTCCGCGCTGGCGCGCACCTGGTCGATCCGCACGCGGTCGAGCACCTCCTGGAAGAATCCGCTCACGATCAGCCGTTCGGCCTCTCCGCGCGGGATCCCGCGGCTGGTGAGGTAGAACACCGTGTCCTCGTCCACCGGGCCGACGCTCGCCGCGTGCCCGCACCTCACGTCGTTCGCCTCGATCTCGAGGTTGGGGATCGCGTCGGCCTTGGCGTGCTCGCTGAGCACGATGTTGCGAGACGTCTGCATCGCGTTGGTCTTCTGCGCGTCGGGCCGCACGTGGACCCAGCCGCTGTAGACCGCCCGGCTCTCGTCGCGCAACGCGCCCTTGTACAGCAGATCGCTGGAGCAGTTGGGCGCCACGTGATCCTGGATCGACCGATGGTCGAAGTGCTGCCGGCCATCGGCGAAGAAGATGCCGAGCTGCTCGGAGAAGCTGCCCGGCCGGGCCAAAATCACCTCGTTCTCCACGCGTGCGAGCTCGGCGCCGAAGCCGATGGCGAGCGTTCTCACTTCGGCGTCGCGGCCGACCTCGGTGCGCACCACCCCAAGGTGCGTGACGCCATCGCCCCACTCCTGGATCGAAACGTAGCGCACATGCGCTCCGTCACCCACCACGATCTCGGTGATGGCGTCGCTGAAGGCGCGCGTGAGATCCGGCGAGGCCGTGCGGTCGATGAAGGTCACCTCCGCGCCCGTGCCGGTGACGATCAGCGTGTGCGGGAACACGGCCGCACCGTCGGCGTCGAGCCAGGTGAGCGTCTGCAGCGGCAGCTCGACGGCCACGCCGTCGGGCACGTACAGGAAGGTGCCGCCGGTACGGAAGGCGCCGTGCAGCGCCGCGAACTTGGTCCGATCCGTCGGGACGAGACGATGCAGGTGCGCCTCGACGAGCTCCGGGTGATCGACCGCGGCCCGGTCCAGGTCCTGGAGGATGACCCCACGGGTCTCGAGATCCTGCCCCGACGTCGTGAGGACGATGCTGGAGTTGTGCTGCACCAGGGCACCTCCGACCTCGCCCTGGGGCTCGGGAGCCCCGTTGCCGTGCCCGGGCGTGTGCGGCTCGAAGGACAGGTCGAACGCGGACAGATCGGTGTAGCGCCACTCTTCGGTCTCTTGCGAGGGGATGGGCAGGGCCCGGTACTCCTCGAAGGCCTGCTTGCGTATCGCCTGGACGAAGTCGGGGGCATCGGGCAGGGAGGCAAGGGCCGCCTCGTCGAACGTGTCGGTGGTGGTGGTCACGAAGGAATCCTATCGGCTAGGTCGGATTTCCCCCAACCCGCTACTCCTCCCTGACACTATCGACACGGAACAAGGATCCGATGCTCTGGCCTCTTGGATCGCTGTGGGAAGGGGCTCCCCCGAGATGTGATGCGAGTCACAGCGGCCGACGGCCGGACGTCTCAGACTCGAACGTATGTTCGTGGGTGCGACGAGGCGAAGGCGATGAGCGAGCTGCGCTCGGCGATCGAGTCGCTTCGGGTGGATTCGTTGGCGGATCTGCCCGACGCTCGGATCGAGGAGGATTTCGCCGAGCTGCAGCACGCGATGGATCGGCTCGAGGCAGAGCGGCTGCGACGGCTCGCCGAGATCGACCGGCGGCGCATCTTCGCGCGAGACGGTCATCTGTCCACGGCGTCCTGGCTCGCCGCCGCGTTTCGAGTGGCCTGGGGGACCGCGCGCGACAGCGTTCGGATGGCGCGCGCACTCGACGAGATGCCGAAGACCAAGGGTGCCCTGTGCCAAGGGGAGATCTCGGTGTCTGCCGCTCGCGTGCTCACCTCGGCTCGGGACGTCGACCGAGCGGCCTTCCGGCGATCCGAGCGCCACCTGGTGGAGGCGGCTCGCGCTCACACCCCCCGCGACCTGCAACGCGTGGCCGCTCACTGGCGCGCCTTGGTAGAGCGTGAACACGCCGACGGCGGCGGGGGGCGGAGGCGGGAACGACGCTACCTCCACGCCTCGGTCTCGTTCCTCGGGATGGTGCGGGTCGACGGCGATCTCGATGCGGAGACCGGCGAGACCCTGCTCACCGCGCTTCGGGCCGTGCTCGACGACGAAGCGAAGTCAGGCACCGCGCAGGACCTTCGCTCGCCGGCCCAGCGTCGCGCCGACGCGCTCGGGGAGATCTGCCGCCAATGGCTCGATCGTGGAGATCGGCCTCAGGTCGGAGGTGAACACCCACACGTCAGCCTGACGGTGGGGGTCGACGTTCTGAGCGGGCGCGGTCTCGATACGTGCGAGCTCGATCACACCGGGATCGTCGATGCGGAGACGGCCCGGCGACTCACGTGCGACGCTTCCATCAGCCGCGTGGTGATGTCGGGACGGTCGGAGCCGCTCGACGTGGGCCGGCGCACGCAGGTGGTCCCGCCCGCGATGCGACGAGCGGTGGTCGTGCGCGACGAGCACTGCCGCTTCCCGGGCTGCGACCGGCCCCAGAGCTGGTGCGACGCACACCACGTGGTGCATTGGGCTCGAGGAGGTGCGACGGCCCTACCCAACCTCCTGCTGCTGTGTCGGCGCCATCACCGGATGGTGCACGAACGAGGCGGTTTCGCGCTCGAGTTGCTGTATGGCCGGGCCGTGTTCCGACGACCCGACGGCTCGATCATCGGCGGCGACGGCAGAGGCCCGCCGTAAGGCGAGGCGACGGCGATCGCCTCAGCCGACGGACCTCAGCCGACCGAGCCCTCCATCTGCAGCTCGATCAGGCGGTTCAGCTCCACGGCGTACTCCATGGGGAGCTCGCGGGTGATCGGCTCGATGAATCCGTTCACGATCATGCCGGTGGCCTCGGCCTCCGACAGGCCGCGGCTCATCAGGTAGAAGAGCTGGTCCTCCCCCACCTTCGAGACCGTGGCCTCGTGCGCAAGCGCGGCCGTCTCGTCCTCCACCTCGATGTACGGGTAGGTATCGGAGCGGCTCTCGTCGTCCAGGATCAGGGCGTCGCAACGCACGGTGGACTTGGCGTGGTGGGCGTCGGGCTCAACGCGGATCAGCCCACGGTAGCCCGTGCGGCCGCCGTCCTTGCTCACGGACTTCGAGTTGATGACGGAGGTGGTGTGCGGCGCCACGTGTATCGCCTTGCCCCCGGCATCGGTGTGCATGCCCTTGCCGGCGAAGGCCACGGACAGCACCTCGCCGCGGGCGCCCTTGCCCATCAGGTAGATGGACGGGTACTTCATGGTGACCTTGCTGCCGATGTTGCCGTCGATCCACTCCATCACGGCGTCCTCGTGCGCCATCGCTCGCTTGGTCACGAGGTTGTAGACGTTGGTGGACCAGTTCTGGATGGTGGTGTAGCGAACCCGGGCACCCTTCATGGCCTTGATCTCGACGACGGCCGAGTGCAGCGAGTCGCTCGAGTAGATGGGCGCGGAGCACCCCTCCACGTAGTGCACGTAGCTTCCCTCGTCGGCGATGATCAGGGTCCGCTCGAACTGGCCCATGTTCTCGGCGTTGATGCGGAAATACGCCTGCAGCGGGATGTCCACCTTCACGCCTGGCGGCACGTAGATGAAGGACCCGCCCGACCACACGGCCGTGTTGAGCGACGCGAACTTGTTGTCGTTGGGGGGGATGACGGTCCCGAAGTGCTCCTTGACCAGGTCCGGGTAGTCACGCACGGCGGAATCCATGTCCGTGAACAGCACGCCGATGTCGTCGAGCTCCTTCTTGATCTTGTGATAGACGACCTCGGATTCGTACTGGGCGCTCACGCCTCCGAGGTACTTCTTCTCGGCCTCGGGGATCCCAAGCTTGTCCCAGGTTCCCCGGATGTCCTCGGGCAGGTCGGCCCACTCCTGGGCCTGCTTCTCCGTGGATCGGATGAAGTAGAAGATGTTGTCGAAATCGATGTCGGACAAGTCGGCGCCCCACCACGGCATCGGGCGCATCCCGAAGTACCGCAGCGCCTTGAGACGGGTCTTGCGCATCCACGCGGGCTCGTCCTTCAGCGCGGAGATCTCCTCGACCACGGCTTGGGACAGCCCCCGCTTGGGCTCGAAGACGGAATGGTCCTCGTCCTTCCAGTCGAAGCGATACCCCTTGCTGAGCTCCTTGAGATGCTCTTCTTGGCTGACGACCACGGTGGACTCCCCCTGAGGCATCGAAGCGTGCGGACCCATCAAGACTACCGCCGCCCGCACGGGTAAGTCTATCGCAGCAGTCGGATTCGGATCCGACGTCCCCGCGGCGCCCGAGATCGGGAACGAGATCGCCGATCATGGCGCGACGCTTGCACGCCCTTGGCCGTCCCTTTGCGCTTCGTCGGCTGTACTCGATGTCGTCGGTAGGACCACCCAGGTGCGAAAGGGGGATCGGATGCGAAGGAAGCGGGATCCTGTTGGTGACGGACCGGTCGGCGGCGTGCTCGGACGTCTCGGCCGCGCTCCGCGCTCGTGCGGCCGAGCCCGCGACGTCCGTGACACTGTTGGTGCCGGCGGTGCCTCCACCCGGACGTTGGACGTGGGACGAGGCGGCTGTGCGCTCGGACGCCCAGCGGCAGCTGCGCCGGGCGTCGGAGACCCTGCGTCGCGCGGGCCTCACGGTCGCCTCAGTGCTCGGGGACTTCAGCCCGATCGAGTCCATCCGAGACGAGCTGCGGCGACGGCCCTACGACGAGATCGTGGTCGCCACCCGTTCGAGGCGGGTAGCGCGCTGGCTGAGGATCGACCTGCCGGCGCGGGCGGCCCGTGAGTTCTCGATCCCCGTGCGGCATGTGCAGCCCGTAACCGATCCGAGCGACCTCGGGTTGGAGGCCCGCCGCGCGTCGGCGGCCTGAGGGCGGGGGCCGCGGGGTGGGCCACGGCGTCCCGGACGACGACCCGCCGGGCCCCCGCCCGGCCGACTCAGCCCACCTCGACCGGCGCTCCCACCAAGGATCCGTACTCCGTCCAGGAGCCGTCGTAGTTCTTGACGTCGGAGAAGCCGAGGAGCTCCCGCAGCGCGAACCACGTGTGGGAGGATCGTTCGCCGATCCGGCAGTAGGCGATGATCTCCTCGTCGCCCGTGATGCCGCGGGCCTCGTACAGCGCGGCCAGCTCGTCGGCCGACTTGAACGTTCCGTCGTCGTTGGCGGCCTGAGCCCAGGGGACGTTCACCGCGCCGGCGATGTGTCCGGGCACCTGCGCCTGCTCCTGCGGCAAGTGGTCGGGAGCCATCTTCTCCCCCCGGAACTCCTCCGGCGAACGTACGTCCACGAAGTCGGCGCCGCCGCCCACACGGCCGATGACCTGCTCGCGGAGCGCGCGGATCTCGGGCCGTTGGGGACCGGCGATCGTGTATCCGGTGGCCGCGAACGTCGGCACATCCTGGGTGAGCCTGCGACTCTCGAGCTCCCACTTCTTGCGCCCGCCGTTCACGAGCTTGACGTCGTCGAAGCCGCGCAGCTTGAGCAGCCAATACGCGTAGGCCGCGAACCAGTTGTTGTTGCCGCCGTAGAGCACGACGGTGGTCCCGGGTCCGACCCCGGCCTCGGACAAGAGCCGGGAGAAACCCGCTCGGTCCTGGAAATCCCGACCGATCTCGGCATGGAGGTCGGTTGACCAGTTCCAGCGCAACGCGTTCGGGACGTGGCCTTTCTCGTAGGCGGTGGTGTCCTCGTCCACTTCGATGATGCGAACGCGTGGATCCTCCAGATGGTCCTCGAGCCAGTCAGTGCTCACGAGGGCGTCGGGGTTGGCGTAGTCCGCCATGGATCTCAACTCCTTCCTGCCGCGGGCCAATGGCCCGCGCTCGCCCGGATCCAGGTCCGGGAACGGGAGAGCGGCCGCAGATGCGGCGGGATGCGAAGCGGTTGGTTCCGGGATGCCGGCGCTAGGGCCGCAGGGTCGCGCGCGCCTCCCGGAGGGCGCGGCGGGACATACAGCACAGGCGGGACGGGATCATCGCCGCCACGACCCCGAAGCATCTGGTGCGGATCACGCTATGCCCCCGGTCCGGCCGTCGAGAAAGAGATCCAAGTGGATCGCCGAGCGATTGCAGGTGCAACGATACCGCGTGCACCGCGAACGTGTCGAAAGGGGGGCTCGACGCGGAACTCAGAAGATGCCCAGGGCCGCTTTCGCCTCGTCGGACATCATCTCCGGCGTCCACGCCGGACGCAGCACCATCTCGGGCCTCACCGCGCCCACCCCGGGCACGGCCTGCAGGAACGCCCGCATCTGATCCTCGATCAGCGGACCGATCGGGCAGCCCATCGTCGTCAGGGTGTATTCGATGTCGACGTCGCCCGCGTCCCCGACCTTCACCTCATAGACGAGGCCCAGGTCAACGATGTTGATCCCGAGCTCCGGGTCGTACACGTTCTTGAGCGCGTCCGTGACCGCCTCGGGGGTGGGCGTCCCGTCGCTCGAGCCCCCCGGCGCGGACGCCTCTGACAGCGCGGTCGTATCCTCGATGATGGCCTCAGTGGCGGCGCTATCGAATTCCTCTTGCATGTGAGCTTCCTCGCTCCTGTCGTCCTATCCTTACAGCGTACTTCGTAATCCCCCAACGCCCCTCGGTCGCTAGGACCCGGATGGAAGGAGCAGCGTGACGCAGACGGATCGCATCCGCGCCCTCATCGTGGATGACCACCCCGTCACCCGGGAGGGTCTGCGTACGGCGCTCGAGCTCTCCGAGAACATCGTCGTGGTCGTGGGCGAGGCGGCCAGCGGAGAGGAAGCGGTTGAGCGCGCTCGCGAGCTCGAGCCCGACGTTGTGTTCATGGACGTGCGCATGCCCGGCATGGACGGGATCGAGGCGACCCGGCGGATCCGCCAGGCTGCCCCCACCACCAAGATCATCCTCATCACGATCGACGAGTCCCGCGGCGCCATCTCCGAGGCGATCCAAGCCGGCGTGTCCGGCTACCTGTTGAAAGACGCCTCCCCCGACACCCTCATCGATGCGGCCAAGAACGCGGTGGAGGGCAACGCCGTGATCCACCCGCACCTCACCAAGACCTTCATCGAGGAGGTCCACATGGGCGACGTCGAAGGCGTGCCGCGTTCGACCCCGTTGTCCAAGCGAGAGCGCGAGATCCTTCAGAAGGTGGCCGACGGCGCGACCACGCGCCAGGTCGCCACGGAACTCGGCATCTCGCCGCATACCGTGAAGACCCATCTCGAGCGGATCTTCGAGAAGCTCAGCGCGAACGACCGAGCCCAGGCGGTCGCGATCGCCATCCGCAGCGGCATCGTCCACTGACCCCTCGCCGAGACTCGTTCGCCCAGCTCAACCCCCCGCGCCCCGCGCCGATACCGCTAGCAGCATGCCTCTGCACGTCCTGCTCTGCGATAGCGCCGACGAGGTCGGCCGGCTTCAGTACGAACTGCTCCGCGCCGGCGCGGACGCGCGGGTCGACGTCGCCAACGATGCGTATCAGGCGCTCGACAGCGCCACGCGACTCATGCCCGACGTGGTCGTGTGCGAGCTCACGATGGATGGGCTGGCGGGGGCGGATTTCGTCCGACGGCTTCGCGCGGCGAGCGGCCTTTCGCGCATCATCGCGTGGACGTGGGAACGCGACCCCGAGCGTATCGCCGAAGCACTCGGGGCCGGGGCGATGGGCTACCTGCTGAAGGACGACGGCCCGCCCGAGGTCGTCCGGGCTATCGTGGCGGCCTCCGAGGCAGGCGTGGTGCTCTCCACGGCCGTCAGCACCCTTCTGGGCGCCGAGCTCCGCCGGGCCTGCGAGGACAGCCGGTCGGTCCGCGCCGAACTCGAGCACGTGCGCGAGAGCGTCTCCCAGGGCACCTCGGCCAAGGCCGACTTCCTCGCCAACATCTCCCACGAGCTGCGGACCCCCGTGACCGTCGCCAAGGGGATCGCCCACGTGCTGCGGAGCCCGGCGGTTCCGGAGTCAGATCGCGAGGAGTTCCTCGAGCAGCTGGGGGCGTCCCTGGACAAGCTCATGGGGATCGTCGACGAGATCATCACGATGGCCGAGCTCGAGCGCGGGACCTTCCAGCTGGAGCTCGCCGAGGTCGACCTCACGCCCTTGCTCCGTCACGCCGCGGTGGAGGTGGGCGGCCGCTACAACGCCGTGCCGATCGAAGCGCAGATCGCCGGGCGCCTCGTGGCGGTTGCCGACGGGGCGCGCATCGCCTCCGTGGTCACGGAGCTCCTGGACAACGCCTGCCGGTATTCCCCACCCCACGGGGTCGTGGAACTCCGCGGCCGCGTCCTCGACGAGGGCGTCGTCGTCACCGTGACCGACCGAGGGGAGGGCCTGCACCGCGCCGTGGCCACCCAGTCGTTCCAGGAGCCCTTCTCCACCGGCGAAGGGGTGTTGCGCAAGGAGAAGTCGGGCGTGGGCGTCGGCCTCCACCTCGCGCGCCAGGTCATCGTCGAGCACGGCGGCATCCTGTGGACGGACCCCCTCCCGGGAGGTGGGACGCGCGCTTCGTTCTGCATCCCCGCCGCCCAAGGGGACGGCGCGGCGATCATGCGGCCGCCGGCCGATGTGGCCTGACCCTCGGCCCCCCGCGTCCGACCCGCCGTCCGACCTCGATCGAAGCGCCCGATAGCCATCGTCGCTTCGCCGGGCTATCCTCCCCCCGGGAGAATCGGTAGGTGCGAAGACTCGTTCTGGGGGTCATGGTCGTCCTCGTTGGCGCGGGGTGCAGCGCTGCGCCCCACGCCGACCCCGTCGCACTCCCCGAGTTGATCCGCGTCGACACCTCGCCCTCGCCCTTGTTCTCGCAGGTCACCGCCGGTCCGGTCCGGGCGCTGATCCCCGACGGGTGGAAGACCCGTGCTGCGGGATCCGACGTCGATCCCCGGGGCGGCTTCGTCTCCTCTCCCCGACTGCGCGCGTGGGGACGGATGGATGGCTCCACCACCGGGATGACGGCCACCTGGGTGGACGCCACGGAGGTCGGCGTCCCCTCGGACTTCTACTACCTCGCCGCACGAGGGCCGCTCATGTCCGGACTCACCCACTCGGCGAAGTGCCACTCCGAGCGCGAGCGTGTCTTCCTCGATCATCGCCCCACCTTCGCCTCGGGGAAGGCGACGTCGACCGGGGACTTCATGGCCCGCGGCGAGGGCACCTGCGACCTCCACGGCAGGCTCACGCGGTGGGCCTACTTCGTGGCCGCGCCGGGGTTCGGGCCCATCCGGGAGCTCGGGATCCCCTCCTCGGGCCTCTACGTCGTCGTGGCCATCATGCGCGACGGGGCCGGCGTGGCGTCCACCCTCAGCCGTCTGATCCGGCACACGAGTTTCGCCGGGACGAGCGTGCCCCAGCTCGTCCAGGCCGCGAGCGGTCGCCCGACCGTCTAGCGGCGGCGCCTACCGCGGACTACGGTCCACGAACGGCGGCCGGACGACCTGAGCCTGCCCGCGCCGCCCGCGGATGTCCACCTCCACGGTGGCGCCGAGCTCGACCGCATCGGCCGGCCAGAGATAGGCGAGTCCGATCCCGGTCTGCAGCAAGGGCGAGAACGTGCCCGACGTGACCTCGCCCACGACCTGATCGCCCACGAACACCGGATAGTGCGCTCGAGGGATGTGACGCCGTTCGTGCATGCGCAGGCCGCGCAGGATCGACGGCAGCGGCCCGTCCTCGCGCTGGCGCACGAGCGCCGTCCGACCGCGGAACGCGCCCTTGTCGAAGGACACCGCCCATCCGAGGCCGGCCTCGAGCGCCGTCGAGGCCTCGAACAGGTCCTGCCCATAGAGTGGATACCCCATCTCCAGCCGCAGGACGTCGCGCGCCGCGAGCCCGCACGGCATCCCGCCGAAGGGTTCGGCCGCCTCGAACAGGGCGTTCCACAGATCCACGGCCACGTCCTGGTACGTGAACAGCTCGAATCCCACCTCGCCCGTGTACCCCGAGCGCGTGAGGATCACGGGCCGCCGCTTGTACTCGGTCTCCACGCATTGCATGAACGCGAGATCGGCCGCCTCCGGGAACAGCTGGGTGCTCACGTGCACCGACTCCGGCCCCTGAACGGCCAGGAAGCACCAGTCCTGGTGATAGTGGAGGTGCACGCGCTCGGGAGCTTCGGCCTCCTCAAGCATCCGCAAGACGCGTTGGGCGTTCGCCGCGTTCGGGACCACGAAGTAACGCTCGTCCCCGAGCCGGTAGACGATCAGGTCCTCGATCACGCCGCCGCCCTCGTTCAGCACCAGGTTGTAGAGGGCTTCACCCACCGCGGCCTTGCGCAGGTCGTTGGACACGACCCCTTGCAGCATCCCGATCGCGCCGGGCCCGGTGACCTCCACCTTGCCGAGGTGGGTGAGGTCGAACAATCCGACGCGCTCGCGCACGGCCTCGTGCTCCTTGAGGGGACCGGCGTACTCGATCGGCATGTTCCAGCCGGCGAAAGGCCCGAGCTTCGCCCCGAGCTTGCGATGCAGCACCTCGAGCGGCGTGTGTTTGAGCTCCTGCGACTGGGTGGGGGCGTCGTCCATGGGCGCGATGCTACGTCGCCGACGCGGCGCCCGCCGCACGCCGGGTCGCAGCGCAACGGCACGGTAGACTTGCTTCACGGATGGGTGATGCGTACGACGTAGTGGTGATCGGCGCCGGGACGGGCGGGTATTCCGCCGCCCTGCGCTCCGCCCAGCTCGGCAAGCGCGTGGCCCTCATCGAGCGCGACGACCGGCTCGGTGGAACCTGCCTGCTCAGGGGCTGCATCCCCACCAAGGCCCTGCTCCGCTCGGCCGAGGTCATGGACACGGTGGATCGCTCCGACGAGTGGGGCATCAAGGCCAGCGGTGAGCCGGATTGGTCCGCGGTGAAGGCCTTCGAGGAACGCATGGTGCACAAGCTCGTCACGGGCCTGGGCGGTCTCGTGTCCGAGCGTGGGATCGACGTCGTGCGGGGAACCGGACGCCTGCTCCCGGGGCCCGCCGTCGAGGTCGACCAGAAGCGGTACGACGCCGGCGATGTCGTGATCGCCACCGGTTCGCGTCCTCGATCGCTGCGCGGGATCGAGCTCACCGATCGCGTGATCACCAGCGATCAAGCGCTCTGGTACGACCGCATCCCCTCGTCCGCGGTGGTGATCGGTGCCGGCGCCGTGGGCCTCGAGTTCGCGTCGATCTACCGATCCTTCGGCGCGGAGGTCACCGTAGTGGAGGCGCTCCCCCGACTCGCGCCCCTCGAGGACGAAGAGGTGTCGAGGGAGATCGCCAGAGCCTTCCGCAAGCGCGGCATCAACAGCGAGACGGGCGCGTCGCTCGGCGCTGTGGAACCGGGCGAGGACGCTGTCACGGTACGCTTCTCAACCGGAGCCGCCGAGAGAACCGTCGCAGCGGACGTCTGCCTGGTGGCCGTTGGCCGTGGACCCGTCACGGAGGACCTGGGGCTCGAGCAGGTCGGGGTGACGCTGAACGACAAGGGGTTCGTGAACGTCGACGGCCAGCTCCGGGCGGGCGCGGAGCACGTCTGGGCGGTTGGCGACGTGGCTGCGACACCGCTCCAGCTCGCCCACGTGGGCTTCACCGAGGGCATCGCCGTGGCCGAGCGCATCGCCGGAATCGACGTCCCCGATATCGACTACGTGAACATCCCCAGGGTGACCTACTGTTCGCCCGAGATGGCAAGTGTCGGCCTGACCGAGGCCCAGGCCCTCGAGCAGGGCCGGGCCATCGTGACCGAACGGCTGGATTTCCGCGCCATCGGCAAGGCGAACATCCTGGGTGAAACTGGCTTCGTGAAGCTGGTGGCCGAGGCGGACGGCCCAGTGCTGGGCGTGCACATGATCGGACCGCACGTCACGGACCTCGTGGCCGAGGCCATGCTCATCACGAACTGGGAGGCCGCCACCGCAGAGGTGGCGGCCCTCATCCACCCCCACCCGACCCTGTCCGAGGCCATCGGCGAGGCGCACCTGGCGCTCGCCGGGAAGCCGTTGCACACAGCGTAGGAGGGAGGGAGCATCGTGGCCACGCAGGCAGATCCGGCCGTCGCTCGCGGGACGCGACCGCTCCCCGACGACCGCCTGAAAGCCATCCTGCACGACCTCAAGCTTGCTCGGCACTTCGACGAGCGCATGGAGGCGCTCTATCGCCAGGGCCGGCTCCCGGGGGCGTTCTACTCCGGGCGCGGCCAGGAAGGGACCCATGTGGGGGTCGCGACGGCGCTGCGGCCGACGGACTCGCTGTTCCCCACCCACCGGGACCTCACGGCGCAACTCACCAAAGGGCTCGACCTCAACCGCGTCATGGCGCAGTACTGGGGGCGCATCGACGGCTACCTGCGAGGGCGAGACGGCAACAGCCACATCGGCGACTGGTACGGCAACCGCACCTTCGCCGTCATGTCGCACCTGCCCATCGCCTACCCCGTGGCGGTGGGCGCAGCCCTCGCGTACCAACGTGCCGGCGACGGCCGCGTCGCCCTCGCCATCTGCGGGGACGGAGCCACCTCGAACGGGCGCTGGTACGAGGCCATCAACACGTCGGCCGTGCACGGACTTCCGGTGGTCTGGGTCGTGAACAACAACCAGTTCGCCTACTCGACACCGAACCCGTTGGAGTTCAACGTGCCCACCGTGGCGGAGCGCGCCGTTGCCTTCGGGATCCCCGGCGTCCGCGTGGACGGGGGCGAGGTCCTGGCCGTCTACGAAGCGGCGGTCGAGGCCGTGGAGCGGGCGCGCTCGGGCGGCGGGCCGTCGCTGATCGAGTCCGTGTCGCTGCGCTGGCGCGGTCACGCGGGCCACGACCCGGCGAAGTACGTGGCGCCCGAGCTGCTCGAGGAGTACATGACGCACCACGATCCCGTGAAGAACTTCGAGGAGTGGCTCCTGGCGGAGGGGGTGCTCACGAAGGACGACATCGACGACATCCAGGCCGAGGTCGAGGCCGAGTTCACGGCCGCCTACGACTTCGCCCTTGCCTCTCCGTTCCCCGAGCCGGGCGACGCACGCAAGGGAGGCTGGGTGGAGGACGGGTACTGGACGAGCGAACCGGGACGCGGCGGGGGCACGCAGGCCGAATGATGGCGCGCGCGGAGAAGGTGGAGGGCGCTGCGGCTGGCCACGGCGCCGAGCCGCGGGGCAAGCGCACGGACGACGGGCAGGCCACGTACCTCGTCGCCATCGCGGAGGCGCTGTGGGAAGAGATGGAGCGCGACGAGCGCGTCTACATGCTCGGCGAGGACATCGGCGTGTACGGCGGCGCCTTCAAGGTGACCGAGGGCTTCTTCGACCGGTTCGGGGGCGAGCGAGTGCTGGACACGCCCATCGCCGAAGAGACGATCGTGGGCATGGCCGTCGGCTCCGCGATGGAGGGCCTGCGTCCCGTCGCGGAGTTCCAGTACGCAGACTTCATCTCGAGCGGCTTCGACGAGATCACCACCGTGCTCTCTCGGTATCACTACCGCACGGGTGTCCCGCTGCCGGTGGTCCTGCGTGCGCCCAGCGGCGGGGGCGTGCGCGCCTCGAGCTTCCACTCCGTGAACCCCGAGCCGTGGTTCGCCTACGCCGGCGGGATCAAGATCATGTGCCCCGCCTTCCCCACCGACGCCAAGGGCCTGTTGAAGTCCGCCGTGCGCGACGACAACCCCTCGCTGTTCCTCGAGCACAAGTGGCTGTACCGGCGCGTCAAGGAGGTCGTGCCCACGGATCCGGACTTCCTCGTGCCCATCGGCAAGGCCGACGTGAAGCGCGCGGGCACAGACCTCACGATCGTCACGTACGGGGCGATGGTGCACAAGGCGCTCGAGGCGGCAGAGTCGCTGGCGACCAACGGAATCTCGGCGGAGGTCCTCGACCTGCGTACGGTCTATCCCATCGACGAGGAGACCGTGCTGCGGTCGATCGAGAAGACGTCGCGCGCCCTGGTGCTCTACGAGTCCTATCGGTTCCTCGGCATCGGTACCGAGGTTGCCGCCGTCATCGCGGAGAAGGCGTTCGAGCACCTGGACGCACCGGTCGTGCGTTTGGCGCCGCCCAACCTGCCCGTGCCGTTCTCCCCCCCGCTCGAAGACGCGTTCCTGCCGCAGGTCGCCGACATCGAGGCCGCCGTTGACAAGCTCGCCAGCTGGTGAGGAGGAGCCGTCGTGACCACGATCCAGATGCCCCAGCTCGGCGAGACGATCGTCGAGGGCACGATCCTGAAATGGCTCAAACAGGAGGGCGAGCGCATCGAACGCGACGAACCGCTGTTCGAGATCTCGACGGACAAGGTCGACACCGAGGTCCCCTCGCCCGTTGCCGGGGTGCTCGCCAAGATCCTGGTGGCCGAGGGAGCCACCGTCGCGGTGAAGACGGACATCGCGGAGATCCAGGAAGATGGGGCCGCCACGGGCGAGGGCGAGCCGCCCTCGGCCGAGCAGACCCCTGCGGCCGAGGCCGCTGCCGAGCCTGCGGTCGGTCCCACGCCTGCTTCGGCACAGGCTCCCGCCGCCGCGGGAGCCGCTTCGCTGCCCGACCGCGGGCCGCGATCGCAGATCCTGTCGCCGCTCGTGCGTCGCATGGCGGCCGAGCACGGCCTCGACCTCGCCGCGATCGCCGGTACCGGGACGGGCGGGCGCATCACCAGAGCGGATGTGGAAGCTGCGGCCGCTACGGGCGGCACGACGCAGGTGCCGGCGGCCGCGGCGACGGAGGTTCCGTCGATCGCCCCCGCCGCTTCTACCGCCCCCGCCCCGGCGCTGACGCCCGTTCCAATGAGTGCGGCTGGGTCGCCGGGCGAGACCGTGGAGCCGATGTCGCACATCCGCAAAGCTATCGCGCAGCACATGCTCGGGTCGCTTCAAACCTCCGCGCGCGCCTGGACGATGGTCGAGGTGAACGTCGATCACCTCGTGAAGCTGCGCGCCCGCGCGAAGGACGCGTTCCTCGAGCGCCACGGCGTGAAGCTGACGTACCTGCCCCTGGTCACCCGCGCCACCACGGAGGCTCTCCTCGAGTTCCCTCGCGTGAACGGGGAGGTGCGCGGCGAGGATCTCGTGACGCGGAAGTACGTGAACATGGGCATCGCCGTGAGCTACGACCAGGGTCTGATCGTGCCGGTGATCCGCAGCGTGGAGACCATGAACGTCCCGGGGATCGCTCGGGCCATCGCCGACCTCGCGGCGCGGGCACGCGCGCACCAGTTGAACCCCGACGAGGTGGCCGGCGCCACGTTCACGATCACCAACCCCGGTCCCTACGGCTCGCTGTTGAGCGTGCCCATCATCAATCAGCCGAACGCGGGGATCCTCTCCCTCGACTCCATCGCGAAGCGGCCGGTGGTGATCGACGATGCCATCGCCATCCGCAGCATGGTGTACCTGTCCATGAGCTGGGACCACCGGATCCTCGATGGGGAGCTGGCGACGAGATTCCTCGCGCGCGTGAAGCAGAACCTGGAGACGTGGGACTTCGCCGAAGACCTGGGGGTGTGACCGGGTGTCGCGCGCCACGTGGCTGATCGAGCCGGCGGGGCCCGTCCCCTACGGGGCGGCGAACGAGGCGATGCACGACATCGCGGAGCGCCGGCTGCGTGACGAGGCGCCCGACACGGTGATCCTGCTCGAGCATCCGCCGGTCTTCACGGCGGGCCGGCGGGCCAAGCCCGAGCACCTCGTGTGGTCCGAGGACGAGGCGCGCGTCCATGGCGCCGAGGTGCACCACATCGACCGGGGTGGGTCGTTCACCTTCCACGGACCGGGCCAGCTCGTGGGCTACCCCATCGTCGACCTCGGCACGGCACCCGATGCCGGTCGCTACCTGCGCTCGCTCGAGGGAGCCGTGATCGCCAGTGCCGCGGACATCGGGATCGAGCTCCATCGCCGCGACGACGTCCAGACCGGCGTCTTCTTCGGCGACGACAAGGTCTGCGCGATCGGCGTGCGCCTCCTGCGCACGCGCGTGACGCTGCACGGATTCGCGATCAACTGCGACACGGACCTGTCCTGGTTCGGCGGCATCGTGGCGTGCGGCCTGGCAGACAACGGCGTGACGTCGCTCAGCGCGATCGCCGGCCGCAACGTGGGCGTGCAGGAGATGCGACCGATCGTGGCACGCCGGCTGGCCGAAGCGTTCGGCCTCGCCTACGGATCGGCACCCGCGGACACCACGGAGCGGTTCCAGCCCGCCGCCGTCGCGTGAACCCCGACGTCCATCGCGTCGCGGCGGAGGGATTCGAGCGCGAGGCCGATGCGTACGATCGCGGACGACCAGACTACCCTGCCGAGGTCGTCGCGTTCCTATCCCGGGTCCTGCCGCTGGAGCCGGGCGTCGCCGTGGTGGACCTCGCGGCCGGCACCGGCAAGCTGACGCGACTGTTGGTCCCCACCGGCGCCGACGTGATCGCGATCGAGCCCGTGTCGGCCATGCGCAGGATCCTCGAGCGCGCGCTGCCCACCGTCTCGGTGCGCGACGGCACCGCCGAGCACACCGGCATCGAGGCCGCCGGCGTCGACGCGGTCGTTGCCGCGCAGGCGTTCCACTGGTTCGACGGATCGCGAGCCGTTGCCGAGCTGGCGCGTATCATCCGGCCGGGGGGTCGGCTCGGCATCGTGTTCAACGTTCGCGACGAGTCCGATCCCCTCCAGGCGGCGCTCGGCCGGATCTGGGCACCGCACCGCGGCAACACGCCGACCCACCGCGGCGGGGCCTGGCGCTCGGCGTTCGACGGTGACGGGCCGTTCTCGCCGCTCGCCCACAGGACGTCCGCCTTCGTCCAGCGACTCACCCCCGCGGCCCTCGTCGACCGGGCGGTGTCGGTGAGCTTCATCGCCGTCTTGGCCGCCCCCGAGCGGCAAGCCGTGGCCAAGCAGGTGTCGGAGTTGGTGCGCGGTCGCAAGGAGTTGACCCTGCGCTACCGAACCGATGTGTTCTGGACCGAGCGGCTCAGTGGGCGCCGCGGGTCGTCGCCAGCGTCGGAAGCGTCTTCGCGAGGATGAACAGGTCGTAGGCCAGCGACCAATTCTCGATGTAGAACAGATCCAGGCGCACGTAGTCCTCGAACGGCAGCTCGCTGCGACCGCTCACCTGCCACAGGCCGGTGATCCCGGGCCGCACCTCGAGGCGGGCCATCATCCAGTCCTCGTACCTGGCCACCTCGCGAGGGAGCGGTGGCCGCGGGCCGACGAGGCTCATGTCGCCGCGGATCACGTTGAACAGCTGGGGCAGCTCGTCGAGGCTCAGCTTGCGCAGGACACGACCCACGCCGGTCACGCGCGGATCGTCCCTCATCTTGAACAGGGGTCCCGTCGCCTCGTTCAGGTCGAGGAGGTCGCCGAGGCGGTCCTCCGCATCGGCCACCATCGTGCGGAACTTCATGATCTTGAACGGGCGCCCGTGATACCCGACGCGTTCCTGCCTGAAGAACACCGGTCCCTTCGACGTGAGCTTGACCGCCATCGCGACGACGGCGAGCACGGGCAGCAGCACGATCGCGCCCACGACGGTGAGTCCGAGGTCGAACGATCGCTTGGCGAGCGCCTGGAACCCGGAGAGGCGCACGGGCTTCAGCGCGAACGCCATCAGCCCGCCGAGGGGATGGGCGGCCACGCGCGTGGACAGCACCTCCTGAACGTTCGCCGTCACCCGGACCTCGATCCCGGTGCGTCGCGCGGCCTTGGACACCTGGGCCATGTGCTCGGGCCGTATCGCGCTGGAGGCCACGAAGATGCAGTCCGCGTCGTGCCCCGCGATGAGGAGCTGGAGGTCGTCGATGTGCCCGAGCATGGGGATGTCGGTGCTGGGACGCCCCCAGGCATCCGCGCAAACGTAGCCGAGCGGGATGAAGCCGAGCCCGCGCTGGCGCATCTCGGTCACGACACGCCCGGCCTCAGCGTTGGCGCCGACGATCAGCGTCCGCAGAGCGAGGCGGCCCTGCTCGCGCGCCCGCCCGATCACCTTGCGCCAGGACCACCGCGCGATGAGCACAGCCATCATCGCGACCATCCACGACAGGGCGATCCACAGCCTCGAGAAGACCGAGCCGGACCAGAACGAGAACGTCACCGCCGTGGTGATCACCATGGTCACCGCCAGGAGGAGCCGCCGGAACTCTTCGGCCGCGGTGAGACGCTGGACCGAGTAGAGGCGGAACGCGGAGAAGACCGCAACCACGAGCAGCGGACTGACCAAGAGCATGACCCACACGTTCAGCGGCGACGTCATGACACGGTCGTGAACGGCCGAGGCCACCGCGAAGGCCAAGAGCACCGACAACGCGTCGGTGATCCCGATGGCCACCGCGATCTTGCGGTATTCGCGCCGAACGCGAGACCCCCGACGGACGGTCTCGCGGTCGGACGCGGAGCGTGGCACCGGCCCCGACGACGGGGTGACGAGGTGAACGACCGCCTCAGAGGCGTCGGCGCCACCGGCAGAGAAACCGGCTTCGGATTCGAACGCGTCAGACCAAACGCCGGGGGGAAGGTTCGGTTCACTCACAACGTTCGTATTCCTATCGTTCGGTCCAACGCGCCTCGATCGGGGTGCGCCATATGGCATCGCCGCAGGTCACCCTCAGTTCCGCAGTCTAGGCCGGGCAGGGTGATGGCCCAATCGGCCGAAAGCCCTATTCGCGACCGAGATCGACCCCGACCGGCCTCCGACAGACGGCCCCCCGTGTTCTATCCCATCTGGCCGACCCTCGGCGACGCTACACCACGGCCGGCCCCGATGTGGCAGATGAGGTCAGGGCTTGCGACGCAACGCGGGATCGAGCCTCTAGAAGAGCGCGCTGGCGAGCTTCCGCCGATACTCGATGACGAGCGGGTCGTCGTCGCCAAGTGTGGCGAACGCATCCAGCAGGGTTGCGCGCGCCTCCTCGCGTTCGGTCCCTAACGACGCCAGCATGCCCTCGAATGCCTCGCGCCAGTGCCCCGCGGCGGCGAGGGTCCGCGCAGCACCCAGAGGCCCCTCGCCCGGGTCCGCACCCCATCCCCGCACCCGGATGGCGGCCATCACGCGCTCGGCATCGGGGTTGGGGAGGAAGGGGGCGAGGAGCTCCTCGGCGGCATCCAGTTCGTCCCGCTCAACCAGGATCCGCCCAAGCCCTACCGCCGCCTCCCCGTTCTTGGGGTCCTTCGCGAGCGCGTCGCGGTAGTCGGATTCTGCGCTCGCGAGGTCGCCCGCGGCCTCGAGCTCCTGCGCCTCCTCCACCTCGAGCTCCACCTCCGAGGGCACGAGCAGATCCACGAACTCGTTCACCGCCTCCTCCGGGTAGCTGCCCACGAAGCCGTTCACCGGCTCGCCGTCCTTGAACGCGATCACCGTGGGGATGCTTTGGACCCCGAAGGCGCTCGCCACCATCTGGTTCGCGTCCACGTCGAGTTTCGCCAGCAGGAACGCACCCGCGCGCTCGTCGGCGACCTTCTCAAGGATGGGGCCAAGCGTCTTGCACGGCTGGCACCACGAAGCCCACAGATCCACCACGACGGGCCGAACCTTCGAACCCTCGATCACGACCTGCTCGAAGTTGGCCTCGTTGACGTCCACGACATTGGGGCTCGCGATGGGGGCCAGGTTCATACTCGGTTCCTTCTTCTCTGCGTGCGTTCCGGCTTGCGCTCGGGCTAGGTTCTCACACGGTCGAACCGCCGCGTCCATCGCATGATTCCCCGATCGTAACCATGCCCCGTGGAAGGTACCCCAGGGGGGTACAGGTCGTTAGATGGTTCCTCCCGTCGATCCGCGGATCCGGACCCTTGGGAGGCGGTGCTACACTCGCGACACCGTGCCGGGGGTGACGAGTTGTCCACGCAGGTAGCTTCCGCAGCGAACGAGGCGCTCGGCCTCACACCCGACGACCTCCGCTCCATGTATCGCACGATGCTCACCGCCCGGCTGATCGACGAGGCGGCCTTGCGTCAGAACCGCCAGGGGCGCGCACCCTTCGTCGTGCCCGCCGAGGGCCACGAGGCGTGTCAGGTCGGAACGGCCTGGCCCATGCGCGCGGGGCAGGACGTGTGGCTCCCCTACTACCGGGATCTCGCGGTCGTGCTGAGGGCCGGCATGACGCCGTATGAGATCTTCCTGGGGGTCTTCGCCAAGGCCGACGATCCCTCCTCCGGGGGCCGGCAGATGCCGTCGCACTGGGGGTACCGATCGCTCGGGATCATCAGCGGCAGCTCGCCCATCGCCACGCAGGTTCCGCACGCCGCCGGCATCGCGTACGCGGCGCGATACCGGGGTGAAGATTCCGTGGTGGGTTGCTGGTTCGGCGACGGCGCCACCAGCGAGGGAGACTGGCACGAGGGGCTCAACTTCGCCGGGATCCATCGCCTCCCCGTGATCTTCGTCTGTGAGAACAACCACTACGCGATCAGCGTCCCCCAGTCCAAGCAGATGGCCGTAGAGAACGTGGCGGACCGCGCCGAGGGCTATGGGTTCCCGGGCGTGGTCGTCGACGGCAACGACGTCCTGGCCTGTTATTCGGCCATGAAGACCGCCCACGAGCGGGCGCGATCGGGCGAAGGCCCCACCTTGATCGAGGCGAAGACCTACCGGTTCCTGGGCCACACCTCCGACGACGACGACAAGACCTACCGGCCTCGCGACGAGGTCGAGGAGGCCCGTCACGACGATCCGCTCGAACGCTTCGCCGCCCACCTGCGCGGGGCCGGCATCCTCGACGAAGCGGGCGCGGCGGAGCTCCGCGTGCGGGTGAAGGAGGAAGTGGACGTGGCGATCGCCTCGGCCTGGGAGGCGCCCGACCCCCTTCCCGCGTCCGCGATGCGTCACGTGTTCGCCGAAGAGCCCGACGCGCGATGACGGAGAAGAACCTCGTCACCGCCGTCCGCGACGCGCTGCACGACGAGATGCTCGCCGACGATCGCGTGATCCTGCTCGGCGAGGACGTCGGGAACCGCGGCGGCGTGTTCCGCGTCTCCGTGGGCTGGATGGAGGAGTTCGGCGAGGACCGAGTGATCGACACGCCGTTGGCGGAGGCCGGGATCGTGGGCGTTGCCATCGGGATGTCGATGCACGGCCTGCTGCCCGTCGCCGAGATCCAGTTCGCCGACTTCATCTTCCCCGCCTTCGACCAGATCGTGTCCGAGGCGGCGCGGATGCGCTACCGCACCAACGGTGACCAGGGGTGCCCGCTCGTGATCCGAGCTCCCTGCGGCGGCGGCATCCACGGCGCCCTCTACCACTCGCAGTCGATCGAGGCGTTCTTCGCTCACATCCCGGGTCTCAAGGTCGTGATGCCCTCGACGCCTGCGGACGCAGCCGGGCTCCTGCGCTCCGCCATCGCCGACCCCGATCCCGTCTTGTTCCTCGAGCACAAGAAGGCGTATCGAGCCATCACCGGTGAGGTGCCCGACGGCGGCTACCTCGTGCCGATCGGGACCGCGGACGTCAAACGCGAGGGGACCGACCTCACCTGCGTGAGCTACGGCTACACCCTTCACACCTGCCTCGAGGCAGCGGCCCGCCTCGAGGCCGACGAGGGCATCTCCGTTGAGGTCGTGGACGTGCGGAGCCTCTCCCCGCTCGACATGGACACGATCGTGACCTCGGTGCGCAAGACCGCCCGGGCGATGGTCGTCTACGAGGACAATCGGACGTACGGGGCGGGCGCGGAGATCGCGTCCACCATCGCGGAGGAGGCCATGTTCGAGCTCGACGCCCCGCTCGTGCGCGTGGGGGGCCCGGACATCCCCGCCATGCCCTTCGCCACCCCGCTGGAGCACTTCTTCATGGAGCCGGAGCCCGACCAGATCTATCGACGCCTCCTCGCCCTGGCGACCTTCTAAACCACCGGCGTAGGGACGTCACCGGAGCGGTTCAGGGCCTCCGCTCGCGGGTCGATACAAGCCGTGAAGCACCGTGGGCAACCTCGAACGGACGACCGGGCCTGGACGGAGACGGTCGACCGGCCGCCGCGACCTGCTCGTGATCGCGGCATGGGCGGTCGTCGTCTTCTGTTTCGGCGTGGGCACCAACCTGTTCGCGCGCTTCGACGCACGCCTCGACGAGGCCTCGCCCAGGGTCTCGGGCGGACTCTGGGGGCTCCTGCTCCTGCTGGTCGTGGCCGCCGGGACCTTCGCGTCCCTGCGGTGGCGACAGGCCCAGCACGAATCGAGGCTGCGGCGCGAAACCGAGGAGCGGTACCGAGGCCTCGTGGAGCGGATGCCCGCGGTCGTCTACGTCGACGCGGTGGATGAGCTGAGCTCCGCTCGCTACGTCAGCCCGCAGTACGAGCGACTGACCGGCTACTCGGCCGAGCGAAGCATGGCCGACCCCGAGCTGTGGATCGCGATCCTGCATCCCGAGGATCGGGAGCGGGTCGTGGCGGAGTCCGAACGCACGAGCGCCACCGGCGAACCGTTCGACGTGGAATACCGGATCGTCCGAGCGGACGGAGCGGTGGTGTGGGTGCACGATCACGCGTACCTTGCGGAGGGCTCCGACGGGGCCGCCGCCTGGCAGGGCGTGCTCAGCGACGTCACCGAGCGCCGGCATGCGGAGGACGCGCTCGCGCGGCGGGACGCCATCTTGGAGGCGGCCGGTTACGCGGCGGAGCGCTTCTTGAAGGCGCAGACGTGGACGGAGTGCATCGACGACGTCCTCGCGCGTCTGGGACCCGCAGGCGAAGCCGGGCGTGCCAGCGTGT
Organism: uncultured Actinomycetes bacterium; assembly: GCA_963719165.1. Classification (GTDB taxonomy): domain Bacteria; phylum Actinomycetota; class UBA4738; order UBA4738; family HRBIN12; genus JAOUEA01. The sequence goes on along the minus strand of CAVRAV010000001.1, from coordinate 542,024 downwards.
ACCGCAACGTTCCCGACGACGACGACCCGGAGGCGGCCGTCGCCGTCCGGGAGCACGATTGGATGGATCCGGCGCAGCGTTTGCCGGCGGAGGGCGACGACGTGGCGCGCCTGCGCTACGGCGCGCGCGGTTTCGAACGTTGGGAGATCATGCTCGGCGCGGGCGAGGCGATCCACGGCCTCGTGCGTGACTTTCCGGAGGCCGAGCGTGCCGTGCTGCAGCCGCGGGGTATCCGCTCGTGCATCGTGGCGCCCGTGATGGTGGAGGGCGTGTGGTGGGGGTTCGTGGCGTTCGCCCACACCGAAGAACGGCTCTGGCAAGCCGCCGAGATCGACGCGCTCCGCGTCGTGGCGAACACCCTCGGCGGAGCGATCGGGCGCGAGCGCGCCGCGGCGCGTCTGTCCGAGGCCGAGGCGCGCTACCGAGGGCTGATCGAGGCCATCCCCGCCGCCACCTACATCGACACGGCCGACGCGTTGTCCCAGGCCATCTACATGTCGCCTCAGGTGGAACAGATCTACGGTTACACGCCCCAGGAGTGGCGTGAGCACCCGGAGCTCTGGGAACAGGGCCTGCACCCCGACGACCACGACGAGGTCGTGGCGCGCGCGGAGCGGCACGTCCACGAGGGCGTCCCGTACGAAGCGGAGTACCGGTTCCGCCATCGAGACGGACGGTGGATCTGGTGCCACGACGAGTCCTTCATGATCCTCGACGACCAGGGCCTCCCCCTCATGTCCCAGGGCGTCGTGTTCGACATCACCGAGACCAAGCGGCATGAGGAGCAGCTCCGGGAGGCCGAGGAGCGCTTCCGGGCGATCGTCGAACACGTGCCGTCCACGATCTATCTCGACCGGGCCGACACGAGCATGCAGTCGCTCTACGTGAGCCCGCAGATCGAGCAGATGACGGGTGTAACTCCCCAGGAATGGCTCCGCACCCCCGACCTGTGGCTCTCGCTCGTCGCCGCCGATGAGCGCGACGCCCTGCGCAGCAGCTACCTCGCCGCGGCCGCCGAGCGGCGACCGTGGAGCGCGGAGTACCGGATGCACACGCGCGACGGGCGCACGATCTGGGTCCACGACGAAACCACGTTCCTGCACGACGAGGCGGGCGATCCCACGTTCATGCAGGGCGTGTTGAGCGACATCACCGAGCGCAAGCTCGCCGAGCAGGCCTTGCGCGCGAGCGAGCAGCGCGAGCGCGAGGCCGCCGAGCGCCTCCGTGCACTCGACGAGATGAAGAACACGTTCCTGGCGGCGGTCTCCCACGAGCTGCGCAGCCCCCTCACGTCGATCCTCGGGCTCTCGCTCACCCTCGAACGCACACCCGAGATCGGGCCCGAAGACCGCGAGGACCTGCTGGCGCGCCTCTCGGCGAACGCCCGCAAGCTCGATCGGCTCCTGAAGGATCTGCTCGACATCGACCGCCTCAACCGGGGCATCGTGGAGCCCCAGTACCGCATGGTGGATCTCGGCGCGCTCGCGCGCCGGACCGTCGAAAGCCTCGAGGCCCTCGCCGACCGTCCCGTGACGGTGGAGGCCGAGCCCGTGCTGCTGACCGCCGACCCCGCCAAGCTCGAGCGCATCATCGAGAACCTGCTCACGAACGCGGCTCGCCATACCACCCGGGATCGGCACATCTGGTTGCGCGTGCAGGCCCTCGACGGGGGCGCCCTGATGTCGATCGAGGACGAAGGTCCCGGTGTCCCGGCGGAGCTCCGGGAAGCGATCTTCGAGCCGTTCCGCCAGGGGCCTACCGCGTCGCCCCACGCGCCCGGAACCGGCATCGGGCTGTCGCTCGTGGCTCGGTTCGCGGAGCTCCACGGAGGCCGCGCTTGGGTCGAGGAGCGCGAGGGCGGGGGCGCGTCGTTCCAAGTGTTCGTGCCCGACCGCGACGCGGTGCCGATCCCTATCGCGCGGGCGCCGGCTCTGGACGAGGCAGGCTAGGAGTCGGCCGCGCCCGGTGCGTCGTCGGGCTCGTCCCTCGGCGGGTCGCCGGGGCGTCCATCCTGATCACGCTGACGCTTGCGCTCCTCGCGGCGTTCCTTCGACTCGGTCGGCGGGGCGACCCGGGTGAGCTCGGTCTCCGCGACCCCATGGCGTTGGATGTAGGTCGACCCGAGCGCCTGCACGATGGCGGCGAACGGCAGGGCGAGGAAGGCGCCCACGATGCCCGCGATGCCGGCGCCCGCGATGGCGCAGCCGAACGCGAGCGCCGGATGCAGCTGCATCGTGCGCGCCGTGATGCGGGGACTGAGGACGTAGTTCTCGACCTGTTGGTACAGGGTGAAGAAGACCAGGAGGATCAGGGCGTCCACGGGTCCCTGCACGACCGCCACCAGGAGCGGGAGCGCCATCGCGATGTAGGTGCCGATCGTGGGCAGGAACTGCGAGACGAGCCCCATCCACACGGCGAGGGGGGCTGCGAAGGGAACCCCCAGCACACTCAGCACGAGGAACGTCGCGATCCCGGAGATGATCGCGAGCAAGAGCCGCGAGTACAGGTAGGCGCCCGTCTTCTCGATGCCTACCTCCCACGACTTCAGGACCGTCTCCTGCTGCTTGGGCGGGAGGTAGGAGCAGACGGCGCGACGCACCTTCGGCCCGTCGGCCGTGAGGTAGAAGGTGAAAAGCCCGATCGTGAGCAGTTTGAAGATGGTGGCGATCAGTGCGCTCGCAACGCCGAAGAGGTTGCCCGCGATGTCGTTGGCGAACCCGGCGACCGCGGAGTTCGCGTCCGTGAGCTGCTGCTTGAGCGTATCGATGGACACGTCGAAGCCGAACCACCTGCGCGTGTATCCGCTCAGCTTCTCCAGGATATCCGGAGCCGCCCTGACGAGGGCCTCCACCTGCTGCACGAGCAGCGGGATCATCAGGGACACCATGACGACCCCCAGGATCACGACGCCGAACAAGATCACGCCCGTGGCGAGCCCGCGCTTCCAGCCGCGCTTCGCGAGCCAGTCCACGGCCGGCTCCAACGCGAAGGACGCGAACAAGGAGATGAACACCCAGATCAACAGGTCGCGCACCGCCCTGAAGAAGGCGTAGAAGGCCAGCGACGCGAACGCGACGACGGCCGCCGCGCCCAGGACCCGCCAGATCCACGGCCACGGCGGCAGGCGCAGCGGCGCGTCCGACGCAGCGGGCGGCGGCGGGGGCGAGGAAGTCGTTCCGGTATCGGCCATGGCTCGCACGGCCGGGCGGGCCCGGCCGAGGCGAGCCTACCCCCGCTTCGGCCTCGAACCGCGCAGGGACGGCGCCCAATCTCGGACGGTCCCGCGCGCGCCACCGAGACCCGTAGAATCTCCTGCTATGGCGGAGCGCGATCACAATCCCCGGCGCCGCCGCCTCCACCTGCCCATCGTGGGCGTGACGAACGGGCCTGCGGCCGCCTCGGGCGTCAACGCCCGCGGAGAGCGCAAGCCGCCGTGGCTGAAGGTGCGCCTACAGAGCGGTCCCAACTTCACGGAGCTGAAGGGTCTGATGCGCGGCCTCGGGCTGAACACCGTGTGCGAAGAGGCGATGTGTCCCAACATCCATGAATGCTGGGAAGAACGTGAGGCGACGTTCCTCATCCTCGGGTCGAAGTGCACCCGGCGTTGCGGGTTCTGCGACGTGATGACGGCGAAGCCGGAGCCCGTTGACGAGAGCGAGCCCCGTCGGATCGCGGAGGCCGTGGCCGAGATGCGGCTGCGCCACGTCGTGCTCACCGGGGTGGCCCGCGACGACCTCCGCGACGGCGGCGCCCGCATCTGGGCTGCGGTGATCCGGGAGGTGCGCGCGACGAGGACCGACTGCGCCATCGAGGTGCTCCCCAGCGATTTCAAGGGCGGAGAGGCGGACATCGCCACGGTCCTCGAAGCGGAACCCGACGTGTTCGCCCACAACCTGGAGACCGTGCCGCGCCTGCACGACAAGATCCGCCCCGCGTTCGGCTACCGACGCTCGTTGGAAGTGCTGCGCCTGGCGAAGCGCCTGCGCCCCCGGCAGATCACGAAATCGAACCTCATCCTCGGCATGGGCGAGACCGCGCGGGAGGTCGAAGACGCGATGCGGGACCTCCTCGACGCCCGGTGCGACCTCCTCACGATGGGGCAGTATCTCCAGCCGACGCCATTCCACCTGCCGGTCGACCGATGGGTCACCCCGCAAGAGTTCGAGGCCCACAAGCAGTTCGGCGAGGCCCTCGGGATCCCCCACGTCGAGGCGGGGCCGCTCGTGCGATCGAGCTATCACGCGGGCAAGCAGCTCCGCCGCGCCGTGGCGGCCGGTCTGGCGCTGCCGGCCGTCCCGTGAGGACCTCCGCTGTGACCGGGCGTGGAGGAGCCGGCCTGTAAGCCGGATCCTGTGCGCCGCTTTCGCGGCCGGCGACCATCTCTCTCGGGGGCGGGCGAACCCGTTCCCCGCCGGCCCGTTCGCCGGGCCGGTGCGGCCTACCCGGCAGCATCGGACGGGCCGCCCAGCTGCCTGCTTGACCTTGCTCCGGGTGGGGCTTGCCGAGCCGCGCCGGTCACCCGACGCGCTGGTGGGCTCTTACCCCACCGTTTCACCCTTACCGCCGCGGCGAGCCGCGGAGGCGGTCTGCTCTCTGTTGCGCTTCCGCGAGGTCGCCCCCGCCCGGCTCTCGCCGGCACCCTGCCCTGCGGAGTCCGGACTTTCCTCGAACGCTCCGAAGAACGCCCGCGGCCGCCCGGCCAACTCCTCCAGCCGCGAGCATAGCGGGGCTCGCCGCGCTCGGGCCGGGCGCAGCCCTCAACCGCGGCGCGCGGCCAGCCAGTCGTCGACGCCCTCGTTCGCGAGCCGGTCTGGCTCGGTGTTCAGCTCCCGGCGGACGTGCTCGAACGCGATCGAGGTGAACGTCCTCGCGACCCTCAGGACCTCGCGGTGCAACGGCACGAGGTGCGCCGACTTCACGCGGTAACGGCCGGTGATCTGGTTGATGAGGAGCTGGGAGTCGCTGCGCAGGAGCACCTCCGTTGCGCCCAGCTCGGCGGCGCGTTTGAGACCCTCGATCACCGCCGTGTACTCGGCGACGTTGTTCGTGGTCTCCCCCAAGCCACGGGCGATCTCGGCCACGACACGACCTCCGGTGCCGGTGATCTGCACGCCGATGCCCGCGGGGCCTGGGTTGCCCCGCGCAGCGCCGTCGCACGCGACGATCAAAGGACCAGGATCCGCCGGCAGTGCGGACACCTCCGCACGCCCTCGGTCTTCTTGACCTTGTCGGCCTCCATCGCCGAGAGCTGTTCGTGGCAGCCTCCGCAGACGCCGTCGACGAGCGCCACCGCCCCGACGCCCTTCTTCTGGGCTCGCAGGTCCTCGTACAGCTCCAGCAACTCGGGGTCGACGCCGGACGCGAGCTCCTCTCGTTCGGCCGCGCGGCGCTCCAGGTCCGCCTCCACCGCGACCAGCTCCTCATCGGCCGCCTGGGACGTCGTCTGCAGCGCTGACCGCAGTGCCGCGTTCAAGGTCTCGGCCTGGGCGGCCTGCGCGTCTTTCTCCTCGCGTTGCTCCATCAGGGCGAGGAGCTCGTCCTCCCGGTCGGTGCGGCGCTTCTGAAGGTTGGCAAGTTCGTGCTGGAGCGCCTCGAGCTCCTTGGTGTTGACGATGCTTCCGTCGTACATCCGTTTGTTCTCTGCGGCTTCCTTCTGCGTGAGGGAATCGATCTCTTGTTCGAAGCGTCGTTGGTCGCGGCCCAGCTCGTCGAGCTGCAGCCCGAGCTCCCCCAAGGCCTGTTCGGCCGCGTCGGCCGCGTCGCGCGCGGCCGCGATCGTCTCCCCGGCCACGAGGGCGTCGCGACGCCCGCGCAGCCGAGCGAGGGTGGTGTCGGTCTCCTGGAGCGCGAGCAAACGATCCATCCCCTGCATGGCGCAGGAAGCCTAGCCGATGCCGGCGGCGCCGGAGCTCGGCGGGCGCAGGCGCCTGTGGGCCGTCCTCCAACGGCCCCCAGACGTCGCCCCGCCTATGGGAGTTGGTACTTCTCGAGACCCGCGTTGGTCTGTTGTCCCATGAAGGCCACGGCCCCGATGACGACCATGAAGATCAAGGCCAGCATCAAGGCGTACTCCACCGCGGTGGCGCCGTGTTCGTCGAACAGCCGATCCCGCATCTCGGCCCGCCAGACCTGCACGCGGGTGATGACGCGCAGCAGCATGATGATCCCTTCGTCCCGTCCGTCGCGCGGGCCGCCCGCAACCGGGCGGCCCTTCGCGCCGTCTTGCAGGTGGTATCGGCAGGAAGGCCGTGGAAAGTTGAGCGGGGTAGGCTCGCGGTCATGCTGCACGAAGCCCGGGGACATGTGGCCCTGATCACGGGCGCGGGGTCGCCCACGGGGATCGGGTTCGCCTGTGGCCGGGTCCTGGGCCGGGAGGGTGCCGGCCTCGCGATCGCCTCCACCACCGGCCGGATCCACGAACGGGCCGCCGAGCTGCACGCGCTGGGCTTCGACGCCGGCGGCTTCGTTGCCGACCTCACGGACCGATCCCAAGCCCGCCGGCTGGTGGACGAGGTCACCGAGCGGTTCGGCCGGATCGACATCCTCGTCAACAACGCGGGCATGGTCAACGTCGCCTCGGGAACGGGGTCGGGCGGGGAGTTCTCAGAGCAAAGCGACCAGGACTGGGATGGCGACCTCGCGATGAACCTGGGCACGGCCTACAACGTGACGCGAGGCGTGCTGCCGGGGATGCTCGATCGAGGATGGGGACGGGTGGTCATGGTGTCGTCGGTGACGGGTCCGCTCGTGACGAACCCCGGCTCGACGGGCTACGGCGCGGCCAAGGCGGGCATGGACGGCCTGATGCGCGGGCTCGCGGTGGAGGTAGGGTCCCACGGCATCACGGTGAACTCCGTGGCGCCGGGTTGGATCTCCTCCGGGTCACAGACGCCGCCGGAAGCCGCGGCCGGTCGTCACACACCGGTCGGCCGTTCGGGCACGCCCGAGGAGGTCGCGGAGGTGGTCGGATTCCTGGCCACGGACCGAGCCAGCTACGTGACGGGCCAGTCGGTTGTGGTGGACGGCGGCAACACGATCCAGGAGACCAAGGGCACCTAGTGAGCCGCGGCGCCGGGGCTATGCTCGGGGCCGCATGCTCCGCTTCCTCCTCAAGCCCCGGTGGATCGCCCTCGGCTTGTTCGCCGTCGTGATGACGGCACTCTGCGTGCGCCTCGGCTTCTGGCAGCTCGATCGCCTCCACGGCCGGCGCTACTTCAACGCGCGGTACGAGGCGGGTATGGCGGCCCCCCCGGCGGCGGTCGAGCGGCTCCTCGATGCCGGAGGCGATCTGCTGTACCGCCGAGCCGAGGCCACGGGAACCTACGACCCCACGCGCGAGGTCATCCTGTACGGCCGCACCAACCAAGGGGAACCGGGTAACCACGTCCTCACGCCGCTACGCCTCCACGACGGGCGCGCGATCCTCGTCGACCGGGGTTGGGTCCCGTTCGCCATGGGCACGCCGCCCGTGGCCGCCGCGGCGCCGCCCACCGGCACGGTCGGCGTGACGGGCCTGCTCGCCCCCTCGGAGCCGGGGGGGACTTCGCAGGCAGACCGTCCCGTCACCACCGTCACGCGGGTCGACCTCGAGCGGATCGGTCGCCAGCTCCCCTATCCGCTCGTGCCCTACTACCTTCAGCTCAGCACCCAGGTTCCCGCCCAGTCCGGCGACCTGCCGATCCCGCCGCCCGTTCCCACGCTCGACGACGGCCCGCACCTCAACTACGCCCTTCAGTGGTTCGCCTTCGCCTCGATCGCCGCGGGCGGGTTCGCGCTCCTGGTGGTACGCGAGGTGCGCGACGAACGCAAACGATCCGCGCCCGATGACGGCTCCCCTGCCCTTCCCGGCCCGGGTGCGACGGACGTTCACGGAGCCGACACCCAGCCTGCAGGCTGATCGAAGCGCACCCTGGTAGGGTTCACGCCGAGGGCACAGATTCTTGGCTCGCCATGTGTCGTTCCCTCAACCGGCGCGTCACGCCGGCGCCCAAGGGCAGCAAGAAGGCCCGGACGGCGGAAGAAAGGAGGGATCGCCAGTGGCAACCGGAACCGTGAAGTGGTTCAACTCCGAAAAGGGGTTCGGCTTCATCACCCCCGAGGACGGCAGCGCAGACGTGTTCGTGCACTTCAGCGCGATCGCCGGTGAGGGGTATCGTAACCTCGACGAGGGGCAGCGTGTCGAGTTCGAGGTCACGCAGGGCCAGAAGGGCCCGCAGGCCGCGAACGTACGCCCAGCCTGAACCACAACAGACTGGTAGATGAGGGGTCCGGTGCGCGAGCGCCGGGCCCTTCGTCGTTCGTCGGAGGTGCACGCAGATGTGCTTCATCGGATTGCTCGGATTGCTCGCACCGCGCTTCGTCATCGTGATGCTCTGGCTCTTCACGGACTACATGAGCCGCGCCTACACGCACTGGCTCCTGCCCACCCTCGGGTTCTTCCTCCTGCCCACCACCACGATCGCCTACGCCATCGCCAAGAACGCGTTCTCGGACGCCCGCGGCGGCATCGAGGCGGGTGGGATCGTCGTCATCGTCCTGGGCGTGGCCATCGACGTGGGCCTCATCGGCGGCGGCCGCGGGATCACCAAGCGACGTACGGCGCGCGCGTAGGTCGGTCAGTCGCGGTTGCGCATCGATTCGGCCGCGAACGCGAAGTAGCGCTCGAACGCCTCGTGCGTCGTCGGCGACGGTTCCATGGCCGCGACGGCGGCTCGCATGTGCACGAGCCAGCGATCGCGCTCCCGAGGGCCGATGGCGAACGGGGCGTGCCGCATCCGCAGCCGCGGGTGACCCCGCTCGCGGGAGTAGGTGTCGGGACCGCCCCAATACTGCGCCAGGAAGAGGGTCAGCCGATGGCGCGCCGGCCCCAGGTCGTCGGGCTGCGGGTACAGCGCGATGAGCACGGGGTCTGCACGGACACCCTCGTAGAACCGGTCCACCAGCTCCTCGAAGAACGCCATGCCGCCCACCGACTCGTACACGCTCGGCTCCGGCTCGGACACGCCGGCAGTCTACGGGCGTGCCATGCTGCCGCTCGTGCATGAGCCCGCGCCTCCACCCCAGACCCGTCGAGCGCGGGAGGTCGAACGGCTCGCCGCATCGCGCGCACGCGTGCGCGAGCGCGTAGCAACCTTCGAGGCCCGTGTCGCCGAGCGCCATCCGAAGTGGTGGCGGCGTCTGTGGGCACCGGGGCTCATGGTGAGCCGGCGCGTGGGCGCGGACGCCATCGGCATCCATGCGGGATCGTTGACGTACGGCGCCTTCCTGTCGATCCCGCCCCTGCTCATCGTGGTGCTGTCCATCGCCGGCTCGGTGCTGCGCGACGATCCCGAGGCCGCCCAGAAACTCCTGAGCTCGGTCGCGAAAGCGATCCCCGGGATGGACGAACTGCTCGGCTCCAGCATCACCGTGGGCACGGCGAAGCAGGTCGGACTCGGCGTGATCGGCGCCGTGGTCGTGATCTGGGCGGCATCGGGGTTCGCCGCCCGCCTGCGGAGCTCCCTCGGGATGATCTTCCGAACGCTCCAGACCGGGTTGGTGTTCGGGCGGGCATCGGCGGCCCTGCTGGGCACCCCGATCATGCTGCTGTTCGTGGTATTGGCCGCGGTCGGGAGCCTCGCCGCGGGCATGCGGATCTCGGGCAGGATCGCGTGGCTTTCCGAGATCCTCACGTACCTGGCGCTGGCGGCGGCGACGTTCGCGTTCGCGGCGATGACCTATCGGTTGCTCACACCGGGTCACGGCCCCACGCTGCGCCAGCACGCCTGGGGATCGGTCCTATTCACGGCCGGATGGCTGCCCCTGCACCTGGTGGGAGCCGAGTACGTGAACCGCGTCGTGGCGAAGACCACCGCCTTGTACGGCACGATCGGCGTCGTCTTCGGTCTCCTCGCGTTCCTGTACCTCACCATGTGGTGGCTGCTGCTCTGTGCGGAGGTCTCGCAGGCCAGGATCGAGGTCGGACGCTCGATGCCGGCGGCGAGGGGGGACCCGGTAAGCTCGCCCCCGACGGCGGGCCCCGCGACGACGACGGCGCCGCCTGCATCGGAAGGGAGATCGCATGAGTGACGCCGCCATCGAGATCACGGCCCTTCGCAACACCCCCTTGTTCGCGGAGCTCCCCTCGGAGGATCTCGAGGCCATCGCGGCCGTCGGCCGCCCCGCTGCCGTGGCGGCCGGCATGCCGATCGTGGAAGAGGGCGACGCTGCCGACGGCATGTACATCGTGCTGCGGGGCGAGGCCCGGGTCGACGTGGGCGGGCGGTTCCACATCCTCAAGTCCGGCGACTTCTTCGGCGAGATGGCGTTGATCGCACCCGGCAGGCGGATGGCGACCGTCAGGGCGGAGACCGACGCCGAGCTGCTGCTGATCCCCGCCGAGGGGTTCCGGGGCTTCCTGCTGGAGCACCCCGGCGTGGCCGTGGCGATGCTCAAGGCCATCGTGCTGCGCCTGCGGGAGGTCGAACAACGGATCGACGCCTGGATGGCCACGTAGGCCGAGGTCACCCGACGCGCGCCGCGGCCCGCTAGGCCGCGCCGTCCAGCTCGTCGATCGTGGCGTTTGACGGCGGCCGCTCTCCCCGGAGCCGCTCGGCCACGCGCTCCGAGGCCCGCATGACGCGCAGGACGTTGCGACCGGCGATCTTCCGCAGCTCCTCGTCGGGATAGCCGCGGTTCGCGAGCTCGTCGAACAGCGCCGGATAGCGGGACACGTTCCCCAACCCGTCCGGCATCGACGCGCCGTCGAAGTCGCTGCCGATGCCGACGTGATCGATCCCCGCCACCGCCCGGACGTGGTCGATGTGATCGGCGACGTCGCCGATAGTGGCGGGCGGGTCGGGATGGGCTTCGAACCAGGCGTCCATGGCCGACGCCACCGCGCGGGGATCTTCGGGGTGCGCGGCCCGCAGCCGCGACGCCTCGTCCCACGCCTCGGCGTTCGCCGCCGCGCCCTCGCGGGTGAGGAACGACGGCACGAACGTCACCATCACGACACCGTCCGTCGACCGCACGAGGTCCAGGACGTCGTCGGGCACGTTGCGCGTCACGTCGCACAACGCGCGCGCCGACGAGTGCGAGAAGAACGCGGGCGCCTCGCTCACCGCGACGGCGTGACGCATGGAGTCGGGCGACACGTGGCTCAGGTCCGCCAGGACGCCGGCGCGGTTCAGCTCCCGCACCACCTCCTCGCCGAAGCGCGTGAGCCCCCCGTGAGGCGCGGTGCCGGTGGCCGAGTCGGCCCAGGGCGTGTCGTCGTTGTGCGTGAGCGTGAGGTACCCGGCACCGAGCTCCGCGAGGACCCGCAGGACGCCGAGGGACGATCCGATCGAGTGGCCCCCCTCCACGCCGATCATCGAGGCCACCCGCCCCGAGGAGGCGATCCGTTCCACGTCGTCCGCGCTCCGCGCTGCCTCCAGGCGGTCGGGATGGCGTCGGAGCAACCGGCGGAGCGCGTCGATCTGCTCGAGGGTCCGCGTTACGGCCTCGTGGCCCGGCAGGTCCGACGGCACGTACACGGACCAGAACTGGCCGCCCACCCCGCCCGCACGCAGCCGCGGGAGATCGGTCATGAGGTCGTTCTGCGGCATCGTGAGGTCGCGGGACGTCCAGTCCGGTCCTCCCTTCTCACGCGCCTCGCGCACGGCCCACAGGAGGTCGTTGTGGCCGTCGATCAACGGCGCCGAACGCAGGAGCTCCGAGATATCGACGGTGGACATCGCCGGTGATGCTAGCCCGCCGATGCTAGAGCGGCAGGTCCACCACGAAGCGCGACCCATGGTGCGGCTCGCTCTGCGCGCTGATCGCGCCCCCCAGGGCCTCCACGATGCGCTTCGCGAGCGCCAGCCCGAGGCCCGCGCCCGCGCCCGAGCGCGCGGGGTCCGCGCGGAAGAACGGCTCGAATACGCGCGCGAGATCCTCGGGTCCGATGCCCTCGCCTTCGTCTTCGACCGCCACCACCAGGCGGTCGGGCGAGCGTTCGGCCGACAGGCGCACCGTCCCGTCCGCAGGCGTGTGACGCACGGCGTTGCCCAGGAGGTTCTGCAGGACCCGGACGAGGCGCGGGGAGCACGAGACGTCGCCGGCAGCGCCGAGGTCGGTGAGCAGGACGAGGCCCTTGGCCTGCGCTTCCGGCTCGACCGTGGCCACCGCGTTCACGACGACCTCGGCGAGCTGCGCGCGACGGGTCTCCGCCTCGATCGCACCCGCCTCGAGCTGGGCGAGCTCGAAGAGGTCGTCGACCATGACGCTCAGCTGCCTTACGGAGCGGCGCATCTCAGTCGCATAGCGCTGCAGGCTCGGGAGGTCCGACACGACGTCGTCGTCGATCGCCTCCACCATCGCCCGGAGGCTCGCCAGCGGCGTGCGCAGGTCGTGGGACACGGTCGTCATGAGGTCGCGACGCATGAACTCGACCCGCCGCTCACGCTCGTTGGCCTCCTGCAGGCGCACGGCCATCTCGTCCAACGTGTGCGCGAGCGCGTCGAGTTCGGGACCCGCTCCCACGGCGCCCGCTCGGGCACTGAGGTCTCCCTCCCCCAACCGCTCTGCCGTCGCGCCCAGTCGGCCCACGGCCATGACCGACGACCGGGCGAGAACGAGGGCCGCCGCCACCCCCGCGCCGACGCTGTACAGGAGCAGCACGCCGAGCGCGACGGCGTCGTGATGGCTGACGAACATCCGCGCGGCCAGGACGGCGAGGTTGGCGAGTGCCACGCCGGCCGCGACCAGGGGCAGGGCGACGAACCGCTGGCGAAACGACGCTCGTCGCAGCAACGGCCGCGCCATGAGCGCCGCGACGACGGTCACGAGCGTGGCGACCAAGAGCGAGAAGAGCAGGTCGGCGAGGCTCGGCGTGTCCATGCCCACCACCGCACCGACGATCAGGGTCCCCGCCGCCCCCGCCGCCGCGACGCCGACCACGAGGAGCGCGGTACGCCAGCCGCCGCTCATGGCTCGAACCGATAGCCGACGCCCCAGACCGTCACCAGGCGGGTCGGGTTCGAGGGATCCGCCTCGATCTTCTCGCGGAGGCGCCGGATGTGCACGGTGACGGTGGCGCTGTCGCCGTCCCACGCGAAGTCCCATACCTCCTCCAGCAGCTGGGTGCGGCTGAACGTCACCCCGGGCTGGGAGGCCAGGAAGTGCAGGAGATCGAATTCCTTGCGCGTAAGCCGAACGGGCGAGCCGGCGCGACCGAGCTCACGCCGGTCCGGGTCGATCTCGAGATCACCGAAGACGAGCCGCCCGCCGGACCTCGGGCCGGGATCCGACCTGCGCAGGACCGCCCGGACACGCGAGATGACCTCCCGGGGCGAGAACGGCTTCGTGACGTAATCGTCTGCCCCCATGTCCAGGCCGACGATCCGGTCAGTCTCCTCACCGCGCGCCGTGAGCATGATGACGGGCACGGCGGCGGACTCGCGCATCTGCTGCAGCACCTCGAACCCACTCAACTTGGGCAGCATGAGGTCGAGCAGGACGAGGTCGGGCACAGATTCGTCGAACCGCACGAGCGCCTCGAGGCCGTCCTCGGCCGTGGCCACCGAGAAGCCCTCCTTCACCAGGTAGCGCGCGAGGACCTCGCGCACCATCGGCTCGTCGTCCACCACCAACACGCTCGTCACGTCCCCATGATGGACCAGCCATGTTGTGAAGTCCTTACCGGGAACGGCGCACTGGGACCCCGGTGATCGAGTCCTAGGGGCAACCCCCGTAGCCGCTCGAACCGCCGTTCGCCCATCCGTGCCCGCTGCGCTTGAACGACTCACGACCGCCGCCCGTGCATCCGTTGGGGGCGGGGTCCGTCCACGCGTACCGGAACCACGCTCGTGCGCCGACGCGGTACACGGGTCCGAGGACGTAGAACTTGCCACCCTTCGGCCAGGCGCGATACCCCCAGCGAACGGAACCGCTCACCTCACGTTCGATCGCTCTGCGAAGCCCGACGGGGATGAGCATGCATCGCCGCTGGTGCTTCGGAACGGCGCATTCGCGGACGAAGATCTGCACCTTGGAGCCCTCGAGGACGTTCGCGTACATCGTCGCACGCACACGCGGCCCGGGCCCGCTGGGCACGCCTGCCGGAGCGGCGGCCGCCTGGGTCGCCAGGAGCCCGATCAGCCCGAACGCGAGGAGGAGTCGCCGTCGCATCCCCGGACCTTGCCACAGGGATCGGCGTCGTGCAATTGGCGAGCTCGACTCAAGTCGAGGCGATGCTCGGTCGATTCGAGCGCGATGACCTTCTTCCTTCCCGTCCTCATCACGGCCCTGATGTCCCAAGCCCTCGCCGGTTCGCTCGGGCCGACATGGGCCGTCCAGCAGGACAAGTGGGACGTCACCACCACCGGCGACGTTCGCCAGTTCGATGACCTGGAGGCATTCCGACGTGCCGTCGACCTGCCTCAGACGGTCGTGCTGTACGACATCGAGCATTGGCGCTTCACGCCGCTGTGGCAGCAGAACCATCCCGTGCTGGCGATGGGGAACTTCGTCCGGCTGGCCCACAAACGCGGCCTGCAAGCGATGATCGCACCGAGCGGCGCCATCCGAAAGCGACACCCCGGGTGGGCCGGCATCCCCGCCGACTACCTGCTGGTCCAGGGCCAAGGCATGCAGTGTGATCCGGTGCCATTCGCCGCGACCATGGCCGGCGTGAAGGCCGCGACGACGGGCCTGGTCATCGCCGAGGTCTCGGTCATGCGGTCGCGGAACGTGCGACACCATCGGTGCGATCCGGGCCGCGATCGCCTCGGTCCAAGGGATCGCCGACGGCGTGTCGGTCTGGGGACTGAACGATCCCGCTCAGGTCACGAAGGTCGAGGCCGTGCTCGGAGATGTGGGACCGCCGACGGGCGGCGCCCCGTAGGGTCTCGCACCCGTCCGCGTCACGGCGAGGAGGGAGGCGCCGAGGTCACGGCGCCGAGGCAGCGTCCCAGCGGGACCGTCAGGCCCGGAGGAGGACGGCCGAGCCCGCGGCGTTCGTCGGTCCTGCTGACGGCACCCTCGTGGAAGACGAGCCGTGCGGAGCTCCAGCGGCCCGCGTGCGTACGTCGAGACCAGAGCACCAGGCCCGTGACCCGGCCTCCCGCGACGTGACAGGACAGCCCCGACGTTTCGCCCGCGCTCCATCCCACCCCGTATTGGAAGGGGGTGGGCAGGCAATCGGGCGCGGTGCCGCATGCGGACACGACGGTCTCGACGCGCCAATCGCCCGGACCGGTTCCCACGTCGTACAGACGGATGGTCGAGGTGGACGGGTCGATGCCCACGCCCACGTCCCATGCCCCATCCGTATCGAACGTCTCGAAGGCGCCGTAGGCCCAGCATCGCGGCGCGCACCCAACGATGGGTCCGAATGCCGCCAACTCCTCGCCCGCCTGCCCCTCGGAGACGCCGAGGAACCAATCGAAGCCGGGACGCCGGCACGTGTCCCCGCTGGCCCTGCTGAACACCACGGCCGCACCGCTGACGGCCGGCCCGTATCGAAGAGGCGTCCGGGTCACGTCGCACACGGGGAACGGGACACCCCCGAGCCGTTCCGCGGGCAGGATCGCGGTGGCGCTGCCGGCTCCGCCGAGCAGGATCGGCGCGCCGCATACCTGTGACTGGATCGTGCCCGGTCCGCGCACCACCCGCCTCGTGGCGCGGACCAACTGCAATCCAGGACGGCCACTCGTGCGTCCGCTGGTGAAATCGAAGAGCGATGCCCGCTCGTCCCACCGGCCACCGGGACCCCGGGTGAGGGAGCGCCACGAGAACGCGCCGCCGTCACAACCCACCGCGAGGTACCGCCGGTCGTCCAGACCGACGGCGAATCGGCGATCGAGCCGAGCGCCGTCGATGGCCCTGACCGCGACGGGCACGCCCGCGGCCTCCGATGGGTTCATGTCGAAGACCGTCACGAAGCCGAGGGGATACTCGTCGTCGCGGCTCCACAGGAGCAGCTCGGCGCGTCCGTCTCCGTTGATGTCCGGTGTCGCGTACGGGAGGCAGGGCCCCGGGCAGGCGCTGCGCAGCGGCCACGCGCCGCTGGCTCCGCGACCCCACCTCACGTCCATCACCCAGGCGCCCTTGGCATCGCAGTGGATCCGCACGGTGCCCTCGGGTGCCCCCGGACCTTCGAACGGAGCACGGATCCTCGAGGAAGCGCAGTCCGCGACCGCGATTTGGGGAGCTGCCGATGACGTCGGCGACGAGGCGATCGGCCGGCTCGGGACCCCCGATCCGCCGGCCGGGCCTCCGCGGCCACGCAAGGCGCCAGTGACCGCAAGGAGACCGACGACCGAGGCCGCCACGAGCGCGACCGCCAGCGCCGCCCGGGCAAGCCGCCGGCGCCGCGCTCGTGGAGGACTCATCCGTCGCAGCGAATCAGGAGGACGTCCTCACGGATGGCACGGACCTCGACTGCGTCCACCAGCATGGCGCAACGATAGCGGCGCGCGTGCGCTCGTGGACACGCGTTGACCGTGGCCGAGGCGGTCACTACGGTCTGGAGGAGCACCCGACGCTCGGAGCCCTCGTTGTCCACCTCCATGCCTTACCTCACAGCGATGCCTGACGTCGGACGCGAACGTCCGGGCTGGCCCGGGGAGCTCGTTGCGGCGTGAACGGAGCCCTCGCCCGCTTGGGCCGTTTCACCGCACGGCATCGGTTGATCACGATCGCGGCCTGGCTCGTCATCGTCGCCGTCGCCGTCGGCGCGGTGAGGGTGGCGGGCGCCAAGACCGACAACACGCTCACGCTCCCGGGCACCGATAGCCAGGCCGCCTTCGATCTGCTCGCGAAGGAGTTCCCGCCCCAGCAGAACGGATCGAACCCGTTCGTGTTCTCCGTCGGCGAGGGCAAGCTCGCCGATCCTCGGTACAAGCCGGCGATGGACGCCACCTACCACGCCATCAAGTCGGCCCGCGACGTCTACAGCGTCCGCAACCCGGTCGGCAAGAACGCCGAGGCGGCAGGGATCATCTCCGCGGACGGGCGCATCGGCATCATGCCCGTGGTCCTGCGGATCAGCAGCGGGTTCATCACCGACGAGCTTGCCCACAGGGTGCTCGCCGCCACGAAGCCGGCGAGCGAGGCGGGGATCGAGGTCGCGGTCGGAGGGTCGATCGGGAGCGTGCTCTCGGCGCCCGAGACGCGCACGAGCGAGATCCTGGGCAACGTCGCCGCCATGATCATCCTCGCGCTGGTCTTCGGCAGCCTGATCGCGATGGGCCTGCCGATCATCACCGCGGCGCTCGGGCTGGCCATCACCACCTCGCTCATCGGGCTCCTGGGCCACCTGACGAGCGTGCCGAGCGTCGCCCCGACCCTGGCGATCATGATCGGGCTCGGAGTGGGGATCGACTACGCCCTGTTCCTGATCACGAAGCATCAGGAGCAGCTCGCGGCCGGCGTGGAGATGAGGGAGTCCATCTCGCGCGCGGTCGCGACCTCGGGGACGGCCATCGTGCTCGCTGGAGGGACCGTCGTGATCGCGATGGCATCCCTCGCGGTCGCCGGGGTCCCGCTCGTCACCATGCTGGGGATCGCATCGGCGATCGCCGTCTTCGTCGCGGTGCTCACCTCCATCACGCTGCTGCCCGCCATCCTGTCGCTGGTCGGTGGCGGCGTGGATCGCCTGCGCGTCCCCGCCTTCCTCCGCATGAAGGCCAGGCCCGAGGGCGATCGGCGGTGGGACGCCTGGGCGCGCTGGGTCACCACCCATCCCTGGATCGCCGTGGCGATCTCGGCCGCGATCCTGATCCCGCTCCTGGTGCCGCTGTTCACCCTGGAGCTCGGCCAACCCGATGTCGGGGTGTCCCCCACCTCGACCACGCAACGACGCGCCTACGACCTCACCACGCGCGGGTTCGGGGTGGGCTACAACGGCCCGCTCCTGGTCGCCCTCAACCTGGACCCCGTCGCCACGCCCAGCGCCGCCTACACCAGCAAGTACGACGAGGCGACGACCCTGCAGAAGGAGCTGAAGCGCACGCAGAAGCGGCTCGAGGCTCAGCAGGCACAGCTCGAGGCGCAGAAGGCGACGCTGGAGGGCGAGAAGATCCAACTCAGCAAGGACGCGGACGCGCTCGAGCGACGGCGGTCGGCACTCGAGCGACAGGCGGCGGCGCTCCGGGAACAGGAGTCCCGCCTGCGTCAAGAGGCGCTCGCGCTCGAGCAGCGCGCGAGGGTCCTCGGGCGGCAGATCGCGCCGCTCGTCGCGCGGCTCGGCATCATCGAGGCTCGGGAGAAGGTCATCGAGCGGCGCATCGCGAACACGACCGACCCCAACGAGCTGCGGCGACTGCGGCACAGGCTGGCCAGGTTGCGCGGGCGCGAGGCGCGCGTGCGAGGTCGGCTGATGCCGCTCGTGCGGCGGGCGAAGCAGATCGCGCGCCAGGCGGCCGCCCTCGAGGCGCAGAAGCAACAGCTCGTCGCCCAGGCCGCGGTCCTGCAGCGCCAGGCGGACGCGCTTCAGGCGCAGGCCCAGCTGCTGCGACGGCGCCGCGACCGCCTCGAACGCCAGGCGGCCGCGCTCAGGAAGCAGGCCGACCAACTCCAGGCGCAGGCGGACGCGGCGAACGAGCAGAAGCAGCAGGCGCTCAAGCTCAAGCGTCAGCTCACCACGATGCTGACGAAGGCGGGCGGCAACCCGCTGGGCACCGACCCCCGCATCGTCGCGATCCAGGATGCGCTCCTCGCCACGTACAACGTGGCGGGCATCTCGCCACCCCTGATCAACGACAGCGGAAGCGCCGCGATCATGAGCTCGGTCTCGAAGCGAGCACCCTCGTCTGATGCGACCGCGCAGCTGGTCACCGTGATCCGCGACGACACCCTCCCGCCCGTCACGCATGACAACGGCGTCACCGCGCACGTGGGCGGAACCACCGCGACCTACGTCGATCTCGCTCGCAAGATCGCCTCCAAGATGGCCCTGGTTGTCCTGACGGTGCTCGCCCTGAGCTTCGTGTTCCTGCTCGTGACCTTCCGCTCCCTCCTCGTACCGGTGCAGGCGGCGATCACGAACCTGTGCTCGGTGGGGGCGGCGCTCGGGGTGCTGACCGCCGTCTTCCAGTGGGGCTGGGGACTGTCCTTCGTCGGCCTGGACGCACCAGGCGGCACGGTGCCGATCGCGAGCTACGTCCCCTTGATGATGTTCGCGGTCCTGTTCGGGCTCTCGATGGACTACGAGGTGTTCATGGTGACGCGGATCCAACAACGCTACGCCGACGGCGACGCACCCCGCGATGCCGTGACGTCGGGCGTGGGCGGAGCCGCGCACGTCGTGACGGCGGCCGCGCTCATCATGTTCTTGGTGTTCGCGAGCTTCATCATCAACGGGGACCCGACGATCAAGCAGTTCGGCGTCGGCCTCGCGACCGCGGTGCTGCTGGCGGGAACGATGGTCGTTCTGCTGGCTCCCGCCCTGCTCAGCCTGTTCAGCCGGGCGTTGTTCCGCCTGCCCGGCGGGCTCGATCGACTGCTCCCGCACCTCGACATCGAAGGCGCGGCGGAGCCGAGCTCGGACGCGCCGGATGTTGAGCCCGCCTCGGGCTGAACCGAACCATCCGCGAGGTCCCGGCCGGGTCCCGTCCGTCTCGTTGCAGGGTCCCGTGGGCCATGCTAGGTTCCGCGCGACGCACACGAGATCGCTGGGGGGGCAGCAGACGTGACCGTTCGGGGGCGAGCGTTTTCCGTAGCGATCATCGCGGCGTTGGTCCTCGGAGGCCTCGCCTACTACATCTTCGGATTCGCCC
This sequence comes from uncultured Actinomycetes bacterium, assembly GCA_963719165.1. Taxonomy (GTDB): domain Bacteria; phylum Actinomycetota; class UBA4738; order UBA4738; family HRBIN12; genus JAOUEA01. The sequence continues at coordinate 522,282 of CAVRAV010000001.1, read as the reverse complement.
GCCAACGCCCCGCCACGGTCGCCGCTGCTGGGGCGAGCGCCGGTGTGACGAAGGTCACGATGCAGACCGTCGGACAACTCGGCTTCGGGTCCAAGGCCGACTGGGTCTCCTACCTCATCAAGCAGCCGGACGGCCAGTGGGAGCACTCCACGATCTTCCAGGTCCCGGCGAACTCCACGATCGAGTTCACCATCCTGCAGTACGACAACCCGACGGCGCCGCGCAACCCGTTCTGGGGCAAGGTGATCGGCACCGAGGGCGGGACCATCGACGTCGACGGCAAAGCCGTCTCCGTCCTCGACCCGCAAACCGAAGTCGCACACACGTTCACGATGCCGAACTTCGGGTTGTTCGTTCCCCTGGCCGCGGTCCCGGACAGCGCCACGGACACGTGCTCGGTCGCGCCGTGCTCGCAGGACAAGGCGCACCGCACGATCACGTTCAGCATCAAGACCGGCGCGCCGGGCACCTTCCGATTCCAGTGCATCATCCCGTGCGCCGCGGGCTTCGCCCAGGGCTGGGGCGGACCCATGCAGACGATCGGCTACATGGACGGCCTCATGGAGGTGGTCTGAGCGTGGGGGATCCGGCACCCGACCCCGCGCCGGGTCCGGCAACCGGTGACGATCGCCCAGCCAGCATGAGCCACGCCCGGCGCCTCGCGTACCTGTGCATAGCGCTCACGGTGATCTCGATGCCCATCGCGTTCTGGGTCCTGGGTCCGAACCTTCCGCCCGGGACCGGATCGTTCCAGGACGACAACCAGGTCTGGGTGAACCGGGTGATCCTCGCCGTGGTGGCGCCGATCTACCTGTGCGTCGTGGCGGGCTTCATCTACTCGTTCGTGGCCTTCCGCAAGCGTGCAGACGAAGACGGGGACGCCGCGCCGGTGGCCGACAACCGCAAGACGCAGCGGAACTGGATCGCCGCGTCGGCGTGCATCGTCTTCTTCCTCTGGGGCTTCGGCACCTACGAGTGGATCTGGGCCGGTGTGGGGTCCGGTGGAGGACAGGGCCCGGTCCCCCTGGTGAAGCCCGCTGCCGCAGAGAAAGGACTCGAGATCCAGGTGATCGCACAGCAATGGGCGTTCACGTATCGCTACCCGAGCTACGGCGGCATGGAGACGCCGCACCTCGTCCTCCCCGAAGGCACGACCATCGAGATGCACGTCACCTCCCTGGACGTGATCCATTCGTTCTGGCCCATAGAACTCGGCGCCAAGGCCGACGCCGTCCCCGGTTTCGACAACATCTTGTACCTGGAGCCCTTGAAGGCCGGCCCCTTCAAGATCAAGTGCGCGGAGCTCTGTGGTCTGTGGCACGGCCAGATGTACGACTCCGGTCAGATCATGTCGGCGTCCGACTTCGACGCCTGGGCGACGCAGCAGGAAAAGGACCTGGCCGACATCACGCAGTACCTGCCGGCGTACGCGTACAAGTACTTCCCCAAACCCGAATATCGAGGCTAGCGAGCGAGGCTGGCGATCGCGGCGAGCCGGCGCGGTCAGAAGGAGAGCGGATGAGCGAGGTCGTGGGAGCGGCGCCGGTTCGAGCGGAGGGGCGCCGCAGCCCCTACAACGTGATCACGGCGCTGATCGGGGCGCTGGTCGCGGCCGCGGTGGGGATCGCGTTCGGCGCTGCCATCTCGAAGAACTACGGCACCGTGGTCGGCACGGACCAGAACGACGTCGCCCTCGTCCTCGGATTCCTGTTCGGGATCGGAGGATGGCTGGGCGGGCTCGGCTTCTACCGGTACCCCTGGGCGCGCGTGCGCGGCCTCGAGCCGAGTCCCTACGAGCTCGATCGTCCGAGCCCCGGACTCTGGCGGTACTTCGAGCTCAGCACGGACAACAAGGTGGTGGGGATCCAGTACCTCGTGATGGCCGTGTGCCTCTTCCTGTTCGGAGGGATCAACGCGCTGATGATCCGGGCCGAGCTGCTCTCGCCCAACGGAGAGCTGTGGACCCAAGGCCAGTACCTGAGCCTCGTGGGCATCCACGGCTCGGCGATGGTGGCGGCGATGTCCTCGATCGCGCTGGGCGGGTTCGGCAACTACCTCGTGCCGATCATGATCGGTGCCCGTCGCACGGCGCTGCCGCGCGTCCAGGCCCTCGGGTTCTGGCTCGTGGCCGCCGCCGTGTTGGTCCTCGTCTCCTCGATCTTCGTGGGCGGCTGGCCCACGGGGTGGACCGGCTACATCCCGCTGGGCATCCAGGCCCGCATGGGCATGGACGCGTACCTCGTGACCTTCCTGCTGATCTCGCTCGCGCTGTTCTGCACCGGCCTCGACCTGCTCGTCACCATCGTCACGATGCGGGCGCCCGGCCTCAACTGGCACAGGCTGCCCATCTTCTGCTGGGCCGTGCTCGCGACCTCCCTCCTGATGGTCTTCGCCACGCCGCTGCTCACCGCGCCCGTGGTCATGGCGCTGCTGGACCGGACCGTCGGCACCGGGTTCTTCGTCCCGGGCGCGGGTGGGTCGCCCTACCTCTGGGAGAACCTCTTCTGGTACTTCGGGCACCCCGAGGTCTACGTGATGGCGATCCCCGCGATGGGCCTGGTGCTCGAGATCATCCCCGTCTTCGCGCGCAAGCGCCTGTGGGGCTACCGCCTCGCCGTCGTCGGGCTCCTGGGCATCGCGCTGATGTCGTTCCTCGTCTGGCAGCACCACCTGTTCAACTCGGGGATCAACGCGGACCTGCGCCCGTTCTATTCGCTGTCCACGGAGCTCGTGTCCTTCCCCACGGGGTTCATCTGGCTCGTGGCGCTCGGCACGATCTGGCGCGCCCGGCTGCGCTTCACCGCGCCGATGCTGTTCTCCCTCGCGTTCTTCTTCAACTTCCTGGTGGGCGGGATCACGGGGGTCTACCTCGCCGACGTGGCGAGCAACGTCACGATGCACGGCTCGTACTTCGTCCAGGCGCATTTCCACTACACGATCATGGGTGGCCTCGTCTTCGCGATCTTCGGCGCCATCTACTACTGGACCCCGTTGATGAGCGGGCTCCAGCTCAACCAGCGGCTCGCCAAGTGGCACTTCTGGACGATGTTCATCTTCTTCAACTCCACCTTCCTGCCGCTGTTCGCGGTGGGCGCGCTGGGGATGCCGCGGCGCGTGACCACGTACGACGCCTCGCTCACGTTCCTCAACCGGTGGTCGTCGATCTCGGCGTTCCTACTGGGCGCCTCGATCTTCCTGTTCATCATCAACGTGGTCTGGTCGCTCATCTTCAAGCGCGAACCGGCCGAGCAGAACCCCTGGGGCTCGCGTGGTCTGGAGTGGCACGTGCCGCGTCCGATGCCCGCGGAGAACTTCGTCAGGGTGCCGCGGTTCAACACCGACCCGTACGGGTACGGGGACCCGGATGCGCCTGAGGTCGCCGACCTCGATCCTGTGGGTGGTGCGCGATGAGCACCCGTGAAGTCGAGCCGAGCGACTGGGAGGGAGAGGCAGCCGACCAGGATCGGCGCATCGTGACGCTCGGCGCGCGGGTCATCGCGGGCGCGGCGATCTTCTTCTACGGGGGCTTCTTCTTCGCCTTCGTGTTCCTGCGGCTGCAGAACGTGAACGGCCATTGGAACCACATCGACGCCAAGCCGTCGGCGGTGCTCGGTGCGGTGGTCGTGGGGGCCACCGTTCTCGCGGCCGCCGTGCTCCTCGGCATCCGAAGCCGCCTGCGGCGCAACGAGGTCCGCGCGTGGCGGGGAGGAGCGCTCATCGCGCTGCTCCTCATCGTTGTCGCCATCGTGGCGCGGATCGTGCAGCTGTGGACCCTGGGGCTCGATCCGGACGCGGCCGGCTACGTGGCCGTGCTGATCGGGTGGAGCGTGAGCCTGGTCGTGGTGGAGCTCGGGGCGCTGTACTGGATCGAGAGTCTCGTCGCGCGCGCGGGCCGGATCGCCCGCGCCGAGGCCGATCCCGCCGCGGAGGCCGCTGCCGCCGACGTCGCGGACGCCGACCAGCGTTTCCTGGCTTCGGCCTCCGGGTTCACGCTCTTCTGGGTCGTGATCGCGGCGGTCGAGGTCCTCGCCTACATCCTGCTCGACCTGGTGCGCTGAGGCCTCGGTCGTGAACCCCGTCCCCCTGCTCGCGCTGCTGGCGGCCGGGGGGTACCTGTTCTCCCTGGGGCCGCTCCCGCTGACCGCCGCGGCGCGCGCCGCCCGACGTTGGAAGGCCGCGGCGTTCCTGGCCGCTCTCGGGGTGATCGTGCTGGCGCTCGGTTGGCCGCTGGACCAGCTCGCGGCGCGCTTCCAGTTCGCGCATATGACTCAGCATCTGCTGTTGATCGCCGTGGCCGCACCGCTGCTGGTCCTCGCCGATCCGTGGTGGGCGCCGATGCGCCTGTTGCCTCGGCGCTGGCGCGGCCCCACCGGACGGGTCGTCCTGCGAGACCCGCGCACCAAGGGGTTGCGAACGGCGGCGGCGTTCGTCGCCGCACCGCTCGTCGCATGGCTGCTGTTCAACGGCACGTTCGTGTCCTTCCACGTTCCCGCCCTCTACGACCTGACGCTGCGCAGCCGCCCGATGCACGACCTGGAGCACCTGTTGTTCCTGGGGCTCGCGGTGCTGTTCTGGATCCCGGTGATCCGCCGCGGCGCGATGGGCACGCAGGACCGGCTCCTCTACCTGATGGCGGCGGGGTTCGTGGGGTCGGCGCTGGGCGCCTGGCTCGCGCTCGCGCCGTTGCAATACCGGGGATTCATCGGCGCGAGCTGGCTCTCGCCGATCTCGGACCAGCGGCTCGCCGGCGGGTTGATGGGCGGCCCGGGGTCGGTCGACATCGCGCTGGCGGCGGGCATCATCCTGTACCGATGGCTCGGCGAGCAGGACCGTGGGATACCGACGATCATGGAAGGGGGGAGCACATGATCGCGACGAACTACACACTGGTGTGGGCGGGGGCCTTGACGATGCTGGTCCCCATCACCATCTACGCCGTGGCGGTGATCATCGGATGGCGGATGGGCCGTCGGACGAAGTAGGCGCCCCGTCCGGGCGCCGCCGCTGGTGGATCGGCCCGCTCCTGGTAGGAGCGGCGGTCGGCCTCAGCGTTGCGGGTGTGCTTGCCCTGCTCGTGCAACGTGGTCCCGCCGAGCCGGCCTCCGCCGCCTCCCCCGATTTCGGTCGCGGCACCGCCCTCGCGTGGGCACCGGGAGAGCGGCCCGCGCCCGAGGTGACCCTGCGCGACCAGGACGGCAAGGAGGTCGCGCTGTCTTCCCTGCGGGGGCACCTCGTGCTCCTGGCGTTCCTCAACACGTTCTGCACGGACATCTGCCCCGTGCAGGGGCGCCAGCTCGCCGACCTCGTCGGCGCGCTCCCGCCGCAGCGTCGGCCCACCGTGGTGGCGGTGAGCGTGAACCCCAACGACACGCCGTCTTCCGCGCGGGCGGCCGCCCACGATTGGGGTTGGAACGGCCTGCGGTGGCACTGGCTCATGGGCAGCCGGTCGCAGCTCCGACCGGCCTGGCGCGATTACGGGATCATCGCGAAGCCGAGCGACGGCAACGAACAGGTCCAGCACACCGGCGCGCTCTACCTGATCGACGCGAGTGGTGACGTGCGCGCCGCCTACACGGTCCCGATCCCCTTGCCCCATCTGCTCGGCGACATCGAGACGCTGGAGAACGGCTCGGGCGCCTGACGGTCGACGAGTGATTCAGCGCAGGTCGCGACGGTCCCCCGGCTCACGTGAGGGTCCGCACCAGGAAGTCCCGCTGGGCTCGGCTGGCTCGGTCGAAGAGATCGCTCGGGTGCCATAGCAGTCCGAAATGGCCGCCGTCGATCTCGACCAACTGCTTCGGCCCGGGGGCGGACCCGTAGGCAGCACGCGAGACGTCCGGATCCGCTCCCGGCATCTCGTCGTGGGGAGCGATCATCATGAGGAGCGGGGCGCGCAGGCGCGGGGTGGCGATGCCGGCATGGAACGGAGCCGGCGTTGACGGGATGAAGCGCGTCACCCTGTTCTCCCATCCACTGCCGTGCCGCCCGCCATGTTCGATGAACCAACGGAAGGCCTGGATCGGCGTCAGCATCGACGGCGTGTTGAGCTGATCCGCGGAAACGACGGGCATCGGGCCGTCCGTCCTCCCCTCGGGCGCTCCGGCGATCTCTCCGTGCAGGAGCGTGTCGCGCATGGACTCGTACAACGCGCCATCGGCGTCCGGCGGCGGCAGTGTGGGACCGCAAGCGGGGACCTGCGCGACGACGGCTGCCACGCGATCGTCCACCGCCCCCACGACCAGGACCTCGGCGGCGCTGTAGCTGTCTCCCCAGATCGCGATGGCGCCGCCGTCGATGCCTGGCAGGCACCCGACGAACGTCATCGCGTCTCGGTACCCGCGCGCCTGCACCCAGGGGTTGATCTCCTGACGCGGGTCGCCGCCGCTCTCGCCGAAGTTGCGGTGGTCGTATAGGAGGACCGCCAAACCGGCCTCCTGGAAGGTCTCGGCGAAGCGGTCGGTCACCATGGACATCGTCGCGGACGTGCCGTGTGCCATGACCACGACCGGAGCCGGATCCCCTCCGAGCGGGCGATACAGGCGCCCCCGGAGCATCGCTCCTTCCGACGGGAACTCCTGAACCTCGAACACCATCAACCCAGGTGCTCGGCCACGCGGTCGGCCACGACCGCCGCGTCCTCGCCCACGCCGCACAGCAGGGACGACTTCCGCTTGCGCAGGAAATGGACGCCCGCGAAGAACAGCCCAGGCGCCACCGAGCTGGCACCGTCGCTCTGCACGGGGAATCCGGCCGCATCGAAGCCGCCCGGCACAGCGATCCACTCGGCATAGGCGGCGCGGAACCCGCCCGCGAAGATCACCGAGCCCAGCGACGCGGCCTCGATGGCGTCCCGCGATCGCGCCTCGAACGGTTCGGGTTCGGGCAGCCCCGGGTCCTCGAGGCCTCTCGTCGCGCACAGCTCCTCGACAAGTTGCCGGAAGTCGAGGTAGCGAGCGTCGGACCAGGCCATGCTGGCGGCCAGGTCGTCCTCGAACCGGATCCGCGCGCCCTCGCACCCGGCGAACCGCCCGACGAGGGTGGCCCCTTTCTCTTTGAGGGACCGCGCATGCAGGTCGTGACCACCGCCCACACCGCTCGCCGTGACGTTCGCCGCCAGCCGAGCCGCCGGCGAGGGGAGCGCATCGATCCCTTGGTCGAGGAAGCCCGTTTCGAGGGCCCACCACACGAGGTCGTGCCCCCCGATGGTTCGCGGCGCCCATACGGCCCGCCCGCACGAGAGGATCACCTCACACCCGGCGTCCACAAGCTCCTCGGCGATCTGGCATCCCGACTGGCCGTTCCCGACGACGAGGACGGAGCCCTGCGGCAACGAGGAGGGGTCGCGATAGTCGCGGGTGTCGATGGCGAGGAGCTCGGGGGGAGCGCGGCTGCCCCCGCCGGTCGGAACGCCCGCTGGTAGGCGCCGGTGCAGACCACCACGGTCCTGGCATCCATCGGCCCGTCGGTGGTGTCGAGCCGGAACCCGCCGTCGACGGGTCGCAACGAGGTGACGTCGACGCCCTCACGGACCGAGCCGTCGGCCGCCGACGCATACCGTTCGAGGTAGCCGACGATGCCCTCGCGGGTCAGGAACCCGTCGGGATCGTCGCCATCGTAGGCGTGCCCGGGCAGCATCAGGCTCCAGTTCGGGGTGTTGATGCAGAACCCGTCCCAGAGCCCCCGCCACGAGCTGGCCACGCGGTCGCGCTCGAGGATCACGTGATCGATGCCGGCGCGAGCAAGCTCGTGGCCCGTGGCGAGCCCTGCCTGGCTCCCGCCGATCACCACCACGTCCGCACCTTCGACCGACATCGGTTCAGTGTGTCCGATCAATGGGGTTCGCGGGCGGGAGACGCCGAGACGTCGATCGGTGGGCGCGAACGTCGACGCCCGATCGAGATCGCCAGCAGCAGTAGCGCAGCAACCGCCACGACGATCCAGGCCACGGCAGACGAGACCCACCCCTCGACGACTCCGACCGTTGTTGCGGAGCCCGCCGCCGAAGATGGGCGGGTTGCCGGCAGTCCAAGACCCACGAGCGTTCGTCTGAGGTCCGCGTGTGCCGCGACCCAAGCGCTAACGGTCTCCCGGCCCCCTGACCAGAGCGGCTGGTGCGCCGGCATGTAGGTGATCGGTCGAGGCTCGGCGTACGGGAACACGTACTGGACGACTTCATCTCCGTCTTCGCCCAGCATGGTGTAGGTGATCGAGTAGCGAGGGCCGAGGTCACCGGCTGGTTCGTGGATCCGGCGGTGCGGGAGCGCGCCCCATGCACCGATGTAGAAGCCGGACTCGTCTGCCAGTGCCGCAAGCTCGCCACCGGTCGCCCCTTCCTCCGTCAGCACGATGGGGTCGGCCAGCCCTGGGCCGGTGATCACGGCCCGGGTCGCTCCCTTGGCCGATGCCGTCGGCGCGAGAAGCACCACGGCCACGAGTGTCGCAGACAGTGCGAGACCGAGGCGAGCAAGAAGAGGTCTCATGGGGTCGGTGTACCACCGGCCGCCACCCGCCGCAAGACGGATCGCGTCGCGGTCGCCGTCGCCGGATCACGCCGGCGGGGCTGTCACCCGGGGAGCAATACGACCTCGCCTCCTCGCTCGTCCGTCACCGGCCCATCACCACCCCACGAACAGGATGATCAGGAAGCCGATGAACTTCGGAACGAACGTTGCGATCCTGGTCCAGGCTTCTTCGAAGCCTTGCTGATAGTCGATCGATGCCACCACGTTGCCCCCTCGCCCGGTGAGGAGCGGGTTGCCCCTTTGCCCGGTCAGGAGCGAGCCGTACCCGCGGGCCCGAGGCGAAACATCCGCCCGGATCTTGAGCGCTCGGGAGGATAGACTCCGGAATGTGTGATGACTCGTGACTGACAAAGGCATCAAGGGCCCCACCATGCGCCGCACATCGTCGGTCGCCGTCGTCGCGTTCCTCCTCGGCATCATCGTAGGCGCGAGTGCATTTCTCATGTCTGGTCGTGACCAAATGCCGACCGCCGCAACCGTCAGCGGGACCGTTGGCATACTGAACAGTTCTGGAACGGGATTCTCATTCACGACGGATGACGGGCAGAAGACGGGCTATTCGATGACCCCGAGCGGAGCGGAATCTATTAGGCCTGGAGCACATCTCACCCTCGTCGTTGTCGAAGGCGACGGATACCAAGTTGTCGCCGCGGCGACCCCCTCGTAAGGCTAGCCCTCTTCCCTGTCCACGGAACCGCAGATGGGTCGAGCAGCGCATCGAATGGGTAGATGGTGACCCATCATCGCTCGCCCGATAGCTGGGCGGGAGCTACGCTCACCTCGTGGGTTCCTTCCGTTGTACGGTGATCGTGGCGGTGCTCGCGCTCGTGTCGGGCCTCACCTCCCTCCTCGGCCTCCCGTTCCTCGTGCCCATCATCAACGCGGTGGGGCGGAGGAAGGGGCCGGAGTCGGTGCAGATCCTCGAGACGAGCGGCTAGCCAGCGTGCTCAACCGGGGCCCCTACGTTCCAGATCCGTCCGTTACACGGTCGGAGACCGGCGGGGATCCAGTCGGTCGCAGTCACGTCGCTCATGACTTCCACGCCGGGAGAGAGGGAGTCGCTCCTGGCCGAAACGCCAATCCATCCCCCACTCCACGGCCGTTCTAGGAGCTACGCGAAGGTCTTGACGCTCTGCGCGATGAACCGTTCCCCGTCGCACGCGGCCACCACGTTGATCGAACCACCCGTCCATAGCGTCGTCTTGACGTCCTCATCGGTGAGGGGCGAGCCGAGCGCAGGCAACACGCGCACCGTGAGTTCGGCGCTGAGGTACCGAGCTGATGATGAATCTGTCACCAGCATCTCGAGGTCATAGGGCGGGAGGAGATCCAGCTCGGTCTCGCCATCTGCCCCGATGATGCCGAGCCACGGCCCTGACATCTGGATGGGTTCATCCTTCACCTCACACGCAGGTGCCGAAAAGTACGGCGCGATTTCATCGGGCGTCTTTGCCAGGTTGGAGCGGACGTAGATCGATCCAGGGGAATCGGCGTCTACGAAGGCGACCTGGGGATCGATACCGGTCAGGCGTGCAACCTGGATGGAGACATCCGTTGGAGGCGAAGGAGCGCCGGTGTCGTTGCATCCGGGAATACGAGCGTCACCGATGATGGCGCCCGGGCTCGGATGGACAACCGCGTTGGCACGTTCGTATTCGTGTCCTTCGAAGACGGCAACGCCGTCGCAGGGCCCGTTGCCTGTCCCGGTCGGAGGTTCCTCCGCCGCCTGACAGGCCGCGGCCATGCTCGCGAGCAGGCAGCAGACAAGGGCGGCCCCGCGAAGTGAGCGCATCGTGTTTGTGATCATGCCCCTCCGACGTGAGCCTTACGAGGGAGGTGTCCCGGTTTCCCGGCCCGTTCCGAGGTGCTTTCTCTGACCTGCACGTCTTGGTCGACCTCTTCCCTCCTCAGGAACGAAGGAATCAGGTCCCTGACTACGCTCGATCGTGCGATGCAGGGCGAATGTCGCGCCTAGAGCCGCTCGGCCCCAGACATACACCCTTCTCTGGTCTCTTGCGCGTTCAAATGCGCACCTCTTCTCGGACTTGCTTCGTTGTCGCGGAGCGGCCAAGCTGGGCGAACCCGTCGCACGAAGGAGGTCCTCACCCGATGGAACACATCCTGGCATTGGGCCATGGTGGTCTCATTATCCTGGTGATCGTGGGTGGCTTCCTCCTCGCCGCCTACGCGATCTACTTCATCGTCTTCCGACTCGGCAAGTAGGTCTCTACTCGGCGTCAGGGAAGACTCCGGCAGTGAACTCGTACCCGAGTGCCTGCTAGTACCTGGGAGTGCCGGGAGTCGTTGTGCGGAGGTTATGCGCCGATGCGACATCGCATAGGCTTCGGCGATGGCGTCTTGTCCGTCCTGTGGCACCGAGAACCCTGATGGCTCCAAGTTCTGTAACGGATGCGCCGCCCCGCTCGGAGCCCCTGCTCATCCAATCGCCGAGGAGCGCAAGGTCATCACCGCGCTGTTCTGTGACCTCGTGGGCTTCACCACAACCTCGGAGTCAGCCGACCCCGAAGATGTGGACAAGATGCTCTCGGCCTATGCCTCGATGGCTCGCGCCCAGATCGAGGCCCACGGCGGGGTGGTGGAGAAGTTCATCGGAGACGCCGTCGTCGGGGTCTTCGGAATCCCCGCGGCCCATGAGGACGATCCAGAACGCGCGGTGCGGGCGGCCCTGAGGATCTGCGAGGACGCCGAGGATCTGACCTCGGTCGGAGGCGCACCGCTCAAACTCCGGGTGGGGATCAACACCGGGGAGGCGTTGGTGCGCCCTGACGTCTCCCTTGCATCGGGGGACCGCATGCTGGCCGGGGACGCGATCAACACCGCCTCACGGATCCATCGGTCGCCCCCGAGATGGGCGTGGGGGTGGGTCTGGCACCTACGAGGCCACGGCGGCACTGTTCGATTACGAAGGGCTCGAACCAGCGGAGCTCAAGGGCAAATCCGAGCCGGTGCGCATGTTCTGGGCCAAGGGGCCGAGGGCGCGTCTGGGGACCGATCTTACCCGCACCCACGACACGCCCTTCATCGGCAGAGAGATCGACCTCGCGCTGCTGAAGGGCCTCTTCGACAAGACCGTGGCCGCCGACTCTCCGCAGCTCATCACCGTGGTGGGGGAACCGGGGATCGGCAAGACGCGTCTGGTCGCCGAGCTCTTCGGCTACATCGATACCAAGCCCGAACTCGTCACCTGGCGGCAGGGACGGTGCCTGCCCTACGGGGAGGGCATCACCTTCTGGGCACTCGGGGAGATACTGAAGGCCCACGCGGGGATCTTGGAGTCCGACCCGCCAGGTATCGCCACGTCCAAGCTTGAGGTGGTGCTCCCAGAGGGCGAGGAGCGTCCGTGGTTCCGCCAACGCTTGCTGCCACTGCTCGGTATCGAGGCCACCTCGAGTGCCGAGCGCCAGGAGCTGTTCACCGCTTGGCGCAGGTTCCTCGAATACATCGCTGAACGGAACCCCACCGTGATGGTCTTCGAGGACTTGCACTGGGCCGATGACGGCATGCTCTCGTTCCTGGAGCATCTCGCAGGCCGAGCCGAAGGGGTCCCGTTGCTCGTCGTGGCGACGGCTCGCCCGGAGCTGTTCGAACGCCACTCCGACTACGCCAACGGTCTGCGAAACGCCACCCCGATCAACCTCCTCCCGCTCTCCGAAGAAGAGACTGCTCGCCTGGTCTCCGCGCTGCTCGAGACGACGGTCATCCCTGCCGAGCTCCAACGGTCGATCCTCGATAGGCCGGTGGGAACCCGCTCTACGCAGAAGAGTTCGTTCGACTGCTGAAGGACAAGGACCTGCCCAAGGGCAGGTCCGAGTCCGGACTCCGGTACGCGGAGCGAGCACTCGCGCTCGCCGAGGAGCTCGGCCTCCCCCGCCCGGCTCGCGCCCTCGGCTTCCGGGGCATGGCCCGAAGCAATCTCGGGCAGATCGAGGGCTTGGAGGACTACCGCCAGGCGATCGTGATGGCGACCGAGGGCCGGGCAAGGGCGTGAGGGTAGCCCTGCTCCACCACAACCTTGGAGAAGCACTCCTGGGCTTCGAAGGCCCTGCCGCATCCATCGAATCCATGCGCCACGGCATCGCCTTCGCTCAGACCCGAGGGCTCGCCGGGATGGTCAGCGACCTCGATACCTCTTTGGTCGACGCGCTGGTCGGCACCGCTGAGCACGATGAGGCCCTCGACGTCATCGGCGACCTGGCCCCGCAGCTCGAGGCGAGCGGCGATGTGTATGACCTCATCTGGGTCCGAGCCACGCAGGTCCGCATCTTCGTCCTGCGAGGGCAAAGCGGCCGGGTGGCAGACGTACTCGACTGGCTTGAGACCTCCTCCCGCGGAACCGAGGAACCGGAGGTCGTGGTCTGCGGCTTGGGCTCGGCTGCCCACGCCCACGCCGGGCTTGGACGGGCCGACCGAGCGATCACACTGCTCGAAGAGATCGAGTCCGCCCCCGGAACCCGCGAGTCCATGTACTTTCCCCACGACCTTGCCGCGTCGGTGCGGACCGCGTTAGGGATCGATGCCCCCGCGCTCGCCGAACGTCTGGTGGCCGGTGTTGAGCCCCGCTACCCACTTGCCGAGCACGCCCTCGTCGCGGCGAACGCCGCCATCACGGAGGCCCGAGGGGAGCTTCAGGCAGCCGCCAATGCCTACGCCGATGCCGCCGATCGCTGGGAGCGGTTCGGGGTCATCCCCGAGCAGGCGTTCGCCCTCTTTGGGCCAAGGTCGGTGCCTGATCGGGCTCTCCCGAGGGCCCGACGCAGCACCCGGCCTCCAGCACGCCCGCGAGATCTTCGAACGGCTCAAGGCGACGCCCGCCCTCGCCGAGACCGACGCCCTGCTCAAGCAGGCGACCGCGCTCAGCTCTTGAATGCTCGCTGCACCAGGCCCGGGCAGCAATGGAGCCATCTTCCATCTCCTACTGGACAGATGCACCCTTCTGTGTGGGTTTCCGAAGGGATCTTCGAACCTGATATGGCCTTCGACCTGGCCTCTTGATTGGTGGGCGCTGAGGGACTTGAACCCCCGACCTCCTCCTTGTAAGGGAGGCGCTCTGGCCAGCTGAGCTAAGCGCCCGCGCTCACGCGCGTGCCATGTGACCACAGGCGCGACACACCACGTCGCCGAGTTGCACCGACAGGCGGGTGCCGCCGCACGCGGCGCACCGGTCCAGGCCTTCGGCCCAGTCCTCGTGGTCGCGCTGGCACTCGGGGCAGATCGAAGATCTGCCGCCCCGACCGCACCGCCCGCACCCATGGAACCCCGCGCTTCTCGGGATCGTAGGTAGGACGGCCGCATCGGAAACACCCCGGTCGGTCACTCGGCGAGAGCGCACCGTCCAACGGCCTCACGGCCACTGAGGATACCCTCGCCCCCGCTCCGCGAACACCACGCCGTAGCCCAGATGGTCTCAGCCCCGCCGATCCGGGGCCGGGTCGCCGTCGCCCGTCGCGAATCGCTGTCCCGTGTGATAGACGTGGCCCCCGCCCGCGTGGCGCACCGATACGCCACCCCTTCCGTGCACCTCCCAGGTCGTCCCGTCGCCCAGCACGGCCGTGCGTTCGTCGATGCCCACGAACCAGGCCTCCGCGAGCCAGGCGCGACCTCGTGAACGCGCGCACGCCCGGGATCCACCGGGTGCGGTCCCAATGGACCCCGAAGGACACCCCGGGCACGATGCCCAGACCGAAGAGCCATCCGCTCCCCCGGCCACGACGAAGTGTTTCCTCGGTCCGCGCCTGGCTCGCGACCATCGCCCCCGCGCTGCAGCCCGCGAAGACGGCACCGCGGTCCACAGCGGCCAAGACCGACGTCCACAGCGGCGTGTCGACGAGCACCTCGGCAAGGCGCTTGGGGCTGCCACCGGAGAAGAAGATCATCGAGGCCGCGGCGGCGCGCGCGGCGAGGTCTTCGCGCCGCGCGTCGTCTCGGACCTTCACGGGCAGGACGTCCGCGCGCACGCCCATCGAGCGGTAGTGATCGAGCCCCATCGAGGACCAGCGGTCGAACACGGCGTCCCCCTCGCTCGCGCTCGCCGTGGGCAGAACCACGACCGTGCCGTCGCCCGTGGCGCCGCCTAGCGCCTCCAGTTCCGTCTCGCAAACCCACGGCTCGAACTCCCCGGAGCCCATCAGCAGGAAGCTCCTCGTCGCGGCGGGCATCAGGGTCGTGACCCTAACGACGGACGCCGCCGGGCGTCCTCGTGCGAGAGTGACCGGAGGCGACGCGGAGGATGTCAGGCGAGACCATGAACCAGCGAACCACCTCGGTGACACGAGCGGTGCTCGCCTTCGCGCTGTCCGGTCTGCTGGTCCTGATCGTGGTGGGCATCGCTGGCGTTTTGGTGTTGCGGAGGGTGGGCACGGCGGAGGCCATGGCCGAGGCGGAGGACCTCACGACCGTCGCCGCGCACGGGGTCGTGCAGCCACGGCTCACGAACGGGATCCTGCACGGGAACACCGACAGCCTGATCGCCGTGGACACCGTGGTGAACGGGGGCGTGCTGCGCGACCCGATCGTGCGCGTGAAGATCCGCGACGCCCGAGGTCGCGTCCTGTACTCCGACGAACCCCGCCTCATCGGCCACCGCTATCCCCTGAACGTGGAGGAGCTCGACGCCATGTCCGGCGATACCGTCGTGGCGAGTCTCGCCGACCTCACCGCCTCCCAACACCGGTTCGAGGCCGATCTCGGTCCGCTGCTCGAGGTCTCCCTCCCCGTCCGCACGCCCAACGACACCCAGCTGCTCTTCCAGACCACCATCCGGTTCGACTCCGTGGCCGCGAGCAGCCGGCGTTTGTGGGGCGCCTTCCTGCCAGTGCTCGCGGTGGCGCTGCTCGCCCTCGCGCTCCTGCAGATCCCCCTCGCGTTCCGGTTGGCGCGGCGAGTGCACCGAGGCGAACTGGAGCGCGAACGGCTCTTGCAACGCGCGATCGATGCCTCTGACCTGGAGCGTCGGCGGATCGCGAGCGACCTGCACGACGGCCCCGTCCAGCAACTGGCCGGACTCTCGATGTCGCTAGCCGCGCAGGCCGACTCGCTCCCGGCCGCCGACCCGTCGTCCGCGGCGCTGCGCGAAGCAGCCGCCACCACCCGCCAAGGCATGCGGTCGATGCGCTCGGCGTTGATGGGGATCTACCCGCCGACCCTGGAGCAGGCGGGCCTTCGATCCGCGCTCTCGGACCTCGCGGCGCCGCTCGCGGCCTACGGCCTGCGTACGGAGGTCGACGTCCCCGAGGACCTCCGGCTCCCGCCCGATGTCGACGCGTTGCTGTTCCGGGCCTCGCAGGAGGCGCTGCGCAACGTGGTCACGCACGCGCAGGCGACGACCGTGACGGTTCGCGTCACCTCGTCGAACGGCCGCGCGTCGCTCGAGATCGCCGACGACGGCGCCGGGTTCTCGGCCGATCGGCGCGAGCGCGCTCAGGCCGAGGGACATCTCGGGCTGAAGCTCCTTGACGACCTCGCGCAGGACGCCGACGGTAGGCTGAGCATCGATTCGGCGCCCGGCGCGGGAACGCGCCTGCGCCTGGAGGTGCCCGTGGCATGAAGCCGTCCATCACGATCGTCATCGCCGACGACCACAAGGTCGTGCGCAGCGGGCTGGAGCAGCTGATCGGCACGTTCGACGACGTCGAGCTCGTGGGTTCGGCCTCGGACGGCGAAGAGGCCGTGGCGTGCTGCCGCTCGGCGACCCCCGACGTGGCCCTGCTGGACCTCGCCATGCCCGTCACGGACGGCATCGAGGCAACGCGACGGATCCGGTCCGTGAGCCCCGCGACCCAGGTGGTGGCGTTCACCTCGTTCTCCGACCGCGATCGCATCCTGCGGGCGCTCGATGCGGGGGCGATCGGCTATCTGCTTGAAGGACGCGGAGCCCGACGAGCTGCATCGCGGGATCCGGGCCGCCGCCCGCGGCGAGGCGCCGTTGGCCCCGAAAGCAGCCGTCGCCCTGCTCGCGGCGCGCGCCGAGACCGTCCCCGGATCCGACCTCTCCGACCGCGAGCGCGAGGTCCTCGTCCTCGTCGCGGAAGGGCTGGCCAACAAGCAGATCGCGCGGCGGCTCGCGATCAGCGAGAAGACCGTGAAGGGGCACCTCACGAAGATCTTCCATTCGATCGGGGTCGTCGACCGGACCCAGGCCGCCCTGTGGGCGGAGCGCAACGGTCTGCTGAGCCACGGGTGAGCGCGCCAACCTGCCCCCGGTCGCGCGACCAAGGTCCCGTTGCGTTCGCGGGAGCCGGCGCGCAGGCTTGGCCGATGACGTCCTCGTGGCATCGGCGGATCGCTCGGGGCGCGACGCTCGTCGTCGTGCTCGTTCCGCTGGTCCTTGCCGCACCGGTCGCGGCCGCACCGGCCGCGGCCACTCCCGCCCCCCCGGCGTTGCGACTGATGCGGACGGGCGAGTGCAGCGGGCCGAGTCACTGGCGCCTCGTGGTGCGGCGCGACGCGAGGCGGCTGCTCGTCCGCTTCGCGGTGCGCGGCGGCGCCGCGGGCCAGGGCTGGAACGTCTTCATGGATCACAACGGGTCGGGGTTCTTCGCGGGAACGCGCACCTCGGGAACCGGCGGTCGGTTCGTGGTGCGCCGGACCGTGGCGAACCGGCCCGGCGTCGATCGGATCCGGGCGGGAGCGCACAACACGCTGTCGGGCGAGATCTGCCGGGGCCGCGCCACCCCCTGACGCTCCCCGGGTCGCGGGACCATCGTCCCGTTGCCCCTCGGACCTCGTGGATGGAACCGTTGCCCCGATGCGTCCGGACGGACCGGAGCACGGACGGAAGGAGCGCGGATGCGCGAGAGGAAGCTCGGCCACGCCGTGAAGTTGGCGGTGGCCACGGTGGGCATCGTCGGCCTCCTCGCAGGGGGGCCCGTTTCGGCTTCGGCCGGTGAACGCGGCACCGTCAGCAGGGGCACCTGCAGCGGCGACAGCACGTACAAGCTGAAGCTGCTGCAGAGCCACGGCGTCATCAAGGTCGTCTTCGGGGTGACCGAGGGCGTCACGGGCGACGTGTGGCGCGTGCGGATCGGCCACAACCGTCACCCGATGTTCCTGGACATCAGGGTCACCAGGGGCCCCGACGGCTCGTTCGTCATCCGCCGTCCGGCTCGCAACACCCGTGGCCCGGACTACTTCTGGGCGGGGGCGAAGAACGTCTCCACGGGCGAGGCCTGCAGGGCTCGTGCGGCCATCTGATCCCTCCAGTGCCCGCACACCGAAGGAGGCCGGTCGCCCCGAGGCCGGCCTCCTTCTCCTTTTCCGGATCGCGTTCTGACGTGGGTATCGTCGCACCGAGCCTCCGACGCTCGCGACTCAGTCGTCGGACGTGGCGGGGTAGCTCGGCTCCGGCTGGGGCCGGTCGGGGGGCGCGGGAGCGGCGACCTGCGGGGCCGTCGGGGCCGGCGTCGCGAACTCCGCGAGGGCTCCCCCCGCGCGGTGGCGGCCGCCCCGGGGACTCCCGCGCAGGCGCCACGCGGCCACGAGCATGGCGCCGAGACCGAAGACGGCCCCCGCGCCCCACGCCGCGGCGTTGAGGAACGGCACGAGGCTCACCACGGCGAGGATCCCCCAGCCGGCGAGGAACGCCGGCCATCGGCTGCGCGGGGCCCGCACCAGCGCGCGTCCGACGGCCCAGGCGGTCCACGCGAGCCCCACCAACAGCAGGAACGCGATGCCGAGCGCCATCGTCAACCCGAGCGGGAGCCCCACGACCGACACCAGCAGCGCGACGCAGACGACCGGGAGTCCCACGGCCACCACGAGGCCCCACCCGAACACGGCGAGCGGCGCCGTGGAGGCGGCGTCGGCGACGCGGTCCGCGCCGCGGGGTGCGATCAGGAGCAGCGCCAGCCCCAGGAGCAAGACCGAGAACGCTACCGCCACCGAACCGAGCAGGATGCCCAGCACCGCGAGCGGACCCCGCAGCGTGAACCCCACGTGCTCGCGCACCTGCCCGCCGACCCTGACACCCTGGTCCACGTGCACGCCACGGCCGCCCAGCACGTCTCCGCCGATCAACGACGGTCCGGTGATGCGGATCGAGCCGTTGAGCGCCACGACCGTTCCCGTGATGTACCCGCCGGCGATCGTGATCGGTCCGTCGAGCACCACCAGATCTCCGCTCACGGACCCCGACACCATCGCCCGACCGTGGAAGATCACCACGTCGCCCACGGCGCTCCCCTTGGGAACCACCACGGAGCCGGAGATCACGACCTGATCCACGGCGGCGAAGGCCGGCTCGCTGGGTCCCGGGGTCCCGGAGGATCCCGGGGTCCCGGAGGCTCCCGGGTTCGGAGGCGCCGTCTGCGCACGCGCCGTGAGCGGCGTCAGCAGGACCACGGTCGCGAACGCGAGCAGGGTTACGCGGCGAACCATCCGGGGTGGCGCGGGATCCACGGGCGAATCCTACCGGGAGGTCCGCACCGGAGATAGCACGCCGCTCGCGCGATGGCGTGTCGCGTCGGTGGGTTCGGGGACAATGGAGGCGTGGCCCGCCCCTCGAAGCACCTGGACCTCTTCTCCCCCGCCGTGCGCGGCTGGTTCGCGGCGTCGTTCGCCGAGCCCACCCGGGCGCAACGCGACGGCTGGAGAGCTATCGCGAACGGCGACCACACGCTCATCCTCGCCCCCACGGGGTCGGGCAAGACCCTCGCCGCCTTCCTGTGGGCGATCGATCGCCTGAGCGCCGAGCCCGCGCCCCCGCAGCTCGAGCGGACCCGGGTCCTGTACATCTCCCCCCTGCGTGCGCTCGCCGTCGACGTTGAGAAGAACCTGCGGGCACCCCTCGCGGGCATCCAACATGCCGCCGAGCGCTCGGGCGCCTCGCTCCCGCACGTCCCCACGGTGGGCGTGCGCACGGGCGATACGCCCGCCAACGAGCGGCGCACGATGCTGAAGCGTCCGCCGGACGTCCTCATCACCACCCCGGAGTCGCTCTACCTCATGCTCACCTCCCAAGCGCGCGAGACCCTGCGCAGCGTCCAGTGGGTGATCGTGGACGAGATCCACGCTCTGGCGGCCACCAAGCGAGGGGCCCACCTCGCCCTATCGCTCGAGCGGCTCGACGCCGCCGCCCACCGAGCACCCCAGCGGATCGGCCTGTCGGCCACGCAGCGACCCTTGGAGGAGATCGCCCGGTTCCTGGGCGGCCAGGACGACGACGGAGCGCCGCGGACCGTCGCCATCGTGGATGCGGGCCACCGCAAGCCCATGGAGCTCGAGGTCGTCGTGCCCGTGGAGGACATGGCCGAGCTCGGCACCGCCGCGCCGCCCGGACTGCTCGAGCAGCCCGACGCCGGCCCGCCCACCGGATCGATCTGGCCGTCGATCCACCCCCGCCTGCTGGAGCTCATCCGCGCGCACCGCTCCACGATCGTCTTCGTGAACGCGCGGAGACTGGCGGAACGCCTCGCGGCGCGCCTCAATGAACTCGCCGAGGAAGATCTCGTGCGCGCGCACCACGGCGCCCTCGCCCGCGAGCAGCGCACCGAGGTGGAGGACGCCCTGAAGTCGGGTTCGCTGAAGGCGATCGTCGCCACCTCGTCGCTGGAGCTCGGCATCGACATGGGCGCGGTGGACTTGGTCGTCCAGGTGGAGTCGCCGGGCTCGGTCGCGAGCGGGCTGCAGCGCATCGGCCGCGCCGGGCACCAGGTGGGCGAGCCCAGCCGCGGCAAGATCTTCCCGAAGTTCCGCGGCGACCTCCTGGAGGCCGCGGTGGTGGCCGAGCGCATGCTCGGCGGCAAGATCGAGGAGACGCGTTACCCGCGCAACCCCCTCGACGTCCTGGCCCAACAGCTCGTCGCGATGTGCGCGGTGGACGAGTGGTCGTTCGGGGATCTGCTCGCCGCCACGCGCCGCGCCGCGAACTTCGCGGAGCTCTCCCGCGAGGTCTTCGTCGCCGTCCTGGACCTGCTCACCGGGCGCTACCCCTCCGACGGGTTCGCGGAGCTCCGCCCGCGCCTGGTCTGGGATCGCACGAACGACATGGTGCGTGCGCGCGACGGGGCCGGGCGCATCGCCATCACCTCCGGCGGAACGATCCCCGACCGCGGGCTCTTCGGCGTGTTCCTGCCCGACGGAACACGCGTGGGCGAGCTCGACGAGGAGATGGTGTACGAGAGCCGCCGCGGCGAGGTGTTCATGCTGGGCGCCTCCAGCTGGCGCATCGACGACATCACCCACGACCGCGTCATCGTCACCCCCGCGCCCGGAGAGCCGGGCAAGATGCCGTTCTGGAAGGGCGATAAACCGGGCCGGCCGCTCGAGCTGGGCCGCGCGATCGGCGCGTTCACGCGCGAGCTCCGCGGCACGCGCCGGGCCGCGGCACTCGAGCGCCTGCGGGACGACGTGGGCCTCGACGACTGGGCGGCGAGCAACCTCGTGACCTACCTCGACGATCAGCTGACGGCCACGGGCGCCGTCCCCGACGACCGCACGGTGGTGGTGGAGCGCTTCCGCGACGAGATCGGCGACTGGCGGATGTGCGTGCTCTCCCCGTTCGGCCAGCGCGTGCACGCGCCGTGGGGGCTCGCCCTGGAAGCCCGCCTGCTCGAGCGCTTCGGGCCGGGGGCACAGGTCCTGTGGGGGGACGACGGCATCGTGATCCGCCTGCCCGAGGCCGTGGACCGCATCCCGGTGGAGGACCTCCTGTTCGAGCCCGAGGACGTGGAGGCCGCCGTGGTGGCGGCGTTGCCGGGGACCGCGCTGTTCGCCAGCGCCTTCCGCGAGGCGAGCGCCCGCGCGCTCTTGCTCCCCCGCCAGCGTCCGGGCAGGCGCACGCCGCTGTGGCAGCAGCGTCAGCGCAGTGCGGACCTCCTCACCGAGGCCGCCAAGCACCCGACCTTCCCCATGCTGTTGGAGGCCACGCGCGAATGCCTCCGCGACGTCTTCGACGTGCCCGCGCTGCGAGAGGTGATGGGCGACCTGCGCTCGCGCGCCACCAGGCTCGTCGCCGTCGACACCGAACGGGCGTCCCCGTTCGCGCAGTCGCTCCTCTTCCGCTGGGTCGCCGTCTACATGTACGAAGGGGACGCGCCCCTGGCGGAGCGCCGCGCGGCAGCGCTCTCCCTCGATCGCGACCTGCTGCGCGAGCTGCTGGGCACCGAGGAGCTCCGCGACCTCCTGGACCCCGCCGCGCTCGAGAACCTCGAACTCGAACTGCAACGCCTCGCCGACGGATGGAAGGCGCGGGGTGCCGATGGGCTTCACGACCTGCTGCGGACGGTGGGCGACCTGCGCGAGGACGAGATCGCGGCGCGCTCCGAGGACGAGGCGGCCGGGTGGGTCGAGCGGCTCCTCGAGGAGGGCCGCGCCGTCCGGGTCCGCGTGGCGGGTGAGGACCGCCTCGCGGCCGCGGAGGACGCCGCGCGGCTGCGTGACGCCCTCGGCGTGTCGCTGCCCAAGGGGCTGCCCGCCGCGTTCACCGAGGTGACCGAGCGCCCGTTGGAGGGGCTCGTGGGCCGCTACGCGCGTACGCACGGGCCGTTCGTGGCAGGCGAGGTGGCAGGGCGGCTCGGGATCGCGCCGGATCGGGTCCGCGCCGCCCTCGAGGCCCTGGAGACCGAGGGTCGCGTCACGCACGGCGAGTTCCGCCCCGGGGGCGTGGAGCGTGAGTGGTGCGACGTGGAGGTGCTGCGCCGGATCCGCCAGCGCTCGCTCGCCGCGCTGCGGCGCGAGGTCGAGCCCGTCGACGCTGCCGCGTTGGGCCGGTTCCTCCCCGCCTGGCAGGGGGCGGAACGCCCGAGCGGGGGCCCCGACGCGCTCGTGGAGGCGGTCACGCGACTCCAGGGCGCCGCGATCCCCGCCTCGATCCTCGAAGCCGACGTCCTCGCGGCCCGCGTCACGGGGTACCGGGGTGCGGACCTCGACGCGTTGTGCTCGGGCGGCGAGCTCGTGTGGATGGGCGCCGGCGCCCTGGGCGGCGACGACGGCCGGGTGATCGTGTGCTTCCGCGATCAAGCGCGGGCGCTTCTGGGCGGGCGCGACGCGGCCGAAGACCGCGCGGGCGGTGACCTTCACGAGGCGATCCGGGAGCGCCTCGCGGATCGCGGCGCCTCCTTCTGGGCGGACCTCGTTCAGGCCGCCGCCGTCGCCGACGAACGCAGGCTGCTCTCGGCCTTGTGGGATCTGGTCTGGGCGGGCGAGATCACGAACGACACGCTCGCCCCGCTGCGGGCGTTCGTGCGAGGGGCCTCCGCCAAGATCCGCGCGCCTCGACCCGGTTCCCGCCCACGGCCGGGCGGGCTCCGGCGCTCCGGCCCCCCGGCCGGCGCCGGGCGGTGGTCGCTGGTGGCGCCCCTCCTCGAGCCCGTGCCCGCCCCCACCGAGGCTGCGCACGCCCGGGCGCTCCAGCTCCTGGATCGCCACGGCGTGCTCACGCGCGAATCCGTCCTGGCCGAGAACGCCCCCGGAGGGTTCGCCGGCGTCTATCCGGTGCTGAAGGCGATGGAGGAGGCCGGCAAGGTGCGCCGCGGCTACTTCGTGGCCGGGCTCGGGGCAGCCCAGTTCGCGTTGCCCGGCGCCGTCGACCGCCTGCGAGCGCTGCGCACCCCCGACCGGACGGATGCCGAAGGCTCCGACATCGCCGTCGTCCTGGCGGCCGCCGACCCCGCCCAGCCCTACGGCGCCACGCTCGCCTGGCCCCCCGCCGAGGGACGACCGGCGCGCCAGGCAGGGGCGTACGTCGTGCTCGCGGGCGGCTCGCCCGTCGCCTACCTGGAGCGGGGCGCCCGCAGCCTGCTCACCTTCGGCGCGGGCCCGCGCGAGTGGGCCGAGCCGCTCGCCTCGCTCGTGAAGGACGGACGACTCCGCAAGATCGAGCTCCATCGGATCGACGGCGCCCCCGCCGTCGGATCGCCCCACCGCGAGGAGCTTCACGAGGCGGGCTTCGCCGACGGATACCGCGGCCTCACCCTCCGGGGATAGGCGCTCGCCAACATGCCCGAGGGCGACACCATCCACCGGACGGCAGCGGGGCTCCGCGCCTCGTTGGGTGACGGCCCCGTCGCGTCCTTCGATACGCCGCGGCACGTGGCCGGCCCGCGGCCGGAGCCCGGCGAGCGCATCGAGGGCATCGATGCGAAGGGCAAGCACCTGCTGATCGCGTTCTCGGGCGGCGCGACCCTGCACACCCACCTGCGGATGACCGGGAGCTGGCGCATCAACGCGGCCGGCGCCACGAGGTGGGCGGCGTCCGGGCAGGTCCGCGTTGCCATAGGCACGCCCAACGCTCGGGCCGTGTGCCTCGGCGCGCCCGTCGTCGAGCTCCTCGACGCCGCGTCATTGCGCCGTCATGGCATCCTGAACCGGCTGGGGCCGGACCTGTGCGACGAAGACGTCGACCTGGACGCGGTCCTGGCGCGCGCCGCGCGTCTGGAGCCGAGCACACCGATCGGCGTCGCGCTGCTCGACCAGCGGGTGGCCTCGGGTATCGGGAACGTGTACCGATCGGAGGTGCTCTGGCTCTGCCGGGTGGATCCGTTCGTCCCGCTCGGCGACGTTCCCGTGGGCACGCGGCGGAGCCTGTGGCGAACGGCCCACGAGCAGCTCCGTCACAACCTGGGTCCGGGGCCGCGAAGGACCGTGCCCGAGGGACTCGCCGTCTACGACCGAGCCGGGCGCTCTTGCCGGCGCTGCGGCGCACGGATCGAGGTCCGCCGATCGGGGGAGCAGGGCCGCGCCGCCTGGTGGTGCCCCGCCTGCCAGACTCTCGGCTGATGGGGCGTGCGGCAGGCGGCGAGCGGTGGGCGATCGCAACCCCTCACGCGCTCGCCACGGAGGCCGGTGGGGTCGCGTTCGAACGAGGCGGCAACGCCCTCGACGCGGCGATCGCCGCGGCGATCACGCTCGCCGTGGTCTACCCGCACATGTGCGGCGTGGGGGGCGACCTGTTCGCACTGATCCAGCAGCCCGAGGGCGACGCCGTCGCCGTGAACGCCGGCGGACGGGCGCCCGCGCGCGCCGATCCCGGGGCGGCGGCCGCGGCGGGCGGGGGCGCCATGCCGGCGCGGGGACCACACTCGGTCACGGTCCCGGGCGCCGTGAGCGGCTGGGAAGCCCTGCACCGCCTGGGAGCGCGGCTCCCGTGGCCCGACCTGTTCACGCAGGCGGTCGCGCTCGCCCACGGGGGCGTCGCCGTGTCGCGATCCCTGGCGGCCGCACTCGCCGGGGCCGACGCACCGCGCGACCCAGCCGCCGATCCCTTGGCCGCGGTGTTTTCCCCCGAGGGGAGTCCGCTGCCCGAAGGCGCCCTCGTGCGCCAGCCGGCGCTCGGAGCGACCCTGCGACACCTCGCCGCCGAAGGTGCGGACGCGCTCTACCGCGGCGAGGTCGGAGCGCGCTACGCCGCCGGCCTCGCCGAGGCGGGGGTGCCGATCGACCCCGAGGACCTCGCCGCCCATCGCGTGGACCTCGGCTCGCCCCTGCGCGCGCGGTACCGCGACGTGGACGTGCTCGCGCACCCGCCCAACTCGCAGGGGTTCGTGCTGCTCGAGATCCTCGCGGTGATCCATCGCCTCGGCATCGACCCCGATCCCCTCGGCCCCGACGTGGCCACGCTCGCGCGGCTCTTCCGAGCCGCGAGCCGGGACCGCGACCTGCACCTGGCCGATCCCGACGCGATGCGCCTGCACCCCTCCACGCTGCTGGAAGACGGCCACTTGGCGGCGCTCGCCGACGAGGCGCGGGCCGGATGGGCGGCGGACGCAGAGGGCGGCCACTCGGCCTCGGCCTCGGGCGACACGATCGCGCTCGTGGCCGCCGACGACGAGGGACGGGCGGTCTCGCTCATCCAGAGCCTCTTCGGCGGCTTCGGTTCGGGGATCTTGGAACCGTCGACGGGGATCGTCGCGCACAACCGCGGCGCCTGTTTCACCTTGGATCCGGCGCACCCCAACGTCCTGGCACCTCGCAAACGCCCGGCGCACACCCTCGTGCCCGTGCTCGTCCAGCGAGCCGGTCGGTTCGAGGCCGCCGCCGGCACGATGGGGGGTTTCGGGCAGCCGCAGATCAACGCGATGAACCTGATCCGCGCGTTCGACCTCGGCCTCTCCCCCGCCGACGCGGTCGCGGCGCCGCGCTGGCTCGTGGGCGGGATGGAGCGGGGAACCCGGGGCCCGCGGGTGAAGGCCGAGGGCGATGTGCCCGAGATCGTCCGAACGCGACTCCAGGAGGCGGGGTTCGGCGTCGATACCATCGGGGAACAGGATGAGGCCGTCGGCCACGCACACCTGATCCGGCTGGGCACGGCCGGCTTCATCGCCGGCAGCGACCCGCGCTCGGACGGCGGGGCGCTGGCCGGCTGATCGACGAGCCGGAGGCGATGGTGGATCCCGACCAGAGCACGACCGCTTGGCAGGACCCGCTCGAGGGCGGCTTCCGCGCCGTGCTCGAACGCCTGAGCGCCATCGTGTACCTGGAGGCGCTCGACGGCCCCGACGGGGAGTCCGGCGCGATCCTCTACGTGAGCCCACAGCTGGAAGCCATCCTGGGCCACAGCGTGTCCGAGTGGACCGAGGACCCCACCGCATGGCGCCGGCACCTGCATCCCGACGACCTGGAGTCCTCGCGCGCGGCCTACGACCGCGCCCTCGCGACGGGAGAGCCCTACGCGGCCGAGTATCGGATGTTCGCTCGCGACGGGAGCATCGTGTGGCTCCGCGACGAGGCATCCGTTGTCTCGGACGCCTCCGGGACGCCGCTCTACTGGCAGGGCACGATGGTGGACATCACGGCGGAGCGGCGCGGGGCCGCGCGGGCCCACGACAGCGAGTGGCGCTACCGCATGCTGGTGGAGCAACTCCCGGCCATCGTCTACTCGGAGGACGTCACGGGCGACGGGCTGCAGCTCGTGTACATCAACTCCCGCGTGGAGGAGCTGCTGGGGATCTCGCCCCAGGCCTGGCTCGCCGACCCGGGGACCTGGCTGCGGGGGATCCACCCGCAGGACCGGCCCGCGGTCGAGGCGCTGAACCGGCTCACGGAGCGAACGGGTGAGCCCTTCTCCGCGGAGTATCGGATGTTCGCGACCGACGGACGCACGGTGTGGTTCCGCGACGAAGCGGTGCTCGTGCACGGGGTCGACGGCGAGCCCAACTTCTGGCAGGGCGTGATGATGGACATCACGCCCGTGAAGGAGGCGCAGGCCCAGCTGGCGGAGACGGAGTCGCGCTACCGAGCGCTCGTCGAGCAGACGCCCACGATCACCTACGTCGACGCGCTCGAGGGATCCGTCAGCACGATCTACATCAGCCCGCAGACCACGGCGCTCCTGGGCTACACGCCGGAGGACTGGTACGCGGATGCGCAGCTATGGTCCAAGATCGTGCACCCCGACGACGCGGCGCGCGCGGCGCACATCGGGACCGACACGCACGACTCGACCTACCGCCTCATCGCACGGGACGGCCACGAGGTGTGGGTGCACGACCAGGCTCGGCTCATCCACGACGACGCCGGCGTGCCGACCTTCTGGCAAGGCGTGCTCGTGGACATCACGGGGCAGAAGCGCGCCGAGGCGCTCGAGCACGACCTCGCCGACGAGCGCGCGGCGTCCGACCGACTGCGCGAGAACGACGAGCTGAAGAACACGTTCCTCCAGGCCGTGAGCCACGACCTGCGCACCCCCCTGGCCGCGATCCTCGGGATCGCGGCAACGCTGGAGCGTCCCGAGCTCGACCTGCCCGTCGAGGAATCCCGCGAGCTCGCCGCCCGGATCGTGGCGAACGCCCGACGGCTCGACCGGATGGTCGCGGACATCCTCGACCTCGACCGACTGGCCCAGGGTTCCGTCATGCCGGTGCTTGCATCGGTGGACGTCGGGCACCTGGTTCGCGAGCTGGTCGCCGGCTCGGACCTCGTGGCCGGACGGCGCCTGCACCTCGATACCGCCCCGATCACGATCCCCGGCGACGGCGCCATGATCGAGCGGATCGTGGAGAACCTCCTGGGGAACACGGCGAAGCACACGCCAGGAGACGCGCGCATCTGGGTCCGCGTCGAGCGTCAGGACGGCGGGGTCTTGATCTCCGTCGAGGACGACGGTCCCGGCATCGCCCCCGAGGACCGAGCACGGATCTTCGAGGCGTTCGCCCAGGGCCACTCGCCGGCCCGGGCCTCCGGGGTGGGTGTGGGCCTCGCCGTGGTAGCGCGCTTCGCCGAGCTGCACGGCGGGCGGGCATGGGTCACGGACCGCGCGGGCGGTGGGGCCTCGTTCCGGGTATTGCTCTCCCCGCGGCCCGAGCGCTCTCCGGAAGCAGCGCCGGTGGAGGCCCAGCCCGCGCGCGCGGAACCCTGAGCGACGCGGCGGTCTCGGACCCGGGGCGTTCACTGGGGCGAGCGATGCAGCTCCGCGACGAGATGCCTCGTCAGGGGCACCTCGTCCATCGACATGTCGAGCTCGTAGGTGAGGCGGTCGCCCCGCACGCGGTAGCGGCGCTCCAACCCGCTCACGGCGGACCCGGTTGGTGTGCGTCCCACCGAGATGCTCGAGAACGCCAGGTCCTGGCCCTCGAGGCGGCCTTGGGACACCTCGACGAGGCCTAGCGGATGCGCGAGCGTCAGCTCGACCGAGCCGGGCTCGGGCCCCGGGCGCAGGAAGCCACGCTCGAAGTGCAGGGGCGTGTGGTCGTCGCCCCGCGCCCAGCTCGACTGCCGGTAGAGCACGAACGGCTCGCCGACCTCCTCGAACACGATCTCCTCGCCGTAGCCGAACCCCTCGATCGTGGGGTACCCGCCCGTCCCCTCGCCGCGCCAGATCCCGAGCAGGAACGCGAGCGGCGCGATGTCCGGGTGCGGATCGCGGTCCATGCGGCGACGCTATCACGGTGCCCATCCGGTACCGTTCGGGCATGAGGAGCGTGGCGCGGTTCTGCGTGAGCCCGGTGAAGGGCATGGCGCTGCAGCACCCCGCCACCGTGGAGATCGGGACGAACGGGATCGCGGGCGACCGTCGTTTCTACCTCGTGGACGATCTGGGCGAGCTCTACAGCGCAACCGACTACGAGCGTCTCGTCCAGGTCCGGCCTACCTACGACGCCGGTGAAGAACGCCTGCGCCTCGCCTTCCCAGACGGCGCGATCGCCGAGGGGGCCGCGAACGACCTGGGCGAACCCGTCGTGACGAACTTCTACGGACGGCCGGTCCCCGCGCACGTCGTCCGCGGACCCTTCGGCGAGTCGGTCTCCGACCTGGTGGGGCGCCGGCTGCGGCTCCTGCGCAGCGACCGCGAGGGCGACGCCAGCGACGTGGAACCGGTCACGCTCGTCTCGGAGGCCTCCGTCGCCGACCTCGGCGCCCGCGGTCGGCGGCAGGAGCCGCTCGACCCGGGTCGGTTCCGCATGAACATCGAGATGGCGGGTTGCCGGCCCTACGACGAGGACGCGTGGGATGGCCGCGAGGTGCGCATCGGCGAGGCGCTGCTCCGCGTGAGCGGCCAGGTCCCGCGCTGCGTCATCACCACGCTCAATCCCGACACCGGTCGCAAGGACTGGGATACGTTGACGCGGATCGCCACGTTCCGCCCGCGCATCCCCGGTGACGGCGGGCTCCCGTTCGGCGTCTACGCACGGGTGGCGGCGCCCGGGAGGGCCGCGATCGGCGACGAGGTAGTGCCAACCGCCTAGGCCGGGGCTCAAGTGCCACGCGGGCTCGCCCGATGCCGATGAGGTGCTGGAACCCGAACGCCTCTCGAGCGAGGCCGGAGACAAGGCCTACGCACTGTTCTTCGACGGCTCGCCTCGTCCCATGTACGTCTTCGACCTGGCGACGCTCGCATTCCTCGACGTCAACGAGGCCGCCCTCGAGCTGTACGGGTACCGGCGCGAGGAGTTCTTGGGCATGACCCTGCTCGACATCCGCCCGCCCGAGGAGATCCCGTCGCTGTTGGCCTACCTGAAGGAAGCGCCCGACTTCGATCACGTATGGCGCCATCGGCGCAAAGACGGCTCGGAGATGCTCGTCGAGGCGGGGTGGAGCCGGTTCGAGATGCAAGGACATCAGGCGCAGATGGTCATCCTCACCGACGTGACGGCGCGGGAGCATGCGCTCTCCCGCCTGGCCTCGAGCGAAGCCGCGTTCCGAGCGGCGGTCGACGTGGTGGTCGACGGTTTCATGGTCCTGTCGGCGGTCCGCGATCCGAACGGTCGCCTCACGGATCTCCGCTTCGAGTACGCGAACGACACCGCCTGTGAGCTCCTTGGGTCTGCACGCGAACGGCTCATCGGCGCGACGACCGCGGTGGCCCTTGCCCCCGAACGCGCGCTGGACATGCTGCGGCGGTACGCCCCGGTCGTCGAGTTGGGGACGCCCTTCGCCGACGACGCCGTCGCGGTCGAGCGGACCCTCGCGGACGGACGCGTTGCGGCGGGCCTCTACGACGTCCGAGCGGCGAAGTTGGAGGACGGGCTCGCCGTCACCTTCCGCGACGTTACGGAGGCCAGGCGCGCCGAGATCGTCCTCCGCGAGAACGAGGAGCGATTCCGAACGGTCTTCGAATCCTCTCCGATGGGGATCGCCATCGTCGATCGCGACGGTCGGTTCACCGACGCGAATCCCGCCTTCGGTGTCCTCTTGGGCTACGACCTCGACTCGCTCAAGCAGATGACCTTCATGGATGTCACCCACCCCGACGACGTCGCCAGGGACGCCGAGCTCGCCGCCCAGCTCTTCGGCGGCGAGATCCCTTCCTATGCGCTCGAGAAGCGCTATCGGACCGGTCGGGGGGAAACGGTGTGGGTCAACCTCACCGCCACCGCCCTCAGGGACGATGCCGGAGCGTGCACCGGGCGGCTCGGGATCGTGGAGGACATCACGGCGCGCAAGCGCATGCAGGGAGAGCGGCTGCAGGCGGCGGCGGCCGCGACGCGGATACTCGGGGAGCTCACCCCTCGGGAGCGCGAGGTGCTGGCCCTGGCCAACGTAAGCGGGATGACCACCCGCCAGCTGGGCCAACAGCTGCACGTGAGCGCCCGCACCGCGGAATCCCACATGGCCTCGGTCTACCGCAAGCTCCACGTGACCAGCCGCGACGCGGCGCTCACCGAGTATCGCCGGCTGCTCGCGGCGAGCCCGGGCGGGACGTCCCCGGCTACCCCCCCGCGGGTACGAAGCGAATCTCCGTAGGCTACGGACGTAATTCCCGTAGGCGTTTCCCTCCAGTCCTCCCTCCTGCCGTCCGAGTGCAAAAGGGTCGGTATCAGTCAGCCGCGGCGAGCGTTGGAGCCCACCGCACACAGGAGGTTCAGGGATGAAGCCCAGGAAGATCACCAAGAAGCTCACCGTGGGGACGCTGTTCCTCGGCATCGCCCTAGCCGGCAGCGTGGCCTTCGCCGCGTGGACCGCCACGGGCTCCGGGAACGGCTACGCGCAGGCGAAGACCGCCGCTGTGCTCACCACCGTGGACGTCTCGGCCGCCACCGCTGCGCAGCTCTACCCCGGCGCGACCGGCGATGTGCTCCTCAAGATCACGAACCCGAACCAGTACCAGGTCACGGTCACCTCGGTCGGGGCCAACGGGGCGATCACCTCGGACAAGGGCCCCGCCTGCAACAGTGCGACGGGCGTGACTTACACGCCGCCTACGACGCCCTCCCTCGTCGTGCCGGCCGGCGCGAGCGTCCAGTTCACGCTGGCCGGAGCGGTGGCCATGTCCAATGCCTCCGACAACTCGTGCCAGGGCGCGGTCTTCACGATCCCCGTGACCCTCACGGGCGCCAGCAGCTAACGACCACCGACGCGCGAACCACGAGGGCGGGGGCCGGGTGCCTCCGCCCTCGTCCGCGCATCCGAGGCGAATGACCAGCCCATGACGATCAGGACCACCCTCATCGGGGCCGCCAAGCTCGCGGCGATCGGCGTCGTCGCCTTGACGACCTTCGCCCACGCGGCCCAGTACGCGGGCGGGCCGGTATCGCCCGAACACGACGCGATGGACTTCGCGAGGGGCTCCGCCCACGCGTTCAAGATCTCCGGGCACGTGAAGAACCTCTATCCCGGCAGGACCACCAAGCTCGTGACGACCGTGCGCAACCCCAACGCCGCGGCGATCCGGGTCACCCTCGTCAAGGCCAAGGTGACGGGCGCGCCGGGATGTCCGGCGAAGAACATCAAGATCAAACCGTTCAAGGGGAAGCGCTACGTGGGAGCCGGACACACCGTGAAGGTGAAACTCAAGATCACCATGCGCGCGAAGGCCCCGAACGCCTGCCAGGGCGACAAGCTCCGCCTCTCGTACCACGGCAAGGCGGTGCGGGCGTGAGCCTTCGCGTCAAGGTCGCGATCTCGGCGGCGGTGGCCGTCTTGGTGGTGGCCGGCCCCGGCGTCGCGTTGGCCAGCTGGGTGGGCGGCGGCGCCGGCTCCGGGGCGAGCAAGGCGATCTCGATGCCCACCGGGAACACGCCGGCCGTGTCGGTGACCGGCAGGAACGTGGCGGTGAGCTGGGCGGCCAGCAACCTGCCGGGGCCGACCCCGGTCAGCGGCTACGTCGTGAGCCGCTACGACGCCGGCACGAACACCCTGCAGGCCGTCGGCGCGAACTGCAGCGGCACCGTGACGGCCTTGTCGTGCACCGAGGCGGCAACCCCCGGCGGCACTTGGTACTACAAGGTGGCGCCCAAGCAAGGCTCCTGGGTCGGGCCGCGAGGCGCCGCGAGCGCCAACGTCACCGTGGCCGCGCCCTCGCTCTCCTTCAGCTCCTCCACGACCATGACCACCCTCCCCACGACCCTCGCCGGGACCATCGCGAGCTTCGCGACGGGTGAGACGATCAGCTTCCGTTTGGACAACCCAACCTCGGGCACGATCCTTACGGGCACCGCAACGCCGAGCTCGATCCCGGCGGGCGGCGGTGCGGCCATCTCGGTCACGATCCCGGCGGGCACGAGCAACGGCTCGCACACCGTCTACGCGGTCGGTTCCCTCGGCACCCAAGCCGGGGCCGGGATCACGGTCGCCGTGGACATCGCGCCCCCCACGATCACGGGGCAAACCATCGCCAAGACCACCGGTTACCTCGCCGGCTCCATCAAGCAGGGCGGTACGTACTACGTCTACGCCGACGTCACCGATCCCGCGCCCTCGAGTGGGATCGCGAGCGTGAAGACGAACGTGAGCGCTGTCACGACCGGGTCCACGGCCGTGAACCTGGTCCTAGGCAGCTACAGCATCAACGGCGTGAGCTACAACTACCGGAGCGCCTCGCTGACGGCGAACGGGACGCTCAGCGCCGGCGCGAAGTCGTTCTCCGTCACGGCCACGGACAACGTCGGCCTCTTCACGACCGCGAACGGGTCCGTGACCGTCGACAACACGGCGCCGGCGGCCTCCGACGTGCAGAGCGCGAACGGCGGGGGCACGCCCGGAAGGATCGAGGTCGGCGACTCCATGACCTTCACGTTCACCGGGCCGATCGACCCCCAATCCGTGGTGGCCGGGTGGAACGGGACGAGCACACCGGTGAGCCTGCGCTTCACCAACGCAGGAGGCGCCAAGGGGGACAGGATCGTCGTCTACAACGCGGCCAATAGCGCAACCCTGCCCCTCAACCGACTCAACATCGGTGGGACCGGCTACATCACCTCCAACGGGAACGACGGGGCCGGCTCGATGACGATGACCGGCTCCACGATCACCATCACCGTCACGAGCGTCGGCTCGGCGGGGATCGGTACGGCCCCCTCGAGCACCATGAGCTGGCAGGTGAACGCCGGGATGTACGACGCGGCAGGCAACGTCTGCCCCGCGGCGACCGTGACACAGAACGGCGGTCCCAAGATCAACTTCTGAGGAGGGGTTGGAGACAGGGCCTCGACTGGTTACGATTCCCCGGCTACCACTCGACGGTTGGGAGAGCCCCCCGGTGCTGCGGAACCTGATCTCGTTGCTCCTCTACCTCGCGGTGCTGGGCGCCCTGGGGTCGATACCCCTGATCCTGTGGGTCGGGGCGGCGGTCGCCTCCACTCGCCGACGAGAGCGGAACGCCTGAGTACCCGGAATCGGGCAACCAAGAATACCTACCCCCATCGGGCTCCGGCTATCCAGCTAGCCCATGCCTCGTGCCGAAATCCTAGGTATGAAGCACCCGCTGCGACGCGCCGTCAGCCGCCTGAACGAGGAGGAGGGGTTCACCCTCATCGAGCTCATGGTCGTGCTGGTCGACATTGGCATCCTGCTGGCGCTGAGCATGGCGGCCTTCACGGGCACGGTGTCCCGCGCGCGGGACTCCGCGGCCCAGCAGGGGGCCGCGCGCGGCATCGAGACCGGCCGGATCGTCTTTTCGGACAACGCGTCGTATACCTCCGCCAATCCCCTTAAGATGGGGCAGGCGGAGCCGAACCTGACCTTCGTCGCGAGCGGAACACCCAGCGGGGGGTCGAACAACCTGAGCGTCGACAACTCCGACGTCACGGGCGCAACGCTCGTCATCGCCTCGTGGAGCGCGTCGGGGAACTGCTTCTACATCCGCGACTCGATCACCGGCGGGATCACGTACGCGAAGGCCCTCGCGAGCCCGCAGGCGAACTGCCGCGCCGGCAACTTCGGCTCCGTAACCTTCGGCCCCAAGTGGTAGCCGATCGCGACGGGTGGGGCGGCCAGGACTTGAACCTGGAACCAACAGATTATGAGTCTGCCGCTCTAACCGATTGAGCTACCGCCCCGTTCGGATCACCATTCTCCCATCTGCGCCACGACGCAGGATCGCTCGAACTCATCCGTCCTCGGGGAGGGGAACGCGGCGGAAGGTGACGTAGATCGCGACGTCGTAGAGCGCCTTGATGGAGCCTGCCGCGAAGAACGGGGCGCCGACCGATACGGCCTGCATCAACGAACCCGCCAACAACGGCCCGAGCGGGCGGGAGACGTATCGCGCGGTGTTGGTGAAGGCTGCGGCCGCCACGCGCTCATCCGGTTCGACCATGGCGGCGACGTAGGCCTGGCGCGCCGGGACGTCCATCTGCGAGAGCGCGACGCGCCCCCACCACGCGAGCACCGCCAGGGTGAGCGTGGGGGCGAACGGCAGCGCGATGAGCAACAGGTTCGATGGCAGGTGGGTGAAGACCATGGTGTTGAGGAGTCCGAACCGCTCGGCGACCCGGGCCGCGACGATGGAGGAGCCGGCCTGCAGGAAGCCCGAGACGAAAAACACGACCGCCATCGTTCCCGTCGAGGCTCCGAACCGGCGCCCGAACCAGAAGACGACGAACGCCTGAACGATGAATCCCCCCGCGAACGAATCGACGGAGAAGAGCCCCGAGAGCTGGATCACCGTGCGTCGGGATTCCTTCAGGACCGAGCGCGTGGCGCCCGGGCTCCTGGTGCGCGCCTCCACGGACCCGCTCAATCGAGCGGCGAGGATGACGCACGGGATCGCGACGACCGGGAACAGCAGGAAGAACCAACGGTCGCCCGGCAGACCCCACCCCGCGCGGCGCAGCACGGAAGGCAGCCCCGCGACGAGCGCCCCCGCGGCACCGGCGACGTACGCGATCGCGTTGTATCGGCCGAAGACCCGAACCCGGGCCTGCGACGAGGCTTGGCCGAGCATGCCCTGCTCCAGCGACGTGATCGGGCCCGACTCGTTCGGATCGGTGGAAAGCGTGCCGGTGAGCGCCGCGATCACGAGGATCACGGGGTTCGCGGTGATGGCGAAGACGGCGCCCGCGCATCCCATCACGATCAACAGGAGCGCGTACATCCGCCGCCAACCAAGCCGGTGGGCGCCGAAGCCGACCAGGACCGAGGCCGCGGCCATGCCCACGAGGATGGCGGTGAAGACCAGCCCTACCTGGGCGTCGCGGAGCCCCGATGAGGCCAGGGTCGCGCCCAACAGGACGCTCGCGAATCCGTAGAGGAACGCCCGGAGCGCCTGGATCGCCAGGACGCGGCGCAGGTCGTGGGTGAGCCGGTCGAGCTGCTCGCTCAATCGAAGCCTTCGGCGTATTCCTCGTCCGTGACGGGTTCGGCCCACTCGGGCGCCCCGCCACCATTCACGGCCACATGCACGAGCGGCGAGTCGGGCGTGCCGCCGTGGAAATGCCATTCGTCGGAACCGACGTGCACGACGTCGCCTGGCTCCAGGACGGCGCCGTCCTCCCCCCGGCTGCGGACGCGGCCCCGGCCAGCGACCCCGTAGAGGAATTGACCGCCCGGGTGGCGGTGCCAATGCGTGCGCGCCGCGGGCGCGAAATGCACCACGCCGACGTTCGTTCCTCCGCTGTCTTGCAGCGTGCCTCGCAGCCAGACCTCGCCCGCGAACCGCCCCCCGTCACCGTGTTCGAACCCCCCGTCGATTGCCTTCGACACGTCCACCCGCTGCTCCTCTCGGCCAGGACTTCGTCGGCTCGATGCTCTCACGGTTGGCGGCGCCGGAGGACGACCAGTCCCGCGGTTGAGAGACTGGGGTATCGCCACCTCCGGAGGACGGGATGACCCAGTACCGCAGCGAGTCCGACAGCATCGGCGCGATCGACGTGGAGGCCTCCCGGTACTGGGGGGCGCAGACGCAACGATCCCTGCATCACTTCTCGATCGGGGATCCCGCGGCCGACCGCATGCCGACCGAGGTGATCCGCGCCCAGGCGACCCTCAAGAAGGCGGCCGCGCTCACCAATCGCGACGCCGGGAGCCTGCCGGCCGACATCGCCGAGCTCATCGTCGCCGCTGCCGACGAGGTGATCTCCGGCACGCTGGACGAACACTTTCCCCTCTACGTCTGGCAGACGGGCTCGGGCACGCAGACGAACATGAACGTCAACGAGGTCATCGCCAACCGAGGGATCGAGATGGCCGGCGGCGAGCTCGGCTCGAAATCCCCCGTGCACCCCAACGACCACGTGAACATGTCGCAGTCATCCAACGACACCTTCCCCACCGCGATGCACATCGCGGCGGCGACGGAGATCGCGCACCGCCTGCTCCCGAGCGTCGCGGAGCTCCGCGACGCGCTCGCGCGCAGGGCCGTGGAGTTCGCGGACCTCGTGAAGATCGGACGCACCCACCTACAGGACGCCGTTCCGATCACCCTCGGCCAGGAATTCGGCGGCTACGCGGCGCAGCTCGACGCGGATCTCGGGCGGATGGACGCGGCGATGCCGGGCCTGTACGAACTCGCGATCGGCGGCACCGCGGTGGGCACCGGCCTGAACGCGCCCGATGGATTCGCCGAGGCGTGTGCGAACAAGATCGCCGAGCTCACGGGCCTGCCGTTCGTGAGCGCCCCCAACAAGTTCGCCGCCCTGGCCGCCCACGACGCGATGGTCTTCGCGAGCGGTGCCGAGGCAACGCTAGCCGCATCCCTGATGAAGATCGCGAACGACATCCGCTGGCTCGGGTCGGGCCCGCGCAGCGGATTGGGCGAGTTGATCCTGCCCGAGAACGAGCCCGGGTCGTCGATCATGCCGGGCAAGGTGAACCCCACCCAGGCGGAGGCCATGACGATGGTGGCGACGCAGGTGCTGGGCAACGACACCGCCGTGAAGATGGCGGGAGCCCTGGGCAACTTCGAGCTGAACGTCTTCAAGCCGGTCATGATCCGCAACCTGCTGCACTCCACCCGGATCCTCGCCGATGTCTGCCGGACCTTCAGGGAGTTCTGCGTGGACGGGTTGGAGCCCGACCGCGAGCGTATCGCCGAGCTCGTCGCCGGCTCCCTGATGCTCGTGACGGCCCTCACGCCCACCATCGGGTACGACAACGCCGCAGCCATCGCCAAGAAGGCGCACCACGAGGGGACGACGCTCAAAGAGGCGGCGATATCCCTCGGCTTCCTCAGCGAGGAGGAATACGACGCGGCGGTCCGTCCGGAGAAGATGGTCTAACGGAGGCCAGCGTGCCGCTCGCCGCGGCAGGGTGCGTCACGACCCCTCGTCCCGGAGTGTGACGATCACCGGCGCGTGGTCGCTCGGCTTGCCCTCGCCGGACGTGGGTTTCCGCTCGGTTCGATCGACCTCCACCGACTCCAGGCGTTCGGCAACGAGGCGACTTCCCAGGACGAGATCGATCCTGAGGCCCCACCCGCGATGGAACGCCCCGCTGCGGTAGTCCCACCAGCTGAACGGCCCCGGGGCATCGCCGGCGTACCGGCGTCCGAGGTCCGTCAGGCCCCAGTCGAGCAGGCGCTGCACCCGCGCGCGTTCCGGCGGGCTCGCGAGATTCTTGCCCTCCCACACGTGAGGATCATGCACATCCAGATCCGTAGGAGCGACGTTGAAATCCCCGGCCACCACGAGCGGGCGCGCCGGATCCTCGGTCGTTTCGAGATGCAGGGCGAGCGCGTCGAGCCAGGCGAGCTTCACATCGTACGCAGGGTTTCCCACGTCCTTGCCGTTGACGACGTACACATCGATCACCCGCAGATCGCCTACCGTCGCACTCAGCACGCGCGCCTCGCCCGCAGTGGGGTCCTCCGGGAAACCTGTACTCACGTCCTCGAGGCGCTCGCGGGCGAGGATCGCCACCCCGTTGTACGCCCGCTGGCCCCGGGCGACACTGCGGTATCCGGCCTCGAGGAGGTCGGCGCCGGGGAAGGCGTCGTCCGCGACCTTCGTCTCCTGCAGACACACCACGTCGGGGGCGTGGCGCGCCAGCAGGGCGAGCAAGCGCGGGCCTCGCTGGCGGATCGAATTCACGTTCCAGGTGATGAGCTTCATCCGGAGGCGAGCGTACCGGACCCTCGCCCACCGCTGAGCCGGAGGTTCCTCGAGCGGCGCGGGCACGATACCCTCTGTCCCCGTGGACCGCTCGACCGACCCCCGCACGCACCCATCGCCCCAAGAGCATGCCGCCCTGGGCCGCGCGGCCCGCTCCGTCGTTCCGCGCTCGAGTCACGCCGGATGGGATCCGCCGTCGGATCGGATCGATCCCGTCTCACTCCTGGAGGAGCAAGCGGCGTCCCGCGTCGCCGAGCTCATCCCGATCCGCCACGCGCGGATGTTGCTATCCCCCTTCAGCTACTACCGCGGAGCGGCATTGCCGATGGCCGCCGACCTCGCGAGCACCCCCAACACCGGCCTCCAGGTCCAGCTCTGCGGCGATGCGCACATGTCGAACTTCGGCATCTTCGGCTCGCCTGAGCGCCACCTCGTCTTCGACATCAACGACTTCGACGAGACCCACCCCGGTCCGTGGGAGTGGGACGTGAAGCGCCTGGCGGCGAGCCTCGAGGTCGCGGCGCGCGACGCGGGCTTCGAGGCGAAGGAGCGGCGGCGCATCGTGCGGGAGGCCGTGCGGTCCTATCGCGAGACGATGCGGGACTTCGCCGGCCGCTCGGCGCTCGCCACCTGGTACGACCATCTCGACCTCGACCGACTGCTCCCCCGGTTCAAGGCGATGATGGACCCCGAGCGGACGCCGGGGATCTGGCACGCCGTCATGCGTGCGCGTGCGCACGACAGCGTGCAGGCGTACGGGCGGTTGACCCACTTGGTCGAAGGGGAACCGAGGATCATCCACGATCCACCCCTGCTGGTTCCGGTCGAGAACTTCCTCCCCCAGCTCGACGAGGCGACGCTGCTCGACGTGCTGCGCGCGCTGATCGGTGCCTACCGGCGCACGCTGCAATCCGAACGCCGCCACCTCCTGGCGCAATACCGGTTCGTCCACATGGCCCGCAAGGTGGTGGGTGTGGGCAGCGTCGGCACGCAGGCCTGGGTCGCGCTGTTCCTCGATCGGGACATCCGCGATCCGCTGTTCCTCCAGGCCAAAGAGGCGCAGCCCTCGGTCCTGGAGGCGTTCACGACCAAGAGTGGGTTCGCCGAGCACGGTCAGCGGGTGGTGGTGGGCCAGCGGCTCATGCAGGCCACGAGCGACATCTTCCTCGGGTGGGAGCGCGTCGAGTGGGATGGACGCGTGCACGACTACTACCTGCGCCAGCTCCGCGACTGGAAGGGCTCGGTGGACATGGCCGGCATGACCCCCGCCGGCATGGAGCTGTGGGGCGAGATGTGTGGGTGGACGCTCGCTCGGGCGCACGCCCGGTCGGGCGACCGGATCGCGATCGGCGCCTACCTGGGTTCCGGCGACGTGTTCGACCGCGCGATCGCAGAGTTCGCGCACGCGTACGCGGATCAGAACGAACGCGATCTGCGTGGCCTGAAGGCCGCGGTGGCGACGGGTCGGGTGCCCGCGGCACCCGACCCCAACGCCGTGACGTCCCAGGCCTAGGCGAGGGCCTTCTGCTTGATGGCGTCGAACTCCTGCTGGGTGATCGTGCCGTCGTCCATCAGCTTCTTCGCCTTGGCGATCTGCTCCGGAGGGTCCGTCGCCGAGGCCGTTTGCTGCACGTACTGATCCATCTGCTGCTGCATGGCCTGCTGCGCCTTCATCGAACGTTGCGCCATCCCGCCGCCCGCGCACGATCAGGTAGATCAGCAGCGATACGAGGGGGAAGAACAGCAGCGCGATGATCCACACGGCCTTCGCGACGCCCGAGAGCTCGTGGTCGCGGAACAGGTCCGCCAGCACGCTGAACAGGATCATGAAGTAGATCACCATGAAGAAGATCGCCAGCAGCGTCCACAGGGCGTCTCCGAGGTTGTACTCAGCGAGCACGTTCGTTCCCTTCATCCGGTTGTGCGAGCACCGCTATGCCCGTTCGGTGAAAACCCTACACGAAGCCCCCGGGCCGAGCCCAGACGACTCAAACGTACTCGTGGTTGCGGAGCCATTTCATCGCGAACCCGCCCCAGATCGGGGGCAGGTAGTACGTCACCATCCTGAACATGATGGCCGTCGTCACCGCGGCCGTCTGCGGTATCCCCAACGCCACGAGGCCCGCCGTGTAGCCGGCCTCCGCGACCCCGACGCCGCCGGGGACCGGCATGAACCCGGCGAACAGACTGACCACGTTGTAGATGAGCAAGAGTTGCGCCAGGTTCAGCCGGTACCCGAACGCCTTGAGGCACAGTCCCAGCACGATCGCGAAGAGGATCTGCGCGGCGAGGTTCCCGAGGAAGATCATGGCCACGTTCGAGGGCGATCGCAAAACCCCGAGCGCGGCCTTCCCATCGGCCACCTTGTCCTTGAGGAACGACCGGACGCGCGGGATCGCCAGGCCCACGATCACCGCGAGGATGGCCAGCACGAGCCCGACGACCAGCCACTTGCCCGTCGGCTTGGACGTCGACCCGCTCGCCGACAAGTCGAGGCTCGCGAGCCCGGAGAAGGCGATGATGAGGATCACCGCCATCTGGACGATGAACCCGCATACGCTGTCGATCAGGCCGACGGCGAGCGCGCCCGTCGCCGTGTTCCCGACCTTCTGGAAGAACCGCACCTCGAGGGCCACGCGTGCGGCCGAGCTCGGGACCGCCAGGCTGATGAACTGGATGGCGAACTCGAGCATGACGACGGGGCCGAAGCGAACGGGGCGCAGGGAGGCTCCCATGGTGGAGAACGCCTGCGGGATCTGGATCGTGGGTGCCACGATGAGGGCGGCGAGCACCCAGGGCAGGTCCGCGGCCTTGATCTCATCGAGCAGGTTCTGCAGGCCGATGCCGGTGACGGCCGAGAGTGATCACGTACGCCACGAGGATGATGACGGCGACCATCGCGATCGAGCTCCAGGTCACGCGGCGCACCTGCTCCAGCTTGGGGGGCTCGACCCCCGCCGCGTCCGCCACGGACCGCCTGAGGTCGTCGAGGTCCCAGTCCTCGCCCCGGACCTCGCGACGGGCCTGGCGGTCGAGCACGGCTGGTTGGAGGAAGGGCAGCATCGTCACGAGCGCATCGACCCCCATGACGTCCGCGGCCGTGCCGACCGCCTCCACGCGGCCTACCAGCAGGGCCGTCGTGACGAGGAGCTGCACTCGATCGACGGCGAAGGACGCCTCCGTTCCCGTGTGGGTCGCGTCCCCGAGGTCGCCGAGGGCCACCGATCCGTCCGGCCGCAGGAGCAAGCGCTGGGCGTCGATCCGCCCGTGCGCGATGTGTGCGGCGTGGAGGCGAGCGAGGGCATCCCAGCAGCTCCTGATGACGCGTGAGGAGATGGCTGAGCGATCCAGGGCGGCCAGTGGACGACCGGTGATCTCGGTCACGAGGAGCGCATCCCGGCCGGTGGCCATCCCGGCCGCGACGACGGGGAGGACGGGCACGCCGGCACGCTCTGCCAGCAGCGTGATGAAGGCCTCGTGCTCCACCTGCTGCAGGCGGTTGAGGCGCAGGTGAGACGACCCCTCACGCAACCAGAGATAGTCCCAGCCGGACGTGAGCAGCTGCCCGTCCCAGGAGTCGCGTCCGTACACCTTCGCGAGGAGCGATCGGCCGTCGGTCGTCGTGCCGCGGACCAACTCCACGCCCTTGACCCCGAGCGCGACATCCTCGAGGTCCGACATCTCTACGTCGAGGTCCGCGAGCGCCGCCCCCACCTGCTCCAAGGGCAAACGGCCGCCGGGAGAACCGAACAACAGGTGCACGATGGCCCCCGCGCCGAGGGCGACCGCGAGGGCGGCGAGCACGCCGATCGGAACCGCCACGCCCAACGCGATGGTCGCGACGGTTCCGATCCCCACGACCCAGCGGCCGAGGTACCGCAGCGGCCGGCTGAGATGCGGAGAGGCCGTCACCACGACCGCAGCGGTGACCGCGAGGCGCAGCGACGGGAACACGGCCGGGGGGTCCGAGGCGCCGAGCGAATGCAGGGCCGAGGAAAACGAGGTGCCGCCGGCCATGCCGGCGAGCACGGCCGCGCCCAGCGCCAAAAGGGCCGCGAGGACCTCGTCTCCGAAGAGCCTCGTCCGTCCCTTCGAGGCGAGCGAGGCGACCAGCAGGAACAGGGCCCAGCCCACGAGGACGTCGTAGGCGACCTGCCACAGTGCCGTGAGGGACCCGGGGAGGCTCGCCAGGAGCTGCGCGACGGCCCCGTCCAGTGAGGTTGCGGGAGCCAGCATGGCCAGCCCCACGACCGCGATCGCGGCCGCGATCAGCAGGACGAGGTCAGTGGGCCGGCGAGCGCGTGCGGCGTCGCTGGCCGAGGAGAAGATGCGGATGTCGCTCTGGCGCCACGATCGCGGGTCCAGCGACACGCGACGCCCCACGCTCCTGCCCGGCGGCTCCGCGCCGACGACGCCGCTCCCCGTGTCCGTCACGCGATCAGTCCTACTCCCCGCTCCGGGACGTCCCTCAGATCGGCTTTGCGACATCCTCGGCGTCGTCGCCGCCCCCGCTCAGCGTGA
Source organism: uncultured Actinomycetes bacterium (assembly GCA_963719165.1). Taxonomy (GTDB): domain Bacteria; phylum Actinomycetota; class UBA4738; order UBA4738; family HRBIN12; genus JAOUEA01. The sequence continues at coordinate 479,582 of CAVRAV010000001.1, read as the reverse complement.
CCTCACCCTGGGCCGCCATCTTGCCTCGGATGCCGCCGCCACGTCCGCGCAGGACCCACGCCACGCCTACGGCGAGGGCACCACCTGCGAGCGGTCCGGCCACGTACACCCACCAGTTCGACCAATCGCCGCCGACGATGACCGGCGCGAGCGAACGGGTCGGGTTCATCGAGGCGCCGCTGATCGGCGCGGACCACAGCCCGGCCAGAGCGATGTAGGAGCCGACCGCGATGGCGCCCAGCACACCCACGTTCTGTGCCCCCGACGCGGTCCCGAGGATCGTGCTGAGCAGCCCGAGGGTGAGGACGGCCTCGAAAACGAGCGCCGTCCCGGCCGAGATGCCCGGCCCGGGCTCGGTGACGCCCAGTCCGCCGATGTTGCCGAGCGTGGCCCGCAGGAACAGCACGGCAGCAAGCGCCCCGAGGATCTGCGCGACGAGGTAGCCGGGCACGCGCTTCCACGGGAAGTCCCCCCGGGCCGCGAACGCGAGCGAGACGACGGGGTTGAAGTGGGCGCCGGAGACCGCCCCCATGAACATGATCATGGCCATCACCATCAGGCCGGGCGCGACCACGCGGACGGCGAGCGGGATCTGACCGTTGCTCTGGGCGTTGACGACCGCGCCGCCGCAGGCGACGAGGACGAGGAAGAAGGTCCCGATCAGCTCCGAGAACAGACGCCGACCCTCGTACTGGGGGTCGTGGAAGCTGCGATGCATCTCGTCGCGGTCCAGCTCCAGGCGACCCACATCCTGGGCGATGCTGTGTGGCCGCGGCGACGAGCCAAGTGGATCTGATGCGGACATGGGAGCGCCCTCCTCGTCGGTCTTTCCGAACGATATCTCAGGACCACGAGGAACGGCGGGAGGAGCGCGGTGAGGCTACTGGCCGCGCCTGCGACGCCGGGCGGAACCCGCGGACTCATCGGTACGCGAGCGAGCGAGCTGCTGCAGCTCCGAGAGGTCCGGCTCGCCGACGAGTTGGCCGGCCAGTCGATTGCGGAGCTCGGTGTTGTCGAAGGAGCGGACGGCGGGCAGGGCGGGGGCCGGTGTCGTTCTATCGATACGCATGACGCACAGCCTAAGGGTGAGCGAGCGCCCGGCCATCCGTCCGTCGGGCATCTCCCCGCCGCCGAAAGGCTCGACCTGCGCGCCGAAGGGACTACGACCCGTCCGCTGTCAGGAACGCACGCGGCGCGTGAACCCCGTGATGCCCACGCCCGCGAGCAGCGCGGCGAACAGCACGAGGCCGCCGTAGATACCCCAGTACGACATGTGCTCGACGAACGGCGTGAGCGAGATACCGCATCCCCTCGCTCATGTAGACGAGCGGGTTGAGCAGGACGAGACCCTTGAGCCAAGGGATCGGCGTCAAGGCCGCCCAGGGGTAGTAGGTCGCCCCGAGGAACGTGATCGGGATGACGACCAGTCCGAAGATCAGCGGGACGCGCCGGGGGTCGACGCGCGTCCCGATCACCAGCCCGAGGCCGGCGCCGGTCACCGAGGCGAGCGGCAGGATGGTGAGGAGTCGGATCCAGATGACCTGAAGGTGCACCGGCGTGACGGGGATCCAGTGCGCGAGCGGGAACACGATCGCGGCCGCGATGAGCCCCTGAACGGCGCCCGCAAGCAGCTTCCCGGAGGCGACGGCCCATACCGGGAGCGGCGCCATGACGCGGTCCTCGATCTCCCGGGTGAACCCGAACTCCTGCACGAGCGGCAGCGCGACCGCCTGGATCCCCTGGAAGATGCACGCGATCGCGATCACCCCCGGTACGAGGATGCTGGAGAACTCCGCCTGCCCCGACGTGCCGCCCACTCCTTGGCCGATCAGCGGGAACACGTAGGTGAACACGAAGACGAAGAGTAGGGGCTGCATGACGGTGCGCAGCACGAACTCGATGAAGTTCTTGCGCAACACCGCGAGATCGCGCAGCAGCAACGCGCCGAACGCGATCAGCGGCGTGCTCCTGAACGGCGCGACCGACGGCAGCGCGACGCGCGTATCGCTGGCTTGTGCACTCATTCCCTGAGGTCCTTGCCGGTGAGGTTGATGAACACGGTTTCCAGCGTCGGCTCGTCGATGGAGACGTCGTGGACGGTGAAGCCGCCGGCCTCGGCGCTCGCGATGACGCGCGGGAGCAGGCCCCCGGAGCCTTGCGCGGTGAGCTGGACCGTTTCGCCGATCACGGTGGTGCCCGTGATCCCGTCGAGGTCGCGGAGGTGGGCCGCCAGCCGATCCGGCTCCTCGCCGGCCTTGATCTGCACGACGGAGTCCCCCCGACGGATCGCTTCAGGGCATCGGGCGTGTCGAGGGCGAGCAGCTTCCCGTGATCCATGATCGCCACGCGCTCGCAGAGCCTTTCGGCCTCCTCCATGTAGTGCGTTGTCAGTACGACCGTCTGCCCTTCGCGATGGATCTCCCCGATGATCTCCCACAACGCGATCCGCGATTGCGGGTCCAACCCCGAGGTGGGTTCGTCCAGGAAGAGCGTGCGGGGACGGTGCAGGATGCTCCGCGCGACCATCAGGCGCTGGGCCATCCCTCCTGAGAGCGTTGCGACGTCGGCCTTGGCTCGATCCGCGAGCCGGAACACCTCGAGCATCTGCGTGGCGATGCGTTTGGACTCGCCCTTGCTGATCCCGAAGTAGCGCCCGTGGAAGTAAAGGTTCTCCCAGACGGTGAGGCTCCGGTCCAACGTGTTCGTCTGCGACACCACACCCATGAGGGCCTTCGCCTCGGAGGGGTGGGCGACGACGTCGATGCCGGCCACCGTCACCGTGCCGGCGGTGGGGACCACCCGCGTGGTGAGCATGCCGACCGTGGTGGTCTTTCCGGCGCCGTTCGGCCCGAGCAGTCCGAAGATCTCACCCTCGTGGACCTCGAGATCGAGATCCTCAACCGCCGTCACCCCGGTGTCGTAGACCTTCCTGAGTCCCTGGGTGCGGATCACGACCCCGTCGGTATCGGGCGAAGCCGCTTCGGTCTGGGTGGTCGTCAACATCTCCATCGAGCTTAGCTCCGGCCGACGCGTACGAGTCGGATACAGTTGCCCGATGCGCGTTGCCTTCGTCTCCACCTATCCCCCGCGTCGCTGTGGCGTCGCCACGTTCACGTCGGACCTGATCAAAGCCGTGCACGTCGCCGACCGAACCGTCCGTTCGAGGGTAGCGGCCATCGACGAACGCCACGTGGTGCGCGCCTACGGCCGCGAGGTCCGTTGGCGCATCCAGCAGGGAACGCCCGAAGGATACGCGGGGGCGGCGCGGGCCATCGCAGCGTCCAACATCGACGTCGTGTGCGTTCAACACGAGTTCGGGCTCTACGGGCTCTGGCGCGACGAGGGGTGGGAAGGCGAGCGCTGGATCGAGGGAACGTACGAAGATCACTTGGGCGCGTTCCTGGATGAGGTCCGAAAGCCGAGCCTCGTGACGATGCACACCGTGCTCCCCGATCCCACGCCTGCGGTACGGGCCGCCGTGCGGCGGATCGCCGAGGCCGCCGACGGGCTCGTCGTCATGGCCGAGTCGGCCGTGCGGATCCTCGATGAGGTCTATGGGGTGAGCACGCCGGTTTCCGTCATCCAGCACGGGATGCCTCACATCGAGCCGAAGGGCCGGCGGCGCCTGAAGGAGAAGCTGGGCCTCGATGGGCGTCCCATCGTCTCGACGTTCGGACTGGTGGGGCCGGGGAAGGGGCTCGAGTACGTCCTGGAGGCGATGCCGGCCGTGGTGGCGCGGCACCCCGATGTGCTCTACCTCGTCGCGGGACAGACGCATCCGGAGCTCCTGCGTCGCCAAGGCGAGGAGTACCGCAATCGGCTCATCGCGACGGTGGAGGAACTCGGGGTGAACGAGAACGTGGCGTTCGTGGACCAGTACCTCGGCCAGGACGACATCATCGAGTTCCTCTTGGCGAGCGACATCTACGTGACGCCGTACCTGGATCCGAATCAGATCACGAGCGGGACCCTGAGCTACGCCCTCGGCGCCGGCAAGGCGGTGGTCTCCACGCCGTACCTGCACGCGAAGGAGGCGCTCGCAGAGGACCGGGGCATCCTCGTTGACTTCCGCTCGCCCGGACAGATCGCCGAGGCCCTGAACGGCCTCATGGACGACCCAGACCGGAAGGCCCGGCTGGAGCACAACGCCTATGCGTACGCGCACGAGTTCGCCTGGCCCAGGACCGGCGATCGATTCGTGAAGACCCTCGAGGACCTCGTCGCGTCCGTCCCGGCGGTGGCCCCCGCCCGGCCCCGACCCGGCGGCGCCATGGGCGTTCCGCTCGCCGCGCGGCTCGCGGAGAACCCGCTCATCACGCCGGCGGACGTGGCTCCGTCCCAGCCGGGGATGGAGGTCGTCTCCACGATCAACGCCGGCATGGCGCGCCTCGGAGAGGAGGTCATCGCCCTCCTGCGCGTGGCCGAGCGCCCGCGCCTGCGCGGAAAGCTCCCCGAAGGAGCCATGCTCCTCGACCTGGCGGGAGCAGAGCCGACGCTCACGCCACTGCCGGCCGGGTCCGACCTGACCCAACTGGTCGGCGTCCCGTTCTTCAGCATGGGCGACGAAGGGCCCACCGTTGTGCTGGGGTACGTCCCGCGCGATCTGCCGGGCATCGACCTCCGCGACCCGCGATCGATCCGCTACCGCGATCCCGCCGACGGGCATCGCGGTGGCGACGACGGGTACGTCGACTACCTGACGCACGTGTCGCACCTGCGCGTGGCCCGCAGCTCCGACGGCGTGGCCTTCGCGGTGGATCCTGCCCCCGCCGTCGCGGCCGCGACCACGTTGGAGGAATACGGCGTGGAGGATCCCCGCGTCACGGAGATCGATGGCGTGTTCCACATCACCTACGTGTCGGTGAGCCGGCTGGGGATCACCACGAGCCTGCTCCGCACCGAGGACTTCGTCACGTTCGAACGCCGCGGTCTCATCCTCCAGCCCGATCAGAAGGACGCCGTGCTGTTCCCCGAGCGCGTGGGCGGACGCTACCTCGCCTTCACCCGCCCGATGCCGGCCTCGTTCGACCACGTCCTGGGGATCTGGCTCGCCGAATCGCCGGACCTGCTGCATTGGGGCGGGCATCGGCCCGTGGCGCTGCCCCGCCCCGGACGGTGGGACGAGACGCGGATCGGGGCGAGCCTCGTTCCCATCCGCGTCGAAGGGGGCTGGCTCGAGCTGTATCACGGTGCCGACCGCACGAACCGCTACGGGATGGGCGCGCTGCTGCTCGACGCCGCTGACCCCTCCATCGTGCTCGCCCGCACCCCTCAACCGTTGCTCGTGCCCGAGGTGGACTACGAGCACCTGGGGTTCCTCCATGACGTCGTGTTCCCAAGTGGGCACATCGTTCTGGACCCGGAAAGGATCCGCGTCTACTACGGGGCCTCCGACGAATCCCTGGCGGCCGCGGACTTCGTGCTGAGCGACATCCTGGCGCAGCTCGAACCGTGCTGAGGCAGCTCGCGCGCCTCACCCGGCCGTTGCCCGCGGCCGGCCCCGGCGCCTTCGCCGTCGCGGTATACGCAGGCGGGAACGACGAAACGGTGGCCGCCCGCGAGTCGGGCTTCGAGGGCGTGGCGTGCGTCGACGACGCCGCGCGCCTGCTCGGCCTGCTCTGCCGGGTCTGGCAGCGCAGTCAGTCGGAGTCGATCGAACGCTGGGCTCGCGGCCTCATGGCGTTCGTGCTGTGGATGCAGGAGCCCGACGGGCGTTGGGTCAACTTCGTCTACGACTGGGACGGGCGGCGGAACGTGGGAGGCCTCACCTCGTCCGTGGGCCAGAACTTCTGGCACGCGCGGGCGCTCTGCGGCCTCAGCCGCGCGTGGCTCGCGTTCGGGGACGAGCGCGCGGGAGACGCGGTCCGGCGAGGTCTCGAACACGTCGAGACGGCGCAGGCCCCACCCGACGTGCGCGCGTTGCACGTCGAGGTGGGACTGCGCCTGATCGCGCAGGCCGGGCGCGCGGACCTCGAGCCATCCGTGCGCCGGTGGGGCCGGGAGATCGCGGCCCTCGAGGAAGGCGGCGTCCTGATGAACAACCCCGACGAACGCGGCGCACCTCATCTGTGGGCGCATGTTCAGGAGGGGGTGCTGGCCGACGCGGGCGTGGCGCTCGACGAACCCACCTTCGTCGAGGCCGCGCGGCGGAGCGCGGCCACCTACTTGGAGCCCGAGGTGCGCGCCGGGTTCGATCGGCCGAGCGTCACGCCCTACGACGTGTCGAGCGTGGTGTTCGGACTCCATCGTCTGGCCGTCGCCTCCGGCGATCGGAGATGGGGCCTCGCGGCGGCGGACGCGAGGAACTGGTTCGGCCACGTCGACCACATGGGCACGGCCGTGTACGACCGGGCTCGGGGCCGCGTCGCCGACGGTATCGATGGAGGACGCGTGAGCGCGAACTCCGGTGCCGAAGCGAACATCGAGGCGGCGGGCGCGCTCCTGCCCGACGCGATCGAGTCCGCTCCCATGGCCGAGGGTCTGCTCCCACGTCCCTGATAACAGGCGGAAGGGGCGGCCGATCGGCCGCCCCTTCTCGTCGCAACGAACGCGGATCTGTTCGCGCTAGTGTCCTCCGATCTCGACGTCGGTGAAGACGTCGGTCTCACCGATGCCGGTCTTCGCGATGTTCGAATTGCGGCCATCGGTCCACACGGGATAGATCACCTTGGTGTTGGCGGCGATCCCGCTGTAGTCGCCGATGAACGCGCCCGAGGTGAAGAACCCGAGGTCCGGGTTCCAGGTCTTGGTGCTGATCCGCAGGTTCCTCCACCACCCGCCGTCGTTCAGCGACCGAGCCTCAAAGGTCCCGATGTCGTGGTTGTTGGGGTCCTGCCGGCGGTCCAGCCACATGGCCACGAACCGGCCGTGCTCGTCGGCGGCGATCCACGGGAAGAACTGGTTGTTCCGCGCCGGGTGGCCGTTCTGCAGGCTGATCGTCTGCGCGTTCGACCAGGTCATGCCGCCGTTGTGGGAAAGGCTCACGTCGATGTTGCCGTTGGCCCGGCCCGACTTGTAGTTCGTGTAGACGTAGGCGAGCGTCCCGGTCGTCGGGCTGTACGCCATCGAAACGGTGTTGGGAGCTCGGAAGGCCGTCGTCGGAAGGAGGTCGGCCGAGTTCGGGTTGTCCTTCCACTGGCCCGGCTTGTTCACCTTGACCGGATGGTTCAGGAAACTCGCACCGCCGTCGGTCGACTTCTGGAACCGCAGGCCGTGGTCGATGCTCGTGTTGCATTCCTCGAGCACGTAGGCCACGTCGAGGGCGCCGCTCTTCTCGACGACCGGCACCGAGAACTGATCGGCCGACTCGCCCACCGCGGAGCCGCCGTAATCGTCCGGCACCACCGAGGTGTGCGTCCAGGTCGTGAGCTGAGGGTTCTGCGCCGGCACGTCGTCCGTGTAGGACAGCTGGATCGGGCAGGAATCGCTCGACCCGTTGGCCAGGATGTGGAACCGCGTGTACGTGACGTAGAGGCGCCCGTAGTAGGGGCTGTGCTTGTTGTTGTCCACCGTGAGGAACGGCTTGTCGTTGAAGATGGCGCCGTCGGTCGTCCCGGTGTTCGCGTCGTAGTTGGTGGCGGCGACCGCCGACTGGCGGCCGGGCGTCCACGTCTTCCCGTTGTCGAGCGAGACGTAGACCTGGACCTCCGACGGGGTCATCGTGCGGAAGAAGCAGAGCTGACTCATGTAGAACGCGTGATCGCGCGAGCTGTAGGCCACGGACGGGTCACCGCCGCTGCACGAGTCTCGCGTGGGATAGAAGACCGGCACGACGGCCGTGCTCGACCAATGCTTGCCGCCGTCGGTCGTGCGCATGACGATGTTCCCGCCGCTCACGTAGTCGTTGGCGGCCGCGACCGCGATCTTCGGGTTGTCCGTGCTGTACGCCACGGACTCTTCGTTCTGGGGCAACTGCGGGTAGCTGTCGCTGTTCATCTGTACGTTCTTCTGGCCCGACCTCGGCGGCGCCAGGCGCGCCGCGTGGGCGGACCGCGCGCGGATGACCTGGGGATCGAGGTTGAACCGCACACCGTTGGAGATGCTGCCGGGGTAGCGCTTCATGTGCAACACCCAGCGCGGCGCGTGGGTCTTGGCGACGACGGCGTGCGGGGCCACGAGGCCGAGCATCGCCATCACCACCGAACCTGCTACGAGTAGACGGAAACGCGTCATACAAACACCCCTCCCTCGGGCCCCAAATCAGGGGGGCGGCCCGCCGGACCACGGCAGATCCGGACCCTCCTTGTATGCCCCCAGCGTCGATGCGTCAAACTGAACCGCAGGACGAACCTGGCGGCTCGCGAACCCGCTCACCCAGTGCGAAGCGGACGGTCACTCGGAGTCGACGGCTCAGGCCACCTTGGGCTGCGTGAGGACGCGTTCGATCAGTCGCAGGTACGCGCGGCCGATCGAACGCCAATCGAGCCGCCGCGCCTCCTCCCGGGCCTGGTTCCCCATCGACGCGGCGAGATCGCGATCCGTGAGGAGCCGTCGTAACGCCCGCGCTATCGCCTCGGGATCCTCGTGAGGCACGACGATGCCGCACGCGCTCGCGAGCAGTTCGACGGCATGGGGGAAGGCCGTGGCGACCACCGGCTTGCCGGCCGCCACCGCTTCCACGAGCACGCCCGAGCAGACCTGCTCGCGCGATCCGTAAGGGAGCAGGATGACGTCGGCCGAGCGAACGAGCGCGCGGAGCGACGGTCCGTCGAGGTACCGATCCTCGAAGATCGTGCGCTCGACGAGCCCGAGGGCGGCCGCCCGCTTCTCCAGCTGCTCGCGGTAGCGCTCGCCGATGCGAGCCGCGACCTTCGGATGCGTCTGGCCCGCGACCACGTACACGGGCGGGGCCTCGAGGTCGGCGAGGCCGGCCATCGCCGCGATGCCGTGCTCGAGGCCCTTGCCCGGCCCGATCAGTCCCCACGTGAGGACGGTGGGCTCGGGCCGCGACCGCCGCGACGCGCTGAAGTTGGGCACCGCGCCGTGCGGGATCACGACCACGCGGTCCGGGTGCGTCTCGTGCACGAGCAGCAGGCGGCTCCGGGCGGCTCGCGTGGGGACGACGACGACCTCGGAGAGCTCCAGCACCCGCTGCAGCACCCTGCGCTGGTGAGCGCGCGGCTCGGAGAGGACCGTGTGCAGCACCGTGATGACCGGGACCGGACTTGCGCGCAGGAAGTCCACGACGTCGCCACCGTCGCGCCCTGGGTAGATGCCGTACTCGTGCTGCATCACCGCGACGTCGAAATGGCGCACCTTCGCGAGGGCGTCGGCACGCGAGCCTCGGTGGGCGAATGACCAGTCGGCGACGACCTCGGGCAAACGAGGGGGTGCCGGGCCATCGACGACCCGGATGACGCCGGGGCTTACGCGCGCATCTCCGGCCGTGATGCCCTCGATCAACGACCGCGTGAAGGTGGCGAGTCCGCAACGGGTCGGGGGGTACGTCCCTACGAAACAGACGTTGAGCGGATCCACGGCCGTCATCTCCTTCGCTGTCACTTCCTGGATATCACGAGGCGCGAAGTTGGGGGCCGCGATGCGACGGTCGCTACGGGAACGTCACACGGCCGTCGAGTCTCGAGCCGGCCCTTTTGCAAAACACTGCCCGTGCGAGCTGAACCATCGAACCGGGTTGCGTCTGTGGATAGGAAGGATGGCCGAAGCGACAACGAACCGGGCCAAAGGTGTCCGGACGCAACGCCCTCTTCGAAAGGAGTAGCGTGAACTCCGCGTGGCACGCGGGCGCCGAAGTGGGCGTGAGCGCCACGCATGGCCGGGGACAGGCCGTGAGATTCGAAGATGAGTATTCGGAGTTCTACCGGATCGAGTTCCCGCGCGTCGTTCGCACCTCGTACCTGATCCTGCACGACCGTCAGCGCGCTGAGGAGGTCGCCCAAGAGGAATTCATCCAGCTCCTCACGCACTGCTATTGGCTGTTCGGCGGCTACGACACCGTGAAGGCAGGCGGAGGTGACGATTTCGTCGAATCGTCGGCAGGAGCGAATTCCCTCTCCGGTGGGCCAGGCAAGGACATGGTCGCCTACCTGGATGGAAAGGACTTCGAGCACCAGCACGCCGCTGTCACGGTGGACCTCGGCTCGGGAACGAGTTCGTCCGGGGATTCCCTGCGCGGTTTCGAGGACGTGCTCGGGTCCGTGTACGGCGACACCCTCATCGGGGATGCGGGAACGAACGCGTTCTACGGCTACACCGGCGACGACGTCCTGAGGGGTCGTGAGGGAGACGACAAACTCATCGGCATGGGGGGCAAGGACGAGGCGTACGGGGGGCCTGGGATCGATCGGTGCCGAGCGGAGACAACGGTGAGCTGCGAGCTTGGAGGGTAGTCGCCGACCTCCATATGATCCTTGAGAGGGGTCGGGTCCAGCAGCTGCAAGACAGCTGAGTACGGACTCGACCCCTTGACCTAGGTAACACCGACGTGGTATTAGGACTAGCGTTAGCTCGAAGTAGAACCCGCGCGGCCCTCCGGGCCGCTTTTTTCATGCCCTCGTGTCGTCCGTCTCGTACGCGTTCTCAGCCGCGACGCACGCCCACGAGCCGCCGACGCACCCCCAAGAGGAGGAAGGATGAAACACGTTCTGGTGGTAGCCAACGAGACGCTCGCGGGGTCGCACCTGGTCGACCGCGTTCAGGAGCGCCTGCTCGCGGGACCTTGCAGATATCACATCGTCGTGCCCGCCACGCCGCCCCGCGGCCGGTGGAGCTACGACGAAGGAGAGGCACGCTCCATCGCGCGTCGCCGGCTGCAGGAGGCACTCGAGCGATTCCGGGCCCTCGGAGCGGACGTCGAAGGAGAGGTGGGAGATGAGCGTCCCCTCGACGCGATCCGCGACGCGATGCGCAAACGGAGCTACGACGCCGTCCTCTTGTCGACACTTCCGCCCGGCAGGTCTCGGTGGCTCAAGGCCGATCTACCCAGGCGGGTGCGGGCGGAGTTCGACGTGCCCGTGGACCACGTGATCGGCACAGCCGACGAACGCCGCGAGATCCGAGTCCCTGTGCCCGACCTGCTACCGGACCAAGCGGCCACCTGAAGCGGAACCGCACCCCCAAGCTCCCGCTGAGCCTGGCGCATCCGGATCGTCAGCGGGTATCGTCGGGCCATGTCGGAGGACCGCCCGTACATCGAGCAGAACACCCGAGAGCGTGAGCGGCTCCGTGCGATCGTCGAGAGCGTGGACGAGGACGATCTGGGCAGATCGGTGAACGAGTACTGGACCGTCGCTGCCGTGCTCGGCCACATCGCCTTCTGGGACGGTCGGATGCTCGCGCTGGCGGAGAAGCTGGAGCGCGGGATCCCCTTCTCGCCCTCCGACGCGGAGCCGGAAGACGTGGACTGGATCAACGACGCCTCGCGCCCGCTGATCCACGCGATCCCCCCGCGCGAGTGCGCGGCACTGGCGCTCGCCATCGCCGAGGAGACCGACGCACGCGTGGTGACGCTGCCCGTCGACCGGCTCTGGCCCCGCGACCCGGACAGCCCGCTCTACGCGGTGCGCGCCGAGCACCGGGGCGAGCACCTCGACGACGTCGAGGCCGCTCTCCGATCTCGTCACTGAGCCGAACGAATACTCCGGGCGAGGATCGGAGGCCGCCGTGCCACGATCTCGACCGGTCCCGTTACTGAACGGACTCGGGGCTAGCCGACGACCATGAACCAGACGGTCGCCTATCTCCGTCTTATCCGCGAGGCACGCAACGACGTCGTGGTAACCCACCTGATCGACGATGCCCCACGAGGCGTAGCCTAGGCTCAGGTTGTCGCCTCGGTCGGTCAGAGTGCGCGCTTGGTCCATCCCCTGCGTGAAGATCATGGGTTGGTTCCCGTGTCTGCGGCGATTCCCACGCGATCAGGGACGCCTCGCGTTCTGGACATTGACGCACCCTCTGGCATTGACCACCTCGCCACGCATGAAGGTCTAGGCTCGCCGGTGGAAAGATGGATGGCCATTGATGCTGTCCACTCCAGCCTCCTTCTACGGCGGCCTAGCGCACCAGGTGTGGAGGCGGCGAACGCTCCCTCAGACGGCTCGAGACCATGGAGCTCTGATATGCGGAAGCTGATAGCGACGGTGTTCAACTACTCGCTCGACGGCCTTCTCGCCGATCCGGACACCGAGTTTCGGAAGTTCTGCTTCGACTGCCCGAGAACCGTGAGCCCGACGACCCGGCGCAGCTCGACTTCCTCCGCACCGCGTACGCGCACATCATGGGCCGCACCGCCTACGAGGCCATCGCCCGGTCCATGACGACGACGGCGACCGACACGGCCACATCGTGGTCTGGGGCGGCGTCAGCCTCTGGCGCTCGCTCATGCAGCTCGACCTGATCGACGAGCTCCAGGTGAGCATGTACCCCTACGTCGCGGGCGGGGGCACCCGGCTGTTCGACGGCGTCCCCGAGTCCTACCGGCTCGACCTGGTCTCCAGCGCCGCCTCCAGCAGCGGGGTCGTCGAGCTGCGGTACCGACGGCACCGCTAACCCAGCGCCGCCGACTACCTACTCAGCGATCTGGCGAGCTGTTCAGCCGGCCTCGATCGTTCACGTCTCGTGGATGGCCGCCCGCCGAACGATGAAACGTCCTTTCACGACCTTCCTCGTCCTGAGCAAATGGCCTGACTTACGCATCTACATAAGCAGGGATGGTCATGAGTTCAAAGTGGAAGAAGGGAGCCCTCGGTCCTGACCACCCTTGTTTGCCCGCCGTGCGAGAGGTGGAGACACCATGGAACGTGGACGGGTGAGGCCATGAGGTGCATGTGGCTCGTGTCGGGCACTTCGCTAGGCCGTTCCGACCGAGGAAGGGAGAGTTAGATGCGCACACCGATCCTGCCCAAGAGACGCCTCGCAGGTCTGCTTGCGGCGCTCGCTGTCGTCAGCACCATCGCCGTGTACACGGCACCAGCCGCCTCGACCCAGGGCCGCACGCTCGTTGGAGAGTTCGGCTTCGGAAACGATCCGGCCAATTGTAGGAACACGACGCAGTTCTCGATCGACCTGACAAAGGACGGACAGCCGGTGAGCTCGCTCCGTCCGGGCACGTACTGGCTCACCGTGACGGACAATTGCACCAACCACAACTTCGAACTCAGGACGTGTCCGGGCTCCATGTCTCCGTGCGACCGAAACTCGGGCGGCGCCGAACAGCCGATCACCGGAGAACCCGTCGAAACACCCGGAACCGTGACTGTGAAGATCCATCTGGTGCACGGGACCTACAGGCTCTTCTGCGATGCCATAGTAGCGGCGTCGGGACTGACCCACGAAGTCGCCTTCAACATGTACACCGACTTCGCGGTGGGCGGTGTGGGCCAGGTCGGGTAAATCATTCGGGAAGCCAAGCACCAGGACTTCCGGTGAGGTAGCCGATGATCGACGGGCGGCGCCACGCCTTGACGGCGCGGTCGAAGTTTAGCGAAGAATCTCCCCCACGATCAGGCCCATCCGCGCATCAACCCACGATCCTAGGGCCGGTACGCCCACAGGCTCGTCGGCGATCCTGCGCACCCATAGCAAGGGGCACCGCGCTTCACGGTGAGCCCCTCAGCGTCGAAGAAGATCATGTCGCTGCCGCTCGTGAGGGTAGCGAACTGCCAGAGCTTGTAGGTCCCCGCGTTGGCTTGGAAGGTTTCGTCGGTTGGCCCACCGTGGACCTCGGACCAGACACCCGAGTCCTCGAACGTGAGGACACGGCCGCAGTACCAAGCGAGGAACGTGCCTCGGACCGTCCTTGAGTCCGGATAACACTCCTGCGCCGGCCGGGGAGCGGTGCCAAGTCACTCCATCGCCGGGTCGCAGGATCGAACGATGCGGCATTGAGTGCGTAGTCATAGGCGATGAGCTCGCCCGCTAGCCAGCCGGCTGAGGTCGCTTGCGGCGATAGTCCCTTGGCTTGGGGAATCTCACCCCACGTGTTGAGAGCAGGGTCGTACGAGAGGCCGACCGGATGCGGCGAAGCGGCGTTGTTCTGCGCTCCGACGTAGGAGCCGAACACGATGACTTCCTTCCCTGACCAAACCGCGCTGAACAGGTTGAGCCCGAACGGTGTGCTCGACAACATCCGCCAGGCGTCAGTCTCGGGGTCGTAAAGGGCGCCCTGGTTCGCCGTGGACTCGTCGCCGCCACCCCACACGAAGACCTTCTGGCCTGTCCAAACCATCGCTGCGCCATCGCGAGGCGCGAGCGGCGCAGCAGGGATGTTCCTCCAGGAATCGGTGGCGGGGTCGTAGGCCGCACCGTCGACCGCTCCTCGTTGGTCGTCGAGCCCACCCCAGAAAATCGCCTCGGTGCCGGTCCACACGGCCGAGGCGCGGTAGCGCGCGATCGGTGCCGGGGGCAAGGACCGCCAGGTGCCGGTCGTCGGATCCAGCGCATACCCATCAGCGGAGGCCACGTTGCTGCCGCCGACCGTGCCGCCCCACACGAGGAGTTCGTGGCCGTCCCACACCTCCGCAGTGGCTGAACGGACGACAGGAGGCTCTGGGAGCCGCGTCCAACCTTGGCCCAGAGTCGCCCAAACCTGATCGGGCGGAGAAGTCGAGGGGCCTGAAGGAGCGGCCTCGGCGCGCCAGGTGATGTCACCGACCCCTACGTCGTTGGGGTCGCGAGCGATTCGGTGCGATTCCGAACCATCCTTGTTCATGACCATCAGATCGACGTAGCCAGAGGAGTACGCGATCTTGGTGCCGTCGGGGGACCACACAGGATTGTCTCGCGAATCGGCGGCGTGCTCGATCAGGCCTCGCTCCTGGCCGCTGGCCAGATCGGTGACGTAGATGCCCCAATCCTGGTTCCGGAGGGAGGCGTAGACGAGCGACGAGCCGTCCGGAGACCATGAGGGCCGGAAATCGCTTCCCAGAGGCGTCGCTGCGATCTCCCTGAAGCCGGACCCATCTGTGTTCATCACGTCGACGGTCGTCGCCAAACCATCGCCCCGTCCTTGGCGGGTGAAGGCGATTTGCTTACCGTCGGGCGACCAGACCGGTCCGAACTCCGGTTCTGCGTCGTTGGTGAGCCGTCGAATCCCCGATCCGTCAGCATTCATCACGTAGATGTCCGAGGGGCAGAGAGCCCCGCCCGCCAGGAAATCACCTGGTGAACAGTCACCGGTCGTCGCCGAGGGCGCCGCCGAGTACGCGATCTTGCGACCATCGGGCGACCATGAGGGCCAAGACGCGGTTGGATCGTTCGAACGCCTGACGATGTGCGAGCCATCAGCGTCGGCGGTGAATAGACCGGTGTGCCCTCCGAGGGCGCTGACGAAGGCGATCCTCGTGAAATCCGGCGACCACGCCACGTCGCCGAATTGCGGCCAGCTGAGGTTCTGGTCGTGTACGGCGAGGGTGGTTCGCTGGTTCGTACCATCAGGTGAGACCGCTTCGAATCGGGTCCCGGACTCACCCCCACCCACGGCGAAGTAGAGATCGCCATTCGTGACGGCAAGCGAGGGGCTCTGAACGGCGGGCTCAGATGCACGTTGGAAGACCCGGATCGTGAAGCCCATCGTGGCGGCAGCGATCGTGAGAGCGAACGCGGCGATCGCCACTCGCCGAGCTGGCGAGGGTCCAGTTTTGATTGGCGTGCGGGGCTCGCGATGCTCGATCTCATCCCAGCGATCAGGCGCTGGCATCCGGTTCGCGAACGCGAGACGTTCCTTCAGGTCAGTCGTTCTCATCGTCTTCCTCCAGCGCGGTACCGAGCTTTCGCCGCCCACGAGTTACGTGCACGGACACAGCGGCGGCAGTCGAGCCGATGATCATCGCCACTTCCTTGTACGTGTAGCCAGCGAAGTAGTGCAGGACGATCGACGAACGCTGATGAGGGGAGAGGCCCAACAGTGCGATGGCCACCCTCGCGTCCTCGGGCTGCGCGACCTCGACGATCTCTTCGGGGAGCGTGGTGCTCGACGATCGTCGTTTGAGCTCACCAGCAGCGATGCGGAAGGCGGCCTTCCAGACCCAACGCCCCGGAGCATGGATCGCTTCGCCACGGCTGAGTAGTTGGGCGAACGCCTCCGCGACGGAGTCGTCGGCGATCTGGCGATCCCCCGAGAAGAGCAACACTGAACGCCAGAGTCGTTGATGCTCGCTTCGATAGAGCTCCTCGACTCCCTTGTTCGTGCCATTGCTCACCCCTGCATCCTGCACGGTGATACAGGAGGCCGCGCGGGGCCTTTTGCTAACAAGTCGGTCTAGATCGGATCCGGTCAGCGGCGAGTTGGGTGGCGGCTTCGGCGAGTCAAGAGTTGGCGGGCCGATCTTCCCGGATGAATCCTGCTCCGGCGGCATCGTCGGACCCCGCGATCTCGAGTTCTGGAAGCGACGTTAAGGATCCTCGCTGGTAGCCCATTGCTATCCACAACCAGCGGCAGCCGGGTGCCGAAGGTGGGAACCACTTCTCGAGTCGAAAAGATCGAACGGACGTTCCGTGAGCATCACGCCCGCTTGTGGAAGGCGCTCGCGCTTTCTATCGGGAGTGCGGAACCGAACGTCGAGAGCGAATCCGCCGCAGGCTTCCGCAGGCCATCGCTCGCGGTGATCGATCCAGGACCCCTGCGGGTCCTGATGATTAGTGCAAGATTAGTGCAATCGCGCCGGCCAGGAACGCATCGAGGCGCGCATCTCCGCAGGTCAAGAAGCTCCGGGGGTGGGACTCGAACCCACAACCTACGGATTAACAGTCCGCCGCTCTGCCGGTTGAGCTACCCCGGAATGACGCGGGGCAGTCTACCAGTGGCCCTTCTCGCGCCCGTCGAGATGGGCTTGCCGCTAGGCTGTCCCTGCACACCCATCGACCGGAAAGGCAGCGCCTTGAAGCTCCGCAACCTCCTGCTTATCGGGGCCGGGATCGGGATCGGCTACGCGCTCTCGCAGAAGCTGCACGAGGATCCCCGACGTCGTCCACGGGCCGCGTCGAACGACCCCTTCATCCTCCGTTCCGGGGATGTCCCTGGTGAAGGGTCAGGCCGCCCGCCTGGGCGACCAGGCCGCCGTGCGATCCCTCGAGGCGATCCGGCGCGCCCGCGGCGCGATCCGCGAGCGGCTGGGCGAGGCCGCGCAGGACGACGCCGCCTGGAACTGACCGCCCCTACTCCAGGTAGTCGCGGAGCTTCTGCGACCGGCTGGGGTGGCGCAGCTTCGACAGTGTCTTGGACTCGATCTGGCGGATCCGCTCGCGCGTGACGCCGAACTCGCGACCCACCTCCTCCAGCGTGCGCGGGTGGCCGTCGACCAAGCCGAACCGCAGCTGGATGACCTTCTTCTCGCGCTCGGACAGCGTGTGGAGCACGGACTCGAGCTGTTCCTGCAGCAGGATGAAGCTCGCGGCGTCCACCGGGACCACGGCCTCGGAGTCCTCGATGAAGTCGCCGAGGTGGGAGTCCTCCTCCTCGCCGATGGGCGTCTCGAGTGAAACGGGTTCCTGCGAGACCTTCTGGATCTCGCGCACCTTCTCCGCGCTGATGCCCATGACCTTGCCGATCTCGTCGGGCGTCGGCTCGCGGCCCAGATCCTGCAGCAACTGGCGCTGCACGCGCACGAGCTTGTTGATGGTCTCCACCATGTGCACCGGGATGCGGATCGTGCGCGCCTGGTCGGCGATCGCGCGCGTGATGGCCTGGCGGATCCACCACGTCGCGTACGTCGAGAACTTGAATCCCTTGTCGTAGTCGAACTTCTCGACGGCACGGATCAGCCCGAGGTTTCCCTCCTGGATGAGATCCAGGAACAGCATCCCGCGACCCACGTAGCGCTTCGCGATGGAGACGACCAGCCGCAGGTTCGCCTCGATGAGCTTGCGCTTGGCGAGCTGGCCGTCGCGCTCGACCTTGTGGAGCCAGGCCTGCATGTCCTCTTCGGTCTTCGGCCGGTAGTTCTTCGCCATCTTCTCGCGGCCGATGCCGTCGACCTTGCCGAACGCCGTGAGCTGGTGATCGCGGATCTCCCAAACCTTGACGACACAGAACCGCACGCTCTTCGGATCCGGCGCCTCTTCCTCGCGGATCTGCCCCTGCAGCGCGGTGGAGAGCTCTCCGGCCTCGATCCGACGGGCGAGGTCCACCTCCTGGGCGGCGTTCAGGAGCGGAACCTTCCCGATCTCCTTCAGGTACATCCGGACGGGGTCGTTCGTGGGCGCCTTCAGCAGGTCGACCTCGATCCGGACCTGCGTGGCGGCGTCCGTCTCCTCGCCGGGGACCTCGATGACCTCGATGCCCTCGGTGGTGAGATGGTCCTGGACCTGGGTCAGGAACTCCTCGACCTGCTCGGGGGTGAAATCGTCGACGGGGACCGCTTCCAGCAGGTCCTCCGAGGTAACGAATCCGCGCTCGCGACCGCGAGCGGTGATCGTCTCTTTCGCCTCGTCCAGGCTCAGCAGCTCACGAGCCGGCTCGGTCAATGGGTCTCCTTGGGGGGCTTCGGCACGACGAACGAAGTGTACGGAAACGGCGCCTGGCCTGACCCGGCCGGCCCGCGGGCGGCCGATCAGACGGGGTCGCGCTCGCTCTGACGGAGGCGCCGAAGGCTGCCGTCGACCGCGACGAGCTCCATGAAGAGCTGGTCGTAGGTCGGGTCCGACGTGGGGTTGAGCTTCTGCAGGCGCAGCCGCATGGCGTCGCTGAGGGTCTTCAGCCTGAACTCCTCCAGGCGTGCCCAGACGTGCTCCGCGTACTCGGGCGTCGTCTCGCCGTCGAGCGGCTCGACCGCGAGCTGGGACACCATCGCGGCCACCTTCGGATCCTCGCCGCCCGCGAGCGCGGCGGTGTCCCCCTGCGCCTCCCGCAGCGCGACGAAGGCCGCCCTGGTTCCCGCGTGCGGGAAGTGTTCATCCGTGAGGCGCGGCTCGTACTCCGCGTAGCGTTCGGCATCGCGGGCGAGGAGCTTCAGCATCTCGCGCTCCACCTTGTCCTGCGCCGAACTCCGCTTGGCGGGCGCGGGGACGTCGGCGGCGGGGCGGCCCTTGCGCCGCTCGTCCAGCGCCCGGACCACCGAGGACTCGGTGACGCCGGTGAGGTCGGCGAGCAGGTGCGCGTATTCGCTGCGGCGCACGGGATCGTGCAGGCCCTCCAGCATGGGCAAGACCTCGTTCACCGCCTGGGTCTGGCCCTCCACCGTGGACAGGTCGTTGCGGCCCACCGTTCGACTGATCATGTACTCGACCAGCGGGCGCGCCCCGCCCGCGGCGGAACGCACCGCCTCGGCGCCCTCCTTGGCCACGAAGTCCGCCGGGTCGAGGCCCTGCGGCATGATCATGACGACCGCCTGAACGGGGTACTGCTCCTGGAAGGCGTACGCGCGCTCGGCCGCGCGCGCCCCGGCCTCATCCGAGTCGAAGGACAGCACCGCGCGCTGGGCGAACCGCGACATCTGGCGGAAGTGCGCCTCCCCCAGCGCCGTTCCGCACGTGGCCACCGTGTTCTCCAGGCCAGCCTGCGCGAAGGCGATCACGTCCGTGTAGCCCTCCACCACGAAGACTTCCCCACTCCTGGCGACCGCCGAGCGGGCGCGGTGCATGTTGTAGAGGACCTCGTTCTTGCGGTAGATCGGCGTCTCGGCGGAGTTCAGGTACTTGGCGGACTCGCCGGCGCGCGGGTCCGTGGGCAGGATGCGCGCCCCGAACGCGATCCCCCTGCCCTGCAGGTCGTGGATGGGGAACGTGATGCGCGCCCGGAACCGGTCGCGCACCGTCCCGTCGTCGCCGCGCCCGGCCAGACCCGCCTCCGCGATCACCTCGGGACTTAGGTCCCGATCGGCGCTGAGCCGCTTCAGGAGGAAGTCGCGCGCGCGCGGCGCATAGCCGATGCCGAACGCCGCCACCGACTCCGGCGTGATGCCCCGTCCCGCGAGGTACGCGCGCGCCTCCTCCGCCTCGGGCGCGGTGGCGAGTTGCTCCGCGAAGGCCGCCTGGGCTCGCTCGTTCGCGGCGATGAGCGCAGCTCGACGCTGCGCCTGACGGCGCTCGGACGGCGAGTCGCCCTCGTAGCGCAAACTCACGCCGGCCTGCGAGGCGAGGCGTTCCACCGCCTCGACGTACGTGAGATGTTCGAGCTCGCGCAGGAACGTGATGCCGTCGCCGCCCTTGCCGCATCCGAAGCAGTAGAAGACCTGCTTGGCGGGGCTCACGCTGAAGCTGGGCGTCTTCTCTTGGTGGAACGGACACAGGCCGCTCATCGAGTCGTGCCCGGTCCTCTTCAGGGTGAGGTATTGGCCGACGAGCTTGACGAGGTCGGTCCGGTCCTTGACCGCCTCGATGTCGTCCTGCCGGATCCGCCCCGCCATGTGCCGTCCTCGCGCTAGAGGAGCCACCCCTGGGGAAGGAAGAGCCGCTCGTAGGTCCGCAGGGCGTACCGATCCGTCATGCCCGCGATGTGATCGGCCACGTGGGTCGGCAGGTCGCCCGGAGACCGATGGTACTCGGCCGGCAGCTGGTCGGGATGCTCGAGGTAGTGGGCGAAGAGGTCGCGGATCAGCTTCACGGCCTTCTCGTGATCCTCGCGGGTTCCCTCGCGCAGATAGACCTGCTCGAACATGAAGTCCCGCAGGGTATCGAGCGCGGTGAAGACCTCCGGCGAGAGCCGGACCTCGGGCTGATCCTCGCTCTGCGAGACGAGGTCCGTGACCAACGTGCTGATGCGCTCCGAGTGCGTCTGCCCAAGCACGGCGAGCGGACCGGCGGGCAACTCCCCCGGCGAGAGGACGCCGGCGCGCACGGCGTCGTCGAGGTCGTGATTGAGGTAGGCGATGCGGTCGGCGAACCGCACGACCTGGGCCTCGAGCGTGGAGGGCGGCGGCATGGACCACGGGTGATGCACGATGCCGTCGCGCACCTCCCAGGTGAGGTTGAGGCCGTCGCCCTCGTTCTCGAGGTGTTCGACGATGCGCAAGCTCTGCTCAGAGTGGCGGAACGGCCGGCCCAGGAACGGCGTGAGCGCCTGCTCTCCCAGGTGTCCGAACGGGGTGTGTCCCAGGTCGTGGCCGAGCGCGATCGCCTCGGTGAGGTCCTCGTTCAGGCGGAGCGCGCGGGCGACCGTGCGGGCGATCTGCGAGACGTCGAGCGTGTGCGTGAGCCGGACGCGGTAGTGGTCGCCCTCGGGCGCCAGGAAGACCTGGGTCTTGTGCTTGAGACGACGGAACGCCTTGGCGTGCACGATGCGATCCCGGTCGCGCTGGTAGACCGTGCGCAGCGCGTCCTGTGGTTCCTCGCGCTCCCGCCCCTTGGTGGCATCGGCGAACTGCGCGCGCGCCGACAGGGTCTCGCGTTCGATCTGCTCGGTGCGCTCACGCGGCGTGAGCGAGGTCATCACCCGACCATCGTAGCCGCGAGAGCCGACAGGCCGAACGCTCGCCCCGCCCGTAGTACCCCCGACCGAACGACGCCGAGCCCGAAGGAGCCCAGTCATGCGCATCCGCACCTCAGCCGCGATCTTCGCGATCGCCCTCACGTCGGCAGCCTGCGCCAGCAACGGCGGGGCCAGCAGCGGCGGCGCGGGATACGGGGGCGCGACGTCGGGGGCCGTCGTGCCTTCTCCGAGTGGGCAGGGCACGACCGGCGGCAAGTACAGCTACGGATCCCCGTCCACGTCCGGAGGCTCGGGGGGCTCGGGACCCGCCAGCCTCACCATCACCCAGGCGAACTACCAGTTCACGCCGTCGACGCCGAGCGCGAAGCAGGGGGCGACGATCCGCATCAAGAACTCCACCACCACCACGCCCCACACCTTCACGGTCCCGGGTACCCCCATCGACATCACCGTCGATCCCTCCACCTCCCAGACCGTTGCCCTCGACCTGCCGCCCGGCACCTACCCGTTCATGTGCCGCTTCCACGCCGCCAGCGGCATGACGGGCACGCTGACGATCACGGCGAAGTAGCCGGGGAGATGAGGCGCTCGAGCGCACCGCGTGAGCTCATCGTCCCCCGAACACGCGGTAGTCGAGGTAGGCGAGCGTCTCCCGTCCGTACTCGCTCAACCGGGTCAACTTGGTGTCGTACGCGGACGTCCAGGTGGCCGAGGCGTAGCCTTTGAGCCCCAGGTCCGATGCCATCCGCTCGATCCGGGCGTTGTGCCACGGGTCGGACACGAGGAACGCACTGTGGAGTCCGCGGTCGTCCATGGCCTCGGCGGCCGCGCGAAGGCTTTCCCACGATGTATGACCGACGGGCACCGAGGTCACCGCGGAGGCCGGCACCCCGTGCGCCATCAGGTAGTCCCGGCCGGATGCGCCCTCCGTCGTGCGGTCGCCGGGCTGGTTGGCGCCCAGCACGATCACGTGCCGGGCGCGGCCCTGCTGATACAGCAGTAGCGCATGGTCGAGCCGCCCCTTGAACACGGGCGAGGGCGTTCCGTTGTACTGAGCGGCCCCGAGCACGACGATGGCATCGGCGGTCTCGACGTCGCTGGCGTCGTCGTGGTGGGCCTCCCGCCACACGGTGACGGCGGACAGCCCCACCACGGTCACGACGATCAGGACGGCGACCGCGAGGATACTCAGGACGGGATGCCGGCGGAGACGGCTCACCGCCGCAGCCTAGCAACGCGCCCCCGCCATCAGTCCACGCAGCCGGAACTCGTCCGCACCACGAATCGTGGCGTCAGCCCGTGAGCGCTCAACAGGTCCTCGAGGGCGGCTCGATCGGGCGCCACCGCCCCCAGCAGATACCCCGAACCGGCCGCCGTCGGCAGCGAGGCGTAGCACTCGACGGGAGACACGATGAGCGCCCCGCCGAGGATCGGAGCGAGGCGGTGGGTGAGGCCGTTCAAGGCGTCCGGTTCATCGGCGACCTCGAGCACCGCGAGCCAGAATCGCCCGGTCGGCCCCACCGAGACGCTCACGGCCCCCCCGGCCGACGACTGCGGCACGGACGCGGGCGTCTGCGTGGCGGAGTCCGGCGCCGAACCGCCCGACGAACACCCCGCCGTCGCCAAAGCGAGGATGAGCACGAGGACCCCGACCGCGGGGGCGAACCCCCGCGGTCGTTCGGCGACGCATGCGATCACGGCGAGACCACCCAACTGTTGTCCTGGTACTCGGGGAGCCGTCCTCGCAAGTCGTTCAAGGCGACGATCACGTCGGCGTCGGAGGGGAGGTAGAGCATCGCGCCGTACACGCCCGGGCGGATCGCGTGGGGCGCGGACGAGGCATCGACGACGGCGACGGTCGCGGAGTCTCCGTAGGCCGCCTGGATCCGGGTCACCACCGCCTCCGCCCCGGTCCGATCCGGGTAGTCTCCCACGAGGATGCCGACCTCCGGCGTTTGCTCGGCACCGGCCGCGGTGGTCTCCTCCAGGGAGGCCCAGTGCCCGCGTGCAGGCGCGTACCTGCCCCGGCGGGATCGACGGTCGGGGTCAACCGTGTCGAGCGGGTCTGCCGAGACGGAGCCGCAGCCGAGCTGACGCTCGCCGCCCGGGCCTTCCCCCACGAGATGAAAGACGCCCGATCGGGCATCGGGAACCTGCCAAACGCGGCGGCCCCGCTGGAACCCGGCGAGGTACCGTTCGTCTGCGAGCGGGCCCATCTCGGTCGCCCCATGGTGCCCGAGGCGCCAGAGCTGGAACGACGGCATCCGCCTCGCCGACGCCCGCCCACTGATGCGCACGAACTCGATGCTCCCGTCCGGCCGCGGGACCGGCGTGCGGACGGCGGTCCACCGATCGGCGTGCGCCGTGAAGTGGGTGAGGGCCCCCCACGTCCGCGTGCGCCGATCGAAGGACCACAGGTTGCTCAGTCGTTCGTCCTCGGGCACGGCGAGCGTGGGCGGCATCGACACGCCGGCCACCACCACCCGTGGATCACGGAAGACGGGTGAGAAGAGCGTCGCGCCGGGCACCGGTCCCGGAACGGTCGCGACGCGGCCACGCGGCGAACGGAGCCGCAGGTCCGTCCCCACCGACCAGACGAGATCGCCGCGCGCGGACCAGGAGGGGTTCGCCGCCTCGGCTCCCTGGGGCAGCCGGACCGTCGAGCGCCCCGAGTCGATCACCACGACGTCGGGGCCGAGTCGATCCTCGACGTAGGCGACGCCGAAGGCGGACGTGGCCACGTGGCGGAGCATCCCGGGCCCGGTGCGCGACGGCTCGACGAGCCGCGCTGTCCCGCCGGCGCTCACGGCCACGAGATGGTTCCGCGCGACGGCCACGAGCTCCGACCCGGCGCGCAGGCTCGAGGGGGCGCGCGAACCGGCAGCGATGGTCGGGCACGGCACGCCGGCCCGCGAGCCACGATGATGCGCGGAAGAGACCGCGGCGCCTCCGGCCTCCGCGGCGACCGGACCCCGACCGAGCCCCGACCCTGCCAGGGCGAGCGCGGTAACGACGGCCGCGGCGGGCAACATGAACGATGACCTACGTGACATCGGACCTCCTCATCGTGGGAGAACGCGGTGCGCCTCAATAGTTCGTGACGTACTGGAAGTGCATGGGGTCGGGGCGAGAGTCCCAGTTGATGCCCCAGAAGAAGTGGTGGCCCGGCGCCGGTCCCCGCCACACGTCTGGCAGGAACGTGCCGTAGTTCACGCCGTCGGCGCCGTGGCCGTTCCAATGGTCCTGGCCCATGGGGTTGCGCCGCCAGTTCGTGTCGACGGCCGCGCCCCAGGAGTGCACGGACCAGGAGGTGGACCCCGCTATGAGCCGGCAGTTGTAGCCGCCGATCCCCGGGTAGGGCGCCGCATCTTTGTTCGCCGCGCTCACGTGCCCGCGGATGTTCCACCCGACGTCGCGCTGGATGTACGGGTGGTAGTAGACGTAGCCGGCGGTGAAGGGATGGCTCTTCGAGGGCCAGAGCGACCGGGCGCTGTTGGATCGGTCCGAGCACTTCGGGCCGAACACGTTCACCATCTCCCGCGTATCCGCTGGGCCTCGCGGGGATGCCCCTGACGGAATGATCGTGGGACCACCCCGGTTCCGGGGACGCCGAGGCCGACGGCGATGCCCAGAGCACCCCCGCCCACATCACGCACCCGAGCGCAACGCCCAAACCTCCCGCGATCCACGGGGCCGGCTTCGTGGGATCCGTTCCGCGACTGCATGCACCACCTCCTGCGACCGAGGGGAGGTGGGAGGAGGTGCGACGCTACGCCGGTGAGGCGCGTTCGTCCGTGACCGGCGTCACCCTTGCGAGGGTCTGAGTCCTACGTGGACGATGTCTCGGCGGCACCGACCGCAGCCTGTCCCGCCGCCAGCCGCGCGGTCTCCACCCGGTACGGCGAGCAGCTCACGTAGTCCAGCCCGAGCTCCGCGCAGAACACCACGCTGGCCGGGTCGCCGCCGTGCTCGCCGCAGATCCCCAGGTGCAGGTCCGGGTTGGCCGCCTTGCCCTCTTCCACCGCGATCTGCATAAGCCGGCCCACGCCGGGCCGGTCCACCGTGACGAACGGGTTGGCCGGCACGAGCTTGCGCTCCTCGTAGAGCCCCACGAACTTGCCGATGTCGTCGCGGCTGAACCCGAACGCGGTCTGCGTGAGGTCGTTGGTCCCGAAGGAGAAGAAGTCCGCGCCGCGCGCGATCTCCCCGGCCGTCACGGCCGCGCGCGGCAGCTCGATCATGGTGCCCCACTCGAGGTGCTCCAGCCCGACGCCCTCGCGCTCCAGGATCTCCGTGGCCACGGGCTCCAGCTCCGCGCGCATCTGCTGCAGCTCCGGCGCGGTGGCCACCAGCGGGATCATGATCTCCACGCGCGGGTCCCCACCGTCCTGCTTGACCCGGACCGCGGCCTCCACGATCGCGCGGACCTGCATCGCGTAGAGGCCGGGCTTCAGGATCCCCAGCCGCACGCCGCGCAGTCCCAGCATCGGATTCATCTCGTGGAGCTCGTTCACCTTCTGCAGGACCCGCTCCTGCTCGCTCATGTCCTCGCCGCGCTCCTTCCCCAGGGCGACCTCCACGGCGAGCCCCACCTGATCCGGCAGGAACTCGTGCAGCGGCGGATCGAGCAGCCGCACCGTCACCGGCAGCCCGCTCATCGCGGTGAAGATCCCGACGAAGTCGTCTCGCTGCAGTGGCAGCAGCACGTCGTATGCCACCTGCTCCTCCTCCGGCGTCTCGGCGAAGATCATCTGGCGCACGGAGAGCACGCGCTCCTCGCCGAGGAACATGTGCTCGGTGCGGCACAGGCCGATGCCCTCCGCCCCCCGCTCGCGCGCGTTCGTGGACTGGTCGGGCGTGTCGGCGTTCGCGCGAACGCGCATCCGGCGGCGCACGTCGGCGTGCTCCATCAGCGCGGCGAACGCCTTCCACAGCGTCTCCTCGCGCGCGACGGCGTCGCCCTGGCGGGCCTTCTCCAGCAGGGACTCGCGCAGCGGCAGTTCGCCCACGTACACGTTGCCCGTGAAACCGTCGATCGTGATGACGTCGCCCTCGGCCACCGTGGTGGCGCCCGCGGCGAAGGTCTTGGCCGCGGGGTTCAGCTTGATCGCGTCGGCGCCGCACACCGCGGGGATCCCCTCGCCGCGCGCCACGACCGCCGCATGGGAGTTCGTGCCGCCCGCGCTGGTGAGGATGCCCTGGGCCGCGATCATGCCGTGGTAGTCGTCGGGCGTGGTCTCGCGGCGCACCAGGATCACGTGTTCGCCAGCCTGGCCCTGGGCCTGCGCCTCGTCGGCGGTGAACACGACCTTGCCGGTGGCCGCACCCGGGGAGGCGTTCAGGCCCGTGGCGATCGGCGTGGAGCCCTCGGAGTCCACGCGCCGCTTGAACAGCTCCTCCAGGCGGTTCGCGTCCACCCGCAGCAGCGCGGCGTCCGCGTCGATCAGGCCTTCCTGGAGCATGTCGTAGGCCATGACCCACTCGCCGAAGGCGGTGCGCTTGCCCACTCGCGTCTGCAGGATCCACAGCGTCCCCTGCTCGATCGTGAATTCGATGTCGCACATGTCCGCATAGTGGCCCTCGAGCGTGTCCATGACCTCGCGGAGGCGTGCGTACGACGTCGGGTCGATCCGCTCAAGGTCCGCCAGCGGGAGCGTGTTGCGGATGCCCGCCACCACGTCCTCTCCCTGGGCGTTGGCCAGGTAGTCGCCGTAGGGGACCTTCTCGCCGGTGCTCGGGTCCCGCGTGAAGGCCACGCCGGTACCGGAGTCATCGCCGCGGTTTCCGAACACCATCGACTGCACGTTCACCGCGGTGCCGAGGTCGTCGCTGATCTTGTTCTGTCTGCGGTAGTCGACGGCGCGCCTGCCGTTCCAGCTCTTGAAGACGGCTTCCACGGCCAAGCGCATCTGCTCGCGCGGGTCCGTGGGGAACGGGAAGCCCGTGTGCCGCTCGTAGATCTCCAGGAACCGGCCGATCACGGCGCGGAGGTCGTCGGCGTCGAGGTCGGTATCCGTGGCGCCCGGCCCCTTCGGCTCCTTGGCGTGCTCGAGCGCCTCCTCGAACGCGTCTGCGGGCACGTCCATAACGATCTTGCCGAACATCTGGATGAACCGGCGATACGCGTCGTTCGCGAACCGGAGGTCGCCGCCGGAGCGCTCGGCGAGTCCTTTGAGCGCCTCCTCGTTGAGCCCGAGGTTCAAGACGGTGTCCATCATGCCGGGCATCGAGAATTTGGCACCGCTGCGGACCGAGACGAGGAGCGGGTCCGAGGCATCCCCGAGGCGCTTGCCCATCGAGGTTTCGAGCGTCTGCACGTGCGTCTCGAGCTCGCTCATCAGGCCCTGCGGGTGGCCGCCCTCAGCGAGGTACGTGAGACAGGCCTCGGAGGTGATCGTGAATCCGTACGGGACCGGCAGCCCCATGTTCGTCATCTCGGCGAGGTTCGCGCCCTTCCCCCCGAGCAGGTCCTTCATGTCCTTGTTGCCCTCGGCGAAGTCGTAGACGTACTTGGTCACGCATGCCTCCGGATAGGGTCGCAAACGGCTCGAAGCGGCTCGAGCGGTCAGTCTACGACCGGGCTCCGGGACGCGCGCTCAGGGACGCGCGCTCAGGGTCTGCAGCGCTGTGGGATCGTCGGAGAACACCAGCGCGACGCGCTGCCCGCCCACGTCCCGGATCGCGCCCGGGGTGTCGCCCGCGTCGAGCCATCGCTGCGGGGCGTCGGCGAACTCACGGGCGTCGGCCCCGGTGTCCCAGGCCGTGGAGAGCATCACGGCCGTGTGCTCCCGGTCCGACCACGCGCGGTAGAGGCCACCGTCCCACCCCGCGGCCGCGTCCGAGGCGGTGGCGGCGTCGAGTCGCAAGGCCAGCATCGCGTTCAAGAATTCCTCGCCCACCTGCATCACGTCGAGGTCGCGCCACCCGGCACCGAGGTCGCCCGACCGGTCGGCGATGTCGAGGGGCGTCGGCACGTCGGTCGGGTACTTCTGGGGATGGATCACCTGCTCCGTGGAGACGGGCAGGTTCCGCAACGCCTGATCGATCCCGGCGGTGCCGCCTCGCTGATCCATGGCGGTCATGAACGCCTGGCCCGCGGTGTAGGGCCACAGCTCCATGGCCACCAAGAACGGAGGGATGCCCGCGAGCGACGGGGCCTGGCCAGCACCGCCGATCTCGCCGCCGGGGAACCGCGCGATCACCTGTGTGGCGAAGAACTGCGCGCTCCCCTCGACGGCGCCGAGTGCCGCCTGGAAGCGTTCGTCCCGACACCGCGCCGTCAGCGGGTCCAGCCGCCTGAGGTCGAAGCGCTGGTCGTCGATCGCGTGCGTCAGTTCGTGGGCCAGCACGAATCGCTCTGAGAGGTCGAGCGTCGTGTCTCCGATGTAGACGAGCTCCCCGTTCTCCGGGTTGTAGAAGCCGATGACCTGCCCGGTCTGGAAGGCCAGGAGGGCATCGCGCAGATCCGCCCGGGGGCCGATCACGCCGAGCGTTCGCCATGCCTGGGTTCGTCGCTCGTACAGGGCTTCGGGTAGGTGGCGTCGAAGGCCCGCGTGAGCTTGGCGGCCATCTGCGTCTGCGTGATCGGATCCACGGTCACGGGATGTTCGTAGGGAAACCCACGCACGGCCTCTACCTGCTGCTCAACCTGGGCGATCGCGGCCGGCGTATCGCCCAGTTCGACGGGCTTGGTGCTGCCGATCTTGGGCGGCACGCACAGCTTGCGCATCGCCGCGGCGGCGTTGCCGGGACCGGTGGGGACCGGCGAGGTGAGGACGGAAGGCAGAGCCGCCGGCGAGGAGGGCGAGCCCTCGAGCGCGCCGGAGCCGACCGTCAGCGTGCAGGCCGCGCACACGAGCGCCGCGGCGGTCACGGCCGCAAGGCGCAGCCATCGGCGAGGCTTGACGACTACCGCCGCCTCGGCAGGACCACGGCGAGCACGGCCGTCACGATCGCGGCGAGGGAACACGCCGCCGAGAGCTTCAGCAGCAGGAGGTCCTCGAGGAACGTCCGCGCGGCGAGCGCGGCGAAGAGGCCGGCGGTGAGCAGGAGCGCGAACGCCACCACGTACAGGCTGAGCCAGCCGCGAGAGGCTCTCGCCGGCCGGCGGTCGGGCATCGCGTCGTCCTCCGCCGCGAGGCTCACAGGCGCTCCTGCAGGTAGGCGAGCAGGCCGTCGATCCGCAAGCGCTCCTGCACCATGGTGTCGCGTTCGCGCACCGTCACCTGGCGGTCGTTCAGCGAGTCGAAGTCCACCGTCACACAGAACGGCGTGCCGACCTCGTCCTGACGGCGGTACCGGCGGCCGATGGCCCCGGCGTCGTCGTACTGGCACATCCACTCCCCTTTGACGAGGTCGAAGACGGCACGTGCCTCGGGGACGAGCTTCTCGTTACGCGAGAGCGGAAGCACCGCGACCTTGACGGGCGCGAGGTCACGATGCAGCGCGAGCACGGTGCGCTTGTCCACGCCCCCCTTCGCCGTCGGGGCCTCCTCCTCGCGGTAGGCGTCGACCAGGAACGCGAGGAGCATGCGGTCCAGGCCGACCGCGGGTTCGACCACGAACGGCAGGAAACGCTCCTCCTTCTCCTGATCGAAGTAGGTGAGATCCTCCCCGCTGGCCTCCTGGTGCGCTCGCAAGTCGAAGTCCGTACGGTTCGCGATCCCCTCCAGCTCTCCCCAGCCGAAGGGGAACTCGTACTCCACGTCCGTGGCCGCCTTCGCGTAGTGCGCGAGTTCGTCGGGTTCGTGCGGGCGGAGGCGCAACTTGTCCTCGCTCAGGCCGAACGCCCGGTACCAGGCCATGCGCTGTTCCACCCAGTACGCGAACCACTCGGCGTCGGTGCCAGGCTGCACGAAGTACTCCATCTCCATCAGCTCGAACTCGCGCGTGCGGAAGATGAAGTTGTGCGGCGTGATCTCGTTGCGGAAGCTCTTGCCGATCTGCGCGATCCCGAACGGAAGCTTCTTGCGCGAGACGGTCTGGATCTGGGGGAAGTCCACGAACATCCCCTGGGCGGTCTCCGGGCGCAGGTACGCGACGTGCTCGTCGTCCGAGATCGGGCCCAGATGCGTCTGCAGCATCAAATTGAACTGTTTGGCCTCGGTGAAGGCGATGCCTCCGCAGTTCGGGCACGCCGGCGCGCCGGCCTCGCCGGGCTCCAGGTGGTCCTCACGGAACCGCTGATGACACGTGAGGCACTCCACGAGGGCGTCGGAGAATCCCCCCACGTGGCCGCTCGCCTCCCAAACGCGAGGGGACATGATGACGGCCGCCTCGAGGCCCACGACGTCGTCGCGCAGCTGCACCATCGAGTGCCACCAGGCCTCGCGCAGGTTCCGACGCAGCTCCACGCCGAGGGGGCCGTAGTCCCACGAGGAGCGCAGGCCACCGTAGATCTCCGAGGACTGGAACGCGATCCCGCGCCGCTTCGCGAGGGAGGTGACGGCCTCCATGAGGTCGGTCATGAGCGAGACTCCTTCCCGGCCGCTGGCGGCGGCCGCTGGCGTGCACCCATGCTACCGGCGGATGGTCCCCGAAGGCCTACGCCACAGAAGCGTCACGAGATCGCCGCGGCGCCGTCTAAGGTCCCTCGGTGCGATAGGGTCCCGGAACCCGGCACGGAGGTACCCCAGATCGTCGCGCAGGTCACCTGTCCCCGCTGTCAACAACGCCAGCCGCTCCCCAACCAGGACGGCTACACGTGTGGGTCCTGTGGATCACCGTGGGTGTTCGTGACCTGCGGCGCATGCCGCGAGCGGTTTCACATGAACCCGGCCACCCGCGAGTGGACCTGCCCGAACTGCGGCAACCCCAACGGCCCCCCCGCCCCTGCCCACGCCGGGCCCGCACACGCCACCCCCGCCCGCACGGCGGGCCCGTCGATGCAGGGGCGCGGACCGCTGCTCGCGATCGCGGCCGGCGTCATCGTCGTGCTGATCGCGGTGTGGTTCATCTTCTTCCGGAGCTCGGAGCCCACCGCCGCCGTCTCCGCGACGGACGCCGTCTCGCCCACCGTCGTCGACACCCTCGCGCACCTGTGCGCGGACGTCGCCGCCGACATGCCGCTGCGCGTGGATTCGGTGACGCGCACCGAGCAGGCCGTGCGCGCGGACGCGAAGACCCTCAAGCAGGAGGGGAACGCGCCCGCCGCCAAGGCCGCCACCACGCTCGCGAACGCGCTCGCGTCCTTATCCGACGCGCTCGCGAAGCACGGCGACACGCTCACCGCGAACCAAGCCGTGCAGACCGCGCTCGCCGAGCTCCCCTGCTGAGAGGTCGTTCAGTCCAGGGACGAGCAGTCCTCGGCGAGGCCACCGAAGCGGCGGCTGCGCTTCTGGAAGTCGCGGATCGCCTCGAAGAGGGTCTCGCGATCGAAGTCGGGCCACAGGACCGGCGTGAACCACAGCTCGGCGTAGGCCGCCTCCCACAACAAGAAGTTGGAGGTGCGCTGCTCGCCGCTCGGGCGGATCAACAGGTCCGGATCCGGCATGTCCGGGTGATACAGCCGCTGCGCGATCTCCCGTTCGGTGATCCGCTCGATGCGGATACGGCCGGCGTCGTGATCGCGCATCAGCTGCTTCACGGCGTCGAGGATCTCGGCTCGCCCCCCGTAGTTGAACGCGATGGTGAGGGTCATGCCCGTGTTCTCGCGCGTGAGCTCCTCGGAGATCCGCATCTCCTTCAGCACGGATCGCGGCAGCCGCCAGTCGCGCCGCCCCATCCAGCGGATCCGCACGTTCATGGCGTTCAGCTCGTCCCGGCGCCTGCGAAGCAACGATCGGTTGAACTCCATGAGGTAGAGGACCTCCGCGGCCGGTCGCTTCCAGTTCTCCGTGCTGAACGCGAAGACCGTCAGCCACCGGACCCCGACCTCGTTCGCGCCCTTGACCGTGTCCCACAGGGCGTCCTCGCCCGCCCCGTGACCCTCGGTGCGCGGCAGGCCTCGCCGTTGCGCCCAGCGGCCGTTGCCGTCCATGACGATGCCGATGTGCTCGGGGACCCGCTCGCGATCGACGTCATGCAGGTAGCTGCTCACGGCGTGGTCCTCACCAGCATCGGCACGGAGCGCAAGCGCCGTTCGAAGTGGTATTCGGCGAAGCCGTACAGGAGCCCGCGCGCCTCCCGGTGGACACGAACATCGGGCAGGGGAAGGTTGCCCGACGTCCCCAACTCGGCCAACGCCAGGGTGGCGAGGTACTCGAGCGCCGCCCTCGACACGTGGCCGGCGCCGCGCTCCGCACACGTCGCGCAC
The DNA here is from genome assembly GCA_963719165.1 of uncultured Actinomycetes bacterium. Classification (GTDB taxonomy): domain Bacteria; phylum Actinomycetota; class UBA4738; order UBA4738; family HRBIN12; genus JAOUEA01. Next base: position 447,006 of record CAVRAV010000001.1, on the reverse strand, counting down.
ACGGCGCCGCCCTGGTCCGCGGCGAACAACTGCGGGTCGGTGGCGCCGCACACCGCGCAGGAGGTGAGGGCGGGGTGGAACCCCGAGAGCGACAGGAGCTTGAGCAAGAAGGACTCCGCGCTCGCGGCCGGATCCGTCGGCTCGGCGTCCAGCGCGCGCAGGCCGCTGAGCAAGAGCAGGGTCACCCGCAGGTTGCGCTCGTGCTCTTCCGCGACGCGGTCCACGGCCTCCACCATCGTCTCGGCGGCGGCGAAGCGAGCGAGGTCCGCGCGGATGTTCGGATGCGGGGCGATGATCTCTGCCTGCGTCACGGTGTCGAGGGCGCCGCGGCCGCGGTAGAGCATGAGGTTCACGTGCGTGAACGGCTCCAGTCGCGCACCGAATCTGCTCGTGGTCTTGCGGATCCCCTTGGCCACCGCCCGAACCTTGCCGGAACCCTGCGTCATGAAGGTCACGATCTTGTCCGCCTCGCCGAGCTTGTGGGAACGCAAGACGATGCCTTGTTCCTTGTACGGGGGCATGACGCGAATCGTAGCTCCGCGCGAGGGCCCGACGCCTCATCCGCGGTGTGCTGATTCCATGGCGAGCGCCGGCCCGTCGCAGCCCTCGCCCAACCAGCTACCCTTGAAGCCTCGGGTTCCCGAGGGTTCGGCTGGCCCAGCGAGAGGTGAACCACACATGGCGAAGGCGAAGGGCGGCAACGTCCAGTTCGGTCCACCGGCGCGAGGCAAGGGCGCAGAGGCGCGGGCATCGGTGGGACGGATGTGCGACAGCCCTGGGTGCACGACCGTGCTCTCGACCTACAACAGCTCCAGCACGTGCTGGCTGCACACCGGCCCGTCCACGCGGCACCCGCTGTACAACGGCAAGTCCTAGCGAGGGCTCCTCAGGCGCCGATCGGGTGCCAGACGGTCTTGAACTCCATCAACGCCGTGATCTCGCCGGGATCCTGCGCCGCCTCGTCGAACGGGTCCGCGCGCGGGGCGCGGTGGACGCGCTTGACGTTCTCCGCGGCGAGCGTCTCCACCTCGACCCGCAGATCCTCGGGCACGCCCGTCACGTCGATCGCGTTGACATCCATGTGCCCCGCGAGCCACGGGATCAGCTCCGCGGTCCGGCCGGTCAGCAGGTTCACCACGCCCGGAGGCACGTCCGAGGTCGCGAGCACCTCTCCCAGGGACACGGCCGGCAGCGGCGCGGCCTCGCTGACGAGCACGACCGCGGTGTTGCCGCTCACGATGGCGGGAGCGAGGCGGGACACGAGGCCCAGGAGCGATTGATCGGGCGGCGCCACGATCCCGACGACCCCCGTGGGCTCGGGGATCGTGAAGTTGAAGTACGGGCCGGCCACCGGATTCGACGAGCCGGACACCTGCCCGATCTTGTCCGCCCATCCCGCGTACCACACCCACCGGTCGATGGCGACGCTCACGCCCCGGGCGGGATCGGCGGCGCCCGCATCGGCGAGCTCCGACTCGAACTGGTCCCGACGTCCCTCCATGAGCTCGGCCACGCGATAGAGGACCTGGCCGCGGTTGTACGCGGTCATCCCCGCCCACGCCGGCTGGGCGGCGCGGGCGACCACCACGGCCTCGCGCAGGTCCTTGCGCGATGCCTGCGCCGCGTACGCGAGCGGCCGCCCGTCGTGGGCGAGGACCTCGTAGGCCCGGCCCGATTCCGAACGCGGGAACATCCCCGCGATGAAGAGCTTGGCGGTGCGACGCACGGGCAGCCGCTCGCTCATGACGCCTCCTCATTCAGGTCGAGGTAGGGGGCGAGCCCCTGGAGGCCTCCCTCGCGGCCGAACCCGCTCTCCTTGTACCCGCCGAAGGGCGATGCGGGGTCGAATCGGTTGAAGGTATTCGCCCACACCACCCCCGCGCGCATGCGCTGAGCCATCCACAGGATGCGCGATCCCTTCTCGGTCCAGATCCCCGCCGACAACCCGTACGGCGTGTTGTTGGCCTTGGCCACCGCCTCCTGCGGCGTGCGGAACGTGAGGATCGAGAGCACCGGCCCGAAGATCTCCTCGCGCGCGATCCGATGCGACTGGCTCACGCCGGTGAACAACGTGGGACGGAACCAGAAGCCCCGTTCGGGCAGCGTGCACGCCGGTTGGTAGAGCTCCGCTCCCTCCTCCACGCCGGATGCGACCAACGCCTCGATGCGGTTCAGCTGCGCCTTGGAGTTGATGGCTCCCACGTCGGTGTTCTTGTCCAGCGGATCGCCCACCCGGAGCGTGTCGAGCCGCGCCTTGAGCTTGTCGAGGAACACATCGAACACGGGCTCCTGCACGAGCAGGCGCGAGCCCGCGCAGCAGACGTGCCCCTGGTTGAAGAAGATGCCGTTCACGACACCTTCGACCGCCTGGTCCAAGGGCGCGTCCTCGAACACGACGTTCGCCGCCTTGCCGCCGAGCTCCAGCGTGAGTCGCGTGCCGCGGCCGGCGGTGGCGCGCCTGATCGCCTTGCCGACCTCGGTGGACCCCGTGAAGGCGATCTTGTCCACCGGCGCGTCCACGAGGGCGGCGCCCGTCTCTCCGTCGCCGGTCACGATGTTCACGACGCCGGGCGGCAGCTCCACCTCCTGCAGAACCTGTCCCAGCAGAAGGGCGGTGAGCGGCGTGGTCTCGGCCGGTTTCAGCACGGCGGTGTTGCCGGTGGCGAGCGCGGGCGCGAGCTTCCAGGCGGCCATCAGGAGCGGGAAGTTCCACGGGATGATCTGCCCCGCGACCCCCAGCGGACGCGGCGAGCGGCCCCGGAACGCGTAGCCGAGCTTGTCGGCCCACCCGGCGTAGTAGAAGAAGTGAGCGGCCGCGAGCGGAAGGTCGATGTCGCGCGACTCCTTGATGGGCTTGCCGCCGTTCATCGACTCCAGCACGGCGAACTCTCGTGCCCGCTCCTGGAGCCGGCGAGCGATCCGGTACAGGTACTTCGCCCGCTCCGCGCCGGCGATCCTCCGCCAGGGCTCCCCGGCCTCCCGCGCCGACTCGACGGCGCGCGCGACATCCTCGGGTCCCGCCTGCGCCACATCGGCGAGAGGCTCTTCCGTGGAGGGATCGATCGTGGTGAAGGACCGCCCGGACTTCGGCTCCACGAACGCCCCGCCGACGAACAGGCCGTATCGATCCTGGAGCTGCACGATGTCGCGCGACTCGGGGGCGGGCGCGTACTCCCAGGGGGCCGGCGGTCGTTCGATGGGGTCGCTCATGCGCTTAATCCTCCGTGAAGTAGTCGGCTCCCGCGTACCGGCCCGTCGCGCCTTTGTCGAGCTGCATCAACACGTCGTTGAGCAGGGACGAGGCGCCGATGCGGAACCGCTCGGGCGTGAGCCAGGCCGTGCCGAGGGTCTCGTGCACGGCAACGAGGTAGGCGATCGCCTGCTTCGCCGTGCGGACCCCGCCGGCGACCTTCACGCCCACCGCTGCGCCGGTCTGCTCGTGGAACTCGCGCACGGCCTCCATCATGCACAGCGCCGTCGGCAGCGTGGCGCTCACGCCGATCTTGCCGGTCGATGTCTTGATGAAGTCGGCGCCCGCGGCCATCGCCAGGATGCTCGCCTGGCGGATCCGGTCGTAGGAACCGAGCTCGCCCGTCTCGAGGATCACCTTGAGGCGGCTCCCCCCGGCCGCCTCGCGCGCCGCCACCAGCTCCTCGAATGCGTCCGCGTACCGTCCGCCCAGGAACAGGGAGCGGTTCAATACGATGTCGATCTCGCCCGCGCCGGCTGCCGCGACCGCACGGATCTCCGCCAGGCGCGTCTCGAGCGGACCCAGGCCGCTGGGGAATCCTCCCGCCACGCTCGCGACGGCCACGGGCGTGCCCCGCAGCTGCTCGGCGGCGACCGGCACGAGCTGCGGATACAGGCAGACGGCCGCCACCGAGGGCACCGCATCGTCGAGCGGATCCGGGCGCACGGCCTTCGCGCACAGGGCCACGATCTTCCCCGTGGTGTCGGACCCCTCCAGCGTGGTGAGGTCCATGCAGCGGATCGCCAGCTCGAGCGCGTACCGCTTCGCGTCCCGCTTGATGGAGCGCGCTGCCAAAGAGGCGGCCCTGCCTTCGAGTCCGACGGCGTCCACCGCCGGGGATCGAGCAACCAAGCGCCCGGCCTCGCCCGGCATCGCCACGGGACCTGGCGTCACGCGCGCGATAGGAGCTGCCTGTGACACGGACCCTCCTGCATAGGGAAGATGACCATCGTATCGAAGCTCCGCGCGAGGCGTTCTCGGCCCCCCGCTCAGTAGCCGAGTCGGTCGAGCGCCTTCGGGTCGCGCTGCCACTCCTTCATGACCTTCACGTGCAGGTCGAGATACACCCTGGTGCCGAGAAGAGGCTCCATGCCCCGGCGGGCCCCCGACCCGATCGCCGTGAGCGTCGCGCCCCCCTTGCCGATCAGGATGCCCTTCTGCGAGTCGCGCTCCACCACGATCGAGGCGTGGATGCGCGTGAGATCGCCCTCGCGTTCCATCTCTTCGATCACGACGGCGACCGAGTGCGGCACCTCCTCGCGCGTCACCGCGAGGGCTTGCTCGCGCACGAGCTCGGCGAGGCGGACCTCGAGGGGTTGATCCGTGAGGTCCTCGGCCGGGTACAGGGGCGGGCCCTCGGGCAGGCGGGCGACGATCAGATCGCGGAGGGTTTCGATGCCGGCGCCGTCCTGCGCCGAGATGGGCACGATCTCGTCCCAGGCCGCCAGCTCCTGGGCGGCCGCCAGCTGGGGGATCAGGCGGTCGTGCGCGAGGCGGTCGATCTTGTTCACCGCGCAGAACCGAGCGCCGGCCCGGGCGTGCGCGACCTGGCGCTCGGCCACGAACGCGTCGCCTCGACCCACGCCGGAGGCGCCGTCCACCACGAGGATCACCGCGTCCACGCCGTCGACCGCGTCTCCAACGAGGTCGTTCAGCCGCGCGCCGAGCAACGTGCGCGGCTTGTGGAAACCCGGCGTGTCCGTGAACACGATCTGCACCGCGTCCGTGGTGAGGATCGCGCGGATGTCCGCGCGCGTGGTTTGTGGCTTGTCCGACACGATGGCGACCTTCTCGCCCACCAGCGCGTTCACGAGGGTCGACTTGCCGACGTTGGGCCTGCCCACCACCGCCACGATGCCCGAGCGGAACCCGTTCACGGGAGCAGATCGCGCGGGCCGAACGCGGCCGGCAAGAGCTCGTCGAGACGGAACGTCTCTCGCACGTCGCCCGCCATCGATTCGACGAACACCGGGAGCTCCGGACCTCCGAATTCGTAGAGCACCTGCCGGCAGCCGCCGCAGGGCGCCGTGATGCCCGCCTCGCTGCTCCCCACCACGGCCACCGCGCTGATCCGTCGATGCCCGGCCGCCACGGCGACCGCGATCGCGTTGCGCTCCGCGCACACGGACATCGGATAGCTCGCGTTCTCGATGTTGGGCGCGGCGAAGACCTCGCCGCCTGCAGCGAGCGCCGCGCCGACCCGGAACCCGGAGTAGGGGACGTAGGCGCGCTCGCGCGCCGCGCGCGCGGCGGCCACGAGGGCGTCGGCGTCGAAGCCCGCGTCGGTCATGCCTCGGCGTCCTCGGGCTCCGCATGGTTCTCCGATCCCACGCCGACGGCGAGCCGGGTGATGAGGACCTTGGCCACGCGACGTCCTTGCACGACCTCCGCGGTGAACCGCAGCCCCTGGAACTCGGTGGACTCGCCCTCCTTCGGGATCCGTTGGAACAGGTCCAGCACGAGACCCGCAAGCGTGTCCCACTCCTCGTCGGGAAGCTCCGCGCCGAGCACGTCGTTCACGTCGTCGACCGAGGCCTTGCCGCTCACGCGCCAGGCGTCGTCGCCCACCGGCACGATCTCCACCTCCTCGAGGTCGTACTCGTCGGTGATCTCTCCCACGAGCTCCTCGAGGAGATCCTCCAGCGAGACGATGCCGCTCACCGACCCGTATTCGTCCGTGACGAGGGCGATGTGGAACTTCTCGCGCTGCATCTCGCGCAGGAGGTCGGCCACCTTCTTCGTCTCGGGAACGTAGCGCGCCTCCCGCACGATCTCGCGCAGCGGCATGTCCTGCTTGCCCTGGTGCAACGCCTTCAGCACGTCCTTGGCGAAGACCATGCCGATCGCGTGATCCAGGTCCTCGTTGTGGTCGTACACGGGGATCCGAGACGTGCCGTGCTGCAGCACCAAGGCCTGGACGTCGCGCAGGCTCTTGTCGTCCTCGATGTCGATGATGTCCGGCCGGGGCACCATCACCTCGCGCACGATGGTGTCCCCGAACTCGAAGATCGAGTGGATGAGCTCCTTCTCCTCGTCCTCGATCTGTGACTCCTCGGAGGCGACGTCGGCGTAGGCACGCAGCTCCTGCTCCGTGACGAACGGGCCCTCCTTCAGGCCCTTGCCCGGCATCACCACGTTCGCGAAGCGCAGCAGCCCGGTGGCGAGGGGGCCCATGAGCCGGCGAAGGAACACCACGACCGGAGCTACGCGCAGGGCCACGCGGTCGGTCTGCATGATCGCGAAGGTCTTGGGCGTCACCTCCGCGAACACGAACAGCAGGATCGTCATGGTCACCGTGGAGATCACTTCACCCGCGCGATCGAAGTGCCGCACGGCGAGGGACGTGGCGATGGTGGTCCCACCGATCGTGCCCAGGAGCGTGAGCAGCAGGACCACGTTCACGAACGGCGCCGGGTCGTCCACGATCTTGGTCAGTGCCGTCGCGCCGCGGCGTCCCTCCTCCGCGAGGGTGATGGCGCGCACGCGGTTCGTTCGCGTGATGGCCACCTCCGATGCCGCCAGGAACCCCACCGCCACGATGAGCATCACGATCACCGCGATCTGCATCCAGTCGGCGCCCGTCACGGGAGCATCACCCCGCTGTAGCGCTCCTGGCGAGACCACATGGCGGCGCGTTCCTCCTCGCGCTGATGGTCGTATCCCAGCAGGTGCAAGATCCCGTGGACCAGCAGCAGCCGCACCTCCGCGTCGGGCTCATCGGGGTTGTTACGGGCCGCCACGGCCGGCGCGATCACCACGTCCCCCAGCACGCGGACGCCGTCGTCGTCCTCATCGTCGTCCTGAGGGAACGACAGGACGTCGGTGGGACCGGGCTCCCCCATGTAGCGCAGGTGCAGATCGGTGATCTCGCCCTCCTCCACGAAGGAAACGGAGAGCTCGGCGCGGCCGACGCCCTCGCCGAGCAGGGTCGCGGTCGCGAGGGCGATCAGGTCCTCCTCGTCCAAGGGGGACGTCTGGCGGTCCGACAGGTCGATCGCGGGATGGCCGTCGTCGTCGGTCATGAGGGCTCGGGGGCCCCCTCGACCGGCAGCGGGGGCTGGGTGTACCGGCCGTAGGCTTCGACGATGTGCTGCACGATGCGGTGGCGCACCACGTCGCGCCCACCGAGCCTGCAGAACGTGATGCCCTCGATCCCCGTGAGGATCTCCTCGACGACGTTGAGGCCAGAGCGCTGCCCGCTCGGCAGATCCACCTGGGTGGCATCGCCGTTGATGACGGCCTTCGACCCGAAGCCCAGGCGGGTGAGGAACATCTTCATCTGCTCGGGCGTCGTGTTCTGGGCTTCGTCCAGGATGATGAACGCATCGTTCAGGGTGCGCCCCCGCATGTAGGCGAGCGGCGCGACCTCGACCGTCCCTCGCTCCATGAGGCGCGGCAGCGTCTCGGCGCCCGTCATCTCGAACAACGCGTCGTAGAGCGGACGCATGTACGGATCGATCTTCTCGTAGAGGGTGCCGGGAAGGAAGCCGAGGCGCTCGCCGGCCTCCACGGCGGGCCGGGTGAGGATCAGCCGCGAGACCTGATGCTCCTGCAAGGCACGCACGGCCGTGGCGACCGCGAGATAGGTCTTGCCCGTTCCCGCCGGCCCGATCGCGAAGGTCACGGTGGATCGGCGGATCGCATCGACGTAGTGCTTCTGCCCCGCCGTCTTGGGCGCGATGCCCTTGCCGCGCGCGGTGAGCAGCTTGTCGCCGAGTATCTCGGAGGGCCGCAAGGCGGGGTGGCCGTCGTCCTCGAGATCCTCGTCGCCCTTGACGAGCGCGATGGCTTGGCCCACGGACGCGTCGGTGAGCTCCGTCCCCTGCTCCAGCAGCGCCATCAGCTCCTCGAAGATGCGCGCCACCCGATCGGCCTCCAGCTCGGGGCCGGAGATGGTGATCTCGTTGCCGCGAACGAGCACGTCACAGGAGAACGCCGACTCGATGAGCTTCAGGAAGGCATCGCGCTGACCGAGCAACGCCACCATCGGCTGGCTGGCCGGCACGAGGATCTTGACTTGGGTGGTGCTCCCTGCCACGTCCTGTCCCCTGGGGGCTTCGCCCCGTTCCCTCCTGTGTGACGAACGGCCGCCTCACCGGCGGCCCTGAAGCTGATTCTACCCCGCTCAGCCCGGTGGCCACGCCATGGGACGTCCGCCGAGCAGATGGAAATGCAGGTGGAACACGGACTGCCCTGCGTCCGGGCCCACGTTCGTCACGAGGCGCCACCCCGACTCGTCCACGCCCTCGGCCCCCGCGAGCTGCGTGGCGGCCTGCATGATGTCGACGACGGTCTCCGCGTGCGCTTCGTCGAGATCGGCCACGGACTCGATGTGCTCCTTGGGGATCAACAGGATGTGTACGGGCGCCTTGGGATCGAGGTCTCGGAAGGCCAGCAGCCGCTCGGACTCGCGCACCACGTCGGCCGGGATCTCGCCGGCCACGATCTTGCAGAAGATGCAGGTGCGGTCCACCACCTTCGCAGCGTACCCCTCAGAACTCGGGACGGCGAAGCACGCCGCGGGCCGGGTCCTTGCGGGAGGTGGTTTCGCCCCGCAGGTCGGCGAGCTGCTCGAGGAGCCGGCGTTCTTCGCGGGCAAGATCGCGCGGCGTGACGACGTGCAGCGTCACGTAGAGATCCCCCCGTCCCCGCCGGTTCACGTTGGGCACGCCCTTGCCCTTCAGTCGCACCACGGTGCCCGACTCCGTCCCCGGCTCCACCCGGACCGCCTCGGGAGCGTCCAGGGTCTCGATCTGCACGTCGGCGCCGAGCGCGGCCTGCGTGACGGTCACGTCGAGCACCGTGAACAGGTCCTGTCCCCGCCGGTCGAACTCGACGGCTTCCTCCACCGCGATGCCCACGTAGAGGTCCCCGCCGGGACCCCCGCCCACGCCCGCGTGGCCGTTGCCGCCCACGCGAAGCTCCATGCCGTCGGAGACGCCCGCGGGGATGTCGACGGATACGATGGCGGCCTCGCGGCGTCGCCCCTGCCCCGCACAATCCACGCACTTGTCCGGGATCTCCTGCCCGGCGCCGCCGCACGCGGGGCACGGGGCCGAAGTCATGACGGTCCCGAACACGCTGCGGCGAACGCTCTGAACCTCGCCCGCGCCGTTGCAGGTGCGGCACGCCACCGGCGCGGTGCCAGGCTCGGCCCCGTTGCCTCCGCACCGCTCGCAGGTCACGAGCCGATCCAACTCGAGGTCGCGTCGCACGCCGAAGACCGCGTCACGGAAGCTCAACACGATCTGCACGCCGAGGTCCTCTCCGCGCTGAGCGCGGCCTCGCGACGCCCGGCGGCGTCCGCCTCCCGGGAATCCCCCGCCTCCGAAGAACAGGTCGAAGATGTCTTGGATGTCCCCGAATCCCTGCCCCTGCGGTCCGCCGGCGGCCCCGTAGGCGTCGTAGCGCTGGCGCTTCTGGGGATCGGAGAGGATCTCGTACGCGCCCGCGACCTCCTTGAACCGTTCCTCGGCCCGAGGGTCGGCGTTCACGTCGGGGTGATGTTCTCGAGCGAGCGCCCGATACGCGCGGCGGATGTCCTCCGGTGAGGCGGAGCGGGACACCCCGAGCACCTCGTAGAGATCGCGTGCGCCGGTCGCCATGGCTAGCGGTCGAGCTCCGTCGCAAGCTCGGAGATGCGCTTGGCGACCGCCTTCACCGACGCCATCGCGCTGAGGTAGTCCATACGCGTGGGGCCCACGACGCCGATCGTGCCCACGGTGGCGTCCCCCGACTTCAGCGGTGCGGTGATGATGGACGCCTCCCACGCGCCGGTGGAAGGATGCTCCCCGCCGATCGTCACGGCGAGGGCATCGGCCTTGGAGCTCACGTCGTTCAGGACCCGCAGGATGTCCTGTTCGCGTTCGAGGGTCTCGAAGAGGCGGCGCAGCGTTTCGCGCCGCATCTGCTGGGCCTCGTCGGCGAGGTTGGCCACGCCGCCCACGACGACGTGTGCCACCCGCTCGGCCACGCTCGCAAGTCGGAGCGTTTCGGCCACCTGCAGCATGATGTCGTGCTCGCCGGTCGGACCCTCCACGGCGAGGCGGAGCAACCGGGCCTGCGCATCGGGATACATGAGCCCTCGAAGCGGCTGCAACCGTTCCTCGGCCGCGGCGAGGTCCAGGCTATCCGCGCCGGGCGGGCGGTCGACCACGCGCTTGTCCACGCGACCGTGCTCCCCAACAGCGAGGATCATCACCGACGGGCCCATGTCGATCAGCTCCAGGCGCACGATGGGCTCCTCCGACGGCGTGGGCGGCACGGCGAGCCCCGCGTACTGGGTCATGCGACTGAGGAGCTGCACCGACCCCTTCAGCACCTCTTCGAGATCGACCATCACCTCGGCGAAGTAGGCCGCGATCGCACGGCGCTGTGCCTCGCGGAGCTTGCCGCCGGCCGGCAATGAGTCGACGTAGTGGCGGTACCCGGTGTCGGTGGGGATCCGACCGGCGCTCGTGTGGGGGTGCGTGAGGTAGCCCAGTTCCTCGAGGGCGGCGAGCTCGTTGCGGATGGTGGCGCTGGACACGCCGATGCCGGCGTGTTCGGCGATGGTCTCGCTGCCTACGGCCTCGCCGCTGCGCACGTACTCCTCCACCACGGCCCGAAGGACCGCGGCTTTGCGCGGGCCCAGTTCCGGACGCTCTGCCATCGACCCATCATACGTAGCACTCTCGGTGCCCGAGTGCTAAGACCGCACGACCTGGACGGCTCGGCGACCGGGTCCCCGCCGGATCCACGCCCACCGCGCCGCGCCGACGAGCCAACCCAGGACGGCCACGCCGGCGAACATCCCGCGGCCCGTGTCGCGCGTGAGGGCGGCCCCGTAGCCGACGACGAACCCGGCGATCACGAGCGCGGCGAGTCCGATCGCCGGCGCGAACGCCAGCCGGTCGGACCACGGCAACCGCAGCAGGCCGAAGGACCAGCCGATGCCGGCGACCACGAGCGCCGCGAAGGAGACGGCGATCCACCGGACGAGATCCTGGGCGGAGGGCGGCGTGAGCGGCGGGGGCGGGGAGAACGACGGCGCCGGCACCGGGCCGCGAAGCAGCATGACGCCGGGGGCGATCTCTGCGTCGGGGTGCGCCTTCGCCAGCGCGTGGTAGCCGTCGTAGAACGGCCGGAGCACCATCACCACGGGGTCCTCGGGGAGCCATGGCCGCAGGAGCCCCCAATAGATGTCCGATGCCTCGTCGTAGCCGGGCACCTCGGGGCGGTGGGTCGCAACCCCGGCGAAGAAGCCACGCGGAGCGCCGAGGTACGTCGCGATCCGCGCCGCGTACCGGCCCGGCGCGAACGCCCGGATCCTGCGGAACGCGGGGATCATGCCGAAGTCGCTCTCGGCGTCGTCCGCGCGCTGGACCACGAACACCGCTCGCTCGTCCGGCGCGGACGTCGTAAGGTACGCGATCGCCGCGCGGATGGGCCCGAGTTCGAGTGTTCGCACCATGGGCTGGGTCCCCTCGAAGCTGTCGCGCGCGGTCCGGGCCTGCAGGCCGACGCCGCCGAGCACCACCGCGGCCGCGACCACGGCGAGGACCGGACCCGCGATCCCGCGCGGCGAGGCCGCCAGCCGGATCAGACCCACGCCTGCCGCGGCGCACAGCAGCGGGATCGGCAGCGCGACGGCCAGGAGTCGCACGACCGGCAGGGCGCGTCCCAGCGCGAACAGCAGCGCGCCCGCCGCGATCGGGAACGTCCACGCGGCGTAGAGCCACAGCGCGTGCCGGCGCGGTGGGCGCGGGCGCTGGAACCACAGGAGCACCGCGCCCATCGCGGCGACGGGCAGGGTCTGGGGCAACCGGTACCAGGGCAACGTGCGGTTCAGGTTGCTCAGGAAAGGCTCGCGCTCGGCCGTGCTGAAGACGTGCGCGCCCGGCGTGATCGCGAGCGCGCCCAGCCCGAAACCCCCCGAGAGGGCCGTCATGAAGCCGACGCGGGCGGCGGGTGTGGCGAGCCACGGCGTACCGGTCCGATGCGACGCTACCGCCGGCGGCACGAGCGTGAGCGCGTACAGCCCGAGGACCCCCACGAACAGCAACCCGATTGGCCAGTGCATCACGACGGCTCCGGTCCCGAGGAGCGCCCCGGCCCAGACCCCGCCCTCGCCGCGAGCCAGGCGGATCGCAACGGCCGCCGCCGCGACGAGCAGCCCGTCCACGAGGGCGTTGTCGAGGTGGCTGCGCGCCGTGACCGCGAAGGGCAGCGAGACCGCCACCACAGCGGCGTAGACGGGGGCCGCCCACTTGGGCTCCGCGGTCGCTCTGGCGACCGCCCAGGCCGCGAAGGCCAGCACGGCAGCGGACAGCGCCGAGGCGATGAACATCAGGCGCCAGGGACCCACGTTCACCACGGAGCCGAAGACCGAGCCGAGGACCGGAAGCCCGATCCGATCGGGGTTCGCTGAGTTCGCGTGGTACTCGAATGGCGAGGAGCCGAAGAGCCCGCGCATGCCCAAGGCGTGGACGACCCTGCTGCGCCACAGGTGCGAGGGCGTGTCCACGCCGATTGGGACGGAGAACGCGCGCGCCACCTGGTAGGACACGACGAGCCAGGCCGAGGCGGCGGCCGTGACCACCACCCCCAGGACCATCGCGACGCTGCCGAGGAGACCGGCCCGGCCCGGTGCCTGCGGATCCGCCGGTGCGGTCTGCGTCGGCGGCGTCCCCTCGTCATGCACCCGCGTATGGAACCACAGCCGCGCCACGCGTCGTGCCGGCTCCTGCGGCCCGCGATGGACTAGCTCGTCGCGGTGAGCGCGAGGACGAGCTCGTTCAACAGGAGCATCCCGCGTTCGGTGGGGATGAGTCGCCCCGACGCATCCTCGAGCAAGCCGCTGTCGACGAACGGGGCCGCGACGTCGCCGTCGACCCAGCTCGTGGGGATGCCCTCGAGGATCCTGAGCCGCAGGAAGACCTCTTCCAGATAGGCGTCGGAGGGGTCGAGGTGCTCCTCGCCGCCCACGGGCAACTCGCCGCGCTCCACCCGCTCCATGTACTCCTCGGGGGGACGCGCGTTCCACCAGCGATGGTCCTCGCGATAGGAGTGGGCACCTGCGCCGAGGCCCAGGTAGGGGCGCCGCTCCCAGTAGCCGAGGTTGTGCCGGCACTCGAAGCCCGGCTTGGCCCAGTTCGAGACCTCGTAGTGGCCGTAGCCCGCCCCCGCCAGCACGTCGCACGCCACGGCGAACATGTCGGCCTGCAGGTCGGGGTCGGGCTCCGGGGTCGACCCAGAGGCCACCGCCCTGCCGAGTGGGGTGGCGGGCTCCACGGTGAGGGCATAGGCGCTGATGTGTTCCGGGGACAGCGCGACGGCCTCCTCGAGCGTGGATCCCCAGGACTCGAGCGTCTCACCGTGCGCGCCGTAGATCAGGTCGAGGTTCACGTTGTCATAACCCGCCCGCCGGGCCGCGCCGAACGCCGAGCGAACGGACGCCGGCTGATGGATCCGCTCCAACGCGGCCAGCACCGCCGGGTCGAAGGACTGCGCGCCCATCGACAGCCGCGTGTATCCCGCCGCGAGCAACGCGTCGAGCGAGACCTCGTCCACCGTGTCCGGGTTCGCTTCCGTGGTGACCTCGGCGTCGGCCGCCACGTCGAAGCGTTCGCGCAGGTGCGCGAGGAGGGCCGCCAGATCGGCGGGCGTCTGCATCGTGGGCGTGCCGCCTCCCAGGAACACGCTCGCGACCTCCACGCCGTCCCACGCCGGCCCGGCCAGCGAGGCCTCGGCCACGAGCGCCCGGAGGTAGCGGGGCGCGAGGTGCTCGAGGCCCGCGTAGGCGTTGAAGTCGCAGTACCCGCAGCGCGTGAGGCAGAAGGGGACGTGGACGTAGATGCCGGCGGGCGCCTCGGGCACGGATCCTGGTTCAGCCTCGGGCCTCATCGCTTCTTCTCCCTGGCGGCCCCGTCGTCCACGCGCAGCGCCGCGATGAACGCCTCCTGAGGGACGTCGACCCTGCCCACGCGGCGCATGCGCGCCTTCCCCTTCTTCTGGGTCTCCAGGAGCTTGCGCTTGCGGGAGATGTCGCCGCCGTAGCACTTGGCCGTTACGTCTTTGCGCTTGGCCTTCACGGTCTCGCGCGCGATGATCTTCGCGCCGATCGCGGCCTGCACGGCGACGTCGAACAGCTGCCTGGGGATCAGCGCCTTCAGCCGTTCCGTCATCTCCTTGCCGTACACGTAGGCCTTGTCGCGGTGCACGATCGTGCTGAAGGCGTCGACGGGCTCGCCGTGCAGGAGGACGTCCACGCGCACGAGGTTCGCCGCCTGGTAGCCCCACGGCTCGTAGTCCAGGCTCGCGTATCCCCGCGTGCCCGACTTCAGCTGGTCGAAGAAGTCGAACACGATCTCCGCGAGCGGCAGCACGTAGTGGACCTCCAGGCGCTCGGGCGTGATGTAGCTCATGTCCACCATCTCCCCACGGCGGTCTTGGCACAGCCCCAAGACCGCGCCGAGGTGATCGGCGGGCGTGATGATCGTGGCGAAGACGACGGGCTCCTCGATGAGGTCGTACGTGCCCGAGGGCGGCATCTCCGCGGGGTTGTGCACCACCATGACCTCGTCGCCCCGGACCAGGCGGAACTCGACGTTGGGCGCCGTCGCGATCAGCTCCAGGTCGAACTCCCGCTCGAGGCGCTCCTTCACGATGTCCATGTGCAGGAGCCCGAGGAACCCGCAACGGAACCCGAAACCGAGCGCCTGCGAGGTCTCCGGTTCGTAGTGCAGCGCGGCATCGGAGAGCTTCAGCTTGTCCAGCGCCTCGCGCAGAGCCGCGTAGTCGCTCCCGTCCGCGGGGAACAGCCCGGACCACACCATGGGCTTGGGCTCGCGATAGCCGGGCAGCGGCTCGGCCGCCGCGTCCTTGCCTGCGAGGGTGATCGTGTCACCCACCTTCGCCTGGTGGACGTCCTTCAGCCCGGTGACGAGGTAGCCCACCTCTCCCGGGCCGAGCGAGGGCACCGGCGTCGGCTCCGGCGCGTTGACGCCCGTCTCCTCGGCCTCGGACTCCACTCGCGTCGCGAACATCTTGACGCGCGCGCCGCTCGGTAGCTCGCCCTCCTGCACGCGGATGTAGGTGATCACGCCGCGGTAGGCATCGAACATCGAGTCGAAGATCAGGGCCTGCAGCGGCTTGGCGGCGTCGCCCACCGGCGGCGGAACGCGGTCGATGACGGCCTGCAAGAGCTCAGGCACGCCCTCCCCCGACTTGGCGGACACGCGCAGGATCTCGGACTCGTCGCAGCCCAGGAGCGTCGCGAGCTCCTGCGCTCGCTGCGCCGGCTCGGCGGCGGGCAGGTCGATCTTGTTCAGCGCCGGCACGATCGCGAGCCCCGCGTCGCGCGCGAGATGGTAGTTCGCGAGGGTCTGCGCCTCGAGTCCCTGGGCGGCGTCCACGAGCAGGACCGCACCTTCACAGGCCTCCAGGGAGCGCGAGACCTCGTAGGTGAAATCCACATGGCCGGGGGTGTCGATGAGGTTGAGCTCGTAGCCGTCGTGCAGCAGACGCACGGACTGGGCCTTGATGGTGATGCCTCGTTCGCGTTCCAGGTCCATCTTGTCCAGGTACTGCGCGCGCATGGCGCGGCCCTCGACGGTGTGGGTCACCTCCAGGAGGCGGTCGGCCAGCGTGGACTTGCCGTGGTCGATGTGGGCCACGATGCAGAAGTTGCGGATGTGGGAGGTGTCGGTGCTCACGAGCCTCATGGTACGGGGCGCCGTGGGCCCGGACTGTGACGGGCACATCGAGGCCCGGGTGGGCCGCGGGCCGCTGGTAAACTCGCTCGTCCATGGCCAACATCAAGTCTCAGATCAAACGGAACAAGCAGAACGAGCGGCGCCGCCAGCGCAACAAAGACGCGCGCACGTCGCTCAAGACGACCACCAAGCGGGTTCACGCGACCGTCGCCTCCGGCGACGCCGGACGCCGCCCAGGAGCAGGCGCGCTCCGCGGCTCGCGCCCTCGACAAGGCGGCCAGCAAAGGCATCTTGCACAAGAACACCGCGGCGCGGCGCAAGAGCCGGCTCGCCAAGTCCGCGAACGCCGTCTCCGCCTCGTAGCGCCCGCGGCGCCTCGCCCGGGCCCCCTCGTCGA
The DNA here is from genome assembly GCA_963719165.1 of uncultured Actinomycetes bacterium. Taxonomy (GTDB): domain Bacteria; phylum Actinomycetota; class UBA4738; order UBA4738; family HRBIN12; genus JAOUEA01. The sequence goes on along the minus strand of CAVRAV010000001.1, from coordinate 430,664 downwards.
CGGGAGCTGGCTTAGGCTGACCGGATGAAGCTGGGTCGCGCTCAGGGAGGCGGCTGGACCTTCCCCGTCCTTGCGGCGCTCGCATTGGCCGTGTTCGTGTTGGTGGATCACGCCTCCTCCGGGTCTCGCACCGCGCGGGTAACGGACGCGCGCCCGGCCATCGGCACCCCGATCATGCACCCACGGCCCGTGCTGGCCGCCCCCCGGCCGCTCGTCACCACCCGCCTCGCCCGGCTCACGCCGCGTGGCGCCGGACCCCATTGCGGCCCGAGCCGCTGCTGCCCCACGCGCGTGCGCGGATTCGGCACGCGCGCGGATATCGCCCGTGTCATCGCGTCCTTCCAGCGCCGCGGCTTCCGCTACGCGGCGCCGCCCCTGGTGGCCCCGGTCTCGGGCGATCCGAAAACGACCGGCACCTACCTCCGCTGGCTGGGCGAGCGGCCCGGCGACGCCGGGGCCTGGCGACTCGTGAACGTCGCGACGGGCGCCATCGACGGCGTCCCGGGGTGGGAGACGGTCTTCCGTGTGTCGAGGATGCGCTGCGGGGCCGGGTAGTTCGGCCGCCGGTCCCTAGGTGCCCGCCGCGATGGCCGTGATCAGCAGGGGCATCGCGACCTCTCCCGTCGCGCCGCTCTTCAGCGCGCGGTCCGTCTCGCCCACGCGTGCGTGGAGCTCTACGAGCCGGCCGAGGGTGAAGTTGCGCGCCTGCTGCTGGTAGCGGCGCGCCTGCCAATCGAAGCGCAGCCCGGCCGCCTTCGCCACCTTCGCCGGCGGCATCTTCTCCGGAAGGGCGCGCACCTTGATGAGGTCGCGCAGCCGGCTCGAGATGCCTCCGAGCGTCTTCAGCGGATCGTCGCCGCCCGCCTCGATGGATCGCAGGGATCGGATGGCCCCGGGGAGGTCCCGCCCGAACGCCCGGTCGCAGAGGTCCCACACCTTCTGGTCGCCGAGGCCTCGGAACTGCTGGGCCACGAGCTGCGGCGTTATCTGCTCCCCCGCGAAGGCGTCGCCCATCTGCTCCAACGCCGACGCGAGCCGGCCGGGCTCCTCGCCCAGCGTCTCGACGAGGGCGCGGGCCCCCGGCGGACCGAGCGCCACGCCGAGCGCCTGCGCCCGCGCCACGAGCCACGGCTCGAGCTCGGTGCGAGGGACCGCGACCTGGCGGACGCGGCCGACGGGCTTCACGAGCTTGTCCAGCGCCGCGGGAACCTTCCCCCGCTCCGCGACCTGACAACAGATCACCACCGGCGCGTCGGGGTCGGGGGCACGGAGATAGGAAGCGAGCTCGGCGATCGCGTCTTTGGACAACGAGCGTGCATCCGTGATGAGCAACGCCCGCGGCTCGCCGAACAGCGACGGCGTGGCGAGGTCCTGAAGCTCCCCGCCGACCCAGTCCGAGGCGTCGACCTCGGTAGGCCGCACATCGCCCAGCTCAACAAGGGCGGCCTCGCGCAGCAAGAAGGCGTCCTCTCCCCAGAGCAAGGTCACGGCGGCGTCGGCCATCGTTGCCGATCCTACCGAGATCGGCCGACGCGACCTCAACGCTGCGCGGACACCACGGGCTCGCCCGCCTCGAAGGTGACCGTGATCGTGCCGTGTTCGTCCGTGCGCCAGACATCGGCGCCCGTGGCCGTGATCGCCTCCAGGGTGGAGGGCACCGGGTGGCCGTAATCGTTCTCCCCCACGCTCACCACGGCCACCTTGGCGCCCACCGCCTGGAAGAACTCCGGCAAGGAGGTGGCCGCTCCGTGATGCGGAACCTTGAGGACGTCCGCGTGCAGCGACACGCCGGCGTCCAGGAGCGCCTGCTGGGCGGGCTCCTCCGGCTCGGTGGCGAACAGGGCGGAGTCCCCGCCGTGGGTGAGCATCAGGACGAGGGCGTCGTTGTTGGTATCGGAGTCCGTTCCGCTCCAGCAGCTCGCTGGCGAGAGCACGTCGAGGTGGAGGTCCCCGACGGTGTAGGTGGCGCCCGCGCGAGGGTGCTCGGTGGCCACGCCCTCGTCCGCGATGGCCAGCTCCAGGTCGGTGTGGATCGCGGAGGTGTCGGGGCACCCCGGCTCGAGGAGGAGGCCCACGGGGATCCGCGCGAGGACGCTGGACAGTCCGACGATATGGTCCGCGTGGGGATGGCTCGCCACCACAAGGTCGAGCCGCTTCACACCGAGGGAGGCGAGATCCGTCGCGACCTCCTCCTCGTCGGGCCCCCCGTCGATGAGGACGGTGGCGCCGGCAGGACTCGTGATCAGCGCCGAATCGCCCTGGCCCACGTCGAAGAATCGGATCGTGAGCCGCGGCGGCGCCCCCGTCCCGAGCGCCGTGGACCAGATCACCAGCGGCATCACCCCGACCGCCAGCGCCAGCGTCCACCGGGGCGGCCGCCATCCAGTCCGCATCCACGCCGCCAGACCCACGAAGATGCCGGCGCCCGCCACGAGCACGAGCGGGCCCCCCCGGGTCGTCACGTGACCCACCGGCGCCTTTGCGAGCGCGTTCGCGATCCCCTCGAGGTAGCGCATGGGAAGGAGCGCGACGAGGGCAAGGATGTGGCCGGCGGCGCCCCACGCGAGCCCTGCGGTCGATGCCGCGATGCCGAGCAGGAGCGCCGGCGAGACCGCCGGGAAGGCGGCGAGGTTCGCCGCGATCGTCACGCCGGGCACCTCGTGGAAGTGGAAGAGCAGCAGTGGCGTCACGCCGAGCTGCGCCGCCATGGTCGTGCCCGCCGCGAGCGCCGCCGGTCGGGGGAGGAACCGCCCCAAGCGCTCGGCGATGGGCGTGGCGAGCACGACCATCCCCGCGGTAGCCGCCACGGAGAGCTGGAAGCCGATGGACCACACCAGCCACGGATCGAGCGCCAACAAAACCAGCACGGCTCCCGCCAGGATGGATGCGGTGGAGCGAGGGCGCCCCATCAAGACGCCGATCAAGGTGAGGGCCGCCATCACCCCTGCGCGCATCACGGATGCCTCCGCGCCGGTGAGCACGACGAAGAAGGCCACCGTGCCCGCGGCCACGAGGAACCGGGTCCACCGGCGGAACCGCAACCACGCGGCGAGCGCCAAGATGGGAGCCAGCACCATGGCGACGTTCTCCCCGCTCACGACCAGCAGGTGGCCCAGCCCGGTGGCCTGGAAATCGCGCGAGAGGCCGGGATCGAGCTGCGAATCGTCCCCGAGCATCAGGCCGAGGAGCAGCCCGGCCTCCTTCTGCGGGAAGAGGCGATCGATGGACCGACCCACGAACGCCCGCACGACCTGGGTGGCATGCAGGAAGGGGTTCGTCGCACTCCCCAGGCGTTCGAAGGAGCTCGCCTGCAGTTCCGCCGCCATGCCCTTGTGACGCAGGACGTCGGCGAAGCTGGGATCGTCGGGATAGCGGACGAACCCCGCCACGGTCACCCGATCGCCGCGGACCGTCGCGGGCGGCGCCCCCTCGCCCTGGACCCAGACCGACTCCCGCACCTCGGCGGCGCCATCGCCCCACGTCACGCGGGAGAGATCCACGATCGCGTGCCAGCCGAACATGCCCGGCGATGGATCCTCGCGGAGCGAGCCCACGGCCTCGATACGCTGAGGCCCGAGCCGAGCCATCAGCGAGCCGTCGACCCGTGCCTGCCCGAAGCCCGCCCAGGCCCCGCCCAGCGCGACGATCGCGACCGCGGCGAGGGCCGCGGCGCCCACACCGCCGCCACGGCGGGCCTGGCCGTCGGCCGCCACAGCCTTGACCGCCGGAGCCTCACGAGGAACGAGGCGGACACGTGTCAACGGAGAGTTCGCACCGCGGGCCGGAGCCGCCGCGAGCCAGGCGCCGATGAGGCCAGCCGCGCCGAGCAGCCCCCAGAACCAGGCCCCGAACCCGCCGGGACGGACCTCCCACAGCAGCAACCCGGCCCAGAACGCGGCGGCCGCGGACGGTAGCGTCCACCCGCTCACACGGTGACCTGCGGACGCAGCTCCTCGAGGGTGACCGGGCCGATGCCGCTGACGTCCAGCAGATCGTCGACCGTCGCGAACGGTCCGTTGTCGGTTCGGTACTGGATGATGGCGGCGGCCGTGACCGGCCCGACGCCGTTGAGCGTCTCGAGCTCGGTCTCACTCGCCGTGTTGACGTTCACCACGGCGACCGAGCCCGGGACCCCCGGAACGCCGGAGGCCGCGCCGCTCGGCACCCGCCCCCGCTTGCTCACCACGACCTGGGTGCCGTCGGCGAGCGGGGCGGCGAGGTTGATCACGCTCAGGTCCGCGCCCTCGCGGGCGCCGCCGGCGCGGTGGACGGCGTCGATCACGCGCTGGCCGGCGGCGAACTCGTACACGCCGGGGTTCCGCACCCAGCCCGTGACGTCGACGATGATCGGCGCCGCGCTCGCCGGCGATCCCGACACGACGGGGACGCCGCTCCCCGATCCGGCCGGGGGCGCGACGGCGGCCGCCGGCGACGACGCGACCTCCACGGGCTTGGGCAGCGATCGCGTGTACCAGAGGCCCACGCCCGCGAGCGTGAGGACCACGACCCCGATCAGGCCGGTGAGCTCCGCGCGGGACAGCGCGTCCAGGCGATCCCTGATCCCCATGCGCGCGACGCTACCGTGGGCCGCGGCGAGCCGCCGTGACGGCCGTCACGGATCGCGCGGAACCCCTCACTTCGTGACGAAGTTCACCAACCTGGGGGCGCGCACGATCTCCTTGCGCACGGTGCGGCCGTCCAGCGCGCGCAACGCCCCCTCCGCGCCTCGGGCCGGTCTCTAAGGCGCCCGCCTCGTCGATGTCGGCGGGGACCTCCAGCGTGGCGCGGACCTTGCCGTCCACCTGCACCACCAGCGTGACGGTGTCCTCGCGCGCGAGCGCGGGATCGTAGGTCGGCCAGGTCGACGCGTGCACGGACTCGGGCTCGCCGAGATCGACCCGCCACAGCTCCTCGGCCGCGTAGGGCGCGAACGGAGCGAGCAACTGCGCGAGCGCCCGCGCGGCCGCCATCGCTCCACCACCACCGTCGAGGGCGGCTCGCATCTCGTTCGTGAGGACCTGCAGCTTGGAGATGGCGGTGTTGAAGCGGAACCGCTCGAGATCCTCCGTGACGCCCTTCACCGTGCGGTGGACGAGCTTCACGAGTTCCGGGGGTTCGATGGCCTCGTCGTGCTCGACGGCGTCGCCCACCACCGAGAACGCCCGCCCGAGCCAGGCGTGGGGCCCCGGCCGACGGTGCTCGTCCCCGCCCCCGACGAGCTTCCAGTCGATGTCGTCCTCGAAGGGCCCTGCGAACAGCATCGTGAGGCGGATCGTGTCCGCGCCCCATCGCGCCACCAGTGGCATCGGCTCCACGACGTTGCCCTTCGACTTGCTCATGGAGGCGCCGCCGTAGATGACCTGGCCCTGGTTCATCAGCTTGGGGAAGGGCTCGGTGAACGGCACCAACTCCATGTCGTGCAGGACCTTCGTGAAGAACCGCGAGTAGAGCAGATGCAAGATCGCGTGCTCGACGCCTCCCGTGTACTGGCCCACCGGCATCCAGCGCGCCACGTCCTGGACGCGGAAGGGCCCGTCTTCGTACCCCGGCGAGCAGTAGCGGAAGAAATACCAACTGGAGTCCACGAACGTGTCCATCGTGTCGGTGTCGCGTTCTGCCTCGCCACCGCAATCCGGACACGCGACGCGCTTCCAGGTCGGATGACGGGCGAGCGGCGACTCGCCGCCGAGCTCGAAGTCGGCATCCTCGGGTAAACGAACCGGAAGGTCCGCGTCGGGGACCGCGACCTCGCCGCACGTCGGGCAGTGGATGATGGGGATCGGCGCGCCCCAATACCGTTGACGGCTCAACAGCCAGTCGCGCAAGCGGTAGTTCACCGTGGCGTGACCGCGACCCTCTGCCTCCAGCCACGCCGCGACGTTCGCGATCGAGGCGGGCGTCGACTCGCCGTCGAACGGACCGCTGTTCACCATGACGCCCTCGCCGGGGTAGGCCTCGGTCATCGTCGGTCCGTCCAGGAGCTCGCCCACGGCCGGCTGGATCACCGCGCGCACGGGAAGGTCGTGCTGGCGCGCGAAGGCCAGATCGCGCTCGTCGTGAGCGGGCACCGCCATGATCGCCCCCGTGCCGTACTCCATCAAGACGTAGGGAGCGGCGTAACACGGGATGCGCTCACCGTTCACGGGATTGATCGCGTGGACGCCCAGGAACGCGCCGTCCTTCGTGTCTGCCTCCTCGCGGGAGGCCATCGACGCGGCGCGGGCTCCCTCGACCAGAGGCTCCAAGGCCGCCAGGGTGCCGCCCCGCTCGGCCAGGCCGCGGACGGCCGGGTGCTCCACGGAGAACACGAAGAACGTGACGCCCCACAGCGTGTCCGGCCGCGTGGTGAAGACCTCGATCTCCTCGCCCGTCTCCTCGATCGTGAAGGTCACGCGCGCTCCCTCGCTGCGGCCGATCCAGTTGCGCTGCATCGTGAGCACGCGTTCGGGCCAGTCGATCAAGGTGTCCATATCGTCGAGCAGGCGCTGGGCGTAGTCGGTGATCTTGAAGAACCACTGCGTGAGGTCCCTGCGCTCCACTTGGGTGCCGCAGCGTTCGCAGGCCCCCTGGATCACCTGCTCGTTGGCGAGCACCGTGTGGTCGTTCGGGCACCAGTTCACCGGTGAGCTCTTGCGGTAGGCCAGGCCGCGCTCGAAGAAGCGCAGGAACAGCCACTGCGTCCATCGGTAGTACTCGGGGTCGCAGGTCTCCAGGCGCCGGGACCAGTCGAAGGACATCCCCATCCTGCGGAACGAGGCCGCCTGCTGCTCGACGTTCACCTCGGTCCATGCGCGCGGCGGGATGCCCCGTTTGATCGCGGCGTTCTCCGCCGGCAGCCCGAACGCGTCCCAGCCGATGGGATGCAAGACGTTGTGCCCCGTCATCGTCTTGTACCGCGCCACCGTATCCCCGCCGCTGAACGCCTCGGCGTGGCCCATGTGCAGGTCGCCCGACGGGTAAGGGAACATGTCGAGGGCGTAGAACCGGGGCCGAGGATCATCGGGGTCGTCCGAGGCCGCGTAACGGCCCTCTTCCTCCCAGATCCGCTGCCACCGGGGCTCGATCTCGGACGCGTCGTATCGGCGGCTCATCGTCCGGGCATCCTACCGAACGACCCCTTCCGCCCCGGCAGGTCCGCGCGCCTCAGCGTCCCAGCACGCGGAAGAGCACGAACGCGACGCCGGAGACCGTCAGGAACCATCCGAAGGCGGTACGCACACGAGGACCGGCCAGCCGGTGTGCGAAGCGCCCGCTCGCAGCGCTCGCCGGCACCGCGCCCAGTGCGAAGGCGCCCGCCACACGCCAGTCGATATGACCGAGCGCCCAATGGGCCACGAGCGTTGGGAGCGCCATCACCGCGATCACCAGCAGGCTCGTGCCGGCCGACTGCCGCATGCTCAGGCCGAATAGCAGCAGGTACATCGGCACCAGAAGGAATCCCCCGCCGTTGGCGAGCAGGCCCGCGAGCAGCCCGATGCCGGCAGAAACGAGCACGAGGATCGGGCGGTTGCGACGCCTGTTCGTGCCCCGCGCTCGCATCACCGTGTCGATCGGTCGGATCACGCGTTGACCGATCACCACGAGGACGATCCCGGAGACGATCAGCAACGTGGGGCCGCCGACCGATCGTGACAGCAAGGCCCCCACCACCGCCGCCGGGATCGAGCCCAGCAGGGTCCACGCGGCCGCGCGCGGTCGCGCCTCGTCCGCCCGGACGTACGGCACGGCCGCCACGGCGGCCGACGGGATCGTGGCCGGCAGCGGCGTGGCAACGGCGATCAAGGGGGGAACCCCCAACAACGACAACAACGGCGTGGCGACCGAGGAGCCCCCCACGCCGAAGACCCCGGTGAGGAGGCCGATCAGCGCCCCGGCGAGGACGAAGACGGGCAAGGGCGCCATGCACACAGCCTAGGGCTCGCCGTGGGTTCGGTCGTTCGAGCCGAACGACGTTCGCGCGGCGCCGTCGTAGGCTCGGCCGCATGACGCATCGAGTCGAACGCACCATCGAGACCTCGTGCGCGCCGGAGGCGGCCTTCGACTTCGTCGCGGATTTCTCCACCACGCAGGCGTGGGATCCGGGCATCCCCAGCGCCCGACGCCTGGACGAGGATCCGATCGGCGTCGGCTCCCGCTTCGAGCTGGTCTCTCGTTTCAACGGCAAGGAACAGACCCTGACGTACGAGGTCACGACCTACGATCGGCCTCGGAGCATCACGCTCGTGGGCGACGGCGCCAACTTCCACGGCGTCGACGTGATCTCGTTCGCACCGCGTGAGGGAGCCGGAACCGCCGTCACGTATCGGGCCGACCTCGCGCTCAAGGGTGTCGCCCGCCTCGCGGAGCCGTTCATCGGCGGCAAGCTGGATGAGATGAGCGATCGGGCGGTCGCGGGACTGAAGACCGCGCTCGACGGCGTCTGAGGCGACTCAGCGTCCCGCCTCCATCCGCGGGGCGATCGCGTCGACGATGAGCCGCGTGACGAGGTCCTCCCCGGCCCCCGCGTAGTGGGTGCCGTCGGGGCGCGCGGGAACCCCGTCGATGTGATCGTCGCAAGGAGACGAGTCATCGTGGCACACCGCGTCCGTCACGCTGATGAACGCGGCTCGATCGGGGTGGCGTTCCGCATAGCGGCGCAAGATGGCGTTCCAGCGGGTGGTGATGTCCCCGTAGTGGTCGATCTGGAAGCGATCCCAGTCCGCGCACCGCTCGACGGTGCAGCGCGTCCATATGCCCACGCCGGGCGGCTCCGTGGCCACGAGCATCACGGTCGCACCCCCCGCGCCGAGCCGGCGCACGGCCGCGTCCAGGCCCGCACGGCGCAGCGTCCAGAACCGGTCCGTGCCCGAACGGACGTGGTGCCCGTCGGCGGCGAGATAGTCCGAGACCGACCACCGATCCCACCACAGCACCACGTCGGGATGATCGCGGGCGATCAACGCCTCCTGCGCGGGGATCGTCAACTGTGCGCAACCGGCGGCCAGGTGGAGGGCCTCGCCGGTAGGCTTGGCGCTCGTCTCTCCCGTGACGGGACACCCGCCGTAGGCGGCTGAGACCACGCGCCACCCGCGCGCGGCGGTCGCGCGCTCGAACGCGACCTCGAGGTGCAGCGGCACCGAGTCTCCAACCAGCAGGAGCACCGGCGTGCCGGCCGAAGGGGTGGGGACGCTCGTCGCGGCCAGGGAGGCCGAGGCGACCAGCAACAGGACGAGGGGAACGATGGCGAGCACGATGCCCGGACGTCGGAGCGCCCGGCGTTTGCGCTCGCGCGTTCCCAGCGGCCGGCCCGTGCGTATCGGGCGCTCGACCAGGTAGTAGGAAAGAGCCGCGATCGCGACGGTGAGGACGAGGACCACGACCCCCAGGAGCGCCGAACGCACGCCGGTGGCCGTCCGCACCCCGAGCCACACGATGAGGGGCCAGTGCCACAGGTAGATGCCGTAGGAGATCACCCCCACCCAGGCCACCGGACGCCACGACAGACCGGCCCCCACCGTCCCCCCGCGGTCCACCCACAGCGGTGCCACGACCATCAGCGTGGCGACGCAGAACCCGAGCGCCCCACCGTCGAAGTAGTACGCGTCGCCGGGTCGGATCACGATGAGGTCGACGAGGACGACGAACAGGCCGAGCCACATCACCGGGCGGCCGTATCGTTCGAGCCAGCCGCGCGCCCAGGGCGTCGCCACCCACACGGCGCCCAGCGCTCCGACCAAGGGCTCGAACATCCGCGCGTCGGTGCCCATGTACGCCCGCTCCACCCCTTCGGGGCCGAACAGCCACGCCATCGCGGCGGCGGAGACGAGCACGCCGATCACGCCGAGGACCGTCACGCTCGAGGCGCGCTCGGTGGAACACGGCCATGGCGCCAGCGAGCGCCAAAGGCCACAGGAGGTAGAACTGCTCCTCGATCGCCAGGGACCACGTGTGCTGCAGGGGGCTCTCGATCCCGGTGCTCACGAAGTAACTGCTGGTGGCGATGAAGCGCCAGTTGGCGAGGTACGCGGTCGATGCGAGCAGGTCGCCTCGGATCGACGCGCGCTCGGAATAGGTCGCGGTGAGCCAGGTCACGAGCGCCACCGCCAGCAGCAGGAGCGCGAGGGCCGGTAACAGGCGTCGAACGCGACGCGACCAGAACGCCGCCAACGCGATCCGCCCGTGCTCCTGCATCTCGGAGATCAGCAGCGACGTGATCAAGAATCCCGACAGCACGAAGAACACGTCCACACCGAGGTAGCCGGCGGAGAACCCCGGCACGCGAAGGTGGAAGAGGACCACCAGGACCACGGCGACGGCGCGCATGCCATCGAGGGCACGGACGTGTCCCTTGGCGCCCGGCTCTCCGCGCGGCAGATCTCGGCTCGAACTCACTGGGTCTCTCAACGGGGAGGGGGAGGGAACACCCGCAGCTCGAAGCGTACGTGAGGCTCTACGTTCGCGTCGATGCCGTCCCGCGTGGGAGGATGACCGCTGCGCCGAGGGAGAAGGGGATCGCGTGGACGAGAAGGAGCTCAAGGCAGTCCCGCTGTTCGCGGATCTACCCGCCAAGGACCGCAAACAGGTCGCTCATTCCATGGACGTCGTGGAGGTCGGTGCGGACAAAGATCTCCTCGAAGAAGGCGCCATGGCCCACGAGTTCTTCGTGATGCTCGACGGCGAGGCCGACGTTCGGCACGAGGGCGAGCTGCTTGCGCACCTCTCGTCCGGAGACTTCTTCGGCGAGATCGCGCTCATCGAGACGAACCGACGCACAGCCACGGTGACCACGGTCACGCCTGCGCGGATGGCCGTCATGCACGCCCGGGACTTCGCCGGCATGCGCGCCTCACTCCCGAAGGTGGCAGACAAGATCCAGGCCAAGATCCTGGAACGGATGCCTCCTCGCTGACCCCCGATATCGACCGATCGGTGCCCGCTCGGCCGATCTTCCGCTCCTCTGGTGTTGCACGAGAGGGTAGTGGTAGGGTTCGGCCGTCCGGCGTAGGCCGAACGGGCGACTACGGAGGTGCTGATGTCGAGGAAAGTGGGAGTCTTGCTGGGCGCCCTGGGGCTCGCGATGAGCCTGATCCCCGCCGCCGCGATGGCATCGGACGCGCCACAACCCAAGGTCGCCGTCATCGTGCTGGAGAACACCAAGCGCAGCGCCGTTGTCGGCAAGTCCGAAGCACCGTTCATGAATGCGCTCATCGCCCAAGGTAAGGAGTTCACGGACTATCACGGCTTCGCGGGTTCCCCGCATGACTACCGGGCCATGGTCGCCGGGCAGCAGACGGCATCGAAGCCGGTGTCCAAGAACCTCTACAGTCAATTCGACGCCCAGGACGTCGGATGGGTGAACCTCGAGGAATCCATGGCCGCCAACTGCGGGGTGAAACCGTCGCCCAACGTCGTGCCGGGGTCCAAGGACGACCTCTACGACACGGGACACGACCCCGCGCGCATGTACAAGACGAACGCATCCTGCAAGGCCAACGATCGTCCGCTCACGTCCGACGCCCAGCTCCGTTCCCTGCCCGCCTTCAGCTACATCGTGCCGAACAACTGCGGCAACGCGCACACCTATCCGTCGGGAGGCAACTGCCCGGCTTACTTCGGCACGAACCACGCCTCGAGCAAGCTGGCGCTCGCCGACAAATGGGTCGAGCACGTGGTGGGCGTGATCACCGACGCCGACCCCTCCGTCACCGTCATCGTGACGTTCGACGAGAGCAGCAAGAGCACCGGGCAGCTCGTCTACGCGGTGGAGATCGGCCCCGGGGTCGCGGCCGGCTCCAAGGACGGCCGGCGCTACGACCACTACTCCTTCTGCGCGGGCATGTGGGAGGCCTACGGGCTCAACGGCGCCGCTCCCAACAACGCCGACGACGCGACGCCGCTGCCCCTGTAGCCGCAGGTCGCGGGGCTGGGCGCTAGCGTTCGGACCCGGCCAGCAGTCCCTGGACGAAGTAGCGTTGGAACGCGAAGAACACCGCGAGCGGCACCAGCATCTGCAGGAACGCGGCGGGCGCGATCACGTCGATGTTCGCGCCGAAGGAACGGAGCTGCTCGCGGATCGCCACCGTCAGCGGCTGGGTCTCGCCGCCCGCGAACACCAGGGCCACGAGCAGGTCGTTCCACACCCACAGGAACTGGAAGATCAGCAGTGAGGCGATCGCCGGCAGTCCCAACGGCAGCACCACGCGGCGGAACACCGTCCACTCGCTCGCACCGTCCATGCGCGCGGCCTCCAGCATCTCCCTCGGGATCCCCACGAAGAAGTTCCGCAACAAGAAGATCGCGAAGGGGAGCCCGAACGCCACGTGGAACAGCACCACGCCGGGGATCGTGCCGAACAGGCCGAGCAGGTCGTAGAGGCGTGCGACCGGGATGAGGGCCACCTGCAGGGGCACGACGAGCAGGCCGACCACGATCAGGAACAGGACGTCGCGGCCCCGGAATCGCATCCAGGCGAACGCGTAGGCGGCGAGCGACCCCACGATGACCACGAGCGACGCGGCCGGCACCGTGATCAGGATCGTGTTCACGAACGCCTTCACCATGGTGGGGTCGTTCAGGAGGTTGCGGTACGGCTGCAGCGTCAGCTGACTCGGCATGGTCAGGGCCGTCCACCAGCCGCTCTCCGAGTTCGCGGCCGCCGACCGGAACGAGGAGACCAGCAGTCCGATCGTGGGCACCAGCCACACCAGGGCGATCACCGCGAGCAGGAGCGCGGCGGGCGCGCGGGTGAGGGCGTTGACCAGGCGGTGCGACCTCGAAGCCGTTGCATGGCGTTCGCGCTCGGGACGGGCCGTGACGTCCATCAGTCTTCCCTCCTGAACCGCCGGAGGTTGAAGGCCATGGCCGGCAGGACCAGCACGAGCAGGAACACCGCCAGGGCGCTGCCCGAGGCCGAAGTCCCGGATCCCGAAGGCGGTCTTCCACAGTTGCAACGCGATGACGTTCGCGTCGCGCTGCGAAGATCCGGGCGCGATGACGAGCACGAGGTCGAAGATCTTGAGCACGTTGATGACGAGGGTCACCAGTACCACGGCGAGGACCGGTGCCAGCAGCGGAACGGTCACGCGACGGAACACCTGCCATTCGCTCGCCCCGTCCACGCGCGAGGCCTCCAGGGTCTCGCGCGGGATGGACGCCAGCCCCGCCGCGATGACCACCATCGCGAAGCCCGCCCAGATCCAGATGTACGACACGATGATCGCGGGGGTGACGAGCGTGGGACCCAGCCAGCTGATGCCCGCGAACGGCTCGCGGAAGTTCTGGGCGGGCAGACGAACCTCCACGCCGCCCTGCGGCACGCCCTCGAGCAGGAACGTGCCGTCCGCGGCGGTGGTGGCCGAGGCGACCACCTCACCGCCCGAGACCGCCTCGACGTCGACGCCGGGCAGCCCACGCTCTCGTCGGATCGATCACACCTTTCTGACCGCCTCCGCCCGTCGAGAAGTCCAGCCAGACCGACCCCGCGATGCCTCCCGGATCGCTCGTCGGCTCGGCCGCCGGCTCGGAGTCGGCGGGGATGTTCTCGGGCGGGATCGCCACGAGCCCGAGGGTCGTCGTCTCGCCGACGCTCACGGAGCCCGTCGTCTGCAACCCGCCGCCCGGCGCCGGACCGAGCTGCTGCTCATCCGACGGCCGCGCTCCCGCCAGCTCTCCGGGGGGCCGGAACACGTCGAGGACGGCGCCAACGGTCGCGTTGGCGAGGCCCAGTTTCGGATCTTGCTCGTAGATCAGGCGCCACGTGACGCCGGCGGACAGGAACGAGATGGCCATGGGCATGAAGATCGCCACCTTGAAGGCCGTCTGCCATGGAACGCGTTCGGTGAGCACCGCGAAGATCAGCCCCAGCGCGGTGACGATGCTGGGAGCGAACACCACCCAGATCAGGTTGTTCTTGATCGCGGTGAGGGTCGAGTCGGAGGTGAACATCTCCTTGTAGTTGTCCAGGCCGACGAACGTGTCGCCGTTGGCGCTGAACAGGCTGCGGCCGACGGAGAAGAAGATGGGGTAGACGACGATCGCGCCCAGCAGCACCAGCGCGGGCGCCAGGAACAGCATCCTCGCTCCCAGCGACCCGCGCCGTGATGCCGCCGCAGCCTGGCCCACGCCTCCTCCGCTTACTTGTACGCCTTGGCCGCGGACTTCTCCAGGGCCTGAGCCGTGCCGTCCACGTCGTTGGGGTTCTGTAGGAAGTCGATCAGGATGCCCCAGATCCCCTGGCCGGTGGTGGCGCCGAACGCCGTGGGCTGCAGGTCCGACATGTCGTAGCGCACGCTGTCCCCGGCGTCGATCAACGCCTGAGCCGCGCGTCGCGTGATGGCGTCGGGGTAGGAAGCTACGTCGACCTTGATGTTCGGCGAGATGAAGCCGCCCTGGGTGATCCACACCTCGGCCGCCTCCGGCGTCGCGAGGTACTTCATCATGGCCTTGCCGCCCTCGCTGTCCTTCAACAAGGTCGCGATGTCGCCGCCGCCCAGCACGGCGGGCGGGGAACCGTCGATCGACGGGAAATCGAAGAAGTCGGCGTCCGTGCCGATCTTCGACTTGGTCTCGCCGGTGATCGTGCCGGCCACGAAGTCGCCCTCGAAGACCATGGCTCCCTTGGGGGGATCGGTGAAGGCCTGGGTCACCGAACCCGTGAAGTCCGTCTGCTCTGCACCCGTGGTGCCACCGGCCAGAAAGTCGCTGTTCCCCAGCATCTGGCCCATGATCGTCAACGCGTCTTTCACGGACTGATCCGTCCACGGGATCTCGTGCGCCGCGAGCTTGTCGTACATGTCGGGGCCCGCGGTGCGCAGGTAGATGTTCTCGAAGAGGTCCGACAGGGGCCAGCCCACGTCGGCGCCGATCGAGTAGGGCGCCACGCCGTAGTCGGAGATGGTCTGGGCGGTCTGTTGCAACTCGTCCCACGTGGTCGGCGGTTGCACGCCAGCGCCGTCGAAAACGCCCTTGTTGTACCAGACCGTCGACTTCTGTGCGGTCTTGAACCACACGCCGTACAGCGTGCCGTCCGCCGAGCCGATGTCGCGCGCCGTCTTACCGAAGTTCGCGTCGACCTCGGGACCGGCTACGTCTTCGATCGGGACCAGGTCACCTTGCGCGGCGAAGGTCTTCAGGACCCCCGGCTGTGGCAGGATCGCCACGTCCGGCGGGTCGCCACCCTCGATACGAGGTCCAACATAGGCGGCGATGTCGTCGCCGGCGGAGCGGAACCTCACGGTCGCCCCCGTGTCCTGAGCGAACTTGTCCAACACCATCTGGAAACGCTGCTGCTCCGCGCCGGTCCATGTCGCCGCCACCTCGACCGTCTGTCCGGTGAGATCCACGGCCGGCGAGCCGGCGCCGGAGTTCGTGGTCTGATCCAGACTTTCCCCCCGCTGCACGCGGCGGCGAACAGCGCGAGCGCTGCGGCCGGTATGAGCGTTCGTCGAGCGAGTCGGTGCCTCTGCATGTCGATCGTCCTCCTTTGGACCGGTCACCCGGACCCATCGTTGATGGCGTTCCCCGTTCGGGGGTCGAAGAAGTGCATCCGGCTGGTGTCGACGACCAGATCGATCTCAGCGTGTTCGCGAGCCTCGGTGCGCGGGCCCAGCCGGGCGACGAAGGCCGAGCGGCCTTCGTTGCGCTCGGCCTCGAGCTCGGCAGCGCCCGCGTCGCGCGCAAGCTCCCGCGTGTCCTCGGTCATCACGGGGGGCGCGTCGACCGTGAAGTGCACGATCACCTCGGCGCCGAGCGCCTCGCGCAGATCGACCTCGGCCCGGAACCGACGGTCCTCGCGCGTCTCGTCCTGGGTCGCCGCGTCCTCCATGTCCTCGGGACGGATGCCGACGATGACGGGGCGACCCTCGAACGCCTCGAGGCCGGGCCGCGCGGCGACCGCCTCCCGGTCCAGGCCCAGACGGACGCTGCCGAAGGTCACGATCCAGTCTTCTCCGTGCCGCTCGAGGGTCGCCTCCGCCATGTTCATCGCCGGCGACCCGATGAAGCCGGCGACGAACAGGTTCGCCGGCTCGTCGTAGAGGCTCTGCGGGACGTCGACCTGCTGGAGCCGGCCCCGTTTGATGACGGCAACGCGGTCGCCCATCGTCATGGCCTCGGTCTGATCGTGCGTGACGTAGATCGTTGTGACGCCGAGGTCGTCCTGGAGCCGCGCGATCTCCGCTCGCATCTGAACCCGGAGCTTGGCGTCCAGGTTGGACAACGGCTCGTCCATCAGGAATGCGCGAGGCTCGCGAACGATGGCACGCCCCATCGCGACCCGTTGGCGTTGGCCACCGGAGAGGTTCTTCGGCTTGCGATCGAGGAGCTCTTCGAGGCCCAAGATCTTCGCTGCTTCGCGGACCCGCCGGTCGATCTCGGGCTTCGCCGTCTTGCGCAGGCGCAGCCCGAACCCCATGTTTTCGTAGACGCTCAGATGCGGGTAGAGCGCGTAGTTCTGGAAGACCATCGCGACGTCGCGATCCTTCGACGGCACGTCGTTCACCACGCGATCACCGATCGAGATCGTGCCGCTCGAGATGTCCTCAAGGCCCGCGACCATGCGCAGGGCAGTGGTCTTGCCGCAGCCCGATGGGCCGACGAAGACCATGAATTCCCCGTCTTCGATCTGTAGGCCCAAGCCGGACACGGCTTCCGTGCCGTCCGGATACACCTTGCCGACCTGGTCGAGCACGACCTGCGCCAGTGCCCTCACCCCTCCATCAAGCATCGTAGACCTATTCAGCCGGGGGCGGATCCCCTGATGGAACGCCCCCAGCACAGCCGCCGACGGGGTCCGTTCACGAGCCGCGATCCCGCGCTTGTCGTGGTGTGGTTCCCTCAGATGCCAGGCGGTAAACCCCCAGAGCATCCGCACGAAGGAGCGCGGTGGGTCGACGGCCTGGGGTGGATGCCGTAGAAGAGACCCATGGGCAGAGGTGTGGGGCCGGCACGCGGCCGCATGAGGCGGGACGGATTCGACGCGGTCGTCGTGGGTGCGGGACCCGCCGGCAGCATCGCAGCGCTCGTGCTCGCCAGGGCCGGCGCACGCGTGGCGCTCATGGACCGCTCACGGTTCCCCAGGGACAAAGCGTGCGGTGACCTGATCGGGCCTCGAGGCGTCCGAGCCCTCGAGGAGCTCGGCGTCCCCTTCCCCGAGTTCGGACGGGGCAGCGACATCCTCGTGGTGGGTCCATCCGGCGGACGGGCGCTCCTGCCGGCATACCCCGGGCGCGCCTACGCCGATCACGGCGTGATCGGCGCCGCGGCGGGTCTTCGACGACGTGCTGCGGAACGAGGCGATCGCTGCGGGTGCCACGCCGATCCTCGCGCGCGTCGTGGGGGCATCCAAGGCGGCCGACGGGTCGCTGGACTCCCTCACCGCGAGCGACGGCTCCAGGGTGCGTGGCCGCATCGTGATCGGGGCGGACGGCGCGCTGAGCCCGATCGCGCACCTCGCCGGCTTGATCGACGTGGACGCGGCCATGTGGGGGTTCGCGATCCGCGGTTACCTGCCGGCCTCGGTTCCGCTGCCCCTGCTCGCGCTCCTCAACGCGCGGCCCGGCCGCATCTTCCCGGGATACGGCTGGCTCTTCCCGGGCGCCGACGGCGAGGCCAACGTCGGCATCGGCCTCGCGCTGCGACGGGCCCACCGCCCGGCGGCTCGCCTGCGAGGGGAGCTGACGGCCCTGTGCGCCCGTCTGGAAGCGAGCGGAGATCTGCCGGCGGAGGCGCGCCCCGGACGGGTGACGGGCGGCTGGCTTCGCATGGGCGGAGTGGGCTCGTGTCCCGGGGCGCGCAACGTGCTGCTGGTCGGCGACGCGGCGGGGCTCGTGAATCCGCTGCAAGGCGAGGGGATCGCGGCGGCGATGGTGAGCGGCCGCCTCGCGGCGGAGTCGCTGATCGCACATCCCGGATGCCCCGCCGAGGCATACACCGCGGCGCTCGACCAACGCTACGCGACGTTCATGCCGGGCGCTGCGGCGATGCACACACAGATGCTGCGCCGCCCGCGATTCACGTCGACGAGCGCCCGCGTGCTCACCGCGCCCGGCGTCCGTCGCGTCGTGGCCGGAACGTGGTCGCTCTACCTCAACGGCCTCGCCGACGGAGCCACGCCGCGACCGTCGGCCTGGACCGCGCGGCTCGTGCAGGTGACGGCGACCAGGCTCGCCTCCCGGTGAACCGGCCCGAGGACCGTCCTGCGAGCCGGGCGCTCGGCGGGAGGCTCGCGACAGCCGAAGCCATCGCGGTCCTGCTGGTCGCGTCATCGTGCGGCGGTCACGCGACGCTGAGCGCGAGCACCTCGGTGGCGCTCCCGGGCGGCCCGTCGGCCGATTGCACCGTCACGGTTCCGCCCGGGGGAGACCTGGGTGCATCGGTGGCCTCCGCGGGTGCCGGCGCCGTCATCTGCGTGCCGGAAGGGACCTACACCCTGCCCGAACCGGTGGGACCGGCGCGTGGCCAGACCATCCACGGCATCGGGGCTCACGCGCCGACCCTCACCTGCGGAGGATCGCTGTGCTTCGACGGCCGGGGCGCCGGGACCGACGTCACCCTCGCGAACCTCGTCATGCAGGGCGCCGCGAGCGCCGACGTCCGCACCGCCGACGGCTGGATCTTGGAACGGGTGTCCGTCCAGACGGCCGCCGACTCGGGCATGAAGGTGCAGGGGGCGAACGTCACCCTGCGCGACGTGTTCGCGGTGTCCGACGGCCGGTTCGGGATCGTGGCCAAAGGCGCCCCGAACCTCGTGATCGACGGCGCCACGATCATCGACAGCCCCGCCGACGCGAGCTTCGAGATCGGCCTGTCGGGCGGACTCAAGCTCAACAGCGTGAACGGCGCCAAGATCGGTCGGGTCGACGTCCAAGGCGGCGTCGGGGGCGCCGGGATCTGGATCGACAACAACACCACGGACTTCGCGGTGAGCGACAGCTCGGTGGACGGCGTCGCGCACGACGCGATCCGCATCGAGATCAGCTGCCGGGGCACCGTCTCCTCGAGCACCGTGACGAGCGCCGGCAACGCGGGGCTGGACGTGTACAACTCCCACGACGTCGAGCTCAGAGGCAACGACGTCTCCGGCGCGGGAACGTGGGCGATCCGGATGCTGTCGAACGGCAGGAGCAGCGGCCCCGGAGGGGACGCCTGCCTCCAGGACGGGGCTTTCCCCTCCACGGGCAACACGGCGATCGCGAACGCCGCGAGGTTGGACGATGGCGTGCGGGTCGGGGTGGACGCTCAGGGGGGAACCTCTAGCGATCTGTCCTGGAGGGACAATCGCTATACGGCGGCGAGCTGCGACGCCGCCGCGTGGACGTGGTGGGACGGCGCGGCATCGGCCGAGGTGGGCTTCGGGGGCTGGCAGGGCTTCGGGCAGGACACCTCGGGGTCCTGCGCGGCGGCATGAAGCCGTGCGTGCAGCGCGCTCGGCGGGCTCGGCCCGCGCGTGCGTCGTCAGACGGCGCGCTCGGCCACGGCTCGATACGCCGCCTCGGCGCGCGCCCTCCAGGTCTGGAGCGTGGGTTCCCGGTATCGCTGCACGAGGGCGGTTCGCCGCGCGCGCCGGGCGGCCGACGGGCGCTGGACCCGCTCCTGCGGCACCTCGCCCAGGTTCACCATCCCCCGCTGCTCGGCCGTCTGATCCCGATACTCGTCCAGGCTGATCCGCCCCGCGAGGAACTCCCCGAGGGTGCGCCGCCAGGGTGGGCGCCGCGACCGCTCGTCGATGAGCGCGAACGCGCGAGCCACGTCGGCTCCGTCGTGACTGAACTCGGCGAACGAGGTCCCGAAGCGCCGGTTGACCTCCCCGATGACGGAGCCCAGGTCGGTGGTGACGGACTCGAAGCGGGCGAACACGAGCCCGTCCGCGCTGCCCAGCACCCTGCGATAGAAGCCGGTGTAGGTCCGGAGCCACTGGCCCACGGAGACGGCGGGTTCGGAGACCATGGCCGACAGGACCGTATCCTGTGGCGGTCGGATCGGAACGAGCCCAGGGATGCCGCGGCGTGCCGCCTGGATCAATTGGGCCGGCGAGTGAAGGTGGTGCGCGACACGGACATGCCCGTTCTGAGCGACCTGGAACGCCACGAGTGCGAAGGTGACGGCCGAGCGCGTGAACCCATCGATCACGAGCTGCGTGTCGGAGGCGATCGTTCCCTGGGGGTGGCGTCGTCGCGCGATGAACAGAT
This sequence comes from uncultured Actinomycetes bacterium, assembly GCA_963719165.1. Classification (GTDB taxonomy): domain Bacteria; phylum Actinomycetota; class UBA4738; order UBA4738; family HRBIN12; genus JAOUEA01. The sequence goes on along the minus strand of CAVRAV010000001.1, from coordinate 410,499 downwards.
ACGGCTCCGGGTAGCGGGTCACCACGCGTCGCAGCGCGTGCCGCGCCGAGCCGGAGAACGTCGGCCCCGCATCGAGGGAGGACACGTCGATGAACGCGGCGCCTTCCGCGCTCGTCACATCACTGTCTGGCATGCGCCCCCCAGATACGCCCTCCGTTGGAGCGTAGTGAATCCTTCGGCGGATAGAAACCCCCGACGGCCTCGGCCCGGTTGGGGCATCCGGTCGGTCGTGCGCCGATGAGCGAGGCTCAAGCCGCCTTCTCGCTCGGATCGATCCGCCGGCGGCTCCTGTCCGGCTCGGCGTGGGTGCTGGGCACGAGGGTCTTGGGGCTCGTGCTCGGCTTCGCCATGAACGGCATCGTCGCGCGCCTGCTCACCATCGACGAGTTCGGAGCGTTCCTCCTCCTCAATACGATGGTGGTGATCGGCAGCACCCTGGCCGAGCTGGGGCTCGACCGTGCCGTCGTGCGGTTCACCGCGGAGTCGCTGGCCCTCGGCGAGCCCGGACGCGCGCGCGCTTCCATCCGCATCAGCCTCGGCTGGGCCGCCATCGGCGCCTCGGCGGTCTCGCTCGTGCTGGCACTCGGCGTCGGCCAGTGGTTCTTCGGGACCGTCCTGAACAAGCCACTCGTGGCCTCGATCATCCCGCTCGGCGCGGCGCTCCTGTTCGCGACCGCGATGCAGTACATGTGCGCCCAGGCGTTCCTCGGCCTGTCGCGCTTCGCGCATTCGGCCCTGCTGCAGACGTTCGCGGCCGACTTCTTCACCGTGGTGGTGCTCGGCGGGGTGTACCTGTTCGCCCGCAGCGCCTCGCTCTCGGAGACCGTGGGGCTCATCACGCTGGTGACCGCGGTCGTGCTCGCGGCCACCGGCTTCGTGCTGCTGCGCACGATGCGTCCGCTGCGCGGGCCGGGCACCGTGAGCCGCGGCGAGCTCTTCAAGGTCGCCCGCCCGCTCCTCGTATCCAACCTCGGCATCTACTTGCTCGGCGCCGGCGTAGACCTGTGGATCCTCGGGGCGTTCCGTTCGGCGGACGTGGTCGCGCTCTACGGGGCGTCGTCCAAGCTGGTGGTGCTCGTGGCCACGCCCACGATCATCTTCTCCGGCGTGATCCCGCCGCTCACGGCGGAGCTCTACGCACAGGGGAAGGTTCGCCAACTCGAGCGCGTCCTGCGCGTTGGCGCAACGCTGGTCGGCATCCCGGCGCTCGTCGTGCTGCTCCTGTTCATCTTCGCCGGGCCCTGGGTCATGTCGACGGTGTTCGGGCCCCTGTACGCGGCGGGTGCCTCCTACCTCGTCATCAAGTCCATCGGGCGGTTGATCGCGGTCTGGACGGGCTCCTCGGGGATCGCGCTGATGATGACCGGTCACCAGAAGGACATGATGTGGACGACGATCTTGGGGGCCACGCTGAGCGTGGGGGGAGGTCTCCTCGTGACGCCCCGCTACGGCGCGACGGGGATCGCGATCGCCACGGCGACGGCGCAGGTGGTCCAGAACGGCGCACAGCTGGTGATCGCCCGCAAGCGGCTCGGCATCTGGACCTACGTCACGATGTCCCCGAGCATGATCCGCGAGATCGTGTTCGGCGCGAAGGGGCGGAACAAAGGTGCGAAGCAGCCGAGGGAGCCGGGATCAGATGCGGACTGAGCACGACGGCCACCCGGTGGGTTCGCGTCTGCTGGCCATCGCCGGCACGGGTCAGAACGGCGCCACGCTGCTGTGTCGGATGCTCGGGGAGGTACCCGGGTTCGTGGCCGTGGGTGAGATCGGGAGGATCTGGGAGAAAGGCCTGGGCGAGAACGTCGAGTGCAGCTGCGGGGAACCATTCTCCTCGTGTCCCTTCTGGACGGAGGTCGGCGACCGCGCCTTCGGCGGCTGGGATCGCCTCGACGCCGCCGAGTGCCACCGGCTGGCGGCGAGCATCACGCTGGGACGCAGCCGATTCCCTCACCCGTTCGCGCTGCCCCTCATCCTCATGCCGTGGCTCTCGCCGCGGTTCCGGCGCAACCTCCGCGCTTACGCATCGCTGCTCGAGCGGCTGTACGGAGGCGTTCGGGAGGTCTCGGGCCGCGACGTTATCGTCGACTCGATGAAGATCCCCGCGCATATCTACCTGCTCGCGACGCAGGAGCCTTTCCACGCGAGGTTCGTGCAGTTGGTACGCGATCCGCGGGGAGTCGCCTTCTCCAACACGAAGGAGGTCCCGCGCCAGGGCTCGCGCGCCGACAAGCCGATGCGCACCACGCGGACCCCTCGCAAGACGGCCACGAAGTGGCTCTGGTTCAACCTCTCGTTCGATCTGTTGAAAGCCCTGGGTCATCCGCTCGAGCGGCTGCGCTACGAGTCCTTCGTGCGGGACCCGGAAGCCGCGTTGCGACTGTGCGCCGGGCAGGTCGGGCGAACGCTCGCGCCCGAGGACCTGTCGTTCCTGGATGGGCGAACGGCCCGGCTGCCCGCCGGACATCTCGTGGCCGGCAACCGGATGCGACACCTGACGGGCCCCATCGAGCTGCGCCTCGATGAGGCCTGGCGCCTGGGGTTATCCGACCGGGATCAGCGGATCGTCGAGCGCGTGACCTGGCCCCTCATGCGGCGCTACGGCTACGCGCGCGGCGCCGACCCCGAGACGGCACCCTGACGCTGGGGCGTTCCCCGCCGACCTCGCCATACTGTCCACGTGTCCGACCCGGAAACGAAGCGCATGCTCATGGACGAGGAAGAGCGGTCGTGGACCGAGCTGCACGCCCTCGTGGACGCACTTCCGCCTAACGACGCCGCGGCACCCGGATACTTCTCGGAAGGATGGTCGGCCAAGGACCTCGTAGCGCACATCGGGAGCTGGCTGGCTGAGGCCGGCGTGGTGCTCGAGCGCATGACGTTCGGGACCTACCGTGCGGACGAGCTCGACATCGACGCCATGAACGCACGGTTCTACGAGGCGATGAAGGACGTGTCGTTCGCGACGGTGCGAACGCAGGCGGTCGCAGCACGGAACCGCATGTTGCGCGTATGGGGGGCGATGGAGGTTACCGGCGACGACGCGGACGCGTGGATCCGCAAGGCAGGACCCGAGCATTACGCCGAGCACGTCCCCAGGCTTCGAGGATGGGTGGCCGAACGAGTGAGCGAGGAAGCTGAAGCCGCCGACGAAACGCGATGACCGCGGGCGTCCTCGGGCCACAACCGAACCCTACGCTCTGATGAAGGGGTTGCCGAGCGGATCACGTCGCGGGAATCCCTCGAAGCCGTCGACATCACGTGATCGCTCTTGCGACCACGTGGAACAGGTGCCAATGCTTGGGGCCGAAGCACGACCCTCCGTCGTTCTCCTCCTCGTCGAAATCCTCGATCTCCCAACCGTCGAACAGCGCAGTCGCGGCCGCCCGCGACATCGCGGTATGGTCGTCGAGCGATCCCCACGAATCGCGCTCGCCGAGGATCTCTCCGGCGAAGCGTCCGCCGGGGACCACCGCGGAACGAAGCTTCTGCCACACCGTCGGGAACCGGGCCGGGTCGCAGAAGAACAGGCTGTAGCTCGCCCAGAGGAAGTCCACGGGAGCGAGAACGACCTCCTCCATCGCCAAGGCGTCGCCATGCAGGAGCCCGGCATGGTCCCCCGCGCGCCGGCGGAGCCGCTCGATCGCCTCGGGCTCGGCGTCCGTGGCGTAGACATGCCAGCCGCGCTCGAGCATCGCCAGGGTGTCGATCCCTCCCCCACACCCGACGTCGGCCGCCCGCCCAGGCCCCGGGAAGCGCGCGAGGACCTCGATCAGCAGGTCGCGAGGTGCGCGCCCCTCCTCCGCGTCGTAGTAGTCGGACCAATTGGGCTCCGCGGCCATCGGCACATGCTAGCCCGGAGCACCGCCGAAGGTCATCCGGCTCGATCCTCCGGCCCTCTCAACGACGAACTGTGTAAAGGTGTGCCTGACGCTGAAGGGAGTGCCGATGAGCGAGCGCGGAGAGGTCCTCGCCGGACGACTGTTCGATGCGGTCCTCGGTTCCGTCTCGCTATCGAACGTCTACCTGGGGGATCGGCTCGGGCTCTACACTGCGTTGGCGGAACATGGCCCGGCGACTGCCGCCGACCTCGCCGAGCGCGCCGGGATCGCCGAGCGCTACGCTCGGGAATGGTTCGAGCAACAAGCCGTCGATTCGATCCTCGATTGTGAGGATCCCTCTGCGGCGCCGGACGAGCGTCGGTACGTCTTGCCTACCGAGCACGCCGAGGTGCTGCTCGATCCGGATTCTCAAACCTACCTCGCGCCGATGGCCCGCATGATGGTCGCCGCCTCGCAGCAGCTCCCCGCGCTTATAGAGGCGTATCGCAGCGGGGGCGGGGTCGGCTGGGCGCGCTACGGCCCCGACATGAGCGAGGGGCAGGAGGCCGGCAACCGACCCTTCTACCTGGCGTCGATGGCGGACTGGATCGAACACGGCCTGCCCGACGTGCACGCGCGGCTGGGCTCTGCCGGGCGCGAAGGTGGCCGACATCGGATGCGGCGGAGGATGGTCGTCGATCTCGATCGCGCGCGCATACCCCGGGGTCGAGGTACACGGCTTCGACCTAGACGAGCCCGCCATCGAGCGCGCGCGGGTCAACGCGGAGACCGCGGGCGTCTCCGATCGCGTGACCTTCCACGCGGTCGACCCGGGCGAAGCCGGACCGGCCCATCGCTACGATCTCGTGACCGCCTTCGAGTGCATCCACGATATGCCCCACCCCGTTCCGGTCCTCGCGAAGATGCACTCGATCGTCGACGAGGGCGGCGCGGTCATGGTGATGGACGAGGGGGTCGCGGAGACCTTCACCGCACCGGGCGACGAGCTCGAGCGGCTGATGTACGGATTCAGCACCCTCGTGTGCCTGCCCGACGGGATGGCGCACCCAGACTCTGTCGGCACGGGGACCGTGATGCGCCCCGCGACGATGGAGCGCTACGCGCGCGAGGCGGGTTTCTCGGGCATCGAGATCCTGCCCATCGAAGCAGGCTTCTGGCGCTTCTACCGCCTGCGCTCCTAGGCGCGCCGCCCGATAGGGCGGGCGCGGCCATTGCCCCTAGCCGCGGAGCGCGGCGCGAACGGCGAGCCGGAACACGTTGCGCCGCTCCCTGAAGAGCTGCGGAGCCGCTGGGGCGCGGCCTGCCGGTTGATCGAGACGACCACCGAGCGCCTCCCGGTGCGCGAGGCCGCGATGAACTGCGTGTAGCCGGGCGTGTTGCCCGTGTGACCGAACATGCTGCCGCACCCCGTTCGGTAGCGAAAGATCGCGAGGCCCGCTTCGTTGCGACCCGGTCCGGGGGGTTAGGAATGCCCATCGACGAGATCGAACTGGGCACGCTGGGTTTTGTCGCCGAAGAGGCTGCGGCCGACGTAGCCGCGGATGAACCCGTTCTGATCCGCCAGGGTCGACACGATGCCACCCGAGCCCAGGCGTAGCCCGCCGCCACGAGCCCGGTGACGTCCTCGGGCGTGCCGTCGTCCTCGCGGTCGTAGCCGTGCATGACGGGATGCGGTACTCGATGCCCCGCGGGAGCGAAGTCTCGTGCAGGCCCAGCGGACGGAGCACCTGGTCGACGAGCGCCTGCGGGTACGGACGGCCCGTGGCCGTCTTCACCATCAGGCCCACCACGATGTTGTCGGAGTTCGAGTATCGGTAGGAGGAGTCCGGTTCGAACAGGAGATCTTGATCCTTGACGAAGCTGAGGAGCCTCCTCGGGGGCAAGGGTTCGTGCAGATGCGCGACTAGGTAGGTGAGGAAGCCGGGAATCGGCGGAGAAGTCCGGGATGCCGCTCGTGTGGTGCAACGCTTGGGCAAGCGTCACGCGCTTCCAGTCCGAGGGCGCCCACGGGAGCAGGCCGCCGACCGTCTCGTCGAGGGCCAGCACCCCCTGATCGACGAGCGACAGGGCGATCGCTCCGTAGCCTTCGACGTGCTTGCGATGCGCATGTGCAGGCCGGGGCGCATCGGCGCCCCCGGTCGCGACGTCGGCCACCCCGGCGCGGTACACGGTCCGGCGGTCCCCGCGCTGGACCAGTACGATCGCACCCGGAGGCCCGTCGGGCCGCTCGACGAGGTGGTGCAGCGCCGCGTCGAGGGCTCGGGCGGGAACAGGGCTCCCCTTCGGGCTCGCGTGCAGGTCGCCCGACGCGGAGGCGATCACGGCCATGGAGACCCACCGTCAACGCGGCAAGCATCCGGCGGGGCTTCATCTCGACCGACGCTATCGGACCGCGGATTCCCCGGGTCATAGGACGAGACGCTAGTCGGAGATCGCCGCTCCCGGCCCTCGGGAGGCCGGTCTGTCCGAGGCCGGCGCAGGCGAGGCCTATTGCTCACGGCGAGCGAGCTCATCGTCGCCGTGAGTCACTCGTTCTCGTGCTCGCCTCCGGGCATCTCCGGTGTCTGGTCGGGTGCCTCCGGCTCGGGCATGCCCGGTTGCTCGGGCATCCCACGACCGGGCATCTCCGGCGCATCCGGCTCGGGCATCTGATCCGGCTCGGTCTCCGCGTGCATGACGTCCTCCTCTTCGGTCCGCCGATCCTTGTCCTCACGCCCGAGGGCGTCCGGCGCGGCAGGCCGCGCCCCGGTTCCTTGTGTTTCTGCGGTGGCTAGTCCATCGTGCCCGGCGGGATGTCGGCGGGCGGCGGCGGGACGGTCTCAGCCACGCTCTGACGAGCGGTAGCAGGGTCGACGCTGTTCTTGATCTCTCCCGCCTTGCGTTCCGCCCGGGCCGAGGCCCGCTCCCAGTAGCCGCGCATCGTCTGGATACCCCCGCCGCCGACCGCCACGATGGCCGAGCCCACGATGATCGCGAGGATCGCGTAGAAGAGGCCGTTGACGATGGCCGGCGCGATCTTCAGCTGATCGAGCGCCGCGAAGACGCCCAGGATCAAGATCGCCACCCCGGCCGCCCGCGCGATCCACTGGCCTCCCGATACGGCTCCCAGGGTGGCCTCCAGCAGATCGGTGACGACCTTCGCGACCGCCGCCGTGATCACGAGGATCACGACCGCGACGAACACGTTCGGCAGGTACGCGATCAGGGCTTGCAGCAGGTCGCTGATCGGGTTGGGACCGAACACGCCGAACGCGAGCTGCAGCGCGACCAGGAAGACCGCCCAGAACACGATGATCCCCAAGATGCCCGAGGCATCGGTGCCGCTGCGATCCAGGGCGGTCTTGAACGCTCCCCGCTCGACCCAACGGTCGAAGCCCACACGCTCGAGGAGCTTGTCCACGATCCGCGCGAGCACCTTCGCGATGAAATAGCCGATCAGAATGATCAACAGGAACCCGACGAATTTCGGCACGAACGTCGCGATCCGTTCCCACGCTTGCTGGAATCCTTGCTGGAAGTCGATTGCCACCATCGGATGCCCCTCTCCCGTTCACACCCCTCCACGTGGCGTGTGGTCGTGCGTCGCTACCCCGAAGGGCAAGGGGCAAACATCGAAGATCAACCGAGGGGGCCACCCCCGCCACACACGGGACGGTTTCTCGCAAGCCGCGAGCGGGAAAGGGGATGCGCGTGATCTTCGTCGGCACCAGTGGCTGGCAGTACCGGGATTGGCGAGGGGCCTTCTATCCGGAGCGGATGCCCCAGTCGGAATGGCTCAGTCACTACGCGACCCGGTTTTGCACCGTTGAGGTCAACAACACCTTTTACCGCCTCCCGGCGGCCGAGACGTTCCGGCATTGGCGGGGCGCGACGCCCACCGGGTTCACCTTCGCGATCAAGGCGAGTCGCTTCCTGACCCACCTCAAACGGCTGAAGGACCCTCGCGACCCCGTCGACCTCCTGCTGGACCGCGCGGGGAACCTCGGGGTCCGCCGGGGGCCCATCCTCGTCCAGCTGCCACCCACGATGCGAGCCGATCTCCCACGCTTGCGTGATGCGCTCGAGGCGTTGCGAGGCCGCGTGGCGAGCGCGTTCGAGTTCCGCCATCCGAGTTGGTTCTCCGAGGAGGCCTTCGATCTGCTCGACGGCGCCGGGGCGGCGCTCGTGCTGACCGATCGCGCGGGGCAGCGGTCCAAGCCGCGCGTGACCGGTGGATGGTCATACGTCCGGATGCATCAGGGCACAGCTCGCGCCGCGGGGTATCGGCTGGATACACTCCGCGGATGGGCCGAGCGAATCGTGTCGCTCCCCGCCCGCGACGTCTTCGTGTACTTCAACAACGATCCGGGAGCGGCGGCGCCGCGCGACGCCGCGCGACTGATCGAGCTCCTCAGCGAACGGGGAGCCGCCGTGGCGCAACTCTGAGGGAACGATGCTCGCGGTGAAGCGATGCCCTCTTGCGCTCCGCCCGCCGCGACACCGACCACCGATCTCTTCGCCGAAGCCTGGATTCACTCAACTCGCCTGCCCTCTAGGCGCAGCCGTGAGTACGAGGACCAGGTTTCGCGCGCGTCTGGTCGGCGACGTTCCCCGCCAGGTCATAGGTTGCGATCATGTCGTGCACAGAGTCGGCCACCACATGTTCGTCGAAGGAGCGCGTGGCGGCGGGCTTCGCATATCCAAGGCGACGCACGGCCAACCCACACAGTCTGTTGGGCTTGGGGGAGCCGAGCTCGAACGCGACCAGATGTCCCACGATCGCCCCCTGAGGCGGCGATGCAGCCCCCGGACATCGACATCAGGTTGACCGTTGCCAGAGTCACTCCGGGCAGCCGGTCTACGTACCGCCTCGTCGGCCTCTATCTCGATGAGGGCCGCTTTCGCGTTCCCGGGGAGGCGCGGGATCGCCCAGGAGTAGGGACCCGCTTCCTTCAGGTGATACGCAGATCGATGAATAAGGAACTCTCTGAACTGATCATGAGTCGCGTCACTGCGCGGACTCGGTTCGGGGTCTCGAGCACGACCCGTGCGGTTTGAGGCATCGGCCGCAGGGTAGGCCCTCGCGATGGAGATCGGGTACAAGCTGTGTAGCGAAGAACGGAGCCCCGTCCAGCTGGTACGCGATGCCGTGCTGGCGGAGGAAGCCGGCTTCCCTTTCGCCGGGATCTCCGATCATTTCCATCCCTGGCTCGACGTGCAAGGCGAGAGCCCGTTCGTGTGGGGGGTGCTCGGCGCCGTCGCCGCACAGACCCATCGGATGCGCGTGGGGACCGTCGTGACCTGTCCAACGAGGCGGACGCAACCGGCGATCGTCGCTCAGGCCGCCGCCACCGCGGCCTGCCTATTCGGGGACCGGTTTTTCCTCGGTGTGGGAACGGGCGAGAACCTGAACGAGCACATCGCCGGCTCCGCGTGGCCCGGCACAGCGAAGCGCAGGGCGATGCTTGAGGAGGCAGTTGCCATCATCCGGGGGCTGTGGAAGGGAGACCTCTACTCCCTAGATGGAGACTTCTTCCGCGTCGACAGGGCCCGCATCTACTCCCTGCCGGATCCGTTGCCCCCGATCTACGTCGCCGCCGCGGGCGAGGAGGCTGGACGTCTGGCGGGACGGATCGGGGAGGGGCTGCTGAGCACCGCGCCCGAGCCCGAGACGGTCGACGCATTCGATCATGCCGGAGGGCGAGGGAAGCCACGGATCGCTGAGATGACCGTGTGTTACGACACGGATGTCGAGCGGGCCAAGGACACCCTTCGGCGCGTCTGGCCGATGCCCGGGATCCCCGGAGAATTGTCCGCGGAACTGCCGTTGCCTCATCATTTCGAGCAGGCGGCCGGCCTGGTCGGACCCGACGAGCTGCGGGAGATCCCAGTGGGTTCGGACATCGATCTCTACACAGAAGGCATCGCTCGCTACGAGAAGGCGGGGTTCGATCACCTGATCCTTCACCAAGTGGGGTCGGATCAGGAGGGGTTCATGCGATTCGTGAGGGACACGGGCCTCATCTGACTCGTCGAGTCGCGGCGCGACGCCGCCGCGCAGCAGATCATGCCGGTGCCGAAGACCCAACCGGCTGTCGAACGAGTGGGACACAGAAGCCGAAGCCGGAAGTGGGACACACGTGCCGGACTCGCACGGTTCACAGGCCGGCTCGATGGTGGACCCAAGGGGATTCGAACCCCTGACCTCTTGGCTGCCATGAGGTGGCCAGGCACCGCACCGACCTGCGGTAGCACTCGCGGGGCCGCAAGGAAGGGTAGCACCGAGGAACGTGCCGAGCTGGTGCGCCCGCGGCGGGAGAACCGGGTGCTCAGGATGGAGAAGGAGCTCCTGGGAAACGCCGCGGCCTTCTTCGCAAACGCGAGCAGCTTCCACCCGAGGTGACTATCACCTCGTTGCGGTGGAGAAGGCCGACTACCCGGCGGCGATTCTCTGCCGCTCGCTGGGCGTCTCCCGCAGCGCGTTCTACGGGTCCAGGCACCGCAAGGACCGCCCAGTACCAGAGCCCGCCAGGACGCGTTCCTGTTGGGGCGCATCCGGGCGATCCATGCAGCTTCTCGCGGGACGTAGGGCTCGCCAAGGGTCCATCGTGAGCTCGTGCTCGGCGAGGGGATCCGCGTCGGGCAGAACCGGGTCGCAAGGCTCGTGCGCATCCACGACATCGAGGGCATCTGCCGGCGCCGGCACAGGGCACCACGCGTCGCGATCCCGGCGCGATGGCGGCAGAGGATTTCGTGGTGCATCACTCCGGAGTCGATGGCCCGGACCGGCTCTGGGTCCGGGACGTGAGGGGGCATGCGACCCTCGAGGGCACGGTCTACCTCGCCACGGTCCTGGACGCGTGGAGCCGCCGGATCATCGGGTCGTCGATCGCAGAGCACATGCGCTCGGAGCTGGTGGTCGACGCCTTGCAGATGGCCGTGTGGGGACGCCGGCCCGAAGATGGAAAGACCATCTGCCACAGCGACCACGGAGCCCGATACACCTCCTGGGCCTTCGGCCGACGCCTGAGGGCCGCCGGGATCTTGGGATCGATGGGCACGATCGGTGATCGCTTCGATAACTCCATGGCCGAGTCGTTCTTCGGCACGCCGCAGCTCGAGTCGCTCGACCGCCGCCGGTGGGAGACCCGCAAGGAGCTCGCGGATGCCGTCTTCGACTACATCGAGGGCTTCTACAACCCCAAGAGGCGTCACGCCTCGATCGGCTACCTGAGCCCCATCGAGTTCGAGTTCCCGAAACGCGACCGCCGAGGAAGCCGACGCATGAGAACATCTCACCTGACCCGTCCGTGGAACGGGGGGAACCTCAAGGGAACCTCACCCTCCGGTACCGGGCGCTCTGACGGCTCTAACGATTAGTACCTGACCGAACGGTGCCGTGCCCGGTCGGGTACAGCATCCCCGGTGCTGCGTCTGCCATCATCCAATGATCAACTGCGAAGGTTGCCGCGATCGCGACGAAGCTCGGGGAGAATGGACGGGAGGGGTTCATTGATGGACACGGCGCGCAAGATCTTCGTTTGGCTTGCCTGGCTGTTCGTGCTCGCTACGGTGATCCAGTTCCTCCTCGCCGGCCTTGGTGTGCTGGGCGGTGAAAGCATGGAGGCCCATCGGCAATGGGGGTTCATCGTCCTGCACCTCATACCGATCCTGATGCTCATCGCCGCGATCGTCGGCCGCATGGGTCGGGCCGTCCTCGGCCTGACAGCGCTGCTTTTCTTGCTCGTGTTCCTGCAGCCGCTCTTCGCCGACCCGGCGCTCCACCCACGTTGGCTGCGGTCCCTCCACGTGCTCAATGCTCTGTTCATCTTCGCCCTCGGCTACCATCTGGCGCAGCGAGGGACAAGGACACTTCGGGGCACCACGGTCCCCAGCTGAGACGATAACGGGTCGGGCCTTGGACTCTTTCGCCTAGGCCTGGCGAACACACGATCGTGGATCACCGCGTGCGGTTTCATGTTTCGGCCTCACGACACTCAGCTCCTCCAACAACTTGCTCGGAGTGTCAATGCATCAGGCGACCCGACGACACCGATCGGCCGGAGCCGACCTAGGCTGTCGTTCATTTCTCATGTGGTTCCCGTTGGCGGGACGACCACCCACGATCGAGTGAGGTTCTCCCGGCGTCGAGTGGTGGTGGCACCCATGCGCTCGCACATCGAGACAGGGATACTGATCCAGGCGAGCGGCTCCGTTCGAGAGCCGGGGCCGGGGTTCGGTCATCATGCCAGGTGTAGACGACCGCGCGAATGCCGCGCGCTTCGCGTTCGGCCTGTTGGTCGCCGTCGTCGTCATCGCGATCACGGGGTCGATCCTCACGCTCCTGACGTGGTCGTCCCTGAAGTCGGCCGACAGATACTCGTTTCCGGCGGCCCCGGTGGGTGCGGTCCTCTACGCGTCTCTCGGAGCGGTGGTGGTCCGCCGCGTCCCCAATCGCATCGGTTGGTTACTACTGGCCGAGGGCGCGGCCCAGGCGGTCATCCTCGTCACCTCGGCGTACGCGATGCTCGGCATCGTGCAGCCCGGCACGGTGCCCGCACCGGAACTCGTCGGTGCGTGGTCGGAATGGATGTTCGTTCCGATCGTCTACGGGCTGGCGTACATCTTGCTGATCTTCCCGACCGGATCGTTGCCGTCGCCCCGGTGGCGACCGGTCGCCGTGGCCACACTGGTCGCGACGATCGTCGGGATCGCGGCTCTCGTGGTGACGCCTCGCCAGATCGCGTTGCCCGTGCCGGGCGGCATCTCCGTCAGCTTCGAGAATCCACTTGCCGTGTCGTCCTTCAAGGGAACGTTCGTCGGGACGTTCCCCGGTCTCGGCGCCGTATCCGTGGCGCTGTTCGCGGCGGCCGCTGCTGCGGTCGTGGCGCGTCACCGATCCGGCGACGTCGAGCAGCGGCAACAGATCAAGTGGGTGGCGTTCATCGCGGCGCTGTTCTTCCTCTCTCAGGTCGCCTTGACGGTCACCCTCGTCGCCGGCGGGGGCGACTCGTGGGTCACGACCACCATCAGCCTCACGTCGGGCGCGGTCGCGCTCTTCGGCCTCCCCGTGGCGATCACGATCGCGATCCTCAAGCACGGTCTGTACGAGATCGATTTCATCATCAACCGGGCAGTGGTCTACGGGGTCCTCGCGACCGGCTTGACCGCCGTCTACGTCGTGATCGTCGTGGGCGTGGGCGCGTTCGTGGGCTCAGGAGGAGGTCCGATCCTCACGATCGTTGCCGCCGTCGCGATCGCCATGCTGTTCCATCCGCTGCGGCGACGCGCGCAGCTCGCGGCCAACCGGATCGTCTACGGGGAGCGAGCGACCCCGTACGAGGTGGTATCGAGGTTCGCCGACGCGATGGCGCGGACGGGATCGCTCGAAGAGCAGCTGGACCGCATGGTTGCCCTCGTCGCGAGCGGCACGGGAGCGACGCGCGTCGAGGTGTGGATCCGGGTCGGGACGCACCTGCGAGCCGTCGCCACCTGGCCGGGCGGCTCACCGATGCCGCCGCCGATCCAGGCTCTCGACGATGGCGTACCGCCACCGTTCGAGGACTCCACCATCACGGCGGACATCCGCCAGGACGCCGAGACCCTCGGCACGATCGTGCTGTTCAAGCCGAAGAACGAGGCGTTGTCGCCCCCAGAAGCTGCACTCATCGAGCACGTCGCATCCCAGGCCGGTCTGGTCGTTCGGAACGTCCGGCTGACCGCGGAGCTCCGGCTCACGATCGACGAGCTCCGTGCGTCCCGCCGCCGCCTCGTCGAAGCGCAGGACTCGGAACGACGGAGGATCGAACGGAACCTACACGACGGCGCGCAGCAGCAGCTCGTCGCACTCGGCGTGCAGCTCCGCCTGCTCGAGCGGGTGGCGGGGGATCCCGACCGGCTCGAAACGCTCGGAGATGCGATCCCGCCGCTTAGGGTGGCGCTCCAGGACGCGCTCAACGAGCTGCGCGACCTCGCCCGTGGGATCTACCCGCCGCTGTTGGCCGACCGCGGTCTCGCCGCCGCGCTCGGCGCACAGGCGGGGAAGGCAACCGTCCAGACGGTCGTCGACGCGGAGGGGATCGGTCGGTATGACCAGGACGTTGAGGCCGCCGTCTACTTCTGCGCGCTCGAGGCGCTGCAAAACGTGTCGAAGTACTCCGACGCGTCCTCGGCGGCGATACGTCTTTCGGAATCCGATGGGTGGCTGGCGTTCGACATCCAGGACGACGGCCGAGGGTTCGATCCGGGTGCGGTGAAGGGGTCCGGCTTACAGGGGATGGCCGATCGCCTCGATGCGATCGGCGGGAGGCTGGAGGTCGAAAGCCAGCCGGGAGGAGGCACCATGGTGCGAGGCCGGGTTCCCGTGATGAGGCCCAGCCCGGTCGATGCTCGATCGAATCGAAGGTGAATGGTCGGGTCCATCAGCGCGACGACCGCGAACCTCGAAGACTGACCCTGATCCCGGATGACCGCCTGGCGCATGTGCCCACCCAACGTCACTGGGGTCGCGTCCGTCCACGGGAGCCCGATGTGCCTACTGAGGCCGTCAGTTCTAGACACAGAGGCGCTAGACCGTAGCTGGTTGGTGATTCAAGTGCGGGGCGTTGGTGCGGACCTCGCGAACGGAGCCGGTCTTCATCGTGCGGGAATGAATCGTTCCAGGATCACCGCGACCGCCGAGTTGCCGTTCCCCGTATGGATCGCGGCGACCGCAACGTCCTCGTCGGGATGGAGATAGGCCAAGGGCGTGCACGCGGTGCTCATGTGGCCGGCGAGGTCGCTCACCGCCTTCACGTTTCCACCTCGCATGCGAACCGGGCCAGAAGCCACCATGCGCGAGCAGGGAGTCTTTTGCCAATCCGCACGAACAAGCTTCTCTTCGACGCTCGTACGTCGACCAGATCATCACCCTCCTCCCGCAGAAGCCTGCTGTGGCCTGCATTCCTGCTGGCGCAACGCCGGTCGGATGGGTACGGAGCGAGGGATCGCGAACTACGGGAGGAACGTGGAGAGCACCTCACCGAAACCGCCGAGCGTCGGCTGGATCGTCGCAGCAGTCGCCGTGATATCGAAGCGGCGCAGCGAGATGATCGGAAGCCTCGACGGGTCGTCCAGCCCGAAGAGAGCTGCGGTCGACTCAAGCAACACGTCGTTGAGTCTCTCCCTCATCAACGTGAGAGCGGCCCCCCCGCAGAAGTCGAAGAAGAAGCGAGCGATCGGGTTCACGATCGCTCCCAGCTGTCCGCCGACGATGAGGCTCGGACCCGGCGATACCGCCATCACAACGTTGCATCCGGTATTAGGGCCGGGGGTCTGCGGAAGCCCGAAACGTAGCGGCAACTCGAGGGAGAAGGGGGCGGACTGCGTGCCGAAGAGGGTGCCATCCACAGTGAGCGTCCCGGATGCGGAAAATCGGATCGAGCCCGGGACCAGGGTGATTCCGACGGTCGCCCACACGATGTCCACCGTTCCCGAGGCCAGCGGCGTGTTCAAGGCGGTCGAGGTGCGTTGAGGGAGAACGAGATCAGAGAGCCAACCCTGGATCTCCCCCGCGTCGAAACTCAGAACGGGGCCGATGACGATCTCGATCCGACCCGACGGGTCGCCGGCAGACTTCCGTGGAAGCTCATCGAGCGGACCGGACCGGAAATCCACTCCTTGCACGCCTGCGGTCCCGATCTCGGCGATGGTGACCCCGACTGGGCCTGCGGGCGGCAGGGTCGTGAACGAAAGGCTCGTGCCCGAGAGCGGGCCCTCCTCCAGAAGTGTCGCGCTCGGGCCGTCGACCTGCCACAAGCTCGCCCTTCTCGACGCCAGTGGAGCACCGGTGGTGTCGAAGATCACGACTTCGGCTGAATACGCGGCGGCGTGTTGGCGCTGGCATGTGTCGAGTTGCACGCGCAGATCGGCGATCTGACGGCCGATATCGCCGATCTGAGCCATCGCCTTCCACCGATCGAGCGGTGTCAGTGCGGGCAACCCTGCCCGGATGGCGTCTCGGTTCGACTCGAGCGTGGCGATGGCGTTGGCGATCGGTTGGCACGCCGGGTCGATCGGCATCTTCGACACCTCCAGGAAATCGGCCAGATGAGCCTACGCCACCGTGTGGCGCCGCGCGTAGGGATCGCCTGTTCCACCTCGGGCTGCTACGTGTCATTCAGGACTGTTTGGATGCTGACCTGCGCAGCTATGTGTGTGCGTGCCAGGGTCAGAAGGGGGTTTGACAAGATCGTTGATGAAGCGATCATCGACTGCAGGCACTTCGCGATTGGCAGCCCACTCCGCCCCAAGTAGAGCGCAAATTGAACGCGGGGGGCGAAGTCGAGTCGGCATGGAGGATGCGGTCCTGGCGCGAGGCGCCCGAGCAGTGATCCGCGCGACGCAGGTGGTGGATCACGGGATCATCGCCACGGGAACGACGACAGCGGGTCATGCCAACGGTCGGAACGGCCTTCGGCTCGCGCTCCAGGGCGTCCTCGAACGCCAATTTCTAGCCCCTCAGCTCCCTTGAACCCCCAGCCGGATCATGTCGATCGGTGATGGCGAAGGCCTCAGGCGCGGCTCCTTCATGATCTCCGGGTCCTCGAAGAGCTCGCGGATAGTCAGTTCCTACCATCCGAACGCGTGCGAGCGGACGAGGTCCTTGAGCGTGATCCCGAGTCGGTGCCGAAGCACCTGTGCGGTGTTCGAGGCCAGGACGAAGTCCCAGTGCTCGGCTGCCAGGACGGACGCACCGATCACCGGGGCGACTCGCCAACGGTCGCCTCCCGGACGACGTGGCCGTCCTCGGAGGCGATCACGCGCACCAACTGCACCAATCCGATGCTCAAATGGCAGGATGTCCCCCACGGCTAAGCACGGCCGTTAGGTTTCGAGAACGATGGGTGCCGACGACCTGTAAGGTGCCAGGTACACACCAGGCGCCGGATGGAGATGCCTGCGGCGAGAGTCTCCCGGGCAGGAGATCTATGGCCATCGACGACACGCTCGATCGGGGGCGTGAATCTTTTGGCAGGCGCGCGTGGGGGGATGCGTTTACCCAGCTATCGGTCGCGGATCACGAAGCGCCGCTCGAGCCCGAAGACCTCGAGCTGCTCGCGACGGCCGCATACTTGATCGGCAGGGATGCGGATAGCGAGCATGTCTGGGCGCGGGCGCACCACGAGCACCTGAGTCGGGGCCACCCCCAGCGAGCTGTTCGTTGCGGGCTTTGGTTGGCGTTCGGCTTTATGAACAGGGGCGAGATGGCCCGTGGCGGCGGCTGGCTAGCTCGAGCCGCACGGCTGCTCGACGACGGCGAGCTCGACTGCGTGGAGCGCGGTTACCTGCTCGTGCCGATCGGGATGCAGAACCTCCTCGTCGAGGGAGACGGCGCGGCTGCCTATGCAACCTTCAGCCAGGCCGCTGAGATCGGCGACCGTTTCGACGACCCGGACCTGGCCGCGCTCGCCCAACACGGCCGCGGGCAGGCCATGATCATGCTTGGCGAGGTTGCGGATGGCATGGCGGTGCTCGACGAGGTCATGGTTGCCGTCACGGCAGGCGAGGTCTCTCCGATCCTGGCCGGGACCATCTACTGCGGCGTGATCGATGCCTGCCAGGAGATGTTCGACCTCCGTCGGGCGCAGGAGTGGACCGCGGCCCTGAACGACTGGTGCGCGACGCAACCGGACCTCGTCCCCTACCGCGGTCAATGCCTCGTCTATCGCGCCGAGCTCATGCAGTTCCACGGCCGGTGGTCGGACGCGATGGACGAAGCCCAGCGTGCGCGGGAACGGCTGTCCCAGCCGCCGGGTCAGCCCGCCGTCGGCATGGCCCTTTTCCGATTGGCCGAGCTCCATCGGTTGCGCGGTGAGTTCGGGAAGGCCAAGGAGGCATACCGCGAGGCCAACCAGTGGGGGCGCAACCCGCAGCCCGGCCTGGCGTTGCTGCGACTGGCGGAAGGTGAGGTCGGGGCCGCGGAGTCGGCGATCCGCCACGTGGTGGATGAGGCGCAGGACCGGGTGACCCGATCCAAGGTGCTTTCCGCCTACGTCGAGATCATGCTGGCGGCAAACGACACCCCTGCGGCCCGCATCGCCGTCGATGAGTTGTCGCAGATCGCTCAGGGTATCGACTCGCCGCTCTTGCACGCGGTCGCGGCCCACGCGTTAGGAGCAGTTGCGCTTGCCGAAGGTGACGCCCGAGCCGCGCTAGCCTCGCTCCGTCAGGCGTGGACCGCCTGGCAAGAGCTCGAAGCGCCCTACGAAGCCGGCCGTGTCCGAGTCCTCATCGGACTCGCCTGCCGGCAGCTCGGGGACGCGGACACCGCGGAGATGGAGCTCGACGCGGCGCGTTGGGTCTTCCGGCAGCTTGGTGCAGCGCCGGACCTCGCCCTCGTAGAGAAACTCCTCCGGAGGGCAGCGCCAACAGCCGCTGGCGGGTTAACCGCGCGCGAGGTGGAGGTGCTCCGCCTCGTCTCGGCAGGAAAGACCAACCGGGCGATCGCCGACGAGCTTGTCATCAGCGAGAAGACCGTGGCTCGCCACGTCAGCAACATCTTCACGAAGCTGGGACTCTCGTCGCGGTCGGCCGCCACCTCATACGCCTACCAGCACGATCTCGTCTAGGTCCGACCACCCCACTACATAGAAATACCCACGCCGCGACGCCCCGACGATTTGGGTGTTCCTCCCGAAGCGCTGACGCTCCCGCCTCTCTACCGTCGGTCGGAACCTGTCACCCCGGGCTGAAGGGAGCCGTCATGGGCACCATGACCGAGATGGACCGAGATGTCGAAGCGGCACAGGCTGCTCTGCTCGCCCAGCGCGCGCCCGACACGCTTGTCCGCCGCGTGCGCTGGTCGCAGGGCGAAACGCAAGTGCTGGAGCTCGGCACAGGTCCTCCGCTGCTGCTGGTCCACGGCGCCTTCAGCGACGCTTTCATATGGGTGCGGATCCTTCCCGAACTCGCGCGGAACCACCGCGTGCTCGCTGTCGATCTGCCCGGACACGGGGTTGCGGATCCCTTCGACTACATGGGTGTGGATGTGCTCGATCTCGCGCGAATGTTCCTGCGCGACATCCTCGATGCCCTCGAGGTGCAAACTCTCGATCTCGTCGCCAATTCGATGGGCGGGCTGTTCTCCGTTGTCTTCGCGATCGATAACCCAGGGCGGGTTTCGCGGCTCGTCCTCGTTGGCGCACCCGTCGGGGTGCATCGCGCGGTCCCGCTCCAGCTGCGGATGCCACTCGCCGCGTTCCGCCTCCCGCTCATCGGACCCTCGCTCGCCCGATTCGCTACGTCCCACTTGACCCGTGATACCAACCGGAAGTTCTGGGGCAAGGTCCTCGTGACGCATCCGGAGCGCGTTGGTGACTTATTGCTCGACGAAGATGTGGTGCAGGCGCGTCGGAATGCCGGCAGTCACCTCAGCCTGGGTCGCTGTCTCGGTGATATCAGGGGACTCCGGCGTCGTCTGATCCTGGGCGAGCGCTGGCAGGCGCTCGAGGTGCCGACGTTGTTCCTGTGGGGGGAACGCGACGCCTTCTTCGGCGGGCCCGAACAGGGCGAGGCCCTCGCTGCGAGGAACCCAAACCTCCGTGTCGTCCGCCTCGCCGACGCGATGCATGTCCCCTGGATCGACGACCCGGAACGCGTGGTTGGCGAGATCGAGCGTTTCCTCGAGAACGCCGGCAACCACCCCCTAGATGGAACACCATGAAGGGGTCTAGCGGATGGCTTCGAGCGCCGAGATCGACGCTTCGGCGATCGACCCCAGGCGCCCTCGGTCGCCCTCCGGGACGCACCGGACGATCGCGGATCGAGACGGGACGCATTTTCGGGTTTCGGCTACGCCGCATCCGGGCCGTGGGATCCGCTCGTCCAGTCGGGGGCGGAGGCCGCCGGGCCAGCGGCGGGCAAGGGCCTGACGCCGGCCTCGCTGCCGCCGCTCCTGGTGGCGCTGATGATCCTCGTCGCAGGAGGGCACTTCCGCACGTAGTCAGTGGACCCAAGGACCCCTGACCTCTATGGCTGCCAGCCATATCATAGTGAGCGCGACTTGAGCGTTGTCCCAGGTCAGCCGCTTACCAGCTGCTTACCATTCAAGATCCGAACACCTTCATCAGCTCTTCAACAGTCTCGGCCGCGCCAACGTCATGGCCATCTCACTTGTCGTGACGTATCGAGAGTCGACCACCGGGCGATATGCGGGCGGTGCGGGTTCCGTTCGGTGACCGACCCATCAGCCACACGAACGGCGTGCACAGCCCAGCCAACGCACCCACGGCGACAAGGATCGCGGTGATCACGTCGTCGAGACCGGCTCCCGGTCCTCGCTGGACCGCGGAGTTCGCCGCGGCCGACGACAGAGCTATCCCGACACCGCCAGCTGCAACGAGCACGGTCATCACCACCCCCGACGCGGCACCCACCTGCTCGGGAGCGACGATGGACTGCGTCACTACGCTTGCGAAAGGAGAACGTCAGACCGAGCCCTAAACCGCCCAATACCGAGAGCACGAAGAAGGCTGTGAGTGATCCACTGTCAGGCCCATCCCGATCGCGCCGAGACCACCGACAGCAGTGCCGTGACCATCACCCCCCAGGAGGGAAGTGTTCGAGCCTTGCCCGATAGCTGCGCTGCGATCGCCACGCCTGAGGAGACGGCAAGGAACGCCATTCCGGCTTCGAGCGGGAGAACCCACGTTCGGTCTGCAAATAGATCATCGAGATGAAGATCCCCACGACGATCGCCACGTTCCCGATGGTGCCCGCGACCACCATGACGGTGAACTCGCCGATCCGGAAGAGGTCGAGGTCGACCAGCGGGTCCTCCACGCGTGTCTCAGCTAGATGAAGACGATGAGCAGGACGATCGCGAGTCCGATCAGTCCGAGGGTTGCGGCGACGACCATCCCAGTCGGGCCCCTGATCCACCCCGAAGGTGAACAGCCCGATCAACAACACGACCAGCGCCAGTCCGCCCCAGTCGACCCGGTGTACCGTTGCGTCACGGCTCTCCTCCACCGACGTCGCGACGAACACGACGATCGCAGCGCAGACACGACGTTCTAGCCCCCCTAGGCCTCCAGCCGGATCAGGTCGATCGGTGACAGCGAGGGGTGCAACCGCAGCTCATTCATGAGCGTCGGGTCTTCGAAGACCTCGCGGACGGTCAAACCTTCCCATCCGAACGCGTGCGATCGGACGAGGTCCAGCGGCGTGAGACCGGGCCGGTGCCGAGCACCTGCGCGGTGTCCGAGGTCAGGACGAAGCCCCAGTCCTCGGCGAGCGGGGCGAACCCTCCGACCACCGGACCCAAGCCGCCAACGGTCGGATCCGCCACGACGCGACCCTCGTCTGAGGAGATCGTGCGCACCACCTGCAGCAGCCCGATACTCGAGTGCAAGATGACGGCCACCGCCATCGCCGCCACGGATGCCCTGTGACGCCTCACCGGGATCTGGATCGTTCCGGTCGCCTTCATCGTTCCCCCTCCGTCGCCCGCCTGCCAGAGCCACGGTAGGTGGGTGATGGAACCGAGTAATCCGAGAACCACTGAGCCTTCTTATGGGCGAACCTACGTGGTCCGCGGAGCCTCGAGCACTCGCGCGAGCTCGGTGCGGGAGCGCACACCGAGCTTTCGGTAGGCGTGGGAGAGATGGGTCTCGACCGTGCGAACCGACAGGAACAGCGTCTGGGCGATCTCGCGGTTCGTGCGGCCCGAGGCGGCGAGGCGAGCCACCCGCTCCTCGGTGGGCGTGAGCTCACCCGTGGCGGGGCGTCCGCCGATGCTCGACAGCTCCGCACGAGCCTTCTCCGACCAGAGCCGCGCACCGAGTCGCTCGAAGATCGCGAGCGACTCCTCCAGGGCCTCGCGAGCGAGTCGCTTCTGCTTGGCATGCCGACGGACCGTCCCGAGGACGAGGAGCGTGCGAGCTCGCTCGAACGGCATCGGCAAGCGCTCGTGCTCGATCATCGCCCGCTCGAGGTGCTCGAGCGCCACGTCGGGCTGCCCCTTCGCGGCGAGCAGGAGCCCACGGCAGCGGGCCCCGGTCGCGAGGGCGCTCACCCGGTCGAGGGCACGCCCACGCTCCTCGAGCCAGTCGGTCAGGCGCTCGGCCTCAGCCAGCTCGCCGAGACCGACCAACACCTCGATCGCGTCGGGCAGGAACCGTCCGAACCCCAGCTCGAGGGCACCCGATCCCATGAACGCCTTCGTCGATCCGCGAGAGATGACGATGCGCCTCGGCGAGGTTCCCGAGGGAGAGGTCGAGGAAGCCCAGGCAGTCGTGGACCGCGTCGATCAGATCGAACAAGCCGCTCGGCTCCAGGAGCTCGAGACTGCGCGCAAGCTCGCGCCGGGCCTCCTCCGCTTGCCCGAAGTGAGCGGCGATATCGCCCCTGATGAGCACCGCCACGTCCGTGTCGACTTCCAACCGGGACGCTTCCTCTGCATACCGGGAGGCCAGGACCCAGTCCCCGGCGAGCACCTCGACGCCGGAGAGCCAGCCGAGCGCATAGAAGAGTGTCGTATCGGATCCCCGCTCGGACGCATCCCGCCGCATGGCCTCCAACGCGAGCCTCGCCTCATCGAGGCGGTCCGCACCGTGCAGGGCCTGCCCGCATAGGTAACCCGGGTGTTCATCCAACGCGAGCGTGGAGCCAGAAGGCGTGCGAGCAGCCGCCTCCCAGGTCTCCAGTGCCTCCGCGATCGCATCGGCAGCCACACCCCGCCCGCACGCCATCTCGGCCCACGCGACCATCGCCAAGGAAGCCGCCCTCGCAGCCGGGTCGCCCGCCAACCTCGCTAGTTCCAGGGCTGCGCGCGCGTGCTCATCGGCCGCCGAGTACTGGTACCGCTGGGAGGGCACCCAGAATCGCATCCTTTGGATCTGCGATCGGAGCCGCAAGTCGCCCCCTGCTTCGCGCTCGGCCTGGTCGAGCAGGCCGTCCGCGGCTTCCAGGCTCATCAGCCTGCCCAACATCGCGAGGCGGCCCAGCCTCCACAGCACCTGGGAACGATCCCGACCCTCGGGGTAGCCGACGACGGCTTCCTCGAGCAGGGTCTTCATGCGCGAGTGCTCTCCGAGGTCGTACAGATCATCCGCGGCCAGGAGCGCGCGACGCCGTAGATCCTCGATGCGATCCGCCGGCGTGAACCGACTCGCCTCCACGCTCAGCTCAGCAGCCGCCGCGCGCGCTCCGCGGGAGCGGGCCCGCGCGGCCGCTTCCTCGAGCGCATCCGCCACGTCTGCATCCGTGGGGGAGATCCCCAGCGCGAGGTGGCGCGCCCGCACCTCAGGATCGGCGGCGACGTCCGCCAAGGCCCGATGGATCCGAGCGCGGTCCTCCTTCGGTGCGTCCGCGTAGGCGACCGAGGCGTACAGCGGATGCGTGAACCGGACCGCGTTCGCCTGCACCTCGATGGTGCCTGCCCGCACCGCGGGCCTGAACGCCTCTTCACTCCGGTCGATGACCTGCTCGATGATCTCGAGCGTGGGTCTCGGTAGCGCCGCCGCGACGACGAGCGCCTCGCGCGTGGCCACTGGCAGGGCTGCAAGGTGTGCGGAGACCTGTTCGCGGAGGTTGCGGGGAACGACGAGTGAGTGCTCCGGACTCGCCTCGCTCGCCCGCGCGATCTCGAGCGCGAACAAGGGGTTGCCGCCCGAAAGGGTGTGGAGCTCGAACAGCGTCAATCCTTCCGGTTCCCACCCCAGCCGGCGATCGAGCAGGCGTCCGAGCGCCTGGGCGGACAGCGGGCCGACCTCCACGTGCCGCAGGCGATCATCGGAAAACGCCCGCGAGAGCTCGAGCGGATCATCGAGGCCCTCCCCCAACCGCACCGCCGCCAGGATCCCGACCGACTCCTCGTCCAAACGTCGGATCGCGTACGCGAGCGTGCGGCGGGAGGCGCCGTCCAGCCACTGCGGGTCATCGAGCGCGATCATCAGGGGTCCGGTCGAGGCGAACCACCGGAGCATCCCAAGCGTGGCGGCGGCCACGGTGCGATGGTCCACCGGCACCTGTTCGGGCTCGGCGCGAAGGAGCGCTACCTCGAGCGCGTGCCGCTGGACGGCGGGGAGCGTCTCGAGCGCCTCTTCCGGCACATCCGCCAGCGTGTCGGCGAGGCCCGCGTAGGAGAGCTCCGCCTCCGACTGGGACGATCGGCTGGTGAGGAGCCGGAACGCCCGCCCTTCGCCATACGCGACGCCCGCGCTCCACAGGGCTGTCTTGCCGATCCCCGCCTCACCCTCGAGGGTAAGCGCACGTGGCCCATCAGGGATCAGATCGACGAATCGCCGTAACGCGGTGAGCTCGGCCTCCCGGCCAAGAACCTCGGGCATCCGATGCCCTCCCGGGGCCAATCCTGCGCCCGTCACAGCGGGGTTACAAGGGTGCGCCGACGCGGGGGCACTCGCCCTGCTCCTCGAGCCGTGAATCACAGGGAGACGCCAGTCCGGGTCTATCCGCGTGAAACATCTGACCCGCAGAGATGTGGGGTCTCGGGACCCGTGTCTCGGAATGGCTCCGGCTACCTATGCGACATCATCCGCGATCCTCCTAGGTTTGCCGTTGGGTTGAGCTAAGGCCCCGAACTCCTTGGTCTTGTCGTGACGGGCTCGGTGGGTCCGCAGCAGATGTCCATCTTGGGTGATCTGAACGGTCTCGTGACCGGGCGCACGGCTCGACGACCTGGCCGAGGTAGCGGTTGCCCACGCGGTAGGACGTTGCGGCGAAGCTCACCGATCCCGAAGGGTCCACCTTGCGCAAGACCTCGCTGCCCATCGTGGGAGGCTGCGCTCTGCTGTGCTTGGCCCGTCGATCCATCCGCTCGTCGTCCTCTGGCAGGTGGCGCCGAGCATGGGTGGCGACGAGGACCCCGTCGTGGGTGACGTGCAGCAATCCCTGGTCGGCTTCCACGATGACGCGTTGGCCCGCCAGGTGCCGACCGACGTGGTAGCGGTGTTTGAGGATGCTGATCCGTCCGGCGCGGTCGACCCGCCTTCCGACTGCCGTGGGCGGTTGGGCCGGCTGGAGCTCGTGGTCGGGATCGAGGACCTCGGCGGAACGGCGGCGGCGAGCTCGAAGCGTCTGATGGGAGGGACGTCACCGATCGCCTGGTGTTCGCGATCGAGGTTGTAGTCGGCGACCCATCGGTCCAGCTCGTGTTTGGGCCTCCTCGATCGAGGCGAAGCGGCGCCCGTCTGTGAGCTCCCTGCGGATCGTCTTGTGCAACCGCTCGACCTTGCCGGTGGTCGTGGGTGAATAGGGAGCGGTGAGGCTGTGTCGGATGCCGTTGGCCAAGCAGATCCGGTCGAAGGCCACGACGGCGGGCTTGCGGGCGAGCCTGCCGGTGAAGACCTTGCCGTTGTCCGTGAGGATCTGTTCGGGGATCCCGTGGCTTCGAAGGGCCTGCACGAGCGCCTCGCACACGGGCCGTGCGGTTGCCCGCATCGACGAGCTCGGCGATCACACAGAACCGCGAGTGGTCATCGATCCCGGTGATCTACCTTGAGCTCGGTGCCGTCGTGGAGCCACACGCCGCCCATCACGTCCATCTGCCACAGCTCCATCGGCCGGGCGCGCTCCCAACGCTTGTAGTCCTTGGCCCGCCGAGGCGTTGGGGTCGATCAGTCGGTGACGGACCAGCAGCGATAGATCGAGGAACGGGAGGTTCCTCGAGCTACGCCGGAGCTTGGACGAGATCGTGCGCGGACCCACCCCGGGTGGGCCTTGCGGAGCGCGACGATCCTGGCCTCGACCTCGGCGGGGTCTGATGCGGGCACCGATCGGGCGGTGCTGCGATCTGCGAGTGCCCCATGCCTTCGTTGGCGTACGCAGGAGCCATCGGTGCACATGCGTCGATCCACGCCGTAGCGGATGGCCACGTCGGTGACCTTGGCGCCGTCGAGCACCTCCCTGACCGCGAGGTAGCGCTGCTCAACCACCGGTAGCTCCGTGAGCATCTCCAGATCCTCCTGGCTCGGTTGAGCGCAAGTGAAGACCAGGACCGAAACGGCGTGGAACGAGTGGGACACAGGAGCCGAAGCCACCGTCGCCAACGTGCCGGAGCCGGGGCAGGAGGTGGGACACAGGAGCCGAAGCGAAGTGGGACAGACGTGCCGAACTCGCACATCTGACCCGCAGAGATTGCGGTGGACCCAAGGGGATTCGAACCCCTGACCTCTTGGCTGCCAGCCAAGCGCTCTACCAGCTGAGCTATGGGCCCCACTCGAAGCATCGAGTGTAGGGGACGCCGCCACGCTCGGCCAAGCGACTCGGGCGTCTTCATGGGAGCCGAGCGGCGACGCCCGGGACTCCCCCGGGCGCCGCCGCTCGGCGAGGACATCTTCAATTCCGGACGTGGATCTTGCCGAAGAGTCCGTGGCTCTCGTCCTGCGGCCCCGCCGTGAAGAACAGGGCGTTCGTGGCCCCCGCGGGTCCCCCGTTGCCGAACGCGATGGCCCACAGGCCGTCGATCCAGACGGGGTCGCCGCTCCCGCGCCTCAGCAGGCCGTCGTGGCTGAAGCCGCCGCCGTCCCACGCGTAGGCGTGGATCCGACCGTCGCCGAAGTTGCCGACCAGCAGGTCCCCGCCGAACCGCCCGAAATCGGAGGGCGCCCAGGCGAGTCCCCAAGGAGCGTTCAGGGGCCCGTGGCTCGCGACGCGGCTGAGCAGCGTCCCGTCGGCGCTGAACATGTCGACGAAGCCGCGACCGGCCCCGGCCAACTCGTCCTCGGCATCGGCGTCCTGGAGGGCATAGGTCACGAAGATGTACCCACCGAGCTCCTGGATCCCGAACGGCGCGTAGCGCGAAGGGAGCGACGGGTCGCGGAACGCCCCCTTGAGCACCTGGTGGAAGCGGGTATCGAACACGTCGACCCGGCCGTTGTGGAAGTCGGTGGCGTAGAGCAGGTCACCCGTCGGGGAGATCGCGAGGCCCTTGAAGATCGCGCCCTTCCCGTGTTCGTTCACCACCGTGAACGCCCGCGTGGAGGTACCCGGTCCGGGCACCGTCGGGTTCCAGCCGCGGATCGTGCCGGCCTCGGTATCGAACAGGAAGAGCGAGGGGCCCGAGGATCCGCCCTTGCGCACGACGAAGCCCGGACCACCGTTGAACACGGTCCCGGTCGGGGCGCCGCCCGCGCGGACGACGAGCGGGATCGCACCGCCCGTCCCGTCGTACAGGGTGGACCGATCGGTCCCGTTGTCGGCGACCCACCACGGAGACGCGGGTCCCGCGGCCATGCCCCAGGCATTCACCAAACGCCGGTCGACGTGATCCGCGAGCCCCGGAACATCGGAGACGAGCCGGGCCACGCCGTACGCGTTCGCACGCGGCCCAGCCGACAGGGCGGCCGATGATGCGGAAGACGCGGTGAGCAGGAGCAGCGACACGACGAACAGCAACGAACAAGCCCTCTTGAGCATGTGATCCTCCCCAAGCAGACGGTGGGCAACTCATCGATCCCACGTGGGATCGGTTCGACGTCGGACGTGGGTACTACGGGCGGGGGGACGCGGGGGTTCGCTCGATAACGATGGGCGCGGCTCCGAGTCGGAAAAGCCGCGGCTATCGCGTACCCGTGGCCGCGTCCGCCTCGTCCACGACAAGCTTCGGGGCGTCGCGCCACAGACGGGCCAGGTCGTAGTAGGCGTGCTCCTGTTCGCCGAACACGTGCACGACCACATCGACGAAGTCCAAGAGCCACCACCCGCCGTCGGGCTCGCCCTCGCGACGCGCCGGCTTCACGCCGAGCCCCCGGCCGGCGGCCTCGACCGCATCGATCACGCTGCGGATCTGCCTCTGCGTGCCCGCAGAGCAGATCACGAAGTAATCCGTGATCACGATGAGGTTGCTGACATCGAGGACCACGATGTCCGCGGCCTGTTTCTCGGCTGCTGCCCTGGCGGCGGCCAGGGCGACCTCACGGCTGGACGGCAAGCCCGCGTCGGCCTGCGTTCCGGTCGTCGCCTCGGTCAAGCCGTGAAGTCCTTCCCCACCACGATGGTGATGTCGCCGATGCCCGATGGTACCTGGGATGCCTGAACCCGGCCGACCCCCAGTGCCTGGCGCGCGCGACGCGCGGCCGCCACGTGCTCGTCGCCGTTCGCGATCACCTCGGTGGTGGGCTGGTCGAACGACTGCGCGTTCTGGGACAACGCGACGCGGAATCCCGCGGGGACGATGGCACGCGCCACCGCCTCTCCCACGCCGGGGGCGCCGTTGGCATTCTGCACGATGGCCGGCGCGGGAGCCGTCGTGCCCCACGTGCTCGTCATGAGCTCGTCGAGGGCGGGCTGCTGGGACACCACCACCGACGCGCCGACCTCCTCGACGGGCATCGGCAGGATCTGCGCGCCCTTGGCGGCGTCGAGGGTTGCCTGCACGGAGGGCAGGGCACTCGAGCCCACCACGTCGGAGGGCTGAAGCTTGGGCGGATCCGCGAGCAAGGCGGAGATCATGAGATCCCAGCGCGCCTCGGGGTCGGCGCTCTTGGCCCGCATGAGCGCCGACACCTGGATCCCCTTGAGTCGAACCGAGCCCGGGCCCAGCACGCCAGCGGTGCTCGCCACGGGCTCGGGCAGATCGACCGTCAAGCCACCGGAGCGATCCACCATCCGCGCGAAGCCGTCGAGGTTCATGACGAGCCAGTCCTCGTTCCATACGCCCACCTCGTTGGAGAGCGCCACCTGGATGCTGGGACCAGGAAGCTTGGCGATGTCGGTGATAGGCGTCTCCCCCTGCCCGGGCGCCACGATCGTGAGGTCGGCCGGGATGGGGATCGCCGCCCCCTCGGGACCGCCTCCGATCACGGCGAGGTATGGAAGCGCCCCACCCGTGACGGACAGCGACAGGAACGTGGCGGGTCCGGACTTCCCCTTCGGTGGTGCCGATCCCGATGGGTCGGGTGGGGCGCCGTCGCCGCCGCTCGCGAGCGCCCAGACCCCGCCGCTCACCAGGACGATGGCAGCCGCCACGGCCGTCGCGCGGACGAAACGTCGGCGCGACCCCCGCCTCGCGCGCGTGGCCCGGACGACCGTCGGAGGATCGTCCCGATGCGTCACCGGTAGAGCTCCGCCTTCTCGATATAGGACTTCACGCCCTCGGGGACGAGGTAGCGGATGGGCCCGCCGGCGGCCACCCGAGAGCGCACGTCCGTCGACGAGATGGCCAGCGCGGGGATGTTCATCACCGTGATGTCGGGGTTCGCCCGCGGCGCGTGCGCCTCGAAGGCGGCGATGTCGTAGCCCGGACGGGTGGCCGCGATGAAGTGCGCCAACGCGAAGAGCTCGTTCTGCTGCTTCCACTGCACGATCTCCATGACGGCGTCGGCGCCGGTCACGAAGAACAGGTCGGCGTCCAGTTCAGCCTTCAGCCCCCGAAGTGTGTCCACGGTGTACGTGGGACCGTCGCGGTCGACTTCCATGCGCGAGACCTGGAACAACGGGTTGGACGCCGTCGCGATCACGGTCATGAGATAGCGGTCCTCGGGAGGCGAGACGTCGGTGCGCTCCTTCATCCAGGGACGCCCGGTGGGCACGAAGATCACGCCCTCCAACCCGAACTGGTGGAGGGCTTCCTCGGCCGTGACGAGGTGGCCGTAGTGGATGGGATCGAACGTTCCACCCATGACCCCTAGGCGTCTTCCCACGGCGTCTATCCTAGCCACGCCTCCAGGCCGTTCCCGTGTTCCCGGTAGTGGATCGGCCCGCTTTCCTCGAACCACTCCCGAGCGTCCGCGGTGACCTCCGGCAAGGCGGCGAGGCACTCCCGGGCCTTCAGCCGTGCGCCTTCCAACTGGGCCCGGACCGACGGTGGGTCCATGGTCCGAGACACGTCGAACCAGGCCCGGTTGACGTCCGCGATCACCCGCGCGTCCTCCGCGGCGCGGTCGAAGGTGCCCGCGCGGATCTGCTCCAGGACGCGCGCGCAGTCCGCCAGCCAGGCCGCTATGTGGAACATCGCGTCGTTCGGCGACCACCCCTCAGGGGTCAACGTGGGCTCCCGGATCCGATCCGCCGGAACCCGCTCGAACGTTGCGTGGAGGAGCATCCAGGCCTCCTCCTCCTCGCCGAGGAGTCGATCGCTCGTCGTCACGGCTCTTCCTCGGGCACCTCGTCGGGGAGGAACTCGAAGACCTTCTCGTGGATCACGACCTCGTCGCCGTGGCGAGCGCCCAGGCTCGCGAGCTTGCGCTCGACGCCCTCCTTCTTCAGGCGACGGCCCAGCTCGGCGGCATCTGTTTCGTCGAACAGGTCGGCCTCCATCACCCAGCGCTCCACCCCACGCCCCGCGACGTGCCAGCGGCCGGCATCGTCCCGCGAGACGGTGAACCGAGGGCGACCGGGCCGCAAGACCACGTGCGGCCGACGATCGGGCGCAGCGGCCTCCGCCTCATGCGCGAGCAGCCCGAGCCGGGCGAGCAGCTCGTCGATGCCCTCGCCCGTCATCGCCGAGACGATCAGGACGCCGGCTCCCAGAACGCCGGCCGCCGACGCCGGATCCTCGACGAGGTCCGCCTTGGTCGCCACGACCTGGGACGGTCGGCGGGCCAGCGCCTGATCGTAGGCGGCGAGCTCCTCGTCGAGCGTGGCCAGGTCGGCGGCGGGATCGTCTGCGGCGAGGTCCACGACTCGGAGCAGGGCGCGGCACCGCACGACGTGTCGCAGGAACCGGTGGCCGAGCCCCCGGCCCTCGCTCGCGCCCTCCACGAGGCCGGGGATGTCCGCGATCACGAACCTGTCCGCGTCGGCGCCGGCGACGCCGAGGTTCGGCGTCAGGGTCGTGAACGGGTACGCGGCGACCTTGGGCCGGGCCGCGCTCAGGCGCCCAAGCAGGGTGGACTTCCCCGCGTTGGGCAGACCCACCAGCCCCACGTCGGCGACGGTGCGCAGCTCGACGCGCAGGGTCTTGGTCTCGCCCGCCTCGCCCGGCTCGGCCGTGCGCGGCACCCTGTTGCGCGGCCCCGCGAACGCCACGTTCCCGCGCCCGCCGCGCCCACCCCGCGCCACGACGGCCCGCGCTCCCTGGCCCACCAGATCAGCGACCAGGCCGTCTTCGTCGAAGACGACCGTGCCGTCGGGCACCGCCACGACGAGGTCCTTGCCCGATGCCCCGTCCCGCTTGGTGCTGCGGCCGCCGTCGCCATGCGTCGCGCGCTGGTGCGGGTGCTCGGCGAGCCAGGTGAGGTCGCGCAGCCCCGGACCCACCTCGAACACCACGGAACCGCCGTCGCCCCCGGAACCCCCGTCGGGGCCGCCGCGCGGCTTGTACGGCTCGCTGTGCAGATGGGCGGAGCCGTTGCCGCCTCGGCCCGCCTCCGCGTAGACCGTGCACTCGTCGACGAAGGCCATCGGCCCAGCTTAGGTGGTGCGGTGGCCGGCGGCCCAACGTCCGTCATGATGTCGGGCATCATGTCTGCCATGGACGAACCGGTATCCGTGACCGTCTGGATGGTCCACCTCGAGAAGGGCAGCGTGGACAAGGACGTGAAGGGCAAGATCGAGCTCGCCGCGGGGGCCCTGGTCTTCGCCGGCGCGCGGCCGCCCACCGAGATTGCGTTCCCGTATACGGCGATCCGCCGCGTCCGGCGCTTGCGAGGATCGCCCGTCATGCTCGTGGAGTGGGACCACGAGGGTGACCTGCGCAAGACCGCGTTCTACTTCACCGAACCCCCTCCCCTGTATCCGGCGGCGGGCGACTCGAGCCTGCACGGCGCGCCCGCGCAGCGAGTGAGCGCGGTGAACGCGTTCAGGCGCAGCGGCAAGCGTCGCGCGCAGCGCGGCAACGCGCGCTACCTGCAGTCGATGGGCATGGGCCTGAAGGACCTGATCCAGCTGTGGGCCGACGCCGTCACCGAGCGGGTCGCCGCCGGGCGCTAAGTCTGCCGGGCGCTAAGTCTGCCGGGCGCTAAGTCTGCCGGGCGCTAAGTCTGCCGGGCGCTAAGTCTGCCCGGCGCTTGAGCCGGTCGGGTGCTCGAGTCGGCCGGCGGCTGCTACCCGGCCGGGACGACGGAGGCGATCTTGCGCCCGCGTGAGCTGTGGTACTTGATGGAGCCATCGCGCAGGGCGAATAGGGTGTCGTCGCTGCCCTTGCCCACGCCGTCGCCGGGGTGGATCCGGGTGCCACGCTGCCGCACGATGACGGAACCCGCGGTGACGCTCTGGCCACCGTAGGTCTTCACGCCCAGGTATTGGGGATTGGAATCGCGGCCGTTTCGGGACGAGCCGCCGCCCTTCTTGTGTGCCATCAGGCCCCCAGGGTAGCAAACGCCTCGACGCGGACTACTCGACCGCCTGGGCCGCTTCGCCCTCCGGCAGAACGTCAGGCTCGGCGTCGGGCTGGGATGGCTCGGTCTTGGCCTTCGGATCCGTCTTCGGCTCGGCCTTGGAGGCCGCGCCGGCCGTCGCGGCCTTCTTGGCGCCGCCCATCGCCACGTCCTGGATCTCCAGCAGGGTGACGAGCTGCCGGTGTCCGCCGCGCTTCGCGTAGCCCGTCTTGGGCCGGTACTTGAAGATCTTGACCTTCTCGCCCTTCTTCTCGCCGAGGGGCTGGGCCGTGACGGTGGCCTTGGCGGCCTCGGCTCCCACGTGCGTGGCGCCGTCGTCGTCGACGACGAGGATCGGATGGAACGTGATGGTCTCGCCCGCGTGAACGAGCTTCTCCACCTCGATGACATCGCCGGCCGAGACCTTGTGTTGCTTTCCGCCCGTCTTGATCACCGCGTACATGTGCCGTCCTCTCAGGATCGTCGTCGTGCTCAGGCTTC
Source organism: uncultured Actinomycetes bacterium (assembly GCA_963719165.1). GTDB lineage: Bacteria > Actinomycetota > UBA4738 > UBA4738 > HRBIN12 > JAOUEA01. The sequence goes on along the minus strand of CAVRAV010000001.1, from coordinate 377,918 downwards.
GTAGTTGAGCAGGATGCCCCGGCCCTCGCAGGTGGGGCAGGTCTCGGAGAACGATTCCACCAGGCCGCCGGACACCCGTTTGCGGGTGACCTGCAACAGCCCGAGCGGGCCGATCTCGAACACCTGAGAACGCGTCTTGTCGATGGCGAGGGCGTCGCGCATGATGTCCTCGACCTGCTTCTTGTTCTTCTCCAGCAGCATATCGATGAAGTCGATGACGATGATCCCCCCGATGTCCCGCAGCCGGAGCTGTCGCGCCACTTCCGCCGCCGCCTCGAGGTTCGTGTTCACGACGGTCTCCTCGAGGTTCGTCTTGCCGACCGACTTGCCCGTGTTGACGTCGACGATGGTCATGGCTTCCGTACGCTCGATGATCAGGTAGCCTCCGGACGGCAGCCAGACCTTGCGGTCGAGCGCCTTGTGGATCTGTTCGACGATCCGGTGCTCCTCGAACGCCGAGAGCTTGCCCTGATGCAGCCGGACCTTAGGCTCGAGGTCCGGCGCCACATCCCTGACGTACCCCATGATCTTGTCGTAGACGCGCGGGGAATCGGTGACGAGCTCCCGGTACTCCTCGTCGGTGAAGAGATCGCGGAACACCCGCACCGTCAGCTCCGGCTCCTCGGAGAGCATCTCGGGGGCCTTCACCTTCTTTGCCCGGCGGCCGATCTCCTCCCACTGGCGGACCAGCCGCTGGAGGTCGTGCGTGAGGTTCTCCTCCGGCGCCCCCTCCGCGGCCGTGCGGACGATCACGCCGTCGCCGTCGGGCTTGATCGCGCGCATGATCGACTTCAGCCGCTTGCGCTCCTCATCGGGCAGCCGGCGGCTGATGCCGGAGAGGCTTTGCTCGGGCGCGAAGACGAGGTAGCGGCCGGGCAGCGAAATCTGCGCCGTGAGGCGCGCCCCCTTGCCGCCCATCGGATCCTTCGTCACCTGGACGACCACGGCCTGGCCCGCCTTCAAGACCTGCTCGATGCGCGGCGCCGGGCCCTCGAGGTCTTCGGGCGTGTAGTTGACCTCGCCCGCGTACAAGACGCCGTTGCGTCCCCGGCCGATATCGACGAACGCCGCCTCCATGCCGGGAAGGACGTTCTGCACGCGTCCCAGATAGACGTTGCCCACCATGGAGGTCGCGCCGGTGCGCGTGACGTAGTGCTGGACCAACGTGCCTTGCTCCAGCACGGCGATCTGATCGCGATCGCCGTGCTCCGTGATGACCATGAGCTTGTCGGTGATGCGCGGGGGAAGCGCCACCGGGTCGCGGCGCCGGCGACGGTCACCCGTGCGGCCGCTCGTGCCGCGCCCCGTGCGGCTTCGGGTGCTGCGGATGCCGCGTGTGGGACCCCCCGAGGCGACCTGTTCCTCGACGGTCAACGGCTTCGCCTTCGCGCGCGAACCCTTGGGCTTCGCCTCGGCGGGCTTCGCTGTGCCGGAGCGCTTGGAGCCGTCACCGTCGGATGGGACGGCATCGGCGGGTCGCTTGGTGACCCCGCTGCCGCGCGAACCGCGGCGCCTGCGGCTCCCCGAGCGCGCCGGGGTCGAGCCCTCTGCGTCCTCCTGAACGGTGGGGGCGGCCGAGGCCGTCGCTTCGTCGGGCAGAGCGTCGTCACGCTGCGTGTCGGGCGTCTCCCCGACGATCGGCTCGTCCTCGGGTGCCCCGGCGTCGCGTTGGGCGCGACTGGCGCCGGATGCCGATCCGCGTCCGCGTCCGCGGCCACCGCGACGGCTTCGCTTGCGCGGCGCACCGTCTGCGTTCGGTTGCGAAGCGGCCGCGCCTCGGTCGATCCCGGCCGGGGCGGTGTCGGGAACCGGTGTCTCCGTCGGGACGGTCTGCGTGGTCTTGGCGGCGGCCTCCGGGGCGCGACGCCGCGGTTGGCGTGGACGAGGCGCCCGGGAGATCTCCGTGGGGGTGTCCTCGGTCGCCCCCGGCGCGGATCTCGCCTGCGCCCTGGGCTCGTGTTTCGCCTCCGGCACGGGAATCGCATCCGGCTTCTGCCGGGCCGGGGGCGTTCGCTTGGGCTTCGGTTCGGGCTTCTTCGCCGCGGGGGGTGATGTCGTGCGGGGGGTGGGCGCGCCGCGCCTGAAGGCGGCCGCGCGCTCGGCGGCGGCCGCGTCGCGCGCTGTCCGCGGACGGTGTCGCCGGCGTCGCAACGTCGGTGTCGTGTTCCAAAGAGGGTTACTCCCTTCGCTCGTCGCGAGGTGGCGGGCCGGAAGGGACGAGCAGCTCGACGGGGGCGCGGGGCACCCCGGCACGTGAGCTGTGCGGTTCGTTGAGCGGTCCCGCGCAGCGGTGGAAGGCTCCCCCGCGCGCCGGGCCGCGCGCGTGATCGCGCACCCGATCGTCCTTGTCCGGCGCTCGCGTCCCGCGCCGGCGACCGGTAGGTTCCGGTCGCCAGGGCGGCGGTCGCGCACCACCTCGACGTCGTATCAGGTCCCGCTGAAACCGCCGAACGATTCGGTGGCCCGCGGGCACATCTGTGGTGGAGCATAACAGCCGAACCACGCCCGGCCGGGACCCGCCCGCCACCGCCCGGGAGCGGGCCTAGGCCGCCTGACGCGCAGCGCAGGGGTGGTTGACTAGTCCCTACGGGGCATGTTGGGAAGCCCATGTCCCCCGAAGCGAACCCCGCAGGGGGCTGATGCGCGAGGTAGGTCTGAACTCCGACACTGTACCTATGGCAATCGACGCAACCGTGCCGTCCTTCGTGCCGTCATTGGCCCCGGCCCTGGCTCCGGCCGTAGCTCCGTCCTTGGCGCTGTCCAGGGCCACGCGGTCGGTCCGGGTCTTGGTTGTGGATGACAACGCCGGGTTCCGCGAATCGCTCGTCATGCTGCTCGACGCCGACGAGTTGGACGTGGTGGGGCAGGGCAGCGACGGGGACCAGGTGATGGATCTCGTGGGCGCGCTCGCGCCCGACGTGGTGCTGATGGACGTCCGGATGCCGCACATCGACGGGATCGAGGCCACGAGGCGCCTCAAGTCGGAATTCCCCCACATCGGGATCGTGGCCCTCACGGGATCCGAGGATCAGCGCGCCGTGCGTGAGATGCTCGTTGCAGGGGCGAGCGGCTACGTCCTGAAGGACTCCGACGGCGACGAGATCCTGCACGCCGTTCACCAAGCCGCCGTGGGCGGCGGCGTCATCTCCCCCGAGGTCACGCCCACCGTGATCGACGAGCTCACGGAGGCGTTGAGCCGCGAGCGCAGCCGCACCCGCCAGCTCGAGATCGCGCAGGAGGCGCTGTTAGAGCGCGCCGCCCGCCGCCACGAGCTCATCTCGAGGCTTGGGCACGAGCTGCGCACCCCGGTCACGGTGATCCTCGGCATGGCGCAGACCCTCAACAAGGGGACCGCACCCGTCGACCAGCGGGCCGCGCTCCTGGAGACCCTCGTGGAGCGAGCCGGGGCCCTGGCGCGACTCGTTCAGCGCTTCGAGGCCGCGGTCGAGGCCGGCCTCACGGAGTGGGCCGACGTGAGTCAGGTCGCGCGCGAAGTCGCACAGGCGCACGAACGCGTTCGCGTGGACGCCCCCAACGGTCCCGCCATGGCGAGCCTGAACCGGACCGCCGCGCGGCGCATCCTCGACGAGCTGGTGGAGAACGCGCTCGCCTTCTCCCCCGAGCACGCGCCCGTGGTCATCGCGATCACGTCACGCGACGAGACGCCGGAGATCCGCGTCGTGGATCACGGCGGCGGCGTGCGGGCCGAGATCCTCACGCGCATGTTCGACCCGCTCGAACAGGGCGAGGACCTCAACACCCGCGTGCACCAAGGCGTGGGGCTCGGATTGACCCTCGCGCGGATGTCCGCCCGGGCCATGGACGGAGACGTGATCCTGGAATCAACCGGCCCGCAGGGCTCGACGTTCCTGTGGACCGTGTCGCGCCCGGCCGGGCTCACTTGAACCGGCGCATGTGCACGTTCAGCAAGATCCCGATCGCGATGAAGTTCGCGAGCATCTGCGAGCCTCCGTAGCTGACGAACGGCAGCGGGATCCCCGTGATCGGCATGATGCCGATCACCATCCCCACGTTCACGAACATCTGGATCGCGAACATCGAGGCGACGCCCGTGGCCAGGTAGGTCCCGAACGGATCCTTCGACAGATACGCGATGCGGATCGCCCGCCAGAGCAGGATCGCGTACAAACCGAGGAAGATCGCGGAGCCCACGAACCCGAACTCCTCCCCCGCCACCGTGAAGATGAAGTCGGTGTGCTGTTCGGGCACGAAGTCCAGGTTCGTCTGGGTGCCGGCGCCGTACCCCCGCCCGAGCACCCCTCCCGATCCCACCGCGATCTCCGCCTGATTGCGGTTGTAGTTCGTCGTTTGCGTGTCGGCCGTCGGATCGAGGAACCCCGTGAGGCGGGCGAGCTGATAGTCCTTGATCACGCCGAGCTGGAACGCGAGGGCGAGGGCGACGATCGTCGCGACGGCGAGCGCCGCGAGCTGCCGCGGCCGGGTCCCGGCCACGACCAGCATCCCGCCCACGATCGCCACCAACACGATCGTGGTGCCGATGTCCGGCTGGAGGAACACGAGCCCCATCGGAACGGCGGCGATGGCGCACACGCGCAGCACGTCGTTCAGGGTGGGGATGGGAGACCGGAGCTCCGAGAGGACCGCCGCGAGCATCACGATCAAGCCGACCTTCACGAACTCCGAGGGCGTCACCTGGAATCCGCCGAAGGAGAACCAGCGCTGGGCCGCCGAGGCGTCCCCGATGGCCGTGGACCCGATGCCGGGGATGCGCACCAGGACCAACGTCACGATCATGCCCGCGTAGATGAATCCCGCGTACACCTTCAGGAAGCGGTAGTCGACGCTCATCACCAGCAGCATGAGCACCAGCCCGATGGCCGCCGTCACGATCTGCTTCTGCACCCGCGCGAACTGGCCCTGGTTCTCTCCGATCAACGTGGTCTTGGTGGCCGAGTACAGGAGGAAGAAGCCCGCGACGACGATCGCCGCCGTCACGAGGACGAGCATCAGGTCCAGGTGGCGGATCGGACGGCGTTCCTCCGACGTGTAGCGTCCGGCGACGAGATCCATCAGTCCGCCGCCCCCCCGTACACGTTCCCGGTGACGTTGAGCCCGAAGAGGTGCTCGTAGATGTGCCGCGCGATCGGCGCGGCCGTCTGCGACCCGTACCCACCCTGCTCCACCATCACCACGACCGCGTACCGCGGATCGTTCGCGGGCGCGAACGACGAGAACCACGAGGTGGACTGGAACGGCGGCCGTTCGGCCGTGCCGGTCTTGCCGGCGACGGGGTAGGTGCTCAGCGGGAACCCCGCGAACGCCGAGGACGCGGTCCCCGACGTCGTGACGGTCTGCAACGCGCCGGAGACGTAGTTGAGTTCGGCGGGCGTGTAGGGAAGCTGCGTGTCGCAGTGACCGCCGACGGTCTTCACCACGCTTCCGTGGTCGTCCACGATCTTGTCGACCACGTGGGGACGGCAGAGATGACCGCCGTTGGCGAGCGCGGAGTACGCCGAGGCCATCTGCAAGGGGGTCACGAGCGTGTCGCCGGATCCGATCGCGAGCAAGACGTCACCGCCCGGGATCCAGCCGTCCGGATAGATGTCGGGGTGATCGGCCGCGAACTTCGCGTCCGGGATCACGCCCGCCTGCGATCCCGGGAGGTCGACCGGGGCCGGGGTGCCGAACCCCCACTGCTCCAGGTCCCGCTGGAACGGCTCGTTGTTGGTGCCGAACGATTCGCGGCGCCAGCCGTTCCAGAAGTCGTAGCCGAATTGGTAATAGACGGTGTCGCAGGAGGTCCGCAACGAATCCGCCACGCTCATGGGCGCGAGGTCGGTCGAGGACCAGTTCGTGAACACCGCACCCGAGGTGTCGCCGGGGGCGATCCACTCCGCGGGGCAAGGATAGTAGCCGCTCGGCGACGCGTAACCCTCCTTCAAGGCGGCGAGCGCCACGAGTGGCTTGAAGATCGACCCCGGCTTGTACGTCAGTCCGATCGCGCGATCGACCGAGGGCGCCTGCGCGCTCTTGTAGAGATAGCGGCTCTGATCGGGGGTGATGCCCTTCACGAACCAGCGTGGGTCGAAGCTCGGGTAGGAGGCCATGGCCACGATCCCCCCGGTCTTCACGTCCATGACGACGGCCGCACCGGCCGGCGCCTTCAGCAGGAGCCCCTGGCCGCCCGCCTCATCCACCTGGGTGCGCGCGTTCTGCAGACCCCGGAACAACTCCCCCTCCACGGCGTGCTGGACCTTCGAGTCAACCGTGAGGATGAGGTCGTTCCCCGGCTTCGGCGGCTCCGCGCCCAGGGTCTTCACCGTCTCGCCTGCCGCGTTCACGATGACCTTCTGCTGGCCCTTGGTCCCCCGCAGGTACTTCTCGTACTGCAGCTCGAGCCCGGTGCGCCCCACGAGGTCGCTCTGGCCGTACCCGCGGTAATGCGGGTCCGCGAGCTGCTCCTTCTGGATCAGACCCACGTTGCCGACGATGTGCGCGGCCTCGCGGCCCTGTGGGTAGTCGCGCACGCTGGTGGGGACGACCTCGACGCCGGGGAACTGGTCCTTGCGTTCGGAGATGTACTTGTCCACGTTCTCCTTAACGAACTCCGCCACGGGCTTGGGCTGGTAGTCGAAGTACTTCGGGTCGTTCATGCTCGCGCGGAGATCCTTCACGGGGATCTGCAGCAGGTTCGACAGGTCCAACAGCACGCGGTCGGCCTCGCCGCTGGCCTCCAACACCTGCTTGTCCACCCGGACCTCGAGGCTGGGGGCGTTGTCCACCAGGACCTTGCCGTCGGCGGTCTTGATGCGCCCGCGCAGGGCATCGGTCTGCGCCACCCGCGTCTGGTTGTTGTCTGCCTCCACCCGGAACTGCTCCGACGCGAGCACCTGCAGGAACCACAGGCGCGTGCCGAGCGCTGCGAACATCAGCGCCACGAACAGCGCGAGCACCTTCAGGCGGGAGGATGCCTTCTCCATCTAGTAGCGCACCATCCGTCGGGGCTGCGACCTCTCGAAGAGACGGCGCAGCAAGGGGTAGAGGATCGGCGTCAGCACCGCGCCGTAGACCGCGGTGAGCAGGCTCACCTTGATGGCATAGCCGAGCGGCTCGTCGAGCTGCCCGAGCAGGGTCGCCACCAGCTGGTAGAAGGCGGTGCCGGCGGCGGTGCCGGCTGCCACCAACGCGGTGGGCAGCAGCGGCGACGGACTCACGATGTACTGGCGGGCCAGGCCCATCGTGTAGCCCAGCAGCGTCAGCGTGAGCGCCGTGATGCCCTTGCCGGGCTCGTTGAGCATGAAGTCCTGCGCCATGCCGCCCGCGAACCCCACGATGGCGCCCTCCTGAGGACCCTCCAAGATCGCGATCACGATCGTGACGAGGTACATGAGCTCGGGCTTCACCCCCAAGAGCCGGACCTGGGAGAACACGGTGGACTGCAGCAGCAGCGCGCTGAGGATCACCACCCCCACGGAGACCGTCCGCCGGATCACGTGCAGTCCGTCCGGGCCCTGAGCACGAGCACGAACTCCAAGGTGGCGAAGTCGGCGGCGGGCCGCACGCTCACGCGTTCCTCGATGTCACTGCCTGCCGGCACCGTGCGCGACACCTGGCCGATCAACAGGCCGGGCGGGTAGAGGCCCGGCAGGTTCGCCACGCAGTAGCCCTGCGTGAAGACCGACTCGTTCCCGGCGATCGTCGTGCCCTTCTCGATCTGTCCCATCTGAAGGTCTTCGTCACCCTGCCCCGTCACGATGCCGTTGGCCCGGGATCCGCTCAGGACGCCCGCCACCGCGAAGTTGCGATCGATGAGCAGCTGCACGGTCGCGGCGTTGGACGACACGCTCGTCACGCGGCCGACCAGCATGGCGCCGTCGGCCGTGCCCGTGACCACGGGCATGTTCTCCGCGATGCCCGCCTCGCTGCCCTTGTCGATGGTCACCGACCATTCGAAGTTCGACACCCCGTTGCCGGTGACGAGCGCGGCGACGCTCTGCGGATCGAGGCTCGTCTTCAGCTGCAGCACGCCGAAGAGATCTTCGTATTGCTGCCGGTTGAACTCGTGGCCCGCGGCCGCGGCCTGGAGAGAGCGGACCTCGTCTTCGAGCTGCTGGTTCCGACGGGCGAGGGAGGGGAGGTGCGCGAGCCCGGAGAAGAAGTTGCCCACGGGCCGCGTCACGGTCACCACGGCGCGCTGCATGGGCACGACGATGGACAACGTGGCGCGGCCGAGGCCGGCGAGCGGACCGTCCTGGCCGCCGCGGTAGTCCAAGGTGATCACGGCCAACGAGATCGCGACGAGCGTGACGACGAGCAGCCGCGTGGCGCGGGGACGGTTGCGAACGGCCACGACGAGGGCTACCGCCGCGACGGAGACACCAAGACCCGCTGCAACACCTCGAACTCCTCCAGGCACTTGCCCGAGCCCAGGACCACGGCTTGCAGCGGCGCATCGGCTATGTGCACCGGCATGCCGGTCTCGTGACGCAGACGTTTGTCGAGGCCGCGGAGCAGGGCGCCGCCGCCCGTGAGCACCATCCCGCGGTCCATGATGTCCGCGGACAGCTCCGGCGGGGTTCGATCGAGCGTGGTCTTGATGGCGTCGATGATGGCGTTGACCGGCTCCTCGATGGCGCGGCGGATCTCCTCCGCGGTGATCGTGATGGTCTTGGGCAGCCCGCTCACGAGGTCACGACCCTTGATCTCGGCCACCAGCTCCTCGGGCATGGGGAACACGCTCGCGATGGCGAGCTTGATGGCCTCGGCCGTCCGCTCGCCCAACAGCAGCGCGTACTCCTTCTTCACGTGCTGGATGATGGCCTCGTCAAGCTCGTCGCCGCCGATCCGCACGGAGGTGCTGGTGACGATCCCGCCGAGAGAGATCACGGCCACCTCGGTGGTGCCGCCGCCGATGTCCACGACCATGTTTCCGGTGGGCTCGTGGATCGGCAGGCCCGCGCCGATGGCGGCGGCCATGGGCTCTTCGATGATGTAGGCGCGGCGCGAGCCGGCCGCGATGGTGGCCTCCTCGACCGCGCGCTGCTCCACCCCGGTGATGCCCGAGGGAACGCAGATGACCACGCGCGGCTTGGCCAGCAGGCGTCGCTTGTGCACCTTCTGGATGAAGTAGCGCAGCATCTTCTCCGTGACGTCGAAGTCGGCGATGACACCGTCCTTGAGGGGGCGAACGGCCTGGATGTGCGACGGCGTACGGCCGATCATTCGCTTGGCCTCCGCACCCACGGCAAGGATGGCTCCAGTGAGGGTGTTGATCGCGACGACGCTCGGCTCGTTGAGCACGACACCGCGCCCACGCACGTAGACCAGCGTGTTCGCGGTACCGAGATCGACCGCCATGTCGCGACCAAGGAACCCCAGAACCCCTTCCGTCCCTTGGTTCCGGGGCGTGGGGGAAGAAGAACGTTGAATCCTCTCGGCCATGATGGATCCTGCGGTTCATTCAACAGGACCGCCCGAGGGGTGGCAACTTAGGGGGCCCGAAACCACAGCCCCGACACATCGGGCTCCGCGGGACGGTAGCGTGGCCCTCGGCGGATCGAAAGGGGCGACGTGTCGTTCGCGGTGGTGTTCCCGGGGCAAGGGTCCCAGTTCGCCGGCATGGCCGATCCCTGGGCCACGCATCCCTCTGGGATGGCCGTCCTGGAGGAGGCATCCGAGGCGATGGGCCGCGACGTGGCTGCCGGCTGTCACGAAGAGGCCGCCCTCGCCACCACCGAGTTCGTCCAGCCGGCGTTGCTCGCGTGCAGCGTGGCGGCTTTCCGCGTCCTGGAGACCGAGCTCGGGGAACCGTCCTTCGTAGGGGCGGCGGGGCATTCGCTCGGGGAGTTCGCGGCGCTCGTGGCCTCCGACGCGCTCACGCTCCGCGAGGCGCTCGGGGTCGTGCTGGTGCGCGGGGCCGCCATGCAGCACGCGGGCGAGGAGCGGCCCGGCACCATGTCGGCGTTGATCGGGGTAGCCCCGCCGGACGCCGCCGAGCTCTGCGACGAGGTTCGTGGCGACGACGTGCTTTTGGTGGCGAACGAGAACTCCCCCGCTCAGGTGGTGATCAGCGGAGACGTCGCCGCCGTCGAACGCGCCGAGACGCTCAGCAAGGAACGGCGGATCCGCGCGATCCGCCTCAACGTTGCCGGCGCGTTCCATTCGCCGCTGATGCAACCGGCCGTGGGCCCGATCGTGGACGAGCTGCGCCGCGTGCAGCTGGCGGCCCCCCGGTTCCCCGTCGCCGAGAACGTGACGGGCACGCTCGTGCGCGACCCCGAGGAGCTCCGCGACCTGCTGGGGCGCCAGGTGGTCTCGCCGGTTCGCTGGGAACGATGCGCGCAGGCCCTGGCCGCGGCGGGGACGACGACGTTCCTCGAGGCCGGACCCGGCGACGTCCTCACGAAGCTCGCCAAGCGGATCGTCCCCGGCGCCACGGCGATCTCGGTCAACAACCCGGAGGATGCCGCGGGGCTCGGCGCGCGCTGAACGGGGCACGCGGGCCGGGAGGTCGCGGGTGGGGTCAGGGTCCGATATCCTCGCGCGGTGACCCGTTACGCCACCATCACCGGGGTGGGGTCCTACCTTCCCCCCCGCCTCGTCCCCAATCAGTGGTTCGAGTCCCTGGTGGACACGAACGACGCCTGGATCCGAGATCGCACCGGGATCGAGGCGCGCCATTTCGCCGAGGACGGGGTCGTGACGTCGGACCTGGCGCTGGAGGCCACGCACGCAGCGATGGCCGCCGCCGGGATCGAGGCGCATCAGATCGACATGATCGTGGTCGCCACCATCACCGGTGACACGATCTTCCCCGCCACCGCCGTGTGGTTGCAGGACAAGCTCGGCGTCCGGTGTCCCTCCTTCGACCTGAACGCGGCGTGTGCGGGCTTCTCCTACGGCCTGTCCGCGGCGAACGCCTTCATCACGAGCGGGATGGCCGACACCATCGTGGTGATCGGGGCCGAGATCTTCAGCCGCATCCTGGACTACACGGATCGCGGCACGTGCGTGCTGTTCGGCGACGGCGCGGGCGCCGTGGTGGTGCAAGCCTCCGAGGCGCCGGGCTTCGAGGGGGCGGTGCTGGGCGCCGACGGCGGCGCGGCCGAGATCTTGTGGATGCCCGCGGGAGGCGTGCGCACGCCGGCCTCGGCCGCCACCGTCGAGGCGAACGATCACACGGTGCGCATGCCCAACGGCCGCGAGGTGTTCAAACGGGCCGTTACGGAGATGGCCGCCGCGTGCCGGGAGCTGCTGGAGAAATCCGGCCTCTCCGTGGACGACGTCGACGTGCTCATCCCGCATCAGGCCAACGCCCGCATCATGGGGGCGGTCGTGGATCGCCTCGGCATCGACCCGGCGAAGGCGATCGTTGACGTCGCCGAGGTGGGGAACACGTCGGCCGCCTCGATCCCCGTCGCGCTCGACCGCGCCTGGGCCGACGGACGGATCCATCAAGGCGACCGGGTGCTGTTCGCCTCGTTCGGAGCCGGGCTCACGTGGGGCGCGACGCTCCTGCGGTGGACCATGGCGGAGCCGGCGGCGTGAGCGCCAAGGTCGCCGTGGTCACGGGGGGCTCCAGGGGGATCGGGCGCGCGTGCGCGGTCGCGCTCGCCGAGGGCGGGTGGACCGTCGCCGTTGGCTACCGAACCGACGAGGCGGCCGCGAAGGAGGTTCTCGATGCGCTGGAGGCCGCGGGGACACCGGGCCTCACCGTCTACCTTGACGCCACCGACGAGAACGGGGTCGCCGAGGCGTTCCGCCGCGTGGGCGAGGAGACGGGCGGCAACGTCACCGGGCTGGTGAACAACGCCGGACTCAGCCAGGACGGCCTGCTCCTGAAGTACCCCATGGACACCTACGACCGGGTGATGGAGACGAACGTCAAGGGGGCGTTCCTGTGCTGCCGCGCGGGGATGCGCGGCATGCTCCGGGAGAAGTGGGGCCGCATCGTGAACCTCTCGAGCGCCGTGGCGTTGCGCGGCAACGCGGGCCAGACGGTCTACGCCGCATCCAAGACCGCGCTCGTCGGGCTTACGAAATCGCTCGCGCGCGAAGTCGGCGCGAAGGGGATCACCGTGAACGCGGTGTGTCCGGGGCTCGTGGACACGGACATGACCTCGCATCTCGACGACCGCGCCCGCGCCTACTACCTGGACCAGACGCCTGCAGGGCGAACCGCGACGCTGCCGGAAGTGGCCTCGGTCGTTCGCTTCTTGATGTCGCACGAGGCGTCCTACGTGAACGGGGCCGTCGTCCCCGTGGATGGAGGCTTGACGGCCTAGTCGGGAAGGCGCTCCGCCCACTAGCCTGTGGCGGACCGGAGGGACCAACAGGAGGAAACCAGATGACGGATCGCTCGGACATCGAGACGCGCGTACGCAAGGTATTGGCCGAGCAGCTCGCGGTGGACGAGGCTCAGGTCGTGCCCGACGCGCGGTTCGCCGAAGACCTCAACGCCGACTCGCTCGACCTCGTTGAGGCCGTGCTCGCCCTCGAGGAAGAGTGGAGCATCGAGATCCCTGAGGAAGAGATGGAGTCCGTCAAGACCGTCGGTCAAGCCGTGGACCTCGTCGCCGGCAAGATCGGGGCCTGAGCCCGGTCATCGACCCCGGAGGAACACGTGAGCGATCGCCGCAAGGTCCTCATCACCGGCATCGGACCGGTGACGCCCGTCGGGATCGGCGTCGACGCGTTCTGGGAGGGACTGCGGACCGGCCGCAACGGCGTGGTGGAGATCAGCGCGTTCGACCACGCGGATCTGTCCGTCAGCGTCGCGGCCGAGGTCCGCGACTTCGTCCCCACTGATCACCTGGAGGCGAAGGAGGCCCGTCGCACCGACCCCTTCGCGCAGTACGCCATCGCCTCTGCGAAGCTCGCGTGGGCCGACGCCGGCGACCCGGACGTCGTTTCCGAGCGCGGCGGCTCGATCTACGCCACGGGCATCGGAGGCGTGCAGACGCTCCTGAACCAGCACGACGTGCTTCGCGAGAAGGGCCCCGGGCGCGTGTCCCCGTTCATGGTGCCCATGCTGATGGCCAACGCGGGCGCTGGGCACATCGCCATGAACTTCGGGCTCACGGGCCCCAACTACTGCACCGTGTCGGCGTGCGCCTCGTCCAACCACGCCATCGGGGAGGGGATGCGCCTGATCCGCGACGGCTACCTCGATCTATGCGTGGTGGGCGGGGCCGAGGCCGCCACCGTCCCACTCACCGTGGCAGCCTTCGCCCAGATGACCGCCCTCACCAAGAACCCCGACCCCGAGACCGCCTCCCGCCCTTTCGATGCCGACCGGAACGGGTTCGTGCTGGGCGAGGGCGGGTGCGCACTGATCCTCGAGTCCGAGGAGCACGCGGCCGCGCGCGGAGCCCGCGTGTACGCCGAGGTCGCCGGGTACGGAGCGTCAGACGACGCCCATCACATCACCGCGCCCGACCCCAAGGGTTCGGGCGCCGCCCTGGCCATGCGCTGGGCGCTCCAGGACGCCGGCGAGGAGCCGTCGGCCGTCTCCTACGTGAACGCACACGGCACCTCGACGCCCCTGAATGACGCTGCGGAAACCGCGGCCATCAAGACCGTCATGGGGGAGTACGCGTCCACGCTGGCCGTGTCCTCCACCAAGTCCATGACCGGCCACATGCTCGGGGCCGCGGGTGCGGTGGAGGGGGCGGCATCCGCGCTGGCGATCGCGCACGGACTGGTGCCGCCCACGATCCACTACGCCACACCCGATCGCGACTGCGATCTCGACGTCACGCCGAACGAGGCCCGTTCGATGGAGGTCACGTTGGCGCTGTCGAACTCGTTCGGCTTCGGCGGCCAGAACGCATGCGTGGCGTTCCGCGCGTTCCCGGCACCCGCCACGGCCTGAGCCCCGGTCGCTAGTCCGTACCAGACTAGTCTTCGAACGAACGATACCAGCGCCCGCCGTTGTACACGGCGACGGCGGCCTTCCCGCCGACGTGCTCCTCGAACCGGAGCCGCCGCGGCGTCCACGACTCCCCCACCGCGTACGATCCGTCGGCCTGAGGGACGAGGTCCCCTCCCTCGTCGGGGTCGGACGGCCACGCGAGGTGCAGGGCGCTCTTTCGCAGGGTCACCTGCAGCACAGGTGCCCAGGGATCGTTGCTCCGGTAGCGTCCCAGGTAGGCTGCCACGTCGCCGGGTGGCGCGGGGGGCTCGCCCTCGGTCCAGCGCTCGCCCCGGAACCACTCGTCGCCGTGGAAGGCCTCGACCACCTCGCCCCGAGCATCGCGACCGAACGCGAGCGCGAAGCGGTCAAGCGACGGGTGCGGGACGAGGAAGGTGTCGCCGGGCCGCGAGAGCGGATCTTGCTCCAACAGCACCCCGAGCGGCCCGATCTTGAGGCGCAGCCGGTCCTCACCCTCCCGCACGACCTCGAACGCCCGGCGCTCGCCGGTGTAGGTCCCCACGAAGCCCGAGGCCCCGGGGTGGCTCTGCGGATCGCGCGGGATGGGAACGGAGGGCGGGGCCGCTCCCGCCAGGGACGCACCAACGGCGGCCAGCCCGTATTCCACCACCGCGCGCAGGTTCCCGAATCCGTTCTGCAGCACCACGCAGCCCAGCCCCTCGTCGGGCAGCGTCAGCAGATGGGCCGTGTATCCCACCATCCCTCCGGTATGCCCGACGAGCCGGTTCGGTGCCCCAGGCTTCTCGACGCTGAGGCCGTAGGCGTAGTCGGCGTATGGGTCGTCCGGTTCCGCGATCCGGCGGGCCGTGAGCTCGGCGAACCCCGCCTCGGACAGGACACGGCCGTTCGGTCCGTCGCCGGCGTTCAGGAGGAACCGCGCGTACGCGCTCATGTCGACGACGTCGGACACGATGCTGCCGTCGGCCGTGTTGGACTCGATCCACGTGGCAGGCACGAGCGCGTGGGTCAGCTGGGGCGGCCGATCCGAATACAGGGGTTGGTAGCCGGTGGCGAGGTTCGACCGCGTCTCGTCCACGATGACGGCCTGAGACGAGGCCATCTGCAGCGGCGCCAGGATCCGCGCGCGCAGGAGGTCCTGGATGGCCAAACCCGTGACGTGTTCCAGCACGAGTCCCACGAGCTTGTAGCCGTCGTTGGAGTACCAGAACCGCTCCCCCGGAGGGAAGCTCGGTTGGATCCGGCGCAGGTTCGCCACCGCTCCCCACACGGTGGGCGCGTCCTCCGTGCCCGTGATCAGGCCCGCGGAATGCGTGAGGAGGTGGTGCGTGGTGATCGGCCCGAACGGCTCCGGGAGCTCGAGCCACGGGAGCAGCTCGTTCACGCTCGCGTGCAGGTCCAGCCGGCCCTCCTCCGCCTCCTGCATGGCGACCGCGGCGGCGAACGACTTCGAGATGGAGCCGATCTGGAACCGGGTCTCCGGCTTGACGGCCAGACCGGCCGCGGCGTCCGCGAACCCGCGCACCGCCACGCCCAAGATCTCCTCGCGGTCGGTGACGGCGAGCGCGATGCCCCCGGCGTGCGAGACCGGCAGGTGGTGCTCGAGCGCCGAGCCGATCCGCTCGAACGCCGCGCTCAGCCCAGGCATCCGCCGCGCGCCCGACCTAGGCGAAGAACAGCTTGAGCTCGCGCGCGGCCGACTCGGGCGAGTCGGATCCGTGCACGATGTTCTCGCCGATCTGCGTCGCGAAGTCCCCGCGGATGGAACCGGGCGGCGCGTCCACCGGGTTCGTCGGCCCCATGAGGTTGCGCCAGCACGCGATGGCGTCCTCGCCGCCGATGCGCCCCACCACGACCGGGCCGCCCGTGATGAAGTTCACGAGCTCACCGAAGAACGGTTTGTCCCGGTGCTCGCCGTAGTGCTCCTCGGCAGTAGCACGAGGGATCGTGAGCAGCCTCAGCTCCTCGAGGGCGAGGCCCTTGGCCTCGATGCGCCGCAGGACCTCCCCGACGAGACCCCGCCGCACCCCGTCGGGCTTCACGATGAGCAGGGTGGATTCGGTGGCCATCTCACGTATCTCCTGAGGCGCGTCCGACGCCTGAGCCGAGCGCCCGGCGGGCGTCCGCGACAGTGTACAGAGAGCCCGTCACAAGGATGAGGTCCGAGGGGTCGGCGGCCTCGCGGGCTGCGCCGAGCGCCGTCGCGACGTCGTCGTAGGTCTCGACCGCCACCCCCTCGGCGGCGAATACCTGGGCGATCCGCACGGCATCGCCGCTGCGCTCGCTGGCGTTGCGCGTAGCGTAGACCCGGTCCGCGAGGGGGGCGAGCTCTCGCACGATGCCGCCAAGATCCTTGTTCGCACTCACCGAGATCACCAGGTGCAGGCGCTCCCAAAGGAAGGATTCGCGCAGTGCCAGGGCGAGGGCCTCCGCCGCCGCGGGGTTGTGTGCGCCGTCCAGCAACACGGTGGGCCGGCGAGTGATCACCTCCATGCGGCCGGGCCACGCCACCGCCCTCAACCCCTCCCGAACCCTCGCCTCGTTGGCGCGCTCCCCGACGAGCGCCTCGTACGCCACGATCGCCGCCCCCGCGTTGCGCGCCGCGTGCTCGCCGAACAGCGGCAGGAACAGATCGTCGTAGGTCCCGAACAGACCCCGGATCCGCAACGACTGTCCGCCCACGGCGTTGAGCCGCTCCTCGACTTCCCAGTCGCGGAACTCGAGCATGAGGTCCGCGCCCATCGCCGCGCATCGTTGCTCGATGACGGCGAGCGCCTCGTCGTCCTGCTCGCGGGCCACGGCGATCTTGCCCTCCTTGATGATGCCGGCCTTCTCGCCGGCGACCTGCGTGAGCGTCGATCCGAGCTCCGGGTGGTCCAGGGCGACGGGGGTGATGACGGCGACGTCCCCCGCTACGAGGTTCGTGGCGTCCCAGGTCCCGCCCATCCCCACCTCGAACACCCCGAGGCCCACCGGCTTATCCGCGAACCACAGGTATGCGAGCGCGGTGAGGGCCTCGAAGTACGTGACGCGCTCGTCGGCCTCGTCGTCGATAAGCAGCAGGAACGGGAGGAGGTGCTCGTACTCCTCGCCGAACTCATCGGGCGTCATGTCCACCCCGCACACGCCGAAGCGCTCGGTCACGCCCAGCAGGTGCGGCGAGGTGTACAGCCCCGTGCTGATGCCGTGTGCACACGCGAGTCCGGCGGCCACGGCGGCGGCGGTGCCCTTGCCGTTCGTTCCCGTGACGTGGATCGTCGGATAGGCCAGCTGCGGGTCGTCGAGCAGCGTGGCGAGCCGCAGGATCCGCGAGAGGTCGGGGATCATGCGCGTCTCGCGACGTCCGTCCAGCTCGGCGAGCGCCTCCGCGTAGCGCACGTTCAGGCCAATCCGTCGAGCTGGGCGTCGATGGCCGCGAGCTGCTCCTCGAGCCGCTTACGCTTCGTCCGCTCCTGCGCCACAACCTCGGCCGCCGCCTTGGCGGTGAACCCTTCGTTCGCGAGCTTGGCCGCCGACCGCCGCAGGTCCGCGTCGATCGCCGCCCGCTGCTTGGCGAGGCGCGCACGCTCCGCCCCGGTATCGAACAGCCCGGGCGGGAGCTGCACGTAGCCGTCGGGCAGTGGCAGCGTGGTCCAGCCGACGCGTCGGCCGGCGTCCGCATCGACCACGCTCAGCGTCACGCCCGCCAGGCGCACGGCGGCTTCGGACTGAGCGATCACCGCGTCCAGGACGTCGGCCGTCACGCCGCTCACGGCCTCGAACCGCTCCTTGGGCGAGATGCCGTGCTGGGACCGGAACTGGCGCACGGCGGTGACGACGCCCTGCACCACGTCCATCGCCCGCTCGGCCTCGGGGTCGACGAGGTCCGGCTGTGCGAACGGCCAGTCGGCAACGGCAAGGACGTCCGGCTCGGGGATCTCGAAGCGCCGCCACAGTTCCTCGGTGACGAACGGCATCGTGGGATGCAGGAGGCGAAGGGTGCGCTCGAGCACCCAGGCCAAGACCTGGGTCGCGTCCTCGCGCTCCCCGGCGTCCGCGTCGAGGCGGTCCTTCTCGACCTCGAGACCCCAGTCACAGAACTCCGACCAGACGAAACGGAAGAGGGTCAGGGTGGCGTCGGCGAACCGATACGTATCGAGGCCCGCCTCCACCTCCGCCCGGCACGCCTCGTGCCGGGACAGGAGCCAACGCTCGGCCGGCGTGCGGCGCTCGGGCGGGGGCAGCGTGGGGGGGCCGCCGGGGAAGGCGCGCAGGACCAGACGGGCCGCGTTCCAGAGCTTGTTGGCGAAGTTCCGCCCGCCCTCGATCGCTTCCTCGGACAGCGTGATGTCCTGCTGACCACCCGTGGCCGCGCGCGCGAGCGAGAAGCGCAGCGCATCGGCGCCGTAACGATCGATCATGGCGATCGGATCGATGACGTTGCCGAGCGACTTGGACATCTTGCGGCCCTGCTGATCGCGCACGAGGCCGTGGATCACGACGTCGCAGAACGGCACGTCGCCCATCAGGAACGTGCCGGCCATGATCATGCGCGCGACCCACAGGTAGAGGATCTCGTAGCCCGTGACGAGGACGGCGTTGGGGTAGAAGGTGCGCAGGTCGCGCGTGTCCTCCGGCCACCCCAGGGTGGAGAACGGCCACAGCTGGGAAGAGAACCACGTGTCGAGGACGTCGTCGTCCTGGCGGATGTCAGCCCCGCACGTGGCACAGGCGCTCGGATCTTCCACGGCCACCGTGACGTGGCCCTCCGGGCAGTACCAGGCGGGGATCCGGTGTCCCCACCAGAGCTGGCGCGAGATGTTCCAGTCGCGGAGCCCGTCCAGCCACGAGAGGTAGGAGCGCTCCCAGCGGGAAGGTGTGAACCGCACACGTTTGTCCTCGGCCGCCTGTTTGGCCGGGCCCGTCAGGCCGCTTACGCTCACGAACCACTGGAGCCCAGCGATCCATGGCTCGATCTCCGTGTGGCAGCGGTAGCAGTGGCCCACCGAGTGAACGTACGGACGCTCCTCCGCCACGATGAGCCCGAGGCCCTCGAGCGCCCCGCGCACCGCCTCGCGCGCCGCATAGCGATCGAGGCCGCGGAAGGCCTCCGGCACGGCGTCATTGAGGGACGCGTCGGGCCCGAAGATGTTCATCAGGGGGAGGCCGGCCCGCTGAGCGATCTCGAAGTCATTGGGATCGTGCGCGGGCGTGACCTTCACGGCGCCCGTGCCGAAGTCGCGGTCGACGTGCTGATCGGCCACGATCGGGATCGCCCGGCCGTCGAAGGGGTGGGTCACGGTCGTGCCCACCAGCGCGGCGTAGCGCTCGTCGCCCGGGTGCACCGCGATCCCCGTGTCGCCCAACATCGTCTCGACGCGCGTGGTGGCGACCTCGATGCCCCCGCTCCCGTCGGTGAGCGGGTAGCGAAACGTGACGAGTTCCCCTTCGACATCCGCGTGCTCGACCTCGGAGTCACTCAAGCCCGTCCGGTCCTCGGGACACCAGTTCACCAACCGCTCGCCGCGGTAGATGAGCCCGGCGTCGTACATGCGCACGAACGCCACGCGCACGGCGCGGGAGAGCCCCTCGTCCATCGTGAACCGCTCCCGACTCCAGTCGCAGGAGGCGCCGAGCCGTTGCATCTGCCCGACGATCTCGCCGCCGTATCGCTCCTTCCACGCCCAAACCCGTTCCACGAACGCCTCGCGGCCCAGGTCGCGTCGCTCGATGCCCTCCTCCCGGAGCCGGCGCTCCACGACCACCTGCGTCGCGATCCCGGCGTGGTCGGTCCCGGGGAGCCACAGCGTCTCGTACCCCTTCATCCGCGCGCGGCGGATCAGGACGTCGTGCAGGGTGTCGCCCAGCGCGTGGCCCACGTGCAGCCGGCCCGTGACGTTGGGCGGTGGCAGGACCATGCAGTACGGCTCCTTGCCGGACTCGGGGTCGGCCACGAAGTAGCCACCCTCCACCCAGCGCGCGGCCCACCCGGGCTCGACCGCCTGCGGGTCGTAGCGCGTGGCCATAGCATCGGCGGCGCGTTCCCCCTGCGACATGGCGCCGAGTCTACGAAACGCGTCAGCAGCGATGGATCGGGCCGCTCTGCGGCGAGACGTTCAGGGTGCGACGTCGATGCGCGGTTCCGCCTCGGGTTCCGGCTCGGGCTCCCGCTCTGCGCTCGCGACCCGCCAGACCCCGAATCCGTACGCGGCGCCGATCGCGACCAGGAGGAGGAACCCGAGCCAGCCGACGTTCAGCACGAGGAGCAGGAGCACGAAGAGCGCGGCGCCGACCAGCAGGAGCGGATCCCGGTGGGCGGCCACCCATCCGGCTGCCGCGCTGCGATCGGCGCCTCGGGCAGCTCCGACGATGGCCCCGAACAGGTCGCGCACCCACCCGCGGAACGTCACGGCCCACGGGTACGGCCCGGTGACGAGGGCGATCAGCAGGGTCACCAACGCCAGGGCCAAGAGCCAGCCGGTATAGCGCATGGCGCTCCCCTTTAGCGCGTCTACGACCGCTTGCGCGGCCGACTGGTTCTCCGGCTTGACCCGGCCGACGATGTCGGATGCCTCGTGGATGAACAGCCTGCGCTGGACGACCAGCACCAACGCCGAGGCGGACAGGATCTGGATCAGCGTCCGGCGTCGGCGCACCGAGACCCACATCGCGGCGATGAAGAACAGGACGAACACGATCAGGGTCGCGTACACGAGACGGTTGACGAGGGTGAACCCGTCCTGCGCGGCGGCGAGCTGCTCCGATTCCAGCACCACGATCTGCCCGAAGTCGGACGGGAGCTGGACGCCCGTGGCGGCCTCGATCTTCGCGATCGCCTCGGAGGGCACCTCACCGCTCGTGATCGTGGGCAGCGTGATCGTGCGCCCGACCAGGTCGGAGGCCACCTGCGAGATCTGCGTCAGGGCCTCGTTCACGATCGGCAGAAGGTTCAGGACCACCTGGCCGTTGCTGGTGCTGATGATGTCGCTGCCCTTCCCGCGCAGGATGGCCTGGATCTGGGTCTGCGCGAAGCGATTCGCCTCCACCCAGAGCGTCTGGAACGCCTCCGTCTGGGTGAGCTTCATCACCTGGTCCTGCACGAATCCCTGCACCGACGTGGTGATGGGCGCCGCCAGGAACGCGAGTTGCGGCGCCCGGTCCTGGATCACGGTCGCCAGTTTCTCCTGCACTCCGAGCGCCATGAACACCTCGGTCGAGATGGTCCTGGCCAGGTATTCCTGCACCGCCGGGTCCTGAGCGAGCGGTCCCACGGTGGCGACCCAGCGGTCCGTGTTCCCCGTCGTGCGCCGCACCCAGGTCCCGGGCACCGCGAGCGCCAGCGAGACGACCGTCAGGATGACGAGGATCACCGCCACGACCTTGCGGGTGCGGTGACGGCGCGCGGGCCGGTTCTCGAGCTTGTCGACCTGCTGATGCAGCTCGTCGACCTCGCTTCGGAGCCGCTCGACGTCTTCGGGGCTCAGGTTCGGGTCGGTGGTGCCACCGTCAGTGCTTGACATCAGGTGCCTCCTGGGTGCTTGCGCGGTCTGGTCGACGACGCCGTTCGGCCACGGCGCGAGGCTGCATCATGGCGCATGCGGATGGTCGTTGTCCCCGATACGGGCTAGGCGGACTTCTCTTCGCGCTTGGTCCGCTTTGACGGAGCTTCGCGCGGGACCAGGGTGGGGTTCACGCCCGTCAGGACGACGTCCTTGTCCACGAGGCACTTGTGGACGTCGTCGCGCGAGGGCAGCTCGTACATCACGTTCAAGCAGCACCTCTTCCATGATCGCGCGCAGCCCGCGGGCGCCGGTGCCCCGCATGATGGCCTGCTCCGCGATGGCCACCATGGCGTCGTCGGTGAACTCGAGCTCCACGCCGTCGAACTCGAAGAAGCGCGCGTATTGCTTCACCAGAGCGTTCTTGGGCTTCGTGAGGATGTCGACGAGGGAGGACTCGTCGAGGTTGTCCACGCTCGTGAGGACCGGAAGCCGGCCCACGAACTCGGGGATCAGGCCGTACTTCAGCAGGTCCTCCGGCAGGACCTTGCCAAGCACCTCGCCGATCTCCTTCTCGCTGCTGCGCCGGATGTCGGCGCCGAAGCCCAACGCCCTTGTTCCCGATGCGGCTCTCGATGATCTTGTCCAGCCCGGCGAAGGCCCCGCCGCAGATGAACAGCACATTCGTGGTATCGATCTGGATGAACTCTTGGTGCGGGTGCTTGCGGCCCCCCTGGGGCGGGACGCTGGCCTGGGTGCCCTCCAGGATCTTCAGCAGCGCCTGCTGCACGCCCTCGCCGCTCACGTCGCGCGTGATCGAGGGGTTCTCGCTCTTGCGCGCGATCTTGTCGATCTCGTCGATGTAGATGATCCCGGTTTCGGCCTTCTTGACGTCGTAGTCGGCCGCTTGGATCAGCTTCAGCAGGATGTTCTCGACGTCCTCGCCGACGTAGCCGGCCTCCGTGAGCGCGGTGGCGTCGGCGATGGCGAAGGGGACGTTCAGCATCCGTGCGAGCGTCTGGGCGAGGTAGGTCTTGCCGCACCCCGTGGGGCCCAGGATCATGATGTTCGACTTCTGGAGCTCGACCTCGTCGTTCTTTGCGCCAACCTGGATGCGCTTGTAGTGGTTGTAGACCGCCACGGACAGGACCTTCTTGGCCCGGTCCTGACCCACCACGTACTCGTCGAGGAAGTCGTAGATCTCGGCGGGCTTCGGCAGCTCGTCGAGCTTCAGCTCCGTGGTCTCGGAGAGCTCCTCCTCGATGATCTCGTTGCAGAGGTCGATGCACTCATCGCAGATGTACACGCCGGGACCGGCGATGAGCTTCTTGACCTGCTTCTGGCTCTTCCCGCAGAACGAGCACTTCAGCAGGTCCGACTCTCCGAACTTCGCCAACGCACCGGCCTCTCTCTAGGGTCGACTCGGATACTACGCCCCCGCGGAGGCGGCGGCTGCAAGCTCCGGCGTGATCCCGCGACTGGTGATGATCTCGTCCACCACGCCGTAGGCCTTGGCCTCGTCTGCCGTGAGGATGAAGTCGCGATCCGTGTCCTTCGAGACCTTCTCGATGCTCTGGCCCGTGTGGTGCGAGATGAGCTGTTCGAGCAGCTGGCGCGACCGCGTGATCTCTTTCGCCTGGATCTCGATGTCGACGGCCTGGCCCTCGGCGCCGCCGTGAGGCTGGTGCAGCAGGACGCGTGAGTTCGGCAGCGCGAACCGCTTGCCGGCGGCCCCGGCCAGCAGGAGCACGGCTGCCGCGGACGCGGCCTGGCCCATCACCGTGGTGGCCACGTCACACTTGATGAACTGCATCGTGTCGTAGATCGCGAACAACGAGGTGATCACACCGCCGGGCGAGTTGATGTAGAGGTTGATGTCCTTGTCCGGGTCCTCGGACTCCAGGTGGAGCAGCTGGGCCATGATGAGGTTGCCCACGTTGTCGTCGATGGGCGTGCCGAGGAACACGATGCGCTCCTTCAGCAGCCGGGAGTAGATATCGAACGAGCGCTCGCCTCGGCTCGTCTGCTCTACCACCACCGGGACGAGGTAGTCGTTCGCGTTGATGTCGCTACGCATGTGGGTCATGGGGTCTCCTCCGCGGGCTCGTCGGGCCCGGTCTCGGGCTCGGTCTCGATATCGGCTCGTTCGACCAGAAGGTCGAGGGCCTTGGTTCTGATGATATCCCCGGCCAGGGTCACGATCTGCCCGCTCTGGTCGAGTTGCTTCGCGAGTTCCTTCGGATCGCGGTCGTACGCCTGGGCCAGGGAGCCGATCTCCGCGCCGATGTCGTCTGCCGTGACCTCCAGCTCGGATACGCGCGCCACGCCCTCCAGCACGAGGTCCGCCTTGATGCCGCGGATGGCGTGGTCGCGGGAGTCCTCGCGAAGGCGCGCCTCGTCCCAGCCCTGGCTCTCCAGCACCTGGTCGATGGTGGTGCCGGCGCGCTCGGCGCGCTGCGCGGCGTGCTGGACGCGGTGCTCCGTCTCGTCGTCCACGAGCGTGTCGGGCAGCTCGACGTCGACGGTGTCGATCATCGCCTGCAACGCGCGGTCGCGGATCACACCCTCGGCCTCGCGCTCCTTCAGCTCGTGCAGCCGGGTCCGCAGGTCCTCGCGCAGCTCGCCCATGGTGTCGAACTCTGAGGCGGTCTTGGCGAACTCGTCGTCCATCGCGGGCAGCTTGCGGGCCTTCACGTCCTTGATCAGCACCCGGTAGGTGACCTGCGTGCCGGCGAGCTCCTCCCCGAAGCGCGCGGGCACTTCGTCGGCGATGTCGATGATCTCCCCCGCCTTCTTGCCCTTGAGCTCGATATCCACCACGGCACCGAACTCCCCCGATCCCACGTAGTAGAGGTAGTCGGTGCGCTCGAGGTCCTCGATGTCGGCGCCGCCGGTTGCGGTCGCCTTCAGGTCTATCGTGACGAAGTCGTGCTCGATGACGGGTCGGTCGGCGGGCTCGAGCTCGGAGAAGCGCTCCCGCAGGCGCTCGATCCAGTCCTCGATCTCGTCGTCGGAGACCTCCGTGTCGGGCTTCAGGACCTTCAGGCCGGTGTAGTCGGACTCGGTGAGCTCGAGCCGCGGACGGACCTCGACCACTGCCGTGAAGATCAGCGGCGCGGTGTCTTCGAAGGCCTCGAGGTCGATCTCGGGGTCGGCGATGGGCGCGAGATCCTCGTCGGTGATCGCCTGCCGGTAGTACTGCGGCACGGCGGCGCTCAAGAACTCCTCGTGCACGACGTCGCGGCCGACCTGCCGGTCGATGATGGGCTTCGGCACCTTTCCCTTGCGGAAACCGGGGATCTTCACCTGGTTGGAGATGCTCCGGTACGCCGAGTCGAGCTCCTTCGAGTACTCCTCCACGGGGACCTCCACCGTGAGCTTCACGGTGTGCTTCGCGGTGTTCTCGACGGTCGTCTGCATCCTGCGTCCAGGCTACCCGACATCCGCGGTCAAGCGACATCGCTGTATGAGACATCCCTATCGACGTTCAAAGGGGCAGCTCCTCGAGGTTCGGACGGGGTGCCGGTAGCGACGCGTGCTCAAGGCACGAGCCGTCCGGTCGTCGGAAGATGGGGACGCCGGCGTCCATGTCGAGGCAGGCTCGGCCGGCATGGATCGCTCGGTGGTGCGGGCGGCAGAGCAGGATCAGGTTCGACAACGCGGTGGGGCCTCCGTCGGCCCAGTGGACGATATGGTGTGCGTCGCACCAGGTATGCGGCCGGTCGCAACCGGGGAATCGGCAGCGTCGGTCGCGGACGATCACGGCGCGTCTCATCGGCGGCGGCACGACCTTCGACCGACGACCGACATCGAGCGGTTCCGAGCGCTCGGAGAGCACGAGGCGCATCATCGACGCGTCGCACGCGAGTCGCCGGGCCGTGCCGACGGGGATGGCACCGACGTGATCCATCTCGCGCACCCCGTCTCCGCCGGTAAGCGCGTCGGCAGAGACGGTGACCGTGATGTGTGGGAGCTCGCCGCCGACCGTCGGCCGGTCGGGTCGATCGAGCCACTGACGGCAGACCTCGCCGAGCGCGTCGGCGCGGCGCTTCGCGGGCGAGCGATCGTCGATGTCGTCTTTCGCGCGGCCGCGGGGCTCCGCGTCCGTGACCGCGCGGAGTGCCGTCATGACCGTCTCGCCCGTTTCGGGATCGAGGATGCCGTCGACGCGCACCATGCCGTGCAGCGTCACGGACGCATGCAGCCGCCGCTGCGCCCGCAGCGCTTCGTCACGATCAACGCCGCGCTCGCGCTCGACGGCGTCGCGCCAGTACGCCACGACGCGACCGAGGTCGCCGACCGAGTGGATGCGCGCGGCTTCCACGAGTTGTGTTTCCGCCCTTGCGAACGCGGTGGGATCCGCGTCTCGGGCGGCGACCAGCCTGCGCACGGAACACATCGAGACGTCGCCCGCCTCAACGGCCGCGCGCGTGGCCGGCATCTCGTCCAACGCCCGCGCGGTGCGCACGCGATGGCGGGCGACCCCCCAAGACATCTTGAACACGTTCGCGAGCCACGCGGCGGCCGAGAGGTGCCCGTCCCGTTCGAAGAGGCGTCGTCGATCGATCTCGGCGAGCCGTCGGAGCGCCTCCACTTCGAGTTGGTCGACGATGTGCCGGATCTCGGCGAAGTCCTCCTCGATGCGCGCGTCGGGCAGCGAGGCGAGCGTCTCGCCGCGCAGGGAACCGACCGCCGAACGAAGCTCGCTCACGGGGTGGACCTGGACTCATCGAACATACGTTCGACTCTAGCGCCGTCCCGAACGGGCGACCGTGATGCCGGTCACGTTCAGGACGAAGTTGCGAGACGAAGTCGCGTGCGCCTACCCGACCGGTACGGGCTCTTCCTCGACCTCGGGATCTGAGGCGGTTTCCAGGCTCATCTTGGGCAGGATCCGGTCGAGCCAGCCGGGGAGCCACCAGTTCGCGTCGCCGAGCAGGACCATCGTTGCCGGTACGAGCACGATCCGCACGACCGTCGCGTCGATCAGCACCGCGACCGCCAGGCCGATGCCGAACATCTTCGCGATCGGGTCCGGCTGGGTCACGAAGCTCAGGAACACGGCGATCATGATGAGCGCGGCGCTGGTGATCACACGGGCCGTGGTTGAGATGCCGCTGACCACGCTGTCGACGTTCTTCCCGGTCTTCAGGTACTCCTCGCGGATGCGTGAGAGCAGGAAGACCTCGTAGTCCATCGAGAGCCCGAACAGGACGGCGAACATCATCATCGGCACGAAGCTGACGATCGGGATCAGCTGATCGATGCCGAGCAGGCTGCGACCCCATCCCCACTGGAAGATCGCGACGATCACGCCATACGCGGCGCCGATCGACAGCAGGTTGAGCACCGCCGCCTTCAGCGGCACCAGGACCGAGCGGAACACGACCATCAGCAACAGGAACGACAAGAGGACGACCGCGCCGATGAACCACGGAAGGGCGTTCGTGATGCGGTCGGAGAGGTCGATGAACGTCGCCGTGCCTCCGCCCACGTGCACCACGGCGCCCTCCGGCGTGGCACCCGGGATGACGTCGGCGCGAAGACGCCGCACCAGCTCGGTCGTGGCTTGATCCTGCGGCGAGGTGGTGGGGATCACCTGGATGATCGCGGCATCGCCCGCCTCGTTCGGCTGGGGCGGCGAGACGGCGGCTACGCCCGGCGTCGCGGCGATCGCCGTCGTCAACTGATCGAGCTGCTGCAACGCCGCCGGGTCGTCGATCTCGACCGCGAGCAGCAGCGGGCCGTTGAACCCCGGTCCGAACCCCTCGGCGAGCAGGTCGTACGCAAGTCGACGGGTCTCCGTCTTCGGCGCCGTGCCGTCATCGGGGAACCCGAGCTTCATCGAGAACAGGGGGATGGCGAGCACGAGCAGCACTGCGGCCGCTCCGACGAAGTACCGCCACGGATGCCGCTCCACCTCATGGCCCCACCGGGACCACATGCTCTCCTTGGCCTCCAACTCGTCCGCGGTCTTGCGCTTGCGGTGGACGCTCAGCTTGTCGATCGCGTTGCCCGCGAAGCCGAGGAAGGCCGGCAAGAGCGTGACGGCCGCGACGACTGCTACCAGGACGACGATCGCCGCCGCGGTCGCCATCATGCCGACGAACGCGATCCCCGAGATCCAGAGGCCCAGGAGGGCGATCGACACCATCATGCCGGAGAACACCACGGCTTGCCCCGCCGTGGAACTCGAGACACCGATCGCATGCAGCGGCTCCATGCCGTCGTGCAGGTTCTGCCGGTAGCGCGTGACGATGAAGAGGGCGTAGTCGATGCCGACGCCTAGACCGATCATCGACGAAAGGATCGTGGCGAACTCTGGAACGCTCGCGAACGATGCCAGGATGAGCGTGAGGCCGGTCCCCGTCGCGAGTCCGATCACCGCCGTCCCGATCGGCAGGCCCATCGCCACCACGGAGCCGAACGCGATCAGCAGGATGATCATCGCGGCCAGCAGGCCGATCAGCTCGGACGAGCCCGTACTGGGCTGCGCCCCCCACGACGCGTACTCGCCGCCGATCTCCGCGTCCAGGTCGGCCGAGCGGACCCCGTCGAGGGTCTTCTGGAGCGCGTCGAACGGCTCCACGCCCAGGTCGACAGCCGGTTCGTCGTAAGAGACCTGCGCGTATCCGATCGTACCGTCGGGCGACAGGGCGCCCCGCGTCTTGAACGGGTCCGAGACGGCGACGACGTGCGGCTGGCCTCCGATGGCGTCCAACGCGGAGGTCACGGCGTCGGCCTGGCCCTCGAGCGGCCCACTGGTCGAGTGGAAAACGACGTAGGCAGACGTGCCGGACGCGGCCGGGTAGCGCTCAGCCAGCAGGCTGTAGGCGCTTTGGGATTCGGAGTTCGGCAGGTTGAAGTCGTCGGTGAACTTGCCGCCGAGCGCGCTTCCTACGGCGAAGATCGCGAACACCGCGGCGATCCAGATCCCGAGGGTGCGCCACCGGTGACGCGCTGCTGCTTGGCCGAGCCGATAGAGGAACGAACTCATGGAGGTTGACCTTTCAGGTGCGGGCGGGCGATTCGACAGCCTAAGGGAAAAATCCGCGCGGCAACTCCACGGCGGCGCGTGGCCGACCGGCGGTCCCATCGCCGTCGGCCGTTCAGGCAGGGTCGCGCGCCGCCCCGACCCTCCAAACCGTGTGCACGGGAGCGGGATCGCCGTGACCCGTCGTGCGTGTGAGGAGGCAGTCCGCGATCAGGAACTCGAACACCTGCTGCTCGTCGAACCCGGGTGGTGGAGCTTTCATGTCGCGTTCCTTCAGGTAGACCTCGGCAAGGGCGTCTCGGAGCGCGCGGTCCGTCCGCGCTTCGGCCACCCCCGTGAGGGAGAACGCGTCTTCGTTCTCGTCCGCTGGGAAGGCGTGCATGGCGTAGCGGCCGTCCCGTCGAAGGTCTCCGCGCTTGGGCGAGGGGACGATGAAGGCGAACAGGCCGTGAGTGGTGATCACCGGGCACATCGGGTGCACGCGCGGTCCCCCGTCCTTGCGGATGGTCGCCAGGAACGCGAGCCCCACACCGAACTGATAGAAGAGGTCGCGTCCGGCGTCAGTGAGATCGGGCCGCTCTTCCCGCAGCCCACCCCAAGTCATCGATCGATCGTTCATCGTCTACCCATCTCGCTTCGGAGAGACCAACCCTCAATGCATAGATGTCCTCTCGAAGAGGGTCAAGGGCGATGTCCCCTTCAGCGCCGATCGACGTTGCTCGAACGTTCATGGATAGCCGGCGACCGATCGGCCCCGGGTAAGCTCAGGCGAATGTACGAGCACGAGCTGTCGTTCGCGCTGGGGCTGGCCGATCGGGCGGCGGAGATCGGGACGAGCGTGTTCCGCGGCGACGTCCGCGTCACCATCAAGGCGGATCTGAGCCCCGTCACACAGGCCGATACGGCGATCGAATCGATGGTGCGCGAGGAGATCGCGGCGGCGTTCCCCGACGACCGCGTGCTCGGCGAGGAAGGGGGCGGCGACGCGTCGGGCGACGGGCGCGTGTGGATCGTCGATCCCATCGATGCGACCGCGAACTTCGCGCGGGGGATCCCGATCTGGGCCACGATGATCGCGCTGCAGGTGAACGGCGAGCACGTCCTTGGCGTGGTGAACGCGCCCATGCTGCACGAGCGCTTCGAGGCCGTACGCGGCGAGGGGGCGCGGCGGAACGGCCAGCCGATCCACGTAAGCGAGACGGCCGACCTCGCCGCCGCGCAGCTCCTGTTCTCCGGCGTGCGGTGGCTGACGAAACCGGAGCACGTCGGCATCCTCGACGCGCTGCGGACGGCCAAACGCACGCGTGGGTTCGGCGATTTCTGGGGTCACGTGCTGGTCGCCCAGGGCAGCGCGGAGGCCATGGTGGAGGAGGAGCTGTCGTTGTGGGACTACGCCCCCCTGGTGCCGATCGTCGAGGAGGCGGGCGGACTGATGACGCGCCTCGACGGCGGCCCGCTCCACCCCGAGGGGAGCGTGCTCACGTCCAACGGCGTGCTGCACGACGAACTCGTGCGCCGCTTCGCCCGCCAATGAGGCTCAGGATCCCGCGAACCTTCCATCGAGGAACGCGTCGATCACCCGCGCGTACTCGAGCACGCCATCGAGGCTCGCCCGGTCGTCCGGATCGTGGGGCTGGAGGAGGTAGTTGATGCGGAGCAACCCGCGGTTGGCGGCGAACACGTCGATCTCGCCCGGGTAGCGCTCCGGCCACGGGGCGACGCGTTCGTAGCCCTCGCGGAACGCCCGGCGCCGGGCCGGCAGCCGTTCTTCCTCCTCGCCGATCTCGAAGAACGTGACCCCGATGTCCTGTACGGGCCAGGCGACCTGGCAATCGTCGAAGTCCAGGAGCCATACCTGGTGGCCGTCCACGAACACGTTCTCCTCGTGGAGGTCGCCGTGCGCGATGCGCGGCGGTTCGCCGCTGGCCACGAGGCGGGCGATGGCGTCGTCGGCCGCCGTCCAAGCGCGCTCGAACGTGGCTCTCGCCTGCGGCGGCACCATCTCCGCGTGGAACTCGTCGAAGATCACCACGGGCTCGGGAAAGGCGAATGCACGGTCCCAGACGGTCAGCGCGTGGGGTATGGGGTAGCGCAGCGCCTGCGCATGCAGCCGCGCGACCGCGTCGCCGAACGCTGCCATGTTGACGTCGGTGAACGCCTCGGCGAGGTGCACGCCGGGGATCCATGAGAACAGGGCGCACCGTCGGGGCTCGGGGACGCCGGGCGCTGATGCTCGGACCACGAGGGAGCCGTCGCGCGCGGGGACGGGACGGGGCACGTGGATGTCTGGCTCGGCCCCGAGCGTCGTCAGCCAGGCCAGTTCGGCATCGATCTCCTCGTCCCGCCGTCGGTCCGGGGGACTCACGCGCAGGACGAACCGTTCGCCGGCAGTGGTCTCGACGCGGAAGTTGCAGTTCCAGCCCTCGGGGATCCGGGTGAGGTCGGTGACGTCCAGCGCGTACGCGGCGAGCGCCGTCCGGGCGAGGGTGGCCAGCGCCTGGGGCGTCAAGTCCCGTTATCCAGACTCATAGCTCGATCGTTTCGCCGCGGTCGCCGGCGCGCTGCATCACCACGTTTGCCGCGGCCACGTCCTGAACGCCGAGGCCGGTCAGGTCGCACACCGTGAGCTGGCTCGCGTCGGTGCGGCCCGGCGCCGTGCCCGCGCAGATCCTTCCGAGCTCCACCGCGCGATCGGCCTGCCCCGGCGCGTGCTGCAACTCTCCCAGGCGCAGACACTGGTCGCGCGAGTCCACAACCAGGACGTCGGCGGCCTCGAGGATCGCGGGGTCGAGCTCTTGCTTGTCCTGGCCGTCGGATCCCACCGCGGTGACGTGCGTGCCGGGCTTCAGCCACGCGAGCTGCACGAGCGGCTCTCGGGCCGCCGTGCACGTGATCACCACGTCCGCGTCGCGGACGGCCTCCTCCGCGCTCGCCACCGCGCGGATGCGGGGGTACGAGCCCACCAGTTCGGCGACGCACCGCGCCGCGTGATCCGGGTTCCGGCCCCACACGTGCACGTCGGTGAACCCCGGGCGCACCACCGTGAGCGCGTCGAGCTGCTGCCGCACCTGTCCCCCGGTCCCGAGCAACCCGACCGTGGCCACCCGCTCGGGCGCGAGGTGCTTCGCGGCCACGCCACCCGCGGCGCCCGTTCGCAGGTCGGTGAGGAACCCGTTGTCCAGCAGGAAGGCCGACGGTGCCCCGTTGCGGGCATCGAAGACCATCACGAGACCGTCGATCGCGGGCGGGTCCTGCGCGTAGAACCCGCTCGCCACCTTGACGGCGTAGTAGCGCGCGCCGTGCAGGTGACCCGCCTTCACGTGGATCTCGCCGTCGGACTCGGGGACGTTCAGATGGATCACGTCGGGGAGCTCGGCCCCGCCGGTGGAGTAGGCGGCGAAGGCGTCGGCGCACGCGTGGATGCAGGAGGTCACGTCCACCGCGGCGCGCACGTCGGCCTCGCGCAGGATCCGAACGCTCGTGGCCACGAGGCGAGGGTACCGCCGTGCGGGCCGCGGCGATCCGCAAGCCCCTACGCGACCCTTCAGGCGTTCACGAGGAGGGCGAGCACCGCGTCGTGCAGGATGCCGTTCGTAACGAGGAGATCCCCCCCGGGGACGGGCGGGCCTCCGCTCAGCCGGCTCATGCGCCCGCCGGCCTCCTCGACGATCAGCCGCGAGGCGGCCCAGTCCCACGGGCCGTTGGGGTCGTGCTCCAGCAGTACGTCGCCCGACCCCTGGGCCACCAGCAGATGTCCCCATGAATCGCTCAGTCCTCGCGTTCGCCGGGCGGCCTCGCACACGCGGATGAGTCCGTCGAGCCGGCCGCCGCGGATCCACTCTTCGAGGCCGGAGTGCAACACGAGGGCGTCGGTCACCGCGGTCGTGCTCGACACGGCGAGCCGGCGCTTCCCCGACCACGCCCCGCCCCCGCGCACCGCGTGATACCGGGTCCCGAGCACGGGGACGTCCACCACGCCGACGGCCGCTCCGTCTGCGTCGGCGAGCGCGATCATGGTGGTCCAGAGCGGAACGCCGTCGGCGAAGTTCTTGGTCCCGTCGATGGGATCGACGATCCAGGTCCTGCCGGTGCTTCCTGGCCCCCCGCGGCCCTCCTCTTCGCCGAGGACGTCGTCGCCGGGGAACCGCGCACTCACGGCCGCGCGAAGGGCCCGTTCGACGTGCAGGTCCACCTCGGTCACTGGGGTGCGATCCTCTTTGAGCGAGACCGTGACCTTGCCCCCGAACGCCGGCAACGTGATCGCGGCCGCGGTCTCGGCCAGCTCGATCGCGAAGGCGAGGTCGGCGTCGGGCACGGATCAGACGGGGTTCGTCCAGGCCGCCCTGCCGGCGGCGTCGCGCACCACGATCCGTACGTACGGGAGGTCGGGCGTGCCGGGCGGCGGCTCGAACCGCGCGCGCACCACGAGACCTCGGTCGTCACGCTCCAGGACGCGCGCCCCCTCCTCCCGGTTGCGATGGTCCGCGCGCACGCCCCAGCCCAGCTCCCAGCGCGACTGGAAGATCACCGACAAGCAGGGGCTGCAACGGACCTCGAGCGACGTCGCCGTCGCGCCGGGCGTCGTGGACGACGGGCCCCGAGGACGCGTAGGTGTGTCCCGCGCGCAGGGCCGTGAGGACCGCATCGCGCGAACGTTCCGGTGCCCGGATCATCGTCCAGGCGTCGCCGATGTCGAAGCCCGGGTAATGACAGTCGTCGGCCGCGATGGCGAACATCGATCTGCCGGCCTCGAGCGCGAGGTCCCACGCATAGGAGGAGTCACCGCGGCCGTTCTCCCGCTCGGCGCCGGCGTTGAAGAGCTCGAGCCCGGTGAGCCCCTGGGCGTCCAGCACGACCTGCGGGGGGAGGCCGCTCCAGTACGGGTGCGCCACGTAGGAGGCGCCCCCCTGGCCGGCGATGGATGCGGCCGCCGTGCTGAGATCGGGGAACGTCCGGAAGTGGTAGTTCTCGTCGTGGTTCCAGTGGACGCGATCTCCGCCCGGATCCTCGGGGATGTCGTCGATGCCGATCGCGAGGACCTCGGTGTAGCGCCCCGGCCCGAGCGGGTCCACCGCGAGCTCCGCTCCCTGGATCACCAGCAGACGGTCCGTCGACGGCGCGACGGTGAGCGTCCAGTGGTCGGTGATGGCGAGGACGTCGAACCCCGCCCACTCGTGATGCAGTACGTGCGCCTCGGGGGTGAGCTCGCCATCGGTCGCGGACGTGTGCGTGTGGAGCGCGGCCTTCAACCACACGCCCTCGGCCTCGAACGGGTTCGGTGTGGGCATCGGAGCTCCTCGCGCTGATGATCGGAGGCCTCACGGTACCCGCTGAGGAAGACGCGAAGGATCCGGGCCGAGCGGGACTCGCTTGCCGGATGCCCGAATGAGGGCCGGGAACCTAGGCCCGGTCCTCGTCGGCGACGCGATGCTAGGTTCGAGGTCGGGAGCAAGGCCCCGACCCCGGAGGACCCAGGAGGCACTCCATGAAGATCGAACGGTTCGAGATGGAGCGGTACCAATCTCGCTACTGGCATCTCGTCGACTACGACCTATCGGAGTCTGGCGTCCTGCCCATGACGATCCGCGAGCTGCTCGGGCCCGCCGCCGACGCCGAGGCGTTCATCTCCGGTCTGTCGCTCGGCTACCCGCTGTCGGAGGGATCGCACGAGACCCGCGCGAACATCGCCGCGTGGTATCCGGACGCGACCGCCGAGAACGTCACGATCATGAACGGCGGCTCCGAGGCCAACTTCCTGACCCTGTGGTCGCTGCTCTCCGCGGGCGACCGACTCGCGTTCATGATCCCGAACTACCTCCAGGGCCGCGGGCTGGGCCGGCACTTCGGCCACAGCATCGACACGTTCAGGCTGCGACCGGGCGACGGGCGTTGGGCCCTCGACGTGGACGAGCTGAACGCATCCGTGGGCAAGAAGACCAAGGCCATCATGGTGTGCAATCCGAACAACCCCGTCGGCTCCGTGCTCAGCGAGGAGGAGATGGACGCCGTGATCGCCGCCGCCGAGCGGGTGGGCGCGTGGATCGTCGCCGACGAGATCTACCGCGGCGCTGAACTGAACACCGATCTCGCCTCGCCCACCTTCTACGGGCGCTACCGCAAGGTCATCGTCACGAGCGGGCTCTCGAAGGCGTTCGCGATGCCGGGCCTGCGCCTCGGCTGGGTGGTCGCGCCTCCGAAGGTCGTCCGCAGGATCTGGGATCACCACGACTACACGACGCTCGCTCCCTCGATGGTCTCCGACCGTCTGGGCGCCCTCGCGATGCTGCCCGACGTGCGCGAGTCCATCCTGGCGCGCACACGCACGATCGTGCGGGCGAACTACCCCGCGCTCGACGCATGGCTGGGCACACACGGCGACCTCTTCACGTGGTCCCCTCCGGTGGCCGGCGCGATCCAGTACGCGGGCTACGACCTGCCGATCAGCTCCGAGGCCCTCGCGGAGCGAATGCGCGAGGAGCGCAGCGTCCTCGTCGTCCCCGCCGAGCATTTCGGCTTGAAACGAGGACTGCGCTTCGGATTCGGCTACGACATCGAGCACACGTTGAAGGGCCTCAGCCTCGTCGACGAGGTGCTCGCGGGTCTGACGCGAGGGTAGCGATCGGCGGGTCCGCGCCCGCTTCGCAGCTTCGACGAACCTATGCAAGGCATCTCCGGCGTTGCCGCGCGCAGGCAGGTCATGTCAGATGGAGCCATGGGAACGACGAAACCGGAGTCGGACGTGGCGCGGCTTCCCATCGCGTCCGCGAGCTCGCTCCTGGGCATACCCGTCCCGACCATCCGCTCGTGGGAACGACGATACGGCTTCCCGGTTCCGGCCCGTACCCGAGGACAGCACCGCCGCTATTCCGTGGAAGAGGTCGACCAGCTCCGCAGGCTGCGCGACGAGATCACGCGGGGTCATCCCGCGCGGGAGGCCGTCGCCATCGTCCGGCGCGACGCCGCGGACGGGCGTCCTCGGCTCGAGCTGCTGGACCGCTTCCTCCACGGCGCCATGCGCCTGGACCCCGTAGCCCTGCGTGAGGTCCTCACCGAGGGGGCGGAAACGATCGGCGTGGAGGCAACCATCGTGAACGTGGGGTTGCCGGCGATGCGGGAGATGGGCAGCCGGTGGGAGGCGGGCGTCTGCGACACCACCAACGAGCGCCTATCCACCGAGGCCGTGCGGGTTTGGCTGGCGCGCCAGTCCGTCATGGCGCCGCCGCCGTCCCGCCCGTTCCCGCTGGTGCTGGCCTGCGGTCCCAAGGACCTGCACACCATCGGCCTGGAGGCCTTCGGCGTGATCCTCGCGCGGCGCGGCTGGTCCGCGCGCACGCTGGGACCGCTTACGCCCGTCTCCTCGCTCGTGGCCGCCGTCCGGGCGGCGGAGGCGCGAGGAGCCGTGGTGACGAGCCAGCGCAGCGCAACCCGGCGTCCGGCGCTCGAGGCGATCCGGGCGGCCGATGCTCTCCCCGGCGTGAAGGCGTTCTACGCGGGCGCGGGGTTCGATCCCGCGAGCGCCCGCAAGGACGTGCCGGGCACCTACCTGGGCGACGACGCGATCGAGGCCGCCGGGATCCTCGAGCACGAGCTCCTGCCCTGATCCAGGCTCAATCCTCGGCGAACAGATCGGGGGCGTCGCGGCGCGAGGCGATGTACGCCTGGAGCTCCTCGTCGATCGCGGGATCGAGCCCCGGGTCCTCGTAAGACTCGAGCAGCTGCTTCCACGCGCGGTTGGCCGCGACCTCCGTGGTCTCCGCGCCGGACATCTCCCAGGTGGCGAAGTCCGGCGTCTGAAACAGCGGGCTCATGTACAGCCACTCCTTGAAGTGGGCGCGTGTGTGCGGGGACGAAAGGAACAATCCGCCCGGGCCGACCTGTTTCAGGGCGTCGAAGGCGAGCTCTTCCTCCGTGAACGCGATACCCCGCATCTGTCGCTTGAACTGGCGCAGCAGCTCCACGTCGAGCGCGAACTTCTCGAACGACGCGGTGAGGCCGCCCTCGAGCCAGCCCGCGGCGTGCAGCACCACGTCCGTCCCGGCAAGCATGGTGGCCCAGAGCATCATCTGGGTCTCTGCCGCGGCTTGCGCGTCCACCGCGGGGGACGAGGCCAGGCCGCCGCCGCCGCGGAACGGCAGCCCATACCGGCGCGCCATCTGCGCGCCGGCCAGCACGCCGAACACCGACTCCGGGGTGCCGAAGGCCGGCGACCCCGTACGCATGTCCGTGACGGTGAAGAACGATCCGTAGAGGCACGGCGCGCCCGTGCGCACGACCTGAGCGATCGCCACGCCCGAGAGCGCCTCGGCGACCTGCTGGGTGAGCCCGCCCGCCACGCTCACGGCCGACGTCGCGCCGGCGAGCAGGAACGGGGTCACGACCACCGGTTGCTTCGCCTCGGCCCAGGCGATCAGCGCGTCCGTCATGCGGAAATCCCAGATCAGCGGCGAGTTGGGATTCACGATGCCCAGGAGCGCGGGCTCGGCCTCGATGGCCTCTCGACCCCCGTGCACGATCTCGGCCATGGCGATGCCGTCTCGCGCGCGCGGGCCGCTCGTGCCGTACGTCGTGTAGGGCTTGTCGGACCATCGGATCGTCGAGTACTCCTGGTCCATGTGGCGCGACTCCATCTGGAGGTCGGTGGCCTCGGTCGCGCCCGTCTGGACGCAGTTCAGCACGTCGGTCGCCTGGGTGAGCTTCACGAACGTGTCGTGATCCTGGATCCGTCCGCTGCGCCGTCCCTCATCGAGATCGCTCGCGAACGGCGGCCCCCCCACGTTCATCCACACCGGCGTGCCGCCCTCCCCCACGGTGAGCGAGCGCTCCGGGTTCCGCGCGCGCAGACGGAAGCTCCGGGGGACCTTGGCCACCTGCTCCATCACGAACCCTCGGTCCCAGTAGGCACG
This sequence comes from uncultured Actinomycetes bacterium, assembly GCA_963719165.1. GTDB lineage: Bacteria > Actinomycetota > UBA4738 > UBA4738 > HRBIN12 > JAOUEA01. The sequence continues at coordinate 340,670 of CAVRAV010000001.1, read as the reverse complement.
CATCCCGTCGATCTTCACGCCGGCGTCTGCGAGCATCGTGCGCGCCCCCTCGTGCAGGACGTCCGTGCCGATCTCCTCGAGGATCCGCATCGCCTGTGCGTGGATGATGTCCTCCTGTTCAAGGGACAGGATCTTCAGGGCGGCTTCACGTTCGAACATCGTCGGGTTCCTCCATCAGCGGTGTGAGCAGGTCGTCCAGCGGCGCGACGCCGAGGTCGTGGATCTCCAGCGGCAGTTCCATGTACTCGGCGATCTCCCGCGCGCGCTCCTCGCGTTCGGGATCGGGGTGCTGACGCACGAAGAGCACGCGGCTCAGGTTCCCGAAATAGGTCTGTTTCAACCAGGGGAACCGGTCCAGGCCGAGCCCCTTGATCACCGCGCGGTCCCAGTTCGTGACGAGCCAGTCCGTGAGGAAATAGATGCCGATGTCCTGAGCGAAGCGCTCGTAGAGCTCGCCCGCATACCACTGGAAACAGTGGACGCCGGCCGGGCGCACCGCCGGATACCGCTCCAGGACGGCGTCGAGGCGCCCCCCCGTGCCGCAGTCGCCGTAGACGACGATCACCCGTTCGTACTTTGGCAGCAACACCTTCAGCTTCTCCTCCACGGCCGGCGCGATATCGAGCGGGGTCATGTGCAGGTCGCTGGAGATCCCGTGCACGTCGGCGTCCCAGCCGTGCGCCGCGATCAGCGCCGCGGTGTCCTGCGCGACCGAACCACACGCGAGGAAGGCGACCTTGGCGCCCGTGGCCGTCACGAGGTCGCGTCCCCCGCCACGCGCGCGGCGTGATCGGCCTCGGCTCGCTCCAGCTCCGCGGCCGTAGGGAACCCGAGGTTCCCGATGAACCGGTCGTTGAAGTCTTCTTCGCCCGAGAGCTCGATGTACTCGACGATGGTGGGGATCTCGAAGGCGACCTCACGTTCGCGAAAGGACATGAGGGCCATCTTCGCGCCCTCGCTCGCCGTGTTGCCCACGGCCTTGATCCGGCCGGCGGGCACCGGGGGGACCAGGCCGATCACCCGCGCGCTCGCCGGGTTGATGTAGGAGCCGAACGACCCGGCCAGCAGGACCTCGTCCAGGTCCGCCGCCCGCAGGCCGAGTGCGCGCATCGCGGTCTCGATCCCCGTAGAGATCGCGCCCTTCGCGAACTGCAGCGCGCGCACGTCGGTCTGCGTCAGCATCACGTCGTCCTGCAGCACGAACGCCTTGACGTCCTCGCGCATCACCAGCCGCTCCGCGAGCGGGTGGCCGATCGCCTCGGCCTCCTCGCGGGAGCTCATCCTGCCGCCGTCGTCCAGCAGGCCCGCGATGCGGAGCTGCGCCACCACGTCGATCAGGCCCGACCCGCAGATGCCGCGCGGAGCCGCGTCGCCGCCGATCACCTGCAGCTCGACGGTGCCCCCCGCGAGCGACACGCCTTCGATCGCTCCCTCGGTGGCGCGCATCCCGCAGAGGATCTCCCCGCCCTCGAACGCGGGACCGGCGGGCGCCGCGGTGGCCACCGAGCGCTCCGCCGAGCCGCACGCGATCTCCCCGTTCGTTCCCACGTCCACGAGCAGGCGAACTTCCGGGTCGCGCACGAGCCCGGTCGCCACGATGTCGGCCACGATGTCCGCGCCCACGTACGCGCCGATGGAAGGGAACAGCGACACCCGACCGAGCGGATGCATCGCGAAGCCGATCTGGTCGGCGCGCAGCTCCTGCGGCTCCACGAACGATGCCACGTACGGCGCGAGCGCGACGGACTCCGGGTTCACGCCGCACAGCAGGTGCAGCATGGTGGCGTTGCCGGCCATCACCACCTCGTAGACCTCGTCGGCGGCCACCGCCGCCTCATGCTGCACGCGGGCAAGCAGGTCGTTCACGGTGGCGACCGCGGCCGCCTGGAGCTCCCCGATGTCGCCTGGATCTTGCATCGCGCGCGCCATCCGCGCGATCACGTCGGCCCCGAACGGCGCCTGCCGGTTGATGGCGGATGCCACCGCGGCGACCGCCCCCGTGCGCAGGTCCACGAGCGTGCACACGCACGTGGTGGTGCCGATGTCGAACGACGCTCCGAACGCACGCTCCGTGGTGTCGCCCGGCTCCACGTCAACCAGGTGCTCTCCCACGAGCGTGACCGTGATCTCGGTGCCGTGGCGCAGGGCCTCGGCGATGCGCGGTAGCACCTGCCAGTCGTGGTGCGCCAGGTGGCCGGCCTCCTCGCAGCGCATCGAGGATGCGCGCGAGGTGCGAGCGATGGTCTTCGAGCGACGGCTCCGCGAGGTCGAGGCGCTGCTTCACGACGTTGGGCTCGAGCAGGACGAAGCGCCCCACGCCCATCGTGGCGGCCTTCGGCATCTTCATGAGCCGTGGGACGTCGACGGTCATGGGCCCGGTGACGGGGCACTGGCACGACAGGCGCCACCCGTCGTCGAGCCGCTCCGGGAGATGGCGGTAGTCGGCGAGCGAGAGCTCGGCCTCCCCGGAGAGCACCTGCACGCCGCACTTGCCGCAGGTTCCGCGTCCGCCGCACGTGGATTCGATGGGCAGGCCCGCCCAATGCGCGGCGTTGAACAACGTCGTGCCCTCGGGGACGCGGACCGATGTGCCGCTGGGGAGGTAGGTGACCTCGACCTTGGCGGCCACTAGGCCTCCATCTGCGCGCCGGCGAGCTGCCGTGCGGTGCTCCGCGATCCACGCAGCGCCGTGCGCGTCGCGCCCCAGCAGCAGGTCGGCCGCCAGCGTCGCCGTGCGGCCCTGCTCGTGCAGGGGGTTCGTGATGGCGGTGTTCATGCCCGCCATGATCGACATGCTCAGGAAGGTCGCGTCGATGCCGCGACGATCGGGCATGCCGAAGGAGATGTTGGAGGCGCCGCAACTCACGTTCACGCCGAGCTCCTCGCGGATGAGCGCGATCGTGTGGAACATCGAGCTCGCGGCGTCGGACGCCGCCCCGATCGGCATCGTGAGCGGGTCGATGATCACGTCCTCGCGCGCGATGCCGTGATCCGCGGCCGCGTCGACGATCTTGCGCGCGGCGGCCAGGCGCACGAGTGGGTCCATCGAGATCCCCTCGGAATCGTTGGCCATGCCGATCACGGCGGCGCCGAACCGCCTCACGAGCGGCAGCAGGCGCTCCAACGCGTGATCCTCCGCGGTGACCGAGTTGATGAGGACCTTGCCCCTCGCGAGGGGGACGGCAGCTTCCAGGGCCTCGGGCGTGGAGGAGTCGATGGACAGCGGCACACCCACGACGTCGTGCACGGCACGCACGACCGCGGAGAGCATCGCGGGCTCGTCGAAGCCGGGGATGCCCGCGTTCAGGTCCAAGATGGCGGCCCCGGCGGCGACCTGAGCCACGGCGTCGCGTCGGACCGTGGTCATGTCCATCACCTTGAGCTCCTCGGTGAGCCGGCTGCGGCCAGTGGGGTTGATGCGCTCGCCGATGATCCGGAACGGATGGGCGTCGCCGATGGCGACCTCCCCGCCGGGGCCTGTCAGGACGGTGACGGCGATCTCCGTGTTCACTGCTGCGGCCCCGGAAAGCTTCTTCGCGATCTCGACGGCCTCGGGGGCGTTGTTCGCGTATCCGTCGGCGCCGATCTTCTCGGCCCATTCCGGAGTGACCGGGGCACCTCCCACCATGACCTTGATCCGCTCGCGCATGCCGGCCGCCTCCAGCCGCTTGATCACGGTCTCCTGATACGGAACCGTGGTGGTGAGCAGGGCGCTCATCCCAAGGATCTGCGGGTGCAGTTCGTCGACCGCCTCGATGATGCGGTCCGCGCTCACGTCCTTGCCCATGTCGTGCACGTCGAACCCGCTCGTGCGCAGCATCGCGCCCACCATGTTCTTCCCCAGGTCGTGCAGGTCGCCCTTGACGGTGCACATCAAGATCAGCACGTTCCCGGCGGCGTCGGGATCCTTCTGCGCGAGCAGGGCGGGCTCGATGATCGCGTTGGCCGCCTTGAAGACCTCGGCGCTCGCGACGACCTCGGGGAGGAAGACCTCGCCCCGCTTCCACATCTCGCCCAGGTCGAACATGGCCACTGCCATGCCCTCCTCCAGAACCCACTTCGGGTCGGCCTCGGCGGCCATCAATCGTTCGGCCGCGCCCACGCCGAGGTCCATGTCGGCCACGATCAATGCCTGTTTCAAGATCTCGAGGTCTTCGTTCACACCCGCCTCCTCACATCGCCGATGGGGACGCTCCGGCGCTGTGACTTCGAGTCACCGGATCTGTCGTCCGGCACCCGCTCAGGATAGGAACCCCACGCAGATGTGGAAACGGCCGGGGTACCGGAAATATGACCCGAGGTCATACACGAGCCCTCCCAGGCCCTAGGCTGGTGCGCATGGCCACCGGCACCGTGACGACCCGGGTCGATCCTGCGCGCGAGGTACGCACCCAGGCCAAACGCGAGCGCATCGTCGCGTGCGCGATGCGCCGGTTCGCCGAGCACGGGTACCAGGGCGCCAAGGTCGATGAGCTCGCCTCGGAGCTCGGCATCGCCAAGGGCTCCGTGTTCCAGCACTTCGGCTCCAAGGCCGGGCTCTTCTTCGAGGCGTACAAGCGGGCCACGTTCCAGATGCCGGCCTGGCTCGATGCCCCCGAGGACGTACTTTCGCAAGGATTCTTCCCCGTCGTCACGTACTGGCTCGAGCGGACCGAGCACCTCGTGCGCGAGGACTACGTCCCCTATCGCGTTTCGCTGATCGGCACGTACAGCACCGACCTCGCGCTCAAGCGCGACATCAACCGCTTCCTGGTGAGCGAGGACCCCTACGGGACGCTCGACTTCGTGGAGTTCGGCGTCGCCCGGGGCGAGGTACGCGACGACGTGGACCTGGAGATGATCGCGTCCATGGTGGACTGGCTCTCGGGCTCCATCCAGGACGCGCTCGTCACCGAGGAGCTCGACCCGGGCCTGTTCCACCGTGGCGGCGGCAACGCCGAGCGGCAGAAGCTTCGCGTCGAGCACTTCTCGATCCTGCTGCGGAGCGCGATCGGGGCGGGGACCGCGACGTCCACGGCATAGGATGCGACCCATGAGCGCGTCGGCCACCGACTCCCCCGCGAGATCCCTGCGGCCCGAGACCGTGAAGCACTACCTCGAGACGATCTACTACATCCAGTTCGAAGAACCGTCGGTGCGGCCGGGGCGGATCGCCGAGTGGGTCGGCGTGAGCGCCCCCACCATCAGCGTCACCCTGAAGCGGTTGGCGGCAGACGGCTGGATCGAGGTCGCCTCGGATCGCACGGTCCGGCTCTCGCCCAAGGGGCGTGAGCTCGCCGAGACCATCGTGCGCACGCATCGGCTGCTGGAGCGTTGGCTGACCGACGCGCTCGGCATGGACTGGGCCTCCGCGGACCTCGCCGCCCAGGAGATCGCGCCCGGCGTCTCTCAGAGCGTCGCCGACCGCCTCGACGAGCACCTGAGTCACCCCAGCACGTGCCCTCACGGCAACCTCATACCGGGTCGGAGGGCGCCCTACGGCACGCTCTCCTCGCTCGCCGAGCTGCCGGTGGGAACCCCCGCGGCGGTCCGCCGCATCTCCGAGGTCGCCGAGCACGACGCGCCCGACCTGCTCCGCAGGCTCAACGACTACGGCCTCGTGATGGGCGCACCCGTCGAGGTCGCCGAGCGCATGCCGGGCGCCGATGCCGTAGCGGTCCGGGTCGCCGGCCACGACCTCGCGCTGGCCCAAGAGGTCGCCGGGCTGATCTGGGTGGAACCTACCGGCGCCTGAGCGCCGACGCCCCGTCCTTCAGTGTGACCTCGTCACGCAGGTAGTTCGCCAACGCGAACCGGTCGCACGTGGTCTCGGCCGCGGCCTTCCGCCCGAGGCATTCGCGCAAGTACCAGTGCATCCATTCGTGGCAGTAAAGGAATCGGAGCACCTCGCGCGGCTCGCGGAACGTCACGCCCTCGGTCAGCCAGATGAAGCGCATCTTGCCGTTCCCCGGACGGCGCTTGGCGCCGTAGGGAACGACCTCGCCGAACGGGAAGAACGGCTCGGGCACCTGCAGCGTGATCGACCGCTCGGTGAAATCGGTCCACGCCGAGAGGTGCGGCTTGTTTCGGTACCGCAGGTACTTCACGTGCACCAGGTAACCACCGGGTTCCGGCAGACCCGCGAGCAGCGCGCGGATCGCTTCCGGGGATAGCTCCGGGACGGCCGACGTGATGTTCATCGCCGGCAGGCTACCGAGGCTCGCCGTTAGCATGGGCCGCCATGGCGGAAGGCGAGGCGCCCCGGGCACGCGATCATCGCGACGGCGTGCGGCAGACCCTGCCGGTGAGCGTTGCGGTGTTCGGCTTCGGGATCTCGTTCGGCGTCCTGGCCCGCGCCTCCGGGATGGGGACGCTCGCGCCGGTCGTGATGTCGGCCACGACGTTCGCGGGGTCGGCGCAGTTCGCGGCGATCTCGGTACTGAGCACCGGGGGCGGTGTCGCCGCGGCCGTCGCGGCCGCGGTCCTCCTGAACGCCCGGTACGCACCGATCGGCGTGAGCGTCGCGCCCTACATCACCGGCGGCTGGTGGTCGCGCTTCCTGCACGGCCAGCTCGTGGTGGACGAATCCTGGGCCATCGCGGCCGAGGGTGGCGGGCGATTCAACGCGAAGGTGCTGGTGGGGGCCGGGCTCACCATCTACGTCGCATGGGTCGTGGGCACGGTCCTCGGTGTGGCGTTCGGCAACCTGATCGGCGACCCGGCAAGATGGGGACTCGACGCGGCCTTCCCCGCGCTTTTCTTGGCACTCCTGGTGCCGCAACTCCGGTCGCATCCCGCGCGGCAGGCGGCCGTAGCCGGCGCCGCGATAGCCCTCGTTCTGACCCCGTTCACGCCGGCGGGCGTGCCCATCGTGGCCGCGAGCCTCGCGTGCCTGCTTGGGCTCCGCACCGACCCGCCCGAGACCCCGGCCGCCAGGAAGGGCGGATGAGCGCCACGACCGCGTGGATCGTCGTCGCCCTCGTGGGCGTGGCCACGATCGCCATCAAGGCACTCGGCCCGATCTTGATGGGCGGGCGACCGCTGCCCCCCAAGATCGACCGGATGCTGGCCCTGCTCGCCCCAGCGATGCTCTCCGCGCTGGTCGCGATCAACACGTTCGGCTCGGGTCGGCAGCTCGTTGTGGACGCGCGGATCCTGGGCGTCGGCGCGGCTGCGGTGGCGATCCGGATGAAGGCACCGATCTTGGTAGTCGTGGTGGTCGCCGCCGTCGTCACCGCCACCGCCCGCTCGATCACGGCGTGAGGCTCGGTTCGGTCAACCCGCGAACGACGCCTTGGCGGCCTGTGCGGCGGCCCAGACGCCCACCGCTGACGTCCGACCGTGCTTGGGGCGTTCGCACGAGGTCAGAGGCCCCGACCCCTGGTTCTGCACACACGTGTCCAGGCCGGGTCCGCCGTTGAGTGCGTCGTTGTCGTCGCCACCTTTGAGGGTGTCGTTCCCCGGTCCGCCGGCGATCCGGTCGTTCCCTGCGACCCCGGACAGCTTGTCGTTGCCGCCTCCGCCCCGGATCACGTCGTTGCCGTTGTTGCCCACCAGGACGTTCGCGTGCCCGTCGCCGACGAGCACGTCGCGCTGAGAATCGCCCTCGACGTTCTCGATGCCGGAGAGTTTGTCCTTCCCCTCCCCCGTCGCCGTGCCCTTCTGCAGGTTCACGTTCACGCCGGCCGCTGCGCCGTAGTTCACACTGTCCCGCCCGGCGCCGCCGTCCAAGCGTGTCGTTGCCCCCCAGGCCTGTGAGGCGATCGTTCCCTCCGGCGCCCAGGAGGGCGTCGTTCAGGTTCCCACCTCGCAACGAGTCGTTCTTGGCGGAGCCCACGACGCGCTCGATCCCCCCGAGCGTGTCTGTCCCCTCGCCCATGCCGGTGCCCGCGAGCAACGACACGACCACCGCCCTCTTCGAGCCGCCGTAGCTCACGGTATCGGTCCCGGGCCCGCCATCCAACGCATCGTTGCCGCTCCTGCCCACCAGCGTGTCGTCGCCGGGCCCACCGGTTAGACGGTCGGAGCCCGCCCGTCCGTCGATCAGGTCGGGGCCTGCCCCGCCGCTCAGCCGGTCGTTGTGTTTGGACCCGATCAGTCGCTCGAACCCGCTGAGGGAGTCCGTCCCTTGACCGGTCGCCGCGCCGCCGATGTTGGCCACCACGGCCTTGCGGGCGGTTGAGTAATCGACCGTATCCGTGCCCGGACCTCCAGCGAGGGTGTCGTTACCGAGCCCGCCGACGATGGTGTCGTTGCCGTCTCCGCCCGCGAGGGCTTCGTTCGCTCCCGAACCGACGATCGTGTCGTTCTGTGCGGACCCTTTCACGCCCTGGATCTTGGCCAGGGTGTCCGCGCCCTGACCGGTGGCGCGTCCGGTGCCGAGCAGGACCTTGACGCCTCCGGCGATCGTCGAGAAGTCGGCGGTGTTGAGTCCCGGCCCACCTTGGAGGACGTCGTTGCCCTCGCGTCCGGAAAGGGTGTCGTCGCCCGCCGCGCCTTTGAGGACGTTCGGCCCGGTATCCCCGATGAGGGTGTCGTCGCCCGACGACCCCGTGAGGTTCTCGATGTTCGCAAGCACGTCCGATCCTTCGCCGGTGGCTGAACTCGCAGCCAACGAGGCGTTCACCGCGCTCGAGAAGCGGGCCGTGTCGGTCCCGGCGCCGCCCAGAAGGTCATCGTCCCCGCCGGCGCCCACGAGCATGTCGTTACCCCCAGCACCTTGCAGGATGTTTCGTCCCACGTCTCCGGTGAGCGAGTCGTTGCCGGGCGAGCCGATCACGTTCTCCACCGACGTGAAGGTGTCGATCCCGTCGCCGGTTCCGGTCCCGGCCTGAAGATCAACCTTCAGGTTGGAACCGCCGGAGAGATCGGCCGTGTCGGAGCCCCCGCCGCCTACGTAGTCGTCGTTGCCGCTCCCCCCGACCAGGAGATCCGGCCCGGCACCGCCGGTCAGCACGTCGTTTCCGCCGAGACCCCTCAGCGTGAGCAACGTGTTGGTGTACGTGATGTCGTCGTCGCCGTCACCGTTCGCGTCGATGCCCCCGCCAACGGACAGGAACGTATCCCCTCCTGACGTGCCGACGACCGTGAACGAATCGGATCCGTTGTTGAGGTTCACCGTGAACTTGATCTCGTTGTCAGTCCCGGCGCCGGGAACGAAGCCGGCGGGATCGATGAGCGTGAAGTCGTTGCTCCCTCCACCGCCCGTCACGTCGATCGTTGCCGTGTTGGTGACGTTCGCGCCCCCGCAGGGCACGTGGTTGAACTCGATGGTGTCCCCCGGTCCGACGGAGAGACTATCCCCCGCCGTGCCCACTGCGACGCTGACGTGGTCCGTTCCGTCATAGGCGCATGAAGAGGCCGTCGCCGTTGTCATCAAGACGGGTGCGAACGCCGTCGCCATCGCGAACGAGGTCACAACACCGATGCGCCTGATCATGCTCTTCCTTTTCCATGTGCGGTAGGACGCAGACGCACGGAGCATCCCACGATTGGCCTACAACGTCGAGATAGATTCGCGGCTGCCCGTCCGGCATCTGACGCGACTCGTCGACCATCGCCTCCAGCTCAGCTCATTAGTCCCCATTCTTTTGGTTCTGACACAACTCCCGGGGATGTGTGTCTCGCCGGGCGTGGGGTATGGAAGGCGCATGGCGGAGGAGACGACCACCTGTCCGATCTGCGGGGAGGGAACGCTCGTGGACCTCGCGTTCGACGGGCGCGCCGACGACGAGGCGTTGCGTCAGGCACCGGACAGCCGCGAGCGGCAGACCTATGACTGTGGTCACGAGGTTCTCGGTCTCGCGCTCCGCTCCGCCGATGCTGATGCGCTTGACGTTGAACGCCGCAGCTCGAAGGACACCGTCGAACCCCTCGCGGAGCAGGAACCCAGCGACGATCCGGCGCAGTAAGCGTGGCGTTCATCGCGCCGGAACCCATGACCATCACCTGACCGACTCCCCCAGCCTTCCCGCCTGTTTCAACAGATCCCCCGGCGGGTAGATTTACTCCAGCTCACATAGAGGGATGGGTCAATGGTTCTGCGGTACGAGGTCGCCTGTCCCGGCCCTGGCGATGCGGTCCGTCTACAGTTGGCGGGCGAGCTCGGCGCTGCTTCGGCCGGAACGAAGGGGCGGATCCGCGTCCCCATCGAGCCCGGAGGTGCGGCCCATGGGTGAGTTGGTCCTCAGGCTCGCCTCCGATGCCCGCGCCCCAGGATTGGCCCGCAGTGCTCTGCGCGACATGCTCGACGATCTCATCCCCGAGGCATTTTCCCACGATGCGGAGCTCGCAGTGACGGAGCTCGTGACCAACAGCGTCCGCCACGCGGGACGCCGTAGCACGATCGAGGTCCGAGCCGATCTCTCCAGCGATCGGCTCCGCGTGGAGATCCGGGATCAGGGGGCCGGTTTCACGTACCGCAGCGCGACACCGGATGCGGACGCGGAGAGTGGCTGGGGCCTCCGCATCGTCGATCGGATCTCGGACCGGTGGGGCTTTGCCGAGGAACCCACCACCGCGTGGTTCGAGCTGGACCGCTAGTCCAGCCGCCGCCAACCGGACGGGTGACCCGGGTTGTGGTGAACCGCTCCCTCTTCCGCCATGGGCCAGCTCCTGCTTAGACCATCGTAGAAATAGCCTTTCGCCTGCCACGGGTTCCCACCGTCTCCGATCAACCGCGTGAGGAGGCGTTGCCCGTCCGGCTGTTGCCATTCCGCGATCATCGCGAAGCCCACCAGGCGGAGGTTGGGGTCGGGCACGATCGATTCCAGAGCGGAAGCGATCGCCATCTGTTCGATCGAGCCGGACATATCTCGTCCCTTCACTGGGAACCGTAAAGAAGAGGCGAGGCCACAACCCATCCGGGCGGCTCTAAGCACCCATCATACGCCTTGTGTCACGAGGCACGACGAACTGGGCGTCATTCGCGGTGATGCATCGAGCCCGCCGACGGGCTGGTCGATTCAGGAGGCCATGAAGACGCCGCTCGGTGCTTTGATCGTCGGAGGTGGGAACGCGCTCACGGGTAAGGTGGTCACACGAAGGAGGACCATATGCCTCACGGGAATGGTTCCGCCCAGGACGATCGGCTGATAGAGGCAACGGTCAGAGACCTCGGCGACTGGCGTGGCACGACCCTTTCCAGCTTTAGCACCCTGATCAAACAGGCGCACCAAACGTGTTGATCGTGCTGCTCGGCGATGTCGGCGTCGGGGCATCGACACGTTCGGCGGCCCCTGCAAGACGCCGACCGCCGACCGCCGACCAGCTGGCCGCCGACGGCCTGAAGTACAACCGCTTTCACACGACGGCGCTATGCGCGCCGACCGGCGCGTGCTGCTATCCGGCCGCAATCACCACTCCGTCGGGATGGGCAGCATCACCGAGACCGCCACGTCGGCCCCCGGCAACAGCTCGCTGCGGCCGAACACGAAGGCGATCGGATGGGTGCAGATCGATCTCGGCGACGACGATCACGACCACTTCATCGATCCCGAGGAACGACTCATGATCGCGATGGCGAGTCAGTAGTAGGGGATCATGGGTGCGAGCACACGCCGTTTCGAACCGGGGGCCGATCTGAAGAACATGGTGCGCGTGCCCGGGGGGGCGTTCACCATGGGGTCGGACGACTTCTACCCGGAGGAGCGGCCCGCCCGCAGGGTCGAGGTCGATGGGTTCTGGATCGACGAGCACCCGGTCACCGTCGCGGAGTTCCGCCGGTTCGTGAAGGACACGGGGTACGAGACCGTCGCCGAACGCACGCCCGACGCAGCGGACTATGCCGACGCAGACCCGGGCCTCCTCGTGCCGGGGTCGCTCGTCTTCGATCCTCCCGGGCATCCGGTCGACCTCCGGGTGCCGTCGAACTGGTGGACCTATCGACCGGGCGCCCAGTGGCGACACCCGCAAGGACCCGAGAGCACGTTGCACGGGCGCGAGCGGCATCCGGTCACCCACGTCGCTCCGGAGGATGCCGAGGCGTACGCGGCGTGGATCGGGAAGACGTTGCCGACGGAGGCCGAGTGGGAGTTCGCCGCCCGGGGCGGCCTGTCGGGCGCGACCTTCGTCTGGGGCGACGAGTTCGCGCCCAGGGGCAAGATGATGGCGAACACCTGGCAGGGCGAGTTCCCATGGCAGAACCTGGTGACGGACGGCTTCGAAGGCACATCACCCGTGAAGAGCTTCCCACCCAACGGCTACGGCCTGTTCGATATGGCCGGCAACGTCTGGGAATGGACGAGCGATTACTTCAGCCACTCCGCCGGACCCGAACGCGCCTGCTGCGTTCCGAAGAACCCGCGCGCGACATCCCCGGAAGCGAGCCTGGTCGCCGATCAGCCGGGCGCCCACATCCCACGGAAGGTGATCAAGGGCGGCTCGCACCTGTGCGCTCCCAACTACTGCCTGCGGTACCGCCCCGCCGCGCGGCAGAGCGAGGCGATCGACACCTCGACGAGCCACATCGGGTTCCGCTGCATCGTGCGGTGATCGGCCCAGAGTGGGCCGCGGTAGCCGGTCCGGTCGGGGCGGCGGGACTCGAACCCGCGACCTCGTGCTCCCAAAGCACGCGCGCTACCAGGCTGCGCTACGCCCCGCGAATCCATGAGTCTACGCGGGCCGAACGGTCCGCCGGCACAGCCGCTCGGGCCGGGACCTTCGGCGCGAACCTGCGTCCTTCGGCCGTATCCGCCATCCCCCGGGCGAGCTAGGCTCCCCCTTCATGGCACGGGGACGAAGCGACGCAGGCTTCACGCTGCTGGCCGGGGTGCTGTTCACGCTCGTGGCGCTCGCGGTGATGCTGTCGGTCAAGCTCGTGCGCGCACCCTCGGGCACCGCGGTCCCGCTCTTGAGCCTGCCCAGCGGTGAGCCCTGTCCCGACGGCACCGACGCCACGGACTGCTACTCGAGCACCGTCACGAACGCCGGCTCGGGTTCCGGCCAGATCGTCTGCAACGTCTTCCCGCCCACGGGCTCGACCGCGGTCTTCGGCAACCACGCGAGCGTCTATGCGACGCCGGCCGACGCCCCCGTCCCGGCCAACGGCTCCTTCACGCTGACGGTGCTGGTCACCGCAGAGGACGGCAAGCAGGCTCAGGGCACGCCCACGGTGGCCTGCGGCGGCGCTGCGTAGCGGTCAGCACCGGCTCAGATCTCGAAGGCCCCCTCGCCCATCATCCGCACGCCGCCACCCACGCGGATCGACCACGAGCCGTCGGCAGCCCTCGTCTCGACGCGCAGGAGGCTCGGCCGGTTCACCAACTCGCCCTGGGCGATCGTGACACGCCCGGGCATGGCTGCCATCCCGAACCTCGAGAGGTAGGCGCCCAACGGGCCGGCCGCCGACCCCGTCGCGGGATCCTCGCCGATGCTCGGCCATCGGTCGAACATCCGCGCCATGACGTCGTGGTCGCCACGCACGGTGAACAGGTAGAGCGACTCGGCGTCGTCGGCGCTCGCGCAGACCGATCCGCACAACCGGTCGATCCGCTCGGCGCCGCGCAGGGCGGCTTCGTCGCGCAGCGGAACCATGAGGTGGGGGATGCCCGTGCTCACGGGCACGATCGGCAGCCCATCCGCGAGATCATCGGGCTCCAGTCCCGCGGCCCGTGCGACCGCCGCGCGGTCCTCGACCTCCCGGCCGAACACCGGCGGGAGCTGGCGCATCCACGCGGAACCCGCCTGTAGGTCGACCTCGACGGGCACCTCGCCCGCGCCGCAGACTTGCACGAGCGGGGAACCGCATCGCTCTTCGAGCACCAGCGCGAACGCCGTGCCGATCGTGGGATGGCCCGCGAACGGCAGCTCCTTCTCCGGCGTGAAGATGCGGATGTCATACCCGTCGGGCCGCACCGCCGTGACGAACGTCGTCTCCGAGAAGTTGATCTCGCGCGTGATCGCGAGCATGAGCTCGTCGCTCAGCCCCTCGGGCGACCGTGGGATGACGCACAGCTGATTCCCGGCGAACGGGAGGTCGGTGAAGACGTCCAACAGGCGGAAGGCGACCTTCATCACCGAAGTATCGCAGGCGTCCCATCGGCTACCCTGGGCTCGCGCGGGCGTAACTCAATGGCAGAGTTCCAGCCTTCCAAGCTGGCTATGCGGGTTCGATTCCCGTCGCCCGCTCCGCGAACGATCCTAGGCAGAGGGCGAGGGCCCTCGCCTACACGGGAGCCGGCGGCATGGGCGCGGTGCCGCCGGGGGCCGCCGCAGGCCCGAGGTAGCGGTCGCTCCCGAAGCCGAGGATCAGGAAGAAGATGAACGCGAGGAGGATCAGCCCGATCGCGAACCCGACCCCGTGACCGAAGCTCTTGGACAGGTCGACCATCACGACGATCCACACCACGATGTTGACGATCGGGATCAAGAACAAGATCAGCCACCATCCGGGACGACCCACGATCTTGAGCAGGATGTACCAGCTGTAGATGGGGATGATCCACTTCCATCCCGCTTGGCCCGCCTTCTCGAACATCTTCCATCCGGCCACGATGTACAGCACGAGGAAGACCAGCCACACGACCAGGAGGCCGCCTGAGAACATGCCCCCTCCGCCGCTGGAATTCGTCACGGTTTGTGCGATCAGATGCATCTGAGTCCCTCCTCTTCAACCCAGCCCAATTCGGCCGCTGCGGGAACCCTAGTGGCCGTTGGCGTCCCCCCGGGGGATTTGCGACGTTAGGCTTGCGAGCGGCGCCGGTAGCTCAGCCCGGATAGAGCAACGGACTTCTAATCCGTGGGTCGCTGGTTCGAATCCAGCCCGGCGCGCAGACTAACCAGCGTAGACGATAGGCGTTCATGCAACGCACGAGCATTCTCAGGCCTGGGTCTTGTCGAGGAGTTGGAGGAGCTCGTGGGCAGCCAGCTCGATGTGCTTGTGCCGCCACTCGCTGGCGCGGTAGACGCAGGCTATCAACGCGGTCCTGTGGATGCGGCGGAAGTCGCCAAACACGAATGCGTATCGCGCCTTTGTCTCATCGGCGGCGCCTTCCGTGATGCCGAGGTGCCAATCCGCGTATTCGGGCCACGAGTGGGATTTAAGGAAAGCGTTCTCGGCGTCCGCCGTTGGCTGGACCTCGCCCCAGTCGCTGTCGAGCACGTATTGACGCGCCTCGATCAAGCTACGGGCTTTTGCGACCGCCTGTCGATTCACCGCGTAAGAAGTCATCGCTCGTTCCCAGGGAACCCGAGCGAGAACAGCGGGGGTGTCGATGCGTCCGGGCAACACGTCGTTGCGATGTACGGCGGCCGATCGGTCCACGAATGCCGGCGCCGACCCGTGCACGGCGTGTCCGCCGGATGCTCGTGTCTTGCGTCGCGCCCCTGGGCTGGATACGTCTCGCAGTTCACGACGGTTCCCCTTCGTCTGGCGTCTGGCACGATAGAAGATGTCCGATTCCCCGTCGCTCCAAACTTCGCAGAGGCGCCCGCCGAGCCGTGACGCGGCCGTGGAGTTGCACGCACCACGACCGCGAGGGGGTCATCTGGCTCCAGGGATCCGGACGATCAGGCGGTCGCGCACCCAGGCCTCGACACGCATCGTGGCGAGGTCCTCGCGGCTCACCGAGAGCCGTACGTCGGATCCGATCGATGTCACGACCCCGAAGTCGATCCTCGCGGGACCCTCCACGTCTCGATCCTGCAATCGGTCGTGCACCGCCGCGACGGCGCCTCCGAGCCGGCCCCCGAGCCTGCGCGCGAGCGCGCCGGGGCCGGCGAGGATCGCGGTGACCGAGGGAAGCTCTCCCCCGTCGTGCCACGCGAGTTCCAGGTCGTCAACGTTGCCCGCCATCAGCCCGTCCCGATCGGTCATCTGCCGATCGAGCAACTCGAGTCCCGCATCGATCACTCGGGCACCTTTCGGCCTCTCGTGCGCTCCGCGTGGCAGGTCCGATTCGCTCACGCTCAGCGTGATCTTCCCTTCCTCGATCAGCGAGATGGCCTGCCACGGCACCACGAGGAGGTCACGGTGCAGGTGTCTGAACGAAGCGGCGGCGATCCACGGCCCTCGCACCTCCGAGCGCCCGAACCCCAACCGCACTCCGATACCAGGCGATCCAACGATCAAGAGGTGCACCTGAGGCGCAGCGCCGAGACTTCCGATCCGCAGCCCATCCTGCAGCATCCGCACGTCGTGGACGTGGCCGAGCCCGACGCGATCCCGGTCGAGCACCCGTGCGCCGAGGATGTCCGTCAACCGCATCACGCGCCACCCTTCGTCACGATCATGAGGGGGATCGTCGCGACCGCGACCACGAGGAGCAGCACGAGGTAGACCGACGCCAGCGCGTTCAGCGGGCGAGAGTTGGTCTTGTCCCCCATGTAGGCAGGGTCATTCGCCACCACCAAGATCGGGAAGTAGGTGAGCGGCAGCGCGGCTGCGGAGAGCACGATGGAGTACTCGGTCACCTTGATCGGGTCGATCGTCGTGAGCGCGAGCCCCACCGACAGGACCAGGGCGACGATCACCGTCAGGTGGAAGCGGGAGGCCTCACGCGGGCGCACGTACTTGCCCCATTGCCACCCGAAGAACTGACTCACCGTGTAGCCGGCCGAGAGCGAGGTCTCGAGCGCCGCGCTGAAGATGGCGGCGAACATCCCGACGAGCAGCAGTCCCACGCCGACACGCCCGACGCCGAGCGCGACCGGGAGCGTCACCTGGCCGAGCTGGGTCGCCGTGATCCCTCGCGGGTGGAACACGAGGGCCGTGGACGCCATGATCGCAAGGGAGAGTAGCCCTCCGAGGGGGAACCCCAGGTACACGTTCGCGCGGTTCACGTTGAGGTCGCGGGGCGTCCAGCCGTCCTCGACCGCGCCGGAGGAGAAGAAGAACACCTCGTAAGGTGTCATCGCCGCCCCGAGCAGGGCGATCGCGAAGAAGCCGTAGGTCGCGAGACTTTCGCCGTTGGCGACCGAGGGATGTACCGCGGCGCGCGTGAGCCC
The DNA here is from genome assembly GCA_963719165.1 of uncultured Actinomycetes bacterium. Taxonomy (GTDB): domain Bacteria; phylum Actinomycetota; class UBA4738; order UBA4738; family HRBIN12; genus JAOUEA01. The sequence goes on along the minus strand of CAVRAV010000001.1, from coordinate 323,747 downwards.
GGCCAATCCTGGCTGGAGCCGCCACACGGCCACCGCCACCACCACCATGAGGATGCCCGTCAGCCCGAACACCTTCTCCATCGTCGCGAACCGAACGCGCCAGATGACCGCCCACACGACGAAGCCTCCGGGAACGACCCAGAACAGGTAGTTCGTTCCGATGGCCAGCTGGATCACCACCGCCAGCCCGGCGACCTCGGCCGTGAGGGTCAGCAGGTTGATGAAGAACGACGCCCCGAGGTTCACGAGGGCCGCACGCGCCCCCAGTCGTTCGCGCACCACATCGAAGACGGGTCTGCCGGAGATCGCCGCCACGCGCCCCGCCATCTCGGCGTACATCACGATCCCCACCACACCCACCAAGACGACCCAGGCGAGCCCCATCCCGAACCGCGCACCGGTCTCCGCATTCGCGACGAGGTCTCCCATGTCGACGAAACCTCCAAAGGCCGTGAGCACGCCCAGGAATACCTCGAGGAGGCGCTTCGGTTTCATCCGTGGGCCTCTGCGAATCGCTCGAGCGCGTCGGCTACGGGAGCGAGCGAGGTCCTCAGGTTCGCGAGCGCCGGTGCGTCACCCCGGCGGGCGACGATCCGCATGTCGGCGATCAACGCGGCCGAACGTTGGAGGAGCGGCAGCAACTCGGTTCGCAGCCCGTCCGAAGAGGTATCGGGAGGTTGGATCGACGCGAACGTCCCCGCGGTGGAGGATGCCCCGGTCGCCGATTCGGCGAGTTGGACCGCCGCCAGGGCCTGGAACGTGCGGCCTCCTACCGCGAGCGCCGCCGTGAGCATGGCCGTCCGGGCATCGGAGACCGCCGACGTGGCGCTGTTCGCGGCCTTCGACTCATACGCGCCATCGTTGCGGGCAGGCAGCACGCACCCGCTCGCCCACACCGAGACGACGAACACCAGGATGGGAACCCGTCGTTGCCTCGCTCGCCGTCTCGTCGTGAGCCGCACCGCGGCAACGATTCCCAGCGCCGGGACGGTCGAAACCTAGTCCGGGCGACGGAGCCACATTCACGTTCGAAGCGAAGGGAGCTCTGCCGATGGCGTCGGAGAAGCACCTGCTCGCCGGGGCACGCAAGGCCACCGGCGACGACACGATCGACCTGGTCGGGATGTTCTCGCCGAAGGGCATGGCGGGCAAGGAGATCGGTGGTTTCGTCGCGGGTGAAGCACTCGGGAGACGCCGTGGGCAGCGGAGGGGACGCTCTGGGGGCCGCGGGCATGCTGGGCGGGGTCATCGCGAGCGACAAGGGTGAGGGCATCAAGCCGATCGTGGCCCTTAGCCCGAGAGGGGCTACGTCCTGCGCCCCAACGAGCTCGTGGGTGGCGTGCTGAAGGAAGACTTCTCTTTGTCGCACACGTTCGACCGCGCCACGGCCCATGTGACGGTGACCGCACGCGTCACGGTGAGGACGCTCGTGATCGAAGATCCCGAGGGAGGACAGAAGGTGGAGCTCGAAGGGGGCCGAGTGTGGGGGAGCACTCCAAGGAAGTCATCCACGCGCTCGTCGGCGACAGCCAGGTCGAGGAGGCTGAGGAATCGAGCGCTTGAGCTCGGGTGAGATCGTCGCTCTCGAGGTAGCTCCCCCGACGTGGGTCGCTCAGCTGATGCTCCAGATGACCGCGATGGACACCTTGGTCTGGATGGCGTGCGGGGGGAGGACAGGAAGGCTCGGGGCGGCTCTCTCGCTCGCGAGTGCTGCGTTGCGGACGTAGTACGGCCGAGGGACCGGCGGCGCGCCCGTCTCGCGGATCTGAACCACCCCCGTGACCTGCGCGCCCGCTGCGCTCGCGAGGGCGTCGGCCTTTGCGCGAGCGCTCTCCACGGCGGCCCGGAGCGCCCCTTCCTTGGCTCCCACCGGGTCGGCGACCTGGAATCGAACGCCGCGCACGCTCGTCGCTCCGGCCCGCACGCCCTTCTGGATGGCCTCCCCGATGATGCCGAAGTCATGGACCTTCACCGTGAGCGAGCTCGACGAGCCGTAGAGCGTCGATTCGCTCGACGTACCACGATCGATCGTCTTCGGGCTGAGGCTGATATTGGTCGTCTGGCGGTCCACCTGCTTGATGCCGAGGGCCTTCATGGCGGCCACGACGTCGTTCATGCTGCGCGCGGTCTCGTTCAGAGCGACCGTGCTCGCGGCGTCCTCGCTATGAACGCTGAACGTGACGACGGCCTCGTCGGGCTGCGTGCCGATCGTGGCCGTGGACGTGACGGTGATCGTATGCGCCGCTCCGCTTACGGTCGTGGCGTCCTGTCCCGACGCCGCGGTCATCAGGACCCCAACCAGGACGATCGCCGCTACCGCCGCGACCACGCCGCCCCCGGTCCAAGCGCGTTTGCTCATGATGCTCCTCCTCGACAGGTGTCATGAGCTCATGCCGAGAGGCTCCGAACCTGTGACCGACTCTCGGTCGGCCGGCGCTGCACTCAGGGCGTCTGATCGATGGCTTGGGTCGTCCCGTACACGTTCGGACTCAGGCGATACGCCCGCGCCTCCTGCGCCAACACGGTTCGGCGCACGTCGTCCATCTGTGCCGAACTCAGATGCTCGACGGAAACGAGGACGAGGACCTCTCGCTCGTCTTCCTTCGCTCCGCGCCAGCCGACCCGCACCCCGCCCACGTCCCGGGCGTAGTACTTGAGTTGGTGAGCGCCCGGCTCGTCGGGGTTGAACTCGTCGATCACCAGCACGTCGGTGTAGCAGCCCGTGGGCACGCACGTCTCTTCACCGAGCTTGTACACCCTGCCGCGGTCGGTCCAGTCCACGTCGGTGCCGCCCCACCCTTCGGCGTAGCTCGGGGTGCCGAGCCGCGGGATGGCTTGCATCTCGACCCCGGCCCGGGCGCCGTGCAGGCCCGCGATCCAGGTGGGGGTCTTCACGATCTCCATCCCGTCGAGCTCCTCCGGGTACTGTCCGAAGTGCCACACGTTGCCGTCGTCGTCCTGCGCGAAGAACGCCAGCTCGATCTCCTCCAGCTCTCCGTCGTTGAAGTCGCGGTCCCAAGCCACGATGGTGGGCACACCGTCGATCATCTTTGTGAGGTCGGTGACGGTGAACACCACGCCTCGGCTCACACGCCCGCCGTCGGTGGCGTGTCCCTTCCACGTGAATCGCGTCCCGGGGTCAAGGGGGAACCAGGGATTGGTCACCACGGTGGGGTTACTGAAGTTCGTGGGGTCGAAGTCGGCGTCGCTAGCCACGGGAGGGGGGGTCGCTGTTTCCGTGACGGTTGTTGCGGGTCCCGGATCCGACCCGCACGCCGTCACCGACAGCGCCGTGAGCAGGATGGACAGTGCGAAGAACGGCCGACGAGCATGCATCTCGTACCTCCATCTCCGGGTGTTCATGCCGGCATCGGCGGGATCGCGACCGCCTCTTCCCTGGAGGACCGCGACTTCCCGAACCGCAGGTACAGGGACGGGAGGACGAACAGATTGAGTAGCGTCGTGGTGATGAGACCGCCGAGGATCACGATGCTCATCGGGTACTCGATCTCCTCTCCGGGGAGATTGCCCGACAGCACCAGGGGCACGAGCGCGAGACCCGTCGTGAGCGCCGTCATCAAGATCGGAGCGAGCCGTTCCCGCGAGCCACGCGCCACGAGCTCCGGGCCGAAGGTCATCCCTTCGTGCTCCTCGAGGTGCGTGTAGTGGCTCACCATCATGATCCCGTTGCGGGCAACGATGCCTAAGACCGTGAAGAAGCCGACCAGAGAGCCGATCGAGATGACACCGCCCCCGATGTAGTACGCGGCGAGCACGCCGCCCACCAGAGCCATCGGCAGCGTCACGAAGGCGAGCGTCGCCAGGCGCACGCTCCCGAACGAGGCGAGCAGGATCATAAAGATCCCGATCACCGCGACGGTCGCGAACAGGAAGAGGCGGGACTGAGCCGCCTGCCGTTCCGTGAACTCGCCCAAGACCTCAGCGTGGACGCCGAGCGGGAAAGAGACCGACGTAAGATCTTGCTGCAGCTCCCGGACCACCGAGCCGAGGTCTCGACCCTCGACGTTGGCGCCGACGGTGATGGTCCGCGAGAACGACTCGCGCGAGATCGCGTTGGGGGTCGGCACGAGGCGCACGTCGGCGAGATCCTGGAGTTCCGCATACCCGCCGTCGGGTGTGTCGAGCTGCATCTGTTGCACGTCGCTCAGGCTGTTGCGCGATGCCGGCGTGCTGAAGACATGCACGTCGTAGGCCTTCCCGTCCCTGAAGATGTCGCCGACCTCTTCGCTCGCGAGCATGGTTGCCGCGGCTCGGCGCACGTCACCCGGCTTCAGACCGTACCGCTCGGCTTTGACGAGATCGACGTCGATCCGGATCTGCGGGATGTCCGCCTGCAGCTCCACATGCTGCTCGACCACGCCGTCGATGTTGCCGAGGATCTCTCCAACCTCGTCCGCTTTGGAGCGCAGGGTCTCCAGGTCGTCACCGAAGATGCGCACGACGATCGCATCGCTCGATCCGGCGAGAACCTCATCGATCCGCTCGTTGAGGTAGGTTTCACGGTTCCTGAAGAGCCCCGGAAACCCCTCGATGACCTCGTCGACGGCCGCGAGGGTCTCATCGAACGGGGCGTCCGGGTCGATGCTGATCCAGTTCTCGCCGAAGTTCACGCCGTTGATCTCCTCCGACAGGAACGCCTGCCCGATGTGAGAACCGAAGCTGCGCACGCCGGGGATCGCCGTGAGGTCGCGGCTGGCCTGCGTCACGATCCGTCGCTCCTCCCCCACCGAGGTTCCCGGCGCGGAGATCCAATGCATCAGGAAGTCCCGCTCTTGGAACGTGGGAAGCAGAGACTGACCCAGCAGGGGGATCGTGACGGCGCCCGCGACCATCAACGCACCCACGGTCGCATACGCCGGCCTGGGGCCGCGGATGATCGGCGCCAGCATCCGGTCGTAGCCTCGTTGGAGCCATCCGACGAGCGGCGACTCGTGGCGCTCGAGCGGCGCCTTGCGCAGAAGGAGCATCGCCATCGCCGGCGTCGAGATCAACGCGACCAACGTCGACACCGCGACCGCCAAAGCGTAGCCGGTCGCGAGCGGCCGGAAGAACGATCCGGTGAGGCCCTTGAGGAAGAAGATGGGCAGCAGCGCGAGGGCCTCGATCATCGACGCGTACACCACGGCACCGCGAACCTCGAGTGAGGCATCGAAGATGATCTTCGCGGTCGTCGGGACCGAGCGGTCGTCGCTCACCTTGCGGTGGATGCGGAGGCGCCGCACGATGTTCTCGCAGTCGACGATCGCATCGTCGACCACCGCTCCCAGGGCGATCACGAATCCTGCCAGGATCATGGTGTTGATGGTGACCCCGCGAAGGTGGAGCACGAGGCCCGCCGCCGTCAGCGAGAGGGGGATCGTCACCGCGCTGATCAGGGCGCTGCGCCAGTCGTAGAGGAACACGATCAAGACCAGCATCATCAGCAACACGCCGACGAAGAGCGAATGCGAGAGGTTCTGGATCGCGTCGTCGACGAAGTTGCCGGCCCGGAATACCTGGGTGTCGAACTCGATCCCGGGCAGACCGGGGCGCATCTCGTCGAGCGCCACCTCGATGCCCCGCGTGACCTCGAGCGTGTTGCCCCATGGGAACTTCTCGACGACGAGCAGGAGCCCGGGGCCGTTGTTGATGACGGCGTCGCCGCCGAGCGGCTGATGTTCGATGAGCAGCTCGGCCACGTCGCCGAGAACGATCGGCTTCCCCTTGCCCTCTTTGACGACCACGCGAGCGAGGTCCGCGGCCGAGAGGATGGGCAGGATGTGGCGGATCGCGAGTTGCTGGCTCGGCGTCTCCAGCGATCCTCCCGTCCCGATGACCGCCCCGTCGGAGTACTTGAGCAGGCCCGCGTCGAGGGAATCCGCGGTCGCCCGCATGACCTCGTCGAGCGATACGTGAAGGCGCCGGAGCTTCTTCGGGATGACCTGGACGTGCTGTTGTTGGAGCTGCTCACCCCAGATCGCAACGTTGGCCACGCCCGGGACCCGCAGCAGTCGCGCCCGGACCTTCCAGTAGGCCGTGGTGGACATCTCGATCAGCGGGACCGAGTCGGACGTCATCCCGATGTGCATGACCCTGCGGGTAGCCGACACCGCCGGCATCATCACCGGGGGGGCGGCCCAGGTCGGAAGGGTCGGCGTCACGATGCGAACCCGCTCCGACACGAGCTGGCGGGCCCCGAGGAGGTCGGTCCCCGGCTCGAAGAGCAGCTGGATCGATGAAAGGTCCGCCACCGACCTCGAGCGGATCGTCTCGAGTCCGGGCACCCCGTTCAAAGCCTCCTCGAGCGGAACGGTGACTAGAGACTCCACGTCGGTCGAGGAAAGGCCCAGGCTGATCGTCTGGATCTCGACCTGGGGAGGCGCGAACTCCGGGAACACGTCCAACGGCGTGTTCCTCAGCTGGGTGAACCCGTAGAGCATCATGCCGGCCGCCACGGCGACGACGATGAACCTGAGCTTGATGCTCGAGGCGACGATCCAACGCATCATGGACGGCGCGATCCTTCCGGCTCACTCTTCGACTTCGGTCTCGGTCCCGTACAGCTCGGACGCGCCCTGCGTCACGACCTCCATGCCTGAAGGGGGCCCGTCGGACAGGAACGCCCGCTCCCCCCGGATGTGATCCACGACGATCGGAACGCGCACGAACGTCAGCGGTTCGGGGTTCGTGTACGTCCAGGTGTCGCCGGTCGCCGTGTAGAACACCGCGGCGTACGGGATCATCGTTCCCGATCCGGCCGCGACGACGGGACCCGACTCGATGTCCACCCGCTCGACCGCCTGCTCGGTCAGGATGATGCGCGAGATGTCCGATCCGCCGATCGCCTCGACCGTGGCCGGCTCGTTCAGCGCCTCCTCTTCCTCGGCCACGTGTGCGCACGCCGACAGCGTTAGGCCGCACAGGACCAGGGACGCTGCCATCCATCGACGATCGTGCGGCATCTCGTTTCCCTCCTATGAGCTCGTAAGCTGCGCCGATTCGGTGTCCGCCAGGTCGATCGTCTGCTCGGCCAACACCGACCTGAGGTCGGGTTCCGAACGGGCCCCGAAACGGAGATAGAGCGCCGGAACGATGAACAGCGTGAACAGCGTGGTCGAAACCAGTCCTCCGAGGACCACCAACGCCATGGGCTGCACGATCTCGAGACCGGCGATCTGTCCCACGATCGCCAACGGCGCGAACAGAGCGGCTGCGGTGATGCCCGAGCTCATCACCGGCGCGAAACGATCTCCGGCTGCACGCCTCACGAGCGCATCCCCGAAAGCCTGACCCTCCCGCCGCTCGAGATGCTGTGCGTGCCGGATCTGCATGACGGCCTGACGGGCGGCGAGCCCGAAGATCGCGAGGAACCCGGCGACGGATCCGATCGAAACGGTCCGTCCATCGATCAGCGCCGCGACCGCTCCCCCGGAGAGGCTCAGGGGCAGCATCAGGAAGACCAGCGCCGCGAGTCGCCAGTTGCCGACCGCAGCCTGCACCAGCAAGAGCACGCCGAGCGCCGCGGCGATCGCGAAGCCGAGCGCCTCCCGATCGGACGCGCGGCCGGCCGCGTAGTCCCCGACGACGACCGCGTGATACTCCATCGGGAACTCGAGCTGAGCCAACCCAGCCCGCACGTCATCGGTGATGGAGCCCAGGCCGCGACCGGACGTCGCGGCGGTGACGTCGATGCTCCTCGAGACGTCGACGTGGCGTATGACCGTTGGCGTGGAGCCGATCCGCACGTCGGCCACATCGCCCAACGGGACCTGTTCGCCCCCCGGGGTGTCGATCGCGAGGTTTTCGACGCTGGAGAGGTCGTTGCGGACCTCCGGCGTTCCCCACACAACGACGTCGAACACCTTCTGATCGTCGAAGAGGCTGCCGACCTGCATGCCCGACAAGAGGGTGGCGGCCGTCCTGCGCACGTCGCCCGGCACGATCCCGTGGCGCGCCGCCTCATCGAGGTCGACCTCGATCTCGAGCGTGGGCTCCTCCGACTGAGCGGCGATCCGCGGGCCCTCGATCCCGTCGATCCCGGAGAGAACCTTCTTCACCTCGTCGGCCTTGCTGCGGAGGATCCCGAGGTCCTGCCCGAAGATCCGGACGGTGACGGGTTCATTCGCTCCGCCAAGGACCTCATCGATCCGCGCGGATGGGTAGGTCACCACGTCGCGATCGAGTCCCGGGTATCCATGCACCACCTCGTCGATCGTTGACCTGACCGCGTCGTAATCGGCTCCGGGGTCGATCGTGACCCACAACTCGCTCGCCTCCGTGCCGACGACCTGATCCGAAAGGAGCGCACGACCCGCGTGCCCACCGGCGGCGAGCACGCCGGGGACCGTCCGGAGCTCGTCGCTCATGAGCGCGGCGACGCGATCCATCTCGGGAAGGGAGGTGCCGGGTGGGCCGCTCAGGCGGATCAAGAGGTTCGTGTCCTTGAACGCGGGAGTGAACGACCGCCCGAGGAAGGGCACCGCGAGGAGCCCGGCGAGCAAGAGCACGCCCCCCAGGGCGACAGCCGGGCGCGCCGAAGCGAGGGCGCGCGCGACGCCACGCTCGTACCAGCGACGCAGCCAGCGAAGGATCGGGGACTCGTGGACCTCGACCGGTGCCTTCGCGAGCAGCGCGAGCCCGAGCGCAGGCGTCACCATGAGGGCAACCAGCATCGACGCGATCACGGCCACGGCGAAGGAGCTCGCGATCGAAGGGGAGAAAGCGCCGAACGCACCTCGCGTGAAGAACACGGGCACGAAGACGAGGAGCGAGATCAGGAGGGCGTACAGACCGGCGCTGCGCATCTCGACGGCCGCGTCGCGGACGATCGGCGCCAGGGATCCCGGGGCGCCGTTGCCGTCCGCCCTCCGCGCGCGCAGCCGCCGCGCGACGTTCTCCACATCGCCGACCGCATCATCGATCACGACGACGAGCGCCAAGATCAACCCGGCCACGATCATGGCGTTGAACGTCGTGTGGCTCCAGGTCAGCACGAGGACGGCCGCCATCACCGACGTCGCCACGGCGATGACGACGATCAGGACCTTCCTCCACGCGAACAGGAGCGCGCCCAGAGCGATCAAGAGGAGGACCGCACCGAACATCAGCGCGGTCCTGAGATCGTCGCTGGACTCCTCGATGTAGGTGCCGGGTCGGAAGAGCGACGTATCGATCTCGATCCCCGAGAGCCCCGGGCGGAGGTCATCGAGCGCCGCCTCGACCCCGCGCGTCACGTCCAGCGGATTCGCGTCCGGAAGCTTGTCGATGACGAGCAGCAGGCCGGACCCGTCCGCGACGACCGCATCGCCGATGAGTGGTTGATGGTCGACGACGATGTCGGTCACGTCGCCGAGACGGAGAGGCGCGCCGCCGGCGTCCTGCACGACCACCTTCGCGAGGTCGGCCGGCGAGGCGAAGGGCACCCCGTGCTGGATCCCGAATCGCTGGTTGGGTGTCTCGATGATCCCGCCGGTGCCCGGCGTGGAGGCCTCTACGAAGGTCAGGTTCGAGACGAACTGGGCGTTCGCGCTCGTCTCGATGATCTGCTGCAGGGTCACGCCGTGCGCGCGGAGCCTGGCGGGATCGACGAGCACCTGCAGCTGCCGATCGCGCTGACCCCACACGGAGACGTTGGCCACGCCGGGCACCCCCATCAAGCGAGGTCGGATGTTCCAGCGGGCGAGAAGGGACATGTCGATGAGCGAAAGATCACCCGACGAGAGTCCGACCATCATCAGCCGACCGGTCGATGAGACCGGCTGCAGCATCTGAGGAGGTTTCGAAACCTGCGGCAGCGCGTGCGCCTGCGTCAACCGCTCCTCCACCACCTGGCGCGCATCGAGGATGTCCGTCCCCGACTCGAAGACCATCCGGATCGATGACAATCCGGGGATGGACGCCGACTCGATGGTATGCAGGAAGGCGACCCCGTTAAGGAGGTCCTGCTCCAACGGCACGGTGACGAGCTCCTCCACCTCGGTCGCCGAGAGGCCCAACGCCTCGGTCTGGACCTCGACCGTGGGAGGCGCGAACTCGGGCAGAACGTCGCGTGGGGCGTTGCGCAGTTGGGTCACGCCCAGGGCGATGATCACTCCCGCCAGGAACAGCATGAACCCTCGCGCTTTGAGGCTCGATCCGATGATCCATCGCATCATGGTGGGGAACCCTCTCGACGGAATACCCCCAGACCGTAGGGAGGCGGAAGCGATCGGTCATCGTCGCGCGGGACGAAAACGCCTCGTCTTCGCAGACGAGGCCTTGCCGGATCCCCCTATCGGATCGTGGGTCGCACGAGACCCGTGCTGTACGCGAGCACAACCGCCTGCACGCGATCGCGGAGGCCCAGCTTCTCGAAGATGTGACGCACGTGGGTGCGCACGGTGGTGTCCGCCACGAAGAGCTCGGCCGCGATCTCCGTGTTGGAAAGCCCCTGCCCGATCAGGACGAGGATCTTGCGCTCGCTGAGCGTGAGCACGTCGAGCTCGCGGGCTTCCTCGGGTCCGGGGGGCCGCGACTCGACGAACGTCTCGAGGAGGCGGCGCGTCACCGAAGGGGCGAGGAGGTTGTCGCCGTCGCAGATGACCCGGATGGCGTGGATCAGCTCCGCGGCCCCGACGTCCTTCAGCAGGAAGCCGCTCGCCCCCGCCCGAAGCGCCTCGACCACGTACTCGTCGATGTCGAAGGTCGTGAGGATCAGGACCTTGGCGGCAGAGCCCTCGGCGGCGAGGATCCTCGTTGCCTCCACGCCGTCCAACTCAGGCATGCGGATGTCCATCAAGATCACGTCGGGGCGGAGCGCTCGGGCGAGTTCGATCGCCTCGCGCCCGTCGGCCGCTTCGCCGACCACATCGATGTCCGCCTCCGGGCGGATGGTCATCTCGAAAGCGGCCCGCATCAACGGTTGATCGTCGACGACGAGGACGCCGATCGTCACGACTGGATCGGGTCCAGCCGCAAGGATGCCGTCACCTCGTAGCCACCACCGGACCTCGGACCGGCGCGGATCCGACCTTGGAAGAGCGCCACCCGTTCCCGCATGCCGAGATGTCCGTACCTCGCCCGCAACAGGCCCGGTGACCTTGTGTCGCGGGAGGGACCATCGTCGGTGATCGACAGAACGAGCCACGACACGTCGTAGCGGATCACGACCTCGGCGCGCACCGCCGCCGAGTGCTTCCGCACGTTCGTGAGCGACTCCTGGACGATACGGAAGGCCGAGAGATCCAGACCGGGCGGCAGGTAGCGCGGCGTCCCCTCGACGACGAGCCGAACCTGAAGCCCCGCATCGCGAACCTGGGCGAGCAGGATGTCGAGATCTTCGAGGCCTTGTTGCGGATCACGGATGTCGGGCCGGTCGTCTTGGGTCCTCAGCAACCCGAGGAGCCTGCGCATCTCCACGAGCGCCTGGCGACCGGACTCCTCGATGGAGGACAGAGCCGTGCGACCCTCCTCGGGCTCGGCGTCGAAGACGCGTTGCGCCGCCGCGGATTGAGCAACGATCACGCTCACGTTGTGCGCCACCATGTCGTGCAGCTCGCGAGCGATCACCCGACGCTCTTCGGCGACCGCTTTCTGCGCCGCCTCCTCGCGTTCGCGCTCGAGTCGTGTCGCCCGATCCTCGAGCCTGCTGACCTGGCCCCGCTTGTACCGAAGGCCGTCGCCGATGAACCACACGGCCCCGACGACCAAGCACTCCGCGAAGATGGTGTCGAGCTCGATCGGTTCGCGCGAGACGAGCAGGATCAGCAACACCACGGCGCCACTGGCGAGCGCCGCCGGGATCGACATCCGACGGTCGCGATGGGCGGCCACCGTGTACAGCGCCAACAGGAACCCGAAGGATGCGAACGACGGGAAGTAGCCCAGCGCGAAGAACAAGAACATGGCGGAGGCGGTGATCGCGAGGACCGCGACCGGGGCCACCCGTCGCCAGGCCAAGGGGACCGTTTGCAGCAGGGCGAGGACGACGCCCAGCAGGTCCAGGCTGCGGTTGGACGAGTCCAAGGCCCCCTCGGGGATGTCCACGTGGAAGTGCACCAACAGGCCGAGCAGGGAGGCGGCCGTGATGAGCGCCGCGATCAGCGCATCCTGGGCGAGGGGATCCGAGAACCAGAGCGCCCTCCGGGGCCCGTGCGTGACGAGGAACGCCCCGGGTGGCCGGGCAGACGCACGCGGCAACCCCTGCCTCCCCGGGCCCGGTCGGTCTGCATCGCTCCTCGGGCGATCCCGCTCCGCGCTCTTCATGCGCCACCGGTTCCTCTCGCAGCGGCCTCGACCGACGGTCGGGTACTTCATCCCGCCACGCAACGGCAACGCTAGACCTACCGGGCCGAAGAACACAAGCAGTTGGAAACAACCCCTAGCCGCGGCGGACCCGCCTGTGGGCTGCACGCAACGGTTCAGTAAGCCGCCAGGACTTGGATCCGAGCATGAGGTCGAGCTCCGTTCGAAGCGCCGCCGTCTCCGCACGCAGGGAGTCCAGGTCCGCCCGCAACGTCGTGGCCTCCGCGGCGGATACGCGCGCGGCCGCATCCAGCTCATCCATGCGGGCGATCAGTTCTTCCTCGCGAGCGCGCTCCCACCAGCGTCGCGGCTTGCCGTCGGTCAGCGGATTGATCTCGGGGGCGAGGACGGCGAGGAGCGCGGCATCCTCCGAACGCACGTACCAACGGTTGAGGCCATCATCGGCGGCGAACGAATACCCCGCCCCCATGAGCAACGCCTCGCTCTCCGCATAGACGTCCTCCGCCCGGCGAGGCGCGCGCGCCTCCACCACCACCACCATCGGTCGGAAACTCGCGAGGTCGGCGCCCCCCAGCACCGCCGCCTCGTGCCCTTCCACGTCGACCTTGAGGAAGTGGAATCTCGCCGGATCCGCCGCCGGAGTCCCTTCCATCAGGTCGCGGAGCGGGACGACGTCGACCGCGACGTCCTCGACCCGGCCACCCTCGGAGGCATGGCGCGTGGCGATGTGGGTCTGCAACGTGGTCAGTCCCGTCTGCCGATCGTCGGCATCCAGCACCACGTGCAGGGCCAGTCGGTCGCGTTTGATCCCCGCGGCCGCTTCCACCACCACGTCGAGCGGGCGTTCCCCTCGCAGCCGCGCCGCGTAGAACGGGTTCGGCTCGACGTCGATCCCGTGCCAGCCGCGTTCGTAGCAGGACTTCGTGACCGAGTCGGCGGACGGATCCATGGCGCCGACGTCCACGTAGAACCCGGGGGCAAGGTCGTGCAGGACCCGCCAGAGGCGAACATCCTCCCAATGATCGGCCCAAGATACGTCGAGGTGGGGACCGGCCTGGGGCATGCGCGGCATGCTAGCGCGCGGCGCTACACCCGGGGGTAGATGTAGCCGTAGCCCTTGACGCCCTGCGCCTTGGTGGACGTGCTGTAGAGACGCGTGCGCGGGATCGCCACGCGCTCGTCGCACTTGCCGCAAGTGAACGCGCTGGTCCAGCGCTTTGGGATCGCCTGCTGGTACCGGCACTGCGGACAGGTCTCGAATACGAGCTCGGCGAAGCACGCGAAACACCTCGTCGTTACGGCTTCGTCGCCGACGGGGTTCGCCATCATGCAGTCGGGGCAGGTGAGGTACGCCATGGTTACTGGGCACTCAATCGTCAATCAGGGACCGTACCTGAAGCAAAGGACCCTCTAAGGCCGAAAGATCGTCGGACCGCACGGTGATGTGGCCCAGTTTGCGGCCGGGCCTCGGCGTCTTCCCATAGGTGTGGAGGTGAGCGCCCGGGATCGCCGCGACGGCCTCGGCGGCCGGTTCCTCGCCGATCAGGTTCACCATCGCCGCAACCCCGAGCATCGTCACGGGGCCGAGCGGGCGGCCGGTCACCGCGCGCAGGTGCTGCTCGAACTGCGAGGTATCTGCGCCCTCGATCGTCCAGTGCCCGGAATTGTGCACCCGAGGCGCGAACTCGTTGCCCAGCAGCCTCTCTCCCACCTGGAACAGCTCGATGGCGAGCACCCCCACGTATCCGAGATCCTCCAGGAGGGCGCGGGCGTGCGCTTCGGCGGCGGCCTGCAGCTGCGGGGTGAGGCCCGGCGCGGGCGCGAGCGTGAGCCGCAGGATCCCGTCGCGATGACGATTCTGCACCACCGGATAGCAGGCGATGCTTCCGTCGAGGCCCCGAGCGGCCACGATCGAGACCTCGGCGTCGAAGTCCACCAGCGACTCGACCAGCGCCGGGACTTCGCCGACGGCCCGCCAGGCGTCCTCGGCGCGCCTCGCGTCGCGGATCACCGCCTGACCTTTGCCGTCGTATCCCAGCCGCCGGGTCTTGAGGACCGCCGGCGTGCCGATGGCCGGGAGCGCCGCCTTTAGGCCGGCGAAGGAGTCCACCGCGCGGTAGGGCGGCACCGCCAGGCCGATGGCCTCGAACCGCCGCTTCTCCGTGAGCCGGTCCTGCGCCACCTCGAGACAACCGGGGGCCGGGTAGACCGGGACCCGCTGCGCCACGTGCTCGGCGGCCGCGACCGGCACGTTCTCGAACTCGTAGGTAACGACGTCGGCGTCCACCGCCAGGCGGTCGAGGGCCTCGAGGTCGTCGTAGGCCCCGACGATCGCCGGACCCACCTGCGACGCTGGCGAATCTGCCGCGGGATCGAGGGTCGAGCACCGGATGCCGCTCGGATAGCCGGCCAGCGCGAGCATGCGGCCCAACTGACCGCCGCCCACGATCCCGACGCGCGTCACGCGCTACTCGGCGGGGTCGGGATGCGCCAGGACGTTCTCCGTCTGCGCGGCGCGGAACGCGATGAGCCGCTTGCGGGTTTCGTCGTCCCACAGGGCGACGACGGCAGCCGCCAGCAGCGCCGCGTTGATGGCGCCCGAGCGACCGATCGCGAGCGTGCCCACCGGCACCCCGGCCGGCATCTGCGCGATCGACAGCAACGAATCCATCCCCTTCAGAGCCTTGGACTCGACGGGCACCCCCAACACCGGGAGGTGGGTCTTGGCCGCCATCATGCCCGGCAGGTGCGCGGCCCCGCCGGCTCCCGCCACGATCACCTGCACGCCGCGCTCTGCCGCCGTGGACGCGTACTCGAAGAGCAAGTCGGGCGTTCGATGCGCGCTCACCACCCGCGTTTCGAACGCGATCTCGAGTTCCTCGAGCGTCTCAACGGCGTGCTTCATGGTCTCCCAGTCCGACCGGGACCCCATGACCACGCCCACCAGGGGTGTCTCCGTGGCACTCATCAAACGCGAGTCTAGCGGGCGCCGGTCAGCCGGTAAGGGCCTTCCGCCAGCGGGTTGGCATCCGCTTCGTGAAGGCAACGTCGCCGGCTCCCAGCCAGCTCGCGAGTTCCCGGATCGCCTTCGTCACCGCTGGGCCGGCGCTCGCCGGCGCGTCCTCTTCCGCGAAGACCGCGTTCACGTTCAGCACCTCGGTCCTTCGATCGAACCTCGGGTCGATACGGCCGATGAGTCGATCGCCGTGCAGGATGGGCAGCACGAAGTACCCCCAGCGCCGCTTCGCCTTCGGGACGTAGATCTCCAGCCGGAAGAAGAAGTCGAAGAGCGCCTGGGTGTGATCGCGGTCGGACACCAGGTCGTCGAACGGCGAAAGCAGCACGGTGCGCGGACGGAAGGGTCGATCGAGCACCTCCGCGTGCGTGAACCACGCGCCGGTCGTGCCTTCGACCGCCGTCGGGATCGCGATGCCCCCGCGCACGAGGTCCTTCAGCGCGCGCTCCCACCCCGGCGGCCGCCCGTCGTAGGCCCACCCGAACTGCCCGATCGTGGCCACGCCGCGCGCGCGCAGCTGACGCTGCAGGATCTCGCGCGCCACCGCCGCCTGCGGGAGGCGCGGCGCATCCACCGGCACGCTCCGTTCCGACAGGTCCCACAACCGTTGCTGGCCGTCGCGTCCCACGATCATGATCTCGCCACCGCTCCACATCAGGTCCAGCAGCATCGACACGCTGCGGCCGCGCTCGTCGTTCCACCCTCCCGAACGCCACGGGATGACGGCGCGGTCCTCGAGGTCCCGCGCGCGCAGCGGCCCGCGGGCGCGCAGCTCGCGCAAGACGTAACGCCGGAACGCCGCGTTCGCCCGCAGCCATTCGCCGACGTATCGGCGCCGCTGCCGCTCACCGTTCTCGCCACGGTCCGGATACCGCCGCATCGATTCGCGATGGATGGCGTAGTCGGCGGTGGGGACGATGTGCACCCAGTACTCGAACAGCGATCGCTCGTCCCAGAGCAGCCGTTCCAACTCCGCGACGCGGAAGGAGCGCCCCAGGCGGGAGAACAGCACGAGGTGCTCGGTGCGCGCGACCGCCGACGTGGGATCCATCTGCACCTCCCACAGATCGTGGACGGTCTCACCGATCGAGGTCGGGCGCGGCCCGCTCAGCCGCTGGCCGAGTACGCTCAGGCGACGAGCGGCCTTGCGATCGAGGACGAGCGCACTCGAGGGCACGCTAGTGCGATCCGCCCGCATCCATGCTTCTAAGCGTAGCCGCCGAACTCGCCCCGGACGCCGAGCAGCCGCACCTTGCGATCGAGCTCGAAGCGGTCGAGGGCGGCGAGTGCCGCCGCTTCGATCGTCGCGGCATCCCTGGTGGGATCGCCCAGGGACACGCTGCGCTGACGGGTCGTGAAGGGCACGAACCGGACCTTCACGCTCACGCGGATCACGGGGCGGGCGTCCCGCATCAGGTCCTCGAGCAATCCGCGTGCGAGGCGCACGAGCTCCGTTCGTATCTCTTCGGGGTCATCGAGGTCCTGCTGGAAGGTCCGCTCGCGGCTCACGCCCCTCGGGATGCGCGGCTCTGCACTCACCTCCGAGCCCCCTTCGCCCATCGCGAGCTCGCGCAGCCACGGTCCCGTCCTCGGCCCGAACGCCGCGACGAGAAGCTCCTCGTCGGCCGCCGCAAGCTCGGACACCCTCGCGATCCCGAGGCCGGCCAGCCTCCGAGCCGTCTTCGCGCCGATGCCCCAGAGCGCGGTGGTGGGGAGCGAGCTCATCTGCGCCTCCCAGTTCTCCCGCGTCAGCCGGAACACGCCTCGGGGTTTGGCGAACCCGCTCCCGAGCTTCGCGCGGAGCTTCGTGTCGCCGACGCCAAGCGAACACCACAGCCCCGTTCGCTCCAGGACCGCGGCCTGCACCCGCCGCGCGAACGCTTCGGGGTCGTCGCTGCGGATCGCCATGAACGCCTCGTCCCAACCCCATACCTCGACCACGGCGGGGAACGCGCGGAGCACCTCCATCACCCGCTTCGACGCCTCCTCGTACGCCGGGCCGTCCACGGCGAGGAACACCGCCTCGGGGTTCCGCTTGTAGGCGGTCCGCAACGGCATCGCGGAGCCGATGCCGAACTTGCGGGCCTCGTAGTTCGCCGTCGAGACCACCCCGCGCTTCGTGGGGTCACCGTCGCCGCCCACGACCACGGGCTCGTCCCGAAGCTCGGGTCGCCGCAACACTTCGACCGCGGCGATGAACTCGTCCATGTCGACGTGCAGGATCACATCCATGCCCCAACAGCATGCCTCACGCCGCGGCTAGTCTGATACAGACTACTCGGTGATCGCCTCGGCGAACGAAGCGAAGTTGTCCACGTAGCGCTGGGCGTCCTCGTCGGTCATGACGATCGATGTGGTCCAGCTCTCCCACTTGGAGCCCGGGCTCTTGAACACGCCCCGGTTCAGCTGCCAGAGCCAAGCGAGCTGCGGCACGCGGTCGTCGATCTCCCACAGATCTCGATACTCGTGGATGGGCTCCCGGCGCCAGTCGATGGACCCCTTTGCCGAGAGCGTCTTCATGGAGGCCGGCAACCGGTGGCGGCCGATCACCTCGTCGCACCCGTGCAGGATGTCATTGATCTCGTCCAGGCGAACGTACGCGTCCTTGGTGAGCACCTCCGTGAGGTTGACCTTGGCCGCGGCCATGGTGAGTGGATTGCCGTTGAACGTGCCCACCTGCTCCAGATCGCCGTCGATCACCATGCGCATGCCTTCGGCGCTTCCGCCGATCGCGCCGCACGGCAGGCCGGCGCCCAGGGCCTTCGCGAACGCCACCAGGTCGGGCTGCACGCCGAACGCCTCGACGGCGCCACCCCAGCCCACCGTGAAGCCCGTCTTCACCTCGTCGTAGGCGAACAGCGCGCCGTCGCGGTGGCAGATCTCCTTCAGCCGGGAGAGGTAGCCGGGATCGGGCAGCACCACGCCGCAGTTCGTCATCACCGGCTCGACGATCATGCCGGCGATCTGCCCCGCGTGCTCCGCGAAGGCACGCTCAGCCGCGTCGGCATCGTTGAACGGCACGCTCACCACCGACTCCGCCGCACCCGGGATCAGGCCGACCGTCTGGGGCACCGAGTTGGGATGCTCGCGCGGCCCCGCCGCTTCCTCGGATGGGAACACGCTCACCATCAGGGCGTCGTGGTGGCCGTGGTACGTGCCCTCGATCTTGAGGATCAACGGCCGCCCCGTGGTCGCACGCATGATGCGCACCGCGTCGAGGGTGGCCTCCGTGCCCGAGTTCCCGAAGCGCCAGTACGGCAGGCCGGTGCGCTCGGCGAGGTTCTCAGCAACGATGAGCGCGTCCTCGGTGGGCTGGGCGAAGTGCGTGCCCAGCTCCACGCGGCGCTGTACGGCCTCCACGATCTTGGGATGCGCATGACCCATCACCATCACGCCGTAGCCGTTGTGGACGTCGACGTACTCGTTCTGATCGATATCCCAGACGTGCGCGCCCTTGCCGCGATCCACGTAGATGGGATGCGGCGGCCAGCTCTGCCAGCTCGATGACACCCCTCCCGGCAGATGCGCCATGGCCTCCTCGCGATAGCTAAGGCTGCGGCTGTGCTTGGCGTCGAGCGCGGCGGTCTCCTCGGCGATCAGCCGCTCGACGCGCTCCATGTCGATGTCGACGGTGGCTCGTTCGGTGGTACTCATGCTTCCCCCTCCTCGGGAGGTGCTCAGTTGCCGGTTGCCGCGGCCGCGAACTCGTCGAAGTTCGCGACGTAGCGAGCGACGTCATCGGGCGTGTGCCACACCGACAGCGTCCAGGTCTCCTGCTTGGTCCACGGGGACTTGAACACGCCGCGGTTCTGCTGGAAGAGCCACGCCGCGTAGCTGATCCGCTCGTCGATGCCCATGGCATCGCGATACTCGCGCACGGGGGTGGCGGAGTAGATGATCGAGCCCTTGGCGCCGATGCCCGAAACGTAGGCGGGCAGGGCGTAGCGCTCGATCACCTCCGAGAGCCCGTCCTTCATGGCCCGGTCCACCTGGTTGAGCTGCTCGTACGCGTCGGGCGTGAGGACCTCGAGGAGCGTGGCGCGGGCGGCGGCGAGCGTGAGCGGGTTCCCATTGAACGTGCCCGCCATGTCGTACTCGTCTTCGAGCACGGGGCGAAACAGCTCGCGCGTGGCGCCGATGGCGCCGCACGGCAGCCCGCCCCCGATGGCCTTGGCGAGGCACACGACGTCGGGCACGACGCCGAACGCCTCCACGGCCCCACCGTACGCGACCGTGGCACCGGTCTTCACCTCGTCGAAGACGAGGTACGCACCGTTCTCGTGGCAGATGTCCTTGAGCCCCTGGAGGTAGCCGTCGTCGGGCAGGATCACGCCGCAGTTCATCATGGCGGGCTCCACGAACATGCCGGCGATCTGCCCTTCGTTCTCGGCGAAGGCGCGGCGCACGGCCTCGAGATCGTTGAAGGGCACGACCTCAACCAGCTCCGCGAACGCGTCGGGGATCCCGAGGGCCTGGGGCACGGTGTTGGGATGCTCACGGGGGCCGATGAGCGCCGGATCCGGGGCGACCGAGAACATCAACGCGTCGTGATGGCCGTGGTAGGTCCCCTCGATCTTGACGATCTTGTCCCGGCCCGTGTTCGCCCGAACGAGCCTCGCACCCTCGAGCGTGGCCTCGGTGCCGGAGTTGCAGAAGCGCCACAGGGGCAGCTTGAAGCGGTCGACGAGGTTCTCCCCCACGACGTCCAACCCCTTGGTCGGCTGCGCGAAGTGCGTCCCGCGCGGCGCCTGCTCCGCGATGGCCGCCACCACGAGCGGATGGGCGTGGCCGACCACCATCGCGCCGTAGCCGAGGTGGAAGTCGATGTACTCGTTGCCGTCGATGTCCCAGAGCCTGTTGCCCTGGCCGTGATCGATGTAGATGGCGTGGGGCGGCGACGCCTGCCAGCTGGAGGCGACGCCTCCGGCGACCGAGCGGCCGGCAACCTCCCGGTAGGCGATGGATGCCTGCCGCTTGGGGGCGAGCGCCGCCTCCTCTCGCTCGATGAGCCCGTCGATCAGGTCGAGGTCGAACTCGATCCTCTCCCTCGTGGCCATGGTGGTTCCTCCTTCGCGAACCACCCAACCCCCGCGTGGAAGTTTGAACGGTGATTCAAACGTAGACCGATGATACCCCAGGCGTCCGGGGCCGGGGAAGCCCGGGCCCCGCGTTGGTATCGTGGGGGTCGCACATGGTGGGTGTAGCTCAGCTCGGTTAGAGCGCCTGGTTGTGGTCCAGGAGGCCGCGGGTTCAAATCCCGTCACTCACCCTCGCCGCGGCCGATCCGCCGTTTGGCGCGCAGTCCCGCGGATGCTTTACTTCGTGCGGGCCTCTAGCTCAATTCGGCAGAGCAACGGACTCTTAATCCGCAGGTTCGGGGTTCAAGTCCCCGGGGGCCCACCACCATCTGTCGTGTTTCGGGTGATGCTGGGCATTCCGGCGTCACCTGATGCTTTACGCGGTTCCGGCTGATCGTTGACACCTGTTCCGGGTGATCGTTGACGGTGGCTCTGGCTGATCCTTTACACCACCATGCTGCTCGCATCGCCCCGATGGAGCAGGAGGTGAATCGTGCTGGTGGAGCTCACGCCAGTGCGTGCACAACCAGATCGCGCGCTACGGGCGGCCTCGCCGCGCTCACCGAGCGCTCGCATCGTCCAGACACCTGCCCGCATCAGACCCTCTGAGATCG
Source organism: uncultured Actinomycetes bacterium (assembly GCA_963719165.1). GTDB lineage: Bacteria > Actinomycetota > UBA4738 > UBA4738 > HRBIN12 > JAOUEA01. The sequence continues at coordinate 302,796 of CAVRAV010000001.1, read as the reverse complement.
AAGCCAGATGCGCGTCGCTGCGTCGCCAGCACCTCGGCTGGGGACCCCGGCGCATCGGACAAGGACTTCGCGGACCCTTCCGATCCGCCCCCCTCGCTCCACGCGCACATCCTCGGGACTGTTCACCATCACCTCGGTCATGTTCGTAAGAGACCCTTCCAACCAACCGAGCCCCGCGAGTCAAACGCGGGCCTTATCCTTCGCTCGTGGGTGGCACGCTTCACCATCTAGACCTCAACGTTGCGAACCTGAGACGGTCCGGCGTCTTCTACAAGGACGTTCTGGGTCGGCTCGGGTACGTCGAGGAGGATGCTAGCGAGGGGTGGAAGTCCTTCGGGCGTGGCGACTTCTACATCACTCTGATGCAGGTTGAAGATGAGTACCGAGGTCGTGGTTTCCATCGCAAGGCGGTAGGCGTGAACCACCTGGCTTTTTCCGCAGAGACGAGGGCTGCCGTAGACGATTTCTTCTCGTGGCTGACGCGGCACGAAATCCCAGTCCTCTATGGCGGGCCAATAGACATGGGGGATGAGGACGAACCGAACTACGCGGTGTACTTCGAGGACCCAGACCGCCTGAAGCGCGAGGTGGTCTACATGCCCGGGGATCTCGTACTTATCGCTTCGGTGGGAGCGAGCGGGCGTACGTGGCGCCGAGCCTTACCCACTTCGAGAGTTGCCGCTTCGTGCCTACGTCATCCGAGCCGACCCGGAGCCAGCCCTCCATCCGTCGGCCACCCATCTCCATGAGGCGCGCGGTCGTGGTTGCGACGAGCTTCCCTGACTGCGCAGGGTCAACCCGAACCAACACTCCACCTTGGCCGCTCGCTGCAACGGCCATGTTCCCCCCGACCAAAAAGGCGAGCCCGCCGAACATTTTCTTCTCCGTCAGAGCCGGTTCGTCTTCGAGCAGCTCGCGTATCCGCTCGGCGAGATCCTCGTCGTAGGCCACGACGCGATTGTACGGCCGGGTTCTCGGTCGGGGCTCGTCGTCGGCGACCACCAGGAGATCTGATTGGGACAAAGAGCGAGCAGCTCCGCCAAGCGGAGCTGCTCGCTTCTCACGAGGGAACCTATCCCCTAACAGCGTTGGGGAGGTCGCGCCGCGCACCCGGGCGGCGTGAGGTTCGACTTGACCAACTCGACCCGCGCTACGACGCGGTGTAGCCCACGTTCATCCCAGCCTGGTAGTGCCCGGGAAGGTTACAGATCAACACGTAGTTGCCGGCGGCCAGATCGACCGTCAACGAACTCGTGCAGCCCGTACCGATCCCCTCGATCTCGTCCACGTGGGTCACCCCGGCGCCCTCCTCGTCGACGTTGCCATCGGCGTCGAGCGGAAGGTCGGAAGGTGCCAGATCGGTCTTGAACACCACGAACTCGTGCTCCGACGGTCCATCGTTCGAGACGGTGAATGACGTCGACCCCGCCGCGGCGGAGCTCGTGTCCAAGGAGATCGCGAAGTCCTTCTCCGTCGCGGTGACCGGCGTGCCGGTAGCGGCCGCGGGGCTCTCGCAGGCGGCCTGAGATACCGTCGAGGTAGGAACGGTCGCCGTAGCGCTCGACCCAGAGTCGTCGTTGCTGCTGCACGCGCCGACGAAGATTCCGAGCGCCATCACCACGAGCACGCGCCCGGTCGTTCGAACCAACTGCATGTAGGCCCCCCTCACTGCTTGCCACGGCCCCCCCTCGGGGTCGCTGGTCCGCATACTACCCCTTCCGCGGCAGACGAACGCGGCGGCCCCTAAGGGGTGGGCACGCCGGTCACGTCCTAGCCGAAGCCCTAGGGCCGGATCGTCACGAGGGTGCCCATCGGGACGTCGAGCAGGCGCCGCAGTTGCTCGTTGAGGACGCGGATACATCCGTGCGAGACCGCGAGGCCGAGGTCCCCTGGATCGGCCGTCCCATGGATCGCGAGCCGCGCGTTTCCCGCAGCGGCCGAGCCGTCCCCCGGGTAGCCCGAGAGGCCCAGGACGAACGTACCGTAGGGGCCGCCGGCCGCGGCATCCAGGCGCGCCCATACGAAGAACCGGCCGGGAGGGGTCGGGCTGGCGTCCGCACCGACCGCCACGGAGAGCCGGTCCGTGAGGCGACGGTCGTGCCAGCGGCGCAGCGTCCGTGCGGACAGGTCCACGACGATTCGGTCGCGCACCGGACTCACGTGCACCTGCCGCGTGAGGACCCAGCCCGCGACGCCGTTGGGTCGGACCCCCAGGAGGACCCGGAGCCACTGGCGGCCCGCCCCATGGGTGGACCTGCCGACGACCGGGAAGGCCAGCGGCTGCGCCCAGGGGTTGCGCGCGGGGACCGAAGTGCGCGCCCCGCCGGGCCGGGCGTGGACGACCAGCCGGGTCGCGTCCGTGGCGACCACGAGTGGGCCTGCCGGTGCGCGGACGCCGATCCGCGCGCCCGCCTCGCGGAGCGCGTCCACGGGACGGACGCCCACATCATCCCCCGCCGCCGAAGCAGGACGTGTAAGCGCGAACGCGTGCGGCGCCTCCGCCCGTTCGATCACGATGAGGCTGAGGAAGACTCCCACGCCCGCGAGGACGCTGAGGATGCGTCGCGAGGGCATGCGGAGAGTCTTACCAGAGCCGGCGTCGCCGGTCGAACCGCTCGTCCACCTCGATCGCGACCACGAGGCGATTAGGCTGCACGAACGCGAGAGTGGCGGAATCAGGCAGACGCGCTGGGTTTAGGTCCCAGTGCCCGCAAGGGCGTGGGGGTTCGAATCCCCCCTCTCGCACGGAGATCGCTCACCGGATCGACGTCGCGCCTGGCGCGGTCAGCGCGTCTGAACGTGGCGGCCGGGCGGCGCCCGGAACGATCGGCGGCCGAAGACCAGGAACGAGCCGCCCAGGACGATCAAGGCGAGTTCGAGCCACAACACGCCACGAAGATCGGCGCCCGTGCCGGCCATCCCGCCGCCACCGCCGCCGGAGACGGCGGCCTCGACCGAGGTCTTCCAGGTGGAGGCGTCGTTGACCGGCGTGGGGTCGAACGTCGCCGAGGAAACCGCTGCCTCGTTCGTGATCGCCGCGGCCTGGCTCGGCGCGGTGACGGCCACCGTGATGTCCGGCGCCGTGGCTCCGGAGGCGAGCGTAGGCCGCTTGCACGTGACCGAGACGTTGCCCGCGTGGGAGCACGTCCACCCTGGGCCCGAGGCGGATACCAACGTCACCCCGGAGGGCAGCGTATCGAGCACGGATACGGTCTGTGCGAGCGAGGGCCCGTGGTTCGTGACCGAGAGCGTGTAGACGAGGCGGTCGCCCGCGTGCACGGTCGCGGGTCCCGTCTTGGCCATCTGGAGGTCGGCCGAGGCCGTCACCGAGGTCGTCGACTCAGCGGTGTCGTTCGTGGGATCCGGATCGGGAGAGACGGCAGACACCGCCGCCGTGTTCGTGATCGCGGAGGCCTGCTTGGGCGCGGTGACGGCCACCGTGATGTCCGGCGCCGTGGTTCCCGGGGCGAGCGCCGGCCGCTTGCACGTGACCGACACGTTGCCCGCGTGGGAGCACGTCCACCCTGCGCCTGTAGCGGAGAGGAACGTCACCCCGGAGGGCAGCGTATCGAGCACGGACACGGTCTGTGCGGGCGAGGGCCCGTGGTTCGTGACCGAGAGCGTGTAGACGAGGTGGCCGCCCGCGTGCACGGTCGCGGGTCCCGTCTTGGCCATCTCGAGGTCGGCGCACTCAGCGCCACCGCTCACGCCGGGGATCTCATCGGACGCGGCCGTCGCCGTGTGTCCCGGGCCGCCGTTGAACGAGCCGAATGGGAGCATGCCCATAGTGGTGGTGCCGTGCCCGCCGCCGCCGACGCTTAGGGAGGTTGGCGCGCTCGACGTGAGGATCCAGCCGCCACCGCCTCCACCGCCGGGACCGTGGGCGTTGCCCGCCCCCGCCTGGTTAGGCCAGGCATCCCCGCCACCTCCGCCGTCCGCGCTTACGGTCGTTCCCGCGAGCGACCCGGCGGGAACGGTGATGACGACCGTCCCGCCGCCCCCACCGCCGCCCCCGCCGTCGTTCAGCGTCTGGTTGTACGCGTCCGCGCCCATCGCCGTGATGGAGCCGCTGCCCGCGATGGATCCCGCCCGGATGAGGACGATGCCGCCGCCGTTCGCCCCGTCGGCCTGAGGCGCGGCGTGGTTGTTGGTCGTGCCCGATCCGCCTCCTCCTCCGAGGAACACCCGTCCCGGGCCGGCGGGTAGGCCGACGCCCCCGTAGCCACCGGTGGCAACTCCGGAGGACCAAGCGTTTCCCCCCTGGCCGCCGTCGCCCCCGTTGCCGCCCCCTCCCCCGCCGGTGTTCTGGTCGTTCGCGTTCGGATTCCCATCGGTGCCGCCGCCGCCGGCGTTCCCCGGTGCGCCACGCGCCGCGTCGCCCCCCGGATAGCCGTTCCCGGCCACGGTGCCCACCGGCGTCCCGCCGATCCCCTCGCCCTTGTTCCCGTCGACGTTCGCGGTGGCACTCACCGCCACGTCGGTGTTGGAGAATCCCGGGGCACCTCCGCGCTGAAGGCCCGGGGCGCCGCGGAAGCCGAGGCCGTCGACGCTGACGACCCCACCGAGGGTGAGCGCGCCGCTCGCGTCCAACGCCAGGATGCCGCCGACCGAGCCGTTCCACGCGAGCGCGGTGAGCGCCGAACTCGTCGTGGCCGTCGTGTACTGCGGCACCCGGACGACCTGAAACGTCCGCTGGCCGGCGGCCGCAGTGGCGGCCGCGGAGCGGTACCCGTTGATCAGCCCGCCGCCGGCGCCGAGTCCGGCGATGTTCACGGTCCCGCCCACCACGGCCGAGCTCGCGCGCACGTATTCGTACCGACCCGTCGCGTGCAGGGAGGTGTATCCCGACGCGGGCGCTGCGGGGGCGCCTCCGTGCCCATAGGAGTCCGTGTTGCTGGCGTCGAAGTCTGCATCCTGCATCTGGACGACCAGCAGGAGGTCGCCCTTGGCGATCGGCGCCGCCGCACCCGACGAAGCGCCAACGTCGATGCTGTCGGCGCCCGCCGCGGCGGTCCCGACACCCGGGAAATAGGTGTTGACCACGCCCCCCAGGGTGCCGCCGGCCCCCGAGCCGCCCGGCGTCGCGCAGAGGCCCGCCGCGACGGCCGAGGAGAGGGGCAGGCCGGGGACCAGGCCGAAGGCGCTCAGGACTCCCAGCGCCAGCACGATCGACGCGCGCCGGCACGCCGAAGGCCCGAAGCCTTTCGATCTCGCGGTGATCCCCTCCCGATCTTTTGCGGCGCTGCGCCGAGGCATCGGAGTGCCGGTCGGCTGAGAACGCGCTCGATACTAGCCGACCTCGACCGGTCCGCCACGGCCCCGGCTCGGCCGAGCTACGTCGTGAGGCACCCGCCGTTCGACTCCTGGCCGTACGCGGCCCGCAGCACGGCGAACCCGATCTTGACCGAGGCAACGCCGTCCCACCACCGCCACAGGTGGGCGGAGCAATCTCGCACGTGGTAGGTGTTCGCGTCGAAGCGGGTGCCGGTGGTGGAGCTCGACGGGCTCTTCTGCAAAATCCCGCTGTAGTCGGAGGCCGGGGCATGCCCCTGCTGCGTGATGACGTTGCCGCTGACGGTGTTGCCGGTCGCCGTCCTGAGGGTCCCGTCGCAGTTCTTGCTGGGAGGCTGCGCCTTCCGCTGATCCTGGGGCGCCACCCGGATCCCCGGCTGACCGGGGGGGGCGACGGCCGTGTTCCGGAGAACGACGTCGCCGTCCGAGCCGTCGATCGCGATCTGCGGGCCTTGGTTGGCGGTAACGACGTTGTCCGCCACGGTGATCGCGCAGCTGATCTCGATCCGGATCCCGTCGCCCACGGCGTAGGGGGTGTTCGCGTAGGCGTAGGTGAGCTGCCTCGCCACCGTGTTGCCCTGCACCAGGCCGCCCTTGCTGTCGATGTCGAACCAGACGCCCCGTCCGTAGTTGTCGTGCACCTGGTTGTTCACGACCTGCAGATCGAGGGTGTTGGTGAAGTGCGTCGCACCCGAATAACCGGGTGGGTTCGCCGGCGAGTTGTTGTTCGCGATGACGTCGTTCTCGACCCGGCCGCCGATCGTGAAGGACGCGGTGATCCCGAACTTGCCGTTGTTCTGCGCGACGGAGTCTCGCACGACGGTATCGGTCCCCCGAAGGACGATCCCGATCTGGGCCGAATCGACGGCGCCGATGCCGTCGAGGAGCCAGCCGCTGCCCGTGCGGGCGTCGTAGACCTTCGCCCGACGGAGCGTGAGATCGAAGAGGCCCACGCCCGAGGGATCCGACGGGGCGCAGCTCCCGATCACCCCCGTGAGCGTGCACCCGTCGAAGAGCGCATTGAGGACACCGCGACCGTCGATCTCGGTCGCTCCGGCGATGCCGTAGAGCGCCTGGCCCGATCGGGGTCGAAGCGTGGCGGCAGGCAGGTACGTCCCGGCATCGAGGCAGAAGGCCTCCCCCGCGATACCGGCGTCGAGGAACGATTGGATGTCCGCGCCGGCGGGCACCCTCGTTCCCGTGCTCGGACAACGAGATGCCTCGGCGCGCGCGACCACCCCGAGCGACGCCGACCCGAGCACCATGGACACGACGAGGACTACACGAACGAGGCTGTGCAACGCGGGCGCTCCGGGCAGTTGGTTGGACGCCGCGGACTCTAGTACTGCGTTGTGGGAGGGAGCAAGGGCCGTCGGGCGCCTAGACGGCGTGCAGGGCGGGTGCCTCAGTCTCGGCGGTGAGGTCCTCCAGGCGCACGATGGCGCCCGGGAGCTTCACCACGAACCGCGCGCCGCCGCCATCGCGATCTTCGATGCGCGCGGTGCCGCCGTGCAGTTCCGCGAAGCTCCGCACGAGCGAAAGGCCGATCCCCACGCCCCGGCCGCTCGAGCCGTCCCCCTGGCGGAAGGCCTCGAAGAGCACGTCCTTCAGCTCGTCGGGCACGCCGGGGCCTTCGTCCTCGACCACCAGGGTGGCTCCCCCCGGCTCGGTGCTGACCCGCACGTGGACGGGGGTACCCGCGGGCGTGTGGCGGGCCGCGTTCATGAGGAGGTTCTCGATGATGCGGTCGACCTTCGTGGGATCGATGTCTACGTGCACGTCCTCGGCCTCGATGCGCACCGGGTGTGTTGCGAGCGCGGCGTTCTCGCTCACGATGCGCCGCGCGAGCTCTCCGAGGTCCGTGGGCCTGCGCTTGGGATGCAGCTTCCCCCGGTCGATCCGGTCGAGATCCAGGAGGTCGTCGATCAAGCGGTTCATCTTGCGACCGCTCTGCTCGATCACCTCGTAGAGGCTCTCGCGCTCATCCGGGGACAGATGGAGCTCGGGATCGCGCCGGATGGTCTGCATCGCGCCGAGGATCCCCGCGAGCGGGCTCTTGAGGTCGTGGGACACCGCGTGCAGGAGCGTGTCCTTGGCGTCATTCATGTCCCGAAGGTCGCTCGAGCGCTCTTCCTCCCGCTCCACGCGCGACCACTGATCGTCGATGAACGAGCGCAGGGTGTCGAGCAGGATCGCGAAGGCGAGGAACACCGCGAACTGCACCAGGGCGTTCCAGTAGGTGTCGGGGTTGGTGGGCCCAACCGTCGGGTGAGCCGTGACGTCGGCGGCGATCGCGGCCACCGTCGCCACGACCACGGTGAGCGCGCCCCAGCGACGGCCGAGGTTCCACGTGACCAAGCCGATCGGCATGAGGTACAGCAGCGAAAGGGACAGGCGCGGCGTGAGGTAGTCCAAGACGGCGACAACGCCGACGAAGGCGAACCCCACCACCGCCACCAAGAAGGTCGATTTCCCGTCGAAGAACCCGCGCGTGGCGCGCAGTGTCCGACGGTCGGCCTCCGAACGAGTCCCCGCCTGCGTTCGATCCACGACACAAGCGTCGGCCGCGGGAGCCCCTACCTTGAGCTGGGTAGCTCCGACGCGATGAGCCGCCCGAGGCTCCGGAAGGCCCGGCCGCGATGGCTGATGCGATCCTTCTGCTCGGCCGTGAGCTCGGCCATCGTCTCCTCCCAGCCCTCGGGGACGAAGACGGGGTCGTAGCCGAACCCGCGCGTTCCCCGTCGGTTGGGCACGAGCGTGCCTTCGCACGTTCCCTCGGCATGCAGCTCCCGGCCGTCGGGGAGGGCCACGGCCGCCACGCAGCGGTAGCGCGCCGTACGGCCGCTCGCGGGGATGCCTCGGAGCGCCTGCATCAGTCTCCGGAGGTTCTCCTCGTCGGAGGCCCGCTCCCCGGCGTAGCGCGCACTCCTGGGTCCGGGTTTGCCGCCCAGGGCGTCCACCTCGATGCCCGAGTCGTCGGCGATGGCCGGGATGCCGAGCGCCTCCGCCACGGCGCGCGCCTTCAGCAGGGCGTTGTCCAGGTAGGTGTCCCCCGTCTCCTCGACGTCGGGGAAGGTGGCCGGATCGTCCGTCTCGACGCTCACCCACTCGGTGGGCCAGTCGGCACAGATGCGCCCGAGCTCGTGGAGCTTGTGGACGTTGTGCGAGGCGATCGCCGTGCGTTCGGGGAACGCCACGGGTTATCGGTCGCCGAGGGCCCGGCGCTGCATGGCCGTGAGGTCCGCGACGCCGGCCGCCCCCAGCTCGAGCAGAGCGTCGAGCTGCGTACGGTCGAACGGGAGGCCTTCCGCCGTGCCCTGCACCTCCACGAACGTGCCCGCCCCGGTCATGACCACGTTGAAGTCCACGTCCGCGCCGGCGTCTTCCTCGTAACACAGGTCCAGGCGCGCCTCCCCGTCGACGATCCCGACGCTCACCGCGGCCACGCTGTCGGTGAGGAGATCGCCGGGGACCTTGCCGTCGCGCTCGAGGCCGCGCAGGGCCAGGGCGAGCGCGATGTAGCCGCCGGTGATCGAGGCGGTGCGGGTCCCCGCGTCGGCCTGCAGCACGTCGCAGTCCACGGTGATCGTTCGCTCGCCGAGGCGCGAAAGGTCGGTGATGCTGCGAAGCGAGCGACCGATCAGGCGTTGGATCTCCTGCGTGCGCCCGCCCGGACGCCCGCGGTTCACCTCACGGGAGGATCGCTCGTTCGTGCTGGCGGGGAGCATGGAGTACTCGCCCGTCACCCACCCCTTGCCGGTCCCCTTCAGCCAGCGCGGGGCGTCCTCGGAAACCGACGCGGCCACGAGCACGCGCGTGCGCCCCATCGAGAACAAGACGGATCCGGCCGCCCACTCCTGGAAGCCGAGCTCCCACGCGACGGGCCTGAGCTCCTCGGGCGCCCGGCCGTCGGGACGCGTCACGGTCGGACCTCGAGCACCATGTCGTGGGTGGCCACGTCCACCGGACCCGCGTACGTCTCGGCGGCCTCGGCGATCGAAAGCGCGGGGTCGAGGCCCGGAAGCAGGTGGGTGAGCACGAGGCGCGCGACGCCGGCCTTGGTGGCCACGTCGCCCGCCTGCGCCGCGCTCAGGTGGAACGGGTAGAGCACGCTGTCGTTCTGATAAGTGGCCTCCGCGAGCAGGATGCCGGCGTCGCGCGACATCTCGACGACCTCGTCGCAAGGGCCGGTGTCGCCCGTGTACGAGAGCACGGCGCCGCCGGCCTCCACCCTGAATCCCACCGCGTTCACCCCGATGTGGGCCATGTCGAACACCGAGAAGGTGAGTGATCCGACGGTGAACGAGTCGCCGCCCGCCACGTTCCGGAAGTCGTAGGCCTCCCCCATCACGTCGCGCCCGCCCTCGGTCACCAAGAGGCTCGCCAGCTCCGTGAACCCCTCGGGCGAGTAGAACGGAAGACCCGGCTCCCCCATGTGGCCGTAGTGCCGGGCATAGAACGCGGGGATCACGTCCACGAAATGGTCCGGGTGGCCGTGGGTGACCACGATCGCGTCGAGGTCGCCCACACCCACATGCTGTTGGAGGTTGGCGAACGTCCCGGTGCCGGCGTCCATCCACACGTGCGTGCCTTCGTGACGAAGGAGGTAGCCACAATTGGCCCCCCCCGCCGGCGGCCACGTGCCGGCCGCTCCAAGGACGATCAACTCCACGAGCCACCGCCAGCCGGCTGGGCCCGGGCGGCGCGGACCTCGCCGAGCTCAGGCCCCAGGAAGACCTCCGCCACCCGTTGGAACCGAGCCGGTTCGCCGGTGACGAGGAACTCGTGGCGGGGATGGCCGGGAGTCGCGCGTTCCAGGTCTTCGCGTACGAGCGTCGCGTACACGTCCTTGGCGGTCTCCTCGGCGGAGGAGACCAGGACGACGTCGGATCCCAGCTCGAGCTGCAGCATCCCCGACAGGAGCGGGTAGTGCGTGCACCCGAGGATGAGCGTGTCGATGCCTTCAGCCACTAGCGGCCCAAGATACCCGCGCGCGGCCTCCCGCAACTCGCCTGACGTGGTGTCCCCGCGTTCCACATGCTCCACGAACACCGGAGCCGCCCTCGAGTGGAGCGCGATCCAGGGTGCCGCCACGGCCATGGAACGCTCGTAGGCGCGGGAGGCGACGGTGGCCTGCGTACCGATCATGCCCACGACGCGGTTGCGCGTGGCACGTGCGGCGGCGCGCGTTCCCGGGTCCACCACACCGACGACGGGGATCCCCGCGTGTTCCGCGATCTCCTCGATGGCGCTCACCTCCACCGAGTTGCAGGCAACGACGAGCATCTTGACGTCGCGCGAGACCAGGTAGCCCGCGATCTGCATGCCGAAGCGTCGGATCTCCTCTACCGAGCGCGGGCCGTACGGCGAGCGCGCCGTGTCTCCGACGTAGATCTGGGGCTCGTGCGGCAGCAGATCCATGATGGCGCGGGCCACCGTGAGGCCGCCCACACCGGAGTCGAACACGCCGATCGGCCGATCGTCAGGCACGCGTTACCACCAGAGCGATTCGGCCACGCCCTGTTCGGCGACCTCGATGTCGGATGCCCACGCCCGCGTCGAGAGGTATTTCCATCCACCGTCGGGAAGCAGGCACACGATGTCGCCCTCGTCGATCTCCTGAGCGATGCGCCGGGCCACGTAGACGACCGCGCCGCTCGAGATGCCCGCGAAGATCCCCTCCCGCGCCGTCAGCTCGCGGTTGGTCCGCAGCGAGTTGGAGGAATCGACCAGGAACTTCCGGTCCACCTGTCCCGGATCGAAGATGGGCGGAACGAAGCCGGCGTCCAGTGAGCGCAGGCCGTAGACGAGGTCGCCGAGCTCGGGCTCCGCCGCGATCACCTGGATCTCGGAGTTGTGGGCGTGCAAGGCCCGGCCGACGCCGGTGAGCGTGCCTCCCGTGCCCATCCCGGCGACGAAATGGGTGAGCTGGGCCAGGTCACGCACGATCTCCCGCGCGGTGCCCTCCTCGTGTGCGAGCGGGTTGGCCGGATTCCCGTACTGGAACGGCATGTAGTACTTGGGGTCGGCGGCGAGCGCCCGAGCCACTTCGATCGAGCCGTTCGTGCCCTTGTCGCCGTCGCTGAACACGATCTCCGCGCCGAAGAGACGCAGCAGCCCGATGCGCTCCTCGCTGGCGTTGTCGGGGATCACCACCGTGAGCGGGTAGCCCTTGCGCGCGCAGACCATCGCAAGCGCGATGCCGGTGTTGCCGGACGTCGGCTCCAACACGACCTTCGAAGCCGTGAGCTCCCCCGAGGCCTCCGCCGTCTCGATCATCTTCTTGGCGATGCGATCCTTGGTGGAGCCGGTGGGGTTGGTGCCTTCGAGCTTCGCCCACAGACGGACGCCGGGGTTCGGCGACATGCGGGGCATGCCGACCAGGGGCGTGTTGCCGACCGCCTCGAGGATGTCGTCGTAGCGCACGGCTGGTCATTGTCCCAGCTCGCAGCCAACTGCCGGACCGCGGGCACGAGCGGAGGAGGGCGGTTCCCCGCCCTCCTCCCCCGCCCGCCGGGCCCGGGTCAGGCGCCCGTGGCGGTGGACCACGGCGCCCGGAAAGCTCCGGGCCCGCCGCCGAACCCATCGATCGTGTCGGAAGCGTTGAAGCTCGCGTCGATCTTCACCGTGACGTAGGAGCCGTTCGCCTTCTGGACGTGAGCCTCGTACGTGGACCCGTCCGAGTCGGTCTCCACGCGAACGATCGTGCCGCCGGGCACGGCATCGAGGGCGGCCGCGGTGACCTTGTCCGCCGTCGAGCCGGAGAGCAGCTTCTCGCCCGGCCCGTGGGTGACGTCGGCCGGCGCCGCCACGGCGGTGTTCGATCCGCTCGAGCTCGCGGAGCCGTCCGCCGCCTGGGCGAGCTGGCTGCCGGCGAGGACCCCGCCGGCCATCAGACCCGCGCCGAGGAGCGCCACCGAGGTGATCCAGCGGCGCGAGGCGTCGCCCGCCTTCTTGATGGGAGTGGTGCCGTCCATCTCGTCTCCTTCCCGAGGCGGCTACCTGCCGCCCCTCGAGACCATGCTGCGAGACGGACCTTGGCGGAGGCGTAGACCTGCCTGGGACGTGGCTGGGACATGCCGACGAGTGGCGAGTGGCGACGGCCCTCAGCCGCCGGCGACCGCCGGCAGGATGCTCACGGTGTCGCCTTCGCCAACGGGCGTCTCCAGCGAGCCCAGGTAGCGCACGTCCTCGTCGTTCACGTAGACGTTGATGAAGCGATGCAGCCCGCCGCCCTCCGCCAGGACGTTCTTCGTGATGCCGGGATAGTGCATCTCGAGGTCGGCGAGCACCTCGGAGAGGGTGGCGCCGTCCGCGCCCACGCGCGCCTCGCCGGCGGCGTGCTTGCGGAGGATCGTGGGGAGCTTGACGGTGACGGCCATGGCTCGGGTCTCCTGTGCTCGGTCGGGCTACTCGCGTGCCGGGACGCCGCAGAACAGCTCGTAATCGATGAGCTCGGTGATGGTGGGCTCCTTGCCGCACACCGGGCAGTCCGCGTCCCAGCGGATCTTCACTTCCTGGAACTCCATGTGCAGGGCGTCGTAAAGCAACAGGCGGCCGATCAGGGGGTCGCCCTCGCCCGTGATGATCTTGATGGCCTCCGTGGCCTGGATGGCGCCGATCACCCCGGGCAGCACCCCGAACACGCCGCCCTCGGCGCAGCTCGGCACGGTCCCGGGCGGGGGCGGCGAGGGGAACAGGCAGCGGTAGCAGGGGGCTTCTCGGCCCGGCATGAACACCGTGGCCTGTCCCTCGAACTGGTAGATGGACCCGTACACGAGCGGCTTGCCCAGGAACTGGGCGGCGTCGTTGACGAGGTAGCGAACGGGGAAGTTGTCCGTCCCGTCGATCACGACGTCGTAGGGGTCCATGATCTGCATGACGTTCTCGGAGGACAGCACCGTGTCGTGGCCGATCAGGTCGATGGTCGGGTTGAGCGCGCCCAGGTGCTCGAGGGCGGAGGCCACCTTGGGACGGTCCACGTCGGCGTCGGTGTGCAGGATCTGGCGCTGAAGGTTGGAGGTGTCCACGACGTCGAAGTCCACGATGCCGATCGTGCCGATGCCCGCCGCGGCGAGGTACAGCAGGATCGGCGAACCGAGCCCGCCCGCGCCGATCACGAGCACCTTGGAATCCAGCAACCGCCGCTGGCCCGCGCCGCCGATGTTGGGCAGGATGATGTGCCGGGAGTAGCGCTGGACCTGGTCCTCGCTGAAGAGCCTCCGGGGGGCGTCGGCGCCGCTCACGTCACGATCAACTCCTCTTCGGTCACGGCGCCGTCGCGGATCCAGAACGATCGCAGGACCGGGGCCTCACGATCCTGCAAGGACAGCAGCAGATAGCGCGCGTCGGGGTAGAAGGCGAGGCGGCGATCGGTTTGCGACGGGTAGGCCTCCGAGTGGGTGTGCGAGTGGTAGATCGCCCACAGCTCCCAGCCCTCGTCGTCGAGCTCGTTGAACACGCGGAGCTGTTCCTTGCCGTCCAGCCGGTAGGTGACCGGGCTCGCGTCGGCGTTCTTCATCGCGAAGACCTTGACGGGAACGCCCTCGGCGGCCGCGATCACGCCGCAGCATTCGTTCGGGAATTCGCGGAGCCCCTGCTCCACGATCTCCTTGAGATAGACGCCGTCCAACTCGCTCAACGCGGACCCCTTGTGCTCGGGCAGACGCGGACACGCCTGTTGCAGGTGCAAATGCTATCAGCAGGGTCGGTTATTCCGAGAGCCGGCCGAGGACCCGGATCCGTCCCGCCGGACCCCCTTCGACCATCCCGATCGCGGCGACGGGGAGGTCGCGCTCCCGCAAGGCGGACTCGAGCGCCCCGGGATCCGCGGTGCAGATCAGCATGCCGCCGCTGGTCTGAGCGTCGGCCAGCAGGAGGCGCTCGGGCATCGCGAGGTCGCCCCATCCGGTCGCGGCATCGACGAAGTCGAGGTTGCGTCGCGTTCCCCCCGGCACCACGCCCGCGCGGGCGAGGTCGAGGACTTCGGAGATCAGGGGCACCTGCGCCGCGTCCAACCGAGCCGAACGACCCGAGGCGAGCAGCAGCTTGTGGAGATGGCCCAGCAGGCCGAAGCCGGTGATGTCGGTGGCGGCGTTCGCGCCCGCGACCACCATCGCCTCGGCCGCCGCGGCGTTCGTGGTCGTCATGAGGTCGACCGCGAGGGCCAGGTGCTCGGGGGAGGCGACGCCGCGCTTCACGGCGGTGGAGATCATGCCGAGGCCCAGGGGCTTGGTGAGGTAGAGGCTGTCGCCCGGCCGCGCGGCGGCGTTCGTCATCATGCGATCGGGATCGACGAAGCCCAGGACGACCATCCCGTACTTGGGCTCGGGGTCGGTGATGGAATGCCCGCCGAGGACGGCGACCCCCGCCGCGGCGGCGGCGTCGATCCCTCCCTGGAGGACGCGGCCCAGCATCTCCATCGGCAGATCGTCCACGGGCCAGTTCGCGATGTTCAGGCCCAGGAACGGCGTGCCCGCCATGGCGTAGACGTCCGACATCGCGTTGGTGGCCGCGATCCGGCCCCAGTCGTAGGGGTCGTCGACGATGGGGGTGAAGTAGTCGAGCGTGGCCACCAGGGCCCGGCCGTCACCGAGGCGCCACACGGCGGCGTCGTCGCCGGTCTCGGCGGAGACGAGCACGTCGGAGGGCACCTCCGGCAAGGACAGACCGGACAGCACGCCGGCCAGGTCGTCGGGCCCGAGCTTGCAGCCGCACCCCGCGCCATGGCTGAAGCTCGTGAGGCGCACGTCGTCGGCCATCACCCGAGGATACGGGCAAGGGAGCACGCGGCAGGGGCATACTCGGTCCCGATGGACATCGCCGGGTTCCTGGGCCGTTTCCCGCCCTTCGACGAGCTCGCCCCCGACCGGCTCGCCGCCGTCGCGAACGAGGTCGAGATCGAGCATCTGCCGCAAGGCACCCTGGTGCTGCAGCAGGCCGGCGCGCCCGCGGAGCATCTCTACGTCGTGCGCAGGGGCGCCGTGGAGCTCGTGAACGACGGGCGGGTGCTCGACCTGCTCGGCGAGGGCGAGGTCTTCGGCCAGTTCTCCTTGCTGGCGCAGGAGGGGCCGGCGGTGACGGTGCGCGCGCACGAGGACACCCTGGCCTACCTCGTCCCCGCATCCGTCGCCGACGAGGTCCTGGGGACCTCCGCGGGGCGGGCGTTCGTGATCGGATCGATGCGGCGGCGGATCCGGGCGACGGCCGAGACCGGGACCGGTGGACCGGATCCGCAGCTCGCGACCGTCCGGGCCCTCGTGCGACGCCCGCCCGTGACCGCCGAGCCGGGCCTCACCGTGGCCGAGGGGGCCGCGCGCATGGCCGCAGAACGCGTTTCCTCGCTGCTCATCGAGATGGACGGGGACTGGGGCATCCTCACGGATCGCGACCTCCGTTCGCGGGTTCTCGCCGTGCATGGCGATCCCGACGGCCCCATCGGCGAGGTGGCCACGTTCCCGGCGTTGCGTCTGGATGCGGACACCACCGCCGGCGAAGCCCTGTTGCGGATGTTCTCCGAGGGCGTTCATCACTTCCCCGTCGTGGACGGCGACGGCAGGATCACCGGCGTCGTCACCGACACCGACATCATGGGGCTCACGCGTCACACGCCGTTCGCGATCAAGAGCGCGATCGAGCGGGCGGGCTCTGCGCGAGAGGTGGCCGTGGCGGGACACGACCTCCCCCGGGTGGTGACGGCCATGGTCGCGGCGGGTGCCTACCCCGTGGACATCGGCCGCGTGGTCGCCGTGACCGTCGACGCGATGACCGAGCGCCTGCTCCGGATGGGCGTGGCCGCACAGGGCGACCCGCCGTGCGCGTGGGCCTGGCTCGCGCTCGGCAGCGCCGCGCGTCACGAGCAGGCGCTCAAGACCGATCAAGATCACGCCCTGGCGTTCGATCCGCGGCCCGGCGAGGAAGTGGCGGCCGACGCGTACTTCGCCCGACTGGCGGAGTTCGTCACGGCGGGGCTGGAGGCGGCCGGGATCCCACGGTGCGAGGGCGGCGCGATGGCCACCGACCCGGGGCTGCGCAAGCCGATCGGCGCTTGGGTGCAGACCTTCCTCGGCTGGATCGACGATCCGCATCCCACGAGCAGCATCCTGGCCTCGATCGGCTACGACTTCCGACAGGTGGCGGGGCCGCTTCGCGCGGAACCCGTGCTGGACGACGCGATCCGCCAAGCCCGCGCGCATCCGCCGTTCCTGCATCACCTCAGCCGCCGTGCGCTGGACCTGCGCCCGCCGACTGGGTTCTTCCGCGACCTCGTGGTGGCCCACGGGGGTGAGCACGCCGGGCGCCTGAACGTGAAGCACGGGGGCATCACCATCGTGAACAACCTCGCCCGCACCTACGCCGTGGGCGCGGGGCTCGCGTCGAAGGGAACGCTCGAGCGGCTCGAGGGCGCCGGGGCCGCCGGCGCGCTGGATCCGTCGGTCGCGCACGAGCTCGCGGAGGCCTTCGCGTTCTTGTGGGGGGTCCGCCTGCGGCATCAGGCCGACCAGGTGGCGGCGGGCGTCGCACCCGACGACTTCGTGGACCCCGCCACCCTCGGATCGCTCGCGCGCAGTGGACTGAAGGAGGCGTTCCGGGTGATCGCTCGCGCGCAGCGGCGGCTGGCGAGCGAGTTGGGCCTCACGAGGCGCTGAAGCAGTGGGGGTTCAGATCCCCATCGCGTGGAAGCCGCCGTCCACGTGGAGCAGTTCGCCGCTGATGCCCGAGGAGAGCTCCGAGAGCAAGAAGGCGACCGCGTTGCCCACGGGCGTGGGGTCGGTCGTGTCCCACCCCAACGGAGCCCGCTCGGACCACCGCTCGGTGATGCTGTCGAAGCCGGGGATGCCCTTGCCCGCCATGGTCTTCAGCGGTCCGGCGCTCACCGTGTTCACCCGGATGTTCTTGGGGCCGAGGTCGCGCGCGAGATAGCGCGTCACGGACTCGAGCGCCGCCTTCGCCACCCCCATCCAGTCGTAGATCGGCCACGCCACCCTCGCGTCGAAGTCCAGCGAAACGATGGCGCCCCCATCGGCCTCCATCAACGGGACCAGACCCGTCGCGATGGCTTTCAACGAGAACGCGCTCGTGTGTAGGGCGGTCGCGACGCTCTCCCACGGCGTCTGGAGGAAGTTGCCGCCCAGTGCATCCTGGGGCGCGAACGCGATCGCGTGCAGGAATCCATCGAGCGTCCCCCATCGGCTTGCGAGTTCGTCGCGCACTGCCTCGATCTGCTCCGGCTCGTTCGCATCCATCTCAAGCACGTCGGGCGGGCTCGGCAGGCGCCTCGCGCACTTCTGCGTGAGCCCCATCCCTCGGCCTACTCCCGTGAGGACGATCTCGGCGCCCTGCTCCTGCGCCACCTGGGCGGCCGAGAACGCGATCGACGCCGGCGTGAGCACCCCGGTGATGAGCAGACGCTTGTTCTCGAGCAGCACACGAGCTCCTTTCAGGCCGAGGGCGAGGCGGAGGGGACGGCCGGGGACGGGGTGGCGCCGGAGAACTTCCACCCCACATCGCCTTGATCGTCGTTCTGGGTGACCGTGATCTCGAAGGTGGAATCTGGCCCCGTGGCGGTGCACGTGAAGGACGTCCCCGCCTGCACCTTCAGGCTGTCCGGGCAAGAGACTTGAACGCTCGTGAGCCCGAGCTCGCGCTCGAGCTGGTTCGCGAGGTCGGTCTCCAGGCTCGAGGTGTCCAGGGTCTTCGTGCACCCCACGGCGAGCACGACCACCGCGGTGAGGGCGACGACGCGGGCGATCCGGGCCTGCATAGGGCGGGGTCCTCCTGGTTCGGGGCGGCGCCTGAGCGTATCGGCGCCTCCCCGGAGGGTCAACGTCGCGCGGCCCGCGCCCGCCACGGCTCTCTACGCGCGACGAAGCGTGAGGTTGCGCACGCCCCAGGCCGGAAGGTCGCCCGTCGCGACGAAGGCCACGACGTTGGGCGCGTCGTCGTTGAACACGTCGTCGGGAACGACGACGCTCCGCGGCGCCCACTCACCGGGGCTCGGGGCGACCGACGCGAGCGTCGAGCCGTTCACCACGATGGACACCGCGCCCGTGCTCGGCCCGTAGGCGTCGAAGCCGAGCAAGCGAGCTCCCGAGCGCCCGCTCACGCGATAGACCACCCCCCACGGGTGCGAGGTATCGGAACCCGGGATGTTGCCGAGCTCGCGTGAGCCGGGCGGTACCGGCAGGGCGGGGTCGCCGACCGGATCCGGCGTGACCGCGGCCAGGGCCGACCACTGTTCCTCGGTGATGCCGGGCCATGTGTAGTAGCTGGCCCCGATCAACCCGTATTCGCCCACAGCCTGCGCGAAGCCGGTCGTTTCCTCCGCGGTGGCCTCCTGCGCGATGCCGCCGATCATGTGGATGGGGACGAGGTCGTTGCCCACCCATGTGCGCAGCAACCGGATGCAGGTGGCCGCGTATGCGCGGGCGTCCTCGAGCCCGTGCACGCGGAACGTGAAGTACGTCATGGGAAGGATGGCGTCGTAGGTCTGCGCCACCTGCGACCACGGGAATCCGGGCCAGTTATGGTTCGACTTCAGCCCCCTGGGCGAGGGCACGATCGCCCCCAGCGGATAGGTTGCGCCCGCCGACGACCGCAGGTCGTCGGAGAGCTCGATCAACCGTTGTGAGCGGGCCGCAACGTCCTTGACCGCCATCGACTCGATGTCCAGCGCGAACCCCGCGAAGCGGTTGCCCCCGGGCGTGGCGAACGCGACGGCGGACTGCGAGCGGGCGGCGTCCGTGGCGACGTCGACGAAGCCCGGCAGGTACCACGCCACCACCTGGACGCCAAGCGCCGCCCCCGCGTCCAGGAACGCCGTCACGGCCGCCTCGTGCACGATGGCGACGTCGCGGTTGAAGTTCGAGGTCTCCAGGTAGAGCGTGCGCACGCCGTGTGCGGCCATGTCGGCCACGGCGGTCTCCGGGTCGGCCCACGCCTCGGCGTCGTACAGGTCGACCCACGCGCCCAAACCCTGGAACGGGCCGATGACGGGGTTCGCGCGGATCGTCGTGGGCGTGGCCGCCCGCGAGAGGTCGTCGCCGCCGCGGGTGAGTACGAGGGCGGCGGCGAGGACCACGACCAAGCCGGCGGCGGCGAGAACCAAGGTGCGACGAGGCGGCATCGACCCAGCGTACCGACGGGTCCCACGCCCTCGGGGCCCGTAGCATGAACGTCATGGAACTGGGACTTCGTGGCAAGGTCGCCCTGGTCACGGCCGCATCGAAGGGTCTGGGCCGGGGCGCCGCGTTGGCCCTTGCCCGCGAGGGCGCGCGGGTGACGATCTGCGCGCGCGATCCGGGCCCCCTCGCGGCAACCGTCGACGAACTGGGCGCCGACGCGCTCGGCATCGCGGCCGATGTCACGGAACCCGACGCCCCGCGTCGTTTGGTGGCCGAGACGATCGAGCGGTTCGGGCGCCTCGACATCCTCGTGGGCAACGCCGGCGGGCCGCCGCGAGCGCGCGCTCTGGACGTGGATGAAGAGGCCATGTCGGCGGCGTTGAACGCGAACCTGCAGACCTCGATCCGCCTGGCCCTCGGTTCCATCCCGGCCATGCGTGAGGGAGGGTGGGGCCGCATCTGTTTCATCACCTCGAACGCGGTGAAGCAGCCGATCCCAGAGCTCGCCTACTCGAACGTGGCCCGCACCGGGCTGTGGGCCTGGGCCAAGACGGCGGCCAGAGACCTGAGCGCGGACGGCATCACCGTGAACCTCGTCTGTCCGGGCCTGCACGCGACCGACCGCGTCAAGGAGCTTGCGTTCGATGGGCCCCTCGGCGACCCGGAAGACTTCGGGCGCGTCGTCGCGTTCCTATGTTCGGAGCCCGCGGGGTTCGTGAGCGGCGTCGCCCTGCAGATCGACGGCGCCGCTACGCTGGGGCTGCTCTGAGCCGCCTCTTCGAAATGGAGAACCCGTGAACGAAAGCGAACGCACGTGGGTACTCGCGGAACGCTACTGGGAAGAACTGTTGGAGCTCGAACCGCTCCTGGGCACCTCGACGGGCGACGAGCGCTACGACGACCGCCTCCCCGATCCCAGCGAGGCGGGACGCGGGGCGAACGAGACCGTGCAACGCGCGGCGCTCGCCGACGCCGCGCAGATCGATCGCGGCGCCCTGGACGATGCCGACCGCGCCACGCTCGACGTGTTAGAGGCCATCGCCAGGCGCTACCTCGGCGGCCTGCAGCGCCGCACGGACCGGCTGTCCGTGGCGAACCATCTGTTCGGTCCGGGGCAGCTCCCGGGCGAGCTCGCCTCGATGCAACGGACCGACACGCCCGAGCGGCTGGATCGCTACGAGGCCCGTCTCCGGGCGATCCCCGCTTTCCTGGATGCCTCCACCGAGGTCGCCCGCGACGGCGTGGCGGCCGGCGTGACGTCGCCGCGTGTGGTGGCCGAGCGCGCGCTCACCCAGGTCGAGCGGCTCCTGGACCTGGGCGCCGATGCATCGCCGATCCTTGCGCCGCTCGGCGAGGACGTCGAGGGGCGCGCACGCTTCTCGGCCGTCGTGCGCGACGTGGTGAACCCCGCGTACGCTCGCTTCCTGGTGTCGTTGCGGGAGTACCTCCCCCACGCCACGGAGACGATCGGGCTGAGCGCTGTCCCCGACGGCGAGGCGATGTACGAGGCGGAGGTCTTGTCCTGGACCTCGCTGCCGCTCGACGCCGACGAGGTCCACGCACTGGGGGTCGAGCGCTTCGACGCGTTGCAGGCGGAGCGGGCCGACGTGGTGGCCCGCATGGGCCATGCCTCGGCCGCCGAGGCCGTGGCGGCGCTACGCGCCGACGGCGCCGATACCCCCTCCTCGCCCGACGCCTTCCTCCGGGTGGTGCAGGATCAGGTCGCCCGGGGCTGGGACGCCGCGCCCGCCTGGTTCGGGCGGCTGCCGCGCGACAACTGCGAGGTGCGCCCGGTAGAGGCGTTCCGCGAGGCGGACCTGCCGGCCGCGTTCTACAACCCTCCCACCGAGGACGGGTCACGCCGAGGTGTCTACTACCTCAACACGTACGACCTTCCCAGCCGCGAGGTCCATTCCATCGCGGCGGTGACGTTCCACGAGGCCAATCCCGGCCATCATTTCCAGGTCTCGTTGGAGCAGGAGATGCCCGAGCAGCCGCGGCTGCGGCGGTTCGGCGGGATCTTGGCGGGCAGCGCCTTCTGCGAAGGCTGGGGTCTCTACTGCGAACGCCTCGCCGACGAGATGGGCCTGTACCTCGACGACGGCGAGCGGCTGGGCATGCTGGAGGGTCAGCTCCTTCGTGCCGGCCGGCTCATCACGGACACCGGGATCCACACGATGGGATGGCAGCGCGAGGCAGCGGTCGCCAAGCTCGAGGAGGGCGGCGTGCCTCACACCGAGTCCGTGATCGAGGTCGATCGCTACATCGCGATGCCGGCGCAGGCGTTGAGCTACATGATCGGGATGATGCGCATCCAGGACGCCCGTGGGGCGGCCGAGGCCCGCGAGGGATCGGCGTTCTCGGTCCGCGACTTCCACGATCGGCTGCTCTCGCTCGGCACGGTGCCACTCCCTTCGCTCGCGCGCGCGTTCGCCTGACGTCGCCGCCGGGCGAGCGCTAGCGTGGTTTCGAGCCGCACAGGAGCAGGTAGTCGATCATGCCGCGCTCCCAGATCAGGTCCACCTGCGTGAGCATGAGTCGCGCCGCCTGTTCGATGCTCCAGGGCGCTCCCCGACCGGCGTCCAGCCGGTCGCGCACGAACCGCAGGGCCGGAGCGATCACCCGGTCTCCCACGCGTTCGGAGCGAAGGTCCGTGAACCCCGCGGCTTCTGCCTTGCGCAGGATCACGCCTGACGAGGCGGCCGCGTGCACGCCGAGGCCCCACGCGCGCAGCTGCGTGAGCGCGGCGAACGCCTCGCGGGGCCCCCGCGGGTACCGAACGGTCGCGATATCCGACATCGTCAGCACGCCGCCCGGGCGCAGTACCCGGAACGCCTCGGCGAAGAACGCGTCCCGCGAGGGGAAATGGAAGGCGGCCTCCACGCTGATCACGCCGTCGAAGCTCGCGTCGCGGAAGGGCATGCGGGTCGCATCGCCGTTCACCCCGTGCGCCCCGGCGGCGTGCAGGCGCTCAACCCCACTGCGCAGCTGCGAATGCGTGATGTTGAGTGCGGTGAGGCTCCTCGTGCGGGCCACGTCGGCGATCACGGGGTCCTGTTCGGCGAGGCCGTTGCCCACGTCCAGCACCTGGCCCCGGCGCGGCAGGTCTCCGGCGAGGCATGCGACCAGCCTGCGGACGGCCACGACCGCCTCGGCCGGGTCGCTTCCGTCCCCCTCCCACAGCCCGAGGTTCAGCCAGCCCGGCGCGAGCGCGAGGAAGAAATCCTCGCCGAGCGAGTCGTAGACGGTGGCGGTCGGGTTGCGTCCGTACCGGAACATCGCGGCGGCGTGGCGCAGGTTGGGACCGGTCCAGGCGGGGGGCACGCCTCCACCCTAGCCACGCGGCCATCTCACCTCGCGGCGCGCCAGGCGTCCCGGAGTCTGACGCGAGCCCCCGTGCGCAGCACCGCGCCCGCGTAGATCCTCCCGGCCAGCGGGATCAGCAGCGCGGTCGAACCCAGGAGGATGAGCACCGACGCCACGATCTGCGGCGCGGTGGCGGCGCCGACCACGATCCGAACGGGCATCGCCAAGGCCGCCGAGAAGGGCAAGAGCGAGGCCAGGACCACCACGGGCGCGTCGGGCCTCTGCACCGCACCCACCGAGATGAAGAACGACACCAGGATGATGATGTTGATCGGCACCGTCGCGTTCTGGAGTTCCTCCATGCGCGAGACGAGCGCTCCGCTCACGGCGAACAGGCCCGCGTAGAACGCGAACCCCAGCACGAACCAGGCCAGGACCAGCACGGCGACGCCGACGGCGCTCGCCGAGATCGACAGCGCCCCGGTGACCTTGGCCAGCACGATCGCGAACGACGCGATGAACGCGAGCTGCACGACGCCGAGCGACCCGATCCCGACGACCTTGCCCGTGAGCAGCTGCCGGGGGCTGATCGCGGACAGCAGGACCTCCACGACCCTCGAGGCCTTCTCCTCGATCACGCCCGTCGCCACCCACACCCCGTAGCCGAACAGCTGGCCATAAAGCAAGAACACGCCGATGAACGCCACCCCCGCGTTGCTGTCGCGATGCGCGTCGACCGGTTCGACCGTTTGCACCTGGAGCGGGTGGGGGTCGAGCAGACGAGCGATCTCGGGCGGCGATGCACCCGTGTCGGCGAGAGCGGCTTGGATGCGCCCCGCGGCCGCCGACGTCTGGAGCACGTCTCGGAGCTGCTGGGGAACGTCGCGTTGGCCGATCAGGCGATCGCCCTCGAGCAGCGCGTCGATCGCACCGTCGCTGAGCGCGCGGCGCCCGGCGGCATCGTCGGGGAACGAGCGAACGCTGACCTGGATGCCTTGCTGCTCCGCGACGACGCCACGGGCATGCCCGCCGCCGCCGTCCCCACGACCCCCAACTCGTAAGACGGCGCGCCGCCACCGGCGTACGCCTTCACGAAGATGAAGATCGAGAGAACGCTCAGGGTGATCGCGGTGGAGATCGCGAATCCCTTGTCCCGCAACCGCACTCGGAAATCGCGGCGAGCCACGAGCAACCATGCGCCGCGGTCGGTGGGAGCGGGCGGTGGCGCGCTCATGCCTGCACGACCTCCCGGAACAGCTCGGCGAGCGAGGGGCGAACCCAGCTGAAATGCATGACGTCTCCCGAGCCGCGCGCGAGATCGAGCACCCGCTGCTCGTCGAGCGACGCGTCGAGCTCCAGGATCACCCCGCCGGGCACGAGGGCGTCGAGTCGGGCGCCCGGCAGCGACGCGAACCACTCCTCGTCCGCGCCCGCCACCTCCACGCGCACGAGGCGACGGGCCCGGGCGGCACGGAGCTCGTCGATCGTGCCCGAGGCCACGACCCGACCGTGATCGATCAGCACCACCGCGTCGCAGATGCGTTCGACCAGGTCGAGTTGATGGCTGGAGAACACCACGGGCACGCCGTGGTTCTCGCTCTGCCGGCGCAGGACACCCGCGAGTGCGTCCACACCCACGGGGTCCAGTCCGCTGAACGGCTCGTCGAGCACGAGGACGTCGGGCTCGTGCACGAGCGCCGCTGCGAGCTGCACGCGTTGCTGGTTCCCCAGGGAGAGCGCCTCCACACGGTCGCCCGTACGCGACTCGACGCCGAGGGTCTGCGCGATCTCATCGGCGCGCCCCGCCGCCTCGGTCCTGGCCAACCCGTGCAGCCGCGCGAGGTAGATCAGCTGGTCGCGGACCTTCATCCGCGGATACAGACCTCGCTCCTCGGGCATGTAGCCGAATCGGCGCCGTGCGGCGGCGTCTACGGGGGCGCCGTTCCAGCGCACCTCCCCTGCGTCGGGCGCCAACACCCCGAGGGCGATGCGCATGGCGGTGGTCTTGCCCGCGCCGTTAGGTCCCACGAATCCCACGATGCTGCCGGCCGGAACCACGAAGGAGACCCCGTCGAGGGCGACGACGTCGCCGAAACGGCGGGACAGGTCGATCAGCTCGAGCACGCGGTCTTCCGGGAAGCCATCGTGCCAGGATACGGGGGTGCCTCCGGGTCCTCGCCGGCGCGAGGGGGCGGTGCGGTCTCCCGACCGCCCGGATCAGGGCTCGCTGCGCGACGGGGCGGATACGCCCACGGCGTGGCCCACGAACGCGTCGCCCTCGACCGCGTCGATCAGGAAGTCCGCGAGGTCGAAGCGCGAGATCCTCGAGGCGGAGGCCGGCCCGTCCAGCACGGCCTCGTACGAGCCGGTGCCCGGTTCGTCCTCGATACTGGTCGGGCACGCCCCGACCCACGCGAGGGTGCTCGCCTGCAGGGCCGCGAGGTTGCGCTTGTGCTCCTCGGCGATGTTCTGGAACGGGGGCCGCGTCGTGGCCGAGAACACGGCTCGAGACAGCGTGGCGGAGAGCCTGCGCACGCCGTTGGCCCTGGCGCCCGCGATCACGTTGGCGGTGGCGGTCGACAGGTCGGTGGTGGGCTCGAGCGTTCCGGCACCGAGCGCGGAGATCGCGGCATCGGCACCGTCGAAGGCCGCGCTCACGGCCGCCGGGTCGAACGCGTCGCCGGTCACCACCCGCAGGGCAGCGTGTTCGAGAGCGAGCTTGCGGGGCGACCGGGCGAAGGCCGTGACGTGATGGCCGCGATCGAGCGCGTGCGCGACCACGGCGACGCCCGTGCGTCCCGTCGAACCGAAGACCACGATCTCCACGGGGACGGCCCTCAGACGGCCACGTCAGCGTCGGTGTCGGCGACGGCGTCCTCGTCGGAGGAGCGCAGGGACACCGCAAGCACGTCGAGCACGTCCTCGGCGACGTGGAAGGTCATCTGCTCGCGAACGGCATCCGGCACGTCGTCGAGATCGCCCTCGTTGCGCTTGGGCAGGATCACCTCGGTGAGCCCAGCTCGGTGCGCCGCGAGCACCTTCTGCTTGAGCCCGCCGATCGGCAAGACCCGGCCCTGCAGCGTGACCTCGCCCGTCATCCCCACCACCGGGCGCACCGGGGCGTCCGTCAGCAACGAAACGAGCGCGGTCGTCATGGTGACGCCGGCACTCGGGCCGTCCTTGGGAACGGCGCCCGCGGGGACGTGGACATGGAACCGGCCACGGAGCCGCTCGGGCTCGATCCCCAGCGCCTCGTGATGCGAGCGGATGTAGCTGAGCGCGATCTGCGCGGATTCCTTCATCACGTCGCCCAGCTGACCGGTGAGGGTGAGCCCGTCGCTCTCGGCGTCCTCGCGCGTCGCCTCGATGAAGAGCACGTCGCCCCCGATGCCCGTGACGGCGAGTCCCGTGGCCACGCCCGGGACGGCCGTGCGCTCCGCCGCCTCGAAGAAGAACCGCTGGCGACCGAGGTAGGTGCGCACGTCCCCCGCCTCGATCCGCACGGGAGTCGTGACGTCCTCGGACGCGATCCGCGTGGCGACCTTGCGCAGCGCCTTGCCGATCTCGCGTTCGAGGTTCCGCACGCCCGCCTCGCGGGTGTAGTCGGAAACGACCACGCGCAGGGCGTCGTCGGACAGCGTCACCTCGTCCTCACGCAGACCGTTGCGCTCGAGCTGGCGCTGCACCAGATGGTGCTTGGCGATGGCGAGCTTCTCGTCCTCGGTGTAGCCGTCGATCCGGATGACCTCCATGCGGTCGAACAGCGGGCCCGGGATCGTCTCGGCGACGTTCGCCGTCGTCACGAACAGGACCTCGGACAGATCCAGATCGACGTCGAGGTAGTGGTCGCGGAAGGTGTGGTTCTGGGCAGGGTCCAGCACCTCCAGCAGCGCGCTGGAGGGGTCGCCACGCCAGTCGGCGCCGACCTTGTCGACCTCGTCCAGCATCATGACGGGGTTCTTGGTGCCGGCGTCCTTCAGCGCACGGACGATCCGCCCCGGCAAGGCGCCCACGTACGTGCGACGGTGGCCGCGGATCTCGGCCTCGTCGTGGATGCCTCCCAGCGAGACGCGCACGAACTTGCGGCCGAGCGCACGGGCAACCGATTCACCCAGTGAGGTCTTGCCCACGCCGGGGGGGCCCACGAGCGTCAAGATGGCACCCGACCCGCGGCCTCCGGCCTCGCCCAGACCGCGCTCCTGGCGAAGCTTGCGCACGGCGAGGTACTCGAGGATCCGATCCTTCACGTCGTCGAGGCCCTCGTGGTCCTCGTCGAGCACCCCGCGCGCCTGCGCGATGTCGAGGTTGTCTTCCGATCGAGTAGACCACGGAAGCTCCGTCATCCAGTCCAGGTAGGTCCGGATCCAGCCGTATTCGGGCGACTGCTCGGACGTGCGTTCGAGGCGCCCCAGCTCGCGCGCCGCCTCCGCCTGGACGTCCTCGGGCATGCCCGCCTCGGAGATCTTGCGCCGGTACTCGGCGACCACGTCCTCCTCACCGTCCTCGCCGAGCTCCTTACGGATGGCGCTCATCTGCTCGCGCAGGAGGAACTCCCGCTGGCGCTTCTCCATGCCGTCGCTCACCTCGGTGCGGATCTTGTCCTTCAGCTCGAGGTCGGCCAGAACGTCCTTGGCCCAGGCCAGCACGAGCTCCAGGCGGGCCTCGACCTCGACGGTCTCGAGCACCTGGACCTTCTGCTCCAGGCTGAGGTCGGGTGAATAGCCGGAGGTGTCGGCCATCTGCCCCGGGTCGGCGATGCCGCGAAGGAACTCGGCCACCTGCGGGACGCCACGGGCCTCCACGACGTTCTCGATCACCGCTCGGTATTCGCGCGCGAGCTGCTTCGCGCGCACCGAGGGCTCGACCTCGGCGACCGGGTCGGCCTGGATCCAGATCGCCTCGCCGGTCCCCGCGACGCCGGCGCCCAGCACCGCACGCGACACGCCACGGATCACGAGCGCCTCGGTGCCGCCGCGCAGGGCACCCACGTCCTCGATCTTCGCGATGGTGCCTACACGGGCGTAGCGGTCGTCGATGCGCGGGACGAGCAGCAGCAGGCGTTCGTCGTCGTCGGAGGCGGCGTCCACCGCGGCGCGGGCCTCGTCGGATTCGATGGTGAGCGTCACCACCATGCCGGGCAACACCACGCCGGTGGTGAGCGGCAGGAGCGGCAGGGTGTGGGTCTGCGTCGGGGGGACGTCGATATCGGGCATGTGCGATCTCCGTTCGTTCGGGTCGTGCATCAGCAAGAACGCCCCGCCGGGAGGCTCCTATTCCCGAGTTGTAATCGCGATTACGTCCTGCGACGCCAGGGGATCTGGGAGGCTGTCGTTGTCGCCGTGCCCCGGTACATTGGACGACCTATGGCCGAGCCCATCGTGATCACCGAAGGCATCGTCCGCAACTTCGGCGAGGTCGAGGCCCTCAAGGGCATCGACATGGAGGTCGAGCAGGGCAGCGTCTTCGGCCTGCTCGGTCCCAACGGGGCCGGCAAGACGACCATGATCCGGATCCTCGCCACGCTCCTGCTCCCGAGCGGCGGGCGCGCCACGGTCGACGGGCTCGACGTCGTGCGCGACGCCGAGGAGCTCCGGTTCCGCATCGGACTCGCCGGGCAGAGCGCCGCGGTCGATGAGAACCTCACCGGCCTCGAGAACCTCGAGATGGTGGGCCGCCTCTACCACCTGGCGCGCGAGGAGGCCCGCCGACGCAGCGTCGATGTCCTCGAGCGCTTCGATCTGTCCGACGCCATGGACCGGCCCGCCAACACCTACTCCGGCGGTATGCGCAGACGGCTGGACCTCGCCGCCAGCCTGGTGGGGCGGCCCGACGTGCTCTTCCTCGACGAACCGACCACGGGGCTGGATCCGCGCAGCCGCCTCGACGTGTGGGAGTTCATCCGCGAGCTGCAGCAGGAGGGCACCACGCTCCTGCTCACGACGCAGTACCTCGAGGAGGCCGATCAGCTCGCGGACCGGATCGCCGTCATCGACCACGGTTCGCTCCTCGCCGAGGGCACGTCCGACGAGCTGAAGGACCAGATCGGCGGCGAGGTACTGGAGCTGCACGTGGAGCGGCAGGGTGACCTCGGACGCGTCACCGAATCGCTCGCGGGCATCGGCACCGGCGAGCCCAACGTCGACCAAGACGCGGGCTCGTTGCGGATCCCTGTGGGCACCCAGGGCCCCACCGCGCTGCTCGACAGCGTCCGTCGGCTGGGCGAGACCGACATCCAACTCGCCGACATCGCCCTGCACCGCCCCACGCTCGACGACGTGTTCCTCTCGCTCACCGGGAAGAGCGCGGAAGACGGCCAGGATCCGCAGAGCGGCGACGGCAAGGCCAAACGCCGCGGGAGGAAGAACCGTTGAGCTCGGTTACCGTGAGATCGAAGCAACGGCGGGCGCCAAGCGGCGTGATCGCGCGATCATCACTCGCCCTCACCGACGGCATGGTGGTGGCGCGGCGCAACCTGCTGACCATCACGCGGGTCCCCTCGGTGTTCATCTTCGAGCTGGTGCAGCCCATCATGTTCGTGTTGCTGTTCCGCTTCATCTACGCGAACAACATCGCGAACCTCCCGCCCGGCCTCGACTACGTGCAGTTCCTGATGCCCGGCATCTTCATCCAGAACGCCATCTTCGGCTCCACCACCACCGCCGTGGGCCTCGCCGAGGACATGAAGACGGGCATCGTCGACCGCTTCAGATCGTTGCCCATGGGGCGCTCCTCGGTCTTGCTCGGCCGCGCCGCGTCGGACCTCACCAAGAATTTCCTGCTCGTCACCATCGTGGTCGCGGTGGGCTACCTGGTGGGGTTCCGGTTCGAGCGTGGTCTTTTCGCTGCCCTCGGCGTCGCGGTGCTGGCGCTCGCCGTTGGGTTCACGTTCTCGTGGGCGATGGCTTGCATCGGCCTCTCGTTGAAGAAGGTCGAGGCCGTGCAGGCGGCGTCGTTCACCTTGATCTTCCCGATCGTGTTCGTGAGCAGCGCGTTCGTACCGGTCTTCGGGATGGCGTCCTTCCTGCAGCCCATCGCGCGGGCCAACCCCGTCACGGTCTGGTGCAACCTCGCGCGTTACCTATCGAGCGGCAACATCGCGATCCTCGACCCCGTGACCAAACTGCCCGTCGACACGTTCGAGGGATTGCTCGTCAAGTCCGTCGCATGGATCCTGGTGCTGCTCGCGATCTTCGTGCCGCTCGCGATCCGGCTATATCGCAAGCTGGACTGAGCTCGCTCTTCGCCGGGCCTTCAGCCCCCGCGGGGCTAGGCCGAAGTCACCTGGGATGGCGCACTCGCTCCGCCCTGCCCTCCGCACTCGCGAGCCCATTCACGCCGCCCCGGTGCGGGGGATCGCCCGCCCGAGTCTGGACGACGTCTGGGCCTCGCTCGCGGTCCTGGTGCCGGTCATCGTCTCGCTCGCCACGACGCTCGTAGCGACCGACCTCGCGTATCACATCCGGGCGGGCGAACAGGTGCTGGGGGGGTCGATCCCTCGAACGGATACTTGGACGTTCACCATCCGGGGCGTGGCCTGGGTCGACCAGCAGTGGGGCGCGCAGGCGTTGCTCGCCCTGGCCCACGGCGGCGGGGGGTTCGCGACGATCGCCGTGCTCCGGGCCGTTCTGATCGGGGCCACCTTCGGCTTGGTGTATCTCGCGTGCCGGGTCAAGCGCGCCGCGCCTCGGTCGGCGTCGCTGTTGGCGCTCGGAGGGTTCCTCGTATGCCTGCAAACCCTCTCCATGCGACCCCAGCTGTTCGGAGTCGCCTCGTTCGCTGCTTCGTTGTGGGTCCTGGCCGGACGCCGCGACCGACCCGCCCGCCTCTGGGCGTTGCCGTTCATCGCCCTCGCGTGGGCGAACCTGCACGGCAGCTTCGTCCTCGCACCGCTGCTGGTGCTCCTGGCCCTCGGCGAAGACCTGATCGACCGGACGCCCGGGAGGCGACGGCTGGCGGTGGTGGGCGCAGTCACCGCCCTCGCGACGCTGCTGAACCCGTTCGGGTTCGGCGCCTGGACCTATGCGTGGCGCCTCGGCACGAACCCCTTGATCCGCTCGACCGTGACCGAGTGGGCGCCGACGTCGCTCGCCACGTTCTCCGAGGTCGCGTTCTTCGCGACGGCGGCGGGCGTCGTGGCGTGGCTCGTGCGACGCCGCGGCGCCATCCCCTGGGGCGCGCTGCTGTGGCTGGTCACGTTCTTCCTGCTCGCCCTCCCGGCCCGTCGCGGTGTGGTCTGGTGGGCGCTCGTGGCGCCGGTCGCCGTGGCGGGCATCGTGGGTCGTGGGAAGGAGCGCGCTCCACGCGAGGGATCGCGGCTGGCGAACGCCGCGGTCATCGGAGCGATCGTCGCCGTCGCGATCCTCCTGCTTCCCGGGTGGCGCTCGCCCTCGGTGCCCACGCTCATGGACGAGGCCCCCGCCGGGCTGTCCGACGCCACGGCCGCGCTCCCGGCCGGCTCCCGCCTCCTCGTCTCTGAGCCGTGGGGATCGTGGTTCGCCTTCGCCTCGCCGTCCACGCCGTTGTTCGTGGACCCGCGGCTCGAGCTGTATCCGCAAGACGTCTGGGACGACTACGTCACCGTGGCGACGGGGAGCGCGGGCTGGGGAGAGATCCTCGATCGCTATCGCGTCGACGCCGTCGTCTTGGACCGGCGAACCTGGGGTTCGCTGCTGGCACAGATGCGGGCCGACCCGGGCTGGCGCCAGACCTATGCAGATCCCGACGGCGAGCTGCTCGTGCGCGCGGAGCCGTAAGAGCCCGCCGGAGGGTCTCGCTGCCGAGCGCGGCGTCCGCGTCGGCGTCTGGCAGGATGGGCGGATGCTCGTCGTGTTCCGCGTGCTGGCCGTGGTCGCGGGGGTGACGGTGCTCGTGGCCACGCTCGGCTCCGCCATCAAGACCGTGATCCTGCCCCGCGCCCTCGTGTCCACGATCACGCGCGTGGTCTTCCTGTCGCTGCGAGGACTGTTCCTCGTGCTGGCGCGGCCCTCAATGTCGTTCGAGCGCCGGGACAGGATCCTCGCGATGTACGCGCCGTTGGGGCTCATCGTGACCCTCGCGGCCTGGCTGAGCCTCACCCTGGTGGCCTACATGCTGATCTTCTGGGGCCTCGACCTCGTGAGCTGGCGGGAGGCCTTCGAGATCTCCGGATCGTCGCTGTTCACCCTCGGGAGCGCTCGACCTGAGCACCTCGGAAGCATCGCGCTCGTCTTCACCGAGGCCGCGATCGGCTTGTTCCTGCTGGCGCTGATGATCACGTACCTCCCCAGCATCTACTCGTCGTTCTCCCGCCGCGAGCTGGGCGTAACCGCGCTCGCCGTTCGCGCCGGCGAGCCGGCATGGGGCGTCACGATGATCGAGCGTTTCTGGCGACTGGAGCGCATCGGGCTGCTCCACGACGTCTGGGTTGAATGGGAGCGCTGGTTCGTCGACGTGGAGGAGAGCCATTCGTCCCTGCCGGTGTTGTGTTTCTTCCGCTCCCCCCAGCCCGATCACTCCTGGGTGACGGCGGCGGGGGCCATCCTCGATGCGGCGGCGCTCTCCGTCTCGCTCGTGGATATCGAGCACGACGTTCAGGCAGACATCTGTCTGCGCGCGGGCTACCTGTCGTTGCGCCGGATCACGGACTTCTTCGGCGTGGCCTACGACCCGGATCCGCGCGCCGACGACCCCATCTCGATCCGCCGCGAGGAGTTCGATGCCGCCGTGCATCAGCTCGCGGAGGCGGGCGTTCCGTTGAAGGCGGACCTAGAAGCGGCGTGGGTCGCCTTCGCGGGTTGGCGCGTGAACTACGACTCCGTGCTCGTCGCCCTGTGCAACATCACGAGCGCCCCACCGGCCCCCTGGTCATCGGATCGATCCGGCGAACGCACCATCCACTCGCGCGTCTTCGGGGACCTCCCTGGCTCCCGACGCTCGACCGGGTGAGCCGCGATCAGGCCTGCGGGTCGCGAGCGTCGTACCGCGCGAACGAGGGGACGACCAGGTTCAGCACGCCGACGCCCGCGACGCACAGGGCTCCGCCCAGCACCACCGAGAACGGAACGCTCCCGCTCACGGACGCGACGACGCCCGACTCCACCTCCCCGAGCGCGGGCCCCGTCGCCCACACGGCCATCGCGATGCCGTCGAGCCGCCCGCGCATCGAGTCGGTGACCGCCGACTGCAGGATCGTCATGCGGAAGATGCCACTGATCATGTCGCCCATCCCGGCGAGCGCGAGCATGACGAGCGATAGCCAGAGCCAGGTCGACAGCCCGAACCCCACGATCGCCGCGCCCCACACCACGACCGCCCCATGATCGCGCGGCCCTGGCGTCGCACGTGCTTCGCGCGTCCCGAGAACGCGGTCGCGAGCAACGCCCCGGCCGCCGGCGCCGCGTAGAGCAGGCCCAGCGCCCCAGCGCCGGACCCCCCGCTGAGGCGAACGGCCATGGCCGGGAACAGCGCATCGGGGAACCCGAAGATCATGGCGTTGAGATCGATCGCGAAGATCGACTGGATCGTGCGTTGCCTCGCAGGAACCTGAACCCGTCCACCACAGCGCTCCTACTCCCTCCGGCGCATCGTGCGCCGGAGGTGAGGGCGTCATGCGCCACACGAACACGATGGCCACGAGGAACGTGACGACGTCGAACGCGAACGCGCCCGCCGGGTTGATCAACACGAGCAAGGATCCTGCGACCACGGGGCCAACCATGCCGACGGCGGTGCCGAACCCGGCCTCGAGTGCGTTCGAGGACGGCATGCGCTTGAGGGCCATCAGCAGCGACATCGCGGCGAGGAACGCGTTGCTCCATATCACGAGGCGCCGGCGCTCGAGCGCGTCGGCGAAGGCCCCGCCCACGATCGGGAAGACGAACACGGGGACCAGGGCGCATAGACCCAGCAGCCCCACCGCGAGCACCGAGTTCGTGATCGCGTACACCTGGAACGGTACGGCCACGCCCACGATGGCATCGCCGAACTCGGAGATCGAGCGTCCGATGAACAGGCGGCGGAAATCCCGCGAGGTCCGCAGCGGCGTTAGGTCCGCCAGGTGCGCACGGACCCGCCCGAAACGCTCCGCCCTGCCGCCGTCCGTTTCGTGGGGCTTGGTCGGTGGGGTGTCATCGGCCGGCATGGTGGCTCGACGCTACCGCCGCCTGCGCTCGGTGCCTAACGGATCAACCGACTCATCCGCCGATCCGCCAGCACCTTCCCATCGGTCTGGCAGGCGGGGCAATAGGTGACCTCGTGCGACTCGTAGCTCACGCGGCGGAGGTCCTCGCCACACGCCGGGCACGGCTCGCCGGCCCGGTTATGCACGGCGAAATGGTCGCCCAACTTGGTCGGGAGGCCGCCGGTGCGCTTGCGCTCCTGCGCCAGCGCGGCGTCGAGGACGGTGTGGAGGGAGGCGACCAACCGCTCACGATCGGGACGGTCCAGCTTGTTGAAGGAGGCGTACGGGGAGAGCCTGGCGTAGTGCAGGACGTCGTCGCTGTACCCGCGGCCGACGCCGGAGATCGTGCGCTGGTCACGCAGGATGGTATGCACGCGCCGAGGATCCTCCGCCTGGAGGAACCAGGCGTCGGCCGCGGGCGAGAGCACCTCGGGACCGAGCTTCGCGAGCGGTCCGTCGTCGCCGTCCGCGAGCACCCACCAGCCGGCCTTCCGCTGCGTGCCGAACTCCTTGATCAACACGCTCGGACGATCGCGGACGCGGATGCGGAGGACGGACCCGCGTGGCTTCGTGGACTTCGGGGGGGACTCCACGTCGACGCGCCCCCCTTGGGACAGGTGGAACAGCAGGCGCGGCCCACCGAGCTCGATCACCGCGAACTTGCCCCGGTTCGCCACGCGCGCCACCGTTCGCCCGAGCAGCTCGTCGGGGCGGGGCGCGTACGTTTTCAACGAGGAGAACTGCAACAGATCGAGACGCTGGAGCTCCGCGCCGGCCAGCACTTCGTCGAGCCGCTCGGCCATCGCACGGACCTCCGGGAGCTCGGGCATGGTGCGCTACCCGCTGCGTTCCGCCGCGGCCCGACGCACGATCTCCACGCATTCGTCGATCCTGTCCTTGTGCGTGCGATGCGACACGATGCACGCCCGCAGCGTGTAGGCGCCGTGGATCATCGTGGAGGACAGGAACACCCGTTTGCTGGCGTTGATCCTGGCGAGGAAGCCGCGCTGCCCCTCGTCGTCGGCGCCCGCGAGGCGGAACGGAACCACGGAGAGCTGCGGCGCCCCCCACGGCAGTTCGATCGCCGGATCCGCGGCCAAGGCCTCATACAGATACGTGGTGAGATCGAGCTTCTCGTCCAGCGCTTCGCGGAAGGCACCCACACCGTGGAGCTTGAGCGGCATCCATACGCGCAGCCCTCGCCAGTCGCGCGAGAGCTCGGCAGAGTACTCGCTGTAATTGGGGAGCTCGCCGGTGGGCGGCAGATCCTGCAGGTACGCCGCGCCCTCGAAGTGCGCGTCGCGCAGCGCCTCGCCGTCGCGCACGACCAGGCCGCCCGTGCCGTACGGAAGGAACAGCCCCTTGTGCGGATCCAGGGTCACGGAGTCGCTGCGTTCCACCCCGCGGAACCAGTCGCGGCCGCGATCCGTGAGCTGGAAGAACCCGCCGTACGCGCCGTCCACGTGCAGCCAGAGCCCCTCCTCTTCGGCCACGTCCGCGAGCGCGTCGATCGGATCGATGGCGCCCGTGTTCGTGGTGCCGGCGCTCGCGCCCACGAGGAACGGACGGAGGCCGGCCGCGCGGTCGATACGGATCTGTGCGCGCAGCGCCTCGGGATCCATACGCAGCCGGTGGTCGGTGGCCACGATCCGCACGTTCCGTTTCGAGAAGCCCGCGATCGTGGCGGCTTTGGTCACGCTCGCGTGCGCTTGTTCGCTCACGTAGTACGTGCCGTCGGTGAAGTCCTCCCCGAGCCGGGCATGGCGGGCCGTCACCATCGCGGAGAGGTTCGCCATCGACCCGCCGGAGAGCAGGAGCCCCTGCGAGCCGGCCGGGTAGTCGAACAGGTCGCAGAGCCAGCGCGCGACGTTCTCTTCGATCTGCACCACGGCCGGGCTTGGCTGCCAGAGCCCGGCGAAGCGATTCACGCCCTGGGCGAGGAACTCCGCGAGGGCGGCGGTGTAGAGCCCTCCGCCCGGAACGTAGGCCAGGTAGCCGGGTCCCGCGTACTCGAAGGTGCGAGCGATCGCCTCCTTGACGGACTCCAGCAGCGGCGCGAACTCGCCGCCCGTCTCAGGAGGCCCCTCTCGCAGCGCGCGCGCCAGCTCGAGCGCACCCTCGGTGGCCTCGGCCGGGGCTTCCTCGAGCCCCTGGATGAACCCGATGAGGTAGGCGAGCGCGGCCTCCCCCATCGCGCGCATGTCTTCGGGCGCCGGATCCAGCGGATACATGGCGGCAATCGTACCGACGCACGGCGCGACCCGGCGACGCGAGGGGCGGGTCAAGCCCCGAGGGGCGGGCTCAGGCCTCGAGCGGCGGCGCCACCGCGTCCAACAAGGACCGCGAGGCGTCCGCGACGCGGTCCACCGCCGCCTCGAAAGCGTCGTGGTTCTTCTTCGAGGGCTCCCGGTAGCCGCTCACCTTGCGGACATACTGGCGTGCGGCGGCGCGGATCTCTTCCTCGGTGGCGGGCTCGTCGGGTCGGCGCAGGGTCTTGATGCTTCGGCACATGCCCTCACGCTACCGCGACCCGACCCTGCCGCGCACCTGAGCGACGAGCGTGCGGGCCAAGACCACGTCCTCCCGGCTCGGCCGTGAGGCGAGCGGAGCGAACCGGGATCGTTCGAAGGTGGCCACGACCGTCTCGGCGGCCTCCACGAGATCTGGCGCGAGGCCGGGGTCCCCCTTCAGCTCCCGGAGGTATTCCCCCGGTGTCGTGTGTTCCGCCCGGACGTGGCCGGCCGGGGCGAAGGCGGCGGCGAGGTCGAGGAACGCCGCCTCGGCGGCGTCGGCCGGCCGTCTCGGGTCGGCTCGGCCCCTCCGCCGTCGGCGCCACACCACCGCCACCAGGGCGCCGAGCGCGATGACCACCACCGCCTCCGGCCACACGCGGAGGGCAGATCGAGCCCCGTCGCGGACCGCGCCCAGCACCACGCCGGCAGCGCGTTTGACGGGCTCCGGAACGGTGTCGCGTGCGAAGCGTCCGATCGCGGCGAACACCGGACCGGCCATGAAGCGGCCCCCGAGGCCGGGCGCCGCCTCGGGCACTCCGAACGTCGGGTCGTACTGCACCCATCCGCTGCGGGGGTAGTAGACCTCCAGCCAGGCGTGCGCGTCGGACTGCTTGACCTCGAAGTAGCCCGTGAACGGATTCCGGCTGCCGGGCCCGTAGCCCGTGACGAGGCGGGTGGGGATCCCGAGGGTGCGAAGCATCACCGCCATGGAGCTCGCGATCTGCTCGCAGAAGCCCTGGCGCGTCACGAAGAGGAACTCATCGACCGCGTCCACACCCGGTGGATCGGCCGGAACGTCGAGGTTGTATCGGGTGTGCTGCTGGATCCACGATTGCACCGCGAGCACCCGGTCGTACTCGGAGGCCGAGCCCCGGGTGATGTCGGCGGCCAGATCCCCGACCCGGCTCGGGAGCTCCGCCGGCAACTGCAGGTAGCGCTCCGTCCCGCGCGGCATCGTGGTCCCGGCCCGGCGCAACCGATCCGGATCGGGCACCGGCACGTCGGAGATGACGGAGTACACCAACCCGGCGTCGAGCAGGATCGGCGTGCGCACCGAGCCGTACCGATCGACGCGCGCGCCCGCCGCGGGGAAATACACGGTGGAGGGGGCCGCCGCCGCGAACAAGACGTTGGGCTGCGGCGTATCCACGTAGAACGTCTGCGTGAGCCTCACCGTGTCGGGCCCGGCGAACGCCTCGGCGCTCCCCTGCGTGCCCGGCATGTCGAAGGAGCCGGGCGCCGCTCCCGCCGGCAAGGTCTGCGTCTGCGGGTCCCCGATGCTCCACGTCGTGCCGTCGTACGTGTCGAAGGCCTCGGCTCGCCACAGCGCCGCCTGCGACGCTCGCACGCGGAAAGCGATGGAATCCGACAGGTGGCCGCGAGCGCGCAGGTCGACCTGGTCCGAGAGCCCCGGGTAGGCCCCGGGCGCGAAGTCCACCACCCCGTCGGGGTTGGCGGCGGGCAGGTTCGGATTCGTGACGCCGCCGTCGAATGAGGAGAGCTGCGTTGGCGGGTGCGAGAAGGAGAAGGGCGGCGCCTTCACGAAGGAACCGGGGACGCGCGGCATCGCGAGGAACAGCACGAACGCCGCCACGACGACCGCGGCGACCGGCATGGCCGCCGCGCTCGCGGGCGCGGACGCCCGCCGCGAGGTGTCTGTCGGCTCGATGCGCCGAACGGACACGGGCGTGGCGAGCTGGTCTGGGCGGGGACGGCTCGACAGGTAGAGCCACACGCCGCAGAGTCCCATCCACGGAACGAGGAACAGCGCGAATCCCGTCGTGAGGGAGAGCGCGCCGGCCTCGGCGATCAGGATCGTGCTCGAGATCATCGAGAACGCGAGGTCACGCCGGCGCGGCACGTCGAACGCGTGAAGCACCTGTACCCACAGGAACAGCGAGGCGAGCGGGAGGCGCGCCTGATCCACCGAGCCCGCCGATCCCACGGCCTGCAGGAACTGACCCAGCGCGGCGAGCAGCCCCACCGACAGCAACAGCTTGACGGCCAAGCTCGTGTGGGCGCGGCGCCGATAAGAGAACCAGTACCCGAGCGGGGCAAGGAGAAGGGCGGCCGCGGCCGTGAAGACGTCCACAGCGTGCTGGGCCACGACGGCCATGATGGCGAGCTCGACCGCCAACATCACGACGACACGGATCGCCACGGAGTCCTCGGGCGGACCGGGGGTCCGTTTCAGCTCGAACTTCACGCCGCGTCCTCCCCGTCCGGCCCATCCGGACCGGGGCTGAGCAAGACGGCGAGGTCGTCGCCTGAGCGCCAAGGGAAGACCTCGGCCCCCACGCGACGCAGACCCTCCTCGAGGGCCGTCCACGATCCCGGAGCCATGACCTCGGAGGCGGCTTCCTCCTCGGTCACCTCGACCACGATCGCGACGACGTGCGGGACCAGATCCCTCAGGTGCGCCACCGCCCGCTCGACGGCCGCTCGGTCGTGGCCCCGCCGTGCCGGGAAGACCAGCACCGCCGTCTCGACGCCGCGGACCTCGGGTCCGAGACCCTCGAGCAGTTCCGCGAACCCGCACGAAGGGTCAGGCTCGACGTGCGCCAGGCGACGAAGGAGCTCGGATGCATCCGTGCGTGCGAGGACCTCGACGCCGGTCGCCTGCGACAGGACGAGCCGTGCGCCGTGCCCCTGGACGAGCGCCGCCGAGGCCACCGAGGCTGCGGCGGCGCAGACTCGGTCGAGCGGAGTCCATCCGTCGGTTCCCGCGTCCCACGTGGCGTCGACCACGATCGCGATGCGCCGCGTCTGCTCCACCTCGAATTCGCGCACCATCACGGTGCCGGTGCGAGCCGTGGAGGGCCAATGTACGTGCCGCATCGAATCTCCCGCCCGGTACTCGCGGATGCCCAGGTACTCAGGCCCCAGGCCGCGACGCGGAGCCGAGCGGATGGCGTGCTCGGCGGTGTCCGCCGGGCGGACGAACGAAAGCGCTCCGAGCGCAACGACCGCCGGGAGCACCAACGTCTCTGTGTCAACGCGCCGTCGACGCCGGCATTCGGCGACGCCGAACGGCGCGCTGGAACGCAGGGTGACCGTGGCGCCGGCCTGGGGACCTCGTCGGCGTGCCTGCCGGCTGGTGGTGACCTCCACCCGTTCGCCCGGCCGCAGGGGCGGCACCAGGAACCGCTTCGGCTGCACGAACGCATCGCTCACCACGATCCCTAAGCGCATCCCGCGGGAGCGGTTCGTGACGCCGACCTCGACGAGGACGGTCTCGAGTTGGTGCACTTCGGCGGGCGCGCGCAGGTCGAGGTGCACCCCGCGCAGCATCAGCGCCGGCAAGATCGCTCCGGCTACCGCGGCGCCGAGCACACAGGCCGCCATCACGAACAGCCAGCCCGCCTGGACGTTCGTGCCGAGGAAGAACAGGAGCCCCGCGGCCACGACGAGGCCGGCCGCCCGCTTGCGCGGCCGCGGCATGCGTGTCACCGCGTCCCGGCGACGTGCAGCGGAACCGGAACCTGATCGAGGATGCGGCGAACCACCTCACGCCCGAGGCCCGCGCCGGCCCGAGCCTGCCGCGGGATGAGCCGGTGCGCGAGCGCGGGGGAGGCGAGCGCCTTCACGTCGTCGGGAAGGACGTAGTCGCGGCCCTGGGCCACCGCGCGCGCCTGGGCACATCTCGTGAGCGCGACGGTCGAGCGCGGCGACGCGCCCAGCGCGATCTCCGGCGCCGCCCGCGTCGCCTGGATGAGCGAGACGACGTATTCGAGGATCGCGTCGTCCACGTGCACCGCGCGCACCACCGACTGCGCCCGCACCACCTCGTGTGGGCCGAGGACCGCCTTCAGGTCCTGGATGGGATGGCGCAGCAATTGCCGGCGCACGATCTCCGCGGCCGCTCCGGCGGCGTCGGGATAGCCGACCTGGACGGTGAGGGAGAAGCGGTCGAGCTGCCCCTCGGGGAGCGGGTAGGTACCGTGCTGCTCCACCGGGTTCTCGGTCGCGATCACGAGATACGGCT
The DNA here is from genome assembly GCA_963719165.1 of uncultured Actinomycetes bacterium. Lineage (GTDB taxonomy): Bacteria > Actinomycetota > UBA4738 > UBA4738 > HRBIN12 > JAOUEA01. The sequence goes on along the minus strand of CAVRAV010000001.1, from coordinate 262,419 downwards.
CGGGGAGCGCGTGCGTGACGCCTTCCACGGTGACCTGTCGCTCCTCCATCGGCTCCAGCAGCGCCGACTGCGTCCGCGGCGTCGTTCGGTTGATCTCGTCCACCAGTACGACGTTCGCGAACACCGGACCGGGAACGAAGTGGAACGAGCCCTTCTGCTGGTCGTAGACGCTGATGCCCGTCAAGTCGCTCGGGAGAAGGTCGGGCGTGGCCTGGATCCTGTTGAACCGGCCCCCGATCGAGACCGCGAGCGCCCTCGCGAGCGTGGTCTTCCCGGTGCCGGGCACGCCCTCCAGCAGGAGATTGCCCTCGGCGAACAAGCACAGGGCCGCCATCCTGATGGCGTCTGAGTTGCCGGCGATCACCACCCGAACGTTGTCCACCAGGCGGCGGTAGGCGTCGGTGGCCTCGCCCAGGGCAGGCTGAGGCTCTATCACGCGTACGGAATCGACGCGGAACCGCGCGGCCTTGAGCGCCGCGTCACCTGCTCGCTCAGCCGTCCTTGCGTGCGCGCAGGGAGAAGGTGAGGGGGAGCGTCCCCTCCTGGTCGGGGGGGAACCCCCACGCGCCCGGCTCGCGCTCGACGAGCCACGGCACGGGCCAATACACGCGCGGCTTCTCCTCGAGGTACTCGATCCGCAGGCCGCGGTCCGCGAGCGCCGTGATCGTCTCGCCCAGCGAATGGTTCCATCCGTGCTCGACCTCTGCGTCGATGTCGGCGTCGGGGTCGGCGTAGGAACCCTGCACCGGGAACGAGTAGGTCTTGCCCCCCCAGTAGTCGAATCCGAGATGCAGGTCGTTCGGCGTCGCCTGCTCCTCCGCGATGGTCCACAGCGCCGGATGCGCCTCGTTGATGAAGAACGTCCCGCCCGCAGCGAGGGACGAGACCACGATGTCGGCCCACCCGCCGATGTCGGGGAGCCAGCCCAGGACGCCGCGCGAGGTGTACACGACGTCGAAGGTCTCTCCCTCCAAAGCGCTCGGAGCGTCGTAGACGTTCGAGGCGACGAAGCGCGCGCGATCGGCGAGCCCCACCTCGAGGGCCAGCTCGCGCGCGAAAGCGACGGCGGGCTCGCTGAAATCGATCCCCGTCACCCGGCCCGCACCCAGGCGCGCCCAAGAGAGCGTGTCCAGCCCGAAGTGGCACTGGAGGTGCAGGAGCGACTTCCCACGCACGTCGCCGACCTCGTCGCGCTCCCATGCGGCGATGCGGACGTCGTGAGGATCGTCGAGGAAACGCCGGACGTCGTAGAACGGGCCGGCGGTATGCACGGCGGTCCAAGCGTCCCAGAGCCTGCGGTTGTCCTCGAGCTCGGCCCGATGATCCCCCGACACCCGTATCACCTCTTCCGCTTCTTGCCGAGCGCGCTGATGGCCTCCATCACGGTCCGGTGGGCGAGGATCGCGGTGACCTCCGCGTGGTCGTACGGCGGCGAAAGCTCGACGACGTCCATGCCCACCAGCTCCACCGCCCCGACGATCTGGCGCACCGCGCGCAGCAGCTCCCGTGCGAGCAACCCTCCGGATTCCGGCGTGCCCGTCGCCGGCGCCATCCCCGGGTCCACCACGTCGATGTCGACGGAGAGGTAGATGCACTCCGGCCCGTCGAGGGCCTCGGCGATCGCGTCGGCGATCACGGCCTCCGCGCCGCGCTCCTCGATCTCCACCATGGTGTGCCAGCGCAGTCCCTGTTCGCGCATCCACGCGAAGGTCTCCCGCTCGGGCCAGTAGCCGCGGAGCCCCACCTGCACGAAATTGGGACCGGCTACCCACCCTTCCTCGATCAGCCGGCGCATGGGCTCGCCGTGCCCGTAGAGGTTCCCCCATTGATCCGCGCCCGTGTCTGCATGCGCGTCGAAGTGCACGATACCGACCTTGCGCGGCCACGCATGGCGAGCGACGGCCGCCGCGCTCGGGTACGTGATCGAGTGGTCGCCGCCGAGCACGATGGGGATCGCACCGGAGTGGGCGACCCGGAAGACCTTCTCGTGGATGACGCGGAGGCCTCGCTTGAACCGCGTGGGCGCGACGGGGGCGTCGCCGGCGTCGACGACCTTCAGATCGGCGTAGGGGGCCGTGTCCAGTTGGATCGACCACGCGGACTCGCGTCCCCAGGCGGTCGGCGCCATCCGGATGGCGCGAGGCCCGAACCGGGCGCCGGGGCGGGAGGAGACGCCCTCGTCCAGCGGCGCCCCGACGATGGCGACGTCGGCCCGAGCCGCGCGGAGCGCCTCGTCGTCGACGGCCCAGGGCAGCTTCTCGAAGGAGCCATGCCAATCCGCGTAGTAGGGAAGGTCGGCGTTCGAGAACTCGGAGAACTCGTCGTCGCCGCGCAACGCGGATCCCTCGAGGCGGAAATCGGGGGCGTCCGTCATGGCCAGAGCTTGCCATACGCCCGATGGTGCCGCCCGTCATCCGTCGATAGGCTGGGCGGCCCATGGCGAATCCTTCCCCCGCCGGGGCGCCCGCCGATGACCGCCGAGGGCGCGGCCCCGTCGCGACGGCGGTCGCCCTCGCATTCATCGCCGCACCCTGGCTCTGGTTCGTGCTGCGCGACCTCGACGGCGAGCTCGTCGACACCGTGGCGGTGGGCCTGCCCATCGTGGGAGCGGCCGGGCTGTTGATCCTCGGGCTGGTCGGGCTCGCCCGCCGGCGCTGGTTGCCCCTGATGGCGGGCATCTCGGTCTTCCTCGCGTGCCTCGCGGCGACCGTGGAGCCCCGCCTGCCGCGCTCGGGGCCCGCTCCCGTGCGGCCGGTCACGATCGCGATGGCGAACGTGTACGACGAGAACCCCGAGCCGGATGCGGCCGTCGCCGCCCTCGAGGCGCGGTCCGTCGACGTCCTGGCCACGGTCGAGATGGGCAGCGGGTTCTGGGAGCGGCTCGACGGCATCGCGTCGCTCCCCTACACCGTCGTGTACGGCGAGATCGGCGTGCAAGGTCGCTGGCCGATGACCCTGCTGCGACCAGTGGGCCTCCCGCGCTCGCGCATCCTACGGATCGGGGTGGACGCGCCGGGTCGACCGTTCGTGCTCTACGTCGCCCACGCGCTCAATCCTTTGCACGACTCCAGCACGTTCGCCGACCAGCAGGCATTCGCCCGTTCGATCGTCGACGCGGCCGCCCGAGAGCGACGCCCGGTGGTGGCGGTCGGTGACTTCAACACGTCGGACCGGGTGCTCGCGTACCGGATCTTCGACCGTTCGCTGCGCGACGCGATGCGCGTGGGCGGGTGGGCGGCGTCCACGTACTTCGGTGGATGGTGGCCGGCCCTGTTCCTGCGGATCGACCATGCGTTCGTCTCGGCCGACTGGTGCGCCGCCGGCGGATCCACCTTCGCCGTGCCGGGGTCGGATCACCACGGGATCCAGGTGAGCGTCGGACCCTGCCCCTGAGGGTGCGGCTAGCGCCTCTTGGCATCGGCGAGGAGCTGGCGCGCGGCGTTGGCTCCCGGGCCGCCCGTGACGCCGCCGCCGGGGTGAGCTCCCGAACCGGCCAGGTACAGGCCGCGCAGCGGCATCTCGTAGCGGGCGTAGCCATTCAGGGGCCGCCACGCGAAGAACTGATCCAGCCCGGGCTCCGCATGGTACACGTGGCCCCCGCCGAGGGCGTAGTCGGCCTCCATGTCCGCCGGCGTGATGACCTGACGGGCCTCCACGAGCTCGCCGAGACCCGGAGCGAACCGCTCGAGGGACCTCACCGCGACGTCGCCGAGACGATCGCGCTCGCTCGACCAATCGCCGTCGCGGAGTCGCCGCGGGGCCGCCTGGAACACGATCGACATCACGTGCTTGCCCGCGGGTGCCAGCGACGGATCGACGAGCGACGGGATCGTGGCCTCCAGGATGGGGTCGTCGGCCACGTGCCCATACTTGTGCGCGTCCATGGCCTTCTCGACGTGGTCGATGGACAGCCCGACCGTGATCCGGCCCATGAGGCGCTCCTGGGAGTCGACGCCCGTGAACGCCGGAAGATCGGAGAGGGCGAGGTTGACCTTTGCCGTCGCCCCCGGCTGCCGGATGTTGTCCGCCCGCCATCTCAGGTGCGGTCCGAGCTCCACGGGATCGCAGAGGTCGAGGGTCGTCTTGGGGTCCGCGCCGGAGACCACCAGGGCGGCGTCGAGCGTGTCACCCGTCGAGGTGCCCACCCCGATCACCCGCCCGTCGACCGAGCGCACGGCGGCGACCTCGACCTCGGTGCGGATGTCGACGCCGAGGCTCCGCGCGGCGGAGGCGAGGGCGTCGGCGAGCGCGCCCGTCCCCCCCGCCGCGAAGGTGGCCGTGCCGGCCGCCCCACCATCGTTGCCCGCGGAGTCGTTGATGAACACGGCGGCCGTCCCCGTGGCCCACGCGCCCATGGACGTGTAGAGCACCCCCCGGGTCGCGAGCGCGCCTCGGACGGCCTCCTGACCGAACGTCTCCTGCACGAGGTCGGCCACGGCCATCGGGAGCGCGCGGATGGTTTCGCGGCCGGCCTTTGCGCCGAGGTCGTGGAAGGCTTTGCCGAGCTTCAGTCCCATGATCGCGTCGCCGAGCGACGGGCTCTTGGGATCCGGCGGCGTGACGGCGTTCAGGTAGGCCATGAAGCTCGCGAACGCCCGGATCTTCTTGTCGAAGAGCCGGTAGGCGTCGGCGTCGCCCCCCCCACCCCCCGCGAGCTCGTTCGCCGTGCGCTCCGGATCGCCCCAGAACGTGACCGCGGGGCCCTCGAGCCGCGGAGCGAACATCCGCACGTCCGGCGTGATCGTACTCAGGCCGTGGGCCGCGAGCTTCAGGTCACTCGCGACGGAATCGCGCAACCGGCCCACGGTGTGCACGAGCCCCGGCGCGGTGAAGCCGGGAGCCACCTCGGTGTTGCGCAGGATGCCACCGACCGACTCGGCGCGCTCCAGCACCACGACCTTGCGGCCCGCCCGCGCGAGGTAGGCGGCGGCAACGAGGCCGTTGTGTCCGCCACCGATCACCACGACGTCGGTCCGGGCCATCAGGCGACCCTCCGCCCGCGCTTCTTCTCCTTCAGGTATTCGAGCGCCGCGATCCGCCCCGGAGCGCCCATGATGCCGCCCCCGGGGTGGGTGGCCGACCCACACATCCACAGGTTGGCGACCGGCGTACGGTAGCGCGCCCAACCGGGCACCGGCCGGTTGAAGAACAGCTGCTCCAGGCTCAGCTCCCCCGCGAAGATGTTGCCCTCCGACAGCCCCGTGATGTCCTCGATGTCCTTGGGCGTCACGAACTGGTAGCCCTCGATCATCGAGCGGATCTTCGGGAATCGCTCCTCGAGCGTGTCGATCACGTTCTGACCGAAGGCCTCGCGCTTGGCGTCGTCCCACGGCTCACCGTCGGCGAGATGGTAGGGCGCGTACTGCACGAAGCAGCTCATGACGTGCTTGCCGGGGGGGGCCATCGTCGGGTCGACCAGGGTGGGCATGATGCAGTCGATGTACGGACGCGAGGATGCACGGCCGTACTTGGCGTCGTCGTAGGCACGCTCCATGTAGTCGAGCGATGGAGAGAACGAGATCGCGCCGCGCAGCCACTCCCCCGCGCCCGGCTTGCACGCCAGCTCGGGGAGCCCGCTGAGGGCGAGGTTCACCTTGCCCGAGGAGCCGCGGTACTTGAAGCGCATCACCTCCTGGCGGAAGCTCGGGTCGAGCGCGCTCTCCGGCAGCAGGTTGATGAACGTCTGGCGAGAATCGAGCGAGGACATGACCACGTCGGCCTCGATCTCCTCGCCCGAAGACAAGATGAGGCCCACGGCGCGCCCACCCTGCGTCTTGATCTCTTGCACCCCCGCCTCCGTGCGGATCTCGACCCCTTCCGCCAAGGCGGCGCTCGCGATGGCGTAGGCCACCGACCCCGTGCCGCCGCGCGGCACCCCCCACGCGCGGAAGGCCCCATCGATCTCGCCCATGTAGTGATGCAACAACACGTACGCGGTGCCGGGCGACCGCGGTCCCTGGAACGTGCCGATGATGCCCGAGGCGCTCATCGTGGCCTTCAGCGGCTCGGTCTCGAACCACTGCTCCAGGAAGTCGGCGGCGCTCATCGTCATGAGCTGGATGAACGTGGTCTGCATCTTCTGCGGCAGGTCCTTGAAGCCCTTCGCGAGGCCGGCCAGGGGCAACCACTCGCGTGGGTTGATCTTGCCGGTGTCGGGCGGTGGCACGGCGAGGATGGGCTTGATGAACCGCCCCATCTCTGCCATGAGCGTGCCGTACTCCTCGTAGACCTCCGCGTCGTTGAGGCTCCATCGGCGAAGCTCGCGCACGGTCTTGCCGTGATCGTTCACCCGCCAGAGGTAGTCGTCGTCGAGGGGCGTGATCGTGCCGTCGAGCGGGAGGATCTCGAGGCCGTGCTTGGGGAGCTCGAGCTCGCGGATGATCTCGGGCCGCAGCAGGGACACGACGTAGCTGAACACGCTGAACTTGAAACCGGGGACGATCTCCTCGGTGAGCGTGGCCCCGCCCAGGATGTGGCGGCGTTCCAGCACCAAGACCTTGAGCCCGGCTTTGGCCAGGTACGCCGCGTTCACGAGCCCGTTGTGCCCGCCGCCGATCACGACCGCGTCGTAGCGCTTGGCCATCCGAGGTTTCCTCCCGACGAGTGACGAGGGGCCGAACGAGGTCGGGCGGCCGATCTGCCGCGCCGACGGCCCATGCTAGCCGTGGGCCCCGGGGGGCACCAACGGCCCCATGACCTGAAGTCAGCCGGGGCGGCGCCGGGGGTCAACGAGGCTGGGCTACCCTACGCAGGCGCTCGCGCGCAAGCGTCGGCGGAGCAAGACCTGAGCTAGATGGAGGATCGAGCATGGGCGTCGGCACCGCGTTCTTCGAACGGGAACAGGAGCTGAACACGCAGCTCGCCTGGGGTGAGTGGGCGGGGTACTTCTCCGCCGCCGTGTACGCCGACTTCCACGACATCGAGTACAACGCGGTGCGCGAGGCCGCTGCCGTGTTCGACATCAGCCCCCTGTACAAGTACGAGGTCTCGGGGCCCGACGCGTGCCGGCTCCTGGATCGCGTGATGACGCGTGACATCTCCAAGCTCGCCCTCGATCGCGTCCTCTACACGCCGTGGTGCGATGAGCAGGGCAAGGTGCTCGACGACGGAACGGTGGCGCGCATCGGCGAGGACCGCTACCGCGTAACGGCCGCAGACGCCTGCTACCGATGGTTCGGGCTGAACGCGTCCCTCCTGGACGTGGTGATCGACGACGTCAGCGACGGCACCGCGGCGTTGGCGCTGCAAGGTCGCCTCAGTCGCGACGTGCTGGAGCGGGCCACGGGCAAGGACTGGTCGGACCTGCGCTACTTCGCTCGACGGATGAGCCAGATCGCGGGCGTCCCCGTGGACGTGACCCGCACCGGCTACATGGGTGACCTCGGCTACGAGCTCTGGATGGACAACGACGGAGCCCTCGCCGTGTGGGACCACCTCTTCGAGGTGGGAAGGGCCTACGGGATCCGGGCCGCGGGCATCCGGGCGCTCGACGTCTGCCGCGTCGAGGCCGGATTGATCCTGATCGACGCTGAGTACACGAGCGCGCGCCACGCGGTGGCGCCCGAGCAGCAGTACTCCCCGTTCGAGCTGGGCCTCGGCCGGCTCGTCGCCTTCAACAAGCCCGCGGACTTCAACGGGCGGCGCGTGCTCCTGGCCGAACGGCAGGCGGGCGGCCCCGCGCGCCGGCTGGTCGGGGTGGCGCTGGACTGGGCCGGGATCGAGAGCATGTACGCCAAGCACGGGCTCGCGCCCGCCATCAGCCCCTTCACGCACCGCGATCCGGTGCCGATCTACAAGGACGACCGGCAGGTGGGCCGGGCGACGTCCATCACCTGGGGCCCCACGATCAAGAAGATGGTCGGGTTCGGCTCGGTGGACAAGGCCCACGAGAGGGTCGGAACGCGACTCAGCGTGGAGTTCTCGGTCGAGGGCGAGCGCGGCAAAGTGGCCGCGACGGTCGTCCCACTTCCCTTCTTCGACCCCGCCCGCAAGCGGGCTGAATAGGGCTCGCCACCCGAACGCCACACCGCGCTGCGCGCCCGGCCCCGCAGCTCTGGGAGAATGGTTCCATGCGTGGTTCCGGAAGGCACGTCCGTGTCCTCATCCCGCTCGTCGCGCTCGGCGGCCTCGTCGGCGCCCTGGTGGGCTTCGCGGGCTCCGCGACGCTCGGGCTCGCGGCCGGACTCCTCGTCCTGGCCATCGGCGTGTTCCTGGTGCGGTGGATCTCGCGGCCCTCAGGCGATGGGCCGGCCGACCCCGGGCGTCGCCGGTTCCTGGTCGCGGCCGGCGCGGGCGGGTTGCTATGGGCGCTCGCGGGTCCGGCCGTCGGCTGGGGTGCCCGCAGGCTTTCGCGCCCCGCGGCCCGCCCCGTGCAGGAGGCGATGGCGAAGGGCCTTGGCTCGGAGTACATGGAGCTGGTGCGCCGCTCCTACCATCCGGGGCGCTCGGGCGACCTGCAGCTGCTACTCGCCCCGTTCAACAGCAGCAACTACGCGAGCGAGTCGCTCTCCCTCGTACCGCAGGATCCGCGCACGAGTCACGCGAGCGTGTGGATGTACCTCGAACGCGTTCCCCTCGTGGTCTACGGTCCCGGCCGCGTCGCTGCCTCGGACAGTGCGGCGCGCGTGAGCCTCGCCGACCTCGCGCCCACCGCTGCGCAGCTCATGGGGTCCACGAGCTGGCCCGGCGACGAACGGGCGGGCCGACCGCTGCCGCTGCGCACCTCCCGACGGGGGGGCCCCCCGAAGGTGATCGTGACCTTCGTCTTCGATGGGGGCGGATGGAACGTGCTCGACCACTTCCCGGACCAGTGGCCCACCCTTCGTCGTCTGATGACGGGGGGAGCCAACTTCCGCAACGCGATCCACGGATCGTTCCCGGCCGTGACTGCGTGTGCGCACGCCACCATCGGGACGGGCACGTTCCCGAACGACCACGGGATCACGGGGCACAACATCCGCGACGGCGCGGGGCCGCGAAAGGCTTACCGGGAGCCGGGTCGGGCCGATCCGAGCGACATCCTCGTTCCCACGCTCGCGGATCTCTGGTACGAAGAGTCCGGCGCCAAGGCCTGGGTCGGAGAGATCGGATACCAGGTCTGGCACATGGGCATGCTGGGCTACGGCGGCAAGGACCGTTCAGATGGCAGCAAGCCCGTCGGCGTGTTCTGGGACGAGGGCGGCGCGAGCTGGCAACCGCACAACCCCGATCTCTACCGGCTACCCGCAGCCGTCCCCGGCTCCGACGTGTTCGCCCGGCACCAGGCCGACTTCGTCGCCCCGGACTGGGACCCCCAGTTCTCGCCCAAGGGCTCCCAGATCGACTGCTGCTCTCCCCCCGTCGTCCGATACCAGGGCGACCTCATCGAGGCCACGTTCGATGCCGAGCCTCTTGGACGGGGCGAGTCCACCGACCTGCTGTACATCAACTACAAGTCGCCGGACTACACGGGCCACGTCTACGGCATGGCGTCGAAATGGACGGGGCTCCAGCTGGAGACCGTTGACCAACAGCTCGCGCGGCTCGTGGACCTCCTCGACGAGCGCTTCCCCCGCGACTACGTCCTGATGGTCACGGCCGATCACGGGCAATGCCCGCTCCCCGATTCGGCGGGGGGCGTGCGCCTGGACCCGATCCAGCTCGACGCCCACATCGAGGAGCGCTTCAGCGGCGTCACCGGCGTCGTGCAGGAGGTGGTTCCGCACGAGGTCTACCTCGACACCGCGAGGCTCTGGGACAACGGGGGCGCGACCGTCGAGGACGTCGCCGCGTCGTTGCGGGACTACCGCTATCGCCAGAACCTCGGTGCCTACGTTCCTCGGAGCGCGATCGAGCAATCCCACCTTGATCAGAGGGAGTTCGCCGCGGTCTTCGCGACCACCTACCTGGGCTCGCTCTCCGCGGCCGGCGTGGCGTCGCTCGGCTCGACGTCCTTCCCCGAGGCCGACATCCCCGTCCCCGGACCCCCGCCGGGGGGATGACCCTGGAACTCACGGTCGAGGATCGCGCCGCGCTCGCGGGCGATCGCGGAGCCGCCACGCGCCTGGCCATGCGGCTCGTGGTTGGGATGGCCGAGGTCACGGGCGCCTCCCGCCTGCTCGACATCGAAAGCGCGCACATCGACGGGTGCCTGTATCACGGGCAGGCCGGATTGGATTTCGCCCGGGCGCTCCTCGACGGTGACGCCATCGTCGCCGTGCCCACCACCCTCAACGTCTCGTCGCTCGACCTGCTTCACCCCGAACTGGTTCAGCTCGATCCCGCGACGGCGCAGGCCGCGCGCGCGCTCATGGACGCGTACGGGGCGATGGGATGCCGACCGACCTGGACCTGTGCCCCCTATCAGCTCCCGGAGCGGCCGGGCTTCGGCGCGCACGTCGCGTGGGCCGAGTCCAACGCCATCGCGTTCTGCAACTCGGTCCTGGGGGCGCGCACGGAGCGCTACGGCGACTTCATCGATATCTGCTGCGCGATCACCGGGCGGGCGCCGGCAGCCGGGCTCCACCTCGACGAGGGCCGCCGGGCACAGGCGGTGTTCCGCGCGGACGCGATCTCGCGCCGGGTCTTGGAGGATCCTGCCGGCTTCGCCGCCATCGGGCACGTGGTGGGCGCGGCGACGGGCACCTTGCTCCCGGCGATCACGGGCCTCGACCCGGGATCCACGACCGAAGATCACCTGAAGGCGCTGGGGGCCGCAGCCGCCTCCTCCGGGTCCGTGGCGATGTTCCACGCCATCGGCATCACGCCCGAAGCCCCCACGCTCCTCGACGCGACGGGAGGTCTCCCGCCGCAGATCGACGTGACGCTGAGGGCCGAAGATCTCCGCGTTGCGCTCGACGACCTGGGCTCGGTCGCACCGGATGCGCCGATCGGGGCGGTGAGCGTCGGCACGCCCCATTGCTCCCTCGCCGAGCTCGAGCGGTTGGCCGACCTCCTCGGCGATCACGCGCCTCGCGTGCCGTTCTACGTGAACGCCGGTCGCGACGGGCTCGCGGAGGCGGGGCGCTTGGGGGTGCTCGGACCCCTCGAGGCCGCCGGCGTCACCCTCGTCACCGACACCTGCACGTACATCACGCCGGTGATCCACGACGTGGACGGGCCCGTCATGACCAACTCGGCCAAGTGGGCCTGGTACGCGCCCGCGAACCTGGGGTTCACCGTAGCGTTCGGCACCCTCGAGGAATGCGTGCGGAGCGCGGCCGCCGGCCGCGTGGTTCGCGTCGCCGGGTTGTGGGATGGCTGAGGCCAGGTCCCTCGCGGCCGGCACGGGTCGCGGACGCGCCCTTGTGCTCGATGATCCCCTCAGCTTGTGGGGAGGTCTCGACCCGCTCACGGGGCGTGTGATCGACCCGCACCATCCCCAAGTGGGTGCCGCGGTGACCGGGCGCATCGTGGTCATGCCGGCCGGCCGAGGATCCAGCTCCAGCTCCTACGTCTTGGCCGAGTCCATCCGCAACGGATCCGCGCCGCAAGGGATCGTGTTGTTGAACGCCGACCCGATCCTCGCGCTGGGATCGATGGTGGCGCGTGAGCTCTATGGCGCGGCGATGCCCGTGGTGGTGGCGGACGACGCGACGTATGCGTCGATCGCGCCCGGCCAGCCGCTCGTCGTCGAGGCCGGGCCGGCGGGCGCCTCGATCCGACGTGGATCCGGGCAGATCGCACCGTCGAACGACGCGTGAATCGTGGCGCCGCTCCGATAACGACCATCGCTGCCGTTGAGCGTTCGTGGAGGTGGCGGGAATCGAACCCGCGTCCCTAGGCGACCGACTGGGGCTTCTCCGGGCGCAGCCAGGTGGAGAGATCTCGGCTCGGGGCTCCCACCGGCAGAGGACCCTTCGCCCAGCCCGGGTGCGATGTCCCTCCGCGGCCCCCGGACGGAGCCATGCAGGTAAGCCTGCTCACGACGCCCATCCCTCGGTCACAGGCGGCCCGAGGGGGGCGGCTACCTAACTAGTTAGGCAGCGAGCGCGTAGTTGTCGTTGGCGCTTGTGTTTGGTCCGGCGTTTAACGTGACATCCGGGATCACGGCCCGCTTCCCCCAGACGATGAACGTCCAGGTCGAAGCCAGTACACCCCCATATGCAGTTGTCCGTGGGAGTATACGGCCTGCCCCGACACGCCTTGAGGGTACGCCGCCACCACGGCCCGCGTGGCTCCCGCGCGTCAGCGCCGGCGGTTCACGGCCTGGAGCATCTCGCGCTCCGCGTCGCGCCTGGCGATCGACTGCCGCTTCTCGAACAACCGCTTGCCCTTTCCTACACCGAGCTCGACCTTAGCCATCCCGTGCGTGAAGTACACCCGGAGCGGGATCAGGGCCAACCGCTGCTCGTCCTGTAGCTCCGCCAGATGCGCGATCTCGCGCCGATGCAGGAGCAGCTTCCGCGGGCGCATAGGGAGGTGCTTCTTCGTGTCGCCCTGCTCGTAGGGCGGGACGTGCATGCCCTCGAGCCAGATCTCGCCACCCCGCGTCCGCGCGTAGGCCTCGGCCAGGCTCGCGCGACCTCCCCGTAGCGATTTCACCTCGTCGCCGGTGAGGACGATGCCGCATTCCAGCGTCTCGGCGATGGCGTAGTCGTGTCGCGCCTTTCGATTCGACGCCACCACCCGCTCGCCGTCGTCGCTCTGCGGACTCATGCGGTTCGCGCCTAGACGTCGAGGAAGCGCCGCATCCCGACCGTGCCGGCGACGACGGCCACGAAGGCCGCCGCGATGGCGATCCACGGGATGATGACGAGGAGGTCGGTGTTCTTCACGAGCGGCACGAACGCGATATCGCCGCGGAGGCTGTCGATGCCCCACACCTTGACGAGGAACAGCGCGAGCGTGGCAAGGAATGCTCCGGCGAGCGCCTCGACCAGGCCCTCGATCAGGAAGGGCACGCGGATGCGCCAGTTCGTTGCTCCCACGAGCCGCATGACGCCGATCTCCCGCCGTCGCGCGAACATCCCCATCCGCAGGGTGTTCGCGACGAGCACGATGGCGAAGACGAGCATCACGACGGCCAGCGCGCCCAGCACGATCTTGAGCACGCTCGTGATGGCGTTGAGCCGGTTCAAGACCTGCCGGTAATCGGCTACGTTCTTCACGCCCGCCTCCGCGCACACGATCTGGTTCTGCGCGTTCGGCTCGCACGAGAGCGCGGCCGTGACCTGGTCGTAGAGCGCCGGGTCCGACAACTTCACCCGCAGCGATGTGGGGATCACTTTCTCGCAGTCAACGTTCTCTGTGAACGTCGGCTGATTCGCGAAGAGCGTTTCGAACTGTGAGCACGTCTTGGTCTTGTCCCAATACTCCACCGAGTCGACGGCTGCGAGGCCGGTGAGCTTGTCCTGGATGTGCGCGACCGTGTCGGGCTTAGCCGGGTCGTTGAGGTAGACGGCCACCTGCACGTTCCCCGTCCACGCCTCGATGACGAGGTTGAACTCGCGCGTGATCAACAGAGCCAGCCCGAAGAGGAAGAGTGCGATGAAGGCCGTCACCACCGCGGCGAAGGCCACGACGGGGTTCCGGCGCAGGCCCGTCGCCGTCTCGCGGAAGTAGTAGTCGATGCGGGCCATCAGCTGTAGACCCCGCGGGATTGGTCCCGGATGACGCGGCCCTTGTCGAGCTCCACCACGCGCTTGCGCATCGCATCGACGATCGCCTGGTCATGCGTCGCCATCACGACGGTGGTGCCGATCCGGTTGACCTTGTCCAGCAGCCGCATGATGTCGACGGAGGTGTTCGGGTCGAGGTTGCCGGTGGGCTCGTCGGCGAGCAGGACCAGCGGCCGGTTCACGCACGCCCGCGCGATAGACACGCGCTGCTGTTCGCCGCCCGAGAGCTCGTCGGGGTAGTTCCGGAGCTTGTCCCCCAGGCCGACGTAATCGAGGATGTCGGGCACCCGCTGGTCGATCACGTTCCGCGGCTTCCCGATCACCTCGAGCGCGAAGGCCACGTTCTCGAAGACGGTCTTGTCGGTGAGGAGCTTGTAGTCCTGGAAGACGGTGCCGACGTTGCGACGGAGTTTCGGGACGTCCCAGCTGGACATCTTCCCGAGGTTCTTGCCGCCCACGTAGATGCTGCCCTTGGTGGATTCCTCCTCCTTGATCAGGAGCCGGATCATGGTCGACTTGCCGGATCCCGATTGGCCGACGATGAAGACGAACTCGCCCTTCTCCACCTCGACGTCCACGTCCTCGAGGGCCGTCACGCCGTTCTTGTAGGTTTTCGATACGCGCTGAAGACTGATCATGGACGGCCTTGGGGGTCGGGGAGGGGGAACGTCAGCACCCTACCAGAGACCTTTCGCGAACTTGTGGAGGTTCGCCGCGAACCGTGGAAGGCCAGCTCAGGCCCCAACCGAGGCGCGTTCTGGCGGCCCGATCTCCATCGCCTGCGGGCTCAGGTGGCCCCGCCCCAACAGGTAGGCCACCCCGTAGAGGATCGCCACCACCACGAGCAGGAAACGATACCCCGTGGCGATGGCGAGGTATTCGAGGACGCCGCCGAGCATGGCTCCCAGCAGGTTCGCTCCGAAGGCCACGGCGGAGGCCCCAACGTCGCGGAACCGCTGGGCGAAGATCAGGTTCGCGAGGAACACGGGGGCGAACGCCAGCGCCACCCCGCCGACGAACCGCGGCACGGGGGCGAGCGACAGGAGCGCGCTGGGGGGGACGAACCACGCCACCACCAGGGCGACGAGCAACGCCCCGAACAGGAGGTCCCGCCGAGGCAGGGTGAAGCGGCGCGTGACCTCCACCGCGGCCAGCACCGCCAGCAGGATCCCACCGAACACCAAGGAGTTCACGAGCCAGGTCGTCCCGAACAGCAACGCGAACTGCACGACGCTCTTGGTCTCCAGCAGGAGGAACGCGGCCCCCATGGCGAAGAGGTCGCCGTAGCCGCGCATCGCCGAGATCGGTTCACCAGACGCCAGGCGGATGACCACGATGGACACGAGCACGATCGCCAGCAGCGCCCAGACGTAGAACATCGGGACCGTGCCGGGCTTCACATAGGGAAAGGGCCGGTCGTCGGTGGCGGGGGCAGGTGCGCTCGAGGGGGCGACGTAGGTCTTCGCGCACACGACGTCCCCCGGTTCCCGGCCGACGGTGAGGACGGATTGGTGCTGGGCTCCGAAGGCAAGCTTGCCGGCATCGAAGCACGGCGCCTGGCCGAACACCTCGGTCATGGTGCGCGCGTAGCGCTCGAAGATGAACGGGCGGTAGAAGTTGTACATCGAGAACACGCCGCCGGGCTTCAGGTGGTCGCGAACCGTCTGCATCGCCTCCTCGGTGAACAGGTAGCTCTCGAGGCGGAGCGACCCCTGACCCGTCACGAGCGTGAGAGAGTCCGGCAGCGCGAACAGGATGAGGTCGTACCGGGCGTGCGTGCGCTCGAGGAACGCACGCCCGTCGTCCACGTGCGCGCTCACCCGCACGTTCTGGTACGGACGCTCCGGGTGTCGGAGCTCGCCGTTACCCAGCAGCACCGGATCGATCTCGACGGCGTCGACGTGCCCGACGCCCTTCGACAGCGCCACCGCGACGTCGTTCCCGTTCCCGGCTCCGACCACCAAGACGTCCTGCGGCGTGGACGTCAGGTGCGTGTAGGGCGCCAGGTAGAAGGGGTCGTCCGTCTTGAGCTTGGCCAACGGCAGGATCGACTGGTGCGGCAGGCCGTTCACCATGACGTCGATGCGGCCGTCCGCCGGTGGATACACGGTCACGCGATAGTACGGCGACCAGGTATCGCCGGCGGAGAACGACGCCACGGCGAAGACGCCGAGCAAGAGCACGGCGGGCACCCACCCGACCGCGGGCACGCGCCGCGGCGACAGGAACGCGAACGCCGCCACGATCACGACGCCCCACACGAGTGGACCGGTCCGTAAGAAGGCGAGGCCCGAGAACGCCACGATCCCCGTGATGCTGCCGACGACGTCCAGCCGGTAGGCCTCGAGCGGTTCGAACCGGACGAAGATGCGCGCCACGCCCTCGGCGATGCACGCCATCACCGCCGTCACGCCGAGGAACAGCACGGGCAGCGAGATCCAGATCGGCAGGGCCGGCATGCCCCAGAGCCCGGCCAGATCGCCCTGAGAGTTACGGACCCACTCGACGGAGAACACCCGGACGTACGCTACGAGTCCCACCAGGGCCGCCGGTGCCCAGGCCGAGACATCGCGCGCCCGGCCGGCCCGCAGGAACCCCACGCCCACCCCCAGGAAGCTCGAGAGCAGCACGAAGTTGGTGAAGTACGCGACGTAGACGACGTGAGCGGCGCTCCACCGGATCAGGGTCAGTTCGACGAAGAGCATCAGGAACGAAGCGATGCCCAGGCGCCACCGGTCCCCGAGCCGGTAGTTGGGTGCGACCGGCCCCTCGGTGGTCTGCATGGAGCCGCAGTATGGGTTGGGGCGGCGGCCGCGACAACCCAGGCCCCATATCGCACGCTGGGCGGAGCGCGGCCTTAGGCGCCGTGTTGCCCGGCGGCCCGCCGTCGCAGCTCGGCCTCGATGAACGTGTCGATCTCCCCGTCGAGCACTCGCTGCGGGTCGCCCACCTCCGCGTCGGTCCGGTGGTCCTTCACCATCTGATAGGGAGCCAGCACGTAGGAGCGGATCTGCGACCCGAAATCAACCGCCTTGCGCTCGCCGCGGATCGACGTCAGCTCGTCGTCGCGCCGCTGACGTTCGAGCTCCGCCAGCCTGGCCTTCAGGATCCGCATCGCCACCGCCTTGTTCTGCAGCTGGGAGCGCTCGTTCTGGCACGCGGCCACGAGGCCGGTGGGCAGGTGCGTGATGCGCACGGCGGAGTCAGTGGTGTTGACGGATTGGCCGCCGGGACCCGAGGAGCGGTAGACGTCGATCCTCAATTCATCCGCCGGGATCTCGATGTCTTCCTCGTCGGACGCCTCGAGCATGGGGATCACGTCCAGGGACGCGAACGACGTGTGCCGCCGCTTCTGTGAGTCGAACGGCGAGATCCGCACGAGCCGATGCACGCCACGCTCGGCGGACAGGAGCCCGTAAACGTTGGTGCCGCGCACGGTGAAGGTGGCAGACTTGATGCCTGCCTCGTCGCCGTACTGGATGTCATCGACCTCGCTGTCGAACCCCTCCTGCTCGGCCCAGCGCGCATACATCCTCAGCAGCATCTCGGCCCAGTCCTGCGACTCGGTCCCGCCCGCCCCCGCGTTCACCGTGGCGATGGCGTCCGCGGTGTCGTAGGGGCCCGAAAGCAGCGTCGCAAGCTCGAGCTTCTCGACGTCGAGGCCGAGCGACTTCACCGCGGCGGTGAACTCCCGCCGAAGCTCGGGGTCGTCTTCATCTGCCAGGAGCTCAGCCATGGCCTGCGCGTCGTCCACCCGCGCCATGAGCCGGTCGTAGCGCGTCGACCTCGTCCCTCAGCCGCGCGAGCTTGGACGTGATCTCCTGGGCGCGCCCGGCGTCGTCCCACAACGAGGGATCGGACGCCTGGCCTTCGAGCTCCGCGCTCCGCGATCGCTTGCCCTCGACGTCAAAGGAACTCCTTGGCGGCCAGGACGCGGTCGCGTAGGTGGTGGAGGTCCTCGGTCGATCCGCTCATCGCGCGGATGCTAGCAGCCCGGGTTCACACGGCGGCGCCGTGGCACTTCTTGTACTTCTTCCCGCTGCCGCACGGGCAGGGGGCGTTCCTCGGGGTCTTGTCGCTCACGGCCTGGTTCGCGTTCGCGGTCTCCTTGCCCTGGCTCTCGACCTCGGTTCGGTTATCCCGGACCCGCGTGGGCTGCTGCGCCTGCGCCTCGGGGCGCACGAACTCAACGCGGTAGATGTAGCGGACGAAATCCGATCGGATCGACGCCTTGAGCTCCTCGAACATGTCGTAGGCCTCGCGCTGGTACTCCGTGAGGGGATCCTGCTGCGCGTACGCCCGAAGGTGGATCCCCTCTTGGAGATAGTCCATCTCGTAGAGGTGCTCGCGCCACTTGGTGTCGGTGATGTTCAGCAGCACGACGCGCTCGAGCTCGCGCATGGTCTCCGCCGTCACCGACGCCTCCTTCGCGTCGTACATCGCCAGGGCGTCCTCCACGAAGAGCGCCTGGACCTCCGGCTGGTCGCGGACCGACTCGACCTGCTCGCGGGGGACCTTCACGGGGTAGATCTCGGCCATGGCGGTGTAGAGCGCGTCGAGGTCCCAATCCTCGGGGAAGACGTCCTCGGGGCACTGGGCATCCACGACGTCGCCCACGGTGTCCTCGACCATCTCCACGACCTGGTCCTTGAGGTCGCGTCCTTGGAGGATCTCGTGGCGCTGCCCGTAGATCGCCGCGCGCTGGGCGTTCATGACATCGTCATACTTCAGGACGTTCTTGCGGCGCTCGTAGTTGAGCTCTTCGATCTGACGCTGCGCGTTCTCCACGGCGCGCGAGACCATCTTGGCCTGGATCGCTTCGTCGTCGGGCCACTTCAGCCGCTCCATGATCGAGGCCACGCGGTCGCTCGCGAACATCCGCATGAGGTCGTCCTCGAGCGAGAGGAAGAACCGTGAATCGCCCGGGTCTCCCTGACGGCCCGATCGTCCCCGGAGCTGGTTGTCGATCCGACGCGACTCGTGCCGCTCGGTCCCCAAGACGTACAGGCCCCCCAGCCCGACCACCTCGTCGTGCTCGTCGTCCGTCTGATGCTTGAACTTCTGAAGGATCGGCTCGTACTCGGCCTCGTAGGCGGCGCGCTCCTCCTCGGTCATCTCGAAGAGCAGGTAGGCGTCGTTATCCCAGTCACGCGCCGCCATCTCGTTGCGTGCGAGGTACTCCGGGTTGCCCCCCAGCAGGATGTCGACGCCACGACCGGCCATGTTGGTGGCCACCGTCACCGACCCCTTGCGACCCGCCTGGGCCACGATCACGGCCTCCTTCTCGTGGTTCTTGGCGTTGAGGACGTTGTGCGGGATCCCGCGACGGTTCATGAGCGTGGAGAGCAGCTCGGACTTCTCGATCGACACCGTTCCCACCAAGGTGGGCTGGCCGGCGGCGTTGCGCTCCTCGATCTCGTCGGTGACCGCGTCCCACTTTGCATCGCCCGACTTGTAGATCAGGTCCTGTTCGTCCTTGCGCACGTTCTGCCGGTTCGTGGGGATCTCCACGACCGAGATCTTGTATGTCTCCTCGAACTCCGTGAGCTGGGTCTTGGCGGTTCCCGTCATGCCGGAGAGCTTCTCGTACATCTTGAAGTAGTTCTGGATCGTGATGGTGGCGAGCGTCTGGTTCTCCTCTTTGATCTTCACGCCCTCCTTGGCCTCGATCGCTTGGTGCAGGCCCTCGGAGTAACGCCGACCCTCCAGCACGCGTCCGGTGAACTCATCGACGATCTTGACCTCACCGCCCTGCACCACGTACTGGACGTCGCGCTTGTAGAGCTCCTTGGCTCGCAGCGCGTTCTGGAGATGATGCACGAGGGGCGTGTTCACGTGCTCGTAGAGGTTCTCGACCCCCAGGATCTCCTCCACCTTGGCCACGCCCGACTCCGTGATGGCCACCTGATGCTTGGACTCCTCCACCTCGTAGTCCTCTTCGGCCACGAGGCGCGGCGCCACGCGCGCGAAGGTTTGGTACCACTTCGCGCTGTCCTGCACCATGCCGCTGATGATCAGCGGGGTGCGCGCCTCGTCGATCAAGATGGAGTCCACCTCGTCCACGATGGCGAAGCTGTAGCCGCGGTGGACGCAGTCCTCGATGCGCATGGCCATGTTGTCGCGCAAGTAGTCGAAACCGAACTCGTTGTTCGTGCCGTAGGTGATGTCGGCCGCGTAGGCGGGGCGGCGCTGTTCGGGCGACATCGCGGCCTGGATCAGGCCCACCCGGAGCCCGAGGAAGCGGTAGATCCCCCCCATCCACTCCGAGTCGCGTTTGGCCAGGTAGTCGTTCACGGTGACGAGGTGAACTCCCGCACCGCCCATCGCGTTGAGGTAACCGGGCAAGGTGGAAACGAGCGTCTTGCCTTCACCGGTCTTCATCTCCGCGATATTGCCCTGATGCAGGGCAGCGCCGCCCATAAGCTGCACGTCGAAGTGGCGCTGGCCGATCGTGCGGCGTGCGCCCTCGCGCACCACGGCGAACGCCTCGGGCATCAGCTCGTCGAGCGATTCGCCGTTCGCGCTGCGCTGTTGGAACTCCGCGGTCTTCCCCCGTAGCTCGTCGTCGTCGAGCTCCTCGATCTCCGGCTCGAAGGTGTTCACGAGCTTGGCGATCGATTCGAGGTTCTTGAGTTTGCGACCCTCGCCGAGGTTCGCGATCTTGTCCAATACCAAGGGGTCGGGCCCTTTCCGGGGGATTCCGAGACGATCGAGCGGAGGACCTCGATTCTAGCGGCTGCGCGCCCTTGGGCCGCCGGTCGGGCGCGCACGATCCGTCAGATCGACTCCGTGAGGGCTCCGAGGCGCTCGATCAGGCGCGCGTTCTCCGCATAGTCGACCGGGCACGCGATGATGGACACCGCCTCATCGCCTAAGGCCTTCTCGAGCGTGGGCAGCAGCTCGCCCGCCGCCCCGATCTCATATCCCTTGGCACCGAAGCTTTCGGCCAGCTGGACGAAATCGGGGTTGTCGAACGAGACGGCGGCCGTCCTGCCCAGGTGGATCTCTTCCTTCCAGCGGATCAACCCGTAACCACCGTCCACCCACACCAAGATCACGAAGTGCACACCCTCGCGAACGGCGGTCTCCACCTCCGGCACGCTCATCAGGAACGCGCCGTCGCCCATGGCCGCGACGACGCGGCGTCGCGGGTGGATCAGCTTGGCCGCGAACGCCCCCGGGAGGGAGAACGCCATCGTGGCCAGCCCGTTGGAGATCAGGCACGTGCCGGGCTCGTACGTGGGATACAGGCGCGCCATCCACATCTTCACGGCGCCGGTGTCCGCGAGCACGATGTCGTCGCGATCGAGTACCGAGCGCAGGTCCGCGACGATGCGCGCCGGCGCCACCGGGAAGCGATCGTCCGCCGCCCCGCGCTCGAGCTCCTCGCGGACGAGGTCCCGCACGGGAGGCACCTCGCCGCGGATGGCGTGGATATAGGAGGAGGCGCCGATCGCGTCGAGCGTCTCGGAGATGCTCCCCTGCACCCCGACCGTCAGCGTGTAGTTGGCGTCCACCTCCGCCACGGTCCGGTGGACGTGGATGATCTGCTTGTCCGCGCCCGGGTTCCATCTCGCGGGCGAGTACTCGACGAGGTCGTAGCCGACGGCGACCACGACATCGGCGCGGTCGAACCCGAAGTTCGCGTAGTCCTTGACCATGAACCCGAGGGTGCCCAGCGCGTTGACGTGGTCATCGGGGAACACGCCCTTGCCCAGGAACGTGGTGGCCACGGGGATGTTGAGGCGCTCAGAGAACCGCACCAAGGCGTCGGTGGCGGCGTCGCGCGCGACCCCGGGGCCGGCCAGCACCACGGGGTGCCTCGCCTCGGACAGAACGTGCGCCGCCCGATGCACCTGGTTCTCGTCCGGGGCGGTATCCACGGGGGTGTTCACCCTGAGTGGCGCGCCCTCGCACGGGAGCTCCGCCACATCCTCCGGCAGGATCAAGAACGTGGCGCCGGGGCGCTCCGTGGTCGCCTGCTTGAACGCCTTGCGAACCATCTCCGGCGCCGCGGCGCGTACCGTCACCATGTCGCCCCACTTCGTGACGGGCCGATACAACGACACCAGGTCCACGAACTGGTGGGACTCCTTGTAGATCCTGTCGAGACCGGCCTGTGCCGCGATGGCCACCAAAGGGTGCGAGTCGAGCTGCGCGTTCGCGATGCCGAGCATCAGGTTGATGGCGCCGGGCCCGAGCGTCGCCAGACACACTCCGGGCTTGCCGGTGAGCGCCCCATAGGTGTCCGCCATGAACGCCGCCCCCCGCTCGTCGCGCGTGGTGATGAACCGGATCGGGGAGTCCGCGAGGGCATCGATCATGTGCAGGTTCTCTTCCCCCGGCAGTCCGAAGACGTACTCGACGCCCTCGTGCTCGAGACACTCGACGATCACCTGCGCCACGTTGCGGGGTTCCGGGGCCGCCATAGCACGAGCGTATCGGACCGCGGGGCGCGGAGTCCTGGGCCGGATGCCCCTACAGGAGCTGGCGCGTGAGCTGCGCGTGGCCGACGTGCTCGCGCAGGTGCTCGAGCGCATGCAACAAGGCCCAGGCCGCCGTGACCGGCTCGTCCCCGCCGTACGTGCGCCACGGCGCCGTGCCGACACGAGCGGGTTCGAAGACGGCGTCCGTCCGCAGCAGCGCCCGGCAGTCCTGGGCGACGGCGTCGAGCCGCTCCATGAACGTGGCCGGATCTTCCGCCACCACCCGGAATTCCGCGTCTCGATCACGTTCCGGCGCGGTTGCGCCGACGGCGAGGCTGAGCCATGCGCGCGTGCTCGCCAACGCGTGCGTGGCGATCACCGCCAGGCCGTTGCTGTCCTCGCCCGCCGGCCGCCGGTTCATCTGCTCCGCCGAGCAGCCATCGAGGGCCTTGCGGAGCTCATCGAGCGAATGGCCGAGGATGTCGAGCGCCGCCGTGAGGGTGGGGTCCGCCACGATCAGTTGATCTCGATCATCTTCTCGCGCACGGCGTAGACGACGGCCTCCATGCGCGAGTGCAGATGCAGCTTCTCGAGGATGTTGCGGATGTGATTCTTCACGGTGTTCTCCGAGATGAACAGCTCCTTCGCGATGTCCCGGTTGTTGAGTCCCTGTGCGACGAGCCGCAGGACCTCCATCTCCCGGTCGGTGAGCCGAGGCGGGGGCATCTGCGGACGCTCCTGCGCGGACTTCGACATCGCGGCGAACTCGGTCAAGAGCTTCGAGGCCATCGAAGGGCTGATGCGGGATTGGCCCGCCCACACGCTGCGGATGGCGTCGGCGACCTCCTCGATGGGGATCTCCTTGAGGAGGTAGCCGCTGGCGCCCGCCTTGATGGCGTCGTAGAGATCGGCCTCCTCGTCGCTGATGGTGAGCATCAAGATCTTGCAGTGCGGCAGGAGCTCGCGGATCTGTCCGGTGGCCTCGATCCCGGAGAACTTCGGCATGCGCACGTCCATCAGCACGACGTCGGGGACGAGCGCTTCGGCCTTCTCGACCGCCTCCGCACCATCGGAGGCCTCTCCCACGAGCTCGATGTCGGCCTCCTGCTGCAACACCATCTCGAGGCCCCGGCGGAACAGCGCGTGGTCGTCGACGACCATCACGCGCAGGCGCTCGGCCTCGGTCGACCCATCCGTGTCTTTCGCGTCCTTCGCCCTCACCGATCTCCCTCGCTCGCGCCCGGTTCATCGGGGGTATCGGCAGGCCCTGGGTTCACGTGAGCGGATTCTAGCCCCCGATGCTTGCGACCGCGTCGCTTGCCGTGGTGATCGCGCAGCTGGCGCTCGAGCTTCTCGGCCACGTCGTCGAGCGCCGAGGGCACGTCGGGGGCCTCCGCGTGGGCGAAGAACGTCTTGCGTGGGATCCGCAGCGCCGCCTCGACGCGCTTGAGGCCGTCGGGCTTGGGATGATGCTCGTTGATGAACGTGAGGTCGATCCGCGTCGTGCGCGGCTCCATGCGTCCGAGGCGCGCGAGCTTGTGTTCCGCGGTCTCGCGCATCTCCTCGGTCACCTGCACGCCTCGGCCGGTATAGGTCAGGTCCATCCTCCGGCGTCCCCCCTCGTGCTCGTTCGCTGGTGAGCCCCCGTCCGGCTGACCTGGTCTTTGACCCCACACCCGCCTGCGGGGGCGATGGCCGGCGGTCGATGACCGCCGACGCCCGCCCTCTCCCACGTGGTCCGCGGGGCAGGACTTACCTCTAAACCGCGCCATGCTCAGCGACCAAGGGTCGCCTTACGTGGGTCGTTTCGCCCGCGGCTGGCGTCGACTACCGGAGGATGTCTCCGGGCAACCACAGACCCGGACGAGGGCCCGCCCGAGTATAGGCCGAGCCTGCGAACGACCGCGCGGCCGCAAGCAGGTGGACCTCGCGTGCGCCCGCCACCTGGAGCGCCTCGGCGCAGGCGGCGGCGGTGGCACCGGTGGTGAGAACGTCGTCGACGAGCAGGACCCTCTCCGGCACGGGGCGGCGCCCGGCTTCGAACGCGCCTTGCAGGGCCGTGCGCCGCTCGGCACCGGAGCGCTTGGCCTGCGGCGCGGTGCTCACGCGGCGCCGCAGCAGCCCGGTGACGGGCCGCTCCAGCTGCCGGCCCGCCTCCGTCGCGAGCAGCCGCGCCTGGTCGTAACCCCGCTCGGCAAGACGGCGCCGCGCGAGCGGCACCCAGGTGATCACGTCGGTGTGCGGCAGCGGCCCGCCGAGGACCATCGCGGCGGCCAGCGCGGCGCCGACCCCGCGCCACCCTCGGTATTTCAAGCGGTGGATGGCTCGCCTCGCCGGTCCCGTGAACACGAAGGCCGCCCGAGCCGACGCCACGGCCGGCGGGGGGCAGTCGGGGCAGGACGACACGGGGAGCGGCCACGGCCGCCCGCAGCGCGCGCACCAGGGCGGGGCGAGAACCTCGAGCCCGAACCGGCACTCCTCGCAGAATGGCCAGGGGCCGCCGCCGCATCCCGCGCACGTCCGGGGGAACAGCGTGTCGAGGACCCGCCCGAGCATCGGTTGACCCTAGCGCCGGGTACCGACACACCTTCGGCGACTACGGGAGCCGGACGTCGAGGGGGCCCGCCGAGCCCTTCACATCGATCTCGAGCCGCTCGTGAGCCTTGAGGACCGGGTACGCCGTGACCCTGCCCCGCCCCGCCGCCTCGTCGTAGGCCTCCGCGATCTGTGCCACGGCCATGCCGTCGGCGCGGAGCCGAAGCGAGATGCGCGTCGGCGCCGCGTAGACGACCCTGATGGAGTCCCCTGCGCACTCCACCTGTTCGATCCGGACCTTGGCGCTCCCGCCGCCGACGGCCTTGCCCACCGCGACGGTGCCGCGGCGGACGCTCGCCCTGGGCCATGCGATGGCGAACGGATCGCCCGTGGGCACTTCCGTGGGCACGCCGTCGACGAGCACGTCGCACGCGAGGCGATACCACCCTGGCCCGAGCTCCGTGACGGGGAACTCGAAGGGCACGAACAGGTCGAGGTTGGGGGCGACGTCGAGGGTGGCCGGCTGGAGGTCGATGGATCGCGACCCCGCCCCTGCCAGCTCGACGAGGCGGGCGCTCTCGATCCGGACCTGATGGGGATCGCCGTCGGCCGCCCGCAGCACGAACGCGCCCTTCACCGTTGCCGGGAAGCGCTCGTAGTGCGCGCGGATCGATATGCGGTCGTCCATGACGCTAGGTGCCCTGCTCCCACGAGTGCAGGTAGTGATCCTGCTCGGGCGTCAACGCGTCGATCTCCACCCCCATCGCGTGGAGCTTCAGCCGCGCCACGTCCTTGTCGATCGCCTCGGGCACGGGGTACACGCGGGGCTCCAACGTCCCCCGGTTCTGCACCACCCATTCCGCCGCGAGCGCCTGGTTGGCGAACGACATGTCCATCACGGCGGCGGGATGGCCCTCCGCCGCCGAGAGATTCACCAGCCGGCCCTCGCCCAACAGGTACAAGCGGCGGCCGTCCGCCAGCGTGAACTCGTCCACGAACTGCCGGATGCGGCGCGGAGGCCCGCCCAGCTCGGCGAGGGCGGCCTTGTCGATCTCCACGTCGAAGTGCCCGGAGTTCGCGAGCATCGCCCCGTCCTTCATGCGTTCCATGTGATCGCGGCCGATGACGGAGGTGTCGCCCGTCACCGTGATGAAGATGTCGCCCACGCGCGCCGCCTCGAGGAGCGGCATGACGGTGAACCCCTCCATGACCGCCTCGATCGCCGCGGTCGGGTCGACCTCGGTGACGACAACGTGCGCGCCCATCCCCCGCGCGCGAGAGGACACGCCGCGCCCGCACATCCCGTAGCCGCAGACCACGATCGTTCGTCCGGCAAGGAGCCGGTTCGTGGCCCGCATGATGGCGTCGATCGTGGATTGCCCCGTCCCGAAGCGGTTGTCGAACAGATGCTTCGTGTCCGCGTCATTCACGCTCACGATGGGATACTTCAGCGCGTCGTCGGCCGCCATGGCGCGCAGCCGGATCACGCCCGTGGTGGTCTCCTCGGTGCCCCCGATGATCTCCGCGAGCTGGTCGACGCGCTCCTTGTGGAGCACGCTGACCATGTCCGCCCCGTCGTCCATCGTGATGTTTGGCCGCACGTCCAGCACGGCATCGATGTGCTTGAAGAAGGTGTCCGTGTCCTCTCCCTTGATGGCGTACGTGTCGATGCCGGCCTCCACCAATGCCGCCGCCACGTCGTCCTGCGTCGAGAGCGGGTTGGATGCACACAGGGCCACCTCGGCCCCGCCCGCGGCGAGCGTGATCATCAGGTTCGCCGTCTCGGTGGTCACGTGCAGACACGCAGCGATCCGGATCCCCGCGAGCGGCTGCTCCTTTTCGAACCGCTGCTTGATGAGCTCGAGGACGGGCATCTCGGCCCCCGCCCACTCGATCCGCTCTCGACCATCCCGTGCGAGCCCCAGGTCCCGTACGTCGTTCGCCATCGGATCTCCTCCTCCCGTCACAACCGTGGAAACAGGTCGATCAGCAGCCTGCCCACTTCGATCGCGGTCTCGTTCGAGACGCGGACCACCTCGTCGTGCTCGACGTCCTCGCCGAGCGCGTTCGTCACCGAGCACAGGCCGAGCACGCGCAGCCCGAGCGCGCGGGCCGGAAGGGCCTCGGGCACCATCGACATCCCGACGACCGTGGCACCTCCCTGTCGCAGGACCCTCACCTCGGTGGGCGTCTCGTACGCCGGGCCGCTCATCGCCGCGTACACCCCGCGGGCGTTGCGGATCCCCAGCGCCTGCGCCCGCTCGAGGGCCGCCTCCCGCAGGGCCCGATCGTAAACGCCTTGCATCGGGACGAACGCCGGCATCCCGCTCGGGTAGCGCCACCCGCGCAGGGGTGCCGAACCCATCTGGTTCATGTGGTCGGTGAGCACGACCACCGTACCGGCGCTCAGGCCCTCGACGACGGCGCCGACGGCGGCCGTGAGCACCATCGTGTCGGCCCCCAGCGCCTGGACGAGCCGCGGGAGCAGAGCCGGCACGTCCATGCCGTGGCCCTCGTAGAAGTGCACCCGGCCGAAGAACGCGGCGACGGGCACGCCTGCGAGCCTGCCCAGCGCGAGTCGACCCGCGTGGCCGGGCACCCCCGGCGGGGGCAGGCCGGGCAGATCTTCGAACGCGAACGACACCGTCTCCTCGAGCGCGTCGCCCAGGGCCGGCCCAAGCCCCGAGCCAAGGATCACCCCCGCCCGCGGCACGAGGTCCGTAGCGGCTCGGATCATCGCGGCCCCCCGGGCGGCGAGGTCGTCGCCCGGGCTCGGGAGGCCGAGCTCCACCTCAGCTCGCCGCCAGCGCGGTCTTGAGGCGGTCGATGGCGACGACCGGGGTGGGATCCACGCTCCGACGCAGGCCGAGGTAGACGCTGGTGAAGTCCCCCACCAGGATCAAGGACATCAAGCGCGCGAGCACCGAATGGCCGGCCGCGCGGATCTCGGCGTTCTCCATCCCCGCGGCGCGCGCGATCTCGTAGGACAGGGGGAAGCGCCGGGCGGCCTCCCGGTGTTCCCCGTCGTGGCGCAGCGCGATGAGCGAGAAGTCGTGCCCGTGCGGTTGGACCCAGCCGACCACCTCGTTGTGATCGAGCTCGGACATCGATGACCAGAACGCGGGGACCTTCGCGTTCTCGTTGAGCTGTGTCTTCCAACGCATGGCCGCCACGGCGCCGATGCCCTCAGCTCCCCAGATCACGGGGACCTTGTCCGCGATCCTCACGGCGAGGGCCTTGGCGGGGTTCGCCTCCTCGGGTGCGCTCGGACCGAGCCGCTCGCTCAACGTCGACAACTCGGCCACGGTCTCCTCGACGTCCCCCACGAGCGGCGGCAGCAGGCCCATGGCCTCGAGCGCCCCGATCGCCGAGAAGCCCAGGTACCCCAGGGCGGCGCGCGGCTGGAACCCCCCCGGCACCGGTACGACGGGCAGACCGGCCTCCGCGGCCTCAGCCCCGAGCTCCCCGCCCGAAGTGAGCGCCACGATCCGGCATCCACGCGCGAGCGCCTCGCGGAAGCACGCGAGCGTCTCGGACGTGTTCCCGGAGTAGGAGGAGATCAGCACCAACGTTTCCGACCCCACGTAGGCCGGGAGGTCATAGCCGCGGTTCACCTCGACGGGCACCCCGAGCCGGTCGCGGAACACGGCCCGCAGGACGTCGCCCGCGACCGCCGAACCTCCCATCCCGCAGACCGTAAGGGCGTGAACGTCCGCCGCCTCCGGGAGCTCGAGCGAAACCGCATCGTCGTACGCGGCGCGACAATGTCGAGGCGACGCCGCCACCGTGCCGAGCATGTCGGCGGCGTCGAGGGCACGCAGCGCCTCGACGTTGTCCAGCTGGATCACCGGCCGCTCCCGGACCTCTTGGCTCGAGGCGCGGGCTTCCGCGCCGGCTTGGGGGCCGCCGCTTGGCGAGGAGCCGGGGGTTTCTCTGCCTCGTCGATCAGCATGACGGGGATATCGTCGCGGACCGGGTAGCGGTACCCGCATGTCGAGCACACGATCACCTGTTCGGACTCGATGTAGGTAACGGCCGCCCGATCGTTGGGGCAGACGAGGATCTCGAGCAACTCAGCGGCTACGGCCATCTAGCGTTCCCCCCTGATCATGGCCAACATCCACGCGGTCCGCTCGGTCATGAGTTCCGGCGTCTTGGCCTCCACGTTGAGGCGCAGCAGCGGCTCGGTGTTGGACGGACGGACGTTGCACCACCAATCGTCGAACTCTACCGTGAGCCCGTCGAGGCGGTCCTGCCGACCGTCAGCGAGGGCGGCCGCGAGCTCCTCGATCGTGCCTTGCTGGTCCTCAACCGGAGAGTTGATCTCTCCAGAGTCGGCGTAGCGCAGCAGCGGGTCGAGGAGCTCCGAGAGCGCCACGCCGGCCGACGACAGCTCCCCGAGAGCCACCACCGCTGCGATCAGACCCGAGTCCGCCCGGTAGTTGTCGCGGAAGTAGTAGTGCCCGGAGTGCTCGCCGCCGAACACGGCCCCCGTCTCGGCCATCACCTGTTTGATGAACGAATGCCCGACCCGCGTTCGCACCGGGACGCCGCCGTGCTCGCGGATCACCTCGGGCACGGTCCAGGAACAGATCAGGTTGTGCACGATCTTGGCGCCCGGCTCGCGCCGGAGCATCGCTTCGGCCACGAGGGCCGTCATGGTCGACCCGCTCACGTCGTTGGCCCGCTCGTCGATCAGGAACACGCGGTCGGCGTCGCCGTCGAACGCGAGGCCGAGGTCGGCGCCGTGTTCGAGCACCGCCGCCTTGAGGTCCTTCTGATTGGCGGGATCGAGCGGGTCGGCGGGATGGTTGGGGAAGGTCCCGTCGAGGTCGGGGAACAAGTGGAACAGGGTGACGGGCAGGCGCGCCATCACGGCGGGAACGACGAGCCCTCCCATCCCGTTGGCCGTGTCCGCCACGACGGTGAGCGGGCGCATGGCCGCCGCATCCACGAACGAGAGCACGTGCTCGACGTAGGCGCCCAACAGGTCCCGCGGGATCACGGTGCCGCGGTCGGCCGCCGCCTCGACGTCCCCCACCGCCGCCAGCGCCCGCACCTCCTGCAGGCCCGAGTCCTCTCCAACGGGCTTGGCGCCCGCCAGGCAGAACTTCATCCCGTTGTACTGCTTGGGGTTGTGGCTCGCGGTGAGCATGATCCCGGGCAGGTCCTCCGAGCCGCTCGCGAAGTACAGCAGGTCCGTGGACGCAAGCCCGAGGTCGATCACGTCGACACCGGCGAGCGTGACACCGTCGGCGATGGCGGCGGCGAGCTCCGGCGAGGAGAGGCGGCAGTCCCGCCCCAGCACGATGGCGGGGGCTTCGCTCCACGTGGCGAACGCGCCCCCGATACGGCGGGCCAACTCGGGGTCGAGGTCGTCGGGGACCACGCCGCGAACGTCGTAGGCCTTGAAGATGCGGTCGAGGTCGGGCATGACCCCAGCCTACGGAGTCGGACCGGAGGGCGTCAGGCCGGCGACGGCCGGAGATGGGAGATGGTTCGGCGGGGTTACTTCTGAACGACGAGGCCGATGACGGAAGACAGCGGGACTTCTTCGCCCTCGCGGAACCACCACTTGGCTTCGCAGTGATGGCACGTGGCGAAGGCGAGGTCGCGGCCGCCGACGGTCATCGAGATCTTGATGAGATCGCCGACCTTGCAGTCGGGGCATGTGGGGTTGTTTGGAGGGTTGTTGGTCATGACGCTAGTTTCGTCCCGCAACGCGGCGCGGACCATAGCTCGGGGTTCCCATTTCCCCTTGATGCTGTGGGTGGGTGTCTCGTTGGTCCTCCTGAGGGCCGAGCGCCCCCATCCGGGGGACGACATATCGTCGGATCGGGGCCGGCCGGTGCCCGAGGACCGGCCGAACGACGGAGGCCGTTCGGCCTTCAGGCCGTGAGCGCCGGCGTCGAGGGCTTCGTCCGCAGATCGGTGAGCACCCAACCCACGGGAGGGGTCATGCGGCCGACGTGTTCGCGGCACAGATCCAGCAGGTTCCGGTCGTGCTCCGCGAGGAGGTCCCCGATGACGACCTCACGCTCGGCGTAGCGGAGCGTGATCGTGGCGAGGGGTTCGCGCGAGCATCGCATCTTGGCGCAGGTTCGCATCGACGAGAGGGTAAATCACATCGGTGTGATTTCCAAGCAGGCACGGCGCGGGCCTGCCCGCCGCCGACGGGCTGATCAGTAGGGCCGGTGACCGACGATCAGTACGTGCGTACCGACGGGGACCAGGGGATACAGCTGCTCCACGTCCTCGTTGAGCATCCTGATGCAGCCGTGGGATTCGTAGTGGCCGATCGACGGCCGTTCGCCGGGGCTCGTACCGTGGATCCGGATCAAGCCGGGCGCGGTGATGTAGATGGCACGGGAGCCCATCGGGTTGTCGGGTCCACCGGGCACGACGAGCGGGGCCGAGGAGGCCCAGCCGTCCGGTGCGGGGTTGTACCAGGTCGGGTCCTCCGCCTTGCGATCGACGATCCAGTCACCCGCCGGCGTGACCCACGGGGGCTTGGCGGTGGCCACGTGGAAGGTGCGAACGACCCGGAAGCCGTCATAGAGGTACAACAGGTTCTGATCGACCCGCACCACCACCGTCGCACCCAGGTTCCCGGCGGTGACTTTCGGCTTGACGGGCTTGACGGGCAGGTCTGCCGCGGGCTGGTGCCGGGCGAGGGCGGTGCGCAGGATCGCGGTCGACGCCTTGACGTTCAGGTCCCGCCCGTCCCGTGGTTTGACGACGATGATGCGGTCCCCGTCGGTGGTCATGTGCGCATCCACGGGGTCGCGCGACACCGACTTGGACAACTCGGCAACGAATCCCGGAACGCCGGCAGCTCCCCCGTAGTTCAGGGGGATGTCGCGATCCACGGGCGAGCCGCGGAACCGGTGCCAGAACCGCGAGAAGACGCCCATCGATCGGTTGAGCCCGAGCGCGCGGTCGACGGCCCCGCCGATCGCGGCACGCTGCCCGAGCTGTGCGGGGGTGACGTCCCACGTCTTGCCCGCGGCCGTGATGGTCATGGCCGCCGACAGATGGACGACCGAGCCTCCTCGAACCGCCGCCACGGCCTCGCCGCGGGTCATCCCGCCCACGTCCATCCCGGCGATGGTGACACCGGGCAGGATCCGGTCGTCGCGTGCCTGCTCGTAGCGATACGCGGACAAGGCGATCCCGCCGAACACCACGACGAGCGCGCCGGCGAGCACACCGACGACCGCGAGGGCGCGCAGGCGGCGTTTGCGAACGTGTCTACCTTGGGCCATGGGGCTCTTTCGGATCGCGGCGATGGGCGGGCGATGGGCACGCTACTGCGAGCGAGCCCCGCAATGATACGTCATGGCGCTCGCGGGACCAGTCGGCCCGACGGGGCGCAGCGGGGGCCGCCATCCCTACGGAACCGACGGTACGACGACCCCCATCGCGATGGCGTAGTCCGCGACGCCCTTGCCCCCCAGTGAGGTGGACGCGCCGAGCGCCACCACCCCTCCCTCGGCCGCCGTGACCGCCACGCTCGCCGTCGGCGCGGACGCGAGGAACCCCGCAGGCGCGCCGACGGCCGATGCGGCGGGGATCGTGATCGTAACGTCGGGTGCGGGCGTGGCGCCGTCGGGGGCCAGCAGGTGCAGCGTAACCTCCACCGGATCGCTCCCCGGGTTCATCACCACCAGGCCGGGACGCGAGGGCTCCCCGGCCACGGTCGGCGTGAGCACCCAGGCCGTGGACGCCGACAGGGCCCCCGACGTCGCGCCGGGGTCGTTGCCGGGCCCGGATGCTCGGAGCGCCGTGACGACGGGGGTCTCGTCCTGCGAGAGCACGCTCGCAACGGACGGTCCGCTCGTGACCAAGGGGTAGACCTTCGCGGTCTGTGGGTCCTGAGATGTCCCAACGAGGCCCGCCAAGGGCTTGGGGTCGCTGCGGGAGTACAGGGTGCCGCCGAGCGTGGCGGGGCGGCCTCCCGGCACGGTGAGAGCGAGTTGGGCCCGCCCGGCCCCCCCGCCGACGGGCAGGTAGCTCGTCAGGCCGGTGTCGGGGCGTCCGAGTGAGCTGCGCACCCCGCCCCGGGCGTTGATGCCGACCGACGCCACGGCGACACGGCCGGAGGATGCGTCGATCTCGGCCGTGAGGGCCTCCTCGCCGGGGGCCTTGTCGTTCAAGCGTAGGGACAGACTGTGGTGAGGCTTCAGCGTGAGATCGGACCAGGCCGAGTCTCGGATCGGCGCTCGCCCCGCCGTGAACAGGACCACGTCGAACACGGCGTCGGTGCCGAAGGGGTTCATGATCACCAGGTCGGCCACCTGGCCCTGCTGGGTCGTGTTGTCCGCCGCGTACCAGGTGCGCGATGCCTCGGGGGCACAGGGCTCGGCCGCCGCGCCGAACGCCCCCTCCCCGCCGTGGGTGAGCCAACCCGCGGCAACCCACCCCCCGAAGAACTCCACGAACGTCGCGGAGGAGGGGGCGGCGGCGTGCACCGGTTGGGCCACCTCGCCCCCGGCAGGCACGATCACGGAAACCGGCGCCTCCGCGCCGTCGGAGGTCAGCGAGGTGAGGCGAGCCGTCACGTCGCTCGCTCCGGGGTTGGCCAGGTAGATCGTCGCCTGCCAGGACTTGCCCCCGCCGTGTGGGCAGAGCCAGCCGCCCGAGGGCGCCGTGCCCTCCGCGGCCGGGGCGGGCACCTTCGGCCCCAAGCGGGTGAATAGGATGCCCGTCGTCACGGCCGCCAGGGCGACCAGCACGGCGAGGAACCCCTGGCCGCGAGCCCTCACCGACCCACCGGCTTCCTCGTGATCCACAGGGCGACGACCCAGAACAGCCCCAATGCGACGGTCTCGATCGTACGAGTCAGCTGCGCGCCGTATCGCACGGCCGCGGGACCCTTGGTGCGCGTGAACGCGGTCGCCCACCCGAACGAACGCTGCGGATCGGCCGAGGACCCCTCGATGCCCCAGGATGCGTCGAACTCGGAGGCGAGCGCGATGAACCCGTCGGTCGCCGGCCCGTCCCAGCCGCCCTCGACCGCCTTCATCGCCGACGCCTTGACGGGCCCGACGGCCGCCGTGGCCGCGGATGAGCCGGCCAGGATCATCCGCACCTGGGCGGGGGTGACACCCACCACGGCGGCCGGTGGCAACTGCGTCGCGTTCCGGTAGATGGAGAGCCCGGCGGCCGGAACCAGGTCCAGATCCAGCTGCGCATCGAATCGCCCGGCAGCGATGCTCGGCAATTGGCCCTCTGCGGCAACGATGAATCGCACACCGAACGGAGCCAGCAACGCGCCGGCGTGGCGACTGGTCCCGGAGATCACCTCGCCGATCACCTCCGCCAGCGAATCGGGTCCCGGTCCCGCGAGCGGCCGTCCCGTATCGAGGGCGGTGACCCCCGAACGGTCGGTGAGGGAGAACCGCAACGTGTCATCCCCCGCGGGCGCGAGGGCCTGGGGGTCGCCCCCGGGCGCCGGGAACGGCTGCCCGTCGTCCGCCCCCACCCACAACACGCGGAAGTCCCCCTTGGCATGCCCCTCGACCACGGCCCAGGCCGCGGGGATCTGCTGAGGACCGCCCACCGCCCAGCCGCCGGCCATCGCCGAGGCGGCCTGGAGCGACAACCCCACGCCGATGGTCACACCCAGCACCACGGTGCCGATCTGGCGCAGGCCGAACGACTCGCGGTCGAGGCCAGTCGTGACGGAGGCAAGCCCGTACGCCAGCACCATCGTCTCGCCCACCGCGGCGACCGCGCCGAAGGCAAGCGGGTTCGACAGAACCCGTGGGAGATAGCCCGCGGCCGATAGCCAAGACAGCGCGAGTCCGAACAGCGCGACCAGCATGGCGCGCAGGGCTTTGCTCCGGAAGGCGGGGCCGACGAGCGCGAAGGCGATCAACGCAGCGAGCGGAAGGAAGGCGGCGATCACCCAGGTGCCGGGGCCGGGCCCGAACGCCAGTCGGGCGAGGTCCGCCACGTCGGTGGTCCCTACGTAGGACGTGAACGCCGCGCCGCCGCCGGCGACGAGCGTGGGCACGAACGGCAGCAGGAGGGCCGCGGCGAGCGCCAGGGCCTCGCCCGTGAAGATGAGCCCGCGCACGCGGTCCCGCGCCGTCAGGAGCTGCGCGAGGACGACGACGAACAGCGCGAGCAGGGCGCCCGGCAAGAACGCGATCATCACGGCGAACGTGACCGCGACGCCGGCGACGAATCGCCACCGTCCGTTCGACGGCTCGTCGGGGGCGAATGCCACCTCGAGGCGCTCCACCGCCGCGGGCAGGACCGCAAGCGCGAGTAAGAGGTCGAGGCGGCCCTCGGAGTAGGACCAGAGCATGAGCGCTGAGGCCACGTAGGCTCCCGCCGCGAGGACGGAAGGGCCGGGTCGTTGGGTGAGCCGTGCACACGCCCGGTACATCAAGACGGCCGCCAGGACCGGTGCTCCGGCGAGCAAGACCTTCTGGGCTAACGAGGTGCTCGCAACGAGGAGCGTCGAGAGTCCCCCCATGACGGCGAGCGCGGGACTCGCGGCGAGCGACCCGCCCAGCGGGGTGGTCCTGAACGCCGAGTCGAGCTCTTGGAAGAACCCGGATGCGTTCGCCGGGAAGGAAGGCAGGACGCCGCCCGCGAGGACGCCTGGGCCGAGCAACCCCCTGATCGCGACGGCGCCCACGACCAACCCGGCGAACGACCCCACGATCACCGGGTGCGAACCGACGAGCGATGCGGTGCGGTCGCGCAGGCGCCGCGTCACCGGCCGACCTTCGTCCCCTTCCTCGATCTGCCGCTGCTCTTCCAAGATCTGCTCGGCGGTCTGGAACCACCGGGGGAGGCGAAGGCCGGCCGACTCCATGAACCGGCGGAGCTTTCGATCCTTGATCCTGCGCACCTTCTGCGTCTTTCGGCGCCGCCCGAAGGTGCCCGGCAGATGCGCGATGTTCCAGCCCCAGGCGGCGAGCAGGTCGTAGGCCTCCTCGAAACGACGCGCCAACGTGAGGAAGGCAAGGCGAACGAGGCCCAGCGCGAGCGACAGCGGGACCACCCACAGCAGATTGAGCAGCGAGTAGTTCTTCAAGACCGTGGCGATGGCGGCCCGGTCCTCCTGATACCGAGGGCCGCGGCGCGTCGCGACGCCCGGGTCGCCCACGCTCGACGTGCCGCGGTGGCGCACACGCGCGAGCGGGGTCATGAGGACCCGGTACCCCGCGATGCGAGCCCGCCAGCACAGATCGAGCTCGGCCTGGGGCCCGCTCATGCGGTCGTCGAACAATCCGACGCGCTGCCACGCCTCCCGTGCGAACAACATGGCGGCCGACGACACACTCAGGACCTCAAGCACCCGATCGAATTGCCCCTGGTCGATCTCGCCCGCCTGCAGGGGTGAGTAGGCGTGACCGAAGCGATCGGCGGAGCTCCCCACGTCGCGAAGCTGCCGCGGATCGCCCCAGTCCACGACCTTGGCCCCCACGATCCCCACGCGGTCCACACCCGGTATGGCGGTTGCCTCAACCAGGCGAGCGACGCCGTCGGGGTCGAGCGCCGCGTCATCGTGCAGGACCAGGATGTGATCGGCATCGGCCGCAACCGGGACGTCGAGCGCGGCGGCGAGGGCGGCGGCCAGGTCCGCGTCGCCCGCGAGCGTGATGACCCGGCCTTCCCCCAGGGCCTGAGTCAAGAGTTCACCGGATCCGTCGCTCGACCCGTTGTCCACGGCCATGATCGCCAGCCTCGGGTACGTCTGAGCGGCCAGGGCGGAGAGGCTTTCGCGGAGCCGGTCCGCCGCGTCGCGCACGATCAGGACGACGAGGACGGATGGCGCCCGCTCGGCGGCGGATTGCGTGGAGGGCTGGGTCATGCGAGGCGCGTCCTGCGCGGCGCCGAGGCTAGCACGCGGTCGACCCCGCACAGCGGAAGGGGGGCGTTTCGCCCCCCTTCAGATCGCCGACGTGCGAGCTCAGCGCTTGCGCGCCGCGGGCTTGCGTGCGGCAGGCTTCTTGCGCGCCGTCGTCTTCTTGCGCGCCGCGGGCTTCTTGCGCGCCGCGGGCTTGCGTGCAGCGGTCTTCTTGCGCGCCGCGGGCTTGCGTGCAGCAGGCTTCTTGCGCGCCGTCGTCTTCTTGCGCACCGCGGGCTTCTTGCGCGCCGCGGGCTTGCGTGCCGCCGTCTTCTTGCGTGCCGCGGGCTTGCGTGCGGTCGTCTTCTTGCGTGACGCGGGCTTGCGCGCGGTCGTCTTCTTCCGTGCGACGGGCTTCTTGCGCGCCCCGGTCTTCTTGGCCGCGGTCCTCTTGGCCGCGGTCCTCTTGGCTGCTGCCATGCTGCCCCCTTTCGGTACCGACAGTTCGTTCAGGACGCCATGCGTTTCAGGCGCCGGCGCTCCCGTTCGCTCATCCCGCCCCACACGCCGTATCGCTCATCGCGGCGGAGGGCGTAGTTCAGGCATTCGATGCGAACGGGGCACTCACTGCAGATCCGCTTGGCCTCCCTCGATGAACCTCCCTTCTCGGGGAAGAAGATCTCCGGGTCGTACTCGCGACACCGCGCACGCTCTTGCCAAGGGATGTAGTGGTGCACCGCTCAGTCTCCCCCCCAAATCACAACCGTGTGATTCTGCGGGAAGAACACCCTCGCTGACAAGTCCTCCGCGGGGAAGTTCTCTGCCTCATCCCTCGATCGCACCTATCGTCCCGTGCGTTCGCGCAGGTGGCAAGCCGTTTCGGCAGAAATATGGTGGTCAAGCAACTTGACGAGAAAAGTCAACTCGATTGACCGACAACGGGCATCGGACGCGCCTCGACGTGTTCGTAGGTGGTGGAGCGCACCGCGGGGATCCGGCCGATCGCGCGGATCGCATCGTCGAATCCGTCGGAAGACATAGCGATCCCCCACTCCGCGCCGGCCATCCGCGAGATCGTCTCTTCCATGAGCGTGCCGCCGAAATCGTTCGCGCCGGCACGCAAGATCGCTTGGCATGCCTCGACGCCGAGCTTCACCCACGACACCTGGATGTTGGGGATCAACCCATCGAGCATGATCCTCGCCACGGCGTGCATCCGAAGGCTCTCGTCGAAGGTCGCCCCCGGGCGTGCCTTCCCCGCGAGATAGATGGGCGCGTTCTGGTGCACGAACGGCAGCGGCACGAATTCCGTGAACCCGCCGGTGTCGGCCTGGATCGTCGCGAGCCGTCGCAGGTGCGCCACCCAATGCGGCGGCGCATCCACGTGACCGAACATGATGGTGGAGCTGGAGCGGATCCCAAGTCCGTGCGCCGTCCGCACGATCTCCTCCCACGTGTCCGCGGGCAGCTTGCCCTTGGTCAAGAGCCAGCGCACGTCGTCATCGAGGATCTCCGCCGCGGTGCCCGGGATCGTGCCGAGACCATGGGCCCTCGCCTCCGCGAGGAACCCCTCGTAGGAGATCCCGAGCTTCGTGGCCCCGTTCATGACCTCCATCGGGCTGAACGCGTGGACGTGGATACCCGGTGCCCGCGCCTTCACCGTGTCCAATAGGTCGAAGTAGAACGACCCTGGAAGGTCCGGGTGGATGCCTCCCTGCATGCAGACCTCGGTGGCACCCAGCGCCCATGCCTCCTGCACGCGGTCCCCGACCTCGTCCAGCGTCAGCGTGTAGGACTCGGCATCCTGTTCCCGCTGCGCGAACGCGCAGAAGCGGCAGCCCACGTAGCACACGTTGGTGAAATTCAGGTTGCGATTGATCACGTAGGTGACCTCGTCGCCCACCGCCTCGGAGCGCAGGCCGTCGGCCACCGAGCAGAGCGCGTCGAGGGCCGCGCCCTCGGCGCGGAAGAGCGCGAGGGCGTCGTCGTCCGTGAGAGGCAGGTGACGCTCGGCCTTGCGCAGCGCCGACGTGATGTCGGCGTCGAGCCGCTCGGGCGCGACCTCGGCGGCCGTCCACGTACGCGTGACGTCGAGCGCATCGAAATCGCCGTAGACGGAGAGGGCGTCGGCGCGCAGACCGGCGTCGGCCCCCTTCGCGAACTTCAGGTCGATGCTCCGCGGCTTCCACTGCACGTCGGGATCTTGCCAAGGGACGGGCTCGGGGATCCGCCCTTCGGCGGCCCGGCCGTTCGCGCCGATGAGCGCGGCCACCGGAGCCCGCATCTTCCCCGCGAGGTAGGGGTCGGGCCTGGTGGCGTACTCGGGATAGATGGTGAGCCGCTCGAGCAGGCGCTTGCCGCGCGCGGCCGTGGTGGCGCGCAGCACATCCAACGTGGGCCACGGCCGCTCGGGATTCACGTGGTCGGGCGTGAGGGGCGACACGCCCCCCCAATCGTCGATTCCGGCGTCGAGGAGCCGGAGTCGTTGACCGGGGTCGCTGAGGTTGGGGGGGGCCTGCAGATGCATCCGGGGGCCGAGCACGATCCTGGCCGTCGCGACCGCGGCGAGGAACGACTCGTCCTCGGGCTCGGGAGCGGCGTGCATCGCGGTGCCCGGTTTGGCGCGGAAATTCTGAACGATGACCTCCTGGATGTGGCGATATCGTCGATGGAGGTCCCGGATGGCGAACAGCGATGCCGCCAGTTCCGCCGACGTCTCGCCGATCCCCACCAGGACGCCGGTCGTGAACGGAACGCCGAGGCGGCCGGCATCCTCGATCGTGCGCAGCCGCACGGCGGGGCGTTTGTCGGGCGAACCGAAATGCGGCCCACCCCGTTCGCCGAGCCGATCCGACGACGTCTCGAGCATGAGGCCCATCGACGCCGATACGTGCTTCAGGCGCGCGATGTCCTCGTACGACATGACGCCGGGGTTGAGATGCGGCAGCAGCCCCGTCTCCTCGATCACGCGGATCGCGACGGCGCGGACGTAGTCCAGTGTGCTCGCGTAGCCGCGCTCGTCGAGCCACGTGCGCGCGACGTCGTACCGATCCTCGGGACGATCGCCCAGCGTGAACAGCGCCTCCTTGCAACCGGCCCGCCGGCCCGCGTCGGCGATGGCGACCGCCTGCTCCGGCGTGAGGAACGCGTGCTCGAGCTTCGCCGGCGGCTTCGCGAACGTGCAGTAGTGGCAATGGTCGCGACAGAGCATCGTGAGCGGGATGAACACCTTCGGCGAGTACGTCACCACGTCGCCGTGTCCGAGGTCGCGCAGGCGCGCCGCGCCCCGCATGAGGCGTGCAAGATCCTCGTCGCGGGCACGGAGCAATGCCTCGGCCTCGGCCGGCGACAGCGCCTTGCCATCTTCGGCGCGCGCGAGGGCGCGACGGAGCTGATGCGCGGTCCCCTCGGGCATGTCGGCGAGCCTACTACGCTGTATCGCGATGAAGGTCGTCGCGTTGGCGGGCGGGATCGGCGCCGGGAAGTTCCTGCGCGGGCTCATCCGCGTCGTACCCGGCGACGATCTGACGGTCGTGCTCAACGTGGCGGACGACTACGACGTCCATGGCCTGCGCGTGTCGCCGGATCCGGACTCCGTCACCTATTGGCTCGGCGACGTCTTCGACCGAGAGCGGGGCTGGGGACGGCGCGACGAGACGTTCCGTGCCGCCGAGGAGCTTCGCGAGCTGGGGGCCGACCAGGCCTGGTTCAACCTGGGCGACCTCGACCTGGCGACGCATCTGCTGCGCTCCGATCTCCTCGCTCGCGGCGCCACCATGTCGGAGGTCACGGCCACCATCGCGAGCCGTTTCGGCGTCACCGCGCGCCTGCTGCCCGTCACGGACGACCGAGTGAGCACGCGGATCGACGCGGTGGACGCCGCGACGGGAGCCGAGCTCGATCTCCATTTCCAGGAGTACTGGGTTCGTCGACGGGCGGCCGATCCCGTGAAAGGGGTCCGCTACGAGGGGGCGGCCGGCGCGCAGCCCGCGCCCGGCGTCCTCTCGTCGATCGAGGTCGCCGACGCGATCGTCCTGTGCCCCTCCAACCCGGTCGTGTCGTTGGGACCGATCCTCGCGGTCCCCGGGCTGCGGCAGGCGGTCGCCGCACGCCGGGACCGGGTCGCTGGCGTGAGCGGCATCGTAGGCGGTGCGCCGGTGGCGGGGATGGCGGACCGGCTCATGCCGGCCGTGGGACTCGAGGTCTCCGCCGCGGGGGCGGCCGCCGCGTACGACGGCCTGCTGGGCGCCTGGGTGATCGACGACCTCGATCGCTCCCTCGCCCCGCGGCTCGAACGCGACGGGCTGCGGGTCGCGATCACCGACACGATCATGGCCGACGACGATCGCGCGGAGGCCCTCGCCCGGATCACGTTGGGCCTCGCCCTCGCATGAGCCTGCGGATCGAAGCGGTCGAGGGCATCCCCGAGATCCGGCCCGGCGACGATCTCGCCGAGCTCCTCGTCCAGGCCCTTTCTCACAAGGGGATCGCGGACGGCGACGTCGTCGCCGTGACGCAGAAGATCGTGTCGAAGGCGGAGGGCCGTCTTGTCCCCGGCGAGGACCGGATCGATGCGGTCGCACGCGAGACGGCGCGCGTGGTCGCCCGTCGCGGGGAGCTGGTGATCGCGGAGACCGCTCATGGGTTCGTATGCGCGAACGCCGGGGTGGACGCTTCGAACGTGGAGCCGGGCACGCTCGCGCTCCTCCCCGAGGACCCCGACGGATCCGCCGAACGGCTGCGCGCCGCCATCGGCGGCAGGCTCGGCGTGCGCGTGGGCGTGGTGATCACCGACACCTTCGGGCGTGCCTGGCGCAACGGACTCGTCAACGTCGCCATCGGGTGCGCCGGCCTGCCGGCGGTGATCGACCTCCGCGGTGGACGCGATCACCACGGCCGCCTCCTGGAAACGACCGAGGTGGCGCTCGCTGACGAGGTCGCGGCCGCCAGCGGACTCGTGATGGCGAAGGCCTCCCGCGTCCCCGTGGCGCTCGTGCGCGGCGTCGACCGCGGCGAGGCGCCCGACGGCCCGGCCGCCGACCTCGTCCGCGCCCCGGAGGAGGACCTGTTCCGAACGTCGCCGCTGCAGGCGCTGCACGCTCGCCGCACCATCCGGTCCTTCGCGCCCGGCGAGGTGCCTCGCGAGGCGATCGAGGAGGCGATCGCGGCCGCGTGCACGGCGCCGGCGCCGCATCACACGCGCCCGTGGCGGTTCACCGTGCTCAGCACCGCATCCGGGCGCGCCGCGCTGCTGGCCGCGATGGCGCTGGCCTGGCGCGCGGATCTCCTCGGCGACGGGGTGCCCGAGGACGTCATCGCGCGGCGCATCGCCAAGAGCGATGCGGTGCTCGGGGCGGCGCCGACCCTCATCGTTCCGTGGCTGAGCGTCGAGGGCTCGCACGCCTACCCCGATGAGGAGCGCACGCAGGCCGAGCGAGAGATGTTCATGCTCGCCGGCGGCGCGGCCGTCCAGACCCTCCTGCTGGGCCTCAGCGCCCAGGGACTGGCAGCCTGTTGGATCTCGTCCACATTGTTCTGCCAGCGGGAGGTACGAACGGCGCTCGGTGTGGACCCGTCATGGTCTGCCCTTGGCGCCGTGGCATGCGGTCGCATGTCGCGGGACGCCTCGGTGCGGCCTCGGCCGCCGATCGAGCTTGACGATATCGCGACGTTCCGCTGAAGGCCCCGCCGACATCCCCGGCACCGGCGCGCCGTTCGGTACGCTGGGTTGGTCGGCGCGCTTCGCTCGGAGAACGAGCAGGTGATTCCCCAGCTGATCAGGAGAGCCGTACGTGGCCAACCCGGGAGATGCCAACCGCAGGCAGACCAAGGCGGAACGCCGTGAATCCGCGCGCCTCGAGCGCGAGCGGATCCAACGTCAGATGGCGGCGCGCAACCGCAACCGGCGGATCGGCCTCGTGCTCCTGTCCCTCGCCGTGGTGACGGCGATCGTGGTCGCCTTCGTGGTGAAGCCCGGCGGCAGCGACGCCGGGCAGCTCGCCTCGCCGCAGTCGCTCCTCGACGGCGCGAGCGATGCCGCGAAGGCGGCGGGGTGCGACGCCGTCGCGGACACGCCGAACTTCCAGAACGCCCCGGGCAAGGATCCCGACATCGACCACGTGCACATCGGCGACCCCCTGGCCCCCACCGCGCCCCCGCTCTCGGACTACCCGACGATCCCGCCGGCCTCGGGTCCCCACGACCCCACCCCGGCCACCCCCGGCGTCTACGACCGGCCGCCCGACATCTACCGCTCGATCCACGCCCTGGAGCATGCGGGGGCGATCGTGTGGTACGCGCCCGCGGCGGCTGACACGCCGGAGGTCAAGGCGATCCGGGCCTTCTACAGCCAGACCGCGAACGTGGGTCAGACGAAGATCATCGTGGCCCCCTACGACTTCCCCGATCAGGGGCAACAGGGGTCGCTGCCCGCGGGCGTGCAGATGGCGCTCGTCGCCTGGCACCGGCTCCAGACCTGCGCCCAGCCCAGCCTCGCCGTCGCGTTCGATTTCACCTCGCAGTACGCGAACACGTACCCGGACCGCCAGTACATCGGGGTGGCTCGGGAGCCGACGGCCTCGATGTAGATGGCCAAGAAGAAGCGCAGGCCGCGGAACCGGCCCTCACCCGCCGGCGCGCCCACCCCCAACGGCTCGCCGCGCGTCGCGTCCGCCTCCCGCCGGGACCGCAAGGAGCAGGCGCGGGCGGTGAAGGAGGCGGCGCGCAAGCGAGAGGTGCGGCGGGCGGCGGTCCGGCGCGCCGCGATCTTCGGCGCCGTGGGCCTGGGGGCGTTCGCGGTCATCTGGTTCATCCAGCGCGCACCCGGGCCCGGCAAGATCCCGGAGGCGGCCGTGACGGCCGCGAGCGCCGCCGGCTGCTCGGCGGTCCAGACGCCCTTGGCCGACGCCCCGGGTGGACAGCACCTCCAGCCGGGACAGACGACCTCCTACGACCAACACCCGGCCACGTCGGGGATCCACGCACCCTCGCCCCTGCCCACAGCTCCCGCCGTCTACACCGAGCCCGTCGACGAAACCGAGGCCGTCCACTTCCTGGAGCATGCGGGCGTGATCCTCTACTACCGCGCCGACGGCGACGGCGCGCTCGCCGCCGGGACCGTGCGCCAGCTCGCTCAGGTGGCCGAGGCCCAGAAGAACACGCTCCTCGCGCCCTATCCCCAACTCCCCGACGGGACCGCCCTGGCCATGACCGCCTGGAACAAGCTCCAAACCTGTCCGGCGGAAGTGACCGCCGATCAGGCCGTCACGATCGCGAACGGGTTCGTCGGCGCGTTCGCCTGCACCACGAACGCCCCCGAGCCCACCAGGTCGGACGACTGCTAGGGCTCAGCCCACCGTACAGGTGCCGCCGCCCGGGCAATCGATGCGGCCGTGCTCGAACGTCGCCGACGTGGCTCCCGCCCCGTTGCCGTGGACGCGGCTCGTCGGGAACCCGAGGTGGCCCGTCGTCCCGCCGTGGGCGAGGTAGGCCTTGAGCACGGCGCCCCACAGGGCGTGGGTCCCCGCGCCGGCCTTCGAGTAGATGCGTCCGTGCTCGAACATGATCCGCCGACACGAGGCGCACGTCGTGCGCGCGCGGCCCACCGCGGCGACGTCGGACACGGGCAGCCCGAGGGCCCCGGTGGCCCCGCCCGCGCCCACGTACTCCGTGTCGATCGGGCCCCTCAGCCACACGGTCACGTCGGCCGCGCCGTTGCGATAGATCCCACCCGTCTGGAACCGCTGCCGGGAACCGTGGGGGAGCGTCAGGACGGGGGTGGTGGGCAGGCCAGGACGACACATCACGCTGTCGTACTTCGCCCGCACCGCCCCGACGATGTTCTTGTCCTGGTTGATCCAGACCCGGTCGTCGGGCAGGCCGAGCGCGGCCCGCAGCTCCGTACCCGTGACGGCAGCCGCTCCCCCGGCGCCACGCACGGTGGCTCGGATCACGCGGCCGCCCGCGCCGCGCACGACCTTGGGGAACCCGCTCACGCGGCCGATGGCACCCGTGTACGGGGACAACCGAGCGGTGAGCTCGGGAGCGCCGAAGGAGTAGCGCCAATCCGTCCAGGGG
Organism: uncultured Actinomycetes bacterium; assembly: GCA_963719165.1. GTDB lineage: Bacteria > Actinomycetota > UBA4738 > UBA4738 > HRBIN12 > JAOUEA01. The sequence goes on along the minus strand of CAVRAV010000001.1, from coordinate 217,975 downwards.
TTCGCCGAGGTGTACTCCCCCGGGTCACACACACCGCGCAGGTAGGGGACGGCGTAGGCCGGGTTCCCGCCGTGCCAGGCATCTTCGACGTTCTCCGAGTGACCGCCGTCGGATGCCGCGAAGAACGCCTGGATCAGCGAGCCCTTGTACGTGATCACGCGGCCCTTCGTGGCGTTCACGGCGCCGATCCACCGCCTGCCCTGCGCGCCCTGCTCCTTCGAATAACCGACGTAGGTCTGGTCGCCGGCGCCATCCGTGATGTGGCAGTTGCATGACTTCCGCAACCCGTAGTGACGGATCGAGTAGGAGGCGTAGGTGCGTGCGGCGACGGCCTGAGAGCGCAGGGCATCGAGTGGCCACGAGCTCGGCACCTCGCCGATCCCCAGCAGGTACTGCTCGAAGCCCACCGGCAGGATCAGACGCTCGGAACACCCGCCCGAGCCGCAGCCGTACTCGTTGAACTCGAGGAGGCCGTGTGCGTAGGTGAACCCGCGGTGCCAGATGGCATCGGCCTCGGGCACGAACACACGCCCCCCGCGGTCCGCGTAGGTGGCATAGAGGTTGAACGAGGGACCGCCCCACGTCTTCTGGCCCACGAGGTCGCCGGCGGCGTCGCGCACCGCGTAGCCGTCGGGGGCCGCGTTCACGCTCCACGTGGCGCCGACGGGGATCTTGCCCACCGGCGTCCCCTTGGGCGCCGGGCGTCCCACCGAAAGCTTGACGGGGGCGATCTTCGCCGTGAGGTGGATCGAGGTGCGATCGTACGTGAGCTCCACCCGGATGTTCTTCACGGGGTTCGCGGCCTTGGCGACCTTCGTCCCGGAGAAGAAATGGGTCAGGATCTTCTTGTAGCCCCATCCTGCCTGCGCCAGCCCGTACGCGCCCCACTGCGACATCCCGAGCCCGTGGCCGTCCCCTGAGCCGAAGAACGTGAATCCGCTCCCCCGAGCCTGGGCGGCGGGGGCGTCCTGGGGACCGCGCAAGACGCCCCCGTTCACGGTGGTGCCCGGGCCCGCGGCGAGCGCCGGAACGATGGGGGCGATCGAGGCGGATCCGATCGCGAGACCGGCGACGAGTACGGGCGCGAGGAAGCGTGTGCGACGCATGCGGATGGCTGACCCCCCGGTCAAGTCGGTGAAGCTATCACATCGTCCTGCGGCGGCCGTAGGTTGAATCAGGATGCGCCGGGCGGGAGCCCCGCCTCGGTCCCGCCTGAGTTCGGGCCTGAGGTCCGGCCTGAGATCCGCGCGGCCTCGAGGGTCGAGGCGGCGGGGACCCGGGCGCGCTCGCCCAGCACGCTGTCGATGAGGATCGCGCCCGCGCCCACGTGTGCCCCTTTCCCGAGGATCGAGCGGACCACCTTGGCGCCCGCGCCCACCACGGCATCCGCCAAGAGCACGGAATCGTCGATCTCGGCGTCGGCGCCCACGCGGGCCGCCGCCCCGACCGCGACCCAGCGGCCCAGATGGGCGCGCAGATCGATCGAGGCGCCCTCGCCCACCCAGGGCGACGGGTAGGAGACCCCGTGCACCCTTCCCCGCATCATGTCGAAGTGGGCCTCCAAGTACTTGGCGGGGGTGCCGAGATCGAGCCAATAGGCGTTCGAGGAGAAGCCGAAGACGCGGCGGCCGGCCCCGATGACCGCGGGGAAGATGTCCCGTTCGATCGAGAGCTTCGTCCCCGGCTCCCAGTCTCGCAACACGAGCGGATCCAACAGGTACGTGCCGGCGTTGATGAGCCCCGGGATCGAGTCCGCGGGCTTCTCACGGAAGGCCCGGACGCGGCCGTCCCCCTCCGTCTCGACGAGCCCGAACGCGCGGGCGTCGTCGACGCGGTGCAGCGCGATCGAGACGGCCGCGTCATTCGCTCGGTGCTGGGCAAGCATCGCGGTGAGGTCGAGGTCGGTGAGGATGTCGCCGTTGAGCGCGAAGAACGGCTCGGCGCCGAGGCGACCGAGCGCGTTCACGATGGCCCCGCCCGTGCCCAGGGCCTCCGTCTCGGTGACCCACGCGATCGCGGGATCGCCGGCGCGCGCCTCGATGAACGGGTGGAACGTGCCCTCCAGGTACGGGGAGGACAGCACGACCTCGTGCACGTCGTGGCGCGCGAGGTGGTCCAGAACGTGGTCGAGCGCGTGGCGGTCGAGGAGCGGGAGCAGCGGCTTGGGCACGGTCTCGGTGAGGGGCCGCATGCGCGTCCCCTCCCCGCCGACGAGCACGACCGCCTTCATGTGGCCACCCTCCCTCGCAACGCCTCGAGTTCCGCGCGCAGGCGCAGCGCCACCCACGCGAACGGCAAGGTTAGCCGCCGCCAGCCGGCGGCACGATGCTTGCGGTAGTAGCGGAACACACTGGTGGAGTGCATGAGCAAGATCCGACGGGAGCGCCCCGTGGACACGCCGATCTCGTGGATCACCTCGGCCGCCGGCGTGTAGAGGACCGACCACCCGGCGTCGCGGAGCCGCGTGGCCATGTCGAGCTCCTCCCCGAAGAGCGGGAACCCTTCGTCGAAGTGGCCGACGTCCTCGAGCGCCGCACGGGGCATCAGCATCGCGCAGCCGCTCACCCAGTCCACGGTGCGCTCGGAGGTCCGATCCCACCCTGCGAGCCGGTAGCGCTCGGAGAACGCGTTGTGGGGCCGCACCGTGCCGAGGAACGCGTGGCCCGTTGCGTCGATCACGCTCGGGAACGACCGGCCACTCGCGTACACCGTCCCGTCCGGGTTGAGCACCCGTGGACCGACGATGCCGGCGCGCGGGTGCGAACGCGCGACGCTCACGAGGTCCTCCAGGGTGCCCGTCCACCATTCCGCATCGGGGTTCAACAACAAGACGAACGGAGCGGCGGTCTCGCGCACGCCTTGGTTCCACGCGGGCGAGAGATAGACGTTCTCCGCGTTCTCGATGAGGCGGGCCCAGGGGTGGGCGGCGATCGCCGCCGTGTGGCTCCCGTCCACGGATGCGTTGTCGATGACGAGGACATCCGTGGCGACGCCGCCGCGATGGGTAGCCAGGGACGCGAGGCATCGTTCCAGGTAGGCGCCCGTATTGAAGTTCACGATCACCACGGCGAGCTCGGCCGCCGCGGGGTCCGTGACGGACGTCGAGGGCACGGAACGGCTCAGTTGTGCGGGGTCTGGGCGACCAGGATGATCCCCGTCATGATGCAGGCCACCCCCACCCAGCGCAGCGGCGGGATCTGCTCGTGCAACACGAACCGGGCGGCGAGCACGATGAGGAGGTAGCTGAGCGACGCGAACGGATAGGCGAACGACAGGGACGCCCGCGAGAGCACCAGCAGCCAGACGACGGCAGAGATGCCGAAGATCGCGAGGCCTCCGATCACGGAGGCGTTCGTGGCCATGGACCTGAGAGAGCTGCCGTCGAGGACGGCGACGCCGCCGCGATCGGCCGTTACCTGGTTCATGCCGTGCTTGAGCGTGAGTTGGGCGAGGGCGGCGAGGCCCACGGAGAGCAGGATCAGGCCGATCAACATGGTGCGTCGCTTCCTTCCTTCGGTCGTGTGAACGCCGGCGTCGTGCAGCTCCGGGTGGGCTACGGGGGGGTTGGGATTCACGGGTCCTCGACCTCGAAGCGGGCCTCGACCAACAGCGGGACGGGAAGTCGTTCCGCCTCGATCGCCTCGAACGAGTACCGCTGGGTCTGGATGTGATACGGCGCGCCGCCGGGTGCCTCGAGGCCCACCGAGACGAAGTACTTGCCTCCCACCCAATCCGTGGCGGGCACCCGGAAGCGCACGCGGCGAGGCCCGTTCACCGCGCCGAGCGTGCGGCCGATGTCCGAGGTGCGGCCTACGAGCACGACCTCGTTCGTGTGGGCGGAGACGACGGCGAACGAGGCGTCGACGGCGGGGACCGGCTCGTGCGCGACGAGCTCGACCTCGATCACGAGGTCCTGGCCGGGATGCAGGCGTTGGCCGGGCTCGTCGCCGGGCAGGATGGTCACGTCGTGGATCTCGACCTCCCTCGACCCCTCCTCGGCCACGAAGTCGGGGTCGTCGCGCAGCAGGCGGTGACGGAGCTCGGCCACGACGTCCAGCGGCGTGCCCTGCATATGGACGGCCCCGTGCTCGAGCATCACCGCGCGCTCGCACACGGCGACGACGGTGTCGAGGGCATGGGTCACGAGCACGATCGTCCGGCCCTCCGCCTGGAAGCTTCGGATCTTGTCGAGACAGCGCTTCTGGAACGCCTCGTCGCCCACGGCGAGCACCTCGTCGATCAGGAGCACGTCCGGGTCGACGTGAACGGCCACCGCGAAGCCGAGGCGCACCAGCATGCCCGAGCTGAAGAACTTCACCTGATTGTCCATGAAGTCCTCGATCTCCGCGAACGCCACGATGTCGTCGTACACCGCCTCGGTCTGGTGACGGGAGAGCCCGAGGAAGGCGGCGTTCAGATAGACGTTCTCGCGACCCGTGAGCTCGGGGTGGAACCCCGCACCGAGCTCGAGCAGCGCCGCCACCCGACCGCCGTAGCGGATCGTGCCCTCGGTGGGACGCAGGATGCCCGCGATGCACTTGAGCAGCGTCGTCTTGCCCGAGCCGTTGTGCCCGATCAGGCCCGTCGAGGTCCCCTGCTCGACGGCGAAGCTCACGTCGCGCAGCGCCCAGAAATCCTCCGCCCGCATGTGACCGGAGAGGACGCGTTGCTTCAAGGAGCTCGGCTTCTCGCGGAAGAGCCGGAACTTCTTCGAGACGTGCGCGACCTCGATCGCCGCGCTCACAGCTCCTCCGCGAAGTCGCCCGAGAGCCGGAAGAACAGCCGCCACGTCGCATAGAGCAGGGCGAGCGACCCGGCCAGGACGAGGCCGATCGCGCCCGAGAGCCATGCGATGCTCACGTCGGGCAGGACGCGGACAACGTGGGGCGTGGTCGCGGTGGGGGGCCACGTCACCGTGAAGTAGAGCGCGCGCTGGAAGCCGCTGATGATGGGCGTCAGCGGGTTCAGCAGGTAGGCGGTCCACAGGTGCGGCGCGAAGGGGGCGGCCGCGGAGGTGAGCTTGTCCTGCACCAGGCCACCCGGGTACACGATCGGAGTCATCCAGAACCACACGAGCAGGGCGAGGCCGATGAGGTGTTGGACGTCGCGGTAGCGCACGTTGACCGCCGCGACCCAGAACGTCAGCGCCGTGGTGAACACGACCAAGGTCGCGAACGAGAGGGGGTAGAGCAGGAGCGCCGCGAGGTGGAACCCGTATCCCGTCACGATCATGAAGAACAGCAGCACGGCGGATTGCAGCACGAAGTCGAACAGGGCCACCCCCACGACGGCGAGCGGGAGCACCTCGCGAGGGAAGGACACCTTCTTGACGAGGTTCCCGTTGTCGATGACCGAACGCGTGCCGTTGCCGAGCGCCACCGAGAAGAGGTTCCAGGCGAGCAGTCCCGAGAGCAGGAAGACCGCGTAGTGCGGCGTTTCGTTGCCGAGGATCTTCACCACGAACGTGAAGACCGCCAGGAACACGATCGGGTTCAGCACCGACCAAAGCGCGCCAAGGACCGAGGCCGTGTACTTGACCTTCAGCTCCTTGCGGACGAGGTTGAGGAGGATCTCCCGGTAGGACCAGAGCTCCCGCAGACGAGCGCGCACCCGGAGCTTGGGCGGTTCGGACGTGCGCTCGGTGATCAGGCTGGCGTGGGCGATGACGACGGCTCCCTGCGGGGGTATCCGCGCAGGTCAGCGCGGCCGCACGAGTCTAGCAAGGGGCGCCGGGCGCCCGGGTCCTAAGACTATGGCGTTCGTTCGAAATCCTCGAGGGCGCGCGCGTACTCCAGTCCCGTCCCGCGTGCGAGATCGAGCTCGTCAACGCCCAAGTCAGCGAGCGCCTTCCCCCAGATCGACAGCGCCCCATGCGCGGGATCGCCCAGGAGCGCGAGCGTGGCGTCCACGGCCGCCTCGTAGCCGCGCGCCGTGGCCTCGCTCGCCACCAGTTCCTGCGCGTGCGCCCGCGCCGCCTCGCCCATGCGCGCGCGGAGCGCGTCGTCTTCGGCCAGGGTGCGGATCCGTTTCGCGAGTTCGGAAGGATCGGTGGGGCCGGCCGCCACGCGCAACACGGTCTCCTCGGGCGCATCCAGATAGGTTCCGGTCGCGCTCACGATCGCGGGCTTGCCCATCTGCATGGAGCGTGCGAGCGAACCGCTCACCTCGCCGCGATGCGGGAAGCGGAGGTCCACGACGACATCGGCCGCCGCGATCCATCCGCGGAAGTCATCGTCGCTCACGTCGGGCGCGTACGTGAGTCTCTCGCCCATCCCCGCGGTCTCGATGGGCTGCGCGAGGTCATACCCCGAGATCGTGCGCCCCACGAGCACGACGTGGACCGACGGATCCAGCTCCTGCGCCGCGAGCAGCAGCGCGTCGAGCCGTTTCGCCTCGTTGAGGTCGCCTGGCGCGACGACGAGGGTGCGCATGCCGCTCGCGGCCATCGGGGCACGGAGCTCCCGCGCCCGCCCCTGGGCGCGCTCGAGGTCCGCGCGCTGCTCGATCACCGGGTGGGGCACGACGAACACGGGGGTGCGGCATCCCAGCTCCTCGAGGTAGCGCTTGCAGAACGCGCTGTGCACGATGATGCCTCGAGCGCGCCGGGCCACGTGCGCGCACCACGGATCGCGCAGCGGTTCGTTGCGGACGATGTCGGGCGAGCGAAGGTTCCGGCGCAGCGACAGGGCCTCGCGAGACGCCATGTAGCCGAGCGGTTCCCCGAGGCTGATGAGACCGCGCACGAAGTCATCGAGCGCGAGGTCGTGGAGCACGATGAGCGCGGGCACGAGGAACGCCGCGCGGTAGATCTCCAGGTGGAACGCGACGTTGTTGCCGAGCTGCAAGATGCCCAGGCGATATCCGGGCAGCTTCGGCGTGTCCTTCGGCTCGATGGGCCACAGCACATCCATACGATGGCGCTCCTGGAACCCGATGCGGCGCAACCCGTCGAGGACCGCTCGATCGTAGGATGCGACGCCCGTGGGGGCGGGGACCAACGGCCCCGCGAACACGAGCTCGCCCGCGGCACCGGGCGCCATCAGTCGAGCAACCGGGCGACGATCTCGGGCCAGCGCGGCACCTCCGCGCGCACGAGCGCGTTTCCCGCGACGCCCATCCGCCGCGCCTCTTCGCGGTCGGAGAAGAGTCGGTCCAACGCATCCGCGATGGCCGGGGGCTCCGGCGCGCACACCAGCCCGGTCTCGCCATCGGCCACGAACTCGAGCGGACCGCCGCTGTCCGCGAGCGTGATCACCGGCCGTTCGGCTGCGTACCCCTCCAGCGTGACGTAGCCGTAGTCCTCGTCGAAGGGGCCGTAGTACACGGCGAGCGCGCCCTCGTACAGGTGGTAGAGGCGCTCGTTGGAGACGTCGATCTCCAGTCGCACCCGGTCGCGCAGGCCGAGCCGCTCGATCTGGGCCCGCAGCTGCCCCTCGTCGGGCCCCTTGCCCACGAGCACGAGCTGAACGGCCGTGCGCGTGTGCGCCATAGCGTCGATCACCAGGGACTGACGTTTCAGGCTCTCCATCCGGCTCGGGAAAACGACGAAGTCGCCGTAAGGCCCCGGTTCGCCCGAGCCCAGGAGATGCTCGGCCACCCCCGAGGGGTGGTAGAGCGGCTCGGAGGGGATGCGCAGCGACGACCACAGCCGGTCGCGCACGTTCTTGGAGTTCGTGAACACGCGCTTGGCCTCGTTCAGGGCGAGGCGGTCGGCGTTCCAGACCATGTCACGCACGGCGGGGCCGTCGTCCTGACGCGACAGGTCGGCGTACACGGGGTGATCCCACAGCTCGTACGCGGTGCGGTGCTGGTGGATCAGCCAGACGATCTTGCGCTCGTGCTGGACGAGGTAGGCCGGGAACTTCAGCGCGATCACCGCGTCGACCTTCAGTCCGTTGGACTCCGTGGCGTCGAAGGAGCGCCACACGGCCATCTGATGCGCGAGCTGCGAGGCTGGGTACCACTTGCCCGCGATCTGTACGAGATCGGTCTCGTGCCCGGCGGCGCGCAGGGCACGCACGAGATCCTCGGCGTGGGTCTCGGCGCCCCCGCGGACGAACGCCGTCTGGGGATGCAGCACGGCCACCCTCACGGGGCGCGGCCTTCCCATTCCTCGGCCCGTTCCTCGGCCCGTTCCTCGGCCCGTTCCTCGGCGGCGTCCCCGCCCTCGATGCGTGATCGCAGCCGCCCGATCTCCGCCTCGGCCGCCATCAGCCGCTCCGCAAGCCCGGTCGTGAGCTCGGCGTGGTCGGCGATGAGCCGGTCGTAGCGCCACGAGATCGGTCGCATGACGCGGAACAAGCGGAACTTCATCTGGCGCCGCCACCGCGACGGCGACGCGAGGTTCCCCTCTCCGTGGGGGATGATCACCTTCTCGTCGGCCCGAAGCTGCGCTGCGAGGTCGTGCAGCCGGTCACGGATCTCCGCCGTGCCCATCCGCGCCCGCGAGGCGCGGTCCTGCGCCCAGTACAACTCGCGGGCGAGTGCGCGGTAGGCGGCGCTCTCCTCGACGCTCATCGCCGCGAGCGTAACATCCGCCTGTGGCGGTTCCGTGGCGCGCTAACCCGGGTCCTCGGCCGGGAACCGCGGACCGTCGCAGTCCTCGCGCAGCGGCAGCGGATCGGGCGGACGGGGATCCTGGTGGAAGTCGAAGGCGCTCATCATGGGCGTGGCCTCGCGATCGCGATGCGTGAGCTTGCCGATCCTCCAGTTGTCCTCGATGAAGCGAAGCACGCTGGAGAATTCGCCCAGCTCGTGGCTCACCTTCCCGTCCACGGCGTACGGGCTGAGCACCAGCATGGGCACGCGGATCCCGAACCCGAAAGCGTCCACCTGCGGGGGCGGGACGTGGTCGTAGAACCCTCCGTAGTCGTCCCACGTGAGGAAGATCGCTGTGTCCTTCCAGCTGGGGCTGCGCATGATGGCGTCGATCACCTGCGTGGACCAGTTCTCCCCGTGACAGAAGTTGTACTCCGGGTGCTCCGAGAGCTCGAAGCGCGGCGTGATCCACGTGACGGGTGCGAGCGCGCCTCTGCGGATGTCCGCCACGACGGAGTCCACCGGATGCACGTGTTGCCGCCATCGCTCGGGGTGCTCACGGTATCGGCGGATCGCGCTGTACGCCGACCAGATGTAGCCCCGCTGATCTTCCTGCGCCGCGTAGTAGGCCCAGGGGATCTTCGCGTCGTTCAGCAGGTCGCCCTCCGTGAGGAAGTCGAAACACGGGGGAACCTTCTTCACGGTGCCCTCGGAATCCACGACCTCCACGAGTTGCTGCGGGGGAGCGTCGCAGCCGAAGGTGAGCGACCCCAGGCCCGGCGGGCGCCGCGGGTTGTCGTGCGCGCCGCCCGACTGCGCCGCGATCGTGAACAGGTGGTTGGGGAAGGAGGGTCCCTGCGCGGACGCGAACACGTTGTCGAACAACACGTTGCGGGAGGCCCAGCGCCAGTAGTTCGGAAGCTGGTCGCGGTGCAGTTGCGTGTAAGCCCAGCGATCCGCGGCCTCGGTCTGATCGAACCCGTCCATCCGTCCGTGATCCCACGCCTCGAGGGCGCACGGATAGCAATGCGGGATGTCCTCGCCGGTGGCCTGGTCGGTGCCGCGCAGCAGCGGGCGCTCCACGCCGCGGTCCATGCCCACGCGAGTCCCGTTCGCGCCCGGGAACGTGCCGAAGAGGTTGTCGAACGTCCGGTTCTCCTTGATGAGGAAGACGACGTGCTTGATGGGCCAGCGCGTGCGCAGGCTGGAGGCATCGAAGGCGGCGGGGGCGACGTCGCGCGTCACCGATGGGGGGGCAGACGTCGAGCTCGCCTGCGGCCCGGGAGCACCCACGGACGACGGGCGGGTGCAGCCGACCGCCGATCCCAGGAGGGCGAGCCCCGACACGATGAGGGCGATCCGCGAGGCGAGCGTTGCGCGGACCGGTGCGGGCCTCAAACGCGCTCCGCCACGAACCGCGCGATGGCGTCGTCGAGGGGCGGGAGGGGCGCCAGCCCGAGGTGGGGCGTGAACACGCTCGTGAGCGCGCTGTTGGCGGGGCGAGGCGCCGGGAGCGCGAGCTCGTCTGCCGTCTGAGGAACGACGGCCCCCGGCAAGGCGCCGAGCGCTTTCGCGCGCGTGAGCACGTCGAACCATGACGCCGGCTCCGGGCCGCAGAGGTGATACGTGCCGAAGCGCCCCGCGAGGAGGAGCGGCAGCAGGCGCTCCGCGAGGTCGGGAGCGAACGAGGGCGTGCCGACGCGGTCGATCTGCCCCCCCGCGGTCTCACCCGCCGCGAGCGATCGCACGGCCCGCGTCACGTAGTGGTCGGCGCCGCCGAACACGTACCCCATCCGCACCACGATGTGCTCGGGCAGGATCGAGCGCACGCTCCGCTCCCCCGCGAGCTTCGCGCGCCCGTAGACCGACAGCGGCGCCGGCCGGTCGAGCTCGTCGTAGGGCGCCTCCTTGGTCCCGTCGAACACGAAGTCGGTGGACACGTGCAGCAGGATCGCTCCGCACGCGCGCGCGGCGAGGGCGAGATGCTGGGGCCCCATCGCGTTGTCGCGGGCCGCCCGCAGAGGGTCGCGTTCGTTCCCGTCCACCTGCGTGAACGCGGCGAGATTGATGACGGCATCGGGCCGCAGGGGTTCCACCGTCCGGCGCACCGCGTCGTGATCTCCCACGTCGAGCGCCTCGTGATCGAACGGATGGACGTCGTGGTGGGCGGGGACCTGCGCGAGGAACGCCGCGCCGAGCGCGCCCCTGGCGCCCGTGACGAGGAGCCTCACCCGGCGGTTCCCGCGCCCGCCAGACGCGCCCGTACCCAGTCGCGATGGTCGCGATACCAGCCGACCGTTTCCTCCAGGGCGTCCTCGAACGAGACGGCCTGGCGACCAGCCGAAGGCCTCGAGCTTCGACGCATCGATCCCGTAGCGGAAGTCGTGGCCCGCGCGGTCCGCCACGAACGTGACGAGCGCATCGTCGGCCCCGGTCAGGCCGCAGATCCGGCGCGCGAGCTCGAGGTTCGGCAACTCCCGGCCCGCCCCGATGTTGTAGGTCGCACCCGGGGCTCCCCGGTCCATCGCCGCGAGGCATCCCGCCACCCAGTCGGTGACGAACAGCCATTCTCGTCGCTGCTCACCCCTCCCGTACACCGGGAGCTCGCGCCCTTCCAGGGCCGCGAGCGTGTACACGGCGATCGCCTTCTCCGGGAACTGCCTTGGCCCGAACGCGTTCGTGCCTCGAACCACCGTCACGGCGGTCCCGTAGGTGGCGAACCACGCCCCGCACAGGAGCTCCGCCGCCGCCTTGGAGGCGGCGTAGGGGCTGCGGGGTCGCATCGGAGCCTCCTCCACGAATCCCGGCGCGCCGGCGGCGTTCTCGCCATAGACCTCGTCGGTCGAGACCATCAGCATCGCGGTCGCCGTTCGTCGGCAGGCGTCGAGGAGCACGTGCGTGCCCGTGACGTTGGTGGCGATGAACGGCGCAGCACCCTCGATGGACCGATCGACGTGGGTTTCCGCCGCGGCGTGGATCACGTGGTCGGCGGCGGCCACCAGCGGACTCACGACCGCCGACTCGGCGACGTCCCCGTGCACGAACGCGAATCGCGGATCCTCGTCGTGAACGGCGAGGTTCTCCCGCGCTCCCGCGTAGGTGAGCTTGTCCAGCACCGTCACCCGGGTGGCGGGCCGGGCGAGCAGGGCGTCGACCAGGTGGGAACCGATGAACCCGGCGCCACCGGTGACGAGCACGTGGGTCTCGGGGATCGGCGTCATGGCGGAATCCTCGCAGGAGGCGGGAGGGGTGCGAGTCTACCCGGCCACCAACCCGTGGGCACGATGCAGCGCCCCCGCCGTCTTCTTCGCGGTGGATTCCCAGGTGAAGCGCGCGGCCCGCGCGACGCCGGCCGCGGCGAGCATGGCTCGCAGGTCGGCGTCGTCGAAGAGCTGCGCGAGGCCGGCCGCGATCGATGCGTCGTCGTGGGGATCGACCAGCAGGGCGGCGTCGCCGGCCACCTCCGGCAACGACGCGACGTCGGAGGTCAACACGGGCACGCCCGCGGCGAACCCCTCGAGGACCGGGAACCCGAACCCCTCGTAGAGCGAGGGATACGCCAGGACGGTGGCCCCGGAGAGCAGCGCGAGCTTGTCCTTGTCGCTGACGTAGCCCGTGCGCACGATGCGCTCGCGCGCCGCGCCGGGCAGCCCTTCGATCGCCGCGTCCAATCGGTCGGCGGCCTTGGGATCCCATCGGACGGGGCCGCCGGCGATCACGAGGCTCGTCCCCGGCGCGAGCGTCGCGAACGCGCGCACCAGGGCCTCGAGGTTCTTGCGCGGCTCGATCCCGCCGACGAAGAGCGCGTATCGTCCCTCGATGCCGAACCGTCGCAGCGCGGTGTCGACGGCGGCCCCGGGCATCGGCGCGTAGGCTTCGGCGTCCACACCGAGCGGGGTCACCGTGATCCGTCCGGCCTCCAGCTCGTGCGTGCCGATGAGGTCCCGCCGTGTCGATTCTGAGGGGACCAGGACCCCCGCCGCGACGCCCAGCCACGCGTCGAACCGGCGTCGCCAGCGCGCGCTCATGTGCGGGGCGGTGTCCGGGAGCTGCTCGTACGCGAGGTCGTGCACCACCAGCACCACCCCCGGGCTCCGGGTGGCGGGCGGCAGGAAGTTCGTGGCGAGCAGCACGTCGAAGTCCACGGACCACTCGACGCGAGGCCGGCCCAGGCGCGAGGACATCGGCTCGAACACGCGCGCGGGGAAGCGCGACGCCCGCTCGCTCAGGTTGGGCGCGGCCACGGAGTCGAAGAACCTCCTGGGTCGCAGCAACCCCTTGGCATGCAGGTACCACGCGACGTACTCCGAGCCCGGATCCATGTGCGGGAGGTGACGGATGAGCTGCTGCGTGTAGACCCCCACGCCGGTGCGGCGCGGGTCGAGCGCCGGCCGAGCATCGATCACCGCCCTCACGTGCGCAAACCCTAGCGGTTCCTCCCCACCAACGCGGCGGCCAGCGCCGATGCCGCCCACACGGCGACGAGGGCCGCCGCGAGCGGCAGCACGGCCGACCGATCCCGGCCCTGCTCGCCGAGACGCACCCAGAGGTGCCAGATCGTCCAGGCCCAGAACAGCAGCCCGAACGTCCCGAGCGCGATGGCGCCCGCCGCGGCGGCGCGTCCGCGCGTCCGGGGGCCGGCGGCCGCCGTCGCGCGCGAGGCGCGCCACCCCAGGACGATGGCGGCCGGCGACGACGCCGCCATCACGAACGGGCCGAGCACCGCCAGCGCCAGGGCCCGGGCCGCGCGGCGCGCGACCGGACCGGCCGGCTCAGTCAAGCTCGACGCTGCTGTGGTCGCCGACGATCAGGCGATGCGTGCCCCTCGTGCCCGAATGGCGGATCTCGACGCCCCTGCCCAGGATCGAGCCCGTGAGCCCGTGCAGGTCGGCGATGTGACATCCGTCCATCACGATCGAGTCCGTGAGGTCGCTCCGCTCGATCCGACAGTCCCGCTCCACCGAGACATCGGGGCCGATCGTCGAGGCGTCCACGATGCTCCCCGGCCCGATCACGACCGGACCGCGGAGCACGCTGCGGCCCGTGACCTTCGCGCCCGCCCCGATCGCCACGGCGCCGTCGACGACGGTCGACGCGTCCACGTCGCCGTGCACCGACCTCGTGAGCCGTCCCAGCATCATGCGGTTGGCCTCGAGGAGGTCCTCGGGACGGCCGGTGTCCTTCCAGTACCCCTCCACCATCTCGGCGCGCACGGTTCGGCCGTGGTCGATCAGCCACTGGATCGCCTCGGTGATCTCGTATTCGCCACGACCCGACGGCTCGAGCGTGGCGGCGGCCTCGAGGATGGAGTCGTCGAACAGGTACACGCCCACGAGCGCGATGTCCGAGACGAACTCCGCCGGCTTCTCGACCAGCCGGATCACGCGCTCGCCCCGCAGCACCGCCACGCCGAAATGCTCGGGCTCCGTCACGCGCGTGAGCAGGATCTGCGCGTCGGGGCGCATCCGCTCGAACTCCTCCACGAACCGGCCCACCCCCTCGAGCAGCACGTTATCGCCCAGGTACAGCAGGAAGGGCTCGCCACGAACGAAGTCCGCCGCGACCATCACCGCGTGCGCGATGCCCTTTGGGGCCTCCTGGGGGATGTACGTCACGGCGAGCCCCCAGCGGGAGCCGTCGCCCACCGCGGCTCGCACCTCGTCGCCCGTCGACCCGATCACGATCCCCACCTCGGTGATCCCCGCCTCGGCCACGGCCTCGAGCGCGTGGAACAGGATCGGGCTGCCGGCGATCGGGATCAGCTGCTTGGCGCTGGTGTGGGTCAGCGGCCGCAGCCGAGAGCCCTCACCGCCGGACAGGACGAGGGCGCGCATCAACCCGTGGGACCCAGGCAGTCGGCGGGGACGGCGGGCGCGCCGCCGGCGCCGACCTCCGCGGGTCGGTACGACGCCGTCACGAAGACCGCCACGGGATCGGTGAGCCCCTTGACCTCCTTGATGGGCAGGTCCGGGAGGTACTGCTGCACCACCTTGGCCTCCACGTCGTGGCCGGGTTGATACGCGATCGCGTTGCCCGACACGCTCGCTCCGTAGTCCGCGTAGAGCTGCACGCCCGGCGCGATGTCGAACCCGCTGTCCGCGAGGACCTGCTCCACCGTCGCCGCCTTGCCCACGGACGCATGGTCGATCACCGGCGCGGCGATGTTTGCGGGCGACGGCGGGACGTACTGCGGCGTGATCCCCACGTCGCCGATGGGCTGGCCCTGCCGGATCGCCCTGAAGATCTTGCGGGCCGAAGGATCCATCTTCAGGGCGTCGAGCCCGCTCGACGTCAGGAACGGGATGGCCGGCACGGAGCGGAACTCCGCCGCTCCCGTGCTGATGCCCCGCAGCTGGCCGACGAGATACACGAGGTCGGCGATGCTGAGCTTGTCGTCGGTCCGCAGGTTGTTCATGATCGGCCGGATCTGTCCCGGGAGCTTGGCCAGCTCGGCGGGTTGCAGGAGCCGGTTGATCACGGCCCGCAGGAACTGCTGCTGCCTGCTGATCCGGTAGAAGTCGGGCGCGGCGCTGTCGCAGCGCAGGTGCCGTGTGCGCACGAACGCCAGCGCCTGGTCCCCAGGCAGCGTCTGGCATCCCGGCACGACGTCGAGCCCCGTCCGCGGGTCGACGATGTGGCCCTTCTCGCCGTAGTAGATCGAGCCCTGCTCGGCGTCCACGAAGCCCGGCGTATTCACGTTCTCCGCTGGGATGCACATCTCGACGCCGCCGAGGGTGTCCACCACGCCCTGGAACCCGGCGAGATCCACGTAGAGGACGTGATTGATGGTGAGCCCGGTGAGCCGGTTGATCGTGGCGGCCATCTGCTTCGGGCCGTTGCCGTCCACCCCGCCCTCGAACGCGGCGTTGATCTTGTCGGGACCGTGACCGGGGATATTCACCCACAGGTCGCGCGGGAACGACAGGATGATCGCCTTCTGCAGCTTGGGATCGGTGTGAACGAGGATGATCGTGTCGGCGCGGTTGGAGCCCCCGATGTCCGCGTTCGTGCCGGAGATGGCCTGTTGCGCGGGCGTGAGCCCCGCCCGCGAATCGCTGCCCAGCAGCAGGTAGTTGCATACGTCATCGACGCACGGGCCGACGGGTGCCGGCGAGCCGCTCTTGCCCGTGGAGCCGATGTCGATGGGGTGGTCGTTGCGGCCGGCGGCGCGGTACTCCGCGAGCCCGTAGGCGCTGCCCGCCGCCATGAGCGAGCGCGAGCGTGGCCGAAACGGCCACGAGCAGGCGCGTGAGCCGCCCGTGAGGCCGAGGAGGGGGGGCGTGACGGGGCGCGTCGCTCATCCCGCCCAGCGTAGCCGGGCGGGATGGCCTACGGGGCCGCGGGCCGGTTGCGTTCCTGTGGAGGAATGAGGGCGGGACGGGTTCTGCCCGCAGGGCTCCAGGTGGGATAATCCGCCGACAACGACCGTGAGGATGTCCGTTGACCCAACCCAACCTGCACGTCCTGCTGATCGGCCTCGACGCCGCCCTCAGCGAAGAGCTCGCGCACGAAGACGGGTTCACCTTGGAGCACGTGGAGGGCCTCGCCGGCGTGAGCGACGCCCCCGTCACCGACGCCGTCGTCTTGGTGCTCGAAGGCGAGGCCCCGCTCGAGGCGCTGGGCATCCTGCGTGCATACGCCCCGGATGCGGCCGTCCTCGTGGTGACCGGACCGGACCGGGACACGGACGGCACCGTGGCCCTGCACGCAGGCGCAGAGGACCACCTCGTGCTCGGAGCCATCCCGCCCGGGCTCCTGTCGCGGGCGGTGCGCTATGCGGTCGCGCAACGGCGCCTGCACCGGGAGCTCGCGACACAGGACGAGGCGACCGGCCTGCCCAACCTCCGCGGCTTCGCCGCCATCGCGGAACACCACCTGCGGATGGCGGATCGCGCCCGCACGCCCGTCGTCTTCCTGTTCGTGCGGATCGACGGTTTCGCCGAGCTCGCGGCGTCCCTCGGGCCGGAGGCGACCGACGAGCTGGCGCGAGATGCCGCCGAGGTCCTCCTGGAGGCGGTGCGCGACTCGGATCTGCCGGCGCGTATCGCACCCGACACCTTCTGCGTGCTGCTCACGGGCGAGGCCCGTGGAGCCGAGGCGCTCGTGCTCTCGCGCCTGGTGGAGGCGATCGCGCTGAACGACGCGCGTCGGCATCAACCCCGCCAGCTCTCCCTGTCGGTGGGCAGCGCGCTGTACGACCCCGAGCAGCCCGCGACCCTCGAACAGCTGCTGAACACGGCGGGGCATCGCCTCACCAGCCAGTCATCCGATCCCTGATGCGCTGCGAATACCCCTTCGACGAAGCCCGCGGGACCGGGAGCCGACCCGCCCGCCCGAGTGCAGGCCTACCCGGCCCGGAGCGCCGCGATGGGGACGGTTGACGTTTCCGAGGCGCACGACCGGGAGCTGGTGCAGCGCCTGCGCCGGGGGGACGAGGACGCGTTCCGAGGCCTCTTCGGCCGGTACGCGCCGGCCGCCAAGGCGCTGGCACTTCGGGTGGTGAGGCAATCGCATCTGGCGGAGGAGATCGTGCAGGAGGCCTTCATGGCGGTGTGGAGGAATCCAGACGGCTACGACGGCGAGCGAGGATCGGTGCGGTCCTGGTTGATGGGGATGGTGCATCATCGGGCCGTCGACCTCGTGCGTCGCGAGGAGGCGTATCGCCGTCGCGCCGAGGACTCGATCCCCGAGGCGATGCAGGAGCAGGCCGATCATGCGCAAGACGTCGTGGAGATGCTGGGGCTGCCCGAGGAGCGTCGGATCGTTCGTGCGGCCCTCGACGAGCTGCCGGAGGAGCAGCGTGACGTCCTGCTGCTGATGTATTTCGGCGGCCTCTCGCAGAGCCAGATCGCCGAGCGCTCGGGGATCCCACTGGGCACGGTGAAGTCACGCACCCTGTTGGGGATGCGTCGGATGCGAGCGGCTTTGGAAGGGGTGCGGCCGTGAGCCTGCGCGACCACGAGGCGATCGAGGAACTCCTGGCCGCCGACGCCCTCGACGGCCTGAGTCCACAGGACCACGCCCGCCTCGAGCACGAGCTCGCCGCGCACGGAGATTGCGAGGAATGCCGGCGTCTCGAGGTGGGGTTCCGCGACATCGCGGGCCGCCTGGCCTTCACGCTGGAGCCCGCGGTGGTGCATCCCGCCGCCGCCGATCGCATCCTGGAGCATGCGCGCGACCTTCCGCCCGTCCCCCGGCCCGAGGCGCCGGTGGCGCGCGAGCGCTCCGACGAGCTCGCCGGGCGACGCCGCGCCCCCCGACGGCGCATCGCCACGTTCGTCGGTGCGGCCGCCGCGGCGATCGTGCTGCTCGCGGGCGCGTTCGCAGTGGTGGCGAACCGGCAGGGTGGGACGACCGTGGCCGCGGCCTCGCCCGAGCAGACGGTGGTGCGCTTCACACCCACCGGTTCGAGTGCGGGGGAGCTGGCGATGGCCTACACGCCGGGGCAGCCGGGCGCCGTGTTCTGGGGTTCGGGACTCCCCGACCCGGGCGAGGGAATGGCGTACGAGATCTGGATGATCACGGGCGACCAGGCGGTGTCGGGCGGCTGCGTGAGGCCGGTCGACGGTTCCGTCGCCCTCTTCGTGGACGCGAGCGTCGGGAACGCCGACACCATGGCCGTGACGTCCGAGCCGGGCGCGTGCCCGGCCGCCCCCACCGGCACGCCGTTGCTTACCGCCCCCTTGACCGCCTGAGCTGCGTCGCAACGCTTAGGGATCCCTTAACCCTGCTTTGCCCGGCGGCTTCCCCGACGGACACGTAGCTTGGCCCAGCACGTTCCGGTTGCCGATCAGGTGCCGAGGAGGCACGGAGCCGGGAAGTCAGTCGGGTCGAGGAGCAAAGGAGGAAGGCGATGAACAAGCGTTCGGCGATGATGGTGGCCGCCGGGTTGGTGCTCACCTTGGTCGTGGGCGGCGTGGCGGTGGCGGTCGGCGTGGTGGGCCCCTCCACCAGCGCCGCAGGCCCACGCACGGTGCGTCGCGAGCACCCCAAGCCCATCGTGAAGACGAAGAAGCGCACGGTGAAGGTCCACCGATCCGGCGGCGTGGTGGCCGTGCCGGTGGCCACGGGTTCGTCGGTGTCCAGCTCGCAGGCGTCCTCGGCCTCGGGGCCGAGCGATGACGGCCAGGACCAGGTCGGGCAGCACCAAAGCGGCGACCAGTCCCAGATGGGCGGGAGCGACGACTCCACGGAGCAGGGATCGGGCGGCGGCGACGACTCGGGCGAGCCCGGCGATGACTCCGGCTCGGACCAGGGCGGATCGGGCGGTGGCGATGACTGAGCGCCCCCCCGCCAAGCGGCCACGCTGGTCACCGGGCAAGGTTCGCGCGCTGGCGTGGGTCACGGGGTCGGCGACCTTCCTGGCGGGGTTCGGGATCCTGGGCGCGGCGCCGAAGCCGGCGGCGGGCGGCGAGGTCTCGGCCCGCCGCAAGCCCGTGCGCCAGAAGGTGATCGTGCGCCATATCGTGCGCCGCGTCATCGTCGTCGATCCCCCCGTGCAGGTGCCGGTGTACTACTCGGGATCGGGTTCTAGCTACGCCGGCTCCTACGGATCGGGATCGTCCGGATACTCGGGGTCCTCGGGATCGTCGGGTTCGGGTGGGTCGGGAGGCGGCGGCGTGAGCGCACCCCCGCCGCCGCCTCCGCCCCCCCCGGTGAGCACGGGAGGATCCGGTGGTGGCTGAGCAACGGCGCCACGCCTTCCGCGCGATGGGCACCGGCATCACCCTCCTGGGTCCCGGCGCGTCCGCTCCGCTGTTCGACGCGGCCGCACTCGAAGTCGAGGTCGTGTTCGCCCGGGAGGAAGATCGATTCTCACGGTTCCGCGGGGACAGCGAGCTCACGCGGGTGAACACGGCCGACGGATGGTGGGTGGCGGTCTCGCCCGGGTTCGAGGCCCTCACACGCCTCGCGCTCGAGCAGGCCGCCGCCACCGACGGCCTCTTCGACCCCACGGTCCTCGCCGCAGTCATCGCCGCGGGCTACGACCGGGACTTCGACGAGGTGCTCGCGGGGGCACGGGGGGCACTGCATCCCCCACAGCCCTGCGGCAGGTGGCGCGACGTGGAGGTCCGAGCGGGTGCCGTCCGCCTGCCCCGAGGGGTCGGCCTGGACTTCGGCGGGATCGCCAAGGGGCACACCGCCGACCTCGCCGCCCACACGGCCGTCGCGGAGGGGCTCCCCTGGGCGCTCGTGAGCGCCGGCGGCGACCTCAGGATCGCCGGCGACGCCCCGCCCATCGAGGTCGGCATCGAAGACCCCGGGGATGCCGATGCGACCGCGGCGCGGGTGACCCTCACGAGCGGCGCCCTCGCCACGTCATCGGTCACGCGCCGCGCGTGGGGGGACGGCCAGCACCACGTGATCGATCCGCGAACCGGAGCCCCGTCGGACATGTCGAGCCTGCAGGCTACCGTGTGGGCGCCGACGTGTGCGGAGGCCGAGGTGCTCGCGACCTGGGCGTTGCTCACGGGTCCCTCGGCCACACAGAAGGTGCCCTGCGCCGTCGCGACCTCCGACGGGGACCTCGTGATGAGCTTCCAGACCGTGGCCGCCGCATGACGAACTGGATCCTGCTGCGCGCCGCCGGCATCGGGGCCTACCTCATGCTCTTCCTATCCGTGGGCTGGGGCCTGCTCGCCACCACCTCCATCGTCACGAAGCGGGTGTCCAAGCCGACGTCCACGCTCTTCCACCAGTTCGTGGCCACCGTGGGGGTGGTGCTCCTCGGGGTGCACATGGCGCTCCTGGTGATCGACCGATTCATGCCGTTCAAGCCGCTCGACGTCCTCCTGCCCATGCACACGACGTTTCGGCCCTGGGCAACGACGGCCGGCGTGCTGGCGATGTACGGCGTCGTGACCGTCCTGGTCTCCTCGTGGCTGCGCAAACCGTTGGGCACGAAAGCATGGCGCGCCGTCCATCTCATCGCCGTGCCGGCGTTCACGCTCGCACTCGCCCACGGCGTGTTCGCGGGTTCGGACACCGAACGGTGGTGGATGTGGGGGATGTACGCGGTGACCGGCCTCTTCGTCGTGTTCCTGGTGATCGTGCGCGGCCTCTCCTACGGGTACCGGCCCCCCCGGCCCGAGCCTCCCGCCCGCGCCGCCCGGCAGGCAGGGCGCCCCGGCGCTTCCTCGCGCGAACCCACGCCCGCGGCCTAGGGGCCGACCGGGCGTCGCGGATCGAGCGATGCTCGCTTCGTGCGCCCCGCGAGGTCGCGTAGGCTCTGCGCGATGCCCCCCGAGCGGACCCGCGATCGGATGCTCATCGAAGCCGGCCTGGCGCTCGCGGCCGAGCTCGAACTCGACCCGGTGCTCGAACGCATCGTGCAGCTCGCCGTCGACCTCACGGGTGCGCGCTACGGAGCCCTGGGCGTGCTCGCCGAGGACGGGAGGCGCATCGAGCGATTCTTGACCGAGGGGATCTCGGCCGAGGTCCGCACGATGCTCGGCGCTCCACCGGTAGGCCACGGCATCCTCGGCCTGCTGATCAGCGAGCGGCGCCCCATGCGGATCCGCGACATCACCAGCGATCCGCGGGCGCACGGGTTCCCCCCGAACCACCCGCCGATGCACTCCTTCCTCGGTGCGCCGATCCTCGCGCGTGGCCGTGTGTTCGGCAACATCTACCTGACCGAGAAGCGAGGCCACGAGGGGTTCACGCAGGACGATGAGGCCGCCCTCGTCGTGCTCGCGACCCAGGCCGGCGTCGCCATCGAGAACGCGCGACTCTACGCCGAGACCCAGCGGGCCCAGGGCGAGCTGGCCCGCCTGGAGGTCCTCGAGGAGCGCGAGCGGATCGCCAAGGAGCTGCACGACGGCGTGATCCAGTCGTTGTTCGCGGTGGGCATGGGGCTGCAGGGCACGGCGGCATTGACGCAGGACGCGGATCTTCAGCACCGACTCGAGGGCGCCGTCGAGGAGATCGATCGCGCGATCCGCGATCTTCGCAACTACATCTTCGGGCTGCGTCCGGGGATCCTCGCCGACCGCCAGCTGGACCAAGCGCTCACCGAGCTGGGCAGGGAATTCCAGCGCAAGACCGATGTCCTCACGATCGTGGACGTGGACGCCCGGGTCGCAGCCGAGCTCGCCTCGCGAGCCGCCGACATCGTGCAGGTGACCCGCGAGGCGCTCTCGAACGTCGGCCGCCACGCGAAGGCGACCTCCTGCCGGGTCTCGCTCCGTCGCACCGAAGGCGGCGCCGAGCTCGAGATCGACGACGACGGCTCCGGCTTCGACCCCGCCGCTCCCCGCTCCGGCATGGGCCTCGCCAATCTGGAGGACCGGGTCGGGGCGCTAGGGGGCTCCCTCAATCTTCGGACGGTGGCCGGGGAAGGCACCACGGTGCGCGCCTTCCTCCCGCGCTAGGTAGGCGCGGCGGGGCGCCCCGGGTGCCGCTACTGCACCACCAGCGCCGTAACCATCCCGAACCCCCCTTACCCCACGCCGGCGTGCCGTTCGGCCCGGCCTCGACGGGACCATGAGCCCTGCGCGCGGACGGGCCTGCGCTGCAGACTGCGGGCATGTTCGCCCGGTACTTCGTGGAGCTGCCGCTCGAGGCCCGACGTGTGGAGGAGGTCCTCATGCGCGACCCGCAAGCGTGGGTTCCGGGCCTGGCCGCGAAAGCGAACCGCCACGGCGACGAGCTCCTGGCGGAGGTGGGATTCGGCGACGACGTGCGCATCGAGCGGCGCGTCGCCCTCGAGTTCGGAACACCCATCCGGATGCCCTCCAAGACGGTTCAGCCGATCCGTTGGAGCGCGGCCGGTGCCAGCGGCCTGTTCCCCTCGCTCGAGGCGGACCTCGAGATCGCACCGATCGGCCCGCGGACCCAGCTCGCGATGAGCGCGCGCTACGACCCGCCGCTGGGAGGACTCGGACGCGTCGTCGACCGCGCCGTGCTGTTCCGCGTGGCGGAAGCCACCCTGAAGGATTTCCTGGATCGTGTGGCCGGGGCGGTCATGCTCGCCGAGGCCCCGACGTCCGCCCTCTAGGATGACCTCCATGACGAAGACGCCGCTCCTGCGCGTGATGCTCGTGGACGACCACGAGATCGTGCGTGACGGCATCCGCGCGATGCTGGAGGGCGAGGACGACGTCGTGGTCACCGCCGAGGCCGGCACCGTGCGCGAGGCCATCGACGAGGCGAACCGCACGCGCCCCGACGTCGTCGTGATGGACGTACGGCTCGCCGACGGCAGCGGCATCGAGGCGACGCGCGAGATCCGCGCGCACCACGACGCCACGCGCGTGTTGATGCTCACGTCTTTCGCCGACGACGAGGCGCTGTTCGCCTCGATCATGGCCGGCGCGTCCGGCTACGTGCTGAAGCAGGTGAGGTCCGGCGACCTGCTCCGCGCGATCCGGGCCGTGGGGGCGGGCGACTCCCTCTTGGACCCGAGCGTGACCAACGCCGTCCTCGATCGCCTCCGCAAGGGTAAGCACCTCACGCTCGACGAGAAGCTCTCCAGACTGTCGCCACAGGAGGAGCGCATCCTCACGGCGGTCGCCGACGGCAAGACCAACAAGCAGATCGGCGACGAGCTGAACCTCGCGGAGAAGACGGTGAAGAACTACGTCTCCTCCATCTTGTCGAAGCTCGAGGTGGCCCGCCGCGCCGAGGCCGCCGCCTACCTCGCGCGGCACACCACGCTGCCCGGCACCGTCAAGGAGTGACCTCCTCCGCCGGTCCGAAGGTCCCGGGCGCCGGGGGCTGAACAGCCCCTGTCCCGGTCCGCGCCGTGCGAAAGGATGAGACAAGATCGAATGAGGAGGCGGGGACGATGGGAACGATCGAGCACACGGACAAGGGAACGGACCGGGTCCTTCAGGTTCCGGAGGCCGTGCACCAGACCCGCGTGATGAACTACGTGTGGGGCGTGCTGCGGCTGATGATGGGCTGGACCTTCCTGTGGGCGTTCTTCGACAAGACGTTCGGACTCGGGTTCGCCACCGGGCGCGACGCCGACACGGGAGCGATCGTGTTCGGCGGCCCCACCGCGTGGATCCACGGCGGCTCCCCGACGGCGGGCGTGCTGGGCTTCGCCCTGCGAGGACCGTTCAAGGGCTTCTACCAGTCGGTGACGGGGTTCCAGATGGGCGCGGCCGGCCCGACCGCATCGGCATGGATCGACTGGGTGTTCATGCTCTCGGTGCTGCTGATCGGCGCCGCGTTGATGCTCGGGATCTTCACGCGGATCGCCGCCATCAGCGGCGCCGTGTGGATGGTGGTCTTCTACACCGCCGTGGCGATCTGGCCGGACAACAACCCCTTCCTCGACGAGCACCTCGTCTACCTCGTCGTGCTGATCGGCATCGCGTTCGTCGGGGCCGGCCGGTACCTCGGGTTCGGCAAGGCCTGGGAGCACCTGGGGTTCGTACAGCGGCACCCGATCCTCACCTGAGGTCAGTTCGGTCCGAACCATCGGGGCGGGGCCTTGAGCCCCGCCCCGTTCACGTGCGCGAAACGCCCGCTCAGCCTCGGGCCAGCATCTGTTCCAGCACCATCCGCAGGATCCCGCCGCGCTCGTAGTACTCCACCTCCGCGGGGGCGTCCACCCGAACCGTCACGGGGAACGAGCGGGTGGAGCCGTCGTCGCGGACGGCCTCGACCGTGGCCTGCTGAGCCGGCGTGATCCCCTGCGAGAGCCCGCTCACCGACAGCGTCTCCGTGCCGTCGAGGCCCAGCGTGGCCGACGAATCGCCCGCCCGATACTCCAGGGGCAGGATCCCCATCCCCACCAGATTGGACCGGTGGATGCGCTCGTAGCTCTCCGCGATCACGAACCGCACGCCCAGCAAACCCGGGCCTTTGGCCGCCCAGTCTCGGCTCGACCCGCTGCCGTACTCCTTGCCGGCGAGCACCGCGAGCGGAACGCCGTGTTCGCGGTAGCGCTCCGCCGCCTCGTAGACGCTCGTGATCTCCCCCGTGGGAAGGAAGGTCGTGAACGAGCCCTCGGTCCCGGGCGCGAGCTCGTTGCGCAGGCGGATGTTCGCGAACGTGCCGCGCATCATCACCTGGTGATTGCCTCGGCGCGCCCCGTAGGAGTTGAAGTCGACGGGCTCGACCCCGAGTTCCCGCAGGTAACGACCGGCCGGCGATTCGGCCTTGATCGACCCGGCGGGCGAGATGTGGTCCGTGGTGATGGAGTCGCCCACCTTCACGAGCACCCGCGCATCCGAGACGTCGCCGACCGTCGCGTCGGCTCCCAGGCCTTGGAAGAACGGCGGCTCTTGGACGTAGGTCGAGGACGGATCCCACACGTACATCGGCCCCGAGGGCGCGGGCAACCCGCGCCAGTGCTCGTCGCCGCTCCAGATCCGCGCGTACTCCTCGTCGAACTGCGACGGCTCGAGGGCGGCCGCGACGGTCTCGGCCACCTCGTCGGCGCCCGGCCACAGGTCCCGTAGGTACACGGGGCCGGCCGCTCCCGACCCGAGGGGATCGGTGGTGAGATCCAGGTCGACGCGCCCGGCGAGGGCGTAGGCCACGCACAGCGGCGGCGACGCGAGGTAGGCCGCGCGGACCTGGGGATGCACGCGGCCCTCGAAGTTCCGGTTGCCCGAGAGCACCGCGGCGACGTTCAGGTCGCGCTCGTCCACCGCCCTGCCCACCGATTCGATCAACGGGCCCCGAGTTCCCGATGCAGGTGGTGCACCCGTATCCCACGAGCGCGAAGCCCAGCTCGTCCAGGTACGGGGTGAGCCCGGCCCGGTCGAGGTAATCCGTCACGACGCGCGATCCCGGCGCGAGCGAGGTCTTGACCCACGGCTTGACCTCGATCCCGGCCTCCACCGCCTTCTTGGCGAGCAGGCCCGCCGCCACCATCACTGAGGGGTTCGACGTGTTCGTGCACGAGGTGATGGCCGCGATCACGACCGAGCCGTGCCCGACCTCGTCCGTCGCGAGCGGGATCGCGCTCGGGATCGAGCCCCTCCCCACCCGGCAGCGTGTCGTGCCGCGTGGTCCCGCCCTCGGCCATGAACCGCCCGATCTCGACGGCTTTGGGATCGGGCTCCGCGTGGTTGCGGAACGCCGCGACGAAGGACTCCCAGACCCGCGGCAGCGGCACGCGGTCCTGCGGCCGCTTCGGCCCAGCCACCGAGGGCACGACGGCGGCGAGGTCGAGGTCGAGCACCTCGGAGAAGACGGGGTCCGGATCGCCGTCGCGCCGGAAGAGCCCTTGCGCCTGCGTGACGCGTCGGACCAGGTCGACGCGGTCCTCGCGCCCCGTGAACGCGAGGTAGCGCAGCGTCTCGGCATCCACGGGGAAGTAGGCGGCGGTGGCGCCGTACTCGGGGCACATGTTCGACAGGGTGGCGCGGTCGGCGGTGGACAGCGTGGACAGACCGTCGCCGAAGAACTCGACGTAGGTGCCCACCACGCCGTGGGCGCGCAGCATCTCGGTGAGGGTCAAGACGAGGTCCGTCGCGGTGGTGCCCGGCGGAAGGGCCCCGCGCACGCGGACGCCGATCACCACGGGCGGCGGGAGGAACATGGGCTGGCCGAGCATGGCCGCCTCCGCCTCGATACCGCCCACGCCCCAACCCAGCACCCCCAGCCCGTTGATCATGGTGGTGTGGGAGTCCGTGCCGACCACGGTGTCGGGCTGCGCGACGCCGTCGCGCACGCTCACGACCTGCCCGAGATGTTCGAGGTTCACCTGATGGCAGATCCCGGCCCCCGGCGGGACGACCCGCAGACCGCCGAAGGCCTGCTGCGCCCAGCGAAGCAGGGCGTATCGCTCGGCGTTGCGGCGGTACTCGAACTCGATGTTGCGCGCGTAGGCCTCGGGTGTTCGGAACAGGTCCACCTGGACGCTGTGGTCGACCACGAGGTCCACGGGGATGGCCGGGTTGACCCGGGCGGGGTCGCCGCCCTCGCGGGCGACCGCGCTGCGCATGGCGGCCAGGTCCACCACGGCAGGGACCCCGGTGAAGTCCTGCATGAGCACGCGGCCCGGCATGAACGCGACGTCGCGCGACGGACCGGGCCACGCCGCGAGCGCGAGGACGTCTTCGTCGTCGACGTCGCGCGTCCCCGCGCGGCGCAGCAGGTTCTCGAGCAGGATCTTCACGGTGTGCGGCAACGTGTCGAGGTCGCCGGCCCCGCGCTCGGCGAGCCAGCCGATGCGATACAGCGCGACGGTCCCCTCGGCGGTCTCGAGGCGCTCGCGGGCGTCGGCGAGCTCGGTCGTCATGGGCTCACCCCCTCCGCTCGCGCCGTGACGGCCTCCGCGGCGCGCGACGCCTGCAGGGCGGCCTTGTGCGCCAGGCGGGCCTCGCGGCGCAACTTCGCCTCGCGCTGGCGCCGCATCTCGGTCTCGGATCCCGTCACGAGGGGGGGCACCGGGCACGGACGACCCTCCTCATCGAGGGCCACGAACACGAGGTAGGCGCTGTTGGCGTGCACGCGACGCCCGCTCACCGGGTTCATCGCCTCCACGCGCACGCCGCATTCCATCGAGCTCGTGCCCACGTCGTTCACGCTGGCCTGCAGCGTCACCACGTCGCCGATGTTCACCGGCTCCAGGAACGTCATCTCGTCGACCGCCACGGTGACGGCGAGCCGGCCCGCATG
Organism: uncultured Actinomycetes bacterium; assembly: GCA_963719165.1. Classification (GTDB taxonomy): domain Bacteria; phylum Actinomycetota; class UBA4738; order UBA4738; family HRBIN12; genus JAOUEA01. The sequence goes on along the minus strand of CAVRAV010000001.1, from coordinate 190,852 downwards.
TTTGATGGCCGCGAGGCCGGCCGCTGTGTCGACGAGTCGCATGATCGCCCCGCCGTGCACGTTGCCGGCGATGTTGGCGTCGGTGAGCTCCATCATCTGCGTGAGCGTCACCCGCGAGTCCCGCGCGCGTCTGGGGCTGAGGTCTCGCTCCACCCTTCGATGATATCGCCGTGAGCCCGAGCCTCCCGTCTCGAGCGCCGTTCGCGCCGCGGTAACCGCGGCCGCGCGGACCGGTAGCATCGCGGGGATGCGGCGGAGCCTTCCCCACGCGGCCGGTCCTCTGGCCCTGACGCTGCTGCTGGCGTGCACGGGGACGCCGCGCTCCTCGGACGCCTCCGCCCCCACGGGTTCGGGCCCCGCCGCCACGGCCTCGCCCTCGGCGTCGGCCGTGAAACCGTCCGCACCGACGCCCACGACGTCGGCCGCACCCCGTCGCCGCACCACGTTGCCCGCAGGTGTGCCCTCCACCTATCCACGGGACGTTCCGGCGGGCGACGTGCCCTTGCGCGCGCTCATCCCCCGCGGCACCACCCCGGAGGGGAGTTGGTACGCGCGCACCCCCACCGGCGACGCGATCGTGGTCGCCTACGCCGGGCGCGGCCCCGATCCGTTCCGTGCCCGGCGGGGGTTCGTCGTGTGGCGGCGATCGGCGGGGGTGGCCCCGTTCTGGCGGGCGATCGCGGGCGTGGGGCACGCCGCGGACGAGGGCGTCGCGTCCACCCGGGTCCTGATCGCAGACGTCACCGGCGACGGCGTTCCCGACGCGCTCGTGAACGAGATCACGGGCGGCAGCGGCGCGTGCGGCACCTGGCGCGTGGTCGAGCTGGAGCGCGGCGCGGAGCTCTGGAACCGCGGCCTCTGCGACGCGCAGGTGGTCCCCTCCGCCGATCCGGCCGGTCTGGAGATCACCCGCGCGGTGTTCGCACCCGGCGACGCGCACTGCTGCCCCAGCGCCACGCGCACCACCGTGCTGACGTACGCGGGTGACGGACGGTGGAGCTCCATCTCGACGAAGGCGACCCCGGCCGGCGCCTAGACGGAGCGAGACCGGCCGGCGGGGGCGTCGGCCACCGCCGATACACTGCGGCGCATGGCGCGGATCTTCGTCGAGGGCTGGTCACCCGAGTACGGCGCACCGCTCGACCAGGACGAGGCGCTCGCACCTTCGGAGGGCTCGGTGGACGTCGCCGTGGAGACCACCGACTGGGAACCGTTGGAGGGCCGCGACGACGGTGTCGAACGCGTCGCGTTCGTGGACGGCGTGCGGCGGGTCGATGCCCGACTCACGCTCGACGATCCGCATGCCGGCCCGGTTCCGGGGATGTGCGGGACGTTCGCGGTGGGCGCCACGATCTGGGACCGACCCGCGCGACGTTCGCGGGTCGAGGCCGTCCGCGTCGAGCGCTGGGCCGTGCTGGCCGGAGGCCGAGGCGAGACGATGCCGCCGGTCGACCTGGAGCCCGGCTACGGCACGACCACCTGCGCCTCCGACGACCCCCTGGCGCTCATGAGGGAGCTGCACACGAAGATGCGGCGCGCCGAAGGCGCCACGGCATCGGCGATCGCCGACCGGTGCTTCGTGGTGGCGGACGGCCCGCTGAACGACCTCACCGCACGGCCGACGGTCGGCTACATCAAGCGTCATCGGGTCACCTACCTCCCTTCGACGGAAAACGCGGTGGTGGCCCAGCTGGCCCCCGGGCAGCGCACCCCCTTGTTCACCATCGCCGACTACCGACGCTACTCGTGGTACGTGCGCCTCGCCGTCCTCCAGGGAGGGCATTCATGGACCGGGATCGTGCGCTGCGAGGCATCGGGACAGCTTCCGCGCGACGAGATCCGCGCGATCGCGGATCGCACCGCGGCGCTTCTGCCGACCGTCGCCTCCGAGGCTCACCTCGACCCCCGGGCCCCCCAGAACCTCGTGCCCATCGCGGCACTCGAGCGCGACCTTCGCCACCGCATGGGGGACCAACGCATGGTCTACCGGAGCCTGCGGGCCGCCGTCATGCGGGAGGCCTCGTGACGGCGGACCGACCCGATCGCGTCGGCCGCGTGCTCGGGTCCGAACACGCCTCCACCGGCGCGTTCCGCGTGGTGCTCGACGAGGGCCAGTTCCTCCAGCTCGACGACCTCGTGGTGGTGCGGACGCAGGTCCCCAAGGCCGGCGAGGTGCGGACGTACGGCGTGGTGACCGAGGCGGAGGCCGTGTACGAGGGCGCCGTCTTCGAGTCCGACACGCACCGGGTCGCGGAACTCGGGATCATGCCGGCCGCGAAGGTGCGGTCGGCCCGCGTCGCCGTCACGCGCGTCGATCCGGAGGTGTGGGTATCGGCGGACCCCGGGGAGCTCGCGGAGCGCGCCACCGGCGCCGAGCGGGACAAGGCGCTCTACGTGGACGAGATGGGCCGTCCGCTCGTGGCGGGCATCGGTCGCGACGGCGCCCCCGTTCACATCGACCTCGATTTCTTCGACGGGCGCAAGGGAGGGCACATGTCCGTCAGCGGCATCAGCGGGGTGGCCACCAAGACTTCGTTCGCCCTGTTCTTCCTGCGCATGCTCACCGCGCGCGAGCACGCGCCGCTGGTGGGCGAGGGCGCATCGTCGTTGCGCGTGCTCGTGTTCAACGTGAAAGGCGAGGACCTGTTGTGGCTCGACAAGCCCAACGCGCGATTCGATGACGACGCGCGGGAGGCCTGGGGCCGTCTGGGCGTCGAGCCCGCCCCTTTCCCCTCAGTCACGTTCTGGGCGCCGCCGAGGCGGCGCTCGGGCGACGTCGTGTTGGCCGACACCGGCGGCCGTCAAGAAGGCGTCGAGGTCTTCACCTGGACGCCGCGCCAGTTCATCGACGAGGACCTCCTCCAGTTCTGCTTCACGGACGCGAACGACGCCCGCAACCAGCTGCCGTTCATCCGCGAACGCGTCCAGGCGCAGCTGAAGCGCTTCGCCCTCGACGTGGCCGGCCGGCCGGGCGCGGTCGTGCTCCGCGATCCCCAGTCCTTCCCCCGCGAGCGCGCGACGACCGTGGCCGCGGACCCAGGCGAGCGCGTGATCGAGGATCTCCCATCCCTCGTGGACGCCCTCGGCGAGTTCCTCGAGCCCGAGGGCGACGACGAACCCGACCTCTCCTGGAGCGGCCGTGTCCAGGCCGGCACGGTATCCGCGTTCATGCGACGGCTCCACGCCGCGTCGTCCCGGCTCGGGCACCTCGTGCGCGCGGGCGAGTCGCGGCGCATCGACCGCGCGAGGGCGAGCGTGACGGTCGTGGCCATCCAATCGCTGCACGAGCAGGCGCAGCGATTCGTCGTCGGCGCCCTCCTCAACGAGACGTTCCAGGAGAAGGAGGCGTCGGGCCAGAGGTTGCCGCTGTCGGTGATCGTCCTGGACGAGCTGAACAAATACGCCCCCCGCGAGGGCAGCGGGCCCCTCAAGGACATGTTGATCGACATCGCGCAGCGCGGGCGTTCCATGGGCGTCCTGTTGGTCGGGGCGCAGCAGACGGCATCGCGCGTGGCCTCGGAGGTCCTGGAGAACGCCGCGATCCGCGTTGCCGGTCGTCTCGATGCCGCCGAGGCCGAGCGGAGCGAGTACGGGTGGATGCTGCCGTCCACGCGGGCGCGTGCGCGGCTGCTCAAGCCGGGCACGATGGTGATCTCGCAGCCCGCCATCCCCGTTCCGCTCGTCGTCACCTTCCCGTTCCCCCCGTGGGCCACGCGGAAGGAAGAGGTGGATCCCGCCGCCCAGGGCGACCCCTTCTCGGGCCTCTAGCCTCCCGGCGCATGCGGATCCTCCACACCTCTGACTGGCACGTCGGACGCCGCCTGGGTCGTCACGATCGCACGCCCGAGTTCCACGACGTGCTCGACGAGGTAGCCGGGATCGCGGACGCGCACGCGGTCGATCTCGTGCTGGTCGCCGGCGACGTGTTCGACCGTCCGATGCCCCCGATCGACGCGCTGACGAGGGGGTTGGAAGCGCTGGTTCGCCTCGCCGTGCATCGTCCCGTGGTGGCTGTGGCGGGCAACCACGACTCCCCCGAGCTGTTCGAAGCCCTCGCGCCGCTGCTGCGTTCGCAGGGCCACGGCGTGTACCTCGTGGGAGCGGTGAAGCGCCCGGAGGCCGGCGGACTCCTCGGACCCGACGTACTGGGCGTCGACGCCGTGGTCGCGTGCTTCCCGTTCCTCCGCGAGGGACGGGTGATCGACTTCATGCAGGAGGCGGGCACGTGGTACGGGGCGTACGCCGAGCGGGTGGCCGCCATCACGCAGGCCTACAACCGAGCGCTCGTGCGCGCCGCCGGCGGCGACCTCGTTCCGATCCTGATGGCGCACTTCATGGTGGGTGGGGTCAAGGTGGACCGGGCCGCGCCGCGCGGGGAACGCGAGCTCCACATGGGTGAGGCCTACGCGGCCACGGCGGAGGCCATCCCGGCGGGACCCCAATACGTGGCGATGGGCCACATCCACGCGCCGCAGCCGGTGCCGGGCGCGCCGGTCCCCGCCGCCTACGCGGGGTCGTTGCTGCAGCTGGACTTCGGCGAGGCGGGCGAGGCCAAACGCGTCGTCATCGTCGACGCCGAGCCCGGACGCCTCGCCACGGTCACGTCCATCCCGCTCACGAGCGGGCGCCCGCTCCTGCGCGCGTCGGGGACGTGGGACGAGCTCGAGTCGCGAGTGGACGAGCTGCGGGGCGCGTACCTCGACCTCTCCGTGCGCGTGGGCGGCACCGATACGGACCTCGCTCGCCGCGCGGCCGATCTGTTCCCGTTCCTCGTGAACGTGCGCGCGCAGCGGCCCGCCGGCGAGCGGACCGTGGCCGCGACGCGGGGGGTCCGCCCGGACGACGAGGAGCTGTACGCCGAGTTCTACCGGGCGGACACGGGCGAGGAGCCGCCGCCGGGGCTCACCACCCTGTTCCGCGCCGTGATGGAGGAGGTCGGCGATGCGCCCGCTTGAGCTGTCGCTGCGAGGTTTCCGTTCCTATCGCGACCTCACCACCATCGACTGGCGCGGGCGCAGGCTGGTGGGAATCGTCGGGCCCGATCGGGTCCGGCAAGTCGACCATCCTCGATGCCGTCGTGTTCTCGCTGTTCGGGAAGACGCCCGCCGTCGAGCAGAACACCAAGTCGCTGATCCACCAGCTGAGCGACGGCTGCCATGTCGAACTCCGGTTCGAGGTCGACGGACAGGTGTGGCGGGCGGCGCGCGCCCTGCGGCGCCGCGGTGCTTCCGGTCACCAGCTCGAGCGATTGGCGCACGACGCGCCCGACGCCGAGGTCGTGGACTCCTTCGTGGGCGAGCGGGTCATGCGCGAGCGGGTCGAGGAGCTTCTGGGCATGGACTTCGCCGCGTTCTGCCGTTCGGTCTTGCTCGCCCAGAATCGCTTCTCGGAGTTCCTGCGCGCCACCCCCACGCAGCGCAACGATGTCCTGAAGGGCGTGTTCGGCTACGAACGCTTCGACGCCGCCCACGACGCGGCGCGGGTTCGCCTCGCCACTGCCGATCTGGCCGCGGTGTCGCTGCGGGACGAACGTGGCCGGCTCGCGCACGGCCGGGAGCAGCTCGCAGCGGCGGAGGCGGAACTCGGCTCGGCAAGGGTTCGCGCCGACGCTCTCCGGGTGGCGCGCGTCCGAATGGACGAGCTGAGCCGGGCGCGGGACCTCGCGCAGGGGGAGGTGGCCCGCGCGCTCGAACGGCGGGGCGAGCTCGCCGCCGTCGCCGAGGCCCTCCCCGACGCCGACCTCGCGGAGGCCGTCCTGGACGCAGCGGCCCGCGCCGGCGAGGCCCTGCAGCGTGCCGCGCGCGCGGCGGAGGAGGCGGAGCAGGATCGGGCGGCTACGGAAGCCGACTACGCGGCCACCGCCGAACGCCTGAGCGATCAGGCCGGACTCGCGGCCCTCGTTCGTTCGCTGGAGCATCTCGCCAGGACCGCCGACGAGCGTGCGCGTCATCGCGAAGACATCGCGCGCGCCGGCGCCGACGCTTTGGAGGCATCCCGGGCGGCGAAGCAGCTCGCGCGCGAGGCCGAGGAACGGCGCGAGATCGCAGGCGCGGAGCTCACGGAGGCCGAGGCCGGCGTCGTCGCGACGCAGGGGCTCGCCCACGAGGCTCGGCACGCGGACATGGCGATGACGCTGCGCGCGGATCTCGGCCCTGGCGACCCGTGTCCGGTGTGCGATCAGGTGGTGAAACAGCCGCCGCCACTCGCTCAGGCTTCCACGCTCGTGGAGGCGGAGGCGGCCCTCGCCGAGGCGCGCCGGCTACTCGAGCGGCGCGCGGGCACCGCGGGATCGGCGACCGCTGCGGCCGCGACGGCAACGGAACGGGCGAGCGCCGCGCAGGGGACCGTCGAGCGCATCGCGGCCGAACTCGGCCGCGCCGCGGAGGGGTTGCGCTCGGCCGAGGCGGAGCTCGATGTATGCAAGGCGGAGCTGGCGGAGCGCCTGGGAGACGGCGATCCGGCCGCACTGCTGGCGAAGCGCGCCTCGGAACTCGAGGCCGCCGAACGGGAGCGCGGCCGAGCCGCCGCCGCCTCGACTTCGGCCCGGGCCGACGTGGATCGGCTGCGGACGGAAGACGAGCGAGCGGGGTCCGCGATGACCCAGCTCGCGACCCAGCTCGCGACGGCGTGGGGCCGCCTGGGTGCGTCACGGCCAGCCGCCGAAGGTCCCGAGGCTCTTCGGGCGGACCGCTCGGCCCTCGCCGAGACCCTGGAAGAGCGTCGGGAGGCGCTCGACCGACGGCTCGCGGCAGCCCGGGGCGAGGACGCGGAGGCCTCGGAGGCGGCGGCGGGCATCCTGGCGGAGCTCGGCCTCGGAACCGAGGTCGACTTCGCCGACGTCCTCGCCGAGGCAGCCGCACGCGAAGCCGCCGTGGGCGAGCGGGTCGCCGGGCTGCAGGACCTCCTGGCGGCCGGCGCCGACCTCGACGAGCGCCTCGCGGCCGCGGAGCGCGACCTGGAGCTCACCCACAGGCTCGCCGCAGATCTTCAGCCCGCACGCTTCCTTGCGTTCCTCCTCGAGGAGGAGCGGGCGGCGCTCGGCGAGCTCGGCAGCGTGCATCTCGAGGACCTCACCGACGGTGCCTACCGCTTCACGGGCGACGATCGGTTCGACGTGGTCGATCTGAACGCCGCCGGCTCCGAGCGCAGGGCCGACAGCCTCTCGGGCGGGGAGACCTTCCTCGCCTCGCTGGCGCTCGCGCTCGCGTTGGCCGAGATGGTAGCGCGCGGCGGCGGTCGACTGGACGCGTTCTTCCTCGACGAGGGGTTCGGGAGCCTCGATCCCGAGCACCTCGACCGAGCCATGGAGGGGATCGGCCGCCTCGTGGCCGGCCCGACTCCGGGGGACGATCCATCCGACGCCGCGCGCGGAGTTCATCGGCTGGTGGTGCTCGTCAGCCACGTGGAGCAGATGCGCCAGATGGTGGAGGACCTGATCGTCCTGGACAAGGACGACCTGTCGGGCGACACGATCGTGCGCTCCGGCGCCGCCCCCGCGTGGCCCGGCCGGCTGTAGGCCGGTTGGGGGGGCCGTAGGTCGCAGAGATATATCCCCCGAACCGCGCTGAAGGTCCCGAGGTGCCTTGCCGATACTCCGGCTCAGGGAACAGTTGCGCATCGCCCGAGGGGGCCATCGATGGCTGGCACCAAGAACGGCAGTGGCATCGCCAGGAACCTGCTCGTCGGCATCACGATCTTGATCGTCGCGGGGATCGCGGCGTCGACGTATCTCGGGATGCGCGCCCGCAGCACGGCCACCGCCGCCGCCGTGGAGCAGGCGACCACCATCGCCGATCGTTCGCTCGGGCTGGTCTTCCGCCCTGAGGATCTCGCCGCCCCCGCATCCGCTTCGCGCGCGAGCGACCTGACCAGCCGCATCACGTCCGTCGTGTTGGATCCCAGCAACTTCGACGCTGTGACCCTGTGGTCTCAGAACGGCCAGATCCTCTATTCGACCGAGGGTGGGATCGGCACCACCCTCGAGGGTCAACGCGACAGGATCAAAGCCGCGCTGCGGGGCAGGGCACAGACCCAGAACGCCGACGGCAGCTTCTCCATCATGGTGCCTCTCGCGCTGCACTCCGGCGTTGGCGAACCCAGCGTGGTGGAGATGACGACTTCCTCGGCGCCCATCGACGCCGCCCCTTCCCCGTGGCGGACGAACGCCCTGTTCCTCTCGGTCCTGCTCGCGATCGTCGGCTTCGCGCTCTACCGGACCACCCGGGGCGCCTCGGGATCCGCCGCGTCCTCGTCGCGGGCGGGGGCGCCGCACCCCGCCCCGATGCAGACGAGCCAAACGGGCCGGCCCGTCGGCGTCGCCTCGCCCGGTCTGCGGGAGGAGGGCGACGCTCGTCGCAAGGCCGAGGACCGCGCGCGGGCCGCCGAGGAGCGCCTGGCACTGCTGCAGGACCAATACCGCAAGACCCTCGAGGAGCTGCGGACCACGGAACGCCGGGCGCAGGAGGCGGCCGCCACCCGTCCCGATCCCCGGCTCCAGGAGCAGCTGGCCGACACCGAGCAGCGAGCCCGCGACTACGAGCTCAGGGCCCGCGAGTCCGAGGGAAAGCTGCGCACGCTTCAGGAGGAGCACCGGGAGCTCGCGCGCCTGGCCCCGGACCCCGACGTCATGGCCAAGGCGAACGATCGTCTCGAGTCCATGAAGACCGAGCGCGACGCCCTGCGGGGCGAGCGCGACGCCCTGCTGGCCGAACGCGACGAGCTCTCGGCGCAGCGCAGCGACCTGTCCGCGCAGCTCGCGGCCGGGATGACGCCCACGGAGGACCCCGAGATGCTCCGGCGCGTGCAGCACGCCGAGACCGAGGTGATCGGGCTGCGCGCGGAGCTCGACGGTGCCGAGACCCAGCTCTCGATCGCCCGGCGCGAGCTTGAGACGCTGCGACCCCAGTCCGAGCACGCCAAAGAGATCCAGGAGGATCTGGACGCGGCGCACGTCGAGAGCCTGCACCATCGGGAGGCTTTCGAATCCGCGCGCTCCGAGCTCGAGGCGGCGAACACCGAGCTGGAGGACGCCCGCGTGGAGCTGCGCGCGCTCCGCAACGAAGAGCAGCGCGCGGCCATGCTCGAGGATGAGCTCCGCAGCGCGCGCGCCGAGCTCGAGAGCCGCGCCGCATCCCACTCCGCGGAGCTCGTCGAGCAAGAGGTGGAGCTCGAGGCGAAGGTCCGCGTCGCGCGCGAGGAGTTCCAGGCGCAGATCGCGGCGACGGAGGTCGCTCACGCGGACGCACTCGCGGCGCGCGAGGCTGCAGCCCGGGAACGCGTCGCCGCGGCGGAGGCGGCCGTGCAAACCGACCTGCAGGCCTTGCGAACCGAGCTCACCGACCGCGACGCGCGCTACGGGTCGGCGGAGCAGGCGATGGCCGAGGCCTCGGCGACGGCGGAGCGGCTCGGCCGGGAGCTGAGCACCACGAAGGAGGAGCTCGACGCCGCGGCGGCACAGGTGGTCCGCGAAACGGAGAACGCGCGGCTGCTCGCCGAGCGCGCAGAACATGCCGAGCGCGAGGCGGCCGAGGCCTCGGCGCGCTCCCGCCGGCTCACCGCCGAGCTGGGGGCGGCCACGCAGGACAACGCCGACATCAATCGCCGGCTCCAGGAGCTCGAGGCCCGCCGCGCCCTCGAGATCGCGGATACGGAGGGCCGGGCGGATCTCGACGAGCTGCTCCGCGTGACCCAGGAGCGTCTCGCCGGCCAGACCGAGAAACTGATCGCCGCGGAGGACCGCGCCCACAAGCTCGAACGGGATCTGCGATCCAAGGCAGAGCAGGTCGACGAGGTCGAGGGCGAGCTGCGCCGCGTGCAGATGAGCGAGGCCATGCGCCAGATCCGCGGCGACGGAGCCGAGGGCGCCGAGGAGGGCGCCGTGCCCGTTGCGGGCGATCCGCTCGAGGACCGCCGCTCCACGAGCCCGTTCATGAAGGAGCTCTCGCACGACGCCCGACGGTCGGTGAGTCAGATCCTCGGGCTCACGCAGATCCTCAAGCACAAGAAGGACGCCAAGGAGCAGGCGCAGCTCGTTCGCCAACTCACGACGTACACCCGGCGCCTCGATCGCGTCGTCACCGATATGAGCGAGGCCGACAACCTCGTGCACGGCGCCATCCAACTCAACGTCCGCCGCACCGACCTCGAGGCCCTGGTGACGCGCGTGGTCGAGGAGTCGGGCATCGACGCCGACCACGACGTCCGGATCCAGGCCGAACGCGTGGTCGCGGCGGTCGATCCGCTGCGCACCGAGCAGATCCTGGCCGGGCTCCTGCGCTCCTCGGCCGACCGAACGTCGGCCAATCAGCTGATCACCGTGCGGCTCGCGAACCAGTCGGGGGGCGTCTTGCTGTCGGTGGAGGATCCCGAGCCTTCCTCCGACGCCTCGCTCAGTCCCGTCGTGCAGCGCTTCGCCGAGGTCCAGGGCGGTTGGACGAAGGTCGAGAGCCTCGAGGGCGGCGGGTCGGCGTTCCGGGTATTCCTGCCCGACGGCGCGCAGGCCGGGAGCGTCGCGGCGCCGCGCCCCGAGGCGGAGCCGGCCGCGACCCCCGAGGACCCGCACGACTCGCAGACGGACCCGGCTGAGCTCCGCATCGTCGTGGACGCCGACGAAGAGGCGCGGGAGGCGTGGACGCAAACGCCCGAGCAGCTGCTCGTGCAGGAACTGCACCGACTCTCCGAGATCACCGCCGAGGACTAGCGGCTCGAGCTATCGACGGCGCAGGATCAGGGCGTCGCCCTGCCCACCACCCCCGCAGATGGCGACGCCCCCGATGTCCACGCCACGCCGGCGCATCTCGTGGGCGAGCGTGAGCACGAGCCGGGCGCCGCTCGCCCCGATGGGATGACCGAGGGCCACGGCCCCGCCGTTCACGTTCACGATGTCCTCGGACAGGCCGAGCATCCCGGCGGTGTGCAACGGTACGGCGGCGAAGGCTTCGTTCACCTCCGCGAGGCCGATGTCCGAGGCGGCCAAGCCGGCCTTCTTGAGGGCTTGCTCCATGGCGAGCGCCGGCACGGTCTGCAGTGAGGCGTACCGATCCGCGGACATCCCGTAGGCCACGATCTCGGCGATGGGCCGCACCCCGAGCTCGGAGGCCTTCTCCTGGCTCATCACCACCACGGCCGCGCCCCCGTCGGAGATCTGCGAGGCGTTCCCGGCCGTGACGGTCCCCTCCGGGGTGAAGGCCGGGCGGAGTCGCGCCAGCCCGTCCGGCGAGGTGCCGCTGCGGATGCCCTCGTCTCGTTCGACGAGCACGGGGTCGCCCTTTCGCTGCGGGACCTCGATCGGAGCCACCTCCTCCGCGAGCCTTCCGTCGCTCCACGCGTCGTGTGCTCGCGCGTGCGACCGCGCCGCCCATGCGTCTTGGGCTTCCCGCGTGATGCCGAGCTCGTCGCTGATCGCGTCGGTGCCGGCGCCCATGTGGCGATCGTCGAACGCGCACCACAGCCCGTCGTGGATCATCGTGTCCAGCAGTTCGGTGTCTCCCAGACGTGCTCCGTGCCGGGCCCCCGGCAGGACGAACGGCGCGTTGGTCATGGATTCCATGCCGCCGGCCACCACGACGTCGAGGTCGCCGGCGCGGATCATCTGGTCGGCCAGGGCGATCGCGGACGTCCCCGACAGGCAGACCTTGTTGACCGTGACGGAGGGGATCTCCTTGGGGATCCCGGCCGCCACGGCGGCCTGGCGGGCCGTGATCTGGCCCTGGCCCGCCTGGAGCACGTGCCCCATGACCACGTACTGAACCTGGTCGGGGCTCACGCCCGTTCGCTCGAGCGCGGCGCGGATCGCGTGTCCGCCGAGCTGCACCGCGGGAACGGATGCGAGCGAGCCGTTGAACCTGCCGATGGGCGTGCGAGCGCCGTCCACGATCACCGAGCGCGTCATGAAGACGAGTGTATCGCCGGTCGGTCGGTGAGGGTCAGCGGTTCGCGATCGCCTTGTCGATGACCTCGATGATGTCCTCGCGAACGAGCTCGTCGCGGGCGATCAGCGCGTCACGCAGGGCGGCGTGGATGTCGCGATTGTCTTCGAGGACGGCGCGCACCCGCTCCTTCTGCGCCGACAGGATGTCCTCGACCCGCTGCTTGCCCTCGTTGTCGTTGAGGACCTTGCCCACGAGGTTCGCCCCGCCGAAGGGTCCCTGGGACAAGGCATCGTAGGAGATCAGCGACCCCGCCATGCCGAAGGACCCCACCATGTTCGCTGCCAACGTGGTCGCGGCCGAGAGGTCGTGGGCGGGGCCTGTGCCGGATTCGCCGATGCACATCTCCTCGGCGACGAGCCCCCCGAGCGCGATGGCGATGCTCGACTCGATCTCGGACTTGGTGCGCGTGACGCGTTCCTCGTGCTCGCTGTGCGCGAGCAGTCCCAACGAGCCGCGCCGCTTGATGATCGAGAGCACCTCGAGGCGGCGATCCTTGCCGAGGAGATAGGCCACGGTGGCGTGACCCGCCTCGTGGGTCGCGACGGCCTCGCGATCCGTCTCCGTGTAGGTGGTGGGCTGCTTGGTCCCGATCTCCTCCGTGAACTTGGCCTCCATCAGGTCCTGGTAGTTCATCTCGCGACGACCGTCGCGCAGCGCCATGAGCAGCCCCTCGTCCATAAGGTGCTCGATCATCACCGGCGTGTAGCCGAACGTCTCGTGGGCGAGGCGCTCGCGCAGCTTGGGGTCGTCGAGCTGCTCGTGATGCTTCTTGCGCGCGAAGAAGAAGTCGATGAGCTCGGTGCGCTCGCCCTTGGTCGGCAGGTCGAAGTACAGGCGACGGTCGAACCGGCCGGGACGCAGGAGCGCCGCATCGAGGGAATCGCCGCGGTTCGTCGCCGCGATCAACAGGATGTTGTTGTAGCGGGACTTGCCCGCCTTCATCTGGCGGTCCATGGGCAGGTAGCCATTGACCCATCCCACGATCTTCGCCCGGAACCGATCGCGCAGGGGCGCCTGGTCGAACGATTGCATCTGGATGAGCAGCTCGTTCACCATGCCGCCGTTGCCCGAGGACATCATCGGCGAGATCCGGCGCCCGAGGGATCGGGGAGCGGGGGTGGAGGATCCGTCATCGGCGACATCGAGGACATCCCGTCGCGCGACCCGCCGATCGCATCGATCTCCTCGATGAATCCGATCGCGCCCCCTTCCTTGCGCGCCGCTTTGCGGAGCGCCTTGAAGAACGACCGGATGCGGTATGCCGTCATCCCGAACCACATCGACTGGAGCGCGGGTGCCGCGATGAAGAGGAACGGCACGCCCGCCTGCTTGGACATCGCCTTGGCGAGGTAGGTCTTGCCCGTGCCGGGCGGGCCCTCGAAGAGGATGCCGCGGCGCGGAGTGCCACCCAGCTCGTCACGGAACGTCGCATAGCCGAGGAACACGTCGAGCGTGCGCACGACCTCCTCGACCTGGCCGTCGAGGCCCTTCACGTCGGTGAGCCCCACCTCGACCTGCTCCGGATGGATCGTGACGTGCGGGGAGCGGCCGTTCATCAACGGCATGGCCACCATGAGCACGACGGCGAATACGAGCAGGATCGCCGGCAGGAAGATGATCCAATCGCCGTTGGGCCTGGGGAGCTGGAACGGGTTGTCGGTGATGACACGGTGGAAGAGGTAGGCGTCCGCCACCAGCACCAGGACGATGGCACGCAAGATCTTCCGGCGCTTGGTCCGTTCACGCTGGCGGAAGACGTCCGCGCGGCCCTTCTGCGTGAGCTGCGAACCCTGCAGGAGGGTCGAGGTGGTCGCTTCGTGCTCTTCCACGGGCACTCCAGTACTCATGGTGGTGCATCCCCGGATGGTGCGTGGGGAAACGCTACACCGGAGGGCGTCCCCCGGATATCGGTCCTTCGGCCCAGACGGGGGACCGTTGGCCTCCGGTCGGGCGATACGGCCCGTCGCCGGCGCCGGGCGTGCCGGGCCTACGACCAGCCGATATGGTGCGGCGATGGCCCGCAAGAAGCAGCCGCCGGTGAGCGAGGGTGACAAGGATGTCATCGGTGGATCGCTGCGTGAGCTCCGCAAGGCCGCCGGGTATCGCTCGGTGGATAGGGCCGCGTCGCGCGACGAGTGCCCCGCCTCGCGCCAGACGATCTACGCGTACGAGCGCGGCGGGCTCGTCCCCTCGCTCGCCCAGTTCCTCGAGCTCGTGGAGTTCTACGTCCTGGAGGCGCCCCACGGCCGAGGGGCGAAACCCGAGGCAGATGTGCGCGCCCAGGGCGTGAGCGCCGTGGCCCACGCCTTGTCCCTGGAGGCCTACCACGTGCCCCACGCGCTGAACCTGATCGCGCGGATGCGGCCGGACCCGCGGAAGCACCCGTGACGCTCGCCCTCACCGCGATCGACCACGTGGGGATCGCGGTCGCCGACCTCGAGGGGGCGGTGGCGCACTACCGGCGCATGCTGGGCGTCGAGCCTGCGCACCGGGAACGCGTCCCCGATCAGGGAGTGGAAGAGGTGCTCTTCCCGGCGGGGGGCTCGTTCATCCAGCTCCTCGGGGCGCTCGGGTCGGACACGCCCGTGGGTCGATTCCTCGCCGCGAAAGGCCCCGGCATGCATCACCTTGCGTACCGCGTCGACGACCTCGAAGGGGCGCTCGAGGACCTGCGCGGCGGCGGCGTGCGCCTCATCGACGAGCACGGACGGCCGGGATCGCGCGGAACGACCGTCGCCTTCGTGCACCCGCGCGCCATGGGCGGCGTGCTGATGGAGCTGGTCCAGGAACGCCGAGGCTAGGGCAGGTCGCTCAGGCCTTCGCGCGGCGCGCTCACCCGGACGGCGACGTTGCCCTCGGGTAGCTCGCCCTCGCCCATGAGGTGATGCACGAGGCCGGTCTGTTCGTACGCGTAGGAGGTGCCCAACGTGGTGAGGACCTTCCCCTCGGCCACGAGCCGGTTGAACCCCGCCGCCTGCTCATCGTTGAACAGATGCGAACCCTGGTAGCGCTTCTGCAGGTACCAGAGGTAGCGAACGTCCACCATGGTGTCGTAGCCCGAGGTGCCTGCGCAGATCACGACCATGCCGCCGCGTTCGGCCACGAAGATCGAGGTGGGGATGGTGTCCTGCCCGGGATGTTCGAAGACGATGCGGGGATTCACCTTCTCCCCCACCGCATCCCAGATCGCCTTGCCGAACGCCTTGGCGCCGGCGAACCAATCCTTCCACTCGGGGCTCTCCCACGCCGGGGGGACGCCCCAATGGCTGAAGTGCTTCCGGTTGATGAAGCCCACGGCACCAAGAGACAAGGCGTAGGCACCCTTCTCGTCGGACCCGACGACGGCCACCGGACGACCACCCGCGTTCGCAACGAGCTGGATGGCGAGCGACCCCAATCCCCCAGACCCGCCCCAGACCAGGACGACGTCGCCGGGCTCCACGGTGTGGGGCGGCCAGCCGAAGAGCATCCGGAACGCGGTGGCCCCCGTGAGGGTGGGGGCGGCGGCCTCCTCCCAGGTCAGGAAGTCCGCCTTGGGCAGGCACTGGTGCGCCTGGACCTTCGTGAACTGAGCGAAGGACCCCCAACACGTGTCGTAGCCCCAGACCCGGAAGCTGGGGGCGAGCCCCGGGTC
Organism: uncultured Actinomycetes bacterium; assembly: GCA_963719165.1. Lineage (GTDB taxonomy): Bacteria > Actinomycetota > UBA4738 > UBA4738 > HRBIN12 > JAOUEA01. Next base: position 175,288 of record CAVRAV010000001.1, on the reverse strand, counting down.
CTTGCCCGCGCGCACCCACGGGTCGTCCTCGTCCCACTGACCGGCGTGCACGACCACGCGATCGCCCACCGCGACGTTCGTCACGGCGTCGCCCACGGCGTACACCACGCCGGAGGCGTCCGATCCCACGATGTGGAAGTCGGTGGGCTCGCCCCAGCGCGCCTGCGTCTTCGTGACGTCCACCGGAAGGCCGCGCGCAGCCCAGACGTTGTTGTAGTTCACGCCCGCCGCCATCACGAGCACGAGGGCGTCGTGCGGGCCGAGCTCGGGGACCGGGATGACCTCATCCGCGATCGCGGTGGCGGGATCCCCGTACCGATCGGGCCGCACCAGCTGCGCGTGCATCGTGGCCGGAACCTCCCCGACCGCAGGGATCTCGCCGATCTCGTACAGCTCCTTGCCCATGTCTCGCCCCACCCTTTTCGCGTCTCGGATCCGCCGGGGCGAACCCTAACAAGCGTCCCGCCGGCCGACGAGGCAGCCGGGCCTCAGGCGTCGGGTCGAGCGGGGGGCTCGGTCGGCGGCATGGGCTGCACGATTCCGCCGAATGATGCCTGCGCGGGTCCGCCGGGCGCCGGTGCGTCCGGCGAGATCCCGCCGGCGCCGCGCCCGCCGCGGCGCGGCCGGAACGACGCGTTCATGTCCTCGAGCGTGAAGGCGCCCGAGGTCTCTCCGGTGGTGGCGTAGCGGTAGAGGGCCGCGTTGAAGACGCCCGAGCAGGCGGCGCCGACGGCCATGATCGCGCCCACGGCGATCACCAGGAGGGGGATCCCCACGATCGGGACGACGGCGGCGACGGCGACGCCGATCGCGACCACCGGGATCGCGACGAGGAACATCGCGAGGCCGATGGTGGCGTTGCCCACGAACTGCTCCCCCCAGCGCTGGCGGAAGATCGAGCCCGAGCGTTTGATCGCGCCGCCCACGCCACCCTCCTCGTAGAGCAGGACCGGGACCACGAAGAAGGTAAGCACGCTCCAGACGAATCCGATCAGGCCCAGGACGATCCGCCCGAGGATCCCGCTGCGCTCCTGGAGCGTGCGGATCACCATGCCCACGGTGGCGGTGATGAGCGCCCACACGAAGATGGCGCCCAGGTGGGCCCGCGCGAGCGAAAGCCCTTCCCGCAGGGTGGCGGGCTCGCCCTTGAGGCGCTTCATGGCCGTGCCGATCACGGCGGCGTTGAAGAAGATGGTCACGAAGGACAGCGCCACGTACAACACGAACCCGAGGACGTAGAGGCCCGGGCTCGCTGGCCGGCCCTGGGCGGGCAGGCCGATCCCCGCCGCGCCGAGGGCGAAGACCGCCACGACGACGAGCGAACACAGGAACGACAAGATCGGGAGCGCGATGAGTTCGCGGTCCTGCCGAACGACCGTCCAGCTCGCCTTGGCGAGGCGGAACCCCCGGGCGATGGAGCCCATAGTCAGATCCTTCCGTGATCCTTGCAGACGTCATCGGTCATCCGTCGCGCGATGTTGAAAGGATCGCGAGCGCGAGCGGCACCGAGGATGCTAGCGGCCCGCGAGGACGGCCGGCAGCTCGGCGGCCGGACAGGCAGGCGAGCGAGGGCACCAGGCGCAGTAGTGGCCGGGCGTGAGGGCGGCGGAGCGCCCGCGCAGGAGGGCGGCGGCGCTCCGCGCCGCCGCGATCACACGGTCGGCCGCATGCTCGAGGGTCCCTTCGGTGATCTCCTCGGCCTGCCACGCGCCGCTCTCCAGGAAGAGGGAGGCGACGCGGTAGGGGGGAACGCCGAACCGCAGGGTGAGCAGCAAGGCATAGAACCGCATGTCCTCCGCGAATTCTGGATAGGCGTTGCCGGTCTTGAGGTCGACGGCGAGCCGGGTGGCGCGCGTGGGTTCGAGCTGGTCGGGCCGCCCGAGCAGCAGGTCGATCTGCCCGCTCAACACGAGGTCCCCACCCAGGAGTTCCGCGCGCACGCGCAGCTCGCAGATGGGCGTGAGGTCGCGCCGGAGCTCCTTGAGCGGCGGGAAGGAGCCCTGGAACAACGTGACCCGCCGCGCGACGTCCATGAGCACGTCGTCGTGCTCCGGCTGGGACAGGCCGTGCCAGTATTCTTGAAAGCGCTCCTCCCGCCCCAGGACGCGCTGGAGGGCGACCTCGGCCACCGAGGCGGCGTCGAGCGGTTCGCGGCTCCCCACCTCCACCTCGATGGCCTTGTGCATGAGGACGCCCGACGCGCTCTTGGCCGAGTGCTCGAACGGAGGCGACTCACCCGCCATGGCGGCTTGGAACTTGCCTTCGCATCGACCGTGGTCGTTGAGTCGTTCCTTGCCCAGCCACAGCTGCTCCCGCAGCTCGAGACCGCGTACGGCCTCCTCGATGCGATCGCGCAGCCGCTGGGGGAGATCCGCCGGGAACGACGGGCGCGGGGCCGTGCCGATGAGCTGCTCGAGGGTCCGGCGCTGCGGATCGGTGAGCTCCATCGGTCCATGGTAGGGATACGGACCGACATGACCGAACACCCCGACGAGATCCTCCGTGCCCTCGCGGATCCCGAGCGACTCGCGATCGCGGGCCGGCTGGCGCGTGCCGGGGGCTCTTCCGGGCAGCTCGCCGATGAGCTATCGATCCCCCTCGCACGGGTACATCGGCACCTCAACCGCCTCCTTTCCGCGGGGGTCGTACGCGCGGACGAAGCGCGACGCGGCTACCGGCTCGACGCGCAGACCTTGCGCTGGGCCGCGGAGCAGGTGGGTCCCTCTCGCGAGACCGGTGTGGCCCTCGGCGCGGCATCGGAGACCGAAGAGGCGGTGCTGCGGACCTTCTTCCGGAACGGCCGCATCACCGAGATCCCCGCCAAGGAGTCCAAACGCCGCATCGTGCTGGAACGCGTGGCGCTGGAGTTCGAGCCCGGCGTGCGCTACCCCGAGCGCGAGGTGAACGCGATCGTGGGGCGGTTCCACGCCGATCACGCTTCGCTTCGCCGCTACCTCGTGGATGAGCGTCTCCTCGACCGCGAACACGGTGTCTACTGGCGTAGCGGCGGTCGCGTCGATCCGTGAGCGCTCGTTGCGCCGGCGCGGAAGGCGGGTCGACGCGGCCCGCACGCGGATGCTAGGTTCGAGGGGTCGGCCTCGCCGACACTCCCCCACCTCCCCGCGCGCGTTTGCCGACGTGCGCCCGACCTGAAGGTGCGATGACGAAGACGAGGAACACGACGACCACGGGCGCCGCTTGGGCGGGGGCCCTCGCGGTGGTGCTCACCCTCTCGAGCGGCACGGTGGCATCCGCTCGGCCCGAGATCTCGACGACGCCGGCCACGGGGCCGTGCCGGCTCGTGAAGACGCCGACGGAGACGGTCCAGCACTTCTCCAAGCGCGTCATCAGGTGCGCGGCCGCAACATGGGCCGTCCCCGGGGGCGCCGCCAAGGGCCTCTGCATCGCGCGCCGGGAGAGCGGCCTGGTCCCCAGCGCTCGGTCGGCGACCGGACGCTACCTCGGGCTCTACCAGCACAGCGCCGCGGACTGGCCCCGGCGGTACGCGGCATGGACCGTGCCCGCATGGCACCTTCGCACGAGTGCCTTGAGCGGCCGCACCAACGCCGTCGTGACGTTCCGCATGGTGCACAGCGCCGGCGGGTGGGCGCCGGCCGGCTGGCGCGTTCGCGGTTGCTGAGCGCGCCCAGACCGACGCCGTCGGGCCTGCCCGTCTAGACTCCCCCCATGGCCACCACCGACGATTTCGCCCCTGCACCGAGCCCCGCCGCCGCGACGATCACGGTCGAGGAGCGCATCGAAGCGCTCCGGAAGCGCCGGAAGGCCGCGCTCGCCCCGGGGGGCCGTGACGCCGCGAAGAAGCAGCACGACCGCGGCAAGCTCACCGCCCGCGAACGCCTCGACATCCTCATGGACAAGGGCTCGTTCGTCGAGACCGACCCTTTCGCGATCCATCGGGCCCACGACTTCGGCATGGAGAAGAAGCACCCGCCCGGCGACGGCATCGTCACGGGCTACGGCACGGTGGACGGGCGGCGCGTGTTCGTCGCGTCGCAGGATTTCACCGTGTTCGGCGGTTCCATGGGCGAGGTCATGGCGCAGAAGGTGTGCAAGGTCATGGACCTCGCGATCAGCACGGGCGCGCCGTTCATCGCCATCAACGACTCGGGCGGGGCGAGGATCCAGGAGGGCGCCGCCTCCCTGGCCGGCTACGGCTACATCTTCGAGCGCAACGTCCGAGCCTCCGGCGTCATCCCGCAGATCAGCGTGATCATGGGGCCCTGTGCGGGCGGCGCCGTCTACTCCCCCGCCATCACCGACTTCACCTTCATGGTGAAGGAGACGTCCCATATGTTCATCACGGGGCCCGACGTGATCAAGACCGTGACCGGGGAAGAGGTCACCATGGAGGAGCTCGGCGGCGCCATGACGCACGCGGGCAAGTCCGGCGTCGCGGCGTTCGTGGGCGAGGACGACGAGGACGTCTTGCAGCGCGTGCGCTACCTGCTGAGCTTCCTGCCGTCGAACAACCTCGAGGACCCGCCGGCCTACGCGGCGACGGACGACCCCGAACGCCTCGCCGAGGCGCTCACACGCATGATCCCGGACCGTCCCCAAGAGCCCTACGACATGCACGAGGTGATCCGCTACATCGTGGACGACGGGGAGTTCCTGGAGGTCTTCCCGCTGTGGGCGATGAACATCGTTACGGGGTTCGCCCGGCTCGACGGGCGCACCGTGGGCATCGTCGCGAATCAGCCGAAGGTGATCGCCGGAACGCTCGACATCGAGGCCTCGGAGAAGGCCTCTCGATTCGTCCGATTCTGCGACGCCTTCAACGTCCCGATCCTCACGTTGGTGGACGTGCCCGGGTTCCTGCCCGGCGCCCAGCAGGAGTTCAACGGGATCATCCGCCACGGGGCGAAGCTGCTGTACGCCTTCGCGGAGGCGACCGTCCCGCGGATGACCGTGATCACGCGCAAGGCCTACGGCGGGTCCTATCTCGTCATGAACTCCAAGCACCTGCGCGCCGACGTCGCGTTCGCGTGGCCCACGGCCGAGATCGCCGTCATGGGGGCGGAGGGTGCCGTGAACGTGGTCTTCCGCCGGGAGATGGAGAAGGCCGCCGACCCCGCCGCCAAGAAGGCAGAGCTGATCCGCGAGTACCGGGACAAGTTCTCCACCCCGTACGCGGCGGCGGAACGGGGCTTCATCGACGACGTGATCGAACCCGCCGAGACGCGCCGCCGGTTGATCCAGTCCTTGCGCATGCTCTCCACCAAGCGCGAGTCGATGCCGGCGCGCAAACACGGCAACATCCCGCTCTAGGAGGGCCCGTGGCCGAGGAGGATCGCAGGCTCGAACTACCGCAGGGGCTCACGCCCGAGGAGGAGCGCGCCATCTTGATGGCGCTCGAGCGGTACTTCCTGGCGGAGAACCCCAAGCCCATGCCGTGGGTCCTACAGGGGAGGATCGACGCCACGGGGCTGGGGGCCTTGCAGGTCCGCCGCTACGCTCACGAGCCCTGGCACGGCCAGCAAGCGGCGTTCTCGCGCCGGGGCGTGGCGCCCGTGCAGGGCCGCAGCGACGTCCGATAGGGCCGTTGGGGGCCAACCGGGTGAAGGTGGCGTTCGGCGCCGATCAGCTGTGGGCCTCGGCGCCGGGGGGGATCGGCACGTACGTGCGCGAGCTCGCGCCGGCCCTGGCCGGCTCGGGCGACGTCGACCTCACCCTGTGGCACTGCCGGTCGCGCGACGCCGGCCCCGATCCCGCATGGCTGCGCGGCTTCGACGCCGTGGAGGTGCCCGCGCCCATCCGGACCCTGTACCCGCAGTGGAACGTTCTGGGGCGACCGAAGCTGCCTCCCGCGTTCGACGCGTTCGCCGTCGTCCACGCCACCGGCCCCGCCGGCGTCCCGCCGGTGCGTCGGGCCGCGCTCGTGGTAACCGTGCACGACCTCGCCCACCACCGCTTCCCCGACCGGTTCCCGACCGCGTGGCGCCTGCTCTACGGGTCCGGGGTTCGCGCGGCGATCAGACGTGCGGACGCCATCGTGGCGCCGTCGAAGGCGACCGCCGACGATCTCGCGGACCTGAGCGGGGCCGATCCGGCGAAGGTGCATGTCACGCCGCTCGCGGCAGCCCTTCCCGCCACGAGCGAGGCCTCCGCCGACGTCTGCGCGCGCCTGCGCGTGCCGATGCCGTACCTCTTGTTCGTGGGCACGCTGGAGCCCCGCAAGAACGTCGTGCGGTTGGTCCGCGCCTACCGCCAGATCGCGCAGGAGTTCCCCCATGCGCTCGTGCTCGCCGGCCCCGACGGCTGGCGCGTCGAGGAGCTCGACGACGAGCTCTCACGCAACGGCTCCGGCGTCGTCGTTCGGACCGGCGTCGTGGGAGACCGGGACCTCGACGCGCTGTACCGGGGGGCGGACCTGTTCGCCTATCCGTCGTCGTTCGAGGGGTTCGGGCTGCCCGTGCTCGAGGCCATGGCACGGGGCGTCCCGGTCGTCACGTCCGAGACGCCCGCGCTCGCGGAGGTCTCGGGCGACGCCGCCCTGCGCGTGGATCCGGAGGACGTGGCGGGCCTGGCCGACGCCCTCGCGCGCGTCTTGTCCGACCCTTCCCTGCGCGAGGACCTGCGCGGGCGCGGCCTCGCGCGCTCCGCGACGTATTCGTGGGAGGCCACGGCTCGCGCTACGCTCGAGGCCTACCGGTCGGCCATCGGAGCGCGGACGTGAAGGTCACCCTCATCTCCACCGTCTTGAACTGCGTCGATCGCGTGGAGCCGTTCCTGGCGTCGCTCGCGGCCCAGACCCGCGCCCCCGACGAGGTCGTGATCGTCGACGGCGGCTCCACCGACGGCACGGCCGAGCGGCTGCGGGCCGACGGCCGCGTCACCGTCGTCGACGCCCCGGGTGCGAACATCTCCACGGGGCGTAACCTGGCCCTCGCGCACGCCGCCCACGACGTGATCGCCGCGACGGACGCCGACTGCGAGCTCGCGCCGGGGTGGCTCGCCGCCGTCGTCGCGCCCATCGAGGCGGGCGCGGACGTCGCGGCGGGGTTCTACGAACCCATCCCCGACGGGTTCGTCCAGTCGTGCGTGGCCGCCCTCAACCTTCCGCTGGCGGCCTCCGAGGTCGACCCGGCGACGTTCATGCCGAGCGCGCGTTCCGTCGCCTTTCGCCGGGAGGCGGTGGAGGTGGAGGGCGGCTATCCGGAGTGGCTCGACATCGGCGAGGACATGTGGATGAACCACCGCTGGCGGGAACGGCACCTCGACATCCGCTTCGCGCCGGACGCCGTCGTTCGCTGGCCGCTGCGGCCGGACCTCGCGTCCACGTGGACGCAGTATTTCGGCTACGCGCGCGGCGACGCGCTGGCGGGCCTCTACCAGCAGCGTCACGCCCTGCGATTCGCCGTGTACGGAGGGCTCGCCGCCGCCCTGGTCTCGGATCGGACGTGGCCCAAGCTCCTGGCAGCGGCGGGGGCGATCGCGTACTCTCGCACGCCGGTTCGCCGCTCGTGGGCCCGGCTTGGTCCCGGCGCGGAGCGGGCCGCCGCGATCGCGGCCGTCCCCGCGCTGCTCGCGTTCACCGACGCCGCGAAGATGGCCGGGTACGCGACAGGCCTCGCCCGCCTGCTCGCCGCCCGCGCCAAGTAGGTTCGCTCCTCACGCGTCTCGTTCACCGTAGTCGTAGAACCCGCGCCCGCTCTTGCGCCCGAGGGAGCCGGCCGCCACGAGCCGGCGCAGGGCCGCGGGAGGGGCGTACCGAGGTTCGGGAAACTCGGCGTGCAGGACCTCGGCGATCTGCAGAACGGTGTCGAGGCCGATGAAGTCGGCGAGTCGCAGCGGGCCCATCGGGTGATTCATCCCCAGCGTCATGGCCGCGTCGATGTCGTCGCGGCTCGCGAAGCCCTCGTCGAACAACCCGATCGCGGCGCACAGGTAGGGGATCAAGAGCCGGTTCACGATGAATCCGGCCTCGTCCTTCGCCTGGACGCACGTCTTGGCGAGCGCGTCGGTGGCGTAGGCCCGGACGACGTCGAGTGTCTCGCGGCTCGTGGTCACGGCCGGCGTGAGCTCCACCAGCCGCATGACCGGGGGCGGGTTGAAGAAGTGCATGCCCACCACGCGATCCGGTCTCCCGCTCGCGACGGCGAGCTCGACGATGGGGATCGACGACGTGTTGGAGGCGAGGATCGTGTCCGGCGGCGTGAGCTCGCCGAGCGTGGCGAAGATCGCTCGCTTGGCCTCGAGGCGTTCGGTGGCCGCTTCGATCACCAGATCGCACGCGCGCAGTGCCGCGAGCTCGGTGGCGCCCTCGACTCGGCCGAGGAGGGCGGTCGCGTCGGCGGCCTCGAGCTTCCCGCGCTCGACGGCGCGGCCCACCGAGCGCGCGACGGCGTCGTTGCCCCGTTCAACGAGTTCGGAAGAGCCCTCCACGAAGGTCACCGCGGTGCCCGCCCGCGCGAGGACCTCAACGATGCCCGAGCCCATGAGCCCACAACCCACCACCCCAACACGCCGGATGCCCTGCGGACCCATCGACCTTCGCCCTATCCCTGAGATGTCCTCGGCAAGCCTACAATCCATGCATGTCAGGCCAGCGCGGACATCGCGGGGCGGTCCTGGGCATCGCCGCGGGCGGGGTCCTGCTGGGCCACTGGCTCACCTACCGTCTCGTGAGCCCGCGCCCGCACGCGCGGGACGCGCTCCTGGCCGGGACCGGGCACGGATACCTCGGGCTCGCGAACGACATCGGCCTGGTGCTGGCCATGGCGGGGCTCGCCTCGGTCGTCCTCGGGCGGCTCGCCGATCGCCGCGGCGTCGGTGCCGCGCCGCGTGGATGGTTCCCGCAGCTCGCCGTGTTCGGCGTCCTCGCGTTCGTCGCCATGGAGGTGCTCGAGCGGGTGTCCTCCGGCGCGCCAGTGGCGGAGCTGCTCCACCACGGGCTGCTCCCGGTGGGGATCGCGGCGCAGGTCGCGGTCGCGGCCCTCGGCGCCGCCGTGATCGGCTGGCTCCTGCGCGCGGTCGATCGCGTCAGGTGGGCTTTCGCCACCGCCGCACCGCTCCCCCGACTCGGGACCGCCTGCGTCCCGGCCGGCTATCGGCACACGCCCCTGCGCCTCGTCCCTGCCGCGGACGGGATCCGCGGGCCTCCCGCGCTTCGCTGAGTCCCGGATCGGGACGTCCGGGCTCGGCCCCGAGCCGAGCCACGAAGCGAATCGAAGGAGCACACCCATGAGGAACCTTCCGCGGGCGCGCGCGCTCGCCGCCCTCGCCGTCGCGAGCATCGTCCTGCTGGCGCCGACGGCCGCATCGGCGCACGTGTCCACCACCGACGGACCCCTGGTGTTCGAGACCGGGTTCAGCAGCGAGCCCGCCTACACCGACCAGCTGAACAGCGTCGTGTTCATCCTCACCAAGAACGACAAGCCCGTCCTGGACCTCGGGGAGTCGATCAAGGTCACGGTCTCGTTCGGCAACCAAACGACAGACCCGATGACCCTCGACCCGGCGTTCGCCGAAGAAGACGGCTCCATCGAGGGCAACCCGGGCGAGTACCACGCGTGGTTCGTTCCGACGCAGGCGGGCAAGTACACCTTCCATTTCACCGGCGCATACCAAGGCACGAAGGTCGACGAGACCCTCACCTCGGGCCCCAAGACCTTCGACGAGGTCCAGCCGATCGCCTCGGCCACGTTCCCTTCGGTGAACGCCCCCTCGAACGATGAGCTGGCGACGAAGATCGACCAGGAGGTGTCCCGCACGAACGCCGCGATCGCCTCTGCCGACGACGCGGCAAGCTCCGCCAAGAAGATCGGGCTCATCGGCGTGCTCCTGGGCGCCATCGGGTCCATCGCCGCGATCGGGGCGCTCGCCACGAGGAAGCGTGCCTGATTGCTCGCGCACGCGGGGGGTGTGGACGAGACCCTCTCCATCGTCCTGCTCTTCGCCGGCCTGTGGGTGGGGTGGGCGGGGTGGTCCCGGCTCAAGGGCCGGGGCTTCCCCCGCCTGCCCACGGGTGGGGCCTGGGCGCTCGTGGGCGTCGGCGTCGTCCTGGGCGTGTCCGCCGCCGTGGTGCCCCGCATGATCTTCGGTCCGACCGGCATCCCCCCCGCGGCCTCGCCCGCCGCCGTGCGGCCGGCCTCCTCCGCGACGATCGCGTTCACCGAACCAGTCGCCGATCAGCAGACCCGAGGGGATACGCTCGACGTGGTGATGACGCTGCAGGGCGGCCGCATCGTCGATGCCTCGAGCACGGCGCTCACGCCCGATACCGGCCACATCCATCTCTCGCTGGACGGGAGGCTCGTTTCCATGACCTACGGGCTCGTCCAAGAGATCTCCATCGCCGGCCTCGCCCCCGGTCGCCACACGCTCGAGGCCGAGTTCGTGGCGGCCGATCACGCGCCCTTCGAGCCGCGCGTCACCGCGTCCGTCACGTTCGAGGTGCCCTCGTGAGCCGGTGGCGAGCGCTCGCGCTGATCGTGGCTCCGGCCGCCGTCCTCGTCCTCTGCCTCGCCGGCCCGGCTTCGGCGCACGCCGGCTACGTTTCCTCCGACCCCGCGAACGGCGCGCAGCTCAGCGCGGCGCCTTCCAGGATCGAGATCACGTACACCGAGACCCCGGACGTGTCCCTGTCCTCCGTCGGGGTCCTCGACGAGAACGGGGCCGGCGTGGACACGGGGCCGGTGACGTCGGGCTCGACGCCGCGTCAGCTCGTGGTGACGCTGCCGGCGCACCTGCCCGACGGCTCCTACACCGTTTCCTGGCGCGTGGTGTCGCAAGACGACGGACACGTGACGCTGGGAACGTTCGCGTTCGGGGTGGGCAGGCCGGCGGCCGCGCCCGTCACCGGCGGCACCGCGACCCCGTCGACCCCCGGACCCTCGGGCCTCTCCGTGGTCGCCAAGGTCTTGCTGTACGCAGGCCTCGCGCTCGTGCTGGGCGCCGCCGTCACCGGGCTGTGGGCCTTCGGAGGCCACGTGCCCGCGCGCAGGGTCATGCTTCCGATCGCCGGTGCGTCGGCCCTCGTCGGCGCGCTGGCGTTCGCCGTGGCGGAGCGCGCCGCCATCGACGTCTCGTTCACGACGCTGCTGCGCTCCCCCACCGGACGCCCGCTGATCTGGCTCGCCGTGGGCGCCGCCGCCACGGCCGTGGGCGCCTCGTACGCCTCCCGCGATCCCTCGCGAGTCGCCCTGGCCGTGGCGGGGATCGCGGCCGCCGTCACGATGTACACGCGCGCGGAAGGAGGCCACGCAGCCACGGGCGGCTGGGTGCAGGTCACGTTGCAATGGCTCCATTTCCTCGCCGTGGGGGTCTGGATCGGCGGCTTGGTCCCCGTGCTCGTGCTGCTGCGCGAACGGCGCCGCGCACACGAGCCGCCCCCGATCGCGGAGGTGGCCCGTTACTCCACGATGGCCGGGGGAGCACTCCTCGTCCTCGTGGGGGCCGGGCTCGCACGGTCGGTGAACGAGCTCGGCGGATTCGGCGCCCTCACGCGAACGTTCTCGACCTCCTACGGGACCACGCTCGCCATCAAGGTGAGCGTGGTCTTGGTCTTGGTCGCGCTCGGCGCGACGAACCGGTACCGATCGATCCCCCGGCTCGCCACGGGCGACGGGCCACTCAGGCGCTTCATGACGATGGAGGTCGGCGGGGCCATCGGCGTCTTCGTGCTGACGGGGCTCCTCACGAGCCTGGCCCCGAACCCCCCCGAACCGGCATCGTCGGCCGGGACCGGCTCCATCTCCGCGCGCGGCGCCGACTTCGCCACGACGATGCGGGTCGCCTTGACGGCGACGCCGGGCTCCCCGGGAGCCAATCTGTTCCGCGTGAGCGTCGAGGACTACGACACGGCCGCGCCGATGCCCGCTGACGCGGTCACGCTGCAGTTCACGGCGACGGGCCGCCCGGACCTCGCGCCCAGCGAGCTCGACCTCGCCGCAGACGGCTCCGACTGGGCGGCGCGAGGAACGAACCTCTCACTCGCCGGCGCGTGGGACGTCACGGTCCAGGTCCAGCGGGGCGCGCGCACGACGGAGGTTCCCCTCACCCTGGTCACGCGCGCGCCCGATCAACAGGTGACCGTGTCCTCGCCCGTGTCGGGCCAGCCCACCGTGTACTCGATCACCCTGCCCGACGGACAGCAATTCCAGGCCTACAACGATCCGGGGGAGCCCGGCGCGAACCAGCTGCACCTCACGGCGTTCGACGACGCCGGCAAGGAGCTGCCGCTCGCCGACGCCACGATCGTGGCGACCCCGAGCGGCGGTGCGGCGCAGGTACTGGACACCAGGCGCTTCGGGCCTGGACACTTCGTGGCGTCGGTGGACCTGACGGCGGGCCCGTGGCATTTCGACCTCGCCGCCACGGCCAAGGACGGCACGGCGCTCGTAGCCTCGTTCGATGAGACGATCGGAGCCCAGTGAGATCGGATAGAAGGAAGACGAAGCTGCTCGCGGCCACGGCGTTGCTGTCCTGGTGTCTGCTCGCCGCGGCGTGCTCGGGCTCGGACGCGCCCGCGTCCACCGCCGCCGCCACCTCCGGGATACGTCCTTCGAGCACCGCGATCCTGACCATCGTGGCCCCCAAGATCGGGGCCGTGGTGAAGGGCTCGACGGTCGACGTCAAGGTGGATCTGCAAGGCGCCACCATCGTGCCGGCCACGAGCACCAACCTTCGCCCCGACCAGGGGCACCTGCACGTGATCCTCGACGACCAGCTCGTGACGATGACCGCGAAGACCGAGACCGTGATCCCGGGCGTTGCGCCGGGTCACCACATCATCAAGGTGGAGTTCGTCGCGAACGACCACGGGCCGTTCTTCCCCAACGTGGTGGCGGTCACCTCCTTCGAGGTGAAGGGGTGAGCCATCGGGCGCGGCCCCCGTTCCCCTCCGTCACGACGGCCGCCCGGCCGGCGGGCGGCGTGGTGAGCAGGTCGTCCGATGCGTCGACGGCGGGCGCCGCTTTCGGGATCGCCGTGGTCGCGGCGGGGATGGGGCTCCTGCTGATCCGCGCCCGCATGGCCGTGCTCCCCGACGCCGGACGCGTGCGGCTGCTGGCGGTCATGTACGCGCTCATATTGGTGGGCTCGCTCGCGGTGCCGTTGGTCCGCGACAGCGTGCGCGTGCGGCCGGGGATGGTCCTCGCCACCGGCCTCGGCGCGGTGGGCCTCGCCGCGGTCGTCTCCGGACGGCCTCCCGCAGCGCCGTTCGGAGCGTGGGTCCTGCCGCTCTCACTGCTGGCCGCGGTCGCCGAGGAAGCCCTGTTCCGCCGGGCGGTCTACGGGCTGCTGGAGCCCGCCGGCCCCGCGGCCGCCGTCATGCTCACCGCGGTGCTGTTCGCCGGCTTGCACCTTCCCCTCTACGGGGTGGCCGCCTTCCCGGTGGATCTGGGCGCGGGCCTGCTGTTCGGCTGGCAGCGCTACGCCTCGGGCGCGTGGACGATCCCCGCGGGCACGCACGCGGCGGCGAACGCGCTGGCGGTGTTCCTGCGATGACGCGCCGTTCGTCGCGCCGGATGATCGGACTCCTGCTGGCGATGGTCGTGGTGGCCGCCGCGTGCACGGGCTCGCGCGGCCCGGCCGAAGACGTCGTGATCGGGGCCGTCTACCCGCTCGGCGGATCCCAGGGGCCGGGCGGGGTCGACGAGCACAACGGCGTGCTCGTGGCCGCCGATCTCGCGAACGCGGGCGGAGGCGTCAACGGACGTTCGATCGTGGTGCGGTCCGTGGACGCAGAGGGTCCCGACGCCGCGCCCGGGGCGATCGCGGCGCTGGCCGGGGACGGCGTGCAGCTCGTACTGGGCAGCTACGGAAGCACGATCTCGGCGCCCGCGTCCGCCGCCGCGGCTGGGCGCGGGATGGTGTTCTGGGAGACCGGTGCGGTGGGGATGCTGCCGCCCGCCTCGGACCCGGGCGGCCTCACGTTCCGGATGCCGCCCACGGGCGAGGTCTTGGGCAGCGCCGCCATCGCGTTCATCGCAAACCGGGTGGCGCCCGCTCTGCATCGCGAACCCGACCGGCTGCGGTACGCGGTCACGTTCGTCGACGACGCCTACGGAGACTCCGTCGCCGCGGGGGCACGAGCCGAGATGCGCCGGCGCGGCCTCCGCGACGTCGGCAACTTCGGCTACGACTTCCGCACCGTGGATATGGCGGCCCTCGTGCATCGCGTGGCGGCGGTCCGGCCCGACGTGCTCTTCGTCTCGGCCTACCTCGACGACGCGATCGCCCTGCGCCGCGAGCTGGTGGCCCAGCACGTGCCCCTGCTCGCGAACATCGGTACCTCCTCCAGCTACTGCATGCCCGCCTTCGGCGCGACGCTGGGCGAGGACGCGGTCGGCGTGTACGCGTCGGACAAACCCTCGGCGGACTCCATCAACCCGGCGGGCCTGCTTCCGCAGGGTCGGGCGCTGCTCGATCTCGCGGACGCCGCCTACCGCTCGCGCTTCGGCACAGACATGAGCCCCGCCGCCTTGGCCGGCTTCTCGGGCGCTTGGGCGCTGTTCACCGACGTGCTGCCCGCCGCCGCCTCGATGGCGCCCGCCGACGTCGCGCGCGCCGCGCGGACGGTGGATCTGCCCCGCGGGAGCCTGCCCAACGGCAGTGGCGTGCGCTTCGGGGCGCCCGGCACCGCGTCCGCGGGCGACAACGTGGCGGCGGCGAGCGTGATCTGGGAATGGATGAGCCCCGGGCGGGCGGCCGTGATCTGGCCGCCCGCGTTCGCCACGGACCCGATGGACCCGAGCGAGTCCGAGGCGTGAGCGGGCGGCGCACCGGCCGCGTGCTCGGCCTGGCCGCCGTCGCCGGCTACGTGGGCCTGGCCTCGTGGTCGGGGGCACTGTCGCCCCTCGCGCGGGGTCCGCTGCTCGACGGGACCGGTCCCCCGCAGGCGTATCGGTGGGTGAGCCCCCCGCCGGACCTCGCGGCGACCAACATCGAGCCCAGCAGCCTGCGCACACGATTGCCCTTGACGGCCAAGGGCAACGTGGGCGCGTCCCTCGTGAGCTCGGACAGCCAGATGACGGTCGTGGTGCTGGACGGGACCATCCCACCGCACGCCGGCGACACCGCCGTACGCATCGATCTCACGCCCGGGGATCCTGCCACGCTCGCACCCCTCGGCGATGAGCTCGCCGCGTTCGGCAACACCGTGCTGATCGAAGGCACGTACGTGCCCTCCGGAACACCCGTGAAGAAGCTCGCGGGGAAGATCGACGTCATCCTCGTGTATCCGGTGACCGTCACCCTGCACGCGACCAGCCACGAGGTGCTCGCCTCCCCGACGGGGGAGCGATGGCAGGCCCTGACGAGCAACGACGTGCTGCTGCAACAGCAGGTCGAGGCCATGACGTCGGAGCTCGGCTACGTGGTGGTGGGCGGCGTGCCTTCGCCGCAGCCGATCACGAACTCGCCGAGCGGCTCGGGAGGCGGCGTGAGCACCACCATCGGGTTCGTCCTGTTCGCGGTGGCCGGCGTCGCGTTCTTGGTGGGGCTCGGCCTGCTCCTTCGCGGTCGCAACCGCTGAACGCGCCGGGCCGGATCAGCCGCATGCCGCCACGAGCAACGGATAGGGATTCACGGCGTCCTCGATGATGCCGTAGCCGTAGGCGCTCAAGGGCCACGTTGCCGGCATGACGTTGGGGTGGAACTCGAAATGGTCGTGCGGCGTGCCCACGGCGTCGCCCGTGTCCCCCACCAGCCCGATCACGTCGCCGGTGTGGACGGGGCCGTTCGACTTCGCGGTGAACTCCTGGAGATGGGCGTTGTACACGGTCCCGTAGCGCCCCGAGACGAACACCACGTTCCCCCCGAGGGAGTTGTAGTCCGAGTGCGCGTAGCCGTCGAACGGCGCCACGATCGGCGTGCCGTAGGGCGAGAGGATGTCCACGCCCTTGTGCAGGTGATAGCCGCCGGCGTAGCGGGGGGCGCCGAAGCCGTCGCCGAAGCTCCGGGGTCCGTCGACCGGGCAGGCCTCGAGGACGTGCTCGTACCCGGCGGGGAGCGGAACGGCGCTGTGCCCGCCGCCGTAGCCCTGGGTCGCCGCCGCCCGCAGCGCGGCCTGGTACTGCTTGGACACCTTCTTCTTGTAGCGTTCCGCGGCCGCCAGGTCGGCCTTGATCTGCGCCACGAGGTCCTGTTGGCGCTGGAAGTTCGCGAGGATCTGCTCCCGGGCGGCGCGCGTTCGTTCCAGAAGAGCCCGCTCGCGGTTCTGCAGCACTTCGAGCTGTGCGGTCTGCTCCGCGAGCCGGTTTCGTGTGTTCTGCACGGTGGTCGCCAGATCGGCGTCGCTCTGAGCCACCGCGTCGACGTACTCGAGGCGGTCGGAGAGCTCGCTCAGGGAGCTCGAGCCCACCACGAAGGAGAAGTTCATCGCCGGGCCGCCCATGAACGCCTCGACCGCCCGGTCGTTGAGGCGCGTCACGGTCTCCTGGTACAGCTGACGCGCCGCATCCGCCCGATGCCGGGTGTCCAGGAGCTGCGAGGTGGTCTCCTCGAGCTTGCCCTCGGCCGCGTCCACGAGATCGGTCTGCACGAGCAGATCTTGCTGGAGTCGATCCAGCTGCCCGCGCGCGACCTCCACCTTCGCGAGGGCGCGCTTGACCTTCGTCGTCGCGACGTCGACGTCCTGCTTGCTGGTGGCGCCGGCCGCGATGGGCGCCATGGCAAGGGCCGCCAAGCAGAGGGCGACCGCGAGGAACCGTGACGCGATGGGGAAGCGCGTGTGCGATCTCGTCATGAGGTGGAGGCCTAACCCTACCCGCCCGGACGGCGGTCCTGGCAACCATCGTCGGAAACCCGGAGGAGCTCCTTGAGCCCGAACGAGCTATCGCTGCAGCTCAGCGACCATGTCCGGCTCGGCGAGGGCCTGCTCCCACCCTCGCTCCTGCAGGAGCCGCCGCGCACGCTCGGCCTCGGAGGCGCCCCCGACCTCGTGCGCGCCGAAGAGGCGCGCGGTCCACCAAACCTGGGCGGCGAGCGGGTTCGGTACCCCGTGCGCGGATCGTTCGAGCTCGAGCGCTGCGAGGGAGCGTCGCAGGGCCGTCTCGCGGTCGCCCTCGGCGAGCGCCGTCACGGCCTCGGCCATGCGCAGGGCGGTGGCCGAACCCGGCTCCGACTCGGCGATGCGCGCCGCCGGATCCCCGAGGATCTGGCGCGCCGATGCGGGGTCGCCCCGCTGCGCGAGGATGCGCGCGAGCTCGGCGGCCGTCCACGTAACGAGGGCCCGTTCGTCCAGGTCGCGACATAGCAGGAATGCCTCGCGCAGGTCGGTTTCCGCCTCGTCCATGCGGCCCGCGAGCCGATGGATCACGCCGCGATCGCTGAGCGCGCTGGCGAGCTCCCAGCGCGCGCCCAGCTCGCGCAGGGTCCCGATGGCGGCGTCGGCGTGTTCGCGCGCCTCGTCCAGGCGCATCAGCCGGCGCAGCGACGCCGCCACGGTCTCGTGCGCCACCGCCGCCGTGAACGCCTGTTCGCCCTCCTCGCCCACCGCGAGGGCCTCCAGGCCCACCGCGAGGGCCTCCTGCTCGTCCCCCGCCGGCGAGATCACGTTCGCGAGGCCGACGAGGGCGCGCGACTCGGCCCACGCGTCGCGGTGCTCGTCGAGGCGTGCCACGGCGAGGGCCTCGCGGAACATCGCCTCGGCGCGGGCGAGATCGTTCTGCCAGAACGGGGCCCACCCCGCCATCAGGAGCGTTCGTGCGAGCGAGTACGGGTCGCCCACCCGGCGCGCCGCCGCCAGCGCCCGCTCGAAGAGCTCCTCGGCGGGCTCGGCGTCGCCGCGGATCGTGAGCATGATGTCGGCCAGGAACCGCGACGCGTGCGCGCATACCCGGTCGCTGCGGTCCCCGCCCACCTCGAGCGCGCGCCGGAACGCCCCCTCGGCGGGCTCGAATTCGCCCAGCCAGTAGCGCGTCTCCCCGAGCCGGGACAAGATCCATGCCTCACGTTCGTCCCACGCGTCGGACTGTCCGCTCAGGGCGAGGGCCCGTTCGTACAGGTCGGCCGCCGCGCGCGATTCGATGCGGCGTCGCGCGAGGTCTCCCGCGTGGGCCAGCGCCTCGGCCGCGCGCTCGGCGAGCGTGCGATCGCGTGGATCGAGGTCGAGGGCGGCCCGGGCGGCTTGCTCGAGATGGAACGCCACGGTGCGCGGGAAGCGGTCGTCCTCGTCGTCGTCCGAGAGCTTGTTGGCCACACGCAGGTGCAGCCGCTGACGTTCGCGCTTTGCGAGCGAGTCGTACGCGACGTCACGGAGCACGTCGCTGCCGAAGCGCCACACGGTGGGACGCTCCTCGTCGCGCACGAGCAAGCCGTCGTCCTCGGCCTCGGCGAGGAGGTCCTTGCGAGGCTCGACGAGCAGGGACAGCTCCTCCAGGTCGAAACGACCGCGCGGGAACACGCTCGCTCGCCGCACGAGCTCGCGGGCCTGCGGCGAGAGCTGATCGATGCGCGAGGCGATCACGGCCTGGACCGTCGCCGGCAGCAAGCGTCCCGTCGACGCGGGCCCCCAGGCGCCGTCGGGCAGGCGACGCTCCTCGCGCCGCAGCATCCCGATGATCTCCACGATGAAGAACGGGTTCCCTCCGGCATGCTGGGCCACGCGCTCGGCCTCATCGGCCCCCAACGCTCCCGCGATGGCGGCGAGCTCCGCGGCGTGGGCCGGCGCGAGCGGCTCGACCCAGAGCGTCACCGCGTCCGCGAGACCGCCCGCCCAGTTGGAGCGTTCCTCCAGGAACTCCCACCGCGCCTCGCAGACGATCATCAGGGGCACCTTGCGGGCCTCCCTGGCGAGCTGCTCGATGAGGTCGAGCAAGAGGGGGTCGGATTGGTGCAGATCCTCGAACACGAGGACGAGCGGGCCTCGGGAGGCGAGGCCGGTGAGCATGACGAGGATGCCCCGGCGCACCTCGGCCGCGTGGTAGCGGTTCTCCTCGCTGCCGGCGTCCCCGAGCCCGAGCGTGAAGCCGAGCCGGCGCACGGCGAGGTCGACCTCGTCGGCGTCCACCCAGCCCGCGACGACATCGCGCAGGCGTTCGAGGATCTTCTCGGGTGGCGCGTCGCGCTCCTCGCCGATCTGTCGGTAGAGCATCTGGGCGAGCGGCCAGAACGTGACCTCCTCCTCGAAGGGGCTCGAGCGGCCCGACAGCACCGTCACGTCCTCGGGCAAGGTGCCCAGGAACTCCTCCACCAGCCGCGTCTTGCCGATGCCGGGCTCGCCGAGCAGCGTCACGAGATGCGCGCGGCCGCGCTCCTGCATGCGCTCGAACGTGTCGGTGAGCAGGGCCATCTCGCGGAGCCGATTCACGAGTGGCACCGACGTCGGGCGGCCGCCCGCCCCGAGTCCGGCCACAGGCCACGCGAGCAGGGCCTCGTCGAAGCCTTTCGCCTCGATCATGCGCACCGCGTCGTAGGCGACCGACCCGGCCGTGAGCTGGCGCGTGGTTTCCCCCGCGAGGATCTCACCGGGCTCGGCCGCTTGCTGCAGGCGCGCCCCGAGGTTCACCTCGGCCCCGATCACCAGGTTGCGGTCCGTGGGCGTGCCCACGGCGACCGCCCCGGTGTTCACGCCGACGCGCACCCGCAGCGGCATGGGCAGCTTGAGCTCGCCGGCGAGCCTGGTGGTGCGCCGCACGACGGCGAGCGCCGCGCGGATCGCACGGATCGCGTCGTCGTCGTGGAGCATCGGCACCCCGAAGACGCCGAGGACCGCGTCCCCGATGAACCCCTCGGCGCGGCCGCCCAGCGCCGTGATCTCTTCGCTCACCATGGAGTGGAAGGCCGCCAGGACCTCGCGGAAACGCTCGGGGTCGAGCCGCGCCGCGAGGCCGGTGGAGCCGGCCAGATCGACGAACACGACCGAGACGACGCGACGCTCCGACGCCGCCGGCACCGACACGGGCGCGCCGCAGTTCGGGCAGAACCGCGCGCCCGCAGGCAGCGGCTCAGCACAGCGAGGACAGGCGTTCGCGGTCATCGGCTCAGCATAGGGGGCCGCCTGGAGGCCCCGCGGCGGTGGATCATGGGGAGGCCTCAAGCCTCCACGTATTCGATGAGCTGCAACGGGTTGCCGTCGGGATCGTGGAACGTGGCGAACCGCGCGAAGCCCGGCACCTCCCCCTCGTGATCGTCGAAGGCTGCGCCGCGCTCGGCGAGCTGCCATCGAGCAGCATCGAGATCCTCGACCCTGAACACCGCCGTCGCGCCTCCGCCGCCGCGGGCCCCTGGGGCCTCGACGCCGTGCAGGGCCAGGCGGATCGGACCGGCATCGAACTCGGCCCACTCCTCGCCCTCGCGGCGGATCATGGGGAGCCCCAAGACGTCGCCGTAGAAGGACGCGGCCGCATCGAGATCGGCCACCCAGAGATACACGTGATCGATCGGGCCGATCACGACCGGCCCAGGATCTTCGCCTTCTGCGATTGGAACTCTTCCTCGGTGAGGACGCCGCGCGTGCGCAGATCGGCCAGTCGCTCGAGCTCGGTGGTCACGTTGGGCGCCGCGGGGGAGGCGGTGGGTGCGGGCGGGGCGGGAGCCGGGGGAGCCGCCGGCGGGGACGCGGCGGAGGGCGGCGCCGTGCCCATCGCCCGCTGCGCGGATCTCGTCTGCTCGAGCTCGCCCTCGTGATAGATCGTCTTCTGCACCTCTTCGGGGTGGCGGATGAACGAGAACTCGTTGCGACCGGTTTCGCTGGCCGACTGGATCACGAGCGTCCCCGCCCCCACCACCCGTTCGAAGACGTTCTGCTCGAACCGGACGTCGTTGATCTTGTCGAGGGGGATCTCCATCGACCGCTTGGCGAAGAACCCCTCGCGGTGGATCACGCGGCTGGTGGTCACCACGAACTGCGACGTGAACCACCAGAGCAGCCGCCGCAGGGGGTAGACGACCACGAAGACGAACCAGACCAGCCAGACGAACCCCTTCGCGCTGCTGTCGCTCATCGGGCCGAACGTCAGCCAGAGCGCGAAGATCGTTGCGGCGACGCCCGCCAGCTCCGGGATCGCGACGCCGACCAGGTGCGGGCGGAGCTCGACCACGATCTCCTCGTTGGGGATCAGGAGCCTGCGAGGGAACGACATGCGCGAACGGTACCCCCGAGGTATGCGGGCGGCAACCTCAGCGCAGGTGCACGATCTCGCCGAACGCCACCGTCGCGGAGCCCTCCGCGGTCTCCAGGACGAGGCCTCCTCGGTCGTCGAGCGAGGAGGCCCACCCCCGAACGGTGACGCCGTCGCTTCGGGTGGCGGCGACCTCACGACCGAGCGTCGCGCTCACGCCCGACCACCTGGCGATGACGGCCGCACCGAACCCGGCGTCGCGGGGCCGGTACGCCGCGCGGAACCCGACGAGGAACCCGCACAGCAGGTCCAGGGCATCGACATCATCGCCGAGGCCGACGGCGCCCGGGACGTCCCGCGGCGCCCGCAGGTTCACGCCGATCCCGATCACCACGTGCCGCAGCTCCGCGCCGAGGACCTCCGATTCCGCGAGGACCCCGCCGACCTTCGCACGCGCCACGAGGAGGTCGTTTGGCCACTTGCACCGGACCGGAGCCGTGCTCGCCGCAAACGCCGCCTCGGCCATGGAAGCGCCCGCCAAGAGCGAGAGGAGGCCCGCCCGGGACGCGGAGAGCTCGGGACGCAGCACCACGCTGAACAAGAGGGCATCGCCCGGCCCGGCGTGCCAGCTCCGCCCCAGCCGGCCCCGGCCCTGGAGCTGCTCGCCCGCCGCGACGACGGTCCATTCCGGGGCCCCGGCGGCCGCCTCGGCGAGCGCCGTGGCGTTCGTGGACCCGGTAACCTCCTGCCAGCGAGCGGGCGCATCGATCCCCGCAGCCGCGAGGGCACGCTCGAGATCGTGCGTCGTCGTCATTTGACTCCCCCTCGGAGTCCGGAGAGTATCGCGAGCCACGTGAAGCCGAAGGTCTTGATCGCGAATCGAGGCGAGATCGCGGTGCGGATCATCCGCACGTGTCGCGAACTCGGCCTGCCGAGCGTAGCCGTCTACTCCGACGCCGACCGCGACGCCCTGCACGTGGAGATGGCCGACCAGGCGTTCCGGATCGGACCCGCCCAGGCGTTGGCCTCCTACCTCGATATCGAGGCGATCATCGAGGCCGCCCGTCGGGCCAAGGCCACCATGGTCCACCCGGGCTACGGCTTCCTATCCGAGCGGGCCCAGTTCGCCGAGGCCGTGGAGGCAGCGGGCCTCACGTTCGTGGGTCCCGGCGCCCGGGCGATCGAGATCATGGGCGACAAGGCAGCCGCGCGACGAACGGCGGATGCCAGCGGCATGCCCATCGTGCCCGGCACGAGGGAACCGGTGGACCTGCGCGGGGCGCGTCGTCAGGCGGAGCGCATCGGGTTCCCCCTGCTCGTGAAGGCGGCCTTCGGGGGCGGTGGCAAGGGCATGCACGTCGTCCGCGACGCCGCTCACCTGGAGGAGTCCCTCAAGCGCGCCGCCCGCGAGGCACAGTCGTACTTCGGAAGGCCCGAGGTGTTCCTCGAACGCTACGTCGACGGGGCGCACCACGTCGAGGCCCAGATCCTGGCGGACGACCACGGCACCGTGGTGTTCTTGGGCGAACGCGACTGCTCCGTGCAACGCCGTCATCAGAAGCTCATCGAGGAGACGCCGTCCCCGGTCGTCGACGAAGCGCTGCGGGAACGATTCCGTGAGGCCGCGCTTGCGCTCACGCGCGCCGCGGGCTACCGCAACGCCGGCACGATCGAATGCATCGTGGACGAGGACGGCTCGTTCTACTTCCTGGAGATGAACACGAGGCTGCAGGTGGAGCACACGGTCACCGAGATGGTGAGCGGGCTGGACATCGTGGCGTTGCAGCTCGCCGTTGCCCAGGGCGAGCGGATCGACCATCTCGACCCGCATCCGCGCGGCCACGCGATCCAATGCCGCATCAACGCCGAAGATCCGGGCCGAAACTTCCTCCCGGGTCCCGGACGCATCACGCGCTTCGACGAGCCGGGGGGGCCCTTCGTGCGGCTCGACTCCGGGGTGCGGCGCGGAGATGAGATCACGGGCGACTATGACTCGATGTTCGCGAAACTCGTGGTGTTTGGCGAAGATCGTGAGCAGGCGCGCCGCCGGATGCTACGCGCACTGGGCGAGTTCCGTGTGGAGGGGATCCCCACCACGATCCCGCTTCATCGATGGATCCTCGGCTCCAAGGCGTTCAAGGCCGGGACCGCAACCACCACGTGGCTCGAGCGCGCCCTCGCGGACGCCGAGATGCCCGCCCAGGTCGACCTGCAACCGGCCGCGGCCGGCCAGCAGTCGGCGCGGCCGGCAGACCTCCTGGTGGAGGTGGACGGTCGCCGCGTGCCCGTGCGCGTCTTCGACGAACGACGCGACCAGGCGCCGAAGCCCCCGGCGGCCCACGACGCGCACCGCGGCAAGCACGTGCACGGCCTCGTGACGGCCCCGATGCAGGGCACGATCCTCAAGGTGCTCGCGGAGAAGGGCCAGGCCATCGAGGCGGGGGACGTGATCTGCATCCTCGAGGCGATGAAGATGGAGAACCACATCGCCTCCACGCGCGAGGGCGAGGTCACGGAGCTGCCCATCCGCGTGGGCCAGGTGGTGGAGTTCGGTCAGACCCTCGCCGTGATCGACTAACGCGTCGTCGTCGAGCGGGACGAGCCGTCCCTCCTTCGTCACGGACGGCCCCAGGCATCCCTCCCCGAGATGCGGAACCCGGCGTCGTGCACCTTGTAGCGGCGGTTCACGCTGATCAGCAGCGCCGTGAGGGTCTCGGTGACGCGCGCCATCGACAGGGCGCCGCAGTCGACCCACCGCAACCCGGGGATCTGTTCGAACAGCGCCCCCACGGCGGCCTTGGCGTCGGAATCGTCGCCGCAGAGCAGGACGTCGGAGTCGATGGTGGTGCCCAGATCCTTGAGCGCCGAGGCCGCGATCGTGTGGAACCCGGCCACCAGGCGGACGTCGGAGCCGAGGATCTCGCGTGCCTCCTCGGCGGCGGAGCCCGCCCAGGGCCGGAGCACCTCCCACGCCTTTCCCCCCACCGCCGTCGCGAGCGGGCTCGTAGCATCCAGCACCACGGCCCCGGGACGAAGCGCACCCTTCACCGACCGGTAGATCTCTGCCTGGCCCGCATAGGGAACGGTCACGAACACCATGTCGGCGGACGCTGCGGCCTTCTCGTTCCCCGTCCCTTCTACGGCGGCCCCACCGAGGGCCTCCGCGGCCTTCGCGCCGGCCTTCGCGCCGCGCGTCTCCTCCCGCGATCCGATCAAGACGTGGTGCCCCGCGGCACCCAGGCGGAGCGCGATGCCGAAGCCCTCTGCGCCCGAGCCCCCGATCACCGCCACGTCCATCACCGGAGCCTAACGGTCTCGTGCGCGTGCCGGGAAACGACGGTGGGGCCGGGGCCAAGCCCCGGCCCCACCTTCTGACGCGAACGGCTCTGGCCTAACCGCGTTGGCCAACCCACACGGGGACGACCGCGAGGTTGAAGCCGGAGCCGGCGTTGCCCCAGGCGTAGACCTGGTACGCGTGCCCCGCCTCCGTCTTCAGCGTGGTCGGCCCGATCACGGCCTTGGAGCTACCGGGCAAGGTGACCTTCACGCGGTAGTTCCCCTCGGGAACCGTCCACACGCGCTTGTGCCCCCACGTGAATCGATTCCCGCGGTTGAGCGGCGAACCGTTGGCCCAGATGTTCACGGCCGGCGCCTCGGCGGTGTGCCGCACCTGAAGGCGAACGTCGCCACGGCTCACCTTGGAGACGTTGCTGGTGAAGACCTTCAGGTTGGGCGTGCCCGAGGCGTTCAGGTTCGCGACCACGGTGTAGTTGCGGCCACCTGACAACGCGGCGTTGGCCTTGAGGATCGCCGGTGAGCACTTCGCGCCCGCCGCGACCACGGCGAGATGGTAGGTCCCCGCCGGGAGTTCGATCCCGGATACGACATCCCCAGGCATGAAATCCGGGATCGCCGTCGATCCGTTCACGCAGACATCCACGGCGAGGCCGGGGATCCCGTGCACCACGTTGAGCGTGGCCATCTTCTGGTGCGCCGAGGCCGTGCCCGCCCCGAAGATCGTGAGCGTGGCCGCCAGGGTGACGGCCAGCGTAAGCATCCGCTTCCGCATCGCTCCTCCTTCCTCCCCTCCCAGGGGATCGTCGATGTACGCCGCATCCGCACGGCCCCCCACGCCGGTTCACCCGCTCGCGCGGGTGCATAGGTTCGGAGAGATCCGGCATGGAGGGCCGGTGCCAGGCACCCACGCGGCGCGGATCGCCCTCCCACGCCACGCATGGGTCCGTGGCCGTGGACGTCCGCGACTTCGGCGCCCTAGGGTCCCGCGCCATGGACACGGCGATCAGCCTGGTCGAGCTGCTCGTGGGCCTCGGGTGCCTCGCGGGCGCGATCGTCGTGTTCCGCACGGGTGGGTCCCGCGTGGCGGGCGCGGCGCTGCTGATCGCGGGCGCTGCAGCCGTCGGCCACGCCGCCACGGCCCTCGCCTGAAAGATCGTTACGGACTAGCGGGTGGGGCGGTACTCCCCGAAGACGTCCCGGAGCGCATCGGATACCTCGCCCAGGGTGGCCCGGGCCGCCAGGGCCTCCTTCATGGACGGCAGGAGGTTGGCGGTGCCGCGGGCCGTCTCGGCGACGGCGGCGAGCGCGGCGCCAACCGCCTCGCCGTCGCGGTCCGCCCGCAAGGCCTCGAGTCGGCGGACCTGGGTAGCAACCTCGGACTCGCCGATCCGCTGGAGCGGCACCGGCTGCTCCTCGGGGTCGACGTACCGGTTCACGCCCACTACGATCCGCTCCCCCGACTCGATCCCCTGCTGGATCCGGAACGCCGCCTCGTGGATCTCGTCCTGGTAGAAGCCCGCCTCGATCGCGGCGACGGCGCCGCCCATCGCCTCCACCAGCTCGAGGTAAGCGCGCGCCAGGCGCTCCAGGTCCAGCGTGATGGATTCGAGGAAATACGACCCGGCGAGCGGGTCCACCGTCTCGGTGACCCCGGTCTCGTAGCCGACGATCTGTTGCGTGCGCAGGGCGACGGTGGCGCTGTGCTCCGTGGGCAATGCGAGCGCCTCGTCGAAAGCGTTGGTGTGCAGGGATTGCGTGCCTCCCAGCACCGCGGCGAGGGCCTCCAGCGCCGTCCGCACGATGTTGTTCTCCGGCTGCTGCGCGGTGAGGGTCGCGCCGCCGGTCTGCGTGTGGAACCGAAGCATGCCGCTTCGCGGATCCTTGGCGTCGAAGCCCTCGGTCATGATCGTCGACCAGAGTCGGCGAGCCGCACGGAACTTGGCCACCTCCTCGAAGAAGTTCATGTGGCACGCGAAGAAGAAGGAGAGCCGAGGTGCGATGTCGTCCACCGCGAGGCCGGCATCCACCGCGGCCCGGACGTAGGCGATGCCGTCGGCGAGCGTGAACGCGATCTCCTGGGCAGCCGTCGCGCCCGCCTCCCGCATGTGGTACCCGCTGATGGAGATCGTGTTCCACCGCGGCAGGCGCGCGCCGCAGTAAGCGAAGAGGTCGGTGACCAGGCGCATCGAGGGCTCGGGTGGGTAGATGTAGGTGCCGCGGGCCGCGTACTCCTTGAGGATGTCGTTCTGCACCGTGCCGCTGACGTCCGAAGGCACCACGCCCTGACGCTCGGCGACGAGCTCGTACAGCAGCAGGAGGATCGGGGCGGTGGCGTTGATCGTCATCGAGGTGGAGACGGCGCCCAAAGGGATCTCGTGGAAGAGCCGCTCCATGTCGTCCAGCGAATCGATCGCGACGCCCGTCTTGCCCACCTCCCCTTCGGCGCGGGGGTGGTCGGAGTCCAGGCCCATCTGCGTCGGCAGGTCGAAGGCGACGGACAGGCCGGTCTGGCCCTGCTCGAGCAGGTAGCGGAACCGACGGTTCGTCTCGTCCGCGGTCGCCATGCCCGCGTACTGACGCATCGTCCACAAGCGAGCGCGGTACATCGAGGCGTGCACGCCGCGCGTGTACGGAGGCGCGCCGGCGACGCCCAGATCGGCCGCCGGATCGAAGCCGCGGTCGGCCAAGTCCTCGGGCGTATACACGGGCTTCAGCTCGATGCCGGAGTCGGTCCGCCGCTCGTCGCTCATCACGCGCCAGCCTAACGCCGGCGGGAGGAGGTCCGTCGCTCGCCCCGCGGCCCGCTAGTGTCAACGCATGGACATCACCGATCCCCGCATCGATCCGTACCTCCGCTCCCTCCAGGCGCGCCACGACGAGGACGTTCTCCTCGAGATGGAGGCCGAGGGTGAGCGCCGCGGCTTCCCCATCGTGGGGCGCAACGTCGGCGTCACGCTCGAGCTGCTGGCCCGATCGATCGGAGCGAGCACGGTGTTCGAGCTCGGATCGGGGTTCGGCTACTCCGCCTATTGGTTCGCGCGCGCGGTGGGACCGGAGGGCGAGGTGCACTGCACGGACGGCGACCCCGAGAACGAGGTCGCCGCAGCCGGGTTCCTCGCGCGCGCCGGCCTGGTGGACCGCATCCGCTACCACGTCGGCGACGCCGTGTCGTGGCTCGCCGACACCCCCGGCACGTTCGACGTCGTCTACGACGACATCGACAAGGACGGCTACCCCGACGCCTGGAGGGCGGCGTGCGAGCGCGTGCGCCTGGGCGGGCTCTACCTGTGCGACAACGTCTTGTGGTCCGGGCGCGTGCCGCCCGACGGCGACCCCCCCGACGGCGTAACGGATGCGATCCGCGAACACAACGCCATGATCGCGGCCGACGAGCGGTTCGTGTCGTCGATCCTGCCGATCCGCGACGGGGTCATGGTGGCCCTGCGGATCGCCTGAGCAGGCTCGGTCGGTGGTCGACGTTCCGCAGTAGACTCCGCGCGGCCCGCTGGACGCTCCGGTCCGCGGCGGCCGGGCCGGGCGCGATAGATTGAAGGCGATCCCATCGTGGCGACTCGACTGCGCAAGAAGAAGGACGACTACGGCTCCGTCTATAAGGGGCATCCGGGGCAATGGTCGTGGCTCTTCCACCGCGTGACGGGCGTCGCGATCATCCTGTTCCTATTCGCCCACGTGGTGGACACCGCGGTGATCGGCTGGGGCCCGGAGGCCTACAACAAGGTCATCGCGGCCTACGAGAACCCTTACGTGCGCCTGCTCGAACTGGGCCTCGTGGCGGCGGTGCTCTACCACTCGTTCAACGGCATCAAGATCACGATCATCGACTTCTTCCCCAGGACCGCGCGCTACGTCAAGGGGATGTCGATCGCGACGCTCGCGCTATTCATCGCCGCGATGATCCCGATCACCCTCATCATGGGCAAGCAGGCCCTCGACCTGCTGCGGGCGTGAGGCGGGTGGCCACCGAGACCCCCGTGCGCGCGCCGGACCCGCCGAGCCCTTCCGGCGGCGGCCGGCGGGACCTGGGCACCGGCCGTGAGCGGCCCGTGGGCGGCTTCGAGCTGTGGGCCTGGTTGTTCATGCGCATCAGCGGCCTCGTGTTGCTGATCCTGGCCGTAGGCCACGTGCTGATCATGCACGTGCCCGACGGCGGCGTCGGCCGCGTGAACTTCGCGTTCGTGGCGCTGCGTTGGCAGAGTCCGTTCTGGCGCACCTGGGACTGGATGATGCTCACGCTCGCGTTGATCCACGGCATCAACGGGCTGCGGAACATCACCCTGGACTACGTCCGCAGGCCGGGCGTGCGCTTCGCCGCCAACATGGTGTTCTACGCGCTGGGGTTCGCGCTCTTCGTGCTCGGCTCGGTGATCGTGCTGACCTTCGACCCGTCCAAGTGGCCGGGGGCCGTTTGACATGGTGACGACGCACACGTACGACGCCGTGATCGTAGGCGCCGGCGGGGCCGGCATGCGCGCGGCCATCGAAACCAGCAGCCACGTCCGCACCGCCGTGATCTCCAAGCTGTATCCCACCCGCTCGCACACGGGCGCCGCCCAGGGCGGTGTGTGTGCCGCGCTCGGCAACGTGGAGGAGGACTCACCCGAGTGGCACGCCTTCGACACCGTCAAGGGCGGCGATTACCTGAGCGATCAGCCGGCGGCGCAGCTCCTGACGGAAGAGGCCGTGGACGCGATCATCGAGCTGGAGCACTTCGGGCTGCCCTTCAACCGCACCCCCGAGGGGAAGATCGACCAGCGGAGGTTCGGTGGGCACACGGCGAATCACGGCGAGCGGCCCGTCAAGCGCGCGTGCTACGCCGCCGACCGCACCGGCCACATGATCTTGCAGACGCTCTACCAGCAGTGCGTGAAGCGCGACGTCCGCTTCTTCAACGAGTTCTACTGCCTCGATCTGCTGCGCGACGAGCACGGGCACGCGGCCGGCGTGGTGGCCTACGAGCTGGCCTCGGGCGAGATCCACGTCTTCCGGGCCAAGGGCGTGCTCTTCGCGACCGGCGGCTACGGCCGGATGTTCAAGGTGAGCTCCAACGCGCATGCGCTCACGGGCGACGGTCCCGCGGTCGCCTGGCGCCGCGGCATCCCGCTGGAGGACATGGAGATGTTCCAGTTCCACCCCACGGGCCTGTACAAGCTGGGGGTGCTGCTGTCGGAGGCGGCGCGGGGCGAGGGCGCCATCGTCCGGAACAAGGACGGGGAGCGCTTCATGGAGCGCTACGCGCCCACCATCAAGGACCTCGCACCGCGCGACATGGTGAGCCGCGCGATCTACCAGGAGATCAGGGAGGGCCGCGGCGACGGGCCGAACGGCGACTACGTCTACCTCGACCTCACGCACCTGCCGGCGGCGCTGATCGAGGAGAAGCTGCCCGACATCACGGAGTTCGCGCGCGTCTACCTGCAGGTGGAACCCACCACGCAGCCGGTGCCGATCCAGCCCACCGCCCACTACGCGATGGGAGGCATCCCCACGGACACGGACGCCCGCGTGGTGATGGGACCCGAGGAGACGCCCGTGCCGGGCCTCTACGCCGCCGGCGAGTGCGCGTGCGTATCGGTGCACGGCGCCAACCGCCTGGGGACGAACTCCCTGCTCGACATCGTGGTGTTCGGCCGGCGCGGCGGCGCGCACCTCGCCCGCTACGCCCAGGAGGTGGACCTCCCGCGGGCGCCCGAGCGGCCCGCGGAGCGCGCGCTCGACCTCGTGAACGCCATCTTGACGCGGGGTCGGGGCGAGAACGCCGCGGACATCCGCAGGGAGTTGCAGGAGGGCATGTTCGACCTCGCCTTCGTGGTGCGCTCGGAGGAGAGCCTCGCGACGATGCGGGAGATCCTGGACGGCCTCCGCGAGCGATACGAGCGCGTCGCGATCACCGACAAGGGCAGCGTGTACAACACCGACCTGATGGAGACGGTGGAGCTGGGCTTCCTGCTGGACTGCGCGGACGCGCTGGTGGTGGCCGCCCGGGCGCGCACGGAGAGTCGCGGCGCGCACTACCGCGAGGACCATCCCTTGCGCGACGACGCCAACTGGCTCAAGCACACGCTGGCGTACCGGGCGGACGACGGCGCCGTCACGCTCGACTACAAACCGGTGAAGCTCGGTCCTTACGTGCCCATGGAGCGCAAGTACTGATGGCCTCCGTCGCCGACGCCCTGCAGGGCTCCGACGAACGTCAGGTCGGCAGACCCGCGCGCCCCGCACACCAGGTGGCGCTCACGCTGAGGATCCGCCGGTTCAACCCGGAGGTCTCCCAAGACAGCTGGTGGGACGAGTTCACGGTGCAGGCCGATCCGCTCGAGCGCCTCGTCGAGGTGCTGCACACCGTGAAGTGGCACCACGACGGCACGCTGACCTTCCGCCGCTCGTGCGCACACGGGATCTGCGGATCCGACGCCATGCTCATCAACGGTCGCAACGCGCTCGCCTGCAAGGTACTCGTCACGGACGTAGAGCCGCGGGTGACGATCGAACCCATCCGGGGACTTCCCGTCCTCAAGGACCTCGTGGTGGACATGGACCCCTTCCTCGACGGCTACCGCGCCGTCCTGCCCTACCTCATCAACGATGACGGCGAGCCCGAGCGCGAGCGGCTTCAGTCGGCCGAGGAGCGCGCGCGCTACGACGACACCACCAAGTGCATCCTGTGCGCGGCCTGCACCACGTCGTGCCCGATCTTCTGGGGCGACGAGGGCTACATCGGTCCGGCGGCGATCGTGAACGCCCACCGGTTCATCTACGACTCGCGCGACCACGGGTCCCAACAGCGCCTGAAGATCCTCTCGGAGAAGACGGGCGTGTTCCGTTGCCGCACCACCTTCAACTGCACGGATGCATGTCCGCGTGGCATCGAGGTCACCAAGGCGATCCAGGAAGTGAAGCGCTCGATCCTGTTCGACCGGTTCTAGCCCGCTACCCTGTCCCACCATGGCGCACAGGGTGACGTTGATCCCCGGCGACGGGATCGGCCCGGAGGTGGCCCGGGCCGCCCGCCTGGTCCTGGACGCCGCCGACGTGGGCATCGAGTGGATCGAGCGCCCCGCCGGGGCCCCGGCGCTCGAGGAACAGGGCGCGTTGATGCCCGAGGAGACCCTGGAGGCGATCCGCTCCACGCGCATCGGGCTGAAGGGACCCATCACGACGCCCGTGGGGACGGGGTTCCGCAGCGTCAACGTGGCCCTGCGCCAGGGCCTCGACCTGTTCGCCGCCGTGCGGCCGGCGCGCGCGCTCCCCGGCGTGCGCCTGCGCCACGTCGGGGTCGACCTCGTCGTGATCCGCGAGAACACCGAGGACCTGTATGCGGGCATCGAGTACGAGCGGGGATCGCCCGAAGCCGCTGCGCTGCGCGAGGAGCTGCGCTCGCTGGGGGGCTATGAGCTGCGTCCGGACGCCGGGTTCACCGTGAAGCCCATCAGCGTGAGCGGCACGCGGCGGATCGTGCGGTTCGCCTTCGAGTACGCGCGCGCGAACGGCCGCAAGAAGATCACCGTGGGCCACAAGGCCAGCGTCATGCGCTTCTCCGACGGCCTGTTCCTCGCCACCGCGCTGGCGGAGTCCCGCGGCTACCCGGACGTCGCGTGCGAGGAGATCCAGATCGACCATCTCGCGAACCGCCTGGCGAAAGATCCGGACCGCTTCGACGTCCTGCTGCTGCCCAACCTCTACGGCGACATCTTGAGCGACCTTTGCGCGGGGCTCGTGGGCGGCCTGGGCCTCATCCCCGGTGCGAACATCGGCTGGGAGTACGCCGTGTTCGAGCCGGTGCACGGGAGCGCGCCCGACATCGCCGGTATGGGCACCGCAGATCCCATCGCCATGATCCTGTCGGGCGCGATGCTGTTGCGCCACGTGGGCGAGCTGACCGCGGCGGAGAACGTGGAGTGGGCGGTAGACGAGGTGCTCGGCCGCGGCGACGTCCGCACCCCGGACCTGGGTGGCACCGCATCCACGATGGCCGTGGCGGAGGAGATCGCCCTGGCCGTCACGGCGTGGGAGCACGGCGCGAGCTGATCAGGGCTGATGGCGATGCTCGTGGGGACCCCGACCGGGGTCCTCGGGGAGCTGTCAACACCCGGGCTGGCCGTGATTCCCGCAGCACCCCTGCAGGGTGACCACGGAGCGGGTGCGGTTCTTCACGGTGAGACCGACCTTCGTGAGCAGCGGCGCGTCGTAGGTGGACCAGTTCGTGAAGAAGGCGCGGCCGCGGGAGCGGAGCTCCGCCATGAACCCGTCGTCGTCCGAAGTCATGATCGGATGCTACTCCGCGCGCCGCGGGAGGCGCTGCTTCCATCGACGTGCGGCAGATGGGAGACTCCGGGGATGTCCGAAACGACCCCGCCCGCGGACGAGCACGCCGAGCCGGTGACCTCCGTCGTCGCGCCGTCCCCCCTGCGACTGGCCGGGTTCCTCGCCACGGCCATGGGCGCGCTGGGGTTGGGCGTCGGATCCGTGTTGCTCTGGATCACCGTGCCCGTCCCCCAGGGCATCGCCGGGGACGTCGAGGTGACGTACAAGGGCCTCGACATCGGCGGCGGCAAGATCGCGCTGATCGCCGCGCTGGTCCTGCTGGTCGGGCTCATGGCGCTTCGCGGCGCGCGCAGCCGCGCGGCGGAGAAGGCGATCGCGGTCGTGATGATCGCGGCGGCGACGGCGGGCACCGTCGGCGCGTTCTACGTGCTCATCTTCGCGAACAGCCGCTACGGCCTGCCCGATCACCCCGCCGTCACGCGCGGGTTGGGCGTGTTCGTCGCCGCGGCGGGCGGCGTCCTCGCCATCCTGGGCGCCGTGCTCGACCTCGCGTGGGCCGCCGCGCCGACGCAACCGGCCGCGACGCCGGGGGCCTGAGGACCTCGCGGCTCAGAGCCTCGCGAGGTCGGCGCACTTCGCGCGGATCCCCTCGGCCGCGGCCCGCAGTGCCGCCAGTTCCTCGTCGTTCAACTCGAGTTCGACGATCTCCTCGACGCCCCTGGACCCGAGGCGCGCCGGCACGCCCAGGTAGACGTCCTCGATGCCGTACTGGCCGGTGGCCCACGCGCAGACCGGCAGGATCTCCTTGGTGTCGCGTGCCACCGCCCGGACCATGGCCACCACCGAAGCGCTCGGCGCGTAGTAGGCCGAGCCGGACTTCAGCAGGCCCACGATCTCGGCGCCGCCGTCGCGCGTTCGCTGGAACAGGCGTTCCAGCACCTCCTCGTTCACCAGCTCCGGGAGCGGGCGACCGTCGACGGTAGCGTGGCGCGGCAGCGCGACCATGGCGTCTCCGTGGGAGCCGAGCGTGATGGCATCCACCTTCGTGGGTGGGACGCCCGTGGCCTCGGCGATGAAGTGCCGCAGCCGCGCCGAGTCCAGCACGCCGGCCATCCCGAACACCCGCTCCTTGGGGAATCCGGAGAGCTGGGCGGCGAGGAAGGTCATCTCGTCGAGCGGGTTCGAGACCACGATGACGATGGCCTCGGGCGAGCCCGGCACCACCTGATCCACCACGCTCTTCATGACGTTCGCGTTCTTGCCCAGGAGGTCCATGCGGCTCATCCCCGGCTGACGCGGGAAGCCGGCGGTGATCACGACGACGTCGCTGCCCGCCGTGTCCGCGTAGTCGTTGGTGCCGGTGATCAGCGGCTCGTAGCCCTCGACCGGCGCGGCTTCCTTGAGGTCGAGAGCCAGCCCCTGGGGTTTGCCCTCGATGATGTCGATCAACACGACCGCTCCGAGGCCCTTCTCCAAGACGCGCATCGCGGTGGTCTGTCCGACGAAGCCGCTGCCGACGACGGTGATCTTCATGATCGATACTCCTCGCGGATCGGTGGGCGGGTGAACGCCCTCATGCTACCGACGGGGGTTAACGCGGGGCGTCGGAGGTCGCCCGCACGTAGGTGAGGTGGCGCGAGACCGCCGCGAAGCCGAGCCGCTCGTACACGCGGATGCCCCCGTCGTCCGCGGACAGGGCCGCGATCCGCAGGCCCATCGCTCGTGCGTCCGTCAGCGCGGCGCCCGCCGCCGCGGCCCCGATCCCCCGACCGCGGCGCTCGGGCACCGTGGAGATGTTGGCGAGGCCAGCCACCCCTGCGCCGAGCGAGAGCGTGGATGCCCCCACCCATTCGCCCTCCAGCCGGCAGAGGAAATGGCGGAAGGGTGCGGCGTCGTCGAATCCCAACCGCAGCCCCATGGTGACCGAGTTCCCGTCCACGAAGTCCGGGTCGTCGAAGGCCCTGCCGACGACGTCGGCCCAGCCCCGGAACATGGCCTCGTCGCGCACCCGATGGATGGTGACGCCCTGCGGCGGCGGAGGCGGCGATGCCGTCGTGAGGTCGAGCCCCATCCCGGGGCGATCCGAATCCAGGTGGAATCCGTGACGCGCAAGAGCCGAGGCAACGCTCTCGTCCTCGCCCGACGCGCCGACGAATCGCCACCACATCAGGGGGAGGCCGGCGCCCACGAACGGCCGGAGCAGTCGCTCGATCGCCGCCTCGGGGTGCGCGGGGGTGAGGGCGTCGCGCAAGACCCCGTTGTCGTTCACGGAGGGAAG
Organism: uncultured Actinomycetes bacterium; assembly: GCA_963719165.1. Taxonomy (GTDB): domain Bacteria; phylum Actinomycetota; class UBA4738; order UBA4738; family HRBIN12; genus JAOUEA01. The sequence goes on along the minus strand of CAVRAV010000001.1, from coordinate 140,401 downwards.
CCCCGTGGTGAACCACACCGCGCCGCCGTCGCGGTGCACGGAGCCCACGGGAGGTTCGTGCAGGCGGGCGACGTGCTCGACGAGATCGGCCTCCACGGCCGCGGCGAACGCTTCGCGGGTCGGCATGTCAGAGCGCGCCGATCACCGCGTCGGCGGCCTGGAAGGTCCCGGCCCAGGGCCGGTCGTCACCCGGCGCCCGCAGGTCGCGTGGCACGTGCACCCCCTCGGCCAGGACCGAGAGCACGGCGGCCTCCAGCCCGTCGCCCGCGTCCTGCTCGCCGATGTGACGCAGCATCATGGCGCCCGAGAGCATCAGGCCGAACGGGTTCGCCTGATTCGTCCCCGCCAGGTCCGGCGCGGTCCCGTGCGTGGCCTCGAACACGGCGAGCTCGCGGCCGTCGCGCCCGCCGAAATGTGCCCCGGGGGCCACGCCCACGCTGCCGCACAGCCCGGCGCCCAACTCCGCGACCACGTCCCCGTACAGGTTCGCCATGACGAGGACGTCGAAGCGGTCGGGAGCGGAGACCAGCTGCATGCACAACGCATCGATGATGCGGTCGGTGAACGCGATCTCGGGGTACTCCTGCGACGCGACGCGGCGCGCCACCTCGAGGAACAGCCCGTCGGAGCGCTTCATGATGTTCGCCTTGTGGCTCGCGGTGACGGCGGAGCGACCGTGCCCCTTCGCCCACTCGAACGCGAACCGCACGATGCGCTCGCTCCCGCGCTCGCTGATCGATTTGATGGAGATGCCGCTGTCCTCGCGGATCCGCCGGCCCGTGGTGTCCGCCACGAACCCGATGAGCTCCTTCACCGCGGCGGTCCCCATCTCGAACTCGAAGCCCGTGTACATCCCCTCGGTGTTCTCGCGGACGACCACGAGGTCGACCCGCTCGTAGACGGAGGGGACGCCGGGATACAGCCGGCACGGCCGCACGTTGGCGTAGAGGTCGAGCTCCTGTCGCAGGGTCATGTTCACGCTGCGGAGGCCGCTCGTCACGGGCGTCTCCACGGGGCCCTTCAGCGCGACGCGGTTCCCGCGTATGGCATCGAGGGTGGCGGCGGGCAAGGATCGACCCGTGCGAGCGAAGGCGCCCGACCCCATCGCGCGGCGATCCCACGAGACGGCCACGCCGGTCGCCTCGATCGCTCGTCGGGAAGCCTCCACGACCTCGGGCCCGATCCCGTCACCGGGGATCAAGGTGATGCGGTGTCCCACGTGCGTCCCTTCGGAAGTGGACGAGCCCGTCCCGGCCTTGGTCCCTGGGGGGCCCGGCGACTATCCTGGCAGATGGCGCTCGGGCCGCTCGGAGTCCTCACGAGAGGATGGCCGGAAGCCGCCGAAGCAGCCGGAGGGGTGGAACGCGTGACCGAGAAGGGCCTGCGAGAGATCGTCGCCGCGCAGACCATGATCTCCGACATCGACGGAGAGCAGGGACGTCTGTGGTACGTGGGTTATGACATCGCCGACCTCGCGGCCCACTGTTCCTTCGAGGAGATCGTCTACCTCCTGCACAACCGAAGGCTGCCCACGCGGGACGAGCTGGACGAGCTGAACGAATTCCTGACCGAGGAGCGCGAGATCTCTCCGTTCCTCGGCCGGCTCCTGAGTACGCTGGCCCAGCAGGCCTCCCCGATGTCCATGCTCCGCACGTCGGTGAGCGCGGCGAGCGCCTACGACCCCGACGGCTGGGACCACTCGCCCGAGGCCGAGTACCGCAAGGCGATGCGCCTGATCGCGAAGATCCCCACGTTGATCGCCACCTACCACCGCCTGCGGACCGGCCAGGAGGTGGTGCCGCCGGACCCGAAGCTCCCGCACGCCGCCAACTTCCTGTGGATGCTGCTCGGCGAAGAGCCCGATAGGGACGACGCGGACACGCTCGACACGACGTTCGTGCTCTACGCCGATCACACCATGAACGCCTCCACGTTCACGGCTCGCATCATCGCATCCACGCTCTCCGACATGTTCAGCGCCATCACCGGCGCCATCGGCGCCCTGAAGGGCCCGCTGCACGGCGGGGCGAACGAGGGCGCGATGAAGATGGCGGAAGAGGTCGGCCGGCCCGAGCGCGCCGCCGCCTACGTCACCGAGCGCCTGGCGCATCACGAGAAGGTGATGGGCTTCGGCCACGCCGTGTACCGCACCATGGACCCGCGCGCGACGATCCTCAAGGGGCTGGCGCGCGAGGCCGGGGAGCGGCACGACGACCCCGTGTGGGCGGAGATCTTCGAGCGCCTGCAGGACACCGTCTACGAGCAGAAGGGGCTGTGGCCCAACGTGGACCTGTATGCCGCCGGCGTGTACCACGTGGTGGGGATCCCCACGGACCTCATGACACCGATCTTCGCGCTCGCGCGGATGGCGGGATGGACCGCGCACGTGCGCGAGCAGTACGCCGACAACAAGGTGATCCGCCCCGGCAGCGAGTACGTGGGCCCCGAGGACCAGGTGTGGGTCCCGATCGAGGATCGCAGCTAGCGGCGCCTAGGGCCTGACGCCGGTCGGGCGGGGGAACAGGCCGGCCTCCTCCACCACGGCCCGCACCGTGTCGTCGTGCCCCATCCCCATCAGGTGGATGCCGCCGACGCCAGGGATCTCGGCGATCGCCCTCACCACGTCGATGGTGATCCCCAGCCCCACGGACGGGGCCTCGTCCCCCGCCGCGTCCAGCGATCGGAGGAAGGCGGGCGGCACGCGCACGCCGGGCAGCCGCTCGTCCATGAACCGAGCGCCCCCGGCGGTGCGCAGCGGCACCACGCCCACCAGGACCTTGGCGCGCTCGAGCACGCCGCGGGAGCGCAGGAGGTCTGCCCAAGCCGCCAGCGCCTCCACGTCGTAGGCGATCTGGGTCCAGATGAGGTCGGCGCCCGCGTCCAGCTTCGCCTCGAGGCGGGCGGGATCGTAGGGATCCGCGAGCGGCACGTCGGCGACCCCGATCAGGAAGCGCGGCGGCTCGGCGATCTCGACACCGTCGAGCGTGAGCCCCTCCTCGCGCAGACGCCGCGCGAGCGCCACCAGCCCGAGCACGCTCAGGTCGTTCACCGCGGCGGCGTCGGGATGATCGCCGATCGCGATGGGATCGCCGGACAGGCACAGGAGGTTGCGCGCTCCCATCGCCCAGGCGCCCAGCAGATCCGCCGTGAGCGCGAGCCGGTTGCGGTCGCGCACGGTGAGCTGCAACGTTGGCTCGATGCCCGCCGCGGCTACGAGGGCGACGCCCGCCACCGCCGACAGGTGGGCGGAGGCGGTGGGGTTGTCCGTGACGTTCGCCGCGTCTACGTAGCCGACGAGCCCCCGGGCATGCTCGGTGACGCCCGCGCCCTCGGCCGAGCGCGGCGGCGCGATCTCGCCGGTGACCGCGAAGGAGCCGGAACCCAAGATGGCGGCGAGCCGGCCGCCGGGCTTCGTCATCGGCCGAACGCCGCGGCCTCGGTGGCCGTCACCGTGTTCACGAGCAGCATCGCGACCGTCATCGGCCCCACCCCGCCGGGCACGGGCGTGATGGCGCCGGCGACCTCGGCGGCCTCGTCGTACTTCACGTCGCCGACCAGCCCCTCCGCCGTGCGGTGCACGCCCACGTCGATCACGGTGGCGCCGGGCCGGATCATGTCGCCGCCGATCAGCTGCGGTACGCCGGCCGCCGCGACGATGATGTCCGCGTTGAGCGTGTGGGCCTTGAGGTCTCGCGTCTTGATATGGGTGCAGGTGACCGTGGCGTTCCCCCGGATCGAGTCCTGCGCGAGCATGATGGACAGAGGCGCGCCCACGAGGTCGCCGTATCCCACCACCACGACCTCCTGGCCCTCGAGCGGGATATCGCTGCGCAGCAACAGCTCCACGATCCCGTAGGGCGTCGCGGGCGTGAACGTGGGCTCGCCGCGCATCATCATGCCGACGTTCCAAGGATGGAGGCCGTCGACGTCCTTCTCCGGCGCAATGGTGCGCTGCACCTCCAATTCGCGCAGGTGCGGTGGCATCGGCAGCTGCACGATGATGCCGTGGATCTCGGGATCGCGGTTGAGGCGTCGCAGCGTGGCGAGCAGCTCGCCCTCGGTGACGTAGGCGGGCAGGTCCACCTGCTCGGAGCGGATGCCGACGTCGGCGCATGCCTTGTGCTTGGCGCCCACGTAGATCCGCGAGGCCTGGTCGTCGCCCACGAGCACGGCGGCCAGGCCCGGGGTCACGCCCTTCTCGAAGAGCGCGCGAACGCGCCCGGATACCTCCGCGCGGATCTGCGCCGATACGGCTCGTCCGTCCAGGATGCGGGCGGTCACGCGGGGCATCCTACCCGGGCCCGCCTGGGCCACCAAAAGCGGCGCTTCAGTGTCGGAAGTGCCGGGTGCCCGTCAAGACGACCGCCATGTCGCGCGCCTCGGCCGACGCGAGCACATCGTCGTCGCCCTTGGAACCGCCCGGGTGGATGACGGCCGTGCACCCGGCGTCGGCGGCCACCTTCAGGGCATCGGGGAAGGGGAAGAACGCGTCGGAGGCCACCACGGCCCCTCGGGCGCGGTCGCCGGCCTTGCGCGCCGCGATCCATGCCGCGTCCACCCGCGACATCTGGCCCGCTCCGACGCCCACCGTGGCCCCCTGCTTCACGAACACGATGGCGTTGGACTTCACGCGCCAGCCGATCGTCCAGGCGAGCGCGAGGTCGTCCCATTCCGGCTCGGTGGGCTCGCGACGCGACGCCACCTTCCAGCCACCGCGTCCTTCCGTCGGCAGATCGCGATCTTGGACGAGCGCTCCGCCGGGCAGGGGACGGACTTCGAGGCCGTGGCCGGTCAGGGGAGGTGCCGCCAGCACGCGCAGGTTGGGCCGCTCCGCGAACGTTGCGCTCGCAGCGGCCGTGAACGACGGCGCCACCACCACCTCGGTGAAGACCCCGGCCATGGCCTGGGCCTCGTCGAGGCCGACCTCTCCGTTGAACGCGACGATGCCCCCGAAGGCGGAGACGTCGTCGCAGGCGAACGCGGCTCGGTAGCTCTCTGCGAGGCTCCCCTTCGACGCCGCCCCGCACGGGTTGTTGTGCTTCACGATCACGCACGCGCCCGGAGCCATCGCCCCCACCAGGTCGTAGGCGGCGTGCGCGTCCAGCCAGTTGTTGAACGACATGTCCTTGCCCTGCAAGACGCTCGCGCCGTTGAGCGGGCCCGGCATGGCGGCCTCCCGATACAGGGCACCTCGCTGGTGCGGGTTCTCCCCGTACCGGAGGTCCCGGAGCTTCTCGAAGGCGAGACCGACGAACCCCGGCAGAGCATCCGGTGGACGGTCACGGTCGGCGAACCAGGAGGCGACGGCCGCGTCGTAGGCCGCGGTATGCGCGAATGCCGCGGCGGCGAGCGTGCGGCGCGTCTCGTGCGAAAGGCCCCCGGAGGCGCGCAGCTCCTCGGCGATCGCCCCGTAGCGAGCCGGATCCACCACCACGCCGACCGAGGCGAAGTTCTTGGCGGCCGCGCGGACCATCGCGGGCCCGCCGATGTCGATCTTCTCGATCACGTCCTCGAACCCTGCGCCCGCGGCGACGGTCTCGCGGAACGGATAGAGGTTGACGACGACCAGCTCGAAGGGCTCGATGCCGAGCTCGGCGAGCTGTTCCACGTGCTCGGGCTTGCGCCGGTCGGCGAGGATGCCGCCGTGGATGCTGGGATGCAGGGTCTTCACACGGCCGCCCAGCATCTCGGGCGACCCGGTCACGTCCTCCACGGAGCCGACCTCGAGGCCGGCCTCGCGCAGGGCCCGCGCCGTCCCGCCGGAGGAGACGAGCGCCACACCCAGCTCGACCAGCGTCCGCGCGAGCTCCACCACGCCCTGCTTGTCGTAGACGGCCAGCAGCGCGCGGCGCACCGGCACGACGTCGCTCACGTGGCCGGCTCCAGCACGCGGATGCGTCGCCCATCTGAGATCAGCCGCCCCTCGAGCAGGGCCGTCACGGCCCGCGGGAGCAGGCGGTGCTCGACCGCGTGGATGCGCTGCTCCAGGGAATCCCAGTCGTCGCCGTCGTCGATGGCGACCGCCTCCTGGAACACGATGGGCCCGTGGTCGATCTCCTCGTCCACGACGTGCACCGTGACCCCGGTGACCTTCGCGCCCCATGCGAGCGCGTCGGCCACGGCATGGGCTCCGGGGAAGGCGGGCAGCAGCGCCGGGTGGACGTTCAGCACCCGCCCCGGAAACGGGCCGAAGAACGAGGGCGCCAACACGCGCATGAACCCCGCGAGGACGACGGTATCGACCCCGCGCCCAACGAGCTCGTCGCGCAGCGCCACCGTGAATCCTTCGCGATCCCCGTAGCGCGACGGTTCGAGCACGAACGTGGCGACGCCCGCAGCGGCGGCGCGCTCGAGCGCCCGGACGCCGGGACGATCCGAGCCGACCACCACCACGTGCGGCGCGACGCCGGGGTCGTCCAGGAGCACCTGGAGGTTGGTCCCCGAGCCGGACACGAGCACCGCGAGTCGTGCGTGCATGGAAGACGGCCACGCTACCACCGGGCTCATCGGCCCAGGCCACAGCGGCTATCCTTGGCTCGGTCACCCGGGGTAGCCTCCCCGCGTCGGGGTCGATCGCACGAGGGGAAAGGAACGAACGTGAAGAAGTGTCCGTATTGCGCGGAAGAGAATCCAGGACGAGGCCATCAAGTGCCGCTATTGCATGAGCGACCTCACGGTCGCCCCTCCCCGCCCGGCAGCGGCGGCGAGCGCATCGAGCAGCACCTCCGCACCCGAGCCCGGACAGGCGTCAGCGTCCCCCGACAGCCCAGGGTCAACCGCCGCCGCGAGCCCGGTCACGACCGGCGACGGTCCGCTCACGACCTCCGCCCCCCCTGCCACACAAGCCGCGTCGTGGGGCAGCGCCGAGCCTACCGCCTCCGGCACGACCCGGTCCACGGCTTCCGGCACGGCCGAGGCCGCACCCGCCGGCGCGGCCGAGGCCGTCGTTGCGGCCGAGGATCCGGGCTCCGTGCGCTACACGCATTCTGGCTACCGCTTCGTCTTGGGCTATGGCGCCGACTTCTTCGGGATCTGGGACCGGCAGTCCCCCTCCACGCCCGCGGAGCGCTTCCCGCGCACCGACGAGGGATGGCGCGCGGCGTGGACGCGCTTCTCGGCGCAGGAGCCGCGGAACGTGACCGTGCCCCAGAGCGCCGGCGGCCCTTCCGCGTCCCCCGTCTCTACCCCCGACGCGGTGATGCCCGACAACACCGACCAAGAGGCGTTGCGGTACACGCATTCGGGAACACGCTATCTGCTGGGCTACGGGCGGACCTTCTTCGGCATCTGGGACCGCTCGGCTCCGACGTCCCCTGTCGAGAAGTTCCCTCGTGACGACACGGGGTGGGCCGCCGCGTGGCGCCGCTACACGCAGATCGAGAACCACTTCATGGAGGTCGCGGGAGGTGCTCAGCCGGGCTCGGGCACCGGGACCCCGGTCTGAGACGGCGTCCTCGCGCCCAGGGCCGAGCTGATCCCTCCGAGCGCGCCCCCGACCACGCCCCACGTCAGCGCGAGCGCGACCGTGGATGGCATCGCCACCTGGACGGAGACAGGCGTCCACCCGGCCGCGGGGATCGGGACGGTGATCGCTGAGGCCCATGCCGCCGCGGCCACCAACGCCGCGAACACGACACCGGCTGCCGCCCCGCGGGCGCTCCGCCCCGGCCATCGCGACGAGGCAGCCCCCGCGGCGCGACCGCCCAGGACCGTGGCCACGGCCGGCACGAGGAGGAACAGGTAGAACCCGCCCCCGAGCGGGACGGAGGGCCCGGCGGGCCGGCCGTTCGTCACGTATCGGGGGACGGAGCCCAGCTCGACCCGGTCGATCGAGACGACGTTTCGAGCGGCACCTCCGAATGACACGTGGGTCGATCCGCCCATCGAGGGAGCTAGGATCCACACGGACTGATCGGGCAGCAGCAGGAGATGGTGTGTGACGGATAACGCCCCGACCCTGCCCTCGGCCTGCATCTCTCGCGCGTACGCCCCCGTCGCTCCCTCCTTGAGGGCCGCGACCGAGAGGAAGCCCAGGAACGCCAGCACCAAGCTCGAGACGAACATCCTCCACCCGCCGCGCACGGCCGCCGCCACCGCCGGGGGGAGCCGATCGCGCCGCTCCAGCCCCACGCCGGCGGCCAGGCCGACCCCGGCGATCAGCACCGGATACAGCGCGGCCTGCCACAGGACGGGCGAGACCTCCACGTGCAGCGCCCCGGGGAAGCGGAGCGTCGCGGGCAGGGCGATCGCGAAGACGGGCACGGCGAACCCGACGACCCCGGCCACCGCGCCGGCCACGACGGCTGACGGGCGCGAACCCGATCGCGCCACCCGGCGCCCGGCGAGGCCGAGCAACCAGAGCATCACGACCGTGCCGAGCAGCAGCGAGAACCGCAGCCGGATCTCGCGCGGGACGCCGGCGCCGGCCTCCCCCGAGGCCACGACCGTCGCGCGCAGGGACGCCGTGGCGAAGGAGACCACGTACAGGAACCCCACCTTCACCCAGGTCCACAGCCGATAGGCGCCCCCGGAGGCCGCGAACTCGCCCAGCCCGATCGCGACGCCGAGACACGTGGCCGCGGCGAACGCGAGGAACCCTCCCAACAGCCCGGCGCGGATCGCCGGGAGCACCGATCCCGGCGGCCGGCGCTCGGCCGGCCGGGCCGGCTCGGTCATCCCAGGGCGTCCTGGACCAGCTCGGCGACCTGGCTGGGGTTGCGCGCCACCCGAACGCCGCTCGCCTCCAACGCCTCGGCCTTCGCAGCCGCGGTTCCCTGCGAGCCGGTCACGATCGCGCCCGCGTGGCCCATCCGCTTGCCGGGCGGGGCCTCGAACCCCGCGATGTAAGCGACCACGGGCTTGGTGACGCGCTCCCGGATGTAGGCCGCGGCGCGTTCCTCGTCGTCCCCACCGATCTCGCCGGTCATGATCACGAGATCGGTGCCGGGGTCCGCTTCGAACAAGGCGAGCGATTCGATGAAGCCGATGCCGTGGACGGGATCTCCGCCCATGCCCACGCACGTGGACTGGCCGATGCCGCGCCCGGTGAGCTCGTGCACGATCTGATAGACGAGGGTGCCCGAGCGGCTCACGAAACCCACGCGCCCGGGCAGGCAGACCTCGGGCGGGATGATGCCGACGTTGGCCTCGCCCGGGCTTATCACGCCGGGACAGTTGGGGCCGACCAGCGTCGTCTCGGACCCCCGCAGGTAGCTGTGTACGAGCGCCATGTCCTTCGCCGGGATCCCCTCGGTGATGCAGATCGCCAACGCGACGCCCGCGTCGGCGGCCTCGAGGATCGCCTCCGCCGCGAACCGAGGCGGCACGAAGATCATGGCGGTGTTGGCGCCGCGCTCGCGCACGGCGTCGGCGACGGTGTCGTGCACGGGGATGCCCTCCACATCCTGTCCGCCCTTGCCCGGGGTGACGCCGGCCACGACGCCGGTGCCGTAGGCTCGGTTCCGCAGGGTGTGGAACGTGCCCTCCTTCCCGGTGAGGCCCTGCACCACGAGCCGGGTGGTCGCCCCGACGAGGATGCTCATCGTGTGTGCCCGTTCACGATGGCGGCGGCCCGCTCGGCGGCCTCGAGCATCGTGGCGGCCGGCACGATCCGGGGGTGAGCGGCGTCGGCGAGGATGGCGCGGCCGGCGTCGGCGTTCGTCCCGTCCAGGCGAACCACGAGCGGGACCTGTGCGTCCACCCGGTCGAGCGCGGCGACGATGCCCTCGGCCACCAGATCGCAGCGCGTGATCCCGCCGAAGATGTTGATGAACACGGCCTTCACGGCCGGGTCGGAGAGGACGACCTCGAGCGACGTGGCCATCTGGTCCGCGCTGGCGCCGCCGCCGACGTCCAGGAAGTTCGCGGCGCGCGCCCCGGCCTGCGCCACGACGTCGAGCGTGGACATCACGAGCCCGGCGCCGTTGCCGATGATGCCGACGCTGCCGTCGAGCTTCACGTACTGCAGTCCCTGCTCGTTCGCGCGCGCCTGGACGGGATCGATCGGGAACGCCGCCTTCATCGCCTCGATGTCCTCGTGACGGAACAGCGCGTTGTCGTCGATCGTGACCTTGGCGTCCAGCGCCACGACGCGACCGTCCTCCAGGAGGACGAGGGGGTTGATCTCCACGAGCGTGGCGTCGCGGTCCTGCAGCAGATCATACATCCGGCGCACGACGTCGCCGGCCTCCTCGCGCGCCGCCCGCGGCAGGCAGCCGGTGAGCTCGCGCACGTGGAAGGCGCGCATCCCCAGCATCGCGTCGACGTGCAGGCGGCGCAGCGCCTCCGGTCGCGTGCGCGCCAAGTGCTCGATGTCCACGCCACCCTCCGCCGTCATCATGGCGAGGTAGTCCCCCGTGGACCGGTCGAGCACGATCGACGTGTAGAACTCCTGCGCGATCTCCAGCGGCTCCTCGCACAGGACCTGCGTGACCCGGTGGCCTTTGAAATCGGCTCCAAGCATGCGCCGGGCCTCCTCGCCGGCGCGCAGCGGGGAGTCGACCACGACGACGCCGCCGCCCTTTCCGCGCCCGCCCACCTGGACCTGCACCTTCACGACGCAGCGCCCGCCGAGCTCGCGCGCTCCGGCCTCCGCTTCCTCCTCGGTGGTCGCGACGATCCCACGCGGCGTGGCGATCCCCTGGGCGCGGAACAGCTCCTTGCCCTGGTACTCGTACAGATCCACGCGCCGGCCTTCCTACGGGGTGGGAGCGCCCAAGCGCTCGTTGAGCCAAGTGGCGATATCGCCGGTGTTGGCGCCGGGCGTGAAGACCCGCTCGACGCCGGCCGCCTCGAGCTTCGGGATGTCCTCGGCCGGGATGATGCCCCCCGCGAACACCAGGATGTCGCCCGCCTCCCGGTCCCGCAGCTCGGCCACGACCTTGGGGAACAGCGTCATGTGCGCGCCCGAATGGCACGAGAGCCCCACGGCGTCTGCGTCCTCCTGGATCGCCGTCTCGGCGATCTGCTCGGGGGTCTGGTGCAGGCCCGTGTAGATCACCTCGAATCCCGCGTCGCGCAGCGCGCGCGCCACGACCTTGGCCCCGCGGTCGTGCCCGTCGAGGCCCGGCTTCGCCACGATGATGCGGAACGTGCCGGCCATGTGCGGCAGTCTAACGAACGGCCGCCCGGCGCCCGGTTCGCGCGATGCTCGCTCGGGCGAGGAGCCCAGTCGAGGCCACGCGAGGGGCCGGCGTTGCTCACGCACTAAGCTGCGCGGATGATCGAGGCGTACTGCTGGCCGCAGAGCGTCGCGCCCGGCGAACCCGTCGACCTGCACGTCTCGACCGATGCCGGGCGGTTCGACGTTGAGGTCGCCCGCGACGGCGCCATTCGGGACGTCGTCTTTTCGGCCTCCGGGATCCCCGGCGCGCGCCTCGAGACCCCGGTGGATGCGGCGGCCTCCGGGTGCGGCTGGGCGGCCGCAACCTCGATCACCACCGACGCGGGCTGGTCCTCCGGCTACTACGCCGTGACCCTCACGGCCGGCGAGGACCGGGCCGAGGCCTTCCTCGTGGTTCGCCCGCGCCCCGACGCCCCGGCGCCGATCCTCATGGTCCTGTCGACCAGCACGTGGAACGCCTACAACGACTGGGGGGGACCGTCGTTGTACACGGGGGGGACGCGTGTCTCCTTCGAGCGGCCCATGGCGCGTGGCTTCCTCGTCAAGCCCGAGCCGCACCGCCGCAAGATGCAGCCCGAGCCCGACCGCGAGGCGCGCTGGTTCTTCCACTGGGCCGAGCCGCTGGGTCTGTCGGTATGGAGCGGCGGCGCCGGCTGGTGGAACTGGGAGCGGCCCTTCCTGCGGTGGGCAGAGACGAACGGGTACGCCGCGGACGTCGCCATCTCCCAGGACCTCGAACGCCACCCCGAGGTCCTCGAGGGCCGCCGTCTCCTGCTGAGCGTCGGCCACGACGAGTATTGGTCCTGGGGCATGCGCGACGCCCTCGACGGCTTCACGGCGGCGGGCGGCAACGCCGCGATCTTCGGCGGCAACACGTGCTTCTGGCAGGTGCGGTTCGACGACGAGCACCGCGCCATGACCTGCTTCAAGTATCGGGCGGACGAGGACCCCGTCCTCGGCACGGCGGACGAGCGCCTGCTGAGCGGCGTCTGGTCGGACCGGCGGATCGGCCGCCCCGAGACCTCCACGACGGGCCTGACCTTCACGCGCGGCGGCTACTCGCGCTACGGCCTCGGCGTGCCGCGCGGCTCCGGCTCCTACACGGTCTGGCGGCCCGATCACTGGGCCTTCGCCGGGACGGACCTGCGGTACGGCGACGAGCTGGGGCGCGCCGACGCGATCGTGGCCTACGAGGTCGACGGCTGCGATCTCACGCTGGCGGACGGCCTGCCGGTCCCCACGGGGGACGACGGCGCGCCCGACGGGCTCACGGTGCTCGCCACTGCCCCGGCGCGCCTGTGGTCCAGCGACGAACAGCCCAGCCGATACGCGCACGAGCCCGGAGAGCTCGAGAACACGGCGATGGCTCTCTTCGGCGAGGACTGGCGCGCCCAGGTTCACCGCGTGAGCAACAACCACGCCTGCATGGCCACGTTCACGACCGCGGGCGGCGGCACGGTGTTCAACTCCGGGGTCACCGACTGGACCGACGGCCTGGGCGACCCCGCGGTCGCGCGGGTGACGCGCAACGTGCTCGACCGGCTGTCACGCTGAGCCGTCCCAGCCGCCTCCGCTCAGGCGGCCATCTGCGCGAATGCGAGGAACGACAACACGGTGTAGTCGAGCGTCGGCTCCACGGTCGACCACGACGTCACCCGGTCCACGTAGCGCCACCGCCCTCGATCGAACGGCTTGAACGGATGCGCGCCGTCGGGCGGGCACGCGCGGGCGTTGTCGAAGAACCCTTTGCCCGGGATGTACGTGCTGGGACCGTCCACGGTGGCCCCCAGGAGCAGCGGCTCGCTCCCGTCGAGCGACCCCACGAGGTTCGCGACCTGATGCTGCATGCACCGCGGGAACGTGCTCCCCGCGCCGACCACGAAGGACGATCCCCAGGCGTTCGCTCCCAACGACCAGTCGAGCTGTCGGCGCGCCAGCGCAGCGTAGGCCTTCGTTCCGGTCTCGCGGTCATACGCGAGCGCCTGGGTGACCAGACCGAACGCATGCGGCGCCGGATCCCACGCGTGAGCCCCGAATCCGAAAGGGTCCGCCGCCGACCGCGCGGCGCTCGCGTCGAGCTGGCGCCGGAGGGCGGCGAGCAGCTGCGCGCGGGTGACGACCAGCCCTGCGTCGCCGCCTGAGGAGATCGCGTCGATCAGCTCCACGTGGGCGAGGCCGGAGGCGTCGTACAGGTTCAGCGTGTCCTCGTCCGCGGGGCTGTGCAGGTAGGCACGCGCCCAGGTGGCCGCGAGCCGCAGGTAGTGGCGAGGGTAGGCGTGGGCCTTGATCGGCGCGGGGGCCGAGGGCTCGGTGAGCCCGCGGTAAAGCTCCGCGGCGCCGAGCTCGAGGTCGTCGCGCCACTCGTCCTCTCGGTAGTAGTCCACCGGGGACGACGTCACCTGGGTCCCTACGTGTGAGGTCTTGGCCAGGTCGAAGACGTGCTGACCCGAGCGCAGGCATCGGGCGGCGAGTGGCGAGCCGCGCCACACCTGGGCGCAGAGGCCGAACGCCGCGGCGAGTCTGCCGGCGAGCGAGGGCGCGACCGGGGACCCCGACGGCCCGCTGCGGAAGACCGGCCGGTGCGCAAGGTAGCGGCGAGCGCGTTGGCGCATCCCGTCGTCCTTCTGCGGCAGGCGCCAGACGTCGTGGTCGGCGAGGATCTTCGCGTTCCCGCTCCCGATCCCCACCTGGTAGTAGAGGACGCGGCGGCGGTCATTCCACATCTTCAGCAGCCATGCGACCCCGCGACGCGCCTCCGCCCGGAACGCGGGTCCGCCTCCCGCGTCGAACAGTGTGGGATGGTCGCGGACGGCGCTCAGCATCATGGCGACCGTGAAGGACGTCGTCCCCGTGAACTTCACGTAGTCGCCGGCGTCGAACCACCCGCCCTCCACGTTCACCGGGCCGCCGACCTTCGTGAGGTCTCCCATGAGCGTCTCGCCGCGGTAGTGCGGGATGCGATAGACGGCGGCATGAGCATCGTGCCGATGCGAGGGCTTCCGCTCGAGCACCGAGCCCACCACGTCCGACCCGTCGCGCTGACCCTGATAGAAGACCAGGGCGTTCGCCAGCAGGGGTCCGTACAGGCCCGAGGGGGAATCGACCGCGAACGGCGGGGAGACGGCGCCGGCCGCCTGCACGGTGTAGATCCCCGGCGCGCTCACGGCGCCGAAGTCCAACGAGCAGACGTGGCCGTAGGCGTCGTTCCACGCGCCGCGATCGCGCCCGGCGCTCCCGGCGAACACCGCAACGGTCCCGTCCTTGACCGCGAACGGGACGCCATCGCAGGCGGTGGACGAAAGGAGGTAGGCGCGCTTGGGGGCGCCGAGGGGGTAGCCGACCTCGTTCACCCGGATCTCCCCGCCGACCCCGGCGGCCGCGACGCCCGGCGCCAGCACCCCGACGAGGGCGATGGCCACCAACACCGCCGCAGGCTTGATCGGCGTCCGCATCGTCCTCGGCGCGCCTTGCCGTAGGCTGGAACGGCCATGGACAAGCAGATCAAGGGAAAGAAGATCCATATCCGTCCGCCCGGCCTCAAGCCCACCACCAAGGTGGGCACCCTGGGACCTTATCGCGGCCGCCTGGGTCTGGCCTGGGTCATCGCTCCGCTCGTGGCCGGTCTGCTGATCCTGGTGGCGGGATATATCGCGATCTTCCACTGAGACTCATCCGGCCTTGCGCAGGGGGGCGTAGGCCAGGAGCACCCGCTTCTCTCCCACCTCGCCGAACGCGATGGTGGCCTCCGTGCCGTCGCCGGCGCCGCTCACGCTCAGCACCACGCCCTCCCCCCACTTCTCGTGCACGACGGTGTCCCCGGGTCCGATCGAAGGGGCGTCGCGCTTCGCCGGCGCCAGGGGAACGGGCGGCGTCCAGTCACGGTCGGGGTCGAGACCCGTTCCGCCGCCGGAGCGCCCACCGATGACGCGGCCGCCACCACGGCCGCTGCCCGGGTAGCGGCCGCCCGCGGAACCACCGCGCGAGCCCCCCGAGGCCCGCCCCTCGCCCTCCTGGCGATGCACCAGGTGCGGGGGGATCTCGTTGAGGAACCGCGAGGGCGGGTTGTACTGCGTCTGCCCGAAGAGCGTGCGGCTCCACGCCTGAGTGAGGTACAGGCGTTCGCGCGCGCGGGTGATCCCGACGTACGCCAGCCGCCGCTCCTCCTCCAAGGCGGCCGCGTCCGTCATCGATCGGTAGTGCGGGAAGATGCCGTCCTCCATGCCCACCATGAACACGATGGGGAACTCGAGCCCCTTGGCGATGTGCAGCGTCATCAGGGTGATCGCCGAGGCGTCCTCCTCGTACTCGTCCTGCTCCCCCACCAGCGACACCTGCTCGATGAAATCCGCGAGCGAGGCGTCGGGCTCGCGCGCGAGCAGCTCCGCGGCTACCCCCGAAAGCTCCTGCAGGTTCTCGATACGCCCCTGCGCCTCCACGCTGCGATCGGCCTCCAGCTCCGCGAGGTAGCCCGAGTCCAGCGCAGCGAACTCCACCATGCGGGCCGGCCCGGCGCCGTCCTCCCAGCGCGCCCGCAACGCCTCCATCACCTGGTTGAACCCGGCCACGGCCCCCTTCGCTCGGTTCTGCAGGACCGGGATCTCGTCGACGCGCAGCGCCGCCTCCACCACGGTGATCTGCTGATCGCGCGCGAACGACTCCATGGCCGCCACCGTCGCGTCGCCGATGCCACGCTTGGGCATGTTGACCACGCGCCGAAACGAGATCACGTCCTGCGGGTTCATGAGCAGGCGCAGATAGCCCAGGACGTCCTTGATCTCCTTGCGCTGGTAGAACCGGACGCCGCCGAAGACCTTGTACGGGATGCCGACGCGCATGAGCACGTCCTCGATCACGCGAGACTGGGCGTTGGTGCGGTAGAACACCGCGACGTCCCGGTAGCGGTAGCCCTCGGACTCGCGCAACCGCTCGACCTCTTCGGCCAGGAAGAACGCCTCCTCGTGCTCGTTGTCCGCCCGGTACTGCACGGCGAGCTCCCCGGTCGCGGCCTCCGTCCACAGGCTCTTGGGCTTGCGCTGAACGTTGTGATCGATCAGCGCGTTCGCGACCTCCAGGATGTTCTGCGTGGACCGGTAGTTCTGCTCCATCAGGAACACCGTGGCGTCGGGGTAGTCGCGCTCGAAATCCAGCAGGTTCGCGATGGTGGCCCCTCGCCAGCTGTATACCCCCTGGTCCGCGTCGCCCACCACGCAGACGTTGCGGTAGCGCTCCGCGAGCATGTTCACGAGCTGGTATTGCGCGCGGTTCGTGTCTTGGTACTCGTCGACGAGGAGGTAGCGGAACCGCTCCTGGTAGTGCTGCAGGACCTCGGGGTGCTCCTGGAACAAGCGCACCGTCTCCATGATGAGGTCGTCGAAGTCCAGGGCGCCCGCGGCGCGCTTGCGCGTCTCGTACGCCGCGTACACCTTCGCGACCGTTTCCTCGTAGAAGTTCGCGGCGAGCTCGGCGAAGGCCCGGGCGTCGATCACCTGGTCCTTGGCGCGCCCGATCGCGCCGGCCATGGCGCGGGGGGGGAACCGCTTGGGATCGAGGTCGATATCGCGAACGATCCCGCCGATCAGCCGCTCGGTGTCGCCCTCGTCGTAGATGGTGAAGCTCGAGGGCAGTTCGAGGTAGCCGTGCTCGCGGCGCAGCAGCCGCGCGCACATGGAGTGGAACGTGAGGATCCACATCCCCTTCGCGACCCGGGCGCCCAGGAGCCCCTCGACGCGCGCCGCCATCTCGCGCGCGGCCTTGTTCGTGAACGTGATGGCGAGGATGGCCCCCGGGGAGATCCCGTGCTCGCGGATGAGGTAGGCGATGCGGTGCGTGAGGGCCCGTGTCTTGCCCGAACCGGCCCCCGCCACGATCAGCACCGGCCCCTCGGTGTGCAGGACCGCCTCGGCCTGGATGTCGTTCAGCCCGTCGAGCAGGGGGGATACGTCGGTCACGGCGACAGTCTAGGTCCGCCTCCCGACCCCCCGACCGCGGTACCGTGGTCGCCATGGCCGAGGTCACCACCGCCGCCCCCCGGGCGAGCACCACGCGCGCCGCCCCTCCCCGGCGGCGCGGCTGGCGTCTCGTGGCGCACTGGGTCGGGATCGGCTGCCTGCTGCTCGCGACCGCGTTCGGCGGATACGTGGGATGGCTGCTGTGGGGCACGGGCCTCACGACGCAGCGGGCGCAGAGCGAACTGCGGCGCGGCTTCGAGGGGGTCGTGGACTCCAAGCAGCCCGCGCTGGCCGCGCCCGTCCCGCTCGGGACCCGGTACGCGGAGATCCAGATTCCGGCGATCGACCTCGACATGATGGTGGTCCAGGGGACGGCCTACGAGGATCTCAAGCTAGGCCCCGGCCACTATCCCGACACCGCCGACCCGTGGGACGCCGCGGGCAGGGTGGGCATCGCGGGGCATCGCACGACCTACCTGCACCCCTTCTTCAACCTCGACGAGATCCGGACCGGGGACGAGATCACGCTGCGCACCGAGTACGGGACGTACACCTACCGCGTGGACCGCGACCCCTTCGTGGTGCAGGAATCGGGCTCGGGAGCCGTCCTGCACCAGACCGAGAAACCCACGCTCGTCCTCACCACGTGCCACCCGAAGTATCAGAGCTCGCAGCGGCTGATCGTCACCGCCGTCCGCGAGGACGGCTAAACCCTTCGACTCAGGCGCGCCGTCTCTCAGTCGATCCGCGCCACCGACTGCTGCACGACGCTACCGGTGGACGCGGGGTGCACGTCGCTGCAAGGCTTCGGCGTCCAACCGGTGCCGAGCTTCTTGAACTCCCCGCCGATCCACAGATGGCCGTGGCTGTCGACCGCCACGACCCAGATGCCGTTGTACTGCGGCGTGGGCGCGACCGTCCAGCTCGGGTCGAGCTTGCCGGCGAGCGTGAGCGCAGACAGCTTCGGGTGGTAGTCGTTCACCACGCAGCGGTAGTGACCCCCCACGATGTAGTTCGACCCGGACTGATCGTCGTATCGCGTGACCGCCTGGGAGGAACCGTTCGTGTCCGTCTTCCAGATCTGGCTCCCGGTGGATCCGTTGTACTTCGCGGTGAAGTCCGATCCGCCGGCGGCGAGGACGACGTCGTTCCCGTCCACGTAGAGGTCGATCCCGAAGGACGCGCTCGAGGCCGACAGGTTGCCCGGCGTCCAGGACCGGTCGACGGAACCGTCGGCGTTCAGCTTCACGATCGACTTGGTCTGCGTGCTCGCGTTCTGCGCCTCGCCCGGGTTGAGCACCCAGTCGCACTGACACGCGGCGAAGAACCCGCCGCCGGGTGCGGGCTTCATGTCGCGGAACGACGGCACCGTCTTGTGCGAGCGAAGCGACGCGTCGGTCTTCGCGGTCGTGATGGTCCAGGAGGCATCTTTCGACCCGCTCGGCAGGAAGGCCTGGAGCTTGGCGGAGCCCGCCAAGACGTGGCCGTCGGCGAAGAGCGCCGACTTGAGGGCCGGGGCCTTGAAGGACTTGATCAGCGCGCCGGTCGTTCCGTTGAACGCGACGAGGTTCGCCGCGCCGTTGGAGGCGGCGAACTTGCCCGCCGCGTACACCGTGGTGCCGTCGCTCGTGAGGTCGTACACGATGGATCCGGATCCGCCGAGCTCGGGGGCGCTCACGCCGGCGGCCTCCTGGCCGGACACGACGTCGAGCGCGGCGAGGTTGGTGGCCGAGGACCCGTTCGACAGGGCGGAGAACTGTCCCCCCACCCACATCACGTTGCCCACCTGCAGGAGGGCACGCACCTTGCCGTTCGTGCCCAGTGTGGACGCGGGCTTGTTGCCGGGCAAGGCCGAGGCCCCCGTTGCGCCCAGCGCCATGACCATGGCGACGACGGTGGTCACCAACGTCACCTTGCGGGCATACGAACGACGGACCGACATGCCGGAGACTCCCACGGCCATACTCCTTCTCGCTGCTGGCGCCTAGTTCGGCATCCGGTGTAGGCCGAACATCGTATGCCGAGCAGGATACGGGCCGGTGCGCGGCTGGTCAACACACTCGACGGATATTTCGACAGGAAAGATCGGCGACGGGCGGCTACTCCCACTCGATGGTGCCCGGCGGCTTGCTCGTCACGTCATAGGCGACGCGGTTCACGCCCGGCACCTCGCGCACGATCCGACTGGAGATGCGGTCGAGGACCTCGTGCGGGAGCCGGGCCCAGTCCGCC
The DNA here is from genome assembly GCA_963719165.1 of uncultured Actinomycetes bacterium. GTDB lineage: Bacteria > Actinomycetota > UBA4738 > UBA4738 > HRBIN12 > JAOUEA01. The sequence continues at coordinate 121,099 of CAVRAV010000001.1, read as the reverse complement.
GTCATGGCGTCCTCGGAGGTCACGGCGCGCACCACGATGGGCGCCTCGTAGGTGCGGGCGTCGCCCATGACGCCCACGCTCTGCACGTCGGCGAGCAGGACGCAGAACGCCTGCCACGTCTCCCCCTCCAGGCCCGCGCGCCGGATCTCCTCTCGAACGATGTGGTCGGCCCCGCGCACCCTGCCGAGGTTCTCGGCGTTCACCTCGCCCACGATCCGCACGGCCAGACCCGGGCCCGGGAACGGCTGGCGTTGCACGACCTCCTCGGGCAGTCCCAACTCCGCACCGATCTGCCGCACCTCGTCCTTGAAGAGGTCGCGCAGCGGCTCCACCAACGCGAGATCCATGTCCTCGGGCAACCCGCCCACGTTGTGATGGCTCTTGATGTTCGCGGCCGTGTCGGAGCCCGATTCGATGACGTCGGGGTACAGGGTCCCCTGCACCAGGTACCTCGCGTCCGCGTGATCGCGCGCGACCTCTTCGAACACCCGGATGAACTCCGTCCCGATCACCTTGCGCTTGCGCTCCGGATCGGTCACGCCCGCCAGCCTCGCGAGGAACCGGTCCGCGGCCTTCACGTGCACCAGCGGGATGCGGAAATGCCGCGAGAACGTCTCCTCCACCTGATCGGGCTCGCCCGCGCGGTTCAAGCCGTGGTCCACGAACACGCACGTGAGCTGGTCGCCCACGGCTCGATGCACCAGCAGGGCGGCCACGGCCGAGTCCACGCCGCCCGAGAGCGCACACAGGACCCGCGCGTCCCCGACCTGGCCACGGATGCGCTCGACGGCGTCTTCGATGATGTTCGTGGGCGTCCAGTCGGGCAGGAGGTCGCAGCCGTCGTAGAGGAAGCGTTTCAAGACATCTTGCCCGTGACCGGTGTGCGAAACCTCCGGGTGGAACTGGACCGCGTACAGGCGACGCTCGGGGTCCTCCATCGCGGCGATGGGGATCTGTTCCGTGCGCGCGGTCACGCGGAACCCCGCGGGGGCGCGCGTGACGCCGTCGCCGTGGCTCATCCACACCGTCTCCGTGCCCGGGAGATCCTGGAGGAGCCGGGAACCGGGCTCGATGAGCAGCCGCGTCCCTCCGTACTCCCGCTCTCCCGTCGCGGCCACCTCGCCGCCCAGCGCACGCGCCATGAGCTGATGCCCGTAGCAGATCCCCAGCACCGGCACGCCGATCTCGAAGACGCGGTCATCCACCTGTGGCGCCCCGTCCTCGTACACGCTGGCCGGACCCCCGCTCAAGATGATCCCGGCGGGGCGCTTGGCGCGCAGCTCCTCGGGCGTGGCGTCGTGGCGGACGATCTCGGAGAAAACGCGCGCTTCGCGAACCCGCCGCGCGATCAGTTGCGCGTACTGCGCGCCCAGATCGACGACGAGGACCGGGCGAGGTGCGGCGTCGGTCAGTGGCCCATCCCCACGCGCTGCTGGGTCTGGTACGTCTTGCCCTCCGTCTTGATGGACGGCGCGATCACGAGCTCGGCCTTCTGGAACTCCTTGATGGTGGCGTAGCCGGTGGTCGCCATCGAGGTGGCGAGGGCCCCGAACAGGTTGAAGGTGCCGTCGTTCTCGTGGGCGGGCCCCTTCAGGATCTCCTCGACGGACGCCACCTGCTGGGTCCTGACGCGGGCGCCGCGCGGCAGCGTGGGGTGGAAGGTGGCCATGCCCCAGTGGTAGCCGCGACCGGGCGCCTCGTAGGCGCGCGTCATCGGCGAGCCGATCATGACGGCGTCGGCGCCGCACGCGATGGCCTTGGCGATATCACCCCCGGTGCGCATGCCGCCGTCGGCGATGACGTGGCAGTAACGGCCGGTCTCGTGCTGGTGCTCGCGGCGGGCCGCGGCCGCGTCCGCGATGGCGGTGGCCTGCGGCACGCCGACGCCCAAGACGCCGCGCGTGGTGCACGCGTTGCCCGGTCCCACGCCGACCAGCACGCCCACGGCACCCGTGCGCATCAGGTGCAGCGCCGTGGAGTACGAGGCGCAGCCACCCACGATCACGGGGATGTCGAACGCGGGAACGAACTCCTTGAGGTTGAGCGGCTCGTGCTGGCTGGACACGTGCTCACCGGAGACGACGGTTCCCTGGATCACGAGGAGGTCGAGGCCCGCCGCGAGCACCACCGGCGCGTACTGCTCCACGCGCTGGGGCGTCAGGGAGGCGCAGCTGATGACCCCGCCGGCCTTGACCTCCGCGATGCGCCGGCCGATCAGCTCCTCCTTGACGGGCTCGAGGTAGAGCTCCTGCATCCGGCGCGTGGCCTTCTCGTCGCTGAGCTCGGCGATCTCCTGATAGACCGGCTCGGGGTCTTCGTAGCGCGTCCACAGTCCCTCCAGGTTGAGACAGGCGAGCCCGCCCAGCTGCCCGATGGTGATGGCCGTGGCCGGCGAGACCGCGGCGTCCATGGCGCTCGCCATCATGGGAAGGGCGAAGGTGTACGCGTCGATCTCCCACTCGATGTTCACGTCCTGGGGATCGCGCGTGCGCCGCGAGGGCACGATGGCGACCTCGTCGAAGCCGTAGGCCCGGCGGGCCGTCTTGCCGATGCCGATCTCGAACTCCATCCGCTCCCCCATCGCCGGTCCACCCCGGAAACGCAACACGCCCACCCGTTCGCCGGATGGGCGTCAACTCCGTTCCATGGAGGCAGCGTACCACCGGCTCCCGCGCCGACCGAGGACGGGGATGGCTCTAGGAGGCGGATCCGCCGAGCAGGTCGTCGACCGCGGCGACGCCGAGCACGTAAGCCGCGTGCGTGCCGAGGCTCGTGAGCAGGACGTCGGCCGGCCACCGCCACGGTGGAGGCGTCTTCCCGAGCAGGGGGAACAGGGAGAACGTCGCCGACATCAGCGTCGCGCCGAAGATCACACTCGCCCAGGGCTCGGGCACCTTCCGTCGGAGTGTGCCGTGCCACAGGCCGAAGGCGGACCCGTATCCCCACTTCAGGGCGAGCCCCAGGTCCGCGTCGCCACGCTCGGACACGTCGGAAAGGCGTAGGACGCTTGCGACGATCTCCCCGGGGACGATGCTGTCGTCGTAGTCCAACTGCCCGCGCACCTGCGGGCGCAGGACGTGCTCCGTGCGGTAGGCGAGCGTCATCGCGGCGGTGCCGGCGAGCCCGGCGATCACGCTGCGGACGGGCCAGGGCAGACTGTGGGTCATGTGATCGCCCCTCCGCTCGCGTCGGGTGCCGCGGCGGCAGGCCTCGGCTCGAGGCGGCTGGACGCGACGTAGGCCACGACCACGGCCACGATGATGAGCGGCAGCAGCGCGAGGCCGTCGGATTGCAGGAACAACGTAGTGAGCAGGACCGAGGTCAGCGGCAGGCCCAGCATGACGACGGTCATCGCCCCGACGCCCATGGCGACCCCCGCGATCATCGGGAGGCCCGGAAGATGCGACAGGGCGATCCCCCCAGCGGCGCCGATGAACATCCCCGGGAACGTCGGGCCACCGCGAAAAGCGCTCAATGATGCGGCGTAGGCGAGGCCCTTGCAGATGATCAACAGCACGAGCGCCCCAGCGGTCCAGGTCGCGGCGTTGTCGATCAGCGACGGCAGAGCGGACTGTCCCGAGAACAGCACCTCGCTCGAGCCCTTGTCCGTGGTCGCGGCGAACAGGACTGCCAACACCCCGACCGCGAGGCCCGCCACGGGCGTCAGCAGGACCCTGCGACGTCCGACGAAGGACTCCAGCAGGAGCGCGAGCCGCCGGATCGCCGTGCCGACGACGGTGGCGGCGAGGCCGATCCCGATCGCCCACAGGATCTCCACCCCGGTCGGCGTGGTGAAGGACGGGAGGTTGGGCACCGCCAGGGAGAACGTTCCGAACCCGGTGAGGTTGTCAAGCCCCACGAAGATGAGCGTGCCCATGCCGGCGGCCAGCAGACCCGGCACCAACACCACCCCGGTCATCGCCGCTCCGACCCCCGCGGCTTCCATCAACAGGAACGCGCCCGCGATCGGCGACCCGAGCAGCGTGCTGATGGCGGCGAAGCTCCCTGCGGCGCCGATCAGCATCACCGCCTGGGCCGGCGCGTCGCGTTTGAGGTAGTGCATCGCCAGCACCCCGAGCCCGCTGCCGATCGCGATGAGCGGCGCCTCGGGACCCAGGACCACCCCGAGGCTGAGCGTCGCGAAGGAGGCGAGGATGATGCCCGGCAGATCGATCGGCTGCACCGGCCCGGAGGCCTTGAATCCTTGCGCAGGTTCGTGTCCCGAGGTGCCGTGGAAGTAGTGGACGGTGAGCCCGACCAGGACCCCGGCGATCGTGAGCACGGGGATCGGCCACCAGGAGGGCTCCGCGCTGAACCCCAGGTTCTTGGGGAGGGTGACGAAGACGAACTGCTGAACATCAGCGACCCACTTGAGGAAGAAGTAGGCGACCACCGCGACGAAGAGCCCGATCAGGGAGGAGAACAGGAGGATCGCGAGGTAGCCCCGGCTCCTGAGGATCGTGCTGGGATCCGGGGGGGTCGTCGGCTGCGGACCGGCCGGCGGTGACTCGTTCGTCATCCGCTCAGAGCCCGGGACTGCTCTGGATCAGCCCGCCGTCGGCGAAGATCGTCGTGGCGGTGACATAGCTCGACCCGTCGCCGGCGAGGAAGGCCACGACGCTCGCGATCTCCTCTGGCCTCGCCATCCTGCCCAGCGGGATCGCGGCGTCGAGCGTCTTCATCGCGGCGGGATCGTCCTCGGTCGCCTTGTTGATGGGGGTGTCGACCGCTCCCGGTCCCACGCCGACGACGGTGATGGCGTGCGGGGCAAGCTCGACCCCCGCCGTCCTCGTGAGCATGCGCATGCCGCCCTTGGACAGGCAGTAGGCGGTGTTCCCCGGCATCGGCCAGTCCTCGTGCACCGAGGACACGTTGATGATCCGCCCGCCCTCGCCCTGCTTCACCATCTGCTTCGCGGCGAGTTGGGTGCCGAAGAACGCGCTCTTCAGGTTCACGTTCAAGACGAACTCGTACTGCTTCTCGGTCGTGTCGAGCACCGACGTCCGGGTCTCGACGCCGGCGTTGTTGACCATGATGTCGAGGCGGCCGAAGGTCGAGACGGCCGCGTCCACGAGCTTCTGCAGGTCCTCGACCTTGCTGACGTCGGCCTCGATCCCGATGGCCTTGTCGCCGAGGGCCGCCACCTGCCTCTCGAGGTCCTCGGTCGCCTCGGGGTGGGCCACGTAGTCGATCACGATGTTGGCGCCCGCCTCGGCCAGGCCGAGCACGATCGCCTTGCCGATCCCGCTATTGCCGCCCGTGACGATGGCAGTCTTCCCGGTCAAGCTCATGATCCCTCCTCGTTCGTCGTCGGCCGCTCCCGTGCGGCCGTGCGCTGGCGCGCCCCGCTCGTCCCCGCCCGCTCCGGGGCGGACGTGAGCGTGAACGCCAATCCTCCCATGACGATCGCCACGACGGCCGCCCCGGCGTAGATGGCGGGCAGCGTGATCCCCGAGGCCTGCAGGGGACCCGCCCCGAAGGCCGCGATGCCGTAGCCGAGCTGGTAGAACGCGATCACCCCCCCGGCCACGGAGGCCGTGATCGCGACGAGCTGTTCCTGGGCGAAGCTGATCGTGAGCGGCAGGAGCGCCGAGCATCCCAGGCCCGCCAGCCCGAAGGACACGACCCCGAACCAGGGACGATCTTCGGGCAGCAGCGCGATCAGGACGAACGCCCCCGCCAGCACGAACGGCAGGAGCCGATACGTCCTGCGGGTGGGGAAGCGCGCCTGGATCGAGGCGAACAGGACCCGGCCGACGGTCACCATCGCCCAGAACGTGGTGAGCGCGATCGAGGCGATGGTGGCCGACGCGCCCAGCTGCCGCAGGTCGGGCTGCGCCCAGTTGCCGTTCATCGTCTCGCTGAATCCGTACAGCACCGCGAAGGCCGCGAAGATCCAGAAGCGAGCCGGGATGCCGCTCGTTCGCGCGCGGCCGTCGGCAGAGGTGACGGCCGGCGCGCCCGCAGCGCCCGTGCGCAGCGGCAGGCGCAGGCTCGTCCCCAACAACGCGACGAGCAGGACGGCCGAGGTCACGGGCAGCCCCCACCAGAACCCGAGTCCGACGAAGACCGCGACGAACACCGGAGCCAGCGCGGTTCCGAGCCCCAGCAGCGCGTTGAGCGCGAGGACGGAGCGATCGATGCGCGTCGGGTTGAACGCGGCCGTGAAGGTGTTCAGCGCAGGCACGGTGAGCCCGAACCCGACGCCGAGGAACGCGGTGGCGACGAGGAGCAGGGGGTAGGCGCCGGGGTCGCCCGCGAAGGGCGTGCTCGCGAGCAGCAGGAGCATGGACACGAGGTTGGCCGCGAGCCCCGCGAGGTACACGCGCTTGGTCCCGAACCGGTTCGACGCCCGGCCGCCCAGGAGCGCCGCCGTGATGGCCGTGATCACCTGCGGGAGGAACAGCGCCCCGTACTGGGTGCTCGACAGGTCGTACTGCTGGTGCCCGGTGAGGATGGAACTCGCGGCGGGGAAGGTGACGAGCACGATCCCCTGCACGAGGCCGGCCGCGTACACGGCCCGAGATTCCGCTCGGCTGGCCACCCTCGCTCCCCTCTCGTTCGCGACGAGCTAGCTCATCCGCGCCGCGAGGTGCTCGCCCACGCGGATGGCGTTGGCGATGGCGGTGAGCGCCGGGTTCACGGCGCCGATGCTGGGGAAGAAGCTCGTGTCCACGACGTAGAGGTTGTCCAGCTCGTGCGCCTTACAGTCGGGGTCGAGCACCGAGGTGGTCGGGTCCGACCCGAACCTGCACGTGCCCGCCTGGTGGGCGACGCCCGCGATGGGGATGCTCATGTTCATGTAGAAGTTCTTCCCGAGCACGTGGTGCTCGGCCATGCCCGTGTGGTTGAGGATGGTCTTGAGCTCGTGATACAGGCGGGAGGCCTCGTCGTCGTTCGTCGACGTGTAGGCCAGGTGCACCTTCCCGTCGCCGTCCAGCGTGATCCGGTTCTCCGCCGTTGGCAGGTCTTCGGTCGTGAGCCAGAAGTCCACCGCGTGGCGCGCGACGTCCGCGAGGCTCCAGTGCGGGGCGAGCTTCGTGAGGGCCGGCTCCTCTCCCTTCATGGCCTCCGCGTTGGACTTGCCCACCATCTGGATCTGCCCGACGGGCCAGTCGTACCCCTCGGCGCCGAGGTAGAAGTCGTTGAGCGCCAGGGTCTTCTGGAAGACCGTGTCGTTCGGCTCCTTCGCGAGCGCCACGACGGCCTTGCTGTTGTGGAACATGTAGTTGCGCCCCACCTGATCCGAGCCGTTGGCGAGCCCGTTGGGATGCCGGTCGTTCGCCGAGGCCAGCAGGATCTTCGCGCTGTTTGACGCGCCGGCCGCGAGGACGACGACGTCGGCCTCGTAGACCTCGTTCGCGCCCGCGGGCGACACGACGACACCGGTCACGCTGCCGCCGGCCGGATCCGTCTCGAGCCTGACGACCTCGGCCCCAACCCGGAGCTCGACGTTGTCGTACGCCAGCGCCGGGCGAACGGCCATCACCTCAGCGTCCGACTTCGCGTGCACGAGGCACGGGTAGCCGTCGCACCACGTGCAGCGGATGCACGTGCTCCGGGCACGGTCGGCCTCGTCGAGCAGGATCCCGCACGGCGCGTGGTAGGGGTGGTAGCCGCCCTTCGTCAGGTCCTCGTAGAGCTGCTGGATCCGCGGCTCGTTCGACACCGCGGGCCAGGGGTACTGCCGGCTCCACGCGCCCTCGGTGGGGTCGGCGCCGTGCTCGCCGTGGACCTGGTAGAGCCACTCGGCCTTGGTGTAGAACGGTTCGAAGTCGTCGTAGCTGAGCGGCCACGCGGGCGAGATGCCGTCGACGTGAGCGATCTCGCCGAAGTCCTGAGGACGCAGGCGATACAGCGCGGCCCCGTAGAGCTTGGTGGCGCCGCCCACGTAGTAATGCACCTGGGGCTGGAACGGCTTGCCCGTGGAGTCGTACCAGGTGTCCTCGGAGATGTAGCGGCCCTCTTCGAAGACCGACTTCGGGTCCCAGTTGTTCGTCTCCCTCGGCAGGTAGTCGCCCCGCTCGAGCATGAGGATCCGCTTGCCCGAGGGCGCCAGGGTGTGCGCGAGCGTTCCGCCGCCCGCCCCCGTCCCGACGATGATCACGTCGTAGTGCTCAGCCATCGGCCTCTCCTTCGGTGTCGTCGCCCCAGTCGATCCTCGCGGCGTCCGATCGATCGAGGACCTGAGGCCCCCGGGTCTTGCTGAAGTAGTCCCACGCCCAGCTCCCGAACGCATCGAAGCGCTGCTTCACGCCGCTGAGGAGCTCCACGTGCACGCCGAGCCAGGCCGCGAAGGCGATGGATCCGTGGAGCTCGTGCCGGTGCTCCCCCACCTCGGCGATCGCCGCGTTGCGCCCGATCATCGCCATGATGCCCTTGTCGTGGTAGTCGAAGTCCTTCCTCGGCTCGCCCGCGACGTCGGCCAGGATGTTCTTGGCCGCCCACCGGCCCGACTGCAGCGCGACCGAACCGAGCTGCGGCAAGGCCCGGCCGTCGGGGCCCGCGATGTTCGCGATGTCGCCCACGGCGTACACGTGGGGATGGCCGGGGACCGTGAGGTCGGGCGCCACGTCGATGCGACCTCCCCTGCCCTGAGGCAGGCCGGCCTCACCGGCGAGCGACGCCGCCCCCAGTCCCCCGCCCCAGATCACGCAGCGCGTCTTGATCGTGGTGCCGTCGGACAGCAGCACGTGACCGGGGCCGATCTCCTTCACGGAGGTGCCGAGGCGGATCTCGACGCCGTCCCGCTCGAGCACCTTCGACGCGTACCCGTGTGCCTTCGGCGAGAACGGCCCGAGTACGGCGTCGCCCAGATCAACCATGATGACCTTGGCGCGGTCGACGGCCAGGTCCCGGTACTCCGAGGGCATGACGTGGCGGATGAGCTCGGAGAGCGCCCCCGCGATCTCGGTGCCGGTGGCGCCAGCTCCCACGATCACGAAGTTCAGGGCGCCCTGCTCGACGAGCGAGGGATCGCGGTCGGCGTCTTCGAAGACCGCGATGACCCGCGACCGAAGCCGCTGGGCGTCGTCGAGGGAGTAGAGGGGGAACGCGTGCTCGGCGCCCGGCGTGCCGAAGAAGTTCGCCTGGCTCCCGCCGGCCAGGACCAGCACGTCGCCGACGATGATTTGGCCGTCCTCGAGGGTGATCGATCGAGACTCGGGATCGGCCGAGACAACCTCACCCATCTTCACGTCGATGTGCGGATGCTTGCGGAACTCAGCGCGCGTGTCGATGGCGATGTCCGTGGAGGCGAGCTGGAACGTGGCAACCTGATAGAGCAGCGGCTGGAACTGGTGGTAGTTGTGCTTGTCGACGAGGGTGACGCGAACGTCGCCGGACTTGGCCAGCTCCTTCGCGCACCCGAGCCCACCGAAGCCGGCCCCCACGATCACCACATGGGTGTCAGCGGCCATGCGTGGACCTCATCCTCGGCATCCTCTCATCGTGCGGCAACCTCGCCACCCTCGATCCCCCACGAGGCGGTCCATGGACGTTCCGGCTCCAGCCGGATGACCTGCCGCCCCGTGCGGAACGCGTTGGGCGGGCACGTCATCGGCTCGACGGCCACCCCCCGCCGACGGCGGGACTCGGGCTCCAAGGTGTCGCCGGTATAGACCATCAGATACCGGTACGCCGCGTCGACCCACAGCGTGATCGCCCTTGCGCCCCCGACATCCGCGAGCGTCACGCGGGCTCGGCCGTCGGGCCCCCGGGCGAGATCGGTGAATGCCGTGTCGAGCACCGTCTCCCCGATCGCGCGGGCGGCCCTGAAATCGAACGGCGTGCCGTCCACGACTTCGTCCCCCACCGGCAGCCCGCGGCCATCGGCGAGCAGGCGGCGGGCCGCCGGGATCACGATCGCGGCGTCGTTCACCACGGCCGTTCCGACGCTCAGGTAAGGATGGAACCCGATGCCGAACGGCGCCGCGGCCGCCGAGCGGTTGGTCGCGGTCGTCGTGACGGTCAATCCCTCGTCGCCCAACCGGTACTCGATGGCGAGCTCGACCTGCCAGGGGTAGGCCGGTTGCGGGAAGAGGGTGCAGCCCAGGGTGATGGCGTCCTCGGCCCCGCGCAACTCGCCCCACGGGAGCCAGCGCACGAGGCCGTGGATCGCGTTGCCGTGCTCGGGCTCGTCGAGGGCGGCCTGCCCCCGCGCGCCCTCGAACGCGTACCGCCCGCCGTCGAGGCGATTGGGCCACGGGGCCAGCACCTCGCCTCGCCCGGCCGAGGACCGCTCCCCGGCGGAGAACCCGTCGAGCATCTCGAGGCCGTCGATCGCGTAGGAGCGCAGCGTCGCCCCGACCTCGCACACGACGGCCCGCTGGGTGCCGCGGCCGATCTCGTGCTGGGCGCCGGAGGGGGGCCGGGCCGGATCGTCGCCCCGCTGGTTCACGAGCTCTCCGCGGCCTCCGGCGAGCCCCCGGCCTCCGCCTCGGTGAGGGCCACCGCCGCCGCGATCAACGTGAGGTGCGTGAACGCCTGAGGGAAGTTGCCGATGAGCCGCCCATGCTCGGCGTCGTATTCCTCGGAGAAGAGCCCGAGGTCGTTGCGCAGCGCGATCAGGCGCTCGAACAGCGCTCTCGCCTCTTCGAGGCGACCCAGCATCGCGAGGTCGATCACGAGCCAGAAGCTGCAGGCGAGGAACGCGCCCTCTCCCGGCGGCAGCCCGTCGGCGGCATCCGCGTCGGGGATGTAGCGCATCACGAACCCGTCCTTCACGAGCTCGCGCTGCACCGCTTCCACGGTGCCCACCACGCGAGGATCCGACGGGGGCAGGAACCCCACCTGGGGGATCAGCAGCAGCGCGGCGTCGAGCTGGGAGGACCCGTAGTACTGGGTGAACGTGTTCCGCTCCGCGTCGTAGCCCTCCCGGCACACCTCCTCGTGGATGTCATCGCGCATCTGCTTCAGCTTGGTCAGCGGCGAGTCGATCCCCGAATCCTCAGCGATCTTCACGAGACGGTCGGCGGCCACCCACGCCATCACCTTCGAGTGCACGAAGTTCCGCCGGGGTCCGCGCACCTCCCACACGCCGTCGTCGGGGTCGCGCCAGTGCTCCTCGAGCCAGGCCGCGAGCCCTTCGGCGACCGGGATCGCCTGCGGCAGGCCCTTCATCCCGAGCTCGCGAGCCCGGTAGATCGCGTCGGCGAGCTCGCCGTACACGTCGAGCTGCAACTGCCCGGACGCCGCGTTCCCGACGCGAACCGGCGCCGATCCCTCGTAGCCGGTGAGCCAGTCGAGCTCGTACTCGTCGAGTCGGCGTTCGCCGGCGATGCCGTACATGATCTGGAGGTCCTCGGGGTCACCGGCGACGGCGCGGATCGTCCAGTCGCGCCACCTGGTGGCCTCCTCCACGTAGCCCGCCGCCATCAGGGCGTCCAGGGTGAGCGCCGCGTCCCGCAGCCAGCAGAAGCGGTAGTCCCAGTTGCGAACCCCGCCCAGGAACTCCGGCAGCGAGGTCGTGGGTGCCGCCACGATGCCCCCCGTGGGGGCGTACGTGAGCGCCTTCAGCGTGATGAGCGATCGCTCCACCTCGTCGGCCCATCCACCGTGGTAGGTCGAGCGTCCGGACCATTCGCGCCACCATGCATCGGTTTCCTCCACGGCCTGGGCGGCGTCGATGGGCTCCGGGGTTTCCCCCCACGAGGAATACCAGGACAGGACGAAACCGATCGTGTCACCCTCTCCCACCGTGAAGTCGGCAGCGTGGTGATCGTCCGCGACCTCCAGCGGCACGTCTCCGCGCAGCTCGAGCGCCTCAGGCCCTGCCCCGGCCGTCACGACGCCCCCTTCCACGACCGCCCACGGCCGGGTGCGCCCGTAATCGAACCGAGGCCTGAACCGTGTCCGCATGGAGACGGTGCCGCTGATGCCCTGCACCACCCGGACGAGGCGCGGGTGCACGTCGCGGCTCGGCATGCAGTCGACGATCCGCACGACCCCGTCCGCCGTCTCGAAGTCCGTCTCGAGCACGAGGCTCGCCGGGCGATAGCGGCGCGTGGTCCCGGTCACGGTCCCCTCGGGCGCGAGCTCCCAGGAACCGTTGTCCCGCGTGCCGAGCAGCGACGCGAAGCACGCCGATGAATCGAATCGGGGCAGGCAGAGCCAGTCGACCGACCCATCGATCCCGACCAGTGCCGACGTGTGGGTGTCGCCGATGAGCGCGTAGTCCTCGATGCGAAGTGCCATCATCCTCCTCGAACGCCCTGGGTCCAGGGGAAGCTATCAGGCGGCGGCGTCGACGGCCGTGGCCGGCTACTTCAGGATGTTGACCGCTCGCGCCACGATGAGACCGAGGATGGCGAGGGAGATCCTCGCCTGAACTGCCACCGTGAGCCTGGCCATCGCTGCCAGCGGCATCGCGTCCGTCGGGCTGAATGCCGTGGCGTTGGTGAAGGCCAGGTAGAGGTAATCCACGAAGCGCGGACGCCATCCCAGGGGCGCGACCGCCGGGTTGAGCTGCTGGGGGAAGGCGATGTCGGGATGTGCCAGCAAGCGATGCGCGCGCGCCGCACCCTCGAGCGCTCAGAGATCGCACCTGGATCCCCGCTATCGCCGGTCGTTCCAGTTCCGTTCGATCCCCGGTCGGGATCGTCCACCGATGTCCTTCCCGCTGCAGTCAACCCGACGTCGGTGGGACTCAGAGGGCCAAGCGGCGCCCGGATGAAAGCATGCGACGAGGCGTTCGACACGTCCGCGCGCCGCCCCTAGTCGTCCAGGCGTCCCATCGTCAGGTTGACGGTCGTGCCCGTCACCCCGCTCGCCTGATCGGGCCATGAAGGCGGCCACGTTCGCCATCTCCTCGAGCGTCATCAACCGTCGCGGGATGGGTCCTGCTCGCGAGCATCTCCTTCCGCTGAATTCGCTCGAGCGAGGGATCCAGCTCCGACCACGCTGCCGTCAGCGTGCGCGCAGTCTCGGGTGCTTGTCCGCTCAGGTGGTCACCCACATCCTTCGGCATGATCAGACCCTCGGCCAGCCCTTCGATCCAGCGCGCCGCGGTACGCACCTGAGCTGGGTTGCGCAACGTCCCCAGCTCGGACCACGCGGCCGTGAGCATCCTCGCCGTCTCGGGCGCCCGTCCGCTGAGGTGGGCAGCCACGTCGTTCGACATGATGAGGCCCCGGGCCAGCCCCTCGATCCATCGCGCAGCGGTGCCCACCCGCGGGCTGATCGTTTGACCTAGCGGGGTCCCCGTTGGAGCGTGAGTCGCTGTACGCGTTTCAGTCCGTGGCGGGGAGGCTTCTCGCGTGGCCACGACCGTGATCATGACGGTCAACAGAAGCACGCACGACATCACGACCACCGAAACGAGCGGACCCGTCTTTTGATATCCGCTCGCGATTGTGCTCACGGTCGAGCGCCTCGTCTCGCGCGCCGGCTCCCAGGCCGTTCCCTCGGCTCGCTCACTCCCGATCCGCATGATCCCGTCGGCACCCGCCTCTCGAGGAAGAGGGTGGAACAGGCTCGCGTCGGGAGAAAGTCGGAGAAGTCCTACTCTTTGGGAACCTTGGGGGCCTTCTTGGGGACGTCGGCGTCGCCTCGCATCGCTGAGGCGAGCTCGGTCCGCGACCGGACCCCTCGCTTGCGATAGATGCGCGAGAGCTGCGTGCCGACGGTCTTCGGCGTCACGTAGAGCGCCGCCGCGATCTCCTTGTCGGTGTTGCCTTCGGCGGCGAGTTGCGCGATCCGCCTCTCGGTGGGCGTCAATTCGCCCGTGGATGGTCGACGGCCTCCGATCCTTGCGAGCTCGGAGCGAGCCCTGCCGCTCCACACCACCGCTCCGAGACCTTCGAACGTCCCGAGCGACTCCTCCAGAGCCTCGCGCGCGGGTCGCTTCATCCTGGCCCTTCGTCGCGTTGCCCCGAGCACAAGGAGCGTGCGGGCGCGCTCGAACGGGATGGATACACGCTCGTGCTGAACGAGCGCTCCTTCGAGCGAGGCGATGGCCGCGTTCAAGTCGCCGCGCGCGGCGTGGAGCAGCCCCCGGCAACGGTTCGCGGCGGCGAGGGCGGATACCCGATCGAGCCGTCGAGCCCGTCGTTCGAGACGGAGCAGGAGCGGCTCGGCTTCATCGAGACGGCCGAGGATGATGAGTGCCTCGATCTCGTCGGGGATGAAGCGCGCTGAGCCCGGCTCGCGGACACCGCCCGCCTCGAGACGTTCGACCAGAGGGCCGAGTACCTCGTGTGTGGCCGCGGGATGTTCCAGCGACAGTTCAAGGAGCCCGAGGGCCGACGAGGCGAGGATCGCCGCGATCATCACCCCGTTCCGCTCGGCGAGTTCACGAACATCGGCTGCGTCGGCCCGTGCGCCATCGGCATCTCCCTGAGAGGCCCGTAGGAGCGCTCGTACCCCCAGCGAAAAGAGGCGCTGCGGCTCTTGCCCGACCTGCATCCCGACCCCGTACGCCTCCTGAGCGAGCCGGGTGCCCTCCTCCCAGCGCCCGGCGAAAGCCTCGACGAGGCTCCAATGAGCGAGGATCCAAGGAAGCGCGCTGTCCTCGGCGGTTTCGGCGGCACGTGCCCGGAGTGAATGGAAGATGGCTCGGGCCTCGTCGAACTGGTCCGCCCAGGTGTAGTTGACCGCCAGACAGAACGACGACGTGGATACGAGGCGAACGGGATCCTCCGGGCCTTCGAGGGAGATCCCTCGAGCGAGGGCGTCCCGCCACTCTCTTCCACCGACGATCGCGTCGGTAAGCCCGTGTACGCCGAGAGCCAGGATCTGTATCGAGCGATCCGCTAGGCCCTCCGCGGAGGCGACGGCGGACCGCGCATGCTTCGCCGCGGCTGGAAGGTCCGCGCGCAGCAGGAACAGAGCGTCCGCCATGTCTGCCTCGAGTCTGGCCCGAAGGGAGAGGTCGTCACCCGCCTCGGCGAGGGCTCGTTCGAAGAGATCGACGCTCTCTCGGCGGTCGCCCTCGTATGTTCCAACGTTGGCGAGCCAGTAGAGGAGCTCGGCCCGAGATGGGCCCGGCGGTACGTCCGCGAGCGCCGCTTCCAAGAGCGCGCGCGCTTCGCTACTTTCGCCCACCTCGAACGCGTTGGACGCGGCGAGGATCGTTCGTCGATGTTGGTCATCCGTCCTGTCCGGAGGCGTCAGTCGCCTTGCGTGTTCCGAGAGCTCGGTCGCCACCGTCAACGCTCCTCGGATCCGGGCCCGGCGGGCGACGTCCTCGAGCGTCGTCGCAACCCCTGCATCGGGGCCTTCGGTGCCGAAGGCGAGATGGTGCGCCTGCTCGTCGACATCGCCGATCAGCCCAGCCAAGGCGCGGTGAAGCGTTCGCCGTTCCTCGGCGTCGGCTGCTGCGTACACGGCGGACGCGAGAAGCGGGTGGGTGAAGCGGATTCGATCTGCGTGGAACACGATCATGTCGCCCGCGACCGCCGAAGCGAGCGCCGGCCCCGGGTCGTGGCCGAGGGCCTGCCTCACGAGTTCCAGGGTCGGATGCGACAGCGCGGCGACGACGAGAAGGCTGGCGCGCGCCTCGGGCGTCAGTGTCGAGAGCCGGTCCTGCACCAGCGCGTGCAACGTTCCGGGTAGTGGCTCGGCGGCCTCGAGCTGGATCGCGCCGCGTTGCGCCGCGCGCCCCAACTCCAGGGCGAAGAAGGGGTTCCCGCCCGAGAGCTCTTGGAGCCGACGCAGCTTGGGCCGAGACAGCACGAGCCCGAGGCGATCGCTCAGGAGTCGCTGAACCGCTCCGACGCTGAGCGAACCTACGACGATACGGGTGAGTCGGCCCTGTGGTGAAGCGCGATCCAGCGCGATCGGGGCACGCTGCTCACCGCTTCGCAGGCCGCACAAGACGGCGACCGGCTCGCGGTGAAGGCGACGCAGCACGAACTCGAGCACGAAGGCCGAGGGCTCGTCGAGCCATTGAAGATCATCGATCGCGATGACGAGGGACCTCTCATCGGAGAGGGTTCGGATCGCTCCCAAGAAGGCCAACGCGATCGCTCGTTGGTCCGGCGATGGATCGCCTCCGCCATCTGGCTCCTCCAGGAAGAGCGCGCCCTCGAGAGCACGGCGCTGGGGTTTCGGCAAGGTCTCGAGCACCTCCCCCTGCACGGGGTCGAGTAGGTCACCGAGCACCGTGTAGGGGAGCCGAGCCTCCGGCTGAGACGGGCTCGACGACAACAGCCGGTAGGAAGCTCCCGCTGCGAGCTCGACCCCTTGCCGCCAGAGCGTCGTCTTACCGATGCCGGGCTCACCTTCGAGGACGAGGACGCCGGGCAGGGAGTCTCGATCATGCAGCCATCGGGTGATCGAGGCGAGTTCCTCTTCCCTACCGACCACGCGATCCGCCGCGGCGTCCATCCTGTCGCAAGCATATCGGGGCCGGCTTCGCGGCTTGCTCGGCCGACCCTCTTGTGCGCCGCGTCGCCGGACGCTCCATCCGTGCCTCGAACCCGGACGCCCTCAGTTCCGCCGGTCCCGATGCTCGCAGTGTCCTATAGCCGTGAGGTGCGTCATCGAAGTAGTGAAGAGCGGCGACTGGGCGATCGCGGGGAACCCTTGTTAACGCAGGACTCGGCGACCGGTCGTGCCGAGGTGCCGTCTGTCCGACGAGCCCGTGATGTGGCAAGGTAGCGGCCGCGTGGGACCGATCGAACGGGCATAGTGCGATCCCTCGGTGCCTGGGGCAGCCTCCTCGAACGTCAGGTTCGCCGGCATGGCAGCCACCGGTTCCGTCCTCGTGGATCGAAATCCTGCCCTCCGTCGGCCACCGCCCCCCCGATGGTCCATCCCGGGTCCGGCACGACCCGATGCCGCTCGTCATGACTCCGATGATGCCGCTACGATTCGCGCCATGAGCAAGTTGGATCTGGCCCGGCTTCAGTTCGCGATGACCAGCATCTACCACTTCTTGTTCGTCCCGCTCACGATCGGGCTGAGCTTCCTCGTCGCCATCCTGCAGACCAAGTGGCACCGCCACGGCGACGAGGCGTACCTCAAGCTCACCAGGTTCTTCGGCGTGCTCCTGGTCATCAACATCGCGATCGGCGTGGTGACCGGCCTCGTGCAGGAGTTCCAGTTCGGGATGGATTGGTCGGCGTACTCGCGGTACGTGGGCGACGTGTTCGGGGCGCCGCTCGCCATCGAGGGCCTCGGCGCCTTCTTCCTCGAAGCCACCTTCCTCGGCCTGTGGCTGTTCGGGTGGGGAAGGCTTCCGAAACGCGTCCACCTCGCCACCATCTGGCTCGTCGCGTTCGGCGCCTCGCTTTCCGCGGCCTTCATCATGGCCGCCAACAGCTGGATGCAGCACCCGGTGGGCTACCAGCTGAACGGTGCAGGCACGAAGGCGGAGCTCACCAGCATCTGGGCGGTGCTGTCGAACCCGGTGTTCCTCTGGGCCTACCTCCACGTGATCTTGGCATCGCTCGTGACGGGCGGCGTGGTCATGCTCGGCGTTTCGGCCTGGCATCTGCGCCGGGACTCGGACACCCCCGTGTTCCGCAAGACAGCGTCCCTGTCGATCGGCGTGCTCCTGCCCACCTCCCTCATCGCGCTGGGGGTGGGCAGTCACCTGGGCGTGATCGAGGCTACGTACCAGCCGATGAAGATCTCCGCCGCGGAGGCGCAGTGGACGACCTGCCAGCCCTGTTCGTTCTCCTTGTTTCAGATCGGCGGCTTCGGCGACCCGAGCGAGACCCCGACGAAGATCATCCAGGTCCCCCATCTCCTGTCGTTGCTGGCCACGGGCACCTGGAACGGCAAGGTCGAGGGGCTGACGCCGCTGAACACGCAGTACCAGCAGCAGTACGGAGCGGGGAGCTACGTCCCCAACGTGGGGATCCAGTACTGGTCGATGCGCGTGATGGCCTACCTTGGCTCCCTCGTGTTCCTGCTGTCCTTGTGGGGAGTCTGGCTCTTGCGGCGCAAGACCATCGAGCGGGCCAGGCGGTTCCAGCTCGTCGCGATATGGGCCGTGGTCCTCCCGTTCTTCATCAACACCGGCGGGTGGATGCTCACGGAGAGTGGTCGCCAGCCCTGGATCGTGCAGGGGCTGAAGTTGACGAAGGACTCCGTGTCCCCCTCGGTGAGTGCGGCGTGGATCGCCGTCAGCCTCGGCACGTTCCTCTTGCTCTACGGCGTGCTCGCCGCGGTGGACGCCGTGCTTATGGTGCGCTTCGCCCGCAAGGACATCGCCGTTTCCCACGCCACGGACGAGCAGGGTGCGCCCGTGGCCGCCATGACCTACTAGGAGGCGATGAGCATGCAGGACCTGTGGTTCTTCCTCATCGCCATCCTGTGGACGGGGTTCTTCGTCCTCGAGGGGTTCGATTTCGGGGTGGGGATGCTCCACGGCATCGTGGGAAAGACGGATCTTGAGCGACGGGTCGCGCTGAACAGCATCGGGCCGCTCTGGGACGGGAACGAGGTCTGGCTGGTGGTGGCGGGCGCCGCCATGTTCGCGGCGTTCTCCGGCTGGTACGCCACCATGTTCTCCGGCTTCTATCTGGCCATGGTCCTGCTCCTCGTCGCCCTCATCATCCGGGGGGTTTCGTTCGAATATCGCGGGCGGCGCGACGGCGACCGTTGGCGGCGGACCTGGGGTGGTCTGATGACCCTCGGGAGCTTCCTCGCGCCGTTCCTGATCGGCGTGGCGCTCGGTAACCTGCTGCGGGGCGTCCCGATCGACGCGAGCCAGGAATACACGGGGACGTTCGTGGACCTCCTGAACCCGTACTCGCTGTTCGTGGGCCTGACGCTCGTGGCGCTGTGCACCTTCCACGGCGCGACGTTCATCGCGCTCAAGACCACCGGCACGGTTCGCGATCGTGCGAACCAGATCGCGCGCCGCACCGGGCCTGCCGCATCGGTGGTGGTGCTGGTGTTCGCGGTGTGGACGCAGATCGTGGGGGACCAGGGCGCGGCGCGGTTCCTCGCTCCCTTGGTGGCGGTCCTCACCGTGGCGGGGGCAACCTGGGCTTCGAGGCGGGGACGCGAAGGACGTGCGTTCACCCTGACGGCGGTCGCGATCGGCTCGGCGGTCCTGTCGATCTTCGTCGAGCTGTTCCCACGAGTGATGGTGTCGAGTACGAACGCGGCGAACACGCTCACGGTCGCAAGCACGTCCGCCACCCACTACACGCTGCAGGTCATGACGGTGGTCGCGCTGGTCTTCCTGCCCCTTGTGCTCCTCTACCAGGGGTGGACCTACTACGTGTTCCGGCGGCGGATCGGCACGAGCGACCTCGAGGAAGGCGCCGCCGACTAGTCTCGGGCCATGCGCTGGATCGATCCCCGCCTGCTCCGGCGCTCTGCCTCGGCGCGGCGCGTCGTCGTCGCGGATGCCGCCCTCGGTGTCCTCGCCGCGCTCCTCGTCCTCGCCCAGTCGGTCCTGCTGGCGCGCATCGCCGCCCGGGCCTTCCACGGCGCCGCCCTCCCTGCCGTGACCCCGATGCTCTTGCTGTTCGTCGGCGTCACTGCGGGCCGCGCGCTCGCTGCCTGGGCCTTCGAGACCCTGGGCCGGTGGGGCGCCGCGGGGGTGCTCTCGCAGCTTCGGCGCGACCTGGTCGACGCACAGCTCAACGAGCATCCCGAGGAGATCGAACCGGCGCGGACCGGCGCGATCGCCGCCGCCGCGGTCTCCGGCGTCGACGCGCTCGAGACCACCTTCGCGCGGTACGTCCCCCAGGTGGTGCTCGCCGTCGTCGTGCCGGTCGCCGTGCTCGCGCTCGTGGCGTGGATCGACCCGCTCTCGGCCGCGATCATGGCCCTCACGCTTCCGCTCGTGCCGGTCTTCATGTGGCTCATCGGCCGGGCGACGGAACGACGGGCTCACGAGCGGTGGGCAGCGCTCGCCTCGCTCTCGACGCACTTCCTCGACGTCGTCCGCGGCCTTCCCACGCTCCGCGCCTTCAACCGCGGCGAGTCGCAGGCGGCGTCGATCCGCAGCGTGAGCGAACGGTACCGGCGGACGACGATGGAGACGCTGCGGCTGGCGTTCCTCTCGGGCGCCGTGCTCGAGCTCGCCGCCACCCTGGCGATCGCGCTCATCGCGGTCACGATCGGCATCCGGCTGATCGACGGCGCTATCGGATTCGCGCCGGCCCTCACGGTGCTCGTCCTGGCTCCGGAGCTCTATCTGCCCCTGCGGGGCCTCGCTGCCCAGTTCCACGCGAGCGCCGACGGGCTGGCGGCCGCGACCACCTTGCTCGACGCTATCGAGGCCCCCGCGACGCTCCCAGACGGACGGGCGATCGCGCCGGACCCGAGTGAGGCGCCCGTGCGGCTCGAGGACGTTGGGTTCGCCTACGCCTCGAGCGACAGAGCCGTGCTCCAGGCCGTCGACCTCGAGCTCGCGCCCGGCGAGACGGTCGCGATCGTGGGCCCGAGCGGCGCCGGCAAGAGCACGCTCGCGTCCCTGCTCCTCGGGCTCGAGCGGCCGAGCGAGGGGCGCATCCTGGCGGGCGCGATGGATCTGGCCACCGCCGACCTCGCCGGCTGGCGACGCCAAATCGCGTGGGCGCCGCAGCATCCCACCCTGTTCCGGGGCACGGTGAGTGCCAACGTGCGCCTCGGCGATGAGGGCGCGAGCGAGGAACGGGTCCGCGAGGCCGCGCGGCTCGCGGGCGCCGATCACTTCATCCGGGAACTCCCGGACGGCTACGACACGACCGTGGGCGACGGCGAGCGGCCGCTCTCCGCGGGGCAACGCCAGCGGCTCTCGCTCGCCCGGGCGTTCCTGCGTGACGCCTCGCTCCTGATCCTCGACGAGCCCACGGCGAACCTCGATCCGGACGGCGCGGAGCTCGTCGCCGACGCGATCGCCCGTCACGGCGCCTCGCGCACGGTCCTGCTCATCACCCACCGTCTCGAGCTCGCCCGGATCGCGGACCGCGTGCTGGAGATGCACGGGGGCCGGCTCACGGTCGCCTCGGTCGCGGGGCGCCCGTGATGCGACCCGTGCGTCGCCTGCTTGCCCTGGCGGCGATGCCCCCCCGGCGCATCGCGGCATCCGTGCTCCTGGGGGTGTGCGTCATCGCCACGGGCGTCGGACTCATGGCGACCGCGGGTTACCTGATCTCCCGCGCCGCCGAGCACCCTCCCGTGCTCTCCCTCACCGTCGCGATCGTGGCGGTTCGGTTCTTCGGGCTCGCCCGTCCCCTCACCCGATACCTCGAGCGCCTGGCGTCCCACGACCTCGCCCTTCGGGCGCTCGGCACCGTGCGCACCCGTGTGTACGAGCGCATCGAGCCGCTGGCGCCTGCCGAGCTCGACGGCTACCGGGCTGGGGACCTGCTCACCCGCATGGTCGACGACGTCGACGCCCTCCAGGGGCTCTACCTGCGCGGCCTCGGCCCCCCGCTCGTGGCGATCGCGGCCGGCGCGGGGTGCGTCGCGGTCGCCGGGCTGATGCTGCCGGCGGCGGCGGCGATCCTCGCCGCCGGCCTGCTCGCCGCAGGGTTGGCCGTGCCGATCCTGACGAGCGCGTTCGCGCGCGCGGCCGGCCGGGGCCAGGCAGCGGCTCGGTCCGAGCTCACAGCCGATCTCGTCGAGTTGCTGAGCGGGGCGTCCGAGCTCGTCGTGTTCGGCGCAGAGGAAGCGATGGCGACACGCGTGGACGGCCACGATCGGCGCCTCGCGCGTCTCGCGCGTCGAGACGCCCTGGCATCGGGCCTGGCGGACTCCCTGGTGATCCTCGCGACGGGCCTCACGGTGGCCGGTGTGCTCGCCGTGGCCTCATCGGCGCACGCGGCGGGTGGTCTCGACCGCGTGCTCATCGCCACGTTGGCGCTCCTCGCGTTCGCGTCCTTCGAGGCGGTTGCCCCGCTTCCGGCCGCGGCCCGCGACCGGTCGGCGACCCTGGCGTCGGGACGCCGTGTGCTCGGCCTGATCGAACGAGAACCTGCCGTCCGCGACGCGCCGCACCCCCTGCCGGCGCCGATCGAGCCTCCCACGGTGCGGCTGGAGCGGGTGACGGCCCGCTACCCGGGCGCCGATCGACCCGTGTTCCGCGACCTCGATCTCACGCTCGATCCAGGGTCGCGCGTGGCGCTCGTGGGCGCGAGCGGCTCCGGGAAGACCACCGTCACGAACCTCCTCCTGCGGTTCCTCGACCCCGAGCAGGGGCGGGTCACGCTCGACGGGCGGGATCTTCGCGCGTACGCCCAGGCAGACATCAGGAGCACCTTCGCCCTCGCCGGCCAGGAGGCGCATCTGTTCGACTCGACGATCCGCGCCAACCTCCTCGTGGGGCGTCCGCGCGCGGGCGACGAAGAACTCGGCGAGGCGCTCGCCTCGGCGCGGCTCGCCGCCTGGGTGGGAACGTTGCCGGAAGGCCTCGACACGCCGGTGGGCGAGGGTGGCTCGCGGCTCTCCGGTGGCCAGCGACAGCGGCTCAGGATCGCGCGCGCGCTCCTCGTGAGAGCTCCCGTCCTCATCCTGGACGAGCCCACGTCGCATCTGGACCCTCCCACCGCGCTCGCGCTCATCGACGACGTCTTCGACGCCGCGGGCGACCGTTCCGTGCTGCTGATCACCCACCGCGCCGAAGGGCTCGACCGCGTGGACGAGGTGGTGTCCCTCTCGTCGCGGTGATGGTCGACGACAGGGCCCCGCGCAGGCCGTTCGCGTACCCTTTGGGCGCCCTCGGCGTCTGCCGGCGGGACGGGTGGCGCTGAGGAGGAAGGTCGAGCGATGGTGCACAAGCACGTTCCCGAACGAGATCCTGAAGCCGGATCGGCGGTCGCGCCCGCCTACACGCAGCGGTTGGATCTCGAGCCGATCCCCAAGTACGCCATGCCCGAGCAGGCCTCCCGCCCCGACGCCGTGTACCGGCTGATCCACGATGAGCTCCTGCTCGACGGCAGCTCGCGCCTCAACCTCGCGACCTTCGTCACCACGTGGATGGAGCCCGAGGCGGACAAGCTGATGGCCGAGGCCTTCGACAAGAACATGATCGACAAGGACGAATACCCGCAGACCGCAGAGATCGAACGACGTTGCGTCAACATGGTGGCCCGCCTGTTCAACGCGCCCGAGGACGGGGACGCCGTGGGCGCCTCTACCATCGGATCGAGCGAGGCCGTGATGCTGGCCGGCCTCGCCATGAAATGGGACTGGCGCGCTCGCCGGGAGGCCGCCGGCACATCCACGGACAAGCCGAACCTCATCATGGGATCCAACGTCCAGGTCGTGTGGGAGAAGTTCTGCCGGTACTGGGACGTCGAGCCCCGCTACATCCCCATGGTCGCGGGACGCTACGTGATCACGCCCGAGGAAGCGGTCGCGCGCATCGACGAGAACACGATCGGCGTCGTCGCGATCCTGGGCACCACCTACACGGGCGAGTTCGAGCCGATCGCGGAGATCCACGACGCGGTGGTGGCGAGCAACGCGAGCACGGGCTTCGACGTGCCGGTGCACGTCGACGCCGCGAGCGGCGGGTTCGTCGCGCCCTTCCTGCACCCGGACGTCGTGTGGGACTTCCGCCTGCCGATGGTGAAGTCGATCAACGTCTCGGGTCACAAGTACGGCCTCACGTACCCGGGCGTGGGGTTCGTGGTCTGGCGATCCGCCGACGACCTTCCGGACGGCCTCGTGTTCCACGTGAACTACCTCGGCGGGGACATGCCCACGTTCACGCTGAACTTCTCGCGACCCGGCAACCAGATCGTGGGCCAGTACTACAACTTCCTTCGACTGGGGAAGCAGGGCTACACGAAGATCATGCAGGCCCTTCGCGATCTCGCGGTGCACACATCCGGCCGGATCGCCGAGATGGGGCCGTTCGAGCTCGTGAGCGACGGCACCGCGATCCCGGTGTTCGCCTTCACGCTGAAGGAGGGCGCGCCGTACACGGTGTTCGACGTGTCCGAGCGGCTGCGGATCGGCGGGTGGCAGGTGCCGGCGTACACCATGCCGGACGACGCGACGGACGTAGCCGTGATGCGCGTGGTCGTGCGCGAGGGCTTCAGCTACGACCTCGCCGACGACCTCGTCGACGCGCTCAAGGACGCCACGGAGTTCCTCTCGCAGAACCCTCCGCGCGAGCCCGCGCAGCCTGGCTTCAGCCACACCTAGCACGTGGCGCGCGTCCGGACCGCGATCCGGGTCCCCGAGGAATGGGTGGTCGAGGAGCGCAGGAAGGTGGGGCCGTTCGTCACCCGCGAGCGGTACCGGCTCCCCGACGGCTCCGAGCGCACCTGGAACTCGCGGCGCCATCGAAAGACGGGGCGGGTCGAGGAGGAGCGCCGCGGCCTCGAACGGCCCTGGTGGCGCCCGCGGCTGCTCGGATGGTGGGTGGCCGCGCTGTTCGTCGTGGGATCGTCGCTGTTCGCGCTGGGCTCGTTCCCGCCCTACGCGCATCACGTCGACGTGCGGCTCGTGGGGATCACGTTCTTCCTCGGATCGATCTTCTTCACCTCGGCGGGCTACCTGCAGTTCGTGCAGACGATCAACGCCCCGGACGAGGTCGCGCCGGCGCCGGGTGCCGGCCGTCGACGGCGGTTCCTGGCTTGGCAGCCGCGTCGGATCGACTGGTGGGCGGCCTCGGTGCAGTCCA
Organism: uncultured Actinomycetes bacterium; assembly: GCA_963719165.1. Classification (GTDB taxonomy): domain Bacteria; phylum Actinomycetota; class UBA4738; order UBA4738; family HRBIN12; genus JAOUEA01. Next base: position 96,576 of record CAVRAV010000001.1, on the reverse strand, counting down.
TCGGGACGCTGCTGTTCAACGTCAGCACCTTCGCCGCCATGGATGCCGCGCTCGGGGCGCAGCAGCAGGAACGCGGCGTGTGGGCGCCCGACATGTTCGGCTCCATCGCCTTCATGGTGGCGAGCACCCTCGCCTGGATCGAGGTCTGCGACGGGTGGTGGGCGTGGCAACCTCGCGACACGCCGTGGCGGATCGTTGCCCTCAACCTGGCAGGGTCGATCGCCTTCCAGGTCTCCGCCATCGCGGCTTTCATCCGGCCCGCGACGGGAGAGATCGCGAATGTGCCCGTGGCGAACCTGGGCACGTTCGTGGGCGCGATCGGATTCCTGCTCGGGGCGGTGCTCCTGATCCCGGAACTGGCGGACCGCTAGGGCCGCGACCGCCGAGGACTCAGGCGTCGCCGGCCGCGGCGGCCCCGATCGCGATCAGGTCCTCGGGGTGGATCCAGCTGTCGGCGAGCGGGACACCGCCGGCGCGGCGGATGGCGTCGCGCAGCGGGATCGCCCAGCGGTGCTCGAGCAGGGCGACCGCGGCGGTCGTACCCATGGGGATGGTGTCGGCGATCGACCACATCTCGTCATCGCCCAGGATCCCGTCCTCGGCGGCCTCGGCGCCCGCGAGCGCACCGGCCTCCATGCCCTCCTCGTTCCCTTCGGCCCCCAGGCCGATCAGGGCACCGGCGATGGCGCCGAACTGCTGGCGCTCGTCGTCGGTCAGGTCGCTGATGTCGACGGAGACGATGTCGCCCGCCGTGTCCTTCGCTACCACCACGAGGTCGATCACGCGGATGATATCGAGATCCCTCAGGCGTTGCAGCTCCGGCAGGATCTCTCCGTTGAACGACGTGCCGTCGAACCCCACGACCATGATCTGAACAGGACCGAACTCATCCATGGGTCAATCGTTCCCTTCGGTGTCGGTGGAGGCGATGTTCGCGGATCTACCCCGCGAGGATCTTCTTCTTCTGCGCCGCGAACTCCTCATCGGTCAGCACCCCCTGGTCGTGCAGCGACCCGAGCTCCTTCAGCTGGTTGATGGCCGACTCGGACATGCCGCCCGCGGGGGCCGCAGGCATGGCGGGCGCCGGGGCGGCCGCGGGTTGTTGGTACGCCCCCTGGATCGCCGCATCCTGGTCCTGTTCGTGCACGGCGTTGGCTTCGTTCTTCTTCCCCGCGTGATACAGGGCGGCTCCCCCGCCCGCCAGGGCGGCGGTTCGCAGCAGTGGACGCCGTCTGCGCATCATGGTTCGTTCACGCTCCCTTCGAGGCCGGATGATTCCCCGGGAAGTGTGCCACGCCGAAGGGCGAACCGTCCCCCTCGAGGCTCAACCCTCCCGCTTCACCGCACCGGTCTCGGTGAGGCGCAGGTCCGTCTGACCGGAGTGACGGCGTTCGCCGGTAACCATCACGGTGGCGTCGTCGATGCGGCCCAGCTCCTGCAGCCGGTCGAGCACCGCCTTCAGCGATTCCTCCGGGGTCTGCCGCTCCGTGTCTAAATGAAGCTCGGGATCCTCGGGGGCCTCGTAGGGGTCGTCCACGCCGGTGAACCCGGTGATCTCCCCCGCGAGCGCCTTCTTGTACAGGCCCTTCGGATCGCGGTGGGCGGCGATCTCTTCGACGGTGGCGTCGACGTGGACCTCCACGAACTCGCCGATCAGCGCGCGGCAGGCGTCCCGGGTCTCCTTGTACGGGCTGATGGGGCAGCAGATCGTCGCGACGCCGTTGCGCGTGAGCAGGTTCGCGACGAACCCGATCCGCAGGATGTTGGTATCGCGATCCTCCTTGGAGAACCCCAGCCCCTTCGACAGGTTCTTGCGGACCTCGTCGCCGTCGAGGATCTCGGTCTTGAGGCCGCGCGCCTGGAACTCGTGATAGAGCATCTCGGCGATGGTGGACTTGCCCGACCCCGAGAGGCCGGTGAACCAGACGGTGAAGCCGCGCTGCTCGCTCACTTGAGGAAGCTCCTTCCGACGGCGCCGGCGGGCGCCTCGATGCCGTACATGGACAGGATGGAGGGGCCGACGTCGACGAGGCTCATGCCGTCGACCTTGCCGGTGGCCTGGCCCGGCAGATTCATCATGGAGAAGAAGGCCGTGCGGTCGTGGTTCGCACCGTCGGTACCCGTGTCGTTCTCGAGGGTGTAGATGCTGGGATTGCCCACGGCGCCGACCGAGCGCCAGTCGAGGTCGCCGAAGTACACGATGAGGTCGGGGGCGACGCCGCGCACCTCCGGATAGACGTCCTGCGGCTTGTGCACGCGCGTGCCCATGGGCACGCCGTCGGGACCGGGGAGCGCCTCGAGCTTCGCGATCATCTCGTTGCGGATGGTCTCGTAGTCCGCCGGCTCCACGATGCCGCCGGGCTCACGTCCTTTGATGTTGAGGAACAGCCGCCCGTAGTACCCGCCGTCGCCCCACGCGGTGGTGCGGCTCCAGTCGATCGGCGCCTGCGCGATGGGCGTGATCTCCTTGAGGGGCTCCTTCATCACGAGGTAGCCCTCGTTCATCAGCCAGTCGTTGAAGCACAGCCCGCCCATCATCGGACGCGCGCCGTGGTCGCTCATGGCGATGGTCACGACGTCGTCCGGAAGGGCCTCGAGGAGGGTCCCCACCTGCAGATCGAGGAACCGGTAGTAGTCGTGGAACGCCGTCTCGTACTTGTTGCCCGCCTCGTACAGCGGGTGGCGCGGGTCGTAGTACTGCCAGAAGCAGTGGTGCAGGCGGTCCAGGCCCATCTCCACCATCATGAAGAAGTCCCAGGGCTTGTTCTTCACCAAGCGACGCGCCACCTGGAACCGTCGCTCCGTCATCTTGAAGATCTGGTCCATCACGAAGTCCGGGCCCTGCTGGCGGAAGTTCGGGATGTCGAAGATGTAGTCGCCCACGCCGGTGAGCTCCTCTTCGATCTCGGTCTCGAGCTCCGCGGGGAAGGCGTAGCGCTCCGCGCTGGGCGGCGTGAGGAAGCACGCGACGCGCCAGCCCGGGAACTCCATGGGCGGTGGGAAACCCGGCGGGACGCCGATCAGCAGCGAGCGCTTGCCGGCCTCGCCCAGCTTGTCCCACACGGTGGGCTCCTTGATGGAGAGCGACGTGGCCACCGTGAGGCCGTCATACGAGCTGTCCTTGCGATTGCGGAAGCCGTAGATGCCGAGCTGGCCGGGGGTCTTCCCCGTCATCGCGCACGCCCATGCCGGAACCGTGATGGGAGGGGTGATGCTGGCGAGATCACCGTACATGCCGTTCGCGAAGATCTTCCGCAGGTTCGGGACCTCGTCGGCGAGATCATGGAACAGGAGCTGAGGGGCTCCGCAATCGAGGCCGATGACGGCGACGCGTGGTCCTTGCTGCATACGGATGGTTCCTTCCGGGAGGGTACGGACCTTGTCGACGGAAGCCGCGCGCGCTGCAGCGAGGGATCTTCCGCGGTGTGCGTATCCTACCAACCCCGTCGTGGGGCCGCTCCAGCTGGGAAGATTGCCCGCCGTGAAGCTGCTGCGACGACTCTTGGAGATCCAGGCGGCCCTGTGGGGGCTCCTGGGTGTGGCCCTGCTGTTGGCGCCGCGCTGGAGCACCGAGAGCGTCCTGGGTCAGTCCCCGGTGGGCGACGCCGCCTGGCTCCGTCTCGCCGGCGTCATGAGCCTGGTCCTCGCGCTGATCATGATCCTCGTGCAGCAGCACCTCGAGGAGGTCTGGTGGTGGTCGTGGGTCTTCGCGCTTCTCGAGGCGGGGGTCGCCACGGTCTGCGTCCTGCATGCTTTGTTCGGCGTGCCGGCGGGGGCCTCGGCATGGGCCTGGTGGCTGCTGGCTGCGGTGAGCGCGGCCCTGGGCGCCGGCCTGCTCCTCGGACTCGGCTACGCCGGCCAGGAGAAGCCGTTCGCCTAGGTGGCCATCGCGCTCCCGCCCGTGGTGGAATCTCCTGCGTGGATGAGGCCACCGAGACCGCCTTCGCGCTCGACGAGCTGGACCTGGCCGCGCGCAACCACGCCATGCCGTTGGAGGCGCTGCGCTACGACGTGACGCCGGCGGGCCTGCACTACCTCCTCATCCACTACGACATCCCCGAGATCGACCCGGCGACGTGGCGCCTGGAGATCTCGGGCTTGGTCGAGACGCCGCTGTCGCTCTCGCTCGAAGACGTGCGGTCCCGTCCCCGCGTGAGCGCCAAGGTCACGCTCGAATGCGCCGGGAACGGACGGGCGCTTCTGGAGCCGCGCCCCGTCAGCCAGCCCTGGCTGCTCGGCGCGGTGGGCAACGCAGCGTGGACCGGCACGCCTCTCGCGCCGCTGCTTCGCGAGGCGGGCCTCTCGGAGGGTGCCGTTGACCTGGCCTTCGCCGGCGCGGACCACGGCGTGGAGGGAGACGTCGAGCAGGACTACGAGCGGGGCCTGCCCGTCGCCGAGGCGCTGCGCGAGGACGTGCTGCTCGCCTACGAGATGAACGGAGGGCCGCTGCCGCCGCAGCACGGCTACCCGTTGCGGCTGGTCGTGCCGGGATGGTACGGCATGACCCACGTGAAGTGGCTGCGTCGGATCCGCGTCCTGGATCGCCATTTCGACGGGTACCAGAACCTGCAGGGCTATCGGATCCGATCGGACGAGGAGGACCCGGGCCGGCCCGTCGAGCGGATCGCGGTGCGCAGCCTCCTCGTGCCGCCGGGGTATCCCTCGTTCCAGCCACGCGTGCGCCACGCCCGGGCCGGGCGCCACCACGTCCGGGGCCGTGCGTGGTCGGGGTTCGGCCCCGTCGAAGACGTCTCGTTCAGCACCGACGGCGGCCGCAGCTGGTCCGGTGCCGAGCTCGGTCCCGAGCCGCCCCCCAACGCCTGGCGGGCTTGGACGTACGCGTGGGACGCGACCGTGGGCGAACACGAGCTCTGTTGTCGGGCCACCGACGCCACCGGGGCGACGCAGCCCCTCGAACCCGAGTGGAACGTGGGCGGGTACGAGAACAACGCCGTCCAGCGCGTACGGGTGGAGGTCGTGGACTGACGGACGGCGGCTCCTAGGAGCGCCGGCCGGAGGTCACGTCCCGCCTCGTCCCGCCGCGAGTCGATCTCGGGCCAGTCGTTCGGCCGCCTCCGCGGTGGTGATGCCCTCGGCGTCGGAGTGATCGAAGACGTCCGCGAGGGTCTGCCCGATCCCGGCGAGCCGCGCCGCGACGGCCGCCTCGTCCCACCCGAGCGTCTCGTACCCGGCGAGGTGGATCACGCCACCGGCGTTGATGACGTAGTCGGGCGCGTACAGGATGCCGGCCTCGCGCAGCCGCGCCGCGTCCCCGGGCTCGGCGAGCTGGTTGTTCGCGGCCCCGGCCACCACGCGGCATCGCAGCCGGGGGATCGACGTGGCGGACACCACGCCACCGGTGGCACAGGGGGCGTAGACGTCGCACGCCGTCCCGATCACCCCGTCGGGCGCGATCACGCCCGCGTCCACCTGCTCCGCCTTCGCGCGCGAGCGTCGCTCGTCCATGTCGGACACGAGTACCGAGGCGCCCGCATCGCTCAGCAGCTCCGCGAGCCGTCCACCCACGGCGCCCACGCCCTGCACCAGCACGCTGCGGCCGCCGAGCTCCCGCGACCCGAACGCGCGGCCGATCGCGGCGATGACGCCGTGGAACACCCCCATGGCGGTGCTGCCGGCGGGGTCTCCCGAGCCACCACGTTCGCGCGAGCGGCCCAGTACGTGCGGGGTGCGCTCCCCCACCACGTCCATGTCCGCCTGGCCGGTGTTCATGTCCGCGGCCGTGACGTACGTCCCACCGAGGGCATCCACCATGTCCGCGTAGCGTCGCAGCAGCGCCTCACGCGGCGGGGTGCCGCGTGGCGGCACCGACGGCACCGCGAGCACGGCCTTCCCGCCTCCGTACGGGAGACCGGCCGCGGCCTGCTTCAGGGTCATCGCGCCCGACAGACGCAGCACGTCGGCGAGCGCGTCCGCCGGTGCGGGGTACGTCTTCAGCCGCGTGCCGCCCATGGCGGGTCCTAGCACGGTGGAGTGGACACCCACGAACATCCAGGCCCCCGACGGCTCGTCGAAGCGCACCACAGCCTCCTCGCCGTCCCACGCCCGGAGCAGCTCGTCGAACACGCGGGGAGTCTACGCCGGGCGGCACGCGCCGGAAGGCTCACGTTGAACGGAACGAAGACGCGCCGGAACGCGACGAAGGCGGGGCCGGAGCCCCGCCTTCGGCGGTCGAGCTGGAACCCCTCGCGTCAGTGCGCGTGGCCGTGGCCGTCGCCGGCCGCGTCCTCGTCGTCCTCGGGCTTCTCCACCACCGAGGCCTCGGTGGTGAGGAGGAGCGCCGCGATGGAGGCCGCGTTCTGCAGCGCCGAGCGCGTGACCTTGGCCGGGTCGATGATACCGGCCTTCACCATGTCGACCCACTCGCCGGTGTTGGCGTTGAAGCCCTTGTCGGACTCCGCGCGGATCTGCTGGATGATGACCGCGCCCTCGTAGCCGGCGTTCGACGCGATGCGCCGGGCCGGCTCGGACAGGGCGTCGCGGACGATGTTCGCGCCGGTGGCCTCGTCGCCTTCCAGGTCGAGCTTGCCCAGGGCGGCCTCGGCGCGGATCAGGGTGACGCCGCCGCCGGGGACGATGCCCTCTTCCACAGCAGCACGCGTGGCCCTCAGGGCGTCCTCGATGCGGTGCTTGCGCTCCTTGAGCTCCACCTCGGTGGCCGCGCCGACCTTCACCACGGCGACGCCGCCCGAGAGCTTGGCGAGCCGCTCCTGGAGCTTCTCCTTGTCCCAGTCGGAGTCCGTGTTCTCGATCTCGGCCTTGATCTGGTTGATGCGGCCGCTGACCTCGTCCGCCGAGCCCCCGCCCTCGATGATGGTGGTGTCGTCCTTGGTGATGATGACCTTGCGGGCGCGGCCCAGCAGCTCGAGCTCGACGGCGTCGAGCTTCAGGCCCACCTCCTCGGACACCACCTGGCCGCCCGTGAGCACCGCCATGTCCTGCAGCATCGCCTTGCGACGATCGCCGAACCCGGGCGCCTTCACGGCCGCCGCGTTGAACGTGCCGCGGATCTTGTTGACCACCAGGGTGGCGAGGGCCTCGCCCTCGACGTCCTCGGCCACGATCACGAGCGGCTTGCCCGCCGCCATGACCTTCTCGAGCACCGGAACGGTCTCCTGCACGCTCGATACCTTCTTGTTGATGAGCAGGATGTAGGGCTCGTCGAGGACCGCCTCCATGCTTTCCTGGTCCGTGACGAAGTACGGCGAGATGTAGCCCTTGTCGAACTGCATGCCCTCGGTGAACTCGAGTTCCATGCCGAACGTGTTCGACTCCTCGACCGTGACCACGCCGTCCTTGCCGACCTTGTCGAGGGCCTCGGAGAGGATCTCTCCCACGGTGGTGTCGGCGGCGGAGATCGACGCAACCTGGGCGATCTCTTCTTTGGACTCGACCTCCTTGGATTGCGCCTTGATCTGCTCGACGGCCGCGGCGACGGCCTTCTCGATCCCCCGCTTGAGGATCATGGGGTTGGCGCCTGCGGCCACGTTGCGCAGGCCGCCCTTGACCATGGCCCGCGCGAGCACGGTGGCCGTGGTCGTGCCGTCGCCCGCGACGTCGTCGGTCTTGGTGGCGACTTCCTTGGTGAGCTGGGCGCCGAGGTTCTCCCAAGGGTCCTCCAGCTCGATCTCCTTGGCGATGCTCACACCGTCGTTCGTGATGGTGGGAGCACCCCACTTCTTGTCGAGCACCACGTTCTGGCCCTTGGGTCCCAGCGTGATGGCGACGGCGTCGGCGAGCTTGTCGACGCCCGCCTCGAGCGAGCGGCGAGCATCCTCGCCGAACCTCAGCAGCTTCGATGCCACGTGGTCATCCTCCTTCGGATCGATCCAGATGGAACGGGACCCGGCGCAGCGCGTGCGCGCGGGCCCCGCTCCCGATGATGGTTGTTACTTGGAGATGGCCAGCACGTCGCGGGCCGACAGGATCAGGTACTCGTCGCCCCCGACCTTGACCTCGGTGCCGCCGTACTTGGAGTAGATGACCTTGTCGCCCACGGCGACGTCGAGCGGCACGCGCGCGCCGTCTTCGAAGCGGCCAGGGCCCACGGCCACGACCTCGCCCTCCTGGGGCTTCTCCTTGGCGGTGTCGGGGATCACCAGGCCGGACGCGGTGGTCTGGTCGCCCTCGATCGCCTTGACGACGATCCGGTCCTCCAGGGGCTTCAGGTTGAAGTCCGCCATGCTGTGCTTCCTCCTCGGTTCGACTGGACGGTGCTTAGCACTCTTGACCTGCGAGTGCTAACAGCATAGCCATCCGAGTGCCAAAGGGTCAACGTGGGATGCGAGCCTCAGCCCGCCACGCGGTAGAGGCGCCAGCGCTCGGGCACGCCCTTGAGCTCGTGTTCGCCGGCGTCATCGAAGGAAAGACCGGAGCCCGCGATCAGGTCCTTCACGGTCTGGGAGATCAAGACCTCTGACGGGCCGGCCTTCGAGCTGACGCGCGACGCGATCGCAACCGTGAGCCCCGCGATGTCGTCGCCGTCGAGTTCGATCTCGCCCGTGTGCAGCCCGGCGCGCACCTCGATCCCCAGACTCTGCATCGCTTCGGCGATCGCCCGGGCACAGTGCACGCCGCGAGCAGGACCGTCGAACGTGGCCAGGAACCCGTCGCCCGTTCGTTTGATCTCGCGACCGCGATGGCGCTCGAGCTCGCTCCGCACGAGCCCATCGTGCCGTTCGTGGATCTCCTGCCAGGCTCTGTCGCCGACGGCCACCGCACGTTCGGTCGACCCGACGATATCGGTGAACATCACGGTCGAAAGCACGGAATCGAGGCCCAGCGGTGCTCGCTCCGCACCGATGAACCGGCGGATCGCATCGTGGACGGGACCGAAGTCCTCCAGCGCGAGATACGAATCGGGAAAGGTGACGGTCTCTGCATGCGGGACCCGGTCCACGATGGATCGGGTGAGCTCGAGGTCGTCGTCGTTCGCAGACGACACCAAGAGCATGGGTGCCTGGATCGATGGAAGGATCGCGCGGATATCCGTTTCGTACCAAACGCGCGTGAGCTCCTTCGCGACGTCGGGCGTGCAGGTCCTCCGGCTCGCTCTCGCGATGAAGCGGGCGTACTCTTCGGTCGCCCAGGGTCCGCCCATCACCGACGAGTTCAGCTCGATGAATTCGTGGGCCCACCTCGTGGTTCCCCACCTGTCGAGCATCTCCCATTCGCGTTCCTCGTAGTCGGGACCGACCCCCCACGGATAGTCGAGCGCCATCGTCGTGCGCGGAGCGGGCTCGATCCACACGAGCGCCCGGACGCGCTCAGGGAACGTGGCGGCGAGCAGAACGTTCGGCGCGCCCGACTCCAGGATCCCTCCGAGAACGGCTCGCTCGATCCCCCGGGCATCGAGGACGGCCAAGATGTCAGCGACCTGCGTCTCGAGGTTGCCGGGCGATACGTCGCGGCTCGAGAGGCCGATGCCACGGCGATCGTAGATCGTCACTCGCGCGAACTCCCCCAAGCCCTCGTGCCACGCCCGCTCCGGCGGCGATTCCCACAGCTGATCGACCATCCCGAAGATGTCTTCCTGCCAGAAGATGTCGATCGGTCCCTCGCCGAAGCTTTGGTACGCGAGGTAGGCGCCATCAACTACCCTCACGAACTCGACGTCGGGGCGCTCGATCATCGGACCACCGATCATCCTCATGCCTACCGGCTCAACCTCGCAAGCCGCGGTCGAGCCAGATGCCGTCGCGCCACGGCAAGGCTATCGTCGCAGGAAGTGAAGAACCGGCGGAGAGGAGATGAGCCCTGACACGGTTGATCTACTCGACGATCGCGTCCCTCGACGGCTACGTGGAGGACGAGGAGGGCGGCTTCGACTGGGCCGAGCCCGACGAGGAGGTGCACGCCTTCGTCAACGACCTCGAGCGGCACGTCGGCACCTATCTCTACGGGCGCCGGATGTACGAGACGATGGTCTATTGGGAGACGGCACATACCGTCGCGGGCCAACCGCCCGTCGCGATGGAATACGCACGGCTCTGGCAGGCCGCCGATAAGGTCGTGTACTCCACCACGCTAGAGCGACCCTCGAGCGCCCGGACCACCATCGAGCGCGGGTTCGACCCGGCGGCGATCCGCGAGAAGAAGTCCTCGGCCGAGCGGGACATCAGCGTCGGCGGGCCGGCGCTGGCGGCTCAGGCGCTCGGGACCGGATTGGTCGACGAGCTCCACCTGTTCCTCACGCCCATCGTGGTGGGCGGCGGCAAGCCGTCCCTGCCCGAGGGCGTCCGCGTGAAGCTCGAGCTCCTCGACGAGCGCCGGTTCGGCAACGGCGTCGTTCATCTCCACTACCGAATCGGGATTTGAGGTTTCACCCATCCGTGGTCACGGGGATTCTCCCGATTACCGTCGTCCCTCCCCCCGGGGCACTCTGCACGCGGATGGCCCCGCCGATCGCGTCGAGGCGGTCGGTCATCCCCTGCAGGCCCGTCCCGAACGACGTGAGGTCGGGATCGAAACCGGCGCCGTCGTCGCGAACCTCGAAGCGGAGCGTGCCCTCGTCTTCCGCAAGCCGGATCCACGCCCGCGTCGCGACGGCGTACTTCGCGACGTTCTGTAGTGCCTCCAGGCAGCAGAAGTAGACGGCCGCCTCCACCTCCGGGGAGTGCCGACCGACGCCATCCGACGACACGTCGACAGGGACTGCCGCCCTCCGCACCTGGCTCGTGAGCGCCGTCTCCAACCCCTGATCCGCCAGGAGCGGCGGGTAGATGCCGCGGGCCAGATCGCGCAGCATCTCCAGCGCGTCCTGCGTCTCCTGCTGGATCTCGCCGAGCATCGCCTTGGCCTTCGCCGGGTCGCGTTCGACGAGCGACTCCGCCAATCGCTGCTTCACGGACAGGGCCACCAGTTGCTGCTGTGCGCCGTCGTGGAGGTTCCGCTCCAGCGCCTTCGCACGCGCGTCCTGCGCCGAGACGATCCGGCGCCGGGACTCGCGGAGCTCCTCGATCAGACGGACGTTCCGCAGCACCAACCCGGTCTGCGCGGCCACGTCCTCGGCGAGGCGTTCGCGATCGGACCCGAGCGGATCGTTCAGCGACGTCACCACACTGATCGCGCCGAGCAGCTCGCCGGCATGGCGCACCGGGAAGGCCCGCTCGCTCTCGGGGAACGGCGGCAGCTCGTCACCCGAGCGCGGGATCGGTTGGACCTCGCCGTTGGAGGGCCAGGCGGCCGCGGGACGGAGCTCGCCACCGAGCGCGAGCCACACGCGCGCCTGGCTCGCGCCGATCCCCTCGGCCAGGACCTGGGCCAAGCGTGGCAGGACGTCCTCGCTCGAGTACGTCTCGGCCGCACGCTCGGTGAACACCGACAGCACCTCGTACGGGGTGGCGCGCTTCCCGTACACGACTCGGTTCGCCAGCCGGCGCGCGCGCTCGCGGACCGGTTGGAACGCGACGGCCACGATCGCGGCCGCGATCGCGGAGAGGAGAGGGCTCCGGCTGGTGCCGACCGCGGCGCCCACACCCACCACGAGTCCGATGTAGACGGCCGTGATGAACGCCGCCAGGACGGCGAACACCACGGCCTTGCCGATCACGACGTCGATGTCGTACAGCCGGTACTTGAGGATCGCGATCGCGATCGCGACGTAGAGGAAGATCGAGGACAGCGACGTGGCCACCACGATCGACACCGGGGTGGTGCTTCCCGACAGGATCGAGGCCGCGAAGCTGATCGCCACCAGACCCGCCGCCGTGACGAACCACTTGAGCTGCAGTCGTTCTTCCCCGCTCGAGCTGCGGTACCGCATGATCACCGAGACGAACGCGGCGATGAGGGCGAGCGGCCACGCGACGATCGCGAGCACGAAGGGGATCGTGATCAGCACGCCGAGCGCACCACCCTTCGTCGTGGGATCGGCGTTGGACAACGGGATGCTCCAGTTCGCGGTCGCCCCCGCCAGCGCTCCGAGGACGAGGGCCACGCCGGTGACGGCGACGAGCCACGCGATGGGTCGCCATCGACGGGAACGCAGGTGGCCGTCCGGGAAGAGCAGCAACAGGAAGATCAGCATGGTGACGGCGATCGGCCAGACCCAGTTGGCGATCCACCCGAAGGCGTGGCCGCCGGGCAACGATCCCGGATCCACCCGCAGCGCGTGCACGGCGTAGGCCAAGCCGAACGCGCCGAGGCCGAGGCTCGCGCCGGCAGCCGTGAACAGCCAGCCGATCGGGTTCCGCGGGCGGCGCGTCGCGAGGATCAGCCCCAGCAACGGCACCGCCAGGTCGGAGCCCCAGCTGAGCAGGGCGGCCATGTCCCACGACCGCAGATCTGGCGGCAGCGCCGCATCGCGGTCCGCGAACATGAAGGCCAACGCGCCGAGCATCAGGGCGAGGCTGGTCAGGCCGACCGACCAGGCGAGCTTTCGCAACGTGGACGTCTCGAACCGACTCACGACGTCATCACCCTGACGCACGTCATCGCTAGGCGGAAGGGGGGCCACTTGCCGATCACCCGTGGTGCCTACCCCCCGGACCGCCGGCTCACTCGCCTCAGCCGGCGTGGAGTGGCGGGAGTCTGCCGCTACGCCTCGTCGTCCCCGGGATCGTCCGAGCCGGATGGCCCCCGCTCCCAGTCCGCGAGGACGTCATCTGGGAGTGGCGCGTCGAACTCCTGCGGGACGACGAACGTCGCCTTCGCGCTGCCCGCCTTCCGAGTGTCTCCGTTCGAACTCATCCTGTGTGACGTTCCAGGTGGGCGTCGAGACGTGTCTCGAGGTTGTCGAACCGAGCATCGACGCGAGCTTCAAACGTGTCGATCCGGGCCGAGAGCGCGTCGAAGCGACCAGCAACGCCGTCGAAGCGACCAGCAACGCCGTCGAACCGAGCGTCCATGCGACCGACCAGGTTGTCGAACCGAGCGTCCATGCGGGCACCCTGTGCGTCGATGCGGGCGCCCAGGTAGAAGAGCGTCCCCAACGACGTGGCGGCGAGCAGCCCGATCGCGGTCCAGACGGCGGCGGTCATCACCGAGAACCTAGCACCGGCGGTCACGAGGAACCGTGACTGCGGTCACGTCCTACTCGAGGTAGCCCGGGCCCCGCAGGTGCTCTTCCATCTCGTCGGCCTCGGTGTCGCTGACGGTCTGCTCCTCGTCCGCGATCTCCACGGTGCCGGCCACGGTCTCGGACTTCAGCGAGGCTTCGGGGCCGACGAGGTCGTATCGCGGGCGCAGACCAGCCCCTGACCTGGGATCCGGGGTTCATCGGAGATGGATCCGGTTGGCGGTGATGAGCCACGCCTCGTCCGACACTAGGTACGCGATGATGTCCGCGATGTCGGTCGGTAACGCGACGTGGATCAAGGTGTCGCTGGCCGCGACGGAGGCGACGACCTCTGGGGTCACCCAGCCGGTGTCGGTCACCGGCGGGTGGATCACGTTGGCCGTCACCCCATGGTCGGCAAGCTCGAAGGCCGCGGCCATCGTGTAGCTCTCGAGGGCGGCCTTGGCAGCGCCGTACGACACCTCCTCCGGGAAGCCGAGCGGGCCACCCGAGGTGAGGCCGACGATCCGACCCCAGGTGCCACCTCGCTCGATCAGCCGGCGAGCGAACTCCGCGATCATCAGAGCGGACGCGCGCGCATCCACTGAGAACACTTGATCGATCGTCACGGTCGACACGCGTCGCGAGGATCGTCCGAGACGATCGACGCTGTCCATGAGGAACGTGTCGGCTATCCAGCCACTCGCGTTGTTGATGAGGATGTCGACGGGACCGCACGCAGATTCGGCGGCATCGAACAATTCAGACGGGACACCGGCGTCGTCGAGGTTGGCCTCGATGGCGATCACTCACCCCCCACGAGACCTGATCTCGGCGATGAGGGTGTCGGGGCGGGCCGCCCGTTGCTCACCATGGGTGTCGGGGGTCTCCGGGTCTGGCTCGTCGTGCAGCGTGAGGTAAGTGAGCAGGACAGCCGCACCGGATGCAGCGAGCTTCTTGGCGGTCGCCGCCCCGATGCCGTGGTTGGCACCCGTGACGATCGCGACGCGACCGGCGAGATCGATCGAGAAGGGGCGTGTGGTGGACATCGAGGCTCTCTTTCGAAGGATGACGGACCGGATCAAGAAAAAGCCTCAGCTGCGCATGTTTGGAACCGTATCACCGCGGATCCCGCGAGCGATCACGCCTAGTATCGCGTCGGTCTTCGAGCTCGCGCAGCTCGAAGCACGACCGAAGCACTAGTGACGCGGCTGGAGAGGCATACCGAGCCGTTCCAGTTCCGCGGGGGACAGTTCTTTGACTGCCACCATGTGCTCGAGCACTCGCTCGCTGATCCGCCGCAGCTCCTCGAGCTGCTCAACGTCGAGTTGGTCGAACAGGTGTGTGCGCACCCCCTCCACGTGCACCGGGGCGGCGGCCTCGAGCGCGGAGAAGCCCTCGTCGGTAAGGACGGCGAAGGTTCCCCGGCGGTCCGTCTGACAGGCCTCGCGCCGGATCCAGCCGAGCGACTCCAGCCGGGCGACGGAGTGGGACAGTCGGCTGCGCGACGACTGGGACAGGTCGGCCAGGTCGCTCATCCGCAGCCGCCGCTCGGGGACCTCCGCGAGGCGGGCCAGTACCTCGTAGTAGTGGCTGGGAACCTCCGTCTGCTCGTCGAGCTCCTGTTCCAGCTGATCCCACAGCAGCTTGGCGGCCATCACGAACGTCCGCCAGGTCCGCTGCTCGTCCTCGCTCAACCACCGGGTCCCGACCATACCCCCAGCCTACCGGCAGTTCCGGCGCTTGGTTGACATTTCAATCAGATCTGGGTGATGATGACCCCGCTCCAATAGTTGAAGTCTCAACTAGTGCAGGAAGGGAGAGGCGCATGAGGCTGACGACCACCGTGCAGGTCTCCGTCGACGGAGTGATGCAGGGGCCCGGCGGGCCGGACGAGGACGAGCGCGGCGTATTCGAGCGCGGCGGATGGGCCCACTTCGACAACGAAGCCGGGATTGTCATGGACGAGATCTACGACCGCGCCGACACGTTCCTGTTCGGCCGACGCACCTACGAGGTCTTCGCCGGCTCGTGGGGCACGTGGGACGATCCGGGTGACAGCCCGATCTGGACGGCGTTGCACACCAAGCCCAAGTACGTGGCATCGACCACGCTCACGGAACCGCGCTGGGCGAACACGACCGTCCTCTCCGGTGACGTCGCGGCGGCCATCGGCGAGCTGAAAGCCAAGCCGGGGGGTGAGCTGCAGGTGCACGGCAGCGGCGCCCTGTTCCGGTGGTTGCTCGAGAACCACCTCGTCGACGAGATGAATCTGTTCACCTTCCCCGTGGTCGTCGGCCAGGGTACCCGGCTGTTCCCCGACTCCGGCCCGGACGCGGCGCTTGAACTGGTGGGATCGCGGTCCACTCCCAGCGGGGTGATCATCCAGGTCTATCGACCCACCGGGCGCCCGCGGTATGCAACAGCCACGGCCGACTGAGGAGAGCCGTCAGCGAGGCGCGTCGAACAGATGGCGCACGGAGCGTGACGGGTTCAGGGGGGTGATCTCCGGACGGGACCTCGACCCGAGGGCGGCGGATTCGAGGTCAGAGCACGCATCCCGTGGTGCTCATGGATCTGTGCATGCCCCGGATGGATGGAGTCGACGCCACGCGGGAGATCACGGCTGGTGGACTAGACCTGAACGATGACCTTCCCGGCCGCATGCCCCTCCTCCAGGTAACGCACCGCCCCCGCCGCATCGACGAGCGGGAACGTTCGACCGACAACCGGCGTGACCCCGCCGTCGTCGATCAGGTTCGCGAGCACCTCCAGGTCCTCCACGTTCTCCTTCACCATCACCGGACGCATGCGCTGGCCCGTGAACAGCGATAGCACCGGCGCCCGCAGGACCTGGCGGAAGAAGCCACCCGTGACCTTCCCCCCTCCGTCGCCGCCCACGATCGCGAGCGAGCCCTTCGGCGCGAGCGCTCGGCGCAGCGACCGCAGCGACCGCCTCCCCGCCGTATCGACGATCGCATCCCACGTGCGCCGGCCGTCGGTGAAGTCCTCGCGCGCGTAGTCGATCACCTCGTCGGCGCCCAGCGAGCGGACCAGATCCGCCTTCCCACCGCTGGACACGCCGGTCACGTGCGCGCCGATCGCCTTCGCGATCTGCACGGCGAGCGTGCCGACCCCGCCGCCGGCGCCGATCACCAGCACGCGCTGTCCCGCCTGGACATCGGCCACGTCACGCAGCGCCTGGAGCGCCGTGAGCCCCGAGATCGGCACGGCGGCCGCCTGTTCGAACGACAGCCGGGCGGGCCTGCGCACGAGCGTGGACGGCGACCCCGCCGCGCAGCTCCGCGAACGAGCCGTCGACGATCCCCATCACCTCGTCGCCGGCCGCGAACGCCGTCACACCGGGGCCGACCCGCTCGACCACGCCGGCGACGTCGCGTCCCCGCGGCGCCTTCCACCACCGGCGGAACTCCGGCATGGCCCGCGCGAAGTACGGGAGACCCGTCATGAGGTGCCACACGTCGGGCCCGCATCCGGCCGCCCGCACCTGGACGAGCACCTCACCCTCCCCGATCACCGGGTCGGGCACGTCCCTCAGCTCCAGCACGTCCGCCGAGCCGAATCGGTCCTGGACGATCGCCTTCATATCGGCCTCCCTCGGTCGTGGTGTACGCCGTACACCTGTTGCGGAACCGTAGCGTGTACGGCGTACACTTGTCAACACGATGGCGGCGACGGCGAGCGAGACGAAGGCGCGGACCCCCCTCAACCGGGAGCGTGTCCTGACGACCGCCGTGGCGCTGGCCGATCGCGATGGGGCGGACGCGCTCAGCATGCGGCGGCTCGCCAACGAGCTCGACGTCGTACCGATGGCGCTCTACAAGCACGTTGCCAACAAGGACGAGCTGCTCGACGGCATGCTCGACGTGGTCGTCGTCGAGATCGACCCGCCCCTGACGGATACCGACTGGAAGACCGCGATCCGAGCGCGCATCCTCTCCGCGCGTCAAGCGCTGCTGCGCCATCCGTGGGCCTCACGGGTGATGGAGTCGCGCGCGCGCCCCACCCCCACGGTGATGGCCTACATGGACTCGATGATCGCGATGTTCCTGGATGGTGGGTTCTCGGTCGACCTGACGCATCACATCGCGCACACGTTGGGCAGCCGGCTGCTGGGCTTCTCGCAGGAGCTGTTCAACGACCAGGCCGACGGGGATCAGCCGTTCGATCCCGGGATGGTCGGGCAGCTCGGCCAGGCGTTCCCGTCGATCTACCGGATCTACCTCGAGATCAGCCACGACGACGCGTCGGTGGTGGGCCCCGGCTGCGACGACCAGTTCGAGTTCGAGTTCGCGCTCGACCTCGTCCTCGACGGCATCGAGCGGCTGAAGGCGCGCACCTGACGGCTCCGGTCGCCCTCCCCAAGGGCATCCGGACTGGCACGACGCCAAAGCGACGCGAGCGAGCCCTCCGCGAGCGTGGCAGCCGTGGCCCGCCGCCAACCGTCTAGCGCTAGCGTTCGACGGCGACTTCTCCGCCGCCGGCTTCCGCGAGCTCCCGCCTTGAGACGGGGCTAGAGCCAGATCCTGGAGGTGAACCCTCGCGGCGACTCGAAGAAGTCGATCCGCCACGTCGATCGTCGAGCGACCCATAGGCCGACACCGGTTCCGTTCCGCGGCGCGAGGTATCCCGCTCCGGGCTCATCGAAGCCAGAGCCTCGGTCGACGATCTCGCAGACGAACCGCCCCTCCGCGCGCCCGACACGGACGTCACTCACGCCTCCGCCGTGCTCGACAGCGTTCCCGAACACCTCGGTGGCGGCGATCAACATGTCGAGGGCCTTCGCTTCGGGAACGCCTTCGGCGACCATCTCGCGGGCGAGCCGCTCGCGGAACTGCTCCCGTCCGTCGCCTGCCCCGATCGACCGAAGCTCACCGAGCGGCACCGGCTCCGGCGTGACCCGACGAAGCAGGTCGTCGGGATCCTCGTAGCGGTGGCTTGGGTTCCAGTCGTCATGCGCCAGGACTTCGGGGTGGGTCCGCCAGACGGCTTCGAGCATCGGATCGGGGAGTCCGTTCGCGTCGTAGGTGCACCACACCCACGCCGGCAGATGATCGAACGAGCGGTTGAAGATCGCCTCGTACCCCATCCACATGTCCCACTCGCCGGGATCCGGGCCAACCTGGACGTCGGCGACGGCGCGGAGCGAGGCGCTCCGTTGCAGTTGGTTCGCATAGACGTCGTGATACGCGGCCAACGTCTGCGCCGGCCGCGTATAAACGGTGCCGACGTCGACGAACGTCACCTGGCCGGCGTCGGACCCGAGCGCTTCACGCATCGCGGCAAGCCCCGGTCGCGTGTTGGCCACGATCGCCCCGTCGCCCGCCTCCAGACCTTCACGCAAGAACGCCACCGACCGTTCGACGTACTCGTCCTGCGATCCGTAGACGAACGCGTTGTGGCGCAGTCCCATGCCCTCAGCCGTCATCCGTCATCAACCCTGCCTGCATCCCATGAGATGAACCATGCGTGAACACTAGGAAGGCTAGTAAGCCGCCGGGGCCGGGTTTCAAATCGGCTCTCCCATCGTGGAAGCGGGTCGCGCGAGCGCCTGGCGCATCGCGCTCAGCGCACCGACCTCGATCTGCCGAGCACGCTCGGCCGTCAGCCCGAGGGCGTCGCCGATCTGGCTCAGCGTCTGCATGTGCTGACCGAGTCCGTAGTGAGCACGGATCACCGTTCGCTGGCGCTCGTCGAGCAGCTCGGCCACTCCAAGCACCTCGTTGATCTCGATCGTGTCCAGTACCTGCTCGTACGCTTCCTCGGCAACGGGATCGATGATCGTGTCCCCCACCGTGGCGGCGGAATCGCCCTCACGGCCCAGGGGCTCTTCGATCCCGCGTGGGGTGTGCTCCAGTGCCTGCAGGCTCTCGAGCTGCGCCCTCGTCAAACCCGTTGCGCGGCTGAGTTCCTCATCTGTGGGCTCGAGCCCATGCGTCCTCACGTACTCGTTACGTGCTGCCCGCATCTGCGCGAGACCCCGGACGGCGCGATCGGAGAGGGCCACGGGCCTGGTGAGCTCCGCGACGAGTTCCTGCATCGCCTTCCGCACCCAGAAGGAGGCGTATGCCCAGAACGGCGTGCCCAGCGCTGTGTCGTAGCGCCGCGCGGCGAACAGCAACCCGGCCACCCCCTCCTGGACGAGTTCCTGGCGCTCCACCCCGATGCCGTTGGGGAAGCGACGAGCGAGGCCAGCGATCGCCGGAAGGAACGCCCCGGTCAGCTCGCGACACGCGACCGGGTCACCGGCCTCCGCTCCGATGACCAGATCCCGTTCCTGCCGCGGCGTGAGCCCTTCGGCGCCGCTCATGGACGCCCTCCGTGCTCCCGCGCGGATCGCATCCGCTCGTTCATCACCATCCCCAAACGGTGCGATGAAGCATGGATTCTCGCACCGATCTCATATCTGGGGGGATCGCGCTTGGGTTCGCGCGGCAGCGGCTTACTTGGGTTCGTGAGCGTGTGGATCGATCCCACACCAGCCGAGGAAGGAGGCTCCCGATGAGCCGGCAGATGACCCGGAACGACGTCACCGATGTCTCGGACAACGCGATCCGACCGTTCACGGTCGACGTCCCCGAGGAAGAGCTGCTCGAGCTTCGGAGGCGCGTTCAGGCGACGCGATGGCCGACGCGCGAAGTCGTGGACGACCGGACCCAGGGCGTGCAGCTCGCGACGATGGAGACGCTCGCCCGCTACTGGGCAACGGACTACGACTGGCGCAGCATGGAAGCGCGACTGCAGGCGCTGCCGCACTTCATCACCGAGATCGACGGGGTGGACATCCACTTCATCCACGTCCGCTCGCAGCACGAGGGCGCCATGCCGGTGATCGTCACGCACGGCTGGCCGGGCTCGATCATCGAACAACTCAAGATCATCGGCCCGCTCACGGACCCGACGGCGCACGGCGCGAGGGTGGACGACGCGTTCGACGTCGTGATCCCGTCGCTGCCGGGTCACGGCTTCTCCGGCACGCCGACCGAGGCGGGCTGGGATCCGATCCGCATCGCGCGCGCGTGGGCCGAGTTGATGCAGCGCCTCGGCTACACGCGGTACGTGGCGCAAGGCGGCGACTGGGGCAACGCCGTTACGGAACAGATGGCGCTGCTGAAGCCGCCGGAGTTGCTCGGCATCCACACGAACATGGCGGCGACGGTCCCCGACCACATCCAGGCCGCGCTCGACGCAGGCGACCCGCCGCCTGAGGACCTGGCGGATGACGAGCGATACGCGTGGGATCAGCTCGCCGATTTCTACGCGCACGGCCTCGCGTATGCCCAGGAGATGGGAGGCCGTCCACAGACGCTGTACGCGCTCGAGGATTCGCCCGTGGGCCTGGCCGCGTGGATGCTCGATCACGACGCGCGCAGCCTGTCGCTGATCGCGCGCGTCTTCGACGATGGATCCGAGGGGCTGACGAAGGACGACATCCTGGACAACGTCACGCTCTACTGGCTCACGAAGACGGCCGTCTCATCAGCGCGCCTGTACTGGGAGAGCAAGCTCCCGTTCTTCGCTCCGAAAGGGGTCACGCTGCCGGCCGGCGTCAGCGCCTTCCCCGACGAGATCTACGCCGCTCCACGGCGCTGGGCAGAGCAGGCGTATCCGAACCTCGTCCATTACCGCCGGCTCCCGACGGGTGGCCACTTCGCCGCGTGGGAGCAGCCGGCGCTCTTCTCCGAGGAGCTCCGCGCGACGTTCAGGGGCCTCCGATGACGCGCCCGACGATCGTCATCGCACACGGTGCGTTCGCGGACGGGTCCAGCTGGAACAGCGTGATCGAGCTGCTTCAGCAGCGGGGGTACACGGTCGTGGCTCCCGCCATCCCGCTCCGTGGCGTCGGCGTGGACTCCGCCTACCTCAGGAGCGTGATCGACCAGATCGACGGTCCCGTGCTGCTGGTAGGACATTCGTATGGAGGCGCGGTCATCACCATCGCCGCCGCGAACGCCTCGAACGCCGTCGGGTTGGTCTTCGTCGCGGCCTTCGCGCCGGATCTTGATGAACGACTGGGAGACCTCGCCGCCGACTCGAAGGAGAGCGTGCTGAACGCGGCCCTGGTCCAACGCGACTACCCGACCGGGGTAGACGGGGAGACGGCGCCCGAGTTCCTGGTCGATCCCGCGAAGTTCCGGGAGGCGTTCGCTGCCGACCTGCCGACGGAGCGAGCCGCCGTGATGGCCGCCACCCAACGTCCCGCTGCCGCGGCAGCGTTCAGCGACGTGTGCGGCCCTCCGGCGTGGAAGACGTTGCCGTCCTGGGCGGTGGTGGCGACGGACGACAAAGCCGCGGGCGCCGACATCGTTCGCTCGATGGCGCGGCGTGCGGGCGCCGACATCGTCGAGGTCGAGAGCTCACACGTGGTCATGGTCTCGCAGCCGCAGGCCGTAACCGACCACATCCTGAAGGCCGCGCACGCCGTGGCTGCGTCGAGGAGGTAGAAGGCGATGATCACGAACAGCACGACGAAGCGAGCGGAAACCACGCTCGGCGCGTTGAAGCAGATCGACGCGGGTGTCCTGAGCGTCGGCTACGCGGAGGCCGGTCCTCCCGACGGCCCCGCGGTCGTCCTGATGCACGGGTGGCCCTACGACATCAATGCGTTCGCCGAGGTGACACCCCTGTTGGCCTCGGCCGGATACCGAGTGATCGTTCCCCACCTCCGCGGGTACGGGACGACCCGGTTCCTCGCCGACGACGCGGTCCGGAATGCGCAGCAAGCGGCCCTCGCATCGGATGCCGTCGCGTTGATGGACGCGCTGGGGATCGATCGAGCGATCGTCGCCGGTTTCGACTGGGGAGCACGGACCGCCAACATCGTGGCGGCGCTCTGGCCCGAACGGTGCACAGGCATGGTGTCGGTGAGCGGCTACCTGATCGGGAGCCAGGAGGCCAACCGCAACCCATTGCCGCCGCGAGCCGAGCTGGCATGGTGGTACCAGTTCTACTTCGCGACGGAGCGCGGCCGCCTCGGCTACGCCGAGCATCGGAACGAGTTCAACCGAATGATCTGGGAGCTCGCCTCCCCCCAGTGGCACTTCGACGACGCGACGTTCGCGCGCAGCGCGGCATCCTTCGACAACCCGGATCACGACGAGATCGTGATCCATAACTACCGCTGGCGGCTCGGCCTGGCGTCCGGCGAGCCGGAATACGACGAGCTTGAACAGCAGCTCGCGGAAGGTCCGGTCATCACCGTGCCGACGATCACGCTCGAGGGCGATGCCAACGGTGCGCCACATCCCGACCCCAGCTTGTACGCGCCGAAGTTCACGGGCTGGTACGAGCACCGGACGATCTCAGGCGGTATCGGGCACAACCTGCCTCAGGAATCACCGCCGGCGTTCACCGATGCCGTGATCGACGTCGATACCCATCGCATCGATCGATGATGCTCCGGCTCCCCGAACCTCGACTCATGCAGGTCTACCGGCTCGAGATAGAGATCGCCGCGCCGCTGGATCTCGGTGAGGTGGACGCAGGCCATCGGCGGATCGTGGCGCACACCGGCGGCACGTTCACTGGCCGGGACATCAACGGCACACTGCTGCCAGGCTCGAGCGCCGACTGGCAGATCGTTCTGCCAGACGGGACCGCGCGTGGTGACATCCGCTACACGCTCCAGACCGATGGCGGTGATCTGCTCTACGTCCGATCACGAAGCGTGCGTTCAGGTACCCCCGATGTCCTCGCGCGTCTCGCGCGCGACGAAGAGGTCGACCCAAGCGAATACACGTTCCGCGCATCGACACAGATAGAGACCGCTGCGCCCGCTCTTCGCTGGCTGAACGACGGCGTCTTCATCAGCGTCGGCGGCCGTCAGAAGGGGAGAGTGATCTACGAGACCTACCTGGTCGGGTGACAGATGCGCTCACCCACGCTTGATCATGAGATGTGGTGAGCAGGTGGTGAGGATGCACGAGACGTAGCGGTCGCTGAGGCTGGCGGATGGGTACGCGGAGTCGTGCTCCTCGAGGTGGCGATCAAGGTGGCTCTCCGCCCCGGGCCGAGAAGAGCGAGGGAGAGGTGGCACAAACGATCGGACACGGGGTCTCGTCACCGGCCGAGGGGTACTTCCCACCTCTCGTCGGGGCGAACGACTGGCTCAACTCGCCGCCGTTGACGGCCGAAAGCTTGCGCGGGAAGGTCGTCGTGGTCGACTTCTGCACCTACACGTGCATCAACTGGCTCCGATCGCTCCCGTACGTCCGTGCCTGGGCGGAGACGTACCGGGATCACGGGCTCGTCACGATCGGTGTGCATACGCCCGAGTTCTCGTTCGAGCACGACCTGGAGAACGTTCAGCAGGCGCTGCGCGAGACACGCGTCGAATATCCGATCGCCATCGACAACGACTACGGGATCTGGGAGGCGTTCGCGAACCACTACTGGCCAGCGCTGTACTTCATCGATGCCGCAGGACTGATCCGGCACCACCGGTTCGGTGAAGGCGACTACGAGCGATCGGAGCGCATGATCCAACACCTCCTGGCCGACGCCGGGCTAGACGGTGACGGGCAAGGGTGCGTCTCCGTGGACGCGCGCGGGCCCGAGGCGCCCGCCGACTGGAACAGCTTGGAGTCTCCGGAGACGTACCTCGGGTTCCTGCGGACGATGGACTTCGCGTCGCCAGGCGGCCTGACGCCGGATGGGTCCCGCATCTACGAGGCGCCTCCAACGTTGCGGAGGAACCACTGGAGCCTCTCGGGCGATTGGATCGCAAGCGCGGAGGCCGTCGCGTCGAACGAAGCAGGTGGACGCATCGCGTTCGCTGTCCATGCCCGCGATGTCCACCTGGTGATGGGTCCGCAGACGCGAGGGGCGCCTGTGCCGTTCCGCGTGACCCTCGATGGGCAGCCGCCCGGACCCGCACACGGCAGTGACGTCGGCGCCGACGGGTCCGGTGTCCTCACGTACCCGCGGATGTATCAGGTGATCCGGCAGGAGGTCCCGATCCGCGACCGTCGTTTCGAGATCGAATTCCTCGACCGGGGCGCGCAGGCGTTCGCCTTCACGTTCGGCTAGTGCGCCTCACTTACATCACCTCGGAGGAGATTCCCGACCGAGTGCTTCGCGGCGTTCGATGCCACCACCGTGTGACGCGCGGTCGCCGCGACCGAACCTAGGCGCACGGCGACCAAGCCCTCGGCGAAGCGCGGACGCGGGGATGAGGAAGAGATCGTGGCAACAGAAGTCGTCGTACCGGCGGTCGGACTCGAAGGTGACCTTCGCGTTCGGACTGCATGACGCTGGCGCAGCAGGGACCGACCAACTTCCGCCTACTCGACGAGCCGATAGAGATGCCAGCGTTCGGGGACACCTTTCAGGTTGTGCTCGCCGGCGTCCTCGAACGCTAACCCTGAACCGGCGGTGAGCGCCCTAACGGTCGTCGTGACCAACACCTCCGATGGACTCGCTGCGGCGACGACCCGCGCTCCCACGTGGACGGCGATCCCGCGGACCTCCTCATCTGATCGTTCGACCTCGCCGGTATGCACGCCCGCCCGAACCTCCAACCCGATCTCCCTGGCCGACGCCGCGATCATGGCGGCGCACCGAACGGCGCGGGCTGGACCGGCGAAGGTCGCGAAGAACCCGTCGCCGGCTGTGTCAACCTCGTGCCCACGATTGTCCGCGAGCAACCTGCGGACTTCCGCCTGGTGGCGTCCCAACAGCTCTCGCCAGGCGCGGTCGCCCATCGTCACGACCCGCTCGGTCGATCCCACGATGTCGGTGAATAGCAGGGTGGTCAGGACGCGATCGGGATCGGCGACGGGTCGTACGCCGGTGAGGAACTCCTCGACCTCAGCCAGGACGACGTCGGCGTTGTCGCTCCAGGGGTAGGCGTCTGCTCCGGGGATCTCGACGAGCCGGGCACCGGGCACATGGTCGGCGATATAGCGGGCACCCTCGACGTCCTCGTGTCGATCGGCCGTGGGGTGCATCACGAGCGTCGGAACGTGGATCGCCGGAAGGATCTCGCAAATGTCCGTCCGGCTGTAGATGCGCTCGATGGTAGCCGCCGAGGTCGGGCTCGCGGCCATCCGGCAGTACCGCGCCCACCATC
Organism: uncultured Actinomycetes bacterium; assembly: GCA_963719165.1. GTDB lineage: Bacteria > Actinomycetota > UBA4738 > UBA4738 > HRBIN12 > JAOUEA01. The sequence continues at coordinate 71,470 of CAVRAV010000001.1, read as the reverse complement.
GGCGCACCCCCTCGTCACGCGACGCGGACGGCGCGCCGAACCGCAGGACCTGATCGCTGTACGCCTCGGTGCCCCATCGTTCGGCCATGTCCTCGAGGTATGGCTCCCATTCCCCCTCGGACCACTGCCATGGGTAGACGTCGGTCTTCATTCCCGACGGCGCGGTCGCGAACGTGACGAGTGCACTGGTGCGATCGGGATGAGTTGCGGCGAACAACGCACCCAGCAAGCCGCCCTCGTGGAAGCCGAAGATCGCCACCCGTGGCGCCCCGGCGGCGTCGACCACCGCCCGGAGATCGTCGACCATCGTCTCGTGCGAGGGGAGGTCGTCGGGAGCGAAGGGATCGGAAAGCCCCGTCCCGCGCCGATCGATCACGATCAGTCGAGCGAATGACGTCAGCCGCTCGAGGAACCGGGCGAACGCCGGAAGCTCCCAATTGAGCTCAACGTTCGAAACGAATCCCGGAACGAACAACAGATCCAGCTGTCCGGAGCCCACGACCTGGTACGCCAAAGCCACGCGGCCGTTGCGCGCGTACCGCACCTCGGGAACCTTCGTGACCAGATGCCACCTCGCCGGATCGTCGCGCTTTGGCCCTCACGTTCGGTCAGACGGTTCATCTTGCTCCAGTGGAAGTCCAACGCCAAGAGCCGTTCGTCTGACGCCCGTCGGATCGCCGTGTTGGTGCAGGTGCTCGACGCCGTTCGTGTCGGCTGGTGGTCAGGACGTACGCCACCGCCGACGGCAAGGCCGGGTGCGGCGTGTCGACGCCATCAACCCGGCTGAGTCGCCAAAGCGAGTATGAGACGATGCCCCAGCCTAAATGAACTGGTGGGATCGGGCGCCAGGCATGAACGGGGGAAGCGATGCTGGAGAATGGTTCGGACCAGAAGCCCGACGGTCGTCGACTCGGTGGAGGGGCGATCGCGTCACTCACCGGCGTCGGCCTGCTGATCATCTTCATGATCCAAAACACCGAGGATGTCCGGCTGGACTTCCTCGTCTGGCACTTCACATGGCCGCTCTGGCTCGTCGTGCTGGCCTCGGCCGTCCTCGGCGCGCTGGTGTGGTTCGGCTTGGGCGTCATGCGCCGTCACCGGCGCCGCAAGGAGCGGCGGGAAGCGCGATAGCATCGAGCGCGTGCCGGACGTCCGCGTCATCCCGTTCCTGGTCTCCGAGCTACGGCTGCCTCCGGACGAGCAGGAGCAACTTCGCCGCGAGTGGTGGCCTTCCTACGCGCACGCCGTCGAGCATCGAGACGGCGTCTTCCTGTTCGACAACGGCGTGGGCTTCGGCAACGCCGAGGTCCAGTCGACGTTCACGCCGCGAGTCACGGCGATCGAGGATGCGCTCGCCGAGCACGGGATCTCGCTCGTCGACATCACCGGCGTGGCGAATTGCCACCTCCACTTCGACCACAGCGGCCAGAACGTCCGGATCCCCAAGGGCGTGCCGATCTTCGTCCAGCGGGTCGAGTGGGCCAAGGTGCACGAACCGGACTACACCGTGCCGGAGTGGATCGACGCGCCGGGCCTGACCTATGAGCTCCTAGACGGTGAGATCGAGGTCGCACCCGCGTTGCGGTTGATCCCGACGCCGGGACACACGGCGGGCCATCAATCACTCGTGCTCGACACATCGGATGGAGCGGTCGTGCTCGCGGGCCAGGCCGTGCAGTCGCGCGCCGAATGGGACGGCGCGACGGACCCATCGGCCTCCGGCGCCTCCGCCGCGAAGGATCCCGAGTATCCGAGCTCCGTCGAGCGCCTGCGCTCGTTCGATCCGGTCCGGGTGCATTTCGCACACGATCAGGAAGTCTGGGCACGCCCGGGGACCCGAGGGGAAGGTCAGGTCGGATGACCTGCCCCCTGTTGACGTACGGCGAGCTCGATGCGGCATTGCATCAACTGGAGGACGTGTTCGGGCTCACCGTGGTGAGGATCGATGGCGCAGCGGAGATCCGTTGGGGCAAGGGCGTCGCCGTGGCGCAGACGGACCGGCCCGCCGACCTGCACGGGACCCACATCGGGCAGGGATGGGTCTACGTTCAGGTCGACGATCCGGACGCCCATCATGAACGAGTCCTTGCTCGCGGTGGGCGAGTCCTGGGCGGTCCGCAGATGGGCCGGGTGGCCAGCGTGGCTTCAGCGCGTCCGACGTCGAGGGCAACCTCTGGACGTTCGCCAGGCTTCGGTTCGGTGCCGAGTTCGAGGCCGAGGCTCAAGGGACGAGACGTGATGAGAGGACCGACCCTTTCGACGCTCCCGGCGACGGTCGAGGGATGACGAGCGCGCCGATCGTCCTGGTTCCCGGATTCTGGCTGGGCGCGTGGGCGTGGGACGAGGTCGCCGCCACGCTGCGCGCCGACGGCCATCACGTCACCGCGCTGACGCTGCCCGGTCTCGAGTCCGTCGACGTCGACCGTTCCGCGATCACGCTGTCCGACCACGTCGAGGCGATCTGCGAGGCCGTCGGGGCGGCGGAGGCTCCCGCCGTGCTCGCAGTGCACAGCGGCACGGGGTTCTCCGGCTACGTCGCGAGCGACCGCGTTCCCGACCTCATCGCCGCCATGGTCTACGTCGACTCTGCCCCCGGCGTGCCCCCGCTCGATCCCAGCTTCGAAGCCGTCGAGAAGCCGATGTCGCTGGACGAGCTCCGGAAGGAGGAGAACTTCGACGGCCTCACGGACGAGCAGCTCGAAACCTTCCGCGCCCGCGCCGTGCCCGAGCCCGGTGGGGTGCTACGCGAGAAGATCGAGCTGACCGACGAGACGCGGCTCTCCATCCCGAGCACGGTCATCTGCACGGGATTCACGTCGGCGGAATACAAGGCTGCCGTGAAGGATGGCTACGCTTGGCTCGCCGGCCTGACGGAGGTTCGAGACGTGGCGTGGGTCGACCTGCCGACGAGCCATTGGCCGATGTGGTCGCGTCCGCGCGAAGTCGCCGCGATCATCGGCGACGTGGCGAAGACCCACCCACGGACGCCTCACTGACCGAGATCTGATCGCCGACTCGCACGGTCCCGCTCTTCGTCACCCATGTGTTCATGCCACGGAGTCGCAGGCTACGGCCCTCGGGCGTGCTCACGAACCGCAACGCGTCCACGCCGAATCGCGACGAGAACTTGGCGCAACCGGTGTGCGGTTTCTCGGAAACCTCGATCTCGGCGTCGCCGATCGTGAGCCTGGTGCCGGGAGGCAGGTGTGCCACACCGATATCGAAGTCCGCGTAGACCTGATCGCCGGCGATCGGCCATCGCGAGATGTCGCCGGCGACCGCGGCGGTGGCGCGCGCGTTCATCACGGTGAGTTGCGCCAAGGGATCTGCCGAACGGTCGGGCATGCTGCTGCTTCCCCGCGACCTCCACGAGTCGCCGACGAGACCGTCGGCGACGTCCAGGCGCGCCTCCTCCACGACCTCGCGCTCGTCGGGCGCCGGCCGCCGAACGATCAATTCGACCACACCGACCTCGGAGGGCGCGGCACGGATGTCATCGATCATCGCCTGGAGTTGTTCGAGCGTACCCATCGATCCCAGGGTAGCTCGACGCGAGGGCCGCGCGGCCGGAAGCCTCAGCTCGACCCTGCGCCTCGCAGGAACATCACGACCGCCAGGACGCGGCGGTGGTCATCGGCGGCGGGCATCGAGCCCCAGCTTCGAGAAGATCGATCCCACGTGGCTCTCGACCGTCTTCGGAGACAGGAAGAGGTGCTCGCAGATCGCCTGGTTCGACCGGCCCTCCGCCATGAGCTCGAGGATCTCGCGCTCCCGGTCCGTGAGCGCGGCGAGAGCGACACGATCGCCGCCACGACCGAGGAGTTGCGCGACCACCTCCGGGTCGATCGCCGAACCACCGCGGGCGACCCGTCGAACGATGTCCACGAATTCGGCGATGTCGGAGACGCGGTCCTTCAATAGGTACCCGACGCCCTGCGGCGACTCCTGGAGCAGCTTCACGGCGTGCGTCGTCTCGACGTATTGGGACAGCACCACCACGCCGACGTCCGGATGCTCTGCTCGGATCCTCTGCGCGGCGACCAAGCCTTCGTTCGAGTTGGTGGGCGGCATCCGGATGTCCGTCAACACCACATCGGGACGTTCGCGGTCGACGAGGACGTGAAGCTCCTCGGCGTCGGCCGCCTGTGCGACCACGTCGATCCCGTGCTCCGCCAGCACGCTGGCCACACCCTCGCGGAACAGCACGGAGTCGTCCGCCACCACGGCGCGGATGGGAGCGGCGGCTGGTTCAGCCCCGCCGCGGAACGCCGCGGCGGGGTCGTCACCGTCGGGGACGACCCGCAGCACGTGCACGGGCTCCGCGACGTTCTTGAACCTGGTCGGCCCGCGATCGTCGTACGCGACTCCCTCGATCGGGCCAGCGAGGTGCAGCAACTCCTGGGTCGCCAGGACCTCGCCCGCCGCCGCGATCCCGCACAGACGCGCGGCGAGGTTCAGGGCCGCCCCGCGGAATCCGTCATCGGCGAGGATCGCCTCGCCCACGTCGAGCCCGATCCCGACGGGGATCGCCGTTCCTCCCGCGCCGCCCGCGAGGGCCATCTGCAACGCGCACGCCGCACGGATGGCCGCGCGAGGCGATTCGAACACGACCAACGCCTCGTCCCCCCGGAACTCGATCGCGTTCCCGTCGAACCCACCGACCACCTCCCGGGTCACGGAGGCGAAGGAAGCCGTGAGCGCGGCGGCCGCCTCGTCTCCGTGTTCGCCCGTGAAGGCCGTGTAGCCACGGACGTCGGCGATCAGGAATGTCTTCGGCGTGGCGAAGCCCTCAGCCATCGCTCGGGATCTCCGCGAACACGCTCGTGCCGCGCCCAGGGGGGCTCTCGATCCACAACGTCCCGCCGATCGCGGCGACGCGGTCCTGAAGGCCGCCGATCCCAGATCCACGGCCGATGTCCGCACCGCCCCGTCCGTCGTCGATCACCTCGACGCGCAGACACCCGTTGCGCCTGCACAGGTCGACCCGCGCGCTCCCCGCCCCCGCGTGCTTCGCGACGTTCGCCAGCGACTCCGAGACCACGAAGTATGCGGTGGCCTCGACGGGCCCCGGCAACCGCTCGCCCATGTCCGCACGTACGAGGACGGGGACGCGGGACTCGGCTCGCCAGCGATTCGACCGCGGCCGCCAAGCCTTCCTCCGTGAGGATCGCGGGGTGGATCCCGCGGGCGAGGTCGCGGAGCTCGGCGATGGCTCGCTTGAGCTCGGCCGACGTCTCGCCCAAGGCGGCGCTCGTCGCCGGGTCGACATCGTCGCGATCGCGCAGCATCGCGAGGGCGAGGGAAACCGTCACCAGGTGCTGCTGCGCGCCGTCGTGCAGGTCGCGTTCCACCCGCCGCCGCTCGCGGTCCCCGGCTTCGACGATCCGTCTGCCGCGATGCCCGCACCTCCTCGAGCTGCGCCCGAACCTGGGCCCGAAGGCGCTCGTTCACGATCGCCATCCCCGCCGCGGCGCCGGCCGCTCGGACGAGGTCGGCGTCCAGCGCCCGATCGTGAGTGAGGGCGGCGAGCGCGATCCCGTCGCGTTCGACGATCGTCACCGTCCGGTGGCCGGCTCCCTCGTCACCGACCGGTCGCGGGACGGGAAGCCCGTCGGCGTCCGCCCATCGATCCTCACCTTCGATCGCGTACGCGACCTCCAGCGTAGGGTCCCCCAGCGTGCGAGCCAACACGTCGCGGAGCCCACCGACGGGGCCCTGCCCCTCGAGCTCCACCACCAGATCCCCGACCGCGCTGCGAGCCAGGCGCGTCGACAGCAACCCCCACACGAAGATGATGCGGCACGCTGATGAGGACCACGCACCGGATCTCCCACAGGAGGTAGCCGAATCCGTCCCCCGGCGCCGAGGAAGCGAACGTGTCCAAGAGCAGGGCGACCGCGAGCATCACCCCCGCGATCCAGAGCGCCGAGAGGGATCGACGCTCGGCGCGGGAAGCGTGCCACCACCGACGCCCGATCGCCCAGAGGAACAACGGGACCAACACGAACGTCGAAGCGTCGATCATCCGAAACGCGACCTCGGACACCGATCGGCTGGGGAACAGCGCCAAGCTCCAGTGGCACTCGGTGCATCCCGACGCCGCGGGCTCCCACGTGAGCCAGTAGAGGAGCCCGGTCGCGATGGTCGAGATGTAGATGCCCCACAGGACGCTGCGATCGAATCCTCGACGAACGTGACCGCTCGGGTAGGCCAGGAAGACGTGCGCAAGGAGCGCGGTCGAGAGCGCGTCGCCAACTGCGAACAGGACGAGGGTCGGCCACGTGTCGAGGTTGGACCAGTTGCCGGCGAACCAGGTCGCGGCGTAGGCGACCATGAGCGGGCCTAAGACGTTGCCGGGGAGACGATCGATCGCGATGATCCCCGCCGCGAAGAAGCTGAGGCCGACGAGCGCGTCCAGGAAGTGATTCTCCGGGACGCCCCGGCTGATGCTGACCCACTCGCCTCCCAGCGCCCAGACGACCGCGGCGGCGGTGACCAGCGCGAGCCACCACCTCCTCGCAGTCATCGTCCATCCGTGCTCAGCACGACCTCGATGGCATGGGCCGAGAGCTCCGCCTTCGAGATGAAGCCCCGGGCGCCGCTGCGGTCGACCCGGGCGCCGTAGTCCGATGCCTCGCGGCTCGAGATCAGGATGATGGCCGGGGGGTTCGTCTCCTCGTGCAACAGCCGGGCAACCTCCAGCCCGGAGATGTCGGGAAGTTGCACGTCGAGCACCACGAGCTCGGGGTCCAGCCGTCGCGCCAAGGCCATGGCAGCCCGGCCGTCCTCTGCCTCGCCGATGACCTCGTATCCGGCCGCGGCGAGCATCGCCCGCGCCTGCGCTCGGAAGCCGGCGCTGTCATCCACGATGAGCACACGTCCGGTCATGGGGACATGGTGGCACTCGAGGGATTCCCCCGCATCGGGGCTAGCCCCCAGAACGATCCGAGGGCCTTCCCCGATGTGGTGGGCCCCGCCCCTTCCTACGGTCGTGACACCAACCGCGAGGAGGATGGGATGCACAGCAAGGGACCTGTACGGATCGCGATTGCGGCGTGCATGCTGGTGGTCGCTCTGGCGGCCTGCTCGTCGGCCGACGCCGGCTCGGGCCCGGCGGCGGCGGAGGCTCTGGTGGGTTCGGTCGCCCCGCCACTGACGGGAGCGGACCTAACCGGGGACGGCCGGATCGACCTGAGATCCATGACCGGGAAGCCGACCGTCGTGGCGTTCTGGCTGTACGCGTGCCCGCACTGCATCGAGTCGATCCCGGCGTTGCAGCACGCGTGGGACCAGGCCGCTCCGGACGCGAACATCCTCACGGTGGGGATGGACTACGACGATCCGTCCACCGTCGACCCCGTGAAGGGGTACGGATCGCCGCAGGAGTTCGTCGCGACCACCGGTCTCACGCTGCCTACGCTCGCGGCGAAGTGGTCCCGCGAGGAGACGACGTGGAAACTGGAGCAAACGCCGACGGTGTTCGTGCTGGACGCGAACCACGTCGTGCGCAACGTCTTCGTCGGCCCGACAGACCCGTCCGCGATCCTGGACGCGGTCCAGGCGTGCTCCTCGGGTTGCGCGGGAGCCGAGACCGTACGCGCAACCTCGCCCCGGTCGCCCTGATGCGAAGCATCGAAACCGCGGGTCGGTGGTTCGCGGCCCGAGGCCGGGCCGCAAGCGGGCGGCTCCCCGAAATGCCATCCTCGCCAGGGTGAGGGATCAGATCCGAGTCGTCGGGGCCGTAGCGCGGAAGCCCAGGCTGCTGCGGATCCAACTCGCGTTCCTCGGGTTCAACATGACCGAGTATGCGACGTGGGTCGCGATCCTCGTGTACGCCTACGAGCGGGGCGGAGCCGCGGCGGCGGGAGCCGTGGCCGCGATCCAGCTCGTTCCGGCGGGTCTCATCGCCCCGTTCGGCGCCTACGCTGGAGATCGGTTCCCGCGGGACCGCGTGCTCTTCCTCAGCTACCTCGGCCAAGCCGTCGCGCTCGGGGTCGTCGCCGTAGCCCTGTTCGTACAAGCGCCCTTCTCGCTGACGCTGCTGTTCGCGACCGTGGCGACGGCGAGCTTCACCTTCACACGGCCCGTGCAAGCATCGCTGCTCCCCGCCGTCTCGGACGGCCCGGAGGAACTCACGGCCGCCAACGCCGTGTCGTCATTCGCCCAGGGCGTCGGCATCGTCGTGGGCCCGTTCGTGGCGGGCGTACTGCTCGGGCGCTGGGGCCCGGACTCGGTCTTCGCGGTCTTCGCGTTCGTCACGCTGATCGCGGCCCTGCTCGTGGCGCGCCTCCGGATCCCCGATGCGGCGGCCGAACCCAAGGAGCGACTCGACGCTCGGGGCGTGATCCGGGAGTCGATGGGTGGCTTCCAGTTCCTCGTGCATGCTCGTCACGCCAGGCTGCTCGTCTTCGTGTTGTCGGGTGGGCTCATCGTGGTGGGGGCGCTCGACGTGTTGTTCGTCGCCGTCGCGATCTCCCTGCTGGACATGGGCCAGAGTTGGGCGGGGTTCCTGAGCTCCGCGTTCGGCCTGGGCGGCCTCGTGGGGGCGGCCATCGCGGTGTCCCTGATCGGCCGGCGTCGGCTCGTGCCCTCGCTCGCAGGCGGGACATTCATCGTGGGCGGACCGCTCGCCGTGATCGGCGCAGCCCCCGCCGTGTGGAGCGCGCCCATCTTGTTCGGTGCGGCGGGCGCGGGAGGCAGCGTCGCGTGGGTGGCGGGCAACACGCTCCTTCAGAGGATCGCCCCCGCCCAGATGCTCGCCCGGGTGTTCGGGATCCTCGAAGGGCTCGGCACCATCGCGCTGGCGGTTGGCTCGCTCGGCGCCTCGGCCCTGGCCGCGGCCTTCGGCGTCCGTGTCGCCCTGATGGTCACGGCGGTGCTCGCCCCCGCGGTGATGCTGGCCCTGTGGGTCCCACTGTCGGCCATCGATCGCGACGCCAAGGCGCCCGACGCCGAAACGCTCAGGTTCGTACGGGGGATGCCGATCTTCGCGCCGCTCTCCCCGCCCGCGATCGAGCGGATCGTGGGCAACCTCTCGCGCGAGCAGGTGCCGGCCGGGGGCATCCTCATCCGCGAAGGCGACGTGGGCGAGCGATTCATCATGATCGTCGCGGGCGAGGCCGAGGTGACGCGCGCCGGCGCCCACGTCGCCGTGCAGGGCGCCGGCGATCACGTCGGAGAGGTCGCGCTGCTTCGCGACGTACCAAGGAACGCGACGGTGACCGCGAAGACCCCGATGACGGTCCTCACCCTGGAGCGGGCCCCGTTCATCGAAGCGGTGACCGGGCATCCCCAGAGCCGCGAGCGCGTGGAGGCGATCGCGGATGAGCGACTACCGACCGCCGGCGACGACGGTACCCCCGGGTCGTAGATCGAGACGCCGATGTCGTGTTTCCGAGCGCCGCTTACACGACGAACGTGACCGCCCTCGCATGCTTCGCGCGACGGGTGCGGGTCTACGTCACCGACAAGCTCGCCGTCGAGATGCCGGTGCACAGGAACGAGTCGGTGCCGTTCACGACGTGGTCGCCGTCGTCGACCCATACGCCAGTGACTCCGGCCAACCCGTGCGGCGTGTTCCTGGCGGCGGTCGGCTTGGCTTTCAGGATGACCTGCGTCACCGCCTTTTGCTTCACCGCGCCTTTGTCCTTGACCTTGTGCTGGGTCAGGAACCCCTTCCAGGTCATGCCCGTGATGGAGCTGAAGTCCAAACCGTGGCTCGAACAGCTGCCCGAGGCATCCAGGGCGGCGGCGAAGCCAGGGGCGACCGGCATCGCCTTCGGCCCGCCGAACTTCTTGTTCGTGCCCCACGTTGCTTTGCCGATGGCAAGATCCGACGAATCGATGCCCACGAGCACGAACTGGAACTGTCGCGAGGCCGTCGTCGAGGTGGGATGCATTACGAACTGCACCTTCGTCGTCTTGCCGGGCGCGATCGCCGACGCCAGCACGCTGAACCCCTGCAGCGAGAAGCAGCCCGATAGCAGCAGCGCCATCGCGGCCGCCCCAAGACCAACCAACACTTTCCTCATGAGCTGATTCCCCCTCGATCCACGGATATCGCATCGTGGCATCTGCCCACGAGCGCTTCAAACACCCGAACGACATCTGGCGCCGAGACGAGGGCCGTTGCACGAAGGCCCCGGGTGGGCGCCCGGGCCTTCGATGACGTGGAGCGGCCGGCTCGGGGCTACGCCGAGGTCTTCTGCGGCAGGCGCCCGGCCGCCTCCAACTGCGACTCGATCCAGGCGTAGGTGGACTTGAGCCCGTCCTCGAGGGTGACCTCGGGCGACCATCCGAGCACGGCCTTGCAGCGATCGTTGTCCGAGTTGCGACCACGCACGCCCTGGGGCTTGGTGAGGTCGTGCTGCTTCACGAGCTCCTTGCCGGCCACCGTCGACACCAGGTCTACGAGCTCGTCGATGGTCACGAGTCGGTCCGAACCCAGGTTCAGCGGCTCCCAGTGGTCGGACTGCGCGATGCGGTAGATGCCCTCGACACAGTCGTCGATGTAGGTGAAGGAACGCGTCTGCTGGCCGTCGCCCCAGATCTCGATGTCGTCGCCGCCGCGCGCGAGCGCGACCTTGCGACTGATCGCGGCCGGCGCTTTCTCGCGCCCGCCCTCGTACGTGCCAAGGGGGCCGTAGATGTTGTGGAAGCGCGCCACGCGCGTGAGGAGCTTGCCCTCCTCTTCGTAGTACTGACAGAGCTTCTCCGAGTACAGCTTCTCCCAGCCGTAGCCCTCCTCCGGGTCCGCCGGGTAGGCGTCCTCCTCCTTGAGCGGGGTGACGTCCGGGTCGTGCTGCTTGTACATCGGATAGATGCACGCGCTCGAGGAGTAGAAGTGGCGCTTCACGCCGTTGTGATAGGCCGCCTCCAGCATGTGTGCGTTGATCAACACGTTGTTGCGAGAGATGTCGACGCGGTTGCCGGTGATGTAGCCGATGCCGCCCATGTCGGCCGCCAGCTGATAGACCTCCTCGACGTCAGCGGTGGCCTTAAGGCAGTTGTCCCACTCGCGCAGATCCAACACCAAGAACTCGTCGGCCGCGGTCGGCTCGTACTCGGCTTCCTTGATGTCGACCCCACGGACCCAATAGCCGCGGTCCTTGAGGTACTTCACCATGTGGTGACCGATGAACCCTCCCGCGCCGCCAACGACCGCACGCTTCTGCATCGCTTCGGTTCCCTTCTCCTGAGCGTTCTGGTGGTTAGAAGAACCACCCGGACCCCTTCGCACCCACGCCATCGATCGCCGCCCGCACGCGTGAGCGTCATCTTGCCTCGGGTACTAGTGATACCCCATACGACGGAATTTGGCTACGGCAAAGGAACTAGCCTGTTCGTTGGGAAAATGACGGCCGCTAGTGCAAAACCGCTTCTTCCGCACCATCAGCGCGGTCGAGCCGGAGGCCGGCGAAGTCCAGTTCGGCCACCGACCCGTCTGGGCGGCGCCGGAACTCCGCGCGCTCGCCGGTGTGATGCCCCCCGCGGATGACGAAGGCGTGCGCCCCGCGCGTGGGCTCGAGCGTGGGTGCGGGCGCGTCGTCTCCGATCCAGCAAAGCGTGAGCGCGCCGTCCTGCCAGGCCACCCGGCAGCCGTCGTCCCCGTCGGGCCAGACGTAGCGACCCAGTAGGTCTCGGAAAGCCTGAGGGATCCTCGCAGGCGGATCGGGCGTCGTGGGAGCGCGCGGGTGCGCGCGCGAGGCCACCACCAGCTCCTCGATCAGCATCATCGCCAGCGCGCTCGCGGGCGCGTCGCCGTTGGCGAGCGCCACCACCCCGATCCGGTCGGGAACGCTGAAGACCAGCCGCGCGCTGAAGCCGACCGTCCCACCCTGGTGGCCGACGTACACGCGCTCGCCCCGGCGCTCCTGCGTCCACCCGAGTCCTTGCCCGGAGGTCCAGGCGTCGTCCGTGATGACCTGGGGCCTCTGCATCTCGCGCAGCGTGTCGGTCGCGAGGACCGCGTCGTCGCCGTCTAGCTGGAAGCCGAGCCATCGCGAGAGGTCGGCCACGGTGGACCAGAGGCCTCCTTCCGCGTCGGTGGGTTTCTCGCGTCCGCCGGACAGGCGCGGCGCGCCGTCGGGACCGGGCGCGCCGTAGCCCGTGGCGACCGCGAGGCCCACGGTCGGATCGAACCCGGTCTCGTCCAGGTGCAGGGGCCCGAGGAGGCGCGCGCGGAGGGCGACTCGGTACGGGCGGCCGTCCGCGCGCGCGACGACCTCCCCGAGCAGCTGGTATCCCAGGTTCGAGTACTTGCGCTCGCTGCCGGGGGCCAGCACCACCTCGATGCGCCCGGCTCCCTCGAGCGTCTCGGCCACGGTCGGGAACCGGCGGGCCCGCCAGTCCTGGAGCGGAGGGTCGTGGGTGATGCCGGCTCGGTGCATGAGCAGCAGGCGGAGCGTCACGTCATCGACCGAGCCGAACGGGTTGCGCGCGGCGGCGAACTCGGGCAGGTGCGCGGCAGAGCGGATCGTCGAGCCCGAGGAGTCCCTCGTCCCGCAGCTGCAGCACGGCGGTGGCCGTGAAGGTCTTGGTCACCGACGCGACGCGGAAGGCCGTGCGCGCATCCGGTGCCCGGGCCGACGCCACGTCGGCGAGGCCGCCCACAGCGGCCCACGCGAGCGCGCCGTTGACCACCGCGCCCGCCGCCGCCCCGGGCGCGGCGTGCTCGTCCACGAACCCGGCGACGATCGAGGAGAGGCGCGGGCTCAGCGCCTCCAGCCAGGGCTCCATCGGACCCGCTAGATCCCCTTCAAGTAGGCCACCGTCTCCGCGAGCCCGTCCTCGAGATGCGTCCAGGGCTTCCACGCGATGGCGCTGGGCGCGGTGGAGATGTCGAGCGCGATCCGACGCAGCTCCCCCTGGGGCAGCGGACCGAACTCCGGATCCTCCGCGTAGCCGGTGATGTCGGCGAGCAGCCGGTAGACGCCGCTCACGCTCGATTCGAGCCCGGTCCCCACGTTCACGAGTTTGCCCGAGCCGCGGTCGAACGCTTGCACGAGCGCGTGCACCACGTCGTCGATGAACACGAAGTCGCGCGTCTGGTTCCCGTCGCCGAAGATGGTGACGGGCTCCTGCGCGATCATCCGGCTCGCGAAGATGGCCACGACGCCCGCCTCGCCGTTGGGGTCCTGGCGCGGACCGTAGACATTGGCCAGCGCGCACGCCGTGTAGTCCAGGCTGCGGTAGCGCTGGTAGAACCCGAAGTAGTCCAGGACGACCTTCTTGGAGATGCCGTAGGGACTGATCGGGTGCGATCCCTGTGCCGCGGTCTCCTTCACGGGGATGCGCTTGGGGTCGCCGTAGAGGGTTCCGCCACTGGCGCCGTAGATCACCTTGCGCACTTCGACGGTGGCCGCGCACTCCAAGCACGTTCAGCGTGCCCATGATGTTGACGCTCGCGTCGAGGGCCGGGTCCTCGAGGGAAGGTCGCACCCCCGATTGCGCGGCGAGGTGGTACACGACCTCGGGGCGGTGGCGTTCGAACAGGGGCAGCAACCCGTCGGCGCGCACGTCCATGTTGAAGAACGTGAACTCCTTGCCGTACCCCCGGGCGTCCACGAGGTTCGCGATGCGCCCGGTGCTCAGGTCATCCACACTGATCACGCGATGGCCTTCGGCGAGGAGACGGTCGGCGAGGTGCGAGCCGATGAACCCGGCGCCCCCGGTCACCAGGACGGTGCTCACGGAACCAACCTTAGTTGCGGTTCGGCGGCGATGTCGAGGCTCGTCCGCTCCCCCTGCGCCACGCGCGCCGCGCCCACGCAGGCGATCATGGCGGCGTTGTCCGTGCAGAGCTCCGGCGGCGGATACAGCACCTCCAGGCCCTCGGCCTCTCCCGCCGCCCTTAGGCGGTCGCGCAGGCGCGTGTTCGCCACCACGCCGCCGCCCAGCAGGATCCTCGGCACGCCCACGTCCTTGGCCGCCGCGATCGTCTTGGTGACCTGCACGTCCACGATGGCTTCCTGGAAGCTCGCGGCGACGTCGGGCAAACTCAGGTCGCGGCCCGCGGCACGCTCCTGCTTCAAGTAACGCAGGACGGCCGTCTTGAGCCCGCTCAAAGAGAAGTCGTAATCGCCGGAGCGCTCCATCGCGCGCGGGAACGCGATCGCGGTGGGGTCGCCGCCCTGCGCCATCGCGTCGAGCGCGGGGCCGCCGGGGAACCCCAGCCCCAGCATCCGCGCGACCTTGTCGAACGCCTCCCCGGCGGCGTCGTCCAGCGTCTGGCCCAGCACCTCGTGATGGAGCATCCGGGGGATGTGCACGAGCATCGTGTGGCCGCCGCTCACCACGAGCGCCACGTAGGGGGGTTCGGGGGCACCGTGCGCGAGGAAGTTCGCCCACACGTGCCCCTCCAGGTGGTTCACCCCGATCAACTGGGCACCCGTGGCGAGCGAGACGGCCTTGGCGGCCGCCATGCCGGTCAGGAGCGCACCCACCAGCCCCGGTCCCACCGTCACCGCCACGTTGTCGAGATCCGCGAAGCCGACGCGCGCGGTCTCCAGCGCCTGCTCCAAGAGCGGGTTGAGGGCCTCGACGTGCGCGCGCGCCGCGACCTCGGGCACCACGCCGCCGAACCGCTCATGCAGATGGACCTGCGACGCGATGAGGTTCGAGCGCACCGTGAAGCCGTCCGCCACCACCGCGACGGCCGTCTCGTCGCACGAGGTCTCGATGCCCAGGGTGATCACGCCGGGCGGCCCACCCCGGGGAGCTCGTCGCCGATCGCCTCCAGGCGTCGCGTGTACGCGGGCGTGCGGACATCGTCGGTCCACATGATGAGCGCGTCCTCGTTGAGCTCCTGGTAGTAGTTGCGGCGGATCCCCACGGGGCGGAACCCGAAGTGACCGTAGAGGCGCTGCGCACCCCAGTTCGTGACCCGGACCTCCAGGGACACGGCGTGCGCGCCCATGCTCACGGCCTGCAGCATCTCCGCGTAGAGCAGCCGCGCACCGATCCCCCTGCGGTGCTCCTGCGGATCCACCGCGATGTTCGTGATGTGCGCCTCGTCGCCGTAGCAGATCATGCCGGCGTACCCCACGATCGATCTGTCCCCGCGCGCCACGAGGTAACAGCGGTTGTTGGGCTCGGTCATCTCCGCCACGAAGAGGTTGGGGCTCCACGGGCGTGCGTAGACCTGCCGCTCGATCGCCATCACCCCACGCAGGTGACGGCGTCGCATGCGGGTGATCTCAAGCCTGGGCACCCCGGGCTCGCTGATCCCACGCGATCTCAGCATCCGATCTTCCTCAAGTACAAGGGCACGACGTCGTGCGGACGGTCGTGCTCCTCCCGTAAGAAGCGAGGCACGGCGAGCTCGACCAACGCGGCGGCGGCTGGATGGGCCGAGATCGAGGTGCCGATCTCGACCCGGGGCCCCAGTTCCTCCAGTTCATGGCGATACAGCATCGCACCGTTGCCGACGGCCAACACCTCGCCCCGCACGGCCTCCAGCTCCGCCGCGAGGTGATCGGGCCGGAGCACCGAGGGCTCGGTCTCGCGGAGCACGCCGCCGGGAACGGCCCGGTAGCGCGCCGTGAAGACCTCGCGGCGCCGCGCGTCGATCACGGCCGCCACGCGCTTGTGGGTGTGCCGATGTGCGTACGCGAGGGCGTCCAGGCTCACGATGCCCACGAGGGGGATCCGCAGGACCTGCGCGAGCGTCTTCGCGGTCTGCACGCCGACGCGGAGACCCGTGAAGAGCCCGGGACCGACGCCCACCGCCACGCCGCCCACCTGCTCCAGGTCCACGCCGGTCCACGCCAGTAGGCGTTGCAGCCCGGGCGTGAGCGACTCTTGGCGCGCGGGGCCCGCGACCGACAGCGACCCCAGGATCTCCTGTTCGGTGCCGATCGCGACGCTCGTGCGCGGCGTCGACGTCTCGATCCCCACCACGATCACGCGATCACCGCCCAGGGCTCCACCGCGTGAACCAAGGCCGCCCAGCGCTCGGACCAGCTCTGCCCAACGCCCTCGATCGCGAGGATGCGGACCTCTGAGGCGCCGGCGGGATCCTCGGTGGTGAGCTCAACGCGCAGCCGGTCCGGGGGAAGCAACGCTTCCACGGCGTCGCCCCACTCCACCAGCAGGACGTCCTCGCCCTCCCCCAGCTCGTCCAGCCCTAGATCCACCACGTCCTGCACGCGGTCCAGCCGGTAGACGTCCACGTGGGCCACCGCCAGGCGGCCCACGTACTCCTTGACGAGGGTGAAGGTCGGCGAGACGATCGGCTCCTCGATCCCGAGCCCACGCGCGACGCCCTGCACGAACACGGTCTTGCCGGCGCCGAGCTCCCCGGTGAGCAGCACGGCGTCGCGGGGGACGAGCAGCGGCGCGATGGCCACGCCCACGGCCCGCGTGTCCTCGGGGTCGGGCGCCCGCAGCATGGCCTCCACGCTCAGAACAGCTCCAGCTGATCGGCGTCGGGATCCTCGACCGCCGGGGTGGCCGCCGAGCGTGCCATGACGCCGGGCGCCGCGGCCGGCTCGGCGGGATGGGGCGGCGCGGCGGGATGGGGCGGTGCGGCGGCGTCGAGGGTGGTCCGCACGAGCTTGAAGTCCTCGCGAAGGAGCTCGAACTGGCGCGACCGCTCCCCACCGCCGTGCAGGATCGCCGCGGGGTGGAACGTCGGGATCACGGTGCGGCCGTGCCATCCGTGCGTCTGCCCGCGCAGCCGCGTGATGCCCGTAGCGGTGTTCAGCACGTACTTGGTGGCGAAGTTCCCGAGGGTGACGATGACCTGGGGCTGGATGAGGGAGATCTGTTCCACGAGCCAGGGCGTGCACGCCTCGATCTCATCGGGGTGTGGGTCGCGGTTGCCCGGCGGGCGGCACATCACGACGTTCGCGATGTACACGTCCTCGCGCGCGAGACCGATCTCGCCGAGCATCCGGGTGAGCAGGTTGCCCGCGGCGCCCACGAACGGCACGCCCTGCTTGTCCTCGTGGAAGCCCGGTCCCTCCCCGATGAGCAGCAGGTCCGCCTCCGGGCTGCCGTCGCCGAAGACCACCTGGGTGCGGCCGTGTGCGAGCCTGCACTTGGTGCAGCCCGCAGCCTCCGCCGCCACCTCCGTCAGGGTCCTGCTCACGCGTCGCCTTCCGCGACCTTCTTCTTGCGCCGCCGTGGCGCAGGGCTCTCCGGGGCGAGGACCTGCTTCGCGAACACGCGGATCTCGCGGTCGAGCTCGACCGGGCGCTCCAGCATCGTCATGTGGCCCGCGCCCTCGATCACCACCAGCCGTCCTTGCGGCAGCGCCCCCGCGAGCGCCACCGCCGCCGCGGGCGGGGTAACGCGGTCGTGCTCGCCCACCACCACGAGCGCGGGAACCTTCACCCGCGGCACCCCTTGACGGAGGTCGACCTCCATCAGCTGGGACAGCCCCTCGGTCCACACCTCGGAGGAGGCACGTTCGGCCAGGCGCACCACGTGGTCCACCACATGGCGCGGCGCATCGGGACCGAACTGGGTGAGGCGCACCACGGCGCCGCTGAGATCCGCGGGGCTCGCCAGGACGGCCTTGCGCAGGCGGTCCACGCGCTGGGCCGCGGACGCAAGCGTCCCGAGCCGTGGCCGGAGCAGGTCCGTGACGGAGCCCATGGCCCCTTGGATGAGGTCCGAGGAGGCCGCGCCCACCAGCACCACACCCGCCACGCGATCTCCCAACAGCTCGGGACGTTGTTCCGCGAGGGCGAGGATCGCCATGGCGCCCATCGAGTGGCCGATCAGCACCGCGGGGCGCTCGGGCGCCACGTGGTCGAGCACGGCGGCGATGTCGCGACCCATGGCGCGCACGGTGAAGTCCCTGTGTGCCGCGCGGCCCGAGCGCCCGTGCCCGCGCTGGTCCATCAGCACGCACCGGTGGTCCACCGACAGGTCGACCCACTGCTCGTACCACGTGGTGGAATCCAGGCTGAAGCCGTGCGCGAACAGGAGCAGCGGGGCGTGGGGGGCCCCGGCCGCGCGCACCGCGATGGTGGTCCCGTCGAAGGACTCGACCGTCCCCAGGTCGTCGGGCGGCAGATCCCAGAACGTGTCCTCGAGTTCGTCGGAGTGACGTCGCCGAACGAGCGCCCCGCCAAGGACGCCCGCCGTGAGCGCGCCGGCGGCGACCCCGGCGCTGATGAGCGCGGTGCGCTTCCTGGTCATCTCACATACTCCCGCGGCACCCTTTTTCCGATCCTCGTGACGATCTCGTACCCGATCGTCCCGGCGAGCACACCGAGCTCGTCCGCCGTGATCTCGTCGTCGTCCTGCGCACCGAGCAACACCACGTCGTCTCCCGCTCGGGGCTCGCGATCGGCGCAATCCACCATCAGCTGGTCCATCGTCACGGTCCCCGCGACCCGGCACCGCCGCCCGCCGATCAGGACGTCGGCCCGCGAGGACAGGGGACGAGGGTAGCCGTCGGCGTAGCCGACCGGCACGGTGGCCACCCAGGCATCGCGTTCGAGCCGGTAGTGATGCCCGTAGGACAGGCGCTCGCCGGCGACGAGCCGCTTCACGAACGTCACGCGCGAACGCCAGCTGAGCGCCGGACGCAGGCCCAGGTCGGCGCCCACGCCCGGTCCCGGAAGCACCCCGTAGATGCCGATGCCCGGGCGCACGAGGTCCAGGTGTGAGGCCGGGTGCAGGATCGTGGCGGCGGTGTTGGCCGCGTGCAGCAGGCGCGGACCGTGGCCCGCGGCCCGCACGTCCTCGGCGGCGCGCAGGAACACGGCGAGCTGCTCGCGCGTGGTGCCGGCGTCCTCCTCGGAGCGCGCGAGATGCGTGAACAGGCCCTCGGGCGTCAGCCCTGCGGCCACGACGTCGTCGACGAACGAGGCGGTGCGCTCGGGTGGCCAGACCCCCACGCGGTGCATGCCGGTGTCCACCTTCACATGGACGCCGACGCGCCGGCCGGAGGAGGCCGCGGCGAGTGCCCGGAGCCCTTCGCCGGAGTAGAGGGTGGGCGTCAGCCCGGCCGCGAGCGCCGCGGGCTCGGATCCCGGGGGAACTCCGAGAGCACGAGGATCGGGGTCTCGACCCCTGCGCGGCGAAGGCGCAGGCCCTCCTCGACGAGCGCGACGCCCAGCCACGTGGCGCCGCCCTCCACCGCGGCGCGCGCCACCTCCACGTCGCCGTGCCCATACGCGTCGGCCTTCACGACGGCCATCAGCTCGGCGCCGGCGGGCTTCAGCAGCCCCACGTTGTGGCGCACCGCCGCGAGGTCGACCTGCACGCGGGTCGGTCGCAGCGCCTCGCTCACGTCTCGCCCATCCGCGCCACCGCCTCCGGGATGCGCTCCACGACGTCGCCGGCGAGCGTGCCGTCGCCCGTGCGTTCGCCGGCGAGGATGCCCGCGAGCCCGTGCAGGTATGCGCCCGCCGCGGCGGCCTCGAGCGGCGCCGTTCCCCGCGCGAGCAGCCCGCCGATGACCCCCGTGAGGACGTCGCCCGAGCCGGCCGTGGCGAGCACCGAGCTGCCGGTCGGGTTGATGCGCACGGAACCGCCGGGCGCCGCGACCACGGTTCGGCTGCCCTTGAGGAGCACCACCGCGTTCGTGGTGTCCGACAGGGCGCGCGCGTGGGCGATGCGGTCGCTCATCAGGGCCTCGGACGTGACGTCGCTCAGACGCACGAACTCGCCCACGTGCGGCGTGAGCACGGCGCCCGCCGCTCGTTCGCGCAGCTGCTCGGCCCGCCCCGCGAAGGCGTTCAGCGCGTCGGCATCGATCACGGCCGGCACGGAGGCGGCGGCGACCACGTCGCGCACGAACCGTGCCGTGTCGTCGCGTGCCGTGAGCCCGGGGCCGATGGCGAGGGCGTTCGCGCCCTCGAGCGCCGCGAGGACGGGGTCCACGGCGCTCGGCGCCACGCCCCCCTCCGGGGTCTCCGGCAGACCCAGGAACACGGCCTCGGTGACGGCGGCCTGAACGACGGGGAGGATGCCGCGCGGAACGGCCGCGATCACGAGCCCTGCCCCGGCGCGGCCCGCCGCCTGCGCGATCAGCCGCACGGCCCCGGTCATATCGCGCGAGCCCGCCACCACGACCAGCACGCCCGATGCACGCTTGTGCGCGTCCGCGCCGCGCGGGGGTAGTGCCGCGATCACGTCGGCGGGTTCGCTGAGGAAGACCTCCGTCTCGATGAGCTCCTCGGGGAAGCCGATGTCGACCACGCGCACCGCGCCCGCGTACTCGGCGCCGGGCATGAGCACGGACCCGGTCTTGGCCGCGCCGAACGTCACCGTGAGCGCGCACGCGACCGCGCGCCCGTCCACGGCGCCCGTGGCCCCGTTCACACCTGAGGGAACGTCGACGGCAACCACCGGGACGGGCCCGGCGTTGAGGGCGTCGATCGCGTCCGCCCACGCCCCCTCGGGCGATCCGTGGAAGCCCGTGCCGAAGATCGCGTCGATGGCCACGTCCGCGCGGGCGAGCTCGCGCGCGAAGCGCGCCGGGTCGGCGACCGCGGGGGTGAGCCCGACCTCCGCCAGGCGCGCCCGGTTCACGGCGGCCGGATCGGAGAGCTCCCCCGGCGCGTCGGCCCACAGGACGGCCACGCGCAGTGCCCCACCGGGCGAGATGCCGCGCGGCAACCAGGCCGTCGCCGCCGTTGTTGCCGCGGCCGCACACGACCACGGCACGGCGTCCGTACGCGCCGCCCACGACGTCCAGGGCCGCGCGCGCGACCGCGCGCCCGGCGCGCTCCATCAGAGCCGCGGCCGGCACCCCGCGCGCCTGCGTGGCGCGGTCGAGCGCGGCGGCCCGCTCGGGGTCCAGGAGGGGGATCACGGTGCGCTCACGACTCTCGCACGGCCACCGCGAACGCCACGGCGTTGGTCTTCTCGTGCGTGAAGGTGATCAGGACGCGTGAGATGCCGAGGGAGCCGGCGCGGCGCGCCGCGTGACCTGCGAGCGCGATGCTCGGCGCGCCGCTGGGATGCCGCGACACGCTGATGTCGCGCCATCGCTTGCCGCGGTAGCCGCCCAGCGCCTTGATGGTGGCCTCGCGCGCGGCGAACCGCCCCGCGTAGGATTCGGCGGGGCGGGCCTTGGAATCGCAGTACGCGATCTCCTCGGGTGTGAACACGCGGGCGCGCATGGTCTCGTGTCGCGCGAGCGCCCGCTCCATGCGGGCGATCTCGCAGATGTCCACGCCCAGGCCGAGGATCTCCACCGCACCAGGCTACGCGACGCGCCACCGGCTACGGAGCGTCGGGCCCGTCGTCGGGAGGCCACGAGCCCAGCTCGAGGTTCTTGACGGTGCGGCGCATCCGGCGCACCTGCCACCACAGCACGCTCACCACGGCCAACAGCACGATCAAGAACACCAGGCTCACCACCGTTGTGTTCGGATCCGCGGGCACGGGGATCGGGTACGGGGAGGGCGTCGGGCTGGCCACGCCGACTACTCCACCGTGACGCTCTTGGCGAGGTTTCGGGGCTGGTCGACGTCGCAGCCGCGCAGCGTCGCAACGTGGTAGGCGAACAGCTGCAGGGGCACCGTCACCGTGACGGGCGCGAGCAGCTCGGGCGTCTCGGGCACCTCGAGCACGTGGTCGGCGATCCCGCCGATCTGCGTGTCCCCGCGCGTGGCCACCGCGATCACCTCGGCGCCCCGCGCACGAACCTCCTGGATGTTCGAGAGCATCTTGGGGTAGATGTGGCACTGCGTGGCCACCGCCACGACGGGCACGCCCGGCTCCACCAGCGCGATGGCCCCGTGCTTCAGCTCCCCCGCCGGGAAGCCCTCGGCATGGATGTAGCTGAGCTCCTTGAGCTTGAGCGCTCCCTCCAGCGCGGCCGGGTAGCCGGTGTGCCGCCCGATGAACAGGATGCTTGGAGCCTCGGCGTAGCGTTGCGCGAGCTCGCGGCAGCGCGCGTCCAGCGCGATGGCACTGCGGACCTGGTCCGGCAGCTCGTGCAGGCGTTCCAGCACCTCGGCGATCTCCTCGGGGAACATCGAGCCGCGCACCTGCGCGAGGTACAGCGCCACGAGGTACTGCGAGACCATCTGGGTGGCGAAGGTCTTGGTGGCCGCCACGCAGATCTCCGGGCCCGCGTGTGTGTAGAGCACGCCGTCGGCCTCGCGCGCGAGCGAGGATCCCACCGTGTTCGTCACGGCGATCACCTGCGAGCCCTGCCGGCGCGCGTGCCGCGCGGCCTCCAGCGTGTCGATCGTCTCGCCGCTCTGGGAGACCGCGAGCGTGAGGGTGTCCGGCCCCAGCACCGGGTCGCGGTAGCGGAACTCCGACGCGATCTCGATCTCCACGGGCAGCCGCGTCCAGTGCTCGATGGCGTACTTCGCCACCAGGCCGGAGTGGAACGCCGTGCCGCACGCGACCACGAAGACCTTGTTCACCTCGCGCAGGACGTCGTCGCTCACGCGTAGCTCGTCGAGCACCAGCCGGCCGCCGCTCACGCGCCCCGCGAGGGTGTCGCGGATCGCGTCGGGCTGCTCGTCGATCTCCTTGCGCATGAATGAGTCGTAGCCGCCCTTCTGCGCGCGCGCGACGTCCCAGTCCACGGTGATGGGTTCGGGATGCAGCGGCGCTCCGTCGAGGTCGGTGAAGACGGCCCCGTCTCGCGTGATCTGCACGACCTGGTGCTCCTCCACCGGGATCACCGAGCCGGTGCGATCCAGGAGCGCCGGGATGTCGGAGGCGAGCAGGGTCTCCCCGTCGCCGAGGCCCACCACGAGCGGCGAAGACACCTTCACGCCGACGAGCGTGCCGGGCTCGTCGAGCGCGCACACCACCAGCGAGTACGCCCCCTCGAGCCGGGCGACGGCCGCGCGCACGGCGTCCGCGAGCGTCCCCGGCGGCCCGTCGCGGAGATGCTCCTCGATCAGGTGCGCCACGCATTCGGTGTCCGTGTCGGAGGCGAGCGTGTGGCCGCCCTTGTCGAGCTCGGCGCGCAGCGCCTGGAAGTTCTCGATGATCCCGTTATGGATCACCGCCACGCGCCCGTCGCAGTCCAGGTGCGGGTGGGCGTTGCGGTCCGTGGGCGCGCCGTGGGTCGCCCACCGCGTGTGTCCCATCCCCACGGTTCCGGCGGGCGCGTTGCCCCCGCCGAGGGCTGCTTCGAGCTCGGCGAGCTTGCCGGCCCGCTTCACCATGCCCATCGTGGCGCCGTTCATCACCGCGACGCCCGCCGAGTCGTAGCCCCGATACTCGAGACGGCGAAGCCCTTCCATCACGATGGGGAGCGCCTCGTCGGGGCCCACGTAGCCCACGATCCCGCACATGCCAACCACCCTAGCAGCGGGTGCCGCGAGCACCGCGAGGCTCAGGCGAGCGTGGAGTCGACGAGCGCCGCGATCGTCTCGGCGTGATGCAGCGCGACGTCCCCGGACTCGGCCTCCACCATCACGCGCACGAGGGGCTCGGTGCCCGATGGCCGCACGAGCACGCGGCCCTCCTCGCCCAGCTCTGCCTCGGCCGCGTGCACGGCGGCCCACACGCGGCCCGCGCCCGCGAGCGCCTCCCGATCCCGCACCGCTACGTTCACCATGGCCTGCGGGTAGCGCTGCATCACCCCGGCCAACTCCCGAACGGAGGCGCTTGTGGCGGCCGCGAGGGAAAGGAATCGCACCGCCGTGAGGAGGCCGTCGCCGGTGGTGGCCTGATCGCGGAAGATCACGTGGCCGGACTGCTCTCCGCCCAGCACGGCGCCCGCGCGGACCATCTCCTCCAGCACGTAGCGGTCCCCCACCCTGGCGGCGATGACCTCGATCCCGGCCTCGCGCATGGCGTGGTGGAACCCGACGTTGGCCATGACCGTGGTCACCACGGTGTCGCCGGCCAGCCGGCCGGCGCCGCGCAGCGCCACCGCGCACGCCGCCAGCACCTGATCGCCGTCCACGATCGTCCCTTCGGCATCCGCGAAGAGGGCTCGGTCGGCGTCGCCGTCGAGCGACACGCCCGCGTCCGCCCCTCGTCGCAGGACCTCCGCGGCGACGACCTCCGGGTAGAGCGCGCCGCAGCCCTCATTGATGTTCTTGCCGTCGGGCTCCGCGTGGATCGCGTCCACGGTGGCGCCGAGCCGGCGCAGGACCTCGGGCGCCAGCTCGGTCGCCGCGCCGTTCGCGCAGTCGACCACCACGCGCATGCCTTCGAGCGGGGCGTCGGCGGCCGCCACGAGATGCTCGAGGTACCGGTTGCGCGCGTCACCGGACGAGACCGTGGCGCCCGGCGCTTCCACGGCCACGGCGGGGGTGCCGAGGGCCGCCTCGATCTCCTCCTCGAACTCGTCCGGCAGCTTCATCCCGTTGCCGGCAAAGAACTTGATCCCGTTGTCCTCGGCGGGATTGTGGGAGGCCGAGATCACGACGCCCGAGGAGGCTCCGAGGGCCACCGTGAGGAACGCCACCGCGGGCGTCGGCTCGACCCCGGCCAGGATCGCGTCGCCGCCGGCCTGGCGGATGCCCTCCACGAGCGCATCCTCGAGCCACTCGCCCGAGGCGCGCGTGTCCCGGCCCACCACGAAGGAGGGCCGTCTCTCACCGCGGCGGCCGAGCACCTCCACCGCGGCGCGGCCGAGCCCGAAGGCGAGGTCCTCGGTGAGGTCGGTACCCGCGTGCCCGCGCACGCCGTCGGTCCCGAACAGTCGTCCCATGAGCCCGAAGGCTACTCCACCGCGAGACGTGGGAGGATGGTGCGCATGAGCGATCTCACACGGATCTACGCGAGCGGGGACACGTTCGCCGGGGAACTGATGAAGGGCCGCCTCGAGGCCGAGGGCATCGCGGTGATGATGAAGGGAGAGGGCGAGGGCCCCTACCGCACCGGTCCCGTCTACCTATGGGTGAACACGGAAGACGCCGAACGAGCCCGCGGCGTGATGGATGCGGTCGATTCGGGGGCCTTCGCCGTCACCGAGGAGGACGTCGTGGAGGCCGAGGGTGTCGTTGCGGCCGAGGACGCGACGCCCGAGCCCTCGCGCGACTGAGCCGGTTCGCCCTCAGCGCTTGGAGTACTGCGGCGCCTTGCGGGCCTTCTTCAGTCCGTACTTGCGCCGCTCCTTCTCACGCGCGTCACGCGTGAGATAGCCCTCAGCCTTGAGCTGTTCGCGAAGTTCGGGATCGATGTCGATGAGCGCGCGCGCGATCCCCAGGCGTACCGCGCCGGCCTGGCCGCTCACGCCGCCTCCGCGCAGGCCGACCGTGATGTCGTAGTCCTTCTCGCGGCCAACGAGTCGCAACGCGGAGACGGCGACCATCCGGTGCACGCGCGTCGGGAAGTAGTCCTCCAGGGCACGGCCGTTGATCGCGAAGACCCCCGACCCGGGCGTGAGGCGCACGCGCGCCACGGCCTCCTTGCGTCGGCCGGTGTTGATCTTCGTCGCGGTGGCAACCACGGGTGACTACTCCTTCTCGGCGCGCTCGGGCGCCGCCGACTTCTTCTCGGTGGACTTCTTCGCGGTGGACTTCTTCGCAGTGGACTTCTTCGCAGTGGGCTTCTTCGCAGTGGGCTTCTTCGCAGTCGACTTCTTCGCAGTCGACTTCTTGGCCGTCGACTTCTTGGTGGAGGACTTCTTGGCCGTGGACGTCGCGGTCGGCCTCTCGGCCGTCTTCTGGGCCGTCGTGGGCTTCTCGGCGCTCGCAGCCTTCGGCGTCGCGGGCGCCGGGCGCTCGGTCTGCGGCTCGGCGGCTGGTCCGGGGCGGGCGGCCCCGCGCATCTCGGAACCCGGCAGGCCCTCCCAGCGCGGAGGGGTGCTCCCCAGGGCGTACGGCTCCGGCTTCTGCGGCGCGTGCCGATGCTCGGGCCCCGCCGTCACGTGCAGCTTCCTGAACATCGCGTGGCCCAGCTTGTTCTTGGGAAGCATGCCCTTGACGGCCTTCTCCACGGCGTAGACGGGCCGCTCATTCAGCAGCGCGTCGTAGCGCGTCCCTTTGATCCCGCCCGGGTAGCCCGAGTGGCGGTAGGAGACCTTCTTCATCTCCTTGCCCCCGGTGAGCACGACCTTGTCCGCGTTCACGATGATGACGTGATCGCCGCAATCCATATGGGGGGCAAAGATGGGTTTGTGCTTGCCGCGCAGGAGGGCCGCGGTCTCGCTGGCGAGCCGGCCGAGCACCTGATCGTCGGCGTCGATGACGTACCAGCGTCGCTCGATGTGCTCAGGCTTGGGAGAGTAGGTCTTCATACCAGGGGTGCCGACCCGGGTCGTGGGCCGGCGAACCAGGTTACCCGCGGCGTCCCGGCAGCGTCAAAATCCCCCGGATCCGCGGGCTCGGCGCCCGTACGTCACCCGCTCCAACGTGAGCCCGTGCGCGGGCGCGAGGTTCCCGGTGCCGGCACGATCGCGGGCCGCCAGGACCCGTGCCACGTCCGCCGGCTCGAGTTTGCCACCGCCCACCAGCACGAGCGTGCCCGTGATCGCGCGCACCATCTGATGCAGGAAGGCGTTGGCACGGAAGCCGAGCTCCAGACGCTCCCCCGCGGCCGCGACGCTCAACCGTCGCAGCTCCCGCACCGTCGAGCGCTCGCCGCCGGGATGGCGGCAGAACGACGTGAAGTCGTGCTCGCCCACCAGATGCCGCGCGGCTTCGCGCATGGCCCGAACGTCCAGGGCGCCCGGGCGGTGCCATTCGTAGCGGCCGGTGAACGGGTCCGCGAGCGACCCCGTGGCGATCCGGTAGCGGTAGTCGCGCGCGCTGGCGGAGAAACGCGCGTCGAAGTCGGCGCGCGCGTCGGCGGCCTCGCGACACACGACCTCGGGAGCAAGCCGACCGTTGATCGCCTCCCTGAGCTTGGCCGCCGCCACGTCGCGCCCGGTCCGCAACGACGCGACCTGCCCCCGCGCGTGCACGCCCGCGTCCGTGCGGCCCGCCACCGTCAGCCTCGTCGGCTCCTGCAGGACGGAGGCCACGATCTCCGTGAGCACACCTTCGACGGTGCGGATGGCGGGGTCGCGCTGGCGAGCCCAGCCCCGGAACGACGAGCCGTCGTAAGCGAGCAGCAGGCGGATCGTGCGCGTCACACCGGCGAGTCTAGGGTGGCGGCGCGCGAGGACGCATCATTTGCAACTCGGCGAGAAGCCTGGTTCAGTGATGGTGACGGTGACTGACCAGCGGCGACGAAGAACCTCCTCGATCGCCGGCCCGATCGACACCACGCACGACAGCTGAGTGGCGCTGCGCTCGATCACGCGGCGGGAGGAGCATTTCGGTGGCGGTTCGTGAACGATCCCTGGACGTCATCGACCGATCGATCCGGCGCATCGGCGGGGCGAGCTACCTCAAGAAATGGTCGATCCTGGGCGTCTTGATCGGCATCGTCGCCGGGCTCGGCGCGGTGGTGTTCGTCGAGGCCATCCACCTGTTCAGCTGGCTGCTGCTCGGCGTCATCGGCGGCTACACGCCACCGACCCCGGTCGGCGAGGGGAACTCGCTGGGATCGGCCTTCGCACGCCCGTGGGCGGTGCCCCTCGTCGTGGGGCTCGGCGGGCTGGTCTCGGGGTACCTCGTCTTCCGCTTCGCGCCCGAGGCCGAGGGCCACGGGACGGACACCGCGATCCAGGCCGTGCACCGCAACCCACGAGGGATGCGGGCCCGGGCGTCGGTCGTGAAGATCGTGGCATCGGCCCTCACGATCGGGTCGGGGGGCTCGGCCGGTCGCGAGGGACCCACCGCCCAGATCAGCGCAGGATTCGCTTCCATGCTGTCGCGCCGGCTGGACCTGACCCCGACCGATGCGCGGATCGCGGTCACCGCCGGGATCGGGTCGGGCATCGGCGCGGTGTTCCGGGCACCGCTTGGCGGCGCGGTCCTCGGCGCCGAGATCCTCTACCGGGACGACCTCGAGGCGGAGGCACTCTTCCCCTCGTTCGTCGCGAGCATCACGGGGTTCTCGATCTTCGCCGTGTTCCAGGGCTTCTCGCCGATCTTCGGCTACGTCCAACCGGGCCACCTCTCCCGGTTGCAGCAGCTGCCCTTCTACGCGGTGATCGGCCTCGTGGCGGGGCTCTTCGGGTTGCTCTACGCCAAGACCTTTTACAAGGCGGTCGACCTGTTCCATCGCGTGCCGGGCCCGCCGTGGCTGAGGACGGCGGGCGCGGGCGTCGTCGTGGGATGCATCGGGCTGATGATCCCCGGGGCGCTGGGTACGGGCTACGGATGGCTCGAGCGCGCGATGACGGCGCGGGGACTCGGCACGATCGCCCTGTGGATGATCCTGGCGTTGCCGTTCGCCAAGATCCTCGCCACGTCGTTGACGATCGGCTCGGGAGGGTCCGGGGGCATCTTCGGACCCGGCATGGTGATCGGGGGGTTCGTGGGCGCCGCGATCTGGACGATGGCCTCGGGGCTCGCGGGCGTGCCGCCCAGTCCCGCGCCGTTCGTGGTGGTGGGGATGACCGCGTGCTTCGGGAGCGTCGCTCATGCGCCTTTGGCGATGATCCTCATGGTCGCCGAGATGACGGGCACGCTCGAGATGGTGGTGCCGGCCATGATCGCTATCGGTCTCGCGACCCTCGTCGTGGGCGACGTCTCGATCTACGAGCACCAGCTGAAGGATCGGGCGTCCTCCCCCGGCCACCGATTCCGCAGGGCCATGCCGCTGCTGGCCTCCGTGCCCGTTACCGCGAGCATGGAGCGGCTCAAGGCCCTCCTGCACGGCACCGACGAGGCCGGGGCGGCCCGCCGGACGCTCGACGACGCGGGCGTGAGGGCTGCGGCCGTCGTGAACGACCACGGCGCGTTCGTGGGCACGGTGACCGTGGAGGCGCTGGAGGCGGCGGACGGGAGCAAGGTGGCGGGCGTGGTCGACACCAGCGCCCCGTCCGTGCCGAAGGACGCCACGCTCGAAGATGCCGTGGAGAGCCTCGCCACGACCGAGACGGGCATCGTGCCGGTGTTGGACGACCACCGCGCGATCATCGGCAGCGTGACCTCGTCCGGAGCGATCGACGGGTACCGCCGCGCCCTGCTGGCGAACCTGCGGGACCTAGGGGGCACCCCACCCGGCACGTCGTTGATGGACGCGGTGCTGGGCGAGGGATCGACCCTGGTCGGGCGCACGCTGTC
Source organism: uncultured Actinomycetes bacterium (assembly GCA_963719165.1). Classification (GTDB taxonomy): domain Bacteria; phylum Actinomycetota; class UBA4738; order UBA4738; family HRBIN12; genus JAOUEA01. Next base: position 42,458 of record CAVRAV010000001.1, on the reverse strand, counting down.
CGAGGTGGGGCTGCCGCCCGGCACCGTCGTCATCGCGCTGCAGCGCGGCGCCTCGCTCGTCATCCCGGGCGGCAAGGACGAGCTCCTGGCCGGCGACGACCTGACGCTGCTCGTCCCGGTCGAACGCCTCGACGCCGTGCGCGAGATGCTGGAGCAGACCGACCCGCACCGCAGACGCCCCGGCGGACCGGACCCAACCCCGCAGGCCCCCTGAAGCCCAATGAGGCCCGAAGGAACGCGGCCGCGGGATACGGAGGGCTACCCCTCGCGCTCGACCAGCTCGATGCGCGCCATGGGCGCGGCGTCGCCCTTGCGAGGACCCAGCTTCAGGATCCTCGTGTAGCCGCCCGCGCGCTCCGTGAACCGTGGCCCGATCTCGTGGAACAGCCGCGCCACCACATCGCGGTCCGGGATGTCCTTCAGCACCTCGCGTCGCGCGGCGAGATCGCCGCGCTTGGCCTTGGTGATGAGCTTCTCCGCGTAGGGCCGCAGCGCCTTGGCCTTGGCCTCCGTGGTGTTGATGCCCTCGTGCGTGAACAACTGCGCTGCGAGCGTGGACAGCAGCAGCCGCTGGTGCGCGGGGTTCGAGCCCAGGCGCGATCCCTTCTTGGGCTTGGGCACCTGCTCACTCCTCCCGGAGTCCGAGACCGAGCTCCTCGAGCTTGGCCTTCACCTCGTCGATGGACTTCTGCCCGAAGTTACGGATGTCCATCAGCTCGGACTCGCTCTTCAGCACGAGGTCTCCCACCGCGTTGATGCCCTCGCGCTTGAGGCAGTTGTACGAACGCACCGAGAGGTTCAGCTCCTCGATCGTGATCGCGAAGTCGCCCGGCACCTCCTCGTCTTCCGCCGGGCCCACCGTCACGCTCGCGGCGTCCGCGAGCTCCGCGAACAGGCTCACGAGCTCGAGCAGCGTGCCGCCGGCCGAGGCCACGGCCTCGCGCGGCGTGACCGAGCCGTCGGTCTCGACGTCGAGCACCAAGCGGTCGCGGTCCGTCATCTGCTCGACCCGGGTGTTCTCGACCGAGTAGCTCACCTTGCGGACGGGCGAGAAGATCGAGTCCACGGGGATCACGCCGATCGGGTCGCGCGGCTTCTTGTTCTTGTCCGCCATGCGATAGCCCACGCCCCGCTCGACCGTCATCTCCATCTCCACGGACGCGCCCTTGCCCAGCGCGGCGATGTGCAGGTCCGGGTTCAGGATCTCGATGCCCGCGGGCGGCGCGATGTCGCCGGCCGTGACCTCCGACGGTCCCTTCGCCTTGAGGTAGATGGTGGTGGGTTCCTCGAGCTCGGAGCGAACCACGAGCTCCTTGAGGTTCAAGATGATGTCGGTCACGTCCTCGGTGACCTTGGGGATGGTCGAGAACTCGTGCAGCACGCCGTCGATCCGCACCGAAGAGATGGCCGCGCCCGGGATGGACGACAGCAGCGTGCGGCGGAGCGAGTTGCCGACCGTGTAGCCGAACCCCGGCTCGAGCGGCTCGATGGTGAACCGCGAACGGATCGGGGTGACGACGTCCTCGGCGATCTGGGGCCTCGCGACGATGAACAAGGTGCTTCCCTCCTTCGGCGGGGGATCATCCACTCCTACCCCGCTCTCTCGGTGTGGGACGGGCGAACCCCGTCCCACTCGTCGCGTGCTAGACGCGACGACGCTTGCGTGGCCGGCAGCCGTTGTACGGCACCGGCGTGACATCGGAGATCCCGGCCACCTCGAGCCCCGCGGCCGCCAACGAGCGGATGGCGGTCTCGCGGCCCGAACCGGGTCCCTTGACGAAGACATCGACCTTCTGCACGCCGTGCTCCTGCGCGGCGCGCGCGGCCTTCTCGGCCGCGAGCTGCGCGGCGAAGGGCGTGGATTTGCGGGAGCCCTTGAACCCGACGTTGCCGGCGCTGGCCCACGAAAGCGTGTTCCCCTGCAGGTCGGTGATGGTGACGATGGTGTTGTTGAACGTGGACTTGATGTGCGCCTGCGCGTGCAGCACGTGCTTCTTCTCGCGGCGCTTGGTCTTCTTCGCTTTCGGCTTCGCCATCGGTGTGGGGCTCCCTTACTTCTTCGTGGCCTTCTTCTTGCCTGCGATCGTCTTCTTGGGTCCCTTGCGCGTGCGGGCGTTCGTGTGCGTGCGTTGCCCACGAACGGGCAGGCCGCGACGGTGCCGCACACCGGCGTAACAGCCGATCTCGATCTTGCGCTTGATGTCCTGCGCGACCTCGCGCCGCAGATCGCCCTCGACCTTGAAGTTCTGGTCGATGTAGGCGCGGATCTTCAGGACCTCGTCCTCGGAGAGGTCTCGCACCTTGGTGGCGGCGTCCACCCCGGCGCCCTGCACGATCTTGCCGGAGTTGGTGGTGCCCACGCCGTAGATGTAGGTGAGGGCGATATCCAGCCGCTTGTCGCGGGGGAGGTCGACGCCTGCGATCCGTGCCACCTGGTCCCGTCTCCTTCGTTCTCGGTTCGGCTCAGCCTTGGCGTTGCTTGTGTCGCGGGTTCGAGCAGATCACGAGGATGCGCCCGCGCCGGCGGATGACGCGACACTTGTCGCACATCCTCTTGACCGACGGACGGACCTTCATCACCTGCTCCTCATCCGGGCGGGACCTGCGCGGCCCGCCCCCTACTTGTACCGGTACACCACGCGGCCTCGGGTGAGGTCGTAGGGCGAGAGCTCCACCAGCACGCGGTCGCCCGGCAGGATCCGGATGTAGTGCATCCGCATCTTGCCCGAGATATGGGCCAGGACCAGGTGGTCGTTGTCCAGTTTCACCCGGAACATGGCGTTGGGCAGCGGTTCCACGACCGTGCCCTCTACCTCGATAGCGTCTTTCTTCGGCAAGCTCCAGTTGCTTCCTTCGAACGGTGTCTTCCTCGGATCCGGAGCGCGCTGACGAACGCTCGGCGAGGCAGACGCGCCAGTATACGGGCAGCCGCGAGCCTCCGTCCACGCACGAGCGGCTCAGTGCCGGGCCGTCAGGACCTCGGGGCCGTCCTCGGTGACCGCGACGGTGTGCTCGAAGTGCGCGGAAAGGGAACCGTCGGCCGTGACCACCGTCCACCCGTCGCCCAGCAGCCGGGTCTCGTCTCCGCCGAGGGTCAGCATGGGCTCGAGGGCCAGGACGAGGCCGGGACGCAGGACGGGGCCCCTGCCCGGCGGCCCCCAGTTCTGCACGAACGGGTCCTCGTGCATGGATCGCCCGATCCCGTGGCCGCCGTACTCGCGCACGATGCCGAGCCCCGCCGGTGCGGCCGTGGACTCGATGGCGAACCCGATGTCCGACAGGCGCCCCCCGGGGTGGATGGACTCGATGGCCGCGTTCAGCGAGGCCTCCGTCATCTTGACGAGGCGGGCCGCCTCCTCCGAGGGGGGCGATCCGCCCACGAAGACGGTCACGGCAGAATCCGAGTGATAGCCCTCCCAGATCGCACCGAAGTCCAGCGAGAGCAAGTCTCCGGCGGCCACGACCCGCTTGGGCGAGGGGATCCCGTGCACGATCTCGTGGTTGATGGACGCGCAGATGCTGGCCGTGAACCCCCGGTAGCCCAGGAACGACGGGACGGCGCCCTCGGCGCGGATGCGGCGCTCGGCCACGGCGTCCAGCTCCGCGGTGGTGATGCCGGGCGCCACCGCCTCGAGCACCTCCTCGATGGTCTGGGCGAGGATGCGCCCGGACCGCCGCATCTTGTTGAGCTCGTCGGCCGACCTGCGGGTGATCACGGTTCGAGATCCTTCAACAACTCGACCGTGCCCTCCGCCACCTGTTCCTCGAGCGCCTGGGCGTCGACCTCGCGAAGCAGATCGCGCTCCTGGTAGAACCGCTCGAGCGGGGCCATCTGCTCGGAGTAGACCGCGAGCCGACGCCGAACCGTGAGCTCCTCGTCGTCGGCGCGGCGCTCGAGCCCGGTGCCGTCGAAGTCGCAGACCTTGTCGTGAGCCGGCGGCTTGTACTCGAGGTTGTAGGTGCGCTTGCAGACGGGGCAGCCCCAGCGGGCGGACAGTCGCCGCACCGCCATGTCGTCGGGGATGTCGAACTTCACCACGGCCGATAGGGGACGCTGCGCCCGCTCCAGCGCCACCTCGAGCGCCCGGGCCTGGGGCACGGTGCGCGGGAAGCCGTCGAGGATGAACCCGCCGTCGGCGTCGGGATCGTCGAGACGGTCCATGACCATCTCCACCATCACCTCGTCGGGCACGTACTCCCCGCGGTCCATGAACGCCCGCGCCCGGATCCCGAGCATGCTGCCCGCCTGAACCTGCTCGCGCAGGATGTCGCCCGTGGAGATCTGCGGGATGCCGTAGCGATCCGTCAGACGCTGCGCCTGCGTCCCCTTCCCCGCACCAGGAGGGCCGAGCAGCACGAGGCGCATGGCTACTTCAGGAAGCCCTCGTAGTGGCGCATCAGCAGCTGGGACTCGATCTGCTTCATCGTCTCGAGCGCCACGCCCACGGCGATCAGCACCGACGTGCCGCCGAAGGGGAAGTTGCTGAGGGACCAATACGCGAAGACGATGGTGGGCACCAGCGCGACTGCGGCCAGGAACATGGAGCCGGGCAAGGTGATCCGCACCAGGATGTCGTTCAGGTACGTGGCGGTGGGCGGCCCCGGACGGATACCGGGGATGAACCCACCCTGTTTGCGGATCTGGTCCGCGGTGCGCACCGGGTCGAACTGGATGGCCGTGTAGAAGTAGCTGAAGAAGATGATGAGCAACGCCAGGATCACCATGTACACGAAGCTCCTCGAGTTCGTGAGGTAGTTCGAGACGAGGTTCTGGAACCACGTGGCGTGATACACGCTGGCCAGGAGCGTGGGGAAGTACAGCACCGAGGACGCGAAGATGATGGGGATCACGCCGGCCTGGTTCACCTTCAGCGGCAGGTAGGTGCTGGTGCCGCCCATCATCTTGCGCCCGACCACCCGCTTGGCGTACTGGATCGGGATGCGCCGCTGCCCCTGGTCCATGAAGACCACGGCCACGACGACGCCGAAGCCCAGGATCAACGCGATGACGAAGTGCGCCGTGCTGGACTGCAAGATGGCGTTGCCCTCGGCCGGCAGGGCCGAGATCACGCTCGTGAAGATCAGGATGGACATGCCGTTGCCCACGCCGCGCTGGGTGATGAGCTCGCCCAGCCACATGACGGTGGCGGTTCCCGCGGTCATGGTGAGGATGATCAGCGCCACGTTCGGCGTCGTGAAGGTGTCCGGGGGGAAGATGTCGGGGATGCCGGCGCGGCCCGAGTGGAACAGGAACACGAGCCCGGTCGACTGCAGGAGGGCCAGCACCACCGTGAGGTAGCGCGTGTACTGGTTGATCGTCTTGACGCCGGCCTCGCCCTGATCCTGAAGCGCCTGGAGCCTCGGGATGACCACCTGCAGCAACTGCAGGATGATCGACGAGGTGATGTAGGGCATGATCCCGAGCCCGAAGACAGCCATGCGCGAGAGCCCGCCGCCGGAGAACAGGTTCATCATGGCCAGGAAGCCCCCGGCGCCCTGCTGGTCCACCGCGCGGGTGAGCTCGTTGAAGTCCACCACGGGCACCGGAACGTGCGCGCCGAACCGGTAGACGGCGATGATGGCCAGGGTGAACAGGATCTTGTTACGAAGATCCGGGACCCTGAATGCGTTGAGGAAGGCCTTCAGCACGGTAGGTAATGGTACCCCGGCTCAGCCGAGAACCTCGGCCCGGCCGCCCGCGGCTTCGATCTTCGCCTTGGCGGCCTCGGAGAACGCGTGGGCTTTGACGGTGAGGGCGTGGTCGAGGTCTCCGCGAGCGAGGATCTTCACCGGCACGCCCTTGCGCACCAACCCGTGCCCGTACAGCGCCGCCGGCGTGACCTCGCCCTCGGCGTAGTACTTCTGCAACAGCTCGACGTTCACCACCGCGTAGGCGACCCGGCCGGGGTTCGTGAACCCCTTGAGCTTGGGCACGCGGCGCTGCAGCGGCATCTGGCCGCCCTCGAACCACACGGGGACCGTCTTGCGCGCCCCCGTGCCCTTGGTGCCGCGCCCGGCGGTCTTGCCGCGCACGCCGGCACGGCCGCGGCCGACCCGCTTCCTCTCCCGCTTGGCGCCCGCTGCGGGCTTCAGGTGATGCAGCTTCATGCGTCGACCTCTTCCACGTTCACGAGATGCTGAACCTTGGCGATCATGCCGCGGATCTCCGGGCGATCGTCCTTGAGCACGCTGTCGTTGATGCGGTGAAGCCCGAGCCGGCGGATCGTGTCCTTCTGATCCCTCGGCCGGTCGATCACGCTGCGGCGCTGGGTCACCTTGAGCTTCATCGCCGGCCCCCGCCCGGGCCACGGCCCTGGTTACGCGCCGGCTGGTCCGTGTAGACCTCTTCCAGCGCGGCCGTCCGGGCAGCCTGCATCCGCGTCTCGGCGACGGCGACGGCCTCCACCATGGGCTTGGGCGCCACCTCGTGCACCTCGCGGCCACGGAGCGCCGCCACCTGCGCCGGCTTGCGGAGCTGCTTCAGCCCGTTCACGGCCGCCTTCACGATGTTGATCTGGTTCGACGACCCCATCGACTTGGAGAGCACGTCCTTGATGCCCGCGCACTCCACGAGCGCGCGCACGGGCCCGCCGGCGATGACGCCGGTCCCGGGCGCGGCGGGCTTGAGGAGCACCACGCCCGCGCCCTCCTCGCCGATCACCTTGTGGGGGATCGTGGTGCCCATCATGGCCACCTCGAACATGTGCTTGCGCGCCTCCTCGACGCCCTTGGCGATGGCCGAGGGCACCTCCTTGGCCTTGCCGTAACCCACGCCCACGCGGCCCGCGCCGTCCCCCACGACCACCAAGGCGGCGAAGGAGAAGCGGCGGCCGCCCTTGACGACCTTGGATACGCGGTTGATCGAGATGACCCGCTCTTCGTACGGGCTCTTGTCCTGTTGGTTCGCGTCGTATCGCCTACTCATGTCAGATCCGGAGTCCTCCCTCGCGGGCGCCCTCGGCGAGGGCCGCCACGCGGCCGTGATAGAGGCGGCCGCCGCGGTCGAACACCACGGCGTCGATGCCGGCCTCCTTGGCACGGCTGGCGATGAGCTCGCCCACCGCCTTGGCCCGGGCGGTCTTGCCCTCGCCCTTGACCTCGGCGTCCGACGCGGCGGCCAGGGTGACCGCTTGCACGTCGTCGATCAGCTGCACGTAGATGTGTTTGTTCGAGCGGAACACGGCCAGGCGCGGGCGCGCGGGGCCTCCCGCGACCTTCTTGCGCACACGGGTATGCCGGCGCAGGCGAGCGTCGCGCTTGATCTTGGCGTCCATCACGCGGCCCCGCTCTTGGCGGCCTTGCCGGCCTTCTTGCGAACGTATTCGCCCTCGTAGCGGATGCCCTTGCCCTTGTACGGCTCGGGCTTGCGGATCTTGCGGATCTTGGCGGCGATCTCGCCCACGGCCTGCTTGTCGTTGCCGCGCACCACGATCTGCGTGGGCGTCGGCACCTCGAACTCGATGCCCTCGGGCACCGGGACCGTCACGGGATGCGAGTAACCGGCCTGAACCTCGAGGTCCTTGCCCTTGAGCGCGGCCCGGTAGCCCACGCCGACGATCTGAAGCTGCTTCTGATAGCCGGTCGTGACGCCGATCACCATGTTCGCGACGAGCGACCGCGTGAGCCCATGGAGGCTGCGGTGATAGCCCTCGTCGTCGGGGCGTTCGACGCGCACCTGGCCGTCCTCGGCGAGGATGCGCATGTCCGGGTGCAGGGCCTGGGTCAGGGTCCCGCGAGGCCCCTTGACCGTAACCACGTTCCCGTCGGCGATCGTCACGTCGACGCCGCCGGGGATCTCGATGGGTTGTTTGCCGATCCGACTCATCAGCTCATCACCACACGTAGGCCATGACTTCGCCGCCGACGCCCTTGCGGGAGGCGTCGCGGTCCGTCATGACGCCCTGGGACGTGGACACGATGGCGACGCCGAGGCCGCCCCGCACCCGCGGCAGCTTGTGGCGCCCGGTGTACACGCGCCGACCGGGCGTCGACACGCGCTGGATGCCCGTGATGGTCCGCTGGCGCGCCTTGTCGTACTTCATCCGGATGCGGAAGGCCCGGTCGAGGCCCTCGCCCTCGGACGCGTACCCCTCGATGAACCCCTCGGCGGCCAGGATCTTCAGCACCGAGTCGTTCACCTTGGACACCGGGGCGACGAGCTCGTCCTTGTACGCGAGGTTCGCGTTGCGGATGCGAGTGAGCAGGTCGGCCACGGGGTCGGAGACGTTGCTCGAGAACTGATGGCGTCGTTCGGCCTTGGTCACCATGAGGACTTCGTCACCCCCGGGAGCTCGCCCGCATGCGCGAGCTGACGGAAGCAGATGCGGCACAACATGAACCGCTTGTACACGGCACGGGGGCGCCCGCACTTCTGGCAGCGCGTGTAGGCGCGCACCCGGAACTTGGGCTGCTTCTGCTGCTTGTTGATCAGTGCCTTCTTCGCCATAGCTCTACGCTTCCTCAGCTCGCCTGCGCGGCCGCGGGCTGCCCCTGGAGGGGGAAGCCGAGCGCCGCCAGCAGGGCGCGTCCTTCGTCGTCGGTGCTCGCCGTCGTCACGATGGTGATGTCCATGCCCCGGACCGCCAAGACCTTGTCGTAGTCGATCTCCGGGAAGATCAACTGCTCGGTCACTCCCATGGTGTAGTTGCCGTGCCCGTCGAACGCCCGCGGATCCATGCCCCGGAAGTCACGGATCCTCGGGAGCGCCAGCGTGACCAACCGGTCGTAGAACTCCCACATCCGGTTGCCGCGCAGCGTGACCTTGACGCCGATGGGCATGCCCTCACGGAGCTTGAACCCGGCGATCGACTTGCGAGCCTTGGTGACCACCGGTTTCTGGCCGCTGATGACCGTGAGGTCCTCGACGGCGGCGTCCAGCATACGACCGTCCTTGACGGCGTCGCCAACGCCCATGTTCACCACGATCTTGTCGAGCGTGGGAACCTGCATCACGTTGGAGAGGCCGAGCTCGTCCTTCAGCAGCCCGACGACCTCGTCGCGGTAGCGCTGCTTCAGTCGGGGCACGGTGGCATCGCTCACAGTTCCGACTCGCACTTCCTGCAGATCCGCACCTTGGTGTCCCCCTCGATACGCCGGCCCACGCGCGTGGGCTTGCCACAGCTCTTGCACACGAGCGCCACGTTGGAGATGTCGATGAACGTCTCCACATCGATGATCCCGCCCTGTGCCACGGCCTGCGTGCTGCCGCTCGCGCGGCCCCCCGCGCGCTGGTGCTTCTTGGCCACGGCGACGCCGTCCACGATGAGCCTGCGCCTGCCCGGATCCACGCGGACCACACGGCCTTCCTTGCCGCGGTCCTTGCCGTGCAGCACGCGCACGGTGTCGTCCTTCTTGATGTCTACACCCGGCATGTCTAGAGCACCTCCGGCGCGAGCGAGATGATCTTCATGAACCGCTTCTCGCGCAGCTCTCGCGCGACGGGGCCGAAGATGCGGGTCCCGCGCGGGTTCTTCTGGTCGTTGATGATCACGACGGCGTTGTCGTCGAAGCGGATGTACGAGCCGTCGGCACGCCGACGCTCCTTGGCCGTGCGCACCACGACCGCCCTCACCACCTCGCCCTTCTTCACGGCGCCGCCGGGCAGGGCGTCCTTGACGGTGCCCACGATGACGTCGCCCACGCCCGCGTAGCGACGGGCCGAACCGCCGAGCACGCGGATGCACAGGACCTCTTTGGCCCCCGTGTTGTCCGCCACCCTGCAGCGCGATTCCTGCTGGATCACTTCGCCCGCTCCACGATCTCGATCACACGCCAGCGCTTGGACTTGGACGCCGGGCGCGTCTCCATCACGCGGACCGTGTCGCCCTCGTGCGCGTCGTTGGTCTCGTCGTGAGCGGAGAGCTTGGACGAGCGCCGCACCGACTTCTTGTACAGGGCGTGGCGGACCTGGCGGTCGATGCGGACCACCACGGTCTTGTCCATCTTGTCCGAGACGACGACCCCGGTGCGCACCTTGCGCGCGCCGCGCTCGACGGCCGTGACGTTCTGTTCCTGGCTCACTGATCCTGCTCCTCTTCGGCCGCCGCGCGCTCGTCGAACTCGATCTCGAGCTCGCGCTCCCGCAGAACGGTGGCGATCCGCGCCACGTCGTGGCGCACTTCCTTGAGCCGGGTCGGGTTGTCGAGCTGGCCCGTGGCGAGCTGGAAGCGCAGGTTGAACAGCTCCTCCTTGGAGGACTCGATCTGCTCCAGCAACTCCTCGTCGGGCAACGCGCGCAGCTCCTCGGCCTTGCTCGGCATCCCTACTCACCCACCCGGCTGATGAACTTGGTCTTGATGGGCAGCTTGTGCTGCGCGCGCTTCATGGCCTCGCGCGCGAGCGCCTCGGGGACGCCCGCCAGCTCGAACATCACGCGCCCGGGCTTCACCACCGCCACCCAGCCCTCGGGGTTGCCCTTGCCCGAGCCCATGCGGGTCTCGGCCGGCTTCTTCGTGACCGACTTGTCGGGGAAGATGTTGATCCAGACCTTCCCGCCGCGACGGATGTGCCGCGTGATGGCGACGCGCGCGGCCTCGATCTGACGGTTGGTGATCCACGCGGGCTCCATGGCAACGAGGCCGTAGTCGCCGAAGTTGATCTCCGTGCCGCCCTTGGCCTTGCCGCGGCGGTGGCCCCGGTGGACCTTGCGGTGCTTGACCTTCTTGGGCGCGAGCATCAGGCCTCACCGCCTCCGGGGGTCTCGACGGTCGCGGCCTCGGGCGCGGCGGCCGGCACGCTGGCGCCCTCGGCAGGCTCCGGGGCGGCCGCATCGGCCACGGGCTCGGCGGCCACGGGCTCGGCGGCCACGGGGTCGGTGGCCTTGGGCTCGGTGACCGCGGGCGCGGCTGCGGCGGGCACGGTTGCGGCGGGCACGGTTGCGGCGACCGGCTCGGCCACGACGGCGGCAGCCTCCTCGGCCCCGCCACGACCGGCGCTGTCCACCAGCTGGGCCGTCGCGTGGGCGCGCGCGAGGGCGCGCTCGGTGTCCTGCTCGCGACGCGGGACCTCGTCGCCGTGGTACACCCAGACCTTCACGCCGATGGCGCCGAACGTGGTGCGCGCCTCCGCGGTGCCGAAGTCGACCTTGGCTCGCAGCGTGTGCAGCGGGACGCGGCCCTCGCGGTACCACTCGCGGCGGCCCATCTCGGCGCCGCCCAGGCGGCCGGCGCACGCGACGCGCACGCCCAGCGCGCCCGAGCGCATGGCGGTCTGGACGCAGCGGCGCATCGCGCGGCGGAAGGCCACGCGTCCCGCGAGCTGCTCGGCCACGCCCTGGGCCAGCAGGGCGGCGTCGGTCTCCGGCCGCGACTCGCTTGCCGCCGAGTTCATGTCCTCGACCTTCACGTCGACGCGCTTCTTGGTGTAGCGCTCGATGTCCTTGCGGAGGCGGTCGACCTCCGCGCCCTTGCGCCCGATCACGATGCCGGGGCGCGCGGTGCGGATGAACACCCAGATCTGGTCGCCCTTGCGGTCGATGTCGATGCTGGAGATGCCGGCGCGCTGCAGCCGGGAGCGGATGTGCTTGCGGATCCAGATGTCCTCGTGGAGCTGGGGCGCGTACTCGCGCTTGCCGGCGTACCAGTTGGACTTCCAGGGGTAGATGACCCCCAGCCGGAACCCGTACGGGTTGACCTTATGACCCACTAGCGTTCTCTCCCATCGTTTGAAGCACGACCGTCACGTGCGAGGTGCGCTTGCGCACCCGTGTGGCACGCCCGTATGCGCGCGGCCGGTATCGCCGCAGCGTGGGGCCCTCGTCGACCCACGCGCGCGAGATCCATAGGTTGTCGGCCACCACGCCGGGCTTCTGCTCCGCGTTGGCTACCGCCGAGTTCACCAGCTTCTCGAGCTCGTGCGACGCCCCCAGCGGCGAGAACCGCAGGATCCTGCGGGCCTCGATCACGTGCTGGCCGCGCACGAGATCCACCGCGCGCCGCATCTTCCTCGGCGTGGTGCGGACGTATTTCATGGTAGCTCGAGCCTCCATCGACTACCTCACTCCGGTCCGGCGCTCGTCTCTGGCGTGCGAACGGAACGTGCGAGTGGGCGCGAATTCGCCCAGCTTGTGCCCGACCATCGACTCGGAGATGAAGACCGGCACGTGCTTGCGGCCGTCGTGCACCGCGATGGTGTGCCCCAGCATCTCCGGGATGATCGTGGAGCGGCGCGACCAGGTCTTCACGACCCGCTTGTCGCCCTTCTTGTTCATCTCGTCGATCTTGATCATCAGGTGATCGTCGATGAACGGACCCTTCTTCACGGACCTCGGCATGCTCAGCCCCGACCCTTCCCACGGCGGCGGACGATGTACTTGCTCGACGCCTTGTTCTTCTTGCGCGTGCGGCCTTCCTTCTGCCCCCACGGCGACGCCGGGTGGCGCCCACCCGAGGATTTGCCCTCGCCGCCGCCCAGGGGGTGGTCGACGGGGTTCATGGCGACGCCGCGGACGGAGGGGCGCCGGTTCTTCCAACGGGCCCGGCCCGCCTTGCCGAGCGAGATCAGCTCATGCTCGGGGTTGCCCACCACGCCCACGGTGCCCTTGCAGGCCGCCGGGATCAGGCGCATCTCCCCCGAGGGCAGGCGCACCGTGGCCATCGAGCCTTCCTTGGCCATGAGCTGCACGCTCGTCCCCGCGGAGCGCGCGAGCTTCGCGCCCGCGCCCGGCTTCATCTCGATGGCGTGGATCACCGTGCCCACCGGGATGTTGCGCAGCGGCAGGGCGTTGCCGGGACGGATCTCGGCGTCTACCCCGCTCATGATCTGGTCTCCCTGCTGCACGCCCTGCGGCGCGAGGATGTAGCGCTTCTCGCCGTCGGCGTAGTGCAGCAGTGCGAGCCGCGCGCTGCGGTTGGGGTCGTACTCGATGTGCGCGACCTTGGCGGGCACGCCGTCCTTGTTGCGACGGAAGTCCACCACGCGGTAGCGGTTCTTGTTGCCCCCACCGTGATGGCGCGTGGTGATCCGGCCGTGCACGTTGCGCCCGGCCTTGTTGCGGCCCTTGACCACCAGCGACTTCTCCGGCGTGGCCCGCGTGATCTCCTCGAACGTGGACACGCTCGCGCCTCGGCGCCCCGGCGTGGTCGGCTTGTATTTGCGAACGCCCATGGCTACTTCCCGCTCTCGAAGATCTCGATGGCATCGCCGGGGGCGAGGGTCACGATCGCCCGCTTCTCGTCGGCGCGCTTGCCCTGCGTGTAGCCGCGGCGCTTGACCTTGCCGCGGCGGTTGAGGGTGTTGACGGAGGTCACCTGCACCTCCCAGATGGCCTGCACGGCTTCCTTGATCTCGGTCTTGTTCGCCCGCGGGTCCACCAGGAACGTGTAGGTCCCGGCCTCGAGCCCCGCGTAGGACTTCTCCGAGACGATGGGGCGGATGATGACGTCACGATGCGACTTCACTCGGCCACCTCCTGTTCGGCGTCCCGCCCGGCCTTGCCCTCGAGCGCGTCGAGCGCCTCCTCGGTGAACAGGACCCGGTCGGCCCACAGCAGGTCGTAGGTGCCCAAGCCACCGGCGTAGCCCACGCGCACGTGCGTGAGGTTGCGGAACGAAAGCTCGGCGGCGCCGTCTTCCGTGGGACGAGGCAGCACGAGGAGCACCTTGCCGTCCAACTCGAGCGCCTCGAGGAGCTCCAGCGCGCGCTTGGTCTTGGGCCCGTCGAACGACAGATCCGAGATCACCGCGAGCTTGCCGCTGCGCAGCGTGTCCGTGAGCGCCGAACGCAGCGCTCCCCGCTTCATCTTCTTGTTGACGTGCAGCTCGTGGCCGTGGGGCTGGGGACCGTGCGCGACCCCGCCCCCGACCCACTGGGGAGAGCGGATGGATCCCTGGCGTGCACGGCCGGTGCCCTTCTGGCGCCAGGGCTTCTTGCCGCCCCCGCGCACGTCGCCGCGCGTCTTGGTGCTGTGCGTTCCCGCCCGCAGGCCGGCGAGGCCCGCGAGCACGACCTGGTGCATGAGCGGAACGCTCACCGTGGCGTCGAAGTACTCGGCGGGCAGGTCGCGTGAGCCGGTCTTCTTGCCCGAGCTGTCGACGATGTCGATGCTGGCCATGCTCACGCTCCCTTCTTCGCCGAGGCCTTGACCGCCGAGCGAACCATCACGAGGGACCCGTTCGGGCCCGGCACCGCGCCCTTGACCAGCAACAGGTTCCGCTGGGGGTCGGCCTGCACGACCTCGAGGTTCAAGACGGTGACGCGGTGGTTCCCGTGCTGCCCCGACATGCGCATGCCCCTGAACACCCGGCTGGGCGTGGCGCAGGCGCCGATGGATCCCGGCGCGCGGTGGCGCTTGTGCACGCCGTGGCTGCTCTTGAGCCCGGAGAAGCCGTGGCGCTTCATCACGCCCGAGAACCCCTTGCCCTTGGAGACGCCCACCACGTCGACCAGGTCGCCGGGCGCGAACACGTCGGCCTTGAGCTCTTGCCCGGCCGCGTAATCGCCCGCGTCCGCCGTGCGGAGCTCGACCACGTGGCGTCGCGGCGCATCCACCCCGTGCTTGTCGAAGTGCCCCTGCATGGGCTTGGTGACGTCGCGCGGGCGCGTCTGGCCGTAGGCGAGCTGGACGGCCGCGTAGCCGTCCGCGCCGTCGGCGGACTTGACCTGCGTGACCACGCACGGCCCGGCCTGGATCACCGTGACCGGGATGGCCCGCGTGTCGTCGAAGATCTGGGTCATCCCCAGCTTCTGTCCCAAGATGCCCTTCACGTCACTCATCCCTCTTAGAGCTTGATCTCGATGTCGACCCCGGCCGACAGGTTGAGGCGCTGCAGCTCCTGCACCGTCTTGGAGGTGGCGTCCACGATGTCGATCAGCCGCTTGTGCGTGAGCATCTGGAAGTGCTCGCGCGAGTCCTTGTACTTGTGCGGCGACCGGATGACCGTATAGATGGAGCGCTCGGTCGGCAGCGGCACCGGCCCCACGACCTTGGCGCCGGTTCGCGTGACGTGTTCGACGATGTCGCGCGCCGCCACGTCCAGCATCCGGTGGTCGTACGCCCGGAGCTTGATGCGGATCTTGGGACCTGCCATCGAACGCCTACTCTCTTTCGTGCCTCGCTCGCGTGGATCCGGCTACTTGATGATCTCGGTGACCCGGCCCGCTCCCACGGTGCGCCCGCCCTCGCGGATCGCGAAGCGCAGGCCGTCTTCCATGGCGATGGGGTTGATCAGCTCGACCGTCATCTCGACGTTGTCCCCGGGCATGACCATCTCCACGCCCTCGGGAAGGGCCGCGGAGCCGGTCACGTCGGTGGTGCGGAAGTAGAACTGGGGGCGGTAGCCGTTGAAGAAGGGGGTGTGGCGGCCTCCCTCGTCCTTGCTCAAGATGTAGACCTGGGCCTTGAAGTTGGTGTGCGGGGTGATGGACCCGGGCTTGGCGAGCACCTGACCGCGCTCGACGTCTTCCTTGTTCACGCCGCGGAGCAAGATCCCGACGTTGTCCCCGGCCGTGACCTCGTCCAGCAGCTTGCGGAACATCTCCAGGTCGGTGGCCGTGGTCTTGGAGGTGTCGCGGATCCCCACGATCTCGACCTCCTCCATCTTCTTGAGCACCCCTTGTTCGACGCGGCCCGTGACGACGGTGCCGCGCCCGGTGATCGAGAACACGTCTTCGATGGGCATCAAGAAGGGCTTGTCGGTGTCGCGGGTGGGCTCTTTGATGTAGTCATCGACCGCGGCCATCAGCTCGTCGATCTTGGGGGTCCAGGCCTCGTCTCCCTCCAGGGCCTTGAGCGCGGATACCTGGATCACGGGCACGTCGTCCCCGGGGAACTCGTATGAGCTCAGCAGCTCGCGCACCTCGAGCTCCACGAGCTCCAACAGCTCGGGGTCATCGACCATGTCGACCTTGTTGAGGGCCACCACGATGTAGGGCACCCCCACCTGGCGGGCCAACAGCACGTGCTCGCGGGTCTGGGGCATGGGGCCGTCGGCCGCCGATACCACCAAGATGGCGCCGTCGATCTGGGCGGCGCCGGTGATCATGTTCTTCACGTAGTCGGCGTGACCGGGCATGTCGACGTGGGCGTAGTGGCGGTTGGGCGTTTCGTACTCCACGTGGGCGATGGCGATCGTGATGCCGCGCTCGCGCTCCTCGGGGGCCTTGTCGATCTGGTCGAAGGGCGTGAAGTCGGCCATGCCCATCTCGGCCTGGCGCTTGGTGATGGCCGCCGTGAGCGTGGTCTTGCCATGGTCGATGTGGCCCATGGTGCCGATGTTCACGTGGGGCTTGTTGCGCTCGAACTTCTTCTTCGCCATCTCTTGGGTCCCTTCCCCGTTCCTTGGCCCGTTCTTTCCCCTTCTTTGGCCCGTTCTTTGGCCCGTTCCTTGGGGCCCGTTCTTTGGCCCGTTCCCTCGGCCTTACTCGCCCGTCACCCTCGCCACGATCTCCTTGGCGATCTGCGCCGGGACCTCGTTGTACGCGTGCAACTGCATGGGGCTGTGCGCGGCGCGGCCCTGGGTGCGCGAGCGCAGGTCCGTGGCGTAGCCGAAGAGCTCCGCCAGCGGCACGACCACGCGCACGACCTTCTGGCCGCCGCGCTCGTCGATGTTCTCGATGCGGCCACGGCGCGCGGTGACCTCGCCCATCACGTCGCCGAGGAACTCCTCGGGCGAGGTGACCTCGAACTCCATGACGGGCTCCAGCAGGACCGGGTCGGCCTTGCGCGCGGCGTCTTTCACGCCCATCGAACCCGCGATCTTGAACGCCATCTCCGAGGAGTCGACCTCGTGATAGGAGCCGTCGGTGAGCGTGGCGCGCACGTCGACCATCGGGTAGCCGGCCAGGATGCCGTTGTCGAGCGCCTCCTGGATGCCCTGGTCCACGGCCGGGATGTACTCCCGCGGGATCTTGCCGCCCACGATCTTGTTGATGAACTCGTATCCGCCGCCGGGTCCGGTGGGCTCGAGGTCGAGCACACGTGCGCGAACTGCCCCTTGCCGCCGGTCTGGCGGACGAAGCGCGCCACCACCTTGTGGATCTCCTTGCGGATGGTTTCGCGGTAGGCCACCTGGGGCTTGCCGACGTTCGCGTCCACCGAGAACTCGCGCTTGAGGCGGTCCACGATGATGTCGAGGTGGAGCTCGCCCATCCCGGAGATCACGGTCTGGCCCGTCTCGTCGTCGAACTTCACCACGAAGGTCGGGTCCTCGTCCGAGAGCTTGGCGAGGCCGCTGCCGAGCTTGTCCTGGTCGGCCTTCGTCTTGGGCTCCACCGCCACCGAGATGACCGGCGTGGGGAAGCTGATGGACTCGAGCACCACCGGGTCCTCCGGATCGCAGATGGTGTCGCCGGTGGTGGAGTGCTTGAGGCCCACCACGGCCACGATGTCGCCCGTGTACGCCGCCTCGAGGTCCTCGCGGTGGTTGGCGTGCATCTGCAGGACGCGCCCGATGCGCTCCTTGCGATCCTTCGTGCTGTTCATCACGTGCGAGCCCGACCGCAGCACGCCGGAGTACAGGCGCAGGTAGGTGAGCCGCCCCACGTAGGGGTCGGACATGATCTTGAACGCGAGCGCGCTGAAGGGCTCGGCGTCGTCGGCCTTGCGCTCCACGTGGTCGTCCTCGCGGTTGGGGAGGTGGCCCTCCACCGGGGGCACGTCCAGGGGCGAGGGCAGGTACTGCACCACGGCGTCGAGCACGAGCTGCACACCCTTGTTCTTGAACGCGGAGCCGCACAGCACCGGCACGCCGGCGTTCGCGAGCGTCGCACGGCGGATGGCGCGGCGAAGCTCTTCGGTGGTGGGCTCGCCCTCACCGATGAACTTCTCCATGAGCGAATCGTCGAAGTCGGCGAGCTTCTCGAAGAGCTCGTGGCGGGCGCGCTCGGCGGCCTCGCGATACTCCGGGGGGATGTCCGTGTCCTTCCAGTCCTCCCCCATCTCGCCTTCCCAGTAGTGGCCCTTCATCTCCACGAGGTCGATGACCCCGTGCAGCTCCGACTCGGTCCCCCACGGGAGCTGCAGGACGAGCGGGTTGGCCCCCAGGCGGTCCACGAGCATGCCCACGGTGCGCTCGAAGTCGGCACCGGTGCGGTCCATCTTGTTCACGAAGCAGATGCGCGGCACGTCGTAGCGGTCGGCCTGGCGCCACACCGTCTCCGACTGCGGCTCCACGCCGGCGACCGCGTCGAACACCGCGACGGCGCCGTCGAGCACGCGCAGGGATCGCTCGACCTCGACCGTGAAGTCCACGTGTCCGGGCGTGTCGATGATGTTGATCCAGTGGCCCTTCCACTGGCACGTGGTGGCGGCCGACGTGATCGTGATGCCGCGCTCGCGCTCCTGGGCCATCCAGTCCATCTGGGCCGTGCCCTCGTGTACCTCGCCGATCTTGTAGGCCTTGCCGGTGTAATAGAGGATGCGCTCGGTCGTCGTGGTCTTGCCGGCGTCGATGTGCGCCATGATGCCGATGTTGCGCGTGCGGGCGAGGGGGTACTCACGGATCTTCAATCCCTTGCCCCCCTTCTTGACGTCTTGTTCCACGGCGGTCATCTGCATCACCAGCGGTAGTGCGCGAAGGCCTTGTTGGCCTCGGCCATCTTGTGCATGTCCTCGCGGCGCTTCACCGAGACGCCGGTGCCGTTGGACGCGTCCATGATCTCGGCGACGAGGCGCTCGGACATGGAGTTCTCCTTGCGGCCGCGGCTGTAGTTCACGAGCCAGCGCAGCGCGAGCGTGGTGCCCCGGGAAGGCCTCACCTCGATCGGCACCTGGTAGGACGCGCCGCCGACGCGGCGGGACTTGACCTCGAGCATGGGGCGCACGTTGTCCACGG
Organism: uncultured Actinomycetes bacterium; assembly: GCA_963719165.1. GTDB lineage: Bacteria > Actinomycetota > UBA4738 > UBA4738 > HRBIN12 > JAOUEA01. The sequence continues at coordinate 23,688 of CAVRAV010000001.1, read as the reverse complement.
CCTTCTTGAGCGTGATGACGGGGTCGTTCGCGGTGCGCTCGGAGATGACCTCGAGCGCCTTGTAGACGGTGCGCTCGGCCACGGTCTTCTTCCCGTCGAGCAGCACCTTGTTGATGAGCTGGGTGACGAGGGGGTTCTGATAGACGGGGTCGGGGGCGACCTCGCGTCGGTTGGCGGGACCCTTGCGCGGCATGCCTACTCGCCGCCCTTCTTGGAGCCGTAGCGCGAACGCGCCTGCCTGCGGTCGCGCACGCCCGCGGTATCGAGCGTGCCGCGCACGATCTTGTAGCGCACGCCCGGAAGGTCCTTCACGCGGCCTCCGCGAACGAGCACGATGGAGTGTTCCTGCAGGTTGTGGCCGACGCCGGGGATGTAGCACGTGACCTCGATCCCGGACGTGAGGCGCACCCGCGCCACCTTGCGCAGCGCCGAGTTCGGCTTCTTGGGGGTCATGGTGTAGACACGCGTGCAGACGCCGCGCCGCTGAGGGGACCCCTTCAGCGCGGGGGCCTTCGTCTTCGATTTGCGGACCTCTCGGCCCTTGCGTACCAGCTGCTCGATCGTAGGCATAGATCTCTCGTCTGCACTCTTCCGTTGTCAAACACCGGGGCGCGGCACCGCCGGAGCGAGGCTGCTGCCCGTGGGCCGGAACCGTCCGGACGCGTGCGGAACCGCACACCCATCGGGATCCCACTCCGGAACCGGAGTCGAACGCGCCCGGCGGCCCACCGAACCGAGGCGCGACCAATAAAGCTACAGGTCGTACACACGAGCCGTCAACCGGAGCGGGGTGCCTTCGGCGTGAGGCGCCGTCCCGCGTCCCGGTCACCCGGACGCACGATGTCATGATACCGAACGAGGACGCCCGAACACCGCTGGCAACGCGGCCAGGGAGCCCGGGACAGGAAACCAGGCCAGGAACCAGGCCAGAAACCAGGCCAGAAGCCAAGGATGCCCCCGGGGGGGCATCCTTGGCCTTCCGGCTAATCCGAGCGAGCCGTCAAAGAGCGATCATGCTCGAACGCGGGCGTAGTACGCGTCCTCCTCGACGTTGCCCTCCAGGCCGCGGGTGTCCGACCACCCGATGTGCACCTGGCCGTTGGCCACGACGAGCCCCATGTAGTCCCCCAGGAAGCCGAACTGCACGGGGTTGTTGGCCGGCGTCAGGTTGGGCATCGACTTCGTCGTGATCCGGCGATCGTGCCAGCTGTGCCCGTTGTTGGAGGACACGGACAAGGTGATGTCGTTCGCACCCGTCTTCTCGGCGTTGCCGTAGCGGCGGTCGTAATACGCCACGTAGAGCCGCCCATCCTCACCGACGTCGCCCCAGGGCTGCCACTGGGCAGCCTTGTTGCGCTCCACCAGCTTGGTCGGACCCCAATGCGCGCCCCCGTCGGTCGAGACCGCGGCGAACACGTCGTTGTTCGAGTTGGGCTTGCCGGTGCACCCGAACTGCGGGTTGCAGCCGTTGCGGAAGTCTGCCCAGAACACGGCGAGCTTGCCGCTGCGGTCGGCGATCCCCATGGACGGGAAGTCGTTCATGCGATATCCGTTGGGGGGCAGGCACTGACGGAACGGGTCGCACCCGTTGGGCAGGTTGCCCGTCTGGAAGGGCTGTTGCGCGTAGTCGTCGGCGACCTTCACCGGCTTCGACCAGTGCACCCCGCCGTCCGTGGACTTCACGAAGAGCTGTTGACACACGCCGATGCCCACCTGGGCGGCGCTGTCGGTGTTGCAGTTGTTGAAGACCACGTTCACCGTGCCGTCGGGCGAGACGACGGGCCATGAGCCCTGGTCGAAGTTGCACTCGGACGGGTCGATGCTCGGGTCGAACGCGTCGGCCTGGACGCAGATCGCCGAGTTGCGGCCGCTGATCCGTCTTGACCTGGCCCCACGTCTGGCCGCCGTCGGTGGAACGCCCCAGGTAGATCGGGCTCTCCAGGAAGTTGCCGGCGTTGTCGCTGCCGAAGAGCGTGAACGTGACGTAGATGTTCCCGTCGAAGTGTCCGCCCGTGGTGTCGATCGCCATGAACTGCTTGTCGGGGGACTTCGTCGGGTCGGCGCAGTTGTCGTAGATCGTGGTCGGCGTCGCCGAAAGGTCATTGCCCGGCGCGTGCAGGGACGTTCCCTTCTTACCGCCCTCCCAGTAGTAGAGGCCGCTCGTGGGGGTGGCGAGGTTGAACGCCACGCCGACGTAGCCGAGCGTGCCGTCTCGCGCGAAGGCCTCCGCCGGGTCGCTGAAGGCGTCGTAGGCGCCGTCCGCGCAGTTCAGGAACCGCGTGGGGATCGTGTAGTCGCCCCAGTTGTGCCCACCGTTGATCGTCCAGTCCAGTCCGGTCTGGTTGAAGCCCACGCGCGAGTCGTTCTGACCCAACATGATGTTGGAAGCCGACCTGGGGTTGACCGCCACCTGGATCTCGGCCTGCCGGCGCAGGCTGCAGTCCTGGTTCGCGCGGACGTTGTCCGGGAAGCCGTGCCGCCGGTAGACGTTCGGGCACCCACCCGTTCTCGCGTCGACGTCGGGGTTGAAGCCGCTCGCGGCGCGCGAGGAGCGGGCCGTGACCCGCCCCGAGCGGGCGGCGAGGGCCTCGCGGGCCGTCGTCACGACGCCGCCCGAGATCGACGGGACCAACGCCCCGTTGGGCAACCGCTGCGGCGCGACGCCCTTGGCAAGCGCGCGTTGCAGTGCGGCGTTCGTGCGGCGGGGCGCATGAGCTCGTTGGGCATCGGCTTGCGCGAGCGCCGCCGCCAAGATCACACCCAGGGCGAGCGCGACCGATATCCGCTTCTTCATCAGACCCATCCTTTCCATCGAGAGCGCCGTGAGCGCACCAGGGAGCACGTGGACGGATGACCGGACGGGCAGGGGGATCCGAGGTCTCGCATCCCCCCTCTCCAAAGGACTCAAGACCCGCTGCGCCGCATCGAAACCTACGGCGTTTGCATCAGACGGTCAAATCGGATCGGGCCTCGAGCCTTGATAGCGTGGCCGCGTGCAGCACACCGCGGCGATGGGCGAACGAGCACGCGAGGCCGCCCTGCTCGGGGGAGACGTCATCCGCTCGAGCGCCGGACGCGATGCCGTGGCCAAGGGGCTGCCCGGGGACTACGTCACCGAGGTCGACCGCGCCAGCGAGCGGGCGATCCGAACGTACTTCGAACGCGAGACCCCCGACATCCCCATGCTCGGCGAGGAAGGCGGCGGTTCGACGGGATCCGGCCGGTACTGGCTCGTCGACCCCCTCGACGGCACGACGAACTTCGTTCACGGCTTCCCCGCGGTGGCCGTCTCCGTCGCCCTCGTGCAGGACGGACGACCGGTCGCCGGAAGCGTCCACGCCCCCTTCCTCGGCCTCACCTACACGGCCGAGCGCGGCGCGGGCGCGTGGTCGATCGGCCCCGACGGCCCCACGCGCCTCCTCGTGAGCGACCGCCCCCCCGACCGGGCCGTCGTCGCCACCGGCTTCCCCTTCCGCCGCAAGGAACTCCTCCCCCGCTACCTCCGCATGTTCGGGGCGGCCCTGCACACCTTCGAAGACCTCCGTCGCCCCGGCGCCGCAGCCCTCGACCTCGCCTGGACCGCCGCCGGCGTCTTCGACGGATTCTTCGAGCTCGCCCTCGCCCCCTGGGACGTCGCCGCCGGCGGCCTCCTCATCGAAGAGGCCGGCGGCACGGTCACCGACTGGACCGGCACCCCCAACTACCTCCCCGGCACCATCCTCGCCGCCCCCCCCACCATCCACACCGAACTAACGGCACTAGCCCAAGCCACCCAGGACTAGCCCCGAGCGAGGGCGCCCGAGCGCCCCGGCGCCCCGGCGGCCCGGGCCGCGCCGACGGCCCCGGCCGGGCACGTCCGCCCCCGCGAGCGCCCGGACCCCCCACCCAACGGCATCCTCCTGGTCGCCGAGGTGCGAGCGGGGATCCGCGGGAGGGGAACATCTGGACCGAGCGAAGCGCGCCCGCAGGGCCGCGCGCGAGCGAGGGAAGCGTTCCCCGACGCGGACCCCGCGCGCACCACCCCAGCCGAGCGACAGCCGAAAGGGCGGGACCCTCACAGGTCCCGCCCCCCGGACTTTCAGTCGTCCTCGGTTGTTCCGAACTACGAGCGCAACTGCGTAACCCGCGTGCTCCAGTTCGCGAAGAAGCTCCGCGTGTTCCCGCACGAGGTGTCGTTCAGGAACGTGTGGTAGTTGCACCGCTGCGCGATGTATTCGGCGGCGAACCACACGGAGCCGCCGCGCCCGGGCACCGCGTAGCCGTAGTCGCCCCAACGCGGCCGGAACCCGCCGACCCACAGGCCGGTGAACCCGTCGTCGGGCCCGCGGCCCTTGGCCGCCACGCGGATCACCTTCGGGGCCTGGTGCAGCCCCACCTCGACGTAGGCCGCGCTCGGGTGCATCGAGGTCCCGACGAGCGTCATGCCGATGAACCCTTCCCCGTTCGTGCCCATCGCGACGGACGGGTAGGTGAGGTTCGCGTTACGCGCCCCGAGGTACCCCTGGCGGGCGACGTTCGCGTGCAGCCCACCGCCCCAGTCCGGCGTGATCGCGAAGTACAGGACACCGGCCTTCTCGTTGATCGGGTCCGGCGCGTAGTTGTTGGCGGCCGTCCAATCCGAGCCGCCATGGCCCTTCAGGGACGTGTCGAGCGTGCCCCACAGGGTGCCGTGGTCGAGGTAGGCCGCCATCACGCGGGTGTCTCCCGCGTCCAGCGGGTAGGGACCCTCCTGCTTGAACGGGGCCGGATCGCCGTAGCAGTTGACCCCCTGGTTCACGCACCGCAGCAGCGGCAGCGGACCTCGATCGCGCTGCAACGCGTGCGGCGGCAGCACGTAGGGAAGGCTCTGCACCACGGTCTGCTCGAGCACGGGAGCGGGCGAGGACGTGTCGAGGCTGCTCGTGTTGCGGAGTGCCCAGACCACGATCTTGTCGGATCCGCCGGTGGTGTTGCCCGTCTCCGAGCCGTCACCGGCGGTGGAGCTCAAGAAGTACTGCACCCCGCCCTTCGCGGAGACGAACGAGCCCGGGCGGCTCTGGACGCCACGGAGCGTGAAGGCCTTCTGTCCGAGCGAGGGGACCTTCAGGTTGGGGAAGTAGACCGCGGTCTGCGCCCCGCCGCCCTCGAGGCCGGCCTTGGACAGGGCGTAGAGCTGCGAACCGTTGTAGTTCGAGCCGAAGAACGAGTACTCGTTCGTGGTGATGTAGATGCCGTTGGCATCGGCGCCGATGTGCGGGTAGTCCGCGAAGCACGGCCCGAGGTCGCAGTGGTGGTTCGGCGTCCCGCCGCTGCCGTCGTTCGTGGTGTTGATCGAGTAGATGAAGTAACCGCCGAGCGGGTTCGAGGTCTTGCTCACCGCGAGGTCCACGCTGCCGTTACCCGTGTAGTTGCCCGTGCTGGGATCCTGCTCCAGCACGTCGGTGAGGTGGAACCAGCGTCCGGTGGCCTGGTCGTAGTAGCAGCTCACGTCGAACAGGCTAGGCCCGAACACGTTGTTGGTCCGGTCGAAGGTCGACGGGTAGCCGTAGAACTGGTTCGTGGAGATGCCGACGGGACCCGAGCCGGGCACGGCCGAGTTCCCCTGGATCAGCGGACGGCCGTGCTCCGTGTACACCTGGACCACGCTGTTGACCGTCTCCATCACGTAGCCGTTGCCCACGCACAGCCCCTGGTCGGGCGGCTCGGACGAGAACTGATTGCCGTTGTCGGAGAAGCGGTTGTCGAAGTGGTTCGACCCCTCCCACGACCGCACGAGGTCGCGTTTGTGCAAGCTGACCGGCAGGTTGCGAGCCTGCGGGATGTCCCACGTCACCGCGGGCTCCTTCCCGCCCTCCGCCCTGCGGTTCAGGAACGGGATCTCGGCCCGCGCGCTGCTGACGGTCTCCCCGCCACCGGCCTTGCGCGCCACCCGACCCTTGGCGAGCGCCCGCAACGGAGGACGCTGGCGAACCATCCGCACCCTCATCGAGTGCCCGCGCACACCCTTGGCCGCCGGCCGGGCCGCATCGGCCGCACCCACAGCCAACAACGCCCCCACCAGCATCGCGATGAGTACGACCACCCCAAACCGACCTCGACGCATAACAGCCTCCCCACGAAGACACCGGCGCACCAATAACGCCGCCCGCATGCTATCCCCCCTCCCCGAACCCCGCAAACTAGCTAGCCCAGACGCAGTAGACACCCACCCCCACCAGCCCACGGAGAGCCCCGAAACGCCGTCAAGCAGCCCGCCGCCCGCCCGGCCCCCACCCGGAGGAGCACACAACTCCCAGCACAGGGCTCGCAGAGCCGGCGCCGTCCCCCGAACCTCGTACGCGGCCGGGACGCGCGAGGCCTCCCGCAGAACGGGAACCGCCCGGGGGATCCGCGAAGGGGAACATCTGGACCGAGCGAAGCGCGCCCGCAGGGCCGCGCGCGAGCGAGGGAAGCGTTCCCCGCAGCGGACCCCCCGGGCGACCCCGCCCCGCGCCAGCCCCCCCACCCCCGAGAAAAGCAGAAGGACCGGGGAACAGATCCCCGGCCCTCCGACCCTGCCCGTTGAGAACGAGGCGCTACTCGTCCGAAGAAGAAGACGAGCCGCCGCCGAGCATCGCCTCGGCCTGCTCCCGCGTGAGCCCCATGAGCGCCGGCTCCCCGGTGCCCTCTTCGACCGCCTCGGCGAGCTCGCGCTGCCGGGCCAGCCAGTACTCGGGGATGGCCTCCTCCTTGATCTTGACCGCCACGTTGCGGTAGCGGCTCATGCCGGTCCCCGCGGGGATCAGCTTGCCGATGATCACGTTCTCCTTCAGGCCCAGGAGCGGGTCCGACTTGGCCGAGATGGCCGCGTCGGTGAGCACCCGGGTGGTCTCCTGGAAGGAGGCCGCCGAGAGCCACGAGTCCGTGGCGAGCGAGGCCTTCGTGATCCCGAGCAGGATGGGGCGGGCGCTGGCGGGGACCCCGCCGGCCTCCACGATCTCCGCGTTCTTCTCCTCGAAGGCTCGGCGCGCCACCATGTCGCCGGGCAGGAACTCCGTGTCGCCCGGCTCGATGATGTGCACCTTGCGCAGCATCTGTCGCGAGATCAGCTCGATGTGCTTGTCGTGGATCGTGACGCCCTGCGAGCGATACACCTGCTGGACCTCGTCCACCAGGTGCTGCTGCAGCGCCAGGACGCCCTCGACGCGGAGCTTCTCGTGCGGGTTCACCGATCCCTCGGTGAGCTGCTGGCCCACCTCGACGGCGTCGCCGTCGGACACGGTGAGCCGCGCGCGGTAGGACACCGGGTACTCGACGCTGTCGCCCGAGTCGTCGGCGACCGTGATGTGACGCACGTGCTTCTCGTCGTCGTCCTCGATGGCCACCGTGCCGCTCAGCTCGGTGATCTGCGCCTCGCCCTTGGGCTTGCGCGCCTCGAACAGCTCCACCACGCGAGGGAGTCCGTGCGTGATGTCCTCGCCCGCCACGCCGCCCGTGTGGAACGTGCGCATGGTGAGCTGCGTGCCGGGCTCGCCGATCGACTGGGCCGCGATGATGCCCACGGCCTCGCCGATGTCGACCATGCGGCCCGAGGCGAGCGAGCGCCCGTAGCACAGGGCACACACCCCGATCTCGGCCTCGCACGTGGTGACGGAACGGACCTGGACCTCCTCGACGCCGGAGTCAACGACCGCGGCCGTGACCTCGTCGTTCAGCTCGTCGCCGGCGTGGGCGATCTTCTTGCTGCCCACCTTCACGTCCTCGGCGAGCACGCGGCCGAACAGTCCCGTGTCGATGTGTGCGCTCTTCACCACCGTGCCGTCGGGCCGCTTGACGTTCACCACGATGGGCACGCTGCGGTCCGTGCCGCAGTCCTCCTCGCGGATGATGAGCTCCTGCGCGACGTCCACCAGGCGCCGGGTGAGGTAGCCCGAGTCGGCGGTGCGCAGCGCGGTGTCGGCGAGCCCCTTGCGGGCGCCGTGCGTGGAGATGAAGTACTCCAGCACGGACAGGCCCTCGCGGAAGTTCGACTTGATCGGCCGCGGGATGATCTCGCCCTTGGGGTTGGCCACGAGGCCGCGCATCCCCGCCAGCTGGCGGATCTGCATGATGTTCCCGCGGGCGCCGGAGTTCGCCATCATGAAGATGGGGTTGGTGGAGGTGAACTGCTCCTCCATGGCGTCCTTGACCTCGTCGGTGGCCTGCGTCCAGATCTCGATGAGCTCCTGACGGCGCTCGTCGTCGGTGATGATGCCCTTGCGGTACTGGCCCTCCACCTTCTGGGCGCGCCCCTCGTGCTCGTCCAGGATCTTCTGCTTGGTGGGGGGCACCGTGACGTCCCCGACGCCGATGGTGACGCCGGCGCGGGTGGCGTAGTGGAACCCGAGGTCCTTCAGCCCGTCCAGGATGTTCTCCGTGGTGGCGCGGTCGTAGCGGTGCACGGCCTCGTCCACCAGCCGGGCGATGTCGGACTTCACGAGCGGGTAGTTGCGGTACTCGAAGTCCGCCGGGAACGCCCCGTTGAGGATCACGCGGCCGATCGTGGTGCGGATCACCGGCGTGCGCCCGGAGGTCGCGGCCTCCTCGGCGTCGAAGCCATCGGGCAGCAGGTCGGCCGGGATGGCCTTGCCCTCGAGCCGGATGCGCACGGGCGTGTGCAGCGAGTACCCGCGGTCGAGCGCCAGCAGGGCCTCGGCCTGCGATCCGAACGTGGGGATCTTCTCGTCCTTGGCCTTCTCGTCCTTGCCGAGCGAGAGGTAGTACAGGCCCAGCACCATGTCCTGGGACGGCGTGGCGATGGGGCGGCCGTGCGCCGGCGACAGGATGTTGTTGGCCGAGAGCATGAGGACGCGGGCCTCCGCCTGCGCCTCCGCGGACAGCGGCACGTGCACGGCCATCTGGTCGCCGTCGAAGTCGGCGTTGAACGCCGCGCACACGAGCGGGTGGATCTTGATGGCCTTGCCCTCCACCAGCACGGGCTCGAACGCCTGGATGCCCAGGCGGTGCAGGGTGGGCGCCCGGTTCAGCATCACCGGGTGGTCGCGGATGACCTCCTCGAGCACGTCCCACACCTGCGGGCGCGCGCGCTCGACCATGCGCTTGGCGCTCTTGATGTTCTGCGCGAGGTTCTGATCGACGAGGCGCTTCATCACGAAGGGCTTGAACAGCTCCAGCGCCATCTGCTTGGGCAGCCCGCACTGGTGCAGGCGGAGCTCCGGGCCCACCACGATGACCGAGCGACCGGAGTAGTCCACGCGCTTGCCGAGCAGGTTCTGGCGGAACCGGCCCTGCTTGCCCTTGAGCATGTCCGAGATGGACTTGAGCGGGCGGTTGCCGGGCCCCGTCACGGGACGGCCGCGCCGTCCGTTGTCGAACAGGGCGTCGACGGCCTCCTGCAGCATGCGCTTCTCGTTGTTGACGATGATCTCTGGCGCCTGGAGGTCGAGCAGGCGCTTCAGGCGGTTGTTGCGGTTGATGACCCGGCGGTACAGGTCGTTGAGGTCCGAGGTGGCGAAGCGGCCGCCGTCGAGCTGCACCATGGGGCGCAGGTCCGGCGGGATCACGGGCACGGCGTCGAGCACCATCGCCGAGGGCATGGAGCGGCCGTCCATGAAGTTGGACACGACCTTGAGGCGCTTGATGGCCTTCAGGCGCTTGGTCCCCTTGCCGTTGTCGATGACGTCGCGCAGGGTCTCGGCCTCCGCCTCCACGTCGTAGTCCTGGAGCAGGCGCTTGATGGCCTCCGCGCCCATGCCGCCGTCGAAGTAGTCGCCGAAGCGCTCCCGGAGGCTGCGGTAGACGGTGTCGTCGGCCACGAGCTGCTTGACCGAGAGGCCCTTGAACGAGGACAGGACGTCGTCGAGGTGCTGGGTCTCGCGACCCGCGTACTCGTGGATGCGCTCCACGTCGCGCTGCGCCTCGCGCTTGGCGGCGCTCAGCTGCGCGCCCTTCGCGCCCTGGGACTCCAGCTCCTTGAGCCGGTCCTCGAGCTCGTTCAGGCGCTTCTTGACGTCATCGTCGCGCAGGGCGTCGATGTCGTGCTTCTCCGATTCCATCTCCTTCTCGATGTCGGGAAGGTCGGCGTGGCGTCGGTCGTCGTCGATGCGCGTGACCACGTAGGCGGCGAAATAGATGATGCGCTCGAGGTCCTTGGGGGCGAGGTCGAGCAGGTAGCCCAGGCGGCTGGGCACGCCCTTGAAGTACCAGATGTGGGTCACGGGGGCGGCGAGCTCGATGTGGCCCATGCGGTCGCGACGGACCTTGCTGCGCGTGATCTCCACGCCGCAGCGCTCGCAGATGATGCCCTTGAAGCGCACGCGCTTGTACTTGCCGCAGTGGCACTCCCAGTCCCGCGTGGGCCCGAAGATCCGCTCGCAGAACAGGCCGTCCTTCTCCGGCTTCAGGGTGCGGTAGTTGATGGTCTCCGGCTTCTTGACCTCGCCGTTGGACCACGCACGGATCTGATCCGGGGTGGCCAACCCGATACGGAGCTCATCGAAGTAATTGACGTCCAACACTTAAGCGCTCGCCTCCTCGCGTGGCTCGCTCTCCACCTGGTTCAACGCTGGCTTGTTCCCGCTCAGTCGAAATCCGCCCCTGCCGGCTCCCGGCGGCTCAGGTCGATGCCCAGCTCCTCGGCCGCGCGGAACACGTCCTCGTCGGTCTCGCGCAGCTCGATCTGCTCGCCCGAGGAGGAGCGGACCTCGACGTTCAGGCACAGGGACTGCATCTCCTTGATGAGCACCTTGAAGGACTCGGGGATGCCCGGCTCGGGGATGTTCTCGCCCTTGACGATGGCCTCGTACACCTTCACGCGGCCCAGCACGTCGTCGGACTTGATGGTCAGCAGCTCCTGGAGCGCGTAGGCCGCGCCGTAGGCCTCCAGGGCCCAGACCTCCATCTCGCCGAATCGCTGGCCGCCGAACTGCGCCTTCCCGCCCAGCGGCTGCTGCGTGATCATGGAGTAGGGGCCGGTGGACCGGGCGTGGATCTTGTCGTCGACCAGGTGCAGGAGCTTCAGGATGTAGGCGACGCCCACGGTGACCGGCTCCTCGAAGGGCTGGCCGGAGCGGCCGTCGAACAGCCGGCTCTTGCCGCCCTCGTCCACCATCTTGTTGCCGTCGCGGTTGGGGTGCACCGTGCGGATGGACTCCAAGATCTCGGTCTCGCGCGCCCCGTCGAACACGGGGGTGGCCACGTGGGCGGGGCCGACATGGTCCTCGCCGTCCTTCTTGAAGCCCCAGAGCGCGGCGAGGCCCAGATGCGCCTCGAGGACCTGCCCCAAGTTCATGCGGGAGGGGACCCCCAGGGGGTTCAGGATGATGTCGACGGGCGTGCCGTCGGGCAGGAAGGGCATGTCCTCCTCGGGCAGGATGGTCGAGATGACGCCCTTGTTGCCGTGGCGCCCGGCCAGCTTGTCGCCGTCGGAGATCTTCCGCTTCTGGGCCACGTACACGCGGACCAGCTGGTTCACGCCCGGCGGCAGCTCGTCGCCGTCGTCGCGGCTGAACACCCGCACGCCGATGACCTTGCCGGACTCGCCGTGGGGCACCTTCAGCGAGGTGTCGCGCACCTCGCGGGCCTTCTCGCCGAAGATGGCGCGCAGCAGGCGCTCCTCGGGCGTGAGCTCGGTCTCGCCCTTGGGGGTGACCTTGCCCACGAGGTAGTCCCCCGTGTTCACCTCGGCCCCGATGCGCACGATGCCGCGCTCGTCGAGGTCCTTGAGGATCTCCTCGGAGACGTTGGGGATGTCGCGGGTGATCTCCTCGGCGCCGAGCTTGGTGTCGCGGGCATCGACCTCGTGCTCCTCGATGTGGATCGAGGTGAGGATGTCCTCCTTCACCAGGCGCTCGGACAGGATGATGGCGTCCTCGTAGTTGTGGCCCTCCCAGGGCATGTAGGCCACGATCAGGTTCTTGCCCAGCGCGATCTCGCCGGCCTCCGTGGAGGGGCCGTCGGCGATGACCTGGCCCTTGGCGACCTTGTCTCCGGCCTGCACGATGGGCAGCTGGTTCATGCACGTGCCCTGGTTGGAGCGCCGGTACTTCAGCAGCCCGTAGGTGTGCAGGCTGCCGTTGCGCTCCTTGATGACGATCTCGTCGGCCGAGACGTCGTCGACGACCCCGGACTCGGCGGCCAGGACCACGTCGCCCGCGTCGACCGCGGCGCGGAACTCCACCCCGGTGCCCACGAGCGGGGCCTCGGAGCGCAGCAGCGGCACCGCCTGCTTCTGCATGTTGGCCCCCATGAGGGCGCGGTTGGCGTCGTCGTGCTCGAGGAACGGGATGAGCGCGGCCGCCACCGACACGAGCTGCTTGGGCGAGACGTCCATGTAGTCGACCTCGTCGGGCGGCACCGAGTCGACCTCGCCGCCCTTGCGGCGGCAGAGCACGAGCGACTCGGTGAAGTTGCCGTTCTTGTCGACCTGGGCGTTGGCCTGCGCGATGACGTGCTTGTCCTCCTCGTCGGCGGACAGGTAGTCGATCTTGGCGGTGACCTTGCCCTTCTCCGCGCGGCGGTACGGGGTCTCGATGAACCCGAACTGGTTGATGCGCCCGTAGCTCGAGAGCGAGCCGATCAGGCCGATGTTCGGGCCCTCGGGGGTCTCGATGGGGCACATGCGCCCGTAGTGAGAGGTGTGGACGTCGCGGACCTCGAAGCCCGCGCGCTCGCGCGAGAGCCCGCCGGGCCCGAGCGCCGAGAGGCGGCGCTTGTGGGTGAGGCCGGAGAGCGTGTTGGTCTGGTCCATGAACTGGGAGAGCTGCGACGTCCCGAAGAACTCCTTGATGGAGGCGACCACGGGGCGGATGTTGATGAGCGTCTGCGGCGTGATGGCCTCGACGTCCTGGGTCGTCATCCGCTCCTTCACCACGCGCTCCATGCGCGAGAGGCCGATCCGGATCTGGTTCTGGATCAGCTCGCCCACGCTGCGGAGGCGGCGGTTGCCGAAGTGGTCGATGTCGTCGGGGTCATAGCCCTCGTCGCCCGCGTGCAGGTGCACGAGGTAGCCGACGGCCTTGAGCATGTCCTCGTAGGTGAGGACGGCCTTGTACTTGGGACCGCCCGCTCCCTGCTCGTCCTTGAGCTGGTCGGAGAACACGCGGTACTTGAACTGCTCCCACGCCTTCTTGTCGGGGTTGTCGAGCTCGCCGAGGGCCTTGTGATGCGCCTTCAGCTGCTTGAGGAGGTCGCCGTGGGCCGGCCCGAGCTTCTTGTCGATCTTGTGCCGGCCGACCTTGGCCACGTCGTAGCGCTTGGGGTTGAAGAACAGGTTCTCGATGAGCGTCTTAGCGCTTTCGGCCGTGGGCGGCTCGCCGGGGCGCAGCTTGCGGTAGATGTCCTCCAGCGCCTCCTCCTGGGTCTCCACGTGGTCCTTCTCCAGGGTGTTCTGGATGGAGGGGGCGTTGTTGAAGAGCTTGAGGATCTCGTCCGTGCTCCAGCCGAGCGCCTTCAGCAGGACGGTCACGAGCTGGCGGCGCTTGCGGTCGATGCGCACGCCCACGGTTTCCTTCTTGTCCACGTCGAACTCGAGCCAGGCGCCGCGGGACGGGATGATCTTCGCGATGAAGATCTCCTTGTCCGTGGTCTTGTCGAGCTCCCGGGAGAAGTAGGTGCCGGGCGAGCGCACGAGCTGGGACACCACGACACGCTCGGTGCCGTTGATGATGAAGGTCCCCCGGCCGGTCATGATCGGGAAGTCCCCCATGAAGACTTCCTGCTCCTTGATCTCGCCGGTCACCTTGTTCACGAAGGTGGCCTCGACGAACAAGGGCTGGCTGAAGGTGATGTCCTTGTCGCGGCACTCCGTCTCGGAGTGCTTGACCTCTTTGAACTGATGCTTGCCGAAGTACAGCTGGAACTGCTCGGTGAAGTCCTCGATGGGCGATACCTCTTCGAGGACCTCTTTCAGACCTTCATTCAGGAGCCAATCGAACGACTCACGCTGGATACCGACGAGATCGGGGAGCGGCAGAACCTCGTCGAGCTTGGCGAAACTGACACGCTCTCGGACAGGCACGAGCTGGTCAGGCAAGAAGGATCCCTCCCAGGGAAACTAGACGACGCACAGCAGGGCGCGGAAGACGGCACGGCAAACAGTTACTGTACGCACGAACGCGTGCAACGTCAACGCGCCTGCGACAGACCCCTGGCAGTGACCCGGGCAGGGTACGCCCCGAGCCCGGGAGGGTCAACCCTCTGCGGTAGGGTTCGTCCGTGAGCGACATCGACTTCGCGCCCCCCCGAAGGGCCGCTCCACGGAGGTTCGGCGGGCCCGCGCCGACCCGCGACGCCCGCACCCGGCGGCGCGCGATCGTCCTGGGCGTGCTCGCGGGCCTCCTCACCGCCCTCCTGCTGCTGGTCGTGGACGCCGGCTTCGCCTCGCGCCGGATGCTGCGCGATATCTCAGCCGCCCGCAACGCGTTGATCGACGGCGGGAACGCCGTGGTGACGGGCGACCCCGCCACGGCCACCGCCTTCTTCACGCGGGCGGCCTCCGACGCCGAGGCGGCCGTGGCGGCCACCCGCCGCCCTGGCATCCGGGTGTTCGGCTCCCTGCCGATCGCGAGCGACAACGTGGCGGCCGCCCGGGCCGTCGCGCAGGCGCAGGCCGACACCGCGCGTGCCGGCCTCACCATGGCCCAGGCGGCGGGAACCCTGCGATGGGACAACATCCTGCTCCCCGCCACCGCGTCCCTGGGCGACGTGGACCTGCACACCCTGAAGGCGGCAGCGCCGCGCATCGACTCGGTGGCCACCCAGCTGCAGGCCGCGCTGCACGACCTCGAGCTCGCCGGGGGCGGCCGGCTGTTCGGACCCGTGGCCGCCGGCTACGACGACGCCGTGACGACGCTCACCCGGCAGGCCGCGCTCGCCGCGGATGCCCGCGACCTGTTCCGCGTGGCCCCGGGCCTCCTGGGCGGCAAGGGGGAGCGGCGGTACCTCGTGGCCGTGCAGAGCCTCGCGCAGCCCTTCGGCCCGGGCGGGCGCGTGGTGGCCACGGGGGTCCTCACCGCGCAGGCGGGGAGGCTGTCGCTCGAACCGCTCACCGTGGCGGACCCGGCCGTCGCGGACGCCGCGTCCTCGCCCGACGTGCCCACCGCCGCCGAGGCCATGCTCGCGGCCGCGGGCGACGCGAGCCTCGAGCCGCTGAACGGCGTCATCCTCGTCGACACCGTGGGCCTGCAGCACCTGCTGTGGATGGTGGGCGACGTCAAGACCCCCGCGTGGCCGGCCGCCCTCTCGCAGGACGACGCCGTGTCGATCATCGACGGCCTGGCGCTCGCGGGCAGGGACGCGTCAGCCGCCGACGGACTCCAGGCCGCGCTGGCCGGCGACATCCTGGCGAAGGCGCTCAAGCGACGCCCCTCGACCGAGGCCTTCGGCACCGGCGCCGCCCAGCTCGCGGCCGGGCGGCACTTCGCGATCTACAGCACGGACCCCAAGGTCCAGGCGCGGCTCAGCCGCCTCGGGGTGAGCGGCCGCGTCGTGACCTCGGACAACCCCCTCGCGGTGGTGTGGAACACCACCGGGGTCGCGCGCACGGGGACGCTCGTGAGCCGCCCCACCGCGGTCGCGGTCACGCTCGACGCGCAGGGCGTCGCACACATGCGCACCGTGGCGGACCTCGACAACCAGGCCCCGATCGAACCTCCCTCGGTCCTGCTGGGCCGCTCCTTCGGCAACGAGCCGGTGGGCGGCTACACGGCCGACGTGAGCGTGTACCTGCCCGAGGGCGCGCACCGCATCACAGCCGAGACGAGCATCCCGGCCACGAGCACCGTGAGCAAGGATCCGGTCCTGGGCCTGCCCGTGGCCACGGCTCCCATGACGGCCGGGCCCGGCGGCTCCATGTCCCTGATCGTGACGGCACAGGTGCCCGGCGCCGTCACCCAGTTCGGCGACCAGTCCGAATACCGGATCCACGTGGTGCCCCAGGCCTCGGCCGTCCCGGAGAACCTCCGCGTGAAGATCAAGGTCCCCGACGGCGCCACGATCACGGGCACGACCGCCGGCATGCAGGTGACGGGCACGCTCGCCACGTTCTCCGGCACCCCCCAGGGACCGGTGACCCTCATCGTGCGCTACCGCTGAGGCAGGTCGCGCAGGGCGTCGGCGAGCGAGGGGTTCGTCCGGTCGCGCTCGGACAGGATGGGCTGCACGATCGGCCACGGGATCGCGAGCTCGGGGTCGTCCCAGGCCACGCCGTGCTCGTCCTCGCCGGTGAAGTACGCGTCCACCTGATACAGGAGTGAGACGTCGGTCATCGCGCAGAATCCGTGCGCCACGCCGGGAGGGATGTGGATGCCCAGGGGCCGCTCGTCCGCATCCAGATGCGGCGGTCCGCACCTCGCGGAACGTGGCGGAGCCCTCGCGCAGGTCCACGAGCGCCACGAACGCGCTGCCCTCGAGGAAGCACCAGTAGTCGGACTGCCGCCGGTGGAAGTGGAGGCCCCGGAGGATGCCGGCCCGGCTGCGGCTGAGGTTCGACTGGACGATGGGTCGAGCCCCGTCGGGCAGCCATTCCTGACGGTAGAGCTCGGTCAGCGTCCCGCGGTCATCGGCGTGGGCGACGAGATCCACCTGGCGCACGCCTGAGATGTCGCTGATGGCCACGCGCGGGAGCTTAATGGGCGGGAGGAGTCCCTCGGCTCAATGCTTGACGTGGACCTTGATCTTCTTGGACTTGCTCGCCTTGCAGACGAATTGGTTGGGATGCGTGCCGCCCGACCTGCCGGCGAACCGCACCTGCCAGGTCCGGGTCTTGGAGATGTGGCGCTTGAAGCTGAACTGGCCCGTCGCGCTCGTGGTGCGCGTGTCGATCGGGTGGCCGTTGCGGTAGAGCGTGACCGGCCGGTGCTTCTTGCACTTCTTGAACTTGCTCTTCAGCGTCCCGCTGAACACGACCTTCTGGCCCTTGTGGATGGAGGTGCGGTTCGCGCCGAACGCGAACGAGGTCTTGTACACCTTGGCCGCCATCGCAGTTCCACCCAGGAACAAGCTCAATACCAGGGACACAGCCAGGGCCTGCTTCGCGATGCGGCTCACGACGCCCTCCTCGAGGGTGCTTCGGCGGATGCGGTCCGCCAACACTATCGGCGAGATGCTCCGGATGCAAACCTCACTCCGGCTCGATGCCCTCGGATAAGGTTCGCGGGTGTCGAGACCCCGCAGGCGCACCCACGCGAAGCGACGTGCCGGCGTCCTGCGTTGGACCTTCAGGATCCTGGGGGTGCTGCTGATCCTGCTGGTCGCCGACGCCCTGTGGTCGGCCACGTCGGCGACCCGGGACCTGCGCGGCGCGCGGGACCAACTGACCCGCGGCGGCGACCTCCTGGTGGCCGGGGACCTCCCCGGCGCACAGGCCGCGTTCGCCCAGGCCTCGGAGATGGCCCACGGCGCCACCGGCTACCTCGGTCACCCGGCGCCCCAGATCGCCGAAGCGCTGCCCGTGGTGGGCGACGACGCGCACGCCGTGGAGACCCTCGCGCGGGCGGGCGCGCAGGCCGCGGACGCGGGGCTGGAGCTCACGGCGGCCGCCCGCACGGTGGGATGGGACGGCACGCACCTGCCGGGCTTCGGCGCCGGGGGCAGGATCGACGCCGCCCGGATCGAGGAGGGCGCCCCCGGACTCCGTGCGGCCGCGGACCTGCTCGCCTCCGCGTCGGCGAGCCTCGGAGCCGTGGACACGGGCGCGCTCCTCGGCCCGGTCGCCTCGGCCGTCGAGCAGGCGCAGACCCAGGTCGCCCAACGCGCGTCCCTGGCGGAGAAGGCCGCGGGCGCCGCCGAGCTGCTCCCCGGGTTCCTGGGGGCGGACGGCCCGCGCAGCTACCTCATCGTGATGCAGAACCTCTCGGACCCGCGCGGGGCCGGCGGGTATCCGGGCTCCTACGGGCTCGTCCACACCGACGGCCACCGGATCCGTCTGGAGGAGCTGAAGCCGACGTCCACGATCCCCACGGTGGCCCCCGTCCCCGCGCCGCCGGACGTGGTGCGCCTCTACGGCGACTTCGGCGCCACCACCGACTTCATCGCCACCACCTACTCGCCCGACTTCCCCACCGACGCCCGCCTCATGCTGGGCATCTGGAACGCGGCGGGCCGCCCGCACGTGGACGGGGTGATCTCCGGTGATGCCGTCTTGATGTCCTACCTGCTCGAGGCCCTCGGCCCGGTGGACTCCCCCGTCAGGGCGCCGGGGTGGCCGGCCTCGATCACGGCCGACAACGTCGTCGAGGTCATGAACCGCGACACGTTCCTCACCACTTCGCAGACCCAGTCGGATGGGTGGCAGACCGCCACGGGAACGGCGCTGTGGGGCGCGGTCCTGTCCAGGCCGTGGCCGCCCCAGGCCATGGCCGCCGCCCTCAGCCGGGGCGTGGCCGAGCGGCACCTCCAGGTGTTCGCGACCGATCCCGGCGCAGCAGGAGGCCCTCGCCGAGCTTGGCGCCACCGGCGCGGTGAGCTTCTCGGCCGAGCAGCCACCCCTCGTGGTGCTGCAGGGGTTCTCGGACAACCGGGCTGGCTACTTCGCCACCACTGATGTGAGCGCAACGCAGGAGGCGATGCCCGACGGAACCACGGAAGTCACCGCGACGGTGACGCTCCACAACGCGGCGCCGACGGGGCCGCCCTCGATCCTGCTCGGGACGGCCGAGTCGGAGTCGAAGATGGGCGCGTTCCAGGCGCAGCTCCAGGTCTACCTGCCTGAGGGCGCCGAGGTCGTCGAGAGCACGGTGGACGGGAAGCCGGGGATCCTCGACCTGGTCGAGGAGGAGTTCGGCCGGCCGATGGCCATCCAGTTCCTGCAGACCCGGTCGGGGTCGAGCACGGCCGCCCGGATCGTCTACCGGTTGCCCGCGGCCTGAGCCGCACCGACGGCCCGCGTCCAGCGCGCCCACTACGCGTTCCACCTGACCCTCGGTGAGGTTGTTGTGGAAGGGCAGCGCGAGCGTCCGGCGGGCCACGTCCTCGGTCACCGGCAGCATGCCCTCGCGGGTCCCGAAGCGCTCCACGATGTAGGGCTGGAGGTGGAGCGGGCTGAAGTACGCGCGGCTGGGCACCCCCTCGGCCGCCAGGCGGTCCATCACGGCGTCGCGGTCGACGTCGCGCGCGAGCAGGACCACGTACACGAACCAGCTCATCGTCGACGTCGTCGCGCACGACGGGCGGGCGCACCCACTCGAGCCCGGCGAGCCGCTCGGTGTACATCGCCGCCACGTTCGCGCGCTTGGCCAGGAAGGTGTCCAGCCGCGCGATCTGCGACACCCCGAGCGCGGCCGAGAGCTCGTCCATCCGGTAGTTGAAGCCGAGCCGCTCGTGCTGCAGCCACTGGCCCATCTCGGCGCGCCCCTGGTTGCGGAGGCTCCGGCAGACGCGCGCGAGCTCCTCGTCGTCGGTGACGATCATGCCGCCCTCGCCGGTCGTCATCTGCTTGTTGGGGTAGAACGCGAAGGCGCCGGCGCGGCCGAAGCCTCCCACGGGCCGGCCGCGATACGTGGCCCCGATGGCCTCGCACGAGTCGTCGATCAGCGGCAGGTCGCCGGCCGCCGAGGTGATGGCGTCCCAGTCCGCGGGCTGCCCGAAGACGTCGACCACCATCACGGCCGCGTGTCGAGGGGGTGATCGCTGCGCCCAGGGCCGCCGGATCGAGGTTGAACCCGTCCGGCTCGATGTCCACGAAGATCGGGGTGGCTCCCTCCAGGATGAAGGCGTTCGCGCTGGCGGCGAACGTGAAGGAGGGAACGATCACCTCGTCTCCCGGCCCGAGCCCGAGGGACCGAACGATGAGATGCAGCGCGGCGGTGCCCGACGACACGGCGACGGCGTGGGCGACGCCGGCCCGCTGAGCGGACAACTGCTCGAACCGCTCGGCGGCGGGACCCAGCCCGAGGACCCCGGATCGCAGCACCTCGATGACGGCGGCTTCGTCCCCCTCCGTCAACTCAGCCGCCGACATCGGCACAGAGTCGGTCACCCGAGATGCCACCCCTCCGGCCGCTCCTTGATCGGCTTGGCCGGAGCGCCGACGGCGGTCACGTTCGCCGGAAGGTCCCGAACCACAACTGCGCCCGCGCCTACGACGCTCCAGTGTCCGATCGAGACCCCCTGGATGATCGCCGCCCCCGTGCCCAGATCGCAGCCCTCGCCTACCGTGACGGCTCCGGAGATGTTCACGCCGGGCGCGACGGTAACGAAATCCCGCAGGAAGGAATCGTGACTCACCGTGCAATCCAGATTGAGCTGGACATGGTCCCCCACACTGAGTTCTGTTGCGAGCCGGTCCCCGGCACAGATGATGGTTCCCTCGCCCAGCTCGATCCGGTTTCCGACCCACGCCATCGGGTGCACGAGACTCGGAAACTCAACGCGAGGATTCGCCGCTCGAAGGTCCCGCACGAGTCGCCACCGAGCGTGGGGTGCGCCCACCGCCGACCGCCACCGCGAGGCTGCGGCCGGACAGCCATTCGCGGGTCCCGAGCACCGGAAGTCATGTACCGGTTCGCCGTAATGACGCAGGGTCGTCATCGAGGAAGCCAAGAACGTTCCACTTGACCGATCCGCGTTGACGTCCTCGATCAGCTGGTGGACCTCCCGTGCGAATCCACCGATGCCGAAGATGACGAGATCCTTCAATCTCCGCCACCCGTCCCGGTCGTACCCTTAAACTCCGGCATCGTCGCATGCCCCTCGGCGCTAATCCCTTCCCGCTTCAGTACCAGCCCAACTGTCATCCAAAGGATCTTCAGGTCGAGGAGGAGCTCCAGTTGTCCACATACCAGACGTCCAGCTCCAGTTTCTCCTCCCATGAGATGGCGTTACGACCGTTGACCTGGGCCCAGCCTGTGATACCGGGCCGAACTTCGTGACGGCGAGCCTGCTCGGGCGTGTAGCGGTCCAGGTACTCAGGAAGCAACGGCCGTGGCCCCACGAGACTCATGTCTCCTTGCAGCACGTTGATCAGCTCAGGCAGCTCGTCGAGGCTAGTGTTCCGAAGGAATCGGCCCAGACGCGTCAATCGTTCGGCATCGGGCAACAATTTACCTGAGGCATCGCGGGTGTCACTCATTGTTCGAAGCTTGAATAAGGTGAAATCATGGCCCATTCTTCCCAGGCGCCGTTGCCTATGGACTAAGGGGAAACCCATTCTCGCGAGGATTGATACGCAAACAAGTCCGGCTGGCACCACCACGACGATCAATCCAAGCAGCGCGCCGATGAAGTCCAATCGACGCTTCCATCGATAGAAAGAACGCCTACTCCCGCTATTCATTCCCCGACCCCGCGGTGGCAAGCGCGAGTGAAGATGAGCCCTTCTTCTTGACCACTTGCGATAGACCGATCGCTGCGTAGGGTATGAGAAGCACGCAAACCATCGCCCGCATCCTAATCAGAATGCCGAAGTTTGAAAGCGTAAGCGCCAGCACGCCAATGAGGGCAATCGCTGGGAACAACGGAATCCAGCTAGTCCGACTCATTCGGCGGTATGCAGACAACAATCCCGGAATCGCCGCAAGAAGTACTAGCCACCAAGATGCGGTGTCCGCTAGAGCGACCATGCCCGAGGAGGGCAGCTGCGAGGGAAATGGGCCAAGGGTTACGAGCGGAAGCGCCGAAGGAAGCTGGCTGATCAGTCCCCTAGTCGTGGGGGGCGATTGCTCGCCGAAACCCGTGTTCGCGGTGGCGAGAGAGTTTCGGGATGAAACGATGCTTGCTGGCCCGGTCTCCCTGAAAACCTGAAGGGTCGAGATTCGCGGAAGCATGAGAGCGCTGATGACGATTGCTGCTGCAATCATGGTTGCACGGCGAAATGATCACCCACCCTGGGAACCCGTGCCACCATCAGGGCTGCCGCGAGTGAGATCGAGAGGACCGCGGCAACGGGCGCGCGAATCGTAAACATCGCCGAGAGTACGAAGAGCAAGCAGCAGCCTCGCCCCCATGAGATCCCTTCGGTAGCCAGTCGCAGCGCCACGTCGACTGCTAGCGCAATCAATAACCAGACGGATGCCTCTCGGAGCAGCTGAGAGCCCCACCAAATGAATGGAGGCAGCAACACAGCAAGTGCCGCAGCAGACTTCGCTGACCTGCCTCCACCCATTCTCCCGGCGATTCCCGAGACCACGATGACCAGCAGGCCCATCAGACAAGCGTTGAAGAAAACGCCGGCAACGGGGCTTGGCCCGACCGCCCTGTAGATTCAGCTCAGAACGAAAGGAAATCCCTCCTTCCCGGGGGCGTGTGGCGCTGATCCCAATGCTTGCGCGTGATACGCGAACGCGTCGCTAGCGACAAGAGATGGAAACCCATACCAGATTGCGGAGCCGAGGGCGGCATGGCCAACAAACGAGGTCAGGGCCAAGGCCCTGACTGAGCTTCGCGACCTGCGGCTGGCCGCCAGGATGGCCAGAACAGAAAGAGCGGCCATGGCCGCCACCCCTAGCGTCGTCCTTAGCGGATCTGAGCTCACATCAGGACCGTAGCACCCTCACCTCCCTCGGAGAGAGAGCGCCGCCAGTCCAGCGTGTACGCTTGCCCATGTGCACCGTTGTCGTTCGTCCCGGGCAAGGACGTCTGATATCGACGTCCTCCTTGTGATTACTGACATGGCGATTGGCGGTGCAGAGTATCAAGTACGAGACTTAGCCCTGCATCTATCCGAGAGGGGATGGCGCACAGGCGTGGTCAGCATGATGGAGCCGAGCATCTCGATCCAACCCTTCGAGCAAGCTGGCGTTCGAATAGCGCACCTCGCGCAACGCCGAAGCTCGTGGGATCCGCGGGCGGTTCTCAAGCTGCGAGACCTAATCAACAGCTGGAGACCTCAGCTCGTTCACAGTCACATGATTCACGCCAACCTTCTTTCGCGCGTGACGAGATTGGTTTCGCAGACGCCAATTCTCGTTTGCACTTCGCATGCGATTGGAAATGAGGGATGGGGAAAGGAGCTTCTGCTTAGGCTAACGGACGGACTCTCCGAGGTAACCACACACGTATCCCGCATAGGGCTGGAGCGCTACAAGCTCAAGAGAATTGTCTCCGACCACCGAGCAACATGGATTCCGAACGGCGTCGATCTCCACCAGTTCAACGAGATCCAAGGCGTCCCGTGTCGAGGTTCGCAGGCAGCTCGGCATCGCCGACGAGAGCTTCGCCTGGTTGGCCGTCGGGATGTTCAGACCGATGAAAGCATTTGATCAACTAGTACGTGCATGTTCCCACATGCCAGGCATGATGCGCCTAATTGTTGCCGGGGACGGGCCTCAGCGGGATGAGATCGAATCGCTCGTCAAAGCTTTGGGTCTTCAGCGCACGATAACTCTGGTTGGGGCTCGGAAGGATGTAGCGAGGCTAATGGAAGCAGCCGATGCCTTCGTACTCCCGTCGAAAGTGGGCGAGGCCCAGCCTCTTGTGCTATTGGAGGCCTCCGCTTCAAGGTTGCCCCTCATCACGACGGATGTGGGAGGGTGTCGAGAAATCGTTCGCAACGGTATAGACGGTCTAGTCGTTCGTCCCAACTCTCAAGCGCTTAGCCGGGCCATGCGCGACATGATGGCCCTTTCCGACGAAACGCGTAGGGCAATGGGGGAGCGGGCAAGAAAGCACGCAGTCGACCAGTTCGACATCGAACGCATCGTGTCGCGATGGGAACGACTCTACCTAGCACTAATCGCCACCGGCGCCCGCTAAGGTTCGGCGAGTAGGGCTGGGCAGAGTCAACCCGGGGAGCTC